>NZ_AP029174.1:0-3716826 GCF_055397275.1 Bdellovibrio sp. HM001
GATACGTGGGGCATTAATAAAGCACAATGCGGCAATAAGGTCAACTGTTGAAAACTTCAGCTCCCCTTGTTAAGAGGACCCGGTACTTGAGGGGAAACACGTGGAATTAAACTCGTCTTTTTGGACACTTATCAAAACCAAGATGAAAAGCAGGAACGACAATAACAAGTTGTTGGATACCTGGCTGGACCCTATTGAGTACGTCAGCACCACGGGGCCAAGCGAACGCCCTCGTCTGGTCCTTGGTGTGCCCAACGCCCTTCATCAATACTTCGTGATTGAGAACCTTCAGGATAAGATTTATACAGAGATTTCAGATACTTATGGAAAACCCTTTGAAGTCGAGTTCAGTATTACGGGGAACAAAATAAATTCTCATATTGAGACATCCTCCACCCCGGACGAGCTTTTAAGTGGATCTGAGATCCTGCAGGCACAATTGGCGCGTGCTCAGAATATCCAGCCTACTCAACCAAGGTCTAGTACGGATAGTCTCAATTCAGATCTGACATTCTCTACCTTTGTCGTGGGGAAGAACTCAGAATTTGCCCATGCCGCCTGTTTTAACGTCGCCCGTAATCCGGGGGCCGATGATTATAACCCACTCTATATATATGGACCTGTGGGAATGGGTAAAACCCACTTGCTGCACGCTGCTGGAAATCATATTCGCGAACAATATCCGCAACTTAGAATTACATACATCTCGGCTGAACGCTTTATGAATGAGTGTATTTCAGCCATCCGCCGCCATGAAATGGATAAGTTCCGCCAAAAATACCGCGAGAACTCCGACATCCTTCTGGTCGACGACGTGCAGTTTATTGCTCGTGGTGAGGCTGTCCAGGAAGAGTTTTTCCACACTGTGAACAGCTTCATCGACAGCCGTAAGCAGGTCATCTTGGCCAGTGACCGGATGCCTAAAGATATCCACGGCCTGGAAGACCGCAGCCGCACCCGTTTGGAGCGTGGGTTGATCGCAGACATCACCATGCCGGATCTGGAAACGCGTATTGCCATCCTTCGCTACAAGGCCGAAAAGTTCAATGTGCGCCTTCCTGAAGACGTCGTGAACTACATAGCCAGAATATCCAAACGCTCGATCAGAGAGTTGGAAGGCAATCTGAAAAAAGTAAAGATGTTCTCTGAGCTCCAGGGTCTTCCGATTGATTATGACTTGGTGAAGCGCATTCTATCGCACCACGAAACTCAATCCACTATTTCTGTGGAAGAGATCATGAAGCTGGTCGCTGACCACTTTAAGGTGCGTGTTTTGGATCTAAAATCTTCCACCCGAGCGAAGCCGATTGTCGTTCCACGTCAAATCGCGATGTATCTGATTAAGAAGTTCCTGGATAAATCTTTGGTGGATATCGGGAAGTCTTTTGGTGGTAAAGATCACACAACTGTGATGAATGCTCTGGAACGGGTTAAGAATCTACAAGCAGCGGACCAGGATATTGCCAAGGATATCGAAGATTTAGAACAGCGTATCCACAATATCACAGGGGTGTGAATGTGGACTGTGGAAAGAGTTGTGGAAGAGTTTGGGGCTTAAAATGTGGATCAAAGTTACCCCCAAAAAAGGCTCAAAAACTGCAAAGTTGTACAGGGTCTTTATCCACAAATGTTTTTTAGTGTTTACATGCACTTAGGGGATTTGTTAGGTTTTCCACGCCCCTACTACTACTACTAGATATTTATATATATAGAATTAGATAATAAGAGCGTTCAAAAGAGGGTCTTTCATGAAATTAGAAATTGATAAGCGAGATCTGTTAAGCCTTATCGGAAAAACTCAGAACATTGTTGAGAAACGCAACACAATGCCAATCTTGATCAATGTTTTGCTGGAAGCAGACCAAAACACGTTGAAGGTTTTTGCCACAGATCTGGAAGTCAGCCTGACAGACCAAATCAAAGTTCAAGTTCATCAACCAGGCAAAGTCGCCGTCAGTGCAAAAAGTTTATTCGATATTGCCAAAGAACTTTCTGAAGGCCCTATCACTCTGATTAAAAAAGAAAATAACTGGCTGGAGATCAAACAAGGGAAGTACACATCCAAGATTGTGGGTATCTCTGCTGAAGAATATCCAATCTTCCCAACTTACAACTCTCAGGCTTTTATTAAAATTGATGCACAAGTTTTGAAAGAGATGATTGATAAAACAATCTACTCCGTTTCCACAGACGAAACTCGCTATCACCTCAATGGCGTCTTCTTTGAGCTCAATCCACAGTCTGGATTCAAAATGGTGGCAACTGACGGTCACCGTATGAGTTTGGTGAATAAACCATCCTCAGAAATCAAAGTGAATGCGACTCAAGGTGTGATCATTCCACGCAAAGGTCTTCATGAAATTAAGAAAATTCTTGAAAGCATCGAAGGCACTGTGGAAATAGCTGTGGAAGGCTCCCAATTCGTATTGAAACATTCATCAACAATTCTGATGATTCGTTTGATCGAAGGAAAGTACCCGAATTATCAACAGTTTATTCCACAGAAGCTTCCGCAAAAAGTGATGATCAGCCGTGATGCATTCCTGACTTCACTGAAGCGCGTTTCTTTGTTGGCAAATCAAAAGTCCAAAGCGGTGTTGTTGAATCTATCCAACGGTCGTATGGAAATTTCTTCCAACAATCCAGAGCTGGGTGATGCGAAAGAGGAAATCGAAGTGGATTACGCAGGTAACGAAATCAAAATTGGTTTCAATGCCAAGTACATCACCGACATCCTGACAAGTATGAACCAGGACAAGATCGATTTTGAATTGAACGATCACCTGTCCCCTGGTTTGATGAGACCTCACAACGATCAGACTTACACCTGCGTTGTGATGCCGATGAGAATCTAATGATCTTCGAACGACTGCGTCTGGTTAATTTCCGAAATTATCGGGACGTGGTCTTGTCCTTTTCTCCTCGAGTGAATGTCTTCCTCGGGGAAAACGGACAAGGGAAAACAAATCTCCTTGAGGCCATGTACATGATCTCTCAAGGGGACTCCTTCCGCTACTCTGACAATTCCACTTTGATTAATTCCCAGTACAGCGAATCCGTCATCCAGGCGCTGATCAGTCAAAATGAACTTCACTACAAACTGAAGATGGGACTTTCAAAAAGTCGCAAGGTTCTGACGTTAAACGAAAAACGTGTGAACTCGGCCGATGTTCGAAAAATCTTCGCTAGTGTTGTGTTTAGTCCGGAAAGTCTGGCTTCAATCAAAGAAGGGGCTGATCATCGCCGTGAATTGGTGGATGAACTGCTAGTCACTTTTGACCGCCGAAATGTGAGTTTGATTGCGGATTATCGAAAAGCCCTGAAAACGCGCAACAAGATCCTTAAGAACTTTTTAGAGGGCTTACAGGACAAAACGGTCACGGAAGGACTTTTGGAGTCCCTGGAGCCCCAATTTGTGCGTTTAGCGACCGATTTGACCCATGCCCGCATCACCGCTTTGGCAGGACTCTCCAAAGAGTTTAATAATGCCATGCAATACATTTCCGGTAACATGAATGTGGATATCTCGGTGGAATACCTGATTTCCGATCAAAACGCGGTGAGTTTTACACGAGAAGAAGTCGAAAATGCGCTCACCAAACGTCTGCGTGAACTGCATGATGCGGAGCTCTCAAGCGGGACAAGTTTGGTCGGTCCACATAAGCACGATATTGTGTTCCTATATGGGCAAAAAGACTCACGATTTTTCTGTAGCCAGGGGCAGCAGAGAGCGATCATTCTTTCTTTCAAAATGGCCCAAATTGTGTATCATAGGAAGGCTCACGGGACCTATCCTGTGCTGATGTTGGATGACGTACTTTCCGAGCTCGATAAAGCCAAAAGAGATGCACTGATTACGTTCTTACACGAGATCAATACGCAGATTTTTGTGACGACCACGGATTTCACGTTACCCGACTCTTTCAGCCTCGATCAGCTTTCCGTTGTGCGCATCAAGGATGGTCATATCCTTGAGTAGATCCTTTCGGTTTCTAAACCGGAAGCGAATGATGAACGCGACTTCTTCGAGAGTGTCGAAGGGTATGCAAAGCAATGAGGGGTTCCAGTGTCAGTAGAAGAACAAAAATCCTATTCGGCCGATTCAATTCAGGTTCTTGAAGGTCTTGAAGCAGTTCGTAAGCGTCCCGGGATGTATATCGGGGATACCGCTTTCAAAGGTTATCACCACCTTGTGTATGAGATTGTGGATAACTCGGTAGACGAACATTTGGCTGGCTACTGCAAAAAAATCAGTGTGTCCATCAATGCCGATGAATCCATCACCGTTGAAGACGACGGTCGTGGTATTCCGGTGGCGACTCAAACACAAACTGGTAAATCCGCTCTGGAACTGGTTATGACCGTTTTGCACGCTGGTGGTAAATTCGACGGCGGTGGTTATAAAGTTTCCGGCGGTCTGCACGGGGTTGGTGCTTCAGTTGTGAATGCACTATCTGACCGTGTGTCAGTTGAAGTTCAGCGCGATGGACACTTCTGGAGACAAAACTACGAGCGTGGAAAAATTCTGGCTCCTGTAGCAAAAGGTGAAGTAACAACAAAAACCGGAACGAAAGTAACTTTCAAACCGGATCGCACCATCTTCAAAGACGAAACTCTCAGTTACGATTTCACCACTCTTGCCAACCGTTTCCGTGAACTGGCTTTCTTGAATGCTGGCCTGCATATCTCTTTGACCGACGAACGCAACGGTAAAAAACAGGACTTCCAGTACTCCGAAGGTGTGGCTGAATTCGTCAAATACATGAATCAGTCCAAAAAATCCCTGCACAACGAAGTGATTTACTTCAAGGGCGAAAAAGACAATGTCGACGTGGAAATCGCCATGCAGTGGAATGACTCCTACTCTGAATCCATTTTCACTTATTGCAACAACATCAACACGCATGAAGGTGGTACTCACCTGGTCGGCTTCCGTGCCGCTTTGACTCGTACAACGAATGCGTATGCGACCGAAAAAAATCTTCTGAAAGATTTGAAAGCCAACCTTGAGGGTGAGGACATCCGTGAAGGTTTGGCGGCTGTGATCTCTGTCAAAGTTCGTGAACCTCAGTTCGAAGGTCAGACAAAAACCAAACTTGGTAATGCCGAAGTTAAGGGTATTGTCGAGACGATGGTGAATGAAAAGCTTGCGGACTGGATGGATCGCAATCCATCAGTGGCAAAAAATATCATCGGCAAGTGTGTGGAATCAGCACGTGCCCGTGAAGCTGCCAGAAAAGCCCGTGATCTGACCCGTCGTAAAACTGTTTTGGATGGCGGATCCCTGCCAGGGAAAATGGCTGACTGTCAGGAACGTGATCCGGCTCTTTGTGAACTGTACCTGGTGGAGGGTGACTCCGCGGGTGGTTCCGCAAAGCAAGGACGTGACCGTCGCACTCAGGCGATCTTGCCGTTGAAGGGTAAAATCCTGAACGTCGAAAAAGCGCGTTTCGATAAAATCATTTCTTCGGAAGAGATTAAGGTCATCATCTCTGCATTGGGTACCGGTATCGGCAAAGACAACGTGAATGTGGATAAAATCCGCTATCACAAAATCATCATCATGACCGATGCCGACGTCGATGGATCACACATCATGACGTTGCTTCTGACCTTCTTCTATCGCCAGATGCCGTTGGTGCTTGAGCGTGGTTATGTGTATATCGCCCAGCCACCTCTGTACCGCGCGAAAAAAGGCAAAGAGGAAACTTACCTGAAAAATGAAGCGGCTTTGACGGAATATCTTCTTAGCTCCGGTCTTGGAAACTTCAAAATCAAAGGTAAAGAGTCCCTGCCGGAAACAGAACTGCGTCAGTTGATCCTGAACATCCAGCGCTTCAATGATCTTCTGCGTGTTTCCTCCAAGAAATACGACAAGGACGTTTTATACTTCCTGTTGAGTAAAGTATCTGACTTTGAAAAAACCTTCACAGATGCCAAAAAGATTGAACAGGTTCTTACCGATCTGGGTGCCTGGGTTAACTCTGATCAGACCCTGGGTATTACTGAATACAAAGGCGAAGTTAAAACAGAAGCTGAAACAGGCAAAATCTATGCTGACATCTACACCGTTCGTTATGCTGACCGCATGACGACGAAATTCAGCACGGACAATCTGCGTTCTTCTGAAATCATCGAGCTTAGAAAAATCTGGGCCGATATTCAGGCGATCAGCACTCTGCCTTTGACCATTCTTGAAGGTGAAAACGAAGTTCAGTTTGAGAACTACAACGACTTCTACACTCACGTGATGGAATCCACGAAAAAAGGAATCTACATCCAGCGCTATAAAGGATTGGGAGAGATGAATCCAGAGCAGCTGTGGGAAACCACTCTGAACAAGGAAAACAGAACTCTTCTGAAAGTGACTATCGACGATGCTGTTGCCGCCGACGAAACCTTCTCCATCCTGATGGGTGAAATGGTTGAACCTCGTCGTCAATTCATCCACGACAACGCATTGTTGGCACGAAGCCTGGACGTTTAATTTTTAAGGGATTTGAAATTTTATGGAAAATAATCAAGAAGAAAAAGGCGTCACGTTAGTTGATATCAGCAAGGAGATGCGCGGAGCTTATCTGCAGTACTCCATGTCCGTGATCGTGGGCCGTGCGCTTCCCGATGTGCGTGACGGTTTGAAACCGGTTCACCGCCGTGTTTTGTTTGCTCAAAGTGAAATGAACAACCGCCACAACAGACCGTATTTGAAGTCTGCCCGTGTGGTGGGTGACGTGATCGGTAAATATCACCCGCACGGTGATGCTTCCGTTTACGATACCATGGTTCGTATGGCCCAGGATTTCTCTCTGCGCTACCCGCTTGAAGATGGTCAAGGGAACTTCGGTTCCATCGATGGTGACTCTCCGGCAGCCATGCGTTACACCGAGATCCGTCTGACGGCGTTGGCGGAAGAACTGCTGAACGATCTTGAAAAAGAAACAGTTTCTTTCGGTCCGAACTATGATGACTCTTTGTTGATCCCAACGGTTCTGCCCTCCAAGTTCCCAAATCTTTTGGTGAACGGTTCTGCGGGTATCGCGGTTGGTATGGCAACGAACATTCCTCCGCACAATCTGGGAGAGGTTATCGACGGATGTATTCATCTGATCAATCACCCTGACTGTCAGATTGAAGATCTCATGCAACACATTAAGGGTCCGGACTTCCCGACTTGTGGTGTGATTGCCGGTCGTGAAGGTATCTTGCAGGCTTACAAAAAAGGTCGTGGTATCGTCACAATCAAGGCAGTTGCTGAAATCGTTCAGGTCAAAGACCGTGAAGAGATCATCATCACTGAAATCCCGTACCAGGTGAATAAAGCCAAGCTGATTGAAAGCATGGCGGACCTGGTTCGTGACAAACAAATCGAAGGCATTTCGGACATCCGTGATGAGTCTTCGCGTGAAGGTATGCGTATCGTGGTTGTTCTGAAACGCGGTGAAAACGCCAGCGTGATCCTGAACAGACTTTATAAGTTTACTCAAATGCAGACGAGCTTCGGTATCATCATGCTGGCGCTGGATGCGAAGAATCAGCCAGTGACTTTCGATTTGAAGGGCATGCTGGAAGCGTTCGTGGATCACCGCCGTGACGTTGTTACGAAACGTTGTATCTTCGAATTGAAAAAAGCCCAGGAGCGCGCCCACATCCTGGAAGGTCTGAAAAAAGCCCTGGATCACATTGAAGAAGTGATCAAAACCATTCGTGCTTCCAAAGAGGCCAATGCCGCTCGTGAAGCTTTGATGGAAAAATTTGAATTCTCTGAAAGACAAGCCGTTGCGATCCTGGAAATGCGTTTGCAGCGTCTGACGGGTCTAGAGCGTGACAAGATCATCGCTGAACTGGCTGAGTTGATGAAACAAATCGACTGGTTGAAGTTCGTTCTTTCTGATGTTCGCGAAATCTACAAAATCATCGTTACCGAACTTGAAGACCTGAAAAAACGTTATGCCGATCCAAGACGCACCCAAATCACGGGTGACCTGAGTGATCTGGAAGATGAAGACCTGATTGCCGACGAACAAATGGTTGTGACTGTGACTAACACAGGCCTGATCAAGCGTATCCCGGTGGAAGAATACCGCGTGCAAAAACGTGGCGGTAAAGGTCTGAAAGGCATGGAGACCAAAGAAGAAGACTACGTCACGGACATCTTCTCTGCGAGCACCAAAACCATGCTGTTGGTCTTCACTGACAAAGGTAAAGTTTACTGGTGTAAAGTTCACCGTCTGCCTCTGGGCACCAGAACTTCCAAAGGGAAGTCTTTGGCCAACGTGGTTCAGCTTTCCAATGGTGAAAGCGTACGTGCGATTTTGCCGGTGAATGAGTTCAGTGAAAGTAAATACGTGGTGATGCTGACGGAAAAAGGTGTGATCAAGAAAACATCTTTGGATGCCTTCTCCAACCCAAGAACGGCCGGCGTGATTGCGCTGACGACCGATCTGGATGACGCGATTATCGACGTGAAAATTTCTGACGGTCAAAGTGATATCTTCATTGCAACCAAAGAAGGTATGTCCATCCGCTTCAATGAGGCTGATGTGCGTGGCATGGGCCGTACCGCCCGCGGCGTGAAAGCGATCACTCTGGCGAAGGACGATATCGTGGTGGCGATGGAAGTTCTTGAAAAGAACACCAAAGACACTATTTTGATGGTGACCTCCAAAGGTTATGGAAAACGCTCCGAAGTGGCCGAGTACCGTATTCAGTCTCGTGGTGGCGTGGGTATTATCACTCAAAAAACCACAGACAAAGTTGGTGTTGTTATCGGCACCAAAAAAGTGGCCGACAACATGGAACTTATCCTTTCTACAGACAAGGGTCAGGTTATCCGCATGAAGGTGACTGATATCTCTGTTCTTGGCCGTAACACTCAAGGTGTCCGCCTGATCAACATTGATGAGAAGGAAGAGACTGTAACCGGTGTTGCTGTTGTAACAGAGGATGAATCTGCGGCTGAAGAAGCAGCTCCAGAGGGAGTCACTCACTAAAATGATCAGAGCCTTGCTGGTTGCCCTAGTTTTGGCTCTGTCAGCCTGCTCTTCTCAGGAGGAAGCAGACTTTAAACAAGCGCAAAAATCCATATCCCAGGGACATTATCGAATTGCCCTGGGGTACCTGGATCAAGTCATTAAACGAGACGCCCCCAGTAAATACCCACTGGAGGCCGCTCGCGAAGCCGCCCGAATTTCCTATTTTGAAATCAAGGACTTTAAAAAGGCCGTCGCTTATCACCACTATATTGTGCTGAATTCCACTGACGAAAAAGAACGGCTGGAATCCCAAAGACAGATTGCTTCGATCTACTTCAATAACCTTCAGGATTATCAGGCATCCATTATTGAGTTCAGTAAGTTGCAGCAGATGCCTCACACGGATCTGGAGGCTGCTCAATATAAAATGAACATCGCGCGGGCTCAGTACTACCTGAACAACTTCTTTCAGGCCGAGTCGGAGATTGATTCCCTTTTGAAGCTTAAAAGTGACGACAATATCCGTTTTAGCGCGATGATGTTAAAAGGGAATATTCTGGTTGCGAAGAAAGACTTTAAGAACGCCGCAGTGATCTTTAAGGATCTGATTGATGACTATCCTGACAAAGCCGTGCAGGAGAATGTCGCATTGACCCTGGCGGTTTGTTACGAAGAGAATCTTGATTTCAAGAGTGCGATTGCCGTTTTGGAAGAACATCGCGGGAAATACAGTCCTCCGGAGTATATTGAACTGCGAATCAAGCGCCTTCAGGAACGTATGAAGAATGCCCCCGGCGCGAAAGGCTTCAGGAAGTAATGAAAAAGTATATAATCTTTGCATCCATCGGCTTTGAGCTTGTCGGTTTGATTCTGGGATGTTTTTACCTTGGGCAATACCTTGATCAGAAATATCAAACAAAGGGCCTAATCTTTGCCGGATTAAGCCTGGCCAGTTTGGTGGGCTGGTTGTGGAGGGTCATCTGGTTGCTGCAAAGAATGCAGAAACAAGATGAGAAAGAATCAGAATCCAAGAAACCACCCGGAACGCCATGAAATTTGTTCTTACCATTCAAGCCCTTCTTATCCTCCTAGGAGGCCTTCTTTTAGGGCTTTTTGCTGCGCCACAACACAATTATTCCTTCATTTCCGGTAGCTTGGTCATTTTTCTGAGCTTCTTTCTGGCGGGAATTGCCTGGGTCTTGATCTTCAATAAGAAATTGGTTGCCCTAGCTATCGGGATCATTGTATTTAAGTACGCGATTTTAGGGATTATTATCTTTAAGCTTGTTGCCTTGCCGTGGTTCGATACCTTGTGGTTCGCTCTCGGTGTTGCAAGTTTTATTCTTTCAGCACTCGCTTACGCGACGAAAGAAGCCTTAAGAGAAGGAAAAGAAGATGTCATTTAACTGGACACAACTGGCTCCTGGAGTAGGTCACGAATACGCACACGTTGCTACTTTGGGTATCGCAACTGTCGCAGCGTTTGGAATTGGTTTGATGGCAAGAGCTTCACTTGGAAAAGGTGAAACTGCTGTTATGCCTGCGAGCAAGTTCTCTCTTCGTGGGATCTTCGAACTTCTAACTGAAATGACATCCGGCCTGGCTGAGATGGTTATCGGTGAACACGGTAAGCACTACATCCCGTTCTTTGCTTCCGTCTTCTTCTTCATCTTGTTCAACAACTTGTTGGGTATGATTCCGGGTATGACTCCTGCGACAGAGAACATGAACACCACTTTCGGTTTCGGTGTTTTGATGTTCTTGTTCTATAACTTCCAAGGTGTGAAAGAAAATGGCCCGGTGGCTTATCTTAAACACTTCATGGGTCCGGTTATTTTCTTGGCGCCATTGATGTTCGTGATCGAGATCGTGTCTCACGTTGTTCGTCCGTTCTCTTTGGGTCTTCGTCTTGCGAACGTTATGATGGGTGACCACACGGTTCTTTCCGTGTTCCTGGATCTGGTACCAATCGGTGTACCAATTCCATTCTACATCATGGGATTGTTCGTTTGTTTTGTTCAGGCTTTTGTATTTACTTTGCTTTCAATGGTCTACGTGGCATTCGCGATTGCACACGATCACTAAAAGGCAAAATTTTAAACCATAAGGAGTTCACATGAAAAAAATGATCATCGCAGCTATCACTTTGCTTGCTTCTTCCGCTTTCGCTCAAGACGCAGCTGTTGCTGTAACTGAAACTGTTGTTGCTAACGCAGACCGCGGTCTTGTTGCTATCGCAGCAGCTATCGCTATCTCTTTGTCTGTTTTCGCGGGCGCTATGGCTCAAGGTAAAACAGCTTCCACAGCTTTGGAAGGTATCGCTCGTAACCCAGCGGCTTCTGGTAAGCTTTTGATCCCAATGATCTTGGGTCTAGCTCTTATCGAATCCCTAGTTATCTACGCATTGATCATCGCTTTGGGCTTGAAGTAATTCTGGCTTGATCTCTTGATCAAAAAGGCTGCTTAAACAGCTTTTACAAACCCACAACTTTCATCGGTTGTGGGTTTTTTATTTTCAAAATATGAATCCCTCTAGTTCGACTCTTCCAGGGGTTTTTTAAGACCGGTGCTCTCGTAAACCTTCACACTTTCTTTTTTTAAAAGATCCGCTTGAGTGCAGACGTCAGATAGCTCTTTAAGAAGAGCCTGGTCCTGACTATTTAAAGTCTTCGCCAAATCCACACAATCCTCCAGAACAAGGCGCAAAGACTGCTGAGCCTTTTGTGAAGTGTTGAAGACATACCGGTCGCTTCTTTCAATATCTTTGTGGCCGAAGCCATGCGGCCCGTGTGAGACATAGTAACTACGCAGAAGTTTTTCAATTGTGGTTTCTTCAAGACTGGCCGAACGCTCGAAGAACACCTGCATCTTTGCAAACAACACAAAGCTCTGAATGGTTCTGCGCTTGTGGTCTTCGTCGCGATACTGACCCATGTTGCGATAAATCTCTTTGGCTTCAAAAAAGTCTTCCTGTGCGTCTTCGGTGTGCATCAGATGAAGGGACTCGCGGGTGTTGTCAGTCATCATGCGGGCTCGGTCAAAAAGATAGTGAGCGTATTCATGAATGACGGTCCAGTCATCAGTGCTTTCAATCAAGAGGATGGTGGGTTTTTCAACTCAATAGGCGTAGTTGGACTCGGTCATGTAAAGACCGATGGCGCCTTCGGAAAATACTTTTAGGAACTTCTTGGGAATCATATCCTCAGTGGCGTAAGGTAAAAAAGGAACAGTCACGGGAAGATCTTCTGTATCTTTCACTCGATAAACGTCAATGCCCTGAGATTGTATATAGTCGATCTTCTGCTTCAGATTCATGCTTAGCATGGGTGTGAGCAGATTTAGTTGGATCTGCTTTTCGAAGTCCAAAGTGGTGCAATCCCGGCAGTCCGCCAAGGCCACGGAAGTTGATAGCAGCAATGAAAGAACAGCGGCGCCAAGAATTTTTGTGTGTCGAATCAGATTCATAGTCGCACCTCGGGGATATTGAGTTGCAAAGCTTATGACATCTCAGAGGCTCTAGATTACAGAGGAGACACACCAGGTGTCTAAGACTTTGACAGGGGACTTTTTCTGTCTTGAGGGGCTTTGCAGGCCTTGTTACTTTTGATCTATGAAGCATTTTGAAAACCGCTGGATCTATGAATTTTTCGAGGAAAAACCTGATGCCATTATCAAATCCATGTTCGGCGGACTGGCCTTGTACTATCAGGGGCAATTGAAGCTCGTGATCATGGAGGATGCTGGAAATGATCTCTATCGCGGAAAGAAGTATCCCTATGATATCTGGAATGGTCTGCTGATCTGCACATCGCGTGAACAGCACCCTGCCCTGCAGGCCCAGTTTCCTTCACTTGTTCTACATCCGGTATTGCCTAAGTGGCTTTATGTGCCCTTCACGTCAGAAAGCTGGGAATCCTTGGCAGATTCCATCATAAAACTTGTTCGCTCCGGAGACCCAAGAATCGGTGTCTGGCCACAGCAAAAGAAAAAAAAGAAAGTCTCTCGCAAGAAGGTTTCGAAAAAGATCTCGACCTCCAGGAAAACAAAAAGAAAATAGACATAAAAAAAGCCGGGCTATTCACCCGGCTCTTTTTTAAAGATACTTATTTACAATCGCTTCCACACGGCCGCGGATTTTATCCAAGCCTTCCTGCGAAGAAGACTCATAGCGAACCACCACCACAGGCTGGGTATTCGAAGAACGGCACAAAGCCCAACCGTCGGCAAAGCTCAATCGAATGCCATCAGTGAAGTCCACTTTGTAGTCAGCATCCGGAGTGTTCGGGAAAGCTTCGATCATCTTTTGGACGATCAAAACTTTTTTCTCTTCCGTGGTGTCGATACGGATTTCTGGTGTGTTGAAAGATGGTGGCAAGCCTTCCAAAAGTTGTGGAATGGTTTTACCAGTTTTCGCCAGAATCTCTACCAAACGCAAAGCTGCATAAGGAGCATCATCGTAACCGTAATTGCGATCCGCGAAGAACACGTGGCCTGACATCTCGCCACCGAAAGGTGCTTTTTCAACTTTGATTTTTTCTTTCACTAAAGAGTGACCTGTTTTCCACATGATCGGCTGACCACCGTGTTTTGCAACATCGTGGTACAGGCGATCAGAACACTTCACATCGCCGATGATTTTTGCGCCCTTTTGTTCAGCCAAAATCGCGCGGGAGATAATCACCATCAACTCATCACCATAAACCATGCGGCCTGTGTGATCGACGACACCGATGCGGTCCGCATCACCGTCAAAACCAATACCGGCCACAGCGCCTTCTTTCAGAACCTGGGCTTTCAAATCAACAAGGTTTTCTTCCACTGTTGGATCTGGATGATGATTCGGGAAAGTACCATCTGGCTGTTCGAACAAAATGGTTGGGTTCAGACCAACGGCGTTGAAAAGACCTCTTACGACAGAACCACCGGCACCATTTCCGCAGTCCAAAACAACTTTTGTGTCTTTGATTGTGCCAAACTCTTTTGCGTAACGAGCATAGTACATCGGCTTGATGTCGAAGGACTCTTCAGAACCTTTTCCGTCGATGAATTCGCCTTTTTGAATGATGTGCAGAAGTTTCTGGATTTCTGCACCAAAGATAGTGCCCTTACCAACAGAGATTTTAAAGCCGTTGTATTCTGGCGGATTGTGGGAACCGGTCACCTGAACCGCGCCGTCCACTTTCAGTTCGAAAGTGGCAAAATAGCATACGGGAGTTGTTACGAGGCCCAAGTGAATGACTTTAGCTCCAGAGTCCATCAAACCCTTTGCAAGATTTTTGATGATCGCTGGAGAGCTTTCACGGGCATCGCAACCCAAAGCCACTGTCGGGTTGTCGATGTTCTTATTTTGTTTCATGTACACGACATAAGCGCGACCCAGAAGGTAAGCGAAGTTATCGTCGAACTGTCCGTTATAGACACCACGAATGTCGTATTCTCTAAAAATCACAGGTTGAAACATATATCACCTCAATTATTTCAAGGGCTTAGGAGTATAATTTTTGCGCTCTAGAGTCGAGCTAATTTTACCGCCCAGCGAACGGCATCAATCATCGAATGGGGATTGGCCTTGTTCTGACCGAAAATATCCTTGGCTGTGCCATGGTCCACACTGGTGCGTATGAAAGGGATACCCAGGGTCATATGCACGCCGGAATCCTGTCCGTGGATCATTTTAAAGGGAATAAGTCCCTGGTCATGATACAGGCAAAGGTATATCGAATATTTGCGCCAATTCGCCGGGAAGAAGGCCGCATCGGGGACCAGAGGCCCTTGAACAGGTATCTTTCTTTCCTTCGCGAAAGAGATCAATTCCGGGAAGAACAAAAGCTCTTCCTGTCCGATCAATCCCTGCTCGCCCGCATGGGGATTCAATCCCAGAATACCGATAGGTTTTTTCGCTTGAACCGCAGGCAGCTTTTTACGAAGATCATCGGCATTTAAAAGAGCTTCAGCCAGGGTGCTAAAACTTAGGTGTTTTGAAATATCACGAACGGGAATATGGGCGGTGGTCAGCACCACATTGAACTTATCCCCCAAAAAACCCATATGAACATGACGGGTTTTGGAGACACGTTTGAGTATATCTGTATGTCCCAGATCCTTATACCCAGCCTCTTTGATCGAGGTTTTGGACAGAGGGGCTGTAGCCATGGCCTGCAATTCATTTCTCAGACAGGCCTTGGCAGATGTTTCCACCCAGTGGGCTGGTGATTCTTCTGAGGCAATGTCGATCAGGTAGGGTCCTGTCACCTTCAGGGCTTCTGAAAGTGAATCCACCACAATGCGCTCAAATTTCCTGTCGATAAGTTTCAAATACTTATCCGGAGCCCCCTCAGCTCGCCACATGATGAACTGTGTGTTGGACTGAGGCCCCAGGTGATGCAAAGCCTTGGCTGTGACCTCCAGCCCTATACCATCAGCATCCCCTGTAGTAAGCGCAATTCTTTTTCTACTCATTGATACGAACGAAAGACTCGTCACGTTTGGTTTGCAGCCAGTTCGTCAGCTGACGACGGAAGCTGATCTCCAGCAACTGAGATTTGATTCTTTCTTTTGCTGCCTGAAACTTCGGATCTGTTGTCAGCTTTTTCCCAGTCAGTTTCACGATATGAAAGCCCATGCGGGATCTGACAATAGGAGTGGTTTCATTCGCCTTCAGGCTTGAAATCGCTTCTTCAATTTCTGGCAGGAATTCACCGGACTTGAAGGTTCCCAGGGCCCCACCAGAAGAAAAGTTCGGATCTTCACTGTACTGCTGCGCCAGATTTTCAAAGTTGTCACCGCTGCGAAGTTTACCCAAAACAGTCTCTGCGCGTTTGATGGCCGCCTCTGCGCCCCCTTTTTTGGGGTTAAAGAAGATGTGGGATACGCTAAATTCATCGATCGAGGGACGATTGTTCGGATTGGATTTCAGATACTCATTTAAGGCGTCTTCATCTGAAATGCGCAGTTTGGAAATGATCTCGGCGTCCATCAAAGAACGTTTTTCAATGCTGTCTTTCAGGAATCGACGGTAGTCTTCAAGAGTCACGCCTTGCTGCTTGATCACATTGGCAAGCTCGGCCTCAGAGACGTTATTCTTTTTCGCCATCTCTTTCAGTTCGGAATCCACGCGGTCACTTGTCACCGTCAGGTTCAGGCGTTTGATCTCGGATTGAAGGATCTTTTCATGGATCAGATAATCCAGCTGCGCCTTGCGGTTCCCCTTCAGGCTGGTGACGGGCTTATCAAACAACAGAGCTTCATCAACCATGCCGGGCTTGGGAATGCGTTTTTCAAGATCTTTAAAGTCTGATTCCAAAACCAATTCGCTGTTGACGATAGCCACAGTTTTTTCCACAACCTCAGCATGACTTGGTGTAGCCACTAGCAAAGCAAAAAGAAGATTAATCATTGGTTCCTCTTGTATCCACTTTAATGGAGTTCATCAATTCGTAGTCCTTTAAGACTTTACTACTTCTGAGCTGAGCATCAAGCCATGCGACGTATTCCGCCTGCTCGCGTTGTGCGCGCAGGGCCCTGATGATTTGTGGTTTGACCTCCTCAAGTGGCAACGTGGAGGCTGCGGCCTTCTTTTCCACGCGAATGAGATGGATTCCGAAGGGACTTTTGATTGTTTGCACTCCGGATCCGGCACTGAACAGGGGATCAAAGTAGTCCACGGTCCCCTTTTCGATCCACCCCACGACGCCGCCTTGTTTTGCATCAGGTGTGATCGAGTATTTTCGAGCCAGCTCCGCGAAGTCCCCGGATTTCAGATCGACCTTGATGGCATCGGCCTTGGCATCTTCATCCACAACAATCTGGCGCAGATAAATGCGTTCTTTGCGTTTGTAGCGGTCTTTGTTGTCTTCGTAATAGCGCTTAATCTCTTCTTCTGTGGGCGCCTTGACCTTTTCATTGATCTTTTTAAAGACCTCACGCTCGATCAGAGAATAGCGAAGCTCTTCACGCCATTCCGAGAAGGACAGATTTTCCTGCGCCAGGGCCCGTCGGAAGGAAAGATCGTCCGGATAGTTGGCGCGCAGGGTATCGACCTCTTTATCCAGGGTGGCCTCTGAAATCACGATGCTCTGAGCACGGGACCAATCCAGCGTCAGGCTCTTCACCAGGAAATCACGCAGAATTTCTTCTTTGATTCGGTGGATATTGTTCGGGTCTTTGGCGGCCAGAGCATCGAAGTTGCGCAGCCGGCGCGCCAGCTGATTGGCGAACTGTTTTGAGGTCAGAACGTGATCATTCACCTTCTCTACCGGCTTGGTAGAGATCTTCTGATAGCTTGATGGACATCCCGCCAGGGCGAGGCTCATAAAAATAAAAAGCCCCGTCAGTGCGGGGCTCTTATTGATTTTCATCGAATCAAATCCTTATTTTAAAAGACTTTTGTTTTCTTTGATCGGATAAGACTTCTTCATCTTCTCAAAGTAGTCATTGAAGACGTCTTTTCTTTTCTCGTCGTAAACAGCCGCTCTGATCTGGCGTTTGTTCGCGTTCTCATAGCTTCTACGACCCGTCAACTTAATGATGTGGAAGCCAAACTTCGTCTCGATAAGCCCCGTAATCTCACCGACTTTCATGTTGGCAACAGCATCATAGTAGTTCGGAACCAGAGTTATACGAGACTGCCATCCGATGTCACCACCAACCTGTTTGGAAAGCGCATCGTCAGAGTACAACTTCACCAGTTCCTCAAACGGTCTTTTGCTTTTTTTAACTTCGTCATAAATTTCAGTGGCACGTTTCTTCGCTTCTGCAACCTGAGTTGGAGTGGCGCCTGCTTTGAACTCAATCAGGATATGGCTGGTGCGAAGCTCTGGATTCTTGGCATACCAAGCCTTCATCTCAGCATCAGAAACCTGGATCTTCTGAATTCTTTGACCAATGTCTTTTTCAAGAAGAGCCTTGTACATTTCCTGATCGAAGCGCTCTTGAACGATAGGGTCTTTTTGCAAATTGCGTTTTTCAGCCTCTTGCACACCCATTTCAAAACGAACCAGATCTTCCAGGAATTGTTCCTTGGTTGGAGGATTGATCGTTTGTGACTTCACCTCATTGTACTTTTTATTGAAATCTTCAAGTGTGATGGTTTTTTTACCCACCTGAGCCACGACTTCATTGGATTTCTGAGCGAAAGAGGTCGCAGAGATGAGCAACAAGATGCTGATTACAAGTTTCATACTTTAAAAGTCCCTCTAAAAAGTTGAAGACACACTAGCGCTATTTCCAAATCAAGTGGCGTCATTGCCTCGAAGATCTGAAAGCGAGTTCTACGCTAAAAGGCTAGCACTGAGCATCATTATCCGCAATGAATTTAAGAGCTTGCTGTCTAGCTTGGTGTAAAAGCCCCTCTAACTCTAGAGCAAGGTCTGGGTTTCTTGGATCAACCTCTTTACTCACCGGAGACATGGGGCCAATCCAGTAGATGATCACTTTGGCGAAAGGTTTTGGTAGGAAGGTTTTATTCCACGATTTAGGAAAGTGAATCGCGCGATCGCACGCCACGCCCGCCGCGTAGATCGGGCCATGAATCATGCGCGAAAGTTCAAAGACCCCGGGTTTGACTTTGTGTAACGGGCCTTTTGGACCATCCACGGCAAAGCTGCAATTTCCCCCGTCTTTTACCAAACGCAAAAGACCTTTTAACGCCTGCACACCACCGCGCGTGGAAGAACCGCGGCTGGTTCTTGCCCCTAACCATTTCAAGACGGTGGCCATCAGCTCACCGTCTTTGGATTGCGAAGCAATCGTGGCAATACGATATCTTTTTACGACAGATAAAAGTGCCAACTCATCTCCGTGAAAGTGCGCTAGCACCACCGGCGATGGAGTGGAAGAATCAAGCGAATTTTTCAGGGAATCAGGCTCAATAAGCCGAACCCTCCATGTCCATGAGAGGGTTCGGTAAAAGATGAAAACAATAATCGGAAGAATATATTTTCTAAACACGATTAGTGGTGAAGAGCCTTCTTGAACTCTTCAGTCAGTTTCGGAACGATTTCCAAAGCGTCACCCACGATACCGTAAGTCGCTTTTTGGAAGATTGGAGCATTTGGATCGTTGTTGATCGCAACGATCACTTTGGATCCGCTCATGCCTGCCAAGTGCTGGATCGCGCCGGAAATACCAACCGCGATGTACAAAGTTGGAGCTACAGTTTTACCTGTTTGGCCCACTTGCATACCGTGACCAACCCAACCAGCATCAACAACTGCGCGAGAAGCGCCGACTGTTGCACCCAAAACATCAGCAAGATCATTCAAAACCTTGAAGTTCGCAGCCTCTTTAAGTCCACGACCGCCGGAAACGATGATGTTAGCCTCCGTCAGATCCAACTTTTCGCTGGCGCCTTTGACGATTTCTTTTACCAAAGTTTTCAGATCCACCGCAGCTGCTGCGTGTTCAACCACGCTTGCAGTTTTGGAAGTGTCCACTGCTGCAACTGGAAGTTGGTTTGCACGCATCAAAACAATTTTAGTGGAGCTGTTTTCAAAGTTTACAGTCGCAAAGCACTTACCGGAGTACATAGGCTTAACAGCCGTCACGTTGTCACCGGAAATAGTCAAAGATGTGCAATCACTTGCCACACCCACACCCAAGCGAGCTGCTACACGCGGGAAAAGATCTTTCCCTGTAGAAGAAGCAGAAGCCAGGATGATGGAAGGCTGAACTTTCGCGATGATCGCCGCCATGTTTGCAGTGAAGGACTCTGGATTGTAAGCATCCAAAGAGGCGTCTTTAACAACGTGAACCTCAGAAGCTCCATTGTGACCCAAAGCAGCTGTTACATCACCTGCGTGAGAACCGAAAGCCACTACCACAACCGTGTTACCGGATGCCGCCGCTGCCTGAACCAGTTCTTGAGCGCTGCGTTTGATTTTACCGTTTGTGTGTTCCGCAAAAACTAGAATTTTACCCATGTCGCAAGCTCCTTACAGAACCTTCGCTTCGTCGCGAAGAAGTTTAACCAGTTCGGATGCCTGTGCAGAAGCATCACCAGAGATCATTTTCACAGCCGGTTTTTCCGGTGGAAGAGCAAAACCTGTGTATTTAACTTTGATGTCAGAAGCCGGGATGTTCAAAGAAGCGAATTCGATTTCTTTGATCACTTTCTTTTTGGCTTTCATGATGCCCGGAAGACTTGCGTAACGAGGCATATTCAGGCCTTTGTTCGCAGCCACAACCGCCGGAGTCATCATCTGCACCACTTCTTTGGCACCGCCTTCAATGTCACGCTCAACAAGAACGTTTTCGCCATTGAAATTGAATTTCGATACCACTGTAGTGTGAGGAACATTCAGGAATTCAGCAAGCATCTGGCTGACAGAAGAGGCATTGTCGTCAATCGCAAGTTTACCGGAGAAGATGACTTTCGCGCCGCCTTCGGCCTTGATCACCTCAGCCAAAGTTTTTGCGGTAGAGAAGTTGTCCAGACCCTCGCCGTTGACCACGATGGCTTCATCAGCACCCATAGCCAAAGCTGTGCGCAAAGATTCAACAACACGAGCCTTTGGTCCAACACTCAGAACCCATACTTGGGACCCTGGGTTTGCGTCGCGAAGTTTGTTGGCCTCCTCAACTGCATACTCGTCATATGGGTTCATAACCCATTTAATACCCGCCGTGTCGATTCCGGTTTGGTCGGGAGAGATCTTAATCTTTGTTTCGGTGTCAGGCACCTGCTTGATACACACAAAAATCTTCATATTTTACCCCGTTTTTAAGAGGGCTTTGTTCTATCGCAAGTCCAGGAAAGGCAAAACTAAATTGTATATTTAACGTGTCGCGAAACATGACGGGGGACATGGACAAAAAGCAACCCGCGGGAGTAAGGTAAGTGGAAACTTATTGAGAAAATACACACCAAAAAACAAGGGGTTCTACACCATGTCTGGATTTCTCGGTTCTACCGTCGGGAAAAAGTACCTAATGGGAATCACCGGTTTAATTTGGGCGGGATTTGTTCTCGCACACATGGCCGGTAATCTTTTAATCTTCGTAAGCCATGATGCCTACAATGCTTACGGACACGCGTTAACAAGCGGTAACATCATTTACGTCGCAGAAGCTGTTCTGGTTCTGGCGTTGATAGTTCACGTTTTCTGCGCCCTCAGCCTTACGAAGCACAATCGTGAAGCCAAAGAGCAACGTTACGCGGTTGCAGCCAGCGGCCAAAAGAAGGTTTCATTGGCTTCCAGAACCATGGCGGTTCAGGGAAGTCTGATTCTTGTCTTCATCATTCTTCACCTGATCACCTTCAAATACGGAACTCACTACGAAACGACAGTAAACGGCGTCGTGATGCGTGACCTGGCGAAGCTGATGGTCGAAGTTTTCCAAAGCCCGGGCTACATCGCATGGTATGTGGTGTGTTTGATCCTTTTGGGCTTCCACCTCAGTCACGGTGTGGGTTCCACGTTCCAGTCTTTGGGTCTGATGGAAGGCACTTACCGCAATACATGGAAAAAACTGAGCTACGCCTACGCGGTGGTCGTTGCTTTGGGTTTCATTTCTCAACCCGTATTTATTTTCCTGAACGGCAACTAAGGGGACGAATCAATGGCTAACAAATTAGACAGCAAAATTCCAAGCGGCCCAATTGAATCCAAATGGACTAAAACCAAATTTGACTACAAGTTGGTGAACCCTGCGAACAAAAGAAAGCACTCCATCATCGTCGTGGGCACCGGTCTTGCCGGCGCTTCCGCGGCAGCTTCTTTGGGGGAACTGGGTTACAAAGTTAAAGCCTTCTGCGTGCATGAATCCCCTCGCCGTGCCCACTCTGTGGCGGCTCAGGGTGGTATCAATGCTGCAAAAAACTATCAAAACGATGGTGACTCCACTTACCGTCTTTTCTACGACACCGTAAAAGGTGGTGACTTCCGCGCTCGTGAAGCCAACGTTTATCGTCTGGCAGAAGTGTCAGCGAACATCATCGATCAGATGGTGGCTCAAGGGGTTCCATTCGCGCGTGAATACGGCGGAACTTTGGCAAACCGTTCCTTCGGTGGTGCGCAGGTTTCCCGTACTTTCTATGCCCGCGGTCAGACCGGTCAGCAGCTTTTGTTGGGCGCTTATTCTGAAATGATGAGACAGGTGGATGCAGGAAACGTCGAGCTTCGCAGCCGTCGTGAAATGCTGGATCTTGTCGTGATCGACGGAAAAGCCCGCGGCATCATTGTGCGCAACCTGTTAACAGGTGAAATTGAATCTCACGAAGCCGATGCGGTGGTGATCGCGTCCGGTGGTTATTCAAACGTGTTCTTCCTTTCCACGAACGCGATGAATTGCGCGGTGACAGCAGCTTGGAAGGCGCACAAGCGTGGTGCTTACTTCGCAAACCCTTGTTACACACAGATCCATCCAACGTGCATTCCGGTTCACGGTGAAAACCAATCCAAGCTGACGTTGATGTCTGAATCTTTGCGTAATGACGGACGTGTTTGGGTTCCTAAGGCTGTCGGTGACAAACGTCATCCGAACCAGATTCCAGAAAATGAACGCGATTACTACTTGGAGCGCGTGTACCCGTCTTTCGGTAACCTGGCTCCTCGTGACGTGGCTTCTCGTCAAGCGAAGTATCGTTGTGATGAAGGCCGTGGCGTGAATGAATCTGGAAAGGCTGTTTATTTGGATTTCGCTGATGCGATCAAGCGTTTGGGCGAAGAAAAAATCTCTGAGCGTTACGGTAACCTGTTTGAAATGTATGAAAAAATCACAGGTCAGAATCCATACAAGCAACCGATGATGATCTATCCGGCTCCTCACTACACCATGGGTGGATTGTGGGTGGACTACAATCTGGAATCCACAATTCCAGGTCTGTTTGTTGCTGGTGAAGCAAACTTCTCTGACCACGGAGCCAATCGTCTGGGGGCTTCTGCATTGATGCAGGGTCTGGCGGATGGTTACTTCGTTCTTCCGTACACTTTGGGTAATTACCTGGGCGGCACGAAGCTAGAGAAAGTTTTCACAACGAACGAAGCCTTCAAAGCGGCTGAACACGGCGTGAAAGAAGAAATCAATAAGATGATGAACATCAAGGGTTCTCGCACCGTTGACAGCTTCCACAAAGAGCTGGGTCATGTGATGTGGGAATACTGCGGTATGGGTCGTAATGAAGCGGGCTTGAAAAAAGCACTTCAGGAAATCCCGAAAATCCGCGAAGAGTTCTGGAACAACGTGCGTATCCCAGGTGAGGCAAATTACCTGAATACAGAGCTTGAAAAAGCCGGTCGCGTGGCAGACTTCCTGGAACTGGGTGAGTTGATGTGTCGTGATGCCCTGGAAAGACAAGAATCCTGCGGTGGTCACTTCCGTGAAGAATACCAGGTGGATGGTGAAGCTAAACGTGACGATACGAATTTCTGTCACGTGGCTGCGTGGGAATACACTGGCAAAATCGAGACTTCTGTTCGCCACAAAGAAGAGCTGAAGTTTGAAAACGTACATCTAGCAACTCGTAGCTATAAATAAGAGGCGTAGCATGTCTGGAAAAAATATTAATCTGACCTTGAAAGTTTGGAGACAAAAGGGCCCTAAAGACCAAGGGGGCTTTGCAGAGTATCAGGCAAAGAATGTTTCTGAAGACGCTTCTTTCCTGGAAATGCTGGATGCAGTAAACGAAGAACTGGTCGCAAAGGGTGATGAGCCTATCGCCTTTGACCATGACTGCCGTGAAGGCATCTGCGGGACTTGCGGCTTTGTGATCGACGGCGAAGCTCACGGCCCGATGAAATCCACAACCGTGTGCCAGTTGCACATGAGAAACTTCGCTGATGGCGCAACCCTGACGATTGAACCATTCCGCGCGAAAGCTTTCCCGATGATCAAAGATTTGATGGTGGACAGATCCGCTTTGGATCGCATTATCTCCGCTGGTGGTTATATCACTGCGAACACGGGTAATGCTGTGGACGCCAACGCGATTCTGGTTCCGAAGGCAGATGCTGATGAAGCAATGTCTTCAGCAACTTGTATCGGTTGCGGTGCGTGTGTGGCGGCTTGTAAGAATGCATCTGCTGCTTTGTTCACTTCTGCCAAGATCTCCCATATGGCGTTGTTGCCACAGGGTCAGGTGGAAAGAAAAGAACGCGCCATCCGTATGGTGGGCGCGATGGATGCAGAAGGCTTCGGCTCATGCACAACAACGGGTGCTTGTGAAGCGGCCTGCCCGAAAGAGATTCAACTGACGAACATCTCGCGCATGAACCGCGAATTCTTCGTAGCCAACGTCACCAAACGTGAAAAACACAAAGACGGCGGCGCCGGCTAAAAAAAGAAAAGGGAGTCCACGGACTCCCTTTTTATTTCCGTCCTCAAAAGGTGCCTGGTTGTTTTTTCTGGCTAAGCCGCATCAAATCCTTCCCTAAAGCAAGCGTCACCCCAAATTCTTAGTTCTGAAATAGTCCTTTAATATTGAATGCTTAATTACGGATTTAGAGCACTTTGTTGCGCTGTAGCCAGAAAAAAACCAGGCAACTTTAACCTTTAAATTCTGCGGCATGGGTCTTTCTCATTGAGAGACATCTTTGATCTTTTCTTCTTCGACATTCTTCTAAAGCTCGTTCAACAAACTTCCGAAACTAGACCAAGGATTGGGCTTATGAAGAAGATCAATGAACTAATGGCAGAACTAGGTTTCAAAAACGATGCACCTGACAGCGTGAAAGAAGCCTTTATCAAACACCTTATTAAGGCTTCCGCGGGCGTCAATGTCGTGACACCCTCAGAGCGCAAAGAGATCGCAGCGAATCCGCAAAGAATCGTACAATTCAAAGCTCCTCAACAAATGAGTTTTGATTTTATTGATGAAAATCCCACACCTAAGACCGGTAAAAAAGCCGTTTCTTAGTCCAGCTAACAAGTGCAAAGTCCGGCTTCTCCTAGACCATGGTCGTGGGATAAGCTGGACTTTCAGCCAAAAATTCAGAAATTCTTAACCACAATAAAAAATAGATAACCAGCCCCTACCCTCATTGGTACCATTTTGGAACTAGGGACGTCTGGGGAAAATTTTTCCCCTCTCTGTCGATAGAAAATCACCCATTGAAGGAGGGGATCACATGAAAAGGCTTATGGAAAGAGCCTCCAAAGCGCTGGCACTTGGCTTGTTGCTTACTGGATTAAACGCATTTGCGGCTGCACCTGAGGCAGTACCTGGTGAATTCATCGTAAAATTCAAAGACGACGCAGTCGCGACATCTTCTTTGAATATCTTGAGCCAAGAATTAGGTTCTTACGTGAAGGACACCATCCCTGGTCAAAATATCGTGGTGATCAAACGTCCCGTGTTTGAGATTCAATCCAATGTTGTAAAATCATTGGCACAAAATCCAAACATCGACATCATCGAGCCAAACTATATCTACAGAATCAACAAAACTCCAAACGATCCGATGCTGGGTCAACTTTGGGGCATGATCAATAACGGTCAACCGGATTCTCAAAAGCGCGAAGGCATTGCCGGCGTGGATATCGGAGCCGCTCAAGCCTGGGATATCACCACAGGTTCTAAAGACGTTATCGTGGCGGTGATCGACACGGGTGTGAACTACAACCACCCAGATCTTAAAGGTAACATGTGGACAAACGATGCAGAGTTGAACGGTCAGCCTGGCGTTGACGATGATGGCAACGGAATCATCGACGACATCTACGGCGCGAACTTCGTGACAGCTGCTAAACCAACCGGCAACCCTCTGGATGACCACGGTCACGGTTCTCACTGCTCTGGTACGATCGGTGCTACTGGCGACGATGGTAAAGGTATCGTGGGTGTGGCTTGGAATGTGCGCATTATGGGTGTGAAGTTCCTTTCTGCAAGCGGTTCGGGTTCTTTGGATGGAGCTTTGAAAGCGATTGACTATGCGACTTCCAAAGGTGCAAAGATTCTTTCCAACTCCTGGGGTGGCGGCGGCTACTCTGAAACACTGAAGCAGGCGATCGAAAGATCCAATGCAGCCGGAGCTTTGTTTGTGGCAGCTGCGGGCAACGAATCCAATAACAATGATTCCAACCCGACTTACCCTGCAACTTACGATGTGCCAAACGTGCTTTCTGTTGCGGCGATCGACAATCGTGGTCAGATTGCTTCCTTCTCTAACTACGGTAAGACAAAAGTTCACGTGGGTGCGCCTGGTGTGAATATCGTTTCTTCCATCACTGGAACTGGTTATGACTCTTGGTCTGGTACTTCCATGGCGACACCTCACGTGTCTGGTATGGCAGTTCTTCTGGCTTCCGCTGAGCCCAACCTGACTGGTATTGAAATGAAGGAAAGAATTGTTTCCACATCCAAGCCAATTGCAGGTCTGCGTGGTAAAGCAAGAGGTGGTTTGGCAAATGCCTACGCCATGCTGACAAACACTCTTCCACAGCCGGATCCAAACGATCCAGTGAACTGGCAGACGGTGGATGTGGCTCACTCCACTCCTCACCCTTATGCTGGCAAGGCGAACCTGACGTATGAGGTTTCTGTTCCAGGTGCAAAACAGATCTCCATCTTCTTCTCTAAGTTCGACACGGAGAGAGATTATGACAACGTGAAGTTCTACGATGCCGCGGGCAAACTTTACGGCACTATGAGCGGTAAGAACGATGAAACGTTCTCTCCAGTGATCGATGGTGACTACGTGAAAATCGTGTTCACTTCCGACGACTCTGTTAACAAATACGGATTTGACATCACAAAAGCTGCTTGGAGATAAAGGCTAGCTCCGTGATCTATCAAAAGAGGAAGGCCACTCTCAGGAGTGGCCTTTTTCATATTCTATTTTTATCCGAAATCAAAATCAGGAATGCCAAGATCTATTTGACGGAGCTTTCGACAAGAAACTTTTCCATCTTCAGGTTGGTATAGTCGGGGAAATCCAGCTGTGTGCAGTGAGATCCGTAAGGAACAAGCACGAACTCGGAGTGTTTGATTTTTTCTTTGAAGTGATACTGGAATCGAATGGGTGTGACCATGTCCTTTTCACCCGAAATAATCAGTACCGGCACCTCGATGGTTTCCAGCACACTTTCGCCGTCGTATTTCATCAGCTCTTCAAACAGTCGCAGAAACACTTCCAGATTCATGCGCGCGACACCGCGGGCATAGACTTCGATGTCTTTAAAGTGTGTCACTTTTAAATTGAATCCACCAGCCAAGGCCGCAAGGTACATCGACATTGGATTATCCACCGCCAATTTCCACAGAGTATTCCACAGGTCCGGCTGATGTTCGTACTGGGATTTCACAAAATAAAAGAATGGCTCAATCACGTCCAAACCAAACATGCCCTTAATCGGATTTTTGGCAAATCCATTGATGAAGATCATCGACATGAACAGATCCGGTTGGCGTGAATATAGATCCAAAAGCAACGGTGCGCCGAAGCTGTGCCCGGCAAAATGAGCTTTCTTGATGTTCAGATGCTTTAGCAGGCCGATCATGTCTTTGGAAAGGGCTTCCACGGTCAGTTGACTGGCGTCGGCTACGGGACAACTTTTCTGGTGGCCACGCAGATCAAAGCTGATGACTTTATATTTTTTTGAAAAGTATTCTATTTGATGATGCCAGTGATTCAAAAGGCAGGCGATGCCATACACCAGCACCAGTGGCTCTCCTTCTCCACGAACTTCGTAGTAGATGGGTGTGCCATCGAAGCTTTCAAAGCTGCCGGTGGTTTTCGGTGTGGTCTCCATGATGCCTTTCCTCTAGACGTAGCTGACCTTAATAAGGGTATTTCCTACTGAAATCAAATCCCCGTCTTTGAGCATTTCGGCATCTATTGTCTTCTGGTTAAGGGTCACCCGCCCCTTGGCTTTGATTTTAATTTCGACCATGCCTGGACCGGGGTGCAGTTCGAAGGCCTCTTGCGGGGCCTCGTCATCCAGAAGCTCAATATCCAAAGAGTCCGCCCCCGCCGATCGGGGTCCGTACCCTAAAATAATTTCCTCATCAGTTTGAATGCCCTGAATGAACTGAAGCCGCAAAGCCGGACTGAAGCTTTGCAGATTGGCAGGCGTTGAGTTTTCCGGCGCAGGGATGTCCCCAAGACGGTCCCGCAAAATGCTGCGCCAAGTTATGAGGCGGGAAAAGTCCAATGCGAGCTCTTCTTCGACGGTCACGACTTTGAACTGGGTTCTGCCCAGCTCAAAGATAACCCCCGGTAATAACGCCACTTTTTTCACACGCCGGCCGTTAATGTGAATCCCGTTAGAGGAATCCAGATCCTGCAGAACGTACTGCCCCTTCCCGTCCAGGGCAAACTGGGCGTGGGTGCTAGAGACTTTACCGTCTTTAATGATGATGTCGGCTTTCGATCGACCGAGGGTCAAACCCTCTTCCACCTTAAATCGGGAGCCTTCGTTGGGGCCGTCCATTATCTCAATAAAAGTGACCATTTACACATTCTAGGACTGGTTTCTTGGGGATTCAATTGCCTAATCCTTGTGCTTGGGCCAAAGCCGTGCTAAACCCGTTAAACATTTAAAAAAGTCATCCTTGCTCCCGCTTACAGAAGTGGGGGCTATAAACCGAAAGGATAGTTCAATGGAAACTACTACAACGAAAAAACCTTACGAGGTTGTCGTTATCATGCATCCAGATGCAACTCTGGAAGATCAAAAAGATCTATTCAAGAAGAACAAAGCGACAATCGAATCTTACAAAGGTTCTGTTAACTCTTTGGAAACTTGGGGCAAAAGAACTTTGGCAACTCCAATTGGCAAGTTGAAAAAGGCAATCTACTTCCACTCTACATTCGAAGCTGACACACAAGCTATCGCTGAGTTGGAACGTACAATGCGCATCAACGATAAAGTTCTTCGCTTCATGCACACTCGCTTGGATGATCGCGTTTCTTTGGCAAAATTCATGGAAGGCTTCAAAAAAGGTCTTGCTGAATCTGCTGCTCGTGAAAAAGAACGTGAAGCAAAAGCTGCTGCTCGTAAAGCTGCTTTCGCAGCTGCAAAAGCAGAGCGTTCTGAGCGTTTCGATAAAGGCGAATAATTAAAGTAAAGGCGTAAGCCATGAAGAAGACGGCGACCCCCCAAAAGTTCATCACAATTTCATCACTCTCGATTTTGTTGTCGATGCTCACAGGGATTATGGGCGCCCCCCTTCTCCGTGTCTTGCGCAAAGCCTACGGTCCTATCGCCTTTTGGATTTTAGGGATCGTAGTCACAGGAGCTGCGTGGCTCCTGAACGCTCAACCTCTGGCTCTGTTCTTAGGCTCCGTTTGGATGACTTTAGGTGCCTACATGGAATTAGAACAAAGAGGACTTGGGTGGTGGATTTCGGGACTCTTGAGTGTTGCTGTGGGATCTGTGGCTGCGGGCCTGGGGATCATGGGAGCTTTCAAAAGAAACGGGATCAACACGTATGCTGAAGTTCAGAAGCTGGTGGAACAGTTCTCCCAAAAGGTTCAGGAAATGAATCCGGCGGTGAAGTTGGATCCGGGTGTTTTGATCCAGCAGGTGCCCTCAGCCGTGGTTATCATGTTAGTGTTAGCCCTGGGTTTGGGACTTATTTTTGAGAGAAGGGTTTTTTCGTGGCTCAATTTGCCCCGCGAGAAAATTGCCTCTCAGCTCAAGTTGTTGGAATATCGTTTGCCCGATTATTTTATTTGGGTGGCGATGACAGCCTTCCTTCTAACAATGGTGAGTTTTGGCGGTAAGGCCACTGCTATCCTCGCAGTTAATATACTGAACGTTTCAATCGTTCTTTATTTCTTTCAGGGGCTGGCGGTGTTGGAGGTATTTCTAAACTCGATGCGAGCAGGATTGTTCATGCGAGTTTTGACGTACATAATCTTGGTCGGTCAGTTATTGCCGATTCTGGCAGTGGTTGGCTTGGTCGATTACTGGGTTGATTTCAGGGCGCGTCTTCGCAAGATGAAGACTCCGACTGAAAACAGCTAAAAAATGGAGATCACATGAAAGTTATTCTTCAAAAAGATGTTAAAGATGTAGGTCGTGTTGGTGAGTTGGTGAACGTTTCTGAAGGTTTCGCAAGAAACTTCCTGTTCCCACGCAAATTGGCTGCGGAAGCTACTGAAAAACGCGTAAAAGAGTACGAACACTTGAAACGCGTTGCTGAAGCTAAGAAGAAAAAAGCTCAAGCTGAAAGACAAGAGCTTCTTAACAAGATCAACGGCACAACTATCACATTCAAGTTGGCTGCTGGTGAAACTGATAAGCTTTTCGGCACTGTAACTACTACAGACATTTCCAAAGAACTTCAAAAAATGGGTCACTCCGTAGATCGTCGTGACATCCATCTTGAAGAGCCAATCAAAGTTTTGGGTCAACACAAAGCTGTGGTTCGCTACTCTGAAGGTATGGAAGCAAAGATCCAGATCGCTGTTGAGCGCGCGTAAGCCGATTTATAGCATCTGAAGCGAAAGTTTCTTTAAAAGGGACCCCAACGGGTCCCTTTTACTTTTTTGCCATAAGACTTTCTTATGGATTTGATTTGAAAAATTGTATTGCACCGGTGCCATTTTGGGTGTTTAAAGGCCTCACCTTTTAGGGGAAGGTGGGGGGCATATGAAACTTATCAATGTTACAAAATCTTTGGTTCTTACGGGTGTGGCGGCGGCCTTGGCGGCTTGTTCCCCAGCAACTCAAAACTCTGTTCAGTCCGGCACACAAAGCACAGGTATTATCGGTGGTCAGCCGGTGGATACCAAAGACAGCATTGCAAAGACGACTGTGGCGATCATCGCTTCTGTAAAGACAGCGGACGATCAAGAAGGTCAGTTCATCTGTACAGGCTCCCTTCTTAAACACAATATGGTTCTGACTGCAGGCCACTGTGTTCCTCAGGTGGGTGAAGAATACAAAGAAGTGTCTTTGTATGTGATCTTCAATACAGACATCAATAAAATGCAAAGAACTGACATCCGCCTGGTGGTGGATTCTGAAGTTCATGAAGACTACGGTAAAATCGGTCAGGATGGCGAAGACGCCAGTGACGTTGCGGTTCTAAGATTCGCAGGCGGCATGGCGCCGGGCTACCAGATTGCAAAGTTCTTGTCTGACGAATCACTTCTTGTTCCGGGCACAAAGGTGACATTGGCAGGTTACGGATTGATTGAAACCGATGGTGTGAATACAAAATCTGACGATCGTCTTCGCAAGGTGGATGTCGAGATCGCTGACAGCTTCGGTAAAACTGAAATGCTGTTGGATCAAACTCAAGGTAAAGGCGCTTGCCATGGTGACTCTGGTGGCCCAGCATTCCTTGAAGTGAATGGTGTTCAATACGTTTGGGGCATCACAAGCCGTGGAGCTGGTAAGGACGGCAAAGATGACTGTTCACTTGTAGCGGTTTACACGAAGGTAAAATCTCAAGCGACATTCATCAACAAAGCGATCAAAACTTTGAGCAAAAGAGAGCAACAACAACAGCGCCTGGCTCAACAACAATAATCTTCATCTGAAGAGATTTAGAAAATAGAAAAGGGTCCCGATGAGGACCCTTTTTTTTATGCGCTCTCGGCGCTGTTTTCGACCTGCATTTCCAAAAACACAGTTTGCAGGTAGTCTGCCATCACTTCCCGCAGTTCCTCGAGCGTGAGGCTTTCGGGGTTCTTGCCATGCTTTTCCAGCAGGTTGTTAAATTCTCTTTCGACAGGGTCCTGGGGCAGTCCTGTTGCCGCAACCACTGCCTTCGCCAGTTTATTTCCCATGATCAGCCTCCATGCTTTTCAAAGGTCTCTGTAGTGAAGACGAATCCAGTCCATCAAGAGGTTAACGCGAACTCAACCCCAAAGGCGCAATCAAGTCCAAGGTCCAGTTTGGACTTACAAAACCCCTAGCTGCGCCGATGGGAATGTTCCTTGGCCCAATTCCGTGCGCCCGGCAGGCACCAGTACAGGAACGGCAAAAGCACCCGTCGCGGCAGCAAGCGGCGAATATAGTAAAACACTGTGGCATCCAGAGTGGCCGGAAGCCACAGTGGCGGATTTTCAGTTTTCATGGCCTTCAGGATCTGCTTGGCCACCTTTTCTGGCGTTGTGAGCGACATGTTCATCATACGCTCCACAAAGGGGGTCATGTTCTTGTAGAAATCGCAGTACGGCCCGCTCCAGTTCCGAGTCGGATCTGATTGCGGCGTGTGATAGACGTTCTTGTGCGAAGGGCTGTGGATAAAGCCCGGTTGAACCAGACAGATTCTGACGCCAAAGGGGCGCATCTCATACCACAAAGCCTCGCTGGCGCCTTCCAGGGCGAACTTAGAGGCTGAATATGAAGACATCGTCGGCATGGCCAGCATCCCGCTGACCGAGGAGATATTGATGATCTTGCCCCGACCCGTTTCACGCATATGTGGCAGACACAGACGAATCAACCCCATGGGACCGAAATAGTTGGTGGCCATCTGAAGTTCTTCATCTTGTTCCGTCATGTGCTCAACCACGGCGCGATAGGAAATGCCGGCGTTGTTAATTAAAATATCCACGCCACCCCAGGTGCGACTGATATCGTGGATCAGATGCTGGCGGCTTTTTTCGTCAGTCACATCCAGAGCCCGGATCAGGAAACGATCGTCTTCGCGAAACTCATTGCGAACTTTTTCCAGGCTTTTTTCGCGAGCGGTGGCGACCACACGATATTCTGTGCGTTCATGCAGAAGTTTGGCGACAGCCATGCCGATACCCGAGCTGCATCCCGTGATCAGAACGACAGGCTTATAGTGTTGAGGTTTCTTACGTTGGAAAAAATAAATAAGGGGCCTCATAGGGCCCCATTATCTTAGACGGTTGATCCAGGTGCAAAGTTTTTAGGTCTGCCGCCCGGCATTGGTGGGGGCGCCTGCGGTGGAGGCAGTGGACTCACTGGGCCTTCCGGGTCTGCATCGCGGAATCTATTGTACTGGGCATCGAAGCGCATTTTCACAGGGCCTGTGGCACCGTTACGCTGCTTACCCACGATCACTTCGGCGTGACCTTGTTTGTCTGGATTTTCTTTGTCGTAGTAGTCATCACGATAAAGCATCATGATAACGTCGGCATCCTGCTCGATAGATCCGGACTCACGCAGGTCAGAAAGCATTGGTTTCTTCTCTGTACGTCCCTCAACCCCACGGTTCAGCTGGGCCAGAGCGATCACCGGAATCTGAAGTTCCTTGGCGATGGCTTTCAAAGATTTGGAAATCTCGGCAACCTCTTGCTCACGTGATTGCATCTTTTGTTTCATGCTCATCAACTGCAAGTAGTCGATCATGATCAGATCAAGGCCGTGTTCGGCTTTCAAACGACGTGCACGGGAACGGATCTCAAACGGAGAAACACCCGGCGTATCATCAATGAAGATAGATGCTTCAGAAAGCGCACTGGCCGCGTTGATCAGCTTCGGCCATGCCGAATCCTGAATACGACCGTTACGGATTTCACTCATGCTGACTTTGGATTCCGCAGACAGCATACGCATCATCATGGACTCTTTACCCATCTCCAAAGAGAAGTAAGCCACAGTCTTTTTCAGACGAAGGGCCACGTGCTGAGCAATGTTCAGAGAGAAGGCTGTCTTACCCATGGACGGACGAGCGGCGATGATCGTCATCTCGCCCGGGTGTAGACCGGCGGTCATTTCATCCAGCTTCTTGAAGCCTGTGGCAAGGCCGGTGATCTCGGCTTTGTTCTTGTAAAGTTCTTCAATCTTTTGAATGGAAGCCTTGACGATTTCCATAGAGCCCACAAGACCTGTTTTGGTTTTGTTTTCGCCCACTTTAAAGATTTCAGATTCTGCCTGATCTACGAAAGATTCCACGTCCACGAAATCTTGTTCGTAGGCTTTTTCGATCAAAGAGGAATTAATTGCAATCAAGCGACGCAAAGTGGCCTTGTCTTTAACGATCTTGGCATGCGTGCCGATATTGGCAGAAGAAATGGTTTTATCCAAAAGGCTGATCAGATATTCAGGGCCGCCGGCAATATCCATGTGTCCCTGTGACTGCAAAACGTTCGTCACAGTGATGATATCAATAGGCTGGCCTTTGGCGTGCAACTCTTTAATGGCTTCGTAGATCTTTTGATGGCCTGGCTTATAAAAGTCATCAGCCATCAGAACGTCACCGACCTGATCGAGTGCTTCACGATCAAGCATCAAACCGCCCAGAATGGACTGTTCGGCGTCAATATTTTGTGGTGGTATTCGCGTACTCATTGAACCCCTCTAGAGTGGCGAAAATTAATAGAACTCAAAGTTTGCGGGCCTCGTGCGTGGTGGTGGTTCTCGGTTGGCCCGCTGATGCAAGACTTGAACGAATCTTAGTTCATTTTCTTTACACGAATCTTGTAGTTGTCAATTTTCTTCTTAAGAGTGTTGCGATTGATGCCCAGCATTTGCGCGGTTTTCACCTGGTTGCCATTATAGGCGCGCAAAGCAAGCTCAAGAAGTGGCTTTTCTACTTGTTCCAGAACTACATTGTACAAACCATTCAACTCAACTTGTGCTTCTTTTTGTTGAGCAAACAAAACTTCAAGTTTGCTTTTAACTAACTTCTCCAAGCTTACAGATTGAAGGTTGGCGACAAAAAGATTATCGGAACTGTTTAGGTTCGGCGTCATGGAACTCCCAAAATTTCAGATGAATCGTTAAGGACTATACTCCGCGTGTTTCGGGATTCCAAATATACTTATGCAGCTGTAATTGCAACCTTGCTGATGAATTTTTCTGCAAAATTTTTTCTGCCAACCAGCGTTCAGAGACTTGGCCGTATGATGGGCTGTATAAAACCACAAATTTTTCAAATAAATTATGTTGACGGCAGAATTCCTCAGACCATTCGAAATCTTTTTCTGAACAAATCACGAACTTGTATTCCGTGCTGGGAGTGGAAAAGCCGATGTTCTCCATCACAAATGAATTTGCTGCACCACTATCTGGAGTTTTCACATCCAAAATAATTTTCACACGCGCATCAACTTCAGCAATGCTTTTTGATCCACTTGTTTCCAAAGAAACTTTGTAACCGCGATCGCAAAGAATTCTCATCAATGTGTGCACTTCTTTTTGCAACAAAGGTTCTCCACCCGTGATGCAGACGTTCGGGGCTTTGTGGGAATCGATTTCCGCCAGAATATTTTCCAGCGTTTGCATCTCGCCTTCATAATAGGAATATTTGGTGTCGCAATAGGTGCAGCGCAGATTGCAGGCGGTCAGGCGCACAAAGACTGTTGGACAGCCGACATAGGTGGTTTCACCTTGAATACTATAGAAAATCTCATTTATTTTAAGCATTTGACTGGCTCTTTGTCCTGCACCCCGGGGCTTAAGTCAAGGAAGGCCCCAGGGTGCATGACTAACTGCTGGGAATTTCGTAAATTTTTTAAATGAACCAATTCCTTAAAAAGTTTCGACAGGACGTCATTGCAATAGGCTTTTTGGGTTTAGGGCTGTTCTTTGCTCTTTCCCTGATTAGCTACAACCCCCTAGACCCCTCCCTAAATTCCATAGGGCAAGGGCTAAAAGCTGTAAATTATTGCGGAATTGTGGGCAGTTTCCTTGCCGATATGCTGTATCAGGGCATGGGCCTGGCGGCCTGGGTGGTCGTGGCCTGTTTTGTCAAAATTGCCTATGCTGCTTTCAAAGGTGAGTCCCTGAATCTTAAAAACATTCGTTTTGTCTGGGCCTTTCTGCTGATAGTGAATGTGGCCGCTCTATTCTCGTTGTATTTGCCGAACACCAAGATTTTCCAGGGGCAAATCTATTTAGGCGGCTTATTGGGTCTGGGCGTTTCTCAGGCTTTGATGGGGGCCTTTAACTCTGTGGGCGTGCAGGTCATTCTGTGGTCACTGATGGCCGTGTTGGTGGTCTTCTATTCTGAAAAAACACTGCAAGAGCTTGCCGAAGTTCCACAGGGACTTCTGGCCTCCATGAAGAAAAAGAAAGTCATGGATAAGGTGGCGGCATTCTTCTCTGGAATGTTTGTGCAGGAAGGTAAAAAAGGAAAATCTAAAAAATCTGATGCCAAAGAAACCAAAGCCAAGAGCATCTTTCCTCTTTCTGACAAGAAGTTCGTAGAAAAAGACGCCGAGGAAGAAGAAGAGGACGAAGAGCTGGAAGAACTTCTGGCCGCCGCCGAAGAAGAAGACGAAGAAGAATCTGACGAAGAGGATTCCGAGGAGTCTGACGAAGAAGAGGAAGAAGAGGTTCCTGCGGTTCGTCTGGCACAGAAGCGCAAAGTTGTGATGAAGGCCAAGCCGCCTCGTCGTATTGAAAACTGGGATATGCCGAAACTGGCGCTGCTGGAAGACCCTCCAGCGTCCCGTATCAAGATTGACAAGGCCGAGATTCAGCGCAAAGCCGACTCTTTGGTCGAGAAGCTGAAAAACTTCTCGATCGAAGGAACCATTCAGGATGCCAAGCCGGGTCCTTTGGTGACCATGTATGAATTTAAGCCCAATGCCGATGTGAAAATTTCGAAGATTTCGGAGCTGGAAGATGACCTGTCTTTGGCCCTATCTTCAGAATCTGTGCGTGTGGTGGGTCACATTCCGGGCACGGATGTGGTTGGTATCGAAACCGCGAACCTGAAGCGTGAAACCGTTTATTACAAAGACCTGATTGCCGAGGATCAGTTCTGGAGCGAAGACCTGGCGCTGCCGATGGCCGTGGGCCGTGCGGTGGATGGAGAGCCGAAGGTGGTGGATCTAAGAAAGATGCCGCATTTGCTGATTGCCGGTACAACGGGGTCGGGTAAGTCGGTGTTTGTGGGTTCTATCATCACGGGGCTTTTGTTCCGTCACTCCCCTAAAACACTTCGTTTGGTTTTGATTGACCCGAAGATGGTCGACCTGGCGCCGTTCTCCACTGTTCCGCATCTGGTGCTACCACACGTGACCGAGCCGAAGAAGGCGGCAACAGCACTGAAGTGGGCTGTGCGTGAAATGGAAAAGCGTTATAAGTCTTTGTCCAAATTCGGTGTTGGTAAAATTGAGGCGTTCAACGAAAAAACCGGCAACCTTTCCAAGGCTGAAGTTGAAGAGCATGAAAAGATCAACCTGGAGCTGGAAGAAGGCAAAGCGAAGCTGGATCAGTACTACTATCAGCCACTTCCTTATATCGTGATTGTGGTAGACGAGTTGGCAGACTTGATGATCGTGGAAAAACAAAACATCGAAGAGCCGATCCAGCGTTTGACACAAAAAGCGCGCGCCTGCGGTATCCACTTGATTCTGGCGACCCAGTCTCCGCGTAAAGACGTCGTGACGGGTTTGATTAAAACAAACATCCCGGGCCGCGTGGCCCTGAAGGTGGCTTCTAAGATGGACTCGCGAATCATCATTGATGACTCGGGTGCGGAACGCCTGCTTCCGAATGGGGATATGTTGTTCCAGGCACCAGGTGTTGGTAAGCCGACCCGTCACCACGGTCCTTATTTGTCTGATGGTGAAATTGGCAATGTTGTAAAACACTGGGCATCTCAAGCAGAACCTGAATACGATCCTCTGGCCATGAAAGCGCTGGATGGATTTGCTGGGGGGGATGGCGGTGAAGCTGGCGGCGGCGACGGTGGTGGCTTTGGTGAAGAAGAGTACGATGAGAGATACGATGAAATTCTGTCGTGGGCTTCTGAGCAGAAAGAAATCTCTGCGTCTTTAATTCAGCGCAAATTCAGACTCGGATATCCGCGAGCAGCACGCATGATTGAGATCTTCGAAAAAGAAGGCGTCGTCGGCCCAGCGAATGGCAGCAAGCCGCGTCAAGTTCTGGTGAGTAGTTACAGAGAACAGTAAATAGAGTCTTGACTGCACTACCCTTGGTCGTGGTCTCATTAGGGGACCATATAACCATTCAAGGAGGAATTTTATGTTCAAGGCTCTTATTGCGGCCCTAGGTTTGGCGTTCTCTGTTAATGCAGTTGCAGCACCATCTGTAACGGACGTTCTGGTTCAGGCACAAATGCCTGGTATTCTGGAGCAAGCTCAGACAACCGGTTTGGACTGGAAAGTTGGCGACAGAGCTGACTACAGCGTGGACATGGGTTTCATCAAAGGTTCCATGATCATGTCTGTAAAATCCATCGGAGCTGATGGCATCTGGTTGAATCAGGACGTGGATCTTGGTTTTGCTGGTAAGCAAAAAATGGAAATGTTGATCGATCCAAACACTGGCGAAACTAAAAAGTTGTTGGTGAACGGTAAAGAACAACAAGTACCTAAACAAGACGTAGAAGTAATTGAAGTTAAAGAAGATCGTATCACTGTTCCAGCAGGTACTTTCGATTGCATCCACGCTCGTTTGAAAAACAAAGAAGACAACTCTGAGATCAATGCTTGGATCAACCCACAGCAAATCCCAATGTCCGGTCTTTTGAAACAAGTGGCTCCAAGCCAGTTCGGTAACGTGACTGTTGCTTTGAAGTCTTTCCAAAAGAAATAGTTCAATGAAGTTGAAGTTCTTAAGAGCCGCTGTCTTAGCGGCTCTTACTCTTTCCAGCCCTTTCGTTTTTGCTCAGGCCAAAGCTCCCAAGTCTGAGACCTATAAAGACATTATTGAAAAAGCCTATAACTTGAGTCTGCAGCGCGATCGCCAACAGGCGCTCAATATTCTGTCCAGCGCGATTCAACGAGAAACCCGTCCTCAGGCTGTCAGTGAACTGAAAAAGACAGTGAATGAGGTTTCCAACATCTTCTTCAGTGACAAGGCTCAGCAACTTTTTGAGACCGGCGTGTCCTTGCGTAAGTCCGAGATCAATCAAGCTCTGGACAAGGTGGCTGAGGCCGCTCGTATCGAGCCTGATAACTTCCCGATCGTGAACGAACTTTCACGTCTGATGATCGCAAAAGGAGACTGCAAAGGTGGTCTTGAGACTGTTAGAAAGCAGCTTTTGGTGGTCCCTTTTGATGAAGAGCTGAAATTGACCCAGGCTCAGGCATTGGCCTGCCAGTCGAAATGGGTTGAATATCAGAAAGTTATCGACTCAGTGGCAGTTAAAAAGAGTCCCCAGCAGAAATTCTGGTATGCCCTGGAAGTGCAGAAGTATCTGGAGCTCAACAGCCCTGTCAAAGCTCAGGAGTCCTTGGCTCTATTAAAGAAGGCTGATGATAAATATCCTGAGTCTTTCTATTGGATCTGGAAGGTCAGTCAGATGCAGAAGAGCCCCAATACTGAGGAAGCTCAGAAATACGTGATGACCTGCAAAAACATTTCAGCGAACCAGTATAGACAGTATATGATAGACCCCATGCTTTGTCGCCGTATCACCGAGGTGGAAGGCGATTTGAAGGGGATCCATGGAACATCTGAATAAAACGATCATTTTGGCAGCTCTTTCACTAGCGATGTTCGGTTGCGGAGTGAAAGGACGCCCTCTTCCTCCGCTGAATCCGGCGCCTTTGGGGCGCGGTGAGCCGACTTTCAAAGATTCCACATCCCCAACTCCCGTTAAAAAGAAGTCCAAGGATTCAGAGGCTGGACAGCCATGAGTGCCTTTTTGCCAATCACGATCACGAAGATGTCTGGCGCGGGTAACACCTTCGCTTTGGTGGATGCTCGCGATGGTTCGATCTGGAAGGACATTGAAAGCCATCTGAAGATGACCCGGGCTCAATTTGCGAAGCTGGTCTGTGACCGGGTTCTGGGCGTGGGAACGGACGGCTTTCTTTTGATTGAATCAGGATCTGAGGGATTTGATTACAACTGGGACTTCTTCAACAATGACGGATCAACCGCAGAAATGTGCGGCAATGCTGCACGCTGTGCGGCCCGTTTTTGTTATGAAAACCTGGGCGGCAGTCCCACGGGGGCCTTACGCTTTAAAACCGGTGCGGGTCTGGTGACAGCCCATGTTCTTGGGGACACTCGTGTCCGCGTTCGTATGCCTGAGGCACGATTCATTCAGGAGCAGATTGAACTAAAAACCAAATCCAGTTCGACGGAGACGTTTGCTTTGGTGAACACCGGCGTCCCTCATCTGGTTCAGAAGATCCACGCTTTCTCTGACACCGTTGCGCTGAAGGATATGGCGCGTGAAGCACGTTCGCATCATGACTTGCAGCCTGCGGGGGCCAATGTCACTTTTTATGCCGAAGAATCTGTTGCGAAAATTCGTGCCGTGACTTTCGAGCGTGGCGTTGAGGATTACACTCTGGCCTGCGGGACCGGCGCGGTGGCCGCTGCCTTTGTGTATTCGCAACAAACCAAAGAATCCCGCGTTGAAGTGCAGATGCCTGGTGGAGTGATGTTTGTCAGCTTCATCGCGGGCGACCCCCATCCACTGATGGAGGGCGATGCCGTGTTTATTGGTGATTTTAAATATAATCTTGAGGTGGTGGGATGAAAAATTTCAAAGGAACTTTCACGGCGCTAATTACGCCATTTAAAAATGGCAAAATAGACTTTGCGTCTTTGGATAAGCTGGTGAAGCACCAATTGCAAAACGGCATTGACGGTTTCGTTGTCAATGGGACAACAGCGGAAAGTCCGACGCTGACAGGACAGGAAAAAGCAGAGCTGTTGCAGCACCTGCGTTCAGTCTGTGGAAACAGCGTTCCTTTGATTATGGGAACGGGTTCGAACAGCACGGCGCAAACGATTGAAGATTCACGCAAAGCCGAAGAGCTGGGGGCTGATGCAATCCTGGTTGTTGTTCCCTACTACAACAAACCTCCGCAGCGGGGTTTGTATGAGCACTTTAAGGCGGTGGCCAGTTCAGTCAAGATTCCGACGATCTTATACAATGTCCCGGGAAGAACGATCACGTCTTTATCCGCAGAAACCACTCGTGATCTATCCAAGGTCGCGGGAGTTATCGGCATCAAGGATGCCACGGGAAAAATCGATGTTGCCAAAGAGCTGATTGCTGCCTGCGGGAAGGACTTTGTGATGCTTTCCGGTGATGATGGAACCTACGTGGAGTTCCTGGGTGTCGGTGGTCATGGTGTGATCTCGGTGGCAACGCACGTGATCCCTGCACAAATGGTGCAGTGGAAGAAGTGGGTCACAGAGGGCGCTATCGAAAAAGCTCGCGCTGATATTGCGAAGTACAATGACCTGATCAATCTTCTTTTTGTGGAAGCAAATCCCATCCCGGTTAAAAAAGCCGTTCAGCTTTTGGGTCTGATTGAATCTGCAGAGCTTCGATTGCCGCTGGTTGAGCTGGCGCCGGAACACACCGAGGCCTTGCGTGCAGAAATGAAAAAAGTGGGTCTTCTGTGAAAAAAATCAAAATCGGACTGTTTGGGTCCGCCGGCAGAATGGGCAAGGAAATATCCGCTGTTATCGAGGCAAATCCTCGGTGCGATCTGGTCTATGCGCCCTTGCGGGGTGAAAAGTGGGATGAAAAGAAAGCTTCGGCTGTGGATGTGTGGATTGATTTTTCATCTCCAGAGGCCTTGAAGGATGTCTTAAAAAAGGCGGCCGAGCACAGAACCCCTGTTGTCTGTGGCACGACGGGTTTTTCAAAAAAAGAAAAGGATCTTCTGCAAAAGTACAGCGCGAAGATCCCTGTTCTGTGGTCTTCAAATATGAGTCTGGGTGTGGCGGTACTGAACGAGGCTTTAAAGTCTCTGTCGGCTATTTCACATTTTGACTTTCAAATTGAAGAAATTCACCACAATCGCAAGAAAGACCGTCCTTCAGGAACGGCGATCACTCTTCAGGAGAATCTGGAAAAAGCGGTTGGCAAAAAACTGCCAGACGCCTTGGCCATCCGTGGGGGTGGTGTGTTCGGGGTTCATAAGATTTTCGCGATGAGCGACGAAGAGGTTTTGACCTTTGAACACACGGCTTTAAATCGCACGGTGTTCGCCAAAGGAGCCGTCCAGGCGGCGGAATGGCTGGTAAAACAGAAGCCAGGCCTTTATCAGATCCGTGATGTACTTTTTGGGAAGAAGAAATGAATTCCAAGCGGCATATCGCGCTGATTTATCTGACTTTGGATCTTGTCGGCGGGGTCGAAAAAGCCAAAAGACTTTTGGAGAAGCTTTCAGAGTGTGGGGAGATCGTTGCCATCTCCTCCGTTTACAAGCGCTACCTTACCGACGAACGTCAGGATCTGAGCGCACGCATGGAATTTGTTGTGCGATTTGAGACATCTCTATCCGTGGATCAGTGCCTGCATCTGGTTTTATCCCAGTGTGAACAGGGTGCCCCGGGTTTACTTCAGCGCAGCCATGCGGAACTGACGCTGCTGACTTTTGATGACATGATTGTGATGTCTCCCCGCCTGACTCTGCCATACCCGCAGATGCATCAGGATCCGCTGATTATCCGCTGTGCCGCTGAGGCCTGGGGGGCTTATGAGCATCCCATCTATCAAAAAAGCCTCAGTGAGATTGCCAAGACGGCACAACCAGCGAAGCAGGCAGAGTTTTATATTCAGGGTAAAAGCCTGGTTGATTTTTAAAATCAGCCAACGTACAAATTGTGAGTATCTAAAATCACTGATTAGAATCTTGGAGTTCCCATGAAGTTTTTTATCGACACGGCAGAAATTGAAGAAATCAAGCAAGCCAACCTGCGTGGTTGGGTTGATGGTGTGACCACAAACCCTTCTTTGATCGCAAAAAGCGGTAAAGACTTCCACACAGTGATCAAAGAAATCTGCAAAGAGATCTCAGGTCCAGTGTCCGCCGAAGTGATCAGTCTTCAACATGAAGAGATGGTGCGCGAAGGTAAAGAGCTGGCAAAGCTGGCTTCAAATGTCGTTGTAAAAATCCCTATGTGCGAAGACGGCATGATTGCTGTTAAGAAACTGAAAGCGGAAGGGATCAAGACCAACGTCACGTTGGTGTTCTCTCCAATGCAGGCCTTGTTGGCTGCAAAAGCTGGTGCGACCATGGTGTCCCCGTTTGTGGGTCGTTTGGACGACATTGGTGTTGAAGGTATGCAGATGGTTGATCAGGTTATCCAAATGTATCGCAACTATGATTTCGACACTGAAGTCTTGGTCGCAAGCGTGCGTAGCCCGATGCATATTCAACTTGCAGCTGAAATGGGTGCCGATATCGCTACAATTCCATTTAAAGTGATGCAGCAGATGACTCATCACCCACTGACCGACAAAGGTATTAAAGCCTTTATGGACGATTGGAATAAGGCTCAGAAGAAGTAATGAACAAACTTTCTTTGTTATTTGTCTTTCTAATGACTGTTCTTTTGTCCAGTTGTCGAACTGGGGGCGTGATTCTACGTGAAACGCCCCTGAACCTCAGCGAGACACGTCGTGTGGTCATGTCTGTGATTGGTGAGCCTCGCACGGTAAGCCAGAACGGGCGCGAAATGACGTCCCGCTATTACGACAAAAAAGGCAGCAATATCGAGAAGATGGATATGGCCAAAGAAAGATATTATACGCACGTCACAATTCTGGGCGATCGCCGTCCTTATGATGTGCAAGTGCAGGTTCTGGTCGAAGGTCGTAATGAAGAAGGAGGTTTTGACCTCCTTGACCGCGATGACGACAGAGCCGCTCCCATCGCGGAAAAGCTGCGCCAGACGCTTAACCAAAGTCGCGACAGTCGCAACGTGATTGACGACTTCCGTTCCTTCTAAATACGATAAAGACTGGTCAGAAGTGACTATTCTTATAATGAGGTGACTGTTGCAAGGACTGCGACTGAAGCGGTTGTTGATACCGCTGACCGTATTTGCTGGATGCTTATACTGGTCAAGCCCCACAGGTGGCTTGAAGTTCATTCCTATTTACGATGCACTTGTCATCAAGGCTCAGAAAAATTCACCACCACACATTGCGTTTGAAGAGATGCTGGAATCCGAGAGGCAACTTTCGGAATGGGTCCGCATCGAAAAAATCAAACCACTGAATCTGGCGTCGGAAAAATCCTCTGCTCCTCTTTTTGCCAAGAAGATCGAGCTGACTGAAATGGTCATTCAGAAAACGCCGGAAAGATTTGTTGCCTCGCAATCAGCACAGACTCCAGGAACCATCGACAGCGATCCTTCGCAGTGGATAAATGAACTTCCTGCTGCGCAAGCCAGACGCCTGCAGGTGGCCCAGCAAAAAAACGAAGTGTTGTCTCAGGATTGGAGCCAACCAACCTGGTCGGACATGGCCCGGGAAGTCCTGCAGAAATCCGGTATCACGGCCGAAACAGGCGTAGCAAATTCGAAAGTGTATGTTGCGGGAATCGATTCAAAGGGGCGCGCCAGCACGTCAGTCCCCAAAGCAGATGTCTATGTAGCGCCTAAGAACGAATCTGCCGGGGAAGATCCGAACTTGCCTTCCTATGGATTGGTGGAAGAAAAGCCGGCTGGAATTCGGACCATCTCTGGGCCGTTGGAAATCACTGGCGGACTTGCAGTGACCAACGAACATCATATCGAGATCCGTCGCAGTGACGAAGGTGTCCTGAAAGAACTGGGCCGTGTGAATCTGGTGCAGGGACAATATAATATTGAGGTCGAGGATGTGACCGGATCTATTGTCGCCAAGCTGGTGGATAAAGAAGGTAAGACTTTGGGCGAAGGCAGCTTCCGCCTGAACCGGGTTGCGTCCGTGGGCCAGAACACTCTGCAGGGACCCAAGATCCGCATTCAACCGCATCCTGACTTTGCGGGTATTGTGACAAGCGCCTATAACCCGCGACCGGATGATGCAGCCCCAGCAAAAACACTTGTGACCTTTGTAAAAGGTGCTAAAGAAGTCGCCCCCAGAAAAGATGGAGCCGTGGCGATGGACAATGTCACCCGTGGTTCCACCACGGTAATGCGAGCCGCAGCCCCTTCTCACATGCAGACGGCGGCAATTGTAGTTTCCGGTTCGGAATTTAAGACTCCCCTTTATCCAAATACGATGATTCAGGCTTTGCAGGACATTCTTTCTCAGCAAAGGCAGATGTCATTTGATGGGGCTCCAACAGTCATTTGGGGTAAAGTGACTTTGGATGGCAAGACCCTGGCTGGTATCGAAGTGCAGGTGGAATCTGATCAAAGCTTGGTGCCGGTTTACTTCAATCAATTTATGCTTCCTGATCCAAGTCTGCAGGCCACCAGTGAAAACGGTCTGTTTGCTTTTGTCGATGCTTCCCCCGGATTCCATTCCCTTCTGGCGACTCGAGCGGATGTGATTCTCGGCTACCAGAACGTGGTTGTGGAAGAAGGCTCAGTTGCTCAGGGTGATATTGCCGCTACGATTAAAAATGAATCCGTGCCGTTAAGGGTTTACGATGCTTTCACAGGTGAACCTGTGACGGGTCTTGTGACTATGCAAAGTCTTTCTGAAGAACTGCAGGTTACAGGGGTCGCAACAGTCACACTGCCGAATCTGAAGCGTTACGGTCTGATGCGTGTTCAGCCCGAGGGTGCAGATTACGTGGCAGCTCGTTATGTCTATAACGACAACGATGAGTTCGTGCACGCTCCAGTTGTTCACTGGTCGTGGTTGAGTGCGATTAAGAACTATCTGAAGATTGATGATTTGCCATCAGCAGGCGTGATCGTAGGTTTTGTCCCGGATGAAAACTTCGAGGTGTATCTGGCCGCCTACGACAATATTAATCCACGTCAGATAGTGTACTTTGATATGCAGGGTCGCATTCTGCAGAATGGAAAAGGGATCGCTGGCGGGGGCTTTATTATCTACAACGTCCCTGAAGATATTCATGAAGTAGTTGTCGTTGGCGAGAGAACTCAGAAAATCTATTCGCGTGTTCTTCCTGTGGATCCGAACACGCTATCTGTTTTGAACTTCAGAGAATAACTATCGTGCGAAATCCCGCACAATCGCTTTAAAGACATCTCCGCGATCTTCAAAGGACTTAAAGGCATCAAGACTGGTGCCCCCAGGGCTTAACAATACTGTGTCGGCGGGTTTTACCTGTGACAGGATGAACTCCATGGCGTCTTGCATGCTGACGAAAGATTTTCCTGGCAAGGTTGATTTGGTTTGAGCCGTTTGCCGACATTCACCGAAGAATACAAACTCAGTGTTTTGCAGGGCCTCCAGCGGTTTCAGATCCTGCCAGGGAAGGTTCTTGTCGCGGCCACCAAGAAGAACCCATAGTTTGCCCGCGGACTGAAGAGTGTCATGAGCTGCGGTGACGGCAATCAGAACGCTGTCCATGGCCGTGGCTTTGCTGTCATTGATAAAGCGCACACCTTTGACAGTGCCGACGCTTTCAAGGCGATGGGCAAGCCCCTTGAACGCCTTCATGCCCGCAATGGCCGTCACTGGCCATCCAGCGGCCAGCGCCAGTGAGCTTGCCAGTGCCAGGTTGTCCTGATTGTGTTGTCCAATGAGTTCAGCCTGCTCCAGATGCAGGGCTTGTAAAGACGGATCCTGACGGGAAATGACCTGAATCTGCTGGGAAGAGCCATTCTTGTTGAAGTACTCCACAAGATCGCCACCTTCGCGATTCAATAAAAGCACATTCTTCGTCAAAGAAAGGATCTTCCACTTTGTCTGATAGTAGTGCTCTAGGTTTTCATATCGCTCAAGGTGGTTCGAAGTGAAGTACGTGATGGCGGAATAATCCAATTCCAGACCCTCGCAGTTTTCCAACTGATAACTGGAAAGCTCAAGTATGATCCAGTCAGCACGAGGACGTTTTTTTTCCAGAACATCGGCAGCATAGTCGGCAAAGGGTGTCCCTAGATTGCCCCCCACAAAACCCGTTTTGGAAAAGGCGTGCAAGCCAGCGCCCAGTATGGACACGGTGGTGCTTTTGCCAACAGATCCCGTGATACCGATAAGTTTTTCGTTCTCCAGTGTGGCGCAGGCCAACGAAATTTCGCTGGTTATGGCAACACCTTTGGTGCGAGCTTCCTGTATCCATGGCGAAGCCAGCGGCACCCCGGGAGAAACCACCAAAGTGCGTGGTGCGCCTTGCGACATAAGAGCCTGTGGATCACGAAAGTGAGCAGACTCTAGTTTGCCGTCAAAGGTAAGAATGGATTCTGGGGCATATCCCGCCAGAAGCAGCAGGCGTCGAGCGGCTTCACCACTTTTACCCATGCCGACAATTGCAATTGGAGTCTTCAGGTTCTTGATAAATTCTTTCATCTGCACGATCATAGATCGTGGGAGGCAGCTTTGCCCACTTTTTTTTCAAGACCCTTTCCTGATTTTAAAACAGCCTCGCATACGGCAATCATCAGTGATCTGCATTTGTGCGAAGCCGAACCGGTCAACCTGCGTTTTCCTCTGTGGAAGAAGTTTAAGACACGTCAGTTTTTCTTTGACGATGTCTTTGAGTCTTTCCTAAAGCATTGCGAAGAACGGGCTCAGGGGGCTCCGGTGGAGCTGGTGCTGAATGGGGATATTTTCGACTTTGACAGTGTATTAAAGCTGCCTGATGAACCCGTGTTCCACATGAGCTGGCTGGAGAAGCATCGGGGACTTTTCCCGATCGAAGAGCGGTCCCGTTACAAAATTGAAGTCATTCTGCAAGATCACGCCGAGTGGGTTCGTGCTTTACGGGAATTTATTTTGCGTGGGAATCGGGCTGTGTTTGTTATTGGCAATCATGACCTCGAGTTGCATTTCACGGAAGTGCAGGCGGAAGTTTATAAGCACTTGGCTTTGCCAGAAGACAAAAAGATGCAGGTGCGTTTTGTGGAATGGTTCTACATCAGCAACCAGGACACCTTGATTGAGCATGGCAATCAATACGATCCGTATTGCATGTGTGAAGACCCGATCAATCCTTATGTTCGGGGTTATAACTTTGTGTCGCTCAAGCTCCCATTCGGAAATCTGGCCTGCCGTTATCTAATGAATGGTATGGGATTTTTTAACCCCCACGTGGACAGCAACTACATCATGTCGATTCCGGAGTATATTCGCTTCTTCCTAAAGTATATGTTGCGGGCTCAACCCGGCCTGGTGTTGACGTGGTTCTGGGGTTCGGTGGTGACTTTGCTGCATTCGTTCTTTGATCGCCTGGCGGCCCCGATACGTAATCCGCTGAAGATCGAAGATCGAGTGGCCTTCATTGCTGAAAAAGCAAATGCAGAGCCGCGGATGGTTCGCGAACTGAAAGAACTCTTTGTGGCCCCGGCTGCCAGCAATCCCTTTTTATTGGCCAGAGAGCTGTGGCTGGATCGAGCGTTTATTATTTTTGTCGCGTTCTATCTGATCTTTCAGCTGATGGTGGTTGTTCGTTCAATCTATGAAATCTCCTTCTTCTGGGCTTTCATTCCGTTGTTTCTGCTTCTGCCATTCTTCTTGTTTTATAGTAAGTCAGTTACATCTTTGGTTTCTGGGTACAAAGAGCCCGACGACCGTGTGCTGGCAATGACCAGTGCAATCACCAAGGTGAATCGAATAGTTTATGGACACACACACCACACCCGGCATGAGATCATCGGTTCGGTCGAACACTTAAATAGTGGCTGCTGGTCACCCGCATTCCTGGATGTTGAATGTACAAAGCCATTGGATCAAAAAACTTTTGTATGGATATCCCCAGGTGAAAGTGGGACAAGGCAGGCAGAGCTTTTCAAGTTCGTCGATGGCAAGTCAGAGCTCTTATTGAACCCGGGCCGCTCTATAAATTAGTGCGGCGCAAGAAGATTTCATATTGTCAATCCCAGGACCCTATGCAAACCTTTTATTGTTCGTTTTAACATGGATGGAGAGGTATATCATGGCAGAAGTACTTGTAGTTACAAGCAAAGTAAAAAAACTTATCAAAGAAAAAGGTCAAATGAACACATCTGCTGAGACTATCGACGTACTCAGTAAGGCAATTGAGCAACTTTGCCTAAAAGGTGTTGAGAGCGCGAAAGCTGACGGTCGTAAGACTGTAATGGCTCGCGACATCGTTATTGACCACCTTTAATTCGGTCAAAAGCCTTTGCAAGGCGCTTATAAAACCCACGGCTTGTAACCGTGGGTTTTTGTTTTTTGGTGCTTAGATCATTTTCTGCAAGTCGTCCCAAGAGATGATTTTTACGCCCAGAGTTTGAGCTTTTTCAACTTTAGAGCCGGGATCATCACCCACCACCAAGTAGTTCAGCTTAGAGGAAACAGAGCTGAGAATCTTTCCGCCATTCTTTTCAATCAGGTCTTTGGCATCATCCCGCTTCACGGGCAACGTTCCAGTGATCAGGAAGCTCATTCCGGACAAAGCCCCCTCTTGAGAGCGCAGGGGTTCTGCGATCTTCACTCCCAACTTGATCATGGCATGGACATCATCCACCAAACGTTGATTGGAGGTCCAATCACGAATGGACTTTGCCACTTTAGGGCCGATCTCTGGCACCAGAAGCAGCTCTTCCTCACTGGCGCCAAGGAACTTTTCAATAGTCAGGAAGTGATCGGCCAGATGTTTTCCGGTCTGCTCTCCGACGAAACGAATTCCCAGGGCAAAGATGAATCGTGCCAGTGTTGGATGTTTGCTGGCTTCGATGGATTTGATGATGTTCTCTGCGGACTTATCGCCCTGGCGATCCAAAGACAGGATGTTTTCTTTGGACAGGCGATAGAAGTCTGAAAAGCTGGAAAGCAGTTTATTATCGACCAGAGTCTCAATCAAACGGTCACCGACTTTGTCGATATTCATCGCACGTCGAGCCACAAAGTGTTTCAGTGATTCTTTGACCATGGCGATACAAAGTGGATTCACACAGCGGGTAACGACCTCACCCTCGGCCTTCACCGCCTTGGAGCCGCAGGCAGGACAATTTTCAGGAATCAAGAACAGCGTGCTTCCCTTGGGGCGTTTGTCCTTCACAACCTCGACGACTTCAGGGATGACATCCCCGGCACGTTGGATAACCACCGTGTCCCCGATGTGAATATCTTTACGGGTGATCTCGTCTTGATTGTGTAAGGTGGCGTTGGTGATGGTGACGCCGCCGACTTTGACGGGCTTCATGATCGCCACGGGGGTCAGCGCCCCTGTGCGACCAACTTGCACCACGATATTTTCAATGGTCGTCAAAGCCTGTTCAGGTTTAAACTTGGCGGCCGTGGCCCATCGAGGGCTGCGTGCGACAAGTCCCAAGTCCTCTTGCAATCTCAGAGAGTTGACCTTGATAACGACGCCATCGATATCAAAAGGCAGAGCGGGCCGAACCTTCTCGATGTGGTGATAGTACTCGACCACCTCTTCAGGTCCTTTTGCAACCCGCAGAAGGTCTTCCTTGTATTTCAGAGTTGTCGGTATGCCGTGTGCAGCGAAGTACTCTTGGATCTCTTTTTGTGTTTCAAAAGCAACCCCATCGGTGGCTCCCAGGGCATATCCAAAGAACCGCAAAGGACGGGAGGCTGCAATTTTTGAGTCCAATTGACGAACTGTTCCCGCGGCGGCGTTGCGAGGATTGGCAAACGTCTGCTGGCCATTCTCCTGCTGCATTTCATTGAGCTTGGCAAAGTCCTGCTTGAACATCAGAACCTCTCCGCGAACCTCAAAAAGAGCCGGCGGATCTTTATGACGTAATTTTAATGGAATACTTTTGATGGTTTTGATGTTCTGGGTGACGTCTTCGCCTACGGAACCATCACCGCGTGTGATCGCCCTGACGAAGTGACCATTTTCATAGATCAGCTCCATGGACAGTCCATCGAATTTCAGTTCGCAGAGGTATTCTATGGGCTCGTCGGTATTGAGAAATTTTTTTATGCGTTCATCAAAATCAAAGATGTCCTCGGGGGAATAACTATTCGCCAAAGAAAGCATGGGCAGACGATGCGGGGCTTTTTCAAACCCCTCTAAAATGCTTCCACCCACTCGTTGAGAGGGAGAATCCGCCAGGTCCAGACCTTTCTCTGTTTTCTCAAGCTCTAACAGCTCGGAAAAGAGTTTGTCGTATTCAAAATCCGTAATGGTGGGCTTATCAAGAACATGATAGCTATGGTCGTGTTCGGAGATGATCTTCTTAAGCTCTTCGTGGCGTTTCTTGGACATGCCCTCTTTGTACCATGATTGAAGGTCCAGTCACCAAGAAATTGCACGTCCCAAGAGTGACGTGTGTTGCCGTTTAAGATAGCTTGTATGTGCCATCTCAAGGAGTTTTTCAAATGATCGATAAAGAAACCATTGAGCATATTGCCAAACTGGCCCGACTTCATGTGACTGAACAGGAGGCGCTGGAATACAGCACCCAGCTGGCGAAAGCCCTAGGGCATTTTGAAAAGATATCCAAGGTCAACACAGCCGGTGTTGAGCCCCTGATTACACCCACAGAAATTGAATCCTATTGGCGGGAAGACGTCGTAAAACAGGACTTCTCTGCCGAAGAGATGACAAACAACGCGCCGGCAAAATCAGGAAACCTTTTCCAAGTGCCACCGGTAGTTTAAGGAACGTTATGGATTTAACTTTTGCCACCCTGTCCGAGATTGCCGAGGCTGTGAAGAGCAAACAGATCAGCGCCAAAGAAGTCACAACGCACTTTCAAAATCGCATCGATTCGCTGAATGGAAAACTCAACGCCTTCACCTCGCTGAATGAAAATGCATTGAAAGAAGCCGAACTTCTTGATGCGCGCATCGCCAAAGGTGAAGATGCGGGCGTTCTTGCGGGAGTTCCTTTTGGTATCAAAGAAATGTTTTGCACCAAAGGACTTAAAACGACAGCGGGTTCTAAGATGCTGGAAAACTTTGTGCCGCCATATGATGCCACGGCGGTGGCTCGGTTAAAAACTGCTGGTGCCGTTGTTCTGGGAAAATTGAATCAGGATGAGTTTGCCATGGGGTCCTCCAATGAAACGTCTTTTCATGGAGCTGTCAGAAATCCATGGGATCTGGAAAGAGTTCCAGGAGGATCATCGGGTGGTTCTGCGGCGGCACAGGCGGCGCGCTTAGTGGCGGGCACACTAGGCACTGACACCGGCGGATCGATTCGCCAACCCGCCAGCTTTTGCGGCATTGTGGGTGTGAAGCCCACTTATGGCCGTGTCAGTCGTTATGGCATCATCGCCTATGCGTCTTCATTGGACCAGGCCGGCCCCATGGTCAGCACGGTCAAAGATGCGGCCCTGACTCTTGAAGTGATTTCAGGTTTTGATGCGCAGGATGGCACCACTTCTCAGAAAGCCGTACCCGCCTGGAGTCACAACCTCAATGCCAATATGAAGGGCTTAAAGGTCGGGCTGGTCAAAGAATATTTATCCGCCCAGGGTCTGGACTCTGATGTGCAAAAAACTGTGGAAAACGCCGTCACTGAGCTTAAAAAACTCGGTGCTGAAATTGTTGAAGTGTCTTTGCCACTGGCCGAGTATGCGGTCCCAGTTTACTATCTTGTGGCAGCCAGCGAAGCGTCTTCGAATCTGTCCCGATACGACGGGGTCAAGTACGGATTCAGAGCCGAATTTAAAAATCTGTCGTCAGTTGATCTGGCAGAGTTTTACAGCCAAACACGCGGGCAGGGTTTCGGCGCCGAAGTAAAGCGTCGAATTATGCTGGGGACCTACTGCCTGTCCAGTGGTTACTATGATGCTTATTACACCAAGGCGGGTCAGGTTCGCCGTTTGTTACTGGAAGAATATCAGTCTGCCTTCAAACAATGTGATGTGATTCTAAGTCCGGTCACCACGGCGCCGGCATTTAAGCTGGGCGAGCGCATTTCGGACCCTTTGACGATGTATTTGAATGACATCTTTACCACCTCCACAAATTTGGCGGGACTTCCGGGGATGAGTGTTCCCTTTGGAATGTCCAAAGAGGGGCTGCCGATCGGTGTGCAACTGACGGCGGCGCATTTCGAGGAGCAGAAGATGCTGAATGTGGCTTATGCTTTAGAAGGCGCTTCGCCGGTGAAAGGTAAAAATCCCCATGTCGTATAGAGGTTATGAAGCCGTCATCGGCATAGAGATTCACGTTCAGCTCAGCACAAAAACAAAAATGTTCTGTGGTGACTCCACTTCTTTTGAGGCTGGGGATAATGAAAATACCTCTCCCGTCAGTGTGGGAATGCCGGGAACTTTGCCTGTCGTTAATTCCAAGGCGATTGAGTACTCCATAAAAACGGGTTTGGCTTTGGGCTGTGACATCAGAAGAAAATCTGTTTTTGCCCGCAAGAACTATTTCTACCCGGACTTACCCAAAGGGTATCAAATTTCTCAATATGATCTGCCGCTCTGTGAAAATGGTTCTGTGACATTCACGGTTGATGGGAAGGAAAAAACCGTTTCCATCACGCGTGCGCACATGGAAGAAGATGCGGGCAAATCCACACACTTTGGTGAATACACACTGATCAATTACAACCGCTCGGGCATTCCCTTGTTGGAGGTGGTTTCCGGGCCTGATATCAGATCACCGGCGGAAGCCGCCGAATACGCACGCACCATTCGTCAGATAGTTCGCTATCTGGATGTCTGCGACGGAAATCTTGAGGAAGGATCGTTGCGCTGTGACTGCAACGTTTCCGTACGCAAGATCGGCGATCCGCAGCTTGGGACTCGTGTCGAGATTAAGAATATCAACTCGTTCCGCTTCGTTGAAAAAGCCATCGAATATGAAATTGAAAGGCAGATTGATGAGGTTGAACGCGGGGAAAAGATCGTGCAGGAGACCCGCTTGTGGGACCCGGATAAGAACCGGACGTTCTCGATGCGCAGTAAAGAGGATGCTCAAGACTATCGATATTTTGCAGATCCGGATCTGCTGCCAATCATCGTGACAGACGGCATGATTGAAAAATTCCGTCAGGAGCTTCCCGAGTTGCCAATTGCAAGGGCCAAAAGATTTGAAACGGAACATGCCCTGCCGGCCTACGACGCCTCGGTTCTGACCATGGAAAAAGATGTGGCGGACTATTATGAAGAAACCGCCAGGGAAGCGAAGAACTTTAAAGCTTCGTCAAATTGGATTATGACGGAGCTGATGCGTGAGCTCAACAGCGCCGGGAAAAGCATCAAGGACTCCCCGATCAAGCCAGCCCAGTTGGGGCGCATGATTGCGTTGATTGATAAAGGAACTATCTCTGGAAAGATAGCCAAGACTGTCTTTCAGGAAATGTGGGATACCGGCAAAGACCCTGAAGTTGTGATTAAAGAAAAAGGTCTGGTGCAGATTTCTGATCCGGCGGCCATTGAAAAGATTGTCGATGAAGTTCTGGCAGCCAACCCTCAGGTGGTGGAGGACCACCGTTCGGGCAAAAAGAAGAATCTTTTTGGTTTCTTCGTGGGGGCCGTTATGAAGGCTTCCAAGGGGCAGGCAAATCCGGATATGGTTAATAAGATTCTGCAGGAAAAGTTAAAGTAGATAGGAAAAGGAATGAAGAAGGTTGCTGCTCTTGATCTGGGAACGAACACATTTTTGTGTCTGATTGCTGATGGTGATGAAAACGGTATTCGCAAAGTGCATCGGGATCTTGTTCAGGTGGTGCGTTTAGGTCAAGGTGTTGGTCAAACGGGCGAGTTTCATCCTGATGCCTTGGCAAGGGCGCGAAAGTGTCTGACGGAATTCAAGAAGGAAATTGACGCTGAAAGAGTTGATCAGGTTCTGGCGATGGCGACATCAGCCGCACGTGATGCGCGCAACGGTCAGGAGCTCTTCCGTATTGGTGAAGAGCTGGGCATTCCGATTGAGATCATCCCTGGCGAAGATGAAGCCCGTATCACCTATCAAGGGGCCACCGCAGGCGCCAAAAATCCTCAACTGACATCTTTGGTGGTGGACGTGGGGGGCGGCTCAACAGAACTGATTGTGGGCAAGGCCTCGGACATTCTTTTCGGGGAAAGCCTAGATATCGGTGGCGTGCGACTGACAGAGAAGTTTATCAGCGCTCAACCAGTGAAGGAAGACGATCGCCGTCGCCTGGAAGCATATATTCAGGAACAGCTGAAGACAGTTCTTCCCGAGCTGGAAAAGCACAACATTGATCAAATTATTGCTGTGGCCGGAACTCCGACATCTCTGGTGGCTATTGAGGTGGGCGGTTTTGACGAGGCCAAAGTGGATGGATACTTCTTAAAGAAAGATCGTCTGCATCACTGGGTGGAAGAGTTTGCCCGTACCACAGTCGAAGAAAAAAAGACCAAGTATCAACTCGGTGGACGAGCTGATATTATTTTTGCGGGGGCTTCCATCTTACTGGCTGTCGTCGAGGCCCTGGGCCTGGACGGGATGATGGTATCCACCAAAGGAGTTCGTTATGGCGTGGCGCTTGAAATGCTTAGGTCTCGTTAATTTTTTCGCGAAGGTCAGTCTGCTTGTTGTCCTTATAATGCCGTCAGCTTTTGCCAAGGATTTTTCCAAAAAGAAAATCTCTTTGGGTGGCAAGACCTTTGTCGTAGAAGTGGCGGAGACTCCGGATCAGCACGAACGCGGTTTGATGTTCAGGACCAAAATGGGGGAAGATGAAGGAATGCTCTTCATCTTTAAGAACACTGAGACACGTTTTTTCTGGATGAAGAACACCCTGATTGATTTGTCTATTGGCTACTTCGATGCAGAAATGAAACTGATAGATATCAAGGAGATGAAATCTGGCAAAGGTGTCCCGGACTCGGCTCTGCCTTCTTATGCCAGCGCACAACCAGCAAAGTACGCACTTGAAATGAACGCAGGTTGGTTCGATAAGAATAAGATAAAGCTGGGATCGAAACTGAAAATTCACTAGATCGAAAGTCCAGTGAATTTCTTAGTATTTGCAAGCCTTCGATCTTGTGCATTAGATTGTTAATAACGCTTAACTGAAACAGTATGTTTCGTGGCATCAATCAAGGATGAATACATGATGAAAAAACTCGTTGTCTTACTAGCGTGCCTCGGTCTGGCATTCCAAGTAACAAGCTGTACGTCTAAGGATAGCCAAGCAGACTCTGAAGTAGCTGCTGATTTTGACTCTGCTGACCTTGAGAAGCTGGAAGGTGACGAGGCTCTTGAGATCGCGGGCGATGATTCCCTGGCCAGTGATCAACTTCCTGAAGACGCTTTGGGTGAAACAACCACCACGACGGAAACCACGACCACAACAACTGAAACTACGGTTGCCGACAGTGAGGCGACAACGGAACAAACAGATGTTGCAACAACGACAGAAACTCTTCCGGCAGATCCTTTCGCGGAATCAACCACAACAACAGCCACAACTCCAGAACCTGTTGAAACTTCCACATCTGTAGCTCAGTCTGAAACATCCAGTTCAGTGTTTGAAAGCTCCTCAGTCAGTGATTCCTCCACAACAGTTGTTGATTCAGCCCCTTCGGAAGCTCCGAAAAAAGCCAACGTTCCTTTGCAGAAAGTGGCAACGACGCCATGGAAAGCCGGCGGCACTTGGTTTAATACAGTTTACTTTGCCCGTCCTGGCGACACGCTTAAGAGCATCAGCCAGATGATCTACGGTACGGATAAAAGAGCTGAGCTGAAAAAAGGAAACCCCACTTATCATTCACGCGATGTGCGCGCCGGAGACAAAGTTTACTACAACTCCCCACACCGTCCGGATGATTCGGCCCGTATGATCACTTACTATGAAGACAACGGACTGGCTCCTGAAACATATGTGGCAAAAGCTGGCGACAATATCAGAAAAATTTCCAAGACTCTTCTGGGTTATGATAATGCGTGGAAAGAAGTTTGGGCTTCCAACTCTGTTGATTCCAAAGGTGAGATCGCAGAAGGAACAGAACTTCGTTACTGGAGAGGTGGCGCAGTGGCCGCAGCTCCGGCCGCTCCAGCTCCTCAGCAGCATCAGGAAGTAGCGGCAGCGATGCCAGAGCAGGCTCCGCCTGCAATGCAGGAAGAGATTCCAGCTCCACCAATGCCTGAAGATCCAATGGCGCAGCAGGCGCAGATGGACATCCCGCCTCCACCTCCAATGGATCAGGCTGGCGAAATGGCGCCTCCGCCTCCGCCACCGGATATGGCTCAGGAAATGGCACCTCCACCACCACCACCGGTTGAAGCCATCAATCCTCCGGCTCCACAAGTGGCCGAAGAGGCCCCAACGGGAATGGATAATGACACAACAATGGCTTTGGCTGTTGTGGGTCTGGCAGCGGCAGGTTTGGCTGTGCTGATTGTGATGAGAAAGAAAAGAAAACAAAAAGAGCTTGAACAACAAGCTATGGACAACACTCACGTCGGAACTTAATCCGGGGTCGGTGGAAAATAAAAAAGAGCGAGTTCATACTCGCTCTTTTTGTTTTTGTATCTGTGACTTTGTGATCAGCCGACTTTTTTGAAGATAGTATCCATCACGGAACGACGGTCGTTGCGTGAGTTCTCCACGAAATAGATCAGGTCGTCCACAATCTGAACATCGCGGTTATTGACCGGCATAAACTTTACGCCGACCCCCACGGAGTTGGTCCAGATGACATGGGCCGCGATTTTTCTTTCACGACCGGCCACGACGATGACCAGGTTTAATTTTTCATTGGCGCGAACTTCTCCGCCCTCAAACTCCAAAAAGGCTCCAGTGATGCTGATATTCTTAAGCGTGCCTTTAGTTTCTTCGCGCGCGTAATTACGCTTGAAAGAGACCTCTAGGTTAAGAGGGGTTCTTGGTGCCGGAACTTTATAAGTGTCCTCCACGTTAGACTCCTTGTGCTTAAATCTTGGATACTATCCTTTCGGTATTACAAACCAAAAATTAATAGCCCAAGAACCCCATTTTTAAAAAATTAGGTTAATTTTTTGAAAACTGGACGTCTCAGGCTCATATTTAAACACCTGAAATAGCTTCATTTTTATAAAACTGAAAAATCGTCTAAGCTTAAGACATCATGAACATATTTCTGTTTTCTGAGGCCTTCGTTTCAGTTTGGAACAGGTTTTCCGGTTGACAAGCAGGGGGCGCCTCTAGGACAGTGTGTTCATAACGTAAGCACAAATCCAATCGGATCTGCTCCCATTTAATTATCGCTCTTTTTTCTGATTAAAATCCTACAAGGAGAATTTGTTTGTCTGAACCTAAAGATCAACAAGGCGTTGAGGTGGTAAAAAAACGTACTCGTACAACAAAGAGTGCGTCTGAAGACACCTCGATTCCGACTCCTGCAGAGGCATCTCCAGCCCCTGCAGTTGAAGCGGCACCAGCCGCCCCAGCCACTTCTGCCACCACACCACCTCCTGCAGCTGCTCAACAAGCTGCCGCTCCAGAAGCGCGCCAAGACAGACCCCAGCAAAACAATCAACGCCGTGAATTCCGCCCACACAATCGTGACAACCGTGATCGTAATGATCGTAATGATCGTAATGATCGTGGTGATCGCAACGACCGCAACGACCGTGGGGACAGGGGTGATCGCGGGGGTCATCGTCATGACCGTAACGCCAATCAACGCCGCGACTTCAGAGGCGATCGCAATCGCGACGAAGGCCAACCAATGGCTGACGACGCTCACTCCACACAACCGGCACAAACGCAGGATGTGGATTTGGCCGACATCTCTTTGACCGATGAGGAAAAGAGCTGGTTGTCCTCCAAGGACTTGAAATCAAAAAACATCACGCAGCTGACAGAGCTTGCAAATAAACTGAAAATCGAAAACGCTGCCGGTCTTCGCCGTCAGGATATGATCTTCGAAATTCTGAAACGTGCCGCGAAACTGGGTCAGGACATTTATGGTTCTGGCGTTCTGGAAATCCTTCCCGACGGTTACGGCTTCCTTCGTTCACCGGACTACAACTATCTTCCGGGTCCGGATGATATCTACGTTTCTCCATCCCAGATCCGTCGCTTCGGCCTAAGAACCGGTGACACGGTCACAGGAACTGTCCGCCCACCAAAAGATGGCGAACGTTACTTTGCACTATTGAAAGTGGACTCTTTGAACTTCGAGACCACTGAAAACGGCAAGGACAAAATCCTTTTCGACAACTTAACGCCGCTTTATCCAAACGAGCGCCTGAAGCTGGAACACAGCCCTGGCGAATACACAACGCGTGTTGTGGATCTGATGGCTCCGCTGGGTAAAGGTCAGCGTGCTTTGATCGTGGCGCCACCAAGAACAGGTAAAACTGTTTTGATGCAACAAATTGCCAATGCGATCACGCACAATCATCCGGAAGTAAAATTGATCGTTCTTCTGATCGATGAGCGTCCGGAAGAGGTGACTGACATGCAACGTACTGTAAAAGGTGAAGTTGTATCGTCCACGTTCGATGAGCCACCAACTCGTCACGTTCAGGTTGCAGAGATGGTTATTGAAAAAGCAAAACGTCTGGTTGAGCACAAACACGACGTGGTGATCCTGCTGGATTCCATCACTCGTCTGGCGCGTGCATACAACACCGTTGTTCCTCCATCCGGTAAAATCCTGTCTGGTGGTGTGGATTCCAACGCCCTTCATAAACCAAAACGTTTCTTCGGTGCGGCTCGTAACATCGAAGAAGGCGGATCTTTGACTATTATCGCGACAGCTTTGATCGATACGGGTTCCCGTATGGACGAGGTTATCTTCGAGGAGTTTAAAGGTACTGGTAACGCCGAGATCCACTTGGATCGCAAGCTGATGGAAAAACGTATCTTCCCTTGCATGGACATCAATAAGTCCGGCACTCGTAAGGAAGATTTGTTGGTTGATAAAGCTGATCTGAATCGTCTGTGGATCCTGAGAAAAGTATTGGCACCTATGAACGTTGTCGATGCGATGGAATTCCTGATCGACAAAGTGGAAGGCACAAAAACCAATACGGACTTCTTGAAAGCCATGTCCGGACCAGGCTAAGCATTGCTTAGCCCTGGAAATTAGAGATTGGAAAATTGAAGAAAAAAGGGAGTCGCAAGACTCCCTTTTTGTTTTTAAGGATTAGGTTGGGGTTCTGGTTCTGGCTCTGGTTCGGGTTGCGGTTCCGGTTGAGGCTGAGGTTCCGGAGTGGGTTCGGTCTTTTTTAAAGCGTCTGTTTCGCAGCCGCCATAGAGGCTGTCATCAATCACGCCTTCAAAAGGATAGACGAAATCAGACATGCCATCAGAGCCTTCTTTGGTGGTGTCTATCACAAGTCGGTGGCTGATGCCTTCGCTGGTGATTGTGATGATGCCACCTTTATCAAAAGTCACTTTGCCTGGGACCTCCAGGGTTCCCTGATCCGGGGACTCGACTTTGACTTTATTTGTATCAGAATTATAGGACACAGAAATAAAAGGTTCAGTGAAGGTGCAGTAGATGCTTTCTGCTGAAGCCACATGAGACAGGGTCAGGACGGCCGCGAACGGGACCAAAAACTTCATGGAATACCTCCTTGTAGGTCCATCAAGAGTAGGTGGCTTCGGAGGTGGAGCTCAACGATCCCCGGGGCTTTGAGGTAAAATACAAGGGCGACCCTCGTGGTTCCAAGGTCCTGATTTGCCCTGTCTCGAAAAACACGATAATCCTATTAAACTCGGGAAATAGGTTAATTAAGTGCTTGAAATATCTAAGTTTTATTAAAACTACCAGACCCCCTGTGGGCCTCTGAAGATGCCAATAAAATCAGCGATTTATGCTCGACACAGGGTGGTCAGTATGTTACATCCTTACAGCTTAAGACCCATAGGTTAAATTATTTAGAAGGAATCAGGTCATGAAACAAAACCTACACCCAAAAGTAAATACTGTTGTATTTAAAGATATCTCTTGCGACTTCAGTTTCTTGGGAACATCTACTCTTCACTCTAACGAAACTGTTAAATGGGAAGACGGTAAAGAATATCCACTAATCAAAGTTGAGATCTCTTCTGCATCTCACCCGTTCTTCACTGGTAAGCAACGTGTGATGGATACTGAAGGTCGTATCGATCGTTTCAAAAAACGTTACGGCAAGAAGTAAATTTCAGACCTCCGTTCGGGGGACGTTCTTGTATGAAATGCGGTTCAAAGTTCGAGCCGCATTTTCGTTTTCAGCCACAGTCATTTTCCATCTCAGCATGAGCAGGAGCTCTTCATGTTCTCGAAGTTAGACGCAGTTGAATCTCGTTACGAAGAAGTCAATATGGCTCTTCAAAGACCGGATATTGCCTCTAATCAGACGCAGTATCGGGCTTTGATGAAGGAACTGGGCAATCTGGAAAAGATTGTTCTGGTTTATCGCGACTATAAAAAGAAGACTGAAAATCTGAAAGCCAGCAAAGAACTTCTGACGGCAGAACAAGACTCAGAAATGCGCGAGCTGATCCGCGAGGAAGTGAAAGAGCTGGAAGCCGAGCTTCCAGAGCTTGAGCACCAGTTGAAGGTGGCATTGATCCCGAAAGATCCAAACGATGACAAGAATACGATTCTTGAGATTCGTGCGGGTGCCGGCGGGGACGAAGCAGCCCTTTTTGCTGATGAACTTTTCCGTGGCTATGTTCACTATGCCGCTTCCCAGGGCTGGAAGGTGGAAATGATTTCTTTCTCTGAAGGTAACGCCGGAGGAGCGAAAGAGATTATCGCCAGCATCACCGGGGATTCTGTTTTCAGTAAAATGAAGTATGAATCCGGTGTTCATCGCGTGCAGCGTGTTCCAAAGACCGAAGCTGCGGGCCGTATCCACACCTCCACTGTCACTGTAGCGGTGATTCCAGAGGTGGAAGTTTCTGAAATCAAGATCCCGATGTCTGATGTTCGCATTGAAACCATGCGTTCCCAAGGCTCCGGCGGTCAGTCGGTAAATAGAACGGAATCCGCAGTTCGCGTCGTGCACTTGCCGACCGGGATCGACGTAAAATGTCAGGAAGGAAAGTCACAATCCACCAACCGTGAGCGTGCTTTCCAGATCCTTTACGCAAAATTGCAGCAGATCGAAGACGAAAAAGCCCGCAAAGAAGCATCCGACGTTCGTTTGGAGCAAATCGGGACCGGGGATCGTTCAGAGCGCATTCGCACTTACAATTTCCCGCAGACTCGCATCACGGATCATCGTATTGGTTTGACGATCCACCAGTTGGATCAGGTGATGAGCGGTTCATTTGAGTTGCTGATTGATCCACTCATTGCTAACTTCCAGGCAGAGGCACTTAAAAAACAAGTCTCTGCTTAATGAATGAAACTAAAAGAAATACTCGATAAAACCACAGCTTTCTTCAAAGATAAAAAAATCGATACTCCACGTTTGGATGCGGAACTGCTTTTGGCCCACGGGCTGAAGCTGGAACGCATTCAATTGTATCTGCGATTTGATCAGCCCATGAAAGAAGAAGAGCTGGCCGTCTTGCGTGAATTGGTTCGCCGTCGCGCGGCCGGAGAGCCCGTGGCTTATATTTTGGGCTATCGTGATTTTTTCGGCCACCGTTTTGAAGTGAACTCAAACGTCCTGATTCCGCGCCCGGAAACAGAGCATATTGTGGAAGATGTTCTGGCGTGGGCGCAAGATAAGGATCAACCCTGGGGTTTTGTCGATCTTGGCTGTGGCTCGGGTTGCATTGGGTTGAGTCTTTTAAAGGAATATCCGCTGGCAAAACTTGTCGCCGTGGATCTTTCTGCCGGAGCCGTGGAAACAGCGCAAAGAAACGCTGAAGCCCTGGGTGTGGCAGACCGGGTTCAGTTCCTGAACTGTGATGCCAGCAATGTGGATAGAATTATGTCGGCTTACAGGGACTTCACTGGCAAAGACCAGATTGACGTTTTGGTTTCCAACCCGCCTTACATTGCTCCCAATGACCCCCAAGTTGAAGAAAACGTAAAGAAATATGAACCCAATTCCGCGCTTTATGCGGAAGAAGATGGTTTGGCACTATTAAAGGCATGGTCGGCAGCTTTTGCCCCCTACCTGAAGAAACCCGGATTGATGCTGATGGAAATGGGAATGGGCCAGGGGGCGGCGATGAAGCAGTCCTTTGAAAGCTTAAAAATATTTAACGAAATCAGTGTCATCAAAGATCTTTCTGGGCATGATAGAGTCATCCGCGGAGAAACACATGGATAAAATGGTCGTTACGGGCAATGGCCCACTAAAAGGTACTGTCGCGACGAGTGGTGCGAAGAACGCTGCTCTTCCAATTCTATTTTCAACTCTTCTGGCAGAAGGCACACACGTTTTCACAAACATGCCGAAGCTAAAGGATATCGAATCCACTTCTGAGTTACTGAACAGCCTGGGTTGTGAGACAAAATGGGTGGGCGACGAATTTCACGTAACCGTGAACAAACCCTCTTCCTTTGAAGCATCTTATGATCTAGTTCGCAAAATGCGCGCAAGTTTCCTGTGTATGGGCCCCATGTTGGCCAAATACGGTGAGGCGGTTGTTTCCCAGCCGGGTGGATGTGCCATCGGAAGTCGTCCCATTGATTTGCACTTGGATGGTTTCAAAGCGTTGGGTGCCACTATCACGCAAAAAGAAGGTTACGTTCATGCAGGATCTCCGAAGCTTCAAGGTTCGACATTCCTGTTTGAAACAGTGACTGTCGGCGGAACCGAAAACGTGATGATGGCGGCGACTTTGGCAAAGGGCGTGACCATTCTTGAAAATGCTGCGAAAGAGCCAGAGATCGTGGATCTTGCTGAGTACCTGAACAAAATGGGCGCAAAGATCACAGGCCATGGAACCAGCGTGATTCGCATCGAAGGTGTTGAGCAACTAAAGCCCGCAAAACACGCCATCATGCCTGATCGTATTGAAGCAGGAACCCTGTTGATTGCAGGCGCGATCACGAAAGGTCAAGTGACTGTGACCAAGTGTGTGCCGGCTCATTTGGAAGCTTTGATTTTGAAAATGCGTGAAGCAGGTTTCAAAATCGAAACAACGGCTGATTCCATGACAGTATTCCCATGTGAAAAATGGGAAGCTGTGGATGTGACGACAGCTCCTCACCCGCTGTTCCCGACAGATCTTCAGGCGCAGTTCATGGCTTTGATGACTGTGGCTCACGGAACCAGTGTGATCACTGAAACGGTCTTTGAAAATCGCTTCATGCACGTGACGGAGCTTTCTCGGTTGGGTGCAGATATCACTCCGAAAACCCGCGTAGCTGTTGTGCGTGGCAGACCGGGTCAATTGACGGGAGCACCGGTGATGGCCACCGACTTGCGTGCCAGTGCCTCGTTGGTTCTTGCGGGCCTTGTGGCTTCGGGAGAGACTGTTGTCAGCCGCATCTATCACCTGGATCGCGGATACGAAAAGCTGGAAGACAAGCTGTCTTCTCTGGGTGCGAAGATCAAAAGAATTGAATAATAAAAAAGCCCTGAGAAATCAGGGCTTTTGTTTTTTCAGCGACAGTAACTCTAAGCTCCTTGAATCAATCAAGGAGATCCGAAGTTTTCTAGTGGTATTTTAAAAAAGAAAAAGGCCTACAAGGAGGGGGATCCGTAGGCCTTTTTAAGAGAAAAAAGAACAGTCTCAGCCCGCGGAGGGGATGGGGCTGAGACTTAATGACATGAAACTACAAAGTAGCTTCGCTGATACCAAACACAAAGAAGACGACCGTTTTGTTCCCAAAACCGAAACCAGGGAGGGGGTCCACAGTTTCAAGTTCGAAGTTGGGAGCAAGTTGATGCTCAAGTTCAATACCGCTCATCATAACTTTAGAACCAATATAAGGTGTTAGGTCGAACTGTGACTTCAATACGAAGAAAGTCTGCTGATCAGCCATTGCCAAAACAAGGGTGCCGTCAGCCAAAGCCACAACTTCGCCAGTGTGAGTTTTGAAGTTATAATTTTGAAGGTCGGAAACACCGGCCTCTTCACCTAATGCATTGTTTGGAAGTACACCCGCGCGAGCCACTGCGGAAATCGCGAGAACTACCAAGATGTAAACTGCTATCAATGCGTTTCGGATCACTATTAAACTCCCCAAATCACGATCTAACGATGTCTTATACAGCAAAGGCTGTGCCAATATGAGACAGTCGCCAAAGTGCCTTAAATTCGATTTGAGATCCGATTAAAGAGGTCGCCAATCTCAATTCGGAACCAGGGGTAATTCCATTATGGGTTTTAGGTTCTATTCTGGAACCAGTTCCTTGACTAAAGCACAGACCTTTAGACGGTCCTTTCGGGGACATAGTTCTTTGTTAAAAACCACAATATAATCAAGTGTCTATGTCACGCATACAGGTAACTTGGGTTGTTAAAACTAGGAAGGGTCAGGTCAAGGGACCTTACTCGACGGAAGCCATTCTTCGCATGATTGGTGAGGGTGTGTTTTCCGGTCAGGAGATGATCTCGCGCTTGCCTGATGGTCAGTGGACGTTAATTTCCAAGGAACCAGCCTTCTATGACAAACTTCTGGAGGCTTTGGAAGGCATCGTTGATGTCGATCCCAAAAAAGCCCAGAAGATGGAAGCGGAAACGGTCATCATTCAGGCTCCGAAGCCTGCAAAACCGAAAACAGAAACCAGCACAGAACACAGTATCAATCCCTCACCGAATCCAAAGCCGCTTTTGCAGCAAATTGATGTGTTGGACACCCCGGCTTACGTTCCTCCGGCAGCAAAGATTGCCTCTGTGCCCTCCGGTGGGGACAAAGAATCCGTTATTGAGCTTTCCAATGTGAAGAACATGGAAAAAGGAGAGCTGCAAAAATCTCTCAAGATCCCCGCTCTGATTCTGGCTGTGGTTATTGTGCTGGGCGTGTGGTTGTTGTGGGATACGGGGCCGGCGGATGGTTCGAAGATTCACCTGTTAGCTCCTGGAAAAGCAGGTTCGGCTTTGTCGGATCAGGCTGTGAAAGAAAAATTGAACGAAGCCCTTTTTGCAATGGAGCAGGACACGTTTGAATCTTACGTATCGGCTCAGAATAAACTGGTGAGCATTATCGAAGGTGCGCCGATGAACATCGAGGTGCGTGCTTTGTTGTGCGTGGTGTATTATGAGCTGTGGCCTTTTGCGGTTCAGGACGCACAGGATGTCCGTACGATAGCGTCGGTGACTCAGGCCACGCGGGCCTTGAATGTGATCAGTCCGTTCGGACAAGTCTGTGAAGCTGTGAAGCTGATGACGGCGGGACGTTACAAGGAAGCCAAAGGAGCCATTGAAGCCACTTTGGAAAGTTCAGAACCTTTCTCGCTGTTGCCTGTTTTGTACAGCTTTAAAGCTGAGCTTCTGGCGGGTGAAAAAGACTATATGAATGCCGTCCCCTATTTTGAAAAGGCCACTCAGCTTTGGGAAAAATGGCTGGATCCCCAGGTGGCACTGGCGGAAGTCCTTTACCAGCAAGGTGACTTTACATCATCGGCGACCATCCTTCGCAATGTGCTGGCAAAAAACCCCAAACACAAGGAAGCCAAAGTGGCTGCTGGTTTGGTGGAGTATAAAGGCTTTAAAAAATCCGATACGGCCTACGCTCTTCTGAACGCGGCATTGGAATCGAAAGGTCGCATTCCGTCGTTGATCGAAGCCGAAGGTTATGGTGCCTTGGCAGAAATCTTCGTTCTGCGCGGAGAGAAAAAGAAAGCCCTGGATATTGCCCAGAAGGCCTTTGCGTTAAATCCCAATAACGGCGAACTTCGCCAATTGGTGATTCGTCTGGGTGGTAGTGACAAGATCAAAGGTGAAAAAGGCCGAAACAATGAACTGCTGTATTTGGGGGATCAGTACGTGCGCCAAGGGGACTTCCTGGCGGCGCAGGCTGAATTCAAAGCGGCATTTGAAGCGGACCCGAAAAACGGAACCGCCGCAATGAAGGCAGCCAAAGCCCTGTGGCAACTGAATCAAAGTTTTGAGGCCATCGAGTGGCTGAACAAATCCATCAAGGCGGAACCAAAGTTGGTATCAGCCTATGTCTTGCAGGCCGATTACATGTCCCAACGTTTTGACTTTGTCGGGGCTTTGCAGATTCTGACCAATGCCATGCGGATTGCGCCGAACAACTATGAAGTTCTGAGGGGATTAGCGCAGCTGGAGTTCCGTAAAAACAATATGGTGGGGACCATCAACTATGCCCTGCGTGCAGCGAAAGCCTATGATGGGGATATTGAGACTTTCATTCTTTTATCCAAAGCCAACGGATTGCTGGCACGGTCGATAGTTCCTATTAATAAAAAAGAAATTGAGCGCAAGGAAAACGCCGCCAAAGATGCCATTCGTTATGCGACCAAGGCAGTGGAAATTGATGCCACCAACCCTGAAGCACAAATCACCTATGCCAAGATGCTGGCGCAGACCAATGGGGTGGATTCGGGAATCACCTATCTGAACGAGCTGATCAAACGATTCTCCTACACTATGGACTACCGAATCGCTCTAGCAGAAGTTTACAAGTCAGAAGACCGTTACAGCCAGGCGAAAGAGATTTATGAGCGCGCCACCGAAGCCGATCCTCGCAGCAAAAAAGCGTGGCTGGGGTTGGGTGAAAGTGAAAAGGCCCTGGGCTTAAATGACCGGGCTTTGAAGGCCTTCTTAAGTGCGGCGGTTTTGGACCCTACCGATGGGGAAGCTTTGTTCCAGGCCGGGAAATTGTATCTGGAAACCAGTCGTTTCGAGGAAGCCATCCAGCAATTCAAACGTGTTCAAAGGTTGAATCCAAACTATCCGCGAACGCACTACTATATTGGTAAGGCGGCTTTTTCATCGGGGGATTTTGCCACGGCCTTGGAGGCGGCGAAGGCTGAAAAGAAATTAAATCCCAATGTGGCAGATTCTTACATTCTGGCGGCCGAAGTATTTACAGCACGTCGTCAGTATGCGGAGTGTGCGGCCGAGTATTCCACGGCCATGAAGCTTCGTCCTCAAGGGGCGGACATCTATGTCAAGTCAGCCCAGTGTTATCGTCAGTCCGGCTCCCTGGATGTGGCAGAGGACATGCTTGCCCTGGCCTCCGCCCGGGAAAGTGGTTATGCCGAAATCTATCGTGAACAGGGTGCCATCTATGAGATGAAGGGCGATACTCGCTCTGCGGCGCAAGCTTATAATAAATATTTGGGACTCTCGCCAAACGCATTAGATCGTGCTGAAATAGAAGCGAAAATGATGAGACTTGGCAACTAAGGACGGACAACGGAGGAATCTAAGCCATGGGAATCGGCGACAAAATGCGGGGGCTGGCAAGCAGCGCTCAAGAGGGTGTTAAGTCATCCACAATCTCACTGTTTCATATTTTACTGCGCTTGGTGACCGGGCTTGTTCTGGGTTTGACCTTGGCGCTGATCGGACAAGAGCTGATGGGCTATGGCACATTCGCCTTGTTGTTCGTAATGGTTGTGGTTGTTGCTGCGCTGATGAAGATTCTGGCGAACTGGAGCATCGGTCAGATTTTAATTTTTGACCTGATCTGCGTCCTTGTCGTGATGTTGCTAAGAATGTATATACTTGTTGCCCCTTAATGGCCGGCTGGTGAAAAGTGCCCGATCGACTGCGTTGTCGGGCATTGTCCTCGCTCCGACGTGCATAGAGCACGCCTCCGCTGCGGGAAAGCCCTCCGCCTTGCGCTCAAACACTTTTGACCAACCTTTAAAGTGGTAGAGCGATTTGATTGTTGAGATCTGTTTTTGGAAAAGGAAATTGAGATGATTGATATTAAACTTCTGGAAAAGAAAGCTGAGAACGGGACCTCTTACTATGATGAGTACAAGCAAGGGCTTGTAAATCGTGGGGCTTCCACAGAAGTGCTTGAGCAGATCATGGAGCTCAATAAAAAGCGCAAAGAGCTTATCACTCTCGCCGAGACGGCCAAGGCCAATCAAAACAAACTCAGTGGCGAGATTGGCAAAATCAAACGCGAAGGCGGCGACGCTTCTGCAATTTTGGCAGAAGTGGACGTGTTGAAAACTCAGGTGAAAGACCTTGAAGCCAAGGCTGCAGAAGCCGATCAACAGGTGACAAACCTGGCATTGGTGATTCCGAACAAGCCGCATTCTTCTGTTCCGGTGGGTTCTTCTGAAAAAGACAATAAAGAGATCAAAGTTGTTGGCACTCCGACCAAGTTTGCTTTCAAAGCCAAAGAACACTGGGAACTGGGTGAAGCGCTGAACATCATTGATTTCGAGCGTGCGGGTAAAACCACGGGCACTCGTTTTGCCTTCCTGAAGGGGGCGGCGGCGCAAATGGAGCGCGCGTTGATCCAGTTCATGATGGACAAACACTCCATGAAACATGGTTACACCGAAATGATTCCTCCGTTCATGGTGAACAGCAACAGCTTGTTGGGCACTGGGAACTTCCCAAAATTCAAAGAGGACGTTTTCCATCTGGAAGGTTCTGACCTGTATCTGATTCCAACGGCGGAAGTACCGGTGACGAACTACTACAATAACGAAATCCTCGATGAAAAAGATCTGCCTCAAAGCTTCTGTGCTTATTCTCCGTGCTTCCGTTCTGAAGCGGGGTCTGCAGGTCGCGACACCAAAGGTCTGATTCGTCAGCACCAGTTCGACAAGGTTGAGTTGATGGTATTTGCTCATCCGGACAAATCCCACGAAGTTCATGAGGCTTTGACATCCCATGCAGAGCAGATCTTAATTGATTTGGAGCTGCCGTTCCGCCGTGTGCTTCTGTGCACCGGGGACATGGGCTTTGGATCCGCGAAAACTTATGATCTGGAAGTTTGGTTGCCGGGCCAGAATGCGTATCGTGAGATCAGCTCTTGCTCTAACTTCGAGGACTTCCAGGCTCGTCGTGCGAACATCCGCTTCCGCAGTGCCGGTGGCAAACCTCAGTTCGTTCACACGCTGAACGGCTCTGCCCTGGCCGTGGGAAGAACTTTGGTGGCGATCCTAGAAAACTACCAGCGCGAAGACGGTTCCGTGGGCATTCCAAAGGCCTTGCAGCCTTATATGGGCGGCCGTACCGAAATCAGAAAGTAGGTCTTTCCTTCCAAGTAGCATGAGGCCCCGACCTTGTGCTGCGTCATGGAAACAACTGCTTGAATACTCTCGTCAAAACCCATAAAACGGTCGACGGAGAGTTGGTAGAGCGGTTGAATACACCAGTCTTGAAAACTGGCAGCCCTTCGCGGGGCTCGAGGGTTCGAATCCCTCACTCTCCGCCATCATAAACCGCCCACAAGGCGGTTTTTGTGTTTCTGGAGCATTCCTCTTTTCCTTCCGGGGGTCCCTATGATGGAACTTGTCGATATCATCCTTCATCTTGATAAACATATTGCCGAATGGATCGTGTTTTTCGGACCGTGGCTGTATGTGATTTTGTTCCTGATCATCTTTGCTGAAACGGGCCTTGTCGTGACGCCGTTCCTTCCGGGGGATTCCCTGCTGTTTGCACTGGGTGCCTTCACTGTTGTGGAAGGTGGTTTGAATCTGTGGGTGATTCTGATCAGCCTGACCATTGCCGGCATCTTGGGGGATACGGTCAACTATCATATCGGAAAGTATCTGGGGCCGAAGGTCTTTGAATCCAATTCGCGCTTCTTTAAAAAAGAATATCTGGATCAAACTCACGCGTTCTATGAGCGTTGGGGAGCTTTCACGATTGTGGCGGCCCGTTTTGCTCCGATTGTTCGTACTTTTGCACCGTTCGTGGCGGGTATCGGTGAAATGCAGTATCGCAAGTTCGTTATTTATAACGTTGCGGGTGCTTTTGCGTGGGTTTGGAGCTTTGTTCTGGCAGGTCACTTCTTCGGGAATCTTCCGGTGGTGAAGCAGAACTTCCACATTGTGATCTTCGGCGTGATTGGGGTGTCTTTGATCCCGATGGTTTGGCCGTGGATTTCCAGTAAGCTTAAAAAGAAAAAAGCCTAAGCACTCAGCTTCGTCAGAAGCTCTTTCAGATGCGGATTGGTTTCATAGAAAATGGGATCTGAGCTCTTATAGTGCTCGCCCAATGATTTAACCACAAAGCGACCACTGGCTTGGAAGAGTGGATTCTTGGAATCCAGATACTCTTTCAGCTTTTCGGTCAGTTCTTTATCTAGATCTCTTTTACCACTGACTAACAGGGCATCCGCCGAAACACGATTGTTTTTGGAATAAACAAAACGGCGCAGGAAGGCGATATCTTTTGCTAGATCCCCTAACACGATAATCGCATTGGCCTGCACGCGGGGATCTTTGTGTTCAAGGCAGACACCCAGTTGTTCAAGCAGATTTTCTTTCACCAGGTAAGCAGGAACAAAGTTCGAAGCTAAAGAAATCACGGCCGAAAGAACCTTGTCGTTGGCTTTTTGTTCTTGGTTGAGTTTCAAAATGTCAGAAAGGAACCGCGTAAAGCCATCAGCCTGCGCCTCTGTGCTCATTTTTAGTTTAAATGTCTTTAGAATATTGAAGGCTGTGAAGAAGGTGCTGTCCTTCCCTGCCCCAAGTTCTTGGGTCAGGAACTTATAAGCATAACAAAGATCTTCATCGCTGCGGAAGTAGGTCAGCAAGGTGATATCGGCAGCAAGAGCCTTCTCGATGCTGGTGAACTCTTTGGCGCGATACAAAGTCGACGGCTTCGAAAAACCCTTGAGCAGAGTTTCTTTGGTGTCAGAAATCGTACAAAGTTCCTTCAGAGACTCGGAGGCCTCTGCATAGAAGGTGGCAGAGCTGGAAGCTTTGTCGTCCACCTGACTGAGAAGTCGTGCAGATTCGATCAAAGGCAATCCACTGAGGGCAAAGCCTGAGTCTTGATTTACGAAGCGAATTTTGCCCAAGACAAAACTGCCTTTGACCTTAAAGCAGTGATCGGCGCCCGCAGGCAAAGAGTCCTCAATATCTTGAGCGGTTTTAAAGACACTGCGCAGGCAGGCCAGGGCCATGGCCTGGGAGTTCTGGGGGCCTTCTTTGATGTGAAAGACGATTTCATCGCCGACGTACTGATAGATCAAACCGTTATAGCGTTCAATCAGTTCGCGCGCCTGAATGAAGTAAGCATTCATGATGTCAGTGACGTATTCGTCTTTCTTTTCCAAAAAAATCTGCGTATAGCCGTTCAGATCTACGCGGATCATCGTGCTTTGGAATGCATAAGGGGCCTTCTGGCCGGACTTCATTTCGTGCAAGATCGCAGGTGTCAGGGAGTCGGAATAGTATCGGTTTTCATGCTCGAGATACTGTTTTGTGCTTTCATAGCTTTGTGTGGCCTTAAGAAGTGTCTGGCCTTCTTTGGAGAGGGACTTTACTGAAGCAAGCTTCGAGCGATCGCGTGTAGAAAGGATTTTGGTTAGACTTAAAATATCTTTGAGGAAGATATAGACAATAAGGCCAGCCAGAAGGGTCACGATAAGAATATCCTGAATAATTTGACCTTTCATGTTTAGAGCTGTTTGCAACATGATGTTCTTCTTGTCTTGTAGGACGCCCACGGTAAAGCGATAGTCCATCAACTTGACAGTCCGGAAAGCCAGTTGATCATTTTGTAAGACCTGATTGAAAACCTGATAGTCCGCATTGATCCCAGCAAGATTGTTGAAGTTGTTGTACCATTCCAAGACTTCGCGATCTTTTTGTAAAATATAGAAATCCAGCATGTGAATCTTCCGGGCTGCTTCCAGGCGGTCCTTAAGAAGACTGCGGTTCTCGGAAAGCACTGCTGGGATAAAGCTTTCCTGAACAAATTGCATCTGCTGTTGTCGTTTTAGAATTTCATTTTCAGTGGCGCTTTTTACGTCAAAAAAGAACTGAGTGGAGCTGGCAATGACATATCCCAGCCAGAACACTGCGACGATTGAAATGACGACAGATCTGCGACCATTATTTTTGGCGAACAAATTTATCTCCTTGGTCAAGGAAGATGACTTCGCCTTTGGGCGCACCTACGGTATTACCGTAGAGGTCAAGAACTGTGATTTTTTGAGTTTCCAGTTGTTTTCTAAAGTCCGGCTTTTGCAACTTCTCTTTTGTCGCCTGATAGCTGCTGTTTGAAATGTACGTGACAACCTCTTCCCGGGTAACAGTGGAAGAGGCTTGCTGCGAGGGTGCTAAGCCGTTTGGATTCCTATTTGCAGATCGTGTCTTTGCCGCAATGGAAGGCTTTACGGCCGCGGGAGATCTCGAGGGAGAGCCTCCCAACCCTCCGCCCATAGCCGGTGCTGTGGAGTTAAAGCTGGCCCCAGTGTCGCCTGAAGATCTGGCTCCTGATGCAGAGGCACCTCTTGCCACCTCACTTTGCTCAAACGGTGTGTTGCTTTGCCCTGCTGCTGCCTGGCCAGGTCGATTGGCACTAACTGCGCGAGAGGATGAAGGCGCCGGAGGGGAGCCGGGGGCCTGGTTGCCGTCAAGGGTGATCTGTTCGACAATTCTTTCGTTGGAACTCACTTTGTCTCGAGACAGAGCGGCGAACGGATTGGACTTTGCTTTATTGCTATCGGAGCTTTTTGCAGTGCCCGAGCTTTTGGCGGAAACCTCCGAATTTGTGATGTTGGATTCTGCAGAGGCCATTTTGTCGGTGGCTCCCGCTCGTGTGTTCATCGCACCAACTAAGTTATTTGCCATGCGCAGAACGCCGCTACTTTCTGAAGCTGATTGAACCAACGCTTGCTGAGACCCAGCTTCTGTTGCTGGAGACGGACTTGTAATCGATTTCGACAATGTTGGTGAATCTGGGATTCCAGACTGAGCCAAGGTCATTTCCTTGGGAATGTTTGCAGAAGCCTGAGAGGCCGCAATCTGATTCCCATTAGCGGCTGGAGTGGAACTCGAAGACGGACTATTTGCCGCTGGCGGAGAAGATGGCTTCGCTACCTCGAGACCGGATTTCCCACCTGAATCAGAAGCTGGAGCTCTGGTTTCTAATGCAGCTTTAGTGTCGGCTGACGCTTTACCGCTTTGATCTTTGGTAGCCTGGCTTGCAGCATCGTCTGTATTTCCCCTGACGGACTTCAGGCCCATATCGAACTTATTTTCTGAAATCTGCTTACATACAGAGACAACAGCTTCCACCTGCTCTTCGGACTCCAGGCCCGAGCGATGCAGAAGTTCGTGTTCTATATCTTCAACGTTGGGTACAGAGTTTTTCTCTTTGTAAGCCTGTGCATCAAGATGAATCTTTCGCTTCTCCGATGTGGTCAAAGGACTCTTTTGCCCCTTTGCTGGCTCGCAAGTAATTAATGGTGAATGGTCTTCTGCTTGATGAGCAAGTTGCATGGCCTGAAGCTGAAAGCGGGCTGCGATTAGATCAGCAGGAATGCCAGATTTGAATTTTTTGTCGTATATCTCGGCGAAATTGGGTTTGTTCAGACAACTACCAATACTGTCTTCTGAATCATTTACCAAGGAGTTCTTTACTGCGAAATATAGTTTCTTTTGCAGTTGCGCTAGACGTACTCTAGGCAAGACCTGCTCACAATCTTTGGCTATTAGTTTATCTGCAACAACTGTCTGCAGTGCATGATCTTCGATGCTTTTGCCGAACGATATTATTTTCTTTCTTATTGCATCTATTTGGCATTTTGCCTGGTCTTCGTTGAGGTTCATCAGGATCGGAGCACGCTGAGAAGTCTTTTGTAATATAAACTTAGAGTCGCCCCATCTGTAGTTCGCTAGACTGACAAGCTTGTCTCCTACATGTTTGACATCAAAGTTGTAAGGACGACCGGCTTTGAACTTTATATTTATCTCAAATGAACCTTTACGTAGGTACCAGTAGTCGATCTGACCATCTAGATCACTATCAATGCGTATGTCTTCATAATCCTTGTAAGATACAACAAAGCGGCCAATACGGTCACTTTCTGGATTATAGATAATTTTTTGCGGATCCAATAGTGAGCGTTGTGGTGCTTGTGCCCACAGGTTTGGAAAGAGATAAAGCAGGGTGATTAGTATCTTCACGTAAGACTATTCGGTAAAAACCTAATAATGGTTTATAGTTAAGCAAACAGCTGGGCTTCGGCCCAGTTTTCGCGGGGGCTCTTCCTAAGTGTGTCTGGCTGGAACAACATATAATTATGAGAATACTTATGTTTATAGGCTTACTCTTTTTGAGTGGCGAATTAGCGACAGCTGCGGATCTGGGCCTTAGATTTTATGACAGTGGTACAAAAACTTATAAACCGCTCAATGTTATCGAAAAAGATGGCGTCACTATTTCTAAAGACTGTCTCAAATCTGGAAAAATGAAATGTCAGGCTTGGGATGCTGTCTTGAATAAAAAGACACTAACCCCCACACCCGGAGTTGGTGTTGTTGGCAATCCGGCAGCTCGATACTGCCACGATTATAATGCGAACAACCGAATCGTCTTGGATGCAAAGAAGAACGAGTATGACTACTGCGTCTTCTCTGATGGTTCGATGATTGATTCCTGGTCTTTGTACTATAAGCATTTCAAAAAGTAGCGGGGGCTTTGTTGTGAAGTTGTTTCTTCCATTCTTCCTATTTATTTCTCAGAATATTTTTGCGGCGGATGGTTTAAATCCATTTAAGTTTCAGTATGTTGTCGAGCCAGGAACACAGGCGCAGCTCACAAACATGCCAAGAGTACGTAGTCAGGATTCCTTTGGAATCTGTTATGCTTTTGCAGCATCCGTATTGTTTGATGAGGCAAATTGTGCCAACAAACAGGGGACTGACTGCGCTTCAATGTCAGATGATCAAAAGGTGTCACCTATAGATTTAGCGCGATTCAGTGTTAATCTAAGCGAAGATAAAGATAGCAGAGATCGCTACAGCTATGAGGGACTAAAGGAGGGGGGAAGCGCCGCCCTGGCTCTTTATAATGCAAAAAATACTCAGCACAACGCTAGAGAGTCCTGTGCCCCTTTTGATCATCTAGTTGCTAAAACAAAGGATCCCAATGAAGCGCAAAAAATTGAATTAGCTATGTGGAAAAAATTTCAAGATAGCTATGAGACCTATAAGAAGAAATCTAAAGAATGTGTTGCCTGTGGATTGGAATACGCGACAGCAAAGTCGCAAGAGCTGAAAGACCAGTTCAATCTTAAGACTTCAAACCAAGAAATTTTACAAGCCTTCGCGCAAGATACCTACAATAAGTTCTTGGACACTCTTTTAGTTCCTGAAAAATGCTGGGAATGGAGGGATGCCATAGAGTTGAATGGTGGCTGGGGCCTAAAAACATACCCACAAGTCGGTGAAAAATCAGACTACAATCAGATGCTCGCCATGATCAAAAAGAACCTTGCAAACAAAAGACCCATGGCTTTTGCCTTTTGCACCCAAGAGCCTCTTACCGTAAAGAGCATAAAAGAATGCAATGAAGCAAAAAATGCATCTGGTACGATTACTGGTTTTGGCCATGAGGTTGTAATTAAGGGATATAGACGGGTTTGTAAAGTCAACGCCGGTAAAACCACAAAAGAGTGCTACGACGCTGTTCAGGTTCAGAATTCATGGGGACAGTCTTGGCAAAATGAAAACGATGATGGGTGGGTTGACGCAAAACAACTTCTAGATCGCAGCTTCTATGAAAAGCAAACCCTTACTTGGCTTGAACGATAGAATATAGCTTCAGGTCAATTACTCAATAATCGCGTTCTTCAAACCATTTAATTCAATAGTCCCAACTTTCCCTGGCTTGCCGGTTTGTCCGGCGCGGCCTGGTTTGCCTGGGGCTCCGTCTTTTCCATTGGCTGCTGGCTTACAGACTCTCTGGTCATCCAGGGATCCTGCCTTACCACCTTTGCCGCCTGCTTTTCCAGGGGCTCCTTGCCCCCCAAGTCCGCCCATGCCGGGCTTCAGCAACATTTTCAGCGTGAAATTAACGTGATTGTCGATTTGAACGAACAGATTGCCGGTGTCGCCACCGTCGGATCCATTTTCTCCGTCGGCTCCATTGGGACCATCCTCACCGTCTTCGCCATTTGTTGGCTGACTTACACAGCGAAGATCAATGATGCCACAGCGTGTCCGGCCTGAATAACGATCCTCTGTGCAGTCTTCGTCGCCATCCCATTCGCCGTCATTACCGTCGTAACCATCGGTGGCTTTGCGGATACCAATGAGGTTTTCAATTTCTAAACCAGAGCGGCCATTTTTCCCTTTGGCCCCAGTCATATTGATCATCAAATAACCTGCGGCTTCTTTTGCCCTGATGGAAATAGATCCGCCTTGTTTGGTACTTGGCGTGGTCCATACTTCATTAGAATTAAGAGTAACAATTTGTGAGTTTGCCGCCGCCATTATCTTCTGTGCCTCAATTGACAGCAAATATCCGTTTGTTTTTAGAACCGCATTGGGATCAAAGTACAATCTTCCAAGGTTCCAATTCGTATCTTTATTTAGAGATAGTGTCCGAGTAACGACAAGATCAGTCGGAACTTGCAGATTCTTTCTGGTGCTCAAGACCATGACCCCATTGCTGTTATACGCTGTGACTTTGAACGAAAGCTGATCTCCCCCAAGAACCGAAAGTAATGTGGGCGCATTTGGTTTTAACTCTAATGTGGAATCGTTCATATCAACATGAACAGTAACGCCGTTTATCTCTTGAAAGCTAACTCTGACGAAATAGTGATTTGGAGCCTCATCCTCGAGGATTTCGAAAGTAAAATCCTCAGCAGCAATTGTTTCCTTCTGAAGCTGTTCATTTTTTTTGCGCTCAAGCTCATCAGCAACGTCTTCTGCGGTGGGTGCTGCAGATGTTGCCTTCTTCGGATCATCTTTTTTAAACGCACATCCAGCCCCGCTCAAAAGAACGAAGGCTAGAAGCATTAGAAAAAAGGATTTCGATTTTCTGCTTTTCATAGTCCAAACTTATAAGTGTTTTGTTCACAATCTTCCACTGTCAGTATTCTAACGGGCAATCCTTACATACGATATCAGTTAAAAAGCCTATCGTGTTGGATTGTCTAAAATCTATACAGTTCCCGGGCTGGCCGGTACTCAAATATATGGAGTGCTTGTGTAATAGAGGTGCTATTTGAAAGTAGCTTACCGGCCCTCACAGCAGCATCTGGAGAAAGATTCAAAACAGGTATAAAGTCGTTCAGGATTCTCTGCACCCTTAGGCGAGTCAGTCCAGACATCGTTCGTCGATAAATCGCACAGAGGGTTCTTCAGCGATGACGGCACATTTAAATGTGTGCACAGAATCTGGGTCGATAAACCTGTTGTTTTTAAAGAAACTGAATTCGCCTGGGATTTTCTTATCCCCTTTGGTGAGCTCATAGATAACCGTAAACTTCTCGTCGTCTTCGTTGACGATATTCACGATTCGCACCTTATCCCTTCCTGAAAGGGTGATTTGGCTGGAGCCTTCATAGGTTTCAGACACAAGCTGAATATTAAGGCTCTGTGCTTTTTCAAGGCATGCATTGCTGCCAAAGCCTCCCATAGCGCCTAGTCTGATTGCGGTGACAAACTGCTTGGCTATTGTGGATGGCTTCATGTTGGCACAGTCTGCTTCAGTGAGGCCCTGCGATTGTACAGTGAATAGTAAAATGAATGAAAGTAATATCGCTCTCATGATTTCTCCTAAGTGCATCTGGCGACACATTGTTCGCCGACTAAATTAGCTTTTTTGCTCATGGTGCATCCGGGCTTGGTGTTACCTTTGTGGCGAATCAGATTTGATGTCCTCATAAAAGACAAAGGCAGAACACCGCCAGTCACCTTTGTCTTACAAGCTGCAATCGCAAGGGGACGTATTTTTCCCGCCAGTCCTGACATGGAAATATATTGCTTTGCTTGAACTCTGGAAATGGCAAGACTTCCAAGTCCAGCGCTCTGGATGATGTCGAAGTTAAGATACTTTGCAAAGTCACTTGGCAGATTATCGCAGTCGCGTGTCGATTTAAAACGATAGCCAATGCCCATCAGACGATTTAGTCCAAAAGGATCTTCGCCGACCCGGTCGATCATAAAGACGTGTCCTGACCAAGCTAGAACATCGCCGGATTTTAACGTCTCGTCTTTAGTAAAAGTCGGGGCACTAAAGCAAGAGTTTCTTGACGTAAATGAAGCGTACTCAGTGGAAGTAGCAGTGTTTGAAGCTGTTTTCGCATAAGGAGTCAAAGAAAGGCCGGCCGCGGACAGGGCAGTCGACACGAACGATGAACAATCAAGGCCCGTGAACGGAGCGCCTCTTGTGGAGTGAGTTTGCAAGATATTGATATTGCTACCGCTGATAGATGGCCAGCCTCCATAAGTGTATATTGGTGGAGCCTTGCGCATATCGCGGCACTGACTGTTATCGGGGCCATTCTGATCAATATAGTAATGGCTTCGGACCAGTTTGGTCTGATTTGCATTGGGGATGGTTCTAATCTTGTAGGAATGTCCCATATTTCCCCGAGCAGAACGGTAGGAAAGATATCCATCGATACTTGTCTGATATGTATAGGCAGGCTTCGAGATCGCGTCGCAGGATTGATACATCACAGCCATCGTTTTTAAAGCCCCTAAAAACGCCGGGGAGTATTGGGCCGCCAGGGGCCTTTGGATTTCAGTTACCGGAGAAGGCTGCTCAGGCGCACGACAGCTGGGGCAGTCATTGGCGTATCTTGCTTCTGACTCGCTCTTTTTAGCAGCCGGGGGAGTAGCTGGTGATGCATTGGCTGCTGTGAACTTAGCTATCTCTGCCGGGCTTAGTTTGCGGCCGTTCTCTGTGATAGTGATGTTCGGTCTTTTTAAGTCATAGTAGACCCAGGACTCCTTGCCTGCATGACGTCCCGTTTTGATACGAATTTTGATTCCAAGATGGCCTCCCGGGGTGCGCGCGGATTCAAGTAACTCAGCCCGATCCCCAGTTCCGATAGTCCCAACAACGCTTTTGGTGTCAGAGGCGGAAAAAGAAGGCTTTGACCTTAAATAAAACAGATCCTGGAAAGAGATATCTGCGCCCAGCGCAAAAGTCCCCGAAAGCATGAGTATTGAAAAAGGAAGGGCTCGTTTCATACCCAGGTCTTACTTCAAGATCTGTGACACTTCCTTTGTAAATTTATTCACATTTAGGGTCTAAAAGGGCAAACTTGGCGTAACAGGTGTGCAGTCCTTAGACACCCGTTGACGCCGGAGAAATCTAAAACTTACTTTGCACAGGTGGCCGTTGCATCAATGTTGTAAGTTTGGAACAGGATCCAGTCTCTTTTCCACATTGTAGTTTCGACGTCAGTGATTTTTCCATCAGGGCATTGTGCATGAAGCTTCTTATAAACTCGGATATCTTGCAGAGCCGCTTCATTCATAGAAGCTAGATTCAGAATTGCCACCTTGGTGGATTCCGCTTGTACTCTTTGACCGCTTGTAGTGACAGCTCCCCCAGAGTGAGACTGAAGACTTGTGCAGTTTGAAAGCAAAACAGCAGTGCAAAGAAAAAGTGCGGCACGTGACATATTGGTAATATTGGGTAGTTTCATCAGTTTCTCCTATTGTTGGTTTGTGCCAAAGGCTTTCTCGCAGGCTTCATAAACTTCTTTTTTATTTAATCCACAGTAGTCAATTTGTCGGTAGTGACCACAAAGTGTTTTTAGTTCGCTTTTAAAGCTTTCCGCATTGCTTTGATCTGTCATTGTATCGAGTGATTCGATTCCTTTGGTGAGAACGACTTCAATATACGAACTGGTGCCAGCTACCTGAATGCCGCCATATTTATCTTTTTGACCGACAAGCTTGCATGTTTCAGCAGGGGTGGGCCTTCCTCGTTCGATATCATAGGGACTTTGTTTCATATTATTATGAAGAATGGTGTGAACATCAGAGATATATGCACTGACTGCACGAGACGAGTACAGACAAGCCTGTTCTACCTTTTTTCTATTCGGGGGCATATCAGCTTCTCTTTCCACAGCACAGCTGAAGATTTCGTTACAGTTGTCAAAAGCCGTCATGTGGCGATTCATGAGTATTGCTGCTTTGGGCAGTGTTTCTGAGACTACTTTTGCAGGCCCGAACCCATTGACCGGTCCATAGACATAAAAGTATATGCCATCTCCGTAAGTCCAATCTTCATAGACTTTATACAGTTCTTCATTTTCTGCAGGCAATTCAGTAAGTTCGCGAGATGTACACACTTTATAGGAGGGCGTTGTATATATTGGTTTGGCTTCTTCGTACTTTTCGACACTATCTGAATTGCATCCTGATAGTACAAATGCAGTAAGCATTGCCGCAAGCGTTAACAAAATTACAGGCTTGTCGGATTTATTTTCTGAATATTTCATGTCATGGATCCTTAAAATCGTTATTACTTTAGGCGCTAAACAAGGTGCAAGTTATATACCACTATGTTTAGTTCGCAATCACTCGAAGATCTACGTTCGCCGGACTGTAAAGTCCGTGCCGTCGCTCTATCTCATCCAATAGTTGTCGTTTAAGCAGTTCACGATCTTCTTTAGCACAGTCGTCAGCCTTTCGTTTAACAACAAAATAAAGTGAAGCAACGCCGACTGCGCCGACCACTGTGATGGTTAATACTGCGGGGTTGGCAAATGAAAGACCCAATGCTGCCAATTCTAAAGACAAAGATTCGCGAACACCAGGTGTGCGTAGTGCGACCGTAGCGGGCAGAATCGCCATGTTCACGATCTGAAGACCATCCTTGAGGCTTTTGAGATCCTTGCATGAAATGGCCGATCTGCTAAGGCCGTAATAGTAGTTTTGCTGCCCTGAAGAAACACAGCCTTCAAACAAGAGGCCCTCGTTGTTTGCAAGTGTTGGTTGCGCCAGAAAGGCAACTGCTAAAGAGATAAATAATACCAAGTACTTCATAACCATGTCCTTTTTAGAAGAATGTATAAACCAGCTTAATTCTTAAAGACTTCAAAGGAAACGAGCCGCCCTGATCTCGTTTAACAAGATCGAAAGTCGCTAGAGCAGCTGGTTGAGAAAAGATTGGGGAATACAGCAGAACGTTTGTTCTGTCGCGCAAGAGTAAGCCCAAAATTCCTTTTACTGACTCGTCGCGAATAAGACGCGAACTAATCATATCGCTCCCTATAAACTGATAAGACGAACCCCAGGTATGCAAACGGTTTGTAGTACGATATGTAAAGTTATGAATTGACCCGTCAGCCCCTTCTAAGGTGCCCGCCCCTCCGTGAGAGACCTCTAGGAATGTCTTCTGAACACTTCCTGTACCGGAAAGGTTTTCGCCAAAGCGAGTTTGTTCAAGTTCAATATCTGCGATCCGTAGGTTCTTCTGGTGACCACCAAAAAACTCTTTGTTTAAATGAATTTTCGTTGATCCAAAAGTGTTGAGATCTAGAATCTGCTTTTCATTTAACTCGACATAAACCGCATCTTTGCGCACAAGCATCGTCGGTGAGGCGCTGTGGAACTTGTTGTCCAGGGATAAAACTATTTTATGTATGAAAGACATATAAAAACTCTTCATAAGACGAACGGATTCTTCTAGTGACTCAGATGCAGAAGCCAATTCCATAGTTTTTTCTTTCAAAAGTTCAAAATGTGATGACTGTGGAAGAGGCTCTAACGTTGTATATTCATAAGCTTTGATCACCTCGTTGTAGACATAGAGAAGTCTTTCTGTCGACGTATCTTGAATTGACTGAACAAGGTTCCGCAGTGTCGAATCCCCCAAGTTCGCCAATGCCAGATATTTATCCTGAGCAACCAGTGACAAAGCGATGGATTGCTCGATCAAGGCAGAGGAGTTGGCGATATCTTGCAAAGTCTCCTGCAGTTTGTGGTACACCTCTGCTCTTTGTTTAACAATTCTCTCTAGATCTGCAGCAGCAGCTTTAAAGAACTGGTCGGAATTCTTGATTCTCTCAATCTCTTGTTGCAGCTCGTCCTCAGGGACGACAGCTCCAGTGAAGCCTTTGCTGATTTCAGTCATCTTTTCAAAGACAGGAGTCACTTCTTCTTTAAGCTTGTTAAGATAATCGATTTTTTCCTGAAGGCTTTTGTCTTCAAGATTTGAAATCTTCATTTTATTTAGCAGAGCATCGAAACTGGAGCGAGATTTAGTCAAATTCTCTTTGGAAAATGCCTTCTCCCAGTCGGCTTTGGCTTTTGCTCCGTAGGCGATGTAGTCCGCAACGCTGCCGGAAGTCGGAACATCGGCAAGATAGTCCATCACCGTTCCAGCGGCGGCCAAGGTCGGCTGCCCTGCCGGGATCACTTTGGATAGAGACGCCAATACTTTAATGTTCTGCCTTAAGGAGTCCCATTGATGTTTTCTGGCGACATTATTCTTTGCTTGTTCTTCAATTTGTTTATTCAGATTTAACAACAAACGATCATAAGCGGCCTCGTTATTCTTGAGGCTGATTCGCATGCCTTCGAGCTCGTTGATAGAGGAAATTCTGATGTTTTGCTTGTCGGACTCTGCGTTGATAATCTTGTTTTGCTGTTGGACTAATACCGCCAGGTGATTGCGGCTAAGTTGCTTTTTGTCCAGCAAATCAAGAATCTTCGCCGTCAGATAGTAGTTTGTTAGTGCCATATCAATCTCTGAATCAAGCTGTGTTAGTCCGAAGTCCAAGGTGTACAATGGCGCCTCTTTGTAGGAACGGCCAAAGTAATCCTGTTGCAGGTTGATTCGATTCAGCAGAAGCGCATATCGGGCCCCAACTTCAAGATAGTGACTGGAGTACTCTTTTGAAAGACCGCGCATGCTTGAAAGGTCCTCTTCGAGAACTTTTTTTACAAAGGTGAAGTTTTTTGCGATATATCTGTCGCGAATTAGTTTAAGACGAGATTTATAGAATGCCTCGGAGTGTGTTAAGCGAGGAAGGGACTCGGCCGTCGCTGTTCCGAAGCTTGCCGCTTTAAGGGGAGACGTTGGAGAGACGGCATCTTTCCCGTTCTGTGTGGCCTTGTTTTTGATGAGTACATATCTGGGATTGACTGTGAAGTTGTCCTGTACTCCCCACATCGCAGCGTATTGAGGTGATCCGGCTTTTCCACCTTTATACACGCCTGCCGCCTTGCCAGACTTCCCTGGCGCAACGCTGGCAATTGTGTCTAAAGCTGAACCAGTCACACGTTCACCGTTAATCATATTTGCCACAACGATCACAGTACCTCCCTGACCTCCAGCTCCTGGATGACCACCGGGTACCGCATCGCCCCCGTCAGAAGGCCATTGCTGTGCGCCTCGGGCAGGCGTTCTCTGTCCCCCAACGCAGTTCTTTCCTCCAGCGCGTCGCAGGACTTCTTCTTTGGTTCTAACAATTTCCGGGTTACAAGTGGGTGATTCATGCAGAGCCTCGCGATAAACGACGCCATAAGATATTCCCGTTTCAATTATGGATTCAAAAGCTGGAATGCTGACGCCGTCAGTGCCAGAGCGGCCACCACCGGCATCTTGTCCCTTGCCACCTTCCGCAATAAGTCTTTTCATGCTCTTATCGCCGTGAGTGATAATCTCGTTTGCGGCGATTTGGATATGACTGCCCTTATAACCTTCGTTGCCATCAATACCCTTGGTTCGTTTATTGAGTGGCTCTAGAACGGGACCTAAATCTTCTGGTGTAGTGCTGATAGCGCCGTTTTCTTCGAAGACAATTTGTTCAGCATTTAATGTAATACTTGTATGCGGCAAGTGGAGCTTATTTCTTACTATGATTCTTTTTGCATCAACTTTTAATGTATAAACTGAATTGACGTACTTTGGGTCAGAAGTCATGGTGGATTTGTAGATCTTAAACGGTTGTTCATCCGCATCCAGAACGACCTCAGTTCCAACGATAGCTATATTATTAGCGGTGCCATCTTGAAGTACGCCATTCAACTCCACCTTCGAAGGCTCTTTTGTAATGGTAATTGAATTATATTGATCCAGCGTAAGATCGGATGGTTTGACCTCAGACTCTGTTAGGGCAGACGCTGATTTCAGAGTTAAAGTACCCGAGTTGTTCGATCTACTGCAGGCGGTGGCTACGGCTGCTATAGCCACAAACGAAATTACGCGCATCTTCTTGTCCATTTCATCCTCCGACGAAAAATGTAATGGACCTTTTCTAAGGCAAAGGTTCTCGCTTTAGAACAGCATGTTGTTTTTGTAATATTTCGTATTCATTTTTATATCAAGAGACTCCTTCAAGCGTGTATCGAACCTCAATCAAATAAAGCGAGCTACAAAAGATTATACGCCAGTATAATTTGGTCCAATCAGCAAACAGGGTGTCCGAAGTTCGATAATAGTATCTGTTTCTGAGCTTAGAAGAAGCGGTATGACGCTTGCTCTAGCTATTGCAGAAGACTTCGGAAAACATCAAAACCTGTTTGTTTAGATTATAAAGGCATAGCAAGGCGAAAAATGTTGGCCCTGTCTAATTTGCTGACAGAACAAAGGACTCAAATGAAGCAAAGTTCAATTGCAACACAGCTTAACAGGGCCATTCACTTTGCAGGAAGACTGCAGAAAGATATTGCCCATCAGTCCGATATCACCGAGGCCACACTAAGTCGCTTTCTAAGCGAAAAAACGGACATCAAGCTAACCACCTTCACGGCGATTCTGGCTTGTTTGAAAATTGATCTTGCGGCTGTTCTGCATAAAGAGATCAACAAGGCGTCGGGTCTTCAGGAAGATTCAGAAAGTACGGACGTTGACCGACTTCTGGAGCTGCTGCCGAAGAATAAAAGAAGAAATGCAATCGAACATCTGTTGGCTTTATCCAAAGGGACTAAGTCTTACGAGGTTTCAAAAATTCGAAAAAAAATGGAAGAAACGCTTAATAAATAAGGAGCAATCATGTACGTAAAAAATTATGCCCTTGCAAATACGGTTCTGGGGTCGCCAAGAACCACGTTGAAGGGATTGGGGTCAGTGACCTTTAAGGAAGAGCATGTTCGTGAGGTGGCAGAGTCACTTCTTATGCGTTCGATTTTGGGTCTGGTTGAGCTGAACGGATTTGAACCTCGAACTGAGTGGGTTCTCAATCGTCTGAGCTGGGCAGAATGCGAAGACGTGGATTTCGCCCTTCAGAATCTTCACGAATTTGGAATGCTGCTCAAAGACTCAGATGGTCGATATATTTCTGTTGATATCGACTTTGATGACTATCTTTCACACCTGGACAGTCTTTCAGCCCAGTATCTGTTTTCAACAGAGCTAGGCCAATTGATACGAAATAATCCCGAAGTCATTAACACTCAAGCTACTGGTACCTATCTATGGACAGAGGAAATTTATCATAAATTTGCTACGGGCCTTCAGATTTTAATCACCCAGGCCAACAAAGAGGCCGCATTAACTAATACCGAGAAAGATATGCTTGTGGGCTTTAATTTCGCGATGACAGAAGTGACTCGTCCTGTGCCTTCAAAGAATGGAAAGAAAGGTGAATAGTATGAAAGCGGCATTTTTATTTCTTATGACCATGATTTTTGTTTCTGTGACTTGGGCGGGAGGCACTGGCTCAGGCTCAACAGGCGGCACTCGCCCGACAATGAATAGCTTGGAAAGTATGAAGTCTGTGGACGCGGTTAAGTTCCGCAACTTCAATAAAGGAAAAGTTGAGTTCTATTTCAAAGACAGGAATATTCCGAAGGCCGAGCTTTATGAGGTCAAACTTGAGGAAATCGATAACAAGTATATTGAGGCCCTGCAAAAGTCAGCGGAAAGTAAATCTTGGCAACCGGTTTTCCCAGAGAAGGATTAGATCTTTTAAGGATGTAACGAGTCCTGCAAAGACCTGTATCTATTCTGAATCTTTTTCCAGATATTACTATTGGGGCCGGTGATACCGTCTATGCCTATGGACTCGGTTGAACCGGCAATACCTCTGAATCTATTTTGATAGTGTTGTCCCCCAGGAAGAAATCTTGCCAAGTCAGGATTGCGCGCAGCAACTGTGGGGACATTCTGCTTTTCGACCGTCTTTGAGTTTTCTTCCATCTGAAGCTTTTCGTAACGTTTATCGGCGGACGCAGCGCCGCCACCGTAGAACCCACTTAGAACCGCAGGCTCCTTGGAGTTCTTCGCCTTCAGTCGTTTAATCAAGCCGGGCTGCAGATGTGGCGAAGAGAGGTTTGCACCCTGCCCTTGCTGCCCATCAACGGGCTCCTCTCCTCCTGAAGAGGTCGGCCATGCAGTGATAATGTGCGGCTTCTTTTCGTCTCTTAGCGGCGTTGCCTGTACCTGCGGTTTTAGCCTTGCGGTTGAATTTATGTTAGAGGGTAGATCAACTTGGTTGTCTGCCTGCCTTTTGCAAATGGGATTCGTCGGTGTTTTGCTGCATATGCAGACGGTTTGTTCTGCCATCTCTGGATTGTTGCAGTCCATTTTAGGCAGGTTTGCGCATCCGGGATAGTCCGGGTAGGTTGAGCAGATTTCTGCAGTCGCTGCCGCCCCGTTGGTAAGCAGGGCGCAGGACTGTGAGTTCGCGTGCATTTCGGAATAGTTTTGTGCGGCTGCAGATGCCTGACCCATTTTTGAGGAAAATCCCTGGCAGGAAGATAGGTTTCCGGCCATTGCGGTTCGGGCTTCACCGGCTAGGCGTGCAGATTCCGCTCCGTTGTTGCACTTGGGGGTGAGCTGTGCTGAGCAGGCTGTTGAACAAGTGGTGATCGCATTCCCACACAAAAGACGATAAGACATAAGAGCTGCATTAGCTGCCTTTGCCAGGTTGGCCATTTTAGTGCAACTCTCCCGAATCCCCATGGCACTTTTCTGACCAGCATATAATGTCAATTGGGCGGCCATGTTTGCAACGTTGCTCATGGCGGAGTTGTTTTCGTCACACGAACTAGCGGCTTTTAATGTTGCCTGCTCGCATGCATTCACCTCGGCGTCGAAGTTTTCCAAGCATTGAGTATCTGCGCTTTCGGCTGGGGCGTTGGCGCCTGAGTCTTCATCTTTATCGTCATCCTTTTCGCCGGTGGCTTTTGATTTTTCGTCGTCGGAAGGGTCGACTACTTCCTTAAGGAAACCAGAGGTTTCATCCGATTTATATGGCATCTGAGGGGGATAGACTATCTGATTTTCTCCTTGAGACTCCGACGGATTATCCTCTTCCATTGAACAGAGTCGATAGCACAACCTAAACTCATCTTGTCTTCGCTGTATATCATCATACTGCAAGACCCTCTGATCACACTCTTTCACGCATTGCTGACTACCAAGGGCAACATTTGAAAAAATAAAAACGGCATTGGAAAGGAGCGCCGACAGAAGAAGTGTTCGTTCATACTTCATGCTCTACCTATCGGCATGACACCTGTTCTGCCTAAGAGGTTTATAAACATTTCGTTTTTACAAGGTTCTGTTTTCAATTGATTCATGTCTATAAATAGTTCACTGAAAATCGTTTAAATCAGTTGTCACTTTAAACAGCACTAAGTTTTGTGTATATAGAGCGGATTCGGAGAATTTGTGATGAAAAAAATTGTAATATCCTTGAGTCTGATTTTATTTCTGGGCTGTAATGAAGCTCGTCAAGAGGGCATCAGTTTTGAAGGCACTAACGGAAGTATTATAGGCGGAACTAGAATAGATCCGATGTCTATCCCGGCTCGATCAACGGTTTATGTAGGCTTGGCGTACTATAAAAACGGTAGGCCTGTTCAAGAAGCCAGATGTTCAGGAGTTCTTATATCCAAGAGGGCTATTCTAACTGCAGCACACTGTGTTGATGGTGCCGTTGAGGTAGAATACGAAAAAATGCAGATCTATGTGGCGTTTGGTGCTGACATTTCTGTCCCGTCCAATATTACTGTGTGGGCGACGTCCGGGGTAAAGATCCATCCTGACTATTCAGCAGAAGTTGCTTTTGGCAGGAGAGCACCCCGTGATATTGCGGTGGTTACAATTGCCAAGGATGCCCCCTTCCCCTTCGTACCGGCACAGATACTTACCGATTATCGATTGCTTGAGCTTGGTGAAAATCTGCTCGTCCTAGGATACGGTCTTTCATCCGTAGAGCCTTGGGAACTAGCAAAGAACTTAAAATCAGTTTCGCTTCCTCTTGCGGGCATATCACACAACAGCTTGGAGCTTCGTGGAACTTCGGAAGAAAATACCTGCGGAGGTGATTCGGGTGGACCGATCTTCGCTAATAAAAATGGTAATTACTATCTTGTGGGAACTCTAGTGGGCGAAATGATTAAAGACGACAGGTTGCCCCGATGTACTCAACGAATTGTAATTACCCGTCTTGACTATGTGAAAGACTTCATTGCGCCGTATATTCAACAGTGAGCTTAGGACTCTTCTATGAAAAAAATTGTAATATCCTTGAGTCTGATTTTATTTCTGGGCTGTAATGAAGCTCCTCACGAGAGCATTAGTTTTGAAGACACTAACGGAAGTATTATAGGTGGGATCAGAGAGGACGCAGCTTCTTTGGCAGCACGTTCTACGGTTTATATTGTAATAGGACTTTATAAGAACGGCAAGATTGTTCATGAGTCTCGGTGCTCTGGCGTCCTTATATCCAAGAGGGCTATTCTAACTGCTGCACATTGCGTTGATGGTAATGATGGAGTTGATTACGATAAGCTAAAGACTGTTGTCGCATTTGGAGCTGATATTTCTGTTCCATCTAATATTACCGTATGGGCGACGTCCGAGGTAAAGATCCATCCTGACTATTCAGCAGAGGTTGCTTTTCGCAGGGGAGCACCCCATGATATTGCAGTGGTTACAATTGCCAAGGATGCTCCTGCTCCCTTCGTACCAGCCAAAATATTTAAAGACTTTCAATCACTGGAGCTAGGCGAAAGACTTCTTATTTTGGGATATGGTCTTAGTTCTATTAATCCTCGAACAAAACCAACATATCTCAAATCAGTTTTTCTTCCATTGGCAGGCATCCTGCACAACAGCTTAGAGGTTCGTGGGACGGCTGAAGAGAATGTCTGTGGAGGTGATTCCGGAGGACCTGTCTTCGTTCTCAGAGATGGCAAACCGTATTTGATAGGAACGTCAGTAGGAGAGATGTTTATCGACGACCGATTGCCTTTATGCACCCAGCGTGCGGTAATTACCAATCTTGACTATGTTAAAGTGAAAGACTTCATTGGCCCCTTCTTAGGAAACTAGCTTGTGCTGCTGGAGCGGTTCTGCAACGGGGCTCCGGCGAAGATCTACTGCGCTCGACAGTAAGGCAACGAGCGCGTATAGTTCAGAATCGCCCTTTTATTCGCCCTCGTCTGCGCGACCAACCTTTTGGGGTTGTCAATTAGTGGCTGCCAATATCGACCCAATCCACGATTACTACCTGTTCCAATATAGGGTGAAGAGTCCAAATACATTCGCATCGTCTTGATCGCGCAATCAATGTTTTTCTTGTCGTTAAAGGTGTCTGCTGTGGTTTTTAATAAGCCACAAGAATCACCTTTAGACATGCTGAAGAGTCCATTGCTGCTAACCCCAAAATGTTCCATATATGTAGCCGTGGATCTAAAGCCACTTTCAATTTCTGACAGTTTCGATGCGAACTGAAGCCAGAAGGCGCGTCGTTGACTGAGAGTTAAATTATTCCAGTTGGGGCAATAGCTCGTGGCATCTTTCGGATTGTAGTTGGCCAGGCCCTCTCGATCAATGGCTTCAAGTGTGTAGGTGGACCATGTTTGGCCTTTGTCATGATAGTGCCAAACCGGCAAGGCCGTACCCAAAGGTGGCTTAGGTCCGTCATAGCTTGATTCGCAGTTTGTGCAAGAGCTGCCAGAACCAAAGCGGCCGGAAAAAAAGGACCCTATCTTAGAACCTGCCATTGAGAAAAGATTCAAGGCCTTTGACATCGCAGAGGAGCTTTCAGGAGTGAACAAATTCGATGCAACTCCGATGAACAGAATAAGCAGGACATGTCTTGGAACTGACTTCAATCTGCATCTCCCGGTTTTTTACAATATGGCAGGGAACGCAGGTGCTTTTTCAAGGCTTTCTGACTGGCGAAGGTCCAATCGCGATCATAGATGGGGTTAGGTACAAATATCTGCCAGTTACCTCCAAGCCCTTTGATTCCGTCATGCCCACCGATGGCATTGGTGTGTACCAACCAATACTTCATTGTGTACACCCCACACCGAAGATTCTTTTGGGGGTCCAGTGTGTCTGCTCTGGATTTCAAGTAGCTACATTGAGTGGTCGACATCGCCAATAGGCCGTTGCTTTCCTGGCCTGCCGCCGCACCTTTGTCATGGTGAACCATCGACGGATTTAAAACACTCTCTATTTCGGCCATTTTTGAAACCATGTTCAGCCAAAAGTTCTTGCGTTCGGCCAACGTTAGACTTTTCCAATTCGGGCAGTAATAAGCAGCATCTTTTGGGTTTAGATTTGCCAGTCCCTCTTTTTCGATGGCCTCCATGGTGTACTGAGTCCATTTTTCACCATCTGGGTGCTCGGCCCATACGGGAAGGCCCGATCCTTCGGGCGGCTTCGGTCCGCGATATTGAGCGGCACAGTCAGTACACGAGCTCGAGGTGCCCAGGGCTTTTCCGAAAAGCCCCTTTATGTTTGAGCCAAGTGTGGAAAAGAAACTTAAAGCCTTCGCCATTGCAATGGCTTCCATAGGCACACTTTGTACCGTCAAAGTAAGAGCCAATAGCAGGACAACTTTTTTCATTATCTGGTGCCATCCATTTCGGATGTAGGTGCTGAGGGATCTACGAACTCGTAGTCACTGTCTTTGGGTGTTGCGTCTTCTGAGCTTGTCCCCAATGCAATAAACTTCTTTTGCTCTGGGCAGTAGAAGCAATTATTTGCTTTTTCCAATGGGGAACATTCTCCGGCATTTTTATAAGATTGCAGATTAGGATCAGCCAATAAAGTCGATGGAGTCAGAATTAAAAGAGCAAGCAGAAGTCGACACATTTTTAACCACCTTATGTAAACTAGAATATATTCATACCTCGGTCGGTGTCTAAAAAAAACTTTTGGCAGGACCAATTTACTGAGGTGATAATCTAAACATCAAAGGATTGATGATGTTTAGATTTTTCGCTTTTGTTTTTGTTCTTATTGTAACCTGTTCAGCGTCCGCAGTTGTCGATACGTCCACCGGTTCTTTCGTGCATTCATGGACTGACTTCGAAGGGCGTGGGATGGATCTTAGGCTAAGTCTTGTCAGGACTTATCATAGCCGCTCCAATCATCGTGGGTGGTTTGGTTATGGCTGGTGCACAGGCTTAGAAACAAACCTGAAGAGAAGCGAAGATCTTCTTGAGATAAACTACTGTGGTGATGGACGTGTGGCCGTATTTAAAGCCGAAGGTTCACAGTTTAAAGGGGCCCTGGCGTCTGATGGAATAGTTAAAAAGGTGGACTCAGTCTACAAACGAACTTTGCCCGATGGAACTATAGAGACCTTTAATTCTGAAGGAGCTCTTGTCGAAATCCGCAAGGGAAAGCTCTTCATTCAGGTAAAGTATAATAGTAAAGGTGTCCCTTCCGAGATTACTGACAGCGGTGGGCGCTTGGTCAGCATACTTTCAAATTCCCAGGGAAATATTTCCCTTATCCAATTCCAGCTCAACGCCAAAGGCAAAGATATCAAGCCGGTGACCATTGGGCAGTACTCTTATGTCGCCGATAATCTTGTCGAAGCGAAGAACGCCTGGGGTAACACTTATACATATGAGTACGACAAAAAACACAATATGATTGGCGCAAAATGGCCAGGAGAAAAGTCTGTCACGATATCTTATAATAATAGTGATTGGGTTCAATCTGTCAGCGGAACGGAGATCTGCAAAGAATTTTATTCTTATAAATTGGACAACTCTCGAAAGCCGCCTCGTTATGCCGTGACTGTGAAGAAGGACTGTCCTGATGGGGTCAAGATTGAGCGCGCCTATGCTTACACCTACGCATTGGATAACAGCCGCATCGTTGCCGCAGACTATGATGAAAGCGGCGTGAAGCGAGAATACGTCTATGAGGGCGACAATGTGGTCAAGGTTGTGGAACATCGCGGAGAAAATCAAATCGCCACAACAATCAAAAGAAACTCCAAAGGTCATATTATTTCTGTAGAGAACCCTTTTGAGGTCAGACGTTATAGCTACAAGACTGGGGATACTCGGGACTTGGTGGTGAAGGCAGAGATTGAATTGGTGGTTCTGGGCAAAGTAGCATCGCTGGAAGCTTATTCTTTTGGCTATGACGGAAATGATCGACTTATCTTTGCGCTAAAACCTGACAAAACAAAAATTGAATTTAAGTGGTCAGAAGACGATGTTCTGACGCAAGTACAACGCCCCGGAGTTGCGGTGGAATTGGTGTACGGCTCAGACAACGAAGTAACGGGCGTTAAGTTTGGTGGCAAGACGTTGCCGGTGAGTATTTATGAGGTCCCAGCCACGGCTCAAGAGATTGCAGCGGTTGAGACTTATATCGACTTCCATAGAATGCAAAGACTGACGATTCCCTCATACTAAATAAAGGTATCTGAGTTGTCGGATTCACCTTTGGAACGCAATTTTCATGAGCCCCCCTTTGATTTTCGGGGGCTCGGTCGCACCCTCGTATGAGGATTATATTGACCTGAAGCCCCCAACCTCAACTTGACTAAGTTCATGCGGCCCCATAAATTCGTCGACCTATGAACAAAGAATTTATGTTAAGAGCCATCGAACTTTCCAGGAACAATATGCACGCGGGTGCGGGCGGCCCTTTTGGGGCAGTTATTGTTAAGGATGGAAAGATTATTGGCGAAGGCTGGAATAAGGTCACTTCCTCTAACGATCCCACAGCCCATGCAGAAGTATCTGCGATTCGCGATGCCTGTGCGAAAAGCAATAGCTTTGAACTGGCGGGTGCTGAGATTTATACTAGCTGCGAACCTTGCCCGATGTGCTTATCAGCAATTTACTGGGCGCGTATTTCTAAGATTTACTATGGAAATACACGTAAAGACGCAGCCGAGATCAATTTTGACGATGACTTCCTTTATCAGGAAATCCCTAAAGATATTAAAGACCGTAAAGTTCCCATGATCCAATGTGCTCATGCGGAAGCCCTTGAGGTCTTTAAAGAGTGGGACAGCAAGTCCGACAAAATCCCCTACTAAAGCCCAAGAAATAGTTCAGGACTCCTGCCCGGAAGTCTTCTTAGAGAGAATAAAGGAATGAAAGCACTTTCATTCCTTTTTCTGTTTTTGAGCGTTTTTTCCGCCGTATCTTGTCAGCATAAGGAAAAACAAATCCCTAGAGATATCGCCTCATTACAAGCTAATGGGGGGATGGAGGGTATTTGGTTTTTACAAGGCACCTCGTCTACGCGGGGTCCGTACAATGGAGAGTTGGAACTGCGTAAGTCTCACGACGGGACCTACGACGTTGTCCGAATGGTCACCTATATCAACTATTTCTTCGATGGCTTGAAAGTTCAGGAAGTCTGGACTGGAAAAGCCGTTGCCACAGGCGAAAGTCTGACGATCTCTTATGATCTGAAGCAAGCCGACTTCATCACTCGTTTGGGCGACCTGAAGCGGGATCCTTCGGACTTCAGCAATACTATTAATGTGGTGTCCCGTTACACCGTCACCCCCAATGGGCTGGCGACGTCCTATGCGGATAAGAAAGTTTCAAGCTATACCGAGTGGATTACGACAAAAAGGGAGCTTGAATCCAAACCTCTCTGGGTGAATCAAAGGCAACTGATCGGCGCCAAGGGCCCTAAGATTCCCCTGGTTGTGCGTGGAGTAATCAATGTCTTTAAGAAAGACATTGGCTATGAAAAAGACCCTTTGGTGAAGTCTTACAAGAACAGAAAAGAGTACAAGGATGAAAATCCTTTTATCGTCTTTGATCCAACGGATTTTGAATTCTATCGTCGCAACAAGGATATAATTCGCGTTGCCAATAAGATCGTGGACGACATCAGCATCACTGAAGCCGTTGTGAAACGAAACGCCTATGCACCGACTTTAGAAGAAAAGGCCCGCAGCTATGATCGAAATGCACGGGACTTTCATATCAATGAAGCCGGGATTGTAACTCCCTCCCAGATTGATGAGCAGGGGCGCTTGGTTGCTTTCAATCTTCACGGGGATGCTGCGCTGTGGACGGGAATGTATCTGGGGTCTCAGGCAATGCGCTATCAGCTAACCAAAGAAGTTGAGGCGTTGGATAACATCAAACGCACCCTACGCGGCTTGATGACACTGATGGAAATAACCGGAGATCCGCAGCAGTTTGCCAGAACGCTTGCGATCTATAATCCGGCCAAAGGACTTCCCGATTCCAGGTGGCACCAGGGCAAAGGCAAGTTCCAGCATCTGATGTGGCAAGAAGGTGGCAACAACGACATGGTCAAAGGAATCACACATGGATTCCTTTGGGCAGGACTGGTGCTGCCCAAATCTGAAGTGGAGCTGTGGCGAGATTTAAAATCTTATTCTCGCAAGCTGATTGACCTGCAGGTCGTCTGGGATAAACCACAGAACAAAGCGGCGGCTTTGGGGTTGGCGGCATGGCTGACCAATGATCCCGCCTTCAAAGAACAGTACATCGGATATTATGGCAAAACTAAAACGAAACTCAGTGGATTTAGCTTCGACACCACTTTCTATTGGCATGGATCTGCCGACTGGAGTGGGATTAACTTAGGGCTGGTGGGTGATATCACCGATATTACGATTGCCGATCTGTTGGGGCAGACAAAAATTCGCGATCAATTGCGCGAGCGCCTGATGGATGCATGGGTGACTTACGCGCCCGCACAAAGACACCTGCAAACACTGGTGGCTTACGGCTTTGCTTACAAGCATGGAACGCGCGGAGGAAACTTCCGTTCAGAAAGCAGTGATGCGAAATTTGCCGAATCCTTAAAGCAGGCAAGTTGGGGTTTGCGAGAGATCCCCTATCCCCGTCCTAACTTGAATGTCAGCATCGACCATTCCCTGCGACCTGATTGGTGCATGTCACCGATTCCAAGGTTGTTCTGGAAGGCTTTGAAGAAGCCAGAACCCCCGATCGATTATTTCTATCAAGGGCTTTACAACTATCCGATCTTTGAGCTGCAGGCCTTTGCCAGCAACTTTGTCTGGAAGGACACGGCTTTTGGTTATCAGATTTCACATGTCAAGGGTGAAGAGGAATCCGGAGTGGACTATCTTTATGCCTATTGGTTAGCAAAATACGTGGGTGCGAGTAATGTTGAGTAAATGGATCTATACCGCTGCTTTAATGGTGTTCCTGGCAGATGCGGCTTGGGCAAAGAAAGAGATTCTGGTTTTAGGCGGGGGCGGAGAACCCGAGGGCGCAACCACAATCTTTGATGAGACACTTAAGAACTTGGGCACGTTTTCCAAAAGCGCCGGGTGGAAGCCCACCGTGGTGTTTAACGGTGGCCACAAGACAACGGAAGCTTTGGCCAAACAAGCCGGCGGCGGAAAAAATATCCCTGCAACGACCGACAATCTGAACAAACAAATCGAATTGTTTAAGCGGAAGATTCAAAAAGGCGAACTGAAAAAGGGTGATCAGCTGATGATCAGTGTGGCGACCCATGGGCTGGAGGCGGCTCCTCCTTTTGAAACTCATGCGGTGTCATCAAAAAATGGCACTTTCAACATGGATCGTCTGAAAGCTCTTCGTGATCTGGCAGAAAAAAAAGGCGTCAAACTTGCGATCATGGATTTTAGCTGCCATTCCGGGGCCACCTTAAAGTTGGGCACAGATAAAACATGTGTGATCTCGGCTGCATCTTCCAATGTGGGCTATAATACGACGGGATCTTCGATTGCGGGCAATTTGAGGGCCGGAGGAAATTTAGAGTATGCCTTTCTGGGGGCCAGATCTTCGCCGGCGGGTTTGTCTCCAGGGACACCGCAGATTTCCACAGAGGCAGGCAGAAAAACCTACCAGGCCACAGCCTTTCTTTCTGATTCCATGAGAGAAAGAAGTTCCTTGGATACCTGGGCTGAAAAAGGCAAGAAGGCGGAAGCCTGCAATCTGACAAATGCATCGTATGTGAAACTTGCAAGAGAGCTCAAAGACATTAAGGAATCATATGGACGACTGTCAGGTATTCGTGCCTTGGCGGGACTGCCGGATGTGGATCAAGCCAAGGCTCAGCTTCAGCAGGCAATTAAGACCTATGAATCGGCCCGCAATCAGGCGTTGGCAGCTCATCGTGCCCAGAGTAAATACGACCAAGAGGTGTGCTTCGAGCTGGTGCCGAAGATGAATTACTGTGGAACAATGACTCAATTTGATTTCGGCTACGAGGAAGTAAAAAAACAAGCGGCCTCCAACCCGTCTCCGGCCATCAAGGCGGAACTTCGGGCCTATGAGAAGTTTGTAAAACGAGAGGACTTCAAAAAATGGAAGGCAGCTGCGGCCTCCTACGCAAAGCAGGCTGATGATCTTTACTGGAAGGCGGAAAAGGTCGGCCACGCGGAAAGAAAGATTTACGAGGCTCTTTACGCTCATTATTCAAAAGAATCCAAAGCACCGAATCCATGCAGGGACTTTAAATTATGAAATCTAGAATGTGGAAAACTTTGTTAATATCTGTGATGCTGGGCTTTTCTGTGAAATCCTTTGCGCAAGAGAGCTTCAAATGCGGTGAATACGATATTACCGGAGTCGTCAAAAAATCCGATGGTAAATTTGTGTTGAAGTTGTACGAAGGCTCGATGAGCGAAATCACCCTGTCTTTGCCGGTCGATCTTGAGGCGGCGGCCCAGGTTTATGAAAACAAAGCTGTGCTCTTAAAGGCGAAGATGATGGCCCCGGTGAAGGACACTCGTGGCGTGGTGCAGTCGCTTCTTTCTGATGAGGAAGTTAAAAAACTTTTAGGCCCTGAGTCGCCATATTCAGCGCGCTTCCTTCGCGAGGATATCAAAGAACGCGTGCCAGATCCTCTGCATCCGGATCTGGATTCGGGAATGATACTCACAAAAGAACTATCCTGTGATGGCACTCGAACGCCAAGCTCGAAGAAGTCAGGGAAGTCAAAAAAGTAGGATTTGCTAAACCGGGGAACTTCCTCTAAAAAGGCTGCATTATGAAAAAGAAAACTGGAAGAGACTCAAAAGAACTGGCCGACTTTGCTTTGGGTGAAAATCAAACCAAGTATCCAGAAACCTATGCGCCGGAGGTGTTAGAAGCCTTCGACAATAAAAATCCCGGCAAGATTGCCTGGACGACTTTTGTGTGCACGGAGTTCACCTCGTTGTGCCCCAAAACCCGTCAGCCGGATTTCGCCAAGATTTTTGTGAATTACATCGCTGACAAGAAGATGGTCGAATCCAAATCTTTAAAGCTGTACCTTTTCAGTTTCCGCAACCACGGGGACTTCCATGAAGATTGCGTGCAGACGATCTGTGATGATCTGGTGAAGTTGATGAAACCGAAGTACATCGAAGTTATAGGTGAATTCACTCCGCGCGGAGGCATCGCGATTTATCCTTACGCGAACTACGCAGCAAAGGATAAGTTCTTCCAGGACTTGTATAAAAAGCGCATGAGTGAATACGCCCCGGGCAAATACTCCATGGAGCTTTCCAAGCTGTACTAAGGCTGAATTTGGAAAGTTTCATCCTTGGCATGACTTGCAAGGTGAGCAATATGGTTCAGCGGTATATTATACACATTCTTTTTGCGGCTGTCGGGCTCACTCTGAGCCTTGGTGCCTTTGCTGCCGACCTTACCTCCACCTTTTACACTGTTTTAAAGAGCCAGCCATCGTTAAGTGCGCAGGAGCAAGAAGGCCTTAGGGCTTATGATATCTATCTAGTGCCGGGTATCTTGTCTGAGTCCTTCCTGGATGGTGATGAACGATCCTCGATCACGTTTTCTCGTTTGACGGGGGAATATTTTGAAGCTCAGCAAAAACTACTTCAGAACCATTACGGCTTGAAGGTTCAACGTCTTTCCAGTTCTTCACAGTCTGTTGCAGAGATCAGAGCCAACATTCGTCATGCTCTTACCGTGTCGCGGTCGGAGCAAAGAAGGGCTTTGTTTGTTACCCATTCGTTGGGTGGGCTGGCCTTGCTAGAAGAGTTAGTGAGTTTTCCCGGCCATCAAAGTGTGATCGCGGGAATCATTTTTTTACAAAGTCCATTTCAAGGTTCCCCAGTGGCTGATGTTTACTTTGAAGGGCCATTGCATTTACATAAATGGCTGCGACCGATCATTCCGTACTTCAACACCTCTCCAGACACCATACATTATTTGAGCACTGCCGTTCGCAGACAGTTTATGACTGAAAACCGAATGATTATTCAGGAGTTGACTCAACGAGTTCCGATAATCACCGTTGGGGGCGTCGTGAATGGCCACAGCAGTTTGTTCACTCCGGCCGTCAATATCATCGCGACAGGCTGCTTTAAAGTTGTTCTGGGTCAATGTGTGATCCGCACGTCTTTCAAGGGGCCCTATGACTCCAGCGATGGCATGGTTCCGTTTGAAAGCTCTAAAATTGGTTCCGCCGACTTCATTCGCCTAGAGGGCGTAGACCACGGCGAAACGGTTGTAAATATCCCGTTCGAACAGCACAGCAAGGATCAACTAACGACAGCGTTGCTGAAGACCCTATTTTCGAAGCTTGATAGATAGTACAAGCGCCTAAGAGACAAATTTTATGGGAATAAAATGGCGGAAAGGGCGGGATTTGAACCCGCGGTACACCTTTTGAGTGTACGAGCGTTTAGCAAACGCTTGGTTTCAGCCACTCACCCACCTTTCCGCGGTCGGTTTATTTCGACTGAGGATTCAAAGTGCCATAGCCGGGTGCTTTAATCAAGGACTTGGCCGGACCATTTTTGTAATTTTATCAAGAATGCTTGATTTTTCCCTGGCCGCAGTCTATCTATACTTCTCTTTCACAGTGCACTCGTAGCTCAGCTGGATAGAGTACATGACTACGAATCATGTGGTCAGAGGTTCGAATCCTCTCGAGTGCACCATTTTTTCTCTTTTCAATTCCCCTGACATGATTATTTAATGCGTAGCGCAATTTCTACCCAGCCTCGCTAAGACCGTTCGTTTTTCGGCTATTTTGATTTCACGATCGATCCATCCACGGGGTTGAAGTAGATCTCTACCTTTTTGCCGTCTTTATTGGTGCCATAGATTTCGTAGCATGTGCCGGGTTGTTTGAATTTTGAAATCTTGTAGCCCTCGGCCTCGACCTTTTTCTTAAAGGCCTCTTCGGTCATCCATTTTTCTTTAGGTTCCGTCGTGCACTCTTTCTTGGCATAGGCAGAGGAAGCAGCGCTCACGAGTAGCAGGGTTAGAATAAGATGTTTCATGTTTTTTCTCCTTTTGAGCTGGGATTATTCCCAATCACTTGGACTCAGTATCGCTATTATTTGAAAATTGGGAATGGTCTGAAAGGCCTAAGTGCTTGATTAAAGGCACAATAGACCTTTTGCCCAATGGACGTAGCCTGCAAAAGAGACGAGTTTAGAGGTGTCAAAGGCACTATTTCCTTTAGGAGGTTCAAAATGAGATCAGCTTTAATCTATGATCTGCCCACGCGACTTTTCCACTGGTTGTTTTCTGGCTTATTTTTGATGTCATTTATCATAGCTAAGACTGTCGATGACGAGGCTGTGACCTTTAGTTATCACATGCTGGCGGGCTTGCTATTGGGGGGCCTGGTGGTGTGGAGACTGCTTTGGGGTGTTGTCGGATCAAAACACGCTAAATTCACGGGCTTTAGCCTGAACCCTCTTGATCTGAAAGATTATTTCTGGGGTATTCTGTCAGGATCCAAAAAACGTTGGTCGGGACACAACCCGGCTTCAAGCTGGGCGGCCGTGACCATGTTTGTTTTGGCGCTGGGGTTGGCCATCACCGGTTATCTTATGAGCACTGGCAGCAAGGAAACCTTCGAGGACATTCATGAGTTTATGGCCAACACCTTCATCGTGGTGGCGGCACTGCATGTGGCTGGTGTGGTTTTGCACTCGCTCCGTCATCAAGATGGAATTGCGCTGAGCATGATCGACGGGAAAAAAGAGCTGGATGAATCCGGCGAAGCCATTCCGTCCTCGCGTGGATTCGCCGCGGTGTTGTTGCTGGCCCTGGTGGTCTCAGGCGGATTGTATCTGGCTAAAAACTTCGACTCTCAGAAGCGGACTCTATCTTTGTTTGGTCAAACGCTGCAGATGGGTGAGGCTGAAACACAGTACGAGGGTGATGACGACTGAGAAGTTTCCTTATAGGATGCAATCATGAACCACAAAGAGCGTGCAGTCCTTATTGTTGTGCTTGCCACAGTGGCCCTGATGGTCGCCATTGATTTAGTCACAGATTCCCAGGAAGGTGTGGCGGTTTGGCATGTTCTGGTTGAAGGCGGGGCCGGGTTGGCGGCCCTGTTTGGGATTTTTTATGTCCTGAAGGACTCGTTCAATCTGCAGCACAAACTGTCGGACTCATTAAGTGAAAATGCCAAACTTAAACAAGAAGCCCAGGACTGGAAAACAGAAGCTCAGAAATATATCGAAGGTCTTTCTAAATCCATTGATCTGCAGCTTTCCAAGTGGAATCTGTCTCAGGCCGAAAAAGAAGTGGCTTTGTTGTTACTAAAAGGGCTTTCGCTCAAAGAGATCGCCGAGATCCGCCATACCACCGAAAAAACGGCGCGCGTTCAGTCGATTGCGATCTATTCCAAGTCAGGCCTGGCAGGACGGTCGGAACTGGCGGCCTTCTTTCTGGAAGACCTGCTTCAGCCACAATCCGTGCAATAGCCTCCCATGTTATAGCTAGCTAGTTTCAACTCGCCGAGTTAAATTTGAGCGATGAAAATCTCATTTTTTCTAAAAATATCAATGATGCTGATTGCCTTGGTCGGGGTTCTATATGCGATTCGGGCCCTTAACACCGGGGATGTGGCCGATAAACTTTCGGATCCGCAAAGCGCCTTGGGCCTTTTGATTGGCAGCGACTATCGCCCTTATAACTGGTGTCCGGAAAAGACCACCAAAGTGGATGTATTCACAAACGAGGGCACTCTGCTCCGAACTTTAGAGGTTCCCGCTGACGTCAGCGCGGTGTGCGAAATCATGATGGGGGCTTTTTCCAGCGAAGGGATCGAGGAAAGCTCTTATCAAAAGGTTTTGGCGGCCCACGGGATCGCCGAATCCGAGATCGTGATCCTGGAGGGGGTGGCTGGAAAGCCGGTTTTCCGCGTTAAAGGGATGCCTTTTAGTTCGCCAATGCTTTCCAAGGCTTTAGATAGGCTTGCAGCCCCTTAAGATTATTTCTGTTTGACAAGAATGGGCCAAAGCCGCTAATTTAGCCCTTCACCGAGTTCAGAAGTAGCTCAGTCGGTAGAGCAAGCGGCTGTTAACCGCTGGGTCGGGGGTTCGAGTCCCTCCTTCTGAGCCATTTATTTTCAAATAAATGTGATTAAGAAAACCAAGTCCTCAAGGCTTGGTTTTTTTATTTTGCCTCTGACAGAATCTGATCATCCACTGTGTCCCCGATTTTGCCACCCAAGTCAGCTGGACCTCCTGCAAATTGCACTTTGAGCAACAAAACGGAAGTCGATAGCATGAAACTCTGAAAAGGAGTTGTCATGAGGTTTTGGATTTTCAGTGCCTTGATTCTTCCCGTCCAAGTTATTGCTTCGACCCCATCTTTTCAGGACTCTGTGGCAGGTATTAATTCTCATCTGACCAGAGCTGCAAAATTTGAAATTCCTGCCACTCATGACAAGGATCTTTATCTGCGCATGGAAAAGGCCCTGTCCACTGAAAATCCCGCGCAAGCGTTGCTGGCGCTGGCGAATGAAGGGGACTTTGTCACCTGCTCAGCGTTCCATGCGACAGCCCCCTCGGGATTGCTGCCAATGACGGGCCTGTTAGAGACAGCGAAAAAGCTAAATCATGATGCCGTGGCTGCAAAATCCTGGGAACAAAGTCTGAAGCTGGCGAATCTTTGGTGGAACTTTGGCAATTGTGAAATGCCGGTGATCGCAGGTCAGATCGGTATGCAGATGCTCAAGGAAACGCTGGCGGAAATGGCAAAACTTTCCAAGGAAAACATGAGCGACGATGATCGCACAAAACTTGCCGAACTTAAGCGTCAGATCCAGGGATGGAGTGCCTCGGCCTTTTTGGAAAAAGGCTTCCGATTTGAAATGGCTCTGACCAGCGCCTTGCTGTTGCCAGAACTAAAATCGGGAAAGTTTGAATTCAACAGGGAAGAACTTGAAGAAAGCGCCCAGGAAAAACCCCTGGTCGGATTCTTTGGTCTGATCCAGCTTTTGTATCCGGAAGGTTATGGAAGTTTTGACTGGGGCGAGGGTGCTAAACCCGTAGCCGCGGTGGTGGATTACATCAAAGGCGCGAAGGGCCCGGCTGTAGCGGTGGGGAAAGCTGTCACTGAGCAGGAAACAAAGTATCTGAAGTCCTTCTTTGAGGAGTTGAAGCTGCGTGATCAGGGTGTGAAGTCGGCCAAAGACCTTCTGAAAGAAACAAAAGCCAACGAGCTGATCGCGACCCTGCAGAAAGATGAGGAGCTGCTGAAGGCCAAGCGTGAGCTGGCTCAGAGTTATAAAGACAAGTCCGGCTTTATCATGGCAGTTGTGGTTTTCAGAATGGCGAATCCGAACTTCTCTAAGTCTGTTGATAAAAAAGCGCAGACCTTGCAAAGAGACCTTCTTAAGTTTTCCAAGGCGCTGTAAATCCATGGGGAGCCTTTTTTCGGGGTCTTTTTGTATCAATTTCCTGTAAAGCCTTATTTGTCTCAAAGTGACCCAATTGGGCCATAATTCGGGGTTCAAATCGCTTATATTGCAAATGAGCCATCTTCCAGCGGGCACACCCTTTGTAATAAGGGGACTTTGGAATTATCGGACGTCTGCTGGAGGACCCATGCGCCTTATTAAATATCTCCCACTGATCGCCTTTTGGGGCTTTACAGCTTTCACCATGAAAGCGGGCGCCGAGGTTAAGAGCTATCGTGAATGGAAAACGGAACGAGTTCAGGCCGCGCAAAGCAAGGTCATGACTTTGAAGGCGCAGATCGATCTTAAAAAATCCGTGGGTCGCAGTTTGGCAAACGGGACCGATCCTAACATGGCCCATAAAGCGGGGCTGGAGGCAGTTTCGACTCAGGATATGTCCGTGGAAAAGTTGGAAAGGGAACTTCGTGAAGAAATCTATGATCTGGAAGTTGCCAAAGACCTGTCCGTGACGGACTACTTCGTGGGTTACCTTACCAAGATTCAGGATAAAAAGACGGCCTTTAATGAAGTGGCTGGCAAGCTGTCCCCGGAAGAGGTGGCGGAGCTGATGACGGCCTATGCGAACTCTGTTTTTGGGGCGCAGTCGGCAGATCTGCCTGTGAGCGCGAATAACTTGTCAAAAGACGGCATTAAATAAGCCTGCGGAAATTCTTATAAAATTATAATCTTTAAAGGGTGCGTCATTGAGATGTGAGCAAGTTTTTGCAGCACCCGACCTTGACTCTTTTCAGAGGCGATTCATATTAGCTTTCGTTAGATTTACTTAAAACGGAGGCATAGTATGGCTAAGAACGAAATTGGCGTTCGTCCACTTCATGACAGAATTCTAGTTCGCAGAATGGCGGAAGAAGAAAAAACCGCTGGCGGTCTTTTCATTCCTGACACTGCAAAAGAAAAACCACAAAAAGGTGAAATCATCGCTACAGGTAAAGGTCGCGTGACTGAAGATGGCAAAGTTTTGCCTTTGGAAGTTAAAGTTGGCGATAAAGTTCTTTTCGGCAAATACGCTGGAACAGAATTGAAACTGGATGGCGCTGAATATCTAATGATGCGCGAAGAAGACATCCTGGGCGTATTCAACTAATTTTATTTTTAATGTCTACTCCAGCAAAGCTGGAGTGAATCAGATTTGAACGGAGAAAATCATGAGTAAGGTAATTACATTCTCAGAAGACGCTCGTACACACATCCTTAAAGGTGTGAACACTTTGGCGAACGCAGTAAAAGTAACTTTGGGACCTAAAGGTCGCAACGTTGTTATCGATAAATCTTTCGGCTCTCCACTGATCACTAAAGACGGTGTGACTGTTGCGAAAGAAATCGAACTTGAAAACAAATTCGAAAACATGGGCGCTCAGATGGTTAAGGAAGTTGCTTCCAAAACCAACGATGAAGCTGGTGACGGTACAACAACTGCAACAGTTTTGGCTCAAGCGATCTACCGTGAAGGCGCGAAACTTGTTTCCGCTGGTCACAACCCAATGTCCATCAAGCGTGGTATCGATAAAGCAGTAGCAATCGTTATCGACGAATTGAAATCCATGTCCAAACCAGTAAAAGGTTCCAACGAAGTAGCTCAAGTTGGTGCTATTTCTGCAAACAATGACAAAGAAATCGGTCAGATGTTGGCAGATGCTATGGATAAAGTAGGCCGTGAAGGCGTTATCACTATCGAAGAATCCAAAACTGCAAAAACGGAAGTGACTGTAGTTGAAGGTATGCAATTCGACCGTGGTTACCTGTCTCCATACTTCGTAACTAACGCAGAAAGAATGGAAGCAGTTCTTGAGAACGCTTACGTTCTTGTTTACGACAAAAAAATCTCTTCCATGAAAGACATGATCGGTATTCTTGAAGGCGTTGCTAAGCAAGGTCGTCAGTTGTTGATCATCGCTGAAGACGTTGAAGGCGAAGCATTGGCAACTTTGGTTGTTAATAAATTGCGCGGCACTCTTCATATCGCTGCTGTTAAAGCTCCAGGCTTCGGTGACCGTCGTAAAGCTATGCTTGAAGACATCGCGATCCTGACTGGCGCGAAAGTGATCTCTGAAGATGTTGGTTTGAAACTTGAGGCGGCAACTGTTGCTGACCTGGGTATCGCAAAACGCATCGTTGTAGATAAAGACAACACAACAATCATCGATGGCGCTGGTAAAAAGAACGACATCAATGGCCGTGTTGCTCAGATCAAAGCTCAAATCGAAGAGACTTCTTCTGACTACGACAAAGAAAAACTGAAAGAGCGTTTGGCTAAATTGGCTGGCGGCGTAGCTGTTATCCACGTTGGTGCTCCTTCTGAAGTTGAAATGAAAGAGAAAAAACACCGCGTAGAAGACGCTTTGAACGCGACTCGCGCAGCGGTTGAAGAAGGTATCGTAGCTGGTGGTGGTACTGCTTTGCTTCGCGCTTCTACAAAAATCGACAAATCCAAGTTCGCTGAAGAAGAACAATTCGGCGCGACTATCATCAAACGTGCTTGTGAAGAGCCTATCCGTCAAATCGCGGCGAACGCTGGTTTGGATGGCGCGATCGTTTTGGATCGTATCCTTCAGAACAAGTCCGTTACTTGGGGCTTCAACGCATACTCTGACGAATACACTGACCTGATCAAAGACGGTGTTATCGATCCAGTTAAAGTTGTTCGTTGTGCTTTGACTAACGCGGCTTCCGTTTCTTCTTTGATGCTGACTACAGAGACCATGATCGCTGAAGCACCTAAGAAAGAATCCGCAGCTCCTGCAATGCCTGACCATGGCGGCATGGGTGGCATGGGCGGTATGATGTAATCAGCTTAGCCCCCGGCTAAGCGATTACACCCGCCGAAGCCATCAGCGAAGGCGGGTTCCACGAAAAAAACAAAAAGCCTGGGCTTATAGCCCAGGCTTTTTTATTAAAGCTCACGAGATACCCTCCGGACTTGTCGCAGAGAGTTTCACTTTCTAAAGATATCTACTAGAACAGATACTGAACCCCACCGAACAAGGTGGTCATCTTATGACTGGTACTGGTTGCCGGATCAACCCGCTGACCCGCCCCAGAGAAATCGGTGCTATAATTTTCCAGCATCAACTCACCGCGGATTTTAAATCTTGTCTTCATTCGATAGTCCACGAAGAAGCTGAACGAATTAATCTTGCTGTCAGAAGAGGACCCGCTGTCTTTGCTTTCACTGACATTGGGATTCATATAAAAATCAAACCTTCCCCCGATATCCACCGGAAGTTCTTCAGAAAGTGGGAACTGGCCAGCAAGACTGATCAGAAAGCCACTGTAGTCCATTGTTGTAAAGGCAGTCGGAGTGCTGTTGTCGACTGAGAACTTTGTTGTGTTATATCCGGCACCCACCTGCAGCTTGGGACCAAAGAAGTCACTGGTCAGAAGGAAGTTGTATCCGGCGGCAACTCCATACTGCCCGACAGACATATTCAAAGATCCCGGGGATGAGCCTGTCAGGTTGTTGTCGATCGAAAACACAGATTGTCGCAGTTGAACACCGACATACCACTCGGGATTCAGCCACAACTCACCCCGCACCAGAATATTGGGGGTCAAGTTGTTACTGCCACTGACTGATCCGGCGGTCACCAGGCTTGTGTTCTGGGTGTAATTGCCAAGTCCTGCCATCAGTTCAATTTTTCCAAACTGAGGTGGCATTGTTGGCAGCCATTCCTGAGGGTCTTCCCCGAAGGCGACGTCTTTATCAGGACGTGTGCTGATATCCTGAAGAATTTTCCCGGAGGGTGTTGTGACGGGCGTAGAGTATTTCACAAACTCATCGGGCATGACTTTGGATCCAACAGAGATCACTCCCGGATCCTTTTCCATTTCGATGTAACCGAAACTCAAGTACGGTTCCACCTTAAATAATTTCACGCGGCCCAGAACTTCCTTCTCAGTGCTGATCATGAAGTTCAGTTTGGGGTGCCGGTTGACTTTGATGATCTGAACAACTGACACGCGACTGTCAGGTTTCAGTCCATAATTGCTTCCCAGATTCAAAGTCACCTGCTGGCCGCGACGGCTCAGGATTGTGGCACGAAAAGGCATGCGGTATTTTAGGCTTTCAAAAAGGCGGCGTACTTCATTGCGAATCTCGGCGGTTTCAAAGCCTTTATAGTCGCTCAAAGACTCTTGCAGCAAAGGCAGGCCCTCGCGTCCCACAAACAGTGTCAGTGTGATGGAAATCCCGCGGGGACCGCGAATGATTTTCGAGGTCAGGGCCGCTTCACTTTGCGTGCTTTGCAGAATCTTCTGCACATCCGTGGGGTTTTCATCCAATGTTTCGGACTTAATTTTTAGATCTTTGGGAAAGTTGGACAACGACCATTGTTTGTCGTCATTCAAAAGACTGCGCAGTTCTTCTTCCGCGGGCCTGGCATAAATACCGCCCACGTTGTCAGTGGTCGGAACAAGCACGATGGACTTGATTGCAAGATCTTGGTCTGCGGCGCTGATATAGACATTCTGGGCATTGGTCTGGGCCTGTGCTGTCGAGCAGATTGAAATGAAACAGGACGCGACAAAGAAAGAACTCAGCAAGAATGATTTCATGTTTTTATTCTGCCCTGCCTCTGAAAACAGGTCAATTTGAGGTCAAGTAATTCGGACCGAGAGCCGAAAGATTTCTTATGAAGTCTTCAATTTCTTTTTTGATTTTTGCAGCGCTCTTTTCTTTGACCTTTGAGTCCTCGGCCCAAGTGGGTCTGGAAGGCTTTTCTTCAGGACGCTATGAAGTGCGAAAATCCAACAAACGAAATCCCGCTTCCGAAACAGCACCGGTGGTCACGGACTCTGACGGTGTTGCCGTGCGCACGTTGAAGACCAGTGAGCTGGAAGCCGAAGAGAAGGCTCGGAAAGAAGCAGAGGCCCGGAAGAAAGCAGAAGAGAATCAAGTGGTGACGACGACGGCTCCGGCGGTGTCGGCCAAGCCAGCTGTGGAAAAAGTCGTGGATACTGAGGACTCGTCTGAAGTCCAGGAGCCTGGTATCGGGGAACAGGCAGAAAGTTTGTTCTCTAATAAAGCCGGAAGAATCTATGAATTCTATCGCGAACAGATTCATCCGGATGATATTCGTAAAAATCGTCTGGAGTTGGAAGTGATGCCAGTGGTGGCTTACAACGACTCCCAGTCCAACTATGGATTCCGCGACTATCAAAGTTTCTTTAATGCTCTGAATATTCGCGCCAACGTGTGGTTCACGCCTTTGATTGGCGTCAGCGGTCGTATCTTGTTCTCTTTTGCGGCGGACGTGGATTCGGTCACAGCGGATCAGTCACGCATCCCTGCCAGGTTTGAAATGGTCGATGTGGGTGTGAACTTCCGCAAGTTCTTTGGCGTTTCTCGCAAGGCGAATTCGCTCGAGTTTTCTGTTCTTTTAAGTGACAGCAAAATGACGGTTCCAAGTGACAATACGTCACGTGCCCGGTTGAAAACGCAGGGTTTGGGCCTGGGTTTGAAGGGGCGCATTCCCACTTCAGCGGACTATGCCTGGACAGTGGGGGGATCCTTCTTCCCGCGTCTGCAGCATTCTGAATCTGAAACGGGTGTGGCGATTCAGTCCGGAGCCTCGGAAGAAAGTGTGCGCATTGGTTTGGATGTCGGCGGAGAATGGAAGTTCACCCGAGAAAGTCAGATGATCTGGAATCTGGGTGCCAGTGTTGAACGAAATGTCTTTGACGGCACAGCAGGCATCCCCGACCCAAGTACAGGTTTGACTCCGAACAATGTCAGTGTCACGAATGCCTTTTATATGCTCTCTCTGGGCTATCGTTGGGGTCACTAGAATCCGCTCATCAAATTCGGTCCAAGATCTTATACTGGCATCATGAAGATACGTTTCGCCGTTGTCGATGATGCCGCCTTTCTAAGAGAACTCATAAAAAATATCGTTGTTTCAAACGGAGGCGTTTGCGTGGGCGAGGCTGCCAACGGGGATGAAGCTGTTGAGTTGGTGCAATCAACCCTGCCCGATCTGGTTTTTCTGGATATGGTGATGCCACTTCGCAATGGCATCGAGACGGCGAAGATTCTGAAAGAACTGCATCCCTCGATCAAAATCATTGGTTGTTCGACGATTGATCAGGAAGAGCTTGTGCAGAAGGCTTATGAAGCTGGCTTTGACTCTTATCTGACAAAGCCCTTTAACAAAGACCAAATTTTAAAAGAGATTTCAAAAGTATTACCGCATCTGGGAGAATCCACTCATGGAAGAACTTAAGTTTGTAACTAAATGCCTGGCTTTCACGTCACTGATGATTGTGCTTATGCAGGTAAAGGTTGGGGGCGCATCGGTTGAGTCCCACGCTTTCCGCTGGTTGCAACGCTCAACTGTTTCTCAATACATTCAGAGTGCTGCTGCGGGGGGCGCAATGGCCTTGCGTAATTTGGGCCGTGGTTTGAGTGATGGCGTGGCCAGCACAGTCGATGGTTTCCAGGAAGGCGCTCACGAAAAAGCGATTCGCTAGTCCTCTGAAAAAAGGGGAAGGGAGAGCGACCGTAAGGGGGGGTAGTCACTCTCCCTAGGGGGCATATTCAACTCAACAGTCTTAGCGAGTACCGCGAACTGTTGTTTCTTTACCAGATTTCGTATCTGCTTTTGCCACACGAACTGGATTGGTGTTTTTGAAAAGGTCGTTCGAAGCAGAAGCAACTCTGTGAGAGCACTTTGGATTTGCCATTGCAGCGGATGCAAAGACCATCAAAGAAACTGCGATTGTAGCTTTCACGATTTTCTTCATAAGATACTCCTTTAAACTTATAGCTCTCGCCATAAATACTTAATTAACAGCTCAATGAAGGCTATTGCATCGCGTGTGCCAGGTTTTTTGTATCAGGATGAGACAAAGAGGCAGGTTTCAGGGAAAAAATAAAGGGCTTTGGATGACCAAAGCCCTTTTGTGTAAGGCGAGTGTTAAGAATCTAGACAGAATTAGCGGGTCCCTTTGACTCCGGATTCAGAGCCGTTACCGCCGGAAGCGCCACCTTTGCCTTCGGAGAACGGACTGATTCTGCTGTTTGTGTTGTCCATCGGACGACTGCCGTAACCAGCGCCAGAGCCAAAGCGGCGGGCGATACACTCACGACAGATACCTGTGGCAGACACACTGCTTTCTGTGGGCTCAGAAGAACGAGCCTCATTAGGGTCGTCTCCTGGGTTTACAGCGCGTTTGGAGTCGTCTTCCTGGGCAAAGGAAGTTGCACCTACAAAGGAGGAGCCCAGGGCCAGCATAATGGAAAGAACCAAAAGTCTTTTCATATAATCACCTTCTCCTTAGAGATACAGTTCCGCTGTTGCGGGGGCAATGATGTCCAAGAGGTTGTTAAAAGTACTTGCAACTTGCATTGCCACTGAAGGCCCCTCTTTACTGTCAACTTTGTTGATTTCACCGTTCTGTTTATAGCTTACCACAATAGTTCCCAAACCGGGACGGGTAACTACAGAAGGTTTTCCGTAACGTTCCTCGTACTCGATTTTAACGACTTTTTTGGCCTGATCTGTAATGGTTGCAATACGGCCACGGGCATCGTAGGTCATATTAATTTTCTGCCCGTCACTGTTTTGTGCGTAAGCTAGATTCCCTTTGCCATCGTATTTGAACTGAGTCGCTTTAACCGCAGCCTTGGCACCTTTCTCATTAAAATACGTGCTGGTCACAGAGCTGACCTTTTTGAACTTAGGATCGTACTCAAACGCCATTTTCACGTTCGGCGCCGCTTTAACCTTCACCAGGCCATCTGGATAGTATTCATAAGAGATACGATCCGCATTACGACGAATGGAAACGGGTTTGCCGAAGACCTCGTGATAAGTGATATCAGTCACGTTACCGCTCACCGTGGTCATCACACGCTGAAGGAAGTATTGGCCATCAGGGCGCTGTTGGTGCCAGAATTCGTATTTATTATCCGCAACCACCTCTTTGCCACAGGTCTTTTTCACTGTGGACCAGTAGTGATTTTTTGGATCATTTTGAGAAAATTCATAGCTATAGGACTCAACGCACTTGTCGCGGTCAGCGAAGGCGATCACCCAGTCATTCTTCTTGTCATACTTGATAGCAATGAAGGACTTATCAGGCCAAGTGGCTCTGGTCAGATTGTGTAGTTCGTCGTACTCGTAGTTGTAAGTCTTCAACCAGGCGTTCTTAACGGACGCTAGATCATCCAGATTTGCAAACTTGTATTCAGCCATCAAGCCATTGGGGCCCGTGATCGATTTAACTTTCTTGTTTTGATAGTATTTGAAGCTCAAACGACGGCCATTGTTATCTTGAATGGTGGCAATAGAGTCCTTGTCGTAATCAAACTTCAGGAAGTTGTTGTTCTTATCATAAATGTGAGTCAGCTTCCCTTGAGGATTGAAGCGCTGAGCGCTGCCATCGGGAAGATTGCGAGTATAGTAGGTCTTATTAAAGATGAAGTGCTCAACCTCACGACCGTTGGCGTAGAACTTCGTTCCTTCTTTTACCGGAACTGTGATTTTGTAGTGGTTGGCATAATCCGAACGAAGGCTGTCGTCTTCCAAAAGCTGAGCCTTCAGGTTTGTGATGGCCGCTTCAGTCAGGCCCACCTTCTTTTCGGCCTTCATCTTGTTGATGATCTGATTGATGGTGCCTTCAACCTCTTTGCGTGTGATTTCGCGAGGCGAGAAGGTAACTTCCAAACCGCCGCCACATTCTTTGACTTTGATGTTACCTTCAGCGGTGACTTCCATCGCGGTTTCGAAGTCTGAGCACCAGCCAAAGCCGAACATACCATTGAAAAGAGAACGGCTGTTGTAAGTGCGAACAATCTTCAGATCATACCCGCTGCCTGGAACGTCCATATCAATCCAGGTGTTGGAGTAGTTGGCATTTTTCATGTCAACAAGCGCGAACGCCTGTGCTGAAAAAAGAAAGGCGAACGCCAAGAATACTTTCTTCATTATCGATACCTCTTCCTTGAAGCTGACAAACTACACTTTAATGGTAACAAGCTTTTTAATGAGCACGCCACCGATAATTTGCAGACCCAGCATTGCCACGAGCAACACTAGACCTAAGGTTGTGCTAAACATTGGTTTGATGAAGGTGGGATCGATAACGGTGAATACAACCATCAAGATAAACGGAATCAGGGTGACGATAATTCCCTGCATAAGACCCTGAGCGGTCAGAGCCTGAATTTTTTTCTCTACCTTTTGTCTTTCGCGCACGACCAGTACGATGGTCTGGAAAGTTTCTGCCAGATTACCACCGGTTTCTTTCAGGATGTTGATGGAGGTCACAAACATCTGGACATCGGGACGTGGAATGCGGTTGCCCAGATCGTTCAGTGCACTTTCGAAGCTGTCACCAACTTGCATCTGATACAGTACCTGTGCGAATTCCTGACTCATGGGATTTCCCATGATCTCTACCACGCGCTTCATGGATTCCTGCGGGTTGGATCCGGCCTTGATACCGTTGGCCATGATGGTCAGTCCGTCGACCATCTGGTCGACGAATTTGGCGCAGCGTTTTTCATAAATCAAGCGAACCAGCAACAGTGGAAGCTGCCAACCGGCCACAGTGATAGAAGCGCCGAAGATGAAACCAATAAGAACATTGGGCCAGAAAATCAAAAAGGCCAAAGCTCCCAAACCGAAGCTCATCATCAGAATCAGTATCGTGACTTTCTTTTCATCGACTTCCATTCCCATTATACGAAGCAGACGCATGACTTCGTCGCGTTTACCCAGACTGCGTTGGTGCAGCCACGAAATCGCCTTGTCCGCCCAGGCGATGACAATGACGAAGACGCAAAGGCCAAACAGAGGAATCATGATCCATTCGTTAAACAGGAAGCTCATACTCTATCCTGACTTCTTCACCGGAGCGATGCCGGGCATCTTTGGTGCCATGGCTGCCGGGATGGGTGGTTTGTTTTGCGCAGGTGCCGCCGCTGCAGGGTTGCCCGCATTCGGATCGTTGGCGAAGATCTCGCGAGGAATCACAACACCTTTATCACTCAACTTTTGAATGAAACTTGGAATGGTACCAGTTGCCTGGAACACGCCCTGAATCTTTCTGTTTTTGTCATAGCCGGTTTCTTTAAAGCGGAAGATTTCCGCCAGAGTCACGACGTCACCCTGCATGCCGGCAACTTCGGTGATGCTAAGGATCTTACGACTACCATCCGACAGACGGGAGATCTGCACAATCAGATTCACCGCGCCGGCAATCTGTTCACGAATCGCACGGACCGGTAGATCCATTCCGGACATCATACAAAGTGTTTCCAGACGCGCAATACACTCGCGAGGAGAGTTGGCGTGAGTCGTGGTCATGGAACCATCGTGACCGGTATTCATGGCCTGCAACATATCCAAAGCGGCACCGTCACGGCACTCACCGACGATGATGCGGTCCGGACGCATACGCAGGGCATTCTTGATAAGATCCCGGATGTGAACAGCGTTGGAGCCTTCCATGGAAGCCGGACGGGTTTCCAGACGCACAACGTGCTCCTGTTGCAGTTGCAACTCGGCCGCGTCCTCGACCGTGATCACACGTTCGTTGGACGGAATGTACGAAGACAACATATTCAGCAAAGAGGTTTTACCTGAACCGGTACCACCAGAAATCACGACATTCAGACCGTTTTCCACGCAGATGCGCAGGAAGTCGATCATGTTCTTGGTGATACTTCCATAGGAAATATACTTGTCAGCGGTGATACCGCCCTTTTTAAACTTACGAATGGTCAGCGCAGGGCCGTCGATCGCCAAAGGCTCAATCACGGCGTTCACACGCGAACCGTCTTTCAAGCGGGCATCGACGTAAGGGGTTGAGTCATTGATCTGACGACCCAGAGGTGTCACGATACGCTCGATGATACGGCGCAAGTGATCGTTGGAGGTAAAGGTCACAGGGCTTAGCTGCACTTTACCGCTTTTTTCGACGAAGATTTTTTTAAATCCATTCACCATGATCTCGGTGACGTCGCCGTCGGCCAGCAGATCCTCCAGGGGACCCAGGCCCAGGGCTTCTTCCAGGACCTCTTTGATGATCTTGGAACGCTCTTCACGAGCAAGATCCGGAGCTTCACGGTCCACGATCAGGGTGATTTCGCGTTTGGTTTTTTCGCGGACTTCTTTTTCTTTGTTTTCATCTTGTTTGGTGTCGACCAAAAGCTTCTTCAGATCCACAGTACGAATCAGTTCATTGTGGATACGAATCTTAAGAAGAGTTCTGGCGTCCATCCCTTGAACGGCAAGGGCGGAACCCCCATCGGCCGACGCCGCGGGCGGAGGTGTTGGTTTCGGACGCGCTGTTGTTTTAAGTCGTTGTAAAACACCGCCAGTCAGTTTTCGGGCAACGTCATAATACGCCGCTGTGATCGGCGCTTTCGGGGCAGAGATCACAAATGGGGTGTACTTTTGCAGCGACATCATGGATGTGGCCTCATCCTGTGGAATGATTCCCAGGAAGGGAAGCTGCAACTGATTGGAAATCGTCTGTGGTGACAGACCCGTCGGGGACGCTTTGTTGATCACCAACTGGAACATGTCTTTAGGGAAAGTCGCTGACAAAAGCTCGTTCACCAGGCGTTGAGTTTGAGTCACCACCAGAACTTCGGGAGTTGTGACGATCATAATGGCGGTGGCTTCCTGCAAAACTGCCATCTGTGCGGGACCCAGATCTGTTCCCACGTCCACGACGACATACTTAAAGGCCCGGCCAAAGAAATCCAATAGTTTTCCCAGAAGATCCGGAGAGATGTTCAAACTTTCTTCCGGTCCGCGAACCGCGCCCAGATAAGCCAGGCCGGACTGGTGCATGGTCACAAGAGTGTTCATCGGCTGAGAATTTAAAGAGCCTTGGAAGTTAGCCAGTTCTTTCAGGGTCTTTTGTGGTTTCAGACCCATGATAACGTTTTGATCGCCGACGCTCTTGGCATCAGCATCAATCAAAAGAACCTGACTGCGGAGTTCGTTCATGATGGTGCAGGCGAAATTGGCTGCGAATACGGATTTACCGACGCCGCCTTTGCCGCCCACCACTGCGATGAGATTACAATTAGGATTGATAGCCAAAACAGACCTCCAGCTTTCCTATCGGCTGAAACGGGAGGTCCGTTTACGAGACCTTAATCGCGTAAACGGAACTTCTTCTTAATTTGCTCGGCACCAGCACTCGCAGAAGTTTTCACTATCGGTGTGACAAAGACCACGAACTGGCTTTGTTGTTTCACGAAATCTTTGGATGCATACAAACTGATGATCGGATTCTTTTGCCCCGCTGGACGATTGTACCCAGTCGAGGTCGAGTTACGAATCAATCCCCCCACGGCAGCACTTTGGCGGTCACGCACCGTCACCGAGGACGTCATTTCGTTGGCGCTGGTGATGGGAGCACCGCTGGGTGTGTTCCCCAAAAGACTGGACACTTTGAAGGCCATCTCCATCGCAACACTTCCGGATTTTTCGCCCAGCAGTCGTGGTGTGATCGAAGTCACAATACCAACTTCGGCAAAGGCCGTTCCTTGAGTGCCGTCTTTGCCAATCACTGGATACGGCTGATTGGTGACTTGTTTGATTTCACCTTTTTTGCCGTCTTCCACAATCAGACTGGTGCTTTCCAGGACGCGGGCATGACCGTGTTGTTTGGCCCAGTTCAGTTTAGGCAAAAGATTGGAAACCGTTCCAGTGATGGAGCTGATCACACCACCTGGAGAATCTCCGCCGGTCTGGAATGTCATCGTGGAGTTATCCCCCAATTCCGGAGTGAACTGGAACTTGAAGGCCTTGGAATAGTCTTTGTTCAGCTCCACGTAGTGAACCACCAGCTGGATCATCTTGGCAGGGGCTGCCGCAGGGGCCGCTTTGATTTGGATCAGATTGATCACGCCATCGTTGGCGGGCTTACGTTTTTTGATCACACCTTTTTCTTCTGCAGCTTCGATCACGATGTCAGGCAGATAGGTTTTGGCGATGATTTCGGCGCGTTTGGATTCTTCATCCGAATTGGCCCAGCCCTGCAGAATGATTTTTTCATTCACTGCGCGGACCTCAATTTCAGGATTGTTGATGTCGCGGGCAATGAATTCCGCAATTTTCTTTTGTGCCAGAGGACTCAGGGTCACCAAAGAAGAGGCCTGATCCCCGAACTGCTGGACGACGTTATAGATACGCGCCAGATCTTTTGGCAAAAGAATCTGACCATCGACCACCACGCGGTTGTTGACGATTTTGATATTGATACCTTCGATATCACCCAGCAGGGCGCGCATTTCGCGGACCACTTTGTCGAGCTTGCTTTTTTTGACGTCGATGCGGAACTCGGCCACGATCTTGCCATTGCGTTTGTCGTGAATGGTCAAAGTGGCAAAGCCTTCACTTTTTGGTGTGAAGCGCATGATATTGAGGTCTTTGGCGTAAGAGGCGGTCACAATTCGGCGGAAGTCACCCTTGAATTCGATACTGTCAGGAAGCGGGGGAAGCTTCTCATCCTGCTCGATACCCAGGGTCAGATTGATGAACTTACGAGAACGATAGATTCCCTCTTCACCCGAAGTGGATGAAGTGGGCGCGGCTTCCAGTTCTTCCTGGGCCCAGGCGATGGTTCCACTGAGCAGGAATAAACTTAGCAGTCCTCCTGCAATCAGATTTTTACGTCTCATAAATCCCCCTTACTTCCCCTAAATCAGACCCATTACAAAGTTTGAAATCCGTTGGCGCGTGGTCTTTGTGCTGGTGGAGGCGCAACTCGCTGTTGTTGAACTGGTGGCATGGGTCGTGGTGGCATCACAATGGCAGGCGCGGCTGGCGCATCCATGGATACAACCGGTTTGCCCAGTACGCTGTCCGAAGTGGAGCTTGGCATACGAGGCGGAATTGTTCTGTCGCTTGGATTTCTCAAAGCCATGAACAGATTCCCTGGTGCAGTCGAAAGAATATAGAACAGATCTTGGGCTTCCTTGGGTGTTGCTTCGACCGTGATGGTGGTGTACTTGGTGTCCCCAGTCAGTGCGATCTGAGTCAGGTTCTTCCCGGTGGAATCCAGCTCAAACATGCGTGGAATGTTATTCACAACACTGACACCTGTTGCCAGAACAACGACGTCATTCATCATTGTGAATACTTCACGGCGCTGATTGACCCCTTTACCGGAATCAACGGCCGCATAGATGTCAATTCGATCACCTGGGCGAATCAGCTTAGCCACACCGCGGACTTCATCCACCGGAATAGTCACGGCACGTTTGCTTGGCGCAACTTGCAGAGAAATCCCTGTGTCCGGTCCCGGGGTCAGAAGGTTGTTCTTGACGATCATCTGACCTTTACGAATAGGCACTGCGGCCACGTTTCCGATAATTTCATCAGGCACGGTGATAGCATCGGGCTGAATGAAGTCGGCCGGAAGCTCTTTGGTTTCGACCATGGTGTCATAGACGGTTTGCATTTCGGCGATATCTTCCTTCGCCACAACCACACGTTTGGTGGAACCAAAGCGCTTGTCGTATTCGGCTTTCTTCTCTTGAGAGTAACTATAGAGAAGGAAGGTGGCGAAAACCCCTGCTGCGATCGAAAGCCATAAATTTCTAGTTTCGTTTGATCCCATAAAGTCCCACTTCTCTTATGTGCCCGTGCATCCGGCGTTAAGGCAGATTCCGTAAGTTGTTTTCACCCAAATAGGGTTCACTGCGACACCCTCGTTTCTTCCTCCCGGAAGATTGCGAACCTTTTCGTGCTCAGCCTTGGTGTTGCCAGTGACTTCGGCCGCTCGTTTTTGGAACGTGAAGAAGTCAATCAGACGGGCGCTGGCAATCCAGTCCTGTCCTTTGGCGTTTTCCGACAAGGTCCCGTGAACACGCATGCCTATTTTGTTATAGGTGTACTTCAGTGTGTTTGGGTCCGAACTGATCGCGCTGAGATAATTCAGATTCGATCGGTTGCGGAAAGTTTCAAAAGCATAGTTTCGGGATGCGATGGAATTCAAAATTCCCGTATGAATGGCCCCGAAGAACCCCAGCGAGAAGTTCACCAGCAGCACGATAACAATGATAATAGGGATGAGCTCCAGAACAGCCATCCCTTCTTCATTCTTTAAAGAGGATTTACGCTTTTGCTTCTTCAGCATCCGTTATCCTCCATCGGGATGTAATCACCCGTATTGCCGCCAAGTTCCTTATATCTTGGATCCAGATCCAGAAGAGCGGAATAGCGCTTTTTAATCTGACCTTCCCAGCATTCCTGCCGGGTGGGTTCGCGGATCAGGAACCCGGTGATTTTGGCGGAAAAGCCCGAATCGTCCTCGCTGGTGGATCCCAGGAAAGCGATCTTCAGACTTAGCAGTTTTGGTTTGAAATCAAAGCGGACTCCCACTTGCGGCACGCGGCCTTCTTCGCCCTTGTATTCATCGGCAAAGTTATCCCCGGCGCCACCGCCGCGAATTTCAAGTTGTGGAGAGAGTTGGAACCAACCACCGTCAGCCTTATTGAAAAGAGGCTTCAGGACGGGATTGTTGATCAGGGCAAGGTATTTTTCTTTGCCCATTTGTTCCTGTTTGGTTTGATCGACGTGAGCCGCAGCATGGGCTCGTGAGGCGGAAAAGGCGATATACTGCGCCACTTCAGCCATGGATAGAGTGAAGTTCAGTGCGAAAAAGACAATGCAAAGCCCCACCGAAATCACGATGGCGAAAATGAATTCAGCGGAAATCATCCCGCGTTCATTTCGTAAGGTTTTTGCAAAGCGCTTGGTTTCGCCCATTCTTTCCTCTTTGAATCTTTACTCTGGCTCGACAGTCAAAGAACGATTCAATTGGTTGGGATGTTTGCTTTTAGCCTTGTCTGGCGTATCCCATACGCCAGCCTCGATCATGCCGGAAACCTTCTGCCATGGGCCGGAGATCATCTTTGCAAGATACTTATTCTCTCGCAGTTGACCAGTGGCCCACACCAGCGCTCCCACCATGAAAGTCATCAGCAGGACGGATTCGATAAGAAATTGGCCCTTGTTGTTACCAAGAGTCTTTTTCATCATTCACCCACCCAACCAATGTGATTGCCACCCTGAGGCTTAAATCCCGCTCCTGTCATGAGCTGTTGTTCCACGCGTGCTCCCAACCGAGGCCCTGATTCTTTAAAGGCCTTTGCCGGAACAGTCATGAACCCCTTCAGGATAAAGAAGAAGGTGGCAAATATTAAAAGCACGTATTCAATAGTCATTGGGTCCCCCTTTTTCCCAGCTAAAAAGCAGAGAGTTCAGGCGAACTTATTCCCCTTGGAAGCCGGAAATCTTTTCGGAGAGTTCTCCAAGTTTGCCGTCCATTGTGGTCTTAATTTTGTCTTTAAAGAGCACAACAAGGGCTACAACAACCACCAACAAAAGGATGTATTCCGTCGCACCTTGGCCGGCCTCATTTTTCAATAGCTTCTTAGAAAAGTTCTTAAACTTTTTCATGGATATTCCTCCTTAGTCAGAATATCGGATAATTTTGGGATTCTCTTTAGAGGACAGATTACAGAAGCTTATTTTGTCTTTGCCTCAGAATGAGATTCTGCTCTCTGAAAGACTTAAGCCCCACTCCTGTCGAAAACTTAGACGGAATCGGAAGCTTGAAATTGAACGACACTTGGTCGAAGGTCCGGGTTTTCTTTGTGCGTGGGGCTTTCGCGAGGCTTGGCCGCCGCACGACCTAGGTCAGAAATCTGAACCTTTGTTGGGGTCCTGTATTGACGAAGGTCCTAAGACTGAATAGATTGGGCCTTAGGAGACTTCTCAGCATGCCTAAGCACCTTGTTTTTCTCTATGCTTTTTGTGTAGTTATTCTTTTCGTCGTCAACGTCGTAGTGTCCTAGTCAGGACCTGGTTGTCGAGAGGGTCAAAGGACCCTGCATGAGGATTCCCATGCAGGTCGAATCTTAGTTCTTCAGAGCGTAAATATCAGGGTAATTTCTGCCAAGTTCTTCTGAATCCATGCCGTAACCAACGACATAGCGGTCTTCAATTGTTTTACCGATATAGTCAGCTTTGATTGGCAGTTCACGGCGAGCAGGCTTATCCAGCAGGGTCACGATTTTCAAGGATGCCGGAGCGGAAGCAAACAGACGGCTTCGCAGGAAGCTCAGTGTGCGACCGGTGTCGATGATTTCTTCAACCACGATCACATGTTTGCCAGCGATATTTACAGAGATGTCTTTAACGATTTTAATCGCGCCACCACGTTCAACTGCCTGAACATGCACGAAATCCACCTGCTGAGGCAGATCCACTTTACGCATCAGATCCGCAGTGAAGTGAATGGAGCCGCGCAGTGGGCAGATAAACACAACATCCTTTCCTTCGTAATCAGCTTCGATTTGGGAAGCCAGGTTGGAAACAAGTTCAGAGATTTCTTCGCTTGTCAGGAAAGGGACCATTTGATCTTTAAGTTGTGCCATGTTGTGCCTCTACAAATCGATGGAAGTGATGCCAGCAGCTTGAGCCATTTTCAAATAGCGCAAAGCCTCGGGGTGTTGTGGATCCCGAATGAGGATATTCTCCCACTGTTCGGTCGCTTCAGCAATATTGTTTGAATTGTAGTAGATCGCCCCAAGCTTTAGGCGAGCTGGAATAAGGTGTGGGTATTCACGGATCAGGGCCTTGAGATCCTTCACCGCGCGATCCGCCTGGCCCAACTGAACGTGAACTTCGGCAATACGCATGGTGATTTCAGCTTTTCTGCTGGAAAGCTTCTGCGCTTTCAAAAGCTGTTCAAGAGCTTCGTTGTAGCGTTTGTACTGATAGTAAAGATCCGCCAATTCTTCGTGTTTGGAGGCGATTTTTTCGTCCACAAACGGATCTTGTTTGCCGGATTTCTTTTCCAGCTGGGATTGAGCATCCAGGAAAACCTGTTTGCCCTCATCGTATTTGCCCAGATCGTTCAAAATAATGGACAGACCCACGCTGGCATCGGTGTAAGTTGGGTCAATTTCCAGAGCGCGACGGAACGTTTTGATCGCCTTGCTGAACTGGCCTTTGTCGTAAAAGATCGTTGCCAGCATCTGATAAACTTCCGGGTTGCGGGTGTTTTGCAGAAGCATTTGATTCAGAATCGGCTCGGCCATCTTGTAGTTGCCGTTGATAAAATATCCACGGGCTTCAGATAGCATGTCGTCATGAAGAGCGTTCATTACTCAAGCTCCTTTTCAGCGGCCTTCAGTTCGCGAGTTCCAGGGAAGTCACGAGCCAGAATCTCTTCATACTTTTTGGCTTTCGCCGTATCGCCGATTCTGTGGGCGGCAATGCTGGCACGAGAAAGGGCTTTGGCATCAAAACCCAGTCCGCGGAAGTTGTTGTAAAGACCTTCATAGCGGCCCAGGGCACTGTCGAAGATTTTGCGTTTGAAGTAGAAGTCCGCGATGTACTCTTCTTTTTCAGCCAGCATTTTGATTGCAGCCGTGCGCTTTTCTTTGGCTTCCGTGACGTACTCAGAGTTTGGATATTTCTTAATCAAATCAGACAGATTAAGGATCGTGTCATTGGCCAAAGATAAATCACGATCAATCGTGGAAGGCAGCTGATTGAAGTAGCTCATGCCGATGCGGAACTGCACATAATCAGCATTGGGAACTGTCGGGTGGAGCTCTTTAAACATCTGATAGGACACTTGCGCTTCAGCGTAGGATTCTTGTTTGTAGTAAACATCCGCGATCGCCAGTTCTGCTTTTGTCGCGAAGTTGCTGTATGGGAACTTGTTTTTTACTTCGGTGTAGCGACGGATGGCCTCTTCAAAACGCTCAGACTTGTCGTACTCTTCCGCAATGGCGAAAGCCCCCTCCGGCGTATTGGAGTTCTTTTCAGTGGAGGCACAGGAAACAAGAGTTCCCACAGCCGCGAGAATGACTATGACTCGGAGCGTTTTCAACATAGAGGTAAATCATATTTTGACCAAGGTCCAGCTGTCAACGCGTCAAAAGCAGTGAGGATTTTTTAATCCAGCCGGTAAGTGATCCCGGATAAGTGACTTGCACCCAGTCCCCCTGGGTGGTGTGCGCAATAACTTCCATGCCGCCGAATAAATCCAGGATAGCGACCTGATTTTCACCTGGGGCGGTTTGTAATGCGACTTTCTCTTCGATGATGGTGCCACGAAGAATGGAAGAGTCATAAATTTTCAAAGCCAGAAGCCCTGTAAATATCACAAAACCCAAGGTCAGAAGGGCCGCGATTGTCGGGAATCCGGGCAGAGCCTTTTCCTCTAGCAGGGCGCGGCGACGGCGGCCGGCATAGGACAATAGAAGCCAGCCCGCAGCAAAGAAAAGCAGAGTGGAAAGAACAAGATAGGCCGTTAACGGGACGGGTTGCAGCAGATTCACACGCAACGTCTCATAGGTTTCGATTTGGCGAGGCACTTCGCGAATCTGCATTTGTGACAGAACAAACTTTAGTCCAGCCACAGCCGTGGGAAGTTCTGGTTCCGTGTGCAAGGCTTTGCGCAAAAGGCCGACGGACAAAGGCTTGTGATCCAGGTGGAACTCCGTCAAAGCCAGATTCGTCAGAATTGTCGCATTGTGTGGGTCATTTTCAAGAGCTTTTGTGAAACTTTCCTGTGCCTTTGTGTAGTCTTTGGCTACGTAAAACTGAGTCCCCTGTTGAAAAAGGTCTGCAGAGCTTTCAGATTGCGCCGCGCCCAGAGAGGGCAAAATCAGAAAAAGAAAGAACACAGAGAGCATTTTTAAGTTCGACATAGCTTTCAAAGTTTACAGATAAAAGTCTCTTCATGTCTAGGGCGTGGCTTGTCTTAGTCCTGACCCGGGAGTAAACTAGACGGGCATTTCAAAAAAACAATGGGTCCGGTCATCTTGGACCCGCGAAAGGTATTATGAGTTCTCTTGTAGGTCATCAGATACAGCAATCCGATAAAATCAAATCCATGATTCAGGATCTTGTTGGCGAAGTTGGAAAGCTGAACGCCCAGATCACTGGCATTCGCGCTCCTCTGGATGAATTTAAGGATTCTGGAAAACAAAAAGTCGATCTGGCTGGTCAGTTCCGCGGACGTCCCTTGCACTATCCATACATGGGGACTGGTGCCGGTCGTGGCCCTTATGTTGAGCTTGAAGATGGCAGCATCAAATTGGATTTGATCAATGGTATCGGCATTCACTTGATGGGACATTCTCACCCACGCGTGATCGCTGCTGCTGTTCGTGGTTCTTTGGCTGACATTCTGACTCAAGGAAACTTGCAGCCTAACAATGAATACCGCTTGTTCACAGAAAAGATCGTAAAGCTGGCCAGCAAGAAAAGTCGCTTGAAGTACGCTTGGATCGCCACTTGCGGGACGATGGCCAACGAAAACGCTCTGAAGCTTTCCCGTCAAAAAAATTCTCCAGCGCGTTTTGTGATGGGCTTTAAGGATGCGTTTGCAGGTCGTTCCACAATGATGGCTGAAGTGACTGACAACCCGGCCTACAAGCAGGGTTTGCCTGAATATCACGAAGTTCTGCGCGTGCCGTTCTATGACAAACGTGATCCAAAATCCGGCGAAAAAGCATTAAACGTGATGAAAGAACACGTGGCAAAACATGAAGGCAATATCTCTGTCTTCGGTTTTGAACCAATGTTGGGTGAGGGCGGTTATCAGGCGGCTCCTCGTGAATTCTTCATCCCACTTCTGGACTTCTGTAAGTCCAAAAATATCGCGATCTGGGCTGATGAAGTTCAGACCTTCACGCGCACGGGTGAATACTTTGCATTTGAAACTTTGGATATCGGTCAGTACATAGACATCTGCACGATCGCAAAGACCGCGCAAGTGGGTGCGACTCTTTACACTGAAGACTACAATCCAAAACCAGGTTTGATCGCCGGGACGTTCTCGGGCTCCACTCCGTCTTTAAGCGCGGGTATGGAAATGCTGGATATGCTGGGCGAAGGCTTCCTGGGGCCTCAGGGTCGCATCAACCAAATTCACAGACGTTTTATCGATGGCATCAATCGCCTGAATGAAACATCCTGCAAAGGCATCGCTCAGGATGCCGGCGGTATGGGTCTGATGATTGCCTTCACTCCGCATGACGGAAAAAAAGAAAGTGTGAATGCGTTTTTGAACAAACTTTTCCACAACGGGGTTATTGCCTTCCCATGTGGTAAAGATCCGGTTCGCGCGCGCTTCCTGGTGCCAGCTATCATCGAAGATGCTGACATCGACATCGCACTTAAAGCGATCGAAAAAACTTTGCTTGAAGGAGTCTAGTTGGACTTCATTGAAGCCTGCCGCCAGCTGATTGCAATTGATAGCACACCCACTCACGGCAATCGTGAATTATCCAAGTGGGTGGCGGCTTTCTGCCGTCAGCGCGGATTGCACGTGGAGGAACAGGAAGAAGTCGTGGGGGAGCTTGAGCAGGCCAATGTGATTGCCCGGCCTTCGGCGGAAAGACCCAGCGGCGAATTTTTGTTGCAGACACATCTGGATACGGTGGACCCGGGGCCGTTTGCTTTGTGGACGGAAACTGGAGCCAATCCTTTTGATGCTCATATCATAGATGGAAAAATCTATGGCTTGGGTGCAGCGGATGTGAAGCTGGACTTCCTGTGCAAACTGGAGGCGCTGGCTTCTTTTGGAAAAAATCGCGCGTGGCGCCTGCCGCCTGTCCTGGTGGGAACTTTCGGGGAAGAATCCGGGATGCAGGGGGCGCTGAAGCTGATTCGCAAAAACAAGATCTCTGCAAAAATGGCTCTGATTGGGGAGCCCAGTGATCTGCGCGTGATCAATGCCGCCAAGGGTTTTGCAAGTGTGGAAATCCATGTGCCTTTCTCGGACGAGGAGATGCGCTATCGTGAGGAGCACAACCTGCGCGAGAGCACCTCGACGCAATCAAAGATGTTCCGCGGCAAGGCGGCGCATTCTTCGATGCCACATTTGGGTGAAAGTGCGATTGCCAAAATGTTTGAATATCTGATGATGTTGCCGGATTCGGTCAATGTCATGGAAATGGACGGCGGCATTAATTTTAACACCGTTCCCAGTCACGCGTTCTTGGAGATTGACATGGTGACGCCGATTTCAGAGCCAATTTCCCGTAAGATTGCCAATATCTATCGGGCGGTAAAAGCTCTGGAACAGGAGTTCCTGAAATACAGGGATGAGGACTTCTATCCAAGCACACCGACGTTGAACATCGGATTGATTCGCACCAATGAAACAGACATCCAGATTTCCGGTTCGTGCCGTATTCCTCCGGTGATCACGCACGAAATCTACGAGGGCTGGATGAATCGTCTGCGTGAAGTGTGCGAAGCCAACGGGGCGATGTTCCGAGTGAATGATTACAAAAAACCCTTCCGCACCGAAGTGACTTCCATTTTGGCGAAGGGGTGCCTGGATGAGCTGCGGGATATGGGTTTGGATGACAAACCCATCACTCAAGCTTCAACTAACGAAGCCAGCATCTTTACCCGCGTGGGTATTGAATGCATTTGCTTCGGTCCGGGGCGACGGGAGGGCAATGTGCACACTCCGCAAGAGCATGTGGCGATTGAGGATCTGCACAAGGCCATTGAATTTTATAAACGAGTCATCGAAAGGTTTTGTCTATGAGTTTTATAGTGCGACCGGTGCGACACGATGATTTGAGTCAACTGGTGGATCTGGCAAAGCAGTTTAATCTTTTGAACCTGCCGGGTGATAAAAAAGTGATTGGCGAAAAGATTGATCGCAGTGAGCAGTCTTTCGCCGGCAAGTTGACCAAAACACAGTCCGAGTATCTGTTTGTTCTTGAAGACGTGGAAGAAAAACTGGTAGTGGGAAGTTCTTTGGTGCTGGCAAAGCACGGAAACGAAGAAGTTCCTCACAGCTATTTTAAGATCTTTAAACGCGATCACTTCTCTCAGGATTTGGGAGTGGGCTTTATTCATCAAGTTTTGCGCTTTCAGCTGGATTTTGACGGTCCAACAGAAATCGGAGGACTTCTTGTTGATAAAACCTATCGCCGTCGTCCCGAAAAGCTGGGTAAACAAATCAGTCTGGCGCGTTTCCTGTACATGGGACTTTATCCGGAACGGTTCGAGGATCGAGTTCTGTGTGAACTGACGCCGCCGCTGACGGATGAAGGGCGCAGTGAATTCTGGGAGGCTCTGGGCCGCCGATTCACCGGTCTTCCTTATCAAGAAGCGGATCTTCTAAGCCAGTCGCACAAAGAGTTTATTGAAAGTCTGTTCCCGCAGGATGACATCTATTTGTGCCTTCTGGATGCTAAGGCCCGTTTGGTTCTGGGGCGTGTCGGTGAAGCCACAAAACCGGCCCAGCATCTTTTGGAAAGCATTGGTTTTAGTTATCTGGACGAAGTGGACCCTTTCGACGGCGGTCCTCATTATGGCGCAAATGTGTCCCAGATTCTGCCTATCACACAAGGCCGACGTCTGACGGTCACAGAATTTAAAGATGCCGCTTACAAAGAGCAGGGCTTGGTTGCCACAACCAGTGAAGAGTTCCGTGCTTCTTTGGCTTCCGCAGATGTTCGCGGTCATGAAGTGGCTCTGGCTCCGAAAGTGCGCCAACTCCTGGGCGTGGAGCTGGGTGAAGAAGTTTATATGTCTCCGTTTAATTACAATAGAGGAAAATAGAAAATGAGCACCACCATCTTTCCAATCAATTACAAAGGTGACTTTATCAATGGACGTTTTGTTCCGGTAACCAAAGGGGACGGCGAGTTCAAAGACATCAGCCCTGCCGATCTGAACGACACGGTCATGACGGTGCCGTTTAAGCACGATCACATTGATGAGGCCTGTGTTGCCGCGAAGAAGGCCTACATGCCTTGGTCCATGCTGACGATGGATGAGCGTCGTGGCTATCTGCTTCGTCTGAAAGAAATGTATGACACTCACGCCGAACAAATGGCGCAGATCATTTCCCGTGAGACAGGGAAACCGACCTGGGAGGCCTTGACTGAAGCCAAAGCCCTGGGTGCCAAGATCGACATTACCTTGAATCATTCTTTGAAGCTTGTTGCTGAAGAACGTATTGCCAATGCTCTTCCGCAGGTGGAAGGGGTGATCCGCTATCGTTCTCGTGGAGTGATGGCGGTCATAGGTCCTTTCAACTTCCCGGCGCATCTGCCCAACGGGCATATCATTCCGGCTTTGATTGCGGGGAACACGGTTGTGTTTAAACCTTCTGAGCAGACGCCCGCCGTGGGTCAGTTCATGGCCGAAATGTTTGAAAAAGCTCAGTTCCCGCCGGGTGTATTCAACCTTGTACAGGGTGATGGCGCAGCGGGCGGCCGTTTGGTGGCAAGTGAACATGTGGACGGTGTTCTGTTCACGGGTTCTTACGAAGTGGGACTGAAGATCAAGCAAGAGACCTTGAATCATTACTGGAAAATCCTGGCGCTGGAGATGGGCGGTAAGAATGCCACGGTCGTTTGGGATGATGCAGACATGGACAAGGCGATTTACGAAAGCCTTGTGGGCTCTTATATGACCGCCGGTCAGCGCTGTTCCTGTACCAGTCGTATAATCTTGCATCCGAAGATTGCCGATGAGTTCACGGAAAGATTCTATCAGGCAGCCAAGAAACTAACGATCGGTCACTGGACGGAAAACACGTTCATGGGTCCATTGATCAATGCGGCTGCGGTGGAAAAATACATCCGCTTCCAGGAAATCGCCAATCGCGAGAACTGTGAAAGCCTGATGCGCGGTAAGGCGCTGGATCTGAAGCACAAGGGTTACTATGTGACTCCATCCATTCACTTGGTGAACAAATTTGATCCAAACAGTGTTTATCAAAAAAGTGAAATCTTTGGCCCGAATGTGGCGATCTATCAAAGTGACAACTTTGATGAGACCATGAACATTGTGAATTCCTCGGGTTACGGACTGGTGATGGCACTCTTCTCTAAAAACAAAGAGCTTTACGATCAGGCTTTGCATAAAGCACGCGTCGGCCTTCTGAACTGGAATCGCACAACCAATGGTTCAAGTTCTCGCTTGCCGTTTGGTGGAATGGGTAAATCCGGCAATGACCGTCCGTCAGCGCATTTTGCAATTCAGTATTGCACGGTGCCTGTGGCAAGTCTTGAGGATGCAACTCCATTTGATCCGACAAAAATCTTGCCGGGCATGAATTTGGATATGAAGTAATGAAAAAGACGATTTTGGTTTTGGTTCTGGCGGTGGTGATTCTGCTGGCCTCAGTGGGCGGTGGTGTGGCTTTCCTGGCGTATGAGTTTTCGCATTCCCGTCCCAGCGACACCGCGATGGATGTGGTATACGAAGTCACACCCGGTAAAGGATTTGCCACCATTGCCAAAGAGCTTGAAGAAAAAGGTCTTGTGAAGAACGCAACCTTCTTCAATCTGTATGCTCGATTTAAAGGGGAACGCTCCAAAATCAAAGTCGGTGAATATTTGCTTCGCACGAACATGACCCCTTCCGAGGTGCTGGAAACCATCACCTCTGGAAAAAGCATCGCCCGCAGCTTTACAGTCAGCGAGGGGTTGAGCACCTACGAAATCGCGGACCTTTATGAAAAGCAGGGCTTCGGCACGGCAGCGGATTTCATGCGTTTGACTCGCGATCCGCAATTGATTCAGTCTTTGCTGGGCGAAAAGGTGGACAGCCTGGAAGGTTATCTGTTCCCGGAAACCTATATGCTGACCAAGTACACAGACACCAAGGCTTTGATCAGCAATATGGTAAAAAGATTCTTATATGTGTACAACGAGGTTCTTCCTCAGGCGGAAGTGAAGTTCCTGACCCGCCATCAAGTTGTGACTTTGGCCAGTATCATTGAAAAAGAGACCGGTGCGCCGGAAGAACGCCCTTTGATTTCTTCGGTCTTTCACAACCGTATGGCAAAAAAAATGCGCCTGCAAACAGACCCGACTGTTATATACGGAAAGGCAGAAAAGCTGGGTAAGATTGTCATCAATATTACGCGAGAAGATCTGCTGACCCCAACTCGTTACAACACCTATGTGATTCCGGGTTTGCCACCAGGGCCGATTGCCAATCCGGGCCGTGAGGCACTGCTGGCGGCGGTGAAACCGCAGGAAAGTCAGTATCTGTTCTTTGTCAGTCAGAACGATGGAACACACGTGTTCTCTGAAGATTACAAAGGCCACCAAAGAGCGGTTCAGAAGTTCCAGTTGGATCGTAAAGCGCGTGAAGGAAAATCCTGGCGCGACCTGCAGAAACGCCCGCCAACTCCCGGCAAAAACTAAGGTTCAAAGTTCGCTGGAGCAGATACTCGATCGAAGGAGCGGGTGTCTGAATTAAAGCGGAAGATATTCAAACGAGGCACCATCTGTTCATCATAGGTTGGTGCCACGATCTCTAAAGTTCCATCCTTATCGACATCCACCAAAGCCAGATTGGTCGCATTTCCCTGAACCAGCACGAAGCCGTCCCGGGTTTCATACAGTGGAAGCTTGCTTAATAAGGTCAGCCCGCCCTGTTCTTCGGATTGATAGACTTCCAGGGAAAGAGCACTGCCACTTTGAATTTTTAGAATAACTACTTTAGGTCCATTTTTACCCAAGGTTCCGTCGACTTTGGCCACAATCTTGCGATTGGTGCTGATGAAAGCGTCCTTCACTTTACTGCGCAAAGAGGGAACGACAGCCACCACAGTCAGGGCCATGGCAATCAGGGCCAGGGCGCCCATAAGCAGGATTTCTTTTTTCTTAAATGCAGAATCAGAGGCCGTCGAAGTCATAAAAAAAGTCTGCCATAAAAGTCGTTGAATGAAAAACCCTAACCGCATTAGGATATTCCCTGGCCTAAGGGCCAAGGAGTGAATGTGGCAAAGCTCGTAGTTTCCAAGTTTGGTGGCACTTCCATGGGAGATGCCGACTGTATGCTTCGCAGTGCCGAGGTCAGCTATCGCCAAGGATCAAGTCTGGTGGTGGTATCGGCAACTTCCGGAACAACCAATGATCTGATCGCCCTGGGAAAAACCGCTGAAACACAGAGCTGGCCGGATGCTGAAAAAATTCTTACCAAGATTCAGGAGCGGCATCTTAAAATTGCCGGGGATCTGCATTTGCCGGTAGACTCAGTGAAGCTGCTGGAGACTTTGTTTGAAGAAATGAGCTCTTTGGCCAAAGGTATTCATTTGCTGAAGGACTGCTCGGTCAAAGCTCTGGATACGTTGGTGAGTTTGGGGGAGCGCATGTCCTCTTTGCTCTTTACCCAGGCCATGTCGCAGGTCTTGAAAAAACATAATTCTGAAAAGACCGCAGAGCTTTTGGATGTGCGCAAAGTTCTTCGCACCGATGATTCTTTTGGCAAGGCAAAACCTTTGACCGCGGAAGTGGCGGCCTTGGCACAAAAGCACCTATCTTTCTTGCGTGAAGGTCAACGGGTGGTCTGCACTCAGGGTTATATCGGCATGACAGAAGAGGGTAATACCACAACGCTGGGGCGCGGAGGCAGTGACTATTCGGCTGCAATTCTGGCTGAAGGTGTGTCAGCGGACATTCTGGAGATATGGACAGATGTGGCGGGGATTGCGACGACGGACCCACGCCTGTGTCCAAAAGCACAACCCATCAGCGAAATTTCTTTCAAAGAAGCATCCGAACTTGCAACTTTCGGAGCAAAGATCCTGCATCCGGCGACATTGCTTCCGGCCATTCGTAAAAACATTCCGGTCTTTGTCGGCTCCAGCTTTGATGCAGAGGCGCGTGGGACCTGGGTGCGCAAGGATGTCGAGGATCATCCGCTGATTCGCGCTATGGCACTTAGAAAAAAACAGGTGCTCGTGACACTGTCCACTCCGGAAATGCTTTACGCCCATGGATTCCTGTTTCAGATCTTTAAAATCTTCAATGACCACAAAGTCAGTATTGATGCGATCACGACGTCGGAAATTTCCGTCAGTGTGACGCTGGACGATTCCACGTTGCTGAATAAAAAACTGATCGCGGATCTTTCCCAGATTGCCGATGTTCAAGTGGAAGAAAATCTGGCCCTGATTTCTTTGATCGGAAACAATATCAACCACACCGCCGGCTTGGGAGAAAAGATCTTCAAGGCCATTTCAGATATCAACGTGCGCATGATCTGCCTTGGCGCCAGCAAGCACAACTTCTGCTTCCTGGTTTCTGATGAGCAGGGTCCCGAGGCGATTCGTCGCCTGCATTCTTGCTTTATCGAGGCAGGCAGCGAGGAAATGGCCTAGAAGGTACCTGGTACCTTTTGCATAAACACTGCGGCATGAGAGGAGTTGCGAATGGAAAAGAATGAATTTTACAAGTTGTTGGAATCACGAACCTCGATTCGTAAGTATAAACCCGATGCTGTACCCAAAGAGGTGATCGAAAGAATTTTGGCTGCGGGAATGCAAGCCCCCTCCGGCAAGAATCGTCAGAACTGGCGTTTCTTTGTTGTGACCGGCAAAAAACGCGATGAGTATTTGCAGTACTCTCAGAAATCCTGGCTGGGGATTAAGGATATTTTGCAGCAGCGATTGAAGCCGTCGCTTTATCAATTTACAGAAAGATTTTTTTACACTTTGGGGGATGCGCCGGTGATTATTTTTGCGTATTCCCACAATGATTCTGAAGAGCGCTATCACACCAGCATTGGCTCTGTGTATATGGCTGTGGAAAACATGAATTTGGCCTGTCTGGTGGAAGGTTTGGGCTCTTGCACGATGGGAGCCCCACTGGAAATCAAAGAGGATGTGGATAAATTCCTGGGTGTGGATCAGTTGCCGGAATACCAAAGGGGGGAGCTGGAACTTCTTTGCGCTATGGTTTGTGGTTACCCGGACCACCAGCCACCCAAAGCGCCTCGCCAAACTGACGGAAGGGTGACCTGGTTGTGAGTTCGAACCATTTCTAGTGATATCAGATACTTATGGTTTCATATCTGGAGCCTTCTCACATTCCCTGGGAGGGGGCTTTGTAAAAGGGTAAGGAAAACATATAAGTTAGCGATTTCTTTTAATTATTCTCTATCTATTGCCGGGCGGATTTGATATACCGCTCGGACTTATGAATCCAGTTGAAGCCTTAAAGACAAATCCCTTTGTTCTGGCCCCTATGGCCGGGATCACGGATCACGCTTTCCGCACCTTTATCAAAAAACTAGATGCCAGTGTTGTTGTCACTGAGTTGGTCAGTGCCAGCGGCATCGAGTACAAATCTGAACGCACGATGAAGTTGATGAGCTTTGATGAATCCCAGCGTCCGATCGGGATTCAGTTGTTCGGTGAAGAGCCTGAAATCGTAGCTCGAGCGGCCCAAGTGGCCGAAGCCGATGGTTGTGACTTTGTGGATTTGAACTTTGGCTGTCCGGTTCCCAAAGTCGTCAAGAAGGGCGCGGGTTCTGCAATCTTGAAAGACCCGGCTGCGGTTCAAAAGATGGTGTCGACCGTAAAGGCGGCCATCAAAATTCCACTGACCATCAAGATTCGCACGGGTTGGGATGCCAACTCCCGCAATGCCACCGAGATCTGCAACATCGCTTATAACGAAGGCGTTTCCTGGGTGGCGATCCATGGACGCACTCGGGCCCAGGCCTATACTGGACTTGCGGATTGGGACTTTATCGCAGAAGTGAAGGCCAATACCAAGATTCCCATTCTTGGAAACGGAGACATCCTCACTCCTCGCCAGGCCAACCTAAGGCTGCAACAGTCCGGCTGTGACGGTGTCATGATTGGGCGAGGCTGCCTTAAAAATCCGTTTATCTTTATGGACGCCCTGTCCTTGTGGCGAGGTGAGGCGGTTAAAGACGTGAAGAGAGATTATGTGAGTCTTTTCCAAGGTCTTCAGAAAGAGATTGTGGCGCATTGTGATGAGCACATTACCGGGATCCAGCTCAGAAAGTTTGCAGCTTGGTTCTCAACAGGTTATTCTGGAGCCGCTCAGTTTCGAAAGAATCTTTTCCAATCCAAAAGCAATGACGAAATCATGGCACTAGCGAATGAGTTTTTCGCTGGGATCGGTAATGTAGAGCAAGAAGACACCAGCGAAGAAGAATTCCTGATGGGTGGTCACGGCTAACTTAACGTAAAGTTGACGAAGCCGTATTTGATTTTAGTTTAAGTTTAAATGTTTTGTTTTTAAGAGTTTCAATAACGAAGGGTAAATATGATTCAAGATCCAAAGAAAATTAGAAATATCGCTATCATCGCACACGTCGACCACGGAAAGACAACCCTGGTAGATCAGTTGATCAAAAAAGCCGGTACTTTCCGTGACAACGAGCAAGTTGAAGACCGTTTGATGGACTCCATGGATCTTGAAAGAGAGCGTGGTATCACGATCGCGGCGAAGAACGCGTCTTTCATGTACAAAGATATCAAGGTTAATATCGTTGATACTCCGGGGCACAGTGACTTCGGTGGTGAAGTTGAGCGTATCTTGAACATGGTTGATGGTTGTATCCTTCTTTGTGATGCTTCTGAAGGCCCGTTGCCACAAACCCGCTTCGTATTGAAAAAGGCTCTTGAGGGTGGCAAAAAGGTTATCGTTTGTATCAACAAGATCGACCGTGCCGATGCTCGTATTCAGGAAGTTCACAACGAATTGTTCGACCTGTTCATTGATCTTGATGCAACTGAAGAACAGTGTGATTTCCATACCATCTACGCTATTGCCCGTGAAGGTATGGCGACCCTGGATCCAAATGTAAATACAGGTTCTTTGGAAGTTCTTTACGATGCTATCGTAAATCTGGTTCCACCTCCGAAAATCGAAGAAAATCATCCATTGCAAGTAATGGTTTCCAATATCTCTTACAGTGACTACGTAGGTCGTTTGGCGATCGGTCGTGTTCGCGCAGGATCTATCAAAGTGGGTGACGAGGTTCTTTGCGTTCAGGCCAATGGTCAGAAGAAAGTAAAAGTCTCTGCCTTGTTCCAGTACAAAGTGAACTCTCAGGTTCCGGCCCAGGAAATTGGTGCGGGTGACATGGCTGTTATTGCAGGTATGGAAGACTTCACCATTGGTGATACCATCACTTCCGCAACCGATCCGCGTCCTTTGGAGCGTATCCGTGTTGAAGAGCCAACTGTGGGCATGGTGTTCTCTGTAAATAACGGTCCTTTCGCTGGTATGGACGGTAAGAACGTGACTTCCCGTAAGATCCTGGAGCGTTTGGAAAGAGAACTTTTGTACAACGTTGCGATCCGTGTTGAAAAAACAGATTCCACAGATGCTTTCAAAGTCATCGGCCGTGGTGAATTGCAATTGGGTGTATTGATCGAGCAAATGCGCCGTGAAAACTTCGAACTTCTGGTTTCCAAGCCGACTGTTGTCTTCAAAGAAGAAAACGGTAAAAAATTGGAGCCGATGGAGATTGCGGTTATCGATATCGAAGATGCTTACGTGGGCGCTGTGACTGAGAAGTTGGGTCGCCGTAAAGGTGTGATGACCAACATGGTTCAGAAAGGTTCCGGACGTACTCGTCTTGAGTTCCGTATCCCTTCTCGCGGTTTGATCGGTTACCGTTCAGACTTCCTGACTGACACTCGTGGTACTGGTTTGTTGAACACTCAGTTCGACGGATGGGATGACTACCGTGGTGAGATTGAACACCGCTTGAATGGTGCGATGATCTCTGACCGTAAAGGTATGGCAACTGCGTACGCAATCTGGAACTTGCAAGAGCGCGGCATCATGATGGTTGAACACGGTGATGAAGTGTACGAAGGCATGATTGTTGGCGAACACGCCAAGGAAAATGATCTAGAAGTAAACATCACACGCGAAAAGAAATTGTCAAACGTACGTGCTTCGGGTTCTGATGAAGCTATACGCCTGGTTCCGGTGAAAAAATTCACTTTGGAAAAAGCGATGGAATGGATCAAGGACTCTGAGTTGATCGAAGTTACGCCGAAGCATATCCGTCTTCGTTTGCGTGAACTTGATCCACACAAACGTGCAAGAGCAGCGAAGGAATAATGAGTACGAACGTCGCCATTGAAATTAAAGATCTGACGAAAAAATACGACGACAAGGTCGCCGTGGATGGAATCAATCTTGAAATTTACAAGGGCGAATGTTTTGGACTTCTGGGTCCTAACGGGGCTGGCAAATCAACTACGATGAAGATGATGTATTGCTCAGCCCTGGTTACAAGCGGGGAACTTTATGTTCTCGGCCTGAACGTTAAGAAAAATTACCGCGAGATCAAATCTCGCATAGGGGTCGTCCCGCAAGAGGACGGCCTTGATCCTGACTTCACAGTTCTTGAAAATCTTCGTGTCTACGCCAGCTTCCACAATATACCTTCTGCTGAGGCGGATCTGCGCGCGCAGGCTTTGCTGCGTCTGATGAAGCTGGAAGAATATCAGGACCGCTCTGTGGAAACATTGAGCGGGGGTATGAAGCGCCGTCTGGCCATTGCCCGCGGTCTTATTAATTCCCCGGAAGTGGTTTTCCTGGATGAGCCAACCACAGGTTTGGATCCGCAGGCGCGAATCTGGATCTGGGACTTCTTCAAACATTTAAAGTCTGAAAAAAGCACGTTGGTTTTGACCACTCACTATATGGAAGAAGCCGAACAGATGTGTGATCGCGTGGCGATCATTGATGACGGCCGTATTTTGACTGTGGGAAAACCTCGCGAACTGATTCGTGAGTTGATTGGCAAAGAGGTTGTTGAGTTCGACACCAATCCGGTGGATTTGAACTATTATCTGGGCCGTTTGCGGGCCGAGGGCTTCTCTTATCAAGTTATTAAAGACACTGTGTCGGTTCTGGTAAAAGAGAATCAAGAGGGCCGCCGTGTGGTGGACCTTATAGCCAGTGACAAAATCTATATTCGTAAACCGACCCTGAACGATGTGTTCCTGAAGTTAGCGGGTCATCAGTTGAGGGATGAGTAATGAAGTTTAAAGATTACTTCTCTATCCCGAAGATGAACGACGGGGCTTTGAAAGTCTGGTCCCGCAATTTCCTTTATTTTAAAAAAACGTGGCTGGTGTCCCTGTTCTGGATTGTGCTGGAGCCGGTGATCTATCTGGGCGCAATCGGTTTCGGGCTTGGGGCTTTCGTAAATAATATGGGGGGAATGTCCTATATTGAGTTCTTCTTCCCGGCCTTACTGTCTTCGACGGCGATGATGGTGGCGTTCTTTGAAGGAACTTACGGAAACTACACAAAGCTGACCCATCAGAAAACTTATGCGACGATCATGCTGACTCGTGTGGGGCCGGAGGAAATCGTTGGTGGCGAGCTTTTATGGGCTGCCAGCAAAGGTTTCTTTGGGGTGATCGGTGTCACGATTGTGGCGATGTTCTTTGGACTGGTAGAGTCCTATCGCATTCTGCTAGCGTTGCCGGTGTTGTTCCTGCTGAGCGCACTGTTTTCCTGTATCGGGATGATTTTCACATCCTTTGCGCGAAACTATGATTCGTTCATATATTCCACGTCCGGTTTGATCGTGCCGATGAGTCTTTTGAGCGGGACTTACTTCCCACTGGAACAATTGCCGATGGGTCTTCGCTATGTCGCTTATCTGTTTCCGCTGACTCATGCCGTGGCGGCAGTGCGCGGGATCTTGCATCAAGGCCCGGTACTTTGGATCGGTGTGCATATACTGGTGCTGTTGCTTGCAACCTGGATCTGCATGAACATTTCGTTCTTTAGAATTCGCAAAAAACTTTTGAAATAGTCTTAATCAATCGGGGTGACTTTGATTCCATGCTTCTTTAGAAGCTCGGCAAAGACACCGTCGCCGTCCTTCTGATTTCCGCTAAAGGTGCCATCATAGATCTTGCCGTATCCACACATGGGAGATTTTGATTTAAGCAAAGCTTCAGTGGCACCTGCCAACTGGGCGATGCGCAAGGCTTCCTGTGCGCCTCTCTGATATTCCGCGGTCACATCAACGCCCTGATTGGTTAAAACCCTGTCGCCGATACGTTCTGCCGGAGGACGGGGTGTCGGAAGTCCGCCTAGCTGTTCTGGACAGACCGGAATGGCATCGCCGTTTTGGACCATTTCTTCAATAGACGAACGGGTTTGTGCTTTGCAGTCATAACGACAATGAACGCCGGAAAGGCAGGCAGAAACAATCTTCATTCGCTCTCCTCACCCAGGTCCATTTGTTCCTGGGACTCCATGTTCTCCAGCTCCTGCAGGGTGGGAACTTCTTCGCCTTCAGCAAAGATTTCTTCTGGTGGCGGTTCCGGTTGGAAGAAATACGCCACTTGCGCGATGGCCACATTGTATTCCTCTTCAGAAATACGGTGATAGCGGTACAGATCCTCGACGATGCGGCTGAGTCTTTTGCGCGCAAAAGGTGTCAGCTCCTTGCGGTAATAAGACATGGAATATTTCACCGGATTTGGCAGCACCATAGCCAGGAAGGCTGATTCCACAACAGTCAGCTCCGCCGGGGATTTTTTGAAATAGTATTTCGCTGCGGCTTTGACTCCGTAGATGTCTTTCCCGAACTCGACAACGTTCAGGTATCTTTCCAGAATCTCTTTTTTAGTCAGTGTGTGTTCGATACGATCGGTGATGATGGCTTCAAGGCCTTTACGGATAAAGGTACGATCCTTGGTTAGGAACATGTTCTTGGCAAGCTGCTGAGTGATGGTCGAGCCACCGCGTTTGAAGACCCCGGTTTCCCAGCCTTCTTTGGCGTTCTTTTCTATCGCATCCCAGTCAAAGCCCTTGTGATTATAAAAGTTTGAATCCTCAGTCAGGATGATGGTCTTTTGCAGAATAGGGGCAATGTGTTTCAGCGGTACGTAATTTTTTGAGCCCGGGCACAGTTCCACTTGGTACATGCGTGTGACCAGGCAACCCTTGATTTCACTTTGGCTTGGCAGCCAAGTCCACAGGGCTGCAAAGGCCAAAGCCATCAGGCAAAAAACTCCTAGAAAGAAAAAGAAAACCTGTTTCATGCGCCCTTTATTTACGAACCAATCCGTGATCTTTCATCCACTGAACTGAATTGTGAATGGCTTCCCGTGCCGGTCTGGGTTTGAAATCCAGCTCACGTTGAGCTTTGCCAGAATCAAACCAGTGATACATCGTGGCTGTGTAGGCATTTTCACGGCTGAGCGGACCCTTCAGGCCCATCTTCTCCATGAAATCGCCAATGGCGCCGACTGTATGAAGCAGTGGGCTGGGAAGCTGATGTTGGGGCGGTTTTACTCCAGCCTCCTGGGCGATCATAGCGAAAAGGTCTTTGATGAGAATATTTTCACCCGCCAGGATATAACGTTCGCCGGTGCGCCCCTTTTTCCAAGCGCTTAAAATGCCAGCCACAACGTCTTCAGCCGCGACCACATTGACGCCGCCGGAGGTGTAGAATTTCAAACGACCCTGGGCAACCTTGATCTGCATTTTCCGACTGCCTTTTTTGGCGTCGCCGCGACCATAGATCGTGGAGGGATTCAGAATAACGGCATCAATTTCATTCTTTTTGCACGCTTCACGCACCAAAATCTCGGCCTGATGTTTGGTCTGGAAGTACCCCAGATCCAACTCGGCAATATTGTAAGGGGACTCCTCATTAAGAATCTGATCTGGAGTGTATCCGGCTCCGATAGCGACCACCGAAGAAAGGTAAACCAAACGACGCACATGGTGCTCGCGGCAAACGGCAATCACGTTGGCGGTGCCTTCCACGTTGACCTTTTCCATCTGGGCACGCTGGGACTTTTTGTAGGCGATGACGCCCGCCAGATGAAAAACGGTGTCCATGCCTTTGACGGCTTCCAGCAGAGAATGAACATCCGTTACATCTCCATGAATGTACTTGCAGTTAACACCTTCCAGCTCAGAGAGATCACTTTTGGCGCGAACCAGGGCATAGACATCATGACCTTCGGCGACCAGGGCGCGGGTGACCCAGCTTCCAAGAAATCCGTTGGCTCCGGTGACTAATACTTTTTTCATGTCGTGGCTGTTCCTTCAGAGTTGATGCGTGCGAGGGTGAATTTGCAAAGGCGGGCAAACAACAGCCCAAAGATCATTCCCAGCAGGCCGCCGCAGACCACATCGGCCGGGAAGTGAACTCCATTATAAACGCGGCTGTAGGCGACCACGGTGGCCAGGGTGTACAGAGGGATGGTGGCCGGAGGGAAAATGGCCGAGGTAAAACTGGCAAAGCTATACATATTGGTCGCGTGATTGGAAACAAAGCTATAGCCACCAAAGGGCGCACGAACCTGAACTTCCAGATTCTGTGTGTTTGCCGGTCGGGGACGCTGCACCGTTTTTTTAAAGGCCCAGTTGCCAAAGCCATCCGAGGCGGAAACTGAAAGGACGGCAAAGAAGAAGATAATCAAACCCCTCTTCCAACCGCGCCGCCACATAAAGATCGCCAGGATCAGGGGGACCAGAACAAATTTAAAGAAATCTGTCTTGTGAAGGTCTGTGATGAACGGGAAGAACTGATCCGCCCAAGCGGCCGTCCAGTGTGAATTCACCAATACAAAAAGGCTCTTATCGAGAGAAACAATATAGTCGAGCATCAGAGTGAATGTACCCTAATTTTTCGCCCGCAGAAAGTCTAGGTCTTCGTGAGGTCCAAGTGTCAGATGTGATCCCCTGTGGCACACTTCTGTCTATGGACAAAGCAACATGGTTAGGTCTTCTGGTTGGTTTTGGTGGGATTTTGCTTGGAAACCTTCTGGAGGGCGGGCACGTCAGTTCGCTGATGCAGCTAACAGCATTTATTATCGTCTTGGCGGGAACTGTTGGAGCTGTGATGGTTTCAAGCTCTGAGAAGGATCTGAAGACAGGTTTACAGCTGGCCAAAACAGCTTTCCGTGAAGAAGACAGTCAGATCAAAACACGATTGAATGAAATTGTCGACTGTGCACGATTCGTTAAAAAAGAGTCTTTGCTGGCTTTGGAATCCCGTCTGAACACGATTCAAGATCCCTTGCTGAAGGGAATTCTTAGAAATGTCGTCGATGGGGTTGATGCCCAGACAATTCGCGATATCTTTGAAACCCAAATTGAAACTGAGGAAGAAGAACTTCTGGGCGGTGCCAAGATCTGGATCGATGCGGGCGGTTTTGCTCCGACAATCGGGATCATTGGGGCGGTTCTGGGGTTGATTCACGTGATGGGGAACCTGACAGACACCAGCAAGCTCGGTGCGGGGATTGCGGTGGCGTTTGTGGCCACTGTGTATGGGGTGAGTTCGGCCAATCTTTTGTTCCTTCCTTTGGGAAACAAACTTAAGCGTCGGGTGCAGGCATTGACCCGGGAAAAAATGATGGTGCTGGAAGGCGGCCTGCTGGTTGGAAGCGGGATGAATCCTGTCGTTTTGGAACAAAAGCTGTACGCCTATCTTGAAAGCAATCAGAAGTAGGCCTGTGCGCATGGCAAAGAAGCATAAAAAACATCAGGAGCATGAAAATCACGAGAGATGGCTGGTCTCTTATGCTGATTTTATCACACTGCTATTTGCTTTCTTTGTCGTGATGTATGCCACTTCAACTTCGAACGAAGAAAAGCAAAAAGAGTTTGAAGACTCCATCAAGCTGAATCTGCATTTGGTGGGTCGGGGTGGATCAGATGGTGATTCGTCTGACAGCATCGGTGCTTTGATGGCCGAACTTGAAATGCCCGTCGGGAATTTCCCCAAAAAAGGGGGACCTCGCGAGACAGAGGACTATGTGGAAAGATCTCTGGAAAAGTCCATGGATAAAGAGCAGAAAAAGAAAGCCATCCAAGACGTCTATCACGATGCTGTGGGGGTGCGGATCGCCTTGGCGGCTTCCACGTTCTTTCCTGAAGGATCTGCAAAGTTGAAAATGTCATCTTTGGAATCTCTGGACAAGGTGGCAGAAGTTCTGAAGACCAATCAAAAGCGCATCATTGTGGAAGGTCATACAGATGATATTCCAATAGCGGACAACAGCTTTCCATCGAACTGGGAACTGGCTGGGGGAAGGGCTTCTGCCGTGGTTCGCTATCTTGTGAAGTATCACAAGATGGACCCCAAGCGCTTTGTGGCACTGTCTTACGGAGATCAGAAACCTGTGGTCCCCAACGATACGGATGAACACCGCGCCATGAATCGTCGTATCGAAATATTTATTGTTACCGACAGCTCCAAACTGGATATCTGATGCCCATAAAATAAAAAAAGCCAAGGGCACGACCTTGGCTTTTCGGAGAAAGTAATTCTTTTTCTAAACTACACGCACTCTTTAAGTTTGCGAACCAACTCAAGAGCCTTGGCTTTATCCACGCCCTTAACTTCCATGATAGCCTGAACGAAAGCTTCTTCAGAAGTGCCTTTTTGAGCGGATTCAACAATCTCGTCATGACGTTTCAGGATCTGAGTGTAAGAGTCTCTTTCTGCTTTCGAGAAGCGAGTCAGGATAGAATCCGTCAAAGTTTCCATGCGGGTTAATGCGGCTGTGGTTTCAGTCAGTTCCGCAGTGGAAAGCTCTTTTGCGGATCTGCGAGCCCCCGTCAAGTGAGAGTTTGACATGAAGGTCGCGGAAGCTGTTGCAGCCGCGTCGATAGACTGACCTTCGGCGGAGTCTCTTTTGCTAATTTCAGCAGCCATCTTTTTAGCAGCCACGATTGTTGCCAGATTGTCCAGGCGCTGAGCGGATTTCGCTGGATCAGCTTTGAGAGCTATCGCCAGGCTTGTGTTTTTACCTGCGGAAAGATTCAGTTCATTGATGATGCTGTCTTGAGCAGACTTAAGCTTTTGTGCATCCAAACCCTTGGAGGTTCGGGATTTTCCGAAAGCCGCCTCTTTCACCTGTTTTGCGTATTCCACCAACACCTCACGTGGGGCTTTTGCCGCAGGTGCCGCGTGGGCGAAAGAAACAGACATGCTTGTAACCAAGACTGCCATTCCGATAATAAATGCCTTTTTCATGCTCTCTCTCCTGTGTTTACACACTATACAGGCGGCTCCGTTTTTGGGTTCTCTCTGCCCTCGGACGCAACCTATTTAATTTAATTGTTTCAACTACCTATAATTCAAAGGCCGTACCAGTTAGGGTGCCGCCGGCAAAGCCATGCCTCTCAATTGAGAGATCTTGGCCTGAACCTCGTTATTAAACTTCTGCTGTTCCATATTGAGACGCTTGATGTTGCGGATTTTATCCCAGCTCACGGCATTGGCCATGGATCCGTACATCATCACTTCAGAAGCCAAAGACTGAAGATGCTCCAAGGCCTGAACAGCAACGTCGCGCTGTTGTTTGTTCAGTTGAACTGCGGCTCCACCTTCGGCATCACCAACTCCCAACAATGTTGCCACAGAGGCCAGCGCCGTTTGGATATTAGCCACTTGTTCTTCCAGCTGATAGTTCTCAAGAGGCGATTGAACCACTTCGCGGCCGTCGACTTTTTTGATCTCGATCTTCTTCAACAGGTTGTTCAGCACGATGAACTGGGTTTCCACTGCACGCAGCGCCGGGTGAGTGGGGGTTGTCGTGATCAGAGACTCAAAATCAAGACTGAACTTTGCCGATGGTTGCAGCAGTTCCTGCAGCAACGCCAGATAGGTTCTTTCTTCCTGGAATACGGCATTCATAATTCCGTTAGAGATCGGACCACGGTTGAAGCTGCTGCGTTTTAAGTTGAAGATCTTGCGCACCATCTTGATCACGATTTCATCATAGCTTTTTGCAAACTCATTAAATGCGGCTTGCATTTGTGATTCTGTTGTTTTGTTCCACCACTGAGGGAAGTTGGTTTCAGAAGGTGTTCCCACAACATTGGGACGAGCTTCCTGCACCAAATATTCGACGAAGCCTTTGTACTGCTTCCCGCTGTCCGCGCGAACTGGGTGACCATAGATACGAGCCGCCGTCGTGCCTTGGGTGATACCGAAGCACTCGTCGAATTCGTCGTTAGTATCGGCCAAGCGTGGAGGCAGGAAGACAGAAGGGAAGCCCGTGTGCGCACCGGCGATACGAGGGGTTTTAATGACTTTTTCTCCCATTTCAGCATCCGGCCCGCAGACCATCTGCATGACCAGGAAGTCGGTGATTTTCGGAGTGGCGAAGATCCCCACACGTCGATAGTAGTTTGTACCTTTCAGGCTTTCACCTTCACTGGAGCGCTCAAAGGCCAAGCCAAAGCCACGTCCTTTTTCAAGAATCGGTTCCGGCGCACCCATCAGGCTGCGGATTTCGGCCAGCAGGTGATAGTATCCATAGGGACTGGCAGTGCTCATCGCAGCCACGCGCATTTCATCATTGAGGGTCTTCAGGGCTTTGCCGATGGTGTCGCGATCGCCAGAGGCCAGACCCGCGATGATATCGTTCACGGTTTTCTTCTGGCGTGCTGGGAAGTATTTAAGTTTGTCGGCTTTGACCAGAGCTTCCGCCTTGATCGCAGCTTCGGCCACAGTGTCCATCTGCATGCCTTCCACAAACTTAGGATGCGTCAGGTATAAATCCTCACGGCCTTCAGCCATATCAAGCGGAGTCACTCCGTTCAGGGGTGTATCCATCAGCAGGGGTTTGACTGCTGACTGGTTGAATCGAGCGTTGCGGATCTCATTAACAAAAGCACTATAGAAGGAATAGCTGCTGTTAAACATGCTCGTCATCTGTTTCAAAGCTTCGGACCAGTTGTGGTGTGCTTCGTAAACTTCAGACATATTGATCATGCGCCAGTCCATCATCTTTTGATGGAAGTGCTTCATGCCTTTGGTCAAATCTTCACTGGAGCTGTTCCATTTGGCGGCTTTCAAGGTGTTAACTTGAGTGACCATGTCTTTGTTCATGTCGTGGAAGTCAGCACCGTCAAAGATATTCTTCCAAGCGAAGGTGACATGACGGTTGAACCACATGTCCAAGGCAACGAAAGCTGAAATTTGCAGGCCCTTTACCAGAAGTAGGCGAAGACCCTTCACCTGCATAGAGCCTGGAGCCAGCCAAAGCGCGATATCCACACCCGTCACACGCAGAACAACTTTTGTCAGAAGAGCCTGACCCAAGGCCGCGACGCCCGAGGAAATCAGCATGGAGGCGATGCCCGGCGCGTATTCCCAGATCTTCTTTTTTACCACCAGATACTCGTAAGCCTTGCCGCATGGATCAGCGTCAATATTGGCTTTTTCGGCATCACTGATTTTTCCACCCATCATGGATTTGGCGCAGGCTTTGACATTGGGATCAGCAATTACAGACGACAGATAGGTCTGAAGGAACGCACCGACGGTCATCCCCAGGTACGGAATCATATGATGGAACTTTGGATTTTTGATGTACATGGACAGCAAGTTCGAAGTCAGACCTTGGGAATACATGAAGACAAAGAAGCCAAACACACCCATTGGAGACAGCTGATGCTGAATGTGCTGCTGCATGGCCACGGGATTTTGCGAGTAGTTTGTGATCAGTTGACCGGCCACCACAGCACCCATAGCCATAAAGAACATCGCAGACTCAGTCGGAAGATTCCTGACCGTGTGGGACAAGGAAGCTTTAGAGGCATTTTTGATGCGGACCATTTCATCCATCATCATCTTATTCATGGATTTCGGAGAGAATTTACGCAGATGAGTTTCCTCGCCAAAAGGAATTTCCATCGCCAGTTTTTTGGTGTTTTTGTCATAGACCTGGGCTTTTTTGGATTCTTTGTCCACGTGAAGCGTGTAACCCATGGGCTCAAGGAAGTCGCGATACTGTGACAGTTGTGCTTTTTCTTTTTCTGACCAGTCAACGGCGTGGGCCACAGGTGCCAGCACCATATTGATCGTAGCAATTGCGGTCAGGATTTTAGAAAACCACTTCATAGCGTCTCCTTGAGGTGAAAAGACCTCAAGATCCTAGGAAGCAAGCTTTGGACCCTTCTATATCAATTAAATGGCATGCTGCTTGTATCAAAGCGCGACGAGGTCGTATCTGGGCACCGCTCTGTCTAAAAGATGACAGAGGCCTTGACCAGAGGAACCCGGTTGTAAAGCTCTGTCTCAAAACGATACTCAAGACTGCGACCGCCCCAGGACACTCCGGCCGAGCCCACACCGAGTCCCTCGCCAGTGCGGGTGTTCTGTAAAATTCGCGCGGAAATCACGGAGCGAAGTCCGCTGTTCCACTTGCTCATGAACAGAGCTTCAACACCCACAAGCGGATGGGGGATACTGCCAAGATGGAAGTTGTCATTCACCAGAAGCAGACTGGCGCGCGAGAAGTTTTTCAGTGGAAGATCCAGTGAATATCCCACAGCCCAGCGCAGATAAGGATCCAGCTTGGGTTGGGTTCCCAGATCCAAGCGCCAGGTCCAAGGGGATTCAAACTCAGTGACGGGGGGTGAGTTAAATATTTTAAGCAAGGTTAACTGCTCCAGATCCAATCGTTCTGCTGCAGTTTCATAGCGAAACTCGACACCCAGGACTTCCAAATGTGAAAACGGCGATAGCCCGCTGTCGTCAGACAGAAGGTCATGAAAGGCCCGACGATATTTAAAAGATACAAAATTTTTTTCATCCAGGCTACCCACGGAAAGATAGTAGGCTTGCGAATCAGGACTCAGCAAAGGGGACTTCGGGGTTCCCAGCACCACGGGTTCGGTGACGTTGCCAAGTTTTGCCCGTTGCACCGAGAGCTGATACTTAAGATCCTTGTATTCCTTTTGATCACGGTATTCTTTAACCGCCAAATAGCTGAGCGTTGCTTCCAGAGCCGAGGCTTGTGGTGCAGAGGGCAGCTTTTGCAGCTCCCTGCTGTGTCCCGCGTGTACGAGATCACGAACAACTTGCTTTTCAGCGGCATTCAGATTTCTGTAGTGGGCCTGCCAGTAGGCCTGCAATGATGGTCGGGCGCGTTCGCCCTCCAAGAGCCATTGATCACGCAGCACTTTCAGGGTGTCCAGCGGAATGGTGGCATCCCGAAACGAAGATGTGAGATCCCGCTCGGGCACAGCGACCTCAATAAGCTCCAGAATCTGCTGAGAGCAGTTGTCGGTCAAAAAATAATAGGGCGAATAGCTTCCTTCCAGTTCCAGAAGATGATCGATCAAAAAGTCGACCTGGGCGGGGGTGAGCTTGAGCTTATATTCCCAAAGACTGCGGCCTTCCAGATTCGTGTATTCCCGGATTTTTTGATAGTACGGCAGCATGGAGTAAGCACCCGGATAAAATCCAAAAAGACCCTTGAGAGCGAACAAAGCGCCATTGTCTTGGCCGGTCAGGGCGGCATAGTTGATTCCATAGTCCAATAACTCACGCTCTTTGGTATTTTTGGGATTGTGAGCCCGTAAAAAGGTATGCCCGAAGCTGGAGCCGGCACTGGTGAGATCGCTGGAGGCAAAGACAATATACAGCTCTTCGGCATTCAGAATCTTTTTCCACTCAGATTGTTCATGGCAGGCAAGAATGTCGTCGCTGGCAATATCCAATCTGCTTTTCAACCAAAGAGTGCGAGCCCGATATCGGCACTGTGGATGTTTGGCAGAGCTTGAAGGGCTGAAAAGAACTTTCAGAGTTTGCAGCAGTTCGTCCTTGGGATCTTGCGAGCCCCGGGATGAAAGGAAAAAGTCGCCCTCAATGGCAGACTGATAACGTCCCCAGGATTTGCGATAGTGTCCCAGGCGAAGCCATTGAGGATCCTCCCAGATTTGGAGTGACCGGGCTTGTTGGATATAGGATTCAGTGCGCTCGGCAGAAAAGCCCCACGTTGTCAGTGGGGCCGCAAGCAAAAGGACAATTAGGAACCATGGCACAGCTGAACAAGTTCCTTCTGGCCGGAAAGTTCGCTATTCAGGTTCTGAACCATATCAGCTGCCGAGGTGTTTGCCGTCGGAAGGATGCGGGAATAAGAGGACTGAGCGAAAGTGCTGAATGCTTTTTGGGAAGCCTCATTCTGGCAACCCTTCATTTGTGCCAAAGTCGCCAGTTTTTCGCCGTGACCTTGTGCCATCTCACGGGAAAGTTCTTCTTGATTCACTTCCACGAAGTATTGCACTTCTTTGTCGGCCATAACCAAGCCGCGGGAAGAGCATCCGGAAGTTCCGGAAGTGATGCCCAGGGGCTGAGTGAATAGGAATGAGTTCGTGGTCATTGCCAAAAGCTGCAGACCTTTGGAGTTTTTCTGAATGATCATGCTGCCAAGACCGCAACCGGCATCACCGGCAGCAAAAGCCTGGGACCCAGCAAGCATAAGAAGAGAAACGATAATTTTTTTCATGAAGCCTCCCGTTGTTTTTATTAAATCGTTGCCTATTTATAGAAGAACATCAAAGCTTTTACCTGAGTGCACACAATCATGGACCTACGTCGTTAAGGGGAATTGTATGGCGACTATCGAAGTTACTAAATCCAATATTCAGGAAATTGTTGAAAATAATAATATGATCGTTCTGGATTTCTGGGCGGCATGGTGTGGGCCTTGCCGTCGATTTGCGCCGATCTTTGAATCTGTTGCAGCCAAGCATCCGGATGTGATTTTTGGCAAGATCGACACAGAAGCCGAAGTGGAGCTGGCTGATAAGTTTCAGATTAAATCTATCCCAACGCTGATGGTGATCAAGGAAAGTGACATCATCTTCAGTCAGCCGGGTGCCCTTCCTGAAGAGATCTTTGAGCAGATTATTGTCAAAGCCAAAGAAATCGATATGGAAGAAGTCCGCAAGGAAAACTCCTAATAGATTCGGCGGGGTGACCCTTTATAGGGGGCAACCCGTTTTTTGGTAGTGCATCCGCAATCAGAATGCGGTAGAGGAGGGCCATGATGAAATACATAGTTCTTTCTTTAGCGCTGCTTTTTTCTTTCAATGCCCAGGCGGTTTCCTGGAGGATCTTCGGGGCTTGTGACAATAAGCCGGTCTATGAAGGGGTCTACGAAGCGGATCTGCAGAAGTCCGTGGGCGCTGTCAGTCTTGAAATCTTTAATGCCAATAAGATCCCCTATGTGGGTTCCGAAGAAGGTTTGAATTCGATCCTGAATAGCCCCATCGGATTAGACAGCATCGAGGTCGTTTCTGATACAGAGATGCGTGTTTACGGCTGGTGTTATCTTGTTAACGGTAAACAACCGATGGAAATGCCTCATCAAGTTCATTTCAAGAATCAGAGTGACAAGCTGACTTGGTTCTATGCGTATTCCACAAATAAGAACAACCAGTGGGAGGACTATTGCTCCCCGGCTTACTGGATCCAGGCGGAACAATTCTGCGGGAAGAAACCTTAGAACTTTAAGCTATCTTTGAAACTCAACAGTTAACATAAAAAAAGCCCGGTGTTTCCACCGGGCTTTTTAGTTTTAAATTATTTAATTCAGATTACTTCTGGATTGTCACAGTTTTGATAACAATCGGTTCAGCCGGACGATCCATAGCTCCTGTTTTGGAGTTTTCGATGGATTTTACAACGTCCATACCTTCAACAACTTCACCGAATACAGTGTGACGGCCATCCAACCAAGGAGTTGGAACAGTTGTTACGAAGAACTGGGAACCATTTGTGTTAGGACCCGCGTTCGCCATGGAAAGGATGCCTGGTTTGTCGTGCTTTGGAGCGCCAGCCGGGAACTCATCTTCAAAGCGGTAGCCTGGGCCACCAGTACCAGTTCCAAGTGGGCAACCACCTTGAATCATGAAATCTTTGATCACACGGTGGAAAGTAAGACCATTATAGAAAGGTTTTTTTACTTTTTCGCCAGTTTTAGGATCAGTCCACTCTTTAGTGCCTTCAGCCAAACCTACGAAGTTTTCAACGGTCTTAGGAGCTTTGTCGTTAAATAGTTTAACTTTGAAAGTTCCTTTATTTGTTTCAAATACTGCGATCATGTCTTTTCCCTTCTTCGTAGTCTTTGCCTTGGAATCGGTCTTGGCATCTGCACGGAAGCTAAAAGCTGCCAGCAAGAATGCAAAAAGGTAGATCCAAAATACCTTTTTAACATCGATATTCTTCGACATTATTGTCTCCTGACTTTTGTCCAACTCCTTCACTATTAGTGAGGCAGCCTGCGAGGGTCAAGTTCCTTCAAAATGGCGATATTCTGCGAAAGAAGGCTTTGGGCCTCTTTGAAAAGTTCGGACGGACTCGTATGAAGCGCCAAGGCAAGCGCATGAAAGGACTCATGATTTAGCTTCAGTTCAGAAAGTGACTCTGACGCAACCAGCTGAAGCATCTGTTCAATCTGCCGCATCCGGTCATAATTTCTACTCAGAAGGCTGCCCCGAGGGCCCATCGCTAACAAGAAGTGCTCGGTCGCTGTGGCCGCAGGAGTTTGTTTCTTTTGCAGAAGGAAAGTCTGGGCCGCCAGTTCCAGATCAACCAATCCTCCTTCACTGTATTTCAAGCTGAGGTCTGATCCGGTTGAGATCAACTGCTGTCGAATGCGATCAAGCTCAAGAAGTTCGTCAGAGGAAAGGCCGCGCTGAACAAAGTCCTTTGTCATCGGGGAGTTGTCATCAACCCAACGCGCTTTCAAGTAAGCCTGTCTTTCCCAGGCGGCGGCTTCGGATTGCAGGTAAGTGCGCAGATCATCTTCGTGAATGATCAAGGGGCCTGCTTTGCCTGAGGGGCGCAGACGCATATCAATGGAGTAGATATTCCCACCGCGATGACTTTCTGTCAGACGGGTGATGAATCGCTTGGCCAGCTTGAAGTCCGCCTCCCCAGGCTGATGGTTGAGAACGAAAATAAAATCCAGATCGCTGCGAAAACCCAGTTCGCGGCCACCCCATTTGCCCAAAGCCAGAACACGAAGATCCGAAGGAAAGTCTTTCTTCAAAGCGGTCAGCAGTGTGTTGACAATGGAATCCGCCGTGGAGGTCAGGTTCTGAGTCAGTTGCGCCAGATTCTTTTCACGCAGGTATTCACTACCATTGATGACTTCCGACAGAAGCTTCTTTTCCGCCAGTTCCTCCAGCAAAGAACCCAGATCATCCGAGGGAGTGTTCTGTGAGCGATAGACAAAACTGTCCAGCAACTCGGGCCGGTTGCACAAAATTCGTGAAAGATACGGAGAGTGTCCAAACAGCCACGCCAGCTCCTGCATCAGATTTTTTTCCCGCAGCAGCAGGCTGAAGAAGCTTGCTTTGGCACGCGTGCCCCGGATGAAATCTTTTAAAAGTAAAAGACCACGGCGCAAGTCACCCTTTTGTTCTTTCAATGTATCAAAGAAGGCAGCAAGAAAGGCCTTACGTGACAGCTCATCACGTCCCTTGTTGCGGGACAAAACCTCCTGATCCAAAATCTCAGTCCAAAGTTCTTTCAGATCCTCATCGGGAAGGCCTGCCCCCTTCAGCTCGTCTTCCAGAGAGCTTTCGCGCGGGGCCTCACCCAGAAGGCTCTTCACGATGGAATCACAACGAAGCATATCAAAGCGCAAGGTTGCTAAAGCCGTTTGGATAAACTGGGGATGGCTGTCGTCGGTTCTGAGCAAATGAGTCTGTTCATCGTTCTGGGCCTGAACATAGTTTTCCAGACGGCGCAAATTCCAATAATGACTGCGCAAGAACTGAGACTCTTCCTTTGGCAAAAGCTCTTTCATCTCCAGCAGCAACAGAGCCTCGGTTGTCCCGCGGACCTGCAAGCCGGTGTCCCGACCGCCGTGGATGACCTGCAGGGCGTGGGTGAAAAGTTCCACATCGCGAATACCCCCGACACCCAACTTCAGGTCGAAAACATCGTGCTGCGATCGGCCCCAGTAGTGGACTTGTATTTTTGAGCGCAAAGTCTTCAGATCTTCCAGCAAAGTGAAATCCAGATGTTTGCGGAAGGAAAACTTGTGAGCGAAATTGATCACGTCCTGCTGCAGGGACTCCTCACCAGCCAGAGCCCGCAGGCGGACAAAGGCCAGTCGTTCCCAGGTTTCGCCATAGTTTCCGTAGTAGTCCTTGAATTGATCCAGAGTTGGAATCAGGGGGCCTTGTTTGCCACCGGGGCGAAGATCAAAATCCACGCGAAAGACAAAACCCAGCGCCGTTCTTTCTGAAAGAATTTTTTGAAAGCGGCGAAGGCCGGGCAAGGCGTTGACGGAGTCATCCTGGCTGACAATCAAAAGATCCACGTCCGAACTTAAATTCAGTTCGGAAGAACCCAGTTTTCCCAGAGCGAACAAAGCAACTTTTTGATCCTGAAAACAAGTCGAAAAGGCTTGGCGAAGAAGAAGGTCTGAGGCTTCGCTCCACTGATGGCAGATTTGATCGGGTGGAAGAGAGTCCTCTTTGGCGGCCAGAGCGTAACGAGACCAGATCTCGTTGCGCTCCTGTCTTAGTTGATCTTCAAGGGATGTGTTAGTCAATGTTACGTGACCACTTCGGTTTGAAGTAGTTGTAATTGTCGTTGGTCACGCGGCGTTCTTCCGTACCGTCCACAGTCGAGATATAAATCTGATTCTTGCCGGTGCGGTTGGAAGTGTACATCACAAAACGGCCATCTGGAGAGAACGAAGGGTCCTCGTTGCTGGCCATCTTGCCGTTGGCTTTTTTTGCGGAAGTCAGGCGAATCATCCCGGTGCCGTCGGCATTCATTACGAAGATATCGAAGTTGTTATCGCTTTGACCGGCAAAGGCGATCTTCTTTCCATCAGGAGACCATGACGGAGAAGAATTAAACACGCCTGCAAAGGTGATACGTTTCAGGCCCGATCCATCGGCATTGGCCGTGTAAATCATTGGACGGCCAGCGCGGTCCGAAGAAAACGCCAATTGGCCGGAATTAGAAACATTCGGCTCTACATTCAGGGCGCCGGAAGGACCGTTGGTGATCTTGCCAACCAGGGTTCCATCCAGAGTCATTTTATAGATGTCAGGATTTGTGCCTTGGGAAATTGTCAGATAGATATTGCGACCATCCGGAGAGAAGGACGCCCCGGAGTTGATGCCCTGACGGTAGGAGATCAAAGATCTTTTACCTGTCGTCAGATCCAGCAACAGCATGTCGGCGTTTCTGAATTTAGCGCCAACACGTTTTACGTAAGAGGTGTAAGCAATCTTCTTACCATCCGGTGACCAGGCTGGAGAAATCGAAATACTGCGGTGACGGGAAACCTGTTCGGCATTGGCGCCATCCCAGTCCATCACAAAGATCTCTTTGCTCTGACCGCCAGCACGGTCGCTGGAAACAACCACGCGGGACAGGAATGGCCCTTCTTCGCCGGTCAGGGCTTTTAGAACATCGTTAGAGAACGTGTGAGCAATACGACGGGCGCTGGAAACAGGGCCTTTATATTTTTTCCCCAAAACCAGAGCAGCGCGAGGGACATGGTAAGTGTAGGTTTCTAAAGTCACTTCGTTGCCGACAACGGAATAGCCTGCGCGAATCAGGAAATCGGCACCGATGGAGGACCAGCTTTGAAATTTAAATCCATTAGGCAGACCCGGAGCCGGCATCAATCCCGTCTTGGCCGTGTCCTCAAGAAACGCACTTTGATTGATGAACTGGAAGTAAGAGGAAACACTCAAGTCATTGGTGATCGTGTTGAAGATCTCAATGCCCACACCTTGATTGCGGGAAGCCGTCGATGGGGATCCGGAGTATTGCAGTGGCGGAAAAGCCATCAGACTTTTTTTTGTGCGCGCTTCACCCAGTTTAATATAGATGCCGTTGGATTGCGCATGAGAGATAAGGGGTGACAGGCCTAAAACCAGAATCAAGGCCAAAATCTGCTTCATCATGATGTCCTCCTAGTTATTCCGGGAATCCAATCAGGATTCCATCCACAGAGAATACGGCGATCAACTTTTCCGGTGGAGCCGGGAAAGGCGCCGAACGATCAATGGTTGCTAACACTTCTTCATCGTAGCTGGGATTGCCACTGGATTTAACAATTTTTCTGCCCAAAATATTACCACGCGAATCAATAAACAGACGCACCTGGGCTTTGTAGTCCTTCTTGGCCAGCCACTCTGGAATTGTCCAGTTCTGTTTGATGTGACGATCCAAATCAGAAATATAGCTGTCATTCTGAAGTTTCGCGATTCCCGTCAGCGAGCTGCCAGGTGACACGACATTGCCTTTGATCGGCGCACTGCCGGTGTCGGCTTTTCCAGTTCCGGCATTGGCGGCGACCTTCTTCTTTTCCTCTGCCACGTCTTCCTTGATCTTTTCAAGGGCAGCCATGGCTTTGAGTTTTTCCAGGGCATTTTGCTGTTTGGCCTTCACCTTTTCCAGATTGATACCTTCTTCTTTGGCTTTGGCCGGAGGAAGTTTCACGGGCTCTGGTTTGGTTTCAGGTTTCTTTTCGGCCACTTTTTCAGGTGGCTTTTCTGCGGGTTTTTCCTTGGCAGGTTCTTTATCAGGAAGAGCCGGCTTGGGATTTTCCTTGGCGGGAGCTGACAGATCCTTCGGAGGTGTCTTATCAGGAAGGCCCACCATATCCACACGCACAGCCTGGGTGAAATCAATGGTCTCGGGCGTAAAGAACACGGTCTTCAGAGTGAAGATGGAAATAACAAGCGCATGCAGGGCAAAGGAGATCCCTATGCCGCGGGTCACTTGTTCGTCGTTTTTCTGCTGTTCGTGTTCTTCTAAGTAGTTCACTGGTCTTTTGGTTGTGTGATCAAGCCAATGTTAAAGATCCCGGCGGCACGCACTTCGGCCATGGCTTCCGCGACGAAGCCATAATCCACTTTGCGGTCTGCCTGGATGTACACCTGTTTATTCTTTTTATGTTCGAAGATCGCTTTTAGTTTCGGACGAAGTTCGTTCATGGCGATCTTTTGTTTGGCGATGGTCATTTTCTGGTCGGAATTGATCACCAAAACAAAAGGCTCTTCATTCACTTCAACACCGGAAGAGGAGGTCTTCGGCAGATCCACCTCAATCCCTTGTTGCATCAAAGGAGTCGTTACCATGAACATGATCAGCAAAACCAGCATCACGTCCACAAGGGGCGTGATATTGATTTCACTTAATGTCGCCCGGCTTTTTCCGCCGCCGCCACTCATTCCCATGATCTAGTTTCCTTGAAAGAAGTTACGCTTCACAATGTTCAGGAAGTCGGCGCTGAAGTTGTTCAGGGCGATCTCCTGCTTGCGGATTTTAGAAATAAAGTTGTTGTAAAGAACGACCGCCGGAATCGCTGTTGCCAAACCAATTGCAGTCGCAATCAGGGCTTCAGAAATCCCCGGAGCCACAACCGCCAAGCTGGCAGTTCCGGTCTGACCGATCTTGTGGAAGGAACCCATGATTCCCCAAACAGTTCCAAACAGTCCGATAAAAGGACCGGTGGAGCCCGTGGTCGCCAGAACTGTCAGACGGGATTCCAGTTTGGAGACTTCACTTTCTGTGGCTTTGTTCAACACGCGCTCAAGGTTGTCGATGCCCGACAGAATCGGCTTTTCCCCTTCGGTTTTAGAAAGCAGGGGGGATTCAGAGATCTTTTTCATCTCCAGATAAGCGGCTTTAAACACGCGAGCGATAGAAGAATCTTTATATTGATCGATGTCTTCAAAAAGAGTGTCCAATGAATTCACTTTCCAGAACTTGCTCATGAAAAGCTCGTCGGACTGCTTCATGTTTTTGAAAGTGACGAACTTGGAATAACCAATGGCCCAACAGAAGATGGACATCACGATCAACATTAACAAAGTCAGTTGAACGACAGGGCTGGCTTGTGCGATTGCATCGATGGAGCTGGTGTTCACCGAAACAGAGGGTGCGGCTTGCGCCACGTTGATGAAATTAAATGCGGACATATCTAGACCTCCGGCTGACAGCTTTTCAAACAGTCAGCTAAAAAGATATGCCCAAATGCAATTGGGATCAACCTATTGAACAGGACCTTGGTTGAGAAGCTGGAGCAATTCTGGAAGATTCTCTGTGATCAGGCCATCTGCCTTGTGGCGACTCGCCTCAGCAAATTGTTCGGTAGTTTCGATGGGACCCAGGAAGATTCTTTTGTTGCGACGGCGCATCTCTGTGATGATGTCGTCGTTGAAAGCCGGTCTTTTCATCAGCGTGAACGGGGCAACGAAAACGTCTCCTTTAAACTGCGTGGATGACAATATATATAGAGAATCAAAAGTGAGCATTCTCATAATATCCGGTGTGCTGGTTCCGTACACCCACTCTGGTTTTAACTCTTTTACAGAGGTCATGACGACCAGGGCATCGCTTTGAATCATGGTGCGTGATTTCGCAGACAGACCGTCGATCGCCTCCACGACGGCGGAATGTACGTCGTGCACGTTATCCACAATGTTCAACACAAAACGTGTTTGTGGGAACTGCTCATAGTACTCTTTCAGCGCCGGTGTTGTTTTGTAAAATTCGTTGATCTGCTCCCACGGGTACTCTGACAACTTGCTGCCGATCATGATGGGCGTGGTGGGGTTGGCTTTTTGTTCCGCCTCTTTCATTTTCAGGAATTCAGCATCCCGGGAAGGGGGCAAAATGAAAGGCACTTTGTCGCGGGAAAGACGAACGTCAGCCCAGATCGCCACGTCGGGTTTCAGCTTAATTGCCTCTTGAACCTTATCCAAGGTGTCGGCTTTAACGATCACAATGGGAGCGGGGCCAGAAAAGAAGGCGTGTTCATAGACGGGATAGTTCTGAGCATCGCCCCAAATACGGGCCATCAGAAGAAGAACACCAAGGACTAGAAAGCTGCAGACGGTAATGAAAAGGATTCTCATAGGACCTTCGTATAGCACCCTAAGACTTTGAAATCAGCACATTTTTTCAAAACCGAAGGAAAGAATCCTGTCATGATCTTAAATACGCTAAAATTAGGCGTATTTCGCCTTGTTTTTCAATTGGCTTTCTATTAGATAGAAGGCCATACAGTGTCCGCAGAAGGAAGCTTTTTATGAATAAAATCAACCGCAAGCTTGAATACGCTTTGATGGCTTTAAAGTATATGAGCCAAAAAATGCCCGGCGAGCTCACAACGGCCAAGGAAGTGTCTGACGCATTTCATACCCCGTTTGATGCGACAGCTCGTGTGATGCAGCAAATGGCCCAGAAGGGCGGAATTTTGCGCGCCGAATACGGAGCCAATGGCGGCTATCAGATCACCAAGGATCTGGCGAAAGTTTCCATCCATGACCTAGTGGAAGTCATTGAAGGTCCGACGGCCTTGGTGAAGTGCCTGCACAAGGAAGCTCCTTGTGAGATTCAAGGAACCTGCAACATTGTATCCCCGATCACAGATTTAAATCACAGACTTACGGAATTCTACAAGAGCCTGAGCCTGAAAGAATTATTGGTAGGAAGAGTGGCTATGCCAGCAAAAAAATCCACAGAGGTGGTGGCTCATGGATAACAACAAAAATTCCAACAACCCTTTGGAAAGTTACGAATACAAATACGGTTTCACAACCGACATTGAAACAGATCAGGTCGCCCTGGGTTTGAACGAAGACATCATCCGTTTGATCTCTTCCAAAAAGAATGAACCCGAGTGGATGCTGGAATACCGCCTGAAGGCTTATCGCCACTGGCTGACAATGGTCGAACCAACCTGGGCGCACGTGTCTTATCCGCCAGTTGATTTTCAGGCGATTCGTTACTATTCCGCGCCAAAGAAAGCCAAAGATGAATCGGAAAAACCAAAATCTTTGGATGATCTGGATCCGGAACTGATCAAGACTTTTGAAAAGCTGGGCATCCCTTTGACAGAACAAAAGCGCATCTCGGGCATTGCCGTGGATGTGGTTTTTGACTCTGTCTCTGTGGGGACCACTCACACCGAGGTTTTGGATAAAGCTGGTGTGATCTTCTGCTCTATCTCTGAGGCGATTCAAAAGCATCCGGAGCTGGTGAAAAAATATCTGGGCTCAGTGGTTCCTCACACGGACAACTACTATGCCGCTTTGAATGCGGCGGTCTTCACGGATGGCTCTTTCTGCTACATCCCGAAAGGGGTTCGTTGCCCGATTGATCTTTCCACTTACTTCCGTATCAACGCCAAAGACACCGGTCAGTTTGAAAGAACGCTGCTGGTTTGTGATGAGGGCGGTTATGTGAATTACCTTGAGGGCTGCACGGCGCCTCAGCGTGATGAAAATCAGCTTCATGCGGCCGTGGTGGAGCTGGTGGCGTTGGACAATGCCGAAATCAAATACTCTACTGTGCAGAACTGGTACACGGGCGATAAAGAAGGCCGTGGTGGTATCTATAACTTTGTAACCAAACGTGGAAAAGCGTTGGGTAAGTACTCCAAGATTTCATGGACTCAGGTGGAGTCCGGTTCTGCGATCACTTGGAAGTATCCAAGCTGCATCTTGCAGGGCGAAGGCTCTGAGGGGGCTTTCTACTCTGTGGCTCTGACTCACGATCTGATGCAGGCCGATACCGGAACGAAGATGATCCATATTGGTAAAAACACCAAGAGCACGATCATTTCCAAGGGTATTTCCACGGACAAGTCTTCCAACGCCTATCGCGGTCAGGTGAAGATTCTGCCGTCAGCGGAAAATGCGCGCAACTATTCCCAGTGTGACTCCATGCTGGTGGGTGATCAAAGCAGTGCGCACACTTATCCGTATATTGAAGTAAAAAACAAAACAGCGACGATTGAACACGAAGCGACGACTTCCCGAATCAGCGAAGATCAGATCTTCTATCTTCAGTCCCGCGGTCTGGATATGGAAAAGACCATTTCAATGCTGGTGAACGGCTTCTGTAAGGAAGTCTTCAAAGAGCTTCCTTTGGAGTTCTCTGTCGAAGCAGTGAAATTGATTGAAATGAAACTGGAAAATTCTGTCGGCTAAGTGCGCGAAGCGCACAGAGTGCAGTCGCCCTGGGGGCGGCGAAACTGAAGTAGCAATAAAGGTAAAGAAAAATGTTAGAAATTAAAAACCTCCACGCACGAGTTGAAGAAAAAGAAATCCTGAAGGGTCTGAACCTGACTGTGAAAGCAGGTGAAGTTCACGCGATCATGGGGCCGAATGGTTCTGGTAAATCCACACTTTCCAAAGTGTTGGCGGGACACCCGGCGTATGAAGTGACCGCAGGCGAAGTGAAATATGAAGTGAACTTCCAAATGGCCAACTTGCTGGATTTGGAACCGGATGAAAGAGCCAAAGAAGGCATCTTCCTGGCCTTCCAGTATCCGATCGAAGTTCCGGGCGTTTCCAACTTCACGTTCCTGCACACGGCTTTCAACTCTGTGTTGGCCCATCAGGGTTCTGAGCCTATGCCGGAAGGGGAGTTCCGTGAATTCCTTTACCAGAAAATGAAACTTGTCAGCATGAAGCCTGAGTATCTGGATCGTCCGGTGAACACAGGCTTCTCTGGTGGTGAGAAAAAGAAAAATGAGATCCTGCAGATGGCGGTATTGTCTCCGCGTTTGGCATTGTTGGATGAAACAGATTCCGGTCTGGATATCGACGCCCTTCGTGTGGTTTCAGATGGCGTGAACAAGCTTCGCCGCAAGGACAACGCGATTGTGCTGGTGACTCACTATCAAAGACTTTTGGATTATATCAAGCCGGACTTCGTTCACGTTCTTGTGAACGGCAAAATCATCGAAACAGGTGACAGCTCTTTGGCTCTGAAACTGGAAGAAAAAGGCTACGACTGGTTGATCAACTAGTCGGCGGTAGGAATAAAAACTATGAACTTGCTATCTACTTACGACAGATTTAGTCAGGCACATCCGGCGCAAGGGGCTTTGGCCACCTTCCGTCAGGCGGGTTATGACTACGCTCTGAACAAGGGCCTACCGACCCGCAAAGATGAAGACTGGCACTACACCAGTGTGAAGGCGATCGGTGAAGGCGCCTTCGCTTCGGCGACGAGCTCTTTTGAGCCCAGCCATGAAACTCTGCTGCAGATTAAGGCGCGCCTGAATTCTGATTTTACCAACGTGGTGTTCTTCAACGGTGTTTTGAATAAGACCTTGTCGGCAGAACTTCCAGCCGGAATAGCGTTGAGCGAGGCTCATCAGTACCCTGAGCAGTTTGACGACGCCTTTGATGCTCTGAACGGTGCTTACCTGACGAAGGCTTTGGACGTTTCTATTGCAAAGGAAACGTCTGTGGAAAAACCTGTGAATTTTGTTTTCTTCACTTCCAATGAGGGCGGCAGCAACCTGATGGTTCATCCCCGCATTCGTCTGGAGGTCGGTGCAAGATCCTCGGTGAAAATTCTTGAAAGCCATTATGGTCTTCAGGATGCCGTCTATTTTGTGAATTCCGTCTTTGATCTGCATATCGCCGACAGTGCAAAAGTTATTTATGTGCGCGTGCAGGCTGAAAGTGAAAAGGCCTTCAACATCGGTCGCACACGCATCTTGGTTGAAAAGAATGCGAATTTGGAAAGTCTGGCTTTGGCAACAGGGGCTGCTTTGTCCCGTCATTCTTTGGATGTTGTGCTGAAGGGTCCGGGTTCCAACTCTGAAATCCTGGGCGTATACGCAGTTCGTGGATCTCAGCATGTGGATAACACGTCTTTGATCGATCACCACGTGGGCGAGTGCAACACCAATCAATTGTACAAGGGCATTTTGGATGGTGAATCCAAGGCGGTCTTCTGTGGCAAGGTGCTGATCGAAAAAGGTGCACAGAAAGCCAACTCCGCCCAGTTGAACAATAACCTGCTTTTAAGCACCAAAGCCGAAGCCGACAGCAAGCCTTGTTTGGAGATCTATGCTGACGATGTGAAGGCGGCGCACGGATCGACCGTGGGTCAGTTGAACCGCGAAGAGCTGTTCTATCTGCAATCCCGAGCGATTCCGAAAGACAAAGCGATTCCAATGTTAAGTTACGGCTTCCTTTCTGAAGTGATTTATAAAATTTCCGACGAGAACATCCAGACCTGGTTGTCTCGCCATTTGGATGAGGCGTTCAGTCACCTCAGCCTGAATCGGTAAGTGTTATGGGCAATTTAGAAGAGTTATTTGCAAGTGTTCGCAGTCAGTTTCCGGCTTTGACCCAATTGGTTCATGGCAAGAAGCTGGTTTATCTGGACAGCGGGGCGACAACATTAAAGCCCCAGTCCGTGATTGATCGTATTTCGCATTTTTATTCTTATGAGACCTCCAACGTGCACCGTGGAGCGCATTACCTCGGTGATGTGGCGACGGGGCATTTTGAGGCTGCTCGCCAGAAGGTGGCGGATTTCCTGGGGGCTTCCCAATCTGAAGAGATCATCTTCGTCCGTGGAACCACTGAGGGCGTGAACCTAGTGGCTAACTCCTGGGGGCTTTCGAACCTGAAGGCCGGGGATGAGATTTTGATCACCGTGATGGAGCATCACGGGAACATCGTGCCTTGGCAGATGGTTGCAGAAAAAGTAGGCGCCAAGGTCGTGGCGGCGGACATTCACGACAACGGAGAGCTGAATCTTGAGGATTTCAAGAGCAAGCTTTCCGCCAAAACAAAACTTGTGGCTTTCACCGCTTCCTCTAATGTGTTGGGAACAAACACCGATGTGAAGCTTTTGACTCGTCTGGCGCATGAGGCTGGAGCCAAGGTTCTGGTGGATGGCGCCCAGATTGTGTCCCAGCTTCCGGTGAATGTGCAGGATATGGACTGTGACTTCTTCGTTTTTTCTGCGCACAAGCTTTTTGGTCCCTTCGGCTTCGGTGCTGTCTATGGCAAGAAAGCGATTCTGGATCAGATGCCTCCGTATCAAGGTGGCGGCAGCATGATTTCCAAAGTCACCATTGAAAAGACCACGTTCAATGATGTTCCCACTCGCTTTGAAGCAGGAACACCGCATGTGGAAGGGGCTGTGGGTTTGCATGCCGCTTTGGATTTTGTTGAAAAGATCGGTCTGGATAAGATCCATGCCTATGAAATGGAAATCCTAAAGTCAGCGACTGAAAAACTGCTGGCGATTCCTGATGTGAAGGTCTTTGGAACATCTTCCAACAAAGGGGCGATCCTTTCCTTCAATCTGAAGGGGGCTCATCATTCGGATGTGGCTCAGATTCTGGATCAGGAAGGTGTTGCTGTTCGCGCGGGTCACCATTGCACCCAGCCTCTGATGGCTCGATTGGGAGTCCCAGGAACAGTTCGCGCTTCGTTCTCAGTTTATAATAATCATGAAGATATTGATGCTTTAGTTAAAGCCGTGGCAAAGGCCCGGGAGATGTTGTTATGAGCACCCAAGATGTACTCATCCGTATTCAAGCGACCCCAAATCCCAACGCGTGGAAGTTTGTATTGGATCGTCCAGTCCTGACAGAGGGCAAGGCGACCTATGCTGACGCAAAAGAGGCTGATCAAAGCCTGCTGGCATCCGCGTTGTTTCAAGTTGAAGGTGTTCGTCAGGTTCACTTCTTCCAGAATGTGATCACGATCACTCACAACTTTGATGCAGACCCTGAAGAGATTCAACGAAATGTCTGCTCCGTGATTCAAACTCGCATGCCGGCGCATAATCCGAACCAGACACAGATGGATGAAAAGAAATTGCGTCGTGCAAGTCTGTCACCAGAGGTTCAGCAGATCGAAGAGATTCTGGATCACACGGTCCGTCCGGGCTTGCAGGGTGATGGTGGGGACTTGGATGTGGTGAAATACGAAGACAATAAACTTTATGTCTTCTATCAGGGCGCCTGTGGGACTTGCCCAAGTGCCACGTCCGGAACCTTGATGGCTATCGAGGGTATTCTGAGAGATCAGTTTAATCCGGAAATCGAAGTGATTCCGCTGTAAAGAAAAAGGACCCTGACGGGTCCTTTTTTATTTTCTCCGACGTTTGAAAACGTCACTTCCCAGTTGAGCTTCGGCAGAACGTCGAAGTTCCGGGGCTTCCGCTTCCAGGGTGTCTTCCGAGCGGCTGACGATCAAGGCGGAATTTCCCAAGATTTCATTGCCGGCACGGGCCTTAACTCCCAAAGAGATCATTTTCTGTTTTTCTTTCGAGAAACCCACAACAGTCAACTTCAGCTCCACGACTTGTCCGGCTTTGACGTTGGCCAAAGAATCCGACACTTCCCCCTCAACCACAGACACTCCTTCGGGAAGACTCCAGGAGTAAGTGAAATCACTTTGCAGGTCCTGATTGACTAATATGCGTGCGACCAAAGAGACTTCATCGTCAGCATCTTCCGGTATCTCGTTCTCAGTTTTTAGCTCTACGTGGAATGCGGCCAGATGTTTTCCGATGGGAAGAGGTCTCCAGCTTGTTTTGCTTGCTGCCGCGGGACTGCGCTCTTCAGAGTTTCCAGAAAATGAAAACAGGGAGGCTCCCAAAGCCAAGGTCATAAAGGCCGCGGTGAAGATTATCTTTCGCTTCCGCATAGTGGGGTGACTCCATTTCTTGTCAGGGTGTAAGTGGCAGGGGCATTCAGGTCTGAATTGACCTTGTTATAGGCGTTGATTTTCACATTGATGATGTAATAGCCAGCGGACAACCCGCTTAAGCTGACGGTTTCTGTCGTGGCACTTGCAGAACGGCTTTGTCGCGCGATATACGAAGATGAATAGCCGGCGTACCAATGAGTGTCTTCGAAATAGACGTAGTCTTTTTTGTAAAGGATCAGATCCAAATTCAGCTTGCTGCTTGAGAAGTTCATAGAGATGCTTCCACCGCTGCCGTCATAATAGAAGAGGTAGAAGTCATTATTGACCTGCTGGTGAGATCTCGCCAGGCCACCCAAACTGGTCTCGGGTGTGCCGACAGTGAACGTTGTTGGGCAGGAGCCTCCGGTCGCACTGAGGTAGTACGCATAGTCTTTGGTGGTCTTGCTCTGTTTTTCCTCATCCAAAATGGTATCCCATTTGGCATTAGCGGCGATGTTGCGGGAAAGCAGGTTGTTAAACAGACCGAAATTGGGGATTGGATACAAAGCTGTATTCACAAGGCTTGTGGCCACCGGGTTGTTGTTTTTCCTGTGGCCAAGAGTGTCTTCACCCGAGAACGTTTTCCAGATATCAGCAAAAGCGATACCCGCACCGGTTTTGATGCCCGAATAAATTGCATCGTTCTTGCGTGTGGTTTTATAAAGAGTTCTTGAGACGGACACCTCACGGAATGTTCCTGTGCCTTCAAGGTCGGTGGCTGTGCTGTCCATAGAAGCCGTCGCGCCATTTTCCCAAAGGTTGAACGAAATGCTGACGCCGGATTTGGCGTTGCCCTTGTAACCATAGGTATCGACGTAATAGTGATAGCGAACCTGATCGGGGACGCGGCTTTCGTCAACTCCAAGGCTTGCAGCATCGGCACCCGTCAGAACAGCTGCCTGCAGGTAGTTGGCCCAGCCTTCACTCCACGCCAAGCGCGCATCAATGACGAAGTTTCCGTTGTGCGAGCCGCCAGGAGACGCTGAGTTCCCATAGACGTCCTCCAGGAAGTGACCGTATTCGTGCAAAATCACCGAGTCATCGAAATGATCCGTGTCAGAGGATTTCACGTCACCGCTGACGCCCCCTAAGATAAAGAGCTTTCGGTCTCCAGGTGAATAGAACGACAGGGGTGAGTTGGAGCCGAAATAGGAATACGGATTAAATCCGGCTTTCCAGTAGACGGTCACTTTTTCAGCCACCCACCATTTATTGGGGTCTGTAGAAGGGACGCCACTTTCTAGAACGTTTTTATTGATGTTGCGGCGGATGTATTCGTTCGCAAGCAGGATATTATACATGATATTGAAAGCGCCGCCTTCAATGCCTGGATACAAGTTTTCATCGGCTTCGGCAATGACGGGAGTAGAGGTCAGATCCTTGGTCCCGTTGGTGATGTCAGAGGCCGTGACAGTGAAGGTGCGCGCGGCAAAGTGCGGGCTGTTGGCGTAGATGTCATTCAGAATGCTGACATTCAGATAGGCGTTCTGAGCGCGGGAATACACTTTTAAAGTGTAGGTGCCTTCTGTTTTTGGAATCTTGAAAACAGCCAGACCGTCGGTTGTGGTTTCGCCCTGCTGGATGCGTGTGCCGGCTTCATCATAGATATGAAACTCTGCAAAGGCGATGGGCATTCCTTCGTTTACAACACCGGTTAAGCCATTGGTGCTGGCCCCGGGGCTAAAACTCAAACCCCGATAGCGGAAGATCGCCGGTGCCGTGACTGTGATTGCCGCAGCATTGTCGATTTCAGTGGGTTTGCCATAATAAGGGGGTTCGTTGGAGGCGGGTTCTGACGACGAAGAGTCGTCACGGCCCTCAAAGCCATTGCCATTGCCACAACCAGATAGAAGTAGAGAACAACCGCACAGAAGAGCGGCCAGAGTCCGGCTTAATTTCATAAGAAACTTATCGGACTTACGGGCGGGAGCCTGAACGATGAAGCCGATGATTTCTTAGAGTAAATTATGACAAAATTGCAGAAGTTTTTTGCAGGACTGTCTTGAAATGAGACAAATAAAAAAAGGCTCGAAGGCCACTCTGAAAAAGTAAACCTGTTTTAGCTAAGGTGGGTAACCATGATAACAACTTTAGGCTTCTCAGTACGAGCTGAGCTTGCTCACCATTGTCAGGGACAGTTCCCAAAAATATGCTTGTAAGGTTTATTTTCGATAGAGCTTTACGCCGTCGAACCCTTCTGAAGACTATTCTATCAGGTCTTTTAAAGCCGTCAATCAAACCGGACTCTTACTTTCTGGCAAAGCTCCGATAAATTGCTTATGACGCCAGAAAAGTTAGATTTTATTTTTCCATTTGTGGTTTTTTTCTATGGACTCCTGATGGTTGTTGTGTTGGAGAACCCCGTCCTGGCAAGGATCGGACAGGAGCGCCTGGGGCAGGCCTACGCCAATATCACGAAGCACAAATCCCTGGCGTGGATCTGCTTTTTTGTCGGCGGACTGTGGTCTGTGCAGAACGTCTGGTACTCCTCCCTTTAGTGCGCAATTGACTCTCAATGTATTGACTCCCGAAGTATTGACACTGGCAGGGCAGGGCATTAGCCTCTGCTCCCATGTCGGACACTCCTAATCAGGCTCTTCGTAAAGCAGATATTTCCGCCCAGGCTAATCTGGGGGCTGCGGATCTATTGACGAAAAGCAATGAACCTTCCGTGCTTTCTGTTGAGCAGCTCAATATCTATGTCAAACAGCTTCTCGAGGGTCAGATCGGGACCGTGTGGGTGAAGGGTGAAGTCTCCAACTTCAAAGCGCACACGTCGGGGCACTTTTATTTCAGCTTAAAAGATTCTAAATCTCAGATTACGGCGGTGATGTTCCGCGGTCACAATGCGCGTCTGAAGTTCAAGCCGACCGACGGCATGGAAGTGATCGTGCGCGGCCGTATCACGGTGTATGAACCACGTGGAAACTATCAACTCATGTGCGAGATGATGGAGCCTGTGGGTGCTGGGGCTTTGCAGAAAGCCTTCGAGCAGCTGAAGATGAAATTAAAAGCGGAAGGGCTATTTGATACATCTAAAAAAAGACCCATTCCAACCTTCCCAAGGCATATTGCGATTGTGACATCTCCGACCGGGGCGGCCATTCGGGACATCCTGAATGTACTTTCCCGTCGAGCTAAATCAATTCTGGTCACAGTCGTGCCGACGATTGTTCAGGGGGAAGCCGCTGCTCCACAGATTTGTGAAGCCTTTAAGAAGGCCACCGCCCTTCCGGGTGTGGATGTGGTCATTGTTGGACGCGGAGGCGGTTCGATCGAAGACATGTGGTGCTTCAACGACGAAAAGCTGGCGCGTCTGATTGCTGCCAGCCCGGTTCCGGTGATCTCGGCCGTGGGTCACGAAATTGATTTTACGATTGCTGACTTTGTCGCGGATCTGCGTGCACCGACCCCGTCGGCGGCAGCAGAGCTTGTGGCAAAAAGTTCCGGGGAGCTTGCCAACAAAGTGGTTTCTTTGGAACGCATGCTGAAACTTTCTTTTGAAAAAAAGATGAAGTATCTGCGTGAAAAGATGACGGGTCTTTCAAAGCGATTGGTGGATCCTCAGCGCCGCCTTCAGGATTTGGAATTGCGCAACGACGATCTTTTGAACCGTCTGGAGTTTGCGATGAACCGGCGCCTGGCAGAGCGTCGCCACAAGGTGGAACTGCTCAATGAAAAGTTGGGAAGTCCGCAGGACCTGATCCAGGAAAAGAAAAAGGATCTGGAATATCTGAAGGCACGCACAGAAAAGGCGTTGCTGTTCTCTATTGAGCGAAAAAAGGCCCGTATGGGTAAAGTGATGGGGATGCTCGACAGTCTCAGTCCGCTGAAGGTGGTGGAGCGGGGCTATTCCATCGTGACCAAGGATAGTGTTGTTATTAAATCGTCTGACCAGGTTAAAAAGGGTGATCTTTTGGATATCCGTCTGGCTCAGGGCTCACTGACCGCTGTTGTTGACAGCGTGAAAGGGGAATAAATGGATTTCGAGAAAAAGCTGGGACGTCTGGAAGAGATCGTTCAGAAAATGGAAAAGGGCGACTTGGCCCTGGAAGAATCACTGAAACTTTTCGAAGAAGGTGTAAAGCTTTCCCGCGAATGTCATCAGCGTCTGAACGAAGCTGAATCCAAAGTGAAACTTTTGATGTCGGTGGGCGCAGACGGTCAGCCGGTGACATCTGATTTCACCGCTGAGGAGAACTAATCTTGGATTTGGCAATTCAGATTGAACAGGAAATAGCGGCACGCACTGAAACTGTAAATCAGTTTGTGGAAAAGTATCTGTCTGAGATGGAGCTTCCCGAGGGAGCGGCCATCGCTGAATTGCGCAAATCCATGCTTTATTCTGCCACCAATGGTGGCAAGCGCTTCCGTCCGGTTTTATCATTGCTGGTGGGAGAGCTTTTCGGTGCCAACAAAGAAAAAATTCTTCCCTTCGCCGCAGCGGTGGAACTGGTTCATACTTATTCTCTGCTTCATGATGACCTTCCATGCATGGATAACGATGACATGCGCCGAGGCAAGCCAACGAATCATAAGGTCTATGGTGAGGACTTTGCCTTGCTTGCCGGGGATGCTCTTTTGACCGAGGCCTTTATGCTGATTGCTGAAGGCTACGCTGATAATAGTTTCCTGGTGGCTCAACTGGGCCGACTGCTTTCATCTGCGGCAGGCATCCGTGGTATGGTGGGTGGCCAGGCCATTGATCTACGCGCCGGTGACAAACAGATGTCATTGGAAGAGCTAACCCATCTGCATCGTCTGAAGACAGGGGCTTTGATCCGTGTCGCAGTCGAGGGGGCCGCTGTGATTGCCGGAGCCAAGCCAACTGATATCGAAAGCTTGAAAAAGTTCGGAGAAGGTTTGGGATTGGCCTTCCAAGTGGCTGACGATGTGCTGGATCACGGTGAAAAGGGACAGGACTTGCGTAGTTTCACGGGCATTTTGGGCCTGGAGGGAACCAAGACTTATCTGAAGGATCTTAGTGCATCGACACTGGCAGAGCTTCGCAAGGTTTCTGCGGATGCGCCCATGTTGGAATTCCTTATCAGCTTCAATCAAAATCGTCAGGTGTAGTTCTATGTCAGAAAAAGTGCGCTTGGATCTTTATCTTGTTGAAAAGGGTCTGGCGCAGTCGCGCACTCATGCACAGGAACTGATCGAGGCGGGACAAGTTTATCTTTCTGAAAATTCGCAAAAAAAGATTCTCAAAAAATCCAGTTATGCAGTCACTGCGGCGCAGGTGGGTCTGATCACGGTGGAGTCCGGACCGGCCAATCGCTTTGTCTCCCGTGGGGGGCTTAAGTTGGAAGGTGCGTTGGCTCATGTGGGGAAATCTCCGAAGGGCCTCAAAGTTCTGGATGTGGGAATCTCCACAGGTGGTTTCACTGACTGTCTTTTGCAGCAGGGGGCAGAAAAGGTTCTGGGTGTGGATGTAGGGCATGGGCAGGTACATCCGCAACTTCTGAAGGATTCCCGTTTGCAGGTGATCGAAGGAATCAACGCCCGAAATCTTTCCCGGGACGACCAAGTCCTGAAGGCCACGCCGCCAGAAAAATTTGATCTGGTGGTGATGGATGTTTCTTTCATTTCAATCGCATTGATCGTACCGGAACTGGCAGGCTTTCTTAAGACTGAAGGCTGTCTTTTAAGTCTGGTAAAGCCCCAATTTGAGGTCGGCGTTGACGGCCTTTCAAAGGGGGGTATAGTCAAAGATGTTTCTTTGTATGCAGAGGTCGAGACCAGAATAAAAGCTCTTTGTTCTGAAAATGGATTTAAGGTTCTCGACTACTTCCCATCTCCGATTCAGGGAAAGGACGGAAATAATGAGTTCTTTATTTACGCAAAAAAAATCTAGCTGGCTGTTGCTGTTTCTCTTCCTGGCAAGTTGTCAGAGCATCAGAACTCGCGAGGACGTTCGTAAGGGAACGCCACCCTCCACGCCACAAACCCGTCCTGTGTCTCCTCAGCAGCAGCGTCCTCAGGAACGTGAAAATATCGGAACACCCCCACCGATGGAAACAGATGAAGAAGAGGTGACAGAGATCACTCCGCCGCCACCTCCGGCTCCTGTGATTCCCACAATGCCCAAGATCGGTGTGATCCTGGGGGCGGGAGGCGCAAAGACCTACGCTCATATCGGGTTCTTGCATGAGTTGCAAAGAGCCAAAGTTCCAGTTTACGCCATTGGCGGTGTCGAGTTTGGGTCACCAATGGCAGCCCTGTATGCAAATAAGGAACTTGCCAACGAAGTTGAGTGGCAGATGTTCAAGCTCAAGGACGAAGAGGTGTTAAAGAAGTCCTTGCTGGGTGGGGTAAACAAAAACAACGACGTGACAGTGTTGAAGGACTTTGTCGGGGTCGCATTTAATCGCGCCAAAATCGAGGACTTTAAAGTACCGTTCGCATGTCCGTCTTACAATCTGAAGAAGAATCAGGTTTACCTGATGAACCGCGGAAGCATCGACCAGTTGATGTATCTGTGCATGGCGTATCCGCCGTTCTTTAAGCCGTATCAGAACAGCGTTTCCGGCATCCGCGACATCACTTCTTTGGCCAATTATCTGCGCCAGAAGGGGGCGAATTACATCGTCTTCGTCAATGTTCTGCAGTCACCGGGCGGATCTAAGCCGTTCACCTTGGATGCTCAGGCTACAGACAACGTATTATGGAGTGAAGTGGCGGGACTGTATAATAAGCCTTTGCCGGGAGTTGATACGGTCATTTCACTTGATACGTCCGGTTATGGTATTATGGATTTTGAAAAGCGTCGGGAAATCATGAACAAAGGTGCGGATGCCGCAGCCAAACAGTTGAAGAGCCTGACGCGTAAATGGGGTCTTTAGGAGAATTTTTATGAGCAGAAAACCCACGTATGACATGAACATCTTTGCCGAAAGAAGAAGAAAAGCCGGCGAGCAGATCCCAGGGGCTGCTTTGGTGGTGACTTCCCATCCGGAATATATTCGTAACCATGATTGTCATTTTCCTTACCGACAGGACTCAAATCTTTTCTATCTGACGGGTTGGGAAGAGCCGGAGTCTGTTCTGGTTTACCGTCCGGGGCTTAAGCCTGAAACGGTGATGTTCGTGCGTCGCCGTGATGTCGAAAGAGAAACTTGGGATGGTTTCCGCTATGGACCCGAGGGCTGTGAGCGCGAGTTCAAGGTTGATAAGGCCTATCCAATTGATGAGTTCAGCAAAGTCGCTCCACAACTATTAAAAGAAGTCGATCGTGTTTACTATCGCCAGTACAAGAATCCTGAGATGGATCACAAGATGCAGGATGTTCTGGAAAGCGTGAAGGCTTTGCAGGGTCGCATGGGGAATGGTCTTTTGACGATTCTCGATGCCGATACGCTGTTGGGTGAAATGCGTTTGGTAAAATCCGAATATGAACTGACTCAGCTGCGTGAGGCGTGCGAGATCTCTGCGCAAGCTCATTTGGCGGCGATGCGCTTTACTCGTCCGGGGGTGACCGAACGTCAGATCCAAGGGGTTCTGGCGCACAATTTCTACATGCGCGGTTCAGCGCGCGAAGGGTATAATTACATCGTCGCTTCGGGCAATGCAGCGACGACTCTTCATTATAATTTTAACGATCAGGTCTGCCAGGATGGGGATCTTCTTTTGATCGACGCCGGGGCCGAGTTTAATTACTACACGGGCGATATCACGCGCACGTATCCTGTGAACGGAAAGTTCACGGATGAGCAGGCTCGGGTGTATGAAGGTGTTTTGAAAGTTCAGAAGCAGATCTGCGATTTCGTGAAGCCGGGAATTGTGTTTAAAGACCTGCATGATATGGGGACGTCGTTACTGACGGATCTGATGCTGGATCTGGGGCTTCTATCCGGTCGCAAGGATGATCTTATTCAGGCCTTGGCGCAGAAAAAATACTACCCGCATGGCATCGGTCACTGGTTGGGGATGGATGTGCATGATGCCGGCCTTTACTTCAAGAAGGGCGAGCCTCGTCCAATTGAAGCCAACATGTGCTTCACCATTGAGCCGGGTATTTATATCCCAGCTGACGATACGTCAGCTCCTCAGAAGTACCGCGGCATTGGTATTCGTATTGAGGATAATTTGCGGGTCACATCCACAGGCTCTGAGAATATGACCTCTTCCGTGCCAAAAGAAATTGCGGACATCGAAAAAGTTGTTGGCCAAGCATAGGTAAAAAAAAGCCCTCTTGATCGAGGGCTTTTTTCTTAGGCGATGATGGCGCGATCCACCTGGCGTAAGTTCTGAGAAATGAAAGTCAGCTGTTCACGCAGCTCATTGGACATACCCAGTCCCCATTTACTTTCCCCCTCAATAGAGCGCAGAATTTTTTTAAAGCTTTCTGTCAGCTCTTCCATGTCCCCCAGAAGAGCTTCCAGCGACGAAGAGAGCTCTTTCACTCTGGACATTTCGATTTTTCCTACCACGCAGATGACATCCATCCCGGCAGTCACTTTGGAAAGCATGGACACTGATCGGATCAGCGACTTGTTTTCTTTTGTGAGCTCTTTGGCGGTGTTCAGTACCGTCGCAAAGTTTGAGGAAATCAACTGCTTTAAGAGATCGCAGTTTTGAATCAGCATCTGCTCTTGTTCCTCGCTGATAGAAGCCTGGGCGTCCTCACGATACAAGGTTTCTTCCAGCAGATGGTTCATCATTTCTATCTGAAAGCGAGAGACGCCAATCGCCAGATACATTTCTGCAGCTGATTGATGAAACGAAGTGAAAGTTTTTTCAAAATCCAGGGTGTTGCTGAGGATGTCTTCAGCCAGCTTTTCCAGGTTGTTGGAAACCACGCCCAGGGGTTTGCCTACTTCCCCCAATTTGGCTGCGGAGATGGTGAGGTTCGTGGTGACCATCTGAACCTCGCGGCAGAGTTCATCGATAGCCCGGGATTTTGTTTTAAGAGCGCCGGTCCGTTCGCTGAGTTGATCGGCCAGATTGAAGGCTTTGCGAGCAGTTTCTGTGCAGGCTCGTGATGCTCTCAGAAGTCCTTCCAGAAGTCCGCTGTCGGTGTTGATTGCCGGTGCGAGATTTTCCTGAGACAGCGTCAGCAGGCCATCACGAGATTTCATCTCAGCCAGCAGGGCTTTATTCATAAAGTCTTCGTAGGATGAGAATCCCTTCTCCAGTAAAGCCTTTAAAAGATATTCAGTCGCCTGCTCAAGCGAGACGCCGGCTTCCTCTTTGTGCAGAAGATCGGCGTACACGGTCTGAATTTCGCACATCAGGGCTGTGCTGGGTTTTAAGCGAATGGATAAATAGCCATCAGGCATTGGGAAGGCCATGGCAAAGACCCAGTAAAACCGACCGTTCTTGCTGCGATTTTTTACGTAAGCACAGATGGGTTTTCCTTCCTTGAGAAAACTCCAGAATAGTTTAAAAACGCATCGGGGCATATCGGGATGGCGGATGATATTATGAGGACGACGTAGAATTTCCTCTTCTTGATATTCGCTCACCCGAAGAAAGACCTTGTTTCCGGTTTGAATCAGGCCTTTGAAATCGGTTTTTGAAAAGAATAATTCGTGTAATGCAAAGTCGGCTTCAAGATTAAGCACCAGTGTCTCCTCAAAGAAACACTGCTATAGCTTCAAGCCGCAAATCACATCAACAAATATGAGGAAGTCCCTGAAATAATCCACCGGCTCGGTGGAGACATTTCTTGAGTTATATAAACATTCCTTGAGTTATATAAATCTGTGGGACAGCCAAGAATGCTTTTCTGCGTATTCTTGCAGCTCTTTTTCTGTCTTAAATAATTTATCGTCGCGTGCAGCGGCGCTAACTGCCAGTCCCAGGTGGGTGGCTGATTGTAAAAGCTGATAATCACCCATGGTATTTCCGGAAGCGAAGAACGGCTTTTTTCCGCCGGTTCTTTCCAGCAATGCATCCACTTTGCCTTGTTTGTAGGTGATCAGACCCTTTTGAATATCTGTGATGGTTCCATTTTCGACAACGGTTTCAACTCCGATGACATCATCCTTGCTAAGACCCAGCATTTCTGCGCCGGGTTCGACCGCCCATTTAACGGATGCGGTGACAACATAGATACGCACGCCTTTGGAAAGAAACAGATCGATCAGTCTCTTCTGCTCTGTGAAGACGGGAACCGGGAAGTGTCCTTTAACGGCGTCAATAGCCCATTGATGAACCTGCTCTAATTTTTGCCCCCGGCAGATCTGAGCTAGCCAAAGGTAGGCCTTTGTCGGATCAGCCGCTTTCATGGTTTGATAGTGTTCCCAGGGATCCGGCGGAAGTTGCACCAGGCGATTGTCAATTTGATGGTGGAAGAAGGTTTCGCCCAGATCGGTATCCCACAATGTTCCATCCGCATCAAAAGCTGCCACTGGTGCAGAATCTTCTTTCAGAACGAGGTCCAGTATCGTATCTATGCGCTTCCAAATGTCGGTGGAATAATCTTTGTATTTCATAGGCTCTTAGTATGAAATATGAAATGAAAAATGACAAGGAGACCTGAGGCCATGAGCCTTTATTGTCGAGTGATTCAGTCGGAAGATTTGCAGCAAATTTTGGATCTGGAAAGCAGAAAGCTTGCGGAAGCTTATCCGGATGAGATGGAAAGAATGATGGCCGGCTGGAACTCGAAATTTCGAGTGGAAGCCTTGAATCATTATATTGCTTTGGGCTGGAGCTTTCTGGCGCTGGAGCAGGACACAAACAAGTTGATGGGATACTTCATAGCCCAGCCACTGCTGTTCCTGGATGGCCAGACACAGTCCTTGTGGGTTGAGCACGTTCAATACACATCTTTGCAGGCCCGCGATGAACTATGTGAGCTTGCCTATAAACTGGGAAGAGAAAAACATCTACAAAGAGTTTATTTCCCGAACGAAAATGGAGTGCCCAATTCTGTGAAGGCCTTCAGGCCCGAATCATGGCAGCCGGGAACTCTTTCTGTGAAGACGACAAAAGGATAGAACATGAAAAATTTCTCCTTCGCAAATCGAATTCAGAACATCAATAAAATGAAATCTCAGGAATTTGATCTGATTATTATCGGGGGAGGAATCAATGGCGCGGGTGTGGCGCGTGATGCTTCCGCCCGTGGCATGAAGGTGGCTTTGATCGAAGCCCGGGATTTTGCATCGGGCACGTCATCCAAATCCAGCAAATTAATTCACGGTGGTATTCGCTACCTGGAAAACATGGAATTTAAGCTTGTCTTTGAAGCATTGAACGAACGCACACGTTTGTTTGATATGGCGCCTCACCTGGTGCATCCACTGCGCTTCATGATTCCTCTTTATGAGGAAAGCCGGGTCGGAATGTTCAAGATGGGAATGGGCATGTGGCTTTACGATGCTCTTTCCTTGTTTCAGGCTCCGGAAATTCATGAGCGACTGAATGCCGAAGAATCCATGGATCGTATGCCGGCCCTGCGCCATCAGCAACTTTTGGGCTCTTATATTTATTCTGACGCTTATATGGATGATGATCGCTTGGTTCATGAAACCTTGCGCTCGGCAAATGAAAATGGTGCACTTTGTGCGAACTATGTGAAAGCCACGGGCGTGCACTTCGGATCTGACGGAAAGATTGAATCAGTTCTGTGTGAGGATCAGCATTCGCAAGAAAAGTTTGCAATCAAAGGCCGGCATATCATCAGCAGCGTTGGCCCATGGACTGACAGTCTGGGTGAAAAGATATTTAAAGACTGGAAGAACATCCTGCGCCCGACCAAGGGTATTCACCTGACGTTGCCAAAGCACCGTCTGCCTTTAAGCAGTGCTGTGGTGATGGCGGCGGAAAAAAGTGACCGTATTGTGTTCGGTATTCCCCGTCACGAAATGATTATCATTGGAACCACGGACACTGATTTTAAGGATGCGCCGGAAAATGTTTCAGCGACACCGGAAGATGTAAAATATCTTCTGTCAGTCACGGACTACTACTTCCCGGGTGCCAACCTGACAGCTCACGACATCATCGCCAGTTATGCCGGGGTACGCCCTCTGGTGAATGATGGCTCCTCCAGCGAAGGCAAGACCAGCCGCGAACATACAATCATTCATGATGATCGTGGTGTGACTTTTGTGGCGGGTGGAAAGTACACGACGTATCGTTTGATGTGTGAACAAACCGTCGATGCGGCTTTGCAGTCGTTTTCTTTCGAAGAGCGTGTGGCCTGGAGCAAATCTGATACAACCAAGCCTCTGAACGCCTATACCAGTGTGGACGCCTTCCTTCAGGCCAAGGTTCAGGCCGATGTGTGGTCTCAAGAGACCGGTCGCCCTTATGAAGAGATGAGACTTCTGGCAGAACGCTATGGTATGGAGGGTGAGGAGATTCTTAACAAGTACTCCTCTGACATGACTTACTGGCAGTTGGAAGCGGCCCAGGCAATTGATTCCACGATGTGTCTTCATATGCGTGATTTTTACGCCCGCCGTGTGCCGTTGTTCCTTGCGGATCGCAATCATGGAGTCAAATATCTTGAAGAGATCGGGCAGGTCTTCCAGGACAAACTGGGTTGGAGTGACAGCCGCTTGAAAGATGAAAAGCACATGCTGACTGAATACATGGCGCATGAATTGGAATGGAAGAAGCACGTCTAAAGCTTTAAGGCAGGAAGTATTCTGAAATGGCCGGAAGCCCGTTTTGCATGGCCATAAAGACCAGCCGTTTGGGTTTGGGGCCGGAGGCCGGTTTGATCAGAATACGACGCCCTTGGCACGCGATCGAGCTTGCTGGGAAAGGCAGTTCTGTCGTCGTGTAATGAACGCCTTCTGTCAGCGGCCAGACAGCGGTGTTGGAAAGATCTGCGAAGTTGTGAACAGCCACCTTATAGAGTTTTTTGTCTTTGGCGCCGCAATAGTAAAGTGCTCCGGCACTGTCATAGACAAAGCTGGCCGGTTGCTGTGGTAAAGTCAGAAGTGTCTTAACATTCCCTGAATAAAGAACATGAAGATTTGCCGTCACTATGGCGGCGTTGGTGTTGGGCTTGTACAGCCAGCCACCCAATGGATCAAAGTAAGTGGGCGTTCCCGTGTTGTGCGTTCCGCGAGGCCCCAGAGAACAGTTCGTAGCCGCACCATCGGGACAGTCATCCAGATCAGAATCCACACCAATGCGTCCCCCCACATAGGATGTTGTTGCCGGAGTCACAAGGCGCAGGGTTGAGTTATTGTGAGCGCTGCCATTCCAGTACATGAAGTTCACAAGGAAGTTTCCTGCTTTATAAGCCATGACTGATGGAGCATATCCAGTCATCAGCAGATCACCATAAGCGACGTCAGATTGGGTGTAAGCGGGAGTTCCTCCTTCACCGTTCATAAGCTGTTCCCAAAGACCTGTGGAGCGATTCAGACGACACAATCTGTGATAAGCCGTGTAGGTGCTGGGCGGAGTGACAAGGACATCGTTCTGCGCACAGTTCATGTAGATATCGCCGTTGGCGGGATTGGTGGCAAAGGCATTTGGTTCGGCCCAGTTCCCCAGTTTAATGCCTTGAGCGTTGGCGGCGACACCAAAGTTGACGCTGGTGTTGGTGCCGTTACCGGCAAGCAGACGAACCTCTGGAGAGGCGCCCGGGGAAACTTCACGCAATTTATTCTGTTGGTGGTCCAAAAGGACGACACTGTCGCCGACGCCATGATCGATGTAGAACAAGGAGGCCATACGCATGTCAAATCCGGATCCGCCGTCGCCGGCATCTTTTCTTTGGCCGAACAGGGTGTAGACCTTTCCCGCGACCACCGTTTTAATGATTCCGCGGGTGGAGAAGAAGATTCTTCCATATCGATCGACAAACACGTCATCCAAGGCTACGGGGCAGGATGTGGCATCAGTGCCATCCACACATTCTCCGGAAGCCCCGGTGCCAAGAACGCGCACCCAACTGCCGTCGTCCTGCAGCTGGTTCACGCTGTTATCGGTGTAACGATTGGCGCGATAAACCCGGCCATCCATGGAATGCACATCATAGTACACCAGTGAGGAATTGGTAAACGGGTGGGAAGGGAAAACTCCTGTGCCAACAAATGTTGTGGTATCAAGTTCTGTCGAGGGCCCGTAGGAATTGCCCGGAACTGAATAGACGGCCTGCACGTAAGCTTTGATCAGTGCACTGGTGGTCGGGTCGTAGCGCAGACTGAAGAATGAATAAGAATTTGAACTCAGATCCCACGAAGGCTGTCCAGTGACTCCGGTTCCAGAGAAACGAATTGTTTCTACGCGTGGGACAGCAAGGGAGCCTTTATAAAGACGAATGCGCCCGCCATTGTTGGGAGCAGCACCAGGTTTGTCAGAGACGAAATACAAGTCGCCATTGGGCATAGGAATGAAGGGTGCCCGTTTGCGAATCGACCAGGTCTCATCTGTGGAGGAAGTTTGTATCAGATTAATTTTTAAGTCCCGTGGATCCGCCACTGTGTCTGAAGTGTCAGTTCCCAGATTTCCTGCGGGGTCGGCTCCGATCAGGGTTTCGATGGTCATCGGTGTGACGTTGGTGTCAATTCGTCGGATCATGTAACGGTCGTACACCAGAATGCGGTTTTGATAGTCCAAGGCGGTGCGCAGGATGGCTTTGGCCCGGGCTTGCTCTACAGGAATGCCGTCGCCGTAAGAGTCCTCGCCGTCTTTTGCCAGGCGCAAAAGAACTTTGGAATTGTTGGTCTTCGGATCAATATAGAGGATCCCGAAAGAAGAGTCGTTAAAGAAGATCTTTCCGTCAGTTGCCACCAGAAGTGTGCCCGGGGCCGTGTCATTGCCGACACTGGTGTTGAAGACCGTACTTTTGGCGTTGCCGTTGTGGCCTGGGTCTTGGTTCCCCGCAAGCAGATTGTAGGCACCACTGTTCAGCGGAGGACTTGTGACCTGCGAGGTCTGACCGTTGTTATCTGTGACTCGGATCTGCAGCTTGAAGAAAGTGTCGTTCGGGATGATTGAATTCCACAGATAGCAGCCAGTGCGCGGAGCAGAGTAAGAACAACCGGAGGAGTTGCTGGAATTGTTTGACAGTGAATCAGTGATTAAAGTGAAGGGCTGACCATCTTCAGCGTAAAACAGCTCCACTTTTGTGATGGTGCCGTTGTCACTGGCTTGCCAGCTGATATAAACCGGGGCGCCGTTGGCGAAGTTCATATCAAAGGTGTTGGGTGGGTTTGCTGGCGATGTTGAGTTCACTGTCAGGAACTTGGTCACCTCTGGTGGTGGATCGTTAATATAGTTCACGATGTTATAGTCTTTTTTCAGAACGGCGGAGTTGGTGCTGATGTTGCCCCCGACATCCATCACCCAGGCATAGATACTATAAGTTCCAAAGTTGATTCCCAGAAAGAAATCAAAATCCACAAGATTTAAATCTGGAAGTTCTTCCAAGCCGGGCTTGGGGGCTTTGACGCTGATCCAGCAGCTGTCCGAGGCCGCGGGTGCGCTGTTGACTGTTTTAAGGCAGAACTTGGTGATGGCTGTCTCAGCATCAGCAGCTTTCAGGCTGACGGTCACATAAGATCGAACGGTGTCATCCGGGTCAAGTTGGCCATTGATTTTCATCTCACCAGCGGTCACGACAGGTTTGATGGTGTCAAGAATGACGTCAAAGGCGTTGCTGGTTCCTGTTCCGGTCAGCCCATGGGAGTCGGTCAGGCGCGCGCGCACAAGGACTCCAGTGTTGTAAGCGTTGGGTGTCCAGTTTACGGTGAAGGACTTGTTGTTCATGGGGCCTGCAAGACCCAAAGTTCTGCTGGTCGCTACATTCCAGCTGGTGCCACCATCGGTGGAATAATCAAGATAAAGAGTCGCAGCGGCAGAGATCGTGGCCTCCGTAACATAGACGACAAATGGATAGTTGACGTTGATAGCCAGCGTGGGCACCGGATCGAATGTCAGGATCGGGGCCTTGCTGTCATAGGTGATGGTGACAACAGTTGCGGTTGAAATATTTCCGGCCTCATCACGTGCATAGAAGCGGACGTTGCGCAGACCTTGTTGATCTCCGTTGGCACTGAGATCGAACTGGTAATTTTGCGCCGCCGTTGAGCAGGCGATCCATCCGGCATCGCCCAACGCCGGAGGCGAGTTCACCTCTTTGAGTAAAATGAAAGTCGCATCGCTGCAGTCGTTGGCTGTGAACTGGGCGATGGGATTGTTGGTCACTGAGGCCGTGTTAAGGGTTATGGACGGAGCTGAAATAGCATTGTCGCGAATCAGATTCCAAGCAGGATGATTTGTTGTGTTTCCTGCGGCATCTGTGGAGGAAAGAAGCAAAGTCTTATTCCCATCGGTCCCGGAAAGTGTCAGATTCAACGAGAAAGTTCCCGTAACTGAACAGGTTGTGCTGGTCGGGGAGGGGGTGAATCCTCCTGAGGCGGAAACTGTTGTGCCGGCCTCACAGGAGCCAGAAACCGTGACCGCAGACTTGTGTTTGCTGTTGTCAGCAGGTGACAACACGGCAAGGGCTGGCGCCGTGGTATCGAGCGTGATGATGGCTGATTCAATGAGGCCCGCCTCCGGTTGCCAGTTTCCAGCCTGGTCACCGGCGATCAGGCAAAGTCGATACTGACCATCTCCGCTAAATGTCATCGTGGCATCAGTTCCTGCTGGCACCGGTGTTGTGTTCATCAGTGCGGCCCACTGCCCTGTACAGTCAGTATCTTTCACGACGATATAGCGATATTCGGTGGCACCGTCGGAAGGCAGTGTGACAGCAATTGAGCGGTCGGAGTTGTTATTGGAAAGACTGGGGCCCAGGGGTCCCAGGGCGATCGGGAACAGCGGTGCTTGGGTGTCCTTGTTAAAGACGGAACTTAAAGAAGTTCCTTTGTTGCCCGCAGCATCGGTTTGTTCCACTGTTAATTGAGTCGCACCATCGCTAAGCACGGCGGTGGTCAGTATTCCGGCGAATGTGCCATTGTTGCAAGGCCAGGTGGCCAGGACTGTTCCAGCTGCCGAAATACTGACGGGTCCGTCATTGCTTTCACACGTCCCGTCCACGGGCAGTTGTGTGACCAAAGAGTTGCCGACTTCTGTGGGGAGTGGTGTGGAAAAACCGACTGCGGGGGCAAGGATGTCTTTAACGACAGCCGTTTCATTAGAGGACTTGACTCCGGCTTGAGAGGTCACTTCCAGTTTTACCTTGTATTCTGTGTCCGGCCATCCTTGAGTGTCGATGGTGAGTTCAAAACTTCCTTTACTGCAAAGGGCAGAAAACTTTTTGACTTCAGAATCCGAAAGCGTCGTTGTGATCGGTGCGATGATGACGTCAATGCGTTGACCTTCGTAAAAGCATTCTCCCTTCAGGGGATACTGATTCAGTGGTGCCTGGGAGTTGATGGTCAGAGAGTCTAACTTGTTACCCTGCGGATCGGTTAAGAACGGTGGCGTCAGGGCAGTGAAGTCCCATAGATGCCCATTGATAGTGCATCCCGTGGAAAAAGCCACGAAAAACAGGAGAATAACTCCAAGACCCATTACGTTCATACTAGCCTTATCGGATGTAAGGGTTCTTATGTTTAGGCGAGGATCCTTCACGCTCACGTCCTGGTGTCTCAAAATGTCACCGATGACAAAACTTTAACAGCTCTGTTGTCTCATTATGGAATCTGTATGGACCAGAGGCTGGCAGGCTCTTTGATACATCAGAGGTGGTTTCCTGTTTTGGAGGTGCCCATGCGTTCTCAATTGCACATAGTTCTATCGGTTCTTGCCCTGTCAGTGGCGGCTTGCTCCAATGGTGGAGGCGGCGGCGGCGGCGGTGGTGGTGCAACTCCTCCTGTTGTGGTGAATCCGACAAGTCCAACTCCACAGGTGCCGGGTGCGACATCAGAGTTCACCTATGAATACCATCAGAATGGCTGTACGACTGGGAAACAGCGCCTGACTTCGAAGGCGGCCTACTGTGATGCTTTGCTGAATGATGCCCTTAATAATAACTGCGCGCGCGAGATGCGTGTGGAAACTTTCAATCGTATGTGTGCCAACGGGACCACGGTGTCTCCGACAGGCGGCTTGCAGGGTATGAGCACGGCACGCTGTGAAGTGAACGGCATGGATCTGCGCGACCGCTCTATTATTCAGAACATGAACCCGTTCAATCCACAACGTCGCCAGATCTATCGTGACATGTTCTGGAATGCGAAGTCTGAAAATTCATACGAGATTTTGGGGAGCCTGATTGATACCTACGGTCGGGCCCGTTTTGTCATGACTCCGGCCCAAGCCCAGACAGCAGCTCAGGGTGAAATTGATCTGTCCCAGCAGAAGGGGGAATACCGCTTCTCTGTGCGATCGGCTTTGGGGTATCCGATTCAGTTGAAAGTCACCAATGAAGAAACCGAAAAGGAAGTGTCAGCGACATGTATTTCCCACAGCTCCTTTAAGCGTGCGAAAGCGGATTTAAGCCGTATTAGATGCAGCTTTGCCAACAACGAGGTGGGTCGTCGCAGCACCGAGCGTGCGGAAGAAATTGTTTGGGACGTGAAAAACACCGTGGAAAAGGAAGTTTTCCGTGGGCGTTCTTCAGAAAGAATTCTTCTTCGTTTGAAGCCGGCACAAGGCGGGCAGGAAGAGCGCATTCAGGTGGTGGCTCAAGATCTTGATGTCGATAAAACTATGCAGGCCGAAACGTCTTTGACGGGTGGCTTGGAGGTTCGTTTCCGTGCAAAGCTTGCGGGTCGTGAGGTGACTCTGAGTTGTGCGCCTGCGTCAAAATAACTCAAAAAAGGCCTAAATATCTGCATTGACTCCGGTTTTTATAGAACCTAGACTTGAGATGTTTTAGGCCCGATGAATATTTCCTGAAGTGAGATTCAGCATGAGTTTTTTTGACAAAGTTCAAGACTATTTTTCAAATGATATCGCCATTGACCTCGGCACTGCCAACACCCTTGTTTATGTAAAAGGCCGCGGAATTATCCTAGATGAGCCTTCTGTTGTTGCAGTTCAAAAGAACTATCGTGGAATGCAGAATCGCGTTCTGGCGGTGGGTAAAGAAGCCAAAGACATGTTGGGACGTACACCGGGCAGCATCGTGGCCATTCGCCCAATCAAAGACGGCGTTATTGCGGATTTTGAAGTCACTCAATCCATGTTGAGATACTTCATCGGCAAATCTTTGGGAGAGAAAAAATCCTTCATCCGTCCACGTATCATCATCTGCGTACCTTACGGAATCACTCAAGTTGAAAAACGCGCGGTGAAAGAGGCCGCTCAGTCCGCTGGGGCTCGTGAGGTGTATTTGATTGAGGAACCAATGGCGGCGGCTATCGGTGCGGGCCTTCCGATCACTGAACCTTCCGGCAATATGGTTGTCGATATGGGCGGTGGTACCACAGGTGTTGCAGTTATTTCTTTGGGCGGTATTGTTTACTGCAAATCCATCAAAGTGGCCGGTGATAAGTTTGATGAAGCGATCGTGAATTACGTTCGTCGTCAGTTCAATCTTTTGATCGGTGAAAGAACAGCTGAAAACATCAAAATCCAAATCGGTAACGCATATCCCTTCGAAGAAGAAAAATCCATGGAGATCAAAGGCCGTGACCTGGTTGCGGGCGCTCCGAAGACCATTGAAATCACTTCTTCCCAGGTTAACGATGCCTTGATGGATCCTTTGTCTGAAGTTGTCGATGCAGTTCGCACGGCTTTGGAAAAGACTCCGCCTGAATTGGCTTCCGATATCGTGGATAACGGCATTGTTCTGACCGGCGGGGGCGCCTTGCTGGCAAACCTGGACGTACTTTTGAGAGAGAGAACTGGACTTCCGGTTTCTATCGCAGAAGATCCATTGAGTTGTGTGGTTATGGGTTCTGGCAAGGTGCTTGACCAACTCGACCTTCTAAGACAGCTGACTGTCGACTAATTGCATTTCATTGATCAGGCCGAAGTGCCATCCTGGCATTCCGGTCTGACTGGACTTTTTCAACAGCCTGTTAGATTGTTTCCGAATTACCTGATAGTATGACTCCGATGACAGAGGCCGACGTACAATCTATCGCTCTATTCTTTTACTTTGCTTTGCTGGATGATCAAAAGGCGGTAGAGGCTTCATCACAAGCTCTGGTCCTTTGTCGGGGCCGCAAAAATAGAAATCCTGAATTAAAAAACTCTGTTGCGATCGTGGCGGCCACCAAATCGGTATGGGACAAGTACAAGGTGCGAGTTTCGCGCGGGCGTCCCAATACCACAGTTGAATCCGGCTGGCTGATCCCTGAATCCGTTGATCTGGGCCCATGGCGCGAATTTCAAAAGACCGCCTCTGAAGACGAGCTTTTGACTGTGATCTGGTCTAAGATTTTAAAGATTCATGATGACGATATTTCCGCTGGTTTGGGAATTACCGAAGGCACCATTCGCTATCGATTGGGCCGGGCGCTACGCAAGCTGGGAAGTATGACCCAAGGTGTGAGTAAAATAAAGCATGGCTCAGCAGGAAAATAAGATTCCTCTTTCAAAAAAGAACAAAAGAGAAATGTCCCCGTTCATCGGGCATGAACTCTTGTATGATTTCCTGACTGACAGTCTGGATCCCGAGCGTCGTGCGGCAGTGGCGGACCACGTGAAGTTTTCACGAGATGCCCAGCTGGATCTGAACAAAATTGAAAATGGTCAGAAATACGCTGAACTCCTGGCAGACACGCGGGTCTCAGAGCCCATTATCGAACAAATCAACGCTCCGTCGAGTTATCTGACGGTTCTGATGCAAAAGTCCAACTTCGATAAGTGGCCCCAGGGCCTGAAGTGGGGATTGGAAGCTTTGGTAGTGGTTGGTGTGATTGTCACCTTGCTGTCGGTAACGCCTTGGCAAAAGGTGATGCAGCTTGGAAGCATGATGGGCTCCAAGGAAGTGATACTGGCCGAAGTTTCGAAAACAGAAACAAAGACGGTGGTGGAAGAAAAGCCCGAGTTTGTGGATGAGGGCGTGAAAGAGGCTCCATCTCCGGCGGTGGTGGCGAAGTCACCGGAAAAAGTTCCGACTGCGGCGGAGCTGAAAGCATCGCCGTCAGCCACACCGGCCCCGACGGCCGTTGCTAAAGCTCCGGAAAAAGCGACGGATGTTCCTGCTGCCAGTGGTGGTGGAGGCTATCTTTATCGGGGTGAAATTTCAGCCACCAACATTGAGACCATCGGCCCCAAGTTTTCAGATAAAATTATTGAACTGGGTGGTCGTAAAGCCGGCTCCGTGGAACTGGGTTGGAAGAAAACACCAACCTCCATGTATTATCACTTCACAATCCCAGAGGCGAAATATCAGGACCTGATGAATTTCATGTCGGCTTATGGCAAACCGAAGTTCTCGAAGGAAAAACATCCGCGCGTGATGCCTGATGGAATCATTCGACTGATCTTCACATTGGATGAATCGAAAAAGTGAAAACACTCAGAAAGAAACCCAAACGATCATTGCGCACGATCTTGATTGTCTGGTTTGTTCTGTTTTCCGTTGTGCCCTTGGCTTTTGTCACGGGCTACTCAATGATCAAGTATGAAAAAGCCATCGACCACGAGCTGTCGCAGCGTCTTAGCGGCAACGCTCGGGAAATCGATTTGATGCTCAACGATCTGCGCTCAAGCCTGGGGCAAAAGCGGGATCGTTATGTTCGTGATCCCAGTCTGATCTATCATATGTCCGAAGGGGACAGCGGGACTATTCGCAATATCTCATCTCAATGGATCAAATCAGACAGTCTTTCCAGTTTGACGTTCTTCAATCGGGAAGGGCGCATGTTGGCTTCTGTGTTTAAAGATGAAAAAGACAACGTGCGAAGCTTTGTGCCGGTTCAGGATGCAGTCTTTCTGTCCGCGAAATACATGGCGCAGCTCAAAGATCAAAAAGAGATCGCACTGGCTGAATTCGGTGACAAACAAAAGGTCAATCTGATCCTGATTTCCAAGGTGACGGGCGCCGGGGGGCGTCTGGTGGGTTACATGGAACAGATCGTGGATCTCAACAGGGCGTTTGTCGGTAAAATAAAAAGTCGTCTGAAACTGGAGCTGATCTTTTTCTCTGACAACGGTCAGGTGGTGGTGGCTAGCCATCCCGATTTCTATCTTTATAAAAAAGACTTCTTCAGACCCTATTTCCGGCCCGGAGTGGAGCCCTTCTTCGATCTGAATGTGCGCAGCAATCCTTACGGCTTCCTGATCTATCCCATTGATTGGGGTATCACAAAGTTCTATGTGGCGTTGGGGGCTTCCAAGATTGAAGCCAAAGCCGTCTTGAAGAACGTGAACTATGCCTTTATCAGTGTCGTTGGCGCCGTTATCATTCTTTTGATTTTGACAATTCTGGTGACTTCCAGCTGGGTGCTAAAGCCCTTGTATGATCTGGTAGAGGCCTTGCAGTCTTTTGAATCTCAAGAGCAGGCAGTGACCATTCCGGTAAAAAATGACACCGAAATCGGTCTTCTGACAGAGTCGTTCAATGAAATGAGTAAGAAAATCTGGGTTGCGCGTTCTGATTTGCGCAAAAAAATCACTGAACTTGAGGCTGCCAACAAAGAGCTCAAGGACACACAAACCAAGTTGGTTCACTCTGCCAAAATGGTCAGCTTGGGTCAGTTGGTTGCAGGGGTTGCCCACGAGCTGAATAACCCCATTGGATTTATTTACAGCAATATGACTCACCTGAAAGAGTATTCTGAAAAGCTGATCGAGCTTGCGGAAGTGGCTGAAAAAGATCCACCGAAGCTCCCTGCTTTGAAAGAAGAATACGAGTTTGACTATATCGTGAAAGATCTGCCGAAGCTGGTGGCATCCTGTCAGGATGGGGCTCGTCGTACGCGCGATATCGTCCTGGGTTTGCGCAACTTCTCGCGCCTGGAAGAGGCAAAGCTTCAAGAGATCGATGTTCATCAAAGTCTGGATACAACTTTGAATCTGTTGCAGGGCGAAATCAAAAACCGCATCGAGATTCACAGGCAATATGAGCCGACGCCTTTGGTTCACTGTTATGCCAGTCAGATCAATCAGGTGTTTATGAACATACTTTCAAATGCCGTGCAGGCTATTGAGGGGAATGGTCACATCTGGATTTCCACCACGGCCTTGAAGGACTTTAAGGGCTCCAAGGACAAGCGCGGTTGGGTGCAAGTCTCAATTCAAGACAGCGGCAAAGGGATGTCAGCCGATGTTCTGGAAAAAATATTTGATCCGTTCTTCACCACCAAGGGTGTGGGGCAGGGAACCGGTCTGGGTTTGAGTATTTCCTATGGGATTGTACAGAACCACGGTGGGGAAATTCAGGCTCGCTCCGAGGTGGGTGTGGGAACTGAATTTATATTGGTCATTCCGGTTTATCCTCCGATTCAGGAAAAAAATCCTCAACCATTGTCCTAAAGCTTTGGTCCAGCAACGCCGACAAGAAATGCATGAGACTTCTTGTCGCAACTGCAATTCTGACTTTGTTCTGTTCACTGGCCATGGCCGGAGATGGAAAAATTCACCTTAGCGGAAAAGTTCCGGAGAAGGTCGACATCAAGGCAGAAAATGGAAAGTTGCACATATCCAAAAACTCTCCTCACCTGAAAGTCGTAGTGGATAAACGCGCGCCCGCTTCCGTCGTGCGTGTTGAAGCGCCTTAAGGCCAGTTGTTAAAATTTGATTGATGAGTTCTTCATCGCTCTTAAAACACCTCTTATTATTAAGAGGTATGACAAAAATCATTCTTCAGTCGATTGCTATCTTACTTTTCCTTCCGTCATTTTCAGCATGGGCCTTTCGTTTTTCGCCGATGGTGGTGGAGTTTACTCCGTCGGGCCCGCGCTCCACACAAGTGCTTGTCATAGAAAATCCCGGTGACGAAAAGCTGCCGGTGCAGATTGAAGCCTTTGCGCGATCCACCAACAAAAAAGGCGAAGAAGTCCGAACAAAAACGGAAGACTTTGCCATTTATCCAGAGCAGGTGGTTCTTCTTCCGAAAGAAAAAAGAAATGTTCGCGTGTCATGGGCAGGACAGATCACGGATGGAAAGGAAAAGGCCTATCGCTTGGTGGCCTCCCAGTTGCCAGTGGATTTTCGTGAAAAGAACTCTGCTCCGAAGAAGACATCAGTCAATCTGAAGTTTTTATTGCAGTATGTAGCCTCTGCTTACGTGACTCCTGAGGGCGCGCAGGCCCAGGTGGTCGTCAAACAAGTAAAGAAGTCAGGACCCAAGAAGGTGACCGTGACTTTTGCCAATGAAGGTAATGCTCATCGGGTACTGCTTTTTAAAGGTCTTAAGATCAAGGCTGCAGAGACAGTTCTGCTGGATCTAACCAGCAAAAAGGAAATTGAATCCATCAATCTTTTGCCGGGGGATGTGGCTTCTGTTGAGCTGGATACTGTAAAAGAAGTCCCTGCAAATCAGGAATTGAAAGCTGAACTGACGTTGAAGGAATCTGATAATTGAAGAAGTTCTGGTACGTTCTTATTTTTCTGATCCTGGGCCCGCTCGCTAACTTGGCACAAGCTCGCCCCAATCTTGAGAAGCCTTTTTTGATGGCTCCTTTGGTGCTGGATGGAAGATCACTTGCGGAGGCTTGGCTTTTCCCCCGTGAGGATGCGGACCAGTTTTCGGTCGAAGCAGCACCACTGCTTATGGCCATCCAGCCTGTCCTGAAAGATGAATTATTTTTGAAATTGCAGCAAAGTGTGCGTCCGCAGGGCGTTTTGACATTAAAGGATCTCGAGGCTGCGGGCTTTTCAGTGTCATTTGATCCTCCAAGTCTGGAATTGCGTTTGGATCTTCCTTCGAAGCATCGCAAGCCACAGACGGTGGATCTGAATTTCATTGAGTTTGAAAATAAAAAGTATCTGCGACCGTCCGAACACAGTGGATATCTGAATCTGAGGACTCAGCAATCCTGGCAATATGGAAGTGAGATCGAAAACAAGCGACGTGGAATGACCGGTAATGTGGAATTGGTGGAAAATGTCAGGGGCGTTGTCCTGGAGTCCAGCGCGGATTTCCAAGAAGACGGAACGGACAAATGGCGTCGTCAGGACACGCGAATTCGTCATGACGACGAAGCGAATATGGTCCGTTATACTCTGGGAGACCTCACTCTTCGCTCGGTGGGATTTCAGATTTCACCATCATTGGCCGGTGTGGCGGCAAGCCGAGAGTTTTCCATTCAGCCGTACAAAACTCTGACTCCTTTAAGCAGCACAGAGATTATTATCAAGCGATCCTCAATCGTTGAAATTTACGTGAATGGACTGTTGTTCAGTCAATTGCGTCTAAGCCCCGGAGTCTTTAATATTCGCGACTTTCCTTTGGCAAGCGGCCAAAGCAGTGTGCGGATCAAGGTCAAAGACGACCTTGGGCAAGAGGAAGTTTATGACTTCTCGCTACTTTATGAAAACAGTCTTCTGGCTAAGGACATTCAAGAGTTTTCTTATGCGGCAGGCATGCCGTGGCAGGTGTCAGGTGGTGATCGGGCCTATGATAATTCAGCGGTCTTTGTCAGTCTGTTTCATCGGCGAGGTATCACCGATCAGTTGACGGTCGGCATGAACTATCAAAGCTATTTTTCGCAACTGTTGCTGGGTGGAGAGGTTTCTGGAGTGAGTCCTTGGGGATATCTGTCAATGCAGATGGCGCAAGGTTCAGAGTCTTCGCAGAAGACGGGATTTGCGCAACGCCTGACCTATCGGTCCCTGGATAAGATTATGGGGCATCAGATGCCCGTGTTATTTATGCTAGAAGCTGAAAATCAAGATCGCGATTTCAGCCCCGTCGTCGCAGGGATCTCGTCCCTGGATACGCAGAAGTACCTCAGACGCTATGACACGCAACTGAACTATCGCTTTGACTCGTCGTGGTTGTTGGGAGTCGGAGCCGGAGCTTTGCAGTTTGCCAACCAGGAAGATCAGCGGATTTATCGTGGAAATTTGACAATCCCTGTACGCCGACAGATGCGTCTTGAAATCGCCTATAACAAGACGATGCAAAACAAAGAAGAAGACCGGTTACTGCTATCTTTCTTCTGGAATGAATCCCAGGGCCTGCATAGTGCCAGCGCTTATCATGATTCGCTTGAGAAGACGACCAATCTGGCGGTTCATCGTCATAATCGCTACCAGTACGATGACTATCGTTGGAATGCCTCTTTGCAAAATAGTGACAATAAGAATTCACGCAGCCTCTCTGCCGAATATCTGACTCAACCAGCCAGTATAAGATTGGATCACTTCAACTTTGATCAAGATGGTCAGCAGTCGAATGTTTCATCCGTGGGCTTAAATACCGGGATAGCCTGGGTGGGGAATCGAGCGGCCTTTACTCAGCCTATCAGTGACAGCTTTGTGTTGATTCATTCAGATCAGCTGGATCAGGATCAATCGCTGATAATCAATCCGACGGGAGATCGTGGTCAGGCTCAGTTAGGTCCGCGAAAGACCGTGGTGCTGCGCGATCAATCAGCCTATTACCGAAACACTCTTAATGTGGATTCGACATCGCTGCCTGTGGGGTATTTGATGGATCAGGAGTTCTATGGAACTCAGTTAACTTATCGAAGTGGCTTGCTGCTGGATGTGAAGATTACTAAGAAGGTCATGGTGAAGGGACAGGTTCTTCTTCCGTCAGGCGAACCCCTGTCCTATGCGGCGGGAGACGTATTTGATTCCCGGGGAACGTTGGTGGATAACTCGTTCTTCACCAACAAAGAAGGCCGCTTCCTTATTGAGGGGCTTGAGCCTGGCACCTACAAGGTTGTGACGGATCGGGCCGGATTGGAAGGCTTTATGTTCGAAGTGCCTAAGCAGGCGGAAAAAATGCTGATAGTTGAAACCGTTAAGCTGAAACCTCAGGAGACGCGATAATGAAAAAGTGGATTCTTTTCCTGGCGTTACCCTTGTTCTTCGCAGAGTTGGTCGAGGCCTGCTCTGATATGGGATTTTATCTGACCCAGCCAGCGCCTTACTTTCAGACCGGTGGCAGCATGAAGGAAACCTTCGGAGTGGTCGTCAATGGCGACACCACCAAAGGGGCCTGCAACTATTTTTTGACGTTTGATTATGGTTCTTCAACTTCTTATACGACACGTTCCTTGAAATTCGCTTCTAACACGTGGCCTTATCAGGTTTCAAAGGATGCCTCTGGCATGCAGATTCTGAAGAAGTTTCCCGAAGGGGTTTCTTGCGGTGATTTTATCTGTGATAAACTTCAGGGGAATAATTCGTATAATACGCAAACGCATTCATACACAATTTCCATCGATACAAGCAATGACTGGAGAGCGGCGGGCACCTATGTCGATACGTTGACGGTCAGGTTATATCAAGGGCCCGTGAATAATGCCACCCTGGTGGCGTCACACTCACAAACGTTAACTTTTGGGTCTCATCGCAAGGCCGATATTTCCGTGGTTTCCTCTGGCGGCTCTTTTGATATCAACAAAACCACACACACAATGAACTTTGCTAATGGACTTGTCACCGGGGCGAAGGGAACGGCGGATATTATTTTGAAGTACAATGCTGGATTTTCTTTGTATGCCTGGACAGACAATGGCGGAAAGTTGAAGAAGGTCGGGGGCACAGATACGATTGATTATACTTTCAAGATCAACGGAAATGTCATCGCCATTCCTTGGTGGACACTGATTGCCTCGGGTTCAGGGGCTTCACCCGCGAGCGGACTGGTCAATCCGGTTGAGATCATTATCGGGAATACCACCGGCAAGTCCCAGGGTTCTTATCAGGATACGATCAATCTGACTATTCAATCCAATCAATAAAAAAGCCGGCCTCAAAAGACCGGCTTTTGCCTACTCAGCCTATTCAGAACTTCTTAAAGAGCTTCAATGGTTACAGTGACTGTGTCTGAGTAAACACCAGACTGTAAAGCCGCGATTTCAGCCGCAGTGGAGGTTGCCTTAACATTGACAGAAACGGCACTGCTTGTTTTCGCAGTCAGCGCACCGGAAGAGGCTGTGCAGGAGCTGGTAAGAGCGCAGTTGGAAATGCCGATTTTTGCCGAGTTATAGTCCAAGGAGTACTTTACTTTACTGGTGCCCGGACCTTGCAATTCACCAGCGTTCACCGATGACAATGTGATTTTGTAACCCGCTGTCGAGTTGGAAATTTCGTGCATGATGTTTGCGAACGACAACTGAGTCGCTGCACCGTTAACGATGTCGTCAACGTTCAGGGTCTGATCCACATTTTCAAGGGGATCGGTTCCCGTGGCTGTCAAAGACAGATAAGTTGTTTCAGCAACAGTTCCGGTAATCAGGAGCTGACCGGAGCTTGCGGCAAACGCATTTGTGGATACAACAAGAGCACTCACAGCAGCTAGAGTTTTGAACATTTTCATACAAGAGTTCCTTTCACTAAGTGGAGGGGGGAGGTTGTCATCATTGACAGTTTCTTTACTTCACGTTTTGTGCCCGACATGGATTCACTGTAATTTGATTAATAAGACCTAAATGCTGTCTAAAACTTTGACGTTTGTGCCGTAAATTCCGATCACCTCTTCGGGTTAGACCTAGTGTTGAGCTGGTCCTGAACATTATTATAGAAATCAGACTCATATTTTTACCAAGTCTTGATCATTAGAAGCCGGAAGATACCGGAACGGTTAGCGACGGAGCGTTTCAAAGTGAGAGATGGAGCTCTTTAGATTTGTTTAGGGAACTCCGATAAGGTTTTTATGGATTCGCAAAAGACTGAAAAAGAAAACTCCATGTGGTTGGCTTTGTTGCTCTTTGTTGGGGCAGCCGCGATGGTTTTTGTCTATTTGGGTACATCTGATGCGCCCCAAAAAGTTGCCGGGACACCAGCCGCAGTAAAATCTGAAAAATTCGAGAAGTCGGTCAATAGACATCTGATGCTGACCAATGAAAAGATGGAAATGGCCCGTCAGCGCATGCAGGTGGAAAATGCACAACTGATGAATAGTGACTTCAGTCAAACCAAAGCACAGGCAGCTTACGAAAACGACCGTCGTTTGGATCTTTCCATGGATACTCGAGCGCAAGAGCTGGCAGAAGAGCTGGGGCGCGGAGCTCGTCATGAAGAGGCCCTTTCACCTCACGACATCGTTCAGAAAGAGCTGTTCAATGCGGAGCAAGCGCAAGAGTACTCGCAGGCTTATAAAGAAGAATACGCACGACAGTTCGTTGAAAATGCCCGTCGTGGTGGTTATAAAATTATTCTGAGTGAGGACTTGTCCCGCGTTCTGTCGGTGACGCCGATTCGCAACCCGAGCAACAATCCGTATCAAAGCACTTTGGAAGCGATTCAGTAAAGAACCTGAGAGCTCCTTGTGCGCTTCCATTTCTTAAAGTATCCATGATCAGCCATGCTGAAGTAGCTGCTTGTGCAGAGGACCAGATGATCATTCAGGGGAATTTCAAATAACAAAGACAGTTGGTGAATTTTTCGTGTGAGGACCAAATCCTGTTCGGACGGCAGCGCGCTGTTGCTGGGATGATTGTGGGCCAGGATAAAAGAGCTGGCATTAGAGGCAATCAGAATCCGAAAAATGTCCCGGGGATGAATAAGGCAATAGTCAGCGGTTCCTCGAAACACCATCTCTTTTCGGATCAAATTCATTTGTGAGTCCAAAGCCAGAAGCCAAAGTTCCTCGGCATAAGGATTGATGTGGGGGCGAAGGGATTCATAGGCTTGGAGACTTGTGGCGACTTCTTTCATGAAGGTCTGTATTGCAATATATAAGGGAAGCAGGGCGTAAGTAGGAGCAAGCTGATGGTCGGATTTTGGACAGCCGTCCTGAAACGGGGGGGCATGACTTGCGTCTGAAAGTCCCCGAGCATAGACTTTGGAAGTGTCCAAAGGGACAGGAAGGTAATATGAAAAAGAATCTGACTTTCGCAGCTGTGGCTCTTTCTTTCTTGGCGATGACCAGTTGTGGTCCGAAAGCCTTTGTTAAAGGCCAGTACGATGACGTAAACCGTGAAAATCTGCTGAATGACCAATGGTCCGAAACAGATATGCAAAAAGCCGTTCAAGATCTGGTTGCCAGCTTGATGAGTTCTCCAGCCATCAATAGCGCTAAGAAAATGCCGGTGGTTATGGTGACAAACTTGCAGAACAAAACCAGCGAACACATCGATACTCAAAGCATCATGGATATGGTTCGTGTTGAGCTGATGAAATCCGGCAAGGTGGGCTTTATCGACAAAGAAGCGCGTCAGGATATCGCCGATGAATACAACTATCAGAATTCCGGCATGGTGGAAGAAACCAGCAAAAAAGGTCCAGGTGGCCAAGTGGGTGCTGACTTCATCATCAACGGACGTTTGGATTCCATCGTTCAAGAAGTAGGCAAAGACAAGTCTGTCTACTACAAACTGACTTTGAATCTGACGAACCTGAAAAGCAGCATGATCACCTGGTCTGACCAGAAGCAGATTCGTAAAACCTTCAAAAAGAAATCCATTGGTCTATAATTGATGAAGCGGATTGATCAAAGACTCATGCCTGTCATGGGTCTTTTTTTAGTTTTGCCTCTTTTGGGTTGCGCCACTTATCAGGTTAAGGTGCAACCAGCGCGCGAAGCATTGGTTCGTCACGAATACTCAAAAGCCATCGAGGATCTTAAGTCATTGGCCGAAAAATCCAGTGATGATCAGTTGGTGTATTTGTTGGATTATGCTGTGACTTTGCAGGTGGCGGGAAAACTAAAAGAAAGCAATCAGGTTTTCATGCAGGCGGATCGCCTGGCTGAACTGGTCGACTATCAGTCGGTGTCGCGCATCGCCGGATCTTTGGCGTTGAGTGAGGAAATGGTTCAGTACAAGGGCGACACCTTCGAAAAGATCTTTATCAATGCGTATCTGGCGATGAACTTCCTGCAGATGGGACAGTTGGATGATGCTTTGGTTGAAGCTCGTCGTATTAATGAAAAATATCTGAAATACCGCGCCGACGAAAAGCAGGCGTTTGAACTGAACTCGTTTAGTAAGTATCTGTCTGCCGTGATCTGGGAAGCCAGCCGCAGTTATGATGATGCTTATATCGCTTACGCGGAAGCCTACAAAATTGACCCGTCCATTTCCACGATCCGCGAGGACCTGATTCGTTCGGCGAAGCTGGCCCGTCGCATGGACAGTTACAAAGACTGGAAAAAGAAATTCCCTGACGTTGTGGAATCAGACTCTTGGTATGACCGCTCCAATGGAGAGCTCGTGATCATTTATCAACAGGGTTGGGGACCGAGAAAATCCGCGGGTAAAAACAACGGGCACACTTTGCCGACGCTGGTGCCGGTGCGCAGTCAGACTCAAAGGGCACGGCTGTATCTATCAAGCCAAATCGAGCCGCTGTTAAGCCGCGAGGTTTATGATGTGCAGTCCGCCGCAATGAAAACCCTGGAAGAGGACTACGGAATCTTGTTTGCCAAACGGATGGGCGGGATTGCGACCAAAGCGGTTCTATCAGATCAGATCCGTCAGCAGAATCAGGCCTTGGGGGATTTGGCTTACATCGCGTTGTTGGTGGCCGATCGCGCGGATGTGCGACAGTGGTCTTTCCTGCCACAGACTATTCAAATCATCCGTGTGCCGTTGCGCGCGGGAACCTACAAGTTCCGCCTGGAAGGTGTGGACTACAGCAACACAGCCACCGGGGAAGGTCTTGATTCCCGTGACGTGGAAATCAAAGCCGGTCAGAAGAAATTCGTGATCTGGCGATCGCTGAAATAGCTGATCCCGAATCAAATTGCGGCCTTCAATTGTGGCTTAGACAGTCGCCACATCATGAGATGAAAATAAACAAACAAATGAACTGGCCCGCTCTTGGCAATCCTTCTTGGCGATGTCGGCCCGTGACCCGGGTTGATTGAGTTTTCAATTCAAAACCAAGGAGTTTATATGAAATGTCTTTTGATGAGTCTTGTGATGTTGGCTTCCGCACCTGCTTTTGCGGATTTTGGCGGCACGCCTGAAAGCAAGGATTCTGCCATGGTGATGTCGGGAAGCGGGGATATGTCGGATCGCGTAGAAAAGGCGAACTGCCGTGTCACTTATAAAGTTGGACAGGGACTTCTTGAAGTCTATGGAATCTATGACGAGGATCGCAGGCAGTCCGTGGGTCTGGGGGCTGGTATTGAGGTGAACAGCAGCGGCGTGACGCGAACAAAGCATTTCTGTACCAGCATGGGTTTAAAGTTCAGCTATCATCTGGATGCCAACGCCATCAACCTGTTCTGTAATTCTGCCGACGGAAACGTGGCTCAAAAGGTCGAGATCATTCTGGATAAAGCCGGCAAGCTGGCTAGCTACAGCACACGAAGCACTGTTTATGGCAGAACAGAGTCTTTCAGCTGTTCTCGTTAATTCTGTTAAGAAAAATAAAAAAGGCCCCGCTTTGCGGAGCCTTTTTTGAAACCCTTGCTGGAAGGTCTTCTTAGTTGTTCAACAAAGAAGTGCCTGGCAGGTTTGGAGTTTCGTCGTCTTGCTGAAGACCTGGAAGTACAGTCGCTTTTTCAGCAGCTACTTTAGCAGTAGTGTCTGTGTTGTAGCGAGTCGCTGCAGTTGCAACGCGGTTTTCCAAGTTTTGTTTAACGCTGTCAGTAGAAGCGTTTTCAACAACTGTGTTTACTTGTTGCTTGGTCATGTAGTCCTGAGGGAACGCGCCAAGTTTAGCCAAGTAACCAGAGATGCTGCCGTTACCGTTCTGGATGATCTCACGCAGTGTGAAAAGAGGAGCGTATTGAGATGCTTTCTTTTCAGCTTCGAAGATGATCTGAGTCAGAGTCGCAGCAGTGATGTCATTTTTAGACTTGTTGTCGATAACCATCACTTCTTCGTTAGTGCGGATCATCTTAGCGATATCGTCCAAAGTCACATAGCAGCTTTGTTGAGTGTCGTAGAGTTTGCGGTTCTGATAGCGCTTGATGATTTTAACTTTAGAATTTGGCTTAGATGTCATAGTTTCGTTTTGGTTGATCAAAAGTGCCTCCCAATTTGAAATTTCCCCAAAGTCCCAAGGGGTTAACGGTGCCTTATGATTCGGCGTCCCCTTGCAGATGGGCGCAACCTATCCCTGCCGCCACCCCTTGTCAAGGGGTCCTAAAATCAAAAGAAAAGACTCTAGGCGTTATTTTTTCTGCAAATAGCCATTAGTTTTCTAAGATTTTACAGACCTTTGTCTAAAGTTTTTTTCAAAGGCCGCCGAAATGTTAAATGACGTCCCTTATTTTCGGAAAGAAAATTGATGAAAAACGAGCAAAAACAAGAGTTTAAGTCCTCTGGAGTCTTGGCCCTACTGGGCCTTGTGGGCTTTTCCACGGCGATAATCGCAACTCCTTGGAATCGTCAGGTTCAGGACGCTCGAACTGAGAAAGCTCGTCAAAAAGCAGAGGTTGTGGGCTATCAAGTTGTACAAATTTACCGCGAAGCAGCAAAAACCCAAAATATGGGGGAGCAGCCTTCAGGACGGCTTCCAGCTTCACTTTCCGAGGAAGCAGGTCTTTCCCCGGAAAACCTGAGAAGCACGGGCACAATGGGCACCGACCCATGGGGCCAGCCGTATCGTTATCGCATTTTGTCGACCGAAGCCAAGACGGGAAAGATCCGCATCCTGGTCTGGTCCACCGGGCCAAATCAGAGAATCGAAACTGCGTCGTTGGATGATGAAGACAAGCCCCTGGACAACCAGCCCCTTTATGAAGGGGACGACATCGGGGTCCTGTTGAGTGTGTCTCATAACTAGACTGCCGGTGGAGCGCGATCTTGGTCGTGATTCCATTCTGCCCGTTTAAGTTGCATCAAGCAAATCTCATAAAAAGCCGATCAGCCTAGTGACCAAGGAGATCTAATGTTTCCATACACTAGGACCGCGATAATCGCTCCGCTTCTTCTTTCCCTCACGGCTTGTGCGACATTCACTTCGAATGACTCAGACAAGGCTCCGTATTTTGAGGCGTCTTTTGACGATAAAAACCGGGCTCCGGCTTCCTTTGCTCCCGCAGTGCTTTCCTTGGATGGCGGCAGCACATTAGATCCGCTCTATATGCGCACTCAGGCCGATTACTACTTCGCGATGGGTGAGGCTTACGCACTGGAAGGCAACTCCCAGAAGGCTATTGAATCCTTCAAGATGGTTTTGGTTTATGACACCAATTCTCCTGCGGTGAATATGCGTCTGGCTGCGGAATACCTGAAGCAGGGTATGATCACGGAATCCTTGGCGCAGGCGGAAGAGGCCGTGAAGAAGGATCCGAAGAATGTGGACGCCCACCTGTTGTTGGGTGGTTTATATTCGTCCCTGAAAGTCTATCCAAAGGCGATGGAGCAATATCACACGGTGATGAAGCTTCAACCGGATAACACGGAAGCTCCGTTGTACATTGGGGCGCTGTATTCTGAGCAAAAACAATCAGACAAGGCCGTAAAGTATTTCGAAACCTTGCTGAAGAATCCGGAATACACAACTCCGTATCTGGCGTACTACTACATCGGCCGCGTTCGTATGGAACAGTCTGAGGCAAAGTTCGCTAAAGTGGCCGAAGCCTCTTTCAAGAAGGCTTTGGAGCTAAAGCCTGATTTTGCCGACGCCGTATTGTCTTTGGGTGTGCTTTATTCAAAACAGAAAAATGAAGACAAGGCGGTCAGCCTTTATCGTTCTTTCCAAAAGGAAAACACCCCCAGCCCGCGTGTGGCCGAGGTTTTGGCGCAAATCTATATTGAGCGCGGCGACTATGAAAATGCCTATGCCCAATTGGAAGTGATGGAAAGCGATTCTGATGAGCCACTGAATGTGCGCATGAAGATGGCTTTGATCCTGATTGAACAAAAGCGCTACGATACAGCCGTGCAGAAACTGGAAGAAATTCTGAAGGATGCTCCAGAGTCTGACAAGGTTCGCTTCTATCTGGCGGCAGTGTATGAGGAAACTCGTCAGCATGAAAAGGCTGTAAAAGAATATCGCAAGATCCCGATGTCCAGCACCTATTACGGTGAATCCGTTGTTCATGCTGCTTACCTTCTAAAAGGTTTGGGTCGCTTGGATGAAGGTATCGAGGTGGCGGCGGCAGGCTTGAAATCTCGCCAGGATCAGCCGCAGGTCTTTGCGATGTATGCTTCTTTGCTGGATGAAAAAGGTGATTACAAGAATGCATCCAAAACTTTGGAGCAAGGTCTGCAGAAGTTCCCGGATAATGCGCAGTTGCGATTCTACTATGGAACAATCAACGATCGCATGGGCAACAAAGATGTGGTCGTGGAGGAAATGCAAAAGGTGCTGGAATTGGATCCAAATCATGTTCAGGGTATGAACTATCTGGCGTTCACCTGGGCTGAAATGGGCGTCAAACTTCCAGAGGCAGAAAAGCTGGCTCGTCGGGCTTTGGAGCTAGAGCCTACGGACGGCTACATCCTGGATACACTGGGATGGATCTTGTACAAACAATCCAAGTATTCCGAATCGGTGAAGTTCCTGGAAGCCGCTCACAAACATCAGTCCACGGTGAGCATTATTGCAGAACACTTGGGTGATGCTTACTACAAGCAGTCCATGGTGGATAAAGCCAAGAAAATGTACAAGAAGGCCGCTGACCTTGAAACCGACACGAAAAAGGTTCAAGAGATCCGCAGCAAAATCACTGCGATTGAAAAGCAAGAGCTGAACGGCGCGCCTCGCCTGCCAGCATCTGTTGATAAGCCAATCGCAGAACACACCGAAAAATAATTAAAGCGAAAATTCAGATGAAAAATCCCGCATTTATGCGGGATTTTTATTTAAGACGCCTGAACTTTTGATGTGGGCATAGATATAGTTGGTGGCAAAAAAGACAAAGGGCAGGGCGATGATAAAGCCAAGGCCCCAGAGCAGTCCTGCAAGCAGGACAGCGACACCAAGATAGAAGCTGACTAGAAAGTAGTCTTTGAATTTTTTGACAGAGGCCAGAGCCGCCACATCAATCGACTTGGCCAGCGAGGTGCCGCTTTCCATACTTAAGCGCAAGGCGTGATTCAGTATCAGATAGAAGTATAATGCCAGGATCAGAAGGCCCAATGATAGTGGGACCGTCTGCAAAAAGTTCTGAGGGCTTTGCAATAGTCCCATTGCGGACCCCAGAAGGGCGCTGGTGGGCAAAAGGATCAGCGCAGTGACCACAAACGACAGCAGATGCTGTTTAAGGAAAGAAAAGTTCTGAGGCCACTTCCGGGTTTGAGAGTACTGATTGCTGACTTCCTGAAGAAAGAGCAAACCCAAGGAGATCAGGAAAGCGCTTACATAAGGCACAAAACGCACCAGCAGAACGAATATAGTGGCAATACACCCTAAAAGAAGGCTGTTGCGCCAGTCTTCTTTTAATTGAATCAAGGCTTGTTTAAGGGAATTCATTTCTCTATGCTAAGGCAATGATGAACAGGTTCAATGCTTTTTTCATGATCGTATTAGCCCTTTTCCTTTCCGGATGTGTCACGAAGATGGTGAAGGAGGGTTCTTTTCAGAAAGCGCAGTGGGAAACCAAGGCGTTGATCAAAAATCAGAAAGAAAACAAAACCCAATCTCTGAATATAGATATCTTTGCGATAAAGAACGAAAGAGCGCGTTTTGAAATCACAGCTTTGCTGGGATTCCAGGTTGCAAGTCTCGTGATGAGTCCGTCTGAGATCTCTTATGCTGTTTATCCTCAGAAGGCCTTTTATTACGGTCGCAATTCTGAGCGCGCCTTCCTGAATGTGGTGGGTATGCCCCTGCATCCCATGAATCTGACAAATATCGCATTTGATGAGCCCGTGCGTGGGCCTGGTTGGAAATGCGGATTGGATCCGGCAGGTCTGATTTATCAATGTGAGAATTTGACCAAGAGGACCCGTGTCGAGTGGCTGGATCGAAAAGAGGGACAAAAGAAAGTTGTGATTACGGCACCGCAATTTGAAATGCAGTGGCTTTTCTCTGCGCCCAAGACTGAGGTCCAGTTCAAATCAGATCTTTTCACCTTGAGACAGCCTCAGGGGTTCAAAGCAATACAACTAAATTAAAAAACTCGTTAACCGTCTAGTAATGAGGCATACTCTAACAGAGTAGGTGTGTCACCAATCACCTTGGGGAGAGAATATGGCCTCGAAGTTTGATCTGCAATCACTGGTCGCCAACTGGCAAAACTCAAGCACTCATGCCAAAGAGCATTGGAGTGGTACCTTCGAGGAATATCTCGACCTGGTAAAACAAAATCCGAAAATCACAAGAAATGCCTATCAGCGAATGTATGACATGATCGTTGAAGAAGGCACGGAAACTTACATCGACTTCAAAAAAGAAGTGATTCGCTATAAGTTCTTCGACGATGTCCATAACAACGGCAAAGATGCCGTCTTCGGTTTGGATGTGCAGTTGATGAAATTGGTGAACGTCTTAAAGGCAGCGGCTCTGGGATACGGAACAGAAAAGCGTGTGATCCTGCTGCACGGCCCGGTGGGAAGTGCGAAATCCACCATCTGCCGCATGCTGAAGAAGGGCCTTGAGCGCTACTCTCACTCAAAGCAAGGCGCACTTTACACATTTGAATGGATCGATGAAAAGCTTGAGCTGGATGGTCTTCTGGGTAAGGGTGTGAAAGTGTTCCACTCGCCGATGAATGAAGAGCCTCTGCTTTTGATTCCGGAAGAACTGCGTGGTGCGGTTTATGATTCCATCAATAAAGGACAAGAGGGCAGCTTCCGTGTGCATGTGGATGGGGAGCTCAGTCCGCCTTCGCGCTTTATCTTTAAAGCCCTGATGGAAAGATATGATGGCAACCTGATGAAGGTTCTGTCGCATGTGCGTGTGAAAAGACTGTTCATTTCAGAGGCCGACCGCGTGGGGATCGGCACCTTCCAGCCGAAGGATGAAAAGAATCAGGACTCCACGGAGCTTACCGGGGATATCAACTATCGTAAGATCGCCGAATATGGATCGGACTCTGATCCACGGGCGTTCAACTTCGATGGGGAATTCAACGTTGCCAATCGCGGAATGATTGAATTCGTCGAGGTTCTGAAGCTGGATGTGGCCTTCTTGTATGATCTGTTGGGCGCTTCGCAAGAACACCGTGTGAAACCCAAGAAGTTCGCACAGACCCATATTGATGAGGTCATCATCGGTCACACGAATGAACCGGAATACCGTCGTCTGCAGGACAACGAGTTCATGGAAGCTCTTCGTGACCGTACTGTGAAAATTGACATTCCATACATCACGCGCTGGAGAGATGAGATCAATATTTACAAGCGTGATTTCAATTCTCAGAAAGTGCGTGGAATCAGTATCGCTCCTCACACTGTAGAAATGGCGGCGATGTGGGCGATTCTGACCCGACTGGAAAAGCCGAAGAAAGCCAACTTGACCCGTTTGCAGAAACTAAAACTGTATAACGGTAAGACGTTGCCGAATTATACCGAAGACAACGTGCGCGAGCTTCGTAAAGAAACTGTGCGCGAGGGTCTTGAGGGGATTTCGGCCCGTTATATTCAGGACAAACTTTCCAATGCCCTGGTGGCGGCCCAGCAGTCCAACAAAGGGTCTGTGAATCCGTTCATGGTCTTTAAGGAGCTGGAATCGGGTCTGAAGAATCACTCGTTGATTGCCAACGAGGAACTAAAGACCGAATTCAAAGAGCTTTTGGGCGTGGTCATGCAAGAGTACGAAGAAATCATCAAAGCTGAGGTGCAAAGAGCCATCAGTGCTGATGAAAGTGCGATGCAGCGCCTGTGTGCTAATTATATAGATAACGTCAAAGCCTATACGCAGAGAGAACGAGTTCGCAATCAGTTCACTGGAAACGACGAAGAGCCCGATGAGCGTCTGATGAGATCCATCGAGGAGAAGATCGAGATTCCAGAGTCCCGCAAGGATGATTTCCGTCGCGAGATTATGAACTATATCGGGGCCCTGGCTTTGGAAGGCAAGAAGTTCAATTACAAGATGAACGAACGCCTGCACAAAGCCATCGAACTGAAACTCTTTGAGGATCAGAAAGACAGCATCAAGCTGACCACTTTGGTGAGCAATGTTGCTGACAAGGACACACAAGAGAAAATTGATATTGTTAAAACCCGTCTCATCAAGGACTTCGGATACGATGAAATCTCTGCTACGGATGTTTTGCATTACGTGGCAAGTATCTTCGCCCGAGGGGACGTAAAGAATAAATAATGTCGATACGTGAAGACCATAACAGATTCAGAGAGATTGTTAAGGGTAAGGTCAAAGAGGATCTGCGCAAGTACGTCTCTCAGGGTGAGATGATCGGGAAGCGTGAAGATGAGTTTGTGAAAATTCCGCTTCCTCGTATCGATATTCCCAACTTCCGCTACGGCCCCAAACAGCAAGGGGGCGTCGGTCAGGGGGAAGGTCAGCCTGGTCAGGATGTCGGTGACCCTGGTGAGGGCGGACAGGGACAGGCGGGGGAGGCTCCTGGAGAACATCTTGTAGAAATCGAGATGTCGATGGAGGAGCTGGCCAACATTCTGGGTGAAAAACTGGAACTTCCTTTGATCCAGCCTAAGGGTGCGAAAAATATAGATTCTTTAAAGACAAAGTTCACGGGCTTGGCGCCGGTAGGTCCGGAAGGACTTCGCCACTTTAAGTCGTCGTATAAGCGGGCTTTAAAGCGCATGGTGGGTTCCGGAACCTATGATTCCGAAGAACCGTTGGTTCTGCCGATTCGCCGGGACATGCAGTACAAGTCCTTCAAGCGTGTAGAACAGCCGCAAACTCAGGCGGTGGTTATTTACATGATGGACGTTTCCGGAAGTATGGGTGACGAACAAAAAGAAATCGTTCGTTTGGAAAGCTTCTGGATCAACACGTGGTTGCGCAAACACTACAAGGGCCTTGAAACACGGTTCATTATTCACGATGCCGCGGCAAAAGAGGTGGATGAAGACACGTTCTTCCGTACCAGTGAGTCCGGGGGAACGCTGATCAGTTCGGCTTATAAGCTTTGCCAGGAAATCATTCAGACGGACTATCCGGTGAATGAATGGAATATTTATCCATTTCATTTTTCAGATGGCGATAACTGGTCCGGCGAAGATACGCGTCTATGTATTAAGATGCTGCAGGAATTCTTCCTGCCAAACTGTAACGTCTTTAGTTACGGCCAGGTGGAAAGTAAATATGGCAGCGGGCAGTTCCTAAAAGATCTGCAAAAGGAATTTGGCGAGGACGAACGACTGACGCTCAGTCAGATTGAAAACCGCGACAAGATCCTGGATTCCATTAAAGACTTCCTTGGCAAAGGGAAGTAACGAAGCGGAGCGAACATGGCTAATCTGACACCCGAACTTGAAGCCGAACGAAAAAGAATCTGCCAGATCGCCAAAGATGCGGGTCTGGACTTCTTTGAAACGATCTTTGAGTTGATTACCTACGATCAGATCAATCAGTTCGCCGCTTATGGAGGATTCCCAGTCCGCTACCCGCACTGGAAGTTCGGGATGGAATACGAACATCTGTCGAAGAGCTATGAATACGGCCTTTCCAAGATCTATGAAATGGTGATCAACACGGACCCTTGTTACGCTTACCTGATGGAAGGTAACGCCATGATGGACCAGAAGCTGGTCATGGCGCATGTGTACGGTCACTGTGACTTCTTTAAGAATAATATCTGGTTCTCAAAGACCAATCGCAAAATGATGGATCAGATGGCCAACCATGCGACTCGCATCCGCCGTTATATGGATCGCTATGGTCAGGATGTGGTGGAAAACTTCATCGACGTCTGTTTGTCTTTGGAAAACCTGATCGACCGGTACAGTCCCTATGTGGAAAAGTCTGTGGTTAAAGCACAAGAGCCGCGCCCACAGCAGGAACCAAACTATTTGTTAAGAGTGGATCGCTCTTACATGCGCGACTATATCAATCCGCCCTCTTTTGTTGAAGAACAACGCCGCAAGGCGGATGAAGAAGCACAGGCCAAGGCTCAGAGATTCCCAAGCGAACCTGAAAAGGATGTGCTGAATTTCTTCATTCACTATGCACCGCTGACAGATTGGCAGCAGGACGTGCTGTCGATCATCCGGGATGAGGCTTATTACTTCTCTCCGCAGGGGATGACGAAGACCATGAATGAAGGGTGGGCGTCTTACTGGCATTCCAAGCTGATGACGACCAAGATTTTGAATGATTCCGAAATTATCGATTTTGCGGATCATCACGCGGGCACGATGGCGATGGCCCCGAATGGATACAACCCTTACAAGGTCGGTATCGAGCTTATGCGCGATATCGAAGACCGGTGGAACAAAGGTCAGTTCGGTCGCGAATGGGAAGAATGTGATGACGTTCGCGAAAGAAAGCACTGGGACCGTAAACTGGGCCTGGGGCGCGAGAAGATCTTTGAAGTCAGAAAGGTCTGCAACGATGTGACCTTTATCGATCAGTTCCTGACCGAGGACTTCTGTGTTCGTAATAAAATGTTCGTTTATAAGTTCAATAAAAAGACCCAGAAGTTTGAGGTGGATACCAAGGACTTTAAGGCTATCAAAGCTCAGTTGTTGTTCCACATGACGAATTTCGGTCAGCCGATTATTCGGATTGAGGATGCCAACTTTGAAAACCGGGGCGAGTTGCTTTTGACCCACCTGCATGAGGGCATTGATATGCAGCCGGATTTTATGAGCGAAACATTGAAGAACGTTTTCAAGATTTGGAAGAGACCGGTCAACATCGCCACGGTGATGGATGAAACCCCGCAGCTTTTTAGATTCGATGGAAAAGAGTATACTCAGCACAAGCTGGGAGAGCAGCCCAGCCCCAATCCATCCAATCAAGAGAGCTCAGGTTCGTGAAAAATACTCGCTTAGTTTTTAGTACAGACCCTCGGGACAATGTCACTTGTCCCGATTGCAAAGAATTAAAGGCCGAATGTCGCTGCCAGCCTGAAGAAGCGGTGCAGGACGGACAATTTACAGTGATTTTCCGAATGGAAAAAAGCGGACGGGGCGGTAAGATCGTCACGGTCTTGGATGGGTTTCCAAGGAATGAGACTTATTTGAAGACTCTGGCAAAGGAACTAAAGGCCAAATGCGGGGTGGGAGGAACCCATATCCTGGGTGAGAAGTCCGGGATGATTGAAATTCAGGGTGACAAACGTGATCAATTGAAGAAAATCCTAGAAAGTAAGCGCATCAAATTTAAGGGAATGTAAAACTAGACCCCTTGCCGCTTGCACTTTTCGCCTGAACGGGGGATGCTTCAAATATGAATATGTTTACAACTTCCACTCCTTTAAGGGGAACGGACTTGGGCGCAAAAAAAATCGTAATTGTAGATGACTATGAAGAGAGCTGTAAGCTTCTTGCCGAGATTCTCAGCTCTACCTACGAGTGCTCCTATACATCGGACAGCACTTCTGCATTTCGTTTAATCAACGAAAAGCGTCCCGATTTGATTTTATTAGATTATAAGATGCCTGGAGTGATGGGTGTGGATGTGTGCCGCATGGTTCGCGAAAGCGATACAACCAAGAACACACCGATCATCTTTGTTTCTGGTGCAGCGACTATTGATGAACGTATCAAGGCTTTTGAAACTGGTGCGGATGACTTCATTTCCAAGCCATTCCATGTCAAAGAACTGATTTTGCGAATCAAAGCTCGTCTTTCAGAAAAAGAGACCGAAACAGCATCTGAATTAAACGCAGCGAACCTGAAGATGAATCTTCTGTCTCGCCAGGTGTTTGTCGATGGCAATGAGGTGAATCTGACACCAAAACAATTCGACATCCTGAAACTTTTGGTGGCTGGCAAAAACAACCTTGTCACTCGTGAAAAGTGTTTGTCTGAAATCTGGGGTGACACAGAAGTGACGTCCCGAAATGTCGATTCTCAGATCAATTATCTGAAGCGCAAGATCCAGAATTTCAACGGCCGTATCGTGGCTGTGCCGTCTCTAGGATACCGCTTAGAAGCCCAAGAGTAGGCGCGGTCGGTGAAAAGGGCTCATCCACTTCGTTGTTGGGCCTTTTACTTCTCTCCGACGTGCTTGGAGCACGCCTCCGTTTCGTAAAAAGCCCTCCGCCTCGCGGCTGAACCCTTTTGACCGACCTTTGGGTTTGGGTAAAGGGTGTGTTTGCGATGGGTCGTGAATTCTTGAGAAGAGACAAAGTCTATCGACATCGACAGGTTTTGGGGCCACACTTAGAGAGTGGACGCAGTAAAACCTTTACTCATTGGACTTTCTCCTCGTCTTTTGCACCGAACGCCGGATGGTTTTGAGATTAAGAGCAAAACTATTCAGTATCTTGAGCAAAGCCTGGCACATTTGATTGCCAAACATGGCGGTCTTGTCTTTATGGTTCCTTCTTTGGAATCCTCCGGTCTTCTGGAAAAAGATGATCTGAATGTGCATCAATATGCGGAAATTCTGGATGGCTTGGTCTTGCAAGGCGGGGTGGATATTTCCCCTACCGTCTATGGGGAAGAACCCATCGAGATCATGGCAAAGCACCAGATTGATCCCATTCGCGATCGCTATGAATTGAAACTTCTGAAAGCTTTCGTCACTCGCAACAAACCGGTTCTTGGAATCTGCAGGGGTTTTCAGCTGATGAACGTTTTTAAAGGCGGCACTTTGTTCCAAGATCTGCCGACTCAACTTCCCAGCAATCTTTCGCACTTCAAATCTGAACTTTATGAAAAACTGACTCACACCGTGGATATTGAGCCTGGGGGAATGTTGCAAGACATGTATTCATCCGGCGGTGAGATTGTTTCGATTCACCATCAAGGGGTGAAAAAGCTGGGGCATGGGTTGCGTGTGGAAGCGCGCTCTCCCGATGGTCTGGTTGAAGCCTTCAGTTCCACGGAAGATGGTTTTTTTGTGGGAGTGCAATGGCACCCGGAATTTCATATTGATGATGAGGCTCGTTTCTTGTCGTCGGAGCCTCTGGTGAAAAAGTTCCTGGAGGCCTGCCGGGGCCTCCCGAAAACTGTCGAAAAATCCTACGATCTTTAGCTTTTTTGCTGCTTCTTTTTCGCAAGCTCGGTGCAAAGAGCTTTCATGCGATCAAATTCCTTGGTCGAAGTGATGGCTCTTGGGTTGCGAGGTTGATCGGACGCCATCTGATTCATCTGAGTCACGCGCTCGCGACTTGGCGGGTGAGTGCTCATGGCATCAGCCAGTGAAATCATCAGGGGGTTCTGCTGACCTTTGTTCTGCTCTTCCATTTTTAGAAGTTTGTCATAGAAAAGACCGACTTTGTCTTTGTCATAACCCGCCGCCACCGAGGTTCTGAAACCGATACGATCTGCTTCCATCTCGTCTTCGCGGGAATTGGCCATAAAGGCATACTTTTGAATCAGAAGACCACCACCAGCTCCGGCGGCAGCTCCGTACAGAGTCGCCTTCTGCATACATTCATCGTCGCCTTGTTTGCACAGCATTTTACCAAGTCCGTAACCCAAGGCGCCTCCAAGCAGGCCCCCGCCAGCAGCATAGATCCAGGACTTGCTTTCGGCTTTCTTCGCGGCATCCATGCGAATGGCCGTATGCCGGGCTTTGATGTGGCCGACTTCATGCCCGATCACGCCCGCCAGTTCAGCTTCAGAATCAGCCATGGCAATCAGTGGAGCAGTGACAAACACAGTTCCTGCCGGCAGCGCAAAGGCATTCACATAGCCCACATCGACGGCTGTGAAGTTGTAATTGTAGGGTTGACCTTCCAAACCGTTGGCCGTCACGATCTTGCGGCCCAGTTGGCTGATATAAGATTGAAGTTGGGGATTTTGAATGGCCGGATAGTCTTTGCGCATTTGCGGAAGAACTTCCGAAGTCATACGCTTTTCATCGGCCACAGTCAGAGAGGTTTCATCCCCGCGTAGGTTGCCCTCGCGTTGGCGATGCTGTTCTGTTGCACACGCCGCCATCAGAAGTGGGAGCGAAGCCAAGAAGGTTCTTCGCCCCATCGGGGTGCTGGTCCATTGTTTCAATACGTCATCTAGTTTTTGGATCGCTTCCTTTTGTGCCATGGAGTCGATTTTACGCGACCGCCTTCGCCTTTGGCAACTGGGCGTTTATTCCCGCCAGAAGGTCTGTGTTTTGCCTTGTTTTGCAAACGCTGACCTTCCAAAATCGCTTTGGCTTTTCCAACCGTCATAACGGCCGCATTGGCAGCTTCAACAGAATGGAATGGTTGGTCCTCGATCACGGTGACTTTTGTGCGCGTGACTTTTTCAATTGCGAAAAGGAAAGACTTTTCTTCGGCGGTGCAGAAGGAAATGGAAATGCCCTCAGCGCCAGCGCGGGCTGTTCTTCCAATACGATGCACATAGCTTTCAGGAATGTGTGGCAGTTCCATGTTGATAACATGTGTGATGCCGTCAATGTCGATACCACGAGCGGCGATATCAGTGGCAACCAGAACACGCACATCACCGCTTTTGAAATCTTCCAGGGCGCGTTGACGGGCATTTTGTGATTTGTCACCGTGAATGCCTGCCGCTTTGACGCCAGCCTTGATCAGTTTATCCACAACTTTATTAGCGCCAAATTTCATCGCCGAGAACACCAGAACTTTGTGAAGAGCCGGGTCCTTCAAAAGGTGCAGCAATAGATCCAGCTTCTGCGGTTTTTCAACAAACATCACACGCTGCTCGACTTTTTCGGCGGTGGAGGAAACCGGAGTCACTTCCACTTTCCTAGGATTCACCAAAATACGATTGGCAAGAGTCTGAATCTCGTGCGGCATCGTCGCAGAGAAGAACAGGTTGTGACGTTTCTGCGGCAGTAGGGGGAGGATCTTTTTAATATCCTGCATGAAGCCCATGTCCAGCATGCGGTCGGCTTCATCCAGGACGAAGATTTCCACGCGATCCAGCTTCAGATGTTTTTGTTCGTGCAGATCCAGCAGGCGACCTGGTGTTGCCACCAGAACATCCACGCCTCCTTGCAGGGCGCGCACTTGCGGGCTTTGTCCAACACCACCAAAGATCACAGTGTGTTTCATCTTCAGATGCTTGCTGTAGGCCTCGATGTTTTCGTGGATCTGAATCGCCAGCTCACGTGTGGGGGTCAGAATCAGGCAGCGTGGAGACTTGGGTTCAATCTTGCGTGTGTGTTTTGCAAGATTCTGCAAAATAGGCAGTGAAAAGGCTGCCGTCTTTCCGGTGCCTGTTTGGGCGATTCCCAGCAGGTCATGCCCCTCAAGAATCACAGGGATGGCTGCCAACTGAATGGGAGTTGGAGTTTCGTAACCTGCTTCTTTTAAGGAAAATTGAAGAGGGGCAATAAGGGGGAGATCAGTAAATTTTGTAGTCGTCATTGGATCAGACTTCTAACAGGGGCCCTGCTTCCTGTAAATTTAATTCTGGTTTCGAGGGGTTATCGTCTGGATTGATTTTTCTTTTGGGCTGTTTTCAGAAGTTTTTGCACGGCCCACAGGATATCTTTGCTATAGGCAAACGCCGTGGAGGCGGTCTTGGCGTCAATCCACTCCACACCCCGGTGATAAGAGGCATCCTCAACTTGTGTCGGTGCGACCCACTCTTGATCCAAGACGCCGACAAAGAAGGTGGTCTTGCAGGCGTGAACTTTTCCATCCCAGGGGAAGTCATACTTTCGTTCAAAAGCAGTTTCTTCCAGAATGCGCACGCGATAGCCTGTTTCCTCCAGACATTCACGCGCCGCTGATTCGGCCGGTGTTTCACCCTCTTCGATCGCCCCTCCAGGCAGGAAGAAGTAAGGCACCTCTGAAGTGGGGTCAACAGCGTGAAAACCAAGGACCTGATTCTTATGCAGAACCACGACAGAAGATCTTTCACGGTAAACTTTTTGAGCCTTGTCGACTTTCTTTTCCTCACGGCGGTCCTTAAAGAAACTTTGCAGCAGATCGCTGCATTCGTCTTCCAGGATGCCACTGGTGACCTCCACCTGATGGTTCAGGCGTGGGTCGTTCAGGATTTGATACAAACTGCCGACCCCGCCAGCTTTGGGGTCGGTGGCGCCATACACCACGCGCGCCACACGGGATTGCTGAATAGCTCCTGCACACATGATGCAGGGTTCAAGTGTGACGTACAAAGTGCAGTCACTCAGTCGCCAGCTTCCGCGTTTTTGCGAGGCCTTGTGCAGGGCCAGCATTTCCGCATGTCCCAGTGGAGTTTGCTGGCGTTCGCGCGTGTTGATCGCATAGGAAATCAGCCCCTCGGGACCCACGACAATGGCGGCTACGGGAACTTCATCCCGGGCGGCGGCTTTGCGTGCTAATTGCAAAGCCTTCTTCATCCATTTTTCGTCGTGGGACGTGGTGCTCATTACACTTCCTCAGCAATTCTTTCGCGAAGTTTGACCGGTTCAACTGGCTTTTTGCGACGCATGCGAATGTTTAACATTTCCACACCGACAGAGAAGGCCATCGCAAAGTAAACATATCCTTTCGGTATGTGAACTTCCAAAGACTCAACGATCAACGTAAAGCCGATCATCAATAGGAAGCTTAAGGCAAGGATCTTCAAGGAAGGATGTGAGTCCACAAAGTCGCTGATGGTCTTCGCGGATACAATCATGACGACAGCTGACAAAACGACGGCAGCAATCATCACGGCAATTTCATTCACCATGCCCACGGCGGTGATGACAGAATCCAAAGAGAACACCACATCCAAAAGCAAAATCTGCACAATCACGGCATTGAAGGAGTGGGCCACCGCATTGGATTGACTGCCCTCAACACCCTCCAGCTTGTGATGGATTTCCATTGTGCTTTTGACGATCAGGAATAAACCGCCCAGCAGCAGAATGAGATCCCGTCCTGAGATCTTCTGACCCAGAACTTCAAACAAAGGCTCGGTCAGTCCGATGATCCAGGACAAGGAGAATAGCAGAATCACACGAGTGATCACGGCCAATCCCAAGCCCATCATGCGCGCTTTGCTTTGCTGCTCTTTGGGGAGCTTTCCAGCCAGAATGGAGATGAAGATGACGTTGTCGATTCCCAGAACAAGTTCCAGGGCAAAAAGGGTGAAAAAGGCGATCCAGATTTGTGGGTTCGCAAGCATTTCGGTCATAAAAAAAGAGAACTCCTGTTAAGTCGTTCTCTTTTTTATAAACTACTTCATCGGGCTTGGGTATTTCAGATCGCGGTTCAGGAAGTCCTGCATCCAGATTTTTTTCGGCCCGATGCTTCGCCACTTGGCATCCAGGGAGTAAGACGCATAGGGGGTTTGGATCCGGTACTGGAAGTCTTCGTGTTCAGCCATCACCGCAAAAGTCAGGCTTTCGGCGAAGTCTTCATACGGACTGATGGCGGCATAAGTGGATACAAAGTTGGTCGGATTCAGCTGGTGATAGAAGGCCTCGATATCCTGCAGACCCAGCTGTTCTGTGCAGCCATAGAAGCAGAGTTTATTCCACAGGGGAAAGCTTTGCTCTGGCAGCGGTTCCATCAGGCCTTTCCAGCTCAAAGTGCCCCAGGAGCCTTCTTTGGGTATGAGTTTTTTGAACTCTTCCATCTGGCCTTGGGAAAGGTTGCAGGTTTCCCCCTCCGGGCAGACAAAGTTGTTGGCAGAGTTCGCGAAATCCAGAATATGCGCGAATTCATGCACGACAATATAATGAAGGGCGGAAAGGGAAACGGGCAGGGTCACGTCCACGCGAGGTCCTTCTGGCAGATGAACAAACGGAGGTGCCTTAATCCCGAAGGCTTTTTGTTCCTTCCAGCCAAAGACAGAGGTGGCGTCGTAGTTTTGTTCAATCAGGGTGCGGCGGATGCCCATGAAAGAGCCTTGCACATGGCCTTGGGCATCAGCCTGGATGACTCCGGCATAGGCCAAAGCCTCCAATTGATTTTCGATGTAAATGACATCCAGTCCGCAGAAGACCTTTTGCAGTTTCGGGGGCAGAATATCGTAGATCTTTTCGAGTGCCGGGGCGGCTGTGGGGCTGTCCTCTTGGCACGTTCGGGGCTCTTGAGGATTCTGAGACGGATTCACGATGCAGGTGATCTGTTGTATGCGCGCACGGCAGTCGGACTGGGAAAAGTGAGTGAACTTTTGAGTAGCGGCGCGCTCAAAGCGCAGTTGGCCTGGTTGCAGGATATAAAAATCCTCCCAGGCATGGGCGTGGTTAGTTCCGACGAATATTAGTGATATCAAATAGATAAGTAATTTCATAGGGTCCCCTCTGTTGCAATTTCCGCATTCCTTGGGGGGTGTTTCAATCAAATTGTGCAAAGGTGTGAATAATTCGTTGCGTCAGGACCCCGAGACTTGCCCCTTTTCTGCCGCTTTGTTATACACTCTTTCTCTCAAATTCTAATTCCACATCAGAAGGGAAGGTGATTGTCGTGGCAATGGTTAAGATCAAAGACGGTGAGTCTTTTGAATCAGCGTTCAGAAAATTCAAAAAGTCTTGCGAAAAAGCAGGTATTCTTTCTGAAGTTAAAAAACGCGAACACTTTGAAAAACCTTCTGTAAGACTTAAAAAGAAGTCTCTTTCAGCTCGTAAACGCGCTGTAAAAAAATCCAGAAAAGGTTGGAACGACTAGTTCCCTTTTTGAAAGTTTGTTTTTTCAAGAGGCGACCACTGGTCGCCTCTGTTTTATGACCAAATCTCTTCTTAAGTCCCTTTGGAGGCACTATGGAACTCAGAGATAAAATCGCCGCAGATGTTAAAGCTGCCATGATCGCAAAAGAATCTGCAAAGTTGGGAGCTCTTCGTATGCTCCAGTCTGCGATCAAAAACCGCGAAATCGACATGAGACCAGATCCCATCACTCCGGAAGAAGTGATGAATGTGGTTAAAAAGCTTGTTAAGCAACGCAAAGAATCCATCGAACAGTTCCAGGCCGCAGGCCGCACGGATCTGGTCGAGCAGGAAACTGCCGAACTGAAAGTTCTGGAAGTTTATTTGCCAGCGCAAATGAGCCGTGAACAAATCGAAGCTCTTGTTACAGAAGTAATTGCAGCATTGGGTGCTAAATCCGTGAAGGACATGGGTCCTGTGATGAAAGAAGTCATCGCGAAATCCGGTGGCGCCGCCGACAACAAAGTAGTGAGCGAAGTTATTAAATCTAAGCTTTCTTAATTTGTTGGAGAGGCATGCGATTTTCTCAAGACTTTATCGAGAAGGTGTCAGAGGCCAATAACCTCGTAGACATCATCTCCCAATACACTCAATTGAAACCTAGCGGTAGCGGCCTTATGGGCCGCTGTCCGTTTCCTGATCACGCCGAAAAAACGGCGTCTTTTTCCGTTTCTGAAACAAAACAGGTCTATCACTGTTTCGGTTGTCATAAATCCGGCAACCTGTTTTCGTTTTTGCGCGACTATCAGGGGATGAGTTTCCCTGAAGCGGTGGAATACCTTGCCGATCGCGCCAGCATCCCCATGCCAGCGCCGGAAAAAGAAGACGCCCAAAGAGACCAGGCGCACGACAAAAAGAAGTTGTTGTTAAAAGTAAATAAGCTCGCGGCTGATTATTTTTCAGAGCAACTTAAGCGCGTTCCTCACGATCACCCGGTGAAACGCTACATCGCCAGTCGTGGTTTGTCGCAAGAGGTGATCGAGGCTTTTGGTGTGGGTTATGCCCTGCCAGAGTGGGACGGGCTGGAGCAGTACCTGCTGAGTAAAAACGTTCCGATGGCCCTGGCGGAAGAAGCGCGTCTGGTGAAGGCCCGCAACAACAAGTCCGGGCATTTTGATATTTTCCGTGATCGTTTGATGTTCCCGATTTTCTCGCCGATGGGGGAGCCCATTGCGTTCGGTGGACGTTATTTAGAGAAAAAAGAAAACGAGCCGAAATATCTGAACTCTCCAGAGACGCCGGTGTTCGTGAAAGGCCGTGTGTTGTACGGTCTGTCGCAGACGGCGCGCTACATTCGCAGTGAAGATCTGGCTTTGATTGTGGAAGGATACATGGACCTGGTGTCCTTGTATCAGGCGGGCATTCGCAACGTCGTGGCCACCATGGGAACGGCTTTGACGCCGGATCATGGCAAGATGCTAAAGCGTATGACCAAGAACGTGGTGGCCCTGTTTGACGGGGATTCCGCGGGAATGGAAGCGGCCGAGCGCAGTTTGCCGATTTTGCTGGCGGCGGATTTATATCCAAAAGGTCTCACATTGCCGAATGGAATGGATCCGGACGATTATGTGAAAAAATACGGATCTGAAGCTCTGAAAATCGAGCTGGATCGCGCTCCGGATCTATTTGTGATGATTCTGTCGCGTTGGATGGAAGGATACCGTGGCGAGGCTTCGGAAAAAGTAAAATTAGCCGATAAGCTAAAGCCACTGTTTGAGTCCATTCCCGACCTTCGATTGCGGGATTTGTACTTGGCAGAGGCCGCTCAGAAAATGGGCGTAGGCCTTCCCTGGTTGCGTCAGGCTGTGGGAATACAGGGCAGTGGTCCTGTAAGTTCACAAAGTCGCCCAGGAATGACTAGGACGGTGCAGCCAAACCCTTCTGCGGGGGCAGCTAACCCAAAAGCCTCTTCGGAGGTGTCCCAGTCAGTGGAGGGGGGCAAAATCAGCCTCCAGGGAGCCTCTAAAGCGGAGCTGATGCTCTTGGGGTTGGTACTCAAAAGTCGTGCCAATTTCGAGTCGTTTGTGAATGAAAATCTTCTCGAGAGCACGGCCCATGAAGGAGTGAAGAAGATCCTCGAAAAAGCCACGGATGTGTATAGACAAGATCTCGGTAAGTTTGATAAATTGACCAGTCTCCTTGTCTCTTACGTCGATCAGCCTGAATATTTATTCCAAGTGAGCCCAGCGAATGAGGGCGATCCAGGGTTTGACGAAGAGGCAGAACTGAAACTCCTGCGCGATTGCTTTAAGCGCGTAAAAGAAAATTTCCTGCGCGAACAAGCAAAGCGCCTGGCACGAGATCTTAAAAACGAACCTAGTTCGGAAAAGTTGGAACAGATTATGAATATTCAGAGAAACCGAATCTCTCTGAATAAAGGGTAAAAGGCGGGGTATTGATGAAACCGAACCTACCAAACAAACAAGAGAAAGAGCCTGTAAAGGTGCTTTCTTTGCAAGAACAAGAGTCTCTGATTAAAGAAGAAATCCAGAGATTCCTGAAGCTTGCGAAGGAGAAGGGTGCGCTCACGATCGAAGAGATCAATGAGCTCCTTCCCCCTGAAATTATCGCTCCGTCAGTCCTGGACATGTTCATGCATGGCCTTGAGGGCGGTGGTGTAGTTATTTCAGACTTGTCTGAAAGTTCGAAAGCGGAGGAAGGCGAAGGTTCCTTCCTTGAAAATGTCGATTCTGAAGACGAAGAAGTTGATGAAGAAGAATTGGCCGAAAGTGAAGACGTTAAGGGCAATGACCCTGTACGCCTTTACCTGCGCAAAATGGGAAGCGTTTCCCTACTGACCCGTGAAGGGGAAGTGGAAATTGCCCGTCGTATTGAAAAAGGGGAACGCGAGATCGTTCGTGCGATCCTTTTGTCCCCACTGGGCACCTACGAGATCATCCAGCTTGGTAAGCGCCTTGATGAAGGCCGTATCAAAGTTAAATCGATCTTCCGTGGTCTTGAGGACGAAGACACTCAATACGACGAAAAGGAATACATCGACAAAATTCACGAATTGATCGGTAAGGTCACAGAGTATCAGAAAGCCGCAGAAAAGCTGTTCGTGGTTCTTCGTAAAGAAGAAACCAACACGCCAGCTCGCCAGGCTGCCATGAAAGAGCTTGTTGTCATGAATGACAAGCTGATGGCGAACTTTGAATCCGTGAACTTCAACCGTAAGACGATCAACCGTATTGTGATCAAGTTTAAAAACTTGGTAAACCGTATCGGAACTCTTCGCCGTCGTATCAAAGACGGTGTGGAGCGCACGTTCTCTAAAGACGTCAGTGCGATGATCGAGCGTATGAAGCTGATCGATGCAAATGAAAAAGAACTGACCCGCATGACCCGTGATACTGGTTTGAACTATCAGAAGTTCAAATCCTACGTATTGCAGGCTCAGGAAGCGGAAAAGCGTATCAGCCGTTTGGATTCAGAAACTGAAATGAATCACAACTGGGTGAAAGAAACCTACACGGCCATCTGGAAAGGTGAGCGTGAGGCCGATGCCGCGAAATCCGAGTTGGTTGAAGCCAATCTTCGTCTGGTTGTATCCATCGCGAAGAAGTACACCAACCGCGGTCTGCAATTCCTGGATCTGATCCAGGAAGGTAACATCGGTTTGATGAAAGCCGTTGATAAGTTTGAATACCGTCGTGGTTACAAATTCTCGACTTATGCGACTTGGTGGATCCGTCAGGCGATCACTCGTGCTATCGCCGATCAGGCGCGCACGATCCGTATCCCTGTGCACATGATCGAAACCATCAATAAACTTGTTCGTACATCCCGTTACCTGATCCAGGAGCTTGGCCGTGAGCCGACCCCGGAAGAGATCGCGGATAAAATGGACATGCCGGTTGATAAGGTTCGTAAAGTTTTGAAAATTGCGAAAGAGCCTATCTCTTTGGAAACTCCAGTGGGTGAAGAGGAAGATTCACACCTGGGCGACTTTATCGAGGACAAAAAGGTTATCAATCCTGCAGAAGCGATTGTGAACCTGAACCTTGCTGAACAAACCCGCCGTGTGCTGTCGACTTTGACTCCAAGAGAAGAAAAAGTCCTGCGTATGCGTTTCGGTATCGGGGAAGAGTCCGATCATACTTTGGAAGAAGTGGGTCAGGATTTCAACGTCACCCGTGAGCGTATCCGTCAGATCGAGGCGAAAGCTCTAAGAAAGCTTCGTCATCCTTCTCGCAGCAACAAACTGAAAGCGTTTGTTGATAGCTAGTCCTGCGGACGCGGGCAAAGCGTAGCTGAAGCAACTTCAAAGGCTCCCTTAGGGGAGCCTTTTTTCGTTTAAGACCTTAGTTCAGCAGTCTTGATATCTTCTGGCCATTCTCTAGACGTGTTCCTATTATTATAAATCAATCAATATTTATTTATTTTTGAGGGGCTATGTTGAAATCTGTTTTTTTACTTTTTGTCTTGGCTTGCGGCATTGGGGTGAATGCCCAAGAGCAATCTTCTGAGCTAACTGAGTCTACAAATGTGGAATCCATGACCGTAAGGCCATCTTCTGCGTCACCAGCGAACTCATCTTCGACGCCCGTGATACCAAATCCCACATTTTCTACGCAATCACATCAGAGTCCGTGGGCACTTTTGGGTATCTACCGTGCAGTCGGAGTTGCGTACAGTAGCGCCTCTGAGGTCGCGTCATCATCTGTCAAAGTCACTACAGGAGGAGCTTCAACGGTCGGACCGTCTAGATTAGAATTTGAGTCTGAGTTAACTCTCATGGCGGAAGTGGGTCTTCGTCAGGAGGGTTTCGGGTGGAACTTGGGACTTGAGTATGACCTCCCCCGAGAATCCTATTCTGTCCATGGGGTGGATTTGCAGCTGATGAATATTAACGCCAGTTTGATATATTTTGCAGGATCTAAATACGCAAAGTTTGGGGGTAACTATTCTATCGTTAGTATCGAGACTAGCGAAAAGGATATTTCTGTCTCGGCAGCCTCAGGATTCGGAGCTCAATTGGGCGTCGGTATGTTTTTGGATAAAGACTTGGCCTTAGAGCTAATGTATCGCAAGTTGAACTTTGAGGTTAAAATCGATGGTACAAGTGGTGATAAGGCCAACTTCGGAATGGTGAAGTTTGATGGCTTGCAGGCAGGTTTGAAGTACTTCTTTTAGTCCTCACGGAGGTCTAATGCGATGTGCGTTTGCCAAGGTGGGGGAGGTTTGGTAGGCTTTTCCCATTCCAGTTCGTGGGGGGCTAGCTTAGTTGGTTAAAGCACGGTGCTCATAACACTGGGATCGGGGGTTCAAGTCCCTCGCCCCCTACCATTCCTCTGTTTCTTTTTATCTGCCGCTGAGACATTCATTTAACTGGAAATTTGCTGGCTTTGTCGGGACGCGAAAGTCGAGGCATCGAGCCTCGTCTTTCTAAGCGTTCGGCATTTGCGGCCTTCGCCGCAAGAGCCTCACGCATGCTCCACACTAAAAAGTGCCACTGGTACTTTTTAGCGCGGGCACAACCTCGCCCCCTGCCATTTTTGCAAAGCAAAAATCCTTTAATCTCCAATTTCCCATATCTCTGCCGGGTTGCCAGTGTTAAAAATGTAAATGGGGGTACTGATGAAATTCCTAACTATGTTTTCTGTACTGATTCTTGGCGGCGCAGCGCAGGCGATGACGGCAAAGGTTGTGAATTCAACGGACGTGCGATTTATGGCGGACCTGATTTTAACTCGAGCGAACGGAGGAGCCCCGCTCAGTGTCGTGGACGACAAAATCTTGGCGCCCGGTGAAGCCTTCGAGAAAAACTACGGGGTGTTGGACACCAACGAACTTGTTCTGAGATATGAAATCATCTCCACCGACAATAAGCCCATCTGTCTGGGCAAAGTGGATGTGACGTCTAAAAGCAACTTCAAGCTTGTTGTCGATGGCCATCCTGGGATGGCTCCTGTGGACTGCAAAGTCACCCAATAAGGGTGTCGCAACAACAGAGGACCCGCAGAACTTTTATTGTGCTAAGAACTCAATGGGCTGCGTGTTCCCAATAACTTTTCCTTCGGAACCTAAGTCATAGCCATAACGAAATGCCGCCGGGAATTTCACCGGAAAAGTGATGTTTATAATAAAACAGTGCGAAAGAAAGACTTTTTATCAGAGCCAACGAAGTCGGCCCTGATGACCAGAAAGCTCAGGTAATTATAGGAACAAGAATCCCGCCGAGATCACAAGGCCCGAGTACAAAAGGACGATCAAACAAAAGCCCATGATGTCGCGGGCGCCAAGGCCTGCGATTCCCAAGGCTGGCAAGGCCCAGAAGGGCTGGATCATGTTTGTCCATGCGTCACCCCAGGCAATCGCCATCGAGGTCTTGGCTACGGACACGCCCAGCTCTTGCGCCGCAGGCAGCATGATCGGAGCTTGTACGGCCCACTGACCACCGCCGGAGGGCACAAAGAAATTCACAATACCCGCGCTGATAAAGGTAAAGAACGGGAATGTTGTGACGGTGGAGATGTTCACAAACACATTGGACAGGGCTCCGGCCAGCGAAACACCGCTGCTGCCGCTGGCCACCATCAGACCCATGATTCCCGCATAGAACGGGAATTGCAGGATGATCCCGCTGGAGCTGATCACGGCAGAACGAATCGCCAGAATGTAGCGACGTGGAGTCCCGTGCAACAGAATGCCCAGGAACAGGAAGATGAAATTCACAATGTTCAGATTCAGATCCAAACCTTTTTTGAAGAAATAGTTTACGATGTACACGCTGGCAAGGGCGCACAAGATTAAAGAAACCCATTTGCTGTTTTCAATGCGATCTGCCCACGTACTGTTGCCGTTTTCCGTGTCTGAAACTTCGTCATTTAGCAAAGCCGGATCCACAGTCACGGTTTCTTCCGGACGTGGGTGCATGAACATGTTCAGCAGGGGCACTGTCACCAAAAGGACTATCACGATGGCCAGGTTGTAGGTTGAAAACAGGGTTTCAGATACTGGGATCATTCCGGTGACGACATTGTTAGAGGCCTTGGCCAGATTCCCGTCCGTGGCAATCGTCAAAGGAATAGATCCGGAAAGACCGCCGTGCCAGATTAGAAAGCCGGAATAAGCAGAAGCGATCAGCAGGCGGTAGTCGACAGTTTTTACTTTTTTCGCGATCTCTTTGGCAAAGAGAGCGCCGATCACCAGGCCAAAACCCCAGTTGAACCAGGAACCCAGCAGCGAGACCAAAGAAACGACAACGATCGCCTGACCAGGGGTGCGCAGGTGGGAGGCCAAAGACGACAACAAGCTGGAGCAGGGGCGCGAGTTCGCCAACGCATGGCCGAGCACGAGCACCAGGACCATCTGCATCGAGAATCCCAACAAGCCCCAGAAGCCTTCATACCAACCGTTCACAGTTTCAAGGAAGCTCATGCCAGTTACGGGCATTGCCGCGGCAAATACGATAAAAGTCAAAAGCGCGCAGAAGATAAAGGGATCAGGCAGGTATTCATTGACGAGCTTCACACTGAATCGAATGAGTTTTTGAAAGGCATTGTCGCGGGTTGGGTTCATTGCTGCTCCTTGGTGAAGACTAAATTAGAGCGGCAAAGGTCGTGATTGTCATCTTAAGAAGAGCTTAATGGGGCACTGGCGAACGTGTGCCCCCACTCACTTTGGGTCCAACTTTTTTAGCAACCCGGCATACAGCCTTGGATGTTTTCACCCCAAGAGCAGCAAGCGGCGGCTTTGATCTCGGCTGCGTTGGTGTTGTCCTGGCAGTTTTGGTTTTGATTGTAGTTCTGGTTCAGATTCTGAATTTGAATTGGGTTGGCTTTCGGTCTTCTCCCGCCATAACATTTTGCCACACACTCGTTGTGGTTGCTGTAGTAGTCGTCGATACATCCTTGATAACACCAGTAAGCCACGTTCTCTTTGGGTGGTAGGTAGCCAGCCAAAGCCGTTGCGCTGAAGAGAACCATAAGTGCAGTGTGGGTAAGTACTTTGATCATTTGATAACTCCTTGTTGGGTCTAGAGATGTCAAAATATGATACCTTTATCAATTCTGTTTAATTTGGTATCTTTTGGTGATACGAAAACGACCATTATGGATCAAATCAATCAACACACCGATGCCAAAAAGCTGCTGAAAAGCCTGCAAGAGGTTTTGAAATCCAAGAAGATCACCTATGCGGAACTGGCGCTTCAGATGGAAGTGTCTGAAGTCACAGTGAAAAGACTCTTCTCAACCCAGAACTGCAATCTACAAACGGTCTTTAAGATCTGTGATCTTGTGGGGATTTCATTTTTTGATCTGGCGGCTCTTGCCAATCAGGAAAAGGAAGTGGACTACGTTCTGAGCGAAGAACAGGAAAAGTTTTTTGCCGCCAATCCTGCGATGTTCGGAATCTTCAGATCTCTTCATCGAGGAGTGAGTCCAGGCACATTGGCTGAAGCTTGGAAGCTTTCAAGTCAGAAGTTCTTCAAAGTTCTGCGTAAAATTGAAAACTACGGCTTGTTGGAAGTTCTTCCTGGTAATCAGGTTCGGATTAAAGCCGTTGGCAACATTCGTTTCCAGCACAAAGGTCCGCTGGCGCGTGCGATTCTTCGCCCGCAGATCGCGCAGTTTTTGGATCATGTGGATGTGTTTTTAAAGAATAAAGATGTGTGCATGCACTCGGCAGAAGTGGAGCTGTCCAAAGCAAGTATCATGGAGCTGGTTGACGAGATTCATGCGCTTGGAGCCAAGTATCGCGCACGAGCTTTGCGCGATAAGAATCTTTTATCAGCGGATCAGCTCCAGTCAGTGCGCTGGTTGTATGCATTTGCTCCGTATGAAACCAACTGGCAGCAGTACGAGCTTAAAGATTAACCGCCTTGCTGGGGTTAAACGCTCGCTTCGGGCTCTGTGGGTTTTTCAGTTTCTGGGGTCCACTCCAATAGCGACAGTTCCGAGGTTTTGGACCAATCAACCTGTTTGCGGTTGATGATGCGGATAGAGACCTCGTTTCCATTCACGGTCCACAACAGGGTGTCGCCTTTGGCGATGCCCAGGGCTTGGCGGACGCGGGCGGGGATTGTGGTTTGGTTCTTACGGGAAGCTTTGGATGTTGCACCTGATTTGCTCATGCTGTTGGATCTCCGTAAGTCTATCTTAAAGGCTAAACGGGGGTTTTGTCCCCATTCCGCCTGCCATAAGGCTCTACAAACAATCCTTCGTCCAGTTAGGGGCTTTAAGGGCCTGCCTTTCTGATAAGTAACAGACCTGAACTCTTCGCAACTGGCGTTCGGCAGTGGAATTCACTAGAAAGTGACCTTTAACAAGTCGCAGGTGAATGCCATGAATCGCTTTTTGTCCCTTTTGATCCTTGTCCTTTCCGTCCCCCTGTCCGTCCTGGCGACAAGCCCGTACTCTCCGTCAGAGGGGGTCCTTGAAAAAGGCCATGACCCGGCCCTGCAGCTTTATCGCACTAAGTTCTTCTACAATTCAGAAGGGACCTTGTCCCCGCGCAAGCTTGAGTCTCTGGTGCAGTTTCTGGAGTTTCAAAAGTCGTTGTTGATGGATTCGGCCAAGATGAACCGCAAGACCAATTTGATTCTGGTGCACGGCTATGAAAACGATAAGGCCGAAAAAGAGGGCCTGGAAGCCCAAAGCAGCGAGTCCGAAGCCATCGCACCTTTGATCTTTGCCCTGGAGCACACGCGAGACTTGCAGGCGCGCTATTCGCGAATGAGCCCCAATGAAATCCATGAAAAGGTTGAATTGATTCTTCTTTTTATTGCCGCTGGTTACACCCCTTATCCGATGACGATCTTTACTTCTTTGGTAGAGAGAGTGAAGAATCTTGCGGAAAATTTCTTTGAGTTTTCCATCGATGACTCCGCTAAAACCCAAGCCAGCAACCTTCTTTTAAACGGACACTTCGCAAATCAAAAAGAACTGAGAGCCTATCAGCAGGCAGGGAATGATCTTTCCAAGCTGGATCCTCCCTCCTCCGCGATCTGGACGGACAATGACATCGCAGCTTACGATCCTTATTTAGAGATTTATTGGAAAAGAAAGTTTTTCCCTCCAAGGAACAACCCTCTGCCGGTCTTTCATTATGAGCGCATGGGGAATGGAACGATCAAGTTTAAGACCCACTGGTTAGACGATCAGGAGCTAAATAAAAAAGGCCTTCCTAAAAAGAAAGACGTCACCTTGCGTGTGGGCTTTGAAGCCTACAATGCCTCTGTGGTGAACCATTTGGCACGAATCATTGGATATCCGGCCAATCCGACAACATTTCGGTCGGCGATTAAGCTGGAACTGGGGGATACCTCGTTTGAAGAGTTCCTGACTCAGTGGCGCAATGTGCATGGACTGGAAATGGGCTCAGCGATGACGCATGTTGAACGAATTCCTGGTGAAAATGCCGTCATCATGAAGAACGTGACCCTGGAGGCCTACCCAGACAAGGACGACTATCGCCGGATGGGTCCGTTCCGCATGGGGGACAATGGTTTGCGCAATCGCCGCGAATACCGGGCCATGGTTCTTTATAATGCTTTGATCTCGTTGCAGGACCAGTTTGAATATCAGGCCCGTGTGGACGCCGTTCGCGACGAGCGGCGGGGATGGTTGCCGATCTTCTTCCTGTCGGACACCAGTTCTGCATTGGGGCTTCCGGCCATGCTTGGAAACGTAGGGGCTGTGAATGAGTTTACGTGGGAGTTCACAAAACGAAACAACGGGCAAGTTCGTCTGTTCTGGTTCTCGGTCTTTAATTCGCGAACTTGGAAGGACACCACTTACAGCGATGTGAAGTGGCTGGCCCGTCGTATGGCGCAGATTCGCACAGATCAAATTGATGGCATTATGCAGACATCAGGATTCCCCGAGCCGGTGCAAAGACTTTATGCGGAAAAACTGAAATCCCGACTGAACAAGATGATGGTGGATTTTGATTTGCTTAAAGAGGGGTTCCAACCGCATCCGGTGCAGTCCAAGCAGGACCTGGCTTCAGCATATCCGGACTATATCAATGAGCACGGCTTTTTGAAGGAAGGCGCGCAAGAATATCCCGGCAATACCCTGCCGATTCTGGGAAATCGTTTTACCCCGTTTCAAGGGGCGATAGTTCTCACCATTAACACTCTTCAGAATAAATTTTTATCTCTGTTTAATCCGGCAAACTACGGCAAGGCGGACTTCGTCGTTGATTTGGGCAACGGGACTTTGGAGGGCGGGATTGGATTTGAAGCTTCCAGAGCCGTCAGCGTGAATCCGGAACTGGGCCCCGGCCAGAAGCGGTATCTTCTGAACGACAAACTGAGCATCAGTCTTCCGGTCGGTATATTCAACGACCGTGTCACAGCGCCGGTGGGGCTTTATTATACCTACACGTTTGAGTATCTGCACAGCGTTTCGACAATGAAGGAAGTTGGCACCAGCCGATTCTTCAGTCTGCTGAACCCGTTCAGTATTCGCGAAATCCGAAGATCTTTGGCTGTGGGTGAACAACTGCGTGTCAGCCATTCGTTTGGTGCCTCGGTCGGAAAGACCAAGTTGAAGGTGATTGAGGACGTTCAGATCGAAGCGGCCTTGCTTGGCTTGGGCTATGCCTCGGTTAAATCCATCTATTATTCCAAGCCTCATCCCACGCTTTTTGAGATCAGTACGGATCACGTGGACGTGGCATCTGCCTATAGTGGAATTGATATTAGGACTTATCTGCGTTTGGCCGCCAACGTGAGGGCAGAACGAACGAAGAAAGTCTATCGCATGTACCGGGTCGATCTGCTGAATGAGTCTTTGGAAAAGCAGATGCAATTGCAGGATGCGGTGGAGTCAGCACTGGTGGACACCGACTTTACAGCCCTTGCCAAGATGGTCAAACCCCATGAGTGGATTGAGTCGGCGAAAAGCAAAAGCTTCAATCTGGCTTTTATGGTCTGGAAGCGGTCTTCTGACACCGGTGTCAGTGATCTGCTGGTAGATGGGCAAAGACTGGTGCTGGGGCATAAATCGCGATCTTATGATCGAGGGCTCAGTCGTCTGTGGGAAGATAAGCTTGATATTGGCTTCTTCAAGCCGACGACGGATGTTGTGACAGATTTTTGGGGCGAAGGCATTCAGATTGGCATGGCTTTGGAAGCCGTTGTGGATGACAAAGCAAGGCGTTTTGCTGAGATTGAAGTGACTTTGACTCAATCAATTTTTGACAACTATTGCACTCGCAAAGAATTTGAAAAAACCTTTAAGAAGTTTTTTAACAAAAGGGCGGGTGTCGAAGGCTACATTCGTTTCCAAATGCCTGATGAACTGGATGCTTATCCCGAACTGGTAGGCACGATGCGCTGGCAGATCTCGAAGAAGGCTCTGCGGGACATCCTGATGGCGGCCACGAATATCAACAATCTGGATTATCTCGTGCCGGGGGCTCGTTACGGTGATGATTCTGCCGGAAATGATCCGCGCGAAGGCATCAGTCACAAGGCGCAGAAGCTTTTGAAGGCCATGGACCGCGAGGTGACCACCTTCGGGAAGCTTTATACCTTAGAAGCCCAGGCCAAAGATCTTTTAAGTCTGCTGGAGGATCTGACCGGAAAAAAAGCCGAGATGGTGTCGCAACTGCGACGGTTTACTCGTGACGAGAACATCTGGCTGACCACTAACATCGCGAACATGCTTGAACTCAGTCATCCCACATTCCGTAAACAGAAGAATGGGGAGTTCTGGGCCCGGGAGATTGGCAAATATCAAGGGCACAGCTATTTGGACCGATTCCGTCGGGCTAATTTGTTGCAACCTGTTTATTGAGGCGGTTCCTGTATTCAAACATATTCCCTCGGTCCCGTCGTAGGTTCAGTATTGTTTTCATTAACCTTTAAGGAGGAGATATGGAAAGACAATCGGACACCCTACAAGTCGGACAGAAGCTGGTGGAGCTCTGTAAAAAAGGTCAAAACCTCAAAGCCGTGGAACAGCTTTATTCTGATAAAATCGAGAGTCATGAAGCGATGTCAATGCCGGGGATGCCTGAGGGGGTGAACGGAATTGAAGCCATCCGTAAGAAAAACAAAGAGTGGGAAGAAACCATGGATGTTCATTCCATGGAAGTGGATGGTCCCTTTCCCTGTGGAGATCGCTTTGCCGTCTATTTTAAGGTTGATGCCACTGATAAGAAGACTAAAAAGCGCATGAAGATGAATGAGGTGGGTCTTTACACCGTTCATAACGGTAAGATTATCAAAGAAGAATTCTTCTATGCCATGTAAACACTGAGCACTCAGGACCCTTCTGAAAGAGTCAGGAGGGTCTAAGTAAGAATGTAGTATCCCTTTTTGGAGCGCACACGTTCTAACTCGGACAAAAGAACGGCCATACGATCGTATGTCACCACTGAAGAGTCCTGCCAGCGTCGAGATGAAGAGGTTACTTCGTCCGCCGGGGAGTCTTCGATCAGCTGTCCATTCCTGAAGTGAAGAACATAGCGGGGGCCTTTACTTGAAAGAGCGTATTCAATATCTGAGTTCAGAAGTTTCGTCAGCTTGCGTGCCCGCAAATACGCCTGAGCGGCCCGCATGAAGTGGCGCTCAAACTTATCTGCGATATCTTCTGCAGTCAGTTCGACCTCGATATCTTCTGTCTCTGAGGTGTCAGTCTCTTTATCCTGCTCCGACAGGTCTTCTTCTTCCGTCGATTCTTCCGGCGCAGCATTCTTCACAAAGTATAAGCCCAGGGCAAAAATAGACCGCATGGATTTAAAGGTCTGCATGGATTCTTGATGGCGTGCACAGAATATTTCAAATCCGGCCTTAAGAAGATTGGAATCCAAAGGCTCATAGAACATATTGGGATCAAATGTTTGATCTTCCGTGCGCAAAGACGCATTCAACTTTAAAATTGAATCAAAAACCAGAGCGTTTGAAAAAGGACCGATAAAATGTTGTTCGTCCTGTTCAGGACTCATAGAGAGAAAATCGCGGCTAAAGAAAACCAAACTGCGTTCACCGGCTTTTAAACTGATGTTGTAGCGGGGGTTGTGTCTTTTGATTTCATCTGTTTCTAGCAGGGCAGCTTCCAAAGGCGTACGACAAGGGGTCACAATCAAATCATAGGCCTGCGTCAGCATCTCGAGCTTAAAAGAGTCTCTGCCTTTTTGCCCGCGGAAATAGCTGTTCACCCGATCGTGCAAGGATGTGGCTTTGCCGACATAAAGGATTTCACCCCACTGGGAAAGATAGCGATAGACGCCGGGAACTTTCGGAAGATTCAGTCGTTTTTCCTTGGGCATCGGATATTCGTACTTGGTCTTCTTTGGAGCTTCCTGATTCAGCCAGAGATTCAGATCTTCCAGCGTCATGATGTGTTGTTTTTCAAGTTCGTCGAGCAAGTGTTTCCAGATAACTTGGGTGGCTTCCACGTGGCTATGGCCTCGCTTGAACTCGCCCGCTGCATGACCAAAGTATCCCGCAAGCCCTTTGATACCTTTTGCCGGAAGATTCGGAAAAAGTCTTTTGGCAATCGCATGGGTGCAGATCACCGGGAACTCTCGAAGGTTTAAGGCTTCAAAGCTGGCCGCCAGAAACGGCTTTTCAAATTGAGCAAAGTGAATGACTGCCGGGCGATCAGAGATTTCACTGTAAAGAATCTCAAAGACCTGCGGCAATGGCTTGGCACTTTCAAGTTCTTCGCTGCGAATGCCGGTCAGAGACAGGATTCTTTTGGGCACGGGCTGGTCATCTGGTTGTGCCACCAGGTGACTGCGAGCTTCGGAAAGATCCGACAAGGCCCAGGCCATTTCCAGAATATTGGCGGCCCCTGGTTTTGCTCCGGTGGTTTGCAGATCCAAAAAGAAAACGGGCAGGTCTTTTAATCGCACGAAGTTTCCTCCGTGCTCTTCCAGAAAGACTCCAGATCAGAAATGATCTTTTGTGACACCAGCTCTTTCGGGCTTTCTTTGAACCAGCCGCTGGGCATAGCCTCGGCATAGACTGAATTTAAGAAGCGTGAATCCATCAGGATAATCACACCTTTGTCGGTTTCAGAGCGGATCACGCGGCCGGCCGATTGAATGGCTTTCGCCATGGCTGGATACACATAGGTGTAATTAAAACCGTGTTCCTTCCCATAGCGACTGTCGAAATAAGAGCGGATCTGTTCACGTTCAAAATCAAAACTTGGCAGAGCCGGACCGATAACGAAGGCTCCAATCAACATATCCCCAGGGAAATCCACGCCTTCAGAGAAAACTCCGCCCTGCACTCCCAGAAGCAAAATTGGCTCGGTGGCTGATTTCAACTCTTCCAGGTAGATCTGCACATCCAGCTGTTTCATGTCACGTTCCTGGCGCAGAACGCGCATATGCGGGACCTGTAACAGCTTCTCTACCTGGGCCAGAAATTCAAAACTTGGGAAAAGAGCTATGTAGTTGCCGGCCTTCACGCGCGTGACTCTGGCGATGACCTCGGCGACCTTGCCGGAGTTCAGCGCGCGGTCATTCAGCTTGGTGGAAATCTGCGGGATGATCATCAGCTGGCGATTTTCAACCTTAAACGGGGACTGGAACTCCAGAGTCTGACTTTCTTTCGGGAAGCCCAGCAGTTCCTGATAATAGGCAAAGGGCTTGAGTGTCGCTGAAAAAGCCACGACATTTTTAAATTCTTTATAAGCCAACTTTAATTGCTCAGAAGCATCACAGCAGGTGACCTTCAGCATTTCACTGAAGCGGGTGTTCTGATAGGTCGTGAAGAATTCGGGCCCGCGATAGTCCAGGGCCGCGATGAAATCACTCCACATATTCATCATGCGTAACATCGGGTCACGCTGAATAATTTCGGTCTCACTGTCCAGGTATTCTGTGGTCAAGGCGCGGATGGATCTCTCCAGATCAAGGAAAGGCTCAATGTCGATGTCAACCTTGCGGGAACCACCGTCTTCACCGTACTCCTGAATCAACGACTTGGCTCTGCGGATCAGTGTCCCGGCCTGCAAAGAAAACGTGGCCGGCAGTTTGGTAAAGTCAGATTCCAGAATATCCAGATCCTGCACACTTAACGAAGGCGAGAAATAGTCCTGCGCGCGACTGGGCAGGTTGTGAGCTTCATCGATCACCAGGTTGGGTTTTTCTGCGGATTCTAAAAGAGGCTCTGACAGTCGTCCCAGCAAACTTCGGGGGGAAAAGGCATAATTGTAATCACCAATCACCACGTCGGCCTGCTCGATGGCTTCCACGGAAAGCTCAAAAGGACAGACTTCGTATTCTTTCCCCATCTCGATCAGCTTTTCCTGGGTCAGCTTGCGTTTTTTGCTAAGCTTGTTCACCAGGTCATGATCGGCCAGTTTGGTGTAATAACCCCGGGCAAACTCACAGTAACCGGGATTGCACAGGGTTTCGGCCTTCAGGCACATCTTACTTTTTGCCGTTAACGTCAGCGAACGCAGCTTGCTGCCTTGCTCTTGCAGCTTTTCAACGGCCTCTTCCGCAACGATGTGCTGGGAGTTTTTCGGTGTTACATAGACAGTCTTCTGTCCTCGCGCCAGGGAATCCTTCAAGTTCGGATAAAGAACGCCCACGGTTTTTCCCAAACCAGTGGGGGCCTGAACCAATAAAGGATGTTTGCTGGCCACCTGAGTTTCGATGCTTTCAATCAGCTCGCGCTGCCCGGGACGAGGGGTGGCAAACGGGAAGGTCATTTCCTCTGCCATCTTCTGACGGGATTTGAAAAGTTTTTCTTTGACCTTGGTTTCTTCCACCAATTCTTCCAGGCGCAGTGCAAGCCACAGTTCGTAGTGCGCAATATCCAATGTCACACGCAGATCCATGGATTTGAAATTGCGTGAGGAAACCAGGTGCAGATTCAAAAAGGGAATGTGGCCGGTGTCTTTATAGTGGAAATAGCCGTAGGTGCGCAGCTGCCAGATATAAGGATGATTGTCATCGGCGCGAAGTTTGCGCCAAAGTTCTTCCACGTCGAAGGCAGTTTTGATTTCTTCAATTTGAACGGGGTTGGCGGTGATGCCATCCGCACGACCTGAGACATGGAACTCATAGGGGCCGGCTGTGAACACGCAGCTCATGCGTTTTTCCGGGGTGTAGTCGTCAAATTCTTTTTGGCGACGGCGTTGGATGGATTGATGAATTTCCTGACCACTCATCGGAGGCGCGCCATAACCCGAGTGCAGCTCAATACTTCCTCGGCGGGGGCAGGGCAGGGCAAATTGTCGGACATCCAAAGACACTTTTCTCACAGGCTCTAATCAATCACAAACCACTGCTAAACGCGATAGCAAAAATTTAAAATGAACTCGGTTTTCCTTGCCCACGGCGCAACTTGAAACATACCTTGTTTATATGTGGCGTCTTCTTCCGGTTATTCTTATTGCATTTTCCCCGTTTGCGGGGGCTCAAGTCGAATCAGAGGCCTTGCCGGAAGAATCCGTTGAACAAACCACTTCTGCACAAAAAGCCACCGCCTATTTGGAGGGCACACGAGAGTTGCTGTCTTCGCGCGTAATCCGTCTGTCTGAAAGTGTAGATTCTTTGTTTGGCAATGCCCGGGCGGACGACCAGAAGAACACCAGTACGCTGCGTGTAAGCCAGACCTACTATATTCGTCGCGGAAACTTGGGGGCAGACGATCCGGGGACGTCATTAAATCTTTTTCTGCCGAACTTGAAGCGCTGGGAAAGGGCGGTTCAGGACAAGATCCAGTTACCTAAACCAGGTGCGGGATCTGCCGGAACTTCGAGTTCCTCTGGAGTCGATACTGAAGAGCGACTGTGGGATCTGAATAGCGAGACTGGATTGGTCGTGGCCATCCCCGTGAACTATTTTGCGCGTCTTCGTCTGCGTCGTAATTTTTTATGGGGGTACTTTGAAAATTCTTTCTTTGAACAGATTGGCTGGTCAAAGAAGGACGAATGGGAAGAGCGCACCTCGCTGACGACGGACTATGCAATTTCCCGGGATTTGTTATTTCGTTTCGTCAATGAAGCCAACTGGGCAATGACCAACCGGGATTTTGATACGCATCATGGTCCGTCCCTGATTCGCACTTTAAGTGAGGACTCGGCCCTGTCACAGGATTTTCGTTATAATACGAAGTTGATTGGCAGCTCGATGTACAGCGAAAGTTTCGTTCTTTCCTCAACCTTTACCCAAAGACTTCCGATGCAGTGGATTTACCTGAAGACCACGCCCTCGCTGTCTTGGTCACGCGAAGACGGTTTTACTCCGGCGTGGGCCCTGTACATGACGGTTGAGCTGGTTTTTGGTAACGAGGACTCTTAGTCTCGCATTTCCTCGATGCCCTTGTCCTTTAAAAGAGCCGACCAGGAGCCGTCATTGACGATTTGATCGATCAGTCGATTGATTTCAGCAACGGTGATGACGTGTTGTCCTTTTGATACCAGAATACCCAGATCATAAAGTTGATCATACTTGGTGGAAACCACCAGCTTGCTTCGCTCTTCGGGATGATTCTTCAGGTACATTTCAAGGTATTCTTTGGTCACCATGGCAATATCTGCTCGTTTGGTTACGACCGATCGAATGTTGCCATCTATAGTATTTGTGAACTCCACGTTGAATCGCTTAAGCGCTTTGTCGCTGGTGGAGTGGCCCAGGAATCCATAATGATACCCTTGCATGCCCTTGATGGTCTTGTTGTGAAGGTTTTCAAAATATTTTTGGCTTTTGGCGTTGTCTTTATGGGCAATGAAAACTTCGGCGCCGTGGCGGAATATTTTTGAGGTTTCAACAGATTCGGCCGGCCACCCCCAGGTCTTGCTTTCAAATGCCATGATTTGATAGCGGGACGATTTCATATCGTGGTATCGTCGATAGGTGGTTGTGGGAACAAAAGAAAAGACATACTTCGTCTGCTTTTGATTTAATAATGCAATGAGATCCAGCGTCAGCCCTTCATAAGTGCCGCCGCGGTTGATGACATAAGGTGGAAACTCATATCCCCCCAGTCGAACGGGAATAGGTTTCGCCCAAGTCGTCAGACTTGTTAGCATTAAAATTAAAGCAGTTTTCACATTAAGAACCTTAAGGAGTCTTTCCGGGATGGTCAAATTAAAAGGGATCTTATGAAAATCAGAGCCAGTCATATTTTGGTTAAGAATCAGTATGAAGCCGAGGATTTGATCAGAAATCTGAAGGACGGAAAGAGCTTCGAGGAGCTTGCACAACGTTATTCGCAATGTTCCTCAGCGAAACTCGGTGGTGACCTGGGGGTTTTTGGTGAAGGACGCATGGACATGGACTTTGAGGAAGCGGCCTTTGCACTGAAGGTGAATGAAGTGACAGCCAAACCAGTGCGCACGCGATTTGGCTATCACATTATCAAACGAACCCGGTAATCTAGCTTTCACTTTCTTCGAGGTGCAGGCTTTTCCAGTACTGCAGAGACTGCTCAATCAGCTGCATATTGTACTGAATCCGCTTCTTTTCGTTTTCCAGCAACTTTTGATCTTCTTCCGGTGAAGTTCCGACACTGCGGACTTCCAGCTTCATCTGGGCTGAGGCCTTGTCGTACAAAGACTCCCACAGTCGTCGTGCTGTGGATCGATTGAATTTTTCCTGAGGTTGTTCATCGGCTGGAAGCTGGCGGCCATCGAAACCCACCAGACCTCGGGACTTGAACTGGATCTTGTCGTGAAAACGCAGTCGTGCGATGGCATCAATTTTTTTGATGTATTTCATGGCCTCTTCAAGTTTTCCGACATTGTCGATGGACTTTGAAAGAATGCTTTCTTTTAGAAGCACATCGCGAATGAACATCGTTCGCAACATCAGGAAGGAGTAGGTGGTTTCTTCAAACCGACGCCCGCCCTCGATGGATCCCCCGATGACGTAGTTCTGAATCATTTCTTGCACTACCGACTGCGGCGTGAAGCCAGCAATGATCTGCAAGGCGGTGAGCTTTGCAATCTTTTGCGTATTAATGCGTTGGATTTGTGTCTTGCTGTAAGGAAGCTCCTCGCCGGTGATTTCATCAATGCCTTTGGCGGGCAGGGCCTCATCGACCTCTTTAAGCCAAAGATAAGTCAGTTCCACCAGTTCTTCGGATGTGGCAGCCTCGGCAAACTTCTTTCCAAAAGGCATCAGCTTGAATGGAACAGGAGCCAGGGTGTCGTAGTTTTCCTCTTTCAAAAGATTTTCCAAGGGAATCAGCAGCGATTGGTCATGCACACCTTTGTTGGTGGTTTTCATGGCGTCCAGCATGCCATCCATCTTGGAGTTGGTCTGATTCATTTTTTCGGGAATCTGTTTGGTGCTGTCGATGGCATCTTGGGCATCACAGGCGACAAGGCCCGTGATGAGTGTTACAGACATCAGTAATTGAGATAGTTTTTTCATCTGAATATCCATGATTAGGGATTGAGAATGTCGTTCTTAAGAGAAGCCACACCATCGTCGGCAGGGGTGCCCAGCCAGATTGAGAAGACCTTTTGAGAAAGGCCTTTGTCGCCATTGATACGGGTCAAGTGGCCTGCGGTGTCTTCATAGATCAGGGACTCTGAACCGTCTGAATGCTTAGTCACCAGGATAGTCAGGCTGGATCCTGCATCAGCATCGCCTCCCAGACGGACAGCATCCAGAAATGCTTTGATGGAAGGATTTTGCATATCCACTTTGTTGGCGCCTAAAGCTTCACGGAAAGAGCTTTGCACCGTATCGGCGTCTACCGAGCGCAGGAAGCTTAGTTGAATAGCCACGCTTTCGCTGTCGTCCAAAGACTTCAGAGCTTCCGTTGATTTTCTGACAAAACGCTCGGGGCTGCTGATAAGAAGCTGAGCCACATAGACTTTTACTTTCATCAACAGAACTTTCTTCCAGCGCAGACCTGCCCCGACAGAACCCAGTTCAATCTTTTTGCTGTCAACCGTGCCTTGGGCGGATTTAGCTATGTTAACTCCCTCAATGGTACGTGTGCCTTGTTCCATTTGTAAAAGGGCCGCGTTGGATGTCAGAGACAACGTCAGTAGAGTGGATAGCAGAGCGCAAGCGATGATTCTCATAAAATAAAACTCCTTCTTGATCCGTGCTAGATACGGGAGAAAGCCGAGTGAGTCCCTTTATTTGTCGGCAATCAATCTTTCCGCCAAGTAAGGTCGGATCACGACACAGGACGCGTAAACAAACAGATGCTTTTTTCTTTCTGAAAGAAATTCGACAGTAGAAAGTGAATTGGTGAACAGAATTTGGACACTACAAAAAATATTAAATTTCGAATGTGAGTCGGCCGAAGACCTCTGGGAACGGAGGTCCTATGGCGGCAACCAAAGCAATCACCCGATGTCTTCTTTTAAGTGCAGGACTGCTGGTCTTGGCAGCTTGTGCGCCTTCCAATGACTTTCCTGCGCTTGATGAAAGCGGAAATGAAAGTGCTTCTGTCGTGGAACCAAGTGTTCCCAATTCTGATCCGGGAACACCGGAAGTGCTGGATCCAGCGCCGGATGTTCCGGAAGTTCCGGTGACAGCAAGTCAGAAACTGCTTTTGAATCAGGCCATGACCTTGCGTTACGAAAAGGCTGGCATTCTGGAAAACAAAATTGAACTTCCCGAAGGCACACAGATCGAGATTCCGGCGAACTATGAAGTCAAACATCTGGATTATCGCACTTCCAGCGGTGGAGTCGAACGCTCCAGCACGGGCTTCATCTATCCGGTGAAGGTGGTCTCGGTCTTGTCCCAGTATCAATCTCAGTTTACGGCAGCGAAGATTGCCGAGATTAACAAAACCTCTGGCGGGCTTTTCATTTTTGCTTCGATCGTCGGAAATCTGCAAGGGACGGAAGGGAACTTCGCCGTGGTGACAGCTGCGGCTTTGGGGGATGGGTTTATCAAAAACTTTAATGCCAGCGGCAAGCCGAAGTTCAATTACACCTCGTCAGTGATGAAACGATTTGGGGAAAGACTTAACAAGGGCCTAAATCCCGACACGATGAAATCTGAAACGCGCGCCAAATATCAGGCGATTTTCAATGAACTCAAGAAAGCTGTGAACAGAACCGTGGCGACACCGAAGTCCTATCTGATGATGGACAAGGCGGTTGCGACTCAGTGGTCCATTAACTTTGAAAAGACCGGTGTGATATCCACCAGTGGGGCCTGGAGTATTGCAACCCAAGGCACGGCTGTTCGTCATGGCTTTTCGAATGTGCCCTGTGCAGAGTTCCAGTCAGAACTTTTGCGACAGGCTTATCAGCGCGCCGGGTATCGGGTGGCCGATGACTTCAACAAAGCTAAGGGCAATCAGCTGATCTGGTCCAGTACAGCAGCGGTGGTGAATTATTCGATGGCCTTGTATAAGGCCGGGTGGGTTCCGTGGGATGCGACCAAGTATCGTCCGATTCTGGGATCCATCATGATGAATGGGGCTGGCTATACGCCGGGGCATACGTATATCTCTGCCGGGGACGATGGAATGATCATCGTGGATAACGGAGCCCCTCAGGGCCGGGATCTGCGCAAGACAACAGACAAAACAATTTCAATCATGTACCAGGTGGGTGTGTTTTTCCTTCCTCCGGGAATCAACCCACCCGCTTGGTAAGTGTCAGGATATTTCCCAGCAGGCAAAGCACGACACCTAAAACTATGTAAGGTGTCCAGTGGAAGCCTTCAAAAAAGCTGGAAAGTGTCAGAGCAATCACCGGGGAAAGTACGCTGGTATAGGCGGCTTTCTCCGCTCCAATTCTTCCGGCCAAAGAAAGATAGGCCCCAAAGGCAATAACAGACCCAAACAGAGCCAGATACGTCAAAGCTCCCAGGAATTTGGCGGTCAGTGGGATGCTGAGATCATGACCTAAAATCAGTGCCACCAGCAAGGTGAAGAGACTTCCATACATCATGCCCCAAGTGTTGGTGACAACGACGGGAATACGCAGCTGATAGCTTTTTTGCGCCACCATGTTACCCATGGAAGCTGAAAGAGTTGCCAGAAAACCGACCAAAAGACCCCAGATGGTTTTCGAATTCGGATCAAAATGCAGAATCTCATTTAGAAATATAAATATGATTCCGATCCCGCCCAGAGCTGACCCCCAGATCACGTTGCGGGTGATGGGTTTTTTGAAAAACAGATTCATCCCGAACATGTTGTAATAAACCAAGGCGGTAAAACTCAAAGCCACCAGACCAGAGCTGATCATGGTTTCTGCCACATAGGTCAGCATGTAGTTAATCGAGAACATCAAAATACCCTGACCCGCAAAAAGCAGATGTTCACGTCGGGTGTATCTTAGGTTCTGTTTTTTCCAGAAGCAGAAAGTGAAAAGCATTCCCGCTGCCAGCAGAAACCGCCAGAAGACTGAGGTAACTGGAGACGCAGAATCAATCTGGAATGTGATGACAAGCCAGGTGGAACCCCAGATCACGGTGCAGATGGTGTAAAGGATGAGATTTTCGAATCTTGCTGGCATAGAGGAAATTTAGCAGAAGGTCCAGAAGGGGTCACTGCACTTCTTGTGGGTTCGCAGAGAATCAACTGAATCTTGTCAAAGTTCGAGAACTCTTCTGCTTCGCCCTTTCATCCGGCGGCATAATGAAAGAGCAAATCAACAAGGAGCATCTTATGGAACCGCAAAGACCGGATCTAGAGAAGACACCCCAGCCTGAGAAAGTCGGTAAGCCCACAACTGCAAAAGTTGAAAGCAAGCCGGCGGTTCAGGTGGAATCCGAGACCAGCCCGGCCCAGTGGGTGTGCATGGTGTTAGGGGTGGCGTTCGTATTGGTGGGAATGTCGGGATTTGTTCTGCCCAATCTGTTTGGAATGCATCTGGGCTGGGGGCATAACATCATTCATATTGTTTCAGGAATCACAGCTCTGTGGTTTGGAGTGGGAAACTCCATTATCACGGCAGAACGCTTTAGTTACATCTTTGGGGCCATCTATGGAATGTTGGGGCTGGCGGGCTTCTTGTTTGGTTCCAACACCAGCATGATTCCACCCACTATGGACTATGATTCGTTCTGGTGGCGTTTGATTCCGGGATATCTGGAACTGGGGACCGCAGACCATGTTGTGCATATCCTGATCGGAGCGGTGTTTGTGATTGGGGCCTGGTTGACCGCTCGAAAACTCGATCGTATTGCGCCGAAGGGCACAACTTGGCACTAAAGAAAAAATAAAAAAAGCCCCGGCTGTCCGGGGCTTTGCTTTAAGGACTAGTCTTCATCCTCATCGTCATAATCGTCGTCTTCGTCCTCGTCCTCATCGTCTTCATCATCTTCGTCGTCTTCTTCATCCTCATCGAAGTCCTCGTCGGCTTCGATGCGAATCAGCCAGCCTTCTTCATAAGGGTCTTCCATAATAAGGGACGGATCGTCGATGACCTGAGAGTTCACTTCAACCACAGTGCCGGCAACCGGAGTATAAATATCCAAAGGACCGTCATCAGTTTCAAGGGTGCCGATAACGACATCTTCATCCACTTGCTCATTTTCCGCCGGTAAATCCACGGAAGAGATGGATTCGAAGTCTTCAAGGCCGTCTTCATTGATGCCGATGGTGATGAGTCCATCTTCCTGGCGCACCCAAAGGTAGCCCATAAAATTTCTAACGTCGTCTGATGCCATAATCTTTCCTTATCTAAGCTGATCTAATCCAGTGGTGCGGCAGAACCGCACCACATCCCCGCGTTGCGGCTTAACAATCGTAGTATAAATGGAACTCGTAGGGAACTGGTCTTTGCTGAATTGGGCGAACTTCTTTGTCGATTTTGTACTGAACCCAGGTCTGGATCAGATCGTCGCTGAAAACATCGCCTTTTTTCAGGAAGCTGCAGTTGTTGAGCAGGGCATTTAAGCTTTCTTCCAGGGTTCCCGGAACAGAAGGAATCGCCGCAGCCTCTTGAGGAGGCAGTCCGTAGATGTCCTTATCCAATGGATCGCCCGGATTGATCTTGTTGATAATGCCATCTAGACCGGCCATCAGAATCGCCGCTTCCGCCAGATAAATGTTGGCCGAAGGGTCTGGAGTGCGGAACTCGATACGTTTTGCCTTCGGATTTGGCCCTGAATTCGGGATACGCATCGCTGCAGAGCGGTTCTTAAAGCTGTAAGCCAGCTTCGTCGGAGCCTCAAAACCTGGAACCAAACGTTTATAAGAGTTGGTTGTTGGGTTGATGATTCCGCAAAGGGCTGGAGCATGTTTCAGAACGCCGCCGATATAGTGCAAAGCCATCTCCGAAAGACCGGCGTACTTGTTGCCTGCGAACAGATTTTTGCCATCTTTCCACAGGGACATATGGATGTGCATTCCCGAACCGTTGTCGCCGAAAATGGGTTTTGGCATGAAGGTCGCGGTTTTTCCATAGCGTTTGGCTACGTTTTTTACGATGTATTTGAACCACATCATTTTGTCGCCCATGTTCAAGGCTGTATCGAAGCGGAAGTTGATCTCACTTTGTGCCGCTGCGACCTCGTGGTGATGACGTTCCACCTGCATGCCGCATCTTTCAAGCTCAAGGCAGATTTCGGTTCTGAGATCCTGTTGGGAATCGGTTGGCAAAGCGGGGAAGTAGCCCTCTTTGGAGCGGATCTTGTAGCCCTGATTGTTGCCACCCTCGTCACGACCGGTGTTCCAGGAAGCTTCATCGCTGTCGATCATGTAGAAAGCTGAACTGTTGGTCTGTTCGTAGCGAATATCGTCGAAAATAAAGAATTCCGCTTCAGGACCGAAGTAAGCGGTGTCAGCAATGCCGGTGGATTGCATGTAAGCGATGGCTTTTTTCACCACTTGACGAGGATCGCGGTTGTAAGCTTGAAGAGTTTCCGGAAGGCAGACGTCACAGATCAAAGACAAAGTGGGCACTTGCATGAACGGGTCCATCATCGCTGTGGACGGATCTGGAAGGATGATCATGTCGGATTCTTCGATGCCTCTCCAGCCGCGGATGGAACTTCCATCAAAGCCGAAGCCCTGTTCAAAAGCCTCGTCAGTCAACTGGTGCACTGGCACTGTCAGGTGCTGCCAAGTTCCGATCATGTCACAGAACTTCAGATCCACCATTTTTGCGCCTTTTTCGTTGGCGAATTTTAAAACGTCTTGTCCGGTCATCGTGAGCCTCCCTGAGGGGTTAAAAACTTTTTAAAGTGCTTGTTCGTCCTTCTCACCGGTGCGGATGCGAAGGGCGGATTCCACAGGAATAACGAAGATTTTTCCGTCACCAATTTTTCCTGTGCGAGCTGTTTTTTGAATGGCTTCCACGGCGCTATCAACCAGTGCAGACGGAAGAACCACTTCAATTTTTATTTTTGGGAGAAAGTCGACGACGTATTCCGCACCTTTGTAAACTTCAGTGCGGCCTTTTTGACGGCCAAAGCCCCGGACTTCCGAGACAGTGATCCCTTCAACGCCGACCTCAGCTAGAGCATCGACCACGTCATCCAATTTGAAGGGTTTGATAATGGCCTCAATTTTTTTCATGTACTTCATTGTTCTGAAAAAGAATTCCTACGTCAGATTTGTAAAAGGATAACAAAGCATCCGAAGAATGCAAAAACTGAAAAGGTCATTTTATTTTTTTAATTTCTGCATAACGCATTCCAGTAAGTGTCACTGTTTGGAAAAAAAGAAAAAGCTCTCGTAAAGCGGCTTGCGGGGCTATGTGGTTTTTGGTACACACGGGACCTCATTTTCGGAAAATCACTATTGTTGTCGTACTCGGGGGGGATAATGACTACAAATCGTTTTTTCGTTTACGGTTCTTTCTGCGAAGGCATGGTTCACTTCAGCAAGATCCAAAATTTCGTGGAATCTTCAGTATTTGCACGAGTTAAGGCCACAGCTTACCGTTTGAAAGTAGGCTTCCCGGCACTGGTCAGAGGGGGATCTGATCTGGTTCCGGGGCAGATGATCGAGCTTAAGGGGTCCGATCTTTTGTTGAATCTGATGGATGAGTTCCACGGATACAACCGCCTTGATCCAGACAAGAGCCTTTACTCCAGGGAAGAAATTGATGTGCATCCAGAGGGTGCGTCTGAGCCGGTGAAAGCTTGGATTTACTTCCTGAATCCGTTAAAACTTCCGGTGAATGCCACTGTGATTGCCGGCGGAGACTGGAAACGTTCCTTACAGGAACAACCGGCTTTGACTTCCAAACTCAGTGAAAAGCAAGCAACTTATATTCAAAGACTGGGACGTTCTTCGGGCCGCGAGATCGTTCCGATTGATCTGACGCTCTATCGTGAGCTGATGAATCTGGAGCTGATCGTCGATAAAGGTCGTCGATTGGCGCTGTCTAAACTGGGCCAAGAGGTTTACAGACACCTTGCCTAATACAGAGAAACTTTTCCGCATTGTTCTTATTGAGCCCGAAATTCCTCAGAATACGGGAAATATCGGGCGCACTTGTGTCGGCACCAACTGCGAGCTGCACATCGTGGGAAAAATGGGGTTCGAAATCAACGATACGAACCTGAAAAGAGCGGGGCTGGATTACTGGCCCCATCTGACCTGGCACCGCCACGAGACTTTCGAAGACTGGTGGAAACACGTCGAAGATCCCAGCCGTATCTGGCTGTTTACGACCAAAACACAGCGAACCTATTTTGAGCCTCAATACCAGGCCGGGGATTGGTTCGTGTTCGGGAAGGAAACCAAGGGTCTGGACCCTGATTTCCTGATGAAACACCCCAGTCAAACAGTGACCATTCCAATGATTGGCGAAGGTGCGCGCAGTCTGAATCTGGCCACCAGTGTCGCCATTGCCGCCTACGAGGGCCTTCGTCAGCTCAAGTATCCATTGCGATAGTTTAAGGCTTTGGTCGGGGTTCAACCCGACGAAGTCTTTAAAATTCCGAATGAAATCGCGTCAATGACGCATCCAGAAATTGCCCCCTTACCTTGCCGCTTGCAAGTATTTGGGTCTATCCTCTTAGGCTATGGTTACACAAATTTTGACAAAAATGTTCGGAACGAAGCACGACCGTGAGATGAAAAAGATCCAGCCCACTGTGGATCGTATCAATGCCTTGGAACCTCAGATGGCAGCCCTTACGGATGATCAACTTAAAGCCAAAACTCCAGAGTTCCAGGAACGTCTGAAAAAGGGCGAAACTGTCGATGACATTCTGCCTGAAGCTTTTGCGGTCTGCCGTGAAGCCTCCAAGCGTGTGTTGGGAATGCGCCACTATGACGTTCAGTTGATCGGTGGTTATGTTCTGAATCGTGGAAATATCGCTGAGATGAGAACGGGTGAAGGTAAAACCCTGGTGGCAACTCTGCCGGTGTACCTGAACGCTCTTACGGGTCGCGGTGTTCACGTTGTGACTGTGAATGACTACTTGGTTCGTCGTGACGCCGAACACATGGGCCGTCTGTATGGCTGGCTGGGTCTTACCACAGGTATCATCGTTCATGGTTTGAACGACCAGCAACGCAAGCAGATGTATGCTTGTGACATCACTTATTGCACCAACAATGAACTGGGCTTTGACTATCTTCGTGACAACATGAAGTTTGACCTGAACGACTATGTTCAGCGCCCGCACTACTATGCCATCGTGGATGAGTGTGACTCCATCCTTGTCGACGAAGCGCGTACTCCGCTGATCATTTCCGGTCCTGCGGAATCCTCCACTGACAAATACTACGCTGTGAACGCCATCATTCCTCACCTGAAGCGCGATGTGCACTTCACGATGGAGGAAAAATCAAAAACAGCTTCTTTGACCGACGCCGGAAACGCGAAAGTGGAAGAACTGATGGGTCTTTCCAACCTTTACGATCCGCAAAACATCGAAATCCTGCACCACGTGTATCAGGGTTTGAAAGCTCACTATCTGTACCGTCGTGACGTGGAATACATGATCAAAGACGGTGAAATCGTGATCGTGGATGAGTTTACAGGTCGTTTGATGCCAGGTCGTCGCTGGAGCGATGGTTTGCACCAGGCGATCGAGGCCAAAGAGGGTGTTGAAGTGAAGTCTGAGAATCAGACTTTGGCAACAATCACCTTCCAGAACTACTTCCGTATGTATGAAAAACTGTCAGGTATGACGGGGACGGCTGATACAGAAGCGGTCGAGTTCAAAAAGATCTATAAACTTGATGTGAACGTGATTCCCACCAATCGTCCGATCATGCGTAAGGATCAGGAAGACGTGGTTTACAAGTCTGAACTTGCAAAGTTCAAGGCGATCACGGCGGATATCAAAGAACGTATTGCCAAGGGTCAGCCGATCCTGGTCGGTACGGAATCCATTGAAAAGTCCGAGGCGTTGAGCGCCTTCCTTCGTAAAGAGGGTGTGAAACACGAAGTCTTGAATGCGAAACACCACGAACGTGAAGCGGAAATTATCGCTCAGGCCGGTCGTAAAGGGGCTGTGACTATTGCCACGAACATGGCAGGTCGTGGTACGGACATCATGCTGGGTGGTAACGCCGAGATGTTGGCAAAAACTCAGGTCGGTAATGATGATTCTCCAGAGTATCTGGAGGCCGTTCAGAAGCTGAAGCCGCAAGTCGAAGCGGAACGCGCCGAAGTTCGTTCCCTGGGTGGTTTGTATATCATCGGTACAGAACGCCATGAATCCCGTCGTATCGACAATCAGCTGCGTGGTCGTGCCGGTCGTCAAGGGGATCCGGGTGAATCCAGATTCTATCTGTCCTTGGAAGACAAACTGATGCGCATCTTCAACGGTGAGCGTATTCAGAAAATCATGGAAATGCTGAACATCCCTGAAGATGAACCGATCACAGCCAAAATGGTGACCAACGCCATCGAAGGGGCGCAACGTAAGGTTGAAGGACACAACTTCGATATCCGTAAGAACCTGATGGAATACGATTCCGTGATGAACGCACAAAGAAATGCGATCTATGGAATGCGCCGTAAGGTTTTGGAAGGTCAGGAAATCGAAAGAACCACGTTGGACTGGTTGGGCGATGTGGTTTCCGGAATTCTGGACACTCACATCCCTGAAAACGGTAAAAAAGAAGAGTGGAGCCTGGAGGGCCTGAACAATGCCCTGGCTCAGACGTTTGGTTTCAAAGTTGATTTCTCGACAATGTCTGTGAACACCGACACAGTGACTGAAGCTGTGAAAGCCGGTGTGAAAGAAGTTTGGGATCGTCAGAAAAACTCTATGGGTCCGTTCTTTGAGCAAGTTCAGAAAATGATCCTGCTTCAAAGCATCGATAACCATTGGAAGAACCACCTTTATGTTATCGACAAGCTGAAAGAAGGTATCGGTCTGCGTGGTTACGCTCAGAAAGATCCTTTGCTTGAGTATAAAAAAGAGGCTTTCAAAGCCTTTGAGACTTTGAACAATACGATCAAGTCAGACGCGATCGAAAAAGTGATGCGTGTTCAGTTGGTTGCTCAACAAACTGAAGAGCAGGTGCTGGAGAGCCTGCGTCCGGAAGAAGCTGACTTGGATGAATTGGATTACTCGTCTCCAAGCGAAGCGGATATCGGTCACAGCATCCCGGAAGCTGAAGAGGCTCCGAAGCGCAAAATGACTTTCCAAAGCGGTCCTCGTGAGGATCGTCCGATGAACCGCGAAGAGCGTCGTCGTTTGGAAAAAGATTCGAAGGGAAAAAGATAATTGATCCCTTGTCCGAATTGCCATAAGTCGGTAGAGATTCTGGATAAGCACCTGGGGACGCTTTACACCTGTCCCCATTGCAATGCAGTTTATTTTATCGACTGGAATGGCCAACCTGAGATGGCTCAGCATGAACCTGAGCCAGAACCAGTTGTAGAGCCGACGGCGGCTCCGTCCTTTGAGGCTTCTGTCGAGCAAAACTATCAAGATCAAAATTTCCAAGAGCAAAGTGGCTATCCTGAACAGGAGCAGGGCTATCAGCAACCTGAGACGCCGGCCGCTTTCGATGGGGGCTTCAATGAAGCCCTGAATATGGCGGAGCAGCCACCAGCGGATATGACCTACGAAGCGCCTTCTGAAGATCAGGAAGTGCATGGTGAGGTTCCTGCGGTGGAAGAAGCTCCCTATGATTTCAGTCAGACTTTGGACTCCGTGGGGTCGCCAGCAATGCCGGAGCCCTTGGCTCCATCAGGGGTGAGCGATACACCGGACTTTTCAGATGTGACGGACTTTGCCAATGCAGATACGGTCAGCGGGCCTTTGGCGTATACCCTGACGATTGACGGCATTGAATCCAGCTTGCTGGTCAGCCAGTTGAAGGAAGCCATGACGGATTCCCGTTTTGGTTGGGATGTGCCTTCGCTTTTGTCTCAGATTGGTGGTGGACGGTTGGTCCTACGAGGTCTGAATCCGGCTAAAGCATCTGTTCTTATCAACCGAATTAAATATCTGCCTTTTAAAATTTCCTGGAGGCAAGATGTCCTGTCTGGTTCCTAAAAAAACGTTGAGCTTTTTTACAGTCCTTTTGTCGGTTTCTTTGGCTTTTGCCAATGAAGGCGGTGGGGAAGCGGCTCCGGTAGAGGGAGCTAAAGAAGTCCGCAGCAGTGAAGAATCCTTTGCTGTGGTGCAAGCCCGGGTGGCTGCTTTGGAAGCTAAGGTTCGCTCCGGGGAAGCTGAGATCCAAAAGTTGATTCTGGAAAAACAAACCAGCAAAGATCCGGCGCGAGTCAGTGAAATTATCTCCAGTATGGTCGCCTTGCATAAGGACATGGAAAAGAATCTGAAAGAATATGATCAGCAGCGAACGTTGCTGAAGTATCGTTACCCTGAAAAAGGAGTGGCGGCCAAAAGGGAATATGAGCGCATTGATTTGAAGTCCATTGAGGAAATGGAAAATCAAATGAGCCTGGGTTCCTCTGTGAAAAGAACATTGAAAAAGGTTCGCAGCCAATACAGCTCCCCAGAGGAAAGACAACAGCACGATGCGGCTGAAGCCCACGGTCAGGCTGGCAAAGGAGCGACAACGCCGGCGCCTGGCCTTGTGGATCCTGTCATTTTGAAAAAATAATTTTCCGCGCATCAAAATGAGACAAAAGAAAGTTGCTCACTTTGAGAGATCAGTGGAAGCTGGTACCTTAGAAGAGTGGGGGAAGTATGCTCCGATATTTGGCCATTCCGTTGATTTCGCTGAGCTTGGTGACGACGGCCTGTCAGACATCCATGCTGAAGCAGTTTAATGAAATCACGCCAGGAATGGAAAAAGATGACGTACTGAATCTGATGGGAAGCCCCACCCGCACCCAGCGTTTTCATGGTAAAGACCGCTGGACCTATGTTTTTTACGACAAACGAATCCGTTTTGAAAAAGAAGTTCAGTTCTTTGAAGGCAATGCCGTGTATGTCGGCGATGTCTGGCAGCCTCCGGCAGATCGTACGGCTATAGCGATGGACACGCGCAATGATCAAAAAAATCGCGAGATTGACGAGATGCTGGCCCGTGAAGTGGAAAGCCATCGCAAGTCTTACGAAGAATATGAAAAGAAAGCCAAAGGCGAAGACAAAGTCCGTTATGTGCCGACCTTTGAGCCGGTTCGCTAATTTGCCACCGGAAGAATCAACGGTTCTCCCAAGACAGAGATCACTTCATAGCCGTTAACTTCCAAGGTGTCTGAGGCTTCTCGTCCGTAGAACTTCACACCTGTCCAGGTCCATTCCTGAGGCCACTCATCCACCACATTGCGGAAGTAGATTTTACCAGTTTCGCGAATGCCGGGAGCTGAAGTTGTAAATTCAAACTGACTGATCGGGCTTTTGAAAATCTCCTGAAAAGGGATCGGGAAGGCCGCGATATGATTTTGATCTTCGCTGACGGTGCAGGGAATGCGAACCACCATCTTGGGGATCTCGCCCGAGATCGCAATACCTTCAGCGGCAAAATTAAGATCCAGTGTCGGGTAGCGGTCACACACAAACACGCGGGACCCAGCGGGACTTTTCATCAGGAACAAGCCCAGCTTGATGCCGGGACCGGCTTCAAAGGAATCCAATTCGACGTTCTTAAGGATCTGATACTTAAAAGCTTTGCGGAACTCTTCTGGAGAAGCCTCGGACAGATCGAAGTTGTCACTGTGGCTTCCCACGGCACTCAGGCCTCCGTCCGAGGCCACATTTCTTTTTGGAAGAAACTTTTTGTCCAAAAGGTGCAAAGCAAAAGGAAGTGCTGCCATGAGCAGAATCAGGCTGAGCATGCGGGACATTTTTTGTAATGGCGTCCGGTTTTTCTTCATATTAATACTCGCACTTTATTGTGGTTCGGTCCGCTTCAGTCAGGGTCTCGCGAACCGATCCGCCATTGAGAACGGCCCACATCACGCTGGGAACGGTGCTGCGATGTTTGAGTCCCAGTACGTGACCCAGTTCGTGCACGAACAGGCTTTCCAGATGCACATCTTTGATTGTTGTCGGAGTGGTCCCGGTGAAGTAACTGAAGTACTGATTGTTGATGGCCACGTCTGCTTCATAGAGCTTGTTGGTTTTCCAATAAAGGGAAGTCAGCCCCTGATAGTTGATGTTTTTATTGGGCCAGGTCAAATGCCAATGAATCGTATTCTGACTGTCTTTGGTGGCGGCATTGGGAAGAGTGTCGCTGCCGCGTTCGAAATGAAACAAAGTCATCCCAGCAGCTTCATTCCAACGATAGGCCGCTTTATTAAGGGCGTCTTCGTAATCAGGCGGGAAGTCTTTGTGAAGTTTCAGGCGAACCGGGATGTTTCCTTTCCAGGAAACGCGCTGGCCATAAGAGTTTTGCACGAAGCCGCAGTCATTTTCTGCGGCACTGGCTAAAAGATCCTCGTCACCGGGCCCAAGTGTGGGCCCTTTCTGGCAAGAGCACAGAGCGAGCAATGTCAGAGGCAGAACGAGAAATTTCAACATACTTGTCAGTTTACACGAGATTCCTTCGGACATCCTGACAAGTGTTGATTACTCGACTTTCGACGAGTCGCCTTTAGTTGTAGAACTTAGCGATATCGTCGGTGTTACGGATAAAGGTTTTGAAGTCTGGAGAAACAAAGGAAGATTCGTGGATCTTGCCTTCCGGGCAGCCTGCCAATGTGGAGGCATTTACGCCATCCCACTTGCAAGTGCCGATGTACCAGGCCTTTTCGCTGTAATCGATCTTGTAAGCGACCAGAGTGGAAGACTTGAAGATCGCCACGACTTCTTCCAGGACGGTTTTTCCATCAGAATGGAAGTCACCTTGAAGGACGGTGTCCATCCAGATAAAGGACTGCTTCTGGGAAATCTGCTGAAGTTTTCTGACTTCGTAATCAGAAATAAGGACTGTGCGAGCACCGTCGAAATAGATTGGAATTTCACGATAGGGTTTTGCGCACTCAGATTGAATGCACGCAGATTTGTACTCTGCAACCAAGTCATAGAACTTATCAGCACCCACGAATTGCTTGTCAGCAGAGGCGTTCAGGGAAATCAAATTTGCGGCTACAAGTAGGCCCAACATAAATTTTTTCATACAAAACTCCGATTTCGAGGACCTTGTATAACTCTAGTGGGGGCCGTTGTATAACTTAAAATTCTTAGGAATGACTGGCAGCAGTCTCCATGAGCTGGCGTTTGAGAATCTTTCCGCTGTCGCCTTTGGGTAAAGTGGCTAGAAACACGAAATGCTTGGGAATTTTGAATTTGGCCAGATTCTTGGCGCAGTGGTTAAGCAGGTCCTCTGCGGTCAAATCGGGTTTTTGACGCACGATGAATGCCTTGCCCACTTCGCCCCATTTCTCATCAGGAACTCCGATGACAGCGGCCTCCAGCACGGCGGGGTGGGATCTGAGAATCTGTTCTACCTCGGGAGGGTAGACGTTTTCTCCACCAGAAATGAACATGTCCTTTTTGCGTCCCACCACATAGAAATAACCTTCTTCATCGCGACGAACCAGATCCCCAGTGTGAAGCCAGCCATCTTTGATGGTTTCTTGTGTTGCCTTTTCGTTATTCCAATAGCCTTGCATGATCATCGGGCCGCGCAGAACCAGTTCGCCGACTTGATTGCTGCCCAGTTCGTGTCCTTCATTATCCACGACCTTGGCATCTATATAGAAATTCGGAAAACCGATAGAGCCAATCTTGCGGATGGCATCTTCTTCATTCAAAGAAAACACATTCGGGCCAAATTCGGTCAGGCCGTAGCCCTGACGAACCGGCACGCCTTTCTTGTCCCAGGTTTTTATCAGCTCCAAAGGCATAGGCTCACCACCGACAATCGCATAGCGAATGCGGCTAAGATCCACAGATTTAAAAAGAGGTGATCGGGCCATCATGTCCATGGTTGTGGGGACACCAAATAGCAAAGTGGCCTTTTGTTCCTCGCTGAGGCGAAGAATCTGATCGGCATCGAACTTTTTCAAGAACACCACTTTGGCGCCACGATGTATGAACGGAGTCGTCAGAACATTCCAGCCACCAGTGTGGAAGAAGGGCAGGAAGATCACAGTGCAGTCTGTTTGTGAAATGTTCAGACGCAAAGTTGTGTTGATGGAATTCCAGAACAGCATTTTGTATGTCAGCACCGCACCTTTGGGACTTCCTGTGGTCCCCGAGGTGTACAAAATCATCACGGGATCTTCTTCAGTCGGAAGGAAAGCGGTTTCGCTACTGTCGGAAAAGGCCTCCAGTGCCGAGGCAAAGCTGTCAGAGCCTTGCAGGAAAAGCTTTTGCGGAACCACATCTGTAGAAAGATCTTCAATCAGATGGTTCAGGTTTTCCTGCAGTACCACCAGCTTCGGAGCGGAGTCCGTCAGAATGTGACGGACTTCCCTTTGTGTCAGACGGAAGTTGATCGGCACCATGATCGCGCCCAGACGCTGCAGGGCAAAGAAAAGAAACACATATTCCAGTTCATTGGTGGCCAAAACCGCAACGCGGTCGCCTTGGCCAACGTGGAAGTTTTGCTGAAGAAGCTTTGCTCCTTTGTTTGCCAATTCAAACAATCGTGCATAGGAAAACTCACGCCCGGTATCGCCATCTTGAATGGCGATATTTTGTGGCGAGTACATATTCCATTTTTTCAGCCAATCCAGTTCCATGTGTTCCTCTTGCTTAGACGACTATGTGTCGTAGCCCCATTCCAAGGCCAAGGCAGCCATGCTCATACCACCACCAGAGCCCAACATAAAGACCAAGTCCCCTTTTTTCATTTTCTTTTGGTAAGCCGCATCCGCCACGGCCATGCCGATGGAGGCGGAGCCCGTGTAGCCATAGCGATCCATCACGTAGTGGGCGCGCTCACGAGGCAGGGACAACTGATCCATGGTTTCGTAAATGCTTTGCACGTTAAACTGCGTGATAAAGAAGTGCTGGATGTCGGAAGGGTTCTTTTTAATACGATCCAGAATCTGATGAGTCAGGCGGGGCCAGTGAATCCCGTTGGTTTCAGGGGGAATGCGTTTCGGGAAGGCCAGCAGATGACCTTTGTTTTCAATGACCTGATGACTGACCGGTTGGGCCGTGCCCCCGGCATAGATGCCCATATAGTCATGATACTGACCATCAGTGTACATTTGGCTGTCGATAAAGCCGGAGCTGTCCTTGGAGGGTTGCAAAACAACAGCGCCCGCACCGTCGGCAAACAAGGAGGCGATTTTGTAATCATCGAAGTTCAGATACTTGCTCATGCCGTAAGCGCCGACCACCAGAACGTTTTTGTACTTGCTGTCGGCTGCAATGTATTTGGAGGCGATATCACAGCCCACCACGAAGCCGGCACAGGCTGTGTTGATGTCGTAGGTTCCTGCGTTAACGGCCCCCAGGCGATAAGCCACCACCGAGGCGGTGGAGGGAGAAAGGTAATCAGGTGTGTCGGTCGAAACAATGATCAGATCCAGATCCTTGGCAGTGATACCTGCGACTTTCATGGCCTCTTCGGCTGCAGGCAGAATCAAATCGGACGTGCGTTGTTCTGGATTCATCCAGCGGCGTTCGCGGATGTTTCTTTGCTCACTTAAGAAAGTTCCGATGTCTTTTTTGTAAAGATCATTAAAGTATTGATTGGTGATCACGCGTTCAGGCGCGTACATCCCGGTTCCTACAATGGTCGCTTTTCTTGTCGTGTTCATCGTTTATTCCTTTGCGATTTCGCTTATCTACAAATCAGTTTTGCCACTTTGGCAAGAAAACTTTTATAGAGCATTAACTCTATACTCCGAGCGAAAAAGTGCTTTTTCCTTTGACGGGTGGGGGGAGAGTCGGGGTACTCGTGACGTATGAACAATATTACTTTTGATTTCAAAAATAAAAATGCAGTTGTCACTGGTGGTGCTTCCGGCATCGGTTTCCAAATCACTCGCAGCTTCCTTGAAGCAGGTGGAAATGTTTCTATCTGGGATTATTCCGAGCAGGCTTTGCAGAACGCCAAGGCGGAACTTTCTCAGCACTCAGCGCAACTTCATTTGGCGCAAGTCGATGTTGGCAATCGTGATTCGGTTGCCAAGGCGGCGGCCTCCTTGCCGTGGGCTGTGGATATTCTTGTGAACAACGCGGGGATCACACGCGATAAGTCTTTCGCGAAGATGGCGCCCGAAGATTGGGATGCCGTGATCTCTACCAACCTGACTGGTTTGTTCAATGTGACGAAAACATTGTTGGAAAAATTCAATCCTCAATCCGCACACAAGCGTATCATCAGTATTTCGTCTGTGGTGGGATTGTATGGAAACTTCGGTCAGACCAATTATGCTGCCGCCAAGGCGGGGGTTATCGGTATGGCCAAAACCTGGGGTAAAGAATTGGGCCGCAAAGGCTTTACGTCCAATGCGATTGCTCCGGGCTTTATTGCAACGGCGATGACCAAGGCGATGCCGAAGGAAGTTCTGGAGGGCATGGCGGCGAAAGTTCCAGTCGCTCGTTTGGGTGAGGTGGAAGATATTGCAAATGCCTGTTTGTTCCTTGCCAGCGCGCAGGCAAGTTATATCAATGGCACTGTTCTCAGTGTTGATGGCGGTATTGTTCTGTAATAAATAAACTTTTTGAAGGAGTGACTTCGATGAGATCTCTGTTCTTGGCTTTGTTTGTCTTGGTATCAGGTTTCTTTGTGTCCTTGGAATCTTTGGCGAATGCCGAAGCGGTTAAGGGATTTGTGCAAATCACTCCGCAAAAAGAGCTTTTTGTGGATTATGTTCCGGCGAAAGAAAAGCAGCCAACGGTTGTTTTGGTTAACGGACTGACTTACAGCACCCGTCAATGGGAACGCTTTGTTGATGTCTTGGTAGCCAAAGGCGTGGGTGTTCTTCGCTATGATCCCATCGGGCAAGGGCAGACGCTTTTGAAGTATGCCCCGGTTGTAGCGCCGATTCCTGTGCAGGATCAGGTGCAGGACCTGAAAGTCCTTCTTGAGAAAATGAAATTAAAAGGTCCATTTAATATTGTTGGACTGTCTTATGGCGGTGGTGTGGCCGCAGGCTTCACCGCCGCTTATCCATCCTTGGTGAAGAATCTGATTATGATGGCGCCGTTCACGCGTCCTCTGGAGGGACAGGATCGCTGGATCAAATCCCAGATCTGGGCGACTCGTCAGATTTTCCCTTTTAACAAAATGACCGATGATGAGTTGTACGATCATTTCTTGCATCAGATCATCTATGCCACCTATCCGCAGGCAGAACCTGTGGTTTTGGAAAATCCCTTCAAGCTGGAAGCGACTTTCCGTCTGGTGCAGGGGATTCGTAAATTCCGCCCGGTGGATTTGACTCATGCGATCCCGGTCAGGTCCCTGCACTTGATGATTGCCCGCCAGGATCAGTACATCGAAACAAGCGTTCTGGATGAATACTGGGATGCGGTTCCAGCAGCGGCGCGCGCAAGCCGTCTTTATATCAACGGCTCTGAACACAAAATGGTCGAAGCGGTTCCTTACTTCACGGCTTCCTGGGTTTATGAAATCGTGACGGGAAATAAATTGCTTTCTACAGGTCGTGACTTCGAAGGTTATCCCTTCCGAGGCGAGGCTCGCAGTGGGCAGGATCAGGTGACGGTGGGTCGCGAATGATTCACCACGAGGTTGTTTCCGGCGTCGTTCCCGAAAGCATTTTCTTTATCCACGGAAATCTGGCGTCCAATCGCTGGTGGTATCCGGCTGAAGAAATTTGGAAGCGACAGGCGGCCGGTAAAAGCTATTCCGGCTCTTTGATTTACGGCGAATTCCGTGGGTGCGGCAAAAGCACGCCTCCCCAAAGCAGTGACGAAGTAAATCTGCATCTATTTGCCGAGGATTTCATCGCGTTGTTAAAGTCGATGGGACCAGGGCCTTATCATGTTGTTGGACATTCCACCGGGGGTCTGATTGCGGCCTTGATGTTAGCCAAAGAGCCAAACCTGTTCCGCAAGGCGGTCTTGCTGGACCCTGTCGGAGCGCAGGGGATTACCTTTGATTCCTCCATGATTTCGGCGTTTGAAAAGATGAAGTTGGACAAGGATCTGACGGCGGCGGTGATCGGATCTACGATTCATAATAATAATGCCGATTCGGATTTCTTCCGCCAGGTGGTGGTGGAGGACGCCTTTAAAGCTGTGAAGGCTGTGGGTCACTGGGTCTTGGAAGCGCTTGATGGGCTTGATGTTCGCGGTGATTTGAAAACCGTTCAGCATGAAGTTTTGGTGCTGCACGGGGAGCATGACACCCTTCTACCTGAGGTTGATTCTCAGGCTCTGGCAGGCCTGTTTGTAAACGGAAAGTTCGAACGTATTGCCGGCCAAGGACACTGTCCAAACATTGAAAATCCCGAAAAGTTTGTGAACATCACTCGGAGTTATCTGTTTTCTTAAGGACACAGTCTTTTGCGGTGCATAATATCAACTAGTCCGGGGCGGCTTAATAGGTTGCCCATCGGTCTGTTTTCGGTTAGTTATCGATTAATAAATTACAATACTGTGACAAAACTACTTTGCGTCCCCTAGGGAGTGCCAACCTATGTCTGAAGCTAGAGATGAGTATAATCGTGGTGGTCTGCTGGCGTTTGCCTTTTCAATGGTATTCGTCTGTGCATTCTTCGTTTACATCGTTGTGATCAATAAAGGTGTTGATCTGGGTGAAAACGTTGTAGATCCAAATGCCCCTGTTGAAGAGGGTGCGGTTCCTGTTTTCGACATCGCGAAAGTACAAGAGCCATGGGTTTCCACTCCTGAAATGGTTGCTTACGGTAAAAAGTTCTTCGCCACAAACTGCGCTATGTGCCACGGTGCTGAGGGCAAGGGTGATGGTGCTGCGGGTGCGGGCCTGAATCCAAAGCCACGTAACTTGGTTGAAGGTAAGTGGACTCAAGGTGGCGGTCTTATCGCCCACTATCAAGTTCTACAAAATGGTATCAAGGGCACGTCCATGGCGGCTTATGCTCACTTTAAGCCAGCGGACCGCTGGGCTGTGATCCATTTCATCGAGTCTATCACTGAAAACAAATCTAAAGACGATCCTGCTAAAGTTGCTGAGTTTGCAAAAACCGCACAATAATTAAGGATTTATTCATGCTTGCCGGTGAGCTTGTATTGAAAACAAAAGCAATGAGAGCGGCGCTGGCAGCGTCCGTTCTCGTTTTGTTTTCGGCTCAGGCGCCTGCTTACGATGGTAAGCCAGCTCCGATGGTGGCCAGTGAAAAGCCTCAGGAGCTTGAAGGGGTCGGCATCGACGAAAAGTTAGGTTCTAAAATCGACCTGACTCTGAAAGTGAAAGATGACAATGGCCAGGAAGTGGCTTTGGGGTCTTTCTTCGATGGCAAGCATCCGGTGATTATTTCGCCGGTGTATTTTTCCTGTCCGGGTCTTTGTAACTTCCACTTGAATGGTCTGACCGACGCGCTCAAGCTGATGGATAAAGAATGGACAGTCGGTAAGAAGTTTAAGTTGCTGTCTGTGAGTTTTGACTCAAAAGAGACTCCCGACTTGGCGGCAAACAAGAAACTGACTTACATGAAGCTGTATGATCGTGCAGGGGCTGAAAAAGACTGGCACTTCATCACGGCGGACGAACCCACAGTGCAGGCGATGATGCAGGCTTTGGGGTTCAAGTTCAGATGGGACGAGAAAGCTCAGGAGTGGGCACACGCTTCGGCGGCCATTGTGATCACTCCGGACGGGACGATTTCGCGCTATCTGCCGGGGATTATGTTTAATCCTCAGGACATCAAGATCGCTCTGAATGAAGCGACCGATGGTAAAATCGGAACCTTCGTCGACAGCTTGGTGCTTTATTGTTTTAAGTATGACCCACATCAAAGCAAGTACACGCTTGTCGCCTTCAACGTCATGAAGATGGGCGGAGCGGTAATGGTTTTGGTGATGGTAATTTGGTTATTGCCTGTATGGATCCGTGCTCGCAGAGAGCAGGAAAATACGGCGGGGAGATAAAGGTACATGATGTGGTTTAATTTAGCGAAGGCCCAATCCTTCATGCCCACGCAAGGAACCGAGATTGCGAAGCAGGTCGACAATCTATACGGATTTTTGCTTGTAACAAGTTTCATTGCCTGCGTGCTTGTCATCGGTGGGATGATCTACTTCGTCTGGAAGTACAGACGTAAGACTCCCAATGATAAAACAGCATATATCTCTCACAACACCGCTTTGGAGTTCTTGTGGTCGTTTATTCCACTTGTGATCTTCCTGGCTGTGTTCGGTTGGGGTTGGTACATTTATCACCAAATGCGCGCGATGCCTAAAGATGCGTTGGAAATCAACGTTTTGGGTAAACAGTGGGCTTGGGAAGTTGAATACAAAAACGGTTTCAAAGCCGTCAATGAGATCGTGGTGCCAATCAATCAGGATGTTAAGATTCTTCTGACGTCCTCTGACGTGATTCACTCCTTCTTTGTCCCATCTTTCCGTATCAAACAAGACGCGGTTCCAGGTCGTTACACGGCTTTGTGGTTCAGAGCGGATAAGCTGGGCGATTTCCACTTGTTCTGTACTGAATATTGCGGAACTTCCCACTCCGGCATGATCGGTAAGGTGAAGGTCGTTTCTCGCGAGGACTTCGACAAATATATGGAACAAGGTCAGGAAGAAAGAAATCTTCCGCTGGGTGAAAAAGGTAAGAAGTTGTTTGCGGTGAAGGCTTGTGCCTCCTGCCACGCAGTGGACAGCCCGGCAACAATGGTTGGTCCTTCTTTGTTCCAGAAGTTTGGTCACGAAGAAGTTATGGATGACGGATCCAAGATCGTGTTTGACGAAAACTACATTCGTGAATCCATCCTAGAGCCGAATAAACATATCGTTAAAGGCTTCCCTAAAGGTGTAATGCCTACCTTCCAGGGTCAGTTGAACGAAAACGAACTCAGTGCTCTGGTCGAGTACATCAAGAATCTGAAGTAAGGAGTTGAGCATGGCGAATACTAAAGCTCACGGCGACAACTATATTAATTTTGAAAAAGGTCTCTGGTCTTGGCTGACCACGGTAGACCATAAACGTATCGGTTTGATGTATTTCATCACTGTTATGTTCTTCTTCCTGATCGGTGGGATCATGGCCCTGTTGCTTCGTTTGGAGCTTTTTGCTCCAAATACAGCTCCGAATGTGGGTCAAATCCTTGCAAACGGTGACGTTTATAATCAGGTCATGACATATCACGGGGCGATCATGGTCTTCATGGTTATCGTTCCTGGTATCCCGGCGATTTTGGGTAACTTCTTCCTGCCGCTGCAAATCGGCGCAAAGGACGTGGCCTTCCCTAAAATCAATCTTCTGAGCTGGTACTGCTTTATGGCGGGTGCGATCCTTGCGATTGCAACGTTCTTCACTACTAAGATCGACACTGGCTGGACGTTCTACACTCCGTATTCTATCAGAACGGGGACTGCGACAGCGATGATGGTTCTAGCGGCCTTCATCATGGGTATGTCTTCCATCCTGACAGGATTGAATTTCATCGTGACCGTGCACAAACTAAGAGCTCCTGGCATGACTATGCACAGAATGCCTTTGTTCATCTGGTCATTGTATGCAACAGCGATCCTTCAGATGCTGGCGACTCCGGTTTTGGGTATCACATTGCTTCTTTTGGCAGTGGAAAGATTCCTGGGTATCGGTATCTTCGATCCTAAACTGGGTGGTGACCCGGTATTGTTCCAGCACTTCTTCTGGTTCTACTCTCACCCTGCGGTTTACATCATGGTCATCCCGGCAATGGGTATCATCTCTGAGCTGATCACGACTTTCTCCAAGAAAGTGATCTTCGGTTACACAGCGATCGCTTACTCTTCTTTGGGTATCGCGGCGGTGTCCTTCTTCGTTTGGGGTCACCACATGTTCGTATCCGGTCAGTCTGGTACAGCGGGTATCGTGTTCTCCTTCCTGACGATGTTGGTAGGGGTTCCGACGGCGATCAAGATGTTCAACTGGGTTGCGACCTTCTATAAAGGTTCTGTCGAATTCCGCTCTCCGATGTTGTATGCATTGGGCTTCATGTTCTTGTTCGCCATCGGTGGTGTGACTGGGATCATGCTTGCGACTCTTCCAATCGACGTTCACTTCCACGACACTTACTTCGTGGTGGCTCACTTCCACTACGTGATGGTGGGTGGTACTTTGATGGCGTTGATGGGTGGATACTATTACTGGTTCCCGAAAATGTTCGGTAGAATGTACAACGAAGCGGCTGCGCGCATCTCCTTCGTGTTCATCTTCATCGGCTTTAACGTAACCTTCTTCCCTCAGTTCATCCTGGGTGCGATGGGTATGCCTCGTCGTTATTTCGACTACATCCCAGCCTATGAGACTCTGAACAAGATCTCCACTGTCGGTTCTTGGTTGATCGGTATTGGATTCTTGGTCGGTCTATACACAATTGTTCAAGGTCTTATGAAAGGTGAGAAAGCTCCGATGAATCCTTGGGGCTCTAAAACGTTGGAATGGCAAACGTCATCTCCTCCTCCTCACGACAACTTCAGTGTTGAACCAGTAGTAACAGCGGGGCCATATGAGTACAGATAATCACGCACACGGCGCTCACACAGCGCATGTCGCTCACCACTTTAAAACAGCCGAGCAGCAGTACTCCTCTGGTAAAGAGGGTATCTGGTTGTTCATGCTGACAGAGATCCTGATGTTCGGTGCGATCTTTGTTGGTTACTTCTACTACCACAATATGTATCCAGAGATGTTCGCAGAAGGTGCGAAATCCTTGGATTGGAAGATGGGCTTCGTGAACACCTTGGTGTTGATCTTCTCTTCCTTCACCATGGCGATTTCGATCTCTTTCATCCAGAAGAACGAGCAGAAGAAAGCGGCATTGGCTTTGGCCACGACGATTCTTTGTGCCGCGATCTTCATGGTGATCAAGTACTTCGAATACCAGCATAAGTTCCACTTGGGCTTGTACCCAGGGAAGTTCCTGGACGCTGCGAAAGTGGGTGCAGAGCACGCCAACCTTGGTTTGTACTTCGGCTTCTACTACACAATGACAGGTCTTCACGGTATCCACGTTCTGATCGGTATCGGCTTGATCACTTGGTGTTTGATCCGTACGGTTCGTGGGGACTTCCACAGTCAGTACTGGATCCCGGTTGAAGGTGTAGGATTGTTCTGGCACATCGTCGATTTGATCTGGATCTTCCTGTTCCCTCTTTTATATTTGGTGGGGTAATACATGGCTCAAAATAACGACAACAACGCAAATGTTCTTCATCCACACATCACGCCAATGGCAACTTACTTCAAAGTTGCCCTGGCTTTGTTTGGTCTGACTTTCCTGACAGTCTTTGCGCACCAGTTCCATCACCAGATGGGTTCCTGGGCAGCTCCAGTGGCTTTCTTGATCGCCCTGGTCAAAGCAGCTCTTGTGATCCTTTGGTTCATGCACTTGAAGGACGACACTAAGATGAATCGTTTCATCTTCGGTATCGGATTCTTCTTCCTGGCGTTGCTATTTGCTATCTGTGCTTTGGACTTCGCAACTCGCGTTCCAGAGATCAGCCCACTTTAAGATCGTGCTACGTACATACGCGGATCTTACCAAGTTTGGCATAGTCGTTTTTTCAGTTCTTGCGGGACTGGCCGGCTATGCCACCGGTTTTCAGATCGAAAACACATTTGATTGGAAAGTCTTTTTAGAGACCCTTGCGGGGATTTACTTCCTCAGCTCGGGCTCTTTGGCGCTTAATCAAGTGCAGGACTGGCAGATGGATGCCAAGATGCCTCGCACGGCCAAGCGCCCGATTCCGTCTGGCAAAATCAAGCCGGCGGCGGCGGGTATTCTGGCTGTGTGCCTTCTGGTTGTGGGCTTAAATTTCCTGTTCACGCTGGAACCCGTGGCGGGCTGGATTGGTCTGTTCTGTGTGTTCCTTTATAACGGTCCTTACACTTTGTGGTGGAAACGTCGTTGGGCTTTTGCCGCAGTTCCGGGAGCCATTCCGGGAGCTTTGCCAGTGACCATTGGGTATGCGGTGGCCAATCCTGACATCTGGAATTCGGAATCCCTGTATTTGTTCCTGATCATGTTCTTGTGGCAGATGCCGCACTTCTGGGTGTTGGCGATTCGCTACAAAGACGACTACGCCAAGGGCGGTGTTCCTACTTTGCCTGTGGCTTTGGGGATGGATCGCACAATGTTCCAGGTGGGTCTTTATACGTTCGTGTACGTGGGTGTGGCTTTGGCGGCACCGATGTTTGTTCACGCCAGCTGGATGTTCATCCTTTTGACGTTCCCATTCTGTTTCAAAGTTCTTCAAGAGTTCTATCGCTACTATAAATCCAATGGCACTGAGCGCTGGTTGGCTTTCTTTATGTGGCTGAACGTTTCGATGCTGGTGTTCCTAATCATCCCAGTCATCGACAAATGGAATTTCTTATTTATTTCTCACAACTAGACGACTGTTGAAAACGGCCCAATCGACTGAGTTGTCGGGGCCCCTCCTTCCCTCCGACGTGCTTGGAGCACGCCTCCGTTTCGGAGAAACCCCTCCGCCTTGCGCTTGAACCGTTTTGAACAGTCTTGGCGACTGTTTTTTTTGGCAGACCTTCGGCGGCGCTGTCTTTATTTCTTTTTGAATTCTTCTGGGGTGTCGATCTGTACGAACGGGTGGGCTTTTTGGAAGCTTTCCAGTTTTAGGCAGTTTTCGTTGATCTTCACCAGGGTTGGATATTTGGAAATGTCCACTTTGTATCTTTGGGATGTCAGAAGCTGTGGGATCAGGAACAGGTCGGCCATGGTGATTTCGTTGCCGAAGCTGTAGGTGCCTGAAAACTCTTTCAATGTTGTTTCTAAAACTTCCAGGCCCTGGTTGATCCAGTGTTGGGCCCATTCGTCTTTTTGGTTTTGGTCGTAGCCATGTTTGGTTTCCATGTACTTCAGGGTCTTCAGGTTGGCCATCGGGTGCATGAAGGAATTGATCACCTCGCACACCTGGCGGATGCGCGCTTTGGTGTAGGCGTCTTGGGGGAACAGGGGATGCTGTGGGAAGACTTCGTCCAGATATTCCATGATGGCAAAGGATTCCGGGATGATCTTTCCGTCGTGAACCAAAGTAGGGACACCCCCCAAAGGATTGATTCTTTTGTAGTCAGCGGAAAGTTGTTCGCCTTTTAAAAGATTGATCGGTTTGTATTCAAACTGCAGACCTTTGTAATGCAAGGCCAGGCGAACGCGGTAAGAAGTGGAGCTGCGAAAATAGTTGTAAAGTACCATCGAGGCCATATACTGACTCCTATTGAGTTTTATTGTTCGCGTGCTTTTGATACTCAGTCAAAGGACTTTTCGATGCCCAATCGTTTTATCTTTTCCCTGCGTTTTTCAACGAAAGTATTTCTTAAGCTCGGTTTTCTGGCTGTTACCCTGATCGCTTTCATGACGTTGTTCCGCATGAATCTGTACTTCCTGTCAGTGTTTCATGCGACACCGGATGCTGCGTTCGTTGAAATTGCGCAGTCTTTCTTCGCGGGGTTTCGATTTGATCTTCTGATCTTCGGCTTTATCTTCCTGCCGATTTATTTTCTATTGATGCTGCAGGCTTTTGCGCAGAAGTGGCCCAAGTCTTTGTTTGTGATCTATAAGATCTACTTTTTGACTGTCTGGTTTGCCATCTGTGCTTTAACTTACTTGGACTTCTTCCATTTCGCAAAGTTTGGTCAGCGCATGCGCTGGGCCGAATACAGTCAGTGGAACTTTGAATCCTGGCTGCAGCAGTTTCAGACTATGCCGGCGAACCAGTCTTGGATATTCACAATCATCACGGTGCTTTTGTTCAGCCTGGGTTACATGCTGATCAAAAGTCTGAAATTCGGAGACTGGAAAGATGAATACTCACCACAGCCCGGTGGTAAAATCGAAATTGTCCTTAGAATACTTCTGCCTTTGATTGTTATCGTTCTTGCGGCGCGTGGAACAGTCGAGCCTCATCACCTTGCGTTGGAACACAGCGAGGTCTCCTTGGACAAGGTTATCAATGAGATGGCATTGAATGCCCCCTGGTGCCTCGACAAATAACTCGCGCGCCGGATCATTAGTTTTTAGCTGCGTTGCTTCGTCGGCGGCATACTTGTAGTACTCCTTTCTCATTGCGCCTTGTAAAAACTAATGCTTCGGCGTGCTGGTGTTGGTAGTATCTTAAGTGGGTATTGAGTGACTCTGAATTGGATTTTCTTCTGGAGGATATAATGAAGAAGTTAGTTGTTGTTGTTGTGGCGGCTTTGGGGATGATGTCTTCGGTGGCTTTGGCTGATATTGATTATGGTTTGGAGGTGGGTATTCGTCAGCAGTCTGGTGAAGTGGATGCGGCGACGTCTTCTGCTAAATCTCAGATGGGTTTCCAGTTTGGGGCCACAGCTCATTTCCCGATTTCCAGTCCTTTGCATCTGCGCACAGGTATGCTGTTCACGCAAAGACCTTTGATTGCAAAAGATGATGCTTCCGGCGATGAGACAAAAATTAGCATGAACTATCTCGATATCCCAGTGGCATTGATGTACAAGTTCGAAGAATATGCTGGTGTGTTTGCCGGGGTTTCTTTGGGTATGAACTTGGATAGTTCCTGCGATGCGACTGGTTGCAAAGTAACAGATGTTAAATCGCCGCTGATTCCTTTGTTGATCGGTGCAAGCTTTAAGTTTGCCCCGCAGTTGGGTGCAACTTTGTATTATGAATCAGCAAGTGGTGAGGCTGCGAAAAATCTTAAAGACTATCGTGCCGTGGGTGCTAACTTGATGATCACTTTTGACTAAGGATTTGTGACGTGAAATTAGGTTCTTTGAAGTCTTCTGAAAGTAAGGATGGACAATTGTGTGTGATCAGCCGTGATCTTAAGACGGCAGTGAAGGCGACACATATTGCTCCCAGCCTGCGTGAAGCGATGGAAAAATGGTCTGAAAATGAGTCTGCTTTGCAGAAACTCTACTCAGATCTGAATGAAGGTAAAGCCTCCGGCGCTTTTGCGGTGAAAGAAGACGACTTCCATTCGGCAATGCCTCGCACGTGGCTGTTTGCTGACGGTTCGGCTTTTATTTATCATATCAAACTTGTTCGGATGGCCCGCAAGGCGGCGTTGCCGGAAACTTTGAGCACTGTGCCTTTGATGTATCAGGGCGAATGTGGTCAGTTCCTGGCTCCGACGGAAGATATCCCGCAACGTGATTTTGCTCACGGCACGGATTTCGAGGGTGAAGTGGGTGTGATTACAGACAATGTTCCGATGGGTGTGACTCCTGAGGAAGCTTTGAAGTACATCCGCCTTTATGTGCTGATTAACGACGTATCGTTGCGTGGTCTGATTCCTGAAGAACTGGCGCAAGGCTTTGGCTTCTTCCAAAGTAAACCAGCTTCTGCGCTGTCTCCGTTTGCGGTGACGGCGGATGAGCTGGGGTCGGCTTTGAAAGACGGCCGTATCCATCTTCCGTTGCATGTAAAGTATAACGGAGAATTCTTCGGTAAGGCCAATGCGGGAGCTATGCACTTCCACTTTGGACAGTTGATTGCTCATGCGGCGAAGACGCGCAATCTGGCGGCTGGCACCATCATCGGCAGCGGGACCGTATCCAACGAAGAGCACGGCAATGGTTCAAGTTGTCTGGCAGAAAAGCGTATGATCGAACAGATTGAAACAGGAGCTATTAAAACTCCGTTCATGAAGTCTGGTGATACTGTCGAGATGCAAATGCTGAATGAAAAAGGCGAAAGTATCTTCGGAAGAATCTTCCAAAAGGTGAAGGCCGTTTAAGCCTTCACCCTTCTTTTTGAAGCTCTTTAAGATTAAAGAGCTTCAATCACTCCACACGCAATGCGTGCGCCGGAGTTGCCCGCAGGCTGAGATTTCAAATCATCTTTGTCTTTGTGAATAACCACAGCTTTACCAATGATGCTTTCAGGACCTTTCATGGTCATGCCATCAACGATCAAAGTGGTGTTGGCCTTGCTTTTGTTGTCTGCCACTAGATTGCCCAAGTCACCCACATGACGGCCGGCCACATCGTGACCTGCATGGGTGCCCTTGCTTGGATTGAAGTGACCGCCAGCGGAAGAGAAGTCCGCTGCAGAACAGTCACCATTTTCATGGATATGGAATCCGTGTGGACCTGGTTTGATACCTTCAACCATTGTTTCGATTTTCATTTTACCGTTTTCTTCGGTGAAGTGGATGATGCCTTTGAGTTTGGACCCTTTAACAGTCTTCAAAACAGCCTGAGCTTTTTGTGGAGCTGCAGCTGCTGCTTCATGATTGTGATGATCATGGTGGTGTGTTTCGGCGGCCTTTTCCTTCTGTGCACAAGCAGCCATGGAAAGAGATACAAGCCCGATGAGTAACATGTTTTTCATATGAGATCCCCTTTCAGTGATTTATATGCAAAATAGTTTACTCATCAGAACTTGTCCGTGTCATTACCCATTCGCAAAATAAGCGACAATACCGACCAAGATGAAAACACTCAGATAAAAGTAGATGACCACGCGGCCCAAGCGGATTTTAGGAGCCAATCTGGCTCTGGTTTCAAGAGTCGTCATAAGGCCTCCTTTACTTTTTTGTATTATCTCATGTTCTGAGAAGGCCGCTCCAATAGATAAAAGCTAAGAGCGCTATAGAGAAAACCTTCAGGTCCCGCGTCCAGAGAGGTCTAGTTTTTAGTGGAAGTGGCATTCACAGGCATCGTCATAGGGCATCAACCAGTGACCATTTAGAGACCGAGGGACAAGCTTAGAGGTCAGAAGGAGTTCCTCTTATGTTCAACGTCTTTGTCTTTCTTCTTTTCTCTGTGGGATTTGCTCAGGAAAAAACGCAAGTAAGCACATTCACGCCTCAGGGCTACGTCAAATCTGTAGAACAGATTCGTATTGAATTTGCCAAACCCATGGTGAAGTTCGGCGAGCTGAATCTGGAAGCTCCGGCACAGAGTTCGTGTCTGGACTTCAAAAAAGGGCAAGGGCGCTGGATCGACACACGCAACTGGGTATTTGACTATAAAGAACCACTTGCTGGCGGGCTTTCCTGCGAGGTCACTGTGCACGGGCAAAAGTACCGCTTCAATACAGGTGGGCCTCACGTAAAGCAGATCTTCCCGCAGATTTATCGCCCTGTGGATCCGGAACAGAACTTCGTCATCGTTTTGGATTCTCCGGTCAAAAAAGAGACGTTGAAAACCGAAGCCTACTTTGTTGCGGAGGGCTTGGGAGACCGCTTGCCGGTTGTGGAAGTCACTGGTGGTGAAGCTGATAAGGTTCTCAAGGCGGCCCAGCAGGAATACCAATATGAAAAAGAGGAGTTCAAGGGCGACATCGTTGTGTTAAAAGCCCAGCGCCCCTTTCCTGCCGGAGGTCGTGTCAGCTTTGTCTGGTCCAAGTGGATTCAGTCCCCTTCAGGAAACACTTCGCAAGAAGATGAAACATTTGAGTTTCAGGTGCGTGAGCCGTTCAAAGCTGAATTCGGCTGTGAACGGGAGGGGGCGGGAAAGCCCTGCGTACCTCTTTTAGGGATGCGTCTTTCATTTAATTCTTCAATCAGTCTTCAGGACGCCCGTCAGATTTACATCGAGACGGCTGACAAAAAGATCCTCAAGCCCTGGGGACTGGAAGATCAAAGTGCCAAAGAGCGTATCAGCTATCTGGAGTTCAAGGGACCTTTTGCACAAAAGTCTTTGTTCACTCTTGTCATCCCCAAAGGTTTAAAAGATGAAGAGGGGCGCCTGCTGTCAAATCAGTCGCAGTTTCCTTTAAAAATAAAAACAGGTGATGATCCAGCCCTGCTGAAGTTCCCAGCCAGCTTCGGTGTGATTGAGTCCGGTTCCGATGCGGCCATGGCCGTGACTCTACGACGTGTGGAAAAGACGGTGGATACGCAGTTTGCCGGATGGACCGGGCAGTTTAAAGCGGTGGATTTTAAGTCCATCATCGCCATGCTCAGTGAAGTGCAGCAGCGTCCGTACGGTGAAGAACCTCTGAAGTGGAGAAATAAACCCACACAAAAGATTCAAATTAAAAAACCGTCCAATCCTGCGGAAACAGAAGTCGTTGGCGTGCCACTCAAAGGCAACGGCTTTTTTGTGGTCGAAATGAAAAGTCCTTTGTTGGGTGAAAGTCTTCTGGACAAAAAGAAACCATTCTATGTTCGTTCTTCCGGATTGGTGACGAATCTTTCTGTCCATGTGAAGTACACACAGCAGGAAGCCTGGGTCTGGGTCACGGAGCTGAAGTCGGCAAAAACAGTTTCAGGTGCCAAAGTGCAGATCTTCGACAACGCTGGAAATGTCATGGCCACCGCAACGACGGATGCCAAGGGATGGACGTCTTTCAAGTTTGCAAAGTCGATTTCCGACTGGAAAAGAGACGAAAACAGTAATTTCTATGGCGGATTCTTTGCTGTTGCAGAAAAGGGCGATGATTTCAGTTTCACCCACACCTCCTGGGATAAGGGTATTGAATCCTGGAGATTCCAGATTCGTGGAGGCGACAGTGAAAGTTCCTTCCTGGGGCATGCCATTTTGGATCGGACTTTGTTAAAGCCGGAAGACAAACTTTCGGCCAAGATTGTTCTTCGTAAAACCACGGCGGGTGGACTGGGTCTGCCGGCAGAATCGGAACTTCCAACCAGAATTTCTTTGGTCCATGATTCGGGATTGCAGTCTTTCAAACTGCCTTTGAAGTGGAATAGAAATTCGGGTGTGGCGCTGTTTTCGTGGACGATCCCGGCCGGAGCCAAACTGGGGAACTGGTCTTTGACTTTGGAGCGCGACAAACCGGCCATGCAAATTGTTGTCGGGGATGTGGCAGTGGAAAGTTTCCGTGTTCCACTGATTCAGGTGCGCGTGGATGGTCGTCAGCCATCCTATGTTCTGCAAAAAGACGTCCCCGTGCAGGTTTCCGGAACTTATTTTTCAGGCGGGCCCACCGGGGATTTACAGGCAAAAATGCGCTGGAGTGTGGAGCCGGGATATTTCTCTCCGCAGGATGATGATTTCAATGACTATTCTTTCGCTAATGGTGCGGTGAAAGAGGGATTGTTCCGTCAGGGGGAAAGCGACAGCAATCGCTATATTCCTCAAAGTGGTGTGAAGGACTTGCGCCTGAACAAACAGGGTGTGGCCGAAGAAACTGTCAGTGGAATCAGGTACGCCGACGGTCCTCAGAATCTTCGCGCCGAAGTTGAATTCAAAGATCCCAATGGTGAGATTCAAAGTGTCAGTCGCACATTCCCGCTCTGGCCGTCTTCAGTTGTTCTGGGGATCAAGTCCCATGGTTGGTCTGCGACACAAGAGGCCGTTGAATTTGACGTGGTGGCATTGGATCTGCACCAGAAGGCTTTGAAGGGCCAGTCGATTCAGGTCGATCTTTTCACCAGCCGCTATTATTCTCACCGGAAGCGTCTGGTCGGCGGGTTCTACGCTTACGAGGATTTCCAAGAATACAAGAAGGTGGGCGAGCTATGCAAAGGCACCACCGACGCCAAAGGGCAGTTCCTGTGTCGCGGAAAATCCAAGGTGGCTGGCAATGTGATTGCGGTGGTGTCCAGCAAGGATTCCCAGGGACGCATCAGCTACGCCAATGTTTCGCAGTGGATTCTTAAACCCGGCGAAACGCAGTGGTTCGGGGCCGATGACAACGATCGCGCGGACCTGATTCCATTTAAGAAGACTTACGAACCGGGCGAGGTGGCGGAGTTTCAGCTGCGCACTCCCTTCCCGCAGTCGAAGGTTCTGGTGACGGTGGAACGCGAAGGTGTTCTGCATTCCGAAGTGCTGGATGTGTCCGGTGAAAAGCCGACAATCAAGATTCCGATTAAGAAAGAATATGTTCCCAATGTCGTAGTATCGGCCTTTGCCATTCGCGGTCGACTGGCCGATCCGAAACCAACAGCGTTGGTGGATTTGGCAAAGCCCGCTTACAAGCTGGGTCTGGCGCAGATTAAAGTTGGCTGGAAAGAAAATACACTGAAGGTCGCGGTCACGACGGACAAGAAAACTTATAAGGCCCGTCAAAAATCCCAGGTCACTGTCAGTGTGAAAGATCACTTGGGGAGACCGGCCTCGTCGGCAGAAGTGGCTTTAGTGGCGGTGGATGAGGGGCTCTTGGCTTTGCGAGATAATAACTCGTGGGACCTTTTGTCTTCCATGATGCGCTTGCGTCCTCATAGTGTGCAGACGGCGACGTCGCAGACACAGGTGGTGGGGAAACGTCATTTCGGTTTAAAAGCTCTTCCTATTGGCGGTGACGGCGGCGGGGGATTGCGGCGGGAGCTGTTTGATACCTTGCTTTACTGGAATCCGTCCGTGAAGCTCAATGCGAAGGGTGAAGCCAAGATCGATATCACCCTGAATGATTCAACCACCAGCTTCCGGATTGTTGCGGTGGCCTTGCAGGGCAAGGATCAGTTTGGAACGGGATGGACGTCCATTCAGTCCTCACAGGATCTGATGATTCTGCCCGGGTTGTCTGCGGTGGCTCGTGAAGGTGATGCGTTCCAGGCTGGCTTTACCGTGCGCAATGCCTCGTCATCGGTGCAAAACCTGAATCTGGCATTGGCAGTAACACCGCCGCAGGAAGGTCACAATGTTCAACAGCTTCGTTTGAATCCGGGAGAAGCGAATGAAGTTTTCTGGAACATCAAGGCCTCGGGGGCTGGCACCATGACCTATGTGATCACCGCCAAAGACTCTCAAGGGCGTGTGATGGATGAGATCAAGAAGACACAGACCATTCTGCCGTTACGAGTGGCAAGAATCTATCAAAGTGAATGGGGCTCATGGCCGGATTTTAAAAAGCTGTCGTTGCAGCAGCCTCAGGGGGCCGATCCTGCAAAAAGTTCGATTCAAGTGGAGGTGGCAAACTCTTTAGGAGCCTCCAGCGCGGGTATTGAGGACTTCTGGAAGAACTATGTGTTCACCTGCCTTGAGCAGCAGGTGTCCCGCACAGTGTCTTTAAATGACAAAAAGGCCTGGCAGAAGCTGGAAGAAAAACTGGATGCGTATATTGATGGCAATGGGTTGTTGCGCTACTTCCCGGGGAATTCCCCCGGCAGTGTGAACCTGACGGCTTATATCCTTAGTGTTGCACACGAGGCCGGATTTACTTTCAGTGACGATCATGAGGCACGTTTGCTTGATGCCATGAACGCATTTGCAGAAGGCCGACTGAATGACGGGGCTGAGTTCAATCGAGCGGATACAGTTCTGAAGAAGATTTCTGTTTTCGAGACCCTCTCCCGCTATCGTCGGTTGAATGTGGATCTTCTGTCTGGAGTGGACTATCAGCCGAACCAGTGGCCGCTGTACAGTCTGGTGGAGTGGTATCAGATTCATCTGTGGGAAAAAGATCTTCCAGGGCGCGAGCAGAAGCTGGCGGAAATAGAACCTGTTTTAAGAAACAGATTCTATTTCTCTGCTAAGAGACTGCAGTTGCGCGAGGAAAGTCTTGAATCCATGCCGTGGCTGATGAGAGATCCGGAAAGCTCCATTTTAAGGCTGATTTTGACGACAGTGACTTTGCCGCAGTGGAAACAGGATGCTCCAAGATTGTTCCAGGGTGTGCTTGCTCGTCAGGTGCAAGGAGCGTGGAGTCTGACGGCAGGCAATGCCTGGGGTTCTTTAACCGCGAGAAAGCTTCAGGAGGTTTATTCTGAAAAGGTCGAAGGCACTTTTGCAGCGACATTGAATAAAAACTCTCAAACGTGGAATTGGGTCAAAGGTGGAACCGGCGTTCTGACGTTACCGTGGACGACCGACAAAGGGGAACTGGCTCTGGAGCAGAAAGGTGCGGGCAATCCTTGGATCACTGTTTCTGCCAAAGCGGCCATTCCGGTGACCAAGCCGGTTTTGGCAGGTTTCAACGTGGAAAAGACGATCACGGCCGTTGAACAAAAGAAGAAGGGCGTTTGGAGTGTCGGAGATACCGCGAAGGTTCAACTGAAGATCAAAGCCAAAGCGGCACAAACCTGGGTGGTGGTGGAAGATCCGATCCCTGCCGGGGCCAGTATTCTTCAGGCATCCTACGCAACTTCTGTGGAAAGAAAGCCGGAGCTGATCCGCTTCTATCATTCGTGGTTCCCTCAGGAAGAGCAGATCATCGAATACACACTGCGCTTTAATCAGGTCGGAACTTATCAGTTGCCAGTCACCCGTATTGAGGCCATGTACAGCCCGGATCTGTTTGCGGAGTTGCCAGAATCAGTATGGAAGGTTCAGGAGTGAGAAAGAAGGTAATCGCAGGACTCATCGTGGGCACCGGTGTTCTGGCGTTGATGGCGGGGCTGGGGTACTATGCTTACACCGCTCCCGCTGTGCCGGATTTTTCCGGACTGGAGAAGTCCTACAAAAGTTCAGATCTTTTTCTGGTGGATCGCAAAGGTCAGCCTCTGCAGCAATGGCGGCAGGATATGTCCAAGCGCTCATTTCTGTGGGTGAAATACAAGGATATCTCGCCGGAAGTGATTTCAGCGGTTCTTCTTTCAGAGGACAGAAACTTTCTTAGTCACCACGGAGTGGACTGGAAAGCTCTTGTGGCATCAGCTTATCAGCGCAGCTTTAAGGAGTCTTCTCGGGGAGGAAGCACGATTTCCATGCAGCTTTTGAAGCTGCTTCATCCACGCAAGCATCTATGGCGCGGATTTTCTGGGAAGATCCGACAAATTGTGGCAGTGTCTTTTCTGGAAAACCGTTGGAGCAAAGAGCAGATCCTGGAGGCCTATTTGAATTTGGTGGGATTTCGCGGAGAGTCCCGCGGAATCAGTGCTGCGGTATGGAACATGTACGGTCAGACTCCGCGGGATGTTTCAAGGCTTGATGCAACCTTGCTGGCGGTTTTGATTCGGTCTCCGAATGCGGATGCAAAACAGTGGGCGCAGAGGGCCTGCTGGCAGGAGCCGGATTTATGTGCTGCTTTTGAGTCGCGCATTCGTCACGCCAATAATTTGAAAATGAACACCACCAATGAAGCTCTGCATCTGGCGCAAAGGATTTCTCGTGAGGGGCGTCGGGGACTTGTGCAAACCACTTTGGATCGCGAATTGCAAAATTATATCCAAGAGCAGATCACAGGTCAGATCCGAAAACTCAAAGAACAGAATGTGAGCGATGCCGCCGTTCTGGTGATTGAAAATGCAACCGGTGAAGTCTGGGCTTATGTGGGTGGTTCGGGTGATCTGTCCTCGGCTCCTTATGTGGATGGCGTTCAGGCTTTGCGGCAGGCGGGATCGACCTTGAAGCCGTTTCTGTATGCCACAGCGTTTGAAAAAAAATTGCTGAATGCAGAATCGTGGATAGAAGATTCCGCTGTGGACATTGTTTTTGACCGAGGTGTTTATAAGCCGCAAAACCATGATCGGCAGTTCTATGGTTGGGTGATGGCGAAGACGGCATTAGGTTCTTCCCTGAACGTTCCCGCGGTGAAGGTTTTTAAACTTCTTAATGATGACTCTTTCTGGAGCAAACTCAAAAACCTTAACTTTAAAAATCTGGAGGATCCGGAGCACTATGGCCCGGCCTTGGCGTTAGGGGTCGCTGATGTGAATTTGGAAGACCTGACGCTGGCTTATCGAAGCTTGGCTCGTGAAGGATACTTTGGCCCGATGAAGTGGCAAACCGACGAAGTCCTGCCGTCCGCGCAGCCTGTATTTACACCCGAAAGTGCCAGAGAGGTTCGTAAGATCTTATCCGAGAATCAGAATCGTGCTTTGGGTTTTGGTCTTGATTCGGCATTGGCCCTTGCTGGCGCTGCCGTCAAGACGGGAACCAGCAAGGATATGCGCGATAACTGGTGTGTGGGTATGAATGATCGTTTTACCGTTGGTGTTTGGGTGGGTAACTTTGGCGGCGAACCGATGTGGAACGTGATGGGGGTTACCGGGGCTGCGCCGATCTGGAAGAAAACGATGATGTGGCTGCAAGAACATTACCCTTCACAAGAGGTCAAGTTGGTTGAAGGTGACGGCAAAGAGGTCTCCAAACCTCAGGCCTACCCCGGCGCACGTATTTTGTATCCTCAGGATGGAATGATTCTGGCCTTGGATCCGGCCATTCCGGCGGCCCATCAAAAGATGCCTTTGTTGGTTGAAAACACACTTCATCGTGACTTGTATTGGCGGATCAATGAAACAGAAAAAATAAAGGCGACCGGTTCTTATCTTTGGTCGCCTTCATTGGGTCGTCACCGCTTTTCCCTTTATGATGGGGATAATAAGCTGGGTGAGGTTTCGGTTTTGGTTAAATGATTAAATATCGTAATGGAACAACACAGGAACCTGCATGTCCGGATGCACGCTTTGTTTCACCGGGCATGTCATGGCAATGTCTTCCAGCTTTTTGCGATAATCGTGTGGAACACTTTGAGGCATGTGCAAAACAACGTTGAGCTTTACAATGCGGCGTGGGTTTGTGCCCATTTCCTTTTCAACCTCAACGCGAGCGCCTTTAAGCTCAACACCATCTTTTTCTGCAGCAATGGCCATCACAGTCATCATGCAAGATCCCATCGCGGCTCCCAACAGATCCGTTGGAGAGAAGGCCTCACCCTTGCCATTGTTGTCTCTGGGAGCATCTGTTTCAATGCGCGAAGAGGACGGGCCATGAGTGATCTCACAATGTTTTTCACCTTGATAGACGGCAGACATTTTAACCATGAAGTAACTCCTAAAGCCTTAACATGGACTCAAATTGCTACAAGGTCAATGGGGACAGAACTAAGAAGAGGACATCTCTTCGATAATTTTACGCAGGCGCATCTCTGAGGACTTGGACATATCCGCGTAGATCTTACGAAGATGAGTGGATCTCACAGGGTCATTCTTGGAGGTCTTCATTTCGCGACCAAATTTGAGAGCCGCACACACACTTTCGATCACCACTTTGCGCTTGGAGTCTTTAGTGATGAAGTCAAAAGCGCCCAGCGACAGGGCTTCCAGGGCGCGGGAATGATCCCCGTGAGCGGTTAGAACCACAAAGGGAGTCATCTGGCCCAAAGAACGAACATAGGCCAGGAACTTCAAGCCATTCATGTGAGGCATTTCGATATCAGAAAGGATGGTATCAAATTCTTGAGCTTTGACGAACTGAAGGGCCGCGGAGCCATCTTCCGCCTCGACAATCTCATCGACAAACTCTTTCAGGAAGTGCTTTAGAAGTTCGCGGATATCAGAATCGTCTTCTACAATCAGTAAACGACTTTTCTCTTCTTGGCCGGCCATCCTGAGTTCTCCCTATAAAGAGTATTTATTTATGACTCCCAACAGGGTGTCTTTCTTAAAGGGCTTGGCAATGTGGTCATTGCATCCCGCCTTCAGAGACTTCTGGCGATCTTCCGAGAGCGCATGGGCCGTCAAGGCTATGATGGGAACTGGGCTTTTGTGCTCAGTTCGTTCCCATTCTCTAATTCGATCAGTGGCTGCGTAGCCATCCATCTCAGGCATTTGCACGTCCATAAAGACGATGTCAAACTCACCTGACTTTACCTGATCTATGGCTTGAAGTCCATTCTCGGCTTCAATTATTTCGTAAGGTTCGTTCTTTAAATAATGTGTGAACAGGGTTCGATTGTCTTCCGTGTCGTCGGCGATCAGGATGCGAATTTTCTTGTTCGGATCGCGGACTTTGGGTTGGGCAAAAGTCAACTCGGGTGTTTTCATGGCCAACGGCTTGTGCGTCACCGGATTGTAAATCTGTTCCCGATAAGGAATTGTGAAGAAGAAGGTCGTGCCTCCGCCGGGTTTACTTTTAAACCAAATTTGTCCACCCATCAGTTCCACCAGACTTTTGGAAATGGCCAGACCCAGGCCGGTTCCACCATACTTGCGTGTGATGGAGTTGTCGGCTTGAGAGAACTTTTGAAAGATAACATTCTGTTTTTCTTCAGGGATTCCAATTCCGGTGTCGCTGACACTGATCATTAAAGTGTCCTTCTTCGAGGGGTTTTTCCCGATCAACACACGCACATGCCCTTTATTGGTGAACTTGATCGAGTTCCCAATCAGATTAATCAGCACCTGTCGCAGCTTTGTGGGGTCTCCCATCAGATACGGTGAAACTCCCGGGGCGATTTCGCAACTGCATTGAAGCCCTTTTTCCAGAGCTCGGGGTTTGACCATGTCCTCCAGGTCCGAAAGAATTTTCTTCAGGTCAAAGGGGATATTTTCAATTGAGACCTCGCCAGCCTCAATCTTGGAAAGATCCAGGATGTCGTTGATAAGAGCCATCAAAACTTCACCGGCCTTACAGAAGATGGTCACATAATACTGCTGATCTGCGTCCAGTTTTGTTTCCTTCAACAGTTCGGCCATACCCATGATGGCGTTCATCGGTGTGCGGATCTCGTGACTCATTTGTGCAAGAAACTCAGATTTGGCCTGTGACGACTTCAGAGCTTCATTTTTTGTGGCTATCAGTGACTGTTCAACCCTTCGAAGCTCTGTGATGTCCTGAGTGGTCACATACATATACAGGGCATTTCCGTAGTCGTCATATTCCGTCCGGCCCTTGCAGCGAACCCAAATCAGTTCATTGGCGTCCTTTTTCATGCGCAGATCCACCTGGAACGGCGTAATGTTCTTGTGGGCCTCAGCCAGAGCTTTATCAAAAAGTGGAAGATCCTCGGGGTGAATCAGGGAACGGAAAAGAGCATAGCTGGGGACAACATCTTCAGGGGTCAGTCCCAGAAGATGGAACTCTTCTTCGGACCAAAGGCAGCGACCTGTTTTAATGTCCCAACGGAAAGAGCCTGTTTTGGACAGTGCCTGGGATTCTTTGAGCAGTTCCTCTTTCAGTTTGAGCTCTTTTTCAATTTCCTTTTTCCACGTCATATTCGCACCAATGAGCGCTAGAATGACTTTACTGGATCGCTCGCTGCGTATGCGTGCCCAGGATATCTCCAGAGGAATTCTTTCCCCGTTAACCGGCTTGAGTGTGGCTTCCGAGGTGTGTGGATTTTTCGGGCCTGAATTGCGATGAAGAGACTCTTCGATTTTCTTGTAATCAGTGTCCAGCCAATTGCGCAGGTCGGTGTTTCTGAGTGTTGCGGCGTTGGTTCCAATAAGATTCTCGGCTGCCGGATTGAGGCCACGGATACGAAAGACATTCTTTCCTGGAGTGGTTTCTTCGACATCAACGACAAAGAACACTTCATTCAGGGAATGAACCACATTTTCCAGGAAATCGCGGGCCAGCTGAGTTTTGCTGAATTCTTCCGAGACTTCGTTGAATTTCTTGAAAATATCTTGAAATTCGTCCTCCTCAATCAGGGGAAGCTTCTCTGTAAACTGGTGTTCTTTCAGCTTTTCCAAGCCGTCGGCCAAAACGGCCGTGGGGAAAAAGATGCGGCGGTATAAAAGCCAGGCTCCGGCCAAGGCCAGGCTCCAGATAAGAAAACCACCGATAAAAAACCAAGGGATCTTTAGGGACAAAGGGGCCAGGATTTCGTTCAGACTGGTTTTGCTGATCAGAATCCAGTCACTGTTGTCCAGGATATTAACGCGGCCGATGGACTGCAAACTGGGGGTTTCCAGATAGTCGTCAGATGATTCAAACAGGGTGGTCTTGTCCATATAACGTCGGACCTGATTGCTGGGAAGGACCACGGACAAAGCGGCGTTCTGGGAACGGCGCATGTTTTCAAGGACGATCGCCGAATCATGATGATTTCGAACTTTCTTCAAAAAAGCTTCGGGGGACTGCAGAAACAGACGAGGATTGTTGCGAAGTAAACCATCAGATCCGAAGGCGACCACCTCGCCGGTTTCAGCCAGTCCCAGATCCTTCCAGTTCTTATTGTTGGATAGAATGCGATCAATTCTTTCCAGTGGAATTTGGAAAATCAAACTGCCGACAAACTTTGTCTGATCAAACAGAGGCATCACCATCAGACCTGCCGGGACGTGCCAGAAGTGGCTTAGTGATGCGAAATCAAAGAACCTGGTGGCCCCTTTGGGGGCATTTAGTGACCATCGATAGGCTTGTGACAGACGCGAGTTTGCAAAGGTCCCGGTCGTCAGATTTTCACCGAAGTTCAGCCCTTTCTGGGCTGAATAAGCCACGACACCGCGAGGGTCGACAAGCAGAATATCACCAAGGTGAGCTCGCTCAAGAACTTCAGTCAATCTGGTGTGCAAAGATTCGTAGCTTTTGAAGTAGGCCAGATCTGGGAATCCCTGAACCGTGGAAACCTGCAACAGGGGACGGCCTGTTACTTTTGAACTTTGCAGGAACTGATACTGCAGAAACAAAGGTAGGGACGTCATTTGACTCAATACTTTTTCAAGATCCGTCACTTGTGTCAGCGGAGAGTTTTCGGCCAAACCCTTGCGCCATTGATTCAGGCTGGGATGACGGCGAATCCAGTCTTGAATTTGCTGAGATTCGCTGGGAAAGCGTTTGAGGAATTCCAGGGCCGGAGAGTATTCCGAAGTCAGTACCAGAGTGTTTTTGATATAGGAAAATTCGCTTTGCAGTTCTTCGGCCTTGGATTGGCGAATCTGTGTCAGACGTTCCCGAGTACTTTGTTCCAGTGAAGAACTGCCCACCTGATAACCCACAGTTCCGGCAACCAGGAGCGTGCCCAGTACCAGTACCGAGGTGAAAAGAAACAGGCGGTTTTTGTGGTTCATAGACTCCTACATTGGAACGTAGTGGATATCGATGTTAAGAAAGTGAATCTTCATTTTTTTCAGAAGGTCAGGAAGTGGAGTTGAATCATTCTTTTTTGCAGCAACTTCCATCTGGGCGGCAAGCTCGCTGAGTTCAACGAAACCATATCCAGCAGCGGCACCTTTGATTTTGTGAGCCATTTGAGCAATGGCTGTCAGATCGTTTTTCTCTACAAGAACAGACAGAGACTCTATATCCTTCTTCCGGTTCTCAACAAATTGAGGAACCAGATCCTGTAGGTCAGCATCAATTTCAACCTTCACTTTAGACATTTCCATGCCCTCCTTATCCTCGATAATGGCTCAGGTTTTCAATTCATATTAGTTTATGACAGTGTTTATTGCATACATTTAATACCGAGAGTAGATTCGAAAAATGGATTTCAGGAGAAGGTTTTGTGTTCAAGAAAGTACTCGTCGTCGTCTGCTCCGCTTTTATGATTACATGCACGTCACAAAAGGAACTGGGCTCTTCGGAACGGCCAGTCCGTCTTGCTTTGGTGCCAGGGCAGGACTCTGCCGTCTTGATTGAAAATGGAAAAATTCTTGAGAAATGGATTCTTCAAGAAAGCGGTGTGCATGTCCGAGTGCAGGTGCCTGTCAGCTTTGTCGCTGTGGTCGAAGCTATGGGATCTGAGCGTGTGGATGTTGCGATCTTAAATCCCTTTGGATACATCCTGGCGCACGAAAAGTACGGGGCGACGGCGAAGCTTATGGGGGTCAATGGAGAGTACTCTCACTACTGGGGTCAGATCATCACGGCCAATCCGAAGATTAAAAATCTGAAGGATTTAAACGGTAAAAAATTTGCCTTTGTCGATCCGGTGTCAACTTCGGGATATATTCTTGCGGCCAAACTTCTGCAGGATGAAAAGATCAAGCTTGGTGAAACCATTTTTGCGGGCAAACACGACAGCGTGGTCACCATGGTTTATCAGGGACGCGTGGATGCGGGGGCCACTTATAACACCCCCTCTGAAAACGGAGTCCCCCAGGATGCTCGTCGTTTGGTGACGACACAGTTTCCGGATGTCTATGAAAAGGTGCGAATTCTTGCCAAGACCGGGCCGATCCCCAGTGAACCGGTGGTTTACCGAAAAAACTTCCCAACGGAGCTGGAAAGAAAGATCAGTCAGGCTTTAAAAAGCTTCTCCTCAACTCCAGAAGGCGCAGCGGCCTTAAAGAAGCTCTATCATCTGACGGGATTCAAAGATTGCTCTGATAAAGATTATGACGGTGCCCGACAAATTCTGCTGGATCTGGGCCAGAAGGTTCAGGATCTTGTAAAGTAATCAGCAACTTAGACGGATTTCGCGCTCGACCTTGAAAAAAGCCCGAATTTGAGGTCTAATGGTTCCATGCGCCGTTCAACGTTCATGAATCTTATTCTAAGATTTTGTTGCAGCAGAGAAGATCTGCTGAAGGCCTAGTTCTATCTTTTTTGTTCTCTGAACATCTTTCTTAAAAATCAAAAACACACACAACATCATTCTCTCGTGAGGAGGAATTTATGAACACAGAACCTCGTATTCTTATTACCGATCAGGATTTCCATCGTTTGTCTGCACTGGTGTCTCAGGTTGAAGGACCATTTTCAGAAGCCTTGGAAGAAGAGCTGGGCCGAGCCAACGTCATCGCTCAGAAAGAGATCCCTAAAGACGTGGTGACCATGAACTCTCGCGTGCAGTTCCTGGATGAAGTCACTGGTCAGGAAAGTGAGATGACTTTGGTGTATCCGCAGGAAGCCAACTTGGAAGCAGGTCGACTTTCTATTCTGGCACCGGTGGGTATTGCTTTGTTGGGTCTGAGCGTCGGTCAGGAGATCAACTGGAAAATGCCAAATGGACAGACTAAAAAACTGAGAGTGAAGGCTGTGATTTATCAGCCCGAAGCTTCAGGTCAGTTCGAGCTTTAATCCCGAAGCTCTTTGCAAATAAGAGCTTTCTTGGTTTCATTTTTCGTGTAGGTGGCTCGAAATTCGCGGCCACCTTGCGAATAGGACAGTTGCGCATCCACGCGCACGTCCTTGGAGTTCCACAGTTGCACATAAGTTTGATTGTCCAGCAGTGGGATTTGATAAATACGCACGGGAGTGCTTTCCACGACCGTTGTGTTCTGTAAAAGATCCACTTTTCCCAAGTACATGTTTTCTGTCGGATCAAAATACTTCTTCATGCGCACAGAAGAGAAGTTGTTGTAGTCTTCTGCAAAATTGCAGTTATAGACCGAGCTTTGTGCCTGTGTCTGAAGTGCCATACCCAAGATGAAGTAAACAAGCCATTTTCCCATAGTTAACTTATCGTTTTTCCGTCTTAAGACTTAACGCCGGAGGGCTCGCCTTTGGGCCAGTTTGCCTGACTTGACTGAGAGAAGTTCCAAGAGCATTTTGAAACTTTAAAGGAGCTTCTATGCGAGTGATTGAAATTAAGACACCCGGTGGTCCAGAGGTTTTGCAGGTGGCAGAAAGAGCCCGGCCGGAACCAGGAACGGGCGAAGTGCTGATAGAAGTTCACGCCGCAGGAATCAATCGTCCGGACTGTGCACAAAGACAGGGAACTTATCCACCTCCGCCTGGTGCCTCTGACATTCCGGGGTTGGAGGTGGCAGGACGGATCGTCGCTGTCGGGAAAGATGTCACCCGCTGGAAGCTGTATGACGAAGTCTGTGCGTTAGTTACAGGGGGAGGTTACGCCGAGTATGTCTGTGCTCCGGAAGGTCAGTGCCTGCCCATTCCCGCCGGGATGAGCATGGTCGAGGCGGCCGCCGTGCCCGAGACATTCTTTACCGTATGGACAAATGTCTTTGAAAGTGGAGCCCTGAAGAAAGGCGAAAGCATTCTGATCCATGGCGGTGCCGGTGGCATTGGGACGACGGCCATTCAGATGTCCTCTGCCATGGGGGCTCGTGTTTTCACGACGGTTGGAAAGCGGGATTCTGTCGAGATCTGCAGAAATTTAGGAGCGGACCGAGTGATCATTTACAAGGAAGAGGATTTTGTCAGCGCGGTAAAAAAGGAAACTCAGGACCGCGGTGTGGATGTGATTCTGGATATGGTGGGCGGGGATTATTTTGCGCGGAATCTGGAGGCTTTGGCGATGCAAGGGCGTTTGGTGCAAATCGCCACTTTGCAGGGTTCTAAGGTGGAGTTGGATCTGCGTAAGATGATGTTCAAAAGACTGACTTTGACGGGATCGACTTTACGAGCGCGTCCCGTTGTCGAGAAGGCGCGAATTGCCCAGGCTTTGGAGGAAAATATCTGGCCGATGTTAAATCAAGGACAGATGAAACCCGTGATCTTTAAGATTCTGCCGTTGGATCGGGCCTCTGAGGCCCATGTGCTAATGGAGTCCAGTCAGCACACAGGCAAGATTGTTCTTCAGGTCAGATAGAGGCCGCTATTCCAAGTGCTCTCTTTGACGGGAGCTCTTGTCACATTTTCCCGTAAAGGCATGGTTGGTTGCGCGCTGTTTGGGTGCATTTTCGAAGAAACGACGCAAGCCCGGCACATTCACCTCAATCATCTGCTTCATCTGAGCCTGCGATGGGGAATGCGTGGTTCCCATTTCAAACAGCAAAGACCAGATGCCGTGTTTCCAGTAAGCGTAGTCTTCAAACGCTCCGTCGGCGGCATACAGAAGCTCTTTGGAGTTTCCTACCTGATAACCGCTTTCCACGACGGCATCCTTGGAAAGACCGATAAACGTGCTGTCGTACTGTGTCTGGGTGTCACGTGTAGAAAAACCCCACGGATAAAGCACTGCCGGCCAGTGAGTGTGCAAAGTGGCGGAGCTGACGATGTTGGCCTGTTCCAGGAATTCAGCCAGGGCTTTGGTGGCCTTGGACCTGTAAGACATACCTGATACACAGGGGCCTGGATAGTCGCGGTTCTGATCAACGGTGCCGTTAGATGTTCTTTCGTAACGATTGCGCGAATTGTAACCGGATACGTTCAGCACGGGAATGACATAGACGGTGTGCCCTGGAATTGGATTTCGCGCAAAGGCCTCGGCGGCTCCCAGAGCAACAGCTGTGGATCCGTATTCGTTTCCGTGGTGAGTGGCAACGATCAAGTCCGCCACCTCGCCATTGCCGATCTTCAGGCCTGAAATCATTTGACCGGAATCGGAAAGCCCGATGTCGATCCATTGTGTTGTTGTGGGGTTCTCCTGAGTAATTCGGCGAAGAGTGTCTTGCACACTTGTGTAATTGCTTGCAGGAGCGGCTTTCGTCATGAGGAAAAGAGACAAAATCATTTCTAGCATGCAACTAGGCTCAATGTGTTCTGGCACGAAGTCAAAATACCCCTCTGGGCCACTTTGACAAACTGGATTAAGGTCGTAGCCTGCGGCCCGAAGCTCAGCTCGTGTTGGGAATTCTGAAATCTGACAGAGCCAACTGATTTTTCAGACATCCGATAGTGATCAATCTAAAATAGGGCTTCTAGGAGGCTCTATGTTGAACGAACATCCTTTGAATGAAATCCAGAAAGTGGAAAACGAAATTTATCGTCTGCATCGTCGTCTGGAGTCCCTACGAAAAGAATCACCTGCGATGGAAGTGAAGAATTATATCTTTCACAGTCTCAATGCCGAAGTCACGCTGAGGGATCTGTTTGCGGATAAGAGCCGACTGATCGCCATTCATAATATGGGTCAAGGGTGTCGTTCCTGCACTTTGTGGGGAGATGGGCTGAATGGTTTTTTACCGGCTTTGGAGGATCAGTTTTCCGTTGTGATGCTGTCCAAGGATGCGCCTGAAGATCAGCGGCGTTTTGCCAACTCGCGAGGCTGGCGATTTAATATGGTTTCGCACGGGGGTGGATTGTACATTAGGGAGCAGAGTGTGCTTGCCGGGCAGAACAACATGCCAGGAATCGTCTGCTACGAAAAAAAAGGGGAGCGCATCTTCAGAAAAAACAGCAGCGTCTTCGGTCCCGGCGATGACTTCTGTGCCTTGTGGAGCATCTTAAGTCTGGCGGGAGTCGGGATGGAGGAGTGGACACCACAGTACTCTTACTGGCGTCGTCCTGAGCGGCTGGAAGATGGAGGCCAGAATCTTTCTCTGTGACAGTCAGGGATACATGGACTCTTCCAGGTCGCTTTGTGCCAGCCAGGCGCGTGCGACATCACGCTCTTTGCTGGTAAAAACCTCGATGTCCATTTTAACAATGGGATCCAGAAAGTTGCTGATGTTCTTGACCCAGTGGATGTCTGTGACAATGGCGGTTCTGGGGACCTTGTGAAGATTTTTAAGGCCAAAGCGAAGCTCTTTCCAAAAGACGGCCAGCTCGACCTTGCCAATGCCTCGCACTTCTTCAAGAAGGTTGACTTCACCCCATTCATCAATGCGTTTTTGCAGAAGATTCAGAAGGGCCGTGACGGATTCAGAGTTGATGTCGCCATCGATCAGAATTTCAATGTATCTAAACTTGGGATGTTCAGCTGTTACTTTCAGCATGCGAGCTCCTTCTTTCATTAACGTATGATTTTAGGAAGAAGCCCCGGGGTGACAAATTAAATTGCGAACCGTTGTTGATTCGCAAAGAAACTAAATAAGGACCAAATGGCGTTCGACTTCCAGAACGGGAGAAGTCAGGGGTTGGATGGTGACCTTCAGATCTTTGAACTTTTTGCGGGCCAGGCCAATTTCTTCGTCGATCTTTTCTTTGCGAGCTTTCAGCAGGAAGTACTTGCCACCCTTTTTGTAATAGTCGCGGCTAAACTCCAGGATGACATCCACCGGTTTGAACGCTCTGGAAGTGACCACTTCGATTTTCTCCAGCTTGGGTGGGATTTCACCGTGGATGCGCAGATTCTGAGCGATGGCTGTGCAGCGCTTAAGGAAGTCCTGTTTTAAATTACTCTTTTCATAAAGGTGATACTCAATATCCGGGAATTGAATGGCGTAGATCACTCCTGGAAGTCCCCCGCCGGACCCAAAGTCCGCAGCCACTTTAACATCCTTAGGGAACAGACTCAGAGGCAGCAGACAATCAATCACGTGATTGTCGATCAGCTCCTCATAAGTCATTTTTCGACTGATCAAATTCAGCTCTTCGTTGGCGCTCCAAAGAAGGTCGAGGTAAGCCTTGAGCTTAGGCAAAGCGGCCTCATTAAAGCCCAATTGTAAAAAGACGGGGATGCGTTTTTCAAAATACATACTTTGTTTTAAAGAGTTCCTGACAAAAAGGGAAGGTCTTTCCGAAGCCGACTTTAGGCGGAGCCCGGTTGCCAACAAGCAGCGACTAAGCCAATATTTGTATATGAGAACATCGGCACTACTATACTCTCTGTTTATTCTTTTCTTTGTATTTGATCCATTGCCTTCCCAAGCGCAGGGTCCCAAGGTGGTCCTGGTCAGCGGCTTCGACGATGTCCTTCGCCAAGCCCACAACACCAACATTCTTTCCGCGGGTCTGAAACTGATGGATAAGGATCGGTCCTATGCGGGTATGCCGGAACTCTATCGCCGTATGTTGGCCAGCAGTGGGGCCGGGCAGTTCTATGTCATCACGGGACTGACAAACTGGCTGGAGTCCCGGGTTGAGAAATTTATGAAGGACTATCAGTATCCGCCACATTCCGTCACAATGAGAGATTGGGTGACCGAATGGTCCATCACGAAATTTAAAATCCATCACATTGAGGAAGTTCTAAAAGTAAATCCCAACAGCCAGTTGGTTGTGATTCTGGATAATTCCACCGCCAGTCTTGAGCTGGCAGAGCTGTTGAAAGCTTTGCACCCGGGGAAAGTGGCTGAGATCTATCTAAGACAAACAGTCGAAGGGAAGACCTCGCCGCACGCCAGGACATTTGTGACTTCTTTCGATATTGCCTTCCGAGAGTTCGTCAGTGGGCGACTGAACGAGGAAGATCTGGTGGCGGTGGGCCGTTCCATTCTGAGTGAGAAAGATATGGAAAACTGGATTCCGGCCTATGCTTATTGTCCGAAGAACTATGATCCCTGCGCCGGGTTTTTAATTGGAGTCCGCGGCGTATGTGATGAGATGAAGACCAAAATTTCCAGTTACTGTCAAAGTCGTAAATAGCCTTAATTTACGGAATTTAGGCCAGTCCAATCTCTGAAATTTTCACTAGAATTTCGACATTTTTTTCAACAGTAAAGATCGGGGTTTGTCTGCCGATCTGTTACTTATGAAAAACGCCACAAACAAATTATTTTATATTGTTCTCGTTTTGTTCGTTGTTCAAATCATGGCAGGCTGTAAAACTTCGGAAGCTCCTCGGACGCAGGGTTCTGCTGACAACTCCTCTTCAGCCGTCGAACCAACCCCAACGCCCCAGCCGGTTCCCGAGCCGGATCCGGTTCCGGCACTGCCGCCGCCGACGACGACAGAAGAGGTCTTGCGCGAAGTCACACCTTTATGGGAAGGGAAAGTCAGTGGTGCCAAAGAATGGACGACGCATGTGGATCGTGAGCTGGATCGATTGGGGCAAAATCTGTTGGATGTGATTCCTGCGGATAAGAATTTGTTTTGTCCGAAGTATCAAAGTCTTTCTTACGCTCAACGAAAGCAGTATTGGGCCTTTATGCTGTCAGCCATGGTGCGCTTTGAAAGCAATTTTAAGACCGAGACTTCTTATACGGAGGACTTCAACGACAGTCATGGCAATCGTGTGATCAGCCGTGGTCTGCTGCAGATCTCGATTGAAAGCGGCAATGCGTATGGCTGTGGATTTAAGACCACCAAAGACTTGCACGATCCCAAACAGAATCTTAGCTGCGGTATCCGCATTCTGGATCGTTGGTTGGGGCGCGATGGGCGTATCGCAGGTAAGGTGGATGGAGCATGGCGCGGAGGGGCGAGATATTGGTCGGTGCTGCGCGCAGGCGATAAGACCAGCTACAAATCAATTCTGAGCTGGAGTCAGAATCTATCCTTCTGCAAGTAGTTTGATCTTAAGATGAACGGTGCTATGCTGATTCTCGTTTCCATATCTGAGCATAAAAAGGAGAACTCATGGCATCGATCACTCTTAAAGGCAACCCTGTAAAGACATCCGGCTTCCTTCCAGAAAAGGGCACAAAGGCAAAAGACTTTTCATTGGTGCGCAATGATTTGTCCGAAGTAAATTTGGCGTCTTATGCTGGCAAAAAGAAAGTTTTGAATATCTTCCCAAGTGTTGATACGGGCACATGCGCAGCTTCCGTCAGACGTTTTAATCAGGAAGCAGCCAAACTGGACAACACGGTTGTTTTGAATATCTCTGCAGATCTTCCATTTGCACAGGCACGCTTCTGTGGTGCTGAAGGCATTAAAAACTGCGAAACAGTTTCTTCATTCCGCAGCAACTTCGGTCAGGACTGGGGTGTGCAGATCGCGGATTCCCCGCTGGCAGGTTTGTTGTCCCGTGCGGTGGTGACACTTTCTGAGGATAACAAGGTTTTGCACGTCGAGCAGGTGGCTGAGATCGTGGACGAGCCGAACTACGAGGCAGCTCTGGCGTCTTTGCGTTAAGAGAGCCTGTTATAATTGCAGAGCGGCTTGAAACCCAGGGTTTGAAGCCGCTTTTACTGTCTCATTTCAGCAGTTTGTGGTAAGTCTGCCCCTTATGAAACTGCATACATCTTCGCATAAAGCTAAAACCTTTCAGGAAATGAATCTGGCGCCGGCACTGATGACGGCTCTTCAGAAAATGAAAATATCCAAGCCGACTCCAGTTCAGAGTCAGGCGATCCCCGTGGGTCTGGAAGGCTCCGATCTGATTGCCATTGCTCAGACTGGCAGCGGGAAGACTTTGGCTTTTGCCCTGTCATTGCTGACGACGTTGCATCAGAAACCACAAGCACGTGCCTTGATTCTGGTGCCCAGTCGGGAAATGGCTCAACAAATCTATAAAGTCTTTCTGGAGCTTTGTACGGAAATGCCGGTTTCAGTCTGTCTGGCCATTGGCGGAAGCACCGGTTCTAAGCAAGCCAATCAGTTGAAGAAGAATCCGCGTTTGATTATTGCGACACCGGGGCGCATGAATGATCATCTTTCTACAAACAAACTGCTGCTTCAGCATGTGGAAATCATCGTTTTGGATGAGGCGGATCGTATGCTGGACATGGGCTTTGCCCCACAGCTTAAAACCATTCAAAACACTCTGCGTGGCCCCCGACAGACAATGATGTATTCTGCAAGTTTTGGTTCGAATGTCGAGGCTATTGCAAAATTGTTCATGCGTAACGATGTGACGATGATTCGCTCAGAAAAAGCCGAGGCGCCGGTTTCCAGTCTGAAGCAGAAGGTTTTGTTCCTGGATCGCACTATGAAAAATGACCGATTGTTGGATGAGCTCAACGCCACCCGTGGCGGAGTCATCGTATTTACTGGTAATCAGGAATCCTGCGAAGCGGTTGGCAGTTATCTGCAAGAGTACGGTTTTTCGGCGGATCTGATCCACGGCGGTCTTTCTCAAGGGCAAAGAAACCGCGTGGTGCGCGCTTTCCGTGATGGAGAACTGCGCATTGTGGTTGCGACCGACTTGCTGGCGCGGGGTCTGGATGTTCCTCATGTCGATCACGTGGTGAACTTTGATCTGCCTTTTCAGCCGGAAGATTTCTTACACCGTATTGGAAGAACGGCGCGCGCCGGGCGTGCCGGTGAGGCGATTACGTTTGTGACCCCATCGGATACAAGGATGTACGGCCGTATCAAGGGATATCTGCAGGGGGCCGAGGAAATCAAGGTGGATCCACGATTCAGCTTTATTGATCGCTCCAAGAAACATCTGCGTGGCGATGCAAAGAGTTCGAAGACCGACGCAAGGACTGCACCGCCAGCTAAAGGCCGCGGTGGCAAGATCAATCCCTTTACCGGAAAGTCTGTGGCACCTAAAAAAGGTGTTTCAACAAAAAGGAAATAAGCATGAGCTCCTGGATCATTTATCACAATCCCAAATGCAGCAAAAGCCGCGAGGCTCTGGCTCTGTTGCAGGCCCAGTCCATTGATGCCAAAGTTGTTGAGTATTTGAAAGAGCCTTTGTCTGAATCTGAACTTCTGGAACTTCAGAATAAACTGGGTGTCGAAGCACCTGCCCTGGTTCGTACGAAAGAAGAGGACTTCCAGACGGCGCCGTTTGATGTGAACTCTGCGGAAGTGGTGGCTCAGAAGCTGGCCGCAAATCCGAAGTTGATGGAGCGCCCGGTGGTTGTGAAAGGCCCTGTAGCGGTTGTCGCCCGACCGACAGAGAATCTGAATAAGCTATTAAGCTAAACATGTATCAACTTGTGACAAGTGTGGGGAGGAAAATGACATTTCCTCCCGGACCTGTTTGAGTTTCCCCCGAGGACTGCCAGGCCTTCCATTTTAACTTCATCAGAATGCACAACCGCGTGCCAGAAAGAAAAATCTTCGTCCGCAGTGTTGATGAGGTTTTGCGCATTCAAGAAAAGTTCAGAGTCCCGTTGTTCGCGGTGGCGCGTAAGCAAAAATACTTCTGGAGTATTCGAGAGAAATTCTTCAACGACTAGTGCGCGTTGTGATATATAAACAAACAATGAGTAATAAGATCGGTGCGTATTGGAGATTCTTGGTTAATAGAGGTGTGTCGGCAAAGGATACGCCCAGTCGCAAAACGGCGATTCGCGCCTCCAATGTGGCTATGCTGACGGCCGTTCCGGCTTATCTTTCCTTTGACATCATTTATCTACTGACGGCTGACTATGTGATGATGTCAGTGAATGTGTTCTTTCTTCTTTGCGGCATCTTACTTCTGTTAGTCGTCGGTAACCCCAAATGGAATACTCTGACGCGTGTGGCTTTTTTAATTCAGGGGAATCTGGCGATCTTTGCGATTTCTTATGTGACAGGAAGAAGCTCTGGGGCCGAGTTCTTCTATTTGATGCTGATCTGTGTGACGTTCATCATGTTCGATAAGGAAGAAGAGGATCGATATGTCACTCCGTTTGTGATTTATACGATCACTTTGTTTGTGATCGGACAGTATCTTTTGCCCGAATCCCGTTTAAGTTTGCCTTCGATTGAAGGCGTTGGTTCTGATAATTATCGCAAGATATCGTTTCTGATTTCGGCGATGATGATTTTCTTCATCATCCGATATTTGCGCACAATCTATGCTCTGGCCCAGGCAGAACTTGAGCTTGAAGCGGGGCGGATTATCCACAATGAGCGAATGGTGGCTTTGGGTCAGATGGCCAGCAGCGTGGCTCATGAGATCAATAATCCCCTGTCGGTTATCAAAGGTTTAAGCGAAGTGACTTTGGAGGGGTTGGGCGAAGATGCTTTAGATCGATCCACAATGACGGACTATCTGACCCGAGTTGTTTCAATGTCCGAGCGGATCAATAAGATTGTCAGGTCTTTGAGTGTGTTTTCACGCAAAAATGAAGCTGATCCCTACTTGCCTGTGTCAGTTGAAAAAATAGTGAGTGATGCCTGCGTGCTCTTTGAAGATCAGTATTTGTCCAGGAATATACAATTCTTCCTGGAGCTGCCGTCAAAGAACGTTAAAATTCTTTGCCGTGAAGTTCAGATACTGCAGGTGTTGGTCAACTTGCTGCAGAATGCGAAGGATGCCATTGAAGATACCAAGTCCCCATGGATTCGTTTGCAGGTGCAGAAAGTAGGACCCATGGTCGAGTTCAGTGTTTCAGACAGTGGGCACTTCAAAGACATTCCTGGCACTGACAGGGTTTTTGAACCGTTTTACACCACCAAAGAGGTCGGCAAGGGGACGGGGCTGGGGCTAAGTATCAGTCAGGGGATTGTTCTTGCTCATGGCGGTGACATCTATCTGGATAACCAGTCGGAGCACACTCGTTTTGTCTTTACTGTTCCGCAAGCCTAAGGAAAGTAGGGATGCAGTTTTTTATAAGTGATAGCGACTATGAAGGTGGCTAGCACTAGCCACAAAAAACCTTTCCAGGTTCCCTTCAGATCGGCCTTGCTTAGTTCCATGTGAAAGATTGTCGCGGCAAATAGATAAATCCAGATTCCCAATTGCCAACTCAAGCCTGGAATGGATGACCAGGTGGGATGCTTTAAGAACATCTCGCCGCCGGGAACGAAGTATAAGGCCCCGGCCAGCAGAACGGGACCTACGATCAAAGGTGCAATGCCAATGAACAAATCCCCCATGGCGATCCAGATCTGTGGAATGAACAGGATATTCGGGACTTGGCGGGGCCGACTGACGACGTGACCATGGCTGCCGTTGCGGGCCTTGGGATCAAAAAGATTAAAGCCGACAATTTCGTGCAGAAACACCAGGGCCGCCAGCATATGGCTGATTTCATGAATCATGATCCCGGGGGCGAAAATCCATAAAAAAGCTTTTTCCCCTAATTTTTCCGCAATCCAGTTTCTAAGGCCGTACGAAATCCAGTGTAGAACAAAACCGACCGCAAAAGCTCCCCCAGAAAGCAGGAAAATTTTTTGGACGGCTTTAAGGCCAAAATTTAAAAGCACGCTTGTGTCAGTCATCTTGAATCATCCAATACTTCATCCTTCCATACCCGGCATTTGTCAGACAAGGCCTTAAGAGTTTTCTTGCCCCCGTTGGGATTGTGTTATGGGATAGGGGAAAGGAGATTTAAATGAAATCCAAACTGACATTGGTGGTGCGAATATTGTTGGGTCTGATCTTTTTTGCCGCAGGATTGACCGGACTTTTGAATCTGGTGCCACCTCCTGCGGATTTGCCAGAGCGTCTGGTGGCTTTCAATACCGGTCTGGCAGCGTCTGGCTATTTCTTCCCTCTTCTGAAGGGGACTGAAACCGTCTGTGGATTGTTGTTGCTCAGTGGTTACTTTGTTCCGCTGGCCTTGGTGGTTTTGGCTCCAATTGTTTTGAATATCGTTCTTGTTCATGCCTTCCTTGCGCCAAGTGGGCTTCCTCTGGCCATCATTATCGGGATGTTCACCTTGCATCTGGCGTTCTTTGCAGAACCTTATGCCCACGTTGTAAAAGGGCTGTTCCGTCGTAAATAGTCCCCACGGGCCCATTTTTAGTGGTTTTTGGCAGGCAGAAAGAGGTGATAACGTGTAGTAATCACAGGCTTTCTGCCTTTTTTTCTTTAGGATTTCACCCCTGTCGCCTTCTGTGGTAAATGCAATCATCTGTTTGACTTGTATCCATAGCGAGGTTCGCGTTGAAGTTTGAGAAGTTCCACCTATCTGAAGATCTGTTGCGCAACCTGCATGACAATGGTTTTTTCCGTACGACTGATATCCAGTTTAAAGCTATTCCGTCCATCTTAAAGGGCGAAGATGTCCTGGCCATTGCCCAGACCGGCACGGGTAAGACAGCGGCTTTTGCTATTCCAATCATCGACAGCATTCACGCCAGCAAAAGCAGCAAACGTTCCCTGGGCATTCGCTGCCTGGTGATGGTGCCAACGCGGGAACTGGCTCAGCAAATCGGCGAGGTCTTCAATCGCCTGTCCAAACACACCAAAGCCAAGCCATTCGCCCTTTATGGTGGGGTGGAGCAGGATGCGCAGATCAAAAAGCTCCAAGACGGTATTGATATTTTGATCACGACTCCGGGGCGTATGTTTGATTTGATCAGCCAGGGGTATGTGGATATCAGCCACATTGAAACTTTAGTTTTGGATGAAGCCGACCACATGCTGGATCTGGGATTCATCGAGGATATTGAATCCATCAAGCGCAAATTGACCCGTCGTCATCAGACGTTGTTCTTTTCGGCCACGATCAATCCGGAAATCAAGAAGCTGGCCTTTTCACAGGTGCGCAGCAACGCCATTCGTATTCAGATTTCCCCGGAAGATCCGGTGTCTAAAAATGTGTCCCACTTTGTGATGTTCGTGGAGATGGACGATAAGCGCTTCTTCCTGGCCGAATATCTGCACCAGAATCCGGATGGGAAGTTTATTATCTTCGTGCGCACCCGGGTGCGTGCAGAACGTGTTGCCAAGGCACTGGAGCGTGCGGGCATCACGTCTTTGACCTTGCACGGTGAAAAGGATCAGACCGATCGTGCGGAGGTTATGAAGGCTTTCCGCAATGGTGACTGTAAAATCATGATCGCGACGGATCTAAGTGCGCGCGGGATTGATATCCCTGATGTCACTCATGTGATCAATTATGACCTGCCGGAAAAACCTGCGAACTATGTTCACCGCATCGGGCGCACGGGGCGGGGATTCAATAAAGGAATTGCAGTTTCATTCTGTAGTCAGGACGAAAAAGAGCTTCTGACAGCCATCGAAGAGCTGCTGACGAAAAAAGTTGAAGTGATCAATGTGAGCAAGACCGACTATAAAGCTGTCATTTCTGCTCCGCTGGAAGATGACATTGACCGCAGTCTGGCAGCGATGCTGGCCAGCGAAGATGAATATAAGAAATCCAAAAAACGAAAAAAATAGAGAAACGATGAGCAACAATCCTGCACTCGTAAAACCATTTCTTCGGGGTCACTTTCATCAGGGCGCTTTTTACTTTGCCTTGGGTGCTTGTGCGATGTTGATTGCGGGTTGCAGAAGTTCGCGGGAATTTGTGGCGATGACCATTTATTCCGTGGGTCTTGTGACATTATTTGGTGTCAGTTCGTTGTATCACCGTATTAACTGGAACGAGAATTCGCGCCTGTGGATGAAACGAATGGACCATGCGGCGATATTCATCATGATTGCCGCAACAGGGACTCCCATTGGAGCTTTGGCTCTGAAAGAAAGTGGCCAGAATTTCTTGATCCTGGTTTGGGTGGCCGCTTTGTTGGGGGTCATTCAGTCCTTGTTTTGGGTGAAAGCACCCAAATGGCTTTCGGCGGTTTTGTATGTGGCGATGGGCTGGCTGGCGTCACCTTATATCTCTGATATCAAGGCGGCCCTGGGTTTTCCCAGCTTGATGCTGATTCTGGTGGGGGGCTTGATTTATACAATCGGAGCCGTCATCTATGCCGTTAAGAAACCCAATCCCTGGCCCAAAACTTTCGGATATCACGAGATCTTTCATATCCTGACAATCGTTGCAGCGACCTTGCATTTTATTGCCATTGTGATGCTGCAAAAGATGAGTAGTTGATCGGAATTTCATATCTGATTTAATTCTGAATATCGCTGTCGTTTAATCTCCTTTTGAGAGGGATTCTGTGAAGACGACTCTATTAGGCGAGTCTTTGTGAGAAAGTCGCCTAAAAAGGTTAAACTTCTAAAGACTTCGGTCGAAAAGCTTTAAGAGCTTTTATTGCCGGAGGACTAAATGAGAAATTATTTTATTCGCTCTTTGGTAAGCCTTCTTGCCGTCTTTTCCGTTTTGGGAATGGGTTGTGCGCCGAAGGCCGGTGAAGAAATCGGTGGTGGGGATCTGGCCTCCAGCTATCTGATTAAAGAGTGGACTTCGACTTGCGATGCAAAGGTTCACCCCGTCGTGGGCGAAGCGGATCACGTTCAGCGCGTGTTGGTCCTGGATGGAAGTGGCACCTACAGCTATCTTGAAAACTGGTATGCAGGCACCTGTTTGCCTGAAAACTACAGGGTGGCTCATTACGCTGGGGGCCTTTGGACCGTCAGCGGATCGACGATGGCATTTCATGTGCTGAGCTCAGAAACTGCCTCGATCATCGCATTTAATTTGGATGTTCAGGACAGCTTTAACACGGCCTGCGGTGGGACAAGCCCTTATCAGCCAGGTGGTGACATGGCTGATATCGGCCAGCAAAAAACCACTTATACGATGACTTGCTCAAACATAACCCTGCCCAATGCCTCTAACGACGACATCTACAATACCTTCAGCTACAGCAATGGTGTCCTGAGCCTGGGGGAAAATTCGGTGGGAGTGCCTGGGGTGTTTGATGCGGGCTCAGTGCCAGCGACAGCAACGGTCAACTTTAACTAAGAAAGACCTGCCTCAAGCGGAGGGCCTACATCAGGTTTGCGGTCTAGACCCCGACAATTTAGTTGCCTGATCTTAGGGTCGAATTAAGATGAAGCCTATGCCGTCTCAACGAACACTCCTGGCACGTGCTCCCAGTCGGGATGTAGCTACAGTTTTATTCCTGGATATACGTGGGTTCTCTCATATGTTTGATGAGCATGATCCGATGGAAGTTCTTCATTTCGCGAACACCGTTCTCTCTGAATTAGGCATGGTGGTGGAAGCCTGTGGGGGAGTCGTCGATAAATTTACCGGGGACGGGTTCTTGGCTCATTTTGGAGTCCTGGAAAAAAATACGACTCATATTCAGGATGCCTGCTGGTGCGCCGTGCGGATTCGCGAAAGTGTGGCAAAACTAAATCTTCAGCGTTACTTCGCGGATCAGCCTGTCGTTGCGGTAGGCATGGGCATTCACACGGGCGTCGTTGCCTCGGGTGTGATCTCAACCTCTGTAAAATCAGAATTTACTGTTCTTGGGGATGTCGTGAATCTTGCGGCAAGGATTGAGAATTTGACAAAAGAGTTTCTTGTGGACTGTTTGGTCTCTCAGTCGGTCTTTGAGGCGTGTAAAGAGCGTATGCAATTTCAGAAAATGCCCTTGCGATCTTTAAAGGGTGTTAAGGCAAGCCAACCGACTTATTGGTTGTTGCCCACAAATAGCTTCTTATAAATTCTTAGGAGAACTCGATGATTTTTAACAATGGCCACATAACACCAGAAGCTCTGGCCGAATTAAGTCGCCACACTGATTTAATTGAGTGCGAATGCCCGGCCCATCTGATGGCGATTCTGGCGAAGGTTCGGGAGTTTCACGATTACACAACGGAATGTATCACGAAGTACCCCAAGGATGCCGCGACTCACATCTGGCTTCAGACTGCCGCCAAGAATATCGATGCGATGTTATCTAATACCATTGTTCAGTTGGCGCGGATGGAAGGCTTTGTCAGCGAAGAGAATGAATTCGTCAGTCGAAAGAATTTAAGCGAGTAGCTTGATCAAAAATGGCGGAGAGGATTTCCTTGGAAAATTCTTAAGGGATTTCAATATCCTCTCCACTTTAAACTACCATCTATGACAAGATTGTCAGTGAGATAAATCTACCTTCCGGCTCTGGCTTTGACATGGATTATTTCAGGGATGGCATGAAAATGAAAAAGAATGGAGATTTACTTGATACTGATATTTTAACGTCATTGTTTTGGGGACGATATTTTAAGAATTCCATCAGGCCGATTACCGTAGTCACGTGTGACCCCCAGGACAGATTTCTTACAAGAGTTAGTATAATGAAGGGAATCTATAGGGCTGTTAGGGACGCTGCAGAAAAAAGCTTTCCATATGCACCTCTTCATCAAGGGCATGTTATTTTTTGCGACAATCAGGCGAATATTTTAAGGATTCAATCAATAGCGGATGTTGAGGCTACTTGCAGCGGTGCGCAGACATGCCGCAATGCGTTGCTCAAATCTAGCGCTCAGGTTTCGTTATCCAGTAAAGCAATATAGATTTGAATTTAATAATGCTGTGATGAGTGGTAGAAAAGCCCAAAATTACGGCATTTTTGGTGGCTTTGGAGAGATATGAAAGAAAACCTTGTTTTGAACCTAGTACCATTGAGATTGAATAAAAGCTCAATCGAGGTTTATTTCTCCGAGGATACAGAAAATGATTGCTCTCAAGTAAGAGGTTCTAAGCTTAGAGACCTGGAAGGCTTCCCATTCGAAGTGGAACCTAATAAGAGCTATTCTTGGTCTTTACAAGCATTTGAAAATTCCGAGCCTTTTCAATTAAAATTTAATGCATTTTTCGAAACTCCAACGGTTCGCTTTATTGAGGGTGAACTACTTCAATACCTACGCTCAAAAGAGTTTATTTGTGGAAACGGACATATTGGAGAAATTGAAGTTTTAGAACCAAACGGACAAGAAGACGGTCTTGCGAGATATAAAAAATTTTCGTTGGCCATACACCCTCCGAACAAAAGAATATTTGGTCAAAAAACTGGATGGTACCTATCTATCAACTATCGTGGTTTGGCGTATTTGACGTCGGATATTACTGCTTTGTCTGCTCAGGCACAGAGCTCAATTAAGAAGATTGCTGATGGCCCCGTTCTTCAACGCTGGCATCGTGATCATGCTGCTCCCGCTCAAGCTAAATATTATTTGTCTCGGGAAGGTCGTTTCGAGATTGGAGTAACTCCAAGAAGAGTTGAAAATAAGTATTTAAATGCTTTCAAAGAGATTGAAAGATTTTATCACGAGATGATGTTTGCTAAAAAGATCAGCGATGGTTTTTCAGTTTTGGAGTCTGGTCTCCTGCGAGTTCCAGACTCACAGATTCAATACACTCAGAGCGGTAGTAATCTACTTGTCTTTGCAGAGGAGCAAACTCACTTCAGTACATATTATGGTTTGAAGGAATTTGGGCCATATCAAGTTCCCCCTAGGGAGCATCGATTCATTTTTGTATTCCATGAAAATGACAAGGATCTCGCAAATCAGCTGTTCTCGTATCTGAATAAGGGTTTCAAAAGTTATCCAGGACTTTCTAGGTTTGTTGGTGTTCAGGTAAAAATTGATACCCAGCGATCTATTCGCTTTTCCTCCGAGTTGCCATCAGGTGAAATCACAGAAAAGCTTGCAAATATGACGTTAGAGCCAAATATAACCTACTGCGCACTCTACATATCTCGAATAACGAAGGATGAGAAAGACCCGGCAAAAAATTCTGAGTACTATAAGATTAAAAAAGCATTGTTAGACAAGAATATTAGTTCCCAGGTCATTTTTAAAGAAAATATTCTGAAGCCGAGTTTTAACTATTTTTTACCAAATATATCAATTGCGATTTTAGCCAAAATTGGTGGAATACCTTGGCGATTAAAGGCTCCGGCTAAGGATGATCTAGTCATTGGATTTGGCGCATTCAAAGGCAAAGACAGAAGATATCTTGGTACGACGTTCTGCTTTAGAAATGACGGTACATTTGTCGGCTTTGATTCTGCGCATGAGCCTGATGTTGAACATCTGGGTACATTTTTCGAACAGGCAATTAAAAATTATCTAGATAATTTCGATTCAGTGAAAAGAGTTGTCATTCATTTTTACAAAAAAATAAATGACAGAGAAGAAAGAGCTCTTAATCAAACCCTAGAACGATTGAACATTAAGGTTCCTTATATTGTTGTTAATGTAGTTGATGGGGATAATCACGATATAATTTTCTTCGATCAGGACTATGCTGGAAAGATGCCAACAAGTGGCGTTTGTGTGAAGCTAGATAACAGAACCTTCCTGCTTGCAAATAATACTAGATATAAAAACAACTCGGCCGGGAATATTGATGATTATCCTTTTCCTGTGAAAATTACTTTCTCGGCAAAAGATTTAAATCTAGTGGAGTCTGATATTCGTGAGGTCATAGATCAAATTTATCAGTTTTCAAGAATGTATTGGGTTAGTGTTAAACAAAAGGGAAAACCAGTTACTGTAATCTATTCCGAGAAGATTGCACGAATGAATTCGTTTATGGAAACTTTGGCTGTACCAAACACTGAAGTAGCAAAGAAATCACTTTGGTTTTTATGAGTAACGAGAATACGTTTAAAAAAGTAGTTTTTCTGCTGGGAGCTGGGGCATCAATGGATGCTGGATGCCTTTCGTCAAAGCAGATGTTACTTGATTTACGTCATTCCATAAATACGTTAGACGATCAAAAGCAACGTGATTCCTTTAAAGGAATTTATGACTTTATCTTATCAAGTCTGTCCTACCAAATTACCTTTAAAAACCCTGATTTAGAGGCATTAGCTGGTCAATTGCCGAATATAGAAGATTTTGTGATGTTGTTGCGCCAGCTAATTGATCGGGAGTTTATTATCCCGAGTCCCTTGGTGGCGAGTTGGAATGATAAAATCAGTATATGGGAGTCTAGAGACGGAGCAATATTCACGCAGTTTTTGGATTTTATTTATGAGCGTTTGCTGAAGAAGTGGCTGGTATTTGACGAGGGAAAAGCTGCAGATCTAGTTGCTCCTATCAAAGCCTTAATTGGTGCTCCTGAGCGTTTCAATGTAAGTATCTTTTCTTTGAATTATGACCAAATTTTCGAAAAGAACTTTTTACTCCCAGGAGAGGATCTGTTGGACGATGGCTTCTCATCTCAAACATGGGACGGAGAATTCGAAGATCCAGCATCGCCTGCAAAGATTAAATTATACAAACTCCATGGTTCATCAAATTGGTATTTTGATGAGCTTCAAGAGCAGGTCAGATGCCGACCACCTGGTGAAGTAGGAGATGTAAGACCTCTGATCATTTTTGGATCAAGTTATAAGATGCAATCCTATGATCCGTTTTTAACTTTGCTAAGTAGCTTTAAGCAGAAATTAGATGCTGCTACGCTTTTCGTTGTTATTGGTTATAGTTTTCAAGACAGATATATTAACAATATTTTGATTCAAAGCTTGAATAGCGACCCAAATAGAATTGCGTTGATTGTCGATCCCGGTTTGCAAAACAAAACGAATGAACAATTTGTGAATCAACTTGAAAACACACAAAAAGCTAAGTCTCTAACAGAGGTAATTAATTTGACTAAAATTAGTTATGCGAAGGTAAAGATTTTACCAGTTACTGCGAAAGCATTTTTCCAAGAGTATCTGGGAAACAATGCCGCAAAATTATCTGAAGAACTTAGTGCGATTGAATCAGAAAGTCTTCTATTCTAAATTACTAATAGCGCTTTCCGCGCTTATCGCGCGTAAGGTTTTTCCTGTAGTTGGTTCGGCTGTAGTTGATGAACTAAAAACTACAGCCCAAACTACAAACAGCAATCACACGGAAAAATCTCCCTAGGTAACTCGAGATAATCGAAGAAAAAGGATCTGAGAAGTCGGATTCATCCAACCATTTGATGGTATTTTGCTTTTATAAATTTTCAGTTTATTTTGTATCGAACAGAAGAAAATTGGCGGAGAGAGAGAGATTCGAACTCTCGGTAGGCTTGTGACCTACACACGCGTTCCAGGCGTGCGCCTTCAACCACTCGGCCACCTCTCCGCAAACAGGAACGTAAAGAGAAGCCAAGATAGCATAGCGCATTGCAGCAAGGCAAGAGCTTCTACGGAAAAAAGACCTCACTCACTGAAGTATTCGTACAAATCCTCCTGCCGGACCCGGGCATAGTGGGCCTTTTGTTTGGCTTTAAGGGCTCGGGCCTCCACAAAGTTCCAATAAACGATCTGGTAGATGAAAAATACGAAAACACCTCCGGCTACTGCTAGGAACAAGGGGCGGTTGTCCTCCCACTCGGCCATCCCTGTGAACAGAACCAGCGGGTGCATAATGAACAAAAGGGCGTGCAGCCACATTTCTTCAGCGGAACAGTACTTGCGATGCACCCATTCATCTTTGGTCACCAGCAGGCAAGACCCGATGGCCATCACATAGTAGACGATTTCGGTGGTCGGAGTGCGATCCACAAAAGTTAAAAACAGCAAACACGCGATCACCGAGAAAGTGTCTATAGGGTGCCCAATACGTTCCCACCGAGGCAGGCCCCGGCGTCGGTGAAAGACAAATTCATCAAACAGGATCACGGCTCCCTGGACGACCGAGGCAATTAAGAACGCGCTCATAGTTTCTCCATCAAACTTCCACAAACAGTCAGACCCGGACCGAAAGCATAACTGATAATCGGAGTTCCTGAAGGCACGGAATCATCGCGCAGAATTTGTTCCCACAGGTGAGGCAAAGTCGCCGAAGACATATTCCCCCGCTGACGTAACAGCTGCCGACTGTGATGGACCTGTGATTCCTTTAGCTCCAGATGTTTTACCGTCTGGTCGATGATTTTGGGGCCTCCGGGGTGAACGGCGAACAATCCGTCTTTCATGATGGAAGCCACATCAAATCCCCTTTCGCTTAACCAACGCTGAGTGAATTCCCGGATCTTATCGCCCACCATCATCGGAACATCCTTCGACAGAGTCATTTTCATGCCCCAGTCTGACACCATCCACTCCATGGCTCCTGTGGTGTTCGGCAGAAGCTCTTCGTAAAGGGAAAGAACCTTGAATCCTTTTTGCGGTTGATTCTGGGATAAAGAGTAGGCAATGCAGCCATCCGCGAAAAGACTTTGAATCACCATCTGTTCCAGCGTCGGATCTTCAGGGTTCATATGCAGACTGCACAACTCTGTATGCACCAGATCCACTTTCTTCTTTTTCCCCAAAATACTTTCATTGGCCAAAAAGCCCGAAGCCATGCGCAGGGCGGGGAAAGCGCCATAACAACCCATATGGTAAGAGTGAGTCACTGTGACCGGCGTTTTGGACTTCACTGCCGTCATCTGTGCCGCACTGGGGGAAATGTATCCCGTGCAACTGACATGGATCAGATCATCCGGAAACGGACGTTCGGTGTAAATGCGATCAAAGAGTTCGGTGACGATCTTGTGATAGTACTCATGGCGCCGATGCATGCTGACGCCGTGGGAGTTTTCTTTCACCGGATAGATGGGCTTGTCCTCCCAACGGGTCTTTTCGACATCCGGAATGAAGAAATACCTTTTTTCGATTTGCGTTTCCGGACAGCCCACGCGCTGAAGCATCTTGAGGTATTCTTCCTGCGAAAACCCCTGCTTCTTCTGCGCCAGTTTGTGAGCTTCAGAAAGCCACTCGAGGCATTCCTTTTGGTTTTTTTGATAAGGCGGCTGAATGGAGTGAAAGTTTTCTAAGTACATGCCTTGAGGCTAAGAGATCGCCTCAAGGCTTGAATAGATCCAGTGTTACGAAACAGGCGGCTTTGGTTTTGATCTCCACTCTTTATCGACGATCAAACGCGCACCCCGTTTGAAGGTGAAGTAGGCATAAGCCCATTGCCAGATGACGAAGACCTTGTTCTTAAAACCAATTAAATAGTAGACGTGAATGAAGAGCCACAAAAGCCAGGCAAAAAAACCGCTGAACTTCAGATTGTGAATCTGTGCAATGGCCTTTCTGCGACCGATCGTCGCCATCTGTCCCTTGTCGAGATACTTAAACTCGGTCCGCGACTTTCCGCTAATTTCATTTAGAATGACATTCGCCGCATGCACACCTTGTTGCATGGCTACCGACGCAAGGCCAGGCAAGGATTTGCCGTCTTCTGTTGGGAAACACGCTTGGTCCCCCAGCACAAAGACCTCCGGATGATTCTTCAGGCTTAAATCTTTTTCGATGAGCACGCGGCCCCCGCGATCCAAAGGCACATTCAGGGTTTTGTTGATGCTGGAAGGTTGAACCCCGGCGGCCCACAAGATCGTGGACGCCGTGATCACTTCGTCGCCTAAAACCACGGAATCAACGCGCACATCTGTGACTCGGGTGTTCGTCCAAATCTGCACTCCCAGATCTTCCAGATCCAGAGCTGCTTTGCGGGACAGATCTGGATGGAAGGCGGCCAGAATGCGTGGACCTGCTTCAATCAGAATGACACGAGTACGGGAAGGATCAATATGGCGGAAGTCTTTGGTCAGTGTGTGGCGGCTGATTTCGGCGATCGTTCCGGCCAGCTCAACACCTGTGGGACCGGCTCCCACAATGACGAAGCTTAGTTGTTGTTTTTGTTTTTCGGGATCCGTCTCTTTTTCTGCCAGCTCAAAGGCCATCAAAACACGACGGCGAATTTCAGTGGCTTGTTCCAGTGTCTTTAATCCCGGTGCATTTTCTTCCCATTCGGGATGGGCGAAATAGCTGTGCTTGGCACCGCAAGCCAGAATCAAATAGTCATAGTTGATATCGCGACCGGGAACACGAATTTTTTTATTCAGTAAATCGACCGATTCAAGATTGTCCAGAAACACGGAGATGTTTTGATACTTGGAAAGAATGCCGCGAATCGGGCCCGAGATTTCCGCAGGTGAAAGTCCCGCGGTGGCAACTTGATAAAGTAAAGGTTGAAATAGATGATAGTTGCGCCGGTCGATCAACGTCACAGAGACATCTTCTTTATTGCCGAGCGCACGAGCTGCCTTGAGACCTGCAAAACCACCACCGACGATGACGACTTTTTTAGTTGGCATATATACCTCTGGGCCCACCTTAACATTTTCTCTGATAGAGAGAAATAGAAAGGCCTTTATCTGGTTGCGAAATGACTTGGGCTCTGAAGGATTTATTTTCAACAGTGTTGTCGTAAAAACAACACTGTTGTGAATTGGATTCTTTAAGTTTGTCGTTTGACTCCGATCTGCTTAACAAGAGAAATATGCAGATTGGAATTTAGGTCTAGGAATTAGAGGTTTTTGGCAGCTTGGTGTTGCTTCGGACCAACAAGATACAAAGCAACAATGCCGGAACGCCAATCAGGGCTGTTCCCAGGAAGAAGATGGCATAAGATTCCATCAGTGCATGAGTTTCAGAAAGCTTTTGCACAACCAGTCCCGAGAATCCTTTTAAAACTTTTCCCAGCAGAGCATAGAACGAACTGAGCAGCGCATACTGTGTGGCTGTATAACCCAGAGTGGTCAGGCTGGACATGTAGCCCACCAAAGCGGTGCCTGCAAATCCAGTGGCAAAGTTATCCACGATCATGGCACCCGTGAACACTTCCGTGCTGGGGCCGACCATCGCCAGAACAGAGAACCCCAGATTGGAGGCCGGTCCAATCACAGCACCGATCAGCAGGGTTGAAATAAACCCAAATCGAACCGCGGTCAGTCCTGCCGCCGCAACACCCACGACAGATGCAATCAATCCGATGGAGCCACGCACAGCCCCCACGGTTTCTTTCGTCAGTCCCAGATCCGCATAAAAGGGATTGGCCATCGGACCCATGACAAAGTCAGAAAGGCGGTACAGGCAGACCGCCGCCAGAATTAAAATTGCGCGGTGGCCGTGTTGTTTAAAGAAGGATATAAAAGGACCTGCCACAGCATCGAACAGGCCGCGAGCACTCCACAGTGGGGCCACATCGGCAACGGCAGGGCCTCTTTTGGGTTCTGTGGCAAACAAAGTGGCGATGATTCCTACAGCCATCAAGGCGCCCATCGCAGTATAAGAAATCGACCAGCCGATGGCGCCTGCCAAAATCAAAATCAAGGCATCAGTGACAAGCAACGATGCGCGATAACCCAATTGATAGGAAGATGACAAAAGCGCCATATCCTCACTGGCATCGGAAACCTCGATCCTCCACGCATCCACAACGATGTCCTGTGTGGCTGAGGCAAACGCGGCGATAGCTGCGAGCAAGGTGAAGAGCATCAATCCACCTTCAGGCTTCACATAGGACATGCCCAAAAGGCAGAGCCCCACAAGGATTTGAGAGATGATCATCCAGCCACGACGACGGCCCAGCCATCTTCCGACCAGCGGAGCATCCATTTTGTCGATCAAAGGTGCCCACAGGAATTTCAGCGAATAAGCCAGACCCACCCACGACAGAAAGCCGATGGTGGCTAAGGCAATACCGCTTTCACGCAGCCAGTAACCCAAAGTATTACCGACCAGCATGAAGGGAAGTCCGGAAGAAAAGCCCAAGGCCAGCATAATTGAAACTTTAGGTCGGGCCAACGAGCGGATGGTGTCCATCCAACTCAGACGTCGTGATTTTTTAACAGTTGTCATTTCTGTGCTGTCTTTCCCAGTTGCTTTCTCATCTTCCAAAGAAGGTGGCTGATGTAAGGGCGGCGGGTTTCACCCGTCGTCACCATCAGAAGTTTCGTGATCTTCAAGTTCACGGCATCCGTGTACAGAAGTATTAACATTTCATAGATGAAGTTCGTGTTCAGTGTCACGTGATTGTCGGTGCCGACGCCCAGCTGAACACCTTTTTTCTCCCACCACGAAAACGGGTGGTCTTTGTAATCTTCAAACTTGCCGGTCAGCTTGTTGTTTGAAGAGGGCAGGGATACCAAAGTAACACCTTTTTGAATCATGCGATTTAAAACGTCGTGCTGGTAGTGTTCAACTTCACGGGCCGTGTGGAACTTGGCTTTGACAAAAAGAATGTCTTCTTCCGCTGTCAGCTTGACTCCCTTGTGAAGTTTTTCAAGGACATGACGGTTAAAGCCCCAATCCAGCTCATTCAATTCGCGGAACAGGGGATCCTTTTCCGTGATGGCCTGTCCTTGCTGGTTTTTCGCCAGAATATCCTGATAGATGCGGTGGAAGTATTTGTTGGGATTAATCCCCAGGCTGATTCCGTGTTCCAAAGTGTCGATGTGCCAGATGTTCATGGCGTTATCGACGGCTTGAATGCCCTTTTTCAGGGTGTGCCAGGTTTCGCCGTGATGCGAACGAATCTTGAATCCGCGATATTGCAACTTGCGGAAGCCGGCTTGCATTTCATTGAAATGCTCTTTGCGATAAAGTTCACGTTCATCTCCGACCGTGTCCACATCACGCAGATGGCGTTCCAGGAACGGATATTTGTCGATCATGTCCACGATTTCGTTGATCTGGGCCATGAAGTGTTCTTGCCGGGTTTCGTATTTTTCTGAATCAAAGTGATTGGCTTCTTTTCTGAACGACGGTGACAAAATGAAGTCGAAGTTGGGGTGTTTTTCCTGGAAGGCGCGGAAACCCTCGTACAAACCCAACACCACGTCTTCAGATGTGACACTGTCAATTCCGGGAATTTGTTCAGAAGAGCTGGCGGTCGAACGTGACAGGGAAAACTTCAGGCGCACACGACCGACGTTGAATTTATAATAGAGCTCCTCGGCCATGGAATAGGCCGCTTCTTTGTGAACTTCGCGGTTGATGAAGATCAACTTCGGCAGATACAAAATTTTCAGATAGCGCGAAAAGCCTTCATTTTCCTGCAAACGGATCAGTCGATCCACGTCCTCGACGGAGTTAATCGGCAGGGCCTTGTCACCATAGACCTCTGCGATCTTCTGTTCGTAGATGGCCTTGTCAGGGCCCTCCAGAAGTTTCTTCAGGCGTGGATAAATGAATTCGGCCGTGATGGCACCGGTCAAATGGATGTGTTCTTCGTGATACTTTAGCGGGAAGTTTTTAAAGAACTCAAAAAGAGCGGCAGACAGCGGGTGCTTTAACAGCGACGAAATCGTGACCTGGTTGATCTGAAAGCTATTCAGCAGTTCCCGAAACTCGACAACCAGCTGATAAGCGTCCGGACTTTCGTTCTTAAGTTTAGATGAAATCAGCAGGTCAATGGTGTCGGAAAGAGAGATTCCGTTTGTTTCGCTGATGATGGTGGTAAGAGCTGTGGTCAGCTTGTTGTGAACATCCTTATTCACGGAATTCCTCCTGACAAAACGAGGACTTAAGGTCGTTTAAGTCCTACAGGAAGATTAACGGGGAATCAGATGCTTGTACATGACTTTATGGGGGCCGATGTCCTTGATGTCAAACAGGTCGCCATAGTACGAAAACCCGAGTCGTTCATAGAAGGGGAACGCCTTGATGCGCGCATTGAACCAGACAAGATCGCAACGACGCTGTTTCAAGTCTTCAACCGCAAATCGCACCAGTCTTTGTCCGATACCTTGACCGCGATAGTTGTCGTCCGTGGCCATGCCCCGCAGTCGATAAGGAAAGCCCGCACCGAAGGCTGGGTGAGATTCCTGGATGAAAGTCGCAACAGAGATCAGCTTGTCGGCGTGAAAAAGGCCATAGTGATAGGTGGTAATCAGATCGTCGCCAGGATTGATGCACTCTTCTTCAGAAAGAAAAGGTTTCAAGACACGCTTGCGGATGGGAAGCGTGTCGGTGGTTTTGATTTTTCTAATTTCGTGCTCGAGGGTCATCCTGTGCTCAATCGTAAGTAGGGCGTCCAATCCGGTGGAATATGATCTTCGCCGATTTCCAGTTCCAGTGTCGGCAGCCATGATGGAGCACGAGGCTCGTTCAGTAAAGGCATATTGGCGGTGCGGGGTGTTCGGTTGGCTTTTTTCTGATTGCAGTCCCGGCAGGCGGAAACCACATTGGTCCAGTTTTTGGGACCGTTATGAGAGGCGGGGACGACGTGATCAAGGGTGAGTTGTTTGGCGGCGAGTTTGGTGCCGCAGTACTGGCAGGTGTAATTATCGCGGATGTAAACATTTTCCCGGCAGAACCGGACGGCTTCGAAGGTCCGCGGCCGGACATAGGTTTTCAGCCGTAATACACTGGGCAGCTGAAACCTCCGGTGGACCGACCGGGCAAACGCTGAGTGATATTCAAGTATTTCTACTTTACCCTGAAACCACAATACCAAGGCCTTTTGCCAACTTACGACCTTCATGGGTTCGTAACTGGAGTTGAGCAACAAGGACCTCAGCGAGGACACGTGCATCATGCTTCCCCCCTCAGGTGCGGGACCGTTTTCATTCAGAAAGAGGTCCTAAATATAATTATATCTAGCTCTGCGTCTCAATTTCAAGTGTCTCGTTAAATATTCAAAAGAACTGGGTCTTTTCGGTTGCCTGAGGGGGCCCAAAATGGGATACCCTCGGGCATTAGCGCTATAGGAGGCCTAAAAATGAAAAGAGTCTTGGCATTTAATTACGTTCTAAAAGGGCCTGATGGCAATGTGTTGGACGCTTCTGAAAAGAATCAACCACTTCCATTCCTTGAGGGTGCGGGCCAGATCATTCCTAAATTGGAAGAAGAAATCAAAGAGATGAAAGAGGGCGATAAAAAAACTGTTAAGCTTGCGGCGAAAGATGCTTACGGTGAAGTGAAGGACAACATGTTCATGGATGTTCCTAAGCAAGAGCTTGCACATCTTCCTCAGTTGGAAGTGGGCGCTCACCTTCGTTTGGAGCTAGGTCAAGGAGCACACATCGTTCGCGTGACTAAAATCACTGACGAAGCGGTGACTTTGGATGGCAATCATCCTTTGGCTGGTCAGGATCTTGAGTTCGCCATTGAAATGGTTTTGGTTCGTCAAGCGACGGCTGAAGAAATTCAACACGGTCACCCGCATGGTTTGCACGGGGACGCAGGTCACCACTAATAGATTTTTTGGATAGAGGAAAACGTTATGCCATCTTTTGATATCGTATCTGAAATCGACATTCAGGAAGTGGACAACGCCATCAATCAGGCGCGCAAGGAAATCGAAGCGCGCTATGATTTTAAGGGCAGTAAAGCTGAAGTTCTGTGGGATAAAAAAGAAATCACACTGACGGCCGAAGACGATTACAAAATCGGTGCCATGGCCAGTATTCTTCAGACCAAACTGCATCGTCGCGGGATTGATATTAAAGCCATCAAGTTTGAAAAAATTGAGGAAGCCGGCGGAAGAATGCTTCGTCAAAAGGTCACTTTAGTACAGGGAATTGACCGCGAGGTTGCCAAGGATATCATTAAATTGATTAAGGATTCCAAGCTAAAGGTGCAGCCTCAGGTTGCTGATGACAAATTGAAGGTGTCGTCAAAAAGTATTGACGAGCTTCAGGAGTGCATCAGCTTGGTACGTGGAGGCAATTTCCCAGTACCCTTACAATTTAATAATATGCGCTCATAAATTTGGTCTTGCACGTTTTTTGGGCTATGCTAGCGTTATTGATAGTTAAGGTCCCCGTGTGAGTGTACTCGATTTTATCTTGTTCGAAGGCTTCCTCGGGTATAACAGCCCAACCATTATAGGAGGTCTTTGTGGCTAAAAAACTTTACGTTGGCAATTTGCCTTACTCTGTAGACGATGAGGCACTTCATCAGCACTTCGCACAATTCGGTGCGGTGGATTCAGCAAAAGTCATCATGGACAGAGATACAGGTCGCTCTAAAGGCTTCGGCTTTGTAGAGATGGCTGATGATTCCGCTGCGGATCAGGCGATTGAAAGAGGCAACGGCGTTGAATTGAATGGCCGTGCTATCAATGTTTCTGAGGCTCGTCCTCAAGCTCCTCGTGAGAGTGGTCCTCGTCGTGGTGGTTTCGGTGGTGGCGGCCGTAATGCCGGTGGTCCACGTGGCGGCGGCTTCGGTGGCGGCCGTGGTGGTCCTCGCTAAGTAGCCCATACTTTGACGAAGCTGGACTTGTCATAGTCTTCAAAACTAAGGTCTCATAGGAACCCTATGAGACCTTTTTTATTTCTTCTGATTCTTACTTTTAGTTCCTTCTCATTTGCTCAAAAAAAACTAGTCGTCTTGGGTGATTCGCTCACTGAAGGTTATGGCGTGGCTAAAGAGGCGGCTTTTCCGGCGGTGCTTGAAAAGAAGCTGCATGAAGCTGGCAAAAAGGAGTGGACCGTCATCAATGCCGGCGTCAGTGGGTCGACGACAGCGTCTGGTATCAGTCGTATGAAATGGGTCTTTAAGTCCAAGCCCGATGCGGTGATTCTGGCCTTGGGGGCGAACGATGGCCTGCGGGGTCTTAAGATTGCAGACAGCGAAAAGCATCTGGCTCAGGCGATAGAGTATGCTCAAGGGCAAAAGGTGAAGGTCATTCTAGGGGGCCTGTACATGCCGCCGAACTATGGCAAAGCCTACACCGACCAATTCAAAAAGATGTACGAGACCTTGGCGAAGAAGTACAAGGTCACTTTCATTCCGTTCATCCTGGATAAGGTGGCGGGAAATCCGAAATACAATCTGGCCGACGGAATTCATCCAAATGAAGAAGGTCACAAAATTATTGCTGACAATGTTTTTACAGCTTTGAAGGGGGCCCTGTGAGCTTGATCCTGAAAGATGTCCGTAAAGGTTTTAACCAAGGCGAAACCGAGATTCAGGTTCTCAAAGGCCTGAACGTAACCATTGAACCCGGCCAGGTGGTTTCCGTCGTCGGTCAATCGGGAAGCGGAAAGTCCACGCTGCTGTCAATTTTGGCTGGCTTGGAACGTGCGGATCGTGGGGAAATCCTTGTGGATAATATCAACCTGACCCCGATGACAGAACAACAGATGACCTTGTTTCGTGCGCAAAACATTGCTGTCGTCTTTCAGCAGTATCACCTGATCGCTCACTTGACGGCTTTGGAAAACGTGATGCTGGCGTTGGAGATCCTGAAAATGGAAAACCCGCGCGAACGAGCCGAAGAGGCTTTGCGTGAACTGGGATTGGGGCATCGATTGACTCACTTCCCAAGTCAATTGAGCGGTGGGGAGTGCCAGCGTGTGGCGATTGCCAGGGCGTTGGTGGTAAAACCAAAAATTCTTTTAGCGGATGAACCCAGCGGAAATCTGGACACGCACACGGGTGACAAGGTCATGGATGTCTTCTTTGATATCGTTCGCAAACACAAGATCACGACCTTGCTGGTGACACACAGTGAAGCGTTGGCGAAAAAATGTGAACGCACTTTGCGCCTTGAAGACGGCCAATTGAGGGAAGCATAATGTTGTTAAGACTGGCCTGCCGAGAGCTTTTGCGCAGTTGGCGCTTTGGCTTGTTCTTTATTTTCAATTTAAGTCTGGGGCTGACGGGCTTTGTGTCCCTCCAGGCCTTTAATGAGGCGTTGGAAACTGAAATCCAGGCCAACTCCAAGGCCATCCTTTCAGCGGATCTGGCTGTGACGGCTCGTCGTGAGCTGACCGAAGATGAAACTGCGAAGATGCGCCAGGCTCTGCCTGCGGGCACCAAAGAAGGAAAGATCTACGAGTTCTTTGCGATGCTAAGTTCTTCCAAGGGCTCACGTCTGGTTTTGGTTAAGGCCGTGGATGGCACCTATCCGTTCTATGGAGAGCTGGAACTGGAATCCGGTCGTCAGATCACCTCGACCAGCGACAATAAGGATATTTTGAAAGAACAAAAGGCCTGGATTTATCCGGAACTAAGATCCCAACTGGGATTGGACGCCGGTGATGAAATCCAACTGGGGCAGCTCAAGTTGCAGATCTCTGATTTGGTCAAGAAGGATGCGACTCAGACCTTCCGGGCTGCGAGTCTTGCGCCGCGTGTATTTATCAATCGTGAGTTGTTGCCGCAATCGGGTCTGCTTCAGTATGGCAGCACCTTTTCTTTGGCGCACTTATTTCTGCTGCCATCAGGATCTGTGGAAGCCCAGGTGCGAGAGGGGCTTTACAATGTGCTGAACGATCCACAGATTAACGTGGAAACCCCGGCGACCGCAGGAGAGGATTCCGGTCGACAGCTGGGTTATCTTTCGGACTATCTGGGGCTGGTGTCGATTGTGGCATTGTTCATGTCAGCGTTGGGGGCGGCCTACATCTACCGTCTGTTCCTTTCCACGCGCATGAAGGAGATTGCGATCCTTCGCACTCTGGGCTTGCAAAGCGGGCAAGCCGTTGGGGTGTATATTCTGCAGGCCTCGATGCTGGGGTTGATTGCAGCAGTCCCGACGATGCTTTTCAGTCTTTTGGTGCTGCCCCTTCTAAGTAAACTCTTAGGAAGTTTTACGCCGTTTGATCTGCATCCCACTATCACGAGTGAAGCGTTTGTGATTTGTCTTTTCATGGCGGTCTTTGGCAGTTTTGTTGTCAGTATCCCGTTCCTGATGAAAATCTTTGATCTTCGCGCGGCAAAATTATTCAGCGAAGAAAAGTTTGCTGTCGGGGAAGGGCAAAGACGTTATTGGACGTTCCTGCCATGTCTGGTGCTTTTCTATTTTTTGGCGGTCTATCAGGCGCACTCCTGGAAAATTGGCAGCTTGTTTATCGGTGCCATGATTCTGGTGGTTTTGGCATTGTTGTTGATTGGTTATGTGACCGTCAAAGCCGCAGGCCTTATCAAGGGATTGCATAGTTGGTTCTTTAAATTCAGCTTCTTAAGTCTTTCCCGACGTGCCGGAGCCAGCCTGGCGGTCTTTGTGGCGCTGGGGATGGGTGCTTTGCTGATTAATATTCTGCCCCAGTTGAAAAACTCTTTGCAGGCCGAATTTCAGTTTGAAGGAAAATCCAAAATTCCATCCTTGTTCATGTTTGATATTCAGGATGAACAGTGGCCGGGCATTGATCAGGTTCTAAAAGAAAAAAGTGTGACACCGCTGGCAAGGTCACCATTGGTGCGCGCGCGTATTTTGAAGGTCAACGGCCAGGACTATGAAAGAAAGATTGAAAGCCAGGGCTTTAAAACCCGCGAAGAAGAACGCGAAGCCCGCTTCCGCAATCGAGGTATGAATCTGTCTTACCGCGAAGGGCTGTCGAGCTCAGAGATCATGATCAAGGGGCGGCCGTTCTCAGGGCCGTTTGACCCGGACAAACAAAAGCGTGCCGAACTGTCGGTGGAAACCCGCTTCGCCGATCGCATGGGCTTTAAGCTGGGAGACGTTCTGGTCTTTGATGTGCAGGGCGTGGAGGTGGAAGGTGAGATCATCAATCTGCGCAAAGTGAAGTGGACAAGTTTCCAGCCGAATTTCTTTATTTTGGTTCAGGAGGGTGTTTTAAATGACGCTCCGAAGTCGTGGATTTCGGCCATTCCTTTCCTGCCAGAACAGCAAAGGGTTGATCTGCAAAATGCGTTGGCGCAGCAGTTTTCCAACGTATCTATCATCGATGTGGTTCGCACGGTGGATGATGTTCTTAAAACCGCAGAAAAGATGAGCTGGTCTTTGGAGCTGATGGCGGGCCTGGCGTTGCTGACCGGATACATCGTCTTGTTTTCGATCGTGCGAAGTCAGATCAAGCTGCGCCGTTGGGAACTGAACATGTTGAAGATTCTGGGCGCTTCCGGAGGTGAGGTCGCGAGCTTCATTCTGACGGAGTTTGCGTTTTTGGCCTTCATTGCCTCGTTTTTCGGGGCCGCCTTGAGCGTGTTGGTCAGTTTTGGGCTGAATACTTTCATATTTGAAAGTGAATTCAGGTTGTCGCTGGTTCAGCCTTTGTTGTCGGTGGTGATTATCACCTGTTTAAGTTTGCTGATTTCCTTCCTGGCCAGTGTGGATATTGTCCGGGAAAGTGCTTTAGGTATTCTCCGCGAAGAAAAGTAGTGGTACAAACAGACCATGACGCCGAACGAAGCCTTGGCTAAGGCAAAAATTATTCTAGAAGAAGGGGGAGTCATTGGCTTCCCCACCGAAACGGTCTACGGGCTTGCTGCCCGTATTGATATCCCCTCAGCCATTGAAAAGATCTTTACGACAAAGGAAAGACCCTTCTTCGATCCCTTGATCGTGCATGTGGCATCAATTGAACAAGCCAAAAAGGTGACCGCCTTCTGGGGGCCAGCGTCCCAAGCCTTTGCCGAGGCCTTCTGGCCGGGACCTTTGACGATGGTTCTGCCACGTGATCCGTCGGTGAACTCCATGATCACTTCGGGATTGGAATCGGTGGGGATTCGTATGCCGAACCACCCCTTGGCCCTGGAGCTTTTGCAGCAGGTGGGTGTTCCGCTGGCAGCGCCCAGTGCGAATAAATTTGGTCGAACCTCGCCGACCTCGGCAAGCCATGTGCGTGTGGAATTCAAAAATGAAAATGTCTTTGTCGTCGATGGTGGTGAGTGTGAAATCGGTATCGAGTCGACCGTATTGTTGGTGCGACACCGTCCAGAAAAAGTAGTTTTGTCGATTTTGCGCCGTGGGCACATTTTGAAATCTGATCTGGAACAGGTGTTAAAAAATAAAGGACTTGCCTACGAGTTTATAGAGCAGGTGGACAAAAGGGAATCACCGGGTCACATGAAGCATCACTATATGCCACCAGTTCCGCTGATTGTGTGTCTGGACCCGCAGCGCAGCCCCGAAAGTGTTTTGGCGGAAGTAAATACCAAGATGAATGATCTGCCCGATGAAATCGAAAGTATCAAGATCATCAAACCCAAGGGCGGTATTCATTCTTATGAAATATTGAAACTGTCGGCGGATCCTTTGCTGGCCACGCGCGAGCTCTACGGGCATCTGCGCGAATCGGCATCCCATGGCAAGGACTGCATCCTGTTTTATCGCGAAGCTCATCAACAGGGTGAACGTTGGGAATCCCTGTTTGATCGCCTGAACAAGGCGGCTTCTCTGATTATTTAATCAGTCCTTCTTGTTCTTTTTCCATATAAAGAATCCCAGGGCGCCGAAGAACGCCAAAAGAGTCACCACCAGCATGACCGTGTTGGTGGCGCTGGGAGCTGCCGCAGAATGCATTCCGAAATAGAAGAAGCTGGTTTTTAAAACAAGCAGCCCCAGAGTCATGATCAGAATATAAGGCCACAGCTCGCGGGCGGTTTTTTGTTCCTGGGTCAGAATTTTTTCAGGCTTCTTGTCTGTGACGGGATAGTTCCAGTTGTTGTTGCGGTGATAGTCTACAACCACGATGGTCCAAGCAGAGCGAAGCTCTTCAAAACCGATGATGCCGGAAGCGGAAGCGGAAGCCAACTGCCGCGACAGTCTTTCTCCGGCGTCAGTGTAAAGTTTTTCGATGGTTTCGTGCGAGTAGTAACCGGGGCGATCTGGAGCAAGGTCCTGAGGCAGGTTCTGAATGATTTCTTTCAGGTAGGACCGAGCCTCTTCGTTCAATTGCAAATGACTGAGAGTATTTTTGAATGTGTCTTCACCCATGAGCTGGTCATATCATGGATCTTCAAGGTAATGCCAACAATATCCTGATCGAGTTCTGACAATTCTGAAAAACAAATCCCGCTACACTGAGGCAGATCCAAAAGGGGAGGGGCCTTGATGATCAACTCACTTGCTTACGCCAGTCTGGAACGTGTTTCTTTGAATTTACAGTCTTTCTATCAATTGCGTTTGAACCGCATTCACAAGTTCAAATCCAAAATCCAGATTCATTCCGATGTCGGACCGTTTGAAATCAAAACGGTGACGGATGTGGAAGAGCTGAAAGAGGCCCTGACTTTGCGTTACGAGGTTTTTCACCGCGAAATGCAGGGGAAGAAAGCTCCGACAGGAGTGGACGTTGATGAGTTTGATTTTGATTGTGATCATCTGATCATCAAGGAAAAACGCAGCGATCGCATTATTGGAACCTATCGCCTGAACTGTTCCCTCTTTACCGATGAGTTTTATTCGGCCAAAGAGTTTATGATGAACGGAATTCTGGCGCAGCCGGGTGTGAAGTTGGAGCTGGGCCGTGCCTGCATTCACAAAGACTTCCGCCGCGGGGTTTTAATTTCTCTTTTGTGGAGAGGGATTGCGGAGTACATGGCAGCCTCTGATTCCAAAATGCTTTTTGGCTGTGCCACGGTGAAAACGGATGACCCACGTGATGCGGCCTTGCTGACTCGATACTTTGAGGAACAAGGTCGGGTGGTACCGGGACTGCGCACGCGCCCGACTCTGGCATACACCATGCCTATGTTAAATCACTTTTTAGAAGAAGTCCGAAGCCCTCTCACGGAGACTCAGAGAGCTCAGGCCGAGGAACTTCTTCCTCCTTTATGTCGTGCTTATCTGAAGGCGGGGGCCTATATCGGCGGGGAACCGGCCTGGGATCGCGAGTTTCAGTGCATTGACTTCTTGACCATTCTTCACCGGGAAGATTTAAATAGGACCCTGTGGAAGAGATTCAAGCTGGACTCCGCGGAGTCATAAAACTGACCGTTTTTGTTATCATCATTCTGACGTTTATGGTGTGGTCCTTTATTTGCCACTTGGTGGTGCGGGATCCCCATAAGCGACTGATTCGTTTTTCCAGCAACTCTAACTTCTTTGCAGGCTTGATTCTTAAAGTCTTCAATCTTGATCTGAAAGTCGTCAATAAACCTTCGCCGGACCAGAAGTGTCTGATAGTCAGCAACCACATGGGCTTTGTTGATATCTTGATGCTTGCTTCCTGCCACCCGATGCTGTTTGTGACTTCCAATGAAATGCGTGAAACTCCTTTTTTGGGAACGCTCACTGAAATGGGTGGTTGTATCTACGTCGAGCGCCGCAGCCGCACAAAAATTTTGGAAGAGATGAAATCCATCGTAAAGGCCCTGCGTGCCGGTTTCCGCGTGGTGCTTTATCCAGAGGCGACATCCACAAACGGAGAGAGAGTCCTGCCATTTAAAAAGACCCTGATGATGGCGGCGGCTCAGGCCGGGGTTCCCATTCAGCCCGTGGTGATCAACTTCCGTGAAGTGAATGGCGAAGAGTTTTCATTGAAGTGGCGGGATCACCTTTGTTGGTATGGTGACATTCCGTTTGTGACTTCGATGTGGAAGTCGGCGGTGCTTAAATCCGTTAAAGGTGAAATCGAATTCCTAGAGCCTGTCTATACCACCCCGGAAGATGATCGTGGTTTGATTGCCGACAAAGTTCATCTGATGATTTCATCGAAGTTCGTTCCGGTGAAGGGACTTCCGATCGAGGCCCAGCCTCCGGCCGAGATGGAAGCAGATCCGACTTGATTTAGTTCCGTTGATGTGTAAATAATATGTAAATGAGGAAGATCATTCACATCGACATGGACTGCTTTTATGCAGCGGTGGAGGTGAAGCACCATCCTGAGCTCAAGGGGAAGCCTTTGGGCATCGGTGGGCCACCGAATTCCCGAAGTGTTCTTTGCACTGCCAGCTATGAGGCTCGCAAGTTCGGGGTTCGTTCTGCCATGCCGTCGTCTCAAGCCGTGCGCCTGTGCCCGCAGTTGATTTTGATTCCTCCGCATTTTGACTTATATAAATCTGAAAGCCGCAAAGTTCGCGAAATTCTTGAAAGATTCACAAACAAGATTGAGCCCCTGTCGTTGGATGAGGCCTATCTGGATGTGACGGACTGCCAGCTGTTTGGTGGCAGTGCAACCCTGATTGCGCAGGAAATCCGTCGCTTGATCTTTACCGAGTTGAAGTTGACGGCATCAGCCGGGGTGGCTCCGAATAAGTTTCTGGCTAAGATAGCCAGCGATTGGAAAAAACCCAACGGTCAGTTTGTGATCCGCCCTCAGGATGTAGAGGCCTTCGTGAAGGATCTGCCTGTGGGGAAAATTTTCGGGGTTGGTAAAGTGACCGGACAAAAAATGAATGATCTGGGGTTGCACACCTGCGGTGACATTCAGAAGTATTCGGTCTTGGAGCTTTCACATTGGTTTGGTTCCCGGGCGGCGGAACTTTATGACTTCGCCCGGGGGATCGACAATCGTGATGTTGTCACTGAGTGGGAGCGAAAGTCCCTGACGGTGGAAGAAACCTTTAACAAGGATTTGCAGACACTTGAGGATTGCGCCAAAGCACTGCCTTCTCTGTACGAGGACTTTGTTTTGCGCATGGATCGTGGGCAGTATCATGATCGCATCAAGGGCATGGTTGTGAAGTTGAAATTCTTCGACTTCAAACAAACCACTCATGAGGAGGTCTTTCATGAGCTTCCCACGCTGCAGGATTTTGAACGTCTTTTAGTAAAGGCCTGGAACCGACGTGCGGTGCCCGTGCGCCTGGTGGGGTTGGGAGTTCGCTTAGGCTCCCAAAAGAAATCCACGACAGATGAAGATTCCTCTCAATTGAAATTTGCCATCTAATCTCACGGAAGAGGTGGTGCGTTTTTTCTGGCATCACTGTTGCTTTAGATCCTTTTTGCCAAGCAACGGAGTCACAACGGCTTCGCTTGTATTAGAAAGGACACCCCTATGAAGAAGATGGTTTTATCTGGCCTTCTCATAGCCACTTTGTTTCGTTATTCAGGCCATCTCGGTTAGAATCCTGCAGGAAGAGCTCTCAGGGCTTTCTCCGGCGTTGGCCCTTATTCCAGGCTCTATGGCCTTGGTCACGGTGATGATAGTGGTCCTGCACGTCCTGGTGAATCTGGACGATATGTCGGATGCGACACCTTTGCGGCGTGCAGTGAAGCGCTGGATGCAGAGAATTTCTGACTTGTTTAAAAACAAGAACTAAGACGACACTTCTGCTATTTGCTCACATTTTCCTGTGTAAGAATCAGGAAGCGAAGAGAGGAGGTTGGTATGATCAGCCTGTCTGTCGTGATTCTGGTGCTGGCGTTAAGTTTCGGGGGAGCTTTGTTGATCCTGCGCTTTAAAAAGCATGGATTCTTCGAGGAGGAAGTGAACAAAAAACGTCCTCCGAGCTATCGTCCACGCCATTAAAAAAGGGATTCAGTTGCTGAATCCCTTTTTGTCGTCTTAGAACTCTTTTTTCCAATCGTCTTCTTTGAAGCCGACCAGGTGAACATTTTCGCCAATCACAAATGGGCGTTTCACCAGCTTGCCATTTTCAGAAAGCAGCTTGATCGCATCCGCTTCGCTCATTGCAGGAAGTTTTTCACTGAGCTTCATCTCTTTGTACATCACACCAGAAGTGTTAAAGAGATTGCGAAGATTGCCGCCACGTTCTTTCAGGGCGGCCAGCATTTCCTTCAGCTCTTTTTGAGTGGGCGCTTTGTCGACGATGGGCAACTTGTCATATTTGACTTTTTTGCCATCGAGGAACTTCAAAGCCTTCACGCAAGTGGAGCACTTGGCGTATTCGTAAACCTTAAGCATGGCTCTTCACCAGCCAACCGCACATCTTATACAAAATACGTGCGCCGACGTTGCCGTCCCACTCGACCTCTTCTTCGGAAAGGCCGCCAGTGGAAACTTCGTTCAGGTCAAAGGCCACGATCTTGCGACCCGAGGCGTGAACTTCACGGAACAGGAAGAACACCTGATCCACGCTCAAACCGCCCGGAACCGGGGTTCCAGTGTGCGGGCAGAAGGCCGGGTCCAGCCCATCAATGTCGAAAGAGATATACACATTCTGAGGAAGCTCTTTGATGATGTCTTTGCAGACCTGTTCCCAGGTTTCGCCTTTAAGCATGCGGCGCTTTAGTTCCAGGTCGTAGAAGGTTTTGATGTCTTCGCGGGAGTTGCTGAAGTCGTATTCTTCCTCGCAGAAGTCCCGGATGCCGACTTGAACGAGTTTCTGAGGCTTTTTAGCATCAGTCATCACGTTGTACATGATGGAGGCATGGGACTGTTTGAAACCTTGGTAGGCTTTGCGAAGATCGGCATGGGCATCGATGTGCAAAACGCCGAACTCGCCTTTGTATTTGTCGCTGACGGCACGGATGGCCCCCAGTGGTGTGGAGTGGTCGCCGCCCACTAGCCCCAGAAGTTTACCTTTTTTCAGGACGTCTGAGCACTGGTCATAGACCCATTGGCTCATCTCTTCGCAGGCTTCGTTGACCTGAGCGGCCAGTTTATTCATTTTGGCTTCGTCTTCGCTGAGATTTGTTCGCATTTCGATCAATTCCTGAGCCACCGCTTTGAACTTGTCGTTCATAGTGCACAGGTCTTCCGGGAAATCGCGCATGTGGTAGCCGACCTCGTAGGCTTTACCCACTTCGATGTCGAAAAGATCAATCTGTTCACTGGCTTGGCGGATGATTTTTGGGCCGCGAGAGGCGCCTTCGCCATAAGACGTTGTCACTTCCCAGGGAACAGGGACCAAGACGACTTTGGACTCTTCTTCGGTCATCGGAATTCCGAAGATTCCGAACTCTGCAGAGATGGTGGTTGTGGGATCAAATTTCGTAGTCTTTTCAGACATTTTTTACTCCTTAAATCAGCCCCAATGGTATAGCATTTAAGCGCGGCGTCAATCGAGCAATAACTTGATTATTTTTGTCGCATAACCCATTTTAACCCAACTTTGGGAACCACTTAAATTCCCAGCGAAATTCCTTGGAGGATACACAATGAATATGAAGGGACTCCTGGCTCTTGTATTGAGCTCAGCTTTGACAGCTCCCGCTTTTGCAGCCGCACCAAATGCGAACGCACCAAAAGGCGGAAATTTCGTTTTCAATCTTGGCGGTGAGCCTCCGACGGTTCATCCGATCACAGCAACAGACGCTTACTCACGTTATGTTCAAAACTACGTGTGTGACGGCATGGCGACTCGTGATAGCGAAACTTACGACTGGAAACCACGTCTTGCTGAAAAGTGGGAAATCTCCAAAGACAATAAAGTATTCACGTTCCACCTGCGCAAAGACGCAGTTTTCCACGACGGCACGCCAGTCACGGCTGACGACGTGAAATTCTCTTTCGACGCGATCTTTGAGCCTAAGTACGAAGCTGCTCACTTGCGTCCGTACTATGAAGGTTTGACGAAAGCTGAAGTTATCGACGCTCACACAATCCGTTTCACGGCTCGTGATCTTTACTTCAACAACTTCGAATCTGCGGCAACTTTGACTGTAATCCCTAAGAAGATCTACAGCGATGTTGAAAAGTCCAAAAAAATGAACCGCCAGCTTATCTGCGCGGGTCCTTACGTTCTTTCCAAGTTTGACCGTGGTCAGCTGATCTCTTTGAAAAAGTTTGATAAGTGGTACGGCAACAAAGACGTTGCATACGCTGGTATGTACAACTTCGACACCATCACAATGCGTTTCTACAAAGATGAAAACGTAGAGCTTGAGCGCGCGAAAAAAGGCGAGCTTGATTACCTTGATCTGCGTGTTGAAGCGTTCATGAAAAAAGCGGTGGGTGCTCCTTGGGGCAAAACTATCATCAAGAACAAAGTTGAAAACAGCGCGCCGAAATCCTACGGTTTCATCGGCTGGAACTTCCGCAAAGATTTGTTCCAGGACAAAAACGTGCGTGTGGCTTTGGCTCACTTGTTGAACCGCGAAGAAATGAACAAAAAGTTCCGTTACGGCATGTCTGATCTTGCTAACGGTGCGATCTACCTTCGTTCTGAGTACAACCCAGGTAACAAGGCTTTGGAATTCAATCCGAAGAAAGCTCAAGAACTTTTGGCTAAAGCTGGCTGGACTGACAAAGACAAGAACGGTGTTCTTGAAAAAGAAGTTGGCGGCAAAAAGATGGAATTCAAATTCACATTGATCTATCCGTCTAAAGACACTGAAAAATACTACACCATGTATCGTGAAGACCTGAAAAAAGCGGGTATCGACATGGATCTTAAGTACTTGGAATGGAACTCTTTCCTGAAGCTGGTTGACGAAGGGAACTTCGACGCTGTGACTATGGCTTGGGGTGGTGGTTCTGTGGATCCAGATCCTAAACAAATCTGGCACTCTGCAAGTGCGGTTGCCGGTGGTTCTAACTTCATCGCTTACAAAAACCCTGAAGTGGACAAGCTGATCGACCAGGCCCGTGTTGAGCCAAATAAAGCTAAACGTGTTGCTGCACTTAAAAAGGTTTACGCGAAGATCGCTGAAGATGCTCCTTATGCGTTCCTGTTCAACGATAAGTATGCATTTTATGCAAATTCCTCTCGTATGGGGAAACCTGCAGACACCTTCAAATATGAGATCGGTAGAGACTACTGGTGGTTGCAGGCTAAATAGCCTTTGCCCTGCGCAATCATAATTAATTTTTTACCAGAAGGCGTACAATGTACGCCTTCTTTCTTGCGCCTCATCGAAATTAGTATTACAGCGTAACTGTCTAATCTGTAATCGAATGCATATTGTGGGAGTAAGGCCTTGATCGTTTACCTGATTCGCCGATTGTTATTGATGATTCCGACTTTTTTCGGAATTACCATCGTCACCTTTGCGTTGATTAACCTCGCTCCAGGAAGCCCTATTGAGCAGAAGCTTCAAGCCATCCGCTTCGGCGCTGCCGGTGGTGGTGGGGGCGGCGGCGGTGGAGGCGGGATCAACACCCGTGGCGACACCTCCGTGAATGAAGAAGTTATCGAGGCTTTGAAAAAACAATATGGCTTCGATAAGCCCATCCACGTTCGTTATTTTATCTGGGTAAAAAACCTGGTTCGTATGGACTTCGGTGAAAGCTTCACCTACCAGGAGCCGGTGATCGACGTTATCAAAAGTAAATTCCCGGTCTCCCTGCAGTTTGGTATTGCCTCTTTGCTTTTGACCTATCTGGTTTGTATCCCATTGGGTGTTCGTAAGGCCATCAATGCGGGCGGGGGATTCGACCGCTGGACAACCATTATTCTGAATCTGACTTATTCTATTCCGCCGATCGTTTTGGGTATCTTCCTGATCGTGGTTTTGGCAGGTAAGTTGAATATGTTCCCACTGGGCGGTTTGCACTCCGACGACTATGAGTCCCTGACGACGTGGGGTAAAATCGTGGACCGCGCCCATCACTTTGTATTGCCTTTGATCTGTTACATGATCGGCGGCTTCACGGAGCTTTCCACTTTGATGAGAAACTCCATGCTGGATGTGATCAAGTCCGACTTCGTTCGTACAGCACGCGCCAAGGGTCTGGCTGAGAGAGTGGTCGTCTTCAAACATGCTCTTCGTAATGCCTTGATCCCGATTGCCACAGGTTTGGGAGGCTTCTTTGGTGCCTTCCTGGCGGGTTCTCTGATTATCGAACAGATGTTCAACTTGGATGGGATTGGTTTGTTGGGTTATCAATCCGTTTTGTCCCGTGACTATAACGTGATCATGGGTCTGACCTTTATTTCATCCATGTTGTTGATGTTGGGCCGTATTTTCAGCGACATCATTTACGTTCTTATTGATCCAAGGATTGACTTCAAATGATCGAAAAATATCTTATCCGCAATGAATTGACGTTGAAGAGATATAAGCGATTCAAGCGCGATCGCGTGGCTGTGGTCTCTTTCTGGATTTTGATGGCGATGTTCTTCGTGAGCTTCACGGCAGAACTTTGGGCGAACAATCATCCCCATGTTTTGAGCTATCAGGGTAAATTGTATTTCCCTCTATTTAAGGATTATCACCCAACTGCCTTTGGCCGTGATGACATCTTTGTGATGGACTATCGTGAGCTTGAAATGAAAGAGGGCGACTGGGCAGTCTGGCCTCTGATTCAGTGGGACCCTTATGAGGCCAATAAAATGGTCGACACTTACCCATCTCCTCCAACAAAGATCAACTGGATTGGAACTGATGAAAGTGGTCGTGACGTCTTGACTCGTCTGCTTTACGGTTTCCGCTATACGATGTTGTTCTCTATCGGGTGCTGGATTGTGACTTATGCCATCGGTATCACGATGGGGGCCCTGATGGGTTATCTGGGCGGCAAAGCCGATTTGTTCGGTCAGCGTATCGTTGAGGTTGTGGAAAGTATTCCGATCCTGTTCGTATTGATCACAGTGATTTCGATCTTCAACCCAAGCTTGCCATTGTTGGTTGTGTTCTTCTCTGTCTTTAGTTGGACAGGAATTTCTGCTTACATGCGTGCCCAGTTCCTTTCTTTGAGAAAGCGTGAATACGTGGAAGCGGCCCGCGCGATTGGGGCGGACCACAAACGTATTATCGGTAAGCACATCCTTCCGAATGGTCTGACGCCGATTGTGACCTTCGCGCCGTTCTTTATCGCCGGTGGGGTTAACACGTTGTCCTTCCTGGATTATCTGGGGTTGGGTCTTCGTCCACCGACACCAAGCTGGGGTGAGCTGTTGGCTCAGGCCCAAAAATGGTTCACGATTGCAGAGTGGATCGTTTGGGGTCCGATGGTGGCCATTGTTTTGACACTGACTTTGTTGATCAATATCGGTTTCGCAGTCCGCGACGCCTTCGATTCAAAAATGTAAGGCAAAACAGTCTTATTTTTGGTGCAAAATAAAAACAGATTTGATGATGTGGGTGAACGAAAGTTCACCCATTTTTTTTGGAAAAAGGTGCCTGGTTGTTTTTTCTGGCCAAGGCGCGTCAGCATCCCAGTCCAAAGGAGTTTTAGATGAAATACATGGCTTCCATTTTAGTTGTTCTTGGATTCTCGGCTTCCCAAGCGCAGGTGTTAGGGGAGTTGAAGGGCGCAGGTCCTATGACGGCTTCTTTTGAACGTCTGGACGGCACGTATGAGAACATGGATCTGAAGTGCACGGTGGCTTTGAACTACCACCAGTCCGCCGAGAAAGTGGAGTTGGATTTTTCTTTCTATGACTGCAACCGCCTTGGTGGTTGGAATGATCTGCCGGTGTCTTTGAAGGTTCAAGGTGGTTCCTTGGTGGATGCCCAAGGGAAGGAGAAAGGTCGTATTCTGGCGGATGGAACAGTCGAGTTCACAGCCCACACTGACTCTACAGTCCAGTATCAGGACACGCAGTATGATTTCGACTGTCGTCCTTATTCAACCAGTCGCAAGACTTTGCGTCTTGATACAGTCACTACTTATTCCTTTGCCAAGTCCGCGGATGGTTATCGTTTTACCCGCAAACAGTCTCAGGATCGAGTAGCTTATAAATCAAAAAAAGACTACGCTCGCTGCCCGGCTGTGATCATTCCGACCAAAATGAAATCCAGCAGTTCCTTTGTGGCGACGATTCAGTAATGTCAGAGCGAGAATAAATTCTATGTTGAGGGACTTATAGAGTTCCTCAAAGGTTTCCACGGGACGATGATTTTTCTGGAAAAAGAAAAAGGGCTTCGTAAGAAGCCCTTTTTTATTGGGAACTTAAAATTCTTCTTACTCAGCCTCTTCCAGGTACGTGTAACCGGAAAGACCTTCTTCATAATGTTTGATCAGAAGTTTGGCTTCCTGCTTGGTGATGGAGCCCTTCTGGATACTTTCCTCCGTCGCCTGACGAACGCTATCAACCATTTCAGAGCGGCCGTACTGAACGTAGGAAAGAACCTCTGTCACAGTGTCACCAGGAACGTAGTGGTCAATGGTGTAGCCCACGCCGTTCAAAGAGATATGAACCGCATCAGTATCCCCGAACAAGTTGTGCAAATCGCCCAGGATCTCTTGGTAAGCACCGGTCAGGAACACGCCCAGATAGTACTGCTGTCCATCGGTGAACTGATGCAAGCGAATGGTCTCTTTCGGTTCGCCGGAAGCTGTGTCGATGAATTTTTCGATCACACCGTCAGAATCACAAGTCAAATCCGCCAAAGTCGCTTCACGCTTGGGTTCTTCACCCAGACGGTGAATAGGAATCACCGGGAACAACTGACCCACTGCCCAGGAATCCGGTACAGACTGGAACACGGAGAAGTTAGAGAAGTAAGTGTCGCACAGCTCTTTGCCCAAAGCCGCCACGATGTCTTCACAATCCGGAGTCGCGCGCGCTAGTTTGATCATCTTGGTCGCGATTGCAAAGTACATGGATTCACACCATGCACGCTGCTCAAGGCTCAAGACGCCGTAAGTGAACAACTGCAGAGTTTCTTGTTTGGCCTGTTCCAGGTCATTGAAGCACTCGTTGATATTGTCTTTGTTCACCTTTTCAAAGATGTACTGCATGTCCTGCATGATGGAATGATCGCCTTTCGTCGCGGGACGAGGCGGTTCATGGCGGTGAAGATCGTTCACGCCCATCACGTTAAACACCAAAACCGAGTGGTGAGCCACCAGGAAGCGGCCGGATTCTGTCACGATGTTTGGATGTGGAATGCCTTTTTCATCACACAGAGTCTGAAGTACAGACACGATGTCGTTGGCGTATTCCTGCTCAGAATAGTTCACAGAGCTGTCAGAGTGGCCAGAACCATCATAGTCCACGCCCAAGCCGCCGCCCACGTCGATGTACTTCAGGCCTGCGCCCATTTTGTACAGCTCAGTGTAGAAGCGTGCGCCCTCTTTCAAAGAGGACTTGATGGACTGGATCTGAGGCACCTGAGAACCGATGTGGTAGTGCAGAAGTTCCAGGCAATCCAACATGCCCTCATTTTTCAGGAACTCCACACCTTCGACGATTTCTGTGGAAGTCAGACCGAATTTGGAGCGTGCACCGGAAGAATCAACCCATTTACCCGCGCCTTGAGTGTTGAGCTTTGCGCGGAAGCCGATTTTTGGACGAGTGTTGAACTTCTTCGCCACGTCCACGATCATTTTCAATTCTTCTTTACGATCCACCACGATGATGGTGTTGCGGCCCAGTTTTTGGGACAAGATCGCCGTTTCAATGTATTCCCAGTCTTTGAAGCCGTTGCAGATAATCAACGCGTCTTCGGTGTTCATCAATGCCAGAACCACCAATAGTTCCGGCTTGGAGCCCGCCTCAAGACCCATGGAATAACCTTTACCGTACTTCACCAGTTCCTGAACCAGGTGACGTTGTTGGTTCACCTTGATCGGATAAACGCCACGGTATTGGCCTTTGTAACCATGATCGGCAAATGCCTTTTGGAAGCAGCCGTTCAGAAGTTCCACGCGGGATTTAATAATTTCCGGAAAACGAATCATGATAGGAACGCGAATACCGCGGTCCAAAAGATCTTGGGTCAGCTCATGCAGGTCCACAGTTGGACCGTTCGCCCCCATAGGAGTGACAGCAACATTGCCTGCGCTGTTAATTCTGAAATAACCGTTGCCCCAGTTGTTGATCCCATAAAGCTCAGCGCTTTTTTCAGGACTCCAATTAGACATCTCTTTTGGCCCTCACGACTAGGGGGCCCGGATAAAGGACCCCATGTTGTTTTTCAGGGGTCCTTTTCGGTAAAAGAACCCAGTTATTTAACGATCAAATTCAAAATCTTCCCGGCTTTGTAAATCACCTTGTCGGGATTCTTATCGCCAAGAACGGAAGCCACCTGAGGAACGGCTTTCGCCGCCGCCACAGCCTCTTGTTCAGAAGCTGCCACGCCAATTTCGATCGTGCCGCGCATTTTTCCGTTCACTTGCACGCCGATAGTCACAGTGTCATCAGCGCACAGGGTGTTATCATATTTTGGCCATGGAGCCAAAGCGCAAAGTCCTTCGCCATTCATTTTTTCCCACAATTCTTCAGCCAAGTGCGGAGCAAACGGCGCCAGAATCTGGACCAGAGGTTTCAGAGCCAAAACCGAGCGGCATTCTGCACGGTAAAGTTCATTCACCAGAATCATCATGGCACTGATTGCCGTGTTGAAACTCATGGATTCAATGTCTTCTGTGACTTTTTTAATCGTTTTGTGAACTAATTTCTCAATCTCCGGAGTTAAAGTGTCCTGAGTTGCCACCAACTGGCCATCGTCGTTGACCACCAGGCGAGTGATACGATCCAGGAAGCGTTTGACGCCGTCAATACCGGTCGGAGCCCAAGGCTTGTCCTTGTCCACCGGACCCATGAAGCTGATAAAGGTTCTCAAAGCATCAGCCCCGTGAGAGCGCGCAATGTCCTCTGGAGAAATCACGTTTCCGCGGGATTTCGACATTTTCTCGCCATCGGGCCCCAGGATCATTCCCTGGTGAGCCAGTTTTTGGAACGGTTCATCGTGTGTTACAAGGCCGCAGTCGAAAAGAACCTTTGTCCAGAAGCGGGCATACAACAAGTGGCCGACTGTGTGCTCGGGGCCACCGACGTAAAGATCCACCGGCATCCAGTACTTTTCAGCCTCGGGGCTGAAAGGAGCTTCCGTGTTGTGAGGATCAATATAGCGCAGGAAGTACCAGGAAGATCCTGCCGCTCCTGGCATGGTGTCAGTTTCACGGCGACCTTCTTTGTCGCCATCCATGTATTTCACCCATTCAGCATTGCGGGCCAACGGAGCTTCGCCAGTGTCAGCCGGTTCGTAGTCTGCCACTTCCGGCAGAACCACAGGAAGCTCGTTCAAAGGGACACCCTTGGAGCCGTCCGCAAAGTGAACAATCGGGAACGGTTCACCCCAGTAGCGCTGACGGCTGAACAGCCAGTCACGCAGTTTGTACTGAACTTCGCGTACACCCAGTTTGTTCTGCTCAAGGTAGTCGAGCATTTTTTTGATGGCTTCTTGCTTGTTCAGGCCATTCAGGAATTCAGAGTTGATCATGACGCTGTCGCCTTCAAACGGCAGTTGATCACTTTCCAGAACACTCTTGATTGGGATATTGAACTTGGTTGCGAACTCAAAGTCGCGGGCATCGTGACCGGGAACGGCCATGATGGCGCCCGTGCCGTAGTCCATCAGAACATAATCGGCGATCCAGATTTCAATCTTTTCGCCCGTGATGGGGTGGATGGCATGAGCCCCGGTGAAAACACCGGTTTTTTCAGTCGTGGCTTTGCGGTCCACTTCTGATTTTTTGGCAGTTTCAGCAATATAGTTTTCCACCGCCGCGTATTGTGGCTGAGAAGTGATCTTTTTCACCAGAGGATGCTCCGGTGCCATCACCATAAAGGTCACTCCGTACAGAGTGTCCGGACGAGTGGTGAAGACTTCAAAGGTTTCGGGGTCTTCAGAAACCTGGAAGGTGATGCGCGCGCCTTCAGATTTGCCAATCCAGTTGCGCTGACCTTCTTTGGTTCTTTCCGGCCAGTCCAATTTGTCCAGATCATTCAAAAGACGTTCGGCATAGTCGGTGATCTTCAGCATCCATTGTTTCATCGGAACACGGATGACCGGGTGACCGCCGCGCTCGGATTTGCCATCGACAACTTCGTCGTTGGCCAAAACCGTTTTCAAAGCCGGGCACCAGTTGACCGGAACTTCTTTTTGATAAGCCAGTCCACGCTCGTAAAGTTTCAGGAAAATAAATTGAGTCCATTTGTAGTAATCAGGCTCACAGGTGGAAATCTCACGACTCCAGTCGAAGCTGAAGCCAAAGGTCTGCAAAGTTTTGCGGAAGCTGTCGATAGCTTTGCGAGTGGTGATAGCCGGGTGAACACCTGTTTGGATGGCGTATTGCTCTGCCGGCAAGCCGAAGGCGTCATATCCCATCGGATGAAGAACATTGAACCCGTTCACGCGCTTGTAGCGAGAGATAATATCCCCTGGGGTGTAAGAGGCCATGTGACCCACATGTAATCCAGAAGCAGACGGATAAGGGAACATGTCCAAGGCATAGTACTTCGGCTTGGAACTGTTTGTTTCAGCCTGAAACGCTTTCGCGTCCGCCCATCTTTTCTGCCACTTTGCTTCGTATTCGGTGAAGTTCAAACTCATAAAAACATCCTTCAAAATTCAAAGAAAAACACCACAACCATAAATAACGAAAATCCCAAGACAATTCAACGAATAAGCCCGCACAAAACCGCATAAAAACACCCGACAAAAAATCACAGAAAATTTAAGAATCCGCCCAGTCTTAAGTCTGCGTAAGAAACAAGGTCGCCGCGCCGGAGAAGGGCTGTGGGAGGGGCTCCGTCGCAAGTTCCGCAGTGATCCCAGACCACTTAACTAACAGGCCCACCAACGAGCCGCAAAACCATCTCGAAGCCCTAAAGCAGCAACGAGCGAGGATGTGTCCGAAGCGCCGGAGCCCCTCCCACAGCCCTTCTCCGACCGGTCCCCGACCGAAGTCCGCTTCTGGTCTAATGATTAGAAAATCGTCTAAACAATTCCCGGAATTAACCGATCAGTATTCCAAACGTTACACTGGTATGTAGATGAGTTTTGAAGTCAGCCCCAAACAACCTAAAAGTCGCCGTATCCTGGTGATCGACGATGACAAAGACAGCCTGGAGATTCTCCTGGAGCCTTTGCGTTGGGAAGGCTATGACGCTCGTGGTGTGACGACGGAAGCTGAAGCGCACAAGCTGATCGAATCCTGGATTCCTCACATTGTGATTCTTGACTGGATGGCGCCGTCGATGGCGGGTTTGCGGGTTTTAAAATCCGTGCGTGAGCGTTTGTCTCATGTTTCCTGCGTTTTCGTCTCTGAAAACTCCAGCACTGAAGCTATTATCGAAGCCCTGGACTCTGGGGCGGATGACTATATCGTGAAGCCTTTTGTGCCGCTGGAGCTGCTGGCACGCATTCGCTCGCAGTTGCGAATTCGTGATCTGCATGAACAGCTTCTTTTTGCTAATGAAAAACTCAAGGAACTTGTGGATACGGATGACCTGACGGGTCTGTACAACATGCGTTCGCTGTATCAACGTCTGGACTTCGAGCTGGAGCGGGGACGTCGTTTCCATCGTGATGTCTGCGTGGTGATGATGGATATGGACTACTTCAAAACCGTGAATGATGGTCATGACCATTTGTTCGGAAGCTATGTGCTGTCCGAGGTGGGCAAGATCATTCGTGCCAACACCCGCAATATTGACATCCCGGCCCGTTATGGTGGGGATGAGTTCCTGATGGTTCTGACAGAGACCAACCACGCCGGAGCGATGTATTTCTGCGAACGTTTGCGCGAGAATATTGAAAAGACGACCTTCCGCAATGGGGAAGACTCCATGAAGCTGACGGCGTCCCTTGGGTTTGCAATCACGGTTCCTGGGGAAAATATCAGTGCCCGTGAACTGGTTCGTCGTGCGGACCATGCTCTTTATGAATCCAAACGCGCGGGCAGAAACCGTGTGGCTTTCTACAAACCCGAAACGGCCCCGGTGGTCGAGCTCAAATCAGCAGCGGCGATGAAGCGTCGTAAGGCTGCGGGCTAATATCTATTGACCTTCCTGGGGGGATCTACGAAAACCCTCATATATGAATAAAGCAATGCCATCTTCTTCAGATAAAGTTCGTTCGCGCGCGGCCTGGGTGTCGGCGGTAGCCAGTGTATTGATTTTCAGTCTGAAAATTGGGGCCTACAAAGTAACTGGCTCGGCAGCGGTTTTGTCAGATGCTCTGGAAAGCATTGTGAATGTGATTGCCGCAGTGGTGGCTCTTTTTGTGATTCGTTTTGCCGCGCAACCGGCGGACGAAAATCATCCCTACGGCCATGGCAAAGCTGAATACTTTTCTTCTGCATTTGAAGGCGGGATGATCTTTTTTGCAGCGATCATGATCATCGGCGAAAGTGCCAAAGCGTTGCTTTTTCATGAACCTCCACAGAAGCTGGAAACTGGTTTGCTGATTGTGGGTGGTGCGGCAGTTCTGAATTTGATTCTTGGGTTTTATCTGAAAACGGTGGGGGCTCGTCATCATTCTGATGCCCTGAAAGCCAGTGGGTCTCACGTTTTGTCGGATGTATGGACCACCGTGGGTGTCATGGTGGGCCTGGGCCTGGTGCTTTTGACGGGGCTTGAGTGGCTGGATCCGGTCATTGCCATTGTCGTGGGGTTGCAGCTGGCGTATTCCGGCTTCAAAATTGTACGTGAATCACTGGGTGGTTTACTGGATGCGCAGGATCTGGGATCTTTGGAGCTTCTGGCGGAGGCGATCAGAAAGAACCGGGTCCCTGGAGTCATCGACATTCATCATATGCGTGTGATCCGCTCGGGGCGCTTCCACCACGTGGATGCTCACATGGTGGTTCCGGAATATTGGGATGTGGCTCAGGTTCACGATATGACCCAGGAGTTCGAGGCTCGTGTGGTCAAGGATTATGAGTTTGATGGAGAGCTGGCTTTTCACTTGGACCCTTGTAAAAAATCCTTTTGTGCTCACTGTGATTTGGCTCAGTGCCCGATTCGTTTGCAGCCGTTCCAGTCTCTGGCCGACTTCTCTGTGAAAAGCTTGACCGATGACCCGGGGCCGACTAATCAAGGGACCCATGACGACTCAGGCTCCAAGAAGACAAATTAATATCACAAAAGACCTACCGAATCAGAACGCTTACACTTTGGCTTTGAACGGGGAATATTCCCATGTGGCCTTTGATGAACTGCGTGCGCCGCTTAACAAGGGCAAATGGCGTTCTGATGTTTTTAAGGCAGATGCCAAGATGCCGATGGATGTGGAAGTGGGGACCGGAAACGGGACTTACTTTGCCCATCACGCCAAGACTCATCCGGATCGTCTTTTGGTGGGCCTGGAGTTGAAATACAAGCCTTTGATTCAAAGCATCCGCCGCGCGGTGAATGCGGGCTGCACGAATGCGGCGATCACACGTTTTCATGCCTTCAACATTGATGAGCTGTTTGAAGAAAACGAAATCGACAACGTTTACATTCATTTCCCGGATCCTTGGACGTCTCCGAAGAAGCCGAAGAACCGATTTGTGTGCAAACAGAATCTGGAGCTTTTGTATCGTCTGCAGAAGCCGGGCTCTTACATCAACTTTAAAACAGATTCTTTGGTGTACTTCCTGTGGGCGATGGATGAAATCCGTCAGTCCCCTTATGAGATCGTTTTTGAAACGCAGGATCTGCACAATTCAGAAATGAAAGAGCAGAACTTCGAAACCGCTTTTGAAAAGATCTTCCTTCGTGAAGGTATCAAGATCAATTTTGTCCGCTTAAGAAACAACCGCACTGTCTAGGCCCCGGGGCTGGGTCCAGCGTCGTTTGGCAGATTTAAGATTTTGTCGTTATAACAGGCTATACTGAGACCTCTGCAAGGGGGTCTTATGAGATGGATTTTGTTGGGGCTTCTTTTGTCGCCATCCACGGAAGCTGCGATCGTCCGAGGCTCTGAATACCTTATACCGGCTGAGCCCTCCGTATCCACCCTGCGCAGTTCAGCGCTTCCTTGCTACAATCAGAATCAGAAGGGTCTTGCGGCCCGGTTGCGGCTTTCATACATCGAAGGCGACCGCTGCGCCTTGCCGAAACCAACAGAGGCTCGGCGGCTGGATCGTCCTGATCACGAGCCGGAAGATCCCGGCATTCCCTTTAAGAAGCGGGATCTTTAGCTGACAGCATAAGTGTCGTCAGGACTTGTCGGCTTTGAAGCCTACCAATAAGTGGTGTCCACGGTGATGTCGCCCAGAACCTGCGTCTGACAACTGATGCGGACATCCTTGGGGATGTTGTTGGTTTCCCTGAGAAAGTTCTCAGTGGGGTTCTCCGGGGTCAGATTCTCTTTTCCTTTCACGATAGTGACTTTGCACTTCGCACAAACGCCGTCGCCGTCGCAGCTGGAGGCGACGGGAAGTCCTGCATCCAGCAACGCCGTCATCAAGATGGTTTGCGAGGGAACCTCAATAGGTGCGTGAATGTTCTTTTTAAAGGAAATCAAGGGCATAGCCGATTGTAGCTGACGCAGCCCAAAACGTGCAAAGAACTAATGAAAAGGGTCCTATTTGTTGATAGCCTTTGAGCGTAATTTCCGACCCTATTTATGAGGTAATTTATGACTGAAGATCAAAAAGTAGAAAATGTCATTATCATCGGTTCTGGTCCTGCGGGGCTGACTTCCGCAATCTATACATCCCGTGCGAATCTGAATCCCTTGATGATCGAGGGTGAAGAGGCTGGTGGTCAGCTGATGACCACGACTGAGGTTGAAAACTTCCCTGGCTTTGAGCATGGAATCACGGGGCCTGACTTGATCACAGTTATGAGAAAACAGGCGGAAAGATTTGGCACGCGCTTTATCACCCGTAATGTGACGAAAGTGGATTTTTCCCAGCGTCCATTTAAGGTTTGGATCGGGGATAAACTGCATCTGGCAAAATCCATTATTATCTCTACCGGGGCCAGTGCGAAGTATCTGGGGCTGCCCTCTGAAAAGATGTATGCCAACCGCGGGGTGTCTGCGTGTGCAACTTGTGACGGCGCTTTCTTCCGTAATCAGGAAATCGGTGTTGTCGGTGGTGGTGATACCGCCATGGAAGAAGCTCAGTTCCTGACTCGTTTTGCCTCGAAGGTTTATCTGATTCACAGACGCGATCATTTCCGGGCTTCTAAGATCATGGTGGACCGTGCGCTGAAGAATCCAAAGATCGAGGTTCTGTACAACACAGAAGTTGTTGAAGTTCTGGGTGATGGCAAAAGTATGACCGGCGCAAAAATCAAAAGCACTGTGGACGGCGCTGTCAAAGAACTTCCAATCACAGGTCTATTCCTGGCCATTGGCCATAAGCCCAATACAGACCTTTTCAAGGGAATGTTGGATATGAATGAGACAGGCTATTTGATCACCCAGCCTAATACCACGTATACTAACATTCCAGGTGTCTTTGCGGCCGGAGACGTGCAAGATCATGTGTATCGCCAGGCGATCACAGCGGCGGGTACGGGCTGTATGGCTGCAATCGATGCAGAAAGATGGCTGGAAGCTCAAGAGTCTCACTAAGGAATGTATGAAGGATAAAAGAATCAACACCAAGGATCTGATCGAAAAGATCGAGAAAATGACCAAGGCGCGCATCGCTTCCCAGGAAGTGGTGCCTTTGGATCAGTTCCGTGAAGCGAAGAAAAAGCTCGACCCCAAAATCATTCTGGTTATCGAAGATGACGAGACAATGCGTTTGGCGATGAAAAGAATTCTGGAAAGCGAAGGCTATGTGACCAAGCTGGCTGCTGACGGAACGGAGCTTTCCACGGTGCTTGATGACCATCCGGTGGATTTGATTCTGATGGACGTGGGTCTTCCTTGGGTGAACGGCTTTGAGCTGGCGCAACTGTTGAAAGACCATCGCGATCTGAAAAAGATTCCTTTGGTGTTTGTCTCTGGTAAAGCTTCCGAAGAGGACATGAAGAAAGCTTTCGAGCTTGGAGCCGACGACTATATCAAGAAGCCCTTTGATGTCGAGAAGCTGAAAAAGACCGTGGAAACCCTTTTAAAGCTGAACCCTTAGTTCCTCCAATTTTCAATCTCTCATATCCAAAAAGCCCTGCCGGAAACAGCAGGGCTTTTTTTATAGACCAAAGTTCTGTCTCAGTTTGGGATTTCACCGTGTCTCCATACTTTCCCAGTGGTTCTTGCAGAAAATAGTGATCGAAGCTGCTTTTTAAAGTTAGAATAATAAGGACCCATGACACGTAAAAGCACGTATATTTTCATTGTTGTTGCCGCCGGCCTGGTGGCGCTGGGCTTGTTCTTTAAGAAAGATCAGGAGCCTACTTTCGCAGAATCTGTGAAGGAAGCCATGGCTGTGGTGGAATCCTCAGATCCACAAAGCGAAGAGGAAATCGCCCTGAGCACAAAGCCTTTGGATAAAACCCAAGTGACAGATATCCCTTCCCATGGTGACAACACAGCAGCCGAAGCACGCCGTTTGCGTTTACCTGAGGCTAAAGCCGCCCCTCAAAGAATTAGTCCCACATCTCGCCGGTTGGCTCAGTCTTCCATGCTGTCAGAAACCGCGTGGAAGGTGTGGGAGGGAATGACGGCCTATCCGATGTCAGCCGGTTCACGGCCGGATGCGATGGCTGAAGTCAGCGGCTTTTATCTGGTCCCTCAAGAGGGCTTGCGGGTGGATGAAAGAAATTATTCGAATGCACAACCCATGGTTGTTTTCAATGAGCGTAAAAGTTTGGCCGGAGTGGTGACGGGAAGTATTGAGATCACCTTGCGTGAAGGGGTCGAGATTGAGCCTTTGCTGCGCGCTTTTGATCTGAAAGTTGTCAGTCAGCTGCCCGAGATGCGCGTTTACTTTGTCACATCGGCGCAGCAACCTTATGACCTGTTTTCTTTGAAGGATCGCCTGGGCAGTGAGCCTGGCATCAGTGATGTACGTTTGGAAATTCTAAGCAGGCAGTATGAAAAGTTTTAAAGGAAAAGTAAAAATCTTTCTGCCATTGATGATGGTTGGTGCCGTCATCAGCCTGCTTTTCACCAACTGTTCAAAGCAGGGGTTCGATGCGGTTGTTGCCGATATTAAAGAGGGCGATGATCCTTTCCTGGGTTATGCCTGGCATATCAACAACACCGGGCAGTCTGTCTTTGCCTCTTCTGGGGGCGGGGTGGTCGGATTTGATCTGGATATGCTCCAGACTTGGACCTCGGGTCTTTCCGGTTCAGGTTTGAAGATTGTTGTGTCTGATGATGGCGTTCAGGACAGTCACGAAGATCTTAAAAGTAACTTTTTATATGGCGCTTCGATTGACTACCATCAGTCGACGCCGACGGGGGCAAATAATGCGGCACCTTATTCCTCTGATGACAACCATGGAACTGCCGTCGCAGGGCTGATCGCCGCTGTGGGTGGGAATGGTGTGGGGACGAAGGGTGTGGCTTACAAAGCCAAACTTATCTCGTACAACCTTCTTTCCAAGAATGTCTCCCAGACCAACGCGCGCATTGGTCAGCAGGTTTCCGGTGGTCATGACATTTACAACATGAGCTGGGGGAACACCCAGAATAATCTTCCTGAAGTGGTGGCTGTTTGGGGAAGCGGACTGCTTACCGGCGTTGTCAATGGGCGAGCGGGTAAAGGTTCCATCTATGTCAAATCAGCGGGCAACGATTTTATTGTGAAGTGCCACAACTCAGAAAACGTCTACTGTATCGGCAATGCGAACTTTGATCCGGATAACAACATGCCCTATACGATCATGACGGGGGCATTGAACTCTATGGGAGAAATTGCTTCTTATTCTTCCCCAGGGGCAAATCTTTGGATTTCCTCGTTTGGAGGAGAATTTGGCGATGACTATCCGGCGATGATCACAACGGATCGAAGCGGGTGCAGTGCTGGATATGCCCAGACCCAGATTTCCGGGAAGATCGAGTTCGAGCGTGGCAGCAACGGTAACAGCAACTGCAATTACACGACGACATTCAACGGTACTTCCGCAGCAGCGCCTGTTCTGGCCGGTGCCGTGGCCTTGATTTTGGAAGCCAACCCGGCTTTGACCTGGAGAGATGTAAAATACGTTCTGGCCAAAACAGCGGTTCCAGTCAGTCCGAACATGTCGGCCATTGCCAGACATCCTTTTTACAGTTATCCCGGGGATTCATCTAAGAACGTGCGTCTACCGACAGGCGCTGTCTGGGAAAATGCCTGGGTAACGAATGCGGCGGGCTTTAAATTCCAAAACTGGTTTGGGTTCGGCCGTGTGAATGTGGATGCAGCGGTGGCGTTGGCAAGAAGCTATAGTTCACCTTATACGGCGGCGCAGACCGCCACAGGATTTGTGACAAACTCCAATCCCAATCCCAATGCAATCCCCGAATACAGTTCCGCGGGATTGTCCAGTACGGTGTCAGTGTCCGACAATCTGCGCATCGAAGCGGTTCAGGTTCAGTTTGCAATTGCTCATAACAATATCGCAGATCTGGGGGTTGAGTTGATTTCTCCTTCAGGCACTAAAAGCATGATCATTAATATGCGCAATTCGCTGACGGGAATTTCCGGATACAATAATGAAATTTTCCTGAGCAATGCCTTCTTCCACGAAAGATCCAACGGGACCTGGACTTTGAAGGTTTATGATGGTGGCAGCAATGACATCACCGGCACGCTGACCAGTTGGGGTGTGAATATTATCGGTGCTCCGTAGGGGCGAATTCAGTTTCCAATAAACATTGATGAAATACAGCGAGTTTCCAGATTCCCCGGATAAAAGGATGTGGAACCTACGCGTGTGAATTCTTTGGTTGTGCTGTTAAAGCTGAATTTCTCAATGTTATACGGAATATTGCCGGTCGTGAAATTGTTGGTGATAGCCCCACCGGTGGCAACATAAAGACTTTTGGTCGATTTGTCATAAGTCATGGCAGAGGCGCCATAGATGACACTGGGAACTTCATAGCCATTAACTTCATCGCTGATGGTGTTGGCCGTTTCATCGACGTCATATGAATATATCGAATTCAGCATGGAACCCGAGATTCCTGCATAACTGACCACAACGCGACCGGAATCCTGCATATAAACGGATGAAGTGGGGTATGCAGTTAAGGCCGGTGCGGCCTGACTGGCAAGGCACCCTGAGGTTCCATTCCATCCTGTTTGGCCATTGATAATTCCAATGCGATTGTTGGCACTGGAGGCGTTCTGCGAATGCGTATAGATGATGTTATAGCCCAGCGTATTGGAGCTTGTTGGGTAGGTGGCCAGTGAGGTGATGTTGGTGATTGAGGCGCTGCAAGAGCCGCCCGGCGCCTGAACCCACGCATTGGTTCCTGTTCCACTTTCGCGGGATTTGCCGGTGTCCAGTTTTTCGATGGCAGTGGATCGACTGATTAGCAACCCATCCAACGCTTTAAAAATATATCGGCCGGCTGATTGCAAGGCCCCTATGGGAGCTGTTGCGGAAGTGTTGTTATAGTAAGTCTGTCTTTCTCCAGAAAGAGTTTTTTTGATCAGCTCAATTCGGCGCTGACCTGTATGTTCCAGCAGAACCAGTAAATGTTCTGAATCATAGTCAGCAATCCCTACGGGGGTTGTTCCCGGAGCATCAAAACCTGTGGTGAAGTCAGCAATGCGCCCTTCATACTGAGCCGTTTCCAGGTTCACGCGAAAGATCACATTCGAAGCTGTGGTTGCAGAGTAAGTTGTGTTGCCGGTTCCCGAATAACAGAGCCCACTGGCTACGTATAAATAGCGGGGCTTGGCAGCTTCTTCGACCTCTGGTTGACAGGCGGTAAGCAGATTTGCCGCGACACCAATTGCAACAACGTATCTGAAGTGACCCATAGGCTCTCCTTGCCGAGTTCTCAAAATAAGATATCGGCGATTGTTAAGAGTCCTTGATTGTTTCTGAGAAAAACTAGCCTAAATGTATCGTTAAGATACTTTAATGCAAAAAAGTCTCTGAATTGGTTTGTTTTCATGTAAGAAATGAACAAAAAACTTCTGCAAGGAATGCGACGAAGGTCGAGAGAGAAGTCTCAGTTCATCTTCTGAGAGCAACAGATTTCTGGTGAGGGATTTTTATCCGGCGTTCTTGCGAACCTGATCCTGATAAGCGACGTAAGCTTTCAACAAAGCATCCAAACGCAACGTCATCGCCACGTCCTGCTCAATGAACATCAGACGGCGTGGGTCGGTCAGGTCGCCCACAATCTTCGCTCTGAAAAGCAGGCGGGCTTTGGCGGGATCCGGTTCGAAAGGATTCACGATGATCAGATCAAATGGTTTGTTCAGGAAGTCTCTGGGGATTTCATCCTCCAGCATGGTTCCACTTAAAGAGATATCTTTGGAGTACGTTCTGAACGAGCGCACTTTGGAAACCAACACCACTTCGATTTTAAAGTTGTGACGAGGGTCGCGGCGACGGTCTGATCCTTTTGGTTCTGCCTTCGCAACGGCCACGGGGGTCACAGCTTCTTCAGCCTGAGCCGCTTTTTTCGGCTTGGGCATTTCGGATTTGTCTTTTTTGATCTTGTTTAAATCCAGATCATCACCGTTGAAATCTTTGGCGTGATAGCCACCGACCTCGCGGTGTTTAATTGGCATATCGCCGACCACAACTTGAGTGTATTGACTGTCACCCTTGGTGGCAGGAGCATTTTTGGTGGCGGTCAAAGTGTGTTCTTCACCTGGCAAACCCGGCATTTCGCCCGGTTTGGGCGGCTGAACAATCACGAAGTAAGTTTGATCGGACTCGAGGAAGTCCTTGATGGAAAGCCAGCCTTCCCAGCCGGGAGTCCACAGGAAAAATTTGGTGTGATCTTGGACCGCGATGGAGAGAATCGTCACTTGCGCCTGAACCACAGACATAGGCTTCGTCTGCGTTTTGGTTTCGGCATCATAGATAATCCAGATTTTCCCCTGCGTCTTCATGAACTCCTCAGTGTGTACTAAGGAGTTATCGGAGAGAATGAGTTACTTCTTTACACTCGGATGCACGAAGCGACGTGATCTTTCGCCTTTGTTTCCAGAGTCGGGACGATAGTCTTGCAATCGTCGATCGCCATAGGGCAACGAGGGTGGAAATGACAGCCAGAAGGCGGGTTGATCGGGGACGGAACGTCGCCAGTCAAAATGATACGCTCTTCTTTTTTGCGTGGATCCGGTACCGGAATCGCAGACATCAGGGCTTTGGTATAGGGATGTTTCGGATTCTTATAAAGCTCTTCAGAATCTGCCATTTCAACCACTTTACCCAGATACATCACGGCCACACGAGTGGAGACGTGTTCAACCACCTTCAGGTCATGCGCAATGAAGATGTAGGTCAGGCCCAGCTTCTGTTGAAGTTCCATCAGAAGGTTGATCACCTGTGCCTGAATGGAAACGTCCAAAGCGGAAACCGGCTCGTCACAGACGATCAGTTCCGGATTCACCGCCAAAGCGCGAGCGATACCCACGCGCTGACGTTGACCGCCGGAAAACTCGTGCGGATAACGATTCAGGTGTTCACGGCGCAAGCCCACCAGGTCGATCAGTTCATGAATACGATCCTGACGCTCTTTCGCAGTGGAGTAAAGATTATGAATAATCAGAGGCTCTTCAAGGATGGCTCCGATAGTCATGCGCGGATTCAAAGACGCAAACGGATCCTGGAAGATGATCTGAATTTTACGGCGCATTTCACGAAGCTCTTCGCCTTCGATATGAGTGATGTCTTTGCCGTTGTAGATGATCTTTCCGGAAGTAGTGTCATGCAAACGCATCAAGCAGCGACCCAAAGTGGACTTACCGCAACCGGATTCACCCACCAGCCCCAGTGTTTCGCCTTTGTTGATTTCAAAGGATACACCCTGAACTGCTTTTACACTGGCCACTTCGCGATTGAAGATACCACCGTGAATCGGGAAGCTTTTTACCAGATTTTCAACTTTCAACAGAGGAGTGCTCATTATTTCGTGACCTCGTCAGACAAGGGGTGGAAACAAGCGACCTTATGGATGCCGCGAAGATTTTCAGTGGATGGATAAGACTGGCGACAGTCATCTTGAGCATAAGGACAACGATCCGCAAAGCGGCAGCCTTTCGGAAGATTGTAAAGACTTGGAACCATGCCTTTGATGGTCTTCAGCTGCTCCAGCTTGTGTCCTGTTTCGAAGTGCGGAATGGAATCCAGCAAACCACGAGTGTACGGATGTTTCGGACGATAGAAGATGTCTTCCACGGTACCGAATTCAACCACGCGGCCCGCATACATCACGGCCACTTCGTTGCACATCTCTGCCACAACACCCAGATCGTGAGTGATCAGGATCATGCCGGCATTGAAGTCTTTTTGCAGTTTTCGCATCAGATCCAGAATCTGAGCCTGAATGGTCACGTCCAACGCCGTTGTTGGTTCGTCAGCAATCAGCAGTTCCGGGTTGCAGGAAATCGCCATGGCAATCATCACACGCTGTCTCATACCGCCGGAAAGCTGATGCGGGAATTCATGGAAGCGTTTTTCAGGTGCTGGAATACCCACGATGCGAAGCATGTCGATCGCGCGTTCACGAGCCTGAGTTTTGGTCAGGTTTTTTTGGTGCAAAAGGATGGCTTCCTCAATCTGATCGCCTACGGTGTAAACCGGGTTCAGGGAAGTCATCGGTTCCTGGAAGATCATCGCGATTTCGTTACCGCGAATTTGTCTCATGCGGTCGTCAGACAGCTCCAGAAGGTTTTGGCCCTTAAATAGGACCTTGCCGGATTCAATATTTCCAGGCTTCTGGACAAGACGCATAATGGAAAGAGAGGTTACGGATTTTCCGCACCCAGATTCCCCAACGATTCCAAGAGTTTGGCCTTTTTTGACGTTAAAGGAAACGTCGTCTACCGCGAGAAAAGTGCCTTCGTCAGTTTTAAAGCGCGTCTTAAGATTTTGAACTTCTAAAAGAATGTCGTTCACCGGAGACAACCCCCCATTATCAAAAAGCTTTCACCTTATATAGTCCACGCCGCCCTGAGGCAAGCCCACAAAGGGTGCATGGTTATTTTTTACGGCAAAGATGCGTCAAGCCTCTTGGGTGATTTTAGCCAGTAACGCCGACAGATCCTGATAGTGATCCAGAACCGCCAAGGGCTCATATTTTTTAAGAATATGTGGGTCCGTATAGCCGAATCCGATGGCGATGGACCCTACGCCGGCTCGTTGGGCAGAAAGCATATCCGGTGTTCCGTCTCCGATCATCAGGGTGTCGGAGGGAAGGCGCCCAGCCAGCTTCATCATGGTGCGCAGAGGTAGAGGACTGGGCTTTCTCTCCTCCAGGGTGTCGGCTCCGAAGATATTGACCCAGGGAAAGCGGTTCAGTCCCAGGTGATTGATGATGGCCTTGGCGGGCTCTTCGTTTTTATTGGTGATAATGGCGATTGGGCCTTGATACTGACTCAGGAAGTTTTCGACTCCAGGGTAAATGCGGGTTTTGTTCAGCATTTCCTCTTCATAGGTGCGCAGGAATTCCATCTCAAGACCAATCATGTCGCCGGGATCCAGATTGTCGTTCTTAAATAAATCGGCGATGAGTTTTTTAATCCCCTCGCCGATATGAGAAATAATAGTGGCATCACTTAAGATGGGTTTAGAGTGATTTGCCAGAGTGCGATTGACGGCCGTGATAATATCCGGAGCTGAGTCAATCAAAGTGCCATCAAGATCAAAGACAAGAAGAGGATTCATAACCCTCTATCTTGCCGATTTTATGTTTATTCGACAATCTCAAAGTCCACACGACGGTCGCGTGCTCTTTGTGAGGCGGTGCCCAGAGTGTCTCGAGCCACAGCCCCTTTGCCGATGGTTTCCAGTTTTGAGTCCGGTACACCTTTGGAGATCAGATACTCGCGCACGCGCTCGGCACGTTCTTCAGAAAGTCTTTGATTGCGAGCCGTATCACCCTGTGGATCAGCCAGACCGGCAATGCGGATTTTTTCGTATGAACCTGAAGTCTTTTTCATTTCTGAAGCGATCTCGTTCAGGGCCCGGCGGCTGGAGGCGGTCAGCTCGGAGCTGCCGACGTGAAATCGGATATTCTGGGAAAGGGTTGAGAACTTCGTGCTTTTGCTGAGATCTCCGGCTGCCCCGGATAAAGCGGACTGGGGACCGCGATCAGAGGAGCGTTGGGAGCTGACCATGTTCTCGTTGTCTTTTTTGTATTTATTGGCACAAGCCCCCAGAGCCAGTAGCAGAGCCAGGGATGTTACTACTTTCACAGTCGTGGATTGAAAACGCATGAAAAACCTCCGTCTATGGGTAAAGTGTGTATCCAGAAAAGGCTATGCGCTGTCAGGCAAGGCGGGCAAATTAACTTCCTGTTAACTTCATCGCAGGAATATGCGAGGATAAGGTATGCGTGAATCCGTGCTAACCAACAAAGAAGAATACATGCTGTCTCTTCTCGCTGAAGAGTCAGAGCCTAAAAAACTGTCCCGCCAGTTCGCTGATGAACTGAACTTGGGCCGCATCAGTATCAATCCTGCTGAAGCACAGTTGATCGGCACGTTGATCCGTCTGCATGGGTGTCGCAAATTTGTTGAGATCGGAACCCTGACGGGGTTGTCAGCACAATATATTTTTGAAGCTTTGCCTGAAGGTGGCACTTTGTGGACCCTGGAAAAGGAGCCACGTCACGGCGACTATGCCGCGCAGGCCTTTGCGAAATTGGACCAAAGCAAAAAGAAAATTCACCTGGTGATGGGTGATGCCCGCGCGGAACTGGAAAAGCTTTCCAGTGAAGGCCCGTTTGATGGCATTTTTATCGACGGCAACAAAGCGGCGTACTTAGACTATCTGACCTGGGCGGAAAAAAATCTGCGTTCTGGAGGATTGATTCTGGCGGACAATATCTTTTTGTCCGGTGGTGTGTGGGGAGAACCCACGCAAAGATTCTCTGACAAACAAATCAATATCATGAAGGACTTCAACAAGCGATTGTCTGATTCCGCACTTTTTGATTCGGCAATTGTGCCGACGTATGAAGGCCTTTTTGTAGCCATTAAAAAGTAAAAAAGGTTCCCGGCTCTTTTGGGGTCCTCTTTGCGTTAGATGCATTGTGGACCTCAAAAATAAACGGGAACCTTTGTATATTAAAGAGCCAAAGCCTTTTGCAGGGCTTTTTCGTCTTTTACGCCTGTGAACAGAAGTTCCACTTTGCGGTCCTGAGCCAGAATTTCCTTCGACTGACTGGAGCCTTTACCCAAAGCCACGATAGTCTCTTTATTCAGACCACCTTTGATCAGTTGAGCTTTGACTTGTTCCGCTCTTTTTTCTGAAAGTGACTGGTTTAGCGCTTCCGGTCCGGAGATGTCTGCATATCCGTGAACCTCCACTTTGCTGAAAAGATTTTTGTTCTGTTTCAGCAGGCTTGCCAGTTTTTTCAATTGAGCTTGGTTCTTTGCATCAATGGTGTAGCTGGCCTCTTGGAAGAAGATGCTGTTGCCATTTTCGAATGATGCATAGTTGATGTAATCCAAAGCAGAAGTTGGTTTCACTTCCATAGCTTTGGCTACAGGTGCGGTTTGCGCCTTCGGAGCAGCAGCAGTAGCTTTCACAGTTGTCGCCTGAGCATACGGATTCCAGCCCAACTGAAGGTCGATCATGTACATGTTAACCATCTCGCCTGTGTTGTTGGTTTCAGTCATGGCGCGGCCACCGACACGAGCCAGCCAGCCTTTTGCGATAGAGAACTCTTTCAAAGCCTGAAGACCGACAAACTGTGCGTCACCTTGAGAGGCCGCATAGGAGGAGCCCATTTCGAAAAGATGATTTGCAACCAGACCAGCCTGCCATTTATTTGCGAAGCGATAGCGAGCTGCCAATTCAAGACTGGAACCGGTGACTGCCGTGTCTTTGGCAGCAGATTGAGAGAACTGCTGATTGGAAATGCCAAACCCGGCGTCAAACACATAAGGTTGAGCCATGTAGTAAGAGCCAAGGACTTTCAAAGAAATTGGAGTTCCTTCAACAGGGATATTGTCATTGTTGCCAGTGTAACCACCACCGAAGCCGATGAATGGCAAAAGGCCTTGAGGCGCCATTTCAACAGCTTCTTTGGAAAATTCCAGGCTATTTGAGTTGATGTTTTGATCAGCATAGCTGTTCAGAGAAAGTGTCAGCAAGCTTGCCAGCACGATAGTGGACTTCATATAAAACCCCTTTTGTTTGGAGGTTCGTTTATCTGCGCGACCAGGGGGCCTGTCAATGAGTGCAACAAAGGAATCTAAATGAAATGGTTGCAAATTTAAAGGGAACGGTCTTTTTGATGCTGAATCATTCTGAGACAAGTCTCTGGCCCTGCATTTGCTTTTCCTTTCCTTGAAGTGAAGAGCTCCACTGGGGCTGCTTTCACAGATGGAAGTGACATTTTTTTGTCTTCATGTGAATAGAGAAGGAGCAGTTATGAAAAAACTCAGTCTTGTTTTTGCTGTGAGCTTGGGGTTGGCTGCTTGTGCCCAGAGCGATTCCGAATATGCCAGAAAGTACAAAAACAAAGAGGGCCTGAAAGCCAAAGCTGAGCAGACTGCTCCGGCAGGAAAGACGGTCAGCATGTGTGACAAGCCCGCGGCGGTTGTGTGCGAGAGTTTGACCAATATCGGAACCAAAGCGCAGGCCGAACTGGCCAAAAATGCTTTGAACGCCTTAAAGAAAGCCCATGGCTTGAGCGAAAACTTCGACGGAATGCCGGCAAGCTTTGCGGCGTTGGACGAAGAAAAGAAAAAACTGAATCTGGATTCAGAGCTTCTGAAACGGGCGGATGAAGAATATCAGGTCTTTTATAAGTACGATGCCGATGTGACAGAGGCCGCAGAAATCGCGCGCACAGCTTTGATCGGAGTTGTTGAGAAAGAGCAGGGAATCTCGGAAGATGATAAGCGTCTACTGTTTAGCATCATCAACACGTCACTGGTGTTTTCTGTCACTGAAACTTTGACCAATCATTTTACTTTTAAAGATCAAGTTGTCGCCAAACTGAAGGAAACCTGCGGTTTGGACGGCGGAAGAAATGCGTCTATGTCGATTGTTCCCGGTGGTGGCCCCAATGGAGTGATTGCGATTTGTCCGGGCCGCTTGATGAGAAATGCCGGGATAGAAAAGGAAGACCGTATCTTGAGCCTGGTCTTTGATTTGACCCGTGAAATGGCCGTACAAATGAAACTGCGCGGAGCCAAGCCAGATGATAAAGCAGTGGCTTGTTTGTCCGGAGGCTCTTTAAGTCAGGACGCTGATAGCTCTTTGCAAGTGGATCAGGTTCAGGCGGATCTGTGGGGCTATAAAGTTCTTAATGCCCTTTTGAAAAACGAAAAAGACATCGAGGTAAAAAAAGCCAAGGTGAAAAAAGCCTTCCGCAGCCTGTGCCTGGATGGCAAGGCCGAAGAAGAGCGCATCCAGAACTTCTTTAAGCTGGATGAATCCGGCATCAATTTGTCCTGCTCAAGCGGTCCTCGCTGCTAACAAGCTGTAAAATCAGCTTTTAGCTGCGTTGCTGCGTCGTCGACGTGCTAGTCGTTACAGCTTGTTAGAGGTGTAGGCTTCGACTTTCATTTCTATGGAGTAGTCTTTGGAGGCCTCTTTCAAGGGGGCCAGCATCCAGTCCCAGTCTTTTATTTTTGTGAAACCCTCAAAGTGCACCGGGTAAGATCCGGTGTAGGTGATCTTGCCCTCCGGGTCGCGATAGGTGACGGCGCGATCGCTGTAAACCAGCTTTTTCCCCTGGCAGGCACGCAGATTCTTAAGGTGAATTTCGCCATAGGCAGTGCAGATCTCGTCTTTTTCAGCCAGGGTCAGATTTGTCTTGGTGAATTTTTCCAGGGCTTCCATCGGAAGTAAAGCCAGTTGCGAAAGCAGGTTGCCAGAGACGATCAGATCGGCCTCAAAATGGAAAAGTTCTTTTTGTGAAAGATTCTGAATCAGGTCTTTCAGATCCTGCAGGGATTTGAGTTTTTCCAGTTCGGCCAAGGAACCGCCCAGATCCATGGTGACAAGCTTCAGACGCGGATTTCTTTTCGCAGCCCAATGATGTTTCAGCGGATGCACGACATCCACCAGAGTGACAGATTCAAAATTGTTCATCAGCAGGTGCAAAGGGATTTCATGCAGGTGGGCACTGCCCAGCACCACCACGGATTTTTTCTGTGGCAGATCCTGAAGACTTTGCAGAAAGATGTCCTGACAGTTCTTCAAATGCGGCAGCCAGACTTTTTCACAGCGTTCATAGCGGTGTTTCAAAGAAATCGAGTGGTACAAGAACCCGTATTTCTTGGCAAGAGGAGTGGCAGGAGTGAAAATCATTTCAATGGCTTCGCGGATCATGCCCGCACCATAGCACTTTCTATTATCGGTTCAAGTAGTTCATGAATCAGTCTGCATCACTTAGATCCTGGGCTCCTGTTTTATCCGATATAAGCCTAATTTCGTTTTCGATTTGACTTTGAATTTCAGAAATTAGCGAGGAAGTATAAGGTCCGCCGCGTGATATCACGTTGTTGATCTCCTTCTGCTCCTCTGATTTCAGATAGTCAAGGAATACACGCACTCTTTCAAAGCGAGTGGAAAGATCGGTAAGACCCGTCATATGTATTAGCTTGTCAAAGTAGCTTTTGTCCGTAAGAGGTGTGTCTACGTATACCAAGTCTAAATAGGCGAAAGAGCGAGCTAGAAATCTCCAATAGTAGGCTCCAGACGCGGATATTCTCAATGCATCAGTCTTCTCAATGTTGTCTGCTTTAGGAGGTTCTGACTCAATTAGACCTCTTCTTAGTAAATCACTACCCCTTAGAACGAAATCCTGCGCATTCCCAAAAGATTGAGTAAATTCTTCGAGTAGCTGCTTTGTGTAAATAAAACCTGATCCATATCTAGAAGGAGCATTCTGAGCATTCGTAAGGCGCGCAAGTACTCGGCAGGCAGTAAGATGTGATGAGTTTCGAGCTTGAGTCCGCAAAAATAAATTTGCCGTATGCGAAACCTGAGAGCTGTAGTATTTTCTATTTCCCAGAATTGCAGATTTTGCGAATTCATGAAATGGGACATTGTATCTGCCACTGTGTGACAGTTTTTCTAAAATTTTATCTGTATCTGTATTTCCGGAGCTCACGAAGTCTCTAAATACTCCTAAGGCATATCTCATGTCGCCATTTGAGACGCAGGAAAGTAGACGAACGATGTTCTGGTTCTTGCTTGTCGCTGAGTTAATAAAGCTTTGTATAAGAGTTGATATCTTCTTTACCTGGGTGGGATCCTTAATTCTTCCCTCTGTCTGAAACTTCTTTAGTCCATAGCGGAGCCTTGATGCGATTACATCTTGAAGGTTGGGCGACCCAATGTGAAATCTTCGATCTCCATAGGCGTCGAAAACCCCAGATCTATATGCCGCGAAGAATTTCTCTTCCCTTAGAGCTACGATGGTCAAAGCACGACATTCTTTTGACAGCTTTTGTGAGAAGAGGAATATCTGCTCTTGAAATTTTTCTCCAAGTTGGTCTGTGTTATCTAGAGCCAGAACGACTCGTCTGCCTCTGTGTGGAGCGTTGAGGAGAATTCTGGATATGAATAGAGAATTGTTCCCATATAGCTGACTAATTTCGGCGTTAATTATTTCAGTCCACTTTTCAGAGTTTTCTGGCACTCCAAAAAGTTTAGTCATTCTTAAGCTTTCGATTTCATTCTTGAACAAGCTTCTAAGCTCTTCTCCGTTAGCAGGATAGAAATCTTTATATTTTGTCTCTAATTGAGTGCGAAGCTCTTTGTAGGTAAACTCTTCTAGTTGGTCACGCAACTTTTCTTCGGAGATCGAGCCAGCAGCAAGGTAGTCTACATGTAGCCATATACAATATTCCTTTACTAAAGTCGGATTTACAACCTTTCTAAAGCGTTTTAGGAACGTTGTTTTACCTGATCCGACTCCGCCTGTAAGGATATAAGTATTGATATGTCTATTTTTTATATCATTTTCTATGTTTCTATTGAAGCTATTTTGCATTTGCGCAGGATCAATGTTTTTAACATCAGCATCGGATAGAAATTTCGGTGGATTGTCTTGTAATAGTTGATTTATTCCAATGTCTACCTGATCAGATAAAGGAGTTTGGACGTAGCAGTTACGTATGATCTCCTCCTGGAGTTCTTCACTCGTGGGTTGATCAGTTAAAAGAGGAGTGAAGACACTAGAGATCTTCTGCCAGAATGAGTTTCTTACCAATTCGGCATCTGGATTTGGGATGGCCTCTCGGATTAAATATAGATTTGTTGTGATCTCTTCTGCAGAAGAAAACCTTGTTTCTAAGCTTCCTTTTTTTACATCGGTACGAGAAAGTAAACTATAAAATTCAGCAAAATTTTCTTCAATATCTGCCCAATCATGCCAGATCAAGGCACGACCTTCTCGCCAGCTTTTCCCTGGAACCCTAGTTTTGAATACCAGAAATTGGTATCCGTTTGTGAGTATGGCGTATTCGGATCCTAGATCCGAAGAGTATCTTGCCGTTTGTTCAAGATGAACTTTTATTTCTTTGTTGCCTAGAAGATGAGGGCCCTTAAGTTGTAGAATTCTAGATGCTCGGCTGGCATTTACTTTGAACGCGGGCTCAGCTCTCTTGGCTTCAACGTGGTAGTAAATATAGTCCAAACCAAAAGAATAGTCAGCAAATCCGTCGTTTGCGGACTCTTCTCGTTTTATCTCCGTTTCTGGCCACCCTAATACTTCTTTGAAAATCGGATCTATGAGTTTTGCCCTAGTATCTGCTTCTGATAATCCCTTGAAAGGGGAATTCTCTAGAACTTTACTTGCAACATGCTGCTTAAACTTTTTAAATGCAATATCTGCTTCACTTAGGTTCATACAAGTAATTGTATAAGATATTCTATATACTACAATAAGTTTATTCCAATTTGAGATTTTTAACCCAGCGGCAGAATGCGTTCGGCGCGGATATTGGTGATGGCGCCCACTTTTTCAACCTGACCGTGGATTTCAAGCAGCGAGCGGGTGTAAATGGTGGTGCGGTCCTTCTGATAAATCTCAGGATGAATGACGATATTCATAAAGCCGAACTCGTCCTCCAGCGTGATAAAGCACATACCCTTGGCTGTCGGTGGACGTTGAGTGATGGCGACCAGGCCTGCGACACGTACTTTGTTTTTTGTTTTCATGTTTTTAAGATCTTCAGAGTGGAAATAGGGCACGAAGCGCTTTTCACGCAAGACCTTGCTTTTATCTTGCAGATAAGTCCTGAGTACAGACATCGGGTGTGAGTTGACGGAGTATCCCTTGCTGTCATATTCGCGGCGCAAGCGATCCCAGTTAGATTCAAACGGCAGATGTTCGGGTTCGTCCTCGTCATCATCACCCAGTTCAAACTGCTCTTTGGGGTGTCCCCATAAAAAACTTTGCTGATCCAGGCTCAGAGATTCCAGAGTCCAGATCAGCTCTCGCACATTGCTGTTAAAGCCTTCAAAGGCTCCGGCGGCGGCAAGTTTCAAAAGCACACTGCGTGGAAGTTGAGTGCGGCGGATAAAGTCCGCCAGATCTGCGTAAGGACCGTCATTTTTTCGGCTGTCTTCAATTCGACGAAGCAGGGTTTCAGGAATTCCATAGATGGATCTTAAGCCCACGCGCAGGACATCGCTGCTTTCGCCTTTTTCGATAGTGTAGTCATAATCTGAACGCTGAACATCCAGAGGGGCCACGACCACGCCATTGCGCTGAGCTTCGGCGATGATCGTGCGGGGAGCATAAAAACCCATGGGCTGACTGTTTAAAAGCCCGCAGGCAAACACATCTGGGTAGTGGCACTTCAGATAACAACTGGCGTAGGTTAAAAGGGCAAAACTGGCCGAATGACTTTCGGGGAAGCCATAGTTGGCAAAGCCTTCGATGGTTTTATAGATTTGATCGGCGTATTCAGAAGAAATCCCATGACGGGCAAACCCTTCGCGCAGGCGTTGTTCAATGCCTCCCATGGTGGCTTTACGTTTCCAGGCCGAGGACATCACCCGGCGCAGTTCATCGGCTTCACCCGGGGTGAAGTCGGCGACAGCCACCACCATCTTCATCACTTGCTCTTGAAAGATGGGAACACCCATCGTTTTTTCCAAGATGGGTTTCAGTGCGGGATGTGCGTACTTGATTTCTTTGGGGCGATTCTGGCGCAGTTTTAAAAACGGATGCACCATGCCCCCTTGCAAAGGACCCGGGCGGATCAGGGCGATTTCAATCACCAGATCATAAAAGCTTCGCGGCTGCATGCGGGGAAGCGTGTTCATCTGTGCGCGGGATTCGATCTGAAAAACACCGACAGTGTCGGCCCGGCAGATCATATCGTAAGTGGGTTTGTCATCGGCGGGAAGAGTGGCCAGACTGTAGTTTTTCCCTTTTACATCGCGCAAAAGATCAAAGCACTTGCGCAGGCAGGTCAGCATTCCCAGGCTTAAGACATCGATTTTCATCAGACGCAGAAAATCCACATCGTCTTTGTTCCACTGAATGACATAGCGGCCATCCATGGTGGCTTTTTCCACCGGCACCATTTCGGTGATGGGATCCTGGGTGATCAGAAAACCGCCGGTATGAATGCCCAGATGGCGGGGGAAGCCATGCAGTTGCTGAGCCAAGGTCATAAACATCTTCCATTCGCCTGGCTCCATGCCGAAATCCGCCGCTACGGCGGGATCCAGCAGACGTCTCATGCCATCACGGCCCATGAATTTGATCATGGCATTGATCTTGGGCAGAGGCATGCCAAACACCTTGGCGGTTTCACGAATCGCCATGCGCGAGCGATAGCGAATCACCGTGCACACCATGGCGGCGTGACGTTCATTGTATTTTTCGTAGATATGCTGAATCACTTCTTCGCGACGACTGTGTTCAAAGTCGATATCAATGTCCGGAGGTTCGCGCCGTTCGCGTGAAAGGAATCGTTCAAACAGCAGATCCATTTTTACAGGATCAATCGCAGTCAGCCCCAGACAAAAGCACACCACCGAGTTGGCGGCAGAGCCGCGGCCCTGATAAAGAATCCCTTTTTTCGAGGCAAAATCGCAGATCTCTTTGAGAGTCAGAAAATAATCCTCGTACTGTAGATCTTTGATCAAAGCCAGTTCGTATTCGATCTGCTTTAAGGCCTTTTCAGGAATGCCTTCGGGATAGCGCCATTGCGCCCCCTTCAGGGTCAGATGGCGCATGTGTTCTGTGGGCGTCATCCCCAAAGGCAAGCTGGATGCGGGATAGCGGTAACGGATCTCGTTTAAAGAAAACGTCACACGTGCCGAGATCTCCACAGTTTTCTCCACAAGATCCAACCGGTCCTGCCACAGCCAGGAAATATCCTCGAGGCTTTTTAAGCATCGTTCAGAGTTTTGAATCAGTTTGTTTTTGGCCTCTGCCAGTGTGGTGTGATGAAGGGTGCAGGTCAGAACATCAAACAAGGGCTTGCGTTCCGGGCTGTGCATAAACGGACGCTGACTGACAAACAGACGAGCCTGATATTTTTCTTCCAGCGCAAATCCCTGCCGGCAAAACTCCTGGGATTCCCAGGTCAGATCCCGCCATAGAGGTAGATACAGACGGTTGTCGAAAATTTTCTCCAGGCGCTCATAGCGTTCCTCAGTCCAGGGCGGGATGGCCAGACACAAAAGGCCTTGATTGTACTTTTCAATCTGCTCCAGGCTGAGCTTGGAAAATCCTTTGGCTGCCTGACGTTTTCCCAACGTCAGGATTTCACACAAATGCGAATAACCCTGCTTGTTCATCGGGATTAACACCACGGAGCTTTCATCCGTCAAAGTGAGTTCAGAGCCGATCAAATAATGAAAGTTTTCTTTTACCTGGGGCGAAGCGGTGAACAAAGACGGCGACTGGATGGTCTGAAAACCACGGACCACACCGTACAATCCATTCAGATCACACAGTGCCATCCCGTCATAGCCAAACTCCACGGCCTGGGACACCATCTCTTCGGGGCTGGAAGCTCCTTGTAGAAATGAAAAATTACTGCGTCCCAGAAGTTCGACGAATCCTTTGGCGCGCGGCCGGGGTTGGGCCGGCAGGCGGGAGTTCTGAGAGGTGATCAAAGATTTATTAGTCAAAGTACCCATGCAAGTAGACCTGTGAATTTATGCGATCTTTGAAAACCCACAGAAGCTGACCTTGGTGCGAGAGCGCAAAGTAATAATCTCGGTTTTTTAAATCCTGAACTGAAATCTGCCACCACGCCGATTCGATTCTTTCGCTGGGTAAAGAAGACACAAAACGAAGCTTTTGCACTTCTGCCGCAGACAAAGCCTGCGGCTTTTCCAATAAAAGCGATGGACGGGGGCTTTCAGCCAGGGCTTTGGCGTAAACGGATTTGATTTGTAAGGCCTCATCCTGTCTTTCCACAAGATCGCGCGGACTGAAGTCTTCCGGCCAGTCGGTGACCAGGCGGAAACTTTGCTCCGGAAAATGACTGGCCTCCATTTGCAGAAAGCCCATTTCACACTGGGCCTGTTTGGCAAAGCTGATCAGACGACGCCAGCGATCTTCGGTGTTGTCGCGGGGCTCGAAAAAATCCAGCTGCTGCACTTTTTCCGGCACGTCGAACAGGGAAATCTCAAACTCACGGATTGGATTTTCCAGAACCTGCTGTTCTAATTTTTTGAACAGCAGATCCTCGAAAAGATTCTGATCCCGTGTGGGGCTGACAGGCTCAATCGACAGATTGTAACGTTTGTCAGAATATTCGCAGTGCAGAACCACATCCAGGCGCTGGGCGTGGCGGGCCAGCCCCAGCAAACGCGCAAATAAAACATCCAAGTGCACTTTCAGGCGCGCCATCAGCAAGGGCGCAGAGCCTATGGGATCATCCAGGTAGCCATAGCCCACAAGAGGGTCGCGAGGCACAAGAGGTGAAATGACTTGAGAGTCCTGAGAATGCAGACGATTCCAAAGTAAAACACCAAAATCCCCCCAGCGTTCGCGCAGTGAATTCAGACGGAAATTTAAAACATCTTCCAAGCCATGCACGCCCAGAGTGTGGAAAAAGGCGATCATGTGCTCCACCGGCTTTTTCTGCGCCCAGGGGGACAAGCCTTCCAGGTCTTTCAAAGCGTCCAGTCCCAGGCCTTTGAAGCTTTCTTGTTCCTTCCCGCGCAGGGTGATGTGCGAAGGTCGCCACTTGGCCAGCATCTGGGCTGCCGGAGCTGTGTCTGCAATAGCGGCTGAGGCGTCAGGGGAAAATTTTCCGGCAATCTCCAGAGCCTTCTCCAGGCAGCCGCGCTCACCTCCCAGAAGGTGCTGGGTTGAGGCGATATCCACGAAGATAAAATGGGGAAAGCGGAATTGAACCCGGGGGCTTAGCAGTAAAAACGCCTCAGCTGAGGAGCTTTCTTGCGGTGTTTTTAAATTGATGCATAAAGTTCGCATGGATCATACTCCCAGCCAGATTAAACGGTGTTGGACGGTGAAGGGCGCGCTGAATGGTGATAAAGTCGCGCTGAAAGTGAATCATCAGGCTAAAAAGAGGATTCACAAACTTGCTGACTTTCTGATTTACAAAAACCAGAGCCACTTTGTGCAGGCGGCACAGACGTTTGAGTTTCTGCAACTGATGATTCTTTAAAAACATTTCTTTCAGGTTGCAGCCGATGACTTCAAACAGGGAACTGGTGATCAGCTCTTGCAGCAGCCAGAATAACTGTTCCTGATCTTTGGGCTCTTTCACCACCAGAAGTTTTTTCAGATTGATTTGATAGTTGTTCAGATGCGCAGGGAACAATTGCGTGTCGCCGTTCACCCAAGCCGCCCACTTATTTTGAGAATGCACCCCTTGCACAAGGCGGATCCACAAAGACGTGGCGCCAGTGCCGGGAGCCCCTTGCAACAGACTCAGATCCCCTTGCGGGAACCCTTTCCACAGCAGAAAATCATCCAGCAGGCGAACTCCCGTGGGGAGCCCTGCTGGTGGTTGCAATTGCTCGGCAGAGACAAAAGGAATGTTGGCTAATTCGGGAAGGGCCAGGGTGCTCATACGCTCTCCATTTACATATAAATTACTATGTAAATTATATGTAAGTAAAGGGCGTATTTCAAATATGGACTAAAGTTAGTGTTTTAATAAAACACATAAAAAACAATAACTTAATTTAATTAAACAGGCCTTCCGTTAGGGTTGGCGCAGTTCTTTGGGGGCGGCGACACGACTTTGAATGAAGTACCGAAGCCCGATAGATCCTCCATATTGGTCCGCGAACTCGTGGGACTTCTTCGTTAAAGAGTAAGAATAGCGTCCCTCTGCCACAATCGCATATCGGCCACTGCTCCAAAGCTCTCCTTGCAGTGCCAGATCCAAGCCTGTTTCAGAAGAAGAGCGCGCCGTCGTCCCCATGTCATCCGCGACGCTGAAGTCATTGTGAAGAACCGTGATGTTGCCCATAGGGTAGGAAGTGTAAACAGAGAGAGAGCTTGAAAACGAGGGACTCCACCAGCGACGATACCCCAAAGTGATATGCATCACCTGAGTTTTTTCGACGACGTACTTACTTTTGTCTTCGCGGAAAAAGAGTTTGTTCATGTAGATGGCCGCAATTTCAAGACTGCCTTTGTCTGAAACATCCCCATTGGCCACCAGCGAAAGTCCTGTGGAATTCAGTGAGTTTTCATCGGACTTGTAGCCTTCATAATTGGTTTTAAAAATATAAGGACCCAAAGCCGCATAGACATTTCCCCGCTGTGGAATATAAGCCAAGGCTGTTTTTGCAGTAAGAAGTGAGATACTCAGCGACAGAAAGCAAAGGATCAGTCTAAAATAATTCATGTTTGGAGACTAAAACGTGAAAGAGGAAAAAGCATCAACATCTTTAAAGACGTTTGTTTCCATCCTGCTTGTTCTGGGAACCAGTTCTGGGGCGTGGGCTCAAAAGCCTGTCAGCACCACCGCACCTGGGACCAAACAAACCCCGGCAGAAAGCATCGAAGAATCCTTCATCAGTGGCAATAAAGCCATTTCAGAGTGGTTTGACGGGGTGGCCGAAGGTTTGGATTTGTTTCTGGCCGGTCGGCAGTACACCAGAAAACGAAACCCGACGTCGGCAACGGTTTCATCCGCTTTTTATTATAATGAAAAAGATCACTATTCTGATGCCACCAGTTTCAATCTGAATCTGCGTCTGCCCAATGTTGAAGAATACTGGATGATCACGTTCACCAGTTATGATGAAACCAAAGAGCGCGGGGTCAGTCAGACCTATCTTCGTCAAACACCTCGTGAACGGGACTATGGAGCGACCTTGGGCTTCTTCCAAAAGTTGGGCGAGGTTCGAACATCCTTTCAGCCTCACGTGAGTTTTGCCGGGTCTTTCAAAATTTCAAATTCTTTGACCTTTGAAAGTGTCGCTGAGCGCGGTGAAAACTATCGGGTCAATCCGAAGTTGCAGTTTTACGCTGATGCGGACAAGGGAACCGGGGTCTTCCAGGCATTTAACTTTAACTTCCTGTTAACAAAGATTTTCACCCTGACGTTCATCAACGAAGGGGACTATGAGGACCGAACACACCTTTATACGGTCACTAACGGTGTGGCTTTGGGGCAGTGGTTTAACAAAACCGCCAATATCTCATACAACTTCTTTGTTATCTCAGAAAATAAACCCAGTTATCGCATGACCGGCTTTAGCTTTTCCACTTCTTGGAGTCAGACCATTTACAAGAACATCCTGTCCTACCAGCTGATCCCGGGGCTGGGTTTTAGTGCTGAAGACAACTATCGCGGCATCCCCGGGATGACTATGATTCTGGATCTACAGTTCTAAAGAGCGCCTTCCACTTTCAGCAGATATTCTTTTACCTCCGGACCCCAGTGATATTTCAGAATGTTGCCATTCTTACCCACCACGCGGTGGCAGGGAATCCAATAGCTGATGGGATTTTTCCCAACCGCAGAGGCCACAGCCCGGACGGCGGAGGGACGGCGGAGCTTTTTCGCCAGTTCAGAATAAGTGATTGTCTTGCCTGCGGGAATCTTCAAGAGCTCCAGCCACACTTTCATTTGAAAGTCCGTACCCTGAAGTTTGATTCTGTGCTTGCTTTTCCAGAAGTTCCCTTTGTTCCACTTCGCGGGGATGAAGGGGCCGACCTTAAAAGCATAATGAGTTTTAAAGAACTCAGCCAGATCACCTTCGACCCGTTTTTTTCCGGCGTTGTAGCTGCCCAGGAAAATCAATTCATCCTGTTCAAAGGCGGCCAGCCATTCGCCAAATTCCGAAGGAACTTTATAGATATGAAACTCCAAGTCTGCCATGTCCACCTCATTTGTGAACGGACAGATCTATCGCAGAAGAAGCCCTTAGACAACCTCCTCGACGTAAAGTCCGCTGCAATAGCGGATGTCATAGGCATGAAAGCGCTTTAATATCGGGACGACTTTATCCCTTTCCTCTTCGTTCATGGTGACCACGCAGAAAAGGACATGCCCCCGCCGAAGCTCATCATCCGCCTCTGCCAAGAAGTGCCACTCGGCTGCGTCAGAAAACTTTACAAACTTGCGGAAGTATTTGCTGACCAGATCAGAATGGGTGGCATCTATATCAATCGCCTCAACACCTTCGTCACCTTCGAAGATATTAATATCAGCCTCGCTGAAGCCGATGTTAATCAGGGCGGACGCGGCTCTGCGGACGTCTTCGGGATTGGTGAAAAAGGCCAGTGTGTGGTGATTTAAGGATGGCAAACGACTTGGATGGGGCAGGTGTTCCAGCCGACTCATATCTCCTCCTTGGATAGACTCAGTATACGGCATTCAGATGTCTCTGAATGCCTGGAACCGGAGGTTTGCAGATTTGTAAATGCAGGCAGGACAAAGAACTGGAGGAATCAAAGTTTATTCAAACATTCCATCCATGGTGATGAACTTTTGATTGTTGTTTGTCATGCGGATGGATTGATAGAAGCTGTGCTGGCACTGTCCTCGCAACAAGGCATCGACTCCACCAATCATCGCTGTATAAACTTCATCAACGTTCAGTACATCCATCGAGGTGATAATACCCGTATTGGGTGCGATGGAACGTGTGCGTGACAGGAAGTGATCGCGGGAAGCGCACGACATCAAACCCAGGACGGCGGTTTGTTTGGGGCCTGATGACAGCGCATTGAGCATCTTCTTAAATCCGGGGCGTTGGGCTTTGTAGTAACCGGCATAGTCAAGTTTGTTGGAGCTGCCAATAAAGACCGGAGGAGCAAAATCAGGTCCGCCGCCATTGCGGGAATGTCCGAAGTAGAAGACGGCATCGGCTTCTTTCAGGGCCTTACTGAAGTAGTTTTCCATATATTGGGTTCGTTGGCGTTGTTGTTCCCGATACTTCCCAAGATTGTCAGAAAGAAGCTCGGACTGCGAGGAAAAGCGGATTTCCACACGAGCTTTGATTCGGCGCCCTTGGATTATCACCTCGCGCCCAAAGACAGAAGAGCTTTCGGAGCTTTGTTGGAATCCGCAGAATCGGGCATTGCCACTACAGCGCGAAGTCAGAAGTTCTTTCAGGGCTTCAAAGGCACCGATGTCCATCGAGGGGCTCAGACCGTAACTTCTTCCGGAATAGCCGACGTTGCTTCCGGTGGTCCAATCGAAGTATCCCAGGGCGATACGGATATCCAGAACGCCGTCGCTAAGAATTCCGCCATAGCGTTTTAAACAAATGGAACGTTTTTCGGGAGTCAGATTGGCAGGATTGTCAGTGGCTTTGTCCTCCAGCAGGGAAAGATAGCGCTCCCCCATGTTGTTGAACAGCTTTTCGTAGAGGTAGCCGGAGCTACGACCCCAGCCGAAGGCTGAAGCGGTGGATGAGAGGCCCAGAAGAAGGCCAGCAACTAAAACAATCTGAAGACGGATTCCATTTGCCATAGTCCCTCCATGAGGGACCAGAATAGAAAACAGAACATGCGAACGCCTAGTTAAATTCCTTTGTCTTGTTCAAGAGCAAGGATGGGCCACGCGTTTCAGGAACTTCTCCAGTGTTGGGGCATAGTCGGTCTTAAAGTCACGAAGCCCTGTCAGATGACCGGCCTCTGGTAAGGACAGTTTGCTCCAGTCAAGCTGTGTGTGGGGCTCAAAGACGGCATCAATATGCTCTGGCGGGATCAACAGATCTTTCCATCCGCGAATCGACAAAATACGGAATCCTGCCGGGAACTTGGCCAGATCTGCGTGAAGGTCCTTGTGCAGGAACGGACTCCAGCTCAGGCTTAAGATCGGAGTCAGCGCCAGTCTTAGTGGCAAAGGTCGAATTTTGTATTCGTGTGTGTACAGGTTGTAGGCGGATGGCAGGAATCTTCCCGAGGGGCCACTGTCGCAGACCAAAGCCACCGTATCGCTACAACTTCTGCGGGCCATGGCTTCAATGGCCGATGCCGAGGGGTTGGAAAAAGAGAAGATGATCTTTTTGCCCGGGATCAGATTCAACAGGGATTCGATCTGATCGGCATAGATATGTTTAAGACCAAATCCGCCCTTGGCGCTGATAGGAAGCTTTAGAGAGCGAAGGTCTTTATGATCACCCTGAAGTTGAAAGACAAAGGCATCAAAGCCCCAGGAGTTCACGAGCTTGATATGACGAAGAAGATGCTTTTTGCTGCCTTCGAAGAAATGAACAAAGAAGATCAGTTCTTCAAACTTCTTCTCGCGAGCTAAAAAGAACTCCCCATCAAAGGGGAGTTCTTGCTGAGCTAAGTCAGAGTAGTTCATCTAAGTCCAGTTCCGCGGGCCTGGCCCGCTGCACTTCCTGCGCCAAGCGCCTAGTGCCCGCTGCACTCCTGCGCGAAAGCGCGTTAGTGCTTTTGGCTGTGGGTTGCAGATGGCCACAAATCAGTCCAGTGAGCAGCCTTGGTGGAAGCCTGATTGGCCTCGCCCAAAGCTTGTTCTGAAACCATGACTTTTTCAAGAGCGGTTTCAGAAAGGACTTTTCCGCAGGCTTCGACGATAGAAGCGTCGTCCAGATGGTGGTACTTGTAGATCTCAGACGGGCGACCGCACTTGGAGTGTTTGCGAACCGCAAGACATTCCTGACGAACACCAATGATAGAGCCCAAGTTATCCAACAGACCTGCTTCACCATCGTGAACGCTGACAACAGGAACGCGGCGACCAGCCACAGTGATCAAATCACCCGTAGAGATTTCTTCCGCCTTTTTCAGGTAAAGATCTGCATTGATGCCCAGTTCGTTGCGCAGGTAGTGGTAATCATTTTCGTGAGCCTGGATGCCTGTCAAAAGATCAGATGAAGTCACCACGATCACGTTCGCATAAATACCACGAGCCAGAAGGGCTTCAGAAGCTTTAATGGCTTCTGCCACCAGGGCACCCATAGCAAAGATATTGATCACGTTGTCGCCCGGTTCATAGCCCGCGTAACCAAGGTAATCAATCAGGAAGTAAGCACCTTTAAGAACCTCTTCACGAACAACAGCGAACATTTCTGCTTCGCTCATTGCGGAAACTTCTTCTTCGTTGGCTGCGCCTGCAATCGGGAATTCCGCACGAGCCAGCTTGCCTTCCAAGCCCACTTTGAAACGAGCTTGTTTGGAAAGATACTTCACGAAATCTTTTTGTTCCGCGCCACGAGTCACAAGACGCAACAACACACCGGATCTGCCGGCATTGTCATTCATCACGTGTCTGCGAATTGCATCCACCATGATCCAGTCAAGTTCCTGGCAGAAGTATGGCTCCCACGTGATCTGATTTGGAATCTGAATGTCGGACTTCCAGCCGTGCTGAGCACCTTCAGGTGACAGAGTCACGCCCGATGGAGTTCCCACGCAGATGAAAGAGGACTTCCAGTACAAGTTATAGAAGTATTGATCCAAAGCACGCTTCAGGAAGAAGTCATACACGGTCATCAATGGGATGATTGGCACGCCCACGATGTCGCGCATTTTACCGAATGCACCCACGCAAGACATCACGTTGCCTTCTGCGATTTCAAAGCGCAGGAAGCGGTCCGTAACATCTTCACCAGGGACCAGGTCAGGAAGCTTGCCGTCTTTAACACCCAATTCAGCTTCGATATCCTGAACTTCCTGGGCACCAAAGATCTTACCATCCATCGCTGGATTCAAGTTCGTGGAAGTTCCCACGTCCGGAGCCATGGAGATGAACAGTTCACCCGGCAGTTTGAACGGTTTTTCATTGTCGGTCAGAGCTTTTTGCCCCGCTTTAAGTTCAGACTCATTCAAAGAGGTATTGGAAATACGAGTCAGTTTAGCAGTCAACTGCCCCAACATCCACTGGGTGTGCGGATAACTTGTCATCTTCGTGTTGATTTCCAAAGAAGACGGGATCTCGCCGAACTCAGTCAGCTTTTTCAGGAAGAATTCCTGATTTTTTGCTTTCAGGGCGTTTTGAGCCTTGATGTCTGCGTAGATTTTCTCACCACGAGCCGCCAGGAACTTACCTTCAGCAGACTTTTCGTCAAAGCGTGCATAGAGAGTGTCACCTGTGATGCCCTGTTTTGCGCGCAGTTCTTCCACTTCGTCTTCGTGTGGAAGAGAAGAGTGGTTACCTTGTTGCGCAGCCGCTTTCAATCCCCAGCCTTTCAGCGTGTGGGCAATGATGATGGTTGGTTTGCGTTTGGATTCCTTGGACTTCATCATCGCTTTGGCAAGAGACATCATGTCGTGTCCGCCGAAATCGCGAAGTGCTTCGTAGATGTCCTGATCTGCAATAGGAGTCAGGAACTTTTTCAAAGTCGGGAAGTCCTTGATCAGGCTTTCTTTCAAAAGTTTCGGATCATGAACCAGCAACAAAGCCTGAAGATCATAGTCCGTCAGTTCTTTTTCAAGGAAGGTCTTGAACGTTTCACCGTCTTTTTTCGCGAACAAAGCTTCACGCTTGGCACCGTGACGAACCTGGATCACTTCCCAGCCGTTGGCTGCCATAGTTCTTTCAACACGGTCGGCATCCGTACCGCCCAGGATGGCGTTGTTCACCAGACGGTGACCATCCAAAGATTGGCGGTTGTAATCCAGAATCCAAGTCAGGTTGCCGATCTCGCGCTCAGCGAAGTCAGGAACCGCTTCATACATGGAACCTTCACGGAATTCAGAGTCACCGCAAACAGCCCAGAAGTGAGCGTCTTTAGGAACTTCATAACCGTGTTCATGAGCATAGCGGTAAGCCAGGGCCATGTAACCGGCTTCAACAGGAGGAATACCCACGGAGCCCGAAGGGAAGAAGTTGTGCTGATCCGGATCGTAAGCAGAGTGGTAAGATTGGAAGACGTATTCGTCGCCATTGGAGAACTTACGCAAGCCGTGCATTGCCTGATTGGCTTCTTCCAAAGAAAGTTTGGAAAGATCGCTTTTCAGAAGATTGTCCAAAAGATAGTTGTAAGCGTGATCAGTTGGTGAAGCGTGAGGCTTGTTGGCAATGTGGTCGAAACCAGATTTCACCAGCAAGTGCAACGCACCCATGATGTGCAGGGAGCTTGCGGAACCTGCTGGGTGACCACCGATTTTTGGATCGCCTTTTTCTTTGTCAGTGCGATGATTGGCTTGCCAGATCATCTGGGTTGCCAGGTAGTGGGCGCGTCTTGCGATGGAGTCCAGAACCTCAGGTTTTGTGTTTTTTAGAGTAGAGTTATCCACGTGGTTCTCCTAAGTTTTTTCAGTCTTTTATAGCGTCTGCAACCTAGCACTCTACACTGTAGGAGTCCATGGGTTTAAGCCCCGCAGCAAGAGTTCTGGCTCTATTTACAGGGGGCTTTGGAAGAGTTGCTTAGAGGACCACATTTTAAGCCTGTTTTCAGAGGGAAAAAGGCTCTCTCTGGGACGCACCGCTCAAATCACATAGAGCACTGTTTTTATAGGGAAATTTAGAAACTATAACCGACTTCTAAGCCTAGGGGGCTTGCTCTTCGGGGCTTTCCTCTATGGTTCCCTCGGGGGTTCTTTTCACTCGGCCCGTATCCGGTCTGGCGGTGCCTTGATGGCCACTGGGTTTGTGAATTGGAGGACTTGGTTTCTGTGTGGGCTTGGTGATGGGTGGCTTTGCTGGATGGTGTTTCATGGGGTCTCCTTTTTTAGAAACTCCAACGGTGCAAGTGTCGTGTCTGCTTGGCTGGAATAAAAGCGACAATCAGCCGGTCGCAGGGGCAGACCGCCTCCAGGGTGGGGGCAAGTTGCCTCGGGAATTTAAAGATTCAAACGGGAATACAGCCACTTCTTCAAAAAATCGAAACTGTTTCTGTCGATTGTCGAAGTTCTGGCACGTTTGTTTTTTGAATCCGCACAAATCCAATAGCCAATTGCGGGTGCCAGCTCTTGTTTCACGGCATGGACGTCCTTGTTTGCCAAATTCGGGGCTTCCAAATCCAGTGCAAACACGGCTTTGTAGTTCTTGGCAAAGGAAGAGCAGTTCAACTCCTTTGTGGGGGACCAGCGGATGGATTTCATTTTCTGTGTTACAAACGTGGTTTCCAGCCATTGACTGATGAAATCCCGTTTGGCCTTTTTAAATTGAACGCGGGTTGAACCTGCTTGGCGATCCAATGTCATCCAATTGAAGGAATCCGCAAGATTCTTTGTCATCATTTCTTTGAAGCAGGCATTGAATTGAGAAACAGCCCCGGCTTTGTTCAGGATGGTATTCTTAAGCTCGATTCCGCAGGACTTGGCGATGCCGCCGCGTAAAGAAATCGTTTCGATCTCAGTCGTGATTTCGTTGTAAATATTGATCTTGCGATCCAATGCCTGCAGGGCCTGCTGTTCCAACTGGGCGATAGCTTGCGACTGACTGTCCAGCTGGCAATTCTTGCCAGTGCGGAAGTCAATGTTGCCGAAGATTTTATTCTTTATGAATTGATAGCGGGCGGGACTGGCTTTCAACAGCTTTTCAGGGTTGAAGCGATAAGCTGAAACAGCTTCAGCGAAGTCCTCCCACGAGTTGATGCTGGCGTACTGGGAAACCCATTGCTTGTAATTAAAGTCCCCACGATGAGGATGCTTCCAGTCCACCGTCATAAAGGACGTGATCTTTTCCCAACCGGTGATTTTCATCCATTCTGGGGATTCATCCAGATCTGTGGCTACCACGTCGGACCAGTTGTGGGCAATTTCATGAAACAGTAGATACTTCTTCATGTCCGCGGATTCCGTATCCCAAAAATCGTAAAACTGCATGGAAGAATCCGCATAGACACGTTCTTCCTGTTTGGTCTTGGGACCGGAATGAGTCAGCTGTTTGATATCTGAAAGGGGCAGCAAGTGCGGGGGCACCAGCGCCATGGCCTCAAGAATAATATCGAGATCCCTGTCTTTGAAATAGCCGGCCCCAAAGTATTTCATGGGCGCGACATTCAGGCGGTATTTATCCAAAAGATAAAGAGCTTTTAGAGACTCCGGCTTTCCCATGATCGTTGCCAGGGCACACCGAACTGACTGGCATTTTTGTCTGGCGATTTCGATGCGGGGATCTTGCTCATCGTAGGCGGTGTTCTCGGAAGGCTCGATCAGGTCTTTAAAGTGTTTTACGTAGAAAGAGCTGTCATTAACAAATTTAAAGCCCAATACTTCGAAATTACTTTTTTCGGACTGGCGTTCTTTGTTTTGAAAGTACTTTTCCAGGTCCGAGGCCTTCGTCAAAACCGGATAACGGCATGGAGCGTTTTGCACTTCATGGGCCCCGCCGGCAAAGTGCTCAGAAGCAGCAAGTGCCGGTGCTGACGATAGCAGGCTGAAAAAAGCCCCGCCCCAAAGTGAACAAAGTCTGATTTTATTTAGCAATCCCGGCAGCGACAGCGTTCTCATTCTGAGACTCCTTAATAGAGGTCACTGCTTTTATAAAGCAGCTATCGTGCCCTTTATTAAGTAATCGGCGGTACTTGGGATGGAAGACATTGTCAAAGTCGTCTTGAGGTGACGATCTCTGACGTTTTTCCTGTGTTCGATAATTTTTAAGGGATGTTTTTTTAAAGAGCTCTTTTGATGATCACGCGATGAAGAATCAAGGCCAGCACACCAAAACAACCCATCAGCACACACATCGGCATGGTTGTGCCATTATGTAAACGGCTGACGGCGGCCGAGGAAAGAGCGGCAATTCCATACTGCAAAGTTCCCAACAGGGCCGAGGCACTTCCCGCACTTTTCTTTTGCGTGGCCATGGCACCTGCTGTGGAGTTGGGAAAGGTCATTCCCAGACTTGCGATAAATAAGAACAGAGGAATCATGATGCCCCAGAAGCCCCAGTTAAGGATGCCGGCGGTTGCCAGAAAAACTCCGAGCACAGCCAGGACCACAAAGATCTTTTCCAGAATGGCATCATAGCTCTGGCGTTTGAGCAGACGGGTGTTGATCTGCGAACACAGAATCAAACCCACGGCATTGGACCCAAACACCCAGCCGAAGCTTTTTGCCGGAATGCCGAAGTGATTGATAAAGACAAACGAAGACCCGGTGATATAGGCAAACATTCCGGCCTGGGCGGCGCCGCCCGCCAAAGCGTAACCCATAAAATTACGGTCTTTCAGGATGCTGCCATACACTTTCCATGAATCTTTAATATGCACCCGTTGATCAGCATGATGTGTCTCGGGCAGGAAGGTGGCGATTAGAATGATGCACAAAGTGCTCAGAACCGCCAGAAGGGCGAAGATCATGCGCCAGCCGAAGAGCTCACTGATCTGTCCACCCAGAACCGGCGCCAGAATTGGAGCCGCACCCATCACCAGCATCAGCAGGGAAAACACTTTCGCGGTTTCCTGATGAGAAAACAAATCCCGCACGATCGCGCGCGAAATCACCACGCCCGAGCAAGATCCCAGGGCCTGAAGAAAGCGGAACAGAATCAGCATTTCAACGTTTTTGGTGAACGCACACACAACCGATGCCAGGGCATAAATGCTCAGCCCGACATATAAAGGTTTCTTGCGCCCATAGCGATCCGTCAGCGGACCATAGAAGATTTGACCGGTGGCCAGTCCCACAAAGAAAGAAGCCAGGGAAAGCTGCACGGACGATAGAGGCACGCCCAGATTTTCTGCAATCGCAGGGAAGGCGGGCAAGTACATATCAATCGATAGCGGACCGAAGGCCGTCAGGCTGGCCAGAAGTAAAATCAGAGCGGCAAAGGGAACATTGTACTTGGCAGTGGAGGAGTGCATGGGCTCTTCATAACAGGAAGAGCTGTGATTTGCACGGAGGAAGTCAGACGAGGCCTCTTAGTGAGGAGGCCTCAGGAAAAGCGCTTAGGTTTCCAGAACAAAATCCCAGCGGATCTTCACAGTACCATCGCCTTCAATGATTCCTTTGGGAGGATTCGGGAATGGCGCTGCTGCACGGAAGGCCTCAATCGCGGCATCATCCAGGTCACGCACGCCGGAATCACTTAGAACCTGCACGCGCACCAAGGTGCCCTTGTCATTCAGAACGATCATCAGCTTGGTGATGCGATCCTGATTTGTCGCAGCGGGGGATCGACCTTCCTTGAACATTTTACTGAGCTTTTCGCGCACGCGCCCTTCCCAGTGCTGGGACAGCTGCTTGCGAATGCGGTTGTAGTACGAGTAGTACTTAAACTCGCGGGTGTTCAAAAGGGTCTCCAAACCTCTGTCGACGTCCTTCACATAATCGTTGGATTGACTGGTCTCAGAACCAGTACCGGTGTTTTGTTCGCCGGTTCCACGTCCTTCGCCCAGTCCAGTTTTTTGTTCAGCAAGCTTCTGTCTTTCCATGGCTTCGTTGGCATCAAAACCTTTGAAAAGATCTTTGGCGATCTGCTTTTTGGCCTCTTCGGACTTGGCGGCCGTTTTCTGGCGACCATCACCCTTCGGTCCACTTTTGGTGGGCTCGGCCTTTTTTACGTTCTGAAACTGACCACGTTCTGCCGCAATGGTTTGTTTTGCGACCTTCTGGTTTTTGGCGCTCAAAAAACGCGTGTCGACCTCTTCCTCATTGGCGGAAGTCTCACTCTGTTCTACGACTTGGTTCGCAGATACCTGCAAGGCTTTCTTTTGAGCTAACTGCTCGGCCTTGGCAAATTGTTGAAGCTGGTCTGGAGTCAGAAAGTCGATGCTGACTGTCTCTTTCAGAGGGGCTTCATGTTTGAAAAGTCCTGCGATGTAGAAACCCGCCCCCACGATTGCGTGGAGAGCCAGGGAGAGCACAATATACTTTCTGAAAGACGGTGACTTCTTCATAAGACCTCACCCCTTTCTATCGGTATTATGACACTTGATATTGAGTTGATGGTGAGTCGGGCTCAAAGATTGCGACCCAAGTCTAGGGCCAGACTTTGACTCTTCTGTCAGGTGTGGGTGAAAATGATACAACTATGAAATTTGACTCGTGGTATCTGACAGATAAAGGTCTTCGTCGTGATTCGAATCAGGATTCCTGCCTCATCAATCGAGAGCTGGGACTCTTTATCGTGGCGGATGGAATGGGTGGACACTCCGGCGGTGAAGTGGCATCAAGCATGGCGGTTGAGACGGTTGAGGAAATCATGCTTCAGCCGGATGCTCATAAAAAATCACCACGCGAAGTGATCCTGCAGGCGTACGAAGAATCCTCCAAACGCATCTTCGATAAAGCGGCCAATGAACGCCCCGAACTGGCGGGAATGGGAACCACAATGGTGATGGCGTACATTCGCGGCAAACACCTGTATGTGGGAAATGTGGGCGATTCACGCTGTTATCTTTTCAAGCGGCCCCATCTGTGGCAGATCACCGAAGATCATTCACTTATCAATGAACAACTGCGTGCCGGCGTCATGAGTGAGGAACAGGTTCGTCAGTTTGTGGGGCGAAATGTCATCACACGCAGCGTGGGGTATGAGCGCGAAGTCTATCCGGATATCATTGAACGAGAGATCTTCCCGGGGGAAATTTTCCTGATGTGCTCCGATGGTCTGTCCGGTCTGGTGGACGATAAAAGAATTTCTGAGATTTTGAATCAAAATACACCTGACAAAGCTGTTAAAGCCTGTGTAGAACAAGCCTTGGCCAATGGTGGAGATGACAACGTCACAGTCATGCTGGTGCATTTCCACGAGTAAGTCTGTTTTAAGGAGCTAAGGTTTTGGATAAAAAGAAAGTCACGCTGTTTATTGTGAGCAATCAGACGGGAAAAACCCGTAAGCTTGTGCTCTCGGCTGCCTGGCTTAAAGCCATCTCCTTTATTTCTGCCATTGTGATCATTATCTTCGCTGCGGGTTTGGTGGATTATTTCGGTTTGCTTCTGCAGGCCATGGAAAATAAACGCCTGAAAGCGGAAAACGCCCAGCTCATCAAGCAGTTCCAGGTGGTTGAAAGTAAAGTCAGTGCCCTGGAAAATTCGCTGGAGCGTGTAAAGACCTTCACGACCAAACTGAAATTGATTACCAACGTCGAAGCGGATGACCGTATCACCAAGTTGACCATGGGCGCAAAGCCCTCTGCCGGTCAGCCCGTGGAAGAATACGAACCGATGGAACAGCGTGAAGACGCCGATGTGCTGGTTGAGCAGGATCAGATTTTTGCCAATAAAAAGCCTTTGAATGATCAGGCCGGGGAGCTGGCCAATGAAAATGCCGACAAGGACTATGCCTCTTTGGTCGTGCGTATCGATAAGGCTGTGAAGGAAACCCAGCTTAAAGAACAAAGTGTTATCGATCTTTGGGAAAGTTTGTCCGAAAGGCAGAGTTTGTTGAACTCCACGCCGAATATGAAGCCGGCCAAGGGCTGGATCACCTCACGGTTCGGTTATCGTATTTCTCCGTTCACCGGGAAAACAGCCCTTCATGCGGGACTTGATATTGCGGCAGCTCCGGGATCGCCGGTGTATGCTCCTGCAGATGGTGTTGTGGTTTTTGCCAGCTATGATGAGTCCTACGGAAAGCTGATCACAATTGACTATGGTTACGGTGTGACGACTCGCTTTGGGCACTTGTCACAGATTTATGTGCAGGCCGGTCAGCGGGTGAACAAGTGGGATGTTGTCGGGGCGGTGGGTAATACCGGACGCTCCACTGGACCTCACCTGCACTACGAAGTTCGCATCAACGGTACGGCTGTTGATCCTCTGAACTACATCCTCGACGAATAGACTCCGGCGGGGCGACCGGTCGCTTCTTAAGTTTGGCAAATATCATTGAAATTTATGGGCCTAAAATTTTCTTAAGCACTAAACTGAAGTGGTGAGGTGTTTATGAAATTCACGGTGTTTCTGTCCTCTCTTCTTTTGGTGGCATCAGCCGGGGCGGCTCTGCCTCCTCAATTTTCAGAATGTCTTTCGCAAAACAGTGGCACGAATATGAGTGCGAGCGATGTGGCTGAAATCGCCAAAGTCTCACGCATTACTTACTGCCAGAATCAGGTCAGTATTGTGGGGAAGGCGGACCTTCAGGCCATGCTGGCTAATCCCAATGTGAATATTGGAATTTCGGTCAGCAAAACCAGTTACTCTTATCAGGATTTGTTGGATATGGCTGCAACCGGAACTTATGTTTTGTACGTGGATGGCAGTCGCCTGTCGCGTGATAATCTGGTGGCTTTGCTCAATGCCGGCGTCCAGATTGTGGTTTTGTCCGGCAGCGCGGGCCTGAGCAAGCTGGATTTGTTGGCCATGGCTGCGGCGAAGTCGTTTATTTTGAATGTGAATTCCGCTGTGTCGAAAACTGATTTACAGGACTATGTTCGCGCGGGAATGCAGATTGTGATTCGCACTTCGCAGGCGGGCTTAAGTCGCCAGGACATTCTGGATGTGGCGCAGTTGAACACGGAAAAGGTTTCGATTTTTCCCTGATGGGATTTGGCGGGAAGATACGAAAAAGAAAAGGGCTCCCGTTGAGGAGCCCTTTGTCTTGGCATTTGTACTGGAACTTTATTATTGGTTCATCACAGAAACTGCAGGCATTGGGCACTGAAGTTCCTTCAATTTTTTGCTAACCAGGTTGGCGTCAGCCTGGAAAACTTTGGTCGCAAGAGTCGTTCTGGCCTGATCCACGACAGATTTCAGGTAGCCTTGGCCGCCCAATTGTTTGTTACCGCGGCAAGCAATCACAACAGCAGAATCCATCTTAACATCCAAAACCGGATCGATCATATCGCAGAAGAACTGGATCGCACCGATATGGTCGATGGAAGCAGACCAATCCAACCAAGCTGACTCAAGTTGCTGACAGACCAGTTCGTTCTCACGAGAACCCACTGGAAGCTGTCTCAGATTGAAGTTGCTCATGGCTTGGCTGATCTCTTTGCTTTTCTTCATCATGACAGGGTCATCGAAGACTGTGCCCATAACAATTTTGATGCCTTTACCCTGGCCAGAGTCTGTCATGCTGAAAGAACCCTGACGAAGCGCTCTCATGTTGGTTGTGAAGGCGGCAACAGCCTGGTCATGCATAGTCTTTGTATGGTTGATCCAAGCAAGAACTGGTGGCTTGCCGAAGCCCCAAGAGCTGCGAGAACCAAACAGACCGGCTTTCAGATTGACCATTCGTTGGGCCAATTCAGAACGGTCGATGATGGAGTTGTCCTGAGCCAGCTCCTGCATCGCTTTTTCAACACGTTTGATCGTCAATTTTTCTGTTTCGATCAAAGTGTACTGAGCTTTCCATTGACGGTAGTCCGCGCTCTTAGAAAGATAACTTTCAAGCTCCACTTTGCTTTGGGACACAACACCGGAAGTGGCGTTCACAGCCTGGCGCATCGCCTGAATCCAGGAGCGGCCGTTCTGAGCGCAAAGTTTCAAGGCACTTTCGTCTTCAACAGACTTTGCTGCGTATTCAGCAACACGTTTCATCGAGTTCGCATGCACTGTCTTCAGCGTCAAAGCCTGAAGCTTCTGGGTACGATCACTTTGTACTGTGGCCTTATCCAGATTTACGAAGGCAGAAGCCGGGAAGGTCTTGCCGTCGGAAGCCCAGTTCACCAGCTCGTTTGCCAGTGTACAAACCATCAAATCGTCGTTGTTTGTTTTAAGTTGAGCCTCGACAGTTTCAACATCCGCACGGTCATTTGCCAGCTGATTGTTTACGGCTGCGAAGTATTTCTCAGAAGAATTTTTATAGTTCAGCAGATTTGTAAGCTCAGCTGAAGGTTTTGAGAATTTCGCGTTATAAAGATCCACGCTCTTTTCAAGCTCTTGGGTGATCTTTTCGATTTTTCCACTTTGAGCCAACTGCATGAAACGAACCTTTTTGGCCACCTTCGTGAATTGGCAAGTGTTCTGAAGAACCGCTTTGCGGTGTTCAGCTTTACTCATATCCAAAGTGTTCTGATCGATCATTTTGGCAACGGCAGAAATACCACTTGTTGCAACCACACCACCGATAACGAACGGCAGTGCCGGAGCCAGGGCGGCATTCATGGATACGGCGAACAAGGCATAAGGCGCCAGGCCGTTGATCACGTCATTCAAAGCCAAAAGAACTTTACCCGTGGACATGGTCTGACGACCGCACTTGGAGTTCAGGAAGTTGTTGTTATTGACGATGTCACCCAGATTTCCCACGGCAGTCAAAGCAGCTGTCATAGTTTGTTCGACACTGTTAACGTTCACCTGAGCAGGATCCTGGGTTTGCATGATCTGTTGCAAAGCCGCGATGCTTTGTTTGATGGCGTTACCGTTGTCTTCGATGGATTTGGCAGAAGGGCTGCCAGTACATTCCGGAGACGTCAGAACTTCTTTGTTCAAAGAATCAATGGCCGAGATCAGTTCCGCATGTGGGCGGTTGTCAAACAAAGGACAGCTGTATGCTTCAGGAACTTTGGCTGCATTCATTTTTCCCTGAGCCGAACCTGTAGAAGTCACACGTGTATTGTTCGACGTGTTGGGACGGTTCGGAGGTGTTGAAGCCGAAGATCCCGTGTTCGTTTTTGGAATCGTCGGGCTGGTTGGCGTCACTCCGGTGTCATCATCGTCACCAAACAGGTTCAGTGAAAAGATGCTTGCGCTTGAACTGGCCCACACTTGCTGAGGGGGCACAATGAAGCTCGCGGTCAGCGCCAATGCCAGTGCGCCTCTTTGAACGTTCTTGAATTTCATAAAGTCTCCAGTGTTTAACTTTTAGCCACTTTACCTTTTTTCGCGTGCCATCCTGAGACATTTCGCAGGCTCCTATGAGTCTAAATACTTAGAATCACATAGTTCCTTCTAAACTTCCCAAGCAGTCACACGAGTTCAGGTGGCAACGATGCAAATTCAATGCGCAGGCTGCATCACTTTGAAACAAGTCTATGGTCGAGGTGACAATATATTGCCAAGTGAAGTGCCACTGGACGGCTCCTGACGTTTTTCCAGGGATTCCACTGTTATTTGCTTATTATCTCCATTTTAAAGGGACTGGGGTCACTTTGCATGGAACGCTCTTTGTATAAGAGGTGAGTATGAGACTTTTGGTTTCCTGCCTTCTCTTTATGATGACCTTCTCCGGAGCCTGCTGGGCCAAGGTGGACTTGCGTACCACCAAGCCGCTGGTGATTCCCGAGGATAAAGTCACACCAAAGATCACCAAAGAAGATGTGGCCAAGATCATTCCCCTGGATATCAAAAAAGATGAAAGCACCGGATCTGTCATGAGTCGTATTGCCGACCGCGGATTCAATCTATGGTTTAATTCTGAATTTATGAAAAACAGCGCTCTGGGCCGAGCCGTGGAAGAAACCCAGGAAAAGCTGAAGACAGATGTTGTTGTTCCGGCCACAACTCCGCACGGTGTGGTTCATAAGTTCTCGTTCCGTGTGGAAGCCTTTCAGGCTTTGGCGAAGATGGAATACTCAGGCTGGTTGAAGGCGGCTATCAACTACGATGCGAAGGCCTCTGAAACAGATATTCAGTTCAAAGACAAAGTCCTGGATAACAAAGATCTGATTGTCAGTCATAAAGCCAATAAAGAGCAGGGCTTGTCGATGATTGGCCTTGCCTGGTCCTGGTAAGCGTCCTACCCTTAATTCATGGAAAATATTGTTTTTATCTCTGGGAAAAGAACTCCCTTTGGAGCCTTTGGCGGATCTCTAAAGGATGTTTCAGCAACGGATCTGGGTGTGGCTGCCGCCAAAGCAACCCTGGAACAAGCCGGTCTTTCACCTGAAAAAGTCGATCATGTGATCTTCGGAAACGTCGTGCAGTCAGGTGCTGATGCCGCCTACCTGCCTCGTCATATCGGTTTGAAGACCGGTGTGCCAGTGGCGGTGGGTGCCTTTGCTGTCAATCGCCTTTGTGGCAGCGGTTTTCAGGCTTGGGTCAATGCCGTGCAAATGATCCAGTGTGGGGAAGCTTCTGTCGTTCTTGCCGGTGGCGTCGAGCAGATGTCACAGATTCCGTATGTTGCTCGCAAGGTCCGCTTTGATGGTATGCGCATGGGGAACTTTGAGCTGGAAGATCTGATGACCTCGGCGTTGACGGATGCTTATGCAAAAATGCCGATGGCAATCACAGCAGAGAATCTGGCAGTGAAGTATGGCATCTCGCGTGAGCAATCTGATGCTTATGCGATTCAATCCCAGCAAAGATTCAATGCAGCGGTTGAAAAAGGCTTCATGAAGCAGGAAATCTGTCCGGTGACTGTCGAAGGTCGCAAGGGCGCGGTGGTTGTCGAAAAAGACGAACATCCAAAGCCGGACTCAACGCTTGAAAAACTGGCGACTTTGAAGCCGGTCTTTAAAAAGGACGGTCTGGTTACGGCAGCGACGGCCTCAGGTATTGTGGACGGTGCGGCCTGTTCGCTTCTGATGAGCGAATCCAAGGCCAAAGAACTGGGGCTGAAGCCGATGGCTCGCATTATCAGTTATGCTTCTGTAGGTTGTGATCCGACGATCATGGGTATTGGACCTGCGGGGGCGGCTCGCAAGGCTTTGGAAAAAGCGAACCTGAAGTTGGAACAAATGGATTTGGTGGAAGTGAATGAAGCTTTCGCTGCTCAATATCTTGCGGTCGAAAAAGAACTAAAACTAGATCCGGCTAAAACAAACGTGAACGGCGGTGCGATTGCCGTGGGTCATCCCTTGGGGGCTTCAGGCACTCGTATCATGAATCATCTGGTTTATGAGCTTCATCGTCGCGGTGGGAAGTATGCTCTGGGCTCTGCCTGTATCGGCGGCGGTCAGGGTATTGCGATCATCATCGAAAAAATCTAAAACTTTGCCAACCCCGGAACGACTGTTGCCGGGGTTTTTGTTAATTCGCCCTTTTAGTGAAAGACTCTCTTCATGGAATTTAATCTTCGAGAACGTACAGCATTGATCGTCGGTCCTTTTACAACAACCGTGCAAAGCCTGGTGATGGGGCTGACTCAAATGGGGTCAGACTGTGTTTTGTTGGATTTCGACAATACGGCCAGTCAGCGTTTTTGCAATCAAATCAATGATGCGCGCGAAATCAACCCAAAGTTTGGCAGAGCTTTGGGGGTGAAATCAGCTATGAAAACCGCAGACGATATCAAGGATGCGGTGGGAACAGCGGCGCAGTCTTTTGGCAGCGTGGATCTGTTTATTGATGCACAAACCTACAACAAACAGAATCGCTACAAAATTGGCGACAGTATTGACTATCTGGATGAAGAGATTCAACACAACTTTAAATCTTCTGTGATGCTGACTCATGCTGTTCTGAATTTTTTGAAGAATCGCAAGCGCGGCAGAATTTTGTACCTGCTTAATGAAATTTATCCGGATCCTATTCTGGCCGGAGCTCGCGGGGCGTTGGTGCCCTTTGCGCAGTCTTTGGCAAAACAGGTGGCAGAGCATAATATCACCGTGAATGTCTTGAAATTGGGACTGACCGAAGAGTATATTCTGGCCCAACACCCGGAAGCTAAATCCATCAAAGAAGCAGTGGAGGCGTTAAAGGTGAAGGAACCGCATCTTAGAATCACTGAGCCTGACAAGGTCACCAACACCGTGACTTATCTGGTCAGTCAGTTCGGAGCTGCGGTGAACGGTCAGGTTATTTCTTTAAGTTAGGTGAGGTATGCAGCAGGGTAAGCTTATCATTCGTCCGGCATCGGTGATGTTTCAGTGGTGGGATTTTATTCCCCACTACACTTTGAAAGACTGCTGGAACAAGGCGCCTTTGGAGCTCGATATTTCCGAGGTCCAGGCGATCTACAAGCGCGGTCCTGCGTACCTATATCACTGCCGTCGTCAGGATGTGAACTATCTGGTTTACCTGGGTGATGTGCCTGAGGGGTTAAAGCACATCCCTGTTCAAGAGGTGGGTCCCTTTGAGGTCGTGAAGGTCATCCGCAATTTTCCCTCTAAATGGAAAAAGGCCTTCCCCAAGTTGCTAGGTCTGGCCTTTGTCACGATTGTCCTTTTGAAAATGTTCTTTGCTTTCCGAAGCTAGGCGGAATCTTTCCGCCTAGAGTTTCAGACCTTTCAGAATCAATTCTGCCTGTCTTAGATTTTCCGGTGCCACATAGATGCGGTCGATGATACGAGCGCCTTCATAGCGTTGGAAGATCTCGGTGGTCTGATTGATCGGGGAGGGCTGGGCCCAGCGGTCATATTGATCCACAACGTAAATCTGCAGCGCACGCTCTTCCGGGGAGGCCGTGTGGTACTTGGACAGACGCGCCTTGGAACTGGTGCGGATGACCTCAATACCGTCAGCTTCCAGTGCCTTCTTGATGGCTTCCGGGCTTTCTGATTCAGCGGTGTTGTGTTGCTCGATCAAAACCTTGAACGGCTTTCTTTGGGCGATTCGTTGTGCCCAAGGGTTGTTGGCGCCAGACAGATGTTCGTGTAGGCGATAGTCGTTGTACTTGGTGTACTCGTTGATATCTCCTGGCAAAACGAACGTACAGTCAGGTGACGTCAGATAGCGGTTCAGCATTTCCTCGTAGATGATGCTCTTGTGGTGACAGTAAACCATCAAGTGCATGTGGTGGCGGGAAATCAGGAAGTCATCGAAAGAATAAAGGGCACGGCGGTTCAGGCCCAGATACATTTTGTTTTCTTTGCGATGGAAGGTCATGTTCTGAATCAACCAGGACAGATCAATTTTGCCGTAATTGGTGCCGCAGAAATAACTGTCGCGTTCCAGGTAGTCCATGCGGTCCACATCCAGTTCACTGGAAACCAGCTGACTTAGGATCGGACGGAAATCGACGCCGTTGTCGATAAAGAAATCATCCGGGCAGTGCAGGGCCTTGTCGATCAGGCACGCCACGTGGATCGGCTGAATGTCAGGGAATTGGGTGCGCAGGGTTTCAGAGATCGCGGAGTCCGTAACGTATTTGATCGTGTAGTCTTCGTGATTGGCACGGCGGTTGTGATTCATCACCGTGTGGGCTTCTTCCCCGTACTGTTCCTGTTCTTTATAAAGTTGAATCTTCAATTCAGACAGATGGGGCATGACCTGTTCAGTGGTGTGGCTCAAAGGGCCGTGTCCCACGTCATGCAACAAAGCCCCCAGGCGCAGCACCTGACGGAAGCGAGTTTTTACAGAAGGTTTTGAAAAGGGATAAACCCGGAAGATCGCATCGAAGGTTTCGCCAGCCAGATGACCCACGCCGACAGAGTGAATGTAGCGGTTGTGGGTGGCACCAGGAAAACTGAATTCCGCATAACCCAGCTGCTTGATCGCGCGCAGGCGTTGATATTCGGCGGTATCCAACACGGCCACTTCAGGTTCTGAGTAATATATAGAGCCATGAACAGGATCGCGAATTTCCATTTTTTCTCCTCTGGGGCAGCACTGCTATGAGACTCAATTAGCGGGTCTTCTCAGGCTATGTCAAACAGCTTCAATTAAAGATAAAGGACTCTCACTCAGAGGCCTATATATGCGTATTTGATATAGGACCAAGGGCTAGATACAGGGATTTTATGACTCCAGGTGTGGCATGGGGAAATGAAAAAACTTCATTGAAAATAGATATTTAGGGCTCACGCCTAAAAGGGAGCTTGGGTGGGGCGCTCCGGGTCCAAGGGCCAGAAATGTAAAAAATTGAGACGTATCACTTTAGGAATTTCTGGGGACTCCGATGAGTAAGGTAAGAAATGAATCGCCCAAGGGCACCACGGTAGGTGCACTGAGTTTCAAGGATCGAAACTCAGAAATCTTCAAGGAGGAGGAAACATGGGTCTCAGAATTAATACGAACAGTGCTTCGTTGAATGCTCAGAGAGTTCTCTGGGGGACGAAGATCGGTCTGGATAAGAGCATGGAAAAGCTCGCTTCCGGTTTCCGCATCAACAGAGCTGGTGATGATGCCGCCGGCCTAGCGATCTCTGAGAATTTGAAAGCTCAGATTCGCGGTCTAAAACAAGCATCCCGAAACGCTCAAGACGGTATCTCTCTGGTTCAAGTGGCCGAGGGTTCCATGAACGAGATCTCTTCGATCTTGATCCGTCTAAGAGAATTGTCCGTACAGGCAGCTTCCGATACTATCGGACCTGTAGAAAGACAGTTCCTGAACGTGGAATACGATCAATTGGTGTCAGAGATCGACCGTATCTCCGAAGGCACAGAGTTCAACGGAACTCAGTTGCTGGCGGGTGTGGGTTCCATCCTGGACTTCCAAGTTGGTACTAGAAATAATCCTGAAATCGACCGTATCTCTTTCGACGCTTCCAAAGCCGACGCAAACTCTGCCGCTTTGGGTGTGAACCTGACCTCTGTTGCCGACAAAGCTTCTGCTCAGAATGCTTTGGCAGCGATTGACCAGGCGATCGTCAGTGTCTCCGCAATGCGCGCAGACTTCGGTGCGATTCAGAATCGTCTTCAATCTACAGTTTCAAACATTCAAGTGTCTGTAGAGAATATGTCAGCTGCGAACTCTCGAATCAGAGACGTGGATGTGGCTGAAGAGACATCTGAAATGACCAAGAACAACATCTTGTTGCAAGCCGGTACTTCCGTCCTAGCACAAGCAAATTCCCAAGCTAACGTAGCACTTGGACTCTTGAACAAGTCATTCCAGGGTTAATCCTTGGAGTGACCTAGGTTCCCGATCTTGACTGATCAAGATCACCCTCAAGTGTAACGACCCGAGCTCTGTAAAACGAGCTGACAATTTGATCTGTTTCCTGCGACCGAGGCCGTCTTTCACGGCGGCCTCATTTTTTCAGTCACACCTTGACTGACGGGGAGTGGATTTAAGAAACAGGATTCTGCATCCGGTTTCTGAATGTGTGACCGATTTTTTTGATAAAGGACTCCGTTGCGAGTGACTTTGTCCGTCAATTTTAGATGCTGCTTTTTCTATTCTGCAGCGACCGATTTTTCAGAAAATTTTCCCTCAGCAAAAAATAAAAAAGAAAAGAAAAAAACTGGACTCGAGCCGTTGTAATTTATTTCCGAAAAGTAAGCAGGGAACTGTATCGCAAGTTCCGAATATTAATTTTACAGGTGCACGGATCGCGCCTTATGCCAACGGATGGCACATTTTCACGGAGGAAGAACTATGAAGCACGGAGGATAGAATGGGATTAAGAATCGGTACCAATGTGGCAGCGTTGAATGCACAAAAAAATCTGTACATGACTAACATCAACGCAAACAGATCAATGGCAAGATTGGCTTCTGGAATGAGAATCAATCAAGCTGCTGATGATGCTGCAGGTCTTGCGATCAGCGAAAACCTCAAAGGACAAATCAGAGGTTTAAGACAGGCCAACCGAAATGCCAACGACGGTATTTCTCTTGTGCAGGTCGCGGAAGGCAGCTTGAATGAAGTCTCCAATATGCTCATTCGTTTGAGAGAGTTGGGTGTACAGGCTTCCTCTGACACTATTGGTGAAACTGAAAGAAAGTTTTTGGACGTTGAGTATCAACAGCTGAAATCCGAGATCCAGCGTATTACGGAATCCACGGTTTTCAACGGTTACGAGCTGCTCAACGGTACTGGTGGAATGATTGATATTCAGGTCGGCGTAAACAACGACCCGTTCCGAGATCGCATCAGCTTTAATGCCGGTGCGGCCAATGCCACTATCGATGCCCTGGGATTGACGGCAGAAAGTGTGGCGACGAAGGAAGGAGCTCAGCTGAGCTTGGATACCATCGATCAGGCCCTGACATCGGTGAACGCGATTCGCGCGAACTTCGGTGCCTTACAGAATCGTCTGCAATCAACATCCAACAACTTGTTGATCGCTGATGAAAACTTGTCGGCAGCGAACTCCCGAATCAGAGACACTGACGTGGCGGCAGAGACCTCTGAGATGACAAGAAATAATATCTTGTTGCAAGCCGGGGTTTCCGTTTTGGGTCAGGCCAATCAGTCACAACAATTGGCTTTGAAGCTCTTGGGCTAATAAGTTAAAAAGCAAAAGGCGGCTCCTTTAAAAAAGAGCCGCCTTTTTTATTTTCTGTTCCCATGTTTTCAACGGACTTTCATTTAGACAAATGCCGCCCAGAGTAATGCGAATATTGTTGAATTGGGGCCTTCCGCAAGGCACGTACAAAGTCTATGAAATTCATTGCGGCTTTTCTTTGCAGTATGGTGCTTCAGGCTCAGGTAGCCTGGGATTTAAATGACGTTTCTTATTTGATGCCTTTGCCGACCAAAGTGGGCGAAGATTCTTTGCTGAAGCTGGAAAGCCCCGCCCGCGGTGGAGCTTTATTGCCCCTATCCTTTGTAAATCAGATTCCGGTCCTGGCTATCGATCGCAGCCGTGAAGAGGTCAACACTACTTTGCGTGTGGTGGGTGTTCGTATTGATCCTTGCTTCCCTCTGCCAACGCCTCAGTCTTGCCAGCGTCAGATTCGCCTTGTGTGGCAGCCGATAGAATTATCCCGTCGTGATGAAATCCAGTCTGTGGATGCAGCATTGCATAGTTTCTATGTTCTGCAGGACTGGGAGTTTGACGGTCTTTTGAAAGAGCTGGCGGCGTGGAAAAAGAAACACTCAGTGAATACGACCTATCTGCCATTGCAGGTGCACCCGGCGTGGAAGCAGCAAGGGGATGCAGCCCCGGCTTTTGCTGAATTTAATAAAATTATTCTGAAGTACGCTGGCGCCGAAAACTTTACGCGTGTGACCGCCATGGTGCTACGGGGGAATGCTGACATGTGGGCCTTTGCGGGCTTCGAACCCGCGGAGGGTGGCAAGTTGCAAATGTTGTCAGTGCCTCGATTGGGAGATCGCAAGGCGCAGTCCTTTATAAATTTGGCGGTTCCTCAAGATCACTTTGCGGGCGGGGGCATTGCTCCTTCACCGAAAGGGCCGGATACATTCAGCAACCTGGCCGGAGAATCCATCCGTCTGGATGAGCCGGGGACAGAGGAGTTGATTCGTAAAGAAGTGCGGGCTGCTTTCCGCGTGGAAAATCCCAAGAATTTCAACCCGGAAAACATGGACTGCGTCAGTTGTCACGTGGCTCAACCGGCTATTCAATGGGTTTTGAATAAACGTCCGGAACTTAAAGTCGATCAACTGTGGAGTCATGAAATCTATGCCAACGCCAAATACAATCTTGGCAACATGAGCCCTGAAGTGTGGAACACTCATCAAATCAGAGCTTTTGGATATTTCGGACGAAACGTGGCGATCAGCCAAAGAACGATCAACGAGTCCGCCGAGGTGGCGGACCTGATCAACAGAATTACTGCGCAAGAGTAAGAGGAATCAAATCCACCGCAAAGCGGGCATTTTCCTGATACTTGTACTCGATGTCGCCACCCAGGCGGACCGAGTTGTTTTCCGGATCATAAGCCCAACCGCCCGCAACTTTGTTCGGGATGATCTGGCCACGGCCCGCATTAAGTTCTGCCGGCGTGCCGTAACGAACTCGAACCTGTAATACACCATTGTCAACACGAGGACGCTGGCTTAGGAAGATCTCTTTCGCCAAAGTCTTTTTGGTGATATCAGAACCGATGCGCGCCAGATCGTCACCGAAGTTCTTGTTCACGATGCCGACGATGTATTTGGACTTAATGGCTTCTGGAGATCCTTTTTCCTCGTTGGCCAGAACAATCAGTTCTTCCAGCTTTTCAGGACCAAAACCTTTGCAAGTGCCGTTGTTTTTTGGTGTCTTCTGAGTCATGTCAAAGCACTGAGGGTTGTATTTCGGATGAATACGCAAAGCCCAGTCCTTGTATTCGTCAGCGTCATTGGCCTTCACAAGAACGCCATAAACGGACAGCTTGTTCGCCTTGCCACCTTTGAAATCCAAAAGTGTGCGAGTCATTTGCTCCGTTGTGATGCGAGAGTTTTTGATTTCATCAGCGTCCGTCAGGAAAACCACTACCAGCTGCGCTTCGGGGCGGAAGAAGCCTTCATTGACGCCACCACGACCCGACTTTTCCAAAGCGGCCGTCAGGGGAGCAAAGAATTCCTCGTCTTCAGGACCGCCCTGAGAGTAAGGCGCAACACCTACGTTCAATGAGGATGATAAAATGCTCTTTTCTTTCTTCGTTACATAACGCTTGTTGTAGGACTGACCTTTGGAGTCCTTGATGTAGCGCAGTTCGCCGATCTGGAAGGAGTCCTTTTTTGTTTTTGCGAAACGTTCAGAACTGTCCCAAGTTGTGATCACACCAATGTGGTAGTCGATCATCGCATTCTTGTTAATGCCGTTGGTAAAACGATCCAAGTTGCGTAACAGGTTTTCCTGGGCCGACTTCATACTTTCAGAGTTGTCTGTCACAAACAGGATGTCTACTTGCGGGTTGAAATCCAGCTGGCTTTGACCGCCATCTTCAGTGATCCACGTGAATTTCTGTTCCTCAACGTGTTCATACTGAGGGATTTCCACAGGAGTCGGTGGAACTTCGGGTTGTTGCGCCATAATGCCGCTGGATTCCGGACTGCAGGCCGCAACCAGCATCAAAGCAGAAGCATAAATGCAAAGGGCAATGACTTGTTTCACATTTTCCTCCTGATGTTCTGCGGGCAGGTTTTGGCTGCCACGTCGTACTTATCAAGTTCATCAATCCAAGGGCGACCGTCATCCATAAAGACCAGTTGATCTTCGCCTGTTTTTTGGAAGTCGCCTTTTGAATAAAGCTCTTGGGCCAGTTTCATGTCGGTATGAATTCTTTGAATGGCTTCAACCTCGATCAAATTCAACTTCTGAACGATACGGAAGTTGGCTTCAGACTCAGTCTTTGCCAGCTGCTTCATGCGGTTTTTAAGTTTCGCAAAGCTTTCTTGTTGGATCTTGGCAACTTGAGACTGCAAAGTGGGCTGAGTGTTGCGGTCCTTCAGGATTTCCAATGCTTTTTCAGAAACCTTGAAACGCAGCATTTCCTTCTGAAGATCCAGATCCTTATAGTAAAGAACCGGCAGTGTCAGCAGTGATTCCGCAACTTCTGAGGCTTTCAGTGGGAAGTTCACAGTCTTGGACAGAACCTTAGCAAAGGATTCGTTCATGCCGGTTTCAGCCAGCTTTTGAACTTCCAGGATACGGTTTCTTTGTCTTTCCTTAAAGGCTTCGTGAGTTTCAAAGACACCTTTGTAATCACAGATTCTTAATTGAGTCAGAGAACGCAGGAAGTAAGCCTCTGAATTAACAACCTCACCAAACTGCGGGCTGATCAGAGTTTTGGTCTGTGCCAGAGCTTTTTCGGAATCATTTTTACGGAAATAAGCCCAGCCTTTTTCTTCGACGGCTTCAAACCAATAGTCGCTGCCTTTGGGAATTTGGTTGTAAAGCTTCAAGGACTCGTCAAACTGACCCTTGGCAAAAGCCAAACGGGCTCTTTTCATGGATTCTTTGCCTGAGCAATCCACACATTTCGGCAGAATCTCTTTTTCAAGAGTCTTGAAATCCAAAAGCTTTAAGGCTGTGGCATTGTCCTTGGCGGAGAGGGCTTTTTCAAAAGACTGACCCCAGTTCTTTAGAACAAGCGTCTCTGCAGCGCCAGCGACGGACGCCGTGCCTAGCAAAGAAGCGATAAGAATGTTCTTAAAAAACAAGCTACGGGAGATCATAAAATGAATCCGATTCCCAAAGAGCCCACAACAGTGTCCAGAGTTCTGGAGCCTGTGACAGGCTGATCTTTATAAGTTTGATATCTCATCTCGGCGCGGGCTGAGATGTGTTTCGTGATCCAGGCACCCACACCAGCACCAGCTGTCATCAAGCTGGTTGTGCCGCTGGAAAGAGTCATCTGACCACCACCTGCCAACAAGTAAAGGTCAAACTGAGTCACACCCATATCCAGGAAGCTGGTTTTACCGTAAATCGGGTACCAGTTCACAACGGCCATGGCAGCGTTTTCCGGATAATCGATATCCACCGCATAGGCGCGGCCGCCGGCTTCGTAGTTCTTTTTGGCTTGATCGAAGATACGCTGACCCTCGTCGGTCAGTTTGTTGCCGTAATCATAGTAGCGAACGCCCAAAGACCAGCGGGGAGTGATATGATAATCAGCTGCCAGACCCAAAGACTGGGTTTTTACGTAAGAGTCACCACCGAAAACGCTGCCGTAAGAAACGCCGAACTCAACCCGGTTGCGTCTTTCAACGATACGGTCCTGTACGATGCGTGTGCGTGTCTGGGACTTGATGTTTTGAGCCATTTCCATCAATTCCTGATTTCCGCCCAGGGAATCAATGTCATCAGCCAAAGTGGCCTTCTTTGCAGAGGACTTGCCAGCCGCCATCGCAGGAGACGCCATAAAGGCGGCGGCAATGACGGAAAGAGAAAGAAGCTTAAGTGTTGTTTTCATTATTGGGCTCCTTGGGAAGCCTGCTCAGGCGCAAAACGAATTTTCAACTGAGTCAGGGATTCTGGAGTTGACAGTCCATTTGGACCATAAACTTTAAAGCTAAGGCGAACACGCACCCCATTAGCATTCACCATGAATGTCCCATCTTTCGCCAGTTGTGGTTGCACAGTGATCTTCTTTGTGTCGAAGACCAACTTGAACTTCCAGCGAGAGTCCCCAAGGTATTCAGGATCTTTTTGTTTTGAATCAGCAATCACGTGACGAGAGCCATCCAGCTCCAGGAAATCGTTCCCGGCTGTGTAGCTGACACCATCATAGCTCACAACCAGACGTGGCTTCTGCTGGCTGCGGCCGTCGATGCCTGGTACTTTCACCGTGACGGTAAAGACAGTTTCAAGGCCCTGCATCACTTCAGAACCCAGTCCATCCACTTTCAATTCAGACGGAGCTTCCTGGTTTTTGAACACGAACAAAGTCGTTTCTTTTTCACGCACAAGGCCTTTGAGCTTGTCAGCATTCTGGCTTGTGGCTGAAACAACCTCAGCGACGAATTTAACATTCACAGCTTTCATGTTGGCTGTGGATGCCACAGTGTAAAGAGCCGGGTTGTATTTAAGAATATAAAGATCTTTTTCCTTTTCAGAAGCTTCCAGTGTCGCACCTTCAGGCAGACCTTGAGCTGTCAACTTGATCTGAACGCCCGGAATAAGAACACGTGCGTAAACTTTGAAAGAAGATTCCTGACCTTCGTTGAAGGTCATTTGTGCATCCGGAGTGATCACGATGAACTTTTCGTCAACAGTGGATTCTTCTTTCACCACGACTTTGGGCTTTTCAACCACAACAGTGTTGGTGATTTCGCGAGGCTTGTCGGGACCGTGAGTGATCACATCCTGAGAGTGTTTTCTCAAAGTTTCAAGAGTCGAATTTGGTACAGGATCCTTCTTCCAATCACCGCAACCGGCAAGGATCAAAGTCACTGGAACGGTCAGAATAGTGGTTTTCAGAAAGTTCATTTTGTACCTCTCTTAGCGGCTGCTCACGCGCATAAGTTCAAATGGGTAAAGAACGTCAACATTTACATTTCCAACAGGGCGAGGGAACTGCCATGATTTCATTCTCTGCAGCATGCAGTTTTCAACCATACGAGATCCCAGGGAAGACTGAGCCACTTTCGCCGTGGTGATTCTTCCCGCCGGGCCGATCACGAAGTCCACGGCCACGCGTCCACCGATGGATGGCTGTGCCTGAAGACCCTTTTCATAACAGTAGATGATCTGACCCTTGTTTTTATTGATAACCGCGATGATCTGGTCACGATCCAGACCGCCTTCGACAGTGGCTTCTTCATCCAATGGCAAGCTGACAGCCGAAGTGCCACCCACCAAAGAGATCTTGCCGTAACCGGCGCGACCACCACCAACACCTTTCGTGCCGTAGCCACCCGCACTTTGCGCACGACCGCTGCCTTCACCAGCAGAACCTGCGATCAAGCCGTTACCTGGAAGGTAACCTTTGATGCCACCACGGCCTGCGGAACCAACACCGCCACCGCCGCTGCCCACGCCGGCAGAATGGATGGCCTTCATAGAGTTGTTATCCAGTCCCTCGTAACCACGAGTGCCTTTCGGTGTGCCACCCAAAGCAGCCAACGCACCAATACGGCTGACGTCCTTGGCTTTGGCTGTGTTCACCTTGTAGGGTTTTGTTTTCAGCTTGGCTTGGGCTTTGGGTCTATAGACTTTGTTGGTCTGTTTGATTTTGGTTTGAGAGACCTTCACGTGGGCGCGAGGCTCCTGAACTTTTTGAGCGGGCTCTTCTTTGGGAAGAACGATCGTCACTAGAGTAGGCTCTTCTTTTTTAGAGAAATAAGAAGCCCAGATCCAGGTTCCCATCATCAGACTCAGAACGGCTGCGATATGCGCCAAGGTGGTCTTCTTCAGAACCACTTTCAGCTGCTCGTCGTCCTGGTCTTCGGAAAGCTGATAGGTCGGACTGTTTGCAGGCACTCCATTGGCTGCCAGACGCAGATGCCCCAGGCCTTCCAAGGCAACGCCTTGTTCGTTCATCTGGGAAAGATCAATGGTTTGCAAAAGACGGTATTCGATCTCGTTGGATTCAAGAGTTTGAAGGTTGGAAACCGCTTCGATACGACGACTGTCTTTCAAGTACACGATATTCAGCGATTCAGAGTCCACGGCAAAGGTGCGGACCTTTTGTCCCAACCTATTTTCAAGAATTAACAGCTTTGCAGTACTCATATTCAATCCTAGTTTCTTTTCTCGTCTTGGTCGATTTTGTCATCGAACCGGTTTCGACCACCCAGCAGATCCTCAAGAAGCTTGTCATTCTCAACGGTTGCTTTGGTGTTCAACGAACTCTGGTACTTACCTCTGAGGGCACTGCCATCAAATTTGAACGAGGTGCCGAGTTTGGGCCTATGGCTTTGCTCTTTTTTCACCTTATTCGCTCCTGTCGCCTTTTGAGACGCAGAAGCTGGTACCGCTAGTAGAGATAGCAAAAGGGGGGCCAGAAAAATCACCTGTTTCATAGGCTTTTTCCTCTCTGAATTTGATTTAAACGGGCTTCCAGGTAAGACGGCATCAGAGGGTGGCCCATTTTTGTCTCTAGGTATTTCAGGTTTTCAAGGTCACGCACATTGGACGGGTTTTCAGACACGGATTTACGTGCAGAAACCAGATCTTTTCTCGTGAATGAAGAACTGTCCAAAGCGTCGGCTACGGCCGTTTTCATGCGACCACGGCCTGGCAGCTCTTCCAGAATTTGCATTTCACGCAGCAGAAGCTTCTGAATTTCCGGACGAGCCATCTTGTATTCATTCGCCAGTTGCGCCAAAGCTGGAGAACTTGCCCACAGTTCATCCATTTTCTGACGAGCTGTTTTAGCCTTTACCAGATAAGGCTTGGAACGGCCTTTGAGGATATCAACATACTGCTTTTGCTCTGCCGGGCTCAGACCTTTAGGCATTGGCAAAGCCGCCAGATCACGAACCAGGCGCTCATTTTCAGAGGCCACTATATTCAACATGATCAGCTGGGCTGTGATGTCTTTCAGGGCCACAGATTCGCTTAGAAGTTTGTCCGCTTTCGCTGTCAGGCCCATGCGCTCCTGAATGGATTTTTGCACGGTACGATCATTCTTTGCGTTCAACTGGTGACGGACAATCGTTGGATGGAATTGGCCCACTTTATTGTAGAAGTCCTGCTTCTGGAAGAACTGAGCCGCTGATTTACGACGAAGCTCTTTCATCTCAAACACGGATTTCAAACCCTTTTTATCCAGGGTGCGCGCATAAACCAGCAAAGCTGTTTCATTCAGAAGATCTGGTTTTGCCTTCAGCTCTTTGGCTTGCACTTTAAGTTCTTTGACCGGGTTGGAGGACAACAGAACCAAACGGGATCTCATCACCAAAGCGCGCTCACCTTTAAGGCCTGCCTTCAAGGCGGATTTGTAGTGCCTTTCCGGATTCAAATCAGCCAGATCCGCCAGGGTGCCCAGGCGGAACTCGCGTTCTTTTTCGGACATCTTGGAGTTCTGAACCTGGGATGCCATACGGTAAGCATTCTTGAAATCCAGATGCTTTTCATAGTGAGCAGCCAATTGTTCGCGCAATTCATCTTTACGAGACGCAGAAACTTCGGGCATCGCAATCTGTGCCAGGGTCGCCTGAACGTAGGTGGAGTCTTCACCAGTCTTTTTTGCCAGAACGCTGATGTTGTTATAAAACAGAATTTTTTCTTCGGCCTTCGCACCAGAGACGTCTGTCGTCAGAACTTTTTTAAGAAGTTTTGAATGTTCTGAAGTGGAAGATTTGGGGTTGTTGGCAACAGCAGCCACCTGATTCATCAGGGCCTTGCGAGCCAGAGTTGCAAATTCAACTTTGTGAGCCGGGAACTTTTCAGAGTATTCCCAGGCCCACTCTTGCAGAACTTCCTCATCTTTCAGTTGAGCAGCAGCATCCAAGGAAAGATCGGCCGCCTTCTTGCGAAGATCGGCATTGCCTTTTTTATCCAGCGCCAGTTTATTGAATGCCAAGGCAGCTTCTTTTAGATTTTTTTCCTGATAGCTCAGATATGCCAGCTGATAGCGGACTTCGAAAGATTTGGCATCGTCATCAGAGTATTTCAAGAAGTGCAGATAGGCCTCACGACGCAGTTTCAGGTCCTGGGACTTTTCTGCCGCGGAAACTTCATTAGCCAAAGCTGTTTCACGCTCTTTTTCAGAGAAAGAACGGCTTTCGCTGATGCTGCGATAAATCTGGATAGCCAATGGATATTTCGCCATATCCATGGCGATCTGGGAACCACGGTTCGCCATCTCGATATCCGAAGGGAAGGTCTTGTTATAGATCAAGTAAGCGTTCAGAAGATCCTGATCCGGCTTCAATTTCTTGGAGCGGTGAAGTTCTGTTACATAACGCTTCATGGTTTTCTGCAGTTCTTCGCACTTGGATTCTTCACAGCCGGTGTTTTTGAAAGCTGCGGCAGCTTTGGCGAAGTCTTGAGTCGATTGAGTGGTCTGTCCACGGTCGTAGTTGACCTGCGCCAGGCGAACGAAAGCCTCCAGGCGTTCTTCTTTGGTTAGATCCGGTTGTTCCAAGTAACGATTTAAAATTTTGTGCGCCGCCTGCTTTTGTCCCAGGCGGTCGGCTTCAGAGGCAAAGTGGAACATCAGCTCTTTACGGTTTTGAGCAGGAGCCAGAGACTCGAATTCATTGATTTCTTTGTCATTGATGGCTTTACGGGAATAGAACGTCGCCAGATCTCTCATGATATCGGCGTGGAAGACAGGATCATACTTAGATCCCTCTTCGGTGTCGCGAGTGATGAGGTGTTTGTTTCTAAGCAGGTTTTCCATGATCGCGATGGCCGAGGAAAGCTTTTCCTCGTTGAAATCACACCAAGCCATATTGTAGGTGACCAGCGCACGATTTTCCAATTTGTCGTCTTTAAGCGCAATCACGTAGTTTTTTCGAGCTTCAGCGAATTTGTTCTTTTGGAAAAGAAGATCACCCAAGGCCGCGTGAGAACGGGACACGATGGAAGGATTGATCTTTTTGGCCTTGGCTTCTTTGATGATTTGTTCAAACAGGCGAATGGCATTGTCATTTTGACCGGCCATTTCATACAAGTGCGCCAATTGGAACAGGATCGGACCGTGTTCGTTGAGACGAACCTGGCGAAGAAGCTCTTCGTAAATGCCTATGGCTTTTTGACGGTCGGCTTTGGAGCCTTTGCAACCGTCGCAGTTTGCCTCCACTTCGGTCATAAAGCGGTCACGGGCACGTTCAGCCAAAAGATCGGCCAAACGTTGTTGGGTGGGAACCCAAGATGGATCTTCCTTGCCGATGGCAGACAGGACCCGTTCCATCTTCTGGATAACCAGGTCCTGAGTTCCGGAGTTCATCTTGTCAGCATGGGCAAGACGAACATTCAATACTCCGAGGCAAACAACACTGAGAATGGTGATTCGTCTTAGATTTTTCATTTTCCAGGCACCACAGCAAATTTAAGTTTTTCGATACCGGCCAGAGAGCCTGCTTTGATCAAAGGATCCAGCTCGGCGTATTTCATTTCTGTATCCGCCTGGATCATTAACTCGAGGTCTTTTTCCTCGGAGTTCTTTTTGATTTCTGCCAGCTTGTCTGTCAGGTCACGCGCAGCAATTCGTTTGTCGTCCAGGAAGTAATTGCCCTTCTCGATGCGCAGAATCGGAGCCACCTTTTCGACACCCTGACTGTGATTGGCGGTTGGAAGACTGATGCGGGATGGGATTTGTGTTTCCATGCCACCATTTTGAGTTCCAATCAGCAGATAAATCACGATGATCGAAAACGCATCGATCAGTGAAGTCAGCGGCAACGCCAAAGCCAGATCACGACGAAGCAGGCTTTGTTTTTTGCCGCCACCACCCAATGCAAGAGCTTCTTTCATTGGAGAGCGTTTGGCTGTGGAAGTTTCCAAAAAGGATGTCTTTTTCATAGTTCCTACCCCAGCGGGGACAAGCCCACGCCTTCAAAGGCACTTTGTTTAAGTTGATCCATCACGCGGATCACATCACCGTAGGATGTGTTCGCTTCTGGACGCACAACACTTGTTTTAAGATCTGGATACTGATCGCGAAGCGCTTTGAGTTTTCCTTCCAAAGCTTCCCAGTTCACGCCCTTGGTGGATTTGCCAATGCGGGATTCAAGGACTTTGGCTTTAGGAACATCTCGCAAAGAGAGTTGAACGCCACCGTCAGCAGCCATCGTCACCCACAGCGAAGGGGGATTTTTGGCGCCGGCTGTGGAGTTGTCTCCAATGGCCTGCTTTGTATCCAAAGTCCCGATCTGAACAAACACCGCCGTCAACAACAGAAAACAAATCAGGACGGAAAGGATATCCAGAATAGGAAGGATATTGATTTCAAAGTTCAACTCTTTCTTGTGGCTCATACAAGAGATCTTTCTTTCTTGTCAGATACCGGTGCGTAGTGGAAACCCAACTGGATGAACAAGTTCAACGCGGCTTTGTTCAGATCTTCCGTCAAACGGGAAGCACGGTTTTGCAGAACCGCGTACATGATCAAAGCAGGAACCGCAACCAACAGGCCGTAAGCTGTTGTATTCATCGCCAAAGAGATACCGTTGGAAAGAATCGCCGCTTTTTCAACCGGGTTGGCGTTGGCAATACCCGCGAAAGAGTGGATCAAACCGGTGATGGTACCCAATAGACCGATCAGGGTTGCCACGTTGGCAAACATCGCCAAGAAGCCAATGCGCTTTTCAATACGAGTGTTTTCCTCAAGAAGAATTTCATCCATCTTAAGTTGGATTTCTTCTTTGCCACCCATATCAATAGCGGCCTGAATACCCGCAGAGGCAACAACACCCAATGGCTCTTTGGAGCTCAATTGCAGGGAACGACGAAGAGCCTTGTCCAAGTTACCGCTTTTAATATCTTCAGCGATCGCTTTAGAAAGCTCTTTTTGATTGATCTTGCGATTGACGAAAAGAGCGATAGAGCGCTCAGCGATAATCGCTACAGACACGACTTGAGCAGCCAAGATAGCCCACATCCAGAAAGCGTCTGAAGAAGTAAAACCACGACCAAGTGACAATAGGAATTCCATAAGTCCTCCGTTAAAAGAATCCGAACCCTTAAGAGCAAGGGGGGTGCCAGAGCCCAGCGTCTCATTACGAGGCTTTAAAGGATCAGACTGTGCATTAATTTAACGGAGGTGACGTTTTAGGGCGTCACTATTGAAAAAGGCCGGTTGCCCGGCCTTTAATTTTATTCTTCGATTGCGGCTGTGATGTTTTCCCATAGCATGGGGCTTAACAGCTCTGAGCCGATCATCATAACGGGCTCAGCGTCTTTGGCGCGGCCACGCTTGGCTTCGGTGGGCAGGTGCCCTGTGCCGCCGTTCAGTTCAAACCAGGAACGACGAATTGCCAAAGAATTTGAAACAAACAGGTGAGGGAACTGTTCCAGTTCCTTTTTGTTGGCTCTTCCATATTCAAAGGTGCTCAGCACATTGAACTTTCTGGAGGTCTCAATCGACTCCAGTCTTTGGAATCCTAGCTCCATCAGATATTTAAACTTCTGTCGACCGGGTTGTTTTGAGGTGAAGATCAAATCCAGATTTCCGGAAAGGAAATTGGCTTCCAGTTCGTTCAGATCGAAGATATCCAAGGTGATCTTTTTAACGCCCACTTCTTCAAAACACAGTCGAGAAGCGTTCAGGGCAAAGTCGGAAAGACCCTCCAGGGTCCCGATGTGAAGTTCTGCCACCATCTGGTTGTTGCTAATACCCTGCAATTCAGTTTCCAGACGACGGATGGACTTTTCAAAGATCTCTGAGAGCTGAAAGGCCACACTGGTCCATCCGGATTTTCTTTTGGCCGAACGATCCAGCAGAACGATTTTCAGCTCGTCCTCGATTTTTGCGATAATACGGGAAAGCTGGGGTTGGCTTAAACCCACATGCAGGGCCGCTGCTGACAGATTTTTGAAGTTCACAGCTTTTGCCAGTACGCTCAGCTCATAATACAACTGTTGCATCAAGTCTCCGCATTAAGGTTTTCTGATATAATTTAAAAAGGCCAGCATGCCCAGCAAAGCCGCCATCACATAGCCGATGAAGCTCATTGTTGGCATGCCCATGACGTTACTTCCGGTGGGGTGAACAAAGATAAACGAGGAACTGAGAATCAATGCCGCAATGATCACCGCCAAAAACAGCAGATTCGAGGAGCTTTCCACCGATCTTTTTAGTTCTTTGATTTCACCCACATGCAGACGGAAGGCATGATCGGGGCTGTTCACTTTGCGCAGGAAGAAGTTCAATTGTCTGGGAAGCGAATTCAGGAAGTTTTTGGATTCCCGGGCCATCTGTGACATCTCGTGAATCAACTTGTCCGGACCAAAATGAGTTTTGGCCAGTTCGCCGGCAAATTCCAAAGAATATTGAAGGAAGTCGAAGTCTTTGTGGATCTTGCGTCCCATGCCTTCAATGGCCACGATGGATTTAAAGAACAGCATCAGGTCCGTTGGAACCTGGATATGGTGACGGGCCGCAATCCCTGAGGAGCGCATCAGAACCTTCCCCAGATTGACGTTCTTTAACGTCAATCCGAAATAAGGTGCAATGAGTTCGCGCAAATCCTTGGCGAAGATGTCCACGTTCACGCGGTCCGTAAAAGGTGCCAGATCGACATATTCGTAAGCCAGCCGTTCATAGTCTTCACGGGACAACGCCAGAAGCATATTGGCGATGGAGGCTTGCGTGCGGGAGTTCAATCGCCCAACAACCCCAAAATCGATAAGACCGATCTTGTTTTCCGGAAGAACAAAGAAATTTCCGGCATGCAGGTCCCCGTGGAAAAGACCGTCCTGGAAGACCATTTTAAGGTAGGCTTTTAGCCCCCGCCGAATGACTTCCTCGGGGTTGATCCCAGCTTGCAGCAGCGCAGATTCATGACTGAGTGGAACACCGGGAAGGGCTTCCATCACTAAAACACGCTCGGTGGTCAGATCCAGATAAACTTTGGGGATCTTGATGTTCTCATCCCCGGCGAAATTTTCCTGGAAGCGGCGGATGTTGTTGGCTTCAACCACGAAGTTGGTTTCAAACTCCAAAGTGCGGAAGTATTCATCCACGATGCCCACGGGATTGTAGGATCGGGTTTCAGGAATATAGGTCACCAGCAAATCAGCCAACAGGTACAGGACATTCAGGTCATCGTTGATCGTTTGGATAATACCGGGACGTTGAACCTTGATAACGACATCTTCGCCGGTGCTAAGACGGGCCCTGTGCACCTGGGCGATGCTGGCGGAACCCAGGGGCTCTTTTTCAATGGTTTCGAATTTCTGATAAAGGGTGTTGCCGAACTCTTCGCGCAGAACGGCTTCGACAGTTTCAAATGAAATGGATTGAACACGGTCATGCAGCTTTTCGAATTCAGCGACATACTCTTCGGGAACAAGGTCGGGACGTGTTGCAAGCAGTTGTCCCAGTTTGACGAACGTGGGACCCAGCTCCTCAAAACTCATCCGCATACGCTCTGGCATTGAAAGGTCTTCAACATCAGAGCTTGCGTTGAGTCTTTGGATAATGAACTTACCGAGCTTTACCTTTTCCGCGACCTGATGAAAGCCGTGCTTTGCGAACACCCCCACGATCGTTCTGAGTCTTGCTGCGTTTTTTAGAGTCTTTCCGATCTGGCGTCCGGTGCTTAAGGCTGTCACTATTCTTCTCCGAATAATCGTTATTATCCCGGAGTTTAGACTGTTCGGCAAACATCAATTTTTTGCTGAGCTTTGGTTTGTCCGCGGCTTCCCCCTGGTGCTGCTCACGGTACTTCTCTGGACCAAGGATCATCTCGAGCAAAGTCTTGTCGGGGCCCTTCTTGTCTTCTTCATCCAGCTGACGTGGTTTCAAATTGTACTGCTTTTCAACCTTACGCAGCTTTTCAGAACTTCCTTCCGGGGCATCTTTGCGAACATCACCGAAGAACCGGGATTTTCCATGCTCCTGAACTTTGTTCTTTTGCTTGAAGCGATCAGGGCCTTCCTCGCGCAAGTTCTTTTTGCCAGTGTCTTTGGATTTGCCGTGTTTTCGGTCTTTTTCGTGTTCTGATCGGCCTTTGCGTTCAGAACGATCCGCATGACGTTCTTCATGGCGTTCTTTGCCGCGGGCAATATGATCTTTCGGGCGCTTCTGTGCATGCAGTTTCTTTAAAACCGCCGCCGCAGATCTTTCCGCACTGGTTTGTTCGTCATGTTCATCCTTGTCCAGCCCGGCTAGCGCAAAGTTGATTTGTCCTTGCTCGGGATCAGCCGCCACCACCTGAATACGGATGTTGTCACCAATATTGTAGGAGAAGCCCGAACGTTTTGCGACCAGGCGAAGGTTCTCTTCGTCGAACTCAAAGCGATCACCGCCCAGATCATCCAGACGAACCAGACCGTCGATGTCGTATTCGCGAAGTAGCACGAACACTCCGAATTTCGCCACGGAGCTGATCATGCCATCAAACTCCTGACCCACGAATTTTTCCATGAAGCGGGCTTTTTTGATGGACTGAACCTGACGTTCGGCTTTCACCGAGCGTTGCTCTGCCGCGGAAAGGATTGTTCCCGCTGTCGAAAGATCATCTTCGCTCATCAGGCGATAACGGGAATTTGGCATCACCTGATTTTTAATTAAACGATGCACAATCAGGTCGGGATAACGTCGGATCGGGGAGGTGAAGTGAGTGTAGAACTCAAAGCCCAGTCCAAAGTGGCCGACGTTGTTCATGCTGTATTTTGCCTGACTCATGGATCGCAATGTCAGGATGTTCAGGATCTGAGATTCCGGGCGGTTCTCAAACTCCTCCAAAGCTTTGGTCAGGCGCTTTTGCAACTTACCAGTGCCCAGTTTGGTTTTTCCGCCGAAGTTTTCCAGATACTTTTCCAAAGTCCGAATCGCCATCTCATTTGGCGGTTCGTGGATACGGTAAAGAGCCGGGATATTGCGACTGGCCAGGAACTTACCCACGGCCACGTTCGCAGCCAGCATCATTTCTTCGATCAAGCGGTGCGAGAACAGGCGTTCAGACCTTTGAATGTCGACCGGGACTCCGGCGCCATCAATAACCAGTTCTGTTTCCGGGATTTCCAGATCCAGAGAGCCTTCCTTAAAGCGTTTTGCCATCAGGATTTTCGCCAGGTCATAAAGTCTTAAGATATGCTCTTTGACGTGACGGTGCTTTTCGATGTCATTGCCGTCAATGATCTCCTGGGCTTCACCGTAGGTGACCCGGGCTTTGCTTTCCATGACTCCTTCATAGAAGTCGGATTTTACCAGCTCACCAGTGAAGTCAATCAGCATCTCGGCCACCAAGCACAGGCGCGGCACATGAGGATTCAAAGAACACAGTCCGTTACTTAGAACCTCTGGAAGCATGGGGACAACATAGTTCGGGAAGTACACGGAAGTCCCGCGTTCATAGGCGTCTTTGTCAATCGCGGTGCCGATTTTCACGTAGTGGCTGACGTCAGCGATAGCCACATAAAGCAAGAAGCCTTCGTTGGTCATTTCAACATAAACGGCATCGTCAAAGTCTTTCGCCGTCGCACCGTCGATGGTGATCAGGGCTTTGTCGCGCAAGTCACGACGTCCTTGGAAGTCTTTCTCATCAGGCAGCTCGCTGAAGTGTTCGGCCTCTTCCAAAGTCGCTTTTGAAAATTCCAGGGGAATATTGTTCGCACGAATGACCCGCTTGATATCAGTCAAAGGATCCAGTGCATTGCCGATGATTTCTGTGACTTTACCTGTGAAAGGTTTGCCGTCATCCGGATAGCTGGTGATCTCAGCGGCGACCAGTTCTTTGTCTTTGGCGCCCATGGAATCTTCAAGTTTGATTTTTAAATCCTGGCCCCAGCCTTTTCCTTCATCGCGAAGGGCGCCGGTTCGTTCGTTCATTTTGTAAAAACGGCCCACCACGGTTTTGGTTCCACGCGAAAGAACTCGAACCAACTCGCCACGGAAGCGTTCACCACCCTTTTCCGGGAAAACTTCGATGGCCACTTTATCGTTGGTCATGATGCCTTCCATGGAATGGCGGGGAATGTATACGTCAGGGTGTTCTTTGTCGTCGGGGATGAAAAAACCAAATCCGTCTGGATGTCTTTTTATGGTGCCGTTGAGGATCTTCTTTTTTTGCATTGTCAGGCTGTATTTCCTTTTATTAAAGATTATCACAAGTTAGGCAGGCGAAAAGGAGAATCTTTGTGCGACAAAAGCGACGCCGAAGTCCTGTTAATGTCAGCAATGACTTGTGATTGAACAGATAATGAAACTTAGAAACTGGATAAGACTCTATCGAAAGTCTTTCTAAGAGATATGTGGGATAAAGATATCGTAGATTGATGAAGAAAGCAAATTCGAGCTAAAGCGAGTGCTTTCGGTGACTTAGAAGGCAAGGGAGGCGGGCTCCCTTGCCTTTAAAATACAGATTAGAAGTGAGCCAATGCGCCCAAAGTGATGATGTTTGCCGTATCTGTAGGAGCTCCATCGCCGTCTACAAATACTTTTTCATCAGCCTTGTCCATGCGGTACTCAACATAAACATTCAGGTTTTCGTTAAGAACGATTTTGTCACCAACCGTTAGAGAGTCTACTTTCTCACCGGCACTATATTTGTCGATCGTGCTGGTGCCGCGGACCATTTCATAACGAAGGGCCAAGTTGTTCATGCCCAGACCATAAGTGATCAGAGCGGTGCTTGCATCAGCCCAGTGGGTGCCAGAACCATCCGGTTTTGTCGTGAATGAATCATAGATCAAAGCCACCAGCATGTTTTCTGTGACTTGATAAGAAGCCCATACACTGGAAGAGGATTTTTCAACTTTTGTAGTATCTGGTTTGTCTGTCCCTAGGTAGTAACCAGCAAACCACGTGAAGTCGCCAGCGATTTTACCAGTGAAAGAAAGCTCGGTCGTTTTGGTTGGTGTGTAGTCTTCACCGAAAGCGCCGTAAGCAGCTTGGTTGTAAGTGGAAAGAGTTCCTGTCAACCAGTCACCCGCAATGTATTTGGCGCGCAAACCTTCACCGTAACCTGGCACGATGCTTTGGTATGCGATGGTTGTTGTGTAGAAAGCATTTTCATACTTCATCAGTGATTCGTAACCCATCGTTGTCAGGAAACGACCGAAACCAACATAAAGATTTTGCATTGGTTTATAGAAGATCTCTGCCTGTTCCAGGGCACCGAAGTTGTTTGTGGAAGATTTGGCATCTGTTGGTGTTGCCGGGGTTTTTACTTCTGAAATGTACGATGTAGGCGAGTACGCTAAACGAGTCAGGAAATAGATCTGATCAGTTTCTTTGCTAATCAGGATCTGAGCGTTACGCAAACGGTAAGCTTCATTGCTAACTCCATCAGTGTATTGCATCGCTGTGCTCTTCGTGGACAGGAAGTTAAAGTCGAAGGCGACTTCTCCGTTCACGGTCAGACCAGAGATTTCAGCGGCCTGCGCGCCGAAACTGCACAAAATTAATAGACCCGAGATCAGTACATTCTTTTTCAAAGTAGCTCCTTATATATAGTGTGAATGTTTTGGGAACCAAAAGATGGTAAGACCTAGGTCCAGTTGTGTAACGTAAAAACATTGTAAAGCTAGACCTTGATCTAGCGTGGCATGACGAAATTGAAATTTCGCGTCAATTGTCATTTTTCAAATCTTTTTTGGACCTCAAACAGTGTCCTATTTGCCACCGGACCTTGGGCCGCCTTGAAAAAATCACCTTTCAGTTGATTCCGCCAAACCCGCTCCTGGTGCGAGTTTGAGTGGAATAATTGTTCTAAAAAATTTGCTTCTGCCGCACGGGTGTATGGTCGCAGAATGCTGTGTTCGGAAGGTCACAAGATGAATCGCGTTGATGAAGTTTTCGGTGCAGTGAAAACGTATCGAAAATTTTTGTTGTTGATCTTGGGCTAGGTCCTCATTAGCATTTTTTGTGTACTCGATTAAAACTTTTAATGGATTTAAAAGAAATCATACGATTGCAACGAAACGAAAGGATGCAACAATGAAAAAACTTTTAGTAGTAGCAGCTTTGACAATGGCAGCTCCAATGGCGATGGCTTCTAAGGCACGCGTTGAGGCTTTGGCTAACTCTCGTCACCTTGTAGATTTCCAAACTGCATTTGACAGACCTTACCAGTTCTTGGCTCTTTCTGAGCAAGCAACTATCGAGTGGGGTGCAACTGGTAATGCAACTCCTCACGCTGAAGGTGGTTTCATTAAACGTCACGGTGATGACTCTGCATTTGGTGTTTACTTCGGTCGTCGCTCTGCGGACTTCTCTAACGCAGTTAACACAGCAAATGCAGCGCTAGGTGCTGCTAATGACCATTTGCTTCTTGAGCAAAATGGATTGAACGTGTTCTACGCTGGTAAAATGTCTGACTGGACTTACGGCGTAACTGTTAAGTACAGCAATGGTAAAGCAGATAACGATGGTGCTGCTACTCCGGCAACTATTAATGCTAAGTCTTCTTCTGCAGGTTTGGCTCTTGGTATCACAAACGGCACTTGGGACGTTGAATTGGTTCAAGGCTTGACTGGTAAATCTGAATTCGACACAGGTACAGTTGCGGCTGAAGTTGAATCCAAAGGTTTGACTAGCTTGACAGTTGGTTACCATGTATCTCCAGAAATGGAATTCTACGGAAACTTCAAAACTTCCAAAGTAGAAGGTACTCTGCCAGTAGTTGGTGACATCACTGTAGAAACAACTTCTTACAAAGTTGGTATGGTGAATACATTGGCTAAATCTGACGAAGGTAACTTCTTCTACGGTGTTGAAGTTGCTAACTCTAAAGTAAAAGATGGCGATGAGACTATGACTTTGCCAGTTTACTTGGGTGTAGAGCACAACGCAGCTTCTTGGTTGGTTCTTCGTGCATCCGTTGCTCAAAACGTGATCTTGAACGAAACTAAAGAAGACAGCGGCGACAAATCTGACCTTGACTCTACAGTTATGGCGGCAGGCGCTGGTATCAAGTTCGGTAAGAGCATGATCGACGCTTCCTTCAAAGGTGCAGCGGCAGGTGTTATCGATGCTAACAACTTCTTCTCTAACGTAGCTTACACTTACACTTTCTAAGACTTAGTCTTAAAAGTTGAGAAGAGAAAAGCCCAGGTACCCCCTGGGCTTTTTTTATTTCCTAATGATCTTCCTGCAAGCTTATTAAAGCCTTATCAAACAGCTTCGCTACCTCGTCCTGGTCCATCACCGCAAAAAATAGTTCACGCACACAAGGCCGACGTGCTTGATCATGTTGTTAGTCATTTGCTGATGTTTTTGTATATAAGCAAATCATGGGCGGCCGAGCAAAAGAATGGAGCCTGACAACCAAGGCAAGCAAACTGAAGTAACGGTCGTATTTGACTGGAATCCGCAAGCCTGAAGTTGGTCCCCTAGTGGGTGATGATTTCAAATTCTTTCTGAAAAACTCAAGAAATACTCAATTCAAAGTATGAATAAAACTCTTCTAATGTCTGTCAGGTAAGTTGATGTTAGTTTAGTTTTGACACTGCTTTAACACAGCAAATTGAATCAATTCTTTAGTGGTAATATAGAACGTGAGAAGGAGCCATGAAGAAGAAAGTACTTCTTGTTGATGACAACAAGGACTTTGCACTGCTTTTCCAAGCGAAGTTCAGTCATATTGGCGAAATCCAGTGTGCGCACTCCTATGAGGAGGCTTTGAAGTGCCTTACTCAGGGGTCATGGGATTTATTCTTTCTTGATCACAATCTGGATGGAAAAACCTGCTTTGATCTGATTCCGGTCATCCGCAGCGCTCACCCTCGCTCTCATATTATTATTGTCACCGGCCATTCCAGCAAAGAGATGGCGATCAATGCCATCAACTATGGTGTCAGTGGATTTATTGAAAAACCCATCATGGAAGAAGAACTCAACAGCCGCTTGCGGGCCATTGACTGGTTTAGTTCTTCGTTGATTTTAAATCAGTTAAATAGAAGTGCCAGTTTCAAAGGGCGTTCATGCTCTTTGACTCGTGTTGAGTACATCATATTGGAAACGCTTTATACCAAATCACGCCAGTTGATCACTCGGGAAGAGCTCGAAAAGAATATCTGGGGTGGTCGTCATGTGGCCAAAAACTCCCTGGATACTCACTTGTATAATCTGAAACGCAAGTTCCCTGAATTGAAGGACCATCTGTCGTCGGTCCACGGCTCTGGCTACATTCTGAATATCTAGTTTAAATAAAAAAGCCTCTCGACAGAGAGGCTTTTGCTTTAAAAGGGGAAACCCCAGGCCTTGGGGGGGGATAGACCTGGGGTTCGGGGGTTTGTTCAGATCTTTGTGAATTAGCGAACGCCCGCTTTGGTCGTCGTTTTCACATCTTTGGCAACTTGAGTGAATTTTGCAGGAGGATTCGTATTTGCAAAACGACCTACATTCACTTTGCTGTCACACTTTGTAGCTGCAAAGGACATTGTTGCTGTGACTGTGATGATGGCTGCTGTGAAGATCTTAGCGAATGTCATTTTGTACTCCTTTGCGATACGCGGTATACATATCCCTAATGCTATGACCGTGCCAGAGCTCGCGTTTTGGAATGAGAATTTGCCAACGAGCTTTCAAGCACTTATAAGGGCTCATTCTCAGAGTGAGATCGAAGTGCCAAAGCGTGCCCTAGATTGCGCGCGCCCTGTTAGAAAAGTGACGGAGTTGCCAGGTGAGTTCTCTTTATAAGTCCATCGGTCTCATTTTGATCGCGATGCTGTCCATTCAGTTTGGAGCCTCTGTTGCCAAGGGTCTGTTCCCGGTTGCAGGGCCTGCGGGCACCACGGCTTTGCGCGTGTTTATCTCTGCGTTGATTCTGGTTCTGGTGATGCGCCCCTGGAAAGAAAGTTATTCTGGTCAGCGCCTGAAGTCTTTAGCCGCCTACGGAATTTCGTTGGGCTTTATGAATCTGCTGTTTTATTTTGCCCTTGAGCGCATCCCCCTGGGCATTGCTGTGGCGTTGGAGTTCACCGGCCCCCTGGCTGTGGCCTTGTTTTCTTCAAAGCGCGCTTTGGATCTGTGCTGGGCGGTGCTTGCCGGAGTGGGAATTTATCTGGTTCTGCCGACATCCGAAGTGTCCCAGGCCTTGGACCTGACCGGAGTTGTTCTGGCCCTGGGCGCAGGAGCTTTTTGGGGCCTTTACATCATCTTCGGAAAAAGAGTGGGGAATGCAGAAGGGTCTTCTTCTGCCAACGCGGCCGTGGGAATGTGTTTTGCGGCTTTGGTGACTTTTCCGGTGGGGTTGTTTACGAACTTTGAACAGGTCACCAATCCTTCTTTGTGGCCTATGGGGATAGCGATCGCGATCCTTTCCAGTGCGTTACCGTATTCGTTGGAAATGAAGGCGATGCGAGACATGCCAGCAAAAACTTTCGGCATCCTGATGAGTCTGGAACCCGTGGTTGCGACCGTTATAGGAATAATATTTTTACGAGAGACCTTGGCACCGGTGCAGTGGGCAGCCATTGTTTGTATCGTGATCGCCTCTGCAGGCAGCACCGTCACCGCGCGAGCACGCGGTAAATAAAAAAAGCCCCGTGTTTTAAGTCCGGGGCTTTTTGGATTTTTTTATTTGTCTGATTAGTACGTCAGTTCGTCGTGCTTCTTAATGCCGCGAATATTATAGCTAGGGTGCTGATTCTTGAAATTGTTGATTTCACTATTCAGCTCCTGAATTAATTGGCGCGACTTTTTCAAGTCGGATGATTTTGCGATTTCCTTTTGAATTTCAGTTGCGGTGGTGACCGTCTGGCCTATAGCACTCAGAAGACCATTGGTGTTTTCCATGTCGCTTAGTTCATCCTGCAGTTTTTCCAGCTCTTGAATTTTGGAATTAATAGTCATGAGATTTGAATCCAGTTCAGCGGCATCCCACTTGTCTTGATTGAAGCCCATTTGAAAGTCGTCTCTTTCAGCGGCATCTGCCTCTGTAGCCTGGAGTTTTCCTTCCATGTTGATGCTATGGTAATCCTCTGCCATTGCTTTAACAGAACCCAAAACCATGATAACGGCCATTGCCAATACAATCTTCTTTTTCATAACTCTCTCTCCTTTAGGAATTTTCTTCCAATCAGAATGAATGCGAGCAACGTGCCCGCTTGGAAAGGAATTAGAGGCCTCGGGGTTGTCTAGAGATATGACAGAGGCCTAACAGCGGCATACAGCGAGGGAGCCATTCTCAGGATGAGACGCGGGCCCCTAATAGAAAAGCAGCTCGAATTGTTCTGCCTGTTGTGACCAGAATTTCGCAGGTTTAAAGTTGTTTGTGAGAATAACAATACGAAGATCGGATTCAGGGATCAGAGCCATCAACGAGTAAGCTCCCAGAGAAGCCCCATTGTGCCAGTAGGCTTTATAGGAAGTGTCCTGGGAGCGAACCCAGCCATGGCGATAATAGCTTTGGGGCTCCGTGAAAATCTTCTGAAAGTCCTTTTTTTGGAAAGTCCCCAAAAGCTTCGCCAGATCTCGGGTTGAGGACCGCACGCCACCGGTGCCGGCGGATCGATACAGGATCGTTTCAAGTTCTAAGCTGGTCTGCCATCGAGTGTAGGGCAGAAGGACCTTGATGGGAATGATGTCGTGTTTTGCAATCAGATCAGTTTCGCTCATGGCGGATTGTTCCGCCACATCCTTGATAACCCCAGCGAAGTTCTTGCTGCTTATAACTTCAAGCAGGCGGGATAAAACCAGATAGCCGAAGTTGGAGTATAGAAACTGACTGCCGGGCGGGTTCTTCAGATCATCGGCAGTCAGGGAAAGTTTGTCGATATTTTCGATGCTCCAGTCCGGGTTGAAGGTTCTTTTTAAGAAATGAACAAAGCTGAGGTCGCGTCCAAATCCTGCCTTATGATCCAAGAGCATCTGAACGGTGATGGACTTCAGGGAATCCTCGCAAAAGTTTTGCAGCCAGTAGCAGACCGGGGTGTTGAGGTTTAACCCCTGCTGGGAAAGTTCATAATACTTCCAACCGACAAACGATTTGGAAATACTGGAAACCGCATACTGCAGATCCTGCGGTCCATCTTGAAATAGCACCTGATCACCCTGCTGAATCAGGATGGATCCCGATATAAGGTTTTTAGCTTTAAGGTCATTCCAGAGGGATTGGATTTTCTGAGGCAGTTCCGTCTCGGTGGTGGGAGAGATTTGAGGCTCGCAGGAAATAAACTGCAGGGCCACCCAGGAAAAGATCAGTGTTGTTCCAATATAATCTGCAATTTTTTTTAGACTCATATCTGATCTTTTCATCGGGAAAGACGGTGGTTTGTCCACCGTCAAAGAATAGAATTTATTTGGTTTCAGCTTTCGGGACATCAATATAGTCCGGCGCTACAAAATCCACAGTGAAAGGATACTTGTAGGACTTGTAAGCTCCAATTTTGGGTTTGCCTGCGGAAACATAAGCTTCGTCCCACAAGGCTGCCAGAAGAACTGCACCGCGAGCCATCTCGGTCACGATCATCGGCTTCATTTTCTTAAAGGCTTCAGTAGCGGGCTTTCTTTCGGCCGCTGTTTTTAGCTCCATCCCTTTTTCTTTTACCAAAGTGGATTTTTTGATCACGGGATCAAGTTTTAGAAGCTTGGGAATTTCGTTGTTGGAAATAACACTCAAAACTTTCATCTTCTCGATCGCGGTCTTTGGTTTTAGGAACGAAGGGTTCTTCATCGCTCGAGCGGATTTCAAAACAAGATAATCCAAATCACCATCGAATTGACCCACGACCTGATCTTCGAAGTAAGCGTGAATGCCACCATGACCTGCGGCGTAGCCATCATAATCAGCCGTTGTGTGGAACGGCTGGCAGTTGTCACCGACGAAGTGACCCATCAGGCCCATGGACACCACCATGTCGTAAGCCAGTTTGTTGTAAGGAAGTTCGTTGTCTTGTTCTTCTTTGAAGTTGGTTGGTGCTTTCGCGGCTGCGAATTGATCCTTCAGGCTGGCGATATGGCGCATGAACTGGTCGGCTCTCCACCAGGAGGAACCGAACTCCTGCGGAATGGACTTGATCGTGGTGCCGTCGTTTTTGAATTTGTTCGGTTGACCGGTGAAGTCGGCCATCAGTTTTTTATAATCAACAGTGATGTCTTTGACGTCCAAACCAATCACTTCGATGTCGATGAAATGTGTGGAGTTGCCAAGCTTGGCAGCGTCACCGCCCAGGCTCTTCCAATAGAAGTCCGGCATGTTGCACAGGTGACCCATCATCTGGGGTTTGTGTTGCAGGTATTCTTTTAAGCCTGGCTCTTTCACCAGGAACGTAGCCACACGGCAAATGGTATCATGCCCGCGGCCGCCCCAAGCATGGGCTTGGGTTGAAGATAAAAGAATCAATGCCAACAATACGTTTTTCATAGTGACCTCTTCCTATTGGTGACCCAATGCCTTTGGAGCTCGGCTTTTGCCAATGAAGCCCGCAAGAGCAATGATAGTCACGATGTAAGGTAAAATTTGAACAAACTGAACGGGGATCTCAACACCACCGACCTGCACACCTTGCAGCCGGATCTGGACGGCATCTGCGAAGGCAAACAAAATACAGGCAGCCAAGGCGGGAAGTGGCTTCCACTTCCCGAAGATCAATGCCGCCAAAGCCATAAAGCCTCGCCCGCCGGTCATCATCGGTGAATAGGCAGAGGCCAGGAACAATGACAGACTTGCCCCGCCAAAGGCTGCAAAGCCGCCACTCAAAGTCACAGCCGCCCAGCGCACTTTGCGAACACTGACTCCGCTGGCGGTCAGGGCTTCGGGATGTTCTCCGGCGAAAAGGACCCACAAACCAGAACGCGTGCGATACATCCAGAAGCTGATTGCTGCCACCAAGGCCATCGCCAACAACAAAGGTTCAAAGGTAAAACGATCTTCGACCAACAAGGCCGGTGTCGATCCGGTGGAGCTATACAGGATTTTTGTGATGAAGGGAATAAGACCCATCACCAGAAGATTGAAAGCCATGCCGGTGATAATCTGATCAGCTTTCAGTTCAATCACGAAGAAAGCATACAGAGCACCAATAATAAGGCCCGCGATCAAAGCTGCTCCCCATCCGGCCCAGGCCGAGGCCGTGCTGTAGCCCACAACCGCACCCGCAAAAGCTCCTATGAGCATGAAACCTTCCAGGGCTACATTCACCACGCCCGAGCGCTCGCTCATCAAGCCTCCCATGGAGGCAAAAATCAGTGGTGTTGCCAAACGCAGTGTTGCCAGGGTCAAGGCCAGAATCCAGGTTAGTGTTTCCATTTAACCCTTCCTCCTTTTGTGCTTAAACCATTCCCAGTATCCTTGCGCCACAACGCCCAGGATGACCAATGCTTGAATGATGCGAGAGAAATCACGAGTGATGGTGCTGGTTTCCAGATCTAGATCTGAGGCCCCTTTGTGAAGGGCTCCCATAAGAAAAGCGGAAAGGATAATACCCAAGGGATTGTTACTGGCCATCAAAGCCACAGCAATACCGATAAATCCATAGTCCGGAGAAAAACCAATACGATACTGCCCAGCGCTGCCAACAACTTCTGAAAGGGCTACAAATCCAGCCAAAGCTCCGGCCAGGGTCATGGCAGCGATCTGTACTTTCTTTTCAGAAATACCCGCGCGATGAGCGGCTTCCGGGTTAGATCCCACCGCCCGCAACTTGAAGCCCCAAGCGGTTTTCCAGAGAAATATCCACATCAAAATCGCAAGTACAATGGCAAAAACCAAAGACGCATTGGCCGGAGTATCCGGGAACAGGCGGGCAATCAGATCATAGTCCTTAAACATGTAGTTCGGCGACACCAACGCTGTTTCCGGATTCTGTGAATCAGGGTTTGGAATGATTTTTAAGGTAAACCAACCCGCCAGGCCCGCGGCAATGAAGTTCATCATGATAGTGATGATAACTTCGTGACTGCCGCGCTCAGCGCGCAACCATCCGGCCATCCATCCCCAAAGCCCACCGGCGATCAGTGCAGCAGAAACCGCCAGAACGGGCGCCAGCGGAAAGGGTACGTGAGGAAACAAGACCCCCACAGCGGCCGCTGTAACAACGGCCATGGTCATTTGTCCTTCAGCGCCGATGTTAAAGAGCCCCGCATGGAAACCCATGGCAACAGAAAGACCGCAGAAAATAAGCGGAGTCGTGTAGGAAAGGGTCAGTCCCAGATCATACATCGAACCAAAGGCACTGCGGACCAGAATAGTAAATACATTCCAAGGATTTTCGCCAGCGAACAAGGTCAGAAGCAAAGCCAGGGTCAATCCCAGCAGGAAGCCGAAGATGCGTTTCACTGTCCACCTCCCATGGCCTTACCCAGGGCGATCTCGTTGAATTCAGAGCGCTTGAATTCGGCAACCAGCTGGCCTTTATAAAGAACCACGATACGATCAGACAAAGCCATTAATTCATCCAGTTCGGAAGAGATTAACAGAACACCTGCGCCTTCATCCCGGCTTTTGCGAATCTCATTATGAATGAATTCAATGGCGCCGATGTCAACACCACGAGTGGGTTGGGCCGCCAGAATCACATCCGGTTTTTGCGTCAACGCTCGCGCCACGACCAGCTTTTGTTGATTGCCCCCGGAAAGTTTGCCAAAGGCAAGGTGCTCATTGGGGGGGCGGATGTCGTAGGTTTTCATGATCTCCTGAGTGCGCGCGATCAATTCGCGGGTTTTCAGGAAAAGTCCTTTGGTGAATCTATGTTCCTGCCCCAGCAGAAAGTTTTCATATACGGGACGTGACGGAAGAACACCAAAGCGCAGGCGGTCCTCGGGAAAGGCCTGCAGGGACCCATGGCACTGGATAGCGCCAGTCAAAGAGTTCTTATTCAGCGACTTGGCATCCAGCAGACAGCGAATCAGAACATCCTGTCCGTTGCCTTCAACGCCGGCAACACCGACGATTTCGCGGGACCGGATCTTCAAGTTGATATTGCGAAGTGTGTGGGTGCCCAGATCTGCGGAAAGATTTTCGATGTCCAGCAAGATTCTGGATTCATCAATAACTGAAACCCGCTCTGCCGGTGTTTGCATGCAGCGACCCACCATCAGGGCGGCAAGATCTTCGACCGAAGTGTCGGTTGTTTTTTTGGATTCCACCATGCGACCCGAGCGGAAAACGGTGACGGCATCGGAAAGAGCCATCACCTCTTTAAGTTTGTGGGTGATGATCAGAATGGTTTTGCCTTCGGCTTTCAGTTTGCGAAGATTGGCAAAAAGATCCTGCACCTCTTGTGGGGTGAGGACGGCCGTAGGTTCATCCAGAATCAGAATGTCCGAATCCTGGGAAAGGATTTTCAGAATTTCTATGCGCTGCTGTTCGCCGACAGAAAGATCCTCGACTTTGGCGTTCAGATCCACGTGAAAGCCATAGCGGTTGGCGATGTCAGTGATACGTTGAAGTTGCTCTTTGCGAGGAAGCAGGGAAAAGGCTGAGCCCTTTTGCTGCAGAAGGATGTTGTCCAGGGCGGTGTAGGGCTCTGCCAGCATAAAGTGCTGATGAACCATGCCGACTTTGGCGGCCATGGCATCAATCGGGGAATCAAACTCAACAGCCTGTCCGTTGATCAGAATTTTCCCTGAATCCGGCCGGTACATTCCAAACAGTATTTTCATGGCTGTGGATTTGCCGGCTCCATTTTCACCCACGATGGCGTGAATGGAGCCTTTGGCGACGGAAAAGGAAATATCAGAGTTGGCGCGGACCTCGCCGAAGTATTTGCTGATTCCCTTAAACTCTACTGCAGCCGTCATGCGAATTACTTTTTCTTGTAGTAATCAGGAACTTGGATCTGGCCTGCGATGATCTTCTTTTTGATCTCTTCGACCTTTTTCTTCATATCGGGAGTGATGAGCTTTTCGTTGTGCTTATCCAGTATGTAGTTCACGCCTTCGTTTTTAAGTCCGTAAAGTACAGTTCCGGATGTGAACTTTCCAGCCTGGGTTTCTTTGATGGTGTCATATACGGCGATGTCGACAGCTTTCATCATGCTGGTCAGGATGACACCTGGTTTGATCCAGTTCTGATTTGAATCCACACCGATGGCGAATTTCTTTTTTTCTTCGGCAGCATCAAAGACGCCAGTATTGGAAGCACCAGCAGCCACGAAGATCACATCGCTGCCCTTGGCGATCTGAGCTAGCGCCAGTTCTTTGGCTTTGGCTGGATTGTTCCAGGCCTCGCCAGTGACACCGACGTAGTTTTCTGTGAATTTGATTTTCGGATTAACGTACTTTGCCCCAGCAGCATAACCCATCGAGAATCTACGAATCAGCGGGATGTCCATGCCACCCACGAAACCGACAGAGTTTGTTTGAGTGGCCATGGCAGCCAATGCGCCAACGAGGAAAGATCCTTCATGTTCTTCAAAAAGCAAAGAACGAACATTAGGTGCTTTGACATCACTGTCGACGACAGCAAATTTCACTTTTGGGAATTGAGCTGCCACTTTCTTAACAGCGTCTTGCTGAGCGAAGCCAATGCCGATCACCAGATCGAAATTTTTTCGGGCAAAAGCGCGATGTAGATTTTCAATGGCGTTGGTGTCTGTGGCTTCAACGTATTTCAGATCGATCTTCAAATCTTGTTCGGCCTTCTTCGCACCCAGATACGCAGCAGAGTTGAAAGACTTATCGTCTTTGCCACCTTTATCGAGAACCAGACCAACTTTAAGTGTGTTTGCAGAGGAAAGCGTGCTACATGACAAGATTAACAAGGTCGTAAGAATACTTTTAACCATGTATTGGACTCCATTGAACCTCTTTTAACAGGCCGTAATCTGTCGAATAAGAGGTTGAAATTACGAAAAAATTCCAGTTTTGAGTTGGGCTGAAAGTAGGGGACGTGTCCCTGTGAGTCAAGTCAAAAGGATGTTAGGACCTTCGAGGAGAGGCCGTTACAAGGTTGTTATGTCGAAATTTCAATTAGGAAGCTGTATAATACCAGCTTAGGATGGCTTCAACGAATAACCCAACGAAGAAAGCTCGGAGGTAATAGAGTATGGAATCTCAGACGATACTCAACGGCGGAGTAAACTCCCTTGGTTTTATGGGTGGTCAAAACCTAAGTATTCCAAGTACTTCAAACGTTCCCTACGAAGTCATTCATCTCAAGGAAGAAGAGATGATTTTCAAAGAAGGCGAACCGGTGAAGGGTCTTTACTACGTTCAGTCAGGATGTGTTAAAGTTGTTGTTAACCGTTCGCATGCGCGCGGCCGCACAACGACCAACGAATATGTGACAAAGCTGGTTTCCCCAGGGGAGTACTTTGGGTACAAAGCCCTTGTCAAAGGAACCCCCACGCAGAGTCACGCCAAAGCTGTGAAATCGACAGTTCTTTGGTTGTATCCACGTGAACTTATTCAAGTGGCCATGGCGCAAGCAAGTCCACTGATCAAGTTGCTTTTGAATCAAGCTGTGAATGATCTGGAGTCGTTCGAAACGACCAGTCAGTTGCACTATCTGGCATCTGTGCAAGAGCGCATTGCTTACCAGTTGGTGTTGTTGGCTGACAGATTTGGTGTGCAGACGCCGGCGGGTATTTCTCTGAATTTGAAACTGACACGAAATGAATTTGCCCAGCTTGCCAGCACGATCAATGAATCCTTGTCACGTCATCTGACAGAGTTCAAAAACGAAGGACTGATTGATTTGAATGGCAAAGAGATCATCATCAAAAACAAAGATGGTTTGATGAGAAGATCTGGCAACTTCTAGCTCTTTCAAACTTCTATCTGCTGACAGAATCTTATGAACCCCGGGTTGTATGCTTCGGGGTTTTTTTATTTTAAAGCCAGGATTCAGGTATGAAGATGGCGCTAACGGCGGCCTTGAAACGCTTCCACCAGCTTGTCTCGGGGTCAGTGAAGTAGGTTTTTTGCAGAGGGCCGTCTTGTGTCTTCCATTGAAGGTTTTTATCGGTCGCCAGCACCACTTCATAGGTGTCTTCGGCAAGATCTTCCGTAAATCGGTCAGCCACGGTGCGCGCGAATTCGGGGCTTTCCACGACGACCCCGACTTCGCTGTTTAAGGTGACGGAACGGGGATCTAAATTCATCGAGCCGACAAAGACTTTCTTGCGATCAAAGACAAACACCTTTCCGTGCAAGCCAGAGCTTGAAAAGCTGCCAATGGTTTTTTGCTTCTTTTTCTTTTTGCTGACTGGGTTGGGCTTAAGCTCAAACAGCTTCACGCCGTTTCTCAATAAATCCTGGCGATACCCCTTATATCCGGAAAAGACAGTGGCGATATCACTGGAAGCCAAAGAGTTCGTCAGGACAAACGCCTGAACACCTCGGTCGCGCAAGCTGCCAAAAAACTTCACACCCTTTTCACCCGGAATGAAATAAAGGGAAACCAGCAACAGTTCCTTCTTGGTTTCTTCAATTAACGGATAAAGCTGATAGGGCAGATGCTGATCTTTAAGGTCATCCATTTTGCTCAACTTGGCTGGGGGGTCGATGACGACTTCGGCCTTCCCCCAGAAGAGCTTCAGAGGCTCTTTCGTGAACTGGCGGACCATCGGGGTGTCCTGCAAAGCTTCGGCGTAGCGAGTGGCCTCGGCTTCCTGAACAGAGTTGGCAAAATCCTGACGAAGATTCTCTAAGTCCGCCGGACTTGCCTGGAAGTGGTTTAAAGCCGTGATGGGATATGAAATTTCACTGTTCCAGTAGGTGTCGAATTCCTGTGACAGACTTTGCACGACAGGGCCAAAAGTCCAAAGATCAAAATCACCGAAGTTCATCTCGGTGCTCGCATCGAAGTATTCATTGGCAATATTGCGACCGCCGATGATGCCGGCTTGATTGTCGACGATAAAGACTTTGTTGTGCATGCGACGATTGACGGTGGAAAAGCGCATGATATCGAAAATTCTAAAGGATCTGCTGGCAAAAGGGTTGGCCATGCGCACTTCGATATTGGGATGGGAATCCAAAATCGCCAGCATTTTTTCATGCCGCGCCTGATTTAAGTCATCCAGAAGGATTCGCACTCGTACGCCCCGGTCTGCGGCGGTGACAGCAGAATGAAACATCAGGCGTCCGGTCAGATCATTTTCCCAGATATAGTATTGCAGATCCAAAGTTCGATCCGCCACTGCGACAGAGGCCATTCGGGCAATGAAGGCTTCAAGACCTGAACTGAGCGGATAAAAAGCGGACTGTCCGGGATGGGTTTTGAGTTGTTGGTCGATGGCTGTGCCAAGACGAGTTGTCGGATCGGGAGGAAGGCTGTGTGATTCTTTTCGATTGTTGTTTGGCGGCAGGGTTGAGCAACCCAGCATCAGGCCCGCAAACAAATGGATATAAAGAAGCTTCTTTAACACAAAAAACCCCGCAGTTCTTTATAGACTACGGGGCATTGTTTAGGCACTCAAATGAATACTTCAGACGGCAGCCATTGGACTTGCCGACTCTGTCAAAGGTGGAAGTTCTTGCCGTTGACAGGAGTGGGGCGACACAAGCCGGCTTCAAGCGGACGTTGGAAAATCTCCACGGCGCCAGCGGGAATCAGAGCTCTGCGAGGATAAATTGCATAGCCCCCTTGAGGCATCGCCACGATCATGTCATTCAGAAGATTTCGGCGCAGTTGCGTGTTCAAAAGAATCGGATCAAACGGAACCATCACGCGCACAGCAGCTGTCGTTTGTACCGGGACCCCGCCGCGTGCGACCACATCGCGAATTTGCACAGGCAAAGGATTAAAGCTCACGTCTAAGAAGCAATTTGGGCCCGTCGGACCGAAGCCCAAAAGATTCAAGGACAGCCCGCGCTGTTCCCAGTTGTGTTTTGAACTGACAGCATTCAGCAGATCCACGCGAGTCATGCGCGGTTCGCGGGACTTCAAAAGACCCAGGCCCGCAGCCACAATCGCTGCCGAGTTGGAGCTGCCACGATATTCAGTCCCATCTTCCAATTTCAATGACGACGGCGCCAGCAGGTCTGGTTTGTCGCGGAAGAAAGATGTCGACGAACGGTCTGAATCACTCGCGCCGACTGTTATCACTGTTGGATTGTCTGCGGGATTCAGCAATGTTTCCCCACGAGAATGGGACGGCATCACCAAGCCTTCACCATCTGCCGTGAGACGCAACTGATCGCGCTGAGTGAAATTGTTGGAACGATTCTTCACACGTAGGAAATAAAGACCCGGTTGCAATTCCACAGAGATTATTTCGCGCGGGTATTTGGAAAACCCGGGACGGCCCTCGTTGCGGTCGTCGGATTGTTTCAGGGCGCTGCTTTGAATTACGTTTAAAAGATCATCGGTCAAAGCCAGATCCAGGTCTTTGGTGGTACCTTCCTCAACGTTATCTTTGAAGTCATTCCAGGAAAGAACAATCTTCGCCGGACATTTTTTACCAGCAGCAGCCTGGCAGCGTAACGCCAGGGCATTGTTCTGATCCGGCATTTGCACCCAATTGTCGTGACCATTTGTGATAGGGCCATTATAGGTGGTCAGTGCAAAGTTGCCGGCCGCATTCACCCAGATCACACCTGCTCGAGTGGCGCGATTGACTTCCGCATTAATAAAGCCGCCACCATCAAAATTACCACCGTATTCCCAAACCTCAGAATAAAGAACCAGGTCATACTGGCGTGCAATCACGTCATCAATGGCCGCCTTGAAGTTGGAAAAACCAAAGGCATTATAAAGCGTCAGTTCCGGAATCCACTGTGTGGCCTTCATATCGTTGGTCATCATGGAAATCAGAATCTGCGCCATCTTTAAGCCATGCACGACTTTCAAGTTTTCAGGATTTGCCACCGGGCCTGCCACATAGCGAGTTCCCACTGGCAAAGTCCTGCCGATTTCCTTTTCATAGCCAAAGAAGCCCTTGTCCAGGACTGCAATCTTCAACTTGCGCCCCGGATTCTGAGCCGAGTAGTAAGGAGTAAAACCCAAAGAGTTTTTCAAAGAATCAGTATTGGAAAATGGCTTCGCTGCAAAAGCCCCAGAAGCCAAAAAAAGCATCAAAGAAAGAAAAACAAAAACTTTCATATAAGTTCCCCCTATCACTATCTTCGAAGTCCAAGACCCAGGACTTACTTCGGCCCTTAGCAGAGGGTTCACCGCTTGCGACGACTCGGGCTCCTGCCCTCACCAGCCTGTCGGCTCTTTGAGCGGCCAACGCGTCCGCTGGCTGGAGGTCGTCTCCAGCGGTGAACCCTCTGCTAAGGGCGGCCAGGAAGGCCGCCGGACGCTTTACCAGTAGTAATTAGAGTAGTAGTAGTAGGAATAGTAGCCGTAGTTGTACGTGTAGCATGGTGTGTACCAGTTGCCGTACCAGTAAACGTAGCTGTAGTAGTTGTAGCCGCTGTAGAAGTACCAGCTGGAAGCGCCACCGTCTTGATCAAGTTCGCTGCGCACGTTGGCTGCTTGTTCGAAAGCACCTGTTTGCGCCAAAGTTTGCGCTTGAGCATCGCTTGTGAGGGGTGACGGGGTTGCCAATACCGCTGTTTGATTGTTGCGGTTGTCCACGCGGATCACGACAGTGCCGTTCATGGATTGATTGGTGACGGAAGACTCATTGTCCAGTTCACCGGCAAAGGCAAAGCTTGTTGCTCCCAAAGTCAGAGCAGCGACCAAAATAAGCTGTTTCATATCTGAAGCCTCCTAATGGCTGTTTGTTTTGCCTCTTTCTTATGCTTTCAAGAGCCCATGTCATCTGAAAACAGTCTGTAATTCGAAAGTCCTTGACGCATAACATTCCAAAAAGGTACGGCGTACCTTATGGAACCGATTGGCTACTTTGAATCCTGCTTTAAAGATAAATTTGGAACGCCGCGACAGCCTGGTTTGGTAAAGCAGGCTCAGGCGCGTTTGAAGATTCGTGCCGATCTTCAGCCCGAAGAATCTTTGCAGGGTCTGGAGGGGTTCAGTCATGTCTGGTTGATCTGGGTCTTCCATCAAAACAAGGTCGCTCGTTTTCATGCGAAGGTGCATCCACCGCGTTTGGGCGGGGAAAGTATGGGGCTGTTTGCGACCCGCACACCTCATCGCCCAAATCCGATTGGACTTTCGTTGGTGGAGCTTGTGAAGGTGGAAAAAGACGGCATCATCGTTGCCGGTGCGGACCTGGTTGATGGCACACCTATTTTGGATATCAAACCTTATCTGCCTGAAGTTGAAGCGATTCCGACAGCCCGAACGGGGTGGCCCGCCGAGATCGCCAAGACTCCGATTGAAGTGACCTTTGACGACAAGGCCGAGCAACTTTTACAGCAATGGCAAAGTCAAAATCCAGATAAAGCCTTGCGAGAAATTATCGAAGAGACTTTGAAGTTGGATCCGCGTCCCGTGGTGTATAGAGGCTTTGAAGAGGGGCAGTCGCCTTATAGAAGTTCTCACGCCGTAAGACTGTTTGATGGGGATATCCATTTCAAGTTTGAAAGCCCGACGCACGTCAGAGTTTTCGATATTCTTTTTATGCATAATTAGTTGCTGTTGCCTTTTATTTGCGCAGCAGGCTACAGTCCGAGCTGAACCAATACAAGGGGGATACTTTGAGAACAACGGAAACTGCTTCTCATTCTGAAAACAGCACTCTTCGTAAAGTGCCTACATTGAGCCTTGCAAGTTATACCAAAGGAACCGGAGCTGAGCGCTCAGAGTTCATCGACAAGCTCTTCACAGGTCTTAAAGAATACGGATTCATCATTCTTAAAGATCACAACGTCAAAGCTGAAGATCTGCACAAAGCTTACGACATCCTTAAAAAGTTCTATGCGCTTCCCACTGAAGTTAAAAAATCCTACATTTCTCCAAACGCGGGCTTCCAGCGTGGTTACACTCCGTTTGGTCAAGAGCACGCCAAAGATTCCCCGGTGATGGATTTGAAAGAGTTCTGGCACGTGGGTCGTGAGCTTTCCGAGGGCAATCCTTTGAAAGAAATCTATCCTGCGAACGTATGGCCTTCCGAATTGCCCGAGTTCCAGTCTCACTTCTCAAAACTTTATGCCGCCTTGGAAGAAGCCGGCGATGTGATGCTGGAAGCTTTGACGATGCCTTTGGAAGTTGAAAAAGATTTCTTTGCTAAGATGACCAAGGATGGAAATTCCATCCTCAGACTTTTGCATTACCCACCGATTCCTGAAGGTGTGGATCCGCGCTGTGTTCGCGCGGCAGCTCACGAAGACATCAACTTCATTACAATTCTTCCAGCTGCGACGGCTTCAGGTTTGCAATTGAAAGATCGTGATGGCACTTGGTTGGATATTGATTCTGAACCAGACACTTTGATCGTGGACGTCGGGGATATGTTGGCTCGTCTGACCAATGACGTTTTGCCTTCCACCACTCACCGTGTGATCAATCCACAAGATGGTACAAATCAAAGTCGTTACTCCATGCCGTTCTTCATGCATCCTCATCCGGATGCCATGCTGAGCTGCTTGCCATCTTGTAAAGGGACAGGTGCGAAGTACCCTGATATTACTGGTCAGGATTTCTTGATGCAGCGACTGCGTGAGATTGGCTTGCTGAAATAAGCCCAAACTTGTCACCACAGCTGAAATGACTTCAAGAAAGGGATCTGCAAAGATCCCTTTCTTGCGTTTTGAACCTGTCGCCGAATAAAAAGAAATCACTTCACGAATTTCACATGAGGGGGAATCATGCGATATTTGATGTTTGTGGTGATGATTCTGGCAGTTCTGTGGTCTGCAGAAGGTTATACGGCGAATCCATCGACAGAAGGTCATATGAGCTTCCGTATTCAGTCGTTGGGTCCGCAGGGGTATGAATATTCGTCATTGTGGAATCCGTTGACCCAAGTGGCTCTTCTGCGCATTGGTCTGGTGTTGTCACAAGCTGATGCGGAGCTGATCAACCAATCGATCTCTTTTGGGACTGCAGCGGAAGTGCTTTTTGAATCCAATGATGTTGAAGCCAAAAAATCCTGTCACCAAGTCAGTCAGTGGCATTTTGAATATGAACCCGGGTTGCCGAATTATTTGATGTATGTGGCATTGAAGGGGCCGGGCTGTGCGCTGGTGGCCAAGTATTTTGATAAACTGCAGGTTCGGTTCCTATTTCGGCGAATTTCGCTGCCACCGTTTGTACCCATTGACGTCTCTGTCCATATCAGTCGATAACTGAAGGTATGAATAAGAAATCAGCTTTGTTTTTAGGTCTTATTGTCGCCATAGTTCTTATTATCTCTTACTGTCACAGACAAAGAGAATCAGGACAGGAAGAAAAGGAGTTGGCACCAGAAACCCTGGGCACTTCGGCTTCGTCTGTGTCTGAAGGAAAAACCGCCGTTAAAGCCGAGCCTCCTCCCATTGAAGCTCCGGCAGTCACACCCTCTGCGGCCTTCCTGCCCACAGAGATGGAAGATCCTCAGAAGTTTGAGCTCTATCAGCAAAAAATCAAAGAAATGGGCACCTGCCTGAATATGATTGTAAAGCCCTTGGATCCGGGTGTGGAGGTGAATTTTGAAACCTTCAATCAGTCCATTAATGCGGATCTGGGTGACGTTGTGACTCAGGATGAAGAGTGGGTCGCCACCGATTTAAGAACCAAAGAAGGCGAACTTCGTCGTCTGTATTTGGAAAGATTGGGTGACCCGGAAGGGTCACGTTCATTGCAGTATTTTTCTTACGCAGCGGATGGGTCTCGCAAAGAGCTTCCGCTTGCAAAAGAGCAGAAAATCAACCCGTCTGAAACATTGTTGGCCAGTCTTGAAGCCGACGGTGAAGTGGTGGGGCGTTCCGTTTCGCGCCGAATTTTCTATCAAAACGGGGATGATCTTTTGTTGGTGGAAAAGAACGGGAAGATTTTCTCGTTCCAGCTGACACATGATGGGGCCACTTACAGCTGTACTGGAGCTGATAAATCCTCCACCTTCCAGTGTCAGTGCAAATAAAGGGAGAAATAATGGAAACAAATGAGCTGCACAGAGGCCGTTTGATTGATCACCTTCAGTTGGTGGTTGCGGATCTTGAAAAAAGTAAGAAGTTTTATTCGGCGGTATTGGGATCTTTGGGGATTCCAATGGGCGGTGAAGGTCCGGGGTTTTTCTGGTACGATGAACTGTTTATTTCATCCGTCGACAGTCAGGCCAGCGTTGGCAAACTGACGGGCAGAACACATTTGGCATTTCAAGCGCAGGACCGCGATGCCGTAAAGAAATTCTATGAGGCGGGTTTGGCCGCCGGAGGTAAAGACAACGGTGGTCCGGGCGAACGCCCTTATCATCCAGGCTACTATGCCGCTTTCCTCTTAGACCCGGACGGGAACAATATTGAGGCGGTTTTCCACGGTCCGGCAAAAAAATCTGCGGACTCGATCAAGATCACATTCTAAGCAGTGTAGGCACATCTTAATGTCAGACTACAATGAGGGTCCTTTGCTTTGGCACAGGACCCTTTGCTTTGTTGTGCGGGCGTCGGCGGACTTTTAAAATAAGTTATGCCCTCAAACAAGGAGGTCTGTATGCAGCCATCGGATCGTTGGCGACGACAGGATTCCCGTCGAAAAGAGCCAGAAAGAGACTACGGTGAATTTATCAATGAGTATCAGGATTCATCAGAGATCGAGCCCAAGACCGAGCCCGAGTCCACTCTCTGGGATTCTTTTGAGGCCGAACGCCAGAAAAATGGTTATCGTCATTCTTATGAGGCCCTGCACCCTCAGCTGGAACCACATGTAGATCCTCACTTTGATTTTCGTTACGGCAGTGATGACATGGACTTCGACAGTCGGGAAGAGAGGGCTGAGCCTCGGCGCCGACAACGTCGTCATTTGCGCCGGGTGCGCCGAGGGTATTGATTTCGGGCAAAAAAATCCTCCGTGACTGCGAATCACGGAGGATTTGTGTTTTTGGGCTTAAGACTTACTGGAAGCGAGTCAAAGCGTCGCGCAGTGAATCCAGTTGAACTTTGGATTGCGCCAACAAAGCGCGGTCTGCTGCGATCACGTCTTCATCTGCATTTGCCACAAACTTTTCATTGGAAAGTTTGCCGGTCAGCATGCCGATATCGCGAGTCAGCTTTTCGATGGATTTGTTGATGCGTTTGATCTCCTCATCGAAGTCCACCAGGCCTTCCAATGGAATGATCACTTTTACGCTGGCGTCTTTAACAACGACCGGCGCAACAGCACATTTCATCATGTTGCCCTCGGGGCCGATTTCCACGTTTTCCAGGCGACCCATCGTCATCAAAGCGGTGCGGTTGTTGCCCAGAATTTTCTGAGTTTGATCGTTGGTCACACCCAGGCGGACATTCAGTTTCACAGCCGGACTGATGCGGTTTTCGCCGCGGATGTTACGGATGGCAGTAATCACTTCCTTCACAATATCAATTTCCAGTGCGGCTTGGGCTGAGCCCAGGCTGAGGAAATCTTTATCGTTACGCACATTCGGATATTGGTCCATGATGCACGCTTCGCCCTTGATTGGCAGTTTCTGATAGATTTCTTCAGAAATAAACGGTGTGAACGGATGCAACAGGCGGGTGATGCGGTTAAGAACCTGCGCGATCACCAGTTGTGTTGCGGCCTTTTCTTCAGCGTTATTGCCATTCAGGATCGGTTTAGTGAACTCGATATACCAGTCACAGAACTGATTCCAGATGAACTGATAAAGCGCCATAGAGGCGTCAGAGAATCTTTCCTGCTCCATCGCCTCTTCAACTTCTTTGGTCACTTCGGCAAGCTTGGTGATGATCCACTGATCAAACACACTGATGTGCGCCTGATTTGGCAGGGCCTTCACACCTTCCGCCGGAGCTTTGAAGTCGGAAAGATTGGAAAGGGCAAAACGAGCCGCATTCCAGATCTTGTTCATGAAGTTACGATAACCTTCCAGGCGCTGTTCGCTGAACTTAAAGTCTTTTCCAGAGAACAAGTGCGCAGCAAAGGTGAAGCGCAAGGCATCGGCCCCGTGCTTTTCAATCATTTCCACCGGATCAATGGAGTTCCCCAAAGACTTGGACATCTTGCGGCCCTGAGAGTCGCGCACCAGACCGTGGATGTAAACCGTGCGGAAAGGAACGTCCCTTTGGAATTCAAGACCCATCATGATCATACGAGCCACCCAGAAGAAGATGATATCGTGACCAGTGACCAGATAGCTGGTTGGGTAGAATGTCTTCAAAGTTTCAGTTTCATTTGGCCAGCCCATAGTGGAGAACGGCCACAAAGCAGAACTGAACCAAGTGTCCAGAACGTCTTCGTCCTGATGCAACTTGGTGCTGCCGCACTTTTCGCAGGCAGTGACGTCTGTTTCGGCCACAGTTTGGTGATTGCAATCAGAGCAGTACCAAACCGGGATGCGGTGACCCCACCACAACTGACGTGAAATACACCAGTCTTCGATGTTGTTCAGCCAGTGAAGGTATACTTTTGTCCAAGATTCGGGCTCAAAGCGGATGGTGCCGCTTTCAACCACGCGTTTTGCCGGAACAGCCAGAGCTTCCATTTTGACGAACCACTGTTCAGACAAGAACGGTTCAACCACCGCACCGGAACGGGAGCAGTGACCTACAGAGTGAACGTGTGGTTCTTCTTTTGCCAGAAGGTTCTGGGCTTTCAGGTCTTCCAGAATGCGTTTGCGCGCTTCCTGAACTTTCAGGCCTTTATAAGCGCCTGCATTTTCATTCAGTTCTGCTTTTTTGGTCAGAATGTTGATGAATTCCAGATTGTGGGATTTACCAATTTTATAGTCGTTGAAGTCATGGGCCGGAGTGATCTTCACCACACCAGAGCCGAACGCCTGATCCACATAAGTGTCAGCGATGATTTTGATCTTTCTGTTGATCAAAGGAATCACCACGTTTTTGCCAATCAGGTGCTTGTAGCGTTCATCATCCGGGTGAACACACAGGGCGGAATCGCCCAGCATTGTTTCCGGACGGGTGGTCGCCACTGTCAGGAAGCCAGAGCCATCCTCCAGCGGATAGTTGATGTGGTACAAAGATCCTTTGACCTGCTTGTGTTCCACTTCCAAATCTGAAATTGCCGTCTCCAGAGGGCCGGACCAGTTCACCAGACGCTGGCCACGATAGATCAAACCTTTCTTGTGCAAAGACACGAAGACTTTGCGAACGGCTTTGGAGACCCCTTCATCCAGAGTGAAGACAGCGCGATCCCAGTCACAGGAATCACCCAGGCGGCGCATTTGATTGTAAATGCGGTTGCCGTATTGGTGTTTCCAGTCCCAAACTTTTTCCACGAATTTTTCGCGGCCCAGGTCATGGCGAGTGATATTTTCTTTCTTCAGTTCACGCTCTACCACGGATTGAGTCGCGATTCCGGCGTGATCTGTTCCCGGCAACCACATGGTGTTGTAGCCGTTCATTCTTTTCCAACGGATGAGCATGTCCTGAATAGTGTGGTCCAAGGCATGACCCATGTGCAGAAAACCTGTGACGTTCGGTGGAGGAAGGATAATGGAAAACGGAGGTTTCGTGGATTGATCCTGGGCTTTGAAGTAGCCGTTTTTTTCCCACCATTCATAAGTGCGAGATTCAACATCTGCGGGATTGTAACGATCTGATAACTGTTCTGACATTTGTAAAGACCTCTGAGGGTTTAAGGACATGAAATGCTTAAGTTTTTAACCCTTAGAGACTAACAAATTCAAGCCTTTTGGGGTAGGCCAAATGAAGGAATCTGGGTCAAAGGGCCCGTGGGACCTTCGAGCATGAGGAGCGGTGCGAAATTGAGGCGTGAGTTGAAATAAAAAAAGGGAGGCATGAAAGCCTCCCTCGATCTAAGTCTGTGTTGTCAGAGGATTATTTCAGGAAGTCCGCCATCAGGCGAGCGCCCAGAACGATCTCTTGAGAAACTGGATCGTCGCCACCAGCATCTAACTCTTCTTTTTGATAGTTGTAAGCAAGATGGTAGCGGAAGTTCACGTCAGTGTAAGGCTTGTATTCAAGAACAGCGCCGTAACCCATGAATTTGTTAGTCACAGTGCCAGCTGTTTCCAGCTTTTCTTCAGAAGAAACCACTTCAAGACGAGGTGTCCATTGTTCCCAGCCGGAGTATGCGAATTTCGCTACGATGGACGTCACAGTGTCCTTGTCGCCAGAGGCATCTTCTTTGAATTCAGACATCAGATAGTCCACAGAAACCATCACGGGCTTGGAGTTCCACATCACGCCCGCTGCCACGAACTGATTGGTGTCGCCATCAGCAGGGCCGTTCATTGTGTGGTAGGACAAGTTGGTCATCAAAGCCTTTTCCATGAAGGCGCCTCTCCAAATCGCACCATACATGGATTGGTTCTGGTCCATCGGAGTTGCTGCTTCTTTGAACTTTTCGTTGGTTCCAAGAACATGAATCGAATGATCTCCGAAAGTGAAGGTGCCCTTAACCCCAGTCATATACAGTAGGTCTGCCGTTCCAAACACACCTGCCGCCAGATTTCCGTTTGGTCCTTTGCGAGTGTAGAACTGAGATGTCAGGTAAAGATCCGCACCACTTGTTGCGCCTTCAAAGCCGCCGAACTCCGTGTTGAAGCGACCTGCTGACAAAGAGAAGTATTCAGACATCTTGTGAGTCAGGAAAGCGTACTCCACAGCGGTTTGTGCGCTGTCGGTGTTCAAGCGAGTGGCTTCTTTGTTGAAAGCCAGACGCACGCGGAAAGAAAGATCATCATTGGCTTTACCCTGATAATCCAAGCGGCCCGTCTTGAAGTAGAACTTGGTGAAGTCTTTCTGCGAAGAGTCTGTGTAAGTAGTGGAGTTGTAGTCAGCACGCAGATCCAAATTTAAAGAACCGGCGTGAGCTGTAGAAGCCACTGTTGTTGCAATAGCTGCGATCAAAAACTTTTTCATGGTACATCCTTGTTTAAAGTTTCAAGTTTTGATGTACCAAGTATGTTACAAACGGCGGAAATCAACAACAAGGCTTTGAGAAAAGCTGTCGCTTCTATGTCAAATTATGGTTGGCGTTCGCTTAATAAGCCGTTCAGGCCACCTTTGACATAGAAACTATTAATGAATCCGGCCCCTTCCAGTTGTGTGACCACCTGGGGGCTGGATTTTTCATCCCGATCCAAAACGACCACGGCAAAGTGCGGCGGAAGATTCTTGGACTGCACGGATTCCAAGACATTTTCGATCTGACAGTGCAGGCTGATATTGTCCAAATGCATTTTGGTAACACTTTTGTACCAATCAGATAGATCCACTTGATCCAAAATCACCAGCAGAAACGGTGTGCGTGTTTGGATGAGATTGTCGAATTGAAAGTAGCCGATAGAGTTAAATTCCATAATGCTTATCCTACGCGCCCGTGTTCAGGGATGAGTTTGTAAATGACAACAACAATAGCAAGGCCAGCGAAGGCCATAACTCCCGAGGCCCAGAAAGGGGCAGTGATGGCCACAGATCCATAAAGGGCCCCGCCCAGAGCTGGTCCCAGAATCCGCCCCAAGGAGGCCATGCTTTGGGTGACACCCATTGTGGCTCCTTGTTCAGAAGAATCGGAAAGAAGACTGATGCTTCCTAAAGTGGAGGGATTGGCAAGGCCGTTACCCAAGGAAAGTAACGTCATGGTGATTGCCATGCCCGTGATGGAATCCACCACGGCAATTCCTGTCAGACCCACAGCCAAAAGCAGGATGCCCAGGCGCAAGACTTTGCGTTCACCCCATTTCGGCAGCAGACGGCGTACCAGAAAGCCCTGGGTGAAGATAATGATCAGACCGATGTAGGCAAAGCCGAAGCTGACCTGTTTGACGTCCCAATGATACTTTTCACCCATGAATAGAATCAAGGTGGCTTCCATCGAAGACATCGCCAACGAACTTAAAAGGAAGATGATCATCAGTGGACCGACGGTTTTTTTGTTCAGGTACTGCCACATGATTGAAAAGCGTTTTTTCTTTGCGGCAGATTCACTTTTTTCACTTAAGGATTCTTTCAGGAACTTCAGACCAAAAAGGAAGTTGGCAAAACAAAGTCCCGCCACCCAGTAAGAGGCAAAAGAAGTGTCAAAGTGCGGAGCTGAGGAAATGTGCTGACCCCAAACAGCCAAGCCTCCGCCCAGTGCCGGACCGAAGACAAAGCCCAGGCCGAAGGCGGCGCCAATCAAAGCCATGCCCTTGGAGCGTTCGTGTTTTGGGGTGATGTCAGAGATATAGGCCGACGCCGTGGAAAGGCTGGCACCGAAGAATCCAGCAAGGAGGCGGGCGACAAACAACCACTCCAGCGAGCGGGCCCAGGCAAACATGATGTAAGAAAAAGTTTCTCCGACAAGGCAGAACAGCAGAATGGGACGACGGCCGTAGCGGTCACTGAGGCGACCCCAGAACGGAGAGAACAAGAACTGCATCAAGGAATACACAGAAAGCAGAAGGCCTGTCTCAAGCGCCGTCGCACCGAAGTTGCGACTAAGGATGGGGAGAATTGGAATAACCACACCAAAGCCCACTAAATACAGGAAAACAGTGAAAAAGATGATCGCTAGCTGTGATTTGTTTGATGTCGCCGTCATAGGCTTGTTAATATTAGGAAGTTATGAAAATGGCAAATAATCTTCAGCGTGGGGCGATTGCCTTCTTAAGTATTTTTTCGGTTTCATTGTCAGCTCTGGCTTTGGATAATTACAAAGAGTTCCGGCGGGATCGCTGGGATTTCGAGGCGTCCGCCAATTACTTCTATTCTGAGGCCAATTATCCGTCTTCTGGTGGAGGCAGTCAGAATCTGCCCAGTGGAAACAGTTATTCATTATTGGACTCATCTTTTGGAACTCGGTACACCCCTAAAAGAAACTGGTCTGTTTTTGGCTGGGGAACGGTTTCCAATGCCGAAAGCAAAGATTCTGTTGCCACTCGTGCGAACAGCTCCTTGAGTGAGGCGGCCGTCGGGTTTGATTTTCTGATGTATTCCGATGCCTTCCAGTTAATTCCTGAAATCATCGCCGTCATGCCCTTTGAAGAGGTTGATCCTGCTTCGGATACCGTATTGAATTCAGAGGGGGTTTTTGAGGTTCGCTCCCGTTTGATTGCGCAGAAAGACTTCGGAACTTTGCGTGGATATGGTTGGCTGGGTTTTAACTTCCGAGGGGGCGGTCGTTCCTTCCTGATGCCCTGGGGCGTGGGAGCGCAGTTCAAAATGAATCGCCTGCGTCTGGGCGGGGAGCTGTTCGGATATCAGAGTGTTTCAGATGATACGACGGATGTGAATGCGGCACTGCGCACCTCTTATATCAGCGGAGTGAATGCGGGTTCGATGAAGTTCTACGGGGTGAAACCCAATCTGATGGATTCGCAGGTCTATGCCACCTGGCTGATGACACCCAAGTGGACGTTGCAGGTCAATGGCGGAACGACTTTGACGGGTTCCAATGCCGCTGCGGGTTTTCATGTCGGCGGATTTTTGCGCTATAGCTTTGACATGAGTGAGGGGTATTCAGAACCTGAGTACGTGGCGCCAGTGGCGAGCCCGGTTCCGAACTATCGTTCCAATATGTACGAAGAAAGCGAGTTGAGTTCCCAGCAAAAGGTTCGTCGCTTCCAGGAACAGCTTGATGATGGTGTGGATCAGAATCTTTTCAAGCCACGTCCGACCAAACCTAAAAAGCGCAAGCGTGTGAATCAGGATCAGTTGCAACAGGAATTGGACAATACCGAATTTCAAATCGAATTGAAATCCAACAAGAAGCAAAGAGGGCGCTGATTATCCCGGGGGTATGTTTAAAATGCCCCGGACAGTCTGTTCAGACAGGCCGCTGAGTTCGACAACTTTATGGCGGCCCGTTTCGCCTTTCACCAGCAGCACATCTCTTTTGGGAATATCAAAAAGATCGGACATGAATTCAATCAGGCACTCGTTGGCGCGGCCATCCACAGGGGGTGCTGTGATTTTAATTTTTAATTCGCCATTGTGGGGACCCACAACTTCATTCTTAGAGGCTTTAGGCTGAATGAAAAGGTGGAGCCGAACTCCACCTTTTGTTGTTTCAATCATGAAGGCGACCGGAATTACTCAGCGGACAGAGGGGAGACGTTTGGAGAGCGACCTGCGCTGCTGCCCCCACTCACAATGTTGTGATTCGGGAGCTGTGCCTGTGGCATGTACTTCTCGCCTTGTTCCAGCAGGGACAGGTGAGCTTGCGCCAGGGCTTTCAGGTTGGCCTCAAACTGCATGCGTGCGCGCTTGAGTTCGTTGACTTCCTGATACATTTTTTTCAATGAATCACGGGAATCGCGAGTGATGATTTCCGCCTTTTGTTGAGCGTCCGCGATGATCAACTTTGCTTCGCGGTCCGCATCCTGGCGCAAACGATCCGCCATCTGAGTGGCTGTGGCGATGGTTTCTTTTAAAACCTGATCGCGCTCTTTATATTCCATCAAAGAAAGTTCTTTTTCGCGGATGGCTTCTTTCAGTGTGTTGCGCTCTTGGATCAGAGCTTCCATTTGTGCCGCGATCTGCTGCAGGAAATCCATAACCTCGTCAGCATCAAGTCCCATCATCTTTTTACCAAAAGACTTATGAGCAATATCGATAGGAGTAATTCTCATTTTGTTCCTCCTTGAACAACATGAATTAAGGATAAAGGCCGAGTCTGTCTGTGGGCAAGCCTATTTGATTTCCCGGGCCATTTCTTTGTTTCTCATCGCCGCTTTTTCAAAGCTGATGCGAAGTGCGCGTTCGATCTCCAGTTCACGCATGGACTGAAGTCCAGCTGCGGTGACTCCTTTTTTCGACGTGACGCGAGCCTGAAGGTCTTCCACGTCTTCGCGGGCCTGTGCGGCCAGCAGGGAGGCGCCTACAAATGTTTCAATGGTCATCAGGCGGGCCTCTTCAGGCGAGAAACCATGTTCTTCAATCCAGTCTTGCCAGTACATCATCATTTCGAAAACAAAACCGGTTCCGCTGGAGCAAGAAACCATCAAAGCTTCAAACTGATCTTCGTCACCCACGTGAATGACACGCCCAAGTGGGGTGAACAGATCTTCGACGGTGGCTTCCAGTCCGTCGTCATCATCATCGTTCAGAAGATAGCCGATCACTCCGCGTCCAATCAGGGAGGGGGTGTTGGGCATGACTCGGGCCAGGCGTGCGCCCTGGACATAGCGTTCAAGCTTTTCCATGCGAATGCCGGCGGCAATGCTGATAACAATTTTATGTTCATCAAAGCTGCGTGTGACGGGCTCCAGGGCGCTCAAAAGATCCTGCGGTTTGATGGCAAGGATAATGATGTCACATTTGTCGACCAGTTCATCGTTACTCGACACCGGGTTGATGTGGTAGGTCTCTGCGAGTTTGTGAAGTTTTCCTTCGGAGCGGTTGGAAGCGTAAATATTTTTGGCAGGCAGGCCTCCTTCAATGAGACCTTTAATCATGGCTTGAGCCATATTTCCTGCCCCGAGAAAGCCGACTTTTTGCGATTTCAACAAGGGATTCATAAAGTGATCCTACCCTTTGGCCGGTCGTTCGCCAAACAAAATAGTCCCGAGACGTACGATTGTTGCGCCCTCCTCAACGGCGACAGAGTAATCATGGCTCGTGCCCATTGACAGCTCAGTCAGTGGGTGAGTTTGAAGATCTGTCACGCCTTTGAGCTGGTCGCGCAGTTCGCGCAGCTCTACAAAGTAAGGACGCACCTCGGCCCCGGTTTCGGTTAATGGTGGCATGGTCATGAGGCCGAATATGTGCAAATGAGGCAATTCGGTCAGGGGTTTCCAGCATTCCAGAAGTTTCTGCTTGGAAAAGCCTTCTTTGGATTCTTCCTGTGCCAGGTTGACCTGAATCAGGATGTTCTGTTGAGCGCCTTTGGCTTGGCATTGGCGACTCAGGGTCTGTGCGAGCTCCAGAGAATCCACTGAATGAATCAGGTGAAAGGCGCCAGCCACCATCTTGGCTTTATTCTTTTGCAGGTGGCCGATGAGATGCCACTCGATATCCGTCAGGTCTGCCAGGTCCTTCTGTTTTTGCAAAGCCTCCTGCACATAGTTTTCACCAAAGCGTCGCTGTCCCTGACTGTAAAGAAAACGAATTTTATCCGCGGGTTGCAGCTTTGAAACTGCAAGAACTTTGGCTGGCTGGGCTTTCTGAAGAATCTCTTTTAAATCCATGTGTTTTTCATAGCAGAATCCAGGTCGTTTTGTCCATTAAAATACCATCGCTACTTTTTTGTTGACAATGTGTGAAATGGTGGTAGAACATGACGCATGAGACGCTCCTCCCGAAGAGCTACACCCCGGATAGATGACCCCCGGCTGCATCCTGTGAAGCAGTTCGGGGGTACGCTTTTAAAGAAAAGCCATGCGAAAACAGCAAGGCCGCTTTCTTTGAAACGAGCCGTGCATGTGGCGCTTCATTCCGAGCAGGCCCGGGGTGAATGGTCTTTGAAAACCGGTCGCAACCGGCGGATTATTCGTCAGGTTGTGAAAAATCAGGCCATGAAACATGGCATTTCCATTCGGGAGATTTTGACCCACGGTCAGGATTTGCATTTAACGATTAAACTAAAAAACAGATCTTCCTTCGCTCCGTTTATCCGGGCGGTCAGTGGCATGCTGGCTTTGTTGATCACGGGATCAGGGAAAACGCGGGCTTTGCAGAAGAAGTTCTGGGATTTTCGACCGTGGACACGGATCGTGGATCTGGTTTCTGAATTTTCTGTCGCCGCGGAGGCGGGCCTTCTAAGGCATCTTCAGCACATCAAGGTTCTGCCGGGTCTTTTGGGAAGACCCAGCATTCTTGAATCTTCGTGATTAGCGATTCAGTTTTGGGAAGATGTTGCGATCATCCAAGGTGACAAAGCGATAGCCTTTTTGTTCCAGCATAGTTAGCAGGCGATCCAGGCTTTGTGCTGTATTCATGTGAACGTCATGCATCAGCAGGACGCCACCCTGGGTTTTAGCCACTTCACGCATCACGTGGCCGGCATAGTCGCGGCGCAAGCTGTCGGGCGTCTGGCACGTGGCATTTTCTTTGTCACTGACATGGCCATCCGCATAGGCCCAGTCACAAGTGTCGATATCCCATCCGGTGATGCGATAACCCAGGGACTCTACCAGCTCATTGGCAGAACAAGTGGAGTTTCCATAAGGATAACGGAAGTAAACCGGCGTATCGAAGGCGCGCAGCAGGCGATCCGTGGCAGACACCTCGGATTGTGCTTTGGACGAACCCAGTTCGTGGAAGTTTGGATGGCTGTATGAATGATTTGCGATGAGGTGACCTTCGTTGACAACACGTTGAACCAGCGCTGGATGGTTTTTGACGGCGCTGCCTAACATAAAGAATGTCGCCTTGGCATTGTGTGCTTTCAGAACATCCAGAATCAGCGGAGTTGTCGCTGGATTGGGACCGTCATCGAAGGTCAGTGCGATAGTTCCGCGGGTCACAGGATCGGGAAGCTGAATTGCGTACTTGCATTTGTTGCGGGGCTTAAGCACATCCCAGATGCCCCAGGTGTCATCATAATCTTGCGTGCGCTTCAGACCTTCTTCGGCCTGGCGTTCAATAATTTCCTGAATGGAAGGGGCTTGTGGCAGAACTTCCTGAGCTTGTGTGGTAGTGGCAGCCAATGTCAGTGCCGCCAGAGCAAGAGAAACGGAACGTTTCACGAACGACCTCCGGTAAAAAATGATGGATCACCATACCAGAGGATTGCGTTTCGACCCCAGAGAACTTTGATCGTTTAAAATTTGGACAGTAGATTTTTCACCGCTTCGACAGGCAGTCCCACCACATTGTCGAAGGGGCCTTCGATTCGTTCCACGAAGGCTCGACCCTGGCCCTGAATTCCATAGGCTCCGGCTTTGTCCATGGGTTCCCCGGTGTCAATGTAGGTCCAGATTTCAGCATCACTCAAATTTTTAAAGTAAACTTTTGTCGTCTCAACATGAGACAGCTCTTTGCCAGAACTGGACTCGACTGCGCAGACCGCAGTCAGGACTTCATGATATTTTCCGGACAAAAGCCTAAGAATTCGGTAGGCATCCTCGCGATCCTGGGGTTTACCCAGGGGACCACCCCCAAAAATCACCTCCGTGTCGGCTGTGAGCACGATAAAGGGCTCTGTGCGACTGGCCTTTAGCAGGGGCAAAGCGGCCCTCGCCTTACGACGGGCAATATCTAAAATCTGCTCGTTTACATTCAGGTTTTTATTGGGAATTTCCGATATTTTAACTGGCACCACGTCGAATGAAAAACCAGCTTCACTAAGCAGTTGTTTTCGGCGCGGGGACTCTGAGGCAAGAACTAAAGGCTTCATGGGAATACTTGAACACGAAGAGGCGAAAATGGGAAGTGCAGAGTTAATGCTGATTCTGGGATTGCTGCTCGCAGGAGTGGCGGTCTTCCTATTTGTCAGTTCGATATTTGCAAGCAACTCGGACAAGCAGCAGTTGTCGTGGGCCAATAACGATGAGCCGGTGAAATCCAAAAATCCGGTGATTAATTTCTCCCGCCCCTTGGTGCATCAGTTTACCTTGCAACATGCGATGAGAATCCGCAGTGAGTCCTATCGCAAGAAGATCAGCAAATACATTAAAACCTCGGGCCTGTCCTCGGAGCTGAATGAAGATGAGTTCATCGGTTTACAGCTTCTGTGGGGGATCATGTTCCCGATCTTCCTGATGATTATGAACTTTTCGTTGCAGTTGGGTCTTTCTGTCCCGGTTGTGATCGGGATGGGGTTGATTGGTTTCTATCTGCCGCAGATTCACGCCAAGGGTGAAAAGAAACGCCGGGAGCTTTCCGTGCGTGCCGACTTGCCGTTCTTTATTGATCTTCTGGCTTTGTCGGTAGAGGCGGGTTTGGACTTCTTCTCTGCGATTCAAAAGATCGTGGATAAAGCACGTGGGACCGACAGTGTGCTTGCGGATGAGCTTTCGATTGTTTTGAAGGATATCAAAATCGGTTCCTCCAAGGCCCAGGCCCTGAAAGAGATGGCCGAGCGCCTGGATATGAACGAGATCACAAGCTTCGTGGCCGTTCTGGTGGATGCGGAGGCGACAGGTGCCAGTATTTCCCAGGTTTTGAAAGACCAGTCTGTACAAATGCGTCTGGAAAGATTCGTGCGTGCAGAGAAGGCCGGGGCTCAGGCGTCACAGATGATTTTGATTCCGTTGATGCTGTTTATTCTGCCAGCGGTTTTCATCGTCGTCTTTGGACCCGTGGCTGTGTCCTTTATGTATGGTGGTAAGTAATGATGGCTAAGTTGATGAATGCAACAACAAATCAGACCCTGATAGCGGATTTGGAAGTGGCTTCCACTTTCCTCAGCCGTGGCAAGGGACTTTTGGGGCGGGAGGATCTTCCGTCCCATCAGGCGTTGTGGATTCATCATTGCAACAGCATTCATACTTTCTTTATGAAATTTGCAATTGATTGTGTGTTTGTGGACAAGAATCTGAAAGTTCGTGCCATTCGCAGGGATGTGCGCCCTTGGAGACTGATTTTGCCAGTTTGGGGTGCCGCCTCTGTGATTGAAATGGCAGCAGGGACCGTCAGCAAAGTGAATGTCAGCGTGGGAGATCAACTTTATGTGGGCGCTTAGAATCTTGACCGGCCCACAGGCCGGATCCGTTGTTGAGCTGAAGATGGGGAAGAACCTCATCGGTCGGGCTCCGCAGTGTGATATTAAGCTTTTAAGTCCGGGTGTTTCCAAAGAGCACACGGAAATCGCAGTTTATAAAGATAAAATTGTGATCACCGATTTGCGCTCCAGCAATGGGACCTATTTAAATGGTGTTCGCATGCAAAGTGGTGTGATGCGCTTGGGGGACAAACTCGGGATTCATGATGTGATTGCCGATGTGATCCCGTCACCAGAGGCCCGTGCACAGCGACCTGCTCAGAATAATGCTCCAGCACCCATGCCATATTATGGTGGTGGTGCGGCTCCGCAAATGCCACCGGCCATGCCGATGGGAATGCCCGAACAACAACCAATGTCGATGGGGATGCCTCATGGAATGCCGCAACCGATGGCCGGTATGCCGGGGATGGCGTCTCCCGGGGTCGCTCCGGCTCCAGCTCCGGCCTTCCAGCAGGGTGGATTCCGCGGCTTGATGGATAAGCTGAACGATTATATGGACCGCGTGGCTTTGCCAGGGGTTTATCGTTTGCCACAGTTTGTGGAAATGAGAATGGTCCTTCTGGGCTTTGTGGTTCTGTTTATTTTCTCCACGACGCTGTTGTCGATGATTCCGATGGTGCAGATCACTCGGGCCAGTATTATCAATGAAAGTAAAAGAAGGGCGTCTTCCATTGCCCGTACCGTGGCAACTCTGAATCAGTCGGCGCTGATCCAGAACAGCTATTCGTCTTTGTCGACGAATGCTGCTGAGGCAGAGGACGGTGTGAAGCAGGTTCTGATTGTGCAGCAGTCCGATGGCATGATCCTGGCGCCGGCCTCCCGTGCGGGGACCACACCGGATCTTCCGTTCGTGCATTCGGCTCGTCGTGAGATGCGGCCTCAGGCTATGGAGGTCGATTCCTCCACAATTGGTGCAAGCTTCCCGATTGGTTTGTTTGACCCGAACACGGGTGAGCAGTCAGTGAAGGCGCATGCCATCGTGTTGTATGATGTGGGAAGTCTGGCGTTCGATGACGGACGGGCTATCAGCTTGTTCATGCAGACGCTGGTGATCGCTTCCCTGTTGGGACTTTTGATTTATTACTTCATGTACAAGCTGATCGAATATCCATTGGTGGCACTGAATGCTCAATTGGACACAGCCATGCGTGAAAAAACCGATAACACTGCACTGGATTTCCAGTTCCCGCCTTTGCAGGCTTTGATTGGCAATATCAACAGTCTTCTGACTCGCTATATCCATGGTGACACGGATAGCGGGTCAGGTGGTGCCGGCTTTGTGAATAAAGACGGCGAAGCAGAGAATCTGGTGCAGATCGTGGGCTTCCCGTGTGTGACGATTTCCAAAGAAGGTCGCATTGTGGCCTGCAATCCTGCCTTCCTGCAGGTGGCGCGCGCGGAAATGGCGCAGTTGCAGGGGCAGCCTTATAAGGCGATTCCGGATGCGGCCCTTCAGCAGAATATTGAAGGCCTGATGGTGCGCTCGCGCGAAAACACCCGAGGCATCCATACGGATCAGCTGGAGTTCAGCGGCCATCTTTGTATTTTGAGTTGTCAGGCCATGTGCACAGGACAAGAAGTGGACTATTTCGTAATTACAGTATCGCCAACTGAAGGAGGCTCCTGATGAGTGCAGCCCCTTCAATGAAGGATGCATTGAAATTCGATATTGAGGTCATCAAGGGGCCTCACAGCGGTTTGAAGCTTTCTTTCAGCAAAGCCTCCGTGTCGCTGGGGCGTGGGCCGGAAAACGACATTGTTCTTTCCGGGGATCCGCGCGTCAGCCGTCAACATGCGGAAATCAAACAGCGGGGCAGCGAATTTGTGCTCGTCAATCTAAGTCAAAAGAACTTCGTGATGGTCAATGGCCAGAACGTTCAATCCGAGCCGTTGACAAACGATTCGGTGATTCAGATTGGTGAGACAGAAATTCTTTTCCGCGCCGAGATGCCTGAGGTTCAGGTGGCTCCGCCTCCAGCGGCGGCTCCAGCCCCGGTGTCCTTCCTGACTCCGAATCCGGGATCGCCTCTTCAGCAGGGGCCACCGGGCCTGACCCCTAATCCCTTCCCGACACCAGTGGCGACGCCTCGCCCGCAGCAGATGCCGGCGTATCAACAACCGCGCCCTATGCCATCAATGCCCAATCCGTCCATGCCTCCGGCTCAGCCGATGGGTTATGGCGGATACACACCGCCTCCTTCCGGTGGTGTTGGTGGGCCGGCGATGGGAACGATGGCTCCGCCACCGACAGGTGGGCCATTGTCGAATCCGAAAGTTCGCTTCTATGGAATTGTGGCCCTCATTGGTCTGGCGGCGTGGTTCTTCCTGTTCTCGGGTGATTCAAAACCGAAAAAGGATGCCAATGCCTTCAGAACATCTGCGTTGTCGATGGCCGATGTAGCCGAAGCAGAAAAGCGCTCACAGGAACTGTTGACAGTAAAAAAAGAAAAGTATGATTCCATTCAATATCGTCGTGCCCAGGAAAACTTTATCAAGGGCTTCCGTGACTTCCAGCAGGGACAGTACGCCCGTGCCCGTGAAGCATTCCAGGTGGTGCTAAATCTGGATCCGGACAATGAACTGGCCAAGCGCTATTTCCATTTGTCGAAGATTAAGTTTGATGAGCTGGTGAAATTCAACATGATTCAGGGCAACCGTTACCGAGAGAAAAAGAACTGGAGAATGTGCCAGTCCAATTATTCCAATGTGATGACAATGCTTCAACATAGGAAGGATGATCCGTCCTATAAAGAAGCCAAACAGTATTATGAAGAATGTACTTTGAACCTGGAGGGCAGATACTAATGGCACTGCTTCGGGTTCGCCTTCGTGGCAAGACAGTTTGTGAAGTGAATTTAAGTGAAGACCGTTCTTACGTGGCTGGCCGTAAAGAGGACTGCGATATTGTGTTGCAGCCTGAAAAAGGAATCTCGCGGGAACACTTCAAGGTCTTCTTTGCCAGTGGCACCTGGAATGTTGAGGTGGTGTCCCGTTATGGCGAAGTCATCCATAACGGAGAGCAGGTTCAGCAGTTTTCCCTGGATCACGGCAGTCAGTTTTCTGTTCCGCCCTATGAGTTTGATTTCCTGAACACAGTGGCGGAAGCCCCTGTGTATGAAGAGCAGCCGCAGGCCCCTACAGGGGAAAACCTGCCTGCGTTGGCCGGTGCGCACCTTGAGTCCTTTGAAGGCAGTGATGAAAAGACCATGATTGGTGTGGCGCCGACGGCGGCCTTCATCAAGATTGTGGACAGTCAGAATGAAGCCAAAGAAATGATCCGTCTGGATGCGGGGGATTCGTGGGTTGCGGGTCGTGATCCGTCCTGCCATATTCAGATCCGGGATCAGCGTGTCAGCCGTCGCCAGTTTGAAATCCGCAGAGCCGGTTCCCAGTATGTCATTCTGGATCTGGGCAGCGTCAATGGGACTTTGTTAAATGGAAACCCTATTTCCTCCACGGATATGACACCGATCAAGAGCGGTGATGCGATCAGTGTGCTGGAAAACTATCTTTATTTTGAATTGCACGATGCCAGCTTCCAAAGTCGTATGGAGCTGGTCAGTGTGGCGCCGCTCAGTCCGCTGGTTCCGACGGCGCAGGACAGTCTGCCGATGGAATATCAACAGCAGCAGTCCTATGAAATGGCCCCTTATCAAGGCGCGATGCCGCCCATGCCTTATCAGCAACCGATGCAGTATCCGGGAATGGGTGTGCCGGGTCCGCAGCCGCATTATCCTCAGGCGGCGGCTGAGAAGTTTGACTTCCAAAAGCACCGTCCAAAGATCATCATTGGCGCGGTTGTTCTGGTGGCGGTGGCGTATTTGTTCAGTGGCAATGACACCAAGGCTCCTCCGGCGCAACCGGGGCAGGGTTTGGTGGCGCCAGGTTCACCGGCAGATCTGTTTGCGAAGTTGAAACCCGAACAGCAGGCTCTGGTCCGTCAGCGCTATAAAGATGCAAAGAACCTGTACATGCAGGGTAAGTACCAGTTGGCTCAGGATGAAATCATCAAGATTCAGGAACTGGTTCCGGATTATGAGGATATTCGTGAGATTGAACGTCTGTCCAAAGAGGCCATCTTCATTCAGGAGCAGCAAAGACGTCAGGCTGAGATTGAAAAATCCAAGATAGAGGCGGAAGAAAAAATTCAGAAGCAGGTCGCGGAATGTCAGAAAAAGATCAATCCGATGATCACGGCTCAAGAAATTGAGGACTGCTTAAGCCCGGTGTTGCAATTTAATCCCGAGCATCCACGAATTATGGATTTGAAAGCTCAGGTTGAAATGCTGAATATGCAGCGTGAAGCCAAAGCAGCTGAAAAGGCCGCTTATCAATCGTTGGTTTCAAGAATGAAGGGTCTGTATGACAGAGCCCAAGCAGTTCATAAAAAAGGCAAACCACTGGATGCCATCGCGGCCTATGAGAAAGTGATCGAGGCACAGCTTCCGGATCCGAACGGCTATAAGGGTCAGTCGAAGCGGACGATTGCCTCCATTCGTCAGATGATGAATTCCAAGACGGCTAGTTTGCAGGCCGAGGCTGAAAAATACTATCAGGCTCAGAATCTTAAAGGGGCCATTCTGTCTTTGCGTAAAGCTCGCACCTTGGATCCGACAAACGACGAGCTGCCTGAACGGATCGAACGTTACGTGGTGGAATTGCGTAAGCAGATGATGACGCTTTATCAGGAAGGCATTCTTGAGGAAAGCTTCGGGAACGTCGATGGAGGCGAGGCCAAAGCTGGTGCCAAGGACAAATGGCGCAAGATTTTGGAAATGGATATTCCTGACGGGGAATACTATAAAAAGGCCTACATCAAGTTGAAGAAATACGGAGCCCTGTAGTCGTGAAGATTCAAGAACGGTCCTATAGCACCAAGATGCTTCGCCCCAAGCCGCTGATTCATCGGGAAGATGACGGAAGTCTGATCGTCGTGGCGACGTCCTGGGGGCAGCCAGAGCACGCACAGCGTGCCCTGGAGGAAGTGGTGAAATATGTCAGTGCTGCCAAGGCTGACGTGGAAGTGACTTCGCCTTTTGAGTTTTTAACCTGCCTGACAGATGAAGTGAACTATGTGCGCACCGGTATTCTGATTGCCAATGATCTGCTGTATCGGGGTGAAAACCGCGCCGAATATTTTTCCGGTGTGGAACTGATGGCGATCTTTAGAAGAGGATCGCAGTTGGCTTGGGCCCATGTAGGGTGTCCGAGTTTATTCATTCAAAGAAAGAATCAACGATTGCAGCCGCTTTCTGTGGGGCTGGATCTGTCCAGCGAGTCGGCCTCCCAGCAACTGCCACCGCTTCCGGCCCAGCTTCTAGGTTTGGACCCAACCTGCTATATCCAGTGCGGGCACACCTCGGTGAAAGAAGGGGATCGTCTGGTTCTGCTGGCCAGCAGCCAAGTCGCGACGACCCTGTGGACTCGTGAAGGCAACTCTTTGGATCTGTCCTCAGTCACAACCGGTATGATTCAGGAAAGCCCTGAGTCGCCTTTCTGGTTGGGACTCATTGAAGTGGATGCGGATTAAAGATCTTCCAATGTCAGATTCTTATAAACCTGACTGCGCAGTTTGCTGAATTCCGGCAGGCTTAACGCCAGTTCCACCCTTGAAGGGGCGAACACATTATCCCGGGACGTATCCCAGATCAGGCCTGCGGCGATGTTGGTGCGCTGAATCTGCTGATCCAACATGTAGTTTTTAAATGTACGCTCAAAACGTTTTTTCTGAGTGTCACGAGAAAGTCCCCGCGCATCCGCACGAATCCAGTCAATCCATTCCAGGAATAAAGAGTCCCCGCAGTTTTTCAGGTTGTCGGTGTTGATTGTCTTGGCGGAAATCAAATCAAAACACGGGTCTGAAACCTTGGCGCTTTTGATGCCCAGATTCTTTTCCGCAATAAACTGCCAGGTGGGGACTTTATGTTTGGTGCCCAGTTGTTTCAAGGTTTCCCAGTCTTTTTGGTTCAGGGCGATCTGTGCGGTCCAGTTCAGCAGATCCAGGCTGCCGGGTTGAACTTGCAGGAGTCGTTTTAGATCCTTCAGCAGTTGGGCTTCCTGATCCAGTCGCATCCAGCGCGAAAAAGGCAGGCTCAGCTTGGTGGTCCATTCGGACGCGAGTGGAGGGAAGGCCGGGAACTGATTTCTGTAAAGCAGCGACTGCAGTCGTTGAGTCGTTGGTAGAATACTTTCCTGCAACATGGGAAGTGGATTGGTTTCAAAGCGATCCACCAGGGTGTTATACAAAAGAGGCTTTTCATCATTGATCAGCAGAACATGGTTGGAAATGGCAGCGGTTTTCAGTGGACCCGCCTTGCGCCACAGAGCCCAGCCTGATTCCAGCAGTAAAGGACGATCATCAGGCCAGTTGGCGTTCGGACTTTTCAGAACCTCCACCAGAGACTGCGCCGGGAAGGCCGGAGGGGCCTGATCCACGATGCTTTCTCCCAGAAGATGGAATAAGGTGCGCCCCACATCGACCAGGCTGACGTTCTGGTCAATTTTCCAATGAATGGCTTCGTCACGTTTTTGTTTCTGGGATGGTTTGATAAACAAGGCGACCTGAGTGTTTTCGCCATGCAGGTTCATGGTGCTGAGCTCTTTGGGGCGATCATTGCCTGTGTGACCGTTTAAGCCGACCAAGAAGATGGTGGTCTTGTCCCAGCGACCACTGTTTTTGAGGTCCTCAAAAAGTTCGTAGAGGCTTTCATCCAACTCATCCAATTGGCTTTCAAAACTGAGGTTGCGTGTTTCCCCCAGATCCGTGACGGTTTCAGTTGTGGTGAAAAGCAGATCCGGAACGTAGATCACACTGAAAAAAGCCATACCGGCCGCATCCTCATGGACCCATTGTCGAAAGGCATCGGCATTCTGCTTAAAGGGACGGATCAGGCTGCGGAAGGTCGGAACGATATTGTCTTCAAAAAGCTCGAAGCCCTGATTTAAACCTGTGCGACGGAAGACCGGGGCGCCACCGGAAAAAAAGCTGGTGCGATAGTCTTGATCCAAAGCCACTTCGGAGGCCAGTTCAAATTCGGCCGCCAGACCCGGACCGCCATTGTGACGAACCTTGTGCTGATAGGGGTAAAGTCCAGTCAGCAGTGAAGTCAGGGCGGGCACGGACAGGGGGGATGGTGAAAAGGCGTGGGTGAAGCGCACGGACTCTTTGCAAAGCAATTGAAAACCAGACCTCTCGGGGGCTTCTTGATTGCAATTGACGTCGCTGATGGTCAATTCATCGACGGCAATGACCAGAATGGATTTCCTGTCGTGTGTCTGGCAAGAAAGCTGGACCAAACTCAGAAGGAGCAGTGTGAGAGTTAAAATGATTTTCCGCATACCTTGACCGTATGTAATGGTTTTAGTGATAATGGATCAATTAGATTGCGCAGTCAAAGATTTGGAGGAAATCACCCATGCTCACGGAAAAAATATTTACAGTTGCCCACTTGGCGGATCAGGTCGTTTTGTGGATCTTGCTTGTTCTCAGCGTCCTGAGCATCGGCATGATTCTGGAGCGTTACTTTGCTCTGAAAAAAGTTTCCGCTGAGTCTCAACGTGTTCGCGCACGCATCAAGCTGGCGTTGCAAAGCAACAGCCTGGAAGATGTCGAAGATCTGGCAAAGGATCCAAACTCCATTGAAGGTCGTGCGGCTGGTTACGCTTTGAAACATATGAAGGATGCAGGAAGCAAAGGTCTTTCCGAGATCTTCAACACCTTCGCATTGACCGAACGCCCAGAACTGGAAAAGTTCCTGGGCTTCCTGGCAACAGTCGGTTCGAACGCTCCGTATATCGGTTTGTTTGGTACGGTTTTGGGTATCATGAAAGCTTTCAACGACTTGGCGACAGCTCCAGAAGCGGGTCAACAGACGGTGATGGCGGGTATCTCCATGGCCCTTGTGGCAACGGCAGCGGGTCTGTTCGTGGCGATCCCGGCGGTGGCGGCGTACAACTATTACAGCAAACAGGTTCGTGGTGTGTTCCAGAATCTGGAGAGCGTGAAAGAGTTGTGCCTTGCTTACGCTAAGAAAAAAGGTGTTTAAAAATGGCATTTAATAACAGCGACAATAATGAAGCCATAGCGGACATTAACGTCGTTCCGCTCGTGGACATCATTCTTGTGGTTCTGATCATCTTCATGGTGACAGCACCCATGTTTATGAAGCCCACGATCAACGTGAATCTGCCCAAGGCAGCCAGCGGTGATCAGACAGCTCCGAGCAAGCTGAATATTGCTTTGACTGCTGACGGACGCATCAATCTGAATGGATCTTTCGTGACGGAAGAGGACGTTCGCGCCAAAGCCACTGAAGAAGTGGGCAAGAACGCGGATGTTCAGGCCATCATCTCAGCGGACAAAGATGTACCGCACGGAAAAGTGGTCGGACTTCTGGATATCGTCAAAGGGTCCGGAGTTAAAAAGTTCGCCATCAGTATCGATAAAAAATAGAACTAAAAAAGGGCTCGTAAGAGCCCTTTTTTAGTTGTCCTGTCGCACCCATTTGCAGGTGTTAGAGATGAGCTTCAGTTTGTTGTTGCGACACTCAAATAAAACTTCTCCGGTGTATTTCCACATATAATTGTCAGCATAGCGGTCCCCATAATCATAGTCGTAGTTGGGGTTCACCGTGGGCGTATGAATTCGCGGAATGGTTGTTCGGCAGTTCATCCAGGTTTTATCCAGATACTTTAATGCCGGGACGTCATAGCTGCTCAGCTTACTGAAGCTTGGATAAGGGAACAGGGCATTGTAGCGATCGTAACTTTGATGCAGCAGGAACTTCCCGCGGGGGCCATCAAAATATTCAGTGAAGTAGTTATAGGCCTGATCATAAGTCGCATTGGTGTAGGTGAAATAGCGGCCGGCAGTGCAACCCACCGCAGGCTCCAGAATAGTGACGCGCGCCAAATTACTTTGGACTGATTGATTGCGGCTGTCTTTGATCACCACATAGTAAGTGCCTTCGTTGTGCCACGAATCGGCCGAACCTGAATAAAAGCTGTAGTGGCCCATGCCGTTGGTGATGGCCTTGCTGTTGTGATACCACTGAATTGTATAAGGAGAAGTTCCTCCACTGAAGGTCACTTCAAGCTGGAAGGAGCCTTTTTCCACGACACTCACGCTGGTGGGTTGATTGACGATCTTCAGAGGACCATCCCCGCCACCATTGGAACCGCTGGAAGAGTCACCGCCGCCAACACTCACGCCACCGCCGGAGGAGCCACCACCGGATCCACCGCCGATCGTCACCGCCCCGCCGGAAGGGCTGCCAGAGCCGGAAGTTCCACCGGTATTGGAGCCGCCCCCCATATTGATGCCGCCGCTGCTGCCGGGTCGGGAGCCCCAAATAGATGAATTGCTTGTGGATGAGCCTTTGGAGCCAGTCGAGGATGAGCCCTCGCTGTTTTGGTTTTCACAGTCCGCACCACCGCACAGAGAGTTCTGGGGCGCACAGTTCTGGAAACTCACAATGGTGAGTGACGCGACAACAATCGCAGAAAGAACTCGAAAGTTTCGAATTTTTCGCAGAATACGTCTGTTCATGGTCACCTTTCCCCTCAGTGCCTGGACTTTAATACGGAAGAATCGTGGAAAAACTAAAGCGAAAGTCCGGTTTTTTTGGTCATTTTTCTCAAAATGACACAGCTAAAGTCCTGCGTTGAACTTCCGATCAAGGAAGTATGTTGAAACGTCAGCCTTCGGACACACAATTTCTCATTGTGACATTTGTTTTGGTGCTCTTTTTGGGAGTGCCAACCTTCATGAATTTGACCGAAGAAGATGTTTTGATCCCAGAGGCCGTGGCGGCCGGGCAGGGCGCCGTGCTCGCACAGGGAAGAACTCCGGCCAGTGTGCCAACGGCGGGGCTAACAAACAAAGTGTCTTCAGCTCTCTCCCACCTTGCTCAGCTTGATCTGCGTTGTGCGAAGAAGGCGGCGAGTCCGTTGCGTGTTGAGGGCAGCTATGTCCAGTTCGAGGGCAAAAACTGTCTTCGGGATAAGACTCTTGAGATCGTCAATAAAAGTAATGGTTATACGGCCTCTGTATTCCTCAAAGGCACTGACAAATACCAAACCGACCTGATTCAATTGCAGAAGGGCGACAACGAAATTACGATTCGTTATCACGATGGCCCTGGAAAAGCCGTTGAAGAGGTTGTTCTGGTCCATTCGAACCAAATTTAACCTTGAAAATACAAGCACTTAATGCGACCAGCTAGAGTAAGATCAATTAAATTGATCTTGCCTCGCTCTGCCTTTAAGTTAGCCCCCGTCCCACGATCACCGTGTGGATAGTGAGTGGACTTATTGATGCTAATTGAAGGATTAACCCAACCTGTGGACTTAAAAAAACGCTCGGACATTCATTATGCTCGCAAAATTTGGCATATGTCCGGAGTCTTCGCGATGTTCCTGGGGTATGTTTATTTGCCGCCCGCGGCGTCCATGGCTATCCTTTTGATTTCGTGGGCTTTGTTTGTTCCGTTTGATTTCTTGCGTTTGAAATACCCGGCTCTGAATGACTGGGTGATGCACGCCTTCAAGCCAATCATGCGTCAAAGTGAAGTCAAGAAGCTGGCGGGAACTACTTTCCTTCTCAGTGGTGTTTTGATTGTGGATGTCTTGTTCCCAAGACCTATCGTCGCGTTGACTTTGCTATTCTTGGCTTTTGCCGATCCTATCGCGAGCTATTTTGGAATCTTGTACGGCAAAGATAAAATCTTTGGTCACAAGTCCATTCAAGGTTTCATGGCGGCATTCTTTGTCTGCGCCGCAGTGACTTTCATTTATTTAATCTACCACAACTATCTTATGGATCGTCTGATCGTCGTGAGTTTGTTCGCAGGTTTGGTTGGCGCTTTTGCCGAGCTGATTCCTGTGGCAAAGCTTGATGACAATTTGACTCTGCCTTTGATGAGTGCGGTGGGGTTGACCATCCTGTTTTATTTCTTTGGATTTTTTGCCACCGTAGGATAATGTCTGTCCTTATTAAAGGCGGATATTATGGCTACTGAAACTCACATCGATAAAATTGACTCTGAAGACGCTAAGGCTCAGCGCTTGGCGATGTACATTTATATCCTTCCAAACCTGATGACGACAGGGAATCTGTTCTCAGGTTTCTTTGCGGTGATTCAATCCATCAAAGGTAACTACCTTTTTGCTGCTTACGCGATCGTTGTGGCAGCCGTCTTTGACCAGTTGGATGGTCGTCTGGCTCGTTTGACTCGTTCCACAAGTAAGTTCGGTGCAGAATATGATTCTTTGTGTGATCTGGTCAGCTTCGGTATGGCGCCGGGTGTTTTGTTGTTCCTATGGGCTCTGCAACCGTTTGGCCGTTTGGGTTGGGTGGCGTGCTTCCTGTTTGTGGCTTGTGGCGCTCTTCGTTTGGCGCGTTTCAACGTTCAGGCCAACGTAGTTGAAAAGAACTACTTCCAGGGTCTGCCAATTCCAATGGCGGCAGGTATCGTGGCTTCTTCCGTTTTGGCGTTCCAGGATCTTGAGTTGGAGCCGCTGGGGAACTACGGTCTGTTGGTGATGACGATTTTGCTGGCGCTGGTGATGGTTAGCAACTTCCGATTCCGCAGCTTCAAAGATTTGGATCTGAAAGAGCGTTTGCCTTTCCGTTATTTGATTCTGGGTCTGGGTGTTCTTGTTGTTGTCGCACTTCGTCCTGAAGTGATGCTGTTTGTTCTCTTCATGGCTTATGCTGCTTTGGGTGCTGTTTTTGGTGTCTTCAAGCTCGGAAAGAATATCCGTAAGATCAAGCCAAGTGTGTACGCTCCAGCCTCTGTGCATGAGAGCGACCTAGTCCTCGAAGAAGAGGAAGAACAGGCAGTGAAAGATGAAAAGAAAACTTAAAGTTGGTGTTGTTGGTGCGACCGGTATGGTCGGCCAGACCTTCATGAACATTTTGGCAGAGCGTGACTTCCCTATTGCGGAACTGCGCCCGTTTGCCTCTGAAAATTCACTGGGTAAAAAGATTGAACTGCAGGGTCAGCAATGGCCGGTGCAGGTTCTTAAAGAAGGCTGTTTTGACGGTTTGGATTTGGTGTTCTTTTCTTCCGGGGATGAAATCTCTGCAGAGTGGGCGCCGAAAGCTGTTGCTGCCGGAGCCTTTGCCGTGGATAACTCGGCGGCGTTCCGCATGGATCCGAACACAGTTTTGATTGTTCCTGAAGTGAACGGTCATTTGGTGAACAAGGACTCAAAACCACAAATTATTGCCAATCCAAACTGCTCCACCATTCAATTGGTGGTGGCTTTAAAACCTTTGCAGGAAAAGTTCGGTTTGGAAGAGGTGCGTGTCAGCACTTATCAAGCAGTCAGCGGGGCTGGTCAGGGTGGCTATGATGAATTGATGGAGCAAACCTCCAATCATCAAAAAAGCCATGAACCGAAAACATTCCCTCATACTATTTTGTTCAACTGCATCCCTCAAATCGGGTCTTTCAACGACCAAGGCTATTGCAGTGAAGAAGTGAAGATCATGAAAGAGACCCGCAAAATTCTGGGTCAGAATGATCTGAAGGTTTCGGCTTTCACAGTTCGTATTCCTGCTTTGAATGCTCACAGTGAATCTGTGTGGGTGACGTTGAAAAAGTCTGTCGGTCGTGATGAAGTGACCGCAGCTTTGCAAGGTCAGGCAGGCATCGTGGTGCAGGATGAGCCCAAGAAAAGCATTTACCCGCTGGCTCGTGATGTTTCAGGCAAGGACCCGGTTTACGTAGGGCGTATTCACCGCGACGTTGATAATCCCAACATGTGGTTGATGTGGGTGGTGTCTGACAACATTCGCAAAGGGGCCGCTCTGAATGGAATTCAGATCGCCGAAAAGATCTTCTTTCAATAAGTAAAAATCGTGGAAAGGCCGTTTCAAAAACGGCCTTTCTAATTCATTCTGTGCGACCAAGGTCTGGGCAGGGTCCATTTTTTGACTTCCGGACCTTAGCATGGTTCGATTAAAGGATGAGACTCTTTCCATGGACGGGAATTCACAATTATAAGTCTTGGGCCCTATCCACGTTGGTGGGCGGTCTGCTTTTTTCAACTTCCAGTTTTGCAACCATCACCCTGGTGTCGGCCGAAGGGGCCTCGGCGACTGATTTTTCAGTGGCCGCAACGCCGAAGATTTTTGCGGGCTTTGCCGGCAGTTGTACCTCTACGGATGTCACCAAAACGTGTGACAGCTGCACAGGGGAAGACGTCAGCGGCAGCAAGTTGTGGCCTTGCAATAAACGCAATGCCTATCCCACCATGCGATTGACCATTCGGATCCGGTCCAGCAGCACCTCTGTGGCTGTGACAGATGCTGTTTTCAAGATCAACGACACAACTTTTACTCCGAACATCTCACCGACGTTGTCAGATGGCGTTCTGACGGCACAAGTAGAATGGTATGAACTGTGCCGGGCGATGGCGACTGATAATGACAGTTGCACCAAAAGCTTTTCCGGAGAGTTTGCTCTGGGTTTTAAGACCACAACGGATTCCACCACCACGAATGACCTTCTGACTTTTAAAGTATATGGACGCGCGATCGCCGCCGGGCAGGACTTGGTTTATCAGGACTGTCCGACCGATGATTCGCAGGTGACGCCGGGTTCGGGTTACTGTCACTTTTCAGTCTATCGTGGTGATGCGAAGATTTATGCCGATCAACTGGGTCGTGCCGATGGATATCCAGCGACGACAGCGGCGGGAATTGAGTACACCGGCCCGGTGTTCTTCTTCCGCGAACAGTTGCAGGGCGAAGACGACAACACCACCATCGCAAACATCACCAATGCGTCAGACTACATGCAGTTGATTTCTCCAGAGCAGGACAACCGCATTGATGGTCTTAAAAATGAAGTTCGCTACTGCATGGTGATGGCGAACCAGGATCAGACAGGAATTATTTCCTTCTTCACGCCACTGCCGGGAACCTCCGGGGGAGTGAATGCGACGGACTTGTGTGCGACACCTTCCCAGGTGGTCGGACTTTTGGATGACAAGCACTGTTTTATTGCCACGGCAGCTTTTGGCAGCGACATGGCTCCGGAAGTTCAAAGCTTCCGGGACTTCCGTAATAAGTATTTACTGAGCAATTCCGCAGGCACGAAGTTTGTGAAGTTCTATTACAAGCACAGTCCTTTCTATGCAGAATGGATTTCTCAAAATGAGTATGCCAAGACCGCGGCACGTGCGGTTTTGTGGCCGTTGTTGTTCTTTGCACGTTTAAGTGTGACCTTCGGATTGTGGACGACCTTACTGATTTTGACTTTGGCCGGGGCGTCTGCTTATGCGGTTTGTCGCCGCTGGTTTCAGGTGCGTAAAGCAAGAGGTGTAGTGTGAAATCATGGCATAAGCACTTCGTTGTTGTTTTGGCTGTGTTAGCTTTCCATTCGGCCCCAGCGCAGGAAGAGTCTGCGCCGCAGGAGCCTCCTTTTGTTCAGGAGGAAAGTGAATTTGAAGTTCCAGCGCCAGAGGACGACCTGTTCACAAACGAGGCGGAAGCTGTTGAAAGTGAAATTCAAAGCGCTTCACCAGAGAGCAAAAAAGAAACAGTAAATCTGAACGAACAAAGTCCCGGTGAATCAAAGGTTGAAGAAGATCTGTTGTTTGAAGAGCCAGCTGCGCCCGTCGTGGAAGAAAAACCACCGGTGCCTGAAGAACCCGCTTACGAAGTGGCTCCGGCGCGCAAGACACCGCAGGTGGAAGTGGTTCGCCGCTCAAAGAGTGGTGGGGTGGAATACATTCAGCATCCTCAGGCAGCCAAGGGTTTGATGACCATCACAAAAGACGGCGCCTATATTTATCGCGTGAAGCCGCCGTCGGCGTCGAAAGAATCCGGGACCTTCCGGGTGGGAATGATTGATCCTCCCAAAATCAAGTCCGCGGATGAGGTGACAGATTTTAGCTCCATGTATGGTGGCTCCTCTCAGCCGGTCTTTATGTTTGATTACGAATGGAAACCGTTTAACGGCTTTGGAAGCTTGGGCTTGCAGGTCGGTCTGGGCATCATGTACGCCACAGGTCAGGGGCGTTTCATTGTGGCAGATCCTCAGTTCCCGGATCAGCAAGCCAAAGAGGAATACACGTTTCTGGCAATTCCTTTGAATTTGGGTGTTATCTATCGTTTGGAGTGGGGTCACCGTCAGTGGGTGGCACCGTACATTTCAGGGGGGGGAACTTATATCGGCGTGGCTGAGATCCGCGATGACGGCAAGTCTCCATCCCTGGTGGGAACACCGGGTGTGTATGGTGCCGGGGGTTTGCTGTTTAATGTTTCGGCCATGAGCCGGGACACAGCCTTCACCCTGAGCTCAGAATACGGAATTAAAAATCTTTGGATTTCTTTGGAGTATCGTCAGTTGCAGACGTTCACGGAGGACGTGGACTTTTCTTCAGGGATCATTGCCGCCGGTGTGACGGTGGACTACTAAAAAAGGGGCCGTGGGCCCCTTTTTTTGTTTCATTACTTGTTCACACAAGTTGCTGTGTAGATGGTTCTTGCGTGGCGGTGAGTAACTGCCTGATAGCAAGTTTGACCGTAGGTGCTGCAGTTGGCGCGAATATAAACCTGGTTGTTAGAGTCGTAACCCATAACATTGTTTTGGTCACACCAGCTGATGAAATCTACATAAAAATCATCTGGACGGGACTGGTTAACCTGGGAAGTTTGAGCCATTGCGGAACCGGAAGCCAACAACAATACAGCGATCAAAGCTTTCATTTTATTCTCCTGAGTTAATAATGAAAATGAACGCCCAGAGAAGTACGCCTATCCGCGCGGGATTGCAATGCCCTGTGAAAATTGGACAGGGTGGATTGCGAGGCGGAAAGTGTCAGAACGCGACGGAGTGTCTGCCGATTCACGGCTTTTTGCCGACAGCGGCTTCAGGCCGTGACATTCCGACCGTTTGATCTTGAAAGAGTGGGACTTGAGCCGTCCCTGGCGGGTGCCGTCTCAAGATGAGACTGGTACAGTCGTTGCTTTTTGGAAGCACAAGGAGTGCTTCCATGAAACTCTTATATGCTTGTAAAACCGCGGCGCTGGCGTTGGTCTTAAGTCTTTCTGCTTCCCTGGCCTGGGGAGTGGATGATGAAGCCAACCTTCTGATCTTCGAACAAAAGAGTGCGGGTTCAGAACAGATTCGTTCCGAGGCCCAGGAGGTCGTGGTTCAGCTGGATCCTTCTGAAGTGGCGGAAACCGAAAAGTTTCATCGAGAGGACTTTATCAAGCGGGCGCGCCTGGCGATGAAGGCCGATATTCCCAAGGATGTTGTTTATGAATTTGAGGGTCCTCGTACTGAAGCGGAGCTGGAAAAGCTGCTGCAGTTGCCGGATGCCGAGATCGAAGTTTTTCTGGCGAAGAAGAAAGCGTTCCTTGGGAAGTTTGCCAGGGTTCTGAGATTCTTTAAGGTTTCCCCGGCGAAAGTGAACAAAGCTTTGAATGAATTAAACGCCCGTTTTTATGAAAGCTCCCACGTGGTGTCCAAGAGTAACGTCAAAGGTGGCACGGTGATGTTCTCGATTTCTGCGGGCTTGGCCTTGCCTCAAAAAGTGATGGAAGCCATGCGAGCTCGCAGTATCGGAAACTTTGTCCCGGCGTCCGGCGGGTTTTATTACATGCTGGGTTTGGGGGCAGGATTTTCTCGGCAGGTGGGTGCGGACGGCAAAGCTCGTTTTGTTTTCGAACTCTTCCTGGATGTGGAAAAACTGAAGAAAACTCTGACCGGAATTGCCGAGGTGTCGGCGGCGGGTACTTACGGACTGGTCTTCGAAAAACGTGAAGGTTCCATAAGAAGTCAAAAGAGCACGACCATGTATGGAGGTGCGACTGGGGTTTTCCGTCAGGGCTCTCAGCAGTTTGGCTGGGCGGCTTCCACCGGAATGTCTTTGCCTCCGGGGATCGGGATTCTGCTGGTTTATCAGGATGAAGCCACTCGCTATTATTTGTTCCGAACGGAAGGGCTTCGAGCTTCCTTCCCGGCGTTGGCGGGTTTCAAAGACAACATCGTATCAGCTCTGCGCAGTTTTGCCTTCAATCGCGGAAAAATCATCCGCTGCGACGGTGCTCTTTTGTAAGTGGGTACCTTTTACCCTCAGGGTTGCCGTGGGCAGGGGAACCTGATAGGTTCCGGCCATGACGACAAAAGTGCGCTTTACCGTTGCTTACGACGGAACAGGATTCTGCGGATGGCAGAAGCAAAAGCCGGAAGATCAGATTTCGGTGGCTCAGGTTATTGAAGAAGCCCTTTCCAAGGTCTTTAATGAAAAAATCACTCTATTTGCCTCGGGAAGAACGGATGCCGGAGTTCATGCTCTGAACCAGGTCTGCCACTTTTCTACGCATCGCAAGATCGACCCGGCCAAGAAATGGGATCTGTGCTGGGCTTTGAACTCGCACTTGCCTCCGTCCATCGTGGCCAAGAAGGCCTGGATTGCTCCAGAGGACTTTCATGCCACTTTGTCAGCCACCCATAAGACATATCGTTATCTTATAATGAATAAACCCCGCCCCAGTGCCCATCTGAACCGTTATGCCGATTGGGTGCGCCTGCCGATCGATATCGAACATTTGCAGGAAAGTTCTAAATATCTCTTGGGAAATCAAGACTTTAAGAGCTTTCAGTCCGTCGGAACACCGGTTCAGGACACCATTCGAGAGATCTATAAGGCCGACTGGGAATGGCGTAAACCCGGTGTCTTGCAGTTCACGATTACTGGCAGTGGGTTTTTGAAGCAGATGGTCCGCAATATTGTGGGGACCTCATTGCTTTTGGAGCGAAAAGGCTTAGCCCCCTCTAAAATGCAGGAGATCATTGCGGCTCAGGACCGCATGAAAGCAGGGCCTCCGGCGCCCGCTCAAGGCCTGTATTTGATGAAGGTTTATTATCCTCAGGACCTTGACAATAGGTGCCTAGAACTTTAAAACATCCCTTCCCGCAAAATAGTGTAAGAGCCCGTTGTAAACTCAAACATATTTTTGCCGAGCAGCAGACGGTAAAACTGACTGTTCAAAATGAAACTGGAGATTCTAATGAAGACTTTCAATGCTAAGGCAGATGAAGTTGAAAGAAAATGGTGGATTGTCGATGCCGCTGGCCAAAAAGTTGGTCGTGTAGCAACTCACGTAGCGACTATCCTTCGTGGTAAAAACAAAGCTATCTACACTCCGAACGTTGATACTGGCGATTTCGTGATCGTTATCAACACGGACAAGATGGAGCTTTCTGGAACTAAGTGGCAGGATAAGAAGTACTACTCTCACACTCGCTTCTTCGGTTCTATGAAAGAGATGACTGCAGCTCAGGCGAAAGAGAAAGATTCTACTTTCATCATGCACGAAGCTGTACGCGGTATGCTTCCAACAAACAAGCTATCCCGTCACGTTATCGCGAAAATGAAGACATACACTGGTGCTGAGCATCCTCATGCAGCTCAAAAGCCGGCTCTTTACACACTCCCTTCTAAGAAATAATCGGAGATAGACAATGGCAGCAGCAGATAAATTCTACTATGCAACTGGAAGAAGAAAAACAAGCTCCGCGCGCGTTTTCTTGAAGCCTGGTAAAGGTACAATCACAATCAATGGTAAAAAATCTGACGACTATTTGACTCGTATGCAGTCTCAAATGGTTATCGTTCAGCCTTTGGACCTGTTGAACCAACTTGGCAAGTTCGACGCTAAAATCACTGTTTCCGGTGGTGGTGAGTCTGGACAAGCTGGTGCTATCCGTTTGGGTATCACTCGTGCGTTGATCGCTTTCAATCCTGAATTCAAAGGGATCTTGAAGAAAGCTGGCTTCGTTACACGTGATCCTCGTATGGTTGAGCGTAAAAAATACGGTAAAGCTGGTGCACGCCGTAGATTCCAATACTCCAAGCGTTAATTCGCACGGACTCAAGATCTTCGGATTTTGGGAATGGAAGAAAAAAGGGAGCTTTCGAGCTCCCTTTTTTTTTGTCTTTTTTTTGATCGTCCTACATTTATTCCGTCATAAAATTTGTCTGAAATCGAATTCTGGGGACGTAACAGGATGATAAAAAAAAGGCGCCTGTAGCAGGCGCCTTTTGAAGTCCGGTAAATTACTTTGTGCAAGACAAAGGATAGATGTTGCCGTTCGCAGCCAAGAAGCCACCGAACGTACCATCGTTTTCAAGACCCAGACCCAAGAAACCAGTGTTTGTGATCACACCGTCTACTTGAGACGACTTGTCAGTCAAAGCCAACAGGTTCAAGAAACCATTTTGGATTTGTTGTGCCACGGTGCCTTTATCCATTTGAGAGAAGAAGACAGCCGTTTTTGCACGCTCAACCAAGTTCACAACCACGAAGTCAACGGACTGATCATCAGCCAATTCAACTGTCAAAGTGACAGCGTTGCTTTCGGAAGGAACAACACATTTCATGATTGTTGTATCTGCCATAGCAGAAGAACCCATAAGAACCAAAGCAGCCATAATAAGCTTTTTCATTATCAACCTCCTATAAGGTGAACGGGGGGAGGCTATTTCAGTGGACGAAGCCTTGCAATCCAAATGCATCGCACTATTGGAGGAGGACTTTTAGAATGACCCACACTTGGACGCACATCTTTACTAGCACTTGGTCTGAGTTCCCTCTGATTTAAGGGACAGACTCGCGTTTCTTGATTACCCTATGTGTTAAGGAAAATTTGCCGAAGGAACGTTACGTGAAATCCATGCTTTCATCTTTGATCGTCATTCTTGTTTGCTCCTTATCTATTGCTCAGGACAAAGCTCCTGAAGCCCCTTCCACCCCGGCACCAGCCGCTGCTGAGACCAAACCTGCCACCGATTCAGAGAAGAAGGCAGAGCCTTCACAAGCTGCATCGGAATACTCCAAGCCTCTGTTTTTCTCGGTCATGGATCAGGAACTGAAAATTAAAAATCCCGTCGTGGAGTATGATCTGAAGACCTCCAAAGGAAAGCAGATGGACATCGGTGGAGTCACTTTCAGCAGTGATTCCTTGGTGGCGAAAATGGAAAACTCAAGCCTGATTGTGACATGGAATTACGATCTGGTTGCAGGCGGAGATCTTTCAATTATCAACCAGCAGGGAAAAGAGCTGTGGAAACAGACGGTGCAGGGCACGGGCTCTTGGAAGTCAGCTGAACTGAGCGGTGCCAAAGCTCCGCCGTGGAAAGACGGTGAAAGATTCCGTTTCTGTCTGCGTTCAGAGGTCGGCAAAGGCTATGCGAGCATCTGCTCACAGTGGTATGGGGTTGAGATCAAAGATGGGCAGGCACAAATTGGTGTGACCAAATCCGAAGCCACTGCACGCGTGATTTTCCAAAACGAAGAAGGAAAGCTGCAGGGCTCAGAGGAAGTGGCTGTGGGAACGCCAGTGCAGTTTCTGGCGACGCTGACATCAGATGCGACGTATGAATTCGTTTCCGAGCCGGTGATGCCTGTGGTGCGGGACATGATCGAATCTGAGAAAGCAGGTCAAGTCACGTTGACGGCCGAACTGCCGCGCCCGCTCAAAGTTGATTCCACAATAATTCAGGGAGAGCAGTATGGGACTGTGACCCGCATCCTGGGTTTTGAAAGCACCATTGGGGCACCCAAAGATTTATGGCAGGCCGATCTTCCGCAGAAAAACACCCGCCTTGTGATTCCTGGAAAATCTGGTGGCGTCTTCGTTTATGGATTGGAAATTGCCGATCCTCCGAGACAAAAGGATCGTCGCTTTATTTCCTACCGCGCTCCGAAGGGTACTTATTCTTCCAGAGACCAGGTGCCAGTGCGTGATATAGAAGACAAAGTGACGCCTTGGCATTTCGATGTCCCGCAGAAGTTTGCGATGAATACGGTTCTGTTGGAAGTTCCTGGAGAAAAAGCAAATCACAAAGCATATATGGAAATCTATCGTGCAGGTGCGGGCGAGGCGAGTCTTCGTCTGACCGGTGTGGTGACCAGCGAAAGTGATTATGTGGTCCTTGGTGAAGGGCACGTTTCCTGGTGGTTCAATGATCTTTTTGACTGGCAGAACTATTACTTGTCCAAACAACGATGGGGTGTCAGTGCGAAGTACTTCACTTCGTTAACAAAACTTCCGGCATCCACGGCGGGGGGCGGTTCTGAAGATGTGAATCTGAACGTGGCGGATGTGGATTTACGTTATCGTTTGACTCCGGGACTTTGGGAAAAGGATGAAACTTTGGGTGTGATTCTGGCCTACGAGGCCATGTCCTTGGGGGACACCAATGTTCCAAAGATGGGAGCGGGTCTGTTCTGGGCGCGCTCTATGCCGCGAGTAATTGATTATTGGTTCTCGAAGCTTCCGTTCATGAACTATCCAAAATGGGTTGATATGGAGTTCATCAAGTACATGTCGTCCACGGACAGTGACATCACCCTGGGTGATGACTATGTTTTGAATTTCCACGGAAAAGTTTTGTGGACCTCCAGCTTCTTTGGCGAGGCGGGGTTTGGTTTGAAGAACTACTACTACGAGAAAAAGTCTGACGGCTCCGGAGCCAAATTAACGACCTTCTATGGAACCGTGGGGTTGGGGCTTAACTTTTAAACGGAAGGTTGATGAAAAAGAAGCTCACCTTTGTCCATCTTTTTTTGCTGAACCAACTGGTGACCACCCTGGTGCTTTTGACGGTGCTGGGGGTCTATGGGACTCACTTGTTCATTCAGGAGCAAAGAGCATTGCGCGAGCGCATGGAGCCGGCTTCCGTTCGGGAAGTAGAGCGAATGAACCACGATTTTGCCGCTTTGGAGGCCAACGTCCTGAGGCTTAAAAGCATGGTGGAGCTATTTGATGTCATGCCCAAGGGCACGCGCATTGAAAAGTTCCGTCAGTTTGCCTCCACAACCATCGCCAGTCACAGCAGTCAGTTTAATGCTTACGTGGCTTTGGGGCCTCGTCTGGCGAATGAATACTTCGGAAAAAAAGCTTACGTCTATGTCCTGCACCGGGACTTTTCACTTTTCGCCAGTCCACAGTACAATGAACCTTCGACATTCATTGCCGAGGTTTTTTCTGAACCTGGATACGACCGTGACCCTGATCAACAGTGGTGGTGGTTGAATGAAAAGAATCAAAACGTCAATTATTCAGATTTCTACTTCGACAAAGGCTTCATGGAAAAGGTCATGTTCAGTGCGACCACCGGCATCTATAAGGCTGGTAAGTTGGAGGCCGTTGTTGGAATTGACACGTTGGCGGGTGACATTGCCCACCGTCTGGGAAGCTTCAAGCTGGGGGAAACCGGTGGGGCTGTCATTGTGGATGAACATGGGCGCCCCGTGCTGCCCTTGATCGCCAAAGATTTGCCTTTGCTGGGTTACAGATATCTGCGGGCTTTAAGTCAGGACGAATTTAAGTCCATGCCGAAGCTTTCGCAGAAAGTTTTTAATATCCAGGCGCAAAAACAGATTCGGGAGTTTCCCGGCGCTGATGGAAAAACTTATCTGACCTACTCCAATCCGATCAAAGGCAAGTCCTGGCATCTGGTAATCTATCAGGAAAAGTCGGAAGCTTATTCCGGTTTGTACTTCCGTTTGTTCTTCTTTGGATTTGTGGCCTTGGTCACGTATGGCGTCTTTACGGTGATGGTCTGGATGACCGGGAACTACGTGATCAAGCAGGATAAAAAAGCCCTGGCCCAATTGCAGGAGTCCCGGGATCGGGCTGAGGCCGCCACTCGCGCCAAGTCACTTTTCTTGTCCACGATGAGCCATGAAATCCGCACCCCTTTGAATGCCATGCTGGGCTCGGCGGAACTGTTGAGCGAAACGCCGCTGGGTTATGAACAGAAAGAACTCTTGAGCTCTTTGCAAAGCGCAGGAGAAACCCTGCTTAGCATGTTGAACAATATCCTGGATTATTCGAAGTTCGAGTCCGGCCGAATGCAGATGGAAAGTCGTGAGTTTCTGCTGAGCGATCTGGTGCGTGAGGTTCAGGCGTTGATTGCCACGGCAGTGCTGCGCAAGAATCTGCAGTTTGTGTTTCATCCTCCGGAGTATGATCGGTGGATTGTGGGGGACTCCCTGCGTTTAAAGCAGGTGCTGATGAATCTTCTGGGGAATGCAGTGAAGTTCACAGATCGTGGGGTCATTGAGCTGACCATTCAGCCCTATCCAGCCGCAGAAGATGGTCGTGAAGTGATCTTCTTTGAGGTCAAAGACACGGGTATCGGTATCGCGAAAGAAAATCTGAAGAAAGTCTTTGATGAATTCGGGCAGGAAGATTCTTCCGTCACCCGACGCTTTGGGGGAACAGGGCTGGGGTTGAGTATTTCCCAGCGAGTGGTGCAGTCCATGGGGGGCGAACTTTATTGTGAAAGCCGCCAGTTTGTGGGTTCACGTTTTCATTTCTCGCTGAAGTTTGTTTCGCGCAAGGCAGAGTTGTGGAGCCGTCGTCTGGCGATGGATCTGAACCTGGCTCCTGCGGTCCCCGTGACGGATGCGGCCCCAAAGGTGGTGGACAGTGGTCGTCGCACGGTCTTGATCGTGGATGACATGGAAGAAAACCACACGCTGTTAAAAGCGTATATCAAGCGCTTGGACTTTGTGACCACGGAGTCCGCCTATAATGGTTTTGAATGTCTGGAAATGTGGGAAAAGAATCACTACGACCTGATCTTTATGGACGTGCAAATGCCGAAGATGTCGGGTTTGGACACCATTCGCAAGCTGCGTGAAATAGAACGGGTGCGCGGCCTGCGCCGGACCCCAGTGGTGGTGATTTCAGCCAATAACTTTACAGAAGATATCGAGAAAAGCCTGGTTGCCGGTGCCGATGAACACCTGGGTAAGCCGGTGCGCAAGCAGACGGTGCTCGAAGTGGTTCAGAAGTACTGTTTGCAGAATATTGAAACCGCTCAGGTCTAATCTATTTGCACCCACAAAAGTGAAAACTATCAAGACAGCGTTAAGTTCTTAACAGCTATTCCCGATATTACTTAGGTCTGAGCCCGGAACGGATCTTGCCTCTATTCATTATGAAACGGGTAAACAGGGGGAATTCATGACTAAGCGTTTGGCAGTGTTGGCTGGTACAGTCTGTCTCATTGTGGGATTTCAGAATTGCAGCCAAAGTGCACTTCAAACATCCGAAATGGCATCCATGAACGATGTCTCTGTGATCGTGCCTCCGGCAGCTGGTGGCGAGTCCCCCACAGAAGCCAGCAAGGTCACCTATGTTGAAATTCCCAATATCTCTGAGGACGGCGCAGTATCTGCAAAGGCCTCCGAAGTCAGCCCTTACCGACTGGTGATTGCAATCGATTCGGGAAAAATTCATCTGGTCGATGATGGGAACAACATTCTGCAAGAGCGTTGTTTGGGGTCTGCTAATCTGGCGGAACTTAAAACAATCCTGAGTGGTTCCTCTGTGTGTGCGGCGCCGGTGAAATCGAATGATATTTGTGCGATGAAGTACACGCCAGCTTATGCCTCTTTATATGCAGATGAAAAGCGTGTGAATCTGGGCGAAGAAAAAGATTCCTGCGGCCGGGGTCGCCAGGATTTATGTGGCGGCTTGGCTGATGTTTTCCAAGCTTACGTCGCCCATGTCCGCGCCAACTGGTCGGACATGAGCTGCGAATAGCCAGGTCTTTACAGACCCAGCATTGATTTGATCTTACTGAAGGCTTCGTTCATTTGCGCACGATTTGGTGCGGCCCCTTGAGCGAAGTCTGGGCGACCGCCCCCTTTACCACCCATAATACCAGCAACTTCCTTCAAAAGATCGCCGGCTTTGGTTTCGGAGGTGATCTCTTTGGAAACACTCACGATGATCGGGTGACTGCCGTCCCCCTGGCCAACCACAACCACGATGCCGGACTGGATTTTGTTCTTCAGATGATCAGTGACCTCTGCCAGAACCTGACGGTCATCCAAAGGAACATCCGCCAATACCAGTTTCGCAGAAGCGCCGGCTTTGGTTTTGAAGGTCAGGGCTTTGGCAGCAAGATCATCGACGTTGACCTGTCCGCCCTGCAGTTTCTTCATTTCTTTTTCCAGCTGCTTCACCTGATCTTTCAGGGACTCCACACGGTTTGCCAAAGTGGCTGTTTCGCCGGTGGTTTCCAGATGCTTGATATAGTGCGGGCTTTTTTGGAAGCCTGCGGCTGCCAAAGCATCATCCAGATGATTTACAGCGCTCATCACATAGTGAACGGCATTGTCAGCAGTAATCGCCTCGATACGGCGAACGCCTGAGCTGACACCTGCTTCAGAAACGACTTTGAACAAGCGGATTTCGGAAGTGTTCTTTACGTGTGTGCCGCCGCACAGTTCGCAAGAGAAATCACCCATCGTCAGAACGCGCACGTCGCTTGCGTACTTTTCCCCAAACAGTGCCATGGCCCCTTTTTCAAGGGCGGCCTTGTGGGACATCATCTCGGTTTGCACCGGATTGGCACGCGCGATCTGTTCATTCACCAGGTCTTCGATCTTTTTGATTTCTTCAGAAGACACCGGCTTGTTGTGAGTAAAGTCAAAGCGGGTCTTTTGCGAATCAACCAAAGAACCGGCCTGAGTCACGTGCGTGCCCAGTACTTTGCGAAGAGCCGCATGCAACAAGTGAGTTGCAGAGTGGTTCGCAGCCGTATTGCGTCTTTCAACTGGATCCACGCCCGTCACAACGGCATTGCCCACTTTGAACGAGCCGTGTTCGATCTCAACATGATGAAGAACGATATCGTCGATTTTTGTGGTGTTCACGACACGCGCACGGTGGGTGTCCTGCATGATGTAACCCACGTCACCGGACTGACCTCCTCCTTCACCATAGAAGGTTGTTGCATCCAGAATCATCAAACCGGAATCGCCGGTTTTGAGTTCTGAAACTTCAGCCTGGCCATTGGAAAGGGCCATCACTTTACCGTCGCCGATGGTTCCTTCATAGCCCAGGAAGGTCACTGTTTTGCCGGACTGAAGATAGTCTTTGGCAAACTTGATCATGTGAGCTTCGTCAGCGCCCATGGATTTGCCTTTCCAGGAGGCTTTGGATTTGGCACGGTTGTCTTCCATTTCCTTTTCGAACGCGGCTTCATTCACTTCGATGCCTTGTTCGTTGGCTATCACGCGAGTCAGATCGGCAGGGAAGCCATAGGTGTCATACATACGGAAGACGACTTCGCCGGAAAGCTCTTTAACGCCTTTGGCTTTGGCCTTGGAAAGTTCATCGGCCAGAATCGCGGTCCCTTTGTCCAAAGTGGCGATGAAGCGGTCTTCTTCGTCACGGATGGTGTTGATGATATGGTCGCGACGGGTTTTCAGCTCTGGATAAACAGAGCCCATGCTTTCAATCAACGCTTCCGCCATGCCAGGCAAGAAGGACTTGTCAGCAGAAAGCTTGCGCCCGTAACGGATGGCGCGTCTCATGATACGACGAAGCACGTAACCGCGGCCTTCATTGGATGGCAAAGCGCCGTCAGCAATCAGGAAAGACGTGGAACGGCAGTGATCGGCCAGTACGCGCAGAGCGGCTGTAGTTTCCGCCGCCGCAGGGTTTTTCGCCAGCACCTCTTTGTCTGTGATGTATTCAATACCACCGATTTTGCAGGCATGTTGAATCATCGGCTGGAAGAGATCGGTGTCATAGTTGTTAAACACACCCTGCATGGCTGCAGTCATGCGCTCCAGACCGCCACCAGTGTCCACAGAAGGCTTCGGCAGCGGTGTCAGAGTGCCCGGAGGATTTTCAAAGTACTGCATGAAGACCAGATTCCAGATTTCCACGAAGCGGTCTTCGCCGGCCGCGATGCCTTTGTAAGGATCGTCGATGGTGCCAGCTTTGGGGCCGTGATCATAGAAGATTTCTGTGCACGGACCGCAAGGACCGGTGTCACCCATCTTCCAGAAATTGTCTTTGTCGAAGCGGAAAATGCGCTCACGCGGGACACCTTCCTGGGTGTGCCAGATGTCGGCCGCTTCATCGTCAGAAAGGTGAACGGTCACGTAAAGCTTTTCTTTCGGGATCTGCAATTCTTTTGTCAGGAATTCCCACGCAAAGTGAATTGCATCCTTCTTGAAGTAATCGCCGAAAGAAAAATTCCCCAGCATCTCGAAGAACGTGTGGTGACGTGCGGTGAATCCCACGTTTTCCAAGTCGTTGTGTTTACCACCGGCGCGCACGCATTTTTGTGCGGTCACGGCGCGGTTGTAGTCTCGCTTCTCAAGACCCAGGAATGTGTTTTTAAACTGATTCATTCCGGCGTTGGCGAAAAGCAACGTAGGATCATTTTCAGGAATCAGGGAAGAAGAGGCGACATGTTTGTGTCCGTTCTTCTCAAAGTATTTGATAAAGGCGTTTCTGATCTCAGAGCTTTTCATAAATAACCTTTCTTACGGTCTCAGAATCGAATCCACGGGAAGCCAGCAAGCGGCCCACACGGGCTTTTTCCTCACGGGAAAAACTGTGGTCCTCGTCGTACTTATTTTTGACAATCGCCAGCGCCTTTTCAAGCTCCAAAGCGCGATCGGTCTCAATAGTGGGAAGACCTTTTTCCTTAAGGTAGTTGTTGATGTAATAGATGCCTTTGTTGCGGCGATGAAGCATGTCGGCCAAACGATGGGCCAGGTCCAACGGGTCACCCAACCAGCGGTTGTCTTTGGCGAACTCGATGGCCTCGTCGATGATATCCCCCACGTCATCTTCGTCCGAGAACTTTTCGCGCAGCTTGGTGCGCAGTTCTTTTTCGGAATGGTCCCGGCGCGCGATCATGTCCATGACCTTCTTTTTGGCGGCTTGTCGGGTTTTTAGGGGATCTTTCTCTCGGGACATAGGGGAAATTAATACCCCGTTTTTTATTTCTTGCGAAGGATAATTTCAGTCAGCTCGCAATATGTTCCCAGGCGCAACTGAGGTCCCCAATAGCCGGTTCCCTGATTGACATAGAGCTGCATGTCGCCGATGCGGTACAAGCCCTTGTTGTAGCGCTGGAAGAAAACAATCAACAGGTTCCATGGAAAGAACTGGCCACCATGAGTGTGACCGGAAAGCTGCAAATCCACCCCCAGCTTTTCGATTTTTTTAGCCAGTGCCGGCTGATGGGACAAAAGGACCTTAAAGCTGTCCGTTTTCAACTGAGCATGCACCTTGGCCAGGTCCGGTCCTTCTTCTTTGAAATGGTTGGCGGCAGGGTCGGGGATGCCGATCATCTGCAACTCGGCAGTTCCGAAACGAAGGGATTCGGCCTGGTTAATCAGGACCCGGAACCCGATGTCGCGAAAGGCCTGAAGGCTCTTACTGCCGTTCCAATAGTATTCGTGGTTTCCGGGCACGTAGTAGATTCCGTGTTTAGCCTGAAGACCTTTTAAGATCTGGAATTCTTCGTGGTGCTTTTCCGCGAAGCTGTCCAGTATGTCTCCGGTAAATACGATCAGGTCGGCGTCCAGGCGGTTCACCTGCGCCACCAGTTTTTTAACCAGCCGAACAGGCAGGCTGGGGCTGATGTGCAGATCGGTGATATGAACAATGCGCAGATTTTCCAAGTCGGCGGGCAGATGAGCAAACTTGATGGGCACCGTTTTATTAAAGGCCCCTTTGCGCACGATCAGATGACCTACAAGGATGAATAACAGCGGAAGCCCCATCAGTGTCGTCGTGGCCTGAGCGCTGTAAAGCGTTTCCAACGACAATGATTCAACCGAGATCTTATCCGCAAATGCCAGGACGTCACGCAGAATTACAAACGAAATCAGAAAGTTGATATAGGCCATGACTGTCAGGGCGCCGTTCATAAAACGATCGCGCCATGGATTGTGGTCCGGACGCTTTTCGCGCAGAAGAAGTGTGAAGCTGCCTAGGACCAGGGCGAACAGGAAGGCCAGAAAGCTCACCAGCAAAGTTGTGCCTTGCCACGAAAAATCTGTGAAGCGAGTCAATTGGTGCGAAACATAGACGAAGATCACAAGAACAAAGGTGCTGGCGATAGTGCGAAAAATTCCCATGGATTTTTTTAACATGTCCCCTTGTCTTTGCACAGTCCAATGTAGAAACACACGTCGGCGAGTCGAGTTAGAAGTGCTAACCTTAGAAAATCCCTGGAGGTTTGTATGAGCTTTCGCAATGAATTTGAACAGGCGAGGGATTTTTTAATCCTGCATCGCTCGGATTATGATTATGCCTATAAAAACTTCCGCTGGCCGCGCTTGGATGAATTCAATTGGGCCCTTGATTACTTTGACCCAATGGCCAACGGCAACAGCAAGATTGGACTGTGGCTGGTGGATGAAACGGGGCGGGAAAAGAAATTCAGCTTTTCAGAATTGTCCCGACGATCTAATCAGGTTGCCAACTTTATGCGAGCTCAGGGATTGCAAAGAGGTGATTCCATCTTTCTGCTGATCGAAGATGATGTGGCCTTGTGGGAAATCATGCTGGCGGCGATGAAGGTGGGGGCCATCCTGGTGCCCAATAATCCGCTGTTATCCCAACAGGAACTGAAAGACCGTCTGGATCGGGAAAAGATCAAACTCATAGCCACAACCAAGTCTCACACTGCAAAGTTTGATGTGGTGGCCTCTGGAGTCATTCCCATTGTTGTTGATGGTGAGCAGGAGGGCTGGATTCATTACGAAAACGCCTATCTGGAAAGTTCAGAGTTTGAGCCTGAAGGGAAAACCAAGGCGACCGATCCGCTGTTTCGCTATTTTATTTCCACCAGTGGTGTGAAACCCAAAGCTATCGAACACAGTCACGGCGGGTTCGCGGTCGGGCATTTGTCGACCATGTACTGGATGGGCTTGCGTCCTGGGGATGTGCACCTGGCGATCAACTCCACAGGCTGGGCGATGCACGACTGGAATTCGTTCATTGTGCCTTGGAATGCCGAAGCGACGGTCTTTGTCTTCAAGGAAAAACGCTTTAATGCACGGCTGATTCTGGATGTGCTGGAAGAATATCCAATCACAACCCTGTGCGCGCCACCGACAGTTTGGCGGCTGCTGGCTCAGGAAGAGATTGCTGCCAGTGAAATCAGTCTGCGTGAAGTGATAAGCACAGGTGAAGCATTGACGGCGGATCTTATCGTGAAGATTCACAGTGCCTGGGGACTTTTCCTGCGGGATGGGTATGGACAGACAGAAACTGCCACGTTGATAGGAGTGCCTCCTGGGGAAAAAGAAAGTCTTGGGACCACCGGGAAAGCCATGCCAGGCTTTAAAATCGCGCTGCTGGACGGACAAGGGGAGCAGAGCGACACTGGGGAAATCTGTGTGGATATCTCAGGCAATCCATGGGGCTTGATGAGCGGGCTGGACAGCACTCAAAAATATTATCACACGGGGGATTCGGCCTATGTCGATGCTTCTGGAAATTATACTTACTGTGAACGCATCGATGGATTGTTTAAGTCCTCGGGTTACCGCATCAGTCCTTTCGAGCTTGAATTTGTTCTGAAGGACTTCCCGTCGATTCGGGATGTGGTGGTTGTTCCCAGTCCGGACCCCGTGCGTGAGGCCGTTCCCAAAGCTTTGGTTTCTGTTGTAAAAGGGGTGGAGCCCACCAAAGAGCTGGCTTTGGACATTATGAACTTTGCGCGCACCAGACTGTCACCGTTTAAACGGATCCGCCGCCTGGAATTTATGGAAATTCCCAAAAACACGGCCGGCGAAACTTTGCGTTCTGACTTGATTGCGATGGAAAAACAAAAGCGCCAAAGCGGTGAACGGGCGCCCTATGAGTTCTGGGAAGAGGATTCCAAGATCAGCATTGCCGACACCTGGGCGCAGGAGCTGCCGTAGGCAAGCCAGTGGAAGTTCATGCAAAAAAAAGAGGGCGGTTTGTACCGCCCTTTTCTTATTGGAGTCCGACTCCCATCAAAGATTTCATTTCTTTCAATGTCTGGTGGACCTTGGTCTGCGCCTTCAGAGAACCCTCTTTGCAGATTTTCAGAACTGCCTGTGGGTCCTGAGCGTACTGCGCACGACGTTCGCGCATAGGGGCGATGATCGTGTTGAGAACCTCGGTCAGCCGCACTTTCAAAGTGCCATCCCCCAGACCGCCGCGCTGATAGTGTTCTTTCAGTGCAGCGACTTCGTCTTTTCTTGGATCGAAGACATCCAGGAAGCTGAAGACCACGTTGCCTTCCACTTTGCCTGGATCTTCAATGCGGATGTGCCCTGGATCAGTGTACATCTTTTGAACTTTCTTTTTGATGGTGTCAGCATCGTCGGAAAGATAGATGGCGTTCCCCAAAGATTTACTCATCTTCGCCTTGCCGTCGATGCCTGGCAGACGGCCAGCCACACCCGGCATACCTTTCACAGGCTTAAAGAAGTCCGTTTTGTAGATATGGTTGAAGCGCTGAGCGATTTCGTTGGTCTGTTCGATCATTGGATTTTGATCTTCACCGGCTGGGACCAGGTTGGCCTTGAATCCCAGAATGTCGGCGGCCTGGCTGACGGGATAAGTCAGGAAGCCGGCAGGCAAGGATTTTTCCAACCCTTTTTGCTGGATTTCCGTTTTTACGGTGGGATTTCTTTCCAGGCGTGCCACGGTGACCAGATTCATGAAGTAAGTGGTCATCTCAAACAGTTCTGGGATTTCAGATTGAACGAAGATCGTGCTTTTCGCCGGATCAATACCCGCCGCCAGATAATCCAAAGTTACTTGCAGAATGTTTTCGCGAACTTTGGTGGTGTCATCGTAGTTGTCCGTCAAAGCCTGAACGTCTGCGATGATGACGTATTGATCGTGGGAGTCCTGAAGATCCACGCGGTTTTTAAGCGATCCAACATAATGGCCAAGATGGAGGGGACCTGTTGGGCGGTCGCCCGTAAGAATGATTGGTTTCATAAAAAAGCTATAGCATTAACGGAAGTGGCTGGGAACTGAGTTCTGGAAAGAAAATAGGTCGGCCCCGAGAGTCTTAGAGGTGAAACCAAACATTTTAGTTTCCGGCGTTTGATCTACAACTGGAGAGCTATCAGAGTGTCTACGAAGTAGACCAAGCTAGCCAACAGAATCATCCAACGAATCATGGGGCCTCCGTGAAGGCAGTATGCGAAAAGGACTCGGAGAAGTCGAATCGCTAATTTTGATGGAAGCCATAAGTTTTTCGCACTGAGTTATGATCAGTCGAAGGTGAAAGCCACTTGAAAATATTTTTGGTTGGTTTGCAGTTGAGTCTTTTTTGTGACGGGAACTTGCCTGTTGGGAGGTCGAAAAATACGACGTTGGGTATGCAGTCCGAGTGTTTTGAGATCTATAACAAGCAAAACGGGCACACGTACTCTTTCCGCCCCTTTTCCATCGAACGTGATTTTGATGTCTACTCCAAGTGGATGAATCAGTCGTACGTATCGCAATGGTGGAACTTGGCAAAATCTCCGGCGGAATTAAAAACTCATCTGGAAAAAGAACTCGCAGATAAACATCAGAGTCTTTTTATCGGTTGTGTGGATGGGGTTCCCGTCAGCTATTGGGAACGCTATTGGTTGCAGCAGGATATTCTGGGTCGCTATGTGGAAACTCAGCCCTTTGATCAAGGGTTGCATTTCCTTATTGGTGAAAAGGAATATCTGGGCCGCAGATTCACACCGTCGCTGATTGCGGCTTTCTTGAAATTTCTTTTTCAGGATGTGCGCACGCAGCGGGTTTTTGGTGAACCGGACATCAACAACCGCATGGTGCTTCGCTATGCAGAAGCCACGTGTTTTGAGATGCAGGGAGTGGTGGAGATGCCGGAGCGCTCTTCGGCGGTGATGGTCTGCCGTCGGGAAAAATTCTTCACAAAATATTCGGCCCAATCCGGCGAGCTCTGGAGGTCTTCTTTGCGGGAACCTGTGGGCTTCCATCAGGAACTGCACCTTTAGTTCTGACGCTTCTCATTCTGCATTGCAAGGCCTGTGGGTCCGGCGTACGTCATCGGTATGATGACAAGCTTTCTGATACAACTTGCGACTATGTTCGGTATCGGCCGTTTTCCCAAAGGCCCCGGTACTGTCGGCACCCTGGTGACTATTCCTATTGTCATTCTTTTAAGCAAACTGGGGCCGCTCTATTATATGGGGGCGGTGATTTTGCTGCTCCCAGTCGGAATCGCGGCCTGCGAAGCTTATGAGCAGGTTAAGGGCGGTCATGATCACAAAGAGATCGTAATTGATGAGGTTTTAGGTTTTCTGATTACCATGGTTTGGCTGCCAATGACATGGCAAGCCATTTTAATCGGTTTTGCCTTGTTCAGAGTGCTGGACATCACAAAGCCTTTATTCATAGGATATTTAGATAAGAAGATCCAAGGAGGACTTGGGGTGATGATTGATGACGTGGCCGCGGGGATAATTGCGAGCCTCATCATGCAAGTGATCTACACTCAAACCAACTGGTTGGGCTCTCAGATTCTGGTGGCAAACTAATGTCACTGAGTCATGAAAAGCTTCAAGAACTCATTCGATCCCTTCGCGACCAAAAACTCACAGTGGGTTTTGCGGAAAGTTGTACTGGAGGTGCACTTTCGGCTTTTGTAACAGAGCAAGCAGGCGTGTCCGACATATTTCTAGGCTCTGTGGTTTCTTACTCTAACGAGGCGAAGGTGGATCTTCTGGGGGTTCGTCGAGACACTCTCATGCAAGAGGGTGCGGTGAGCGAGACAGTCGCTCGTCAAATGGCGCACGGAGTGCGTCGTCAGCTTAAAACTGATTGGTCTGTGGCAATCACAGGTATCGCTGGTCCGACAGGTGGAACACCGTCAAAGCCAGTGGGCACTGTATGCTTTGCCATCGCTGGACCGGGTTTTGAAGATTCCCGAAAAGAACTCTTTTCAGGCGATCGCAAATCCATCCAGATGGCTTCGGTAGACTACGCAGTGTCTTGGCTGAAAGAAGTTCTCGACAAGAAATAGTAAAAGGCCCCCGGCCTGAATTTTAAACAATAAAAGTGTCGTGACAGAAGTCACGAGAGAGGGACGACAGATGGCAAACGCTACTGTAGACAACAAAGCAAACTCAGAAAAAATCAAAGCCCTTGAATTGGCTGTTTCGACTATCGAAAAGCAATTCGGTAAAGGCTCTATCATGCGTCTGGGCGCGAACGAATCTTTGGTTAAAGACGTTGAAGCGATCAGCACGGGTGCATTGAGCTTGGACATCGCTTTGGGTATCGGCGGTCTTCCAAAAGGTCGTATCGTTGAAATCTACGGACCAGAGTCTTCTGGTAAAACAACTCTGTGCTTGTCTGTGATCGCTCAAGCTCAGAAAAAAGGCGGCGTTGTTGCCTTCGTCGATGCGGAACACGCGTTGGACGTAAACTATGCTCGTAAACTGGGTGTGAACACGGAAGATCTTCTGATTTCCCAGCCAGACACTGGTGAACAGGCTTTGGAAATCACTGAAACTCTTGTTCGCTCCGGCGCGATCGACGTATTGGTTGTCGACTCCGTAGCAGCCTTGGTTCCTCGCGCAGAGATCGAAGGCGACATGGGTGATTCCCACGTTGGTTTGCAGGCTCGTTTGATGTCCCAGGCTCTTCGTAAATTGACTGCGGCGATCAATCGTTCCAACACTCTGGTTATCTTTATTAACCAAATCCGTATGAAAATCGGTGTTATGTTCGGGAACCCTGAAACAACTACGGGCGGTAACGCTTTGAAATTCTACTCTTCTGTTCGTTTGGATGTACGCCGTGTGGGCGCGATCAAAAACGGTGAGGACGTGACTGGGAACCGTACTGCGGTGAAAGTTGTTAAGAACAAAATGGCACCTCCATTCACCAAAGTTGAATTCGACTTGATGTACGGTGAAGGTATCTCTGAAGAAGGCGATCTTCTGGATCTGGCAGTGACTGCGGGCATGGTTGAAAAATCCGGCGCGTGGTTCTCTATCAACGGCGAGCGCATGGGCCAAGGCCGTGATGCTGCGAAGACCTTCCTGAAAGAGCACCCAGAGTACATGACTGAACTTCGTAAGAAGATCCTTGCGGCCAACGGTATCGGCAAACTTTTGGTTGATACCAACGGCAACAACGGCGAAGACCACGAAGGTGTTGAGCCAGAAGTTGAAGCTGAAGACGCTCCGAAAAAAGGCAAAAAAGGCAAACACTAGCTCGCGCCAGCGGCAGAGCTGGAGCGACGGCAGTCGCGCAAGCTGAAGCAACTCCAAAACCCACTCCTAACAAGAGTGGGTTTTGTTTTTTTCCCCACCCTAAAGGTACCTGCTCACTTTTGCAGAAGCTGCGCGTAAAATGGAAGAAATCCAACGCAGAGCTTCTGCAAAAGTGAGCAGGTACCTTTTATGATTAAGATTAAACGAGTTTATGAAAAGCCTAGTCGGGATGATGGTTATCGTGTTCTTGTCGATCGTTTGTGGCCGCGGGGAATTAAGAAAGAAGAGCTGAAATTCAGTGAGTGGCCCAAGGAGATTTGTCCCAGCACGGAGCTGCGCAAAGAGTTCGGACACAAGCCCGAAAAGTTTTCTGAATTCAAAACGGAATACAAAAAAGAACTCAAGGCTGCGGCAGCCCAAGATAAGCTCGCTGAGTTGGCGGAGCGTGCGCAAGCTCAGAACGTCACCTTGTTGTATGCGGCTCGGGATGAAAAGATCAATCATGCTCATGTGCTGAAAGAGGTTTTAGAAAAGTTCTGATCTCCCTCTGGCTGAACCTTATGTTTTTTTAATTCAATAAATTCAAATAAAGAGCGAAAACGGCGCTGAACCGTCGTTTATTTACAGTTCAGGTCAAGCGCACCTTGTTATGTCTTTTGACCTAGTTGTGAAGGATGCCCTGTGAGTTTGTTAGTATGAGCCGATGATCAAGTTGGTGATGGGACTAATGTTGGCGATGGGTGTGCAGGCCCAAGGGGTGGGCTTTTTTGAGCCACCGATGCCACCGCCCTTACCCGAGCCGCAAGAGCCAACCTTTTTAAATCCAACAATCTATTACAAGCCCATTATCAAATATGATGTGGATCGCTGCGAAGAGCAGACCCGTGTGGAGATGCTGTCCCCAGAGGACAAAATTCTGACCCGTCTGTGTCTGAAGGACTTTAATAATTGTGTGATGCAAGGGGCTTGCTACGTTCATGATGAAAATGGACGATTCCGGTCGTTCAACTATTATGCTCGTGGCGAGGATGGGGTGCCACGCTTTAAGGAAGTGGATCTGCGAAAGTGCCCCTATGGGTATGGCATGAGAAACGTGTGCCTGGATCCATATCATACGGTCGCAGCCGACTTAAGTATCTATAAGTTGGGGGATGTGATTTTTGTGCCTCGCTTGGAAGGCCAGCGAATGCCTGATGGAACGGAACACGATGGATTCTTTGTCGTGCGCGATGCCGGAGGAGCCATCAAAGGTCCGAATCGTTTTGATTTCTATACGGGTTTTACCAAACCCTTTGTCCCTGAAAACACTTTCCATCGTCTGGGGTTTGCCAATATCAAAAACAGCTTTCCTTTCCGAATGGCAACGGAAGAAGAAGCTGCTTTGGTGCGCGAAAGGACTGGGTATCCCAAGACCAGGAAGGTCATTCTTTTGCCTCCGCACCGCTGATGTCTCAATGTGTCTGGACACCGGGGGTGGCTTCGGGGATGCTCAAGACATGAATGCAAAGACTGTTATTTCATTTTGGTTTGAAGAAATTGATCCGCAGCTGTGGTTTGCCAGGAATGAAGAGTTTGATCAACTTCTGCGCGCCCGCTTTTCTGATTTGCATGACCAAGTCAGCAAAGGTGAAACCTATCTTTGGCGAAATTCTCCAGAAGGTCGGTTGGCAGAAATTCTTGTGCTGGATCAGTTTTCCCGGAACATGTTTCGTGGATCAGCGAAGGCCTTTGCCAGTGATGCACAAGCCTTGGTGTTGGCTCAGGAAGCAGTTTCGCAAGGGGATGATATGGAATTACCTCTGCAACAGCGTGGCTTTCTCTATATGCCCTATATGCACAGCGAATCGCCGTTGATCCATGATCAGGCCATGAAGCTGTTTGCGCAAGAGGGGCTTGAGAATTCTTATAAGTTTGAGGTCGCCCATAAAAAGATCATCGATCAGTTCGGACGCTATCCACATAGAAATGCCGTCCTGGGGAGAGAGTCCACGACGGCAGAGTTGGAATTTATGAAAGAACACCCGGGCTTTTAACTAAGGCCCGATATCCTCTTCCAGATCAGCGCACTGAAGGCGGCCCTGATTGGCGCTGACGGCTCGGATGCCGCCGGCATCTTCGATCATCTGGAGATCGCCATCCATTGTGCCATCACTGTTGATGACAATAAGTTCTCGCTCGCTGCCTTTTTGGATATCGACGATCCGCTTGGTGGCTTCGATTTGCTCAATCACACTGCAGCCTTGATTGTTGACGAAGATACGCAGGTCGCCTTCAGCCTGGGCTTGAACGCCGGCCAGAATCAGTGCGGTGATAAAGATCTTTTTCATGGGAACTCCTTTTTAGTTTTGTTTTTTTATCTGTATTCCAAAGATTCCAGGCGGGACTCAAAATAGTCGGTGACTATCAAAGAACTGCCGCGAGCCTTCAGCTCCAGGACTTTATTTTTTAGTCTTTCCAGCACGGGCTCGATATTTACATTCAGATTCTTCTGATCAAGCATCTGACTCTGGACTATTTTTTCCAGTCGGCTGACTTCCAGCAGAAGATCTTTTTCAAAGACATTAAGTCCGCCGTGTTGGCTCATAAATTCTTCAAGTCCCCTGCAGCGATAGGCCATTTGCGCCAACCGACAGTCCTGGCGTTCAATACCCAGTTTCTTGCATTCGCGTCCTTCCTGCGAGCGGTACTTGTAGAAGATTTCTTGTGAAGGCTGCTCTTGATAGGGGGCTGCCGCAGAAACACCATTCTTGGTGAAACCCAGTCCCGGACCAATCAGCGTGTATCCATGCACTTCCGAAGCAAAGGCGGCGGGTAAAACTTTACCGTGTCTGTTCAAGCGACGAAATGCGATGGTGTCGCCAGCTTGGGCTTGCTCCAACGGTACAGGCTGACACAGAGCTGAGTCCACGATGTTGGCAAACTCGCTGGCAAAGGTGTGGTGCAGTCCTTTGGAAACTCCGGCCAGATAGGTGGAGGCATTCCAGCAGTTTGGACCATCGACCTTGGCGTAGCGGTCTTTGAGCAATTTCATCTTTCCAGTCAGCAGGGCCTTTTTCAAATCCGCATATCCCCCGGACTTGACTGGTGCGGGGTCTTTGGTGACCTGAGCTGTGGAGATGAAAAGGTCCCGCACTTCAGAGGCGGAAAGCTCAGGCAACTCACTCCACAGGCGGGCAATCAGGTTGACCATGTAAGGTGTTGCCATGGAGGTGCCAGAGTGTTCAATCAGACCGCCGCCCAAGGAAGCCGCATTGACTTTTACTCCCGGAGCCAGAATATCGACGTTCTCTTTACCGAAGTTGCTGAAATCAGCCATTTTGGCATTTTCAGGGGTCACTTCTTCGATCGTGCTGGCCGTCAGCGCGCCGACCTTCAGAACATTCGGATGGGTAAAGCTGGCAGGGTACTGGCGGTTCTTGGTCATATCCAGATCAACACCGGCGTTGCCAGAGGCTACGACAAAAAGAGTGTTGGGATTTTCTTCGATCATAGTCTTATAAGCCCGAATACCGTCGCGCAGGCCCAGCAGGTCTTTGTTGTCAGCAGGAAAGCCCAGACTCATGTTGACGATGCGAACCTGATGTTTCTTGATGAAAGCCGACATTTTGCGAATGTAGTCGGCACGGGTGTAATCGCCAGCAAAGCCCACCAGTGCGATATTATTCAGTCCACGGCTGGCGATGTGGGCGACATGGGTTCCATGGGACAACGGACGGTGGTCTTTATGCATGCCAATGGACGATTCTGTGGGCAGGCCGATATTGCGCACTTGTTCCCAACCGAAGTTGTCGTCAATCCAGCCGTTTCCATCATTGTCGATGCCATCAACCGGATCCTGAGGGTTGTTCCACCACTTGCTGACAAGTTCTTTGTGGTTATAGTCAAAGCCAGAATCGATGATGGCTACAAGAAAACGGTTGGGGTTTTTCTGCTGCTTTTTTAAAACGGCAATTTCATCTGCCGTGAGTCCTGCTTTTTTTAAGCTGCCCACAAGATCATATTTTTCATAAAGCGAAAATTGACTGAGAACCTTCCCTTGGGGGTTCTTTTCAATAAAGGCGTAGGGCTTTTCATCCTGTCCTTTGTAGTAAAGGAAGATCGAGGATGTGATTTGATTTTCCTTGTTCAAATAGTCTTTGCGGATTTCTCTGAAAGGCTCATTCTGTTCGTGGTGGCCAATGTATTCCAAAGTGACAGGGGCTTCTTTGGTGTAGTGCCATTTGCGCATCAGACGTGACTTGTCGGTTTGATGGCCTTCCTGATCAAGCAAAGACCACTCTTCCTGACTTTTAATCTGACCATAGTTTTCTTTTTCGACAGAAAGTTCGGTCACTATCACAAGGCCTTGCGTGGACTTGGTGAACCGCATCCAGCCAGTGAAGCGGCCCTCGATATCAAAATAGCGCCGCTCAGTAAGAACCGTATCCTGATAGTAACTTTCTTTTGAGGTGACGCCATTGTCGAACTTTTCAGTTTTAACTGTGACAGAGGCCCACGCAAAGGACTGTCCCAGAACGAGACACAGGGTCGTTGCGAGCAGCGAGTTTCTGATTGTCTGAAAAGGGCTCTTCATCATGAAAAGAAGAGATAGCAACGAGGGTGCCAGACAATCGCAAGCATCGTGGTGTCGGCGGTGAAGAAAGCCCTGTCGAAGTCTCTGACAGGGCGGTGCCATTTATTAGCTTATGGATGTTCGCGGAATATTAAGCCAGAGCTTTCTTGATGTCGCCAGCGATGTTCGCGGGCTCTTCCTGAGGCGCGTAGCGCTTCAGAACCTGACCGTCTTTCCCCACGAGGAACTTGGTGAAGTTCCATTTAATCATCTCTGTGCCCAGCAGACCTGGTGCGGAAGATTTCAACCACTGGTAAAGAGGATCTGCCTTATCTCCGTTCACGTCGATTTTGGCCATCACCGGGAACGAAACGCCATAGTTCAGTTCACAGAACTGTTGGATCTCGGAATCTGTTCCTGGTTCCTGTGCGCCGAACTGGTTGCAAGGGAAGCCCAGAATAACCAAGCCCTGATCCTTGAACTGAGCGTAAAGCTCTTCAAGGCCCTTGTATTGTGGGGTGAAGCCGCATTTGCTGGCGACGTTTACAATCAGAACGACTTTGCCGCGATACTCTTCCAAAGAAGTAGATTTACCACTGGCGTTGGCTACAGAGAAATTATAAAGGCTTGTCATGTGATCTCCTGTCTATGCAAGGCTAGCATAGCTTGGAAGAAGTTGAGGTGCAAATTGATACGTTCCGTCTGAAGGAGGAAACAGATCTTTGGTAGTTCTCTTATAGCCGATTTGGAAATTTTAGCAGTCCTTACGTTTGGCCGATTTTTAACCCATGAGGCAAGGGGTTCGTTTCATTCTTCTTAGTTATTCTCTTCTGGCTGTCACCCTTGTGGTGGATCTGGCCTGGGCCTCGTCCAATAAAAGAAGAAGTCCTTCACGATCCAACGACGGTTCCGTCGAAGCGCATCTGGAGTATCTTAACAGTTTACCACAGCAAACAGAGTCGGATGAGCGGGATCGCGAGATGCGAGCCATCAGTTTCACGGTTCAGGGGGCCTTCTCTGAGCAAAACTGCATCGATACCTGCAATGTGAATGTGATGATTCACTATCAGGAGACCTGTTACAGTCGATGCCGTGAAAGATTTGCGGGTGCGGGCTCACCTTCGACCAGCCCCGTGGCGGGCGAGGGGTGTCAGCAGTATTCCGGATTGCAGGAAGCCTGCCGTCAGGAAATTCAGGCAACGTCCCGTTCGTGTGATGAAAAAAGCAATTCAGGAATGAACAGTGTTTCCAATACAGCAACGCAGTTGGGGCTGATGTTTGGGCAGCAGACAGGTGCCAGCATTCAGGCGGCATGCTCTAAGATGGCGGGTCTTTCGGCAGCGGCCAACAGTGCAGTGGCCGCTTACCGCATGCTCTGCAGCAGTGCGATTGCCAAGTGCCGTTCTGCCTGCTCCAGCTTAAAAGATTTTGTCGCCAGTAATCCAGCATGCATGGCCTCTGGTTTTGAAGGGACCATGGGGACTAATCCTTTGATCCTGCAGGCGGCCGAAACTGACGCAGAAAAATGTTCTGAGTTTGAAAATAAGGTTCAAGAGGCCAATCAGGCCATCAGCAATTTAAGCAGCACCATGAACAATGCCTCTCAATGCGCATCCTTAACGTCGGGCGAATCTGCGGAGGTTCCGGATGTTTGTAAAACCAATCCCAATCTTCCGGGATGTACACCCGCTGGGCCAGTGGATTGTACCAAACCAGAATTAGCCACCAATAAAGTCTGTGTCTGCTCCAAGAACCCGACCGATCCAATGTGTTTATCGCAAAGCTCGGCCGGGTCGATTCAAATGGGAAGCATCAATCCGTCAGCGCGTTTGACCACTCCAGGGGCTGCGGGGGCAGGCATAGGAGACTTGCCAGGTCTGCCGGCGATATCTCCGGGAAAACCGGGAGCCGGTGGGTCAGGAGAAGCCGTTGAAGGGCGCCAGGGTGGCAGTGCAAACCTTTCGGGTTCAGGAGCAGGAGCAGCAGGCGGAAACTTTGAAGCAACAGAATCCTCAAGCGAAGAATCTGAGGGCGGTGGACATGCTGTCACAGCCGGCTTCTATGGCGGTGGCGGCAGTGGTGGTTTTGGCTCTGCAGGGGCGGGCCCTGCGGGAAGAGGAAGCACAGGAGTTACTGCGACAGTGAGCGCTTCAACGGTGTCACCCAATCTTCGTCAGTTTTTGCCGGGTGGAAAATTCGATCCCAAAATTCGTGGTCCAGCGGGAGTATCAGGACCCGATGGTATCACCGGGCCGCATTCAAACATCTGGATGAAAATTCAAAACCGCTATCAGTTCGTGCGTCCCACTTTGATACCCTAGTAAGAAGTGTTTCATCTTGAATCGTTTTTTCATTTTGATTCTGTTTTGCGAATCCAACTTCATTAAAATATGAGAACATATCCGAACACAGTTGTAGCAGACTGGGTTGGGGGCCGATAGGCATTCTATGAGAAACTGGTATTTAAGGGGATTCCTCCCTCTTATTCTTTTGGTACTTCTCGGAAGCGTGAAGGTTTCGGCCGGCACCTTTCTGGGTTGTGCTGAATGGTGTGCCAGTCGATATCTGCCCAAATCGGGTTCAGCCAGCCGGGATCAGATGCTTCGATACGATAACTGTGTCGTGCAAACACAGAGGGAAGGTCGGTGTGGCTCAGGTTCCACCAACCGTGGTTCCGGGGGCGGCACCTCTCGTCCTTCGCAAACCCAACGGCCTGCTGAATCCCGGCAACAACAGGAACCTCCAGGCTCCTCGCAAACCAATCCTTGCGGCAATCGTTGCCCTGTCAATCAGTGCCTGGATGTGAATGGCAATGGTGGATATGTATGCCAATCAGAAATTCAGCAGCGTGGGCCGGATTGTTCTGCGCAGTATTCCGAGTTGGCGCAGCGGTGTTCCGAGGCGGTCGAAGAAACTGCTCACACGTGTGATGAAAAGAATGACAGCGGAATGGGGGGAGTGGCCAACATGGCTTCCCAACTCAGTCTGATGTTTGGTCAGCAGACGGCTTCCAGTATTCAGGCGGCGTGTTCGCGAATGGCGGGATTGTCTGCCGCGGCCAATGCTGCGGTGGCGGCTTATCGTTTGAACTGCAGCAGTTCGATCAGTTCCTGCCGCTCGGCCTGCTCGGAGTTGGTGGACTATGTTACGAACAATCCCACATGCACCGTGCAGGGTTTTTCCGGGGCGGCCGGAGACAATTCAATGATAATTGAAAGTGCGCGTTCCCAAGCCGAGCGTTGTGATCGCTTTGAAAACAAAGTTCAAGAGGCCAATCAAGCGATCGCAAACTACGCAGGTACGATGCAAAATGCATCTCAGTGTGCAGATCAGACCTCAGGGGACACGACTGTGCCAGAGATCTGTAAGGCCAACCCCAACCTGCCAGGATGTTCCAGTGCCGGACCTGTTGATTGCACCAAGCCGGAAATGGCTACCAATAAAGTTTGCATTTGTTCGAAGAATCCAACAGATCCGGTCTGTCGTTCTGAAAAAGGTATGAACGGGACAACTTATTCCAGTATTAATTCCGCTGCACGCTTGAACTCTGTGGGGGGCGATGGGCCTGGTGGTGATTTGCCGGGCTTGCCTTCTATTTCTCCCGGAAAGCCTGGGCCCGGCGGTGCCGGTGAGGCCGTGGAGGGTCGTCAGGGAGCGGGCGCGGGACTTGCCCTCTCTGGTGGCGGAGCGGGAGGCGGCGCCTCTGGTTCTGGCTCAGGGCAGGCCGAAAGCGACAGTCTTGATCCTGACGTCAATGCCGGATTCTATGGCGGTGGTGGCGGAGGAGCCTACGGTGGTGGCGCTATGGGATCTGCCGGGGGCTCTGCTGGAAAAGCCGGAGCTGTGGGCGCGGATGGCAAAGCGGGGGGGCCTGATTTACGCCAATTCTTGCCCGGTGGAAAGTTTGATCCCAAAGCTCGCGGCGTTGCCGGTGTGTCAGGTCCTGATGGAATCACGGGACCCCATTCCAACATCTGGAAGAAGATTCAGAACAGATATCAAGTCTTAAGCCCGACATTGATGCCTTAGTGTCTCAAATCGAGATTACTTATACTTTGGTAAAGTTCACGTTGAAAAGTACCGAAAAGAATCACCATGGGAATGAAGGTGCTTTTATCGCAGTTTATTGTCGGAGGATTTTTCTTAATTCTCTTTATGCTTCCTTCGCAGGCGCAGGCCGGCTGTAATACCGATGGTTGTCCTGAAGGAATGACATGTGTCAGGGTCTATGACGCCACAGAAAATACCACGACAAATATATACAGATGCGAAGTTGATCGCGGATTTGTAGGTCCTCCAGGCCCGGTGAATCATTGTGGTAACCGATGCGCAGTCAGTGACTGCATCAACGTGAATGGTGGGAATGGCTGGGTCTGTCGAAGTGAAATGACAGGCGGCGGAGGCGGCTGTGCGGAGTATCAGCAGCTGCAAGAACAGTGCAGTGCCCAGATTACCGATACGGCTTATACCTGTGATGAAAAAAATGACTCGGGCATGAGTGGTGTGGCGAATACGGCCTCCCAGCTCAGTTTGATGTTTGGTCAGCAGACGGCGGCCAGCATCCAGGCCGCTTGTTCTAAGATGGCCAGTCTTTCTGCGGCAGCCAATGCGGCAGTGGCGGCTTATCGCCTGACCTGCAGCAGTTCTATTAATTCATGTCATTCCGCTTGCGGTGCTTTGGTGGAATGGGTGAACAGAAACCCCACATGTGTGCAAGCCAGTGGTGGGTCGATTTCCATATCCAGTGCCGAATCCCAGGCAAAGCGTTGTTCGGACTTTGAAAATAAAGTTCAGGAAGCCAATCAGGCGATCGCGAACTTTGGTAATACCATGCAGAACGCTTCTCAGTGTGCTTCGTTGACGTCGGGTGATTCGACGCCGATTCCGGAAATCTGTAAGACCAATCCGAACCTGCCCGGATGTTCTGCAACGGGTCCCGTAGATTGTACGAAACCTGAAATGGCCTCAAACAAAGTATGTATTTGTGCGAAGAGTCCGACGGATCCTGTTTGTTTGAATACAAAATCAGGTGGCGGCACTTTCGTGGGCAGTAGTTTGGATTCAAGTTCCCGACTGACAGCCAAAGGCGGTGATGGACTTTCTGGAGATCTTCCGGGTCTGCCCTCTATTTCTCCGGGAAAACCAGGCTCTGGCGGTGCGGGAGAAGCGGTTGATGGCAAGCAGGGCGGCGGTGCAGGCTTGGCCGGTGGCGGAGGCGGCTCGGGCGGTGGTGGAGATTCTGGCGGCGGCTCTGGTGGGGGCGGCGAAGGCCTTGATGGTGTTCAAGTGACAGCAGGTTTCTATGGCGGCGGAGGCGGAAGCTTCGGAAGCTATGGCGGTGGAGCTGCAGGTGGCGGAGGTCGTCCCGGTGCTGGTGCGGCTGGAACTGCGACCACTAAGGGTGGTCCGGATCTTAGCAAGTTTCTTCCGGGTGGACAGTGGGATCCAAAACGCGGAATCTCCGGTATGGGTGGAGCCGATGGGATCACCGGCCCTCATTCGAATATCTGGCAGAAGATTCAGAATCGTTATCGTGTGATGACGCCGACGTTGTTGCCTTAATTCAGCTTAAAACTAAATCAAAGGATGGAGCGCCTCGATCACCTGCTTGCGCAGGGGGGCCTCCACCAAAACCGTCAGACTCATGGCGCTGACCAGAAGTTTCTGGGCAGACAAATTCTTTTCATTCAAATTATTCAGGACCTTCTGGGTAATCTCGGGCGACGTCGCTCCGGTGCAGGTCAAAGTCACTGTGGAATAATCCGTTGGCAGCAATGTGAAGTCGGAATGCTTCTGCAACTCTTTCTTCACTGCCACCATGATCTCCTGCGGACCGGTCAGGAAGATTTCTGTCTTGTCCAAAGAAAGTTCACAGCTTAACAACTGAGGAAAGGCTATTTGGTTTTGATCCAACAGGCTTTGCAAGCCGTGCAGAGCTTTAGCGGGATTCTTTTCTTTACAGTGAATTCCCAAAACCAGTTCATGCGAGTTCAAGGACAGAGCTTTGCAGGATTCAAACATATTCAATCCTTTTTTGACGAGTGTGCCGTCAGAGGTTTTATTGGAAGCGGGACCAATGTATAAAGTTACATCACGCATTTTGGCCAATTCGACCGAGCGATAGTGCAGAACTTTGGCGCCCCAGAAAGTCATCTCCATCAACTGATCATAATTCAGTTCGTTCAGTGGACGGGCGGACTTTACAATGTTGGGGTCGGCGGTGAAAACGGCGGGCACATCTTTCAGAATCTCACAGCGTTCGGCCTTGAAGGCAGCGGCCATGGCCACGGCTGATGTATCGGATCCGCCTCGACCCAAGGTCGTGATCTCTTTAGTGACGGGGGACACGCCTTGAAAACCTGCCAGAATCACAACCCGGTCGGTTTTCAGAGCCTCTTCTACGCGGATGGGTTTCACATCTTTGATAAAAGCATTAACGTGGGAGTCATCCGTAAAGATGCCGGCCTGGCTTCCGGTGAAGCTGATTGCCGAACAGCCCAGGTCATTTAAGGCCATGCTGACCAACGACATGCTGATACGTTCACCCACAGTCAGCAGCATATCCATTTCGCGTCTTTGCGGATGAGCTGACACCTGATTGGCTAGATCGATCAAAGAATTAGTGGTTTTACCCATGGCGCTGACGACAACGATCAGCGAATTATCTTTGGATTGAGCTGCGATGCGAGCCGAGACAGATCTGATTTTTTCAGGATCTGCCAGAGTGGCTCCACCGTATTTTTGGACAATCAGGGGTTTCATTCCAATGCAACTTTCCGAGTGTTCTGATAGACGTAGGTGGAAACCATTCGCCCGGCCCCTTTAGGGACTCGGATAAAGTGTTTTTGCACCTGTCGGGGAATGTATCCCAAATACAGCTCGGCGTTCAAATCTTTTAATGACTTTCTGGTGACTCCCAAGTGGTCGGCCAAAGGTTCCAGATCGGTGCCGCCGGGGACAAGGACAACATCGTATTCCAACGGGTCCATTTTTTCCAAGTCTCGGAATCCATACAGATTTGGCGCTTTGGCAATTAGCATGGCTGCGAGGATTTTAGGAACGTAATCTTGAGTCTCTTGCGGAAGAGCATCGAGCTTGATGAGGGCCCAGTAATCTTTGGTGCCATACTTCTTGATGCGCCGGCGTAAGCCACTTTCGCCCATGTTGTAGCTGGCGGCCACGAGGTACCAGGAACCGAACTCCGCATGCAGATCTTTCAGATAACGGATGGCAGCCAAGGTACTCTTCTTAAGATCTCTGCGTTCATCCAGCCACCAGGTTTTACTTAAGCCGTAGCGTGAACCTGTGGCTTCAATGAACTGCCAAGGTCCCACCGCATCGGCGTGGCTGATGGCGTTTGGCGCAAATCCACTTTCGATCATCACCATATAGGCAAGATCCGAAGGCAGGCCCGCACGTTTTAGTTCTTCCTGAATAAAAGGCATGTACTTGTAAGAGCGTTGCAACCAGGTCCGGAACCACTTGTTACCACTTCCCTGGAAGTAGGCGATCCACTTGCTGACTTTCTTATTGTACGTCACGGGAAGATCAAAGATCAGATTGTCCGACTGCGCATGGGTCGACTTGGCGGTCAGAGCTTTAAGTTTTTCTTTCAAGCTCAGGGCGCGGTTTTCTGGTGTTGCAGCGGCCACGGCAGGAGCAGGCAAGGGCTTGGTTGGAGCCACTGGCGCTGCTTCTGTCTTGAAGCTGTAAGAAAGAGATGCAATGAAAAAGAAAGAAACCCACGTCCTCATGTAGTCAATTATGAAGCCGATTCTTTGACACTGTCGACAAAGATCTGACAATTCCCTGGCGCCATCGACGAAGGTCAATGCACGGCCAAATCGAAAAAAACTTGAGCCCAGAATTTTTGAACTCTTCAAAGGTCGAGCTTGGAACCTTTTTCCTAGACGAAGATCCGTCCTGTCAAAAGATGGCACACGCCTTGCTGCTCAACACAGTGGGAGGGAAGTTCATGGGAGTAAAAGGTGTCTATACAGCGCTCAGTGGTGCCATGGCTCAAAGTACAAAGCTTGATACCATCGCCAATAATTTGGCCAACGTGAACACGCCCGCTTTTAAGCGTGATCAGCAGCTCTTTCAAGAGTATCTGACCGCCAATGAAAAGATGCCGGAAACCACACAAATCCCTCGCGATGTCGCATCCATTGAAAGTTTTTATAATATGCAAGGTGGCGACAAAAGTTATGTCGATACCAAGGGTACTTTCACGGACTTCTCACAAGGGGGTCTGAAGCCTACAGGGAACAATCTGGATGTGGCCATTGACGGAAAAGGCTTCTTTGAAGTAGCCACTCCGGGTGGCGTAAAATTGACACGTGCCGGGAACTTCACCTTGGATGGTAATGGGCAGCTTGTAACCAAGGATGGACACCCGGTCCTTCGTCAAGCGGAACCGGGCGCGGACCCGGCCGGCCGAGTGATTCGCTTCACTGGAAATGGCGCTATCAGCATCGCTGACAATGGTGATGTGTTTGAAGGAACTGAAAACCTGGGCAAGTTGTCATTGGTTGCAGTGAATAACCCTGATTCTTTGCAAAAGGCAGGAAGCTCTCTTTATACCTTTAAGCCGAATATGGCGCCGGATATGCAGAACATCAATAATCCAAGCGTAAAGCAGGGATTCTTGGAAACCTCCAACGTCAATATCATCCAGGAAATGTCAGACATGATCACCACCAATCGTGTCTTTGAAAGTACGCAAAAAGCCATCAGTGCTTACGATCAGATGGCGGACAAGATGATCAATGTGGTGGGAAAAACAAATTAGCCTTCGCTGAAGCTACGGCTAACAGGTTAGCTCTCGCGGAGATGCGGTTAATGGGTTAGCCATCGTATGTGCAAGGTTAGATAGAAAATTGAAATGAAGCTAACGGAAGGATTCGTGAATGCTTAAGAGTTTAAACACAGCAGCGACAGGGATGGCAGCCCAACAGACCAATATGGATGTGATTGCCAATAATATTGCCAACGTTTCAACGGCTGGCTTTAAAAGATCCCGTGCTGAGTTTGAAGACCTCATGTATCAGACCCAAAAGGAGCCAGGGACGGCTTCGGGTCTGAATGCTTATTCACCCAACGGTGTTCAAGTGGGGTTGGGGGTTCGCACTGCGGGCGTGCAAAAGGATTTTGCAGGTGGGCAGGCGCAGGTCACGAAAAATCCATTGGACATTCAAATCGAAGGTCAGGGGTTCTTCCAGGTTCTGACGGCAGATGGTGAAACGGCTTACACTCGCGACGGGGCTTTCAAAAAAGATCCGGCAGGTCGCATGGTGGACAAGAACGGCAACGTTCTTCAGCCCGAAATCACAGTCCCGCCGAATGTTTCCGGTCTTGAGATCGCACCGACGGGAGAAGTTCGTGTGATCACAGGTCTTAACGATGCTCCGCAGACGATCGGTCAGATTGATGTGGTGAACTTTGTTAATCCGGCCGGTCTGAAGGCCGTCGGTAAGAACTTGTTCACACAAACACCGGCCAGCGGTCAGGCCATTGCCTCGCGTCCGGGATTGAACGGCACAGGCTATCTGGCACAAGGACAGTTGGAATCCAGTAACGTGAATATCGTGGACGAGATGGTGAACATGATCACCGCCCAGCGTGCGATGGAAACCAACTCCAAAGTGATGCAGGCTTCCGATCAGATGCTTCAATCCATCAACAATTTGAGATAATTGATGATTAAGTACTTTGTGTTTCTATTTCTTTTGAGCGCTCAGGCTTTTGCAAGGCCTGAGATCTCTATTCCGGCCAGCGTGGAGATTTCGCAAAGAGAACTTCTGCGCCTGGGCGATATCGCCGTTGTTGAAGGTGGCAGCGAGGAATTGCTGGCGGCCCTGGATGCGGTGGTTTTGCGTGAAGACGCACGTGACTTGCTGTTGAGTCAGCATCTGGAATCCAGCGAGATTCTGGGCAAGATGCGAGCGGCTTTGAACAGCCAGGAAAGCCTGCGCCGCATGAATCCGCAGTTCAAAGTTCCTTCCCAAGTGAAGGTGAGTTTTGCCAGCACACCAGTTTCCAAACAGGAAATTGAAAGAAAGATTCACAATGTGCTCAAAGCCCGTTGTCAGGATTGTGAGTATCAGGTCAGCGTGCAAAGTACGCCACGCCCGGCATCAAAGCTGTGGGATCTGGATTATACTCAGCTTTCAGCAAAGGGTGGGTTCCTTTTGCCGTTGCGCGACGGGGATCAGCGACAAATTAAATGGATCTCTGGAACAATTCGTGTTTCCCGATTAACCCCCGTGACCACTCGCTTGATCTTACAAGGAGAGAGGGTTCAGGCCGAAGACCTGCGCATGTCCATGACGGACGTGACCTTTGCCAAGGATGGCAGTTTGCGCATGGAGGATATCCAGGGTCAGTTGGCAGCTCGCTCTCTTCCCGTTGGAAGCACTGTATGGGCTTCTGATCTCAAACGTGAACCGGCAGCTAAGAAGGGACAAGTCGTTAAAGCTTTGCTTGGCGACGACAGTTTCGAGATCTCCGTGAATATGATGGCGGAGGACAGTGGCTTTGTCGGAGACATCATTAAAGTAAAAAATCTGGAAACACAAAAAGTACTCTCCGGTCTCGTGACTGAAAAAGGTGTGGTGAAGTTGCAATGATGAAGATGGTTTCTCTCTTCTCAGTTTTGGTTATGTCCGTGTTCGCAACAGGTTGTGCGACGATGCAGGATTTTTTGACGTCTTTGGACGGACCGAAAGAGGCTCCGGCTTTGAAAGACATCAATACGGCGCCACGTTTTTCTGACAATCAGAACATGGGTGTGCCCACAGACCGACAGTACAAGCGTATGACCCGCAACCGTATGGAAGAAGAATCCGATCTGGGGGCCAATGCCGGTTCCACGTGGGTGATGGAAGGTCAGGGAGCCTATCTTTTTGCACAAAACAAAATGCGCAAAGAGGGTGATTTACTGAATGTGACTTTGGATGGACCGGCCCGCAAGCAGGTTGAAACCAAAGTGTCAGTGATTAAAAAGTTGTTGAAGCAGTTGGAAGAACAACAACAGCAGCAACAGCAGGAATTGAGCAACTCTTTGGCGCAAAATGCAGGGGATGCTTCCCGGGCACCGGCTTCCGAAGCTAAAAAAGCGGAAGCACCAAAGGCTGAGGAAAAAGATGAGGGCCTGGCGGATGTGCAGAACATACCAACCCGTATTGTGGAAAAGATGGCGGATGGCAACTATCGCATCAAGGGACAGCAGCCGTTCATGATCGGCAAACGTGAATACAAGGTGATTGTGACGGGTCTGATTCGTCCAGAAGACTTTAACGATGCCGGAATCAATTCAGAAAAACTGCTTGATCCACAGTACGACGTGGTCAGCTTAAGAAAGACGAAGAGCAATGAATAAAATCATCAACTTCTTTTTGCTGTCGGCCTTGTTCTTTATGACTTTGATTGAGTCGGCTAATGCCGCTCGCCTGAAGGATATCGCCAGTATCCGTGGGGTGCGCGAGAATCAACTTATCGGTTACGGGATCGTTGTGGGCCTGAAGGGCACTGGTGACGGCAAAAATGAATTTATGAGCAAGAGCATGGTGCGCATGCTGGATAAGCTGGGCATGAAACTGGATAATGTGGATTTCTCCAGTAAAAACGTGGCAGCTGTCATTGTGACGGCGACGATGCCGGCATTTGGCAAAGCGGGTAATCCGATTGATATCACAGTCAGTGCGATCGGGGATGCCTCGTCATTGCAGGGGGGCACACTGTTGCAAACTCCGCTGCGCGCTGCGAATGAACAGGTGTATGCAGTGGCTCAGGGAAGCATTATCATCGGTGGTGACGGCAAAGACCAGCATCTGACCGCTGGGCGTGTGCCCAACGGGGCGATCATTGAGCGTGACATGACGGCGGATTTTTCTTCCAGAAAAATGTATCGTCTGACACTGATTAATCCGGATTTCACCACGGCTGCGCGTTCCGTACTTACGATTAACAAAGAACTGGGCGGTCACTACGCTTCGGCCAAGGACTCTGGAACGATCGACATCATAACTCCATTTGCCTATGAAAATCGGGGCGTGGAACTGTTGGCGACCATTGAATCCATCGAGATCAATCCGGACATGAAAGCGCGTGTGGTGGTGAATGAAAAAACCGGCACGATCGTGATTGGAGACAAAGTGAAAATCTCCAGGGTTGCAATCTCACACGGTGCGCTTTCTGTTAAAGTGGGCGATGGTAAAAAAGGATCTGAAGAAAAAGTGGCGGTTCTCGACAGCGGTGTCAGCGTCGGAGAACTGGTTCAAGCACTAAACAAACTGGGAGTCTCGCCGAAGGACCTGATTACAATACTTCAGTCCATAAAGTCAGCTGGAGCTTTGCACGGGGAACTCGAAGTTTTATGAGATTTCTGTTTCAGAATGACACAGCATTTAATACAATCAAAGTTATAGTTTCAGACACATGGACGTGTTTGAAACGCGGGGAGGGTGAGAAAGAGATCGCGAACCATGGAAGGTCAAGAGTCAAAAGTTTCTCGCAGGAAACAGGAGCAATAGGTCAGCAGAGATCACGGAGTGATCAACACGAGCCGAAGCTACACTCTCAGAATCGAGTGCAGGATGCACATGATTCTCCGACTCTAACTCCCCTTTTTTTCTCTTTCAAAAAAGGTACATCCGTACCTTTTTCTTTTTTGATGTAGGAGTCTCGCAATGAGCGATGTGGGATCCTCCGGCGGCTTCAAACCAATGGGAAATCGTATGATGGGGCGGCCGGAACAAAAGCCGCCCGAGCAGAAGCTGCGCGAAGTTTCTGATATGTACGAGAAACATTTCCTTCGCGAGATGATGAAGGCGATGCGCTCCACCGTCAAAGAGGGTGGCTTCATTCAATCCAACCAGGCTGAAAAAATCTTTCGCGAACAGCTGGATGATCAGTATGTCGAAAAGTGGGGCGAGCGTGGCGGCATTGGTCTTTCCAATATGATCTACGATCAGCTGATGAATAAGTTTGGTGTGATGATGGGAATCAAAGCTCCTGTCACCAAACCTGTCGGCCCACTGGCGATGGACGAAAAAAGCAATTACACGGCAAAGCCGTTTCAGCATCCCGGAAAAAAACAAGCCGTGTCCTACAAATTTGATGTGTCACCCAACGCTGGACCTTCGTCTGACACGGCGGCAGCCGGCAGTGCTGGAGTGCCGACAGGCGCGCAAGCTGAAGCAGCAGTCAAAGCCCCATGGGACGGGGTTTTGCTGGGGAAGCGAAGTTTGGCAGATGATCAGACCATGGTGGAAATCGAACACGACAATGGTCTTAAAAGTCAGCTTGTTTTTAAGGGTGGACTGTCTAAAGTTTCGACAGGGGAAAAGTTGCAAGCTGGCGACACGCTTGGCTTTTTAAGTCCAGAGGCAAAATCCCTTTACTGGACCATCGAACCTGGACCAGAAACTGTCTCAGAATGATTTGGTGTAACTGTCCCATTGTGATACTATAAAAAGAATAAAAGAGTGTGTTTCTACACTCTGACAGAGGAGTTCTCGATGAAGATCACGCACAACAAAGTCGGTCAAAATTTGAATCTTACAGATTCTTCCAGATCTGACAGAGCGGATGGTATCAAGAATAAAGCGCCGGATGCAGGTTTGACAAAAGCGGATGCTTTGACGTCTTCCAATCTTGGTGAATCCTCACGCGTGGAGTTGTCTCCTCGTGCTCAGGAAGCAAAACGCATCAAAGAACTTGCTATGTCTGCTCCTGATGTTGACGAAGCCAAAGTTGCTAAATTCCGCGCTTTGATCGACGAAGGAAAATACAAAGTTGACGCCAAAGCCATCGCCGACAAAATGGTCGACGAACATTTGGAGTTCTAATCGGCTGACACCGAACAAGTCCGCGCCGTGAAGACGGACGCGGCAGCGACAGCAAGGAAGCTGAAGTAAAACGATTTCAATCCCGCCCCAAGTAAGCCCGCGGACCTGTCCGCCAAAGCTTCAGCAAAGGCGGAAGGATGATAAAGATGGACGCAACAGTAGAAAGAGCGTTTCACAAGCTGGAAGCAAATCTCGAAGAACTTACAAAAATCTACCGTTCCCTGTTGGATATCGTTCGCAAAGAAAAAGAAATTCTTTTGAAAGCGGACCGTGAAGCTTTGGATGAAAGCAACAAACTTAAAGAAGAGCTGCTGTTCAAGCTTCGTGCGCAAGATTCTTTGCGCTCTCGCTATGCGATGGAGCTGGCGACAATCGTGGGTGCTGATGCGGAAAATCCGCGTTTGTTGGAGCTGGCGCAAAAACTGGCGGGCACTCCAGCGGCAGATCGTCTGCGCACGCAGCACGCGGCGCTGGATATTCTGATCAAACGAATCACCGAAATTAACAAAGAAAACGAAGAATACACAAAGTCCGCTCTGAATACATTGAACGGCGCTTTGAATAATATCAAAGACACGCTTTCCGGTAAGAAGACTTACGGAGGCAAGGGCCAGGTAAAACAAGGCCCTCAAGTCGCAGGCAACTTCGTTAGCAAAGAAGCCTGAGGCCCGGCTTGACCGGGCAGAGCCGAAGGGGCGGAGCCCCGCAGGCTGAAGCAGTAAACGGAACCCACCGGAGATGAGGATAGGATGTCTAAAATCTCGGCTATGATGGATACGGGTAAACGCTCTCTGATGAACTCTCAGACAGCGTTGCAGACGGTCGGTCATAATATCGCCAATAAATCGACTGAAGGCTTCTCTCGCCAAAGAGTGGAGCTTCAGACGAACATGCCTATCACGGAAGGCAATCTTCAGATCGGTATGGGGGCCCGTGCGGGTGTTGTGACCCGTGTGAACAATCCTTGGCTTGAAAAACAAATCCAAAAAGAAGGCATGAACATGGGCTTTCAGGATTCCCGCGCGGAAGCCCTGAGCCGTGTAGAACAGGTGTACAACGAACAGACCAACAAGGGTCTGAATCAGTACATGACGGATTTCTTCAATTCCTTCCGTGAGCTTTCCAACAATCCAGAAAGTTTGGCGTCACGTACCATGGTGCGTGAAACGTCGGTGGCGTTGACCAAAGATTTCGGTCGCGTGGTGGGACAGTTGAAAGCCGTGCAAGAAGATCTGGACGGTCAGGTGAAAACGACTGTTGAAGAGATCAATCAGCTTTCCAAGGAAATTGCCTCTCTGAATGAAAAGATTCAGATGATTGAAGTTCAAAACACTCCTGCCAACGACGAGCGTGACCGTCGTGATCTTTTGCTTAAAAAAATGGGTGAAAAGATCGATATTTCCTGGGCAGAGGGTAAGGATGGTATGGTGACCGTGACGGCGGGTCGCACGGCAATTCTGGTTTCCGGAATCGGTTCTTCAGAGTTGAAGGCCCAGCAGACAGATGCTCGTGACCGTGTCGAAGTCTTCTTCATGGGAAGCGGCAGCACCTCTGCCAACATAACCGAGCAGATCTCGGGCGGTCGTATCGGGGGGGCTCTGGATGTTCGTGACCGTGTCATTGAGGATCTTTTAAGTCACGTCGACAATATGGCCTACACTTTGGCAAAAGAGGTGAATACGGCCCATATCGAAGGTTATGACAAAACCGGCCGTAATGGGGTTTTGTTCTTTGAGATGCCCGATGCCGTCAAGGGGGCGGCGTCTCAGATCGCTGTTAACAAAACCGTTTTTAATGACGTGGGTCGTATCGCCACGGCGGCTCAAGCGGGGGCTCCGGGTGACAACACCGTGGCCAACGTGATTTCGTCCCTGCAGTATCGCCAGGTGATGGATGGTGGTACAGCGACCTTGGATGATTACTACAACACGCAAGTGGGTCAGATCGGTGCGATTGCCCAGCGTGCGGTGAAGTCACAGGAGTCGCAAAAGAATGTGATGTCTCAACTGACAAACATCCGCGAAAGTATCAGCGGTGTGAGTCTGGATGAAGAGACCACGAAAATGATCGAGTTCCAGAAAACTTACGATGCATCCGCGCGTTTGATCAAAACCGCCGATGAAATGTTTGATACAGTGTTGAATCTAAAACGGATGTAGCCGCCCTAGCGGGCAGAGCTGAAGCTCCGCTCTAGCGGGCAGAGCTGTAGCGGCGGCAGCCGCGTAAGCTGAAGCAGAGAAGGAATAGATGAGAATCGCAGATAAAATGGCTTTCAATCAGGTGAACCAGAATCTGACCAAAAACAGGTCGGACATGGCTGATTTGCAAAATCAGGCTGCGACTCAAAAACGTATCAACAAGCCATCTGACGATCCATTGGCATCAGCGCGTGTTCTGACGGCCCGAACTGAAGAACGTGGAAATTCTCAGTTTATTAAGAATATTAATAACGCCAAAAGCTTCCTGGAGTTCTCGGATCAGTCCCTGAGTGAGTTGACTGACATTCTGGTGCGCGCCAAAGAGCTGGCGGTCAGTCAGGCCAATGATGCCAGCGGAAACGAAGAAAGCCGTATGGTGACGGCTTCTGAGGTTGAACAGATTTACAATCAGTCCATCCAGATCGGCAACCGCAAGCTCGGTGAAAGATATATCTTTGGTGGGCAGAAAACTCAGACGACGCCGTTTAATCAAAGCGGCGAATACTTCGGCAACGACTCGGACATGAAGATTCAGACCCAGAAGGACGCTTTTGTGGCGATGAACCTTCCGGGCAGTAAAGTGTTCCTGGGTCGGGGCTTGGGCGGGGACGGGATCGTTCGGGCGCAGTATGAGACTCCGACGGATGTTGAGTCCTTAAAAGACTTCCAAAATCAGGAGATTCAGCGTCAAGAGCGCAATGAGCAGATCGACTCCAACTACTTGGAAACTCGCGGTCCTGCCTCGGAGCGTCGTTCCAGCCGCTTGGATAAGCAAGATCCGGTGACGGGGTCGAGCGGGGTGAACCTGTTCTCGACCCTGAAGAATCTTGAGATTTCCATGCGCACCAACGACAAAGAGGGCATCCAGGAAGCCCTGGACACCCTTGATCAGGCTATTTCCCAGGTGGTTTTGGCCCGATCTGAAGTTGGGTCCAGAATTATGGCGGTGAATAACACCATGGATTCCCTGCAAAAGGCTGTGGTGGACAATAAAATTACGGCTTCCCAGCTTGAAGATGCGGATGCCTTCCAGGTTATTTCCGACATCAATAAGACCGATAGCACGCTCAAAGCGACCCTCGAAACGTCTGGAAAGCTTATTCAGCCAAGCCTTCTTGACTTTCTAAGATAAAAATAATACCTACAGTTCCGCTTAAAACTACCGATAACGACTGCAGCAAAAGGAGTTGTCATGCTGGTTCTCACACGGAAGTTGGGTGAAAGCATCGCTATCGATGACCACATCAAAATCAGAGTAGTTCAAATTAAAGGTAAACAGGTCCGCCTAGGCATCGAAGCGCCCAAAGATACCAAAATCCACCGTGAAGAAGTTTACGTTGCGATCCAAGATCAGAATCAGCAGTCTGCCACAACAGACGCTGATAAGACGCGAAATATTGCTAAGCTATTGAAACCATAAGTGTTTCTTTGAACTTGTGCATAAAAAGGCCTGCATTTGATTGTCAGGCCTTTTTTCGTTTTTGAAATCCCTCCCAAATCCTTTCTGGCAAAGGGGTTGCGCCTGAAGCGGTCAGTCATCCTCTCTAGATTTTAATTGAGTCTCCCTAGATTTAGGTCCAGATTTATAGGTGTATTCACCGTCTTAGTGCCTTGGTGTGTCTAAAATAAGGGTGAATCTGTGTACCTGTTTGGAGGGGTTGAATGATCATTTCGACATCAAGATTCGGCCAGATTGAGCTGAAACAAGAAGATGTTCTGACTTTCACCGAAGGCCTTTTGGGCTTCGCTGATTTGCGCAAATTCGTTCTTCTTGATGATCCAAATGACGAGATCTTCGCTTGGTTGCAAAGCTGCGAAGCGCCCGCCATTGCCTTCCCCGTGCTTGAGCCTGAGCTGTTTGCTCCTCAATACAAAGTCAACCTCACTAAAGGTGACATGGAAGCTTTGAAGCTGACGTCTCAAGACAAAGCTCGTTACTTCTCTATCGTGACAATCCCTGACGATCCTACACAAATGACGGCGAACTTGAAGGCACCCGTTGTGGTGAACATTGAAGCGCGCACTGCTCGTCAGTGTGTTCTTCAGGACAACAACCTGGCGATTCGTGAGCCGATCTTCACGAAGCTGCAACAGCGTGTGGTTCAGAACCCGGCTGTGGCGATCAAGAATCAATCCACAGGCATCGACGTTGCGACGAAGCTGACTGTGATTCGCGACGCTGAACTTTAATTTCAGAAGAATCAAAAAAAACGACGAAGGAGCCCGCAAGGCTCCTTTTTTTTATTCCAAAGCATTGAGTTCGGCGTTCTTTTCCAGCAAAGAGGATTCCAGTTTTCGCACCTGCTGTTGCTGTTGTTCATAGGCCCGCTGTGTTTGCAGGATCTGCCGACGCAGGGATGTTTCCGAGATTGTGGACTGATAGATATCTTCTTGCAGATTTTGAATCTGGGATCGCATTCCCATAATTTCATTCTGCAGATCCTGGCGATTGCTGTTGATTTCGGCCAAGGCCTGTTCGCGGTCGGCTTGAACTTGGCTGGGGGCTTCCAGCGCTTGCGCCGACAGCAGGAGCTTTTCATTTTGCATCAGTACCAGCTGCTGTTCTTGTTGTGACAGCAAATCATTCAAAACGCTTAGTTCATTCTGTCGGGCGGTGATGTCGTTGAAGTTGGTTTGCCAGTAATTGAGTTGTTCCCTGGTCTGTTGGATGGCTTGTTGTTGTATTCGGATATTATCATCCAGCTGATCGCGGATCGCTTGCATCTGACTGTTTTGTGCCTTCAGAATTTCGTCTGCCCGACGATTGATATCCTGACTGAGTCGATCATAACTGTTGAGCTCCATCATGAAGTCTTGCAGTTGTAAATTGCTTTCACGCAGTTCATTGGCATAGCTGTCGGGGGTGGGGGCCTGTGCATTTTCCTGCTGTCGGGCCTGCAGACTTTCCAAGGCTTGTCTTTGTTGTTCCAACTTGCGGTTTTCTTCCGTGAGTTGTTGTTGCAGATTTAAAGCCTCGCTGCGCAGCCGGGCCTTGGTGGCGGCAACAGCCTTGTTGTCCGGGGCTGCCGTTACAACCACAGGCGCGCTGGCGGGGCGGCGCTGCTGGATTTGTTCCACGCGTTCAACAAGCTGTGTTTGGGTATTCTGAATTCCCTTGTACGAGCGAACCATCCACAGCGAAGCGCCGATGATGACAACCAGGGCGAGAAGAAAAAAGCTATTTCCAGTCATGAGGCCCCTTGATTAGACTAATTTTTCAAGGGGAGAGATTCAAATTTGATGGGCATCTTGTGTTCACTCACAAGATGCCAAAATGCAGAAACTAAGCTTGCTCCAACTGCGGCAGGGACTTCTCGGTCTTCGCACCCAGACGTTTCAGATCCTCGACCTGGTCGATCAGATTGCCGCGACCTTCAGAGACCTTTTTGATCACGTCTTCATGCGCTTTCTGCGCGTCTTCCAGCTTGTTCCCCAGGTGCTGAAGGTCTTTCAGCAGGCCTGCGAACTTGTCGTATAGAAGTCCGCCACGTTTGGCGATCTCAAGCGCATTTTTTTCCTGACGATCTTGTTTCCACAAAGCCGCCACGGTGCGCAGTGTGGCTAGTAAAGTAGTTGGGCTGACGATGGCCACGTTCTTTTCCCAAGCGTATTGGAAAAGGTCTGGCTTCAGTTTAAAGGCCAATGCGAACGCAGGTTCCAGTGGCATGAACAAAATCACAAAGTCTGGGGAGATCAACTTGTCAGCTGCGTGGTATTTTTTGTCAGAAAGACCGTCGATATGCTTTTTCAACGAATCAATGTGCAGCTTGCCCAGACGTTCCTGTTCTTCCGGAGTTTCCGCCGAAGAGTATTGCTCATAGGCGATCAGGGTCATTTTAGAATCCACAATCAGATGTTTTTCATCCGGCAAATTGACGATCACATCCGGACGTAAGATTTGACCATCTTCGCCACGCAGATCCATGTCCGTGCCTTGAATGATGTACTCTTCGCCCTTGCGCAGGCCCGAACGCTCCAGAATGTTTTCCAGAATCAGCTCGCCCCAGTTGCCTTGGGTTTTCACTTCACCCTTGAGCGCTTTAGTCAGGTTTTGAGTTTCAGCGGACATGACTTTGTTGAGTTCCATCAGCTTGGTCAGCTCGCCACGCAAAACCCCACGCTCAGAACGCTCGGTGGAATAAGTTTCTTCCACTTTTTTCTCGAAGTCTTTAATGCGTTCTTTCAGGGGTTCCAGAACAGAGGCGATATTTTTGTGGTTCTGGTCGGTGAACTTGGCAGATTTTTCTTCAAAGATCTTTTGCGCCATGACCTCAAACTGGGTGTTCATTCTTTGTGCCAGTTCATCCTGCTGCTTTTTGGTTTCGGCCATCAGGGATTTTTGTTCCTTCAGGCTTTGTGACAGAAGATCATTTTTCATCTGCGCGGCCAAAAGATCCGCCTGCATCTGGGCCAGGTCTGCGGTGTTTTGAGCTTTGAGTTTAAAATAAACCAACAGTCCGGAAATCAAGGCTCCCGCCACAAATGCCAGTGCTGTCCATACGCTCATAAAACCCCCTTGAGATCATCGAATTCATCCCCTTTGTGCCCTTAGAAATTCTTTTGGTCACGCGAAAAGAATCTGATACAAAGAGACTGGATTTTAACTCTTAACAATGCGATGCAAAATGACCTCTGCTGGCCAAATTAAAAGTATTCTTCTCGCTTTTCGTCCTAAAACTTTGACTGCTGCCCTGGTGCCCTGTGTGGCGGGGACGGCGCTGGTCAAGGCGATCGGCCTTTCCTGGGATGGGTGGGTTTTGTTTTACGCACTGATGGCGTCCTTCCTGATTCAGATCGGAACCAACTTGGTGAACGATGCCGTGGATTTTAAAAAGGGCGCGGATACGGAAAAGCGCATCGGCCCTCAGCGTATCACGCAAGCCGGGATTCTTTCGGCCAATCAGGTGATGTTGCTGGGTTCTTTGTGTTTCCTGCTGGCGGTGCTGTGCGGGATTCCGCTGGTGCTGAAAGGCGGCTGGGTGATTGTGGCAATCGGGATTGCTTCTGTCTTGATGGGGTACTCTTATACTGCAGGCCCGTTCCCTTTGGCGTATCTGGGGTTGGGGGACTTGTTTGTGATTATTTTCTTCGGCCTGCTGGCGGTGATGGGAATCGTCTTCCTGAACACCGGGGAATGGATGGTCGAGGCGTTTGTCTTAGGTTTGCAGATTGGTTTGCATGCCACTGTGTTGATTGCGATCAACAATCTGCGCGATCACACCGGGGATCGTCTGGTGAACAAAAAAACTTTGGCCGTGCGCTTTGGAGTGAAATTTTCCCGCTGGGAGATTGCCGCCTTGAGCTTCCTGCCGTTTGTTTTGAATCTTTACTGGTGGTTTGAAGGATACAAAATTGCCGCGATCGTTTCTTTGCTGGCGATTCCTTTGGCTGTCAAAATCACCAAGAATATTTTCAACACAGAGCCCAGTCCGGCCTATAACAAGTTCTTGGGGCAGGCGGCGGGATTGCACTTGGTGTTTGGTCTTCTTATCGCGTTAGGATTTGCCTTTTGATTAAAATCTTCTTTCACCCTTATTTTCTAAAGCCCATGACCGTCCTGAATGCGGCCTCCAAGCCCACAGCACGGCAAGGGGCTTTGCTGCGGGTGGAATGGAATGACGGACATGTGGGCTATGCGGATTTGCACCCCTGGCCTGAACTGGGTGATCTGTCTTTGGCGGAGCAACTGGAGGATCTGCGTTTAGGGCGTATGACCACGCAAATCGAGCAAAGCATCTGGCTGGCTCGTCGGGATGCGGTCTTAAGAAAACAGCGCAAGAACGTGTTTGATGTGGGTGAAAAGATCCGTAATAACTTTTTGCTTTCGAACTATCAGGATTTAAAGCCGGGTTTTCTGGATGAACTTAAAAAAGAAGGCTTCACCACCGTAAAAGTCAAAATGGGGCAGGATCTTCAGCAAGAGGCGGTGGCTTTGACTCACCTGGCGGCGGCAGGCCTGCGCATCCGACTGGATTTCAATGCGCTGGGAAGCTGGCAGATTTTTGAAAAGTTCATGACGGGACTTTCCCCCTCAGTGCGTGCTTTGATCGACTATGTGGAAGATCCATTTCCGTTTGATTTCCATGCCTGGAATGAGGCGCGCAAGCTGTGTAAGATCGCCTTGGACAATCAATATGATAAGGTTCCGTGGGGAAAAATTCCGTCGGCGCCTTTTGATGTGATCGTGGTTAAGCCCGCGAAGACAGACGTGGATAAAGCCGTGGGATACTGTCAGAAGTGGAATCTCAAACTGACGGTGACCAGTTATATGGATCATCCCGTTGGGGTGATTCATGCCCTGGGTGTTGCGATGGACCTCAAGAAACAGCACGGTGATATGGTGCTAGAGGCAGGCTGCCTGACCCATCGACTGTTTCAGATGGACTCTTTCTCGGCCGAGATAGGAACTCAAGGACCGTATATACTAAAGACCAAAGGAGTCGGTGTCGGCTTTGATGCTTTGTTGGAGGCTTTGCCGTGGCAACCCGTTCAAAGACCTTAGACCTTTATTCTTCCGACAACGAAATTCTGCTCAACCCACGCTGGCCCGAGGCGGACTATCAGGCTTTGTATAAATTGGCCCAAGACACGCAGGATCTTTTGAATCTGCAGGGTCATGTGTGGATTGCGACCTCGGGTTCGACGGCTCATTCAATTTCTGCCACCAAACTGGTGGCGCTTTCTAAAAAGGCCCTGATGGCTTCTGCCAAGGCTGTGAATGCCCATCTGCAAAGTACTGAGCAGGACGTCTGGACTCAGGTGCTTCCGCATTTTCATGTGGGGGGGCTGGGGATTGAAATTCGTGCGGCTCTCAGCGGGGCGAAAGTGGTGGCTGCCCTGAAAGAAAACCGCTGGGATGTGCATCACTTCTATCAAACACTCCTCAATGAAAAATGCACTCTTTCGGCTCTGGTGCCGACGCAAGTTTATGACCTGGTGGCGCAGGGTTATCGGGCTCCGTCCCATATGAGGGCCATTGTCGTCGGAGGCGGTGCCTTTGAGTTGGATCTTTATAAAAAAGCGCGCGCCTTGGGTTGGCCGGTGCTTCCCAGTTATGGGATGAGCGAGACTGCCTCGCAGATTGCCACGGCATCGTTGGAATCACTCAGTGGGCACGAGTTCCCGGTGGTGGGATTGTTGCCCCATGCGAAAGCTCGCAAGAACGCTGAAGGATATCTGGAAGTGTGGGCGGAATCTTTGTTCAGTCTTTATGCTCAGAACACCCCTGAAGGCCCCCGTCATTGGAATCCCAAAAAAGAAGATGGCTGGTTCACTACGGAGGATCGTGGTGAGGTTGTTGAGGGCGCACTGAAAATTGAGGGCCGCAGCAAAGACTATATCAAGATCGGTGGCGAGGGCACCAACGTGGCTCGCCTGCGTGCTGTGCTGGAATCGTGTGCTTTGCATTTAAATCCGGACTGGCCGGTGAAGGTGACATTGCTGGACATGCCTTCTGACAGGCTGGGGGCCGAGATTCACGCCGTCAGTCTTTTGTCTGAAGCAGATACGCAAAAAGTCCTTCAGTTGTATGCGGAAAAAGTGCTTCCGTTCGAAAAAGCTCGTAAGATTTACTATATGTCAGAGATTCCGCGCAGTGAGTTGGGTAAAATCCTGTGGGCGGAGTTGAGGAGAAAACTATGAAACACGAAAAGAATCCGTGGTCCAAGGGTATTGTGCTGATCTGCACGAAATGCCATAAGTCCATCAGTCCCAAACTTTTGGAAGAAGAGGGCAATAGCGCCGAAAATCTGAAAATGTTCCTGAAAAAGAAATTTAAAGAATCCGGTGATTCTTCCAAGATCCGCGTGGTGACTTCAAGCTGTTTGGATGTTTGTATTGATGACACTCAAGCCATCACCTATGCCGGCACCGATGGGGACACAGAAACTTTCGCGATCCATCCGGAAAAGGACCGCGAAAAGATCCTGAAATACCTGCACGAAAAAATCGACTAGTGCAGCTTACTTGAAGATCTCACTGAAGTCGGCCCCCATGTAACCGGCTGTGCTGTTGACATAAATCGTGAAGGAAGTTCCGGCAAGACCCAAAGTCTGTATGTAGACGGTCCCGATACTTTCACCTTCAGTGATTGTCAGTGGTGTCGAGCTGCCGCCGCTCATCGGGGTCATGCAGTTCGGATCAGCATAAAGCGGTGCCACCCCACCGGGCGTCAGATACACCTGCAAAGCCGTTGTGATCGTGCTGGGGGCTGTCTTGAAGATTCCCGCTCCATCAATGAGCCCCACAGAGATAGGCTTGCAGTTCCCGGCCGTCAGATCCATGGGCGCAATTTTAAACTGACGGGCAATGGAATGAATGTCCACAAGAGGCGTGGCCGAGGTCAGGCCGGAAGCCGTGATATTGAAATGATATGTTCCGGCACTGGATGCCATGGGGCGGAAGTACACGGTGGCGCTGCTTTTATTTTTTGCGATGGTGGTGGAGGAGATCGGCGAGGAGCAGCCCTCATCAGAGTAAAACTGACCCAGGCCGGATTCCTGTGTTGCCAGGCTGACATTCAAGGCACCCGTCATTGGCAGTAACGAGCCATGGGCATTCGTTGTAAGAACTTGGTACACGTTGCAATCACCATTAACGATATTACGCGGACCTTGGAACTCAAGTCGGGTCACCGTATTTTTGTCACTGAGATCCGCCCGAAGATCCCAAGGTTGGGCATCATAAGTCAGAGAGTTGCCCGGTGATCCCGCCGCTGTAAATTGGAAGGCGACAAAACTTTGTGTGTCAGCCCCGCTGGGGACAAACTTCATATAAGCCTTAAGAACCGGATCATAGCTGGTGAAGCTATATTCGGTGGCTTGATTCATACAGAATTCGTCGGAATAGAACTTCAGCCGCGCATCCGTGGCACTGAGATTGAGAGTGCCGCCAAATTGATCGTTGGCAGGACTGTTGTTGTACATCTGCGAGCGGATTCGTAGTGGATAGCAGACATTTTTATAAAGTTGCGGGACAGTTTGTTCCAGGGACAGCCAGCGTTGGGTGGAGGAATACTCTGAACTGCGCAGAATCACATTGGTCGCAACGGGGTTGGCGGTCAAAGCTGACAGGTTCGACAGTGTGAAGGCCAACAAACCATCAATGGGCGTATTGGGGAAGCGGTAAATCACTTCGGCATAATCGGATCCTGCGGGGATCTTGAACGTGTCGCTCGGATTAATGCTACTGTGACAATCTCCCCAGTTGGAATAAGCTGTGATGGCGCTAGCAGTGTTGCCTGAAGCACTTTGACTGATTTTGAAAGTAACGTCGGCGCTATGAGCGACTCGGTATCCGGAAGCATTGCTAATATAAACGAAGAAAGAACCACATTGATTTGCTCCCGCATATCCGCGGGGCCAGTTTTTTTCCAAATTCAAGGTTGTCGCGACAGAGCTTCCTCCGCCAGCGCCGCCGCCGTTGCCGGGACTCATATCCAGCAGGGTCAGGGTTTCCGTATCGCCAATCACGGACAGACCTTTGATATAGATCGCGTTCACATCATCCGACGTGCTGATACCCCAAAGGTTGAGCAGATCATTCTTCGTCAGATAAATATCAAAACTGCCATCAGCGCAATCGGTGTCATTGGTTTGCCCCACGGGCAGAGAGGTGTTCGTTGAATCAGGAGTGGTCGGAGCCTGGTGCCATGCCTTCTTGTCAAAACTGACAAGCACGGTGCTGACCCGTGTGTCGCAGCTTCCTTGGAGGCGTGCATAGTTTTGAATTTCAAATTCCTGCTGGAAAGGGTTGGTCCCTTTCAGCGCGGGCGCCGGAAGCTTTTTCCCCAGCGGAGACATCTCCATCTCGGGCTCTTTACATCCGACCAGGATCAAGCATGTAAACAAAAAAGCGGTGAGTTTTTTACCAGTTACGTACGTCATGCTGTACTTTTCGACAGGCTCTTAGGACCCCTTAAGCGTCAAACTGAGAATCAGCAGTGTTCTTGTTCGAATGTAAGGTCTTTGCATCATTTTGACCGAGCATGTCTTGAGTCTGCTCACATTCAGCGGAATAGTGAAATGGAGGGTCTTAATATGAAACACTTGTTGTTGATTTTTGTTGTGATGAGTTCGGTGTCTGCTCAGGCCATTCCCGTCCCCGATCCCGTGCCGGGCTTGATGGCTGCCTTGCAGTTTTGCACGCAGATTGAGGACGACACAGTGATCCCAGCCTGTGTGCGAATCGAAAGTTCCGCAAACTGGTTTACCAAAGAAGCCCTTCCGATTTGCATGCAGCAAAGTTTCGATGAAGATCGAGTTCGCTGTTTACGCGGTATTCAAAACAGCCATATCCGTGTTGAAGAAGTGCAGGTCTGCGAATCCCTGACCTTTGATGATGAAAAGGCGCGCTGTCTGGCTGAGATCAACAGACCTTTTCCTTATCGAACCCGTCTGAAGGTGGATCCGACTCCAGGACTGCAGGCGGCTTCACGATTGTGTCAGTCATTCTTCACTGATGAAGACAAGCGCCGTTGTTTAAGAGAGCTCACCGCCGCCGAACTCTTCACAGTGGATGCGGTGGGATTCTGCGCGGACCGTTTTTCTGATGACGAAAAGATCCAGTGCCTGGCGATTTTGCGCAATAAGTTTATTGTCGCTGATGAAGTTAGAATCTGTGAGAAGGTTTTCACCGATGAAGGCAAGTTATCCTGCCTTCAGGGTGTGGAACGAAAGTATCTGCTGCGTCGCCCCTAGGGCAAAGCTTGGGGGCTTATTTCGTTGGGCTGACTTTGCAGATTTCAACCAGAGTTCTTTCTTTGGTTAAGGCAAAGATCTCTTCGATTTCCGCGTTGGTCACAGCCACGCATCCCAGTGTCCAATCCAGTGGATGGATTTTGCTGATGCGCTCGTATTTTGCCGGATTCGACGGCAAGCCGTGAATCATGATATCGCCGCCCGGGGAGCGACCCTGGGATTTTGCATACGCGATGTCGTCTTTATTTGGATAGTCCACGTGCAAGGATTTGGTGAAAGCACTTTGCGCATTCTTGTAGTCGATGGTGTAGATTCCTTCCGGAGTTTTTCCGTCACCTTCGAATTGTTTGTGACCGATGAAGTTCCAGCCAAAAGCCACGGTGTAAGTTCTTAGCAAAGTTTCTCCGGAAACCAGATAAAGCTGGCGGCGGTCTTTGGAAACGACGATGCGTTCGACGTTTAAACCTTCGCGCTTGATGCGCTCCACAGATTCGCGACTGCGATCCAGAAGTTTGTCGATGCGGGTGATGTCATCGCAGAATTTGTAGGAGCGATCCTTTGGGTTGCCCGCAAAAGCTTGTACGGAAAGAAGACTTGCTGCCAATAGGGGGAAGATGATTTTTTTCATATGGCATCCTTGTACCATATTTTGTCGGCCCCCGAGAATTGCAAGTGCGGAATCTAGTGGAGAAGGAAGGTAATTCAGCATTGTCAAAGGAGTCGACAGTGCGCTCTGACAAGACAGTATTCAAAGGGACAAAAATGGGCAAAAAAGGGGGCTTATTTGCCCCAGCCTTTTTCACTTTCGATCTGTTCGCGGATCTGCTGCTCGATTTTTTCAGCCGGGATCACCGGACCCTTACCCACGCCAGGGCAGAAGGCTTTGACATCCTTAGCCCAGGACTTGGCGTTCATCACCTCGGGCCAGAACGGCCAGGTTCGGCACTGGGTGGGGCGCGCTTCATAGACGCTGCAACCTTTGCCTTTTAAGAACATACAATCCGGATTTTTGGGATCCTCTTTCAGATGCCAGATACCACCGGTCATCTCGCAGTACTTACGAGTGAAGTCACCCGTGCGCATTTTCAAGTGTTTGGCAAAACGCTGGCGGTCTTCCAGACTCAGATAAACGAAGCCATATTCGCCGTGGGAGGTGCAGCACTTGCCTGAACCTGTGCACTCAAAACGAACGCCTTCGCGCCACCATTCTTTTCCGGTAAATTTAAAATCTTCCATCACGCTCCCTTAGCAACCCTGACCGGTGGATTCCAAATAGGGCTCCAGGCGCGATTTCATCAAAGTTGGCAATGCAGTTTTTTGTTTGGTCTTTCCGTCAAGCACGGCATGGACCATGGTGACGACGGCGTTTGTTTTGTCGTTGCGGCTAAAGACGTATTTCATTTTAAAGGAAGTCTCACCAAAACTCGCCACACAAACGTGAATGTCATAGGTTTCGCCCGGCACGAAAGGTGCCAGATAGTTGGCCTCCGAATGGCGCAGGGGAATGATCAGCTCGCGGCTGCCAAACCATTCATTCCATGTGTAGCCCGCCTCGATGATAAATTGCTCGAAAGCGTCGTGGGCCAGGCCAAAAATATTTCCGAAAAACATGATCCCCGCGGGGTCGGCTTCCCGGAAGGTGATGGTCTTCTTTGTGTGAAAGACTTTATTCATAATGTCTCGGACTTTACGGCCTTTGATCCCTTGACAGCAAGCAGATAAATCGCGAAGTTAGCGGGACAAGTCGCCCTCTTGAGGAGTTAAAATTGCAACGCAGCGTCATTGATCTGAAAGTCTATGATTCAAAGGATTTCCCGGCCTATCTGCCGAAGCTGAACAAGCTTTATGACGATCTCTTTTCCGGCGGCAAAGGCTTTCGTGCAAAATTGATTCGTATGATGGCGGCCAATTTGGGGATCGAACCCAAAACCGAGCTTTTGTTGTCTCAAACAATCGAGTTCATCCACAACGCTTCGCTGTTGCATGATGATCTGATCGACCGCTCTCATCTTCGTCGTGGAAAGACGGCGGCCTGGCTAAAGTACACTCCTGAATACGCGGTACTGGCGGGCGACTATCTGCTGGCGCGAGTGATGGTGAATCTGTCCGGTCACGGGAACATCAAGCTGGTTCAGTACACGGCCGAAGTGATTTCGGATCTTTTGGAAGGGGAGTGGCTGCAGGACTCTGTGGTCGGTGACTTCTTTGTGACCATTGAACAACTGGATCGCATTCATAATCTGAAAACCGCAAGTCTGTTCAAATGGTGCATCCGTGCTCCGTTCATCGCGCAAGAGCGCTACGACGAAGAATTGCACAACATTCTGTCTGAGATGGGAACTTTACTGGGGCAGTTGTTCCAGCGCAGTGATGATCTTTTGGACTATGACATCCGCAACGATGAAGGCAAAGCGATTCTGGGCGATCTGAAATCAGGTTATCTGAACTCTTTCGGTGCATTCATGTGCCAAGGGGCCACTCGTCATGAAATTGATCAAATCGTCAAAAGTAAAAACCTGGAACAATTCTATGCCAACGTGGGGGGTAAAGCCCGCTTTGATCAGAAGCTTCTGGAATTTGACGAAATCAACAAGGGCCTGATCAAGCTGTACGATCATCATCTGGAGCGTCTGAAAACCTTCCTGAAGCCGGGCGAGGAAAAACTGATCGACCAGCTTCGTCCGTTGACAGAGATCCTGTACTGGAGAAGGAAGCCTTCGTGAGTGAGCTGATCACGCTTTCCAAAAAGAACCCGGAGTTTGAATCTTATCTGCTCGGAACATTTTCAAAGACTCAACGGGCGCTGCCACAACAGACGCTGAATGTGAATTCGGCTGCTGAAACGGTGACGTTCAAAGTGATGTCCTTAAATGAAATCCCCAAGCCGTCTTTGTGGATGGCGATTGCACAGATTTATAAAGTTCGCAGCTTTCTTTTGATTTTCCTGCCGCTGCTTTTGATCATGACCAAGAACGTGGATGATCACACCATGCAGGACCCGGTGACGACAATCATCGCCACCGTGGGGGTCTTGCTGGCTTTTATTGCCGTCAATTTGCGCAATGATTATATGGACCACATGAAGGGCGTGGATCGCGTGCTTGAGCGCAGCGGCAGCCGCGCCATTCAAAGTGGATGGGTGACTGCGGCTCAGGTAAAAAGTCTGTCCACCGTCTTCTTGGTTTTGGCCATCTTGTGTGCGATCCCGTTGATTTTTGCTTTTCCAGAACTGGCCGGAATTATTGGCGCCAGTCTGGTTATTGGACTGTGGGCGCAGTTTAAAAAACAGAATTCTTTCAAATATCGTATCGGCGGGGAGCTGGCGCTCTTTGTGATGTTAGGGCCCTTGCTGACAGTGGGATTTCAGATGTCCATGGGGGTTCCTGCGGATATCGAAAGCTTCTGGCTGGGATGTGTTTGGGGCTGGTTGATTCTGTTCATGGTTCACTTGCGCAACTTCATGAACATCTTCCCCAGCAGTCAGGCTGGGTTCACCAACACTGTGAATTGGCTGGGGTTTGATAAAGCCCGCAGACTGATCGCGGCGTGGTGGGTTTTGTTTGTGATCTTCAATCTGGCTTATCATCTGTTGTACGCCGGATTCTACTGGGGCTTGTATTTGACGGTTGTGCTGGTGTTTGCGTCGGTGGGATTTATCCATAAGTTAAAGAACATCTCCAGCCCTGTTGGCAGCGACATGAAAGCTGTTTTCCGCTCTGGTTTTTATTTGTTCCTCTTGGCCATCGGCATGTGGGTTTTTGAGTGTCTATGGTATCTGCTCCGCTAGGCGGCTCTCGCATATGTGTCAGGGCCGATGACGCCGGCCTTGAAAAAGCTCAAAAGTGGGCGGCGTTTTTGCAGGCGCCGCTCAATCCGGAAAATCCTGAAAACTATTTTTTCCATTTCTGTCTCGAAGGCGACCGCGTGTTTGTGCGCGATCTGGAAAAGCGTCTGCTGGAAATCGACTTTGATAAAAATCATCTGGATTACGAGCGCAAAGGTCATCGCGGCAAGAATGAGCTGATCGCCAAGGCACTTGGGGTTGCAAAAGGGGCCCGACGCATTCTGGATCTGTCTGTAGGGATGGGCATCGACAGCGTGTTCCTGACTCAACTGGGGTTCACGGTCACTGGTGTGGAGCGGTCCCCGGTGCTGTATGCGCTTTTGTCCGAGGCCTTTGCTCGCACGAAAAAAGATTATCTGAAGTCCTATCAGCTTCATTTTGGCGATGCGCTGGAGTTTTTAAAAAAGAACAAAGGCCTGCTTGAAATCGACTCCATTTATTTTGATCCGATGTATCCGCACAAAAAGAAGTCCGCTCTTCCCAAGCAAGAGATGGTTGTATTCAGGGATTTGGTCGGACATGACGAAGATGCCAGTCTGGTTTTGCAAGAAGCCCTGACCTGGCCTGTGCAAAGAGTGGTGGTGAAGCGCCCCATGCAGGCGGAAGAACTGCTGCCGGGAGTTCGTCATTCCTATGAAGGAAAGGTGGTTCGCTATGATACTTATGTGGTTGGGTAGTTTTGTTCTGATGCTGGCCGGAATGGTGTATTCCCAGCAACTTCTGGCAAAGCTGCTGTCCGGTCTGCAAAAAAGTTTTTTGGACAAGGGTTTGGAAGCAAAGCTCGGCACGATGTTCGTACGTGCCTTCAGTGTGGTGATGCTGGAGGTTTCTTCGCAAAGATCCCTGTATTCGGGATTGGCGCTTTTGAATTTGCGAGTTCTTCCGGCCCGTCCCAGTGCACTGGTCATGTGCTTAAGCACGCTGGGGGCGTGGTGGGTTCTGATTCTGGGTGTACTATTTATGAGCTTCAACGGCTTCTTCCTGTTAGGGGTTGCCGGTCTTTTGTGCCTGACAGTTTTTGTCGGCGCTAAAACCCGCGACGTTTTGTTGTTCGTGGGTGCCGTGGGGCTGTTCCTGGTGGGCGGCGAAAGCATGCTTCGTAATTCCAGTGTGATTCAGACAATTCTGGGGCAAAGTGATTTGGCTTTCTTCCTGGCAGATGGTCGTTTCCCGACGGTGGTGACTTTCTTTGTGCTGGCTGCTGCTTTAAGTCTGGTGGTGCAGATTGAGTTCTGGTCCCTGGCGCTGGCGTTGAGCCTGCTTCTGACAAACACGATCGCTTTCAACGGAGCCCTGGGGCTTGTCGCTGGGGAGCGTGTGGGGCGCATGATCTTTTTCTGGTGGCAAAGCCGATCCCTAAATCAGCAATGCCGCCGTATGGCCCTGCAGTTTGCGGGTGTTTCTGCGCTGGGGGCAGTGGTGGGCCTATTGCTGGCGGGTGAAATCAGAACTTTCCTGGGCTTGGGATTCACTTCCGGTCTGGCGTCATTTCAGGACAAGAGCTTACAGTTCGTGTTGCTGTTTGCATTGATTTTGGCAACACAGTGGATGGCGCAGATGATCTGGGGTCACTTCGGGGCCGAAGCTCCGGTGGATGAAATGCAGGATGCGAAATATTTTGGCTCAAACTGGAAAGCCTGGGGTTTGTTGTCAGCCCCCGTGATGGTTTGGGCTCGTGAAAAGGTCCACAAAAGACACAGCGAGATCCGCTATCATCTGCAGGGATTAGGAACCCTGACAGAGGGGCAAGTTCCGGCACCGATACAGGCTCGACTAAAGGCCGAAGAAGAACAGTTGAATATGTTCCTTCACGACTGGCACTAAAAAAGCCTTTAAGATAAGCCGTCATGGCAAAAGAACAAGACGAACTCAAAGAGCGAATTTCAGAACTTGAACACGAATTGGCGGTCAAGGAAGCCGAGCTTCACCGCTATCGTCTGGAACTGGGCAAGGCCAATGGGGCCCTGGAAAAAATGATTGTGCAAGTCAGTCAGGAACTGAAACTAGCGCAAAGTCTGCAAAAGTTCCTGTCTCCTACCGAACTGCCCAATGTGCAGGGCTTTGAGTTCAGCACCAAATTCCTGCCGGGCACTCGGTCCGGCGGTGATTATTTCGATATTTTTGAACATGAAGACAAGCTGAAGTTTGGGATCCTGATTTCCAGTGCCAGCGGCTATTCGCTGTCGTCATTGTTGCTGTCCATGATCATCAAAATTTCCTCTCAGATCGAAGCACGCCGGGGGCTGGAGGCACACAAGGTTGTGGCGCTCCTGGCCAAGGAAGTGGTTCCCAATATTCAGAACGAAGACAAGGCCAGCGTCTTTTACGGGATCGTGGACCGTCGCAGTTTTGAAATGCAGTATTGCTCCGTCGGCAATATCGACGGCTTTATGCAGGTCTACGGGCAAGAAGGCTTGGTGGAGCTTCTGCCGACAGGTCCGAGTCTCAGCAAAGATTTTAACACGGAGCCTCAAAGTCGAGTGATCCAGCTCAATCCGCGAGACCGCCTGATTCTGGCGACGGAAGGGCTGAAGATGTCTCAGAATTCCCTGGGTGTGAACTGGGGTGGACATGGAATTTCCGAGGCGATTTCTCGGGCCCCGAAGCAAGGGGTGCATGAGCTGCGTAACGAGATTCTTTTCGCCAATGAGAAGTACTCCGGCAAGTCGGACCCAGTACGAGATCAGACCTTGATCGTCACCGAAGTCAAAGATCGAGTCATTAAACTAGCTTCCCGCTAGAACCTGATTGTTACTATGTTTTCAGTGGGGTTGTTTATGCGACTTTGGGGCGGGAACTCCGTGACAACTTGTCAAAATTATTGATAAGTCTACAATGCTATTGAAATGAAAAAGTCAGAAAGGAAACTGCGATGGCTGAAGTAAATATCTATGAAGGCGCCTTGGACAAGGGTTTGGAAGGCGTAGTTGCATGTACGACGAAAGTATCATTTATCGTCGGTGATTCTCTTAATTTCCGTGGTTACACGATCGAAGATTTGGCTGCGAATTCCACTTTTGAAGAAGTCACTTACCTTCTTTGGAACGACAAACTTCCAAATGCTCAAGAGTTGGCGGCGTTCTCCACTCAGCTTCATAATGAAATGGCTTTGAGCCCTGAGTTCATCAAGGTTCTAAAAGCAATCCCTACAAATGTTCATCCAATGGGCTGGCTGCGCACTGCGGTTTCTTTGATGGCACACTGGGATGCAGATGCTAACGACAACGGCGCTGAAGCAAACTTGCGCAAGTCTGTTCGTTTGACTGCCAAAATGGGAACTCTTCTTTGTGCGTTCGATGCTATCCGCAAAGGCAAAGAGCCTGTAACTCCAAAAACTGACAAATCCATCGCTTGGAACATGATGTACATGTTGGGCGGCGGGGTTGAGCCTAAAGCTGAGCACGTAAAAGTGATGGACACTTGTTTGATCCTTCACGCAGACCACGAGTTGAATTGCTCTGCTTTCGCAACTCGCGTAACGGCTTCTTCTTTGTCTGATCTTCACTCTGCGATCGTTTCTGCGATTGGTGCGTTGAAAGGTCCTTTGCATGGTGGTGCGAACGAGCAGGTTATCCTGATGCTGCAAAAAATCGGCACGATGGAAAAAGCTCAGCAGTTCGTTAAGGACGCTTTGGCGGCGAAAGAAAAAGTGATGGGTATCGGTCACCGCGTTTACAAAAACGGCGACCCTCGTGCTCGTATCTTGCGTGGCATGTCTGAAAAGTTGACTAAAGATGCTGGTATTCACCACATGTACGAAATGTCCACTTTGATCGACGACACCATGTTCAACGAAAAAGGTTTGATGCCAAACGTGGACTTCTACTCTGCAACGGTTTACTTCTCTATGGGTATCCCGACAGATTTGTTCACACCAATCTTTGCAGCGTCTCGTATTTCCGGCTGGTGCGCTCATGCTTTCGAGCAGTACGCGAACAACCGTATCTACCGTCCTCGCGGCAAATGGGCTGGCAAAGAGGGTCTGAAATGGACTCCGGCCAACCAGCGCTAAGATCTGGATTTGATTCAAGGCTTAAAACAAAGAACCCACACCTTCAAAGTGTGGGTTCTTTTATTTTCAGCAGTTGTTTTGTTACTCGCACTTGTCCAGAGCTTTAGGGGCTTGTTGCTGCACGGCTTGTTTGCAGCTCTCGGGGATGGCTGCTTTACTTAGCTGCGCCAGTTGCAGAGAGCGGAACAGGCCAGTGGAATGAATGGTCTCGGTATCCTCTTTTTCGACCTGAAGGCTTGGAGTCCCTTCTGTCGAAGCAAAGAGACAGCCATAATTGCTTTTTCCGTTCAGGCTGTTTTGCATGCCGGTCATAACTTTTCCGGCAATCACGTCTGCAAAGTCTTCTTCAATAAAGCGGGTGCTGCCCTGTTTGCCTGCCAGGCAGGATTTTTGTGAGTTGAAGCTTTGGCTGAATTTTGAGACCAAATGGCCGAATTCATGTGCCAGAATCGCCACGCCATAGGATGGTTTTTTCACCGACAACCAGCTGGCTTTGATTCCAGTATCCGTCGTGTGGGCGGCATCAGAGATCCGCAAATCCACCAGGTGGAAGCAGTTGGTTGGTTTCGGGTTGAGGGTCATCGAAAGGATGGTGGCCAGGGTGAACGTGCCAGAAGTATCCAGGTTTTTAAGGTCACTGATGGCGTCTTTGGAATCAGCCGTTAAATCCTTCAGGCTTTGGGACCAGAATTTCACGGCCTTCTCGTTTGTCATAGGGCTGTAGACGACGGCCTTTTGTACAACTTGGTAGGCGGGGTCCTGAGCGCTTAACAAAGAAAGGACCTGCTTGCGAACTTGTTCAGTCGTTGCTTTGAAGGCGGTCACTTCACTTTCTTGCGGATACAAATTCAGGGCTTGGGTCATTTCTTTCTGGCAAAGGTTCAGCATTTCCGTTTTAAGGGACTCAAGGTCTTTCAGCTGTTCTTTCAAAGTGGCCTTGCCATAGATTTGTTTCATCTCTGCCAGATCCAGGTTGATTTGCTGGGCGATGTTGTTCTTTTCATCCATCACGGCATCGATCAGACGCAAGGCAAAGCTGTTGTCAGCCAGACCTTCAAGTTCATCCATTTCAATGACTTCGCCATTCAGGAATCTTTGCAAGGCTCCGGTTTTCATATTCAGGATGCGGCCTTTGGCTGCATTGTTGATCTTTTCTTCCAGCTCCAGAATCTTGTTGATTTCAACCTTGGTTGCATCGGTCAGATTCTTGCCATTGTGGATGGCAGTGAAATAGGCCGATGCCCCTTTTACTTGTTTTAACGTATGTGCCTTAATAAAGGCTTCATTGCCCAGAAGGCCGATAATGCTTTTCTGGGTTTCGGTGGCTTCGGGACGAACAAGAACATAGATGGCCTTGATCAGGCGGGCTTGATCCTCTGCGACTTCAACTTTGTCAAACTGGGCTTCTTTTTCAGCGAAATATGCCAAAGTTGCCGAGGTCTGTTCGATACGGGCGTTGACTGTCGCCAGCACTTGGGGGGCAAGGTGTTCATCATAATATTTTTTCAAAGTCTCGTTGGCACTTGCCGCATCGGTCATCAGTTTTGTCAAAGAAACCTCAGCATTGGCGGCACACAGATCCTGATAGCAGCGTTGGCCGACAGTCAGATTGGAAGCGTCAGCGGTTGTTGCTGGGTCTGAAGTCTTCTTGGTGTCTTCAGCTTGTTTTTGAGAAGTCGTGCTTTTTTCAGCAGCTGGCTTGGTTCGCACTGTGTGAATGCTCGCACCGTCGATTTTTTCTTTCTTACAGGCGGTCAGTGTTGCACACGAAGCAATCATACCCAAAGTCAGCATTGTTTTAGACCATCTCATTTTGAGACCTCCCAAAAAAGTTCAACAGGTGTAGATCTTTTATGCGATCAGCTCGCATTAGATTTCCTGCGCCAGCAAGAGTCCTGTCACATTTGGTAAGGAGCAAACCTGAAGCCAGAAAAATGTCTAATTGCATGAGGTGGGTTTAGTTTTGGAAATCTTCCGGGCAGAGGCCCAGTCCAACCCTAACATTGCAGCCCGTTTATGGCCAAAATTTAGATAAGGAAGAACATGAGGAGGGGTTATGGAGTTGATACGTCTCATGGTTTTCTGGATTGTTCTGAGCCTGTCCCTGCTTGCGAATGCACAGACTCAAAAGGAGTACCTGACCGTTGTAGATAGAATATCCTTGCAGGATCTGCGCGAGGCGATGATTCGGTCCGGAGACCACGGTGTGAATGCAAAGAGCTACTGGAGTGATGCCATGGAGGCCACTTACCTGCAGGATTCAGGTAATCCCAACCTGAAGGCTCAGGCCAACTTGAATTTTCTGAGGCTTTTAAGGGATGTGTCGTCGGGTGTGGTGGATCCGGCCTTGGTGGGGGTGGATGTCAAACTGACCCGTAAGCCATTTCTGACAGTGAAAGAATTGGAAGAAAAGCTGGTCGTCGCAGCCTCCAATCCATCGATCTTGCTGGAAGCGTTGTCACCACAGTCCCCGCAGTATTTGGCTTTGCGGGACAGCCTTCGTAAAATAGACCGAATCTGTCAAGCCGGGGAATGGGGTCCTCTTCCCAAGGTGAAAAAGACATTGAAGCTGGGAAGCAAAGATCCAGTTCTGATTCCGTTGAAAACACGCATGTCACAATTGGGATATCCGATGAACAATCTGGACGATGTCTTTGATGACAAAGTTTTTGCGGCGGTGAACGACATTCAATGGAACTTGCGTTTTAAGCCCGACAGTAAAATTTCTCCGGGGGGTAAGACGTGGAAATATTTGAATGTGTCTTGTCAGGATCGAATGCGTCAGGTGCGTCTGGATATGGAAAAGCTGCGCTGGTTTCCACAGCACTTTGAAGATCGTTATATCTTTGTGAACCTGGCGATGTCCTATTTCAGCCTGGTGGATAAGACGGGTGGCAGCCTTTACACCATGAGCTTTCGCACGATCAATGGACGTCCTGAAAGAAAGTCTCCCACTATGAAAGACAAGATCGTTTACCTGGTCATCAATCCATTCTGGGTGGTGCCACCGACGATCTTCCGCGAAGACAAAGTGGAGGAAATCAAAAATCTATGGCCCTGGGAAATCCGGCAGTACTTTGATCGTCACAACTATGAAGTCTGGAACAAGTCCTTCACGCAGAAGCTCGATCCGGCCAGTATCGACTGGTACAACATGGATCCTAATCAGGACGCCAATATCTATATTCGGCAAAGACCTCATCGTATGAATGCCCTGGGTTCTTTGAAGTTTATGATGACAAACTCTTATGCGATTTATTTGCATGACACGAATCAAAGAGAGCTCTTTGCCGAGCCACACAGGCTGCTCAGTTCCGGATGCATAAGAGTTGAAAAGCCTGTGGATCTGGCAGAGTACTTGATGCGGGGAACGGCCTGGGATCGTCGCACCATTGAAAGATATATGGCTAAGCCCGGAGAGGTTCTTGAAAATGAAACCCGTGTGCAGCTGAAGCAGCACATGCCGGTGTATCTGGTCTTCCTGACATCGCAGCAGAGTTCAGACGGTGTACTGAGATTCGCAGAAGATTCCTATAAGCAGGGCCCCCGTTTGTTACGCTTGGGTGCGTGGTAACTGCTGCTTTCTTAATGGGGAGTGTTGAAGATGTTGGAGGACTGGCCAAACGTCACTGATTAAGGCATGATTTTTCTGTACTATTTTAATTTGAGGAGAAATCATGCCATCTGTATTCACAAAAATCATTTCCGGCGAACTGCCTTGTTACAAAATCTATGAAGATGATCGCGTCCTGTCTTTCCTGGCATTGGATCAGGTAAATCTGGGGCATACACTGGTTATCAGTAAGGAAGAAATCAACCATTGGACAGAGGTTCCTGCAGAAACCTATGCTCACCTTCACAAGGTGTCCCAGAAAATCGGCAAGGCTATTTTGAAGGCGGCAGGTTCACCGCGTGTCGGCCAGATGGTGGCGGGATTCGAAGTGCCGCATTACCATTTGCACTTGATCCCGGCTTGGTCTATCCCGGACCTGGATTTTAAAAGAGCTCAGCGTCGTTCCGATGCAGAGATGAAGCAGATTCAGTCTGAAATTATCAAGCATCTAGAAAACTTATAATTCCTGGAGGTTTCCCATGAATCCTTGGCATGACATCAGCCCTGGCGAAAAGGCTCCGCAGATCGTAACGGCATTGATTGAAATTCCTCGGGGCTCTAAAACCAAGTTTGAACTGGACAAGGCGTCAGGTCTGCTGAAGGTGGACCGTGTGCTGTACAGCTCGGTTCACTATCCGGCAAACTATGGTTTTATTCCCCGCAGTTATTGTGGTGATAATGATCCGTTGGACATTCTGGTGCTGGGACAGGCAGAGGTTTATCCGTTGTCCCTGATGCGGGCTCGCCCGGTGGGTTGCATGCGGATGATTGATCAGGGTGAATCAGATGACAAAGTCATTGCGGTCCACGAAGACGATCCGGAGATGGCACATGTGCAGACGATCAAGGATCTGGCGCCTCATAAGCTCAAAGAAATTCGAAACTTCTTTGAGATCTACAAAGGCCTGGAGAATAAGAAGGTCGAAGTGGAGGGCTTTCTGGATCTGCCTGAAACATTGAAGATCATCAATGAATCCTTCGAGCTTTATGAAAAAGAGAAGGAAAAACTTCTGAAAGAAGCGGGAAGATAGGATGCAAGATTCCAAGCCAGAAACAGACATTATTCCCGGCGCTATTTATCAGCACTACAAAGGTCGGCTTTACAAGGTCATCGGGCTGGGGCATCACAGTGAAACACTGGAAGATGTGGTGCTGTATGAGTCTCTGTATGACAATCCTTTGGGACGCCTGTGGAGCCGTCCGGCACACATGTGGAATGAGCTTGTGGATGTAAACGGGGAAAAGGTGCCACGTTTTAAGTTCCTGTTTAAATAGGAGCTTGCGATGCAATGGACACTGACATCACTTCCGATTATCCAAGGGCCTATGGCGGGCGGATTTACCACGGCAGAGTTGGTGTCGGAAGTGTCCGAGTGCGGGGGCCTGGGTTCGATCGGGGCCGGGTACATGGCGCCAGAGTCCCTGCGCCTATTGATCCAAGCGGTGAAGGCCCGAACACGGAAACCTTTTTCCGTAAATTTGTTTATTCCCTCTGATGTCCCGGTGGATACGTCCCAGGTCGAAAAAATGAAACAGTGGCTGGCTCCGTATTATCGGGAGCTGGGTTTTGCTGAAGTCCCCGAATTGAGTTTTGATCCGGGGCTGTTTGAAAAGCAGTGGGATGTGGTTTTGCAGGAAAAAGTTCCTGCCTTCAGCTTTACTTTCGGTTGTTTGACGGGGTCGCAGATGCAAGCTCTGAAAGCTCAGGGTGTGTATGTCATGGGTACGGCGACTACTTTGGCGGAAGCCCTTGTCTTGCAAGAGCAGGGATGTGACGCCGTCGTAGCTCAAGGGGCTGAGGCTGGTGGGCATCGTGGATCGTTTCTTGGTGAAACGTTTGAATTAATTCCTACCAAAGAGCTGGTGCAAACTTTGTCGTTGAATTTAAAGATTCCAGTGATTGGGGCTGGAGGAATCTGTGACCGAGAAGGACTGGATAAAGTCATGACTGCCGGTGCATCCGCCGTGCAGATTGGCACTGCGTTCCTGGTCTGTGATGAAAGCGGAGCCTCGAAAGAATACAAGCAGGCACTTTTGTCGGCTCGTCCGGAAAAGTCTGAAATGATCAAAGTTTTTTCGGGCCGATGGGCTCGCGGTCTGACGAACAGATTCACGACAGAAATGAAAGTGCACGAAGCCGAGATCCCGCCGTATCCCCTTCAGCATTGGTTGACGACACCGCTTCGTCGAAAAGCCCAGGAGCTTGGCAACACTGACTTTCAGTCCCTGTGGGCAGGACGGGGTTTGGGGACATTGCAGGCTGGTTCGGTTCGGGAGTTTATGGCAAAGTTAGCCAACCCCGTCTGAGGAAACCACGAGTTTCCGCGGGTTTCTATCTTTGTTATCAATATGCTTTCATCTGACATTCAGGAAATTCTCAGTTAAGCAGAATTCTTAGCGCGTCTCTTTACCTTTGTCTGCCGCGAGCCTACAAACGGGCCTCACGGAGATATTGATAAAATGAAATGGGTCCTATATATCCTTTTTGCCTTTTCTTCCGCAGCTCATGCTCAGGAAGTTTCCCCGGCCACCGCGACGACAACGGCCACAACCACAGCAGCTGAAGTGACACAAGTGGCTTCATTGCCGGAAGTGAAAAAGGACTTCCCGCAGTTCGAGTTTACTTCTTATGGCTATATCTCTTTCAGTCAGGGCGAGACCTTTAAAACAGTCCAGAATCTGGAGCCGATCGTTCGCCGTTCCATGGATTTGGCAGAGTTCGCCTTTGAGGGGGAATACCATCTGAACGACAGCGCCAAAGTCGAATTCGAAGTAGAGATCGAGCACGGCGGTGTGGGCACAACGGTGGAATTCGATCCTTTTGAAGAGTTCGGTGAATTCGAACAGGAAATTGAAAAAGGTGGTGAGGTTGTTCTGAAGGAAATCGTTTACAAAAAGGATTTCAAGAAAACCGACACAGCATTGAAAATCGGTAAGTTTCCTTTGTTCATTTCCTTGGGTACGGTGCTGAGCAAGCCACATCGTTACCCAACGATCCTGGCTTCGGATCTTGAATCCCGCATGATTCCCTTGGGCTGGACTGAAACCGGTGTTTCAGTGGAACAAAAATACCGCGGCTTCACAGGTCGTCTTTCTTTGGTGAATGGTTTGAACTCAGAATTCTTCCGTTCGTATTCTTGGGTCGGTGGTGGATATCAGCGTCACTTTGAAAACATGAATGCTGACAATCTGGCGACGGTGGCAAGCATCGAGTGGGGCAGCGTTGCCAAAGGCACGGGTGTGGCGATTGCTCAATACGTGGGTGATACCACAGACAACCGCTATAAAGTGGACAAACTCAAAGTTCCTGGCGAGGTCCGTATCACAACCGTGATGGGCAACTATAAATGGAATGGTTTTGGAATTGCGGCCGAATACATTGAGGGTTCCTTGACCAACGCAGATAAGGTTTCTGCAGCGAATGCCACCTTGGGTGGTCTGGCAAAACCGAAAGCCTTTGCTCCGTTGGGTTCCAAGGCGCGTCTGGAAAGCGTGCAGCTTTCATATGACTGGGCGGCGCCCGGTTTGACCTTCTATGTGAAGGCCGAACATGTAAATACGTTTGCAGACGTCATGGGGAACATCACCAAGAACCCTCGTTACGATGTCAGCCGTCGTTCGGGTGGTTTTATGTGGATGTGGGACACAGCGGCCTTCATGAAAGTGCAGTACTCCCGTGACAAAACAGAACTGCAAGGTCTGCCAGAGACATATCAGGCCAATGTGGCCTTCGGCTTCGACCTGTCCGCGTTTGAAAAATAGATTTTGAAATTTTATTAACAACCATAAGGAGTACTCAATGAAAGCTCTTAAATTGATGGTGGCAGCCTTGGCTTTTGCCGGTGTGACAGCACAAGCGGCCTCCAACAAAGAAATTATCAATCACGTTTCTTACAATGTGATTCTGGCGACTTACAATGATCTGGCTGCCAAAACGGCAGAATTGTCCCAAGCTGTTGAAGTTCTGGCGGCAAATGTAAATCAAGAAAATCTGGATAAAGCCCAAGCTGCTTGGCGTGCGGCTCGTATTCCCTGGGAAAGCTCCGAATCCTTCCTGTTTGGTCCGGTGGACTCTTTGGGAATCGATCCGTTGTTGGATACATGGCCTTTGAACAAGCTGGATCTGGATGCGGTGATGAACTCAAACCGTGCGATCACAACGGATCTGGTTCGTGGTTTGGGTACAAACCTTCAAGGGTTCCACACGCTGGAGTATCTTTTGTTCGGCGACGGCAAAGTCACGAACACAAAACCGGCTTCTGCTTTGACGGCAAAACAAATTCAGTATTTGCAGGCTTCGGCTCAGTTGTTGGCAGAACACACGGCAGAACTGGCTCATGCCTGGACAACCAACTATGATCCGGAAAATCCAAAGGCTCCGGGTTATGTAAAAATCATCAGCAACCCTGGGATGAACAATCAGTTCTACTCCTCTGAAAGAGCCGTGATGGAAGAATTTGTTCAGGGCATGATGGGAATCGTGGATGAGGTTGCCAATGGTAAAATGGCAGATCCATTGGGGGCCGACATCGGTTCTGCAAACATGGCGCTGGTGGAATCTCCCTTTGCATGGAATTCTTTGAAGGACTTCCAGCACAACATCCGCTCTGTTTACAGCATCTATACTGGCCACTACAAACAAAACAAAGGCCCGGGCGTAAAAGCCCTGGTAGAAAAAGTGGACCCTGCTTTGGCAGCCCGCGTGGAAGCGGACATTATCAACTGCATCAACTTGATCGAAGCCATCCGCCCGGCAAATGGGGGCGACTTCGGCCAGGCGATCTTCACAAAAGATGGTCGTGCGCGCACTCAGACGGCGATTGATGCATTGAATGCACTCCATGCAACTTTGGAATCTGAAGTTCTTCCAACTCTGGATATGTAAGCGGGAAAAAATATGAAAGCCTGGATTGTTATTTCTGTATTGAATCTTATGGCGGGGGCGGCGACGGCTGCCCCACAGATTGACATGGATTATGTGTACGCGGAAAAGTCCGGCGGAGATACAACTGTATTCTTCAAAGGACAATCAATCTGGGCTTTCCGTAATCCGGCTGCAAATTTGTCTGAAGCAGAGATCGCCCGTCATCTGACCGGCGACGCTCTTTTTGAGAGAAATTTCTCTGATGATGCCAGCCGTTTTGATCATGGCTTGGGGCCTGTTTATAACAATACCAGTTGCAATGCCTGCCATTCCAAAGATGGCCGGGGGGCATTGCCTGTGGTGCCCTTCAACAAAGAGTGGGTTCTGCTTCGTCAAAATGAAGCCGTTTTCCTGCGCATCAGTATTGAGGATGGTGTCAAGCGCCCAAAGAATAAGGAAAACAACTGGGGAGCGCCGGTTCCGGTTCCAGGCTTCTCGGATCAGCTCTTCCACCTGGGGTCTTTGGGAGTTCGTGAAGATCTTCCTGGTGCCGGGCAGGCGCAGGTTTGGATGAAGTACGAAAAAAGCACGTTTGTTTATCCCGATGGCGAGGAAGTGGAGCTGCGCAAACCTGTATTCAAAGTCACAGGGGCCTATGACGAGTACTTTGATTCCGTGACAGGTCAAATCCGAAGCCGTCTTTATGAAAGGGATGTGAAGATGGGGGCTCGCATTGGCACGCCGATGATCGGCCTGGGATTGCTCGAGGCGATTCAAGAATCTGACATTCTGGCGTTGGCAACCCGAGATCTTTCTGCGGAAGGTGTCAGCGGTCGTCCGAACTATGTTTTTGATATCGAAAAAAGCATGGCGGGGAATCCTTATCCAGTGTCCATGGGGCGTTTTGGTTTGAAGAATAACACGCCGTCAGTACTGCATCAGTCCTTAGGGGCTTTGCGTGGGGATATTGGGGTGACCAACTACGCGTTCCCAGTTGAAAGCATTGCGGGAACGCCTTTGCTGGATGCTTTCAATCAGGGCCGTCAGCCAAGTCAGACTTTGGAGGCCAGTGATCAGGTGGCAAATGATTTGGTGTTCTATTCGCAAACTTTGGCTGTGCCTGCGCGCCGTGGAGCCACCGAAGCAGAAGTCATTCGCGGAGCGGGTCTTTTCCATCAAGTCAGCTGCACGACTTGTCATCACCCCAGCTTCACAACCGGCGATCATCCGATCAAGGCGTTTGCAAATCAGAAGATCTATCCATACACGGACATGCTTTTGCATGACATGGGGGATGGCCTGGCGGATGGACGTCAGGATTTCGATGCTGATGGCCGCGAGTGGAAGACTCGCCCGCTGTGGGGGATGGGTCATACTCAGACGATCAATCCTCGGGCAGGTTTCCTGCATGATGGCCGGGCCCGAACACTGGAAGAAGCGATTCTGTGGCACGGAGGTGAGGCCGAGTATTCAAAAACTCGGTATACTCAACTTCCCAAAACGGATCGCGCCGCTTTGATTCAGTTCATCAAGTCTTTGTAATGACTTGTTTCAATCTGAACTGGGAAAGTTAAAACTGGACCTCAGAAAAGTGGCATCTAACAGTCTGACCATAGTACCATGAAGACAAGCTTCTATTGGGGCTGGTAAGGAGGTGGTGCTTATGGTTAAACACGTAGACATAACCAAGGCGGAGGTGGCGTCCTCTTAGGACGACTGGACCTTCGCCGAGGATTCGAAAGAATCTTGTAACAAGAGCGACCGTGAAGGTCGCTCTTCCTTTTTGAGCTCACATATCATCCATTAATTTGAAATCCCGGTCCTAAGATAAATCCCTGAAATGCCGATAAAATTCTGGAAACCTCTTAAGCAGAAAGCGGGCCTTCCCAGAAATGGCAGATGATACAAATCAACTAGAGAAATCACAGCAGGAAGGTGCTGTCTTCATCGATTTTGAGCAAGTCGAAGAAGTTTCCCGCGCATTCTTTGAAGAGTCCAAAGAGATTCTCGAAGATCTGGATGCCTTGATTCTGAAGCTTGAAGCCAACCCGCAGGATCAGGATCAACTGAATATTCTTTTTCGAAAAATACATACGTTAAAAGGCAGCGTGGGGGCGGTTCCCGGAGGACAACTTCTGGGGTCTTTAGCTCACGAGTTTGAAGCTTTGTTGACGCGAATCAAACGCGAATCCCGGCCGGTCACCAAAGCCTGCGTGGATATCTTTCTTAAAAGTTCACGCATTCTCAAAGTGCTGGCGCAAAGCCTGCGTGAAAAAAGGGAAGTCTATCCCGAAGAGCTCAGCGAAGCCATTGAGGTGATTTCCTCTTATGGCAGTTTCAGTTTTGAAAATGAAACACCGTCAGGCCCGACGCGCATTCGAGAGGCGGCAGCAGCAGCCAGTTCCGGGGATGATCCCGGTGTTTGGCTTTCCACGGCGCAGTTGAATGAATTCCTGCGTTTATCCGGGGAACTGCTGGTTCTAAAAAACTTCTTCCAGATGATGAATCAAACTGTGAACTTTCGCATTCAGCCGGAAGTCTTCGAACGTCGTCAGGGGGACTTTGCCCAGAATCTGGGTAAGATCTGTGACCAGTTTCAGAATCAGGTGCAGGTGGCGCGGAAGGAAAAGGCGGGTGACAGCTTACAGGCTTTGCCGGTGCTGGTTCGCCAGGCCTCGACAGAACTTAATAAAAACGTCCATCTGGAAGTGGTGGGTTCCGAACTTTTAATCGACAAGGGGCTGGGCAAGGATCTTTATGAATGTCTGGTTCATCTGGTTAGAAATTCCATTGATCATGGTATCGAAGATCAGTTTGAGCGGGCCTTGCAGGGAAAGAGCTCCATCGGAACTTTGCATTTGCAGATCTTCGAAAAGAGTGGTTCGGTCCACGCGGTTTTTAAAGATGACGGGAAAGGTCTGGACAAGGAGCGCATCCTGCAAAGAGCGATAAAAAACGCTCTGGTCACCGCCGAGGCGGCAGACCGTCTTTCAGAAGATGAGATTTACAAATTTATTTTCCAAGCGGGCTTTTCCACAAAAGACAAGGTCACCACGATCTCCGGACGCGGTGTGGGGATGGATGTTGTCCAGGCGATCGTGGAAAAATACGGTGGTCGAATCACGGTGGAAAATCATCCCGGCCTGGGGGCGTCCTTCCATCTGGAGCTTCCAATTCCACAGCACATCATGGTTGAAAGCGCCCTGTTGTGTGTCTGGGGTGAACATCAGTTTGCGGTTCCGCTGTCGTCCGTGGCACATATCACCTCGTGTGAGGAACTCAAGATCAACACCGTCCAGCATCTGCGCTATTGCCAGTTCAGTGGTTTGACGGTGCCGTTTATGAATTATGATGAAATTCTGAATTTGAACCTAAAGGTTTCTGACGAAGTCGCACGGGGTTCTTCGGCGGTGTTTATTCGCGTGAAGGATCAGGTGCTGGCTTTGATGGTGGATCGAATTGAAGCGCAGACAGATCTGGTGGTTAAATCCTTCGGCAATCTGATTCGTGAGCAAAAAGGCTTCAAGGGTATTTCCATCCTGGCGGATGAGAAGATCACCTATATCGTGGATCCGGAAAAGATGTTAGCGCTGCTGGCACTGCCAGAGGAAAACAGGGAGGCTGCATGAGCGATTTCTTCGGTGATGACTTCACGGCCGAGCTTAAATCCTACTTTCTGGACAGTTTGATCAAGGAAGTCGAAAAGTTTTCTGATCTGACCGATGAAAATCTTTGGCGCCGTATTCGCGGTGAGGTGGCAGAACAAGCCCGCAGTTGGGCCGTGGATGCTCGCACCAATGAGTTTGAACATCTGGCATTATGGCTGGAAAGTTTTGAGCAAAAGTCCGAGGAAGTTCAAGGTGTCAGCGAACTGTTGAAGGCTCTGAAGACTTTAAAGTCTTATGCGGAAGCGCTGTTGCAGGAAAAAGAAGACAGCGCGGATCTGGCCACGCGGTTTGCTTTGAACTCTCAGAATCTGCGCCAGGTGCAGCTGCTGCACTGTCGTTCGGGCCAGCAGGAGTTTGCAATTCCTATCCTGAGTGTGATTGAGATCAGTCCACGCCTGCCCTTGTACAGTCTGCCTGAGCGTCAAAACGGCGTCTTGGGTGTCGTCCCTTTTAGGGGTGAGGCTGTCCCTGTGGTGAATTTGCAGGATCATGGCTTTGTGTCAGTGGATTCTGACAGTCGCTTTTATGTCATCTGCGAACAACAGGGGATTCGCTTCTCTTTGCAGGTGACGGGGACGGAGGAACTGATCACACTGAAAGAAACAGAACTACAAAATATTGAAAACCATCCCCACATGATGTCTGCCGACTTTATTCGCCAGTTTTTTATCAAAGACTCGCGCAGTATTATGGTGCTGGATCTTGAAAAACTGGTGGCAGCATGAATACGCACTATTTGTTTCCTGGAAAAATCGCCGCTTTTCGCGAAGAGACGATCATTTCAACTCTTCTGGGCTCTTGCGTGGCGGTGGCCCTGCACGATCCGACAACACGCATTGGTGGCTTAAATCATTATCTACTTTCTGATGGTGCCCCGGATGATCATGTGAACACCCGTTACGGAGTTCATGCGATTCCCCTGTTGGTCGAAGAATGTGTTCGGCTGGGAGCGAATCGCAGCAAGCTGCAGGCCAAAATCTATGGTGGCGGCAATGTGATCAGTGTGGCGCAAATCGGAGAAGGGATCGGGAAGCGCAATATCGAGTTTGCGGAAAAAACTTTGCGCGAACTGGGAATTCCAATCCTTGAAAAAAACGTCGCCGGAGAGGCCGCCCGCACGATTAAGCTGAACACGGCGACCTTTGAGGTTTTGCATAATTCATCTTCGCAAAGCGGCAGTGTTGACAAGCCTGTGGATTTGTCCGGCTTCCGCCCTTTGGCGGCAGCGAAAAATGTGAAAGTGCTCGTGGTGGATGATTCCGCGACAGTGCGCACCTTGTTCACGAATATGTTTACCAAAAACGGCCTGGAGGTCGTTGGAACTGCGGCGGATGCCTATCAGGCCCGTGAACTGATTCTGTCCAAGAAGCCGGATGTTTTGACTCTGGATATCGAGATGCCCAAAATGTCCGGGGTGATGTTTTTAGAAAAACTGATGAAGCATCATCCCATTCCGGTGGTCATGGTTTCTTCATTGGCCAGCACCGGGGAAGCGGCCATGAAGTCTTTAGAGCTGGGGGCTGTTGAGTTTGTCCATAAACCATCGCAGTTCGATCCGGCGGTTTTAAAAGATCTGGCCGGCATGCTGGTTGAAAAAGTGCGTGCGGCTGCGTCTGTGAATATTCTAAAGAAACTTAAAGAAGCTCCTGCGCCACAGGTGGTCCGAACGAGCACGCTTTCGACGATGCCGCGCAAGAAAGCGGCCGAACTGAAAGTGATCGTCGTCGGCGGCAATGCCGGAAGCGCAGATTCGCTGGAAAAGTTCGTAAAAGGTCTTGCGGCCGATACGCCTCCTGTTGTGGTGGCCTGCAGTACCGTTGCCAACTTCGTGACGGCCTATATCAGCAAGTTAAAAGCCGGTTCAAAGGTGACACCTGTCCTGGCTAAAGACGGCGAGTTCTTGCGTATGGGGCATGTGTATTTTATTCCTGCTGAGCACCATGGCAAAATCGTGTCACGCCCCCAAGGGCCTATGATCAATATCATGAAAGGTGCTCCGGTGGCGTCCCAGCTTCCTTCCAGCACGGTCTTGTTCCAGTCCGCGGCACAAGCTTATTCGCAAGGGGTTTATGCCGTCTTGTTGGGTGGGTTCGGGGCTGATGGTGTGGAAGGTCTCGTGGATGTACAAAAGGTCGGCGGGGCCACTGTGGTGCAACACCCCGACGAGGCGCAATTTCCCTACGCTCCTCAGAAAGCCATTGAATTGGGAGTGGCGGATGAGATACTCAATGCCGACATGTTGGCGCATCATCTGATGCAGTATCGAAACCAAAACTTATACTAGGATCTTTGTTGGAACTGCAAAACTTTATCGGAGGGGCTTTTGTCCCTTCCGACAGTCAGAAAAAAATCGCAAAATATTCTCCATTTGACGGACAGTTGCTGGCCGATATCACTGCATCCGATGCGATGGATGTGATCAAAGCTATTCAAAGCGCTAAAAAAGCACTGCCTGGTTTTAAAGACCTTTCCTTTGAAGAGCGGGCGTTGTTACTGAAGAAGGTAGCGCAGGCTCTAGAGGACAAAGCGTCACACTATGCTTATCAAGAGGCCTTGCATCAGGGACTGCCGCAAAGTTTTGTTCTGGAAAATTCAATCCGGGTGGCGATAAAGCTTTTGCGCCAAAATGCAGAGTCGCTGCAACAGCCACTCTCGTCGCAGATTCAGGTGCAGCCGGTGGGACTGGTGGGAATAATATCGTCCTGGTCCTTGTCCTTGCGCCTGGTCACCGAACGTATGGCCCCGGCGCTGGCGGCGGGGAATGTGTGTGTGATCAAGATTTCTGAAAAGTCCCCGATCACGGCGCAGATTCTTGGCGAAGTCTTGCAAGCCGCAGGGGTTCCCGCCGGCGTGGTCAACGTATTACAGGGCGATGAGGACGTAGGAAGAGTCATTGCCGGTCATCCCAGCATTCACGCGGTGACGGCTGCGGGTAAAACCAGCACGATGGAAAGTATTGCCAAGGCCGGACTTTCTCAGTTTAAAAAAATGCAGTTGTCTGGCAGTGTGAAAAACGCAGCGATTGTATTGGCCGGAACTGACTTTGCCAGTCATATGGATGAAATTCTGCGCTCTTTCCTGATCGGACAGGGGCAGATGTGCTGGAACACTTCGCGCTTGTTTTTGCTGGAATCTTTCCAAAAAGAATTTATGGAGTCCCTAAAGACCAGGCTGGATCAGTTAGAGCCGTTAAGAGATCCATCCGGATCGTCCCCTTGGACACCACTGATTTCCGCCGAAGCGGTGGAAGAGGTTCTAAAGAAAACTCAAGGTGGTGTGTCCGAACACGGGAAGGTCGCCTGGGGTGCAGAGAAGGTGATTGGTTCCGGATTCTTTGTGAAGCCGGCGATGATGGTGGATCTGCCAAACTGCTCTGTTTTGCAACAGGATGAACTTCAAGGTCCTCTGTTCCTAATAACGTCGGTCAAGTATCAGCATGAAATCGCCAAGTGGGTGAACACCTCTTACCTTGCGCACTCTGCAGTGATCTGGGGTCCGGCGGAAAAGCTGGACAAGGTGATCACGCAGTTAGAATGTGCACAGGTCTGGATGAACGAATGGATGAAGGGCGAAGGCCCGACAATCTTTGGGCATAAGCAGTCCAGCTTCGGCAACCCCGATATGTCCTGGTCAGGGACGTTCTATTCGGATGTTAAGATCTTGACGGGAACCCGGTAACGTCAATCATCTGACAAGATTCCCGTCGAAACATTGGCTGGACTTAGTTCAGAATATGGGTGCGATTGCGTGTCTTCACTTCGCAGTGTGGGCAGAAGGCCTCTTCTTTGACTTCGGAAAGCTCTCGATCGGCGATATGTTTTAGCTCCAGTACGGTGCCGCAAAGTATGCAATTGTTTTGGGAAATGATGAACTCGCGGTGTTGTGCTGATTCGGCTTTTTCGAAGTAGTTGATCTTGCTGTATTCCATTTGCCTCTATCCTTGGGGCGTTCATCGTCGTCCTGACGAAGTCTCCTTTTCGGAGCATTAATGTGTCTATGCAAAAGCTGTTCACAGGCCAAAGTCCGGCGTCCGGACTCAATCTTGAAGTACTGGGATTTCGGGCAGGAACTGAAATTGAGAAGAAGTGAAATCAGACAATCGGCCTAACAAAGGAATCTTAAAATGAAATCGTATTTACTTTTGCTATTTATTTCAGTCCCCCTTCTTCTACTATCCGGCTGCGTCGAAATTAGAGATGAAAGCGAACCAACAGCTGGGGATGCCCCTGTCACTCCTTCAATGGTGGAGGAGGTTAAGGGAGATAAGTTCGTTATTGAGGGCGAGGTATTTATTTTCAAAGGCAAACTTCTACAAAAGAAAGAGTTGGAGTTTGAGATGTATAGGGCTGGGCAGAAGACCTTACCTCGCGAGACGGGTGACTTTGAGTTTCGTTTTGCCGAGTTGGTATTTGTAGAAGGGGCTATACTGAATACCATGGGGCATCGAGTTCGCTTCCATGTGGACAAATTGAATGTTTCCCAGGGGGCTTTGATTCGGACTTTTCCGGAACTGACTAAAGCACCAAAGGGGGTTGTTGGGCGATCCGGGGGGCATTTGTTTCTGAATATAGGAACCGGTAGGGGACGCTTAGCAATTGAAATGCGCGGGGAAGCCGGTGGTGATGGCTATGATGGCCCTCCTCCGACACCAAACATGAATGGAGCTAATGGAAGAACCATCACAGTGGGCTGTTCATCGACGTCACAAGATTTGATCCCCTCTTTTGGCGGAGACGGAAAGCAAGGTCATGGGGGAGAATCCGGGAGAAACGGCGGTCATAGTGGAACGCTAGAGTTGAGCATACAAAAGGAGATTGGGTTTTCCGTTTCTTTGACCAAACATCCTGGTAAGGGAGGGGCTGGGGGACTGGGCGGAGCTGGAGGAAAAGGCGGTATCGATGGTAGCAGAATTCCGGGTCCCAGCGGAAAGGGTGGAAGATTCTGCAAAGTCCAAGTTGATAGGGCACGCGGTGCTGACGGGCCGGTTGGGCCTACTGGAACTGAAGGAACAAGTGGGATTGCTCAGGCGGCGTGTGTGACCCGTGATGGAAAGGCCACCTGCTTTTAGTTACCTTCCATCGAATAATTCAGAATAGTTTGTATCAGGAATTCCACTTGCACGGGCTTGGTCAGATAGTCCGTGCAGCCAGCTTCAAGGCATCTTTCGCGATCATCTTTCATCGCATGCGCTGTCAGGGCAATGATGGGTTTTTTGTAGCCTGCCTGACGTAGTTTTTTTGTGGCGGTATAGCCATCCATCACGGGCATTTGAATGTCCATCAGAATAATATCAAATTCTTTTTCCAGAGCTTTCGTGAGTCCTTCCTGACCGTTGGTGGCCAAGGTGAGCTGGGCCCCGCGTTTGGTCAGCATTCTTTGAATCAACAGGCGGTTGTCCTCGACATCATCGACCAGCAAAATGGAAGTGGCTGAAAGCTGTTGTCCCAGATGAACCTCTTTTGGTAATCCCAAAGAAGGGTTGGTCTTCGGATTTCTGGGAATATCCAGCGCAATTTTGACGACAAAGGTGCTGCCTTTTGTGGTTTCGCCTTCTGCCAGGGTGACGTCGCCACCCATCATCTGGGCCAGGCGGCGCGACAGCACAAGGCCCAAACCTGTGCCCTCATACTTGCGTGATATCGAACTGTCGATTTGACTGAAAGCCTGGAACAATAAGCTGCGTTGTGCGCTGGAGATTCCCACACCCGTATCTTTAATGGTGAAGACCAGATAGGGTCCGGAGATTTCGTAAGTCATGCGCACGTAGCCTTCATCAGTGAACTTCACAGCATTCCCCAGAATGTTGGTCAGGATCTGACGCAGGCGCAGAGAGTCGGTGCGGATCACGTCCGGTACCAGTCCGCGGCGATTGAATTCGACATGCACAGGTTTTGATCCCACCCGAGCCACCATCAGGATATGCAGGTCACTCAGCAAAGACACAAGATTCACGTTGTGGGACTCCAGCTCCAGATGTCCGGCTTCCACTTTCGAAAGATCCAGAATGTCGTTGATAATCCGGGTCAGATGTTCGCCCGTCCTATGGATGATGTTGACGTATTGCAAGCGTTCTTCTTCCGTCAGGTGAGAGTCCTTCAGCAGATCTGAAAAGCCGATGATGGCGGCAAGGGGAGTGCGAATCTCGTGACTCATGTTGGCCAGGAAGAGGCTTTTCGACTGACTGGCTTGTTCGGCCTGGCGGCGGCCACCGATGCTGCTGCTAAGGTGGTGAGCCATATTATTAATGGACTCGGCTAACTGCCCCAGTTCGTCCCCCGATCGAACGGGAACTTTCACATCGAACTTGCCTTCGCCGACCTTGAAGGCGGCCTCGTTAAGTTCTATCAACCCTTTAGAAAGATTGCGGCTGAATGAAACTGTCAGTAAAAGGCCGACACCTTCGACAAGCAGAACGGCTAAAAGCAATGTCACCATCAAGACCTGCTCTAACCAGCGGGAGCCCTCACCAAGAGTGTGAGAAAAAGCCTCTTCCAGAACCGTCAGGCGTTCATTGAGCAAATCCACCTGGTTCAAAGCGGCAATAATCTGGTCTTCTTTGGCTCCTTGCTGGATAAGACTGTGAAGCTGATTTCCATAGCCAATCAGCTCTTGGGTCATCTTGTCGCCTTCTCGCCAGATCTGAATGGCCTTGTTCACGTAGTTGAAATTGTGAAACCGCAGGATCAGCTTGGTGATCCCGGTAATATCGTCGGGATGAGTTTTTCCTTCAAGGAATCCTTCCCGTGCGCGTGCCAGGTCCGGGGGATTTTCCTCAAGGGCAAGACGAGCTTTGCTGTCACCCAAGGGCACACGGACGTTGCTTTGAAATTTTTCAAAGTACACACTGTCTTTGGTGCGAGCGTACTTGTGCAGATTTAGCACAGCATCTTTTTGCGCTTTGGACCAATTACTCTCTCCGGCGACAAAACCACGAACGGATGAAAGAGTGTCCATGGCAAAGTAAAGAGTGAAGAGCTCCAGTGTAATCAGAAGCGCCATGACTCCGATAACGATATAGAGTTTATTTGCTACAGAAAGAAATTTCCAGAAACGTCGAAGTCCCATATGCACTAACTTATCGGCATATATGACTATTGTTGTAAACAAAAGAGCTTTTTTGATTAACATCAGGACATTGGAGCCAGCCTCCCCGAGGTTAGAGAGGCCCAGATAAGAAGTATTGCTAAAAATTAATCCAGATAACTGGTTTTGAGCTTTTGTTCGGCCTGGTACTTTTCAAAACCGAACTGCAGAAGCTGGGTGATTAAATCTTTGTAAGTGACGCCGGAAGCTTCCCACATCTTGGGATACATGGAAATCTTGGTAAAGCCCGGGATGGTGTTGATCTCGTTGATGTAAAGATCCCCGTTCGGGCGGACGAAGAAATCCACACGAGTCAGACCATCGCATCCCATGGCCTGATAAGTCTGCTCGGCCATTTTTTGGATGGCCTTGATGGTGGCCTCCGGAAGTTCAGCCGGAATTTTCAACAAAGCTCCGTTATCATCAAGGTACTTGGCTTCGTAAGAATAGAATTCGTGCTGGGGGATCACTTCACCTGGCAATGACGCCTTCGGAGCATGATTCAAACCCATCACCGAGCATTCGATTTCACGGCCTTGGATGAATTCTTCGGCTAAAACTTTGCTGTCGAACTGGAAAGCATCCTTCAGTTTATCAGCGAAATCCTGAGCTGATTTGATTTTGTGAACACCAACTGACGATCCCGCATTGGCTGGCTTGATAAAGAACGGCGTACCCAACTGAGCCACCACTTCATCATAGGTTGTGTTTTTGTGCGGAGTCAGCAGCATGTACTTGGCATTGGGGATGTTGGCGACCTGCAAAAGGCGCTTCATGATCTCTTTATCCATTCCCGCCGCTGAAGACCAGACACCACAGCCCACGAAAGGCAGTTGAACCATTTTGAACAACCCTTGAATGGTACCGTCTTCGCCCATGGTTCCGTGCATGATCGGGAAGGCAATATCAACATGAGTTTTAGAGTGATCTTTCAACGAGTAAAGAACGGGCTTTCCCTGCAAGGACATCAACGCTACGGGTTCGGCATTGGCGGGCAGGGATTGATCAACAATCTTGGTCGCCTCGGCAAAAACCTTCATGTCCGGGAAACGATACCAGCTTCCTTCTTTGCTGATGCCGATGATTACAGGAGAAAACTTGTCTTTATCCAGGGCATCCGCCACATTCTTGGCAGAGCGCATGGAGACTTCATGTTCTGCGGATTTGCCACCAAAAATCAATGCTACAACTTGCTTCATAAACTGTCTTTAATCCTAACTTAACTTTATTTGTCTAAACGTTATTAAGCCCACTCCACCAATTCATGGGCCAGGCCGAAAATACCTGCGAACACTTCATTGGGTTTTGCATCGCCGTACATATACGCTGGTGTGGTCACTACTTTGGTTTCGCGATCAGTGATATAGTCATTCACCGGGCATTCTTCATGGATAGCGCCGGTTTTTTGAATTTCAGCAGCCGTCTCTGGGTCATCACCAATCGTGACAGTGACTTTTTTGTCGCCCAGAACCTTGGCTACCACCACGGGAGCAATGCAAAGAGCCCCGATTGGTTTGCTGGAATTATAGAAATCCAGAATCACACGCTTGACCTCAGGGTTCACATCACACTGAGCGCCTTTTTCAGCCCAGTTGCAAAGGTTCCTGGCTGCCCCATAGCCGCCAGGAAAGGCAACAGCATCAAAGTCTTTGGCGTGCAACTTGTCCAAACTTTTGATACGGCCACGGGCAATGCGTGCGGCCTCAGCCAAAAGGCTGCGTGTTTCTCCGGAGGGTTTTCCGGTCAGATGATCGGTGACAGAAATTTGCAGATCGGGAGCAAAGCAGGACACCTCGGCACCGGCCTGGTTCAGGCCAATCAACAGGCTCACAGCCTCAGTGATTTCGCTTCCGTCTTTAAAGCCACAGCCTGAAAGAACAACGGCCACTTTTTTCATAAAAAAACCTCCCGAAAGAGGTTTTAGCTTAGCGGATTCGTGGGGGCATGGCAACGAAGGAGGACGGAATCTAGTTTCCGCCCTTTTGATAATTTGCCAAGCGGCTGCAGACGGTGACCAGGGCTTTCTGGTCGCCAGCACTTGCCAACGCGCGATAACAGTAGTCGGTCACGCGCGAGAAGAACGGTAGATCCGGAGTGATTGAAACACTGTAATTGACCTTTTGCTTCTCGGTCGTTTCACCCTTCTTGTAGTAAGCAGCCCAGTCAAACGACACAGTTTTTACTTTCATGGTGCAATTGCTTAAACCGCCACAGTTGGGTTGTGTCTTCATCAGGTCTGGTGCCGGGCGCATCTCTTCAGACACATTCAGATTGAAGCACTTGATTTCGCAACTGTCGTAACCCAAAGTTTCTTTGCAAATTTTTTGTTGGGCATCGGACAACTGGCAGGCATAGGCCAAACCCAAAACCCGCTCGTATCCCAAGGACATTTGCAAGTCATCAGCCATAGTGGATACTTCACCCTTCAGGCGGGCGGCGCGCGCCATGACTTCGACGGCAGGAGCGGCCTTTGTCACTGTGCGATGCTCTTCCTGAGTGCTTTGTTGTGTGTTGCCGTCAGAGGTCAGCACTTCGGTTTGATACAGATATGTGTAGAGCCAGTCATTTTCACGTTCTTCCTTTTTGGAGATCGTGATTCCTTCCTGAAGCCAAAGTTTGTCTTCACCAGTTTCGATTTTGCGGTAAGTGCGCTGAAAGACGAAGTCATTGGCGGACATGGTCAGAGGATCCGCATTGTCCCAGGCATCCCCCAGAGCTCCGGCGACCTCCTGAAGGGTGGACGGATTTTCTTCATCTTCCATTTCCGGCGTTTTCACGCAGGAAATAGCAGAGGTTAAAAGCAAAACGGGCAGCAGGGGTTTTAAGTAGCGCTTCATATGGAATCCCATCCCCAGATCCAAAGATTCAGAGGCAGAATTTTTTCAAACTGCAGAACTGTTTCTTCTTTAAAAATTCCCAGGGCACGATAGTCCACTGGGCCGAACAACAGACGAACCATGTCAGTTTCATTGTTAATGGTGTAAAGATCCTGACCGATACCAAAGACAAAGTGCTGTGGGTGCTTTTCCAGCACGATATCCGCGACACCTTCGGCGCGGAAGGCACGTTTGATTTTCGCGGCCAACTGGTCAAAGTTCACAAGTTTGATCATGCCCAGGAAGCCGTTGTTCATAGTCACTGTTTTGGTTTGCAAAGCTTTGATCAGATTTTGCGCGTGGCGTGGGCAGATAATGGTGTAAGGCTGACCTTTCTGCGAGCGAATAAAGCTGAACAGCGCCATCAGTTTGGAAACAGAGCCGCCCCATTCATGGATGTAGCCCCCCAGATCGACCCCTTTGCCTTCAATGGCATAGGCTGCCAGCTGACCGTTGCTTTCCCAGGCTGTATACACCTTGGTTTGTGGGATTGAGAGGAACTTTCTGGTTTCTTCAATGGTGCGCACCGAGTTCACGGAATGAGCCGCATAAAGGCGATAGATCGCATCAGGGGAAACTTTATTGTCCGTCGAGAAACGCAGGTTGATGGGCGGGATATCGAACTCATCCTCGATCACAAAGCTGATTTCGGAACCGGCCAGCTCAAACCCCATACGACGATAAAAATCGAACAGGTCCGTCCACAAGATGGCAATATCACAGGATTGTTCCGTGGCCGACTTCAGGCAGTCTTTGATGATTTGGGTGCTGTAGCCCTGGCCCTGATGCTGGTCATCCGTCACCACCGACCCGATAGCGCCGACCTTGAAGATGACATGCGGGGATTTGATAATAAGAGGCTTTAACACTGCATGCGAAAGGACGGCGCCCTCATCGGCAATAATGCGCATGTTGTGCAAGTTGTTAGAGGAAAAGGCCGTAGGATACTCTGCGGCGATTGACCAAGAGGCTTCATTTCTTAGTTTTTTATTCAAAAAGTCCAAAACTTGAGGAAGCTCAGCTTCCATTGGAGAACGAGGTCCTTCCATTATCCCTCCCTGGGGCACATATATAGATACTATACGGGGGGCGAGGGGGAACCCAGCATTCAACACAGGACGGCCTGAAAAATGCGACCCAAGTCGGGAAGGGGATTTGACATCAAGGGCAAAAGGCTTATATTAAGGCGGCTTGGCACCCTAAGGAGATTGCAATGGCAGATAAAGGTCAGAGTTGGAAAGAAAATAAGCCCGGCAAAATGTTCGTGGATCAATCTTGTATTGCCTGTGATGCTTGTGTCCTGACGGCTCCTAAGAACTTCTCCATGCACGAAGAAGACGGTCACGCTTTCGTGGCAAAACAGCCTGAAACTCCGGAAGAAGAAGCTCTGTGCAAAGAGGCGATGGAAGGCTGTCCAGTTGAAGCTATCGGGAACGATGGTGACCAGTAAAAAGGTTTCTGCTAAGCAGGCCTCAGTTCATGCAACTATTGAACTTCTCAAGAGATATTACCCCGACGCTCATTGTGCTTTAAACTACACAAATCCCTTTGAGCTTCTTGTTGCCACCATCTTGTCCGCCCAGTGCACGGACGAGAGGGTGAACATGGTGACACCTCATTTGTTTAAGAAATACCCAACCCCCAAGGCCATGGCGAAGGCCCCGGTCGAGTCTATCGAAGAGATCATCCGTTCCACGGGATTTTTTAAGAATAAAGCCAAAAATCTGAAGGCCTGTGCGACGGCTTTGGTTGAAAAGCATAAGGGCCATGTGCCGGAAAACCTCGAGGCTTTGGTCGAGCTTGCAGGTGTGGGGCGCAAGACGGCCAACGTGGTCTTGGGCAATGCCTACGGGATTCCCAGCGGGATCGTCGTGGACACTCATGTGACCCGCTTGGCAAATCGTCTGGGATGGGTCAAAACGGACAATGCCGTGCTGATCGAACGTCAGCTGTCCAAGCTGGTGCCCCAGGATGATTGGATCATGTTATCGCACTATCTGATCTCCCATGGTCGAGCTGTCTGTAAGGCGAGAAAACCTGCATGCAGTCATTGCTTTCTCGAGGAGACTTGCCCTAAGAAGGGTGTCTAGTTCACAATGTCTTCATGTTAGTTTCATTCTTTGAGAGCGTTAAATACGTTGGTCATCTTTTGCCGATTTCTTTCCTTAGAATCTTTCTGGGTTATTACTACCTGGAACATGCCCTTTTGAAATATCGCGGTGACTATCTGACTCGTCCACGCATCGCCGATCAAATGGCCGAGTGGCTGCCGGCCAGCCATGCACCGAACTGGTTTAAAATTTTTGCCAGCAGCACGATGATTCCCAATTGGCAGACGGTGGCCTTTATTGTTCTGGGTCTGGAATTTGCCATCGCCATTTCCTATATTGTCGGATATGTCGTGCGTCCGGTGGCTTTGCTGGGCGTGTTGTTGTGTGTGACGATGCTCTTTATTTTAGGGCCGGCCTCAGAAGATCTTTATAAGACCTTTCTGGCAATTCATTTGATTTTGGCTTGGGTCGGAGCCGGTCGTTGCCTTGGGTTTGATTATTACTTCTACAAGCGCCGTCGCGGTCTTTGGTGGTAAATTGTGAAGCATTTTGTTCTTTTCATCTCTGTTGTCTTTTTGACGTTGTTTCTGGCGGTTTTAAATCGCACGGACAATGCCGCTCCCTCCAGCTCTTTGCCGACGGTGCGAGTGTTTGGTTATGCGTCTTTTACCGGCCGTTGGGGACCGGGTCCGCTCTTGAAGGAACTTTTTGAAAAGACCTGCAAGTGCAAAGTTGAATTTATCGAAGGCAGCGATTCGGGCATCTTGCTTCAGCGTCTGAAAATCGAAGGGGAAAGTCTGGGCGCGGATGTTGTCGTGGGGTTGGATCAGTTTGATCTTTCCAAAGCGACGGCTGAACAACCTTGGCGCAAGCTCAGCCTGGGACAGTTGGATGTCTATGATGCTGTGAAGCCGGCACTGGCAAACAGTTACTTTGTGCCTTATGACTGGGGCGCTTTGACGTTCGTGGCCCGTCGTGGAGAACTGCTCCACATGCCGGGATCCTTGGATGACCTGCTGGCACCAGAGCTGGCGAAAAAAATCGCCTTGCAGGATCCTCGCACCAGTTCGCCGGGAATGCAGTTTTTGTATTGGGTGATTCGCTCCAAAGGTGAGGAAGAGGGCTTCCGTTATCTGCAAAAGCTGATGTCGCAAATTCACAGTTTTTCCCCGACCTGGTCAACAGCTTATGGACTTTTCACGAACAAGCAGACCAAGTTGGTGTACTCGTATGTGACTTCTCCGCTGTATCACGAAACTGAAGAGAAAAAGAAAGACTATCTGGCGCTGCCGTTTACAGAAGCGCTTCCGGTGCAGTTCGAGTTTGTGGGGATTCCGGATTTCTGTCGGCACTGTGACCTGGCCGAACAGTTTGTTAATTTGATGCTTTCTCCAGAAGGTCAAAAGATCATCATGGAAAAGAACTATATGTTCCCGGTGATGAAGGGCGTGATGGAAAACACTCCTTTTGCTCCATTGATGAACGTGAAAACCCTGCAGCAGGTTGAGATTCTTTCTGCCACAGAAGTGGATCGCCTTCTGCGTCGCTGGACTGAAATCCGCCGGGGCGAACTCAATTGAATCTTCGTCAGGCGCTCAGGATAGGACTGGTTCTTTTCCTGATCTTCCCTTTTTTATTTCTGCTGACTCAGTTTCAGGTGACCAGCTGGCCCGATATGGGCGAGCTGGCGTGGGCCTTTAAAAACAGCTTTCTTCAGGCCACACTGTCGGCCGTTTTTTCTTTATTGATCGGCTTCTGGGTCGCGCTGGGATTGTTGTCATTGAATTCCCCCCGGACACGTCGTTTGAGATTTGTTTTGGAGCTGTTGTGTCTGCTGCCGAACTTTCTGCCGCCGATTTTTATTCTGTTGTCGGCTTTAAGTGTGATTGATCCGTTCCCCATGGGAATTTCTGGGATTGTGATTATTCACAGCCTGATGAACTTTGGACTGGCGGCAGTGCTGTTGGCATCAACGATCGAAACCAAGTTGGGTGGAATCATTGAGCTGGCGTATGTCGAAGGGGCCAGCCGGTTCAGATTTCTGCGTCAGGGACTGCTGCCGATGTTAAAGAAAGATATTTGGCTTCTGGGGCTGTTCATCTTTGTGGTTTGCTTCGGCAGTTTTGCAGTGCCGTTGATAGTCGGCGGGGGGCGCGGAACCACCGTTGAAGTTCTGATCTATGAAAAGATCCGCTTATCCAGTCAGTGGGGGGACGCGGTTCTGCTGGCCTTCCTGCAGTCGGTGTTTATTTTTGCTCTGTCTTTTATCGCCAGCAGAGGCAAAGGAAGTCTGTATCACCGGCCCGCCAATTTGAAGTTACTGCGCAGCTACTCGGGGCTGATAGTGATCGCCGTTCTTTCCTTTGTGTATCTGTTCGGATATGTGCAGGGCTTTGTTTCAGGTCTGGCGATGATTTCCACTTTCTATGAACTGCAGTCCGCGCTGATCTGGAATTTTCTAGGCAGTATCGTTTTGGGGTTGTCCGTCGGCCTTCTTTGTTATGTGGGTCTGATGTGGATTGCCTATTGCTGGCCCAAAAAATGGTTTGAAAGATTCTTGAATGGGTATGTTGCTCCTTCGACATCGTTGGCATGTTTCAGTTTGCTGATTTTAGGACCTAATGAAGGTTTATTTCCCTTTTTTAAAATTCCGCTGGCACTGACCATTTTAAGTTTAAACAGCCTGTTCCGTATGGGCTGGGATTCTGAACTTCATGCTTTGCAGAATCAAATGACTGTGGCGTATTCCATGGGGGCCTCGTCCGGACAGATCTTCCGCGAAGTGTTGTTCCCGCAATTATCGCGTCGGGCAGGTCTGCTGGCAGGTGTGGCTTCGATCTGGGCGTGTGGTGATTTTGCGGTTTCGCGCATTCTGGCTCATCGTGATTTAAGCATTGCCATGATGACTGAAACTTTGATGTCAGGTTATCGCTTGAATCAGGCCATCGTATTAAGCAGTCTTATCATTGTTGCCGGATTGATTTGTTTCCTGATTTGTGTGGGAGGAAGCCGTGTCCTTAGTCGAAAATTTGCACCGTGATTATGGCGACTTCAAATTGTCCATAGACAAATGGGAGATCCTGGATGAAGGAGTCACCGTTTTGTGGGGGCCGTCGGGCTCGGGCAAGACCTCGGTCTTTCGCATTTTGCTGGGTTTAGAAGAATGTCCCGGCATGAAGTGGACTTACCAGGGACTGGATCTGGCTCGGTTAAAAACACCGGATCGTCGTTTGGGTGTGGTGTTTCAGGCGCTGGATCTGTTTCCGCATCTGACGGCGGAAGAAAATATGATGTTTGCCGCCCGGGCTCGCAAAGTGGAGCCTGGCAAGGCACGCTCCAGAATGAAAGAGCTTGTTGAAATTTTGAAAATGGAACCCTTTCTGAACAGGCCGGCCTCTGTGCTGTCTGGCGGGGAAAAGCAGCGCGTGGCGATCTCGCGCGCGATCATGGGGGAGCCGCGTCTTCTGCTGCTGGATGAACCCTTTTCAGCCCTGGATCAGGAACTGCGGGAAGAAAGCCGTAAGTTGGTCAAGGATGTTATCGAGAGGGAAAAAATTCCGACCCTGCTGGTCACACATGATCAGCGCGACGTTGAGGTGATGGCCAATAAAATCACGACCATTCGTAACGGGAAGCTGGTGGAGTCTTAGCTTATATATCGCTGGATCATTTCCAGCAGAGCTGACTTCTTAATGGGTTTGGTCATGTGTTCGGAGCATCCCGCATCCAAAGATTTTTGAACATCTTCTGCCATGGCGTTGGCACTGACTGCGATGATAGGGGTGGGCTTGGTGTGGTTCTTCTGCTCCCACTCGCGGATTTTTCTTGTTGCCGCATAGCCGTCCATCACCGGCATTTGAATGTCCATCAGGATCAGATCAAATGGTTCTGCCAGCACTTTCTCGACCGCATCTTTTCCGTTTTCGGCCTGTACCACTTCAAATGGTAATTTTTTAAGGTAAGTCAAAAGCAGGAAGCGATTGTCTTCGGTGTCATCCACCACCAAAATGCGCGCGGTGCGAGCCAGTAAAGTCTCTTCACCTCGGTCCGGGGTCGGTGCACCACTGATGGAGATCTCAGAACTTGCCAGTTCCAGGCCGCCCTCTGTAGGAACATACGGAATCGTAAAGTGGAAGGAACTTCCTTTGCCCTCTTCACTTTGGAACCAGATGCGTCCCCCCATCAGCTCCACCAGATTTTTTGAAATTGTCAGACCCAGGCCGCTTCCACCGTATTTACGCGTGATCGAGCTGTCTGCCTGCACGAAGCTTTGGAACAACAGGTGTTGTTTGTCCTCTGGAATTCCAGTCCCGGTGTCCTTGATTGAGAAGCGCACAAATCTGTTCAGATTGCCTTCAAAGTCGACGTGAACCTCAATGCGGCCTCTTTGTGTGAACTTAATGGCGTTGCCGATCAGATTAAACAGGATCTGGCGCAGGCGAGTCGGATCGCCGACAACCAGTGGCGCGCGGTCCTTCGGCAGGTTCATGGTCAGGCTGAACTGCAGATTTTTCTCGGTGGCCTTTTGTTTCAGAATGTCGCAGATGTTGGTGGTTGTGGATTCCAGGTCGAAGGCGATTTTCTCCAGACGGACTTCACGGGCTTCGATCTTGGAAATATCCAGAATGTCGTTGATCAGGGCCAGTAGGTTTTCTCCGGCATTGGCGCAGACTTTGACCAGTTGTTCCTGTTCGGGTTTCAGGTCGGATTCCGCCAGAATGTCCGTGATTCCGATGATGGCGTTTAGCGGAGTGCGGATTTCGTGACTCATGCGGGCCAGGAACTCGGACTTGGCCTGAGAGGCTTTGACGGCCTGCTCACGCGCCTCGATCAGGGCTTGTTCAGCGGTAATACGATCGGTGATGTCAGTGCAGACGAACACAAAAGTCAGATCTTTGCTGGTGCGGTTGGGAAGTGCCGTCCAGTTCATCAGGATCGGCAGTCGGCGTCCGTCATGGGCTATGATTTCAGCTTCGATACTGTGACGGGTTTGCAGCAGCCAGGTGTAGTTGTTGAATTCGTCCTGGGCATGAATCAGTTTTCTTAAATCCACCTGGGATATCTGATTGATGGAATAGCCCAGGAACTTAAGCGCTGATTCGTTGGCTTGAGAGATCGCGTACGAAGACTGGCGCCAGTCCTCGTGGTGGCTCACTTTGACAATGAACAGGAACGATTTGATGGACTGAATGACACTGTCCAGGAACTCTTTGGAAACGGTCGTGGTTTCCAAGCGGTCCGCCAGCTGATTGTACTTGCTGACCAGAAGACCGATTTCATCGCGGGAGTTATAGTTGATCTTCTGGGTCAGGTTGCTGGTGCCCAGTTTTTCCAGGCGATCCGTCAGAAGCTGAATGGGTTCCACGACTTTTCCGGTGGCGGCAAAGGTGGCAAAGAAGAACAGGATAAAGATCAGAACGGCCGCGGCGCTGGAGGCGATGGCAATGCGGTCCAGGACGGCAAAGGCCTCGCTTTCATCGATCTTGGTCTGGATATACCACAACTCACCATTCGGCAGATAGATCTTACCAATAGAGCGGATGACCTTCTGATTTCGATAGTCCGTGCCCAGTTCGCGCACTTCACTGAGGTTTTCAATCTTTTTGATATCCTCATCGCCACGGTTTGAAGACAGGACCTCGGCTTCCAGTTGGCCGGTCTCTCCCTGGGCGCCGGCTTCAACACGGAAGCGTCCGGTGTTGCGCAGACTCCAGTCTTCCCCGTAAATCAGAGTTTCGCCGGTTTGACCCATTCCATGAGTTGGCCAGGCGTAGTTGTCGCTGGTAATGCGATCAATCTCAGAAATAGAGATCTTCAGAACCAGAACCCCAAGGACCTTGCCATTGCGATAGATCGGGGAAGCCACAAAGCCCGTTGCTGAGGTGGGATTCAGGGCATCTTTGTCGAAGTCCAGGAACAGGGTTGAACCCTCCTGCGCTTTCACTCCCCAGGTGTACACGTCCTTGAGCTTTGCCCCCGGAGGCAAGCCGGTAAAGACAGAGACGCCATCTTCGATATCTTTGCGTGTGGTATAGACCACGGCGCCGTCCTTGTTGACCAAGGCCATGTCGTAGATGTTGAAGTCCAGAACGTAGTTGTCCAGAAGGCGACGGAATTCTGGATGGCTGTCCAGACGCTTGTCCTGCAGAAGATTGTCGGTCAATTCATGAGAGGATATGAGGTTGATGGCCGTCTGCAGATCTCGGAAATAGGATTCAATAGCACTGGTTTTGCTGATGCGAATCTGAGTGAGTCTTTCATAAGTGCTGTCGATGACTGTGGATTCCACGATCTTGAGGCCAATCAACGCAACAACAAATGTCGCAAGAAAGACAGAGATAAGATTGAATAAGAAAATTCTTAAACGTAACGTCATGCTTTTTGATTAGCCTATGCAGTTTTAGTGATATCGTATAGGTGTTCCATGGGCAATGGGCGAGTTGCAAAAAGCGAGTAAACTAGGCATGAAACTAGTCGTTCGAGGGAGATGTTAAATGAGTGTAATCAAAGGCGCTGTTTTAGCTCTCGTCATACAGTTGTTTGCCTCTTCGGCCCTTGCTGAGCGCTGGGTTGTAACGACTTTGGAGTGGCCACCGTTCACTTGTTCTCGTTGCCCAGAAAACGGGGCCGCCGCCAAAGCCCTGAAAGACACGCTGAAAACCGTCGGTGTCAGCGTCGAATTTGTTTTCTATCCTTGGACCCAGGCCATCAAAAGAGGCGAGCGACCTGAAGTTGTCGGCTTCTTTCCTGTTTGGCCCGAGACATTTCGTCCCGGATTTAGTCCTTCAAACCTGCTTTTTAGATCTCCTCTGGGACTTATCCAGCAGCGTTCAAGACCGTTGGTGTGGACCAAGCTGAGTGATCTTAAGGGCAAGAAGATCGGCATCACTGAGGGATATGGCAACACAAGGGAGTTCAATCGGTTGGTTGAGGAAAAGGTGCTGAAGGTGGAGGCCGTAAAGAGTGATGACACGAACCTGCGGAAGGTGGCGTTGGGGCAGCTGGATGGGGCTTTGATGGATATCAATAATGCCCGCTACTTAATGCATGTGACTCATCCCAAGCTTGCCGGGCGTGTGTCTGTGAGCACTCGCATTGTCGAGGATAAGGATCACTTTTTTGCGTTCAACATCCACAACAAGGGTAAAGTTGAGAAGCTTAATCAGGCGCTGACCAAAGTGAATTATCAGCGCATCGTCGACGATTACTTGCTTAAGTACATGCGTCGTCTTGATTAAAGTTTTGACAGCCCGGTAAGGTTTTCACTACTTTGCTGTATTTTATCGGGTGCTCCGTTCAAAAGGCCGAAGGTTTGATATATCTTGAGCCTGTTGGAAAGGAGCTTAAATATGAAGTCGGTACGAATGCTGTTGTCGCTCCTTTTTGTTTCATCCACCTTGATTTCATGTGCAGCTCCGAAGACGTCGTCCGACTCGGGTGGCATGACGCCAACAATCTACTACAAGCCGACAATTCAGCTGGGTAAAACTAAGTGTGCCTCTTCGCAGTTGCGCGAAATTCTTTCGCCGGAAGGGGTCACCCTGGCCACGTTGTGTGAAGCCGATTACAAGTCCTGTCTGATGCAAGGGTCCTGCTTCGTTGAAGATGAAGGGATTCTGACGTCTTACAACTATCACTCCACCAAAGAAGGTGTGGCGCGCTTTATTGTGACAGATCTAAAGAAGTGCCCTTACGGCTATGGAGTCAGCAGTGTTTGTCTGGATCCGTATTTTTCGGTTGCGGCGGATCTGAAGATTCACAAAGTCGGGGAAGTGATCTATGTGCCCCGCTTGGTTGGGGTAAAGATGCCCAACGGTGAAATCCATGATGGCTTCCTGGTCATTCGCGATGCGGGTGGCGGGATCAATGGAGCAGGTCGTTTTGATTTCTTTACGGGCTTTTTGAATCACAAAGACAAGAACAATCCCATGGCTCGCCTTGGATTTGGAGACCCACGAAGTCGCATCCACTATCGCATGGCCACGGAAAGTGAAGCCGTAGCAGCCCGGGAGCGACGGGGTTATCCCGGCCTTCGCAAAGACGTTTTAGCGGAAGGCCAGCTCACAGACGGGGTGTCTGAAAACGTCTCCGTGTCAAATTGATACACACTCTTTTTGCCTCTAACTCTTGTAGGAGCCAGTAGCTCCCAGCCCCAATCTTGCTTGTATACATGCGGCCCCTAGGGTTGTGGGTTTGAGGTGTATATGAAAGCACATCTTTTTGTACGTATTTTCCTCAGTGGACTTTTTTTTGTCTCTGGATTTGCGCATGCTGATCAGGTGGTTGCGGATCAGCAACTGAATATCCTGATGGCTGCTTCCGAGAAGATGATCTCTGTTTCTACGGCACAAAGAGTAAGTGATTTTGCCAATTTATTTGCTCAGCAAAAGGTTCCTTATCTTGTTGATCCTCTTGGTGAGGGAAGCACTGGCACTGTCAGTCAGGGGCCTTTGTACCGTTTTGATGGTTTTGATTGTACAACTTTTGTTGAGACGGTGTTGGCACTTGCATTATCTTCTAGTGAAGAGCAGTTCCGTCAGCGCATGAATCAAATTCGCTATAAAGATGCGATCGTTTCCTATCAAACTCGGAATCATTTCCCAAGTGTCGACTGGATCCCCAACAATATCAAAAATGGTTTTGTGAAAGATATCACGGGGCGTGTTGCCGGAGCTAAGACAAAGTGGTCACAGACCTGGATTGAAAAAGGTGAGTGGTTCAAAAGAAAGGGTTCTGCCTTTGAGAAAATGGGCGAAGGTTTCGAGCCAATTCTTGCTCAACTTCCCTATGTGGCGAAGGAAGATTTGACTTCATCCTCAGAGCTGCTGGCGCGTATTCCTTCGGGCACAATTTTTCATGTTATGAGGCCCAACTGGGATCTGCGTAAAGCTATCGGAACTCGCTTGGATATTTCTCACATGGGCTTCTTAGTTCGTGAGAATGGTGTGCTGTATATGGTTCACGCCAGTAACGGAGCTTCTCGTGATGGTAGCGATGATAGCATGAGAGTAAAAAAAGAAGTGCTTTCTGACTATGTTGAGCGTGTGATGATGGCATCACCTACAATGGCGGGGATGAATCTACTTGTCCCCATGTAACATAACACTTCGATAAATCATCGTTTTTTAGCCCTAGGTCGAGCCCGAACTGGACCTAGGTCAAAAATTTTTGGGTACTTAATTTCCAGTAAAATCAAATATTAAGCAAAGCGCCGAAAAAAATCCTAGACCTTAGGCTAAAGTTTTCTGGACCTAGGTCCGAAGAGTTTGTTGTACACGTTGGGCAAGCTAAAAAGGATCTCCAGATCAAATCAGGATACCTCCTCTTGAAGCTAAAGCTCCTCGAAAGAAACGTCCAATCACCGTTTCTGAGAGGGGCGGCTCCAACCTTGAATTAAATTTTAAAAGTTTTTTGAAAAGTAAAATTTAAACAAACAGATCACGGGACGTAGGCGGACATCGGGTGTTCAAAGGGTAAGTGGTGCTACCTTAGATCATTTTAGATTCCATCAAAAACCAGCGGCTCGGATCTCTAATCCCAAGGGGGGTTCTATGGGCTTAAGAATCGCAACAAACACCGCATCTATCGCAGCACAACGTGTGCTATCCAAACAACAGAAACGCGCAGAGCATGCCGCGCAGGCATTGGCCTCTGGTAGCCGTATCGTAAATGCAGCGGACGACGCTGCGGGCTTGGCGATTTCTGAAAACTTCAAAGGACAATTGAAAGGTATCGGTCAGGCGCGAAACAACGCCAACAATGCCATCTCATTTGTTCAGGTGAGTGAAGGGGGCTTGAACGAGGTCTCTAACATTCTGGTGCGTCTGCGTGAGCTGGGCGTGCAGGCAGCTTCTGATACTGTGAGTGACACAGAGAGGGAGTTCCTAAATAAAGAAACTCAACAACTTATCCAAGAGGCGGATCGTATTGCCAAGACAACAGTCTTCGGTACGAAGAAGATGCTGGATGGTACTGCCGGAGCGATGGAGTTCCAGGTGGGTGCTTACTCGGATGAGAATAACGTGATTAAATTTGAATTTGACGCCGACGCGACGGCGGGAGCATTGGGTATCGACAGTATTGCCATGGCAGACCGGGGTGATGCGCGTGACTCGCTGGAGACAGTGGATCAGGCCATCGAAAAGGTTTCCGGTATGCGTGCGAACTTCGGTGCGATGCAATCCCGAATGGAGTCCGCGGTGAGTAACTTGGATGTGTCCTATGAGAACTTGTCAGCCGCAAATTCTCGTATCCGCGACACTGACGTGGCGAAAGAGACAGCCGAAATGACTTCTGCAAGTATTTTACAGAATACGGCGGTGTCGGTACTGGCTCAAGCCAACCAGTTGCCACAAGTGGCAATGAAGTTGGTCTAATTAATATCAGCGTAAATATTTAAGATTCACATTCGCGAAATTAACGGATGTCGGGAGAAGCCTGTTCTGGGATAAGGTTTCTCTCGGGAAGAGGGGTCGCCCACATATACTCCTCGTCTTAAGCCCACCCCGGGGACACCCGTCCCCGGGGATTTTCAGGAAAAGGTGCCTGGTTGTTTTTTCTGGCTACAGCGCACAATCCTCCAGGGGCGAAGAACGACTATCCATTTTAGGAAGAGCAAACACGCCCTTTCTAAGAGCTTTGCGCACAGATTCCCAGTTGTCAGCATGAGGCTTTGAATTTAACCACCTCAAAGTTTGCACTCTTTCTTCCCACGTGCCCCATCGAGTGTCTTCTAATACGGGAACCTCCACCATCTTTCTGCCCAATAACGCTTGAATTGTCGAATAAGGATAATCCTGCACTCTTTTACATAGTCCCGCCTCCACAGGATTTCTATATACATACTTATATGCATGGTCGTAATGTCGCGGATGAGTGATCAGGCTACGATGAAATCGTCCGCCGTAAGTTTGATTAATTCGACCACTGATTTGTCGCAGATCATCTCCTGACGCACGCATAAAGTATTGCATCGCTTCGCTCAAGTTCGCCTGTGGTGAACGTAAGATCATATGAAAGTGATTGCTCATCAAGACGAAGTTGTGAATGCGTAGATCAAACGCCATTGAAGTGAAATACAAATGTCGAGTGGTGATCTCCCACACCTGCGGCAAATCTTGCGAAAACCAGTCGCGGTTAATGCATCTTGCAGTGATGTGATAGGGAAATTCAGTGTGATTTTCAAACTTTCTTCGTGCCATATCGCCTGCCACGAGCAAATGAATTGCCGCCGAGAATGCTTCTTCTATTAATTCCTAGGTCCGGCAGGCGAACTTTGCTGCTTTGTAGCCAGAAAAAACAACCAGGCACCTTTTGTTGGTCGGGGCAGACGTTTGGTTTGGCTGGACCTTGGTATTGAAAAATGCCGGGTTTTGGTCTGTTTTTCAGGATCTTGGTCCAGCTTTTACTGGATGATGGTCCAGAAGTGCTAGACGCGACTAAAGCCTTTCAAGACCTCGCCGAAAGGTATGTCAGAAGCAACGACGCAAACCAAGTCGAAGCTCTCGAGGAACCCGCAAGGAGTGATTGCCTTACGAAGATTCGCTTGAGAGAGCCAGACGAAAGTTTGAGTCACCAACGTGTACAACTTGGTCAGCCTAAGTAGGTATAAGGCGGCCGAATTAATGGAGGTCCCACATGGGAATGAGAATTTCTACGAACGTATCCGCTATCAACGCACAGAGAACAATGGTGAACTCTCAGCGTGAAATCGGTAAATCAATGTCACAATTGGCATCTGGCTCCCGCATCAATAAAGCGGCAGACGATGCAGCAGGTTTGGCGATCAGTGAAAACTTGAAATCACAAATTCGCTCTCTAGGTCAGGCTTCCCGAAATGCGAACGATGGTATCTCCATGGTTCAGACGGCAGAGGGTGGTTTGTCTGAGATCTCCAACATCCTGACTCGTATGAGAGAATTGGGTGTTCAGGCTTCTTCTGACACTATCGGTGATACAGAGCGTGGCTTCCTTGATAAAGAGGTTCAGCAATTGAAAGCTGAAGCACAACGTATCACGCAAACAACTAGATTCGGTACAACAAAACTTCTGGATGGTTCCGGCGACAAGTTCGACTTCCAGGTAGGTATCAACAATGACGGTGAAGCAGACAGAATCTCCTTCAACGCCGGTGAAACAGATGCAACAACTTCCAGCTTGGGAATTGAAGGTTTCGACTTCTCTTCCAAAGAGGGAGCGCAAGACGCCCTAGCAGCAGTGGATAAGGCGCAGTCTCAGGTGAACGGTTTCCGCGCAAGTCTCGGTGCCCTTCAAAACAGATTGCAGTCCACAGTGGATAACTTGGGTGTGCAACACGAGAACATCTCCGCAGCCAACTCTCGTATCCGTGATACAGACGTGGCGTCAGCAACAGCGGAGTCCACTCGTAACCAGGTTCTTTTGCAGGCAAATACATCCGTACTGGCTCAAGCCAACGCGATGCCAAACTCTGCACTAAGATTGATTGGTTAATATTAGAATTGTTTTATAAGGATTTGACCTGAGAGGGTACCTCCGTTCCCTCTCGGTACCAACCTACCCAGGAAGACATGGGTCTTCCTGGGGTACTAAACCAGGTTGGGGCATCTTGCAGCACATTTTGATTTTTACAGGCGCCTCGGATCCTCGGGGTTTTTTGCGTTCCGTGCAGGAGCACTTCTTGCTTTCTTAGACTTCCTGAAAATTAGGACTTTATATATTGGAACTGGGTTCCAGCCCTGACCAATTTTGGGTTCATTGTCTCTTTTTTAGACATTGTTCCGGGGTTCTATTCTATTTGGGAGTACTTCATGAGTTCCTGGAGCCGTACGTCTGTTGTCATGCTTTTGTGCTCTTCCCTGCTGGTTGCCTGCAGTAAAGACACAGAGAAAATCATTGTAAAAGAGTCTCTGCCTCCGGCTAAGATCGAATCTTCTGCACAGATCAGTAAAAATCTTGTGACCTTTGAAAAGTCATCATTGGGTAAACTGTTCCTTCTGGTGCCGACTGTTATAGATGGCTCCCGTTCCGCGGCACCCAGTTTCTTTCGACCTCAGTTGATTTCCTTTGAAAGAAGCGGTGATCGTATGGCGGTCTTCAATAAAACTGTCCGGGATAACGTGGAGTCCGTCGCGGCCGATCAACTTCTGCAGACCTTCGCGGTGGTCGAGGAAACGACCGACAAGCTGGTGTTTGATATGGGGCAGGGATTCCTGTCCATGAACTATCAAACCGCCATGGACATTCTGATTCCTCAGACGTATGTGGACGTGGAGTTTATGGGCCAGAATAAGAAAGAAACCCACTTTGATATCAAAGATTCTTTCGTGAGCTCGTTGTCCATTCGTAATAATTCAATCCTGATGAAGCAGGTTGTGCGAGTCGTTGAAAAGTACAAAAATCCCTATGCCGGAGAAAGAAAAAAAGACGAGCAGGATAAGCTGGCCATGATGGGCATGGCGGCTCCTGAAAAAGTGGAAAGCAGCAAGACGGTCTTCTTTGAAATCAAGCCCTACATTGCCAAAGAGAGCTTCAAAGCCAAGGCCTCGGACGAGCAAAATCGTTTTGGGTTCTTTATCAATAACACCTTTGGAGCTGGCGAGAACGACATGAAGACTCAAATTGCCCGCTGGAGTGTGGCTCCAGAAGACGGGGATATTCGTGTCCTTCTGGATGCGAACGTGCCCGAGGCGATGAAGAGCGCGGTGACAGATGGCGTGACATACTGGAACCGGGTTTTTGGTCGAGATGTGCTCAAGGTGGAATATGGTTATAAAGACAGCGAGCCGCAGAAGGATCGGTCCATCGTCATTCGTTGGATCAAATGGGATGAAGGCTTTGGTGCTTATGCCAATGCTCAGGTGGACCCTTTGACGGGTGAGGCCTTCCGCGGATATGTGTACATGACTTCAAGCTTCACAAAGAAGCATGAGTCAGCACAAGTTAATGGCTTCTTTTCTCTAAAGCATGGAAATCTGTGTGGGCTGGTCGTGGATCGTCCGTTGATTGAACAGGAAGATTCAGTGCGAAGTGTGATCGCCCATGAAATAGGACATGTTTTAGGGCTGCGTCACAATTTTGCCGGCACTTTTGTTCCGGATGCATCGGATCTGGACATTAAGAACGCCGTGGAAAGAGCTTCTCGAGGAGACAACTCAAAGCCAGTCGGTTTAAGCAGCACTGTGATGGACTACACGACAGATGCGCCTACGCTGGTGGTGGGTGGCTACATCAAAAATAATGTGCTTTCTTATGACAAGAAGGCAATAGGCTGGGCGTATGCCGACATCGAATCCGGCAAGGTGAAGCATGCTTACTGTTCTGATGAGCATATCCTGGAAGCCATGATGGGCGAGCGCGAGATCCTTGGCTGCCGACGGCACGATCTTTATGGAAATATCTTCTTTGAGGCTAAGCAAGAGGTCTTGCAAGAGGCCATGAAGGTGATAGACCAATCGCTTGAGACCATTCGCTACGCCAAAAAGGCCGGATTTAAGTATGAGTATAAGCAGTCCGTTGGAGTGAATTTCGTTCCGAGCTTCTCTTTGGCGGAGAAGCTTTATAAGACAGAGAAAAAGAATCTGTTCCTGACAATTGATTCGTTGGTCGGCGGATATCTAAAACCCTATATGAAGTGGGGGGTAGGGGCGCCGGACTTTAATAGCAACGAATATGGCGAAGGGGATCTTTTGATCGTCGAACAGATTAAGGCGCTGGGAGGCTGGGAAGCTTATCTGAAGTCCCTGAATCCACAGGTGGAAATGGGACCTAACTTCTTCTTTAATCAGGCTGAGGCGGCGATTGCCGCAGGCAAGTTGAATAATCTGGGCCTGAGTGAAGGTGAAGTGTCAGTGGTGAAGGAAGGTCTTCGTGAGGCCGCCGCCAGACTGGATCAGAATGTTGGCGGCCAGGTTGAAAAACTATTGGATCTTAGCAAGTTGCGAGACTCGCTGAAAGTCACCCCGTAGTCAGCATTCCACTGGCAACACCCGTGACTGTCTCGCGCAGCAGTTTGATGTCCTTCTTTTCAAGGGCAATCAACTGCAGCACATTCAGTGGATGAATCAACGGGGACCGCAGGCGGATGCTGGTTTCTAGCCACAGTCGATACCAAAGCAAACTTTTTTCTCCGGTGATCTCCCGGACACATTTGATGGCTTCCGCATATTCAGTGCGGAAGCTTTTTTCGTATTTGGCAACCGTATCCGCGGAAAGCTTTGAAGAGCGCAGATACATGAAGAACACGTCGAGTTCGATCTTTTCCAAGGTAAAACCGACAGCCTTGATGTAGGTGCGGAACATGGAGGATTCTTTGAAAGCCCGGCGGTATTGATTTTTCTCATTCACGGTTAGATTCGTCCAGAAGGCACCCAGTCCCCACCACGTCGGGAATAACGCCCGAGTTTGAGTCCAGCACAGCACCCATGGAATTGCGCGCAGACTCTTGAGTTGAACCGGGCCCTGCCGTTTTGAAGGGCGGGAGCCCATGCGCAGGTCTTTCATGAAAGAATACGGCGTGGCCTTTTCGATCAGTTCTAAGAAGTCCTCCTGCTTCAGAATACTCTGGTAACTGGTTTGTACCGAATCAGCCAGCGTTCGCAGGGCTTTTTCTGTCCTGACAGAACCACGCATGGCGGGTTTCTTTTTACGGGCATCTCGGTTTTGCACCAGAAGATTCAACTGTCGCTGCAAAATAGCCGGAGAGTTGTAATTACGATAAATCATTTCTCCTTGTACGGTCATCTTGACGGTCTTCATCGCAGACAATGGCCACCATTCGGTTTGTTCCTGTATAGACCCGCCACCGCGCTCAATGCTGCCTCCGGAGCCATGGAAGAAAATAGGCGTCAGGCCGTGGGTTTCAATGGTTTTTTCCAAGGTTCCGATGGCGGATTGAATCAGATAGCGGGATGGAAAAGCGCCATTTTCCTTGGCCGAATCCGAATAGCCCAGCATAACCTCAATCTGAGCAGACCAGTGTTTTTTGACCAGTTGCACGTTCCTGGGTTTCCCCAGAAACGCTGTGATTATTTCTTTGGAGGTTTTTAAAGAGCGTGAACTTTCAAATAGTGGAACCACGGGAAGACGAGGGGCTTTGAGAAACCTTGAACTCAAACGAACACCTGCGTCGATATCCTGCGCGGACTCGCACTGGCTCAGAACGAACCCTCGCACATAATTCCGGGGACTGTGATCAGGGCAAAGTCGCGCCAAAGTCTGCAGCATACGAGAGATATTTGTCTGTTTGTTTGGCTGGGCGAGTGCTTCGTGAACCAAGGCGCTGTCCTCGCGAAGTTCCAGGGGGACGACCAGGCCAGGAAAGATCTTGAGCAGGTAGCGAATGCGGTTCAGCGGCTCGGATTCAGCGCCAAACAGGCGATTTTGTGCATGGGAAAGATGTTGCAGAGATTCCGTCAGCCGATGCACTCGACTGGCATCTCCTGCGGAAATGCGGCGGACTTTTTTCAGGTGAGCTTTTACTTGTTGCGCCTGTCGTTGTAGCTTCTGAATGTGTTGACGTTGCTCCAGACCGGAACGTGCCAGAGGCGAAATTTCTGCAAGATACTGAGAAAATTGTCGAACAACCCACTGATGCAGGCGCAGGCGGGACATGCCCAGGCTTCCCAGCATGGTTTTTTCATTTACTCCGGGATGTCCGTCCTTGTCTCCGCCGACCCAGGTGCGGATATAGAAGGGATGCCGTTCCTGGCGTTGTTGCAGGTAAATTTCAATGACATTGTCCTGCAACACCAACGAGTAAATATATTCGGCTTCGTCCATCACGCTGGGCTTTCGCTGTTTGGACATGGGGAGGTTCCAGGCCATTCTTAGCAGGGAATGCAGTTGATGAGTTTGTGAAGTCTGTTCTGATTTCAGGCGTTGCACCAGCAGGTCATGAATTTTGCGCAGGTATATAAGCATGTCGGTGTTGCGGGATTCTGTTGGGTGCGCCGTCAGGACGTGAATCACACGACCGTAAGAATATTTTTCCCTCTTAAGAGCTGCGGAACTTTCCTCTTCCAGACGGTGGGTGCGATAGGCGGATTCGCAGGCGTTGATCAGTTCCAGCATCAGAGCAAACGAGTGGGCAATGCCAAAGCGTTCTTGATCAGAGAGCTTTTCCAGCTGCGCTTTTAGTTTTAGTAATCCTTGTAGGTGATTGCTGGCAGGCGATTTTACATAGCGGCGAATCTTTTCAATGCGATTGAAGGCAGCGGCCCCCAGTTCGGCCCGGATGACATTTCCTAACTCGGTGACCGACCAATCCACAAGAGAGGTGAGTTCTTTGGCAAGTTGCTGCTGCATGGGGGAGCCTCCTCTACATAGGGACAGGGTACGCCTCTTTCATTCGTCTAGGTAGTAAGTTTATTTTCTGGGCAAGAGTCTTGGATTGATGCGCTATAGCCAGAAAAAACAACCAGGCACCTTTTGGGGGAGGGAGGATGTGCCGATAAGATGGGCATGAATATCAAGGGACTGATCTCTAACATTTTACCGAATAACGAGGTTCGCAATGTCGAGTCCATCGGTAAAACTATCAAGTCCGATTCCACTCATGATCGCGATGCCAACGGGCAAGAGCAGTATCAGAGTCAGGAACAGCCTCATCGCGAGCCGATGACAGAGGAGCAACTGGAGAAATCCATGGAGCATCTGCGCAATCTTCCGGCGATGAAAGAACACAAGTGGACTGTGGAGCTTGAGGTCACAGAGAGTGGACGATTTGTTCTTGTGAAAGACAATCTGGGCACCTTGATACGTCGTATTCCCGAATTGGAGCTGTGGACTTTACCCGCGGATGACTCTCCAAGAGGACAGCTCCTTAAGCGTTCTGCATAAGTTTTCATTTCCGAAAGAGCATTTGATTCCCGGATGGAGGTCCAGCAAAAAGACCTGCTGTCAAAATCCCTGCTGCGTAAAATTCATTAGAGCCCTGAAAGCCTTGCCACTGGCCTTTCCTAGAGACATTTAATTGACTCACGGTTGCTGAATCATTTTGACACAATGAATTCATGGCAGGATTCCGAATTACAGGCATGGCCTCTGGGCTACCACCAAATATCGTTGAGCAGCTGATGGATGCTGAGCGTATTCCTGTGAAACAGATGGAAGCCGGTCGCGCCAAGCAAGAGGACAAACTCAAGCTGGTGCAGGATCTGGAAACAAAGGTCAATGATATCACCAAGAATCTGGGTGAGCTGACTTCGACCAGCGGATTTATCGACAAAAAATTCCTGAGTGGTGATCCCAATGTGGTGGATGGCCTGGTCGATCCGCAAAGTGCGATTCCAGGGGACTATGCGATTGAAGTCGTGCAGCTGGCGCAGAAGCCGGCGGCGATCTCCAACGGTTTCCCGGACAAAAATGAAACTCAGATGGGGACTGGATATATCAAATTCCAGACTCCGGAAGGAACAAAGGAAGTTTATATCAATGGCAGCAACTCCACGTTGGAGGGGGTGGCCAAGCAGATTAATGCTTCCAATGTGGGACTCAAGGCGCAGGTGCTGGAGGATCGCAAAGACAGCGAGAATCCTTTCAAGCTGCTGGTTTCCGGTTTGGCGACTGGAAGCGACAGTCAGGTGAGCTTCCCGAAGATCTATCTTCTGGATGGCGATCAGGACATGTACTTTGATGAATCCCGCAAAGCTCAGAACGCGAAGGTGAAAGTCGACGGCTTTGAGATTGAACTTCCTGACAACAAATCCACGGATTTGGTGCCGGGTGTGACTTTGGATTTCAAATCAGCGGCTCCGGGGCGCGAGATTCGTCTTTCTGTGAAAGAGAACCTCGAAGTCATCAGCGGCAAGATTAAAAGCTTCGTGGATGCTTACAACGCGGCTTTGGAATTTATCCAGAAGCAGAACAAGCTTCAGGCTGGAAACGGCAAGAATCCGTCACTGGGCCCTTTGGGCGGCGACGGGATGCTGCGCTCGATTGAAAACAGTTTGCGCCGGGTGATTCTGAATCCACAGATGGGTGTGGAGTCTCCGATTCGCCGGGTGGGTGAGCTGGGGATCGAGTTCAATCGAAACGGTACTTTGAACTTTTCCCAGGACAAGTTCAATAAAGTACTGCAGGCCAATCCCCAAGGGGTGGCTGCCTTCCTGAGAGGGGATGGCTTTAACACCGGATTTGTGGCCACGGTCAAGCGTGAGATTGGAAATCTGGTGAACGGGCAGTTCGGCACTATTTCCAACCGCAAGCGCGGTTTGGAGGATCGTATCAAGCAGGTGAACAACCGTATTGAGACGAAAGAACGCCAATTGGAAAGAAAAGAAGACAGCCTAAGACGTAAGTTTGCGGATCTGGAGCAGAAGATGTCTGCCCTGAATGCGCAACAGGCGAAGTTTGCGGCAATGGCGCAACCACAGGGTTAAGAGCGTTGATTTTTGAACATGATGGAGTGAGGGGCTATGAATAAGAATGCGTATCAGAAGTACAAAACAACTTCCGTGCAAAGTGCCAGCAGGGAAAAAATCCTGCTGATGCTATACGAAGGTGCCATTAAGTTTACCAAGCTGGCGATCAAGGCCGCAGAAGAAAAGAAGATCGCCGATCGCGGCATGAACATCGGCCGGGCCTTCGACATCATTATGGAGCTGAACAACACCCTGGATCACAAGGTCGGTGGTGAAGTCGCTAATCAACTGGAACAACTCTATATGTTCATGATGGAGCAGTACACGAAAGCCAACATCTCTGGCAGTCCAGAGCCGTTGAAAGAGAATCTGAAGCTTCTCAACACTCTTTATGATGGTTGGGTTCAAGCCGTGGAAAAACTGAAACAAGAAGCCAACAATACAGACAAAAAAGCGGGTTAAGAATGAGTCACTGTGGAGGGGACATGACCAGAATCATCACGTTGTTGAACGAAAAGAATCACTACCTCGAGAAGTTCTACTCTTTGAATGAGGTGGAGCTGGCGAACTTTGCCCAAGGGCAGTTCGACAATCTGGAGCACTTCTACCAAACCCGCGATAGAATTCTGGATGTTCTGAAATATGTGGATGCACAGATCGAAAAGGCGCACGACGAAATGGGGGCAGGAGCCGTCATTCCGGAAAATGAGCGCCGCGAGGTGAAAGAAGCCCTGGCTATCAAGGACGAGTATGTTGCCCGCATAATCGAGCAGGATATTCAGGTCCTGGCGTGCATTGAAATGGCCAAGAACTCTATCATCCGTGAGTTGCAGGAAGTCCGCCGCAGCCGTAAAGCAGTTGGTGGTTACAAGACCAAGACCTTCAATCAGCGTCTGGATGAAGAGGTCTAGGAAAAAAATTCCTGACAAAAACATGACGGCAGATTCGGTCAAAGAGTCAAACAACTGGCTGAGTCTGCCTCAGAATCAATTAAAGCACAAAGCACCCTTTGGCATCTGTGTTGCTCCTTCAATTCTGCGCGAGGAGATCACGTCAGATGTTGGAAAATCAGATCGTTCAAAAGTCCAGTGAAATTTCTGGTATTAATTCAAATCCTGAAAGCTATCAGGATGCCCCCAAAATTTATTTTGATCCGCAACAGGCTATTGCCGACTTTGAAGCGGAAGTGTCTGAAGTCAAAGAAGAAAAAATTGTCGATGAGCGTGTGGCCAAGTTCATTCGCAATGCACAAGTGCTGATGAAGCACCGTGAATATCCTCTGGCGATGAATCTTCTCAGAGAAGCCTCGAATAAAGATTCCAAGAATCCGGCGACTTTGAACATGCTGGCAAACTGCCTTGATAAGATGTCGCGCAACTCAGAGTCTTTGATTGTACGCAAGACTTTGGCAGAAGTGGACTATGGCTTTGAAAGTTTGCATGGCTATGCCACTGCTTTGTATAAAGCGGGCCGTGACCAGGAAGCTTTGGATAAGTACTACGAGGCGCTGGCCGTTCTGACTGAAGAGACCTCCACGCTGTTTGAGACTTACAAAAACATGGGTAATATTTTTGTGCGTCAGGGTGATTTTGACGGGGCAGAAGAATACTATAATAAGGCCTACACTCTGAATCCTCAGTCGGATGTATTATTGGTGAATTTCGGCACACTGGAAGTGCAGCGCAATGATTATGATAAGTCTTTGTTCTGCTTCCGCAAGGCTGTTGAAATCAATCCAGAAAACGACAAGGCCTGGGTGGGACTTGCCATGGTACACAGTCAGTTCGGCGATCTTGAACTGGCCTGGGCAAACATTGAATCTGCTATTGATATCAATCCACAAAACCGAACGGCTGTTCATCTGGCGGCGAACTGGGGTCTGCGCGATGGTAAGTTACAAAAAGCCATCGAAGCGCTTCAGGGTTATCTTGCCAGTGTGGAAGAAGACGAGGATATGTCGCTGGTTCTGATCAACTTGCTGTGCAGCGCAGGTCAGGTGGATCAGGCTTTGCTGGAAATGGAACGTGTCCTTCTTTGGAATCCGGATCATCAGGAAGTTCGTAACTTGAAAAAGAAAATCATCGCTTCACAGAAGGTTGCTTAACATGTCAATGATCACATTTTCTGAAAACCACGAATCTTCATTGATTGCTTTTGAAGAAGGTCAGCCTCTGGCCTCTTTGCAGGACCCTCGTGGTGAGGGCTTGAAATGGGCTTACTCTTTGGGTGTTTTGCCGGCCGAACATGTCATCGTTGTCGGTTTGGGTGCGGGTTTCCATGTGGCCGCACTGGCTGACGTCGACCCGGATGTGCGTATCACGGTGGTTGAATCCCGCGAGTCTCTGATCCCGGTGTTCCGTTCGCAGTTCCCCGAGCTTGAAGAACGCGTCGAAATCCGCGTGGTTCAGGATGCTCAGGAACTTTTCAAGTCCGACCTTTTCCAGGAGATCCTGAATCATCGCTCTTTCGTTCTGTCTTTCCGTGAGTGCTGGGGTCAGCAGGCGGACTTCTTCGCCGAACTTTTCTCTCACATGACAGGTCGTTCTTTGGATTCTTTGAAGTATCATTTCCAGGAGTTCGGCATCAACATGAAGGCCCTGTACAATCTTCCTCGTCATAATTTGTCCATTAACGACATTACACCTGTAGTGGAAACATCGGCGATGGCTGAAAAGCAAAAGCAGATGTTTCGAGTGCTCGGTGAGCTGGTGAAATAATGAAAATTCTGGTTCTTTCCCTTTTAAGGCTTGGTGACATCATTCAGCAGGAACCGCTGTTGCGCGCTTTGCGTGCGAAGCATCCTGAGGCGGAGATTCACCTTCTGGTCAACCGTCAATTTTCTCAGGTGGAAAAACTGCTGCAGGGACTGGTGGAACGCTATATCTATTTTGATCGCGAAATGATTCAGCGAGGCCTAGGGGAAGGCGGATTCAACATTCTTTGGTCTTTTTCTCAGGTGCAGGAGCTGGTGAAGTCCCTGGATGTCGAGAACTATGATATGGCATTTAACTTCACTCACAACAAACTCAGCGGCTATCTGCTGGGGGCGTTGGAAATTCCAGTGAAAAAGGGTCTGTATCACAGTGCGGGGCGTTTCCGGGGTTTGGATAATCGCTGGATTCGCTACTTTAATGAGCGCTTTGCGGGTTCGCAAAAGTCACTTTTCCATTACGTCGAACTTTTGGGGAATTCATTTGATTTGCCGGTTCAGCCGCAAGTTCGCGGAGAGAAAAAGAAAAACAAGCGCATTTTGTTTCAGTGCCTGACCAGCAATGAAAAGAAGAACTGGGGGCTAGAGAACTTTGCCCAGTTGAAACGAACTATTGAAGTCGCCTTGGTGGACTATAAGGTTCAAATCCTGGGGGCTTCTTTTGAAAAAGAGACTTTGCTGCAAGCCTTTGCCGAAAAGGATCTGTTGATTTGTGATCTCAATGAGGCCCGTCGTCACCTTCAGGATTGCGCCCTTCTTGTGACCGGTGACACCAGTATCAAACATCTGGCGGCACAACTGGGAACTCCCCTCGTGGAGCTTGTCTTGGGAAGCAGTGATGCCACCAAGACCGGAGCCTTCATTCAAGGGGCTCGGATGCTGACAGCGCAGGTGCCTTGTTCACCGTGTGGGCATTCTCAAGCGTGTTCTCAGCCAAGTCATTTGTGCGCGCAGGATATAACTGTTGAAAAGGTTTTTGAAGCGGTGTGGGACGAGCTGAGTGATGAAAAACATCAGGTGACCCAGTTTGCCCAGGCTCTGGAACGGGCCACTTGGAAGACCTATCTGGATCAGGCGCCTTCGTCCCTGCTGACCGCTGTTCAAGGGCTGTTGCGGGATCAACCTAAAAAAGGAGCCAAAGAGATCCTTGCGGACTTTGCTGAACGTACAGTTCTTTATAGGAGCTGGCAGGCGAGGATCCAGGAGGCTCTGCCTTCTAGAGACATGATGCTGCAGAAGAAGTCGGTGCAGGCGTCGGAAATGGCGGACCTGGTTTTGGTGGCACAGGAAATTGTGCGCTCCAAAAACGATGAAGCCGGCTACTTCCAGGGTTTTGTGGAAGCCCTGATTGCACGTTATACCCAACCGGTGCAGATCGTGGACCGTGTTTTGGCCGCCTTGCAGGAGCAGGGCGAGTTGCTGACTATCCGTGAAGATATTTACCGTCACTTGCAATCTCTCTTCAGGGAAGGAGCGTACTATGCAAAAGGAATTGGACAATTACCTATCAGCGGCTTTGAAGAGACTGGAAAAAGCCTCCAGCGAAATCCTGAAAACGCAGAGCTATAGTAAAGAAGCTGAAAAAATTCAAATGCTCAAAGAGCTTGTGAAGGAACAGATCAAAAATGAAAATACTCGTTCTGCAACTCGCTAGATTGGGCGATATCTATATGACGTGGCCGGCTCTGCAGGGCTTGCGTCGTATGTATCCGAAGGCCGAGATCCATCTGTTGACACGTCCTCGTTTTGAAGGGGCTTTGGTGGGGCTTCAGGCGGTGGATCGTCACTGGTCCTTGCCTTCCAGTGAAATACTGACTCCTCTGGTCCAGGCAGAGCCGGATATTGAAGCCTCTTTGCAGGAAATGGATCGTTTTGTGAGCGAGTTGAAGTCGGAAGGCTTTGACCGAATTATTAACTTCACATTTTCTCCGTTTTCCAGCTACCTGACCCATGCAGTTTCTGAGTTGCATACCGAGGTTCAGGGGTACACCCGCTTTAAAGATGGCAGTTTGTGTCTGGCCGATGAGGTCAGTGCTTATTTTTATGCTCAGGTGGGTTTGGACAAACCCAACAGGGTTCACGTGGCCGATGTCATGGCCTCGATGATTGAACTTCAGTACACCGAAGCGGACTGGAGCATTGCTGAGATTCCGGAATGCAAGTTGACGCTGCCGGAACGTTATCTGGTTTTGCATGTGGGCGCCAGTGATGCCAACAAAGCTTTGTCGGCGGGGGCCTGGGTGCGGGCGCTTCGTCAGTTGGCGCGTCAGTTTACAGAGCTGCCGGTGGTTTTGATCGGTTCTGCAGGGGAAGCGCCGGTGGCATTACAGATTGAAGCTGAAGTGAAGGAACTTCAGTTTGTGAATCTGGCCGGTCGCACTCAGATGTCAGATTTGTTTGCGATTCTTAAAAATGCGGAATTGCTGATCGGCTGCGACAGTGCACCGATTCATGTGGCGTCTTTGACGGACACTCCGACTTTGAACGTCAGCGTCGGACCGGTGAACTTCTGGGAAACGGGTCCGAAAGCCAGCTTGGGCTTTATCTATCGCGCAGAAGATCAGGGAACACTGGTGCCTGAACAGGTGGGAGCCGCGATTGCGAACCTCTTGGCAGGTCATGTGGATCCGGGACTCATTGTTCGAAGTGGCGGTCTTGTGAGTTATGCTCGCGAAGAAGCCGCGGCCGAGCGATTCCAGTGGGATCTGGTTCAGGCACTTTATCTGGGGGGGGAGTTCCCAGTGGCCGAGCGCATGGAGATTGTTCAGGGTGCGATGAAGCTCAATGATATCAACAATTTTGCTATGGAGCAGTTGGGACTGTTGCCGACACTGGGGGTGGAGAAGGTGGCTCCGTTCCTGGACAGTGCTGAAGAAGTTATTTCAAATATTAGCCGAATGGTTCCGGAATTGAGTCCTTTAGTAAGCTGGTATCATGCGGAAAGAATCCGCATTGCACCCGGCACGCTCGAGGAAATCCGTACCGCAACTTTGAATGTGCATGAGCGTTTGAAACGCCATCTTCATGTATACATTCCGCATGAGGCACTCAAGGAAGAGGTAGGCAATGGAGCGCTTTAAAGTCAGCGGAGAAGACCTTCGCAATTTTTATCAAGAGAACATTTCTTTGGCCAAAGTCTTTAGCGACATCGAACAGGATCTAAGACACACCAACCAAGTGGTGTGTCGCTATATCGTCAACGGTCTGGAAATCGCCGAAGCCGACGAAGCCCGTTTTTCCACAGTGACTTTGGAGCAGATTGAAACTCTGGAGTACCTGACTGAAAACAGCCGTGATCTGACCGTACTGGTATTGCGCGGCTGGATGGAGGCTTTGCCGGAACTGATGCAAAGAACGGAGAATCTGGCTAAGCGCATGCGCGTTCAGGGATTGAGTGGTCTGCTCAAGCCCATTCACGATCTGGTGCAGAACTGCGAATTCCTGATCGACAGCGCCATGACGATCAAAGAAACCATGGGAGATCAATTCCTAGGGGGAAGTCCAGTTCGCTGGGAAAAGACCGAAGCTGAAAGTAAAAGAACGGTTCTTGAGGCTTTGCGCGCTTTGGAAAACAAGGATTTTGTTCTTTTAGCCGACGTCCTGGAGTATGATTTGAACAATGTTCTTCAGATGTGGCTGGACCACTTGAGAGTGTTGGAGAAATCACTGAATGGCGAGTACTCAGGGTCTTATTTCGATTCCGAACAAGCTGGATCCAATCCTGTGGGTCGGAAACGTATCGCCAATTAGACTGCCGCATTTCTTCCCGTTTCAAAAGCGGGAGGTTGAGATCATATTCAGAGCCTCCACCAGTGAGGCTCTGCCTCTTTTGCAAACCCAGCGATTTTCCTCGATCTTGGTCCAGGGTTCTTCGGACAGTGATGCCTTGGAGTTCTTATTTAAAGCTCGCACTTTGCAGCCAATGGCGCCGCGCTTGTTGATTGCAGAGGATCTGAATGAACAGGAAGTGCGCGAGGGCATCAATAAGGCTCAAGTTTATCGTTTTATGCGCTGGCCACTGTCGGAGCACGAGATCTGGGAGCAGCTGGATCTGGCGTTGCAACGCCACTCGATGTTTTTGTCCCGCTCCCTGCTGCTGAAGGAATCCTCCCACCAGAACAAACAGCTGGAAGCTCTGACCCATTCGTTAGAGGCGATGGTCGAAGAAAGAACCCAGTACATCGAAATGTCCCACCACGAGGAAAGTGAGAAACTGAATCGTGAGAGGCAACTGATCCGGTTTATCAAGGATCTGGCGACGCAGACCTCTTTCGAGGATATTCTGGCGATCCTGCGCAAGGAGCTTCGCAAGTTCCACAAGATGGGTGACCCCATCTTGTCGTTCCGCCTGGGGGGCGCGAAGACCTTTTTCTTAAGCTTCCAGTCCGGGCATTTCACCCAAACTGAAACGGCCAGCTACTTTGAGTTTCCTAAAGCAGCCCAGGTGCCAAGCCCCGAGCTGACCCGCTATTTTGCGAATCACTTTGGGAGACCTTTTATCAAAGCCTATATTGTGCCCTTTGAGCTGCGTCTGACCAGTCACCTGACCAGCGGGCAGGGTGAGGCTATTTTATGTATTGAAAACTCTTTGAACGACAAAGAGATGGGTCCTTTCATGGACTTTATGAGCGATCGGGTGCGCCCCTTAAGTATGGCCCTGGATCGCGTTCTTTTGGAAAGTCAGCTTTCAGGATTTTCCTATCGCTGGGAAAAAACTTTCGATGGTATGCGTGATCCGATTGCGATTGTGGACATTGACTACAATGTAGTTCGCGCCAATCGCAAGTTCAGCGATCGTTTTATGCACAATAAATGTCATGAAAGCTTTGCTCGTCGTAATGCCGCCTGTGAGGGGTGTCCGGTGCCGCAGGCCCTGAAAGACGGTGCGCCAGCGGCAGGTCAGATTCAGGTGGATGGGCGGATTTATCAGGTGCATAGCTATCCGGTTCTTCTGGATCAAAGCACAAGACCCACCAACGTTGTGAATCAGTATGTGGATATCACTCAATCGCGCGAGTTGTACCTGCGCATGTTGCAAAGTGAAAAAATGGGTGCGATCGGGATGCTGGCGGGCCATATCGCCCATGAACTGAATAATCCTCTGACAGGTTTGCGTTCGTTGTCACAGGTTTTACTGCAAGAGGCGGAGCCTGGCAGCAACCTGCATTCGGATCTGGTGGAAATCGAAAAGGCCACCGCCCGTTCGCAACGAATTATCAAAAATCTTCTGGATTTCTCTAAGGGCGAGGATCAGCCGTCCGAATACATCAGCGTCGATGAAGTGGTCGAAAGAACCCTGCCGATGCTGAAGTCGGCGCTGCGCACCCATCGTCTGGAAGTGGATTTGGAAACTTTAGGGCAGACAGTTTATGTGGAGCCTCATCTTTTGCAGCAGGTGGTCTTTAATTTGATTAACAATGCCTGTCAGGCCATGAAAGAAGCCGGACGTCTGAGTGTGAGAACCCGTCACGATCAGGGGCATGTGTATCTGGAAATTGAAGACACCGGGCCGGGGATTCCAGAGGACATTCGTCGTCGTATTTTTGAGCCTTTCTTTACCACAAAAAAAGAGGGACATGGTACGGGTCTTGGGTTAAGTATGTCTAAGTCAGTCATCGAAAAATTCGGGGGAACCATCGAGTTCCGTAACGTCGAGCCGCATGGCACTTGCTTTGTGATCATGCTGCCGCAAAGGAATGCACCGTGAAGATTTTGATTGTGGATGATGAGGCTCTGGTTCGTCGCTCTTTGAGCCGTGCCTTAAAAGGCAAGGGGCACGAGGTCGTGGAAGCTGTGGACGGCAATGAAGGTCTGCAGTTGTGGCAGAGCTCCAAGCCCGATCTGGTTTTCCTGGATGTTTTGATGCCAGGGCGAACCGGACCTGAAGTCTTAAAGGAAATGCGCGAACAGTCCGAAGCCAAGGTGATCTTGATGTCGGCGTTTGCCGGTGAACATAACATGGAAACGGCTTTGCAAATGGGGGCCAATCTTTTTGTACCCAAACCATTTGAAGATATTTTTGCTGTCGTTAAGATGGCCGAGGATTTGGAAAAATGAGAATTATTGCGGGGAAATATCGTGGACATCAGTTGGTCTCTTTCAATGCAGACCATATCCGCCCCACAACCGATCGAGTCAAAGAGACCTTATTCAATAAATTGCAGTTTGAAATTGAAGGCTCTCGTGTGGCCGATCTTTTCTGTGGCACGGGGAATCTGGGAATTGAAGCCCTGTCCCGTGGTGCTGAGTTTTGCACGTTTGTGGAAAAGAATCCGAAGTCTTTGGCGATCACTCGTCAGAATTTTGAAAAGCTGCGCGTGCCAGCTTCGGATTACAAGATCGTCAATATGGACGTGATTGCCTTCCTGAAATCTTATTCGGGAGAGCCTTTCGACATCATTTTTGCAGACCCGCCGTTTACGGAAAAAATGGCGCATGCAGTGATGGAAGCGGCCAGTGGCAGTGTGGCTTTTGGGCCGACGACTTTGCTGGCCATTGAATCACAGGCTAAAGAAAGAATGGAAGATCGCTACGGCGCACTGGTTCGTTACAGCAAAAAAGAATATGGCGACAAGATCTTGAGTATGTTCTGCCATGAAAGTGCTTTGCAGCAGGAAGAGGAAAACCATGAGTAGAATTGCCGTTTATCCGGGAAGCTTTGATCCGATCACCATGGGACATGTGGATATCATCAACCGCATTTCGCCGCTTTATGATCAGGTGATCGTTTTAGTTGCGCAATCTTCCCAGAAGCAGAGCATGTTCACTGGCGAAGAACGTAAACAATTGATAGAAAAGTCTCTTGCGCATCTGAAGAACGTTAAAGTCGACATCTTTGGTGGTCTGACGGTGGAATACATGAAGAAAGCCAAAGCTCAGGTGATCGTGCGTGGTCTGCGAGCGGTGGTCGACTTCGAGTACGAAATGACCATGGCCAATATGAACCGCAAACTGGCTCCCGACTTTGAAACGATGCTGGTTTTTGCCAGTCCCGAGTACTACTACATCTCTTCGCGAGGTGTGAAGGAAGTGGCGGCCAATGGTGGCGCTTTGAAGGACCTGGTTCCGGACATCGTGATTGATGCCATGAATGAAAAATTGAAAAGATAAAGATAAAGGAGTGTGTCTTGATCCAGCTTTCCAAAAGAGCACAAAATCTAAAGCCTTCCCCAACGCTTTTCTTGGTGGCTAAAGCCAAAGAGCTGGCGGCCCAGGGCCATGATGTGATCTCTTTGACGGTTGGTGAACCGGACTGGCCCACTTTCGCGGGCCCTTCCCAGGCGGGGATTGAAGCCATTCAAAAAGGCATTACCAAGTACACTCCCGCCAACGGAACCGTCGAACTTCGCAAAGCCATTTCACAGAAACTGAAGAACGAATTGGGCTTTGAATATTCGCCCAAGGAAATCACGGTGGCGTCAGGTGCGAAGTACATAATTTTTTCCGCTCTGCAAATGATCTGCTCGCCCGGGGATGAAGTGGTGATCGCAACTCCTTATTGGGTCAGCTATCCGGCAATGGTGGAGCTGGCAGATGGGGTTCCGCATATCGTAGAGTGCGGTGAAATTGAAAACTTTAAAATCACCCCGGCAAAGTTGGAAGCCGCTATCAATGCCAAAACCAAAGGGTTCTTATTCTGTTCACCCAGCAATCCGACGGGCCTGCAGTATTCGGCGGAAGAGCTTAAGGCGCTGGCGGAAGTTTTAAGAAAGCATCCGCAGGTGGTGATCATCTCTGACGATATTTACAACCGTCTGGTCTTTGATGGCAGCCTGGTGGCGCCGCATATTTTGACGGTGGCTCCCGATCTGAAGGATCGTTGTGTGCTGGTGAATGGTGGATCTAAGGCGTATTCAATGACGGGGTGGAGAATCGGCTGGGCAGCGGGCCCGGAGCGTCTGATCACGGCGATGGCAGATTATCAAAGTCAAAGCACCGGCTCGCCCTCCAGTATTTCACAGCACGCTTTGATGGAAGGAATTAGATCATCGGAGGCGGACATTGCTGAGGTTGTGAAAAAACTGGTGGCGCGTAAGAACAGCGGTCTGAATGAGCTGGCCACCGTTCCCGGATTTAAAACGGCAGAGCCGCAAGGGGCCTTTTATTTCTGGGTCGATATCCGGGCCTGTCTGGGAAGAACCTATCAGGATCGCGTGATTCGGACCTCCAAGGACTTCTGTGATGTGCTGTTGGAGAAGTTCTTTGTCGCCACCGTGCCGGGAGCCGAGTGTGGGACCGAGGGGTATATGCGTCTGAGCTTCGCGGTTTCGGAAGAAACCATGAAACGAGGCATCGCCCGCATGAAAGACTTCGTGGGGCAGTTGGTTTAATCAGATTGATCATAGGAAATAAAAAAGGCGTTGATCTCTCAACGCCTTTTTTACTTTAGAGCTTTAAATCTTAGAACAGATTGCGGAAGAAGGACATGATGCGGGCAAAGAAGCCTTCTTCTTTCAGAGGAATCACTTTTCCGCCCACAGAGCTCGGAGCGCGGTTGTCGGCGCACTGGTAAGTCACATCAATGGTTTTACCAGCCGGGACCGGCGTGCTGAAAATCAGGTTCATGCCTTCGATGCGGGATTCAACCACCCCAATACTTGGAGTAATGGTCACATTCACCGCGCCAATGGGGGTGCATTCCAAAGGAATTGAGCTTAAAGAATCTTTGATCTTATCAATGAACAGATTCAGGTTCGTGGAATAATCGCTGTCACAGATACTTCCGATACCACCGCCTGTCAGGTTGGACAGTTCGGCATACTTAAAGCCATAGTGGCTTTTTGCAGAGCCGGTGTCTTGCGCCTGCTTACAGGCGGAATCACCCGGTTTTACGATGATCGAGTTCACGGTGAATCGGCGATCGGCCCCAAAAGTTTGGCGGACATAGTCCACAAAGACCTGTGGTTTGTCTTCGTTTTCCAACGGTTTCAGTTCGCCTGTGTAAACCTGCTGGGAAGCATCGCCCCCGATGCTGCGTTCGTCTTCATCAGAAATAATGATGAAGGCAATCGCAGAGTCCTGACGATAGCAGCCATTGTTCGGGGTTTCATTGTAGTCACCGTTATAGACGTGGTGATAGGCCGCTTTAATTGCCCGCTCATCGTCAGAGTTCTTCCAGCCCGCATCGATATATTCCATCGTGTGCACGAAGACACTGTTCAGGTCAGAAGAGCTTGTTTTTCTAAGGACCATGCCCAGCTGATAACTTTCAGTGGCACTGTTTTGCCAGAAGATTGAAGCCCCCCAGGCAGAATCTGTCGCACTGACGGGCAGAGCGCGCGTCACGGTTGCACACATTTGCCAGTCAATGTTGGACGCCTGAAGCTTATTGACGAAGGAGGAGAGCTTCGCCGCCAACTTCAAGTTGTCCGGTTTCATTGAGTTGGAGTCATCAACAATCAGAACGATATCCAGTTTGTTGTCGGTGGCTTGAACTTGATTTGAGTAGTGAACATCTCTGAGCGGAATATTCGGGGTTGGAGTCGGCGCAATGCCAGTTCCGTCCGTATCTACATCATCAGAAGATGGCGCAGAAAATTTTACAGGTCCACAGGCGGATAGGGCCAACACCAGCAACAGTGAGGTCCAACGAACCCCACGCCATCTTTTCAACGACATAATACAAACTCCCCTTTGTTGCATAATAACACACTGAATTTTCTGTCCCAAAGCGATCTGGGGTCTAGGTCCTGCTTTGATACATTTAGGACCTAGGTCTCATTGTGAGACGGACCAAGCCCATCTAAACTAAAGGAGTGCTGTAGCCGGGGAGGCGATGGGTGAGCTTTTGGGTCTTATTACAAATTCTGGTGAACTTGATTCTTTTGGCCGGGGTCGTTGGTATGTGGGTGCGCTTAAATCGTCCGCCAAAAGATGATCCACGCCTCAGCAAGGGTCTGCAGCTTCTGCAAAGCAAGATCGCGGTTTTAGAAGATCTATCAGATCGCACTGAAACCCAGGTCAATCAGCTCACCGCCTTGTTGGAACAAAAGGTCAAAGACATCCAGGCCAAGATTCAGGCGGCAGACAAACAAATCAGCAAAATCGAACAAAATATGCAAAAGAGTCTGGAAGTGGCCAAGATCTTCCAGGATCGTATTCCCCACACGGAAATCATTGAACGTCAGAACACTGTAAAATATGTCAAAGCCGCGCGCATGGCTCATCAGGGAATGAGTGTGGATGAGATCGCTCGCGAAGTGGATCTGTCCCGTGGTGAAATTGAGTTTATCGCCAAAGTCAACCGCGACCAGCTGATGTTCTGTGAAGAGAGTCTTCCGGAGTGGGTCAACGACGAGGTTCAACAAGAAGCAAACTCGTCGGACCTGAGTGACGTGGACAACATCAGCTTCATGCCTCCACTGCAAAAAGAGATTCCGATTGAAATCAGTACCGCCTTCGAGGTGCCCAAGGCTGATAAAGAAGCCTTGAAGAAACTGGGTGATGCTTTTAAAGCCGCCTGCGAAGAAGTCAAGGCAGAGGAAAAAGCCGCGCAACAGACGGCGAACAATGTATCGGCCTTGTTCAATGTGACTCAGAATATTGCGCAGACGTTCTTAAGTGAAAAGCCGACGCCAGCCGCACCCACTGCAGCGACTGTGGCCACTCAGAAGCCAGTGCAGTACATCGGTGAACCCGAGATCCGTCCTGTGCAATTCCGTCGCATTGATCTGACCAAGGACATGGACTAAGTCATGGCATCCGCGGCTTTTATTCGCTCTTTGGAAAAAGGCCGCATTCTGAACGCCATCGTTGAAGAGGTGACCTCTTCAACAGAGGCTCTGTGCAATTTCCAGGGTGAGCTTTTACTGATCTTCAATCACACGGGCCGCCCCCTTAAAAAAGGCGACCCCATTCAGTTGCAGGTGCAAAGTGTGCACCCCCTGCAGTTTCAGATATTTTCGTCAGGCAGTCCCAAGTTTCAGCGTGTGGTTTAGTTTTCGCACTGACCGGGCTGTTGAAAGTCTTTACCCCTAAAAAGGGTCTGCTTCAGGTAATGAAACTTGGCCGGGTCGTTTTGTTGCAGCTTGTTTGGTTCAAACAGATAAGCCATCACGCTTTCGGCAAAGTCTTCAATTGAATTGCTTTGAGCATAGTTGGACACCCAGAAGGTTTTGCGACCGTTGTGCTGCCACAGTACATCCGGGATTGCGGGGATCATTTCCCAGCCGGTGATTTGCAACCACGGTTCACTGCGATCCAGGTCGTTGCCATCTTCGCGCAGGGCCCACAGGTGGGCAAATTCGTGCAGCAGAATATAGATCTTTTTTTCTTCGCTTAAGGTGTTCCAGAAATCATACACCAGAATCTCGCTGTTGGCGGCGACCGCAGCGCTTTCATTGCGGGGATCTCTGGTGCCCCGACGATAGTGGACGAGCTTCTTGTTTTCAGTAAAACGACTTAGTTCTGTCGGCACCAGGCTTAAGGCTTTTAAGATCGTGCTCAATTCATTTGCTGTCCACGCCGAGGCGTGTTCAAAACGCCAGTGTGACACATTCAGATTAAAGCGGCTGTTCAGGTATAGAACCTTCCAGGCATTTTCTTTTCCGAACAGATACTCCGTGGCGCAGATCACGGTGGAGCAGTATTGAGCCGCTCCACTGAAAGCGCGTGTGTCCTGCCTTGTTTCCCGGTAAGGATCGGCTTCAGTCAGATTTTTAAAGACCCGGATCAACTCTGCTGAGTCGTTTTTGAAAGTAAAACCTTGCGCCGTGGTTCCGCTGATCACGGCATCGGCTCTGTTGTGAAAGTATCGCTGAATTTCTTGATCTGTCTGTGCCACCTCAAAACGGCAGCGGGCCTGACGAATAGAGGCTTCAGAGACAGCATAGTCTGCCCCGGCCCAAGAGGACCAAGGGAGTAGAAGCAGGCACAGAGTCAGCGACAGAAGGGATTTCATGGAGAGTATTTAATGCGAACTCGGGGCCAAGAAATTCGCTGCCAGAAGCGATAAATTCGTTTTAAAGGGGGAATTTCCAGGAAAGGCGGGGGGACTGACAAAAAGGGCGCAAAACTGTCAAGCAATAGACTGGCATTGATCCGGGGTCTTGTAATAAACCTCCGCCCATACAAAACGGAGGCTTTATGAATAAAGCAGTATTATTGATCGCGTCTCTTTTCCTGGTTGTGGCTTGTGCGCCTCAGAATTTTCAGGAACAAACAGTCCTTCCGACAGACTCCTCTCAGATCGTTGGTGGTGACAAGGTTGAAAGCTCCAGCAATATCGGTCGCAGCACAGTGGGTATCTATGAATCCAAACTCGGCTACATCTGTTCTGGAACTTTGATTGCAAAGAATCTGATTTTGACGGCGGCTCACTGTGTGGACCCTAAAGCCAAAGATCTCGTCGTGATCTTTGCACCGGAAATGAAAAAAGCCAGCAAAGAACAGATCCGTCGTGTGACGGGGCAGGTTGTTCATGACGGTTACACAGGTGAAGTGCAAAGCAAGGACACGAATGATATTGCGGTTCTTCGCTTTGAAGGGGAGGCTCCAGCAGGATACCAAGTGGCGCCGATGTTGTTCGATTCAGGTTACCTGAACAACAACGTGCGCACGATCGTTGCCGGTTACGGTCTGAACTGGACAATTCTTTTAAGCAAAGGTGCGGGCACACTGAGAACTGCCAAGCTGTCCATTGAAGATGTAAACTTCTCTCGCACGGAAGTGATGTTGGGTCAGTCTGTGCGCCGTGGAATTTGCAGCGGTGATTCGGGTGGTCCGGCTTATCTGGAACTGAACGGTCGCCTGCATGTCTGGGGTGTGGCAAGTCGCGGAGATTCTTTGCCAGGTCTTCTGACTCCGAAATGTATGCTCTTCTCAGTTTTCACTCGTGTGGATGCCCATCAGGATTTCATTGCCAAAGCAGTGGCTGAACTTCGCGGAAACTAAGCGGATCAGGTATCAAAAACAATTGAGTAAAAAAGAAAAGGCCCCATCGGGGCCTTTTTTATTTGGAGCTCTCTTTGATGAAAAGAGTCATGTAGTGTCGAACCATGTATTCCAGCTTGATCGGCTGACCTTGATAAGTCCAGATCACTTCGCCGAAGGCCCCCCATTTGGCTTCAACGATATGTTCATCCATCACGTTGGTTGCAGTTTGTGCTGCCTCCATGCCCGGAGTTGGAATGTAGTTGGTGCCGATGAAGTTGAAGCGGATGCTGATCTGTCCCGGAGCTTTCAATGAGAAGATCATTTTAAAGCCGTTACGGAAGAGCATGAAGTCTGCGTGAGTTTTGGCGATACCGTAGATTTTAATGCGGCCCAAAGCCGACGGTTTTAGTTCGTTGAAGGACGTTGACGCGTCCACGAACTCGGTTTTCATAGCAAGAAGGAACTGAATCGTGTCGTTGATAAGAATCTTTTCGGCGTCAAAGCCGAAGCTCATATCAACAAGACCGGATTCCTCCATCTGTTGCTCAGCCTTCACAAGTTCTTTAATCCAGCTGATTTTTTCCATGAATCTCCCCCCAAGGTGACAGCATAGAGCGGCATCCTCGCCGCTAGTTGTCGATATCTTCAATAATTTCGAGGGGCTGTGTCTTTGTCAAGATGGAGCGGTTTGGCTCACCGCACTATATCGACTTAGAAGCCGGTTATTTGCAGAGCTGTTGCCAGAACACCTTCCGGACCTTGTTCGGTTTGGAAAGCCACATAGTATCCAGCGACCAAAGTGACGGGGACGACATAGCCCAAAGTGGTTTCCAATTTCAGCTCAATTCCGGAGCTCCAGAACTGCTTCTTATCGAAGGACACGATTTCGGAGGGCTTGGTTTCGTTGATGAAAACTCCGTCCGCGGCTGCGCCATCCACAATCACCGCACCATAGATTCGACGCAGGAACAGAGGGTCCGTGCCTGAGCCACTGTAGATTTCTTTTAGCGGCAGGCGATATTCCGCATTCATGGTGACCAGATTTCGGCCGAACAGCTGCCCGCGCTTGTATCCGCGCAGAATGTACTGTGGCAGGGGGCTGTCGGGAACGAACACCATGGACTCGGTGGACACTCCGTAGATCGAAGACACCTTTTCTGGTATGTGGGCTCCATTGGCTCGTAACATGATGGCGTGATGTTTGGGCAGATAGCGTGAAAGATAGATTTCACCACCCGCAAGGAATTGCGAATGGTTCAGATAGCCATCCTGAGCAATGTAGTTGTAAGCACCCACATAGGCCCCGCCGCCGGATTCAGGAGAAATCTGTGCGCCGGACTCTGAGTAATTGGCATAGTTCAAATAGACAAAAGGGCCCGTGCGCTTGACGGTTGTGTGAACCGCATTGGTGCGTTCGAGGTACTGCCAACCGACTTGCAAGTTGGTGTAAATCGACATCCAGTGGCTGTCGGGAAGGACTGAGAGTTGAGTGCCCGTGTCTTCAATTTCGTTGACGGTGGTGCCCAGATAGTAGCTGCGTTTGTAGGCGAGCAAGGACACAGGCAACGACGTTGTCTGATTCAGATAGCTGCCCAGCAGGCTGCCTTTGTTAAGAGCCGTATCCCAGGAGGCCGCGATGGCATAGGAGTGTTTCTTCAGTGGATCAAATCCTGACGTTTGCGCCTGCAACACCACGCCGGTTTCACTGGAAGAACCGGAAATAAATGGAATCCAATAACGAGGCAGCAGATAGCCGTAGGGGGAATAGTCCTCTACGGTGGCTTCAGCCACCGCCGCTTGGGCTTCAGCCTCGGCCTTCGGATTTTTTTCAACAGCCTCATAGCGATCGCCGACCATCGAGGAAACCTGCGGTAGAAGGGTCGGAGTTTTCTGCCATTCTTCGGGAAGAATCGCGGAAACGCGCAATCCCTGACTGGTCATCTGAGTGGTGAAGATTTCTTTTTTAACCGGGTCCAGATCCGCTGTGAAAAGAGCGGTCAAGGTATGAGAAACAGGTCGGACATTCTGCAGATTCAGATCTGCCAGGTAAAGATTCAGCACACCGTTTTTGCTCGAGGCAAACAAAAGCCCTTCGCTGGTTTTGCGGGCGAAGCGGGCACTGGGGTAGTCGGCAAACAGAATTTCAGGCTGACGCGAATCCAAATTGATTCGATAAAGATTTTCGCTGCCGTCCACTTTGCGCAAGGAGTAGATCAAAGTGTTTTCATCCCAGAAAGTGGGATAGGAAATGCGCTCCTGCATTTTGGGGGACAAGATGATTTCAGACGGAGGATTTTTTTCTCCGTTCAATTTCAGTATTCCCAAATGCGTGCGGTTGCCGTCGAGTTTAACAAAAGCCACTCGTTGTCCGGACGGAGAGACTGCAGGTTCCCGGGCGCGAAGCCCCTTGGTCAGAGCCTGGGCTTTTTTGTTACCCAGATCATAGACAAACAGATCTGAATAACGCTGGATGCGATTGGTGTAGTCGATTTTGTCATAGATCAGCTTTTGCGAATCCGGGAACCAGCTGATGCGCTGGATGCTTCCGGTGGGTGGGCCGTCTTTTTGTGATGCCGGGATAAAGCCTTCGTTAAACCGTTCCACCGTGTTGGCGGCTTTGGCATCCAGGAAGCTTTGCTGCAGGTTTTCTTTGCTGATGATGCGAACTGCACGCGAGTTGCCATCATCTTCGGTGATCACCGCAAGGTACTTCCCGTCCGGAGAGATGGCGGGTGCGCTGACGGACTGAAAATTATTTTTCGGAAGAATGATTTCTGTGGGGCTGACTTCGCGCAAAGTTTTAAGTTGTTCTAAAGCGCGCTGTTCGGTGTCTTTCATCATGTGACCGTATTGGCTGGTGTAACTGCGTCCCATGTATTGGCGGGCAGGGCCTTCAATAAAGTAAGGAACGCGACCACCTTGGGCCTCGTGCAGATCGGCGACAAGGGCGTTGCCATGATCGGCCAGCATCTGGCTCCACATCAGAGAGCCGAATAAGTAGGGACGAGCCCCCTGAGGCCATGTGTAAATGGATTCATTGGCTTCGGCGATGTCGTATTCATAGAAGTTCTGAGCATCCACCATGGCCCGGACCGTGGCATCCTGGTACAAGGAACGCAAACGTCCATGGTGGCCCAGGCGGGTTTCCATCTCCACGGCCACGCCTTCTTTCCACCACTGAGGCATCAGGATGTTCGGAGCGATAATGGTGCCGAACACAGCTCGCAAGGGTTTCATGATTCCGTTGGCCGGCTCAAACGTCAGGATGTGTGTGTATTCGTGGGCCAGAAGTTCAAACGCCCAGTCCCCCGTGTCGGCCAGGCTTTCTTCGGGGCCGGGCAAAACCGGATAGGCCATGATGTGCGGATAGGGGATGCGAGTGGCGTAACCGTTGGTGATGTCCGTTTTGTCGTTGATGACAACGACGGTTTTTTCGGGCTGTGTGCGGAAGTAGGAGCGCAGCTCTGCATAGGCTTTTTCTAATTTTTCGGCGTACAGATACCCAAGGTCCTGCTGCTCGGCATTAAAAATAACTTCAAAATGTGGGGTGTGCAGGGTCTTCCACTTCAGATCGGGCGGAACTTCCAGTTGCGCCTCAGCTTGGAATATCGAAAGGAACGTTGTTATAAGAAGAGACGCCAGCCCGTAAACAAAGGATCTTTTTTGCATATGATTTCTTAGCCGTACAGCAACGCAACATCAATTCGGAAATCTAAGGTTTGACAATGAGCTGCTATAAATTAAAGTTTTTACTGTTAATGATAACGACTCGAACTTCATAGGAGGACATCATGGTTCGTAAATTGGCTCTTGGTCTTGTTGCCATCGCTTTCGTAGCAGGTTGTAAAGGAAAACAAACTCAGTCTGATCAGGACATTCAAACGATGCCTACAGGCGATCAAACGGCTATTGATTCCACACCACTGAGCTTTGACCCAATGGGTTCTGACTCTGGTAAAATCGCTGGTTTGGTGACTGTTCACTTCGGTTATGACAAATCCAGCCTGGATGCTTCTTCCAAAAAAGACATCGCGACTAACGTCGAGTGGATGAAAGCAAATCCTTCTGTACGCGTACAAATCGAAGGTCACTGTGATAATCGTGGTACAATCGAGTACAACGTGGCGTTGGGTGAAAGACGTGCAAACGCAGTTAAGGCTTACATGGTATCTTTGGGTATCCCGGCAGAGCGTTTGAGCACAATCAGCTACGGTAAAGAAAAACCACTTGAGATGGGTGACTCTGAAGCAGCATGGGCGAAAAACCGTCGTGCGAACTTCGTACCTGCTCAGTAATAGTTAGAAAGGCGCAGAGTGAAATTACAGAGACTTTTCATCGGAGTTCTACTTTTTACGGTGATCGTCGGCTGTCAAACTGCGCCAGTTCCAATAGATGACTATTCTCTCGCTCGAGCCGCACTGGATGCGGCTCGTTCTGTTCAAGCGGCCCGACACTCTCCCGGATACTGGCATCAGGCGGAAGAGGCCTATCGCAAGGGACGCATTTACTTCGAAGATCGTGATTACGGAAAAGCCAAAGAACAATTCATCCGCGCCCGTATGGCAGCGGAAAAGGCTGAAAACTCAGCCCGTCTGATCCGTCAGAAAACTGGAGACATCCTATGAAGTTAATTATCTCAGTGGCGGCAGCCTCTTTGCTTTTGACAGGTTGTTTGAAAACTCGCAACGACGTTCGCGACAATCAACAGCGTCAGGTGATGCAACAGCAAGTGGTGACTTTGCAAAAAACCAACGCCGACGCCGCCGGACGTGTGGCCGAGATTGAAGAGCAAATTCGTGAACTGAATGGTCGCGTGGATGTGGTTGAAAATAAGCTGGGTCAAAGCCATTCCGGTGTGGAAAGTGCTTTGAAGGCTTCTCAGCAGCAAAATGTCGACTTAAATACCAAAGTCAGCATTATGCAAGAAGCCCTCGCAACCATGGAAAAGCAGATCTATGCGCTGAACACGGAAGTCAATGCTTTGCGCGCCGAACGCGTGGCCAATGCCCAGGCGGCTGAAAAAGCGGCCAAACAGGCGAAAAAAGACCCTTATGAGGCGGCTCAGGACCATTTCAATAAGAAAGACTGGAAGCAGTCCATCCTGAACTTCCAAAAATACCGTGATGAAAATCCGAAAGGTCCTAAGTTTGCGGATGCGACTTACAAAATCGGGGTCTCTTTCCAGGAATTGGGCATGAAAGACGAAGCCAAAACCTTTTATGACGAGGTGGTCAGCAAGTTTCCGAAGTCAGAAGAGGCTCGTCGTGCTAAGATCCGTTTGAAGGGTTTAAAAAAGTAATATCGTGATTGAAAGAGTTCTGGCCATTGAAACAAGCTGTGATGACACCTCTGTGGCGATCGTGGATCGCACGGGCTGGGTGCACTCCGTGGTGGCCGCTTCTCAGGATCTGGATCACGAAATCTATGGCGGTATCGTTCCTGAAATCGCCGCCCGAAACCACTCCATCGCCTTAATTCCGCTGATCGAAGAAGCCTTTAAAAAAGCCAACATGAACTGGTCCGACGTTCAAGGGATCGCCGTGACCAATCGTCCGGGTTTGATCGGGGCCCTGATTGTGGGCTTGGTGACGGCGAAGTCGCTGTCCCAAGCCAAACATTTGCCTTTTTTGGGTGTGAATCATCTGGAAGGTCACTTGCTGGCGCCGTTCCTGCGCGATGATAAGTATGCTCCACCGGAAGACTTCGGTTATCCGTATGTGGGGCTGGCGATCAGTGGTGGACACACAAGTTTGTATCAAATCAAAGGCCTTGGCGATTACCGCATTTTGGGTGCCACCAAGGATGATGCTGCCGGAGAATGTTTCGATAAGTTTGCCAAGATGGCGGGTCTGGGGTTCCCTGGTGGAGTCCGCGTGGATCAAATGGCCAAAACCGGCAACCCCGAAGCTTTCGAATTCCCGCGCAGTATGATCCATGATGACACTTTCGATATGAGCTTTTCGGGGCTCAAATCCTCGGGTCAGCGCATGATCGAGCAGTTGGGGCCTGAACTGGTTCAGGAAAGATTGCCGGATCTGTGTGCGTCTTTCCAGGAAGCTATCGTCGATGTGTTGATTGCAAAATTAGATCGCGCTGCCAAAGTGTTCCGCTCAAAGCGGGTGATTTTAACCGGCGGGGTGAGTGCGAACTCGCGCTTGCGTCAGCGTGCTCAGGAATGGGCCGACAAAAAAGGTTACACTTTGGTGATTCCGCCTCTTCGTTATTGCACTGATAACGCCGCGATGATTGGTTATGTGGGGGCTTTGCGCATGGCCCGCGGTGAAGTTTCAAGTTTGGATCTGGGGCCATCGCCTCAACCTTTAGGTACGGATTTTAGATGAGTAATTCCAGAGAACGTCTGCAACGCGCGCAAGAAGCCATGGGCATTGCCGCCAAAAAATCTTTAGGTCAGAACTTTCTGGTCAGTGACACGGTCATTGAGCGCATCATCAATCAGGTGAAGGCTTTTGAGCCCGAAGCCCTGATCGAAGTCGGTCCGGGCCCGGGGGCTTTGACGGATCTGTTGCGTGAACTGAATTTGCCGTTGCAGTTGATTGAACTGGATCATGCCATTGCGGCTTACTGGCGCGACGAGGGAATGCCGGTCATTGAAGAAGATGCCCTTCGCCTGGATTGGAAGCAGTTTTATACCGGAAAACGCGTGGTCTTTGTCAGCAACCTGCCTTATCAGATTTCTTCCAGTATTGTGGTTGAAAGATCTCTGGAAAACGAAGGTGTGGCAGCGATGGTGCTGATGTTCCAGAAGGAAGTGGCCCAAAAGATACGCGGTTCCGTGGGGGCTGAGCTTTACGGTCTTTTAAGTGTCTTTGCACAAACTTTCTGGAAAATTGAAACCGTGACAGAAGCCGGTCCCAGGGACTTCCAGCCGCCTCCGCGGGTGGCCAGCCGAGTGTTGTCCTTTGAGCGTATTGAGTCTGAGGTCAAAAACCGCAAGGCTTTCCTGGGTTTTGTGAAGTCGGCCTTTGCGCAAAGACGTAAGCTTCTGAAGAAAAATTTGTCTGGTATTTTAAGTCAAAAGAAGCTAACTGAAGAGCAGCTGATCGGTTGGCTGTCAGAACTGGGCTTTAAAGAAACCGCCCGTGCTGAGGAGCTCAGTCCGGCTCAGTTCGTAAAGCTATACAAGCATTTTGGATTTGAAGAATGAGTGAAAACATCCTGATTGTTCATGAGAACAAAAAAGCCCGGTTTGATTACACGATCGTAGAAACCTACGAGGCGGGCTTGCAGCTTATGGGCAGTGAGGTGAAATCCCTGCGCAACAAGGATGTTCAGCTGAAGGATTCCTACATCTCTTTCAAAGGGGATGAGGCCTATTTGCAAAATGCCCACATCGCTGAATACAAAGCGTCCAGCTATAACAATCACGTCCCGGAAAGACATCGCAAGCTTTTGATGCATAGAAAAGAGCTCGATGAAATCTTCGGGGCTTTACGTGAAAAAGGTTATTCCTGCGTGCCGTTGAAGATCTACTTCAAAAACGGGCGCGCGAAACTTCAGATTGCTTTGGTGAAGGGGAAAAAGACTCACGACAAGCGTGAGGCGATCAAGAAACGCGACGTCTCTGATCAAATTCGTTCATCTCTACGACGTTCTCGCTAAGGATAAATTCTTCCTTAATACCCAGGCGCGCGCGTTTTTCAGACAATAAAGTCTTCCAGGCGGCATAGGCCTCGCGATTCTGCGGATCGATGCTGAGCTTTTCCAAAAGTTTCAGTTCGGTTTCCGTGTTCGCTTTCAGGGCGCGATAGAAGTAATCATAGGTCATGGAAAGATCGCGGAAGTCATCTTCTTCCGGGATTTGATAGTCGGGGATATGCCACTGACCCAGCATCAATTGGTGCATGTGCTTTTCCATGCTGACCAAAGGGGACAGCAGATTTTTGGTCATGCGGATACTGAGGAACAATGTCACGCCGATCAGGAAGACAAAGCTGGCGGCCAGGAAAATGCGCAGCCACGTTGTTTCGCGTTCCAGGTGCTGAACCAGGCTTGGATAGGTGTCGTAAGCCAGACTTTTGAACAGGTCATAGTTCTGATTAATAAAGTAAAAGGCCGGAATCAGGAACAGCAACGCTCCGCCAGCGACGGCTGTGATCATGTACCAGCTGTATTTGTACTGAAAGGCTTTATTCAGAATAAAGCGACGCGGGTGTTGCCCGTGTGGTACGCGTTGAGGTTCGATGACTCTTCTACCGTATAACATAGGTTCCTTATCGGTCTGTTGTGTTTTGAGTAGAGTCCAATTATTCTCAAAAAGATTCATTCGTAAGGAGAACACCATGAGTTTACCACTCGCACCTTCTTTTGCAGGGTCCAAGGCGCAAGATACATTGAGACTTAAGTCTGTTTTGACTCTTCTTTTCTGTGTCTTGGTCGTGATGCTGTCTTTCCTGGAAGCCAGGGCAGAAGCAGAAGGTCCGGGCGGCGGGGCATTGGTGGATGAAAACTATTCTTTGAAAGCAGACCGCGAGGCTTTGGAGGCTCTTCGCAAGAACATTCCTGAAGAGGTCCGCAAGGAAAACGATGAAAAGGCCTTCATGGACGGACTGGTGTCAGATCTTTCCAGGTCTCCATCCGAGGTTCGCAACCAATTTAGTTCGATTGTGAATAAAAAGCGCAGTGCCTTTAACAAAGACATGACCAAGGCCCGTGAACAGTTCGGCAAGCAGCAGAAGAAAGAGCGCGATGAGTTCACGAAAGAACTGGCAGATCAAAGGAAGGCTTTTGCCAAGAAAAAGGCGACGTCGGACGAACGCCGGGAATTCTATGATGATCTGGAATCCAAACGTAAAGATTTCTATGCAAATCAAAAAGAAAAGCGTGATTCCTTCGAAGCCGACATGCGCGACAAACGTAAGAACTTCGACGACTACATTCGCTCTAAAACCGATGAATTCAACCAGCTTCACCGCGACTATTCCAAACGCTTTGAAGAAAACAAGAAAGCTCTGGCCGATCAGAAAAAACAAGCCGAGCTAAAAAAGAAGCAGCTGCAACAACAACTCGATCAGGAATACGAATCGATCCGCAAAAAAGACCCGACAGTCCTAGGATCGGAGTAAAAGGTGCCTGGTTGTTTTTTCTGGCTACGACGCATCAGTCGTGGATTGTCGTAACTAAGGTGAGCCCCAGTGCGAGATTGTGCTGGTTTTTTTTGTTTTTTGTGGGGTCTGCTGCGCAGTAGCCAGAAAAAACAACCAGGCACCTTTTAACGGCGGAAGATTTCTTTGTGGATTTCTAGAGTGATTGCGAAGAGTTTGTTTTCCAGAATCGGAGGCAGCGGGGTGAACTCAATGCCGAAGGTTTGGATGACTTTATTGCTGTCATCGACCTTGATGTGACGGACGACGCCCTGAACTTCGATCGGAGCTCGTTTGCCAATCAAGAGATGACCTGTGACCTGGTCGCCGACTTTCATCAGTGGGGCATCCAGGCGATAGATCACGCGGCAACCCTGTCCGCTGAGGTCGGCCAGTTGTCCGGTGATTTTCTGCGGTTTCTGATTCACCAGAATGATATTATAGAACGCATGGTAACCATCCGGAATATGCACTCGGTAATTCTGGCGGCGTTGCAGGTGATAGAGTTCCTGTGGAACCGGGATCAACACCTTGCCATTTTGAACTTGCGCCTTGGCCTGGAAGTAATACTTTTCACCGCCTAAAAAGAAGTGTCCCAGATATTCTTCCTGATCCTTCATTTGTGTCGGGGATTCAAAGGTGCATTCCAAAGCCTGAAGTTTGGAGTTGAACAGCTGCACTCGCAGTTTGCAGATCAAGTCGTCGGTGCCCTTGCACAAAAACTCGCCACGAGCTTTTGCCATATCATCCCAAAGTTTCGCCTTTTCGTCAGCGCGACTTATCAGCTTGAAGGTGGTTTGATCCATACCGTGACCTCGTGCTTGTTGTGGTGCAAATGCTGAATTCGGGTGTTTTCCATCTGCAAAAACTTTTTCAGTGTCTTGTAGTCAGTCTCACCTTGGAATTTTATCGTGCAAACGAAGTTTGAGCAAAGTCCTGAAGCTTGCCAGGTCTGTACCAGCTCCAGCAGTTTTTCAGGGTAACAAATAATATCGGAGAAGAACCAATCAATGCGGCCAAGATCTTCCGGCTTCACATTGAACGCATTGGTCTTCATAAACTTCACACCCGGCAGGGCCGCAATGGAAGGCTCCAAAGGAGCTCGGTCGATACTGATGACTTCGCAGCCCACACGTTGAAGCACCCACGTCCATCCCCCGGGGCAACTGCCGAAATCAACGACCTTCTGACCTGGTTCAGGACGGATGCCATAGACGGTGAAAAGCTCCCACAGTTTCAGGTAAGCCCGGGACGGCGGTGTTTTTTTGTCTTCGTTGAATTTTACTTCCCCTAAAGGAAAGCGGGAGTTCGTGGTCGGGGAGGCCAGCAGCGTGTTTTTATCCAACAAAGTCCAGGCTCCCAGATTGTCTTCAGGAAGTTCGCTGAGGAAATCCAGAACACGCGGACGCAACTTCGGAAGCTGGTCCTGAATCAGTTGGGCGCGGCGATGATTTTCGAAGGTATAACAAGCCCAGAGTTTTCCCAGGCTCTTTAATGCCTTGGCCGCTTGGGAAATGGATTCAAACGGAATGATCTGGGCATCAAGCCAAATGTTTTGGGCCCAGACAGAATTCTGCAAGGGCCCATCAGTGAGTACCAGATTCCCGTGAACCGACTTTACGTCTTTAAGCTCTTCAAGAAGTTCTGGCAGAAATTTTTCAGGGGCAAGATACGCGATCATGCCGCCTTAGTTGCCACAGCCGGAGTCAGAAGTCCACGGTTATCCCAGACGGTCATGCAGTCGGCCCAGAACTTCTCTTTAATTTTGATATCGCCAGGACCCATTTTTACCTTTGGGAAATCCTGTTTGTCGAAATGCTCTGTAAACTGACTTTCGTTGCAGGCACGAACAACCTTCATCATCAGATTGAAGTGCGCTTCCGTGAAAGGCTTGTTATCCACGAGCATTTTTCTGAGACCGCCCTCTGGAGTGTGCAGCAGGAAATTATAGAGGTTCGGTACATCATATTTTTGACTCATAATGAGACTCCCTTTTGTAGGTTTGGTTACTTTCATATTATCGGATGCCCCTGCGGAGTTCTTAAACCCGGTTCATCGACTATGGTCGTGGATATGGCTGAACAATAATTTTTCAGTTTTCCCCGACTTTACCAAGATCCTGAAAACTGGACCTCAAAATGGTCTAGGACGCCTTTAGTCGCGCGACCTAGCTCCGATCTAGGAGGTATGAAAACACAAAAAAGCACAACCAACATCTTGCTAGGCCTTATCGTTACGACAACCCTTATTTCTCCGGCGGCGTTCGCGATGGCGAAAAAGCCGATCGACTCGGGAAACAACTCCGGCTCCACGAAGCCACCAGCGACGACACCGACGACGCCTCCAACAACACCGGCACCGGGTCCAGCCCCGGCTCCAGCTCCGGGTCGTGAACCCGCGGCGATCGCTGACTCCATCACTCCGGAAAACTTTGATGTCTTTACCGAAGTTTCTTATCCGGTCGGTGGTGTTGTAGATAACAACTATAAAAACTACCGCGAGCTTTTGCCGGTTCGTAATGCACAGGAAGGTCACGCGACCGACAGCGCCGATCCACAACTGGATGGTAAAGACCGTTTCGCAGATCGCATCGCTTATGCAGTTGAACTGAAAATGCAGCCGTCCAAGGCGCAACTGGGTTATGTGGCGTCTTACTTCAATCTTAATAAAGACGTTAACACTTATCTGCCGAACAGCTTGATTTCACATCCACTATGTAATGTGACCTCAGCGACTTTGAATACAACTTTGTCCGGTAAGAACATTCCTTCGGCAGCGACAATCAAAAAGATCAACACGTTTGCAGATCTGATGAATGGCTATCGTCGTGAGGCGTTGTCCGGCAATCGTGAAGGATATGTGAAGGCTTCCAAGCTCTGGTCTAAATTCATGATGTGTCTGTCGTACATGGAGTCTTTGACGACCGCGGACACACAAAAAGCAAAAAATGTGGCGGCTAAGTATGCTCCAGCGGGCTATCGACGCCCAGCAGGTGTGAACTTCTATGAAGATCCTTACCAACCGGCAGAATCCCGTTTGAATATCGGTCTGTTCCAGTTCACGCCAGATGCTGGTGGGAATATCCAGGCTTGTATCCGTGAGTGGAATCAGTTGTATCCAAGAAACGCGATCAAAACGAATGCCTCTCAAGCAGAATTGATCCGCATCCTTGGCAGCTCCCTGCAGACTTTCAACGCCTTCTGTGCGGCGGCGAAAGTGACAGGCAGCTTTGCGGTGCAAGTGAATGCGACAAGTTCCAAGAACACGCATCCGTACAATGTGAAATCCAACGGCACTTTGAAAGCTCCAGCAGAGCGTTGTGTGAGCCCACACATGGCCGTAGGTCGCTCTTACAATCACTTCGGTCCATTCCAGAATACTTCTGGTTATACGCTCGACACAATCGTCAGCTGCTCTTTGGCGGGTGACTTGTAAGATTGAAAAGTAAGGGATTGATAAAAGAAAAAGCCCGCTTCTCAGCGGGCTTTTTCTTTTTAGGACTCGGTGGATTTCTGTCCGATCTCTTTCATCTGTTTGATCAGACGCATGAAGAAATCGTTGATCGAGTTTTTTTCATCAGAGGCGAATTCGGCCCAGAAGTTGTTGATGCGCGTTTGGTACTCGGGAAGAATGGTTTGAGTTTGTGCCTTTCCTTTTTCCGTCAGTTTAATCACATAAGACCGACCGTCTTTTTCGTGCGTGGTTCTTTGCACGATTCCGGCTTTTTCCAAGCTGTTGATCAGACCGGAAATCGTGGCTTGGGTTACGCCCACCATCTGCGCCAGTTCGGATGGCATCAGACCATCGCTGTATTTATTCAAAAGAATCATCAGCGTGAAACGGCCGGAAGATAGGCTGTACTGAGAAAAGAACTTATCCAGATTGATTTCAAATTCCGTGGTGATCTTGCGCAACAGAATGTGCGAATACCAAGCTTCAGGATTCACTTGGGGATACAAAACACCAGCTTCTTCCTGGATAGCTTCGCGGGAGGGAATCTCTGTTAAAAAAAGCTTTGCCATAAAACCTCCTGGAACTGTCAGCAAACATATTCAAGTCACCGTATCAGTTTAATTAGGGGGCTAAGACCAAGCAAGCAAAAGGACGCACAAAAAGCATAACTTATCTCGCCTTTCTCCTCTGAAACGCCGTTTATTTGCAGTTGAGGGAGAATAAAAAAAGGAAGAAGTGTGGAGCACTTCTTCCTCGTAAAATCGGGCGATATGTGAAGATCTCTTACTCTAGAGTGTAAACGATCACTTTTGCGAAATCTTTATCGCTCAGTGCTCTTTCCAGGCAGGCGCGGGAAGCTTCGAAAGAAGATGGAGCTTTAGGACCAGAGAAAGTGATGAAAACAACGCCGTTCACTGCTTCACCGTGAACTTGGCAACGTTCATCCATCAATTTCAACAGACGACCTTTGCTCACAGGAATCTCGCCATCTTTTACATACTTAATCGCACAAGAGAAGAAGCTCTGAGGTTTGTCCGTAGGACCTTCAACAGCCTTCAAGCAAGTGTTGTAAAGGTCAGAGATTTCTCTTTCAACTGCGATGACATTTCCAACTTTACGGTCCGAAGCGTGAGCTGAGAAAGCGACGAACAAAGAAGCGATTGCAAAAAACATTTTCATAAAGGTCCTCCGTGATAAATGAAACATCCATAGCCTTTCACCTTTTATTCCGCCCTGAAAGCCTTTAGGCAGTGTGTCTAGCTTCTTTTCAAGCGGAATCTGGTGGACTAGTTGCCTATTCGATCCTTGATTTTGTCGATTCCAGCTTGAGCGCACTGGTCGTCCAAAGGACCGCCTGGAGCGCCACCCACACCAATAGCACCAATGACGATACTGCCAGCTCGTATGGGAAGCCCCCCGCCGAGCAGAAGGAATCCGTCAATGTCCCCCAGATTTTGGGCGGCAGGATTGCTTTGAGATGTTGCAAGCATTGCGGAGGTGCCATTCTTGGCAGAGGCGGCTGTGTAGGCTTTCCGGCGACTGGCATCAACAGTGTGCGGACCAGCCCCATCGGCACGAAAGAGAGTTTTGATGTCGCCTGCCTTATCGACGACGGTGGCAGCGACCTGATAACCTTTGGTGGCGCAGTTGGCGACGGCCTCGCGAGCGGCCTCTTCTGCCAGGGCCAAGGAAATTGTGGCTTCAAATTTAAGCCCCGCTGCCGGAGTGGGGGCGGCTGACACCGCGGTGTTTGCAAGAAGCAGAGAAACAAAAAGAAGTGAGTTCGACATGTTCATAAGGTCTCCTAAGGTTGAAAGGAAATCTTAGAACTTTAGAAGGGCCTGTCGCAAAGAAAGGCCTGATGTTTTTAGACAGGATCAGGAATCGTGACGATCAGTGCACGGTCTTTTAACACCACCATCGTGTGTTCGAACTGCGCTGTGCGATGATTTTTGCCAGCCACCAGAGTCCAATTGTCAGACTCCTCATCGACAAAGCGGGCGCCGGTGGATACAAAAGGTTCAATCGTGATGACGTGGCCTTCTTTAAGTTTGCGACGATCGTCTTTGTCGTAGTAACCGGCAATGAACTTCGGCTCTTCGTGCAAGCTGCGACCCACACCATGACTGCCCAGATTTTCAATCACGCTGTAACCGTGGGCTTTGGCGACTTTTTCGATATTGTAGCCGATCACGTTGATCAGCTCACCGGCTTTGACCGCTTTGATGGCGGTTTCCAAAGCAAGGCGTGTGACTTTCAGAAGTTCTTCATCGGCTTTTTTCCCCGGAGGGACAACGAAGGATCCACCATTATCTGCAAAATAGCCACCCAGCTCGGCAGACACGTCAATGTTGATCAGGTCGCCTTTGTGAATTTTCTTAGTGTCAGAAGGCACGCCGTGAGCCACTTCGTGATTCAGGCTGATGCAGTTGTAGCCGGGAAAGTTGTAAACTGCCATGGGGCCGGACTTGGCCCCATGAAGCTCCAGGTATTTGCCACCCAGGTCATCGAGCTCTTTGGTGCTCATGCCCGGTTCGATCTTGCCCGCCATGTATTGCAGGCAGTTGGCGACAATCTTTCCAATTTTTTTAAGACCTTCCAGGTCGGCTTCTGTCTTTACGATCATGACTTCGGGTTATACACTGATCCCTATGGAAAAAGCCAACGATCCCGTGCGTATTCTGAAAAAATCATCTGCGAGGAAACTTTTACCTGCTGTTTCCGCAAAGGATAACAAAGCCACGCGCGGACGCAGTCTGCTGCTAGCGGGAAGTGCCGACTATCCCGGGGCCGGAATTCTGGCCGCCCGCGGGGCTCTGCGCATGGGAAGTGGTTATGTGATTCTGGCGCAGAAAAATATTTCCGTGTCCTCGCTGGAGAATCCGGATTTTCTTCTGTTGGATCTAGCCAAGAAACAATGGCAAACGCAAAAGTTCGATGCGATTTTATGCGGACCGGGTTTTGGTGTGAATTCTTTCACGGCCCGGATTATTTGTGAGCTGAAAGAACGAAATATTTCAAATGTCATTCTGGATGCCGATGCCATCACGGTTTGTGCGGAACAGAACTTGTTCCCGCTACCTCGTACCTGGATCGTCACGCCTCACACGGGGGAATTGTCCCGCTGTCTGGGAGTTTCGGCAGAGGAAATCTCTGCGCATCGCTATGAATTTATCAAGATGGCGCAAGAGCTTTTTCAGTGCGTGGTGCTTTTAAAGGGGCATGGTACTTTGGTGGCCAATGGGCGGCGTGTTTATGGAATCTCAACGGGGAATGCCGCCTTGGCGAAATCAGGGACCGGGGATGTGCTTTCAGGAGTTATCACGTCCCTGAGGGCTCAGGGATTGTCTCCAACCCGGGCGGCACTTTTGGGGGCTTATGTGCACGGGGCCACGGCGAATCTTTGGAAAGCGCAAAAAAAGGACCTTTTGGCGATGACGGCCTCGGATGTGGTCGAAATGCTGCCTCAAGTCCTCTATAAGCTTCGTCAGGGTGATTGAAAATTCTACTTGGCGCATTACATAACAAAAGCATGACTTTTCTTTTGTCCTCGGGGCAGGTACAAACTCTCGAAACTTTTGGGGGTTTTCATGGTTAAAGGGCTTTTGATCGGGTTTATTGTGGGGATTTCTTTGGCAGCCAATGCGCAGACTTCTTCCACCACACTTTCCACTCCTTCTGTGGAATCCGGAACTCAAAAAACATCCACTTCTGTGGGTGATGTTCTGAAGAACAAAAAATTTGAGGACGACAAAGATATCACAGACTCAAAGCTCAAAGCTGAATCCGGTTCCTTGTCCCGTTACTCTCTGAAATTCTCTCTTTCTTACTTCGGCCCTCCTGTGGGTGATCTTTCCAGCAAAATGCAGCCAAATCCGGATGGTTCCATCGGTGTGAATCAGGTTTCTTTGAGCGGTTCCATCAGCGGCCGTTACCGTTTGGATTCAAAAAGCGCGATCAGTGCCGGAACAGGTATCAACGCTTTGACTCCCTTCCACGGGGTTGAGCGCACGGACGTAAAAACGCCGTTCATCAGCTATGACCGCAATTCTCGTCTGGGCGATTTGCAAGTCAGAAACTCTTATGGGGCTTCTTGGACAACAGTTCCAAACTTCCGTGATGTGGGTCAGTACGCTTCTTTGTCCTATGATAACTCTTTGGTTTACAACCTGGGCAATTCCGGCTTCGCGGCAGGCCTGGATACTGGCTTGAGTGTCTTCTTGTATGAGCGTGGATACGAAAAGAAAGACGGCAAGGCTTCCCGTTATCACCTGGGTTTCTATCCGCAAGTGAAGTACAATGTTTCTGACAAGATGAACGTTTACACTTCTGTGGCGATGAACTTCTGGAATCCACGCGCCCGTGATGGGGAATGGGATCTTTTGAACAAAACCCTGAGCGGTCGCCTGGGCATGGGTTATGCTTTCAGCCGCGACATCTACTTTGCACCTTACTTGAATTTCTACCCGAAAGATTTGAAAGCGGAATCCACAACTTTGAGCTTCTCGACCATCTTCTCGATTCTTTAAGAGTTGTCTCAAATTGAAAAATAAAAAAACCAGGGCGCCTTTTTCGTCCTGGTTTTTTTATTTAATCACCAATTTAAAATTTACTGGAGTTATGGTGGCCCCGTTCCGGTCAGGAGAACCAATTCACGAATCTCCCTGTTCCAGATATACTCTTTACGTACTGTCTTATTAGCCATTGAAGGCTCCTTTCGTGCAAGGCGAACCTCATTGGGTTCATAAGACTTATCGGCTGGACCTTGGGATAGTTGAGCACTTTTAATGAAAAAGTTTAAAAAAATTAAATTGTGCTGCTTTGAAACGGAAAAACCGTTTCTGATCGCGACGAAGCTATTTTAAAAGCCTGTGCAAGCGTTCGAACAGATTCAAAGTCATCATATAGGAAAGACCCCATAAAGGCGGCTCGCGATCCAGATACACAGCGGGAAGTTCAATCGACATGTTTTCGCGCTGAACTTTGTAAACGGTTTGCCTTTGGGGATCGCGGATGTTCTTTAAAGGCACCCAGAAATAGTCCGCCACTTCGTTGGCATCCAGAGTCACGTGGAAGTTCTGTTCAGTGTAAAACACAAATGGTCGGATATAAAAATCCAGCAGTGTTCCGGCTTTGCGGGCCTGAATATCATCCAGGCGTCCCAGCAGTTCGTGGGAACTCAGGCGAACTCCGATTTCTTCCAGAGTTTCTCTGAAAGCGGCATCCAGATCAGTGATGTCAAAGGCTTCACGCTTGCCACCGGGAAAAGCCAGTTGACCTGACCAGCGATCCCCGGGACGTTGGGCTCTTTGGATAAAGCCCAGCTCCAGATTTTCTTCAGACTGTCCCCGCAGAATCAGCGCCACGCAGGCATGCGGGTCCATTATCGGGGCCAGATCCAGAGGCTCTAACGCGGTGATGGCAGTTTGAAGTAAAGACTTGATACCAGAATCCATGACTTCTTAAGAGTACTCCTGACGGGAAGGACCCGCAAGGCCAGCCGTTTTAGGAAACCTTCCTGCGAGCCATAATCGCCCATGAAATCAGACAGATGATCGCGGCAAAAAAATAAGGGGCACCTGGAATGGAGGGCACACCTTCCGCCGGTGCGGAAAAGTGAGCGAACAGCTTGGTCGTGACCAAAGGGGTGATAATGGCAGCTAGACTTGCCAGACTGACCAAAGACCCTTGCAGTTCACCTTGTTCTTGCGGAGGCGTGTTGTGACTGATCAAAGACTGCAATGCCGGAGGTGCCACCCAGAAAATCGATGAGCCCAGCAGAATGACATACATCATCCAGCCTTCAGTGGCGAACCCGAAAAGCGCGAAGGAAACGGCATAACCAAAAGCTCCTATCACCACCGTGCGATGTTCACCCAGTTTCGGGATCACCAGACGAGTCAGCCAGCCCTGGGCAATGGCCGACAACAAACCCACCGCCGCCAGGGAGAGTCCCACTTGCGAGGTTGTCCAGTTAAAGCGGGTTTCTGTGTACAATGTCCAAATGGACGGATGAGTTTGACCGCCCAGTTGGAAAAAGAAGTAAACCAGCAACAACGCCAACAGATGCTTGGAGCGGAAGACGGTGACCAAAGAGTGCAATGGATTGGTCTTGTGCAAGTCAATCTTACGACGCATTTCCTGGGGCAGGGATTCCGGCAGAATGAAAAGTCCAAACAGGAAGTTCAGAAGATTGAGACCGGCGGCGGCAAGGAATGGATACTGAGGCCCCAAATGCCCCAGCAGGCCGCCAATGGCTGGGCCGATGATAAAGCCCAGACCGAAGGCGGCACCGACCATCCCGAAGTTGGCAGAGCGATTTTTTTCATCACTGACATCGGCGATGTATGCCATGGCGACAGTGATGTTGGCCCCGGTCAGCCCGGCAATCACGCGCCCGGCGAAAAGAATTCCCAGAGTCGGAGCAAAGGCCATCAGAATATAATCAAGGCCCGCGACCAACAGAGACACCAATAAGATGGACCTGCGGCCGAAGCGATCTGACAGCGCACCCAAAAGAGGAGAGGCCAAAAACTGCATCAGCGCATAGACAGAAATGAAATAGCCGAAGTATTCCGAAACGGAAGTTTCGCTGGAAACGAACCGGCGCATGATATCCGGCAGGGACGGGATCACCAGACCCAGTCCGATCATATCCAATGTCACAGTGATAAAAATAAACCAGATGCCCGCTTTTGAGTTCTTCATACGGTTCAGGCTAGAAGAGCGATCTGCAAATGTCAGCAGCTGTTTTGATATTAATAAAAATTTACTTTCTGCTATCCAATTGCGTGGCCCGGGCACTCTTGATAGCGTTGTGAGCATGGTTTTACACGAGCAGCTTTTGCAGATTTTGGCGTTTTTGGGTTTTTCTGTTGTTCTGGTGTCCTTGTTTCAAAAACTGGGACTGGGAACTATTTTAGGTTATCTGGCGGCGGGAATTCTTATCGGCCCCATGGGGTGGGGATTGATATCCGATTTCCAGTTCGTGCAACACATCGCAGAGTTCGGTGTCGTGTTCCTGTTGTTCATGATCGGTCTGGAGCTGCAGCCTCGCAAGCTGTGGTCTTTGCGGAAAACCCTGATTGGATTTGGTGGAATGCAGATTCTGTTCTGCACGGTCGTCTTTACCGTGATCGGATATCAGCTGGGCATCCCTTGGGCCAGCGCCGCTGTCGTGGGTTTTGCCCTGTCCTTGTCATCCACGGCGTTTGCGTTGCAATCTCTGGCTGAAAGAAAAGTTCTGAACACGGAGTTTGGCCGGGCCTCTTTTGCGATTTTACTAATGCAGGACGTGGTGGCCATTCCTGCGTTGGCGGTGATTCCCAGTTTGGGACTGGTGGCGGCTAACACGCCTTCTGTCAATTGGGGTGGGGCTATCGCGATCTTTATTGGTCTGGCGATTTCCAGTCGTTTGCTGATGGGAAGATTTCTGCAGGTGGTTGCTGAAACCCGCAGTCGCGAACTGTTCACCGGTGTGACATTGCTGATTGTGATTGGCGTGGCCTTCCTGATGGAAAGTGTCGGCCTGTCGATGGCATTGGGCGCTTTCCTGGCCGGAGTGCTTCTTTCAGAGTCCGAGTATCGCCACGAACTGGAAGCCGATCTGGAGCCCTTCAAAGGGCTGTTGATGGGGCTGTTCTTTGTTTCCGTCGGTATGTCGGTAAAGCTTTCGTTGCTGTTGCAGGCCCCGGCGATGATTCTGTCGTTGTTGGTCGGTTATATGGTTATAAAAGGTCTTCTGATCTTTGCCGTGGGCCGATTTATGAAGTTGCACTCTCAGGCCGCCAATAATCTTTCAGTGTATCTGGTGCAGGGCGGGGAGTTTGCTTTTGTGATCTTTGGTGTAGGGCAGAGTGCGCAGGTAATTTCTGCTGATTGGACACAGCGATTCACCTTGGTGGTGACCTTGTCCATGATAGCCAGTCCCCTGATAATTGTTTTGAATGAAAAGATACAAGCCTGGATTGCTTGTAAAACTCCGGCGGCAGGGGGACGGGAATTTGATAAGTTCGAGGAAACCAACAATCCCGTTATCATTGCGGGATTCGGTCGCTTCGGCCAGATCTTCGGTCGCATCCTAAGAACTCAGGACATTCCGTTTACGGCCATCGAGCATGATACCGAACAAATTGAATTGCTTCGTCGATTTGGGAATAAGGTTTATTACGGCGATGCCGCTCGCAAGGAAATCCTGGAAGCTGCCGGGATTCGTAATGCCAAGTTTTTCATATTGGCCGTGGATGATGTTGAAACGTCCAATCGGATCGCCCAGATTCTGAAGGAAGACTACCCGCACGTTCAGGTGTTTGCCCGTGCCCGCAATCGCCAGCACAATTTCGATTTGCTTGACGCTGGAGTTAAGTCTATTCGCCGTGAAACTTTGGATTCCAGCATCCACCTTAGCGGTCAGCTTTTGATTGCCATGGGAACGCCGGAAGCCAGGGCACACGCGATTATCGAGCGGTTCCGTCGTCATGATGAGCTGATGTTGTTGGAGCAATTCAAAGTCCGCCATGATCAGAAGAGCTTTATAGATGTATCCAGACAGGCGGCTCAACAACTGGCTCAGGTTCTCAAAGAAGACGCCGAAAAAACCTACATCGAACCGCAGGCAGGTGAAAAAGGCCCATCCGACGTCGTTGTCGGGGGGCCTCCTCGCTCCGACGTGCATTAAGCACGCCTGCGCTGCGGGGGCCCCCCTCCGCCTTGCGGCTGGGCCTTTTTGACCTGCCTGCTCCTTCTGGGGAGACGGAGGTGGGGGATTCTGGCTGGGCTTCGCCGCCGCTTTTGCTGGCGCTTTGCTGGGCGGTGGAGGGTAGGTGAGGTGAGGGATTAGAGGCGGAGGATTTTTTTTAACCTTTTTGGGGTGGGTTCTGGGTCTTTCTAATAGGAATTGTTAGGAGGGCACGGATGCGCTTCTTGATTGTGATGACGGTTTTATTGTGGGCGGCCTTTTCGAAGGCTGAGGTTCAGAACTTTAACGGGATGATTCAGGAGGCTTCGATGAGTCAGAAGCTTCTCAGAAAGAAGCTCTTGCGAATTTTAAATTCGCAGCAGGTGGCGGTGGCGGCCAATGAACAAGCGACTGAGCAACTTCAAACAGAAAGCCCCTCCCAGGACTTTGAAGTTCGCTTGGTGCAGGCTCGGCACTAGTTAAGAAAATTCGACAGTATTTCCCCCAAACACCGCTGTCCCCCGGCGGTGTTTTTTATCTAAAGATGTCTTTATAGAAGGCTCTGTTCGGATTGATGTCACTGACCTTTGTGACGTTGAAATAGATTCGGCCGATCTCTCTGCCATCGGTGGTTTCCACACTGATACGCCAGCGACCCTCTGAATAGTTCTGTTTCGAAGCAAAACCACGATAGCCACCTTCGCGGCCGCCCGCGATGGTCATGGGGATTTTATCCGTGGTCTGCCAGCCTTGAACCGGATCTTTGTAATACCAGTGAAGAATCACCGAATCGCTGAACCGGGCGGGGGAAAAGATCTGGGCAAAGAAATAAATTCTGTCGTTCGGCTCGGCCTTAAAGTTCTGATCCCCTCTTTGCCAGAACTGCCAGGAAGGTGTTTCGTAAGAAAGCACATAGGTGCCATTGACCTTTTCAACGCTGTGATAGATGCCCATGTTTTGAACGGACAGTGGCACCGGTGGAATCCAGCCCAAAAGATAAAACATCGTAAAAAGAATCAGAACGGTGCCCGAAGGGATGATCAGACTTTTTCTTAAGACGGTGATGTCCTGGATGTTCTTTTTCAGCAAACTATAGATGCCGAATAGAGCCCCTGCGGTCAGAAGCAGGGACAGGGTAAATGGCACCAGACCGACAAAGCCCAGGGCGGTGGGAACCATCATTGAAAAGAAACAAAAAAGACAAATGACGAAAAGACCTATTTTCAGATTGATTTCACTTTCACGAACTCGTTTAAGTTCGTTGGCCACCATCAGTCCCAACAGCAACAGAATAAAAATCAACGATGAGAACAGCGAGGCGCTTTTCAGGAAGAACAGAGAATAAACACTTAACAAGCTGCCCAGAAGAAAATGCACAGCCAGCCGACGGTATTCCCACACTCTCTCCAGTTTTTGATGAATTTTAATAAAGCCGTGGGATTTGAGGAAATCAAAATAAAGAAGACCACCCAGAATCAGCAGGTAAACGACCTGTTGAAGTATGGCTAAGGGATCATCGATATCAGAAAGAGTCCAGACGTCGAAGAAGAAGCCGCCAAGAAAGAAAGCGATATCTACTGTACGTTCATGTTCTTCGTAAAAGTTGAGCAGGCGTTCTTTAAGCTGTGTCATGGGCTTAAGGTTAACAGAGTCTTGCATATTGGCAAGACTCGCCGATGACAGAGTTTTCATTAATTGATCTTCATTTGTTTTCTTGCAGATTGGGGGCTATCTATGGCCGCTCATAAAATAAGGAGTTAGCGAATGAAAGCATGGATCAGTCTATGTGTTATGAGTCTTGCGTGCGTCTGTCAGGCCGCGGAATCCCGCTCTATGGAAAGAGTGTCAGCTGAAAGAGCCGTTATCAGCTTTACGGTGGAAGAGTCGCAGTCCGTGCAGGCCCATGACTATGTGGATGGAAGCGACAATGAGCGTTTTCTGAAAATGATTTTGGATGATCCTGATTCACGACTGACTGAGCTGCGCAAAACCATCGAAAATGAAAATTGCAGGGATTCAGATCAACGCAGTGACGGTTGGGTGGAAGACTGCGGTGGGATTGAGATCACGCACGGCGCTCAAACAGCATTTGGTCGTGCGGGGTGGTTTGCGGCTGGCGCCCAGTACACTTACTTTGTGGGCTTCCGCCATGTCGGCAGCGGGGATTTTCTGACCACAAGTTATATGATCGTCGTGCATGAAGATGTGGATGTTGAGGTGTCCGAGAGGGCCGCAGGCGTATCTGCGAAGGTTGTGAAAACGCTGTCCTTAGGACGAATCGTTCGAATTCCAGATCAAATTCGTATCTTGCCGATTAGATAAGAAGAAGGCTCCCTTGCGGAGCCTTCGTTTTAGACCTTCTTAACAAATTCTGACTTCAGGTTCATTGCGCCAAAGCCGTCAATCTTACAAGCGATGTCGTGACCGTCGCCACCGTCAACCAGGCGGATGTTTTTCACTTTAGTTCCGACTTTCACCACAGAGGAAGATCCTTTAATCTTCAGATCCTTGATCACGGTGACCGTGTCGCCATCTTGAAGAATGTTTCCGTTGGCATCCTTGATCACATTGGCGGCCGCTTCGGCAGCAGCGGCGGCAGCGACAGCCTCGGGGCTCCACTCGTGAGCGCACTCAGGGCAGACCCATAAATTTCCATCTTGGTAGATGTGTTCTGAATTACATTTTGGACAGTTCGTTGGATTGTTCATGAGTACATCTAAATCATATCGAGGTCGATTTGACCATTAAAAACAGGACTCGCAAATATAAGAAATATGTCAAAACCCAACCTGGTTTATATCTGGACTTGGCTTCCACGTTCTTCTTCTCTAGGCTATGGGGCATGAAAACACTTTCTTTTTTACTGACCGTTTTGTTGGCAGTTCCGGCTTATCCATGCACTCGTGTTCTGTGGGACACAAAGAAGCACGATATTATCGTGGGTCGAAATATGGATTGGGCCGAGGACACAGGTTCAAATATGTGGCTTTTTCCCCGGGGGATGGAGCGCGATGGCCTGGCAGAGAAAAACTCTTTGAAATGGATTTCCAAATACGGAAGCGTGATTTTGTCCATGTATGACATGGGCACCGGGGATGGTATTAATGAAAAAGGTCTGACGGCGAATCTGTTGTTTTTGACTGAAAGCGATTTCGGTGTGCGAGATGAAAAGATCCCGGGCATGTCCGTCAGTATGTGGGCTCAGTATTTCCTGGATAACTTTGAAACCGTGGCGGAAGCTGTGGCTGCGATGGAAAAAACTCCGTTCCAGGTGTTGATGGCCAGCGTGCAAACGTCTCAGGGAATCAAACAAGGGACTGTGCATTTGGCGATCTCTGACAAGACGGGTGACAGTGCAGTGATTGAGTACATCAAAGGTCAGCCGAAGATCTATCATGGACGTGAATACAAAGTAATGACGAATTCGCCTCCGTTTGATCAGCAGCTTGTGACGATGAAGCAGTACAAGGGCTTTGGCGGAAACAAAGACCTGCCTGGCACAACAGCGGCGGCGGATCGCTTTGTCCGAGCGGCTTTCTATGCTCAGCAGCTGCCGCAGCCAAACGACTATCGTGAATCCATTGCCGGCGTCTTTAGCGTATTAAGAAACGTATCCCAGCCCTTTGGCACTCCTGATCCAACCCGTCCCTATATTTCTACGACCCGTTGGAGAACCGTAGCCGATCTGAATCGGGGCTTGTACTTCTATGAAAGCACCATGAGTCCCTTCATCGTATGGGTGGATCTGCCGAAATTGAATTTTAAAAAGAATGCCGGAGTTAAAAAAATCAACCTGGTGAAAAACTATGAGTTGAGTGGCGATATCACCAGGAAGTTTAAACCCACCAAGGTCTTCCAATTCCTGAAACCTGATGTTCCTGCTGGGATGAAGGCACAGCTTTAAGGCTCATTAATATTTGGTAAGTGTTCGATTTGTCTTAACAAACGCCCCTTATTGCAGAGACAATTTGGGGCGTTTTTATTTGCACTTTAGGCAGTTGCGAGACTCTTTTGTGTTTTAAGCGGTCGTGGGGCTGGCCGGATTCTTGGATAGAGACCTCCTTATTGAGGTGCTCTATGAAGCGTTTGGGTATTCTTGTCAGTTCTGTTCTGTTGGTATCGGCCTCTGTGGCTATGGCTCAAGACACACCATCTTCTTCCACATACGAAGAGGATATGGACCGTGCATTCCAGGAAGAAGCGGCTCGCCGGGAGGCGGCTTACCAGGACAAGCTTAGAAACTCCTCCAAGGGACAGGCCCAACAAGCCAAGTACTTTGATTCTTATTTCTATTACAACACCGCCAAATCAGGTGCGAATCTGGACGTGTCAGCCTTCAGTATAAACGATGTCTTTAAGAATCGACCGGATGATTATCGGGCTGCCGTGGAGCTTTATAAAGCGGCTTCGGGCATGGACAACACGATGTATTCCAAAGCCCTTTCGTACGAAGGCAGTCTGAGTCTTTTGAAACGTGAGGCCATCGTCCTAAGCCGGGATCAGAAACTGTTGATCCTGTCTTTGTCTGGATCGCATCTTTCCAGATTTTATTCAGTGACCACGGAAAACCGTAACACCTCAGAAGAAGTCTTCCGCAACGCCCTGATGAACGGCAATCAAGGCGGAGTTTGCGGGGACATTCATAAGTATCTGGCCGGGCAGGCGCGGGCATTGGGTTTCACTGATGTGGGTATGCACACAGGTGTGTGGCAGAAGGATAAATCAGGTAAAGATTCCGGTGGTCATTTTATTTATCACTTTAAAGATCCCAAAACAGGTCAGTATTATATCCAGAACTATTCACAGGTGATTGCAACCGGTCAAAAGACGCAGCAGAACATGCTGGAAGTCAGCAATCGGGTTCTGGGGCCTTTAGTGGGTACGGTCTATGTGGAAGGCGTCAAGGGCAGTTATCACGCCTATTTGCCTCAAACAGCTTTGTGGATCAAGGAAGGTATTACTTCGTTGGCCTATAAGTCGACGGAAAGTTCCATCTTGCAGTTGCGTATCGGGAATCAGGACAATGCTGTCGGTGTTCAGGTCGTAAAAAAGTTTGAAGACAGCTCATACGTTCGTGCCTTCATGTTGCACCAACAGCACAATGCTGCCGAGGGCAGTTATCGTTTCTCGGGTATGGGTGTTTCCGGGCAGGCCGGAGGTAATATTGCCGTGAACTCGGTCGTAGAGGAAATCGGTTTGGTGGCCAAGGGATATGCCGGCATCGGCCAAGTGGGTTCCCCGACTTTGAATCCAACTATGACCTGGAGTGAGAAGGAGCGCACAGTTCTTTTCCACGGCATTCAGTTTACAGGCACAGCGCGGATCAACAAAACCACAGGCAAAGTGGAGTTGGAGAGAACCAACCTGGATGCAAATCTTCACGGTGGTGATGCCAGTGCGGCGGATCTGGTTGTTCGTGCCGGAGTAGACCAGCGTGTATCTGACAACGTCAGTGCAGGCTATGAACGTTCTTTCCGTCGTGTGAAGGAAGGTCACTATTCATCCAAGACTGAATGGGTGACTGAGGCTGACAAAGTGTCTGTGGTTTTCGATAAGCAGATTGGCAAGGTCTATCTTTTGGTGCGCGGAGAAGTCTTCTTGTTCGAAGGTGTTGAAAACATGTCGGCGACGGCTTTGAAGAACACTGTAGAAGCCAGTTTCCCGGCTGGACGCATGGGACAGGTGTATGTCGCTTTCGACATGGCCAAGGTCATGAGCAACAAAGAGCAGGATCCTTTCTATGACATTCCTGCTTCCAACTCGTTCCGTGTGGGGCTGAAAAAGGATTTTGCAAAATTCGTTCAGGCCGGAGCCGAAGTGTCCTATCAACAGGGGCGTCGCACTTATCCACTCTATGACAAGGGTTTTACTCCGGAGCTGCAGGGTGAACGGGTGAATGACCGTCTTCGCGGCATGATCTGGGTCAGTCTTAAGTGGTAAGTTTTTTATTTTAAGGTTCATAAGGTGGCGAAAAGATCTTCTGCATCCTCCCCGAGGATTGCAGTTCCCGAATGGCGGCGTCCACCTCTTGAATTTTCAAGTCAGCTTTTTTTGAAACGGCACACTTCACATCGACCGGGTCCACTTCCAAAGCGGCTCTTTGCAGGTGTGGGTGCTTGCTTTCATAGTACTGGTATTCAAGATTGTTCAGAACGATAAACGGAATTCGCTGGGAAAAGAGCTTCTCCAGGTTGGAGGCTCCTGAACTTGCATCCTCACGCAGGACACTGCGGTTTTCAAAAAGCGGTGATAAAGCGGGATAGACAAAGTTAAGCACAGTGCCAAGGCGCTTTCCCTTCAGATCCTCCAGCGAGCGGACTTTAGTGTCTGCCTTGTCGTTGCGAAGGCTGACGATAAGGTCACTTTGACGAAAGATAGGCTGGCTCCATTGATATTGTTTGGCGTATTCACCGGCCCAGGCCTCGTTGTCGTAGCAGACCATCTCAATCAGCCCGGCGGCCAGACGGGCATCCAAGCGCCCGCGCGGTAGCAATTCAAAATGAACGGGTCGGCGAAGCTTTTTGGCGATTTCGCGACCGATATCAAAGAACAATCCACCACGCACGCGATTCAGGTTGTGCCCATTTTTCTCAAAGAAGATAAATGGGGGCGAATCATTGCTATTCAAACCATAACTGAAGGGCTGGGGCATCGTCGCCGAGTTGGAATAGCGCTCGAGAATTCTTTGCAGAACCTTCTTGCGGTGAAGATTGGCAATCGCGCGATTCAGTCGATCCAATGACAAAGAGGACTTGCGTGACAAAGAACATTGGATATCTGTCTGATCGAAGCTAAAGGAGCTGCGCACCAGGCGCGGATACCGAGACTTAAAATAGATGTATTCGGGCTCGGCCAGAATAATGTAGCTGACACGGTCATTGAGCAGCTTCTTAACACTGACTTCGATGGAGGCGCTGTCAGATCTTTGCAGTTCCTTGTTATTAAAGCGATCTTCCAAGTCTGCGTAGACGTAGTTTTCCACCGTGCCGATGGTGATTCCTGTGATTTGGCTGACTTTTTCAAAAGGAATCGCCGTTGTGCTGACCAGTACATTGGAGGTGGTAAAAAGAGGAGTGCTCCACAACACATTGTCAGCAAATTCATGGCGCCACCGGGTGCTGTTGTGGCAGATCAAATCCACGCGATTTTCCACAATCTGCTGAGCAATACGTTTTCTGGGGATGCGTTCGATCGTGTAGTCTTCCCCCAGCTCATCGCCAATGGCGACAGAAACTTCGTAGATCAGTCCCCCCGTGGGAATGGGGTTGCCGTTATTTTCAAACTGATAAAGCAAAGGGGGCGCATTGCTGGGATTGAAGCCGAACTTCAAGCCGCCAACAGCAAAGACAGGGACAAGCTGTGCGGTCACAGAAAATAGAATAATCTGAGTGAGGCGGCTGATGTTCATGGTGGCATCATGATCTGGAAATCGCGCCCTGGCTGTCAAAATGATTCCAGACACATTGTTGCCGGTTTGATGTTCCTTTGCCGGAAATCAAGGGGACCTGAAATGGTGACAGGTCCCTGAGAGGTCATTACAGTTCGGTGAAGTCCTCAATGGCATCTTCGTCGCGGAAGTGGAATCTGAAATCAGGACTGATAAAGATGCCACTGGAAATGTAGCCTGGGGTGCAGTTGTCCTCTCCCACGTCAAAGGCCGCATGTTGAATGACCGCACGGTAAGCTACAAGTTCTCCAGATGCAGAATAGTATTGGTTCAATTCGACCACCTCAATATCAGCTTCGGAGTTCAACATGTAGTCGCCCTCCAGAATGGTGTCATACCAGATATCAGCTTCTTCGCGTGCGGCTTTCATAAGACCCGCGAGCTGTTTTGGGTTGAGGCTTGCCGGAGCCACCTCTTTAAAAGTTCCGTTGTTGGCCTCGATCACAGAGTAAACTTTTTTAATGAATTGATCTTCACCACGGGAAGACGCCAGGGAGAGCACAGGAAAAACAGTCAATAAAAGCACCAGCAAAGACTTCATAATTAAAACTCCATGTTTTGATGGGGCTTTTGTAGGTCTTTGAGGGCTATTTGTAAATTATATTAAAAGAAAGTATATATGCCTTTAATGCATAATGAATCGGGGCCTCTTCGCTGATCAGAGGCGCTGTCAGGCCCCTGAGGCCTTAGTATGCAAACCAGATGTCTTTGATCAGTCCGTCTTTGAAATCATAGATGGCAACGACGTGAGACCCGCTAGGCACGACGGACTCCTCATCAAGCACCTTGTTGTTCAGGACAATTCTGCTTTTCAGGGTGCAGTGCAAGTCAGGGGTGTTTTTGAACTTTTCATCATACAGTTTGCGGAAGGTCTCCATCCCTACGCAGAACGGGCCTTCCTGTCCCAGGCGGTAGGCGGTCACTTCGGGGTGGTAAAAAGAGCAAAACTTTTCGATGTCGCGATTGTTATAGGCATCCAGTTGCCCCTGTACCAGGGCGACTCTTTGTTCGGTGGTCATTGGCGTGGTTCCTCAATCTTAAGTGTTTGGTTTACGGCAGTCGGTCCCAGTGTTTGCACTTTTCCAGAAGGCCAGCGGATCTCCACTTTGGTGATCTCTTTGACGGGGCCCAGGCCGAAATGCAGGGTCGGATCGTTTTGCTGATTCATGGTCCCTGTCACACCATCTTGTTGGCGCAGGAAAACCCCGTTGCGATGGTAAACGCGAACCTGTGCCGTCACCGCCTGAGTGCCGGAACGGGTGCCTTTCAGTCGAACGCGCAGGAAGTTATTGTTGTCACCCATGGTGTTTTGCAGAACCCGAAGTGCCGGAGTGGCACCGTTGCGCCGTCGTCCTGACTGAACCAAGTCCATTTTTCCGTCGTTGTTCAGGTCAGCCCAAGCCGCCGCATAACTGTCAAAAACGCGAGTGCCTTGTTCTGCGCTGACGTCCCTGAACTTGAAGCCACCCATATTCTTGTAAAGAAGAGAGTAAGAATAGGCCAGATCGTAAACCTGACTGATGTAAACATCCAGCAGACCATCGTTGTCAAAATCAGCAGGCGTCGTTTGTGCCCACAGTTCGTCACCTTTGTATTTGGAGAAATCACCGATAGGGCGATAGGCAATACCGGAAGAAGGTCGAACGTCAATCAGGCGGTAGAAGGGCTTTCCGGTGTTGCGATAAATTTTTGAATCGTCGCACAGATAGCCGCGCTGATCAAAGACGCCCTTGCCATTGATACCCACGAACTTATGCACCAGATTGGAAACCCAAAGATCCAGATTTCCGTCATTGTCAAAGTCCGACCAGATCGAGGAGATCGTGTGACCGTATTGTGGTCCATAGTAGGCTTTGCGGGACTGGTCGTAGAACTTTTTAGGGTCGTGATCCCCTTGAATGTTCATGGCCGTTGCCTGATCCATCAGGATCGCACTTCCCAGGTTGTACAGGTTGTTGGGGCGCAGGCGATAATTAGAAAAGTAAGCTTCGATGGAACCGTTGTTGTTGTAATCCGCCACGGCAATGCCACGAAGATAGTTTGGGTTCATCCGGAAGGCCACTGGGGTGCTGTCGATCAGGAACTTGCCTTTGACGTTGGTGTACATCTTCTGGGGAAGAAGGGGGGCGCCGAATTTGGGTTCGCTGAAGCCCGCAATAATATCAATCCACCCATCTTTGTTCACATCAACGATAGCCAGTGCATGGGCGTGTTCTGGCAAAGAAAAGCCCCACTGGCGTGAGGATTCAACGAACTGACCCTTGGAGACCTGAATAAAGATCTGTCCTTTGGTTGTCAGAATGTCGAGCAGGCCATTGTTGTCCAGATCCGCAAATAAAGGAGCCCCCTTCATGTCGCGAATGCCCACAAGATCCGTCACGTCAGAGAACAGAATGTTCACTTTGCTGCTGACATTTCTGAACAGACGTCCGCCAGCCAGCAGATCGACCCAGCCGTCGTTGTCGTAGTCACCAAAAGCCAGCGTTGTTGAATGGATCGCCGGCAGGCCCGAGGACGCCGTGATGTCCTGGAACTGCGAAGAGGTTGAACTGAACTCAGCAGAACTGACGGGAGCGGTGTTAAAGCCCCCCTCGGGATTAGAGATCCTGAAGCCAAGAATAAAGAACCCGACAACGAGAGCACCGGTAAATAATCGTTTCATTTTAACGTACCTTCTTTTCCAGATCTTGGATGGAGATCACAGACGATTGAGTTTTGAATTTTTTCGGTTCCAGACAGAAGCGGACGACCAGATCAGCGACATCTGCGGGCTGGCGCAGCTGATGATCCGTCTTCAGCTTTTTAAAGTTGGCCACTTCGGGGAAGTCCTTCTTTTTGAAGCTGCGAATGGTCTGCTGCATTTGTGTATCCAGCACACCGGGACTGAAGTGATAGATTCTGATTTTTTTGTTCTTAGAGTTTTGCAGATCCAAAGCCGTATTTTCGGTAAACATTTTCAGGCCGGCTTTGGAGGAACAATACATCGACCATCCTGAAATGGGCCGGAAAGCGGCGCCGGAACCGATGTTGAATATCGTCAAAGGCTTTTTTTCTTCAGCAGCGAGCCGGGCGCAGACCTGGGAAAGCAGAACAGGAGAAATCAGATTGGTCACCAGATGTGTGTTCATTTCAGACAGATCCAGATCGACCAAAGAGCCCACGGGATTGATCAACGCGGCATTGTTAATCAGATGGATATGTTTGAAAGAAGCCAGATCCAGATTCTCCAGCACGGCTTCGATCTTTTGGATCGTCCCCAGGCCGCGGCTGAAGTCAGCGGCAATATGTTTGAAATTGTGTGATTTGAATGAGGGACGGGAGCGGGACAGATTTACGACTTGGTGGCCCTGTTGCAGAGCTTTAAGACAAACCTGTTCCCCCAGCCCCTTGGAGCCGCCTGTAACGATAAATAAATCCATAATTAAAGTATGAATTTCAGCGTGTTATTCAGCAAGGCCGGGTCCAGAGGAAGGTCTAGGAATAGGAACAGTTCGTGGTCGTCTGAAGATTTTGGGCATAAAAAAAGCCAACTTATTCAGTTGGCTTTTTAGTGGTTCTTAAGCTTAGAGATTTGGTGCCCCGCGAGGGACTTGAACCCCCACGCTTGCGCACTAGATCCTAAGTCTAGCGTGTCTGCCAATTTCACCAGCGGGGCAACACATCTCTAGGCTTAAGGAAGCACTATTGATAGCTTACTTCAGAGTCAGATTGCAAGCGGAAATTTCAAAAAAACGTCCGCTTGGCCTCAACTCAGCTTATTTCTCGCTGATCAATTTTTTGTAGTCTGGAGCTCTCATAAGGTTTGCGAGCTCTTTTTCGGTATCCATTTCGATACGAACCAACCAGCCTTCATTCACTGGGTCGTCGTTCAAAACAGACGGGTCATCGCTAAGAGATGAGTTCACTTCGATAACCGTGCCGGAAACAGGGGCATAAAGGTCACTCACCGCTTTAACGGACTCAATAACGCCGAAAGTTTGGCCTTGAGTGATCTTTTGACCTTCTTCTGGAAGCTCCACGTAAACGACTTCGCCCAAGGAATCCTGAGCAAATTCAGTGATACCTACAGTAACGATGTTCTCATCAACCTGAGCCCATTCGTGTTCTTTAGTGTAATAATAGTCTTCAGGAATGTGATATCCCATGTCTGGCTCCTTATTTCGTTACAAACGGTGTTTTGCAAACCACGGCTTTCACTTTGCGACCGCGGATGTCCAGAAGGAACTCTGTTCCTTCTTTTGCGTAAGCTACATCGATAAAAGCGATACCGATAGGTTCATCCAGGGTCGGGGAGTGAGTACCACTAGTTACCCTGCCGATTTCTTTGTTGTCAAAAGAAAACAGGCTGTAGCCCTGACGAGGGATGCCCTTCTCAAGCATCTTAAATCCCACAAGATTTCGGCTTAAGCCGGCTTCTTTTTTGCCCACAATCTGGGCTTTATTGAAGAAGTCCTTTTTGGCAGGTTTAATCACCCAGCCTAGGCCTGCTTCGTAGGGATTCGTCGTGTCATCAATTTCGTGGCCGTAAAGAGAATACTTCATTTCAGTTCTGAGGGTGTCACGGGCCCCCAAACCGATGCTCATCACGCCCAGGTCTTTGCCGGTTTCTAGCAAAGTCATCCACAGATCCACAGTTCCTGCGGCTTCGATAAAGACTTCGCAGCCTTTTTCGCCGGTGTAACCAGTTGTGGCGATCATGATCTTGTGATTTTTGAACTGGCCGGACTTCAAAGTGAAAGGTTTCATTTCACTGACTTTGATGTCGAATACACGGTCGCAAAGCTCCAGAGCTTTTGGACCTTGGATGGCGATCTGACCCCAGCGGTCGGATTCATCGGTGATATCCGCGCCTTTATTGTGTTTGGTCATCCAGGCAAAGTCTTTGTCTTTGTTGGAGGCATTCACGCAAACCAGGTAATCGGCATCCTTTTCCAGGCAATAAACGATAATATCGTCCACCAGGCCGCCCTGATCATTCGGCAGCAAAGAATATTGAGCCTCTCCGACATTCAGTTTTGCCACGTCGTTGGTCGTCAGCCATTCCAGGGTTTCCAGGGCTTTGGGGCCTTTAACGCGAATTTCCCCCATGTGGGAAACGTCAAACAGGCCTACGTTCGTGCGCACGTTGTTGTGCTCTTCACGCACACCCACGTACTGAACAGGCATATACCAACCGGCGAAATCGACCATGCGGCCGCCGAGCTTCTCGTGTGTTTCTGCTAATGGAGTCTTTTTCATGCGCATGAATATCCCTTTCCCCGTGACATTCAGTCAATGAGGATTCTATCTTGCGACCCGATGTTCAAACTCTCTCGCCGCATGCAGCTTATCTACGATCACCTTTTGCCCGGAAAGCCCGTCTGGGACTTCTGCTGCGACCACGGATATCTGGGGTTGAATGCCTATGAAAGCGGGCTTTTTTCCGAGGTTCATTTCGTGGATCAGGTGCCGCACATCGTAGAACAGCTGGAGGCTCGTTTTTTGGCAGAATATTTCCGCGAAGACGCTGTTACGCAGGCCGCTTTTCACTCTCGGCCCGGGGAGGATCTGCGGCAGTCTGTGTCAGGCACGGTGGTCATTACCGGAGTGGGGGCTCACACGATTCTAAAAATTGTGCAGACTTTGCGGGAAAAGGGACTTCTTAGCGCTGACAGACTGATATTGGGTCCACAAAGAGACGAACAGATGCTGTCTGATTTATTGCAAAAAACCCTGGCGAACGACTTCATGAGGGCCTCGGAAATGCTTTCCGTCGAAGAGCGCGGTCGAAATCGTAAGTTGTTGATATTCGATAAAATTCTGTAATGTTCGCGGGCCTTATGACGCGCCTCGAATAGCTAGATTAAATGTCTGTAAGACTGTGAACAAAATATTGATTATCAGGGGCCCTGCAAATAATTGTGTCCTCATGCAGGACGTAAATAAAAACTCAGATTTTAGACAGTTTCTTGAAGATGAATTGGCTCGCCGTAGCCAAAACTATCCCCGTTACTCTTTGCGTGCGTTTGCTCGTCATTTGGAAGTGGACTCGTCTTTCTTGTCCAAAATCCTGAACGGCAAACGTACTGTGACAATGAGAACCATCCGTATGTTCGGGGAGCGTTTGAACCTGACTCCGGATGAACTTCAGCGTTTCGGCGAAATCAGCCGTGAAAAGAAGATGAAACGCAAGTTGGAACGTCTTCTGGAGAAAATGCCAAGTGAAGAACGTGAACATTCCACGATCACAATCAATGTGGATGAAGCGCGTTTGGCTGAAGCTAAAGAAAAAATCAAAGGCTTCCGTCGTGAGCTGGCGCAATTCCTGGATGCTGGGGTTGTGCAAGGCAAGACTTATCAGATCTCTGTGTCCTTGATCCCTGTTTCTGGCTACGTGACTGAGTAGCTTCGGAATTCAAAAGTTAAATTCGACTAGGAACCGAGAGCCCAAAAGCTCTCGGTTTTTTATTTTCTGGGGAGCTGCTTCAGCTTGCGCGCCTGCCGGCGCTCCAGCACGGCCCCTGGCGGGAAGCACTGCTCGGCCGGGCCGATTACTGTACATCGAAGATGGGATTGGGGACCATGAGGCGGGGGTAAGGTACGACATTGTTTAAGCGAGTGTCGTATTTAAAGACCAGATTTCCGACCGCGAACAGAGCCCAGGGGGCGATCACGGATCCGCGGAATTCTCCATAATAGCGGCTGTGCACGTTCTGCGCGTTGATGCGAATGTGATCAAAAACCGTTGAAACGCGGGTGGCATTGATCGTCGGAGCGCCCACACGATCGGGTTGTTCTCCCCAGTATCCTGACCACTGCCACGAGTGGGCAGCATAGTTCGACATCTGATAGCCGTTCCAGCGGCACAAGTTTTCATAGGCCACGATGGGGTTAACCAAAGTGCCGGATTGGTTGATGACCTTGACGTCCAAGACATGATCATAACCCGTCACCGGCCCGGTCCAATCATCAAACAATTCTTTGGCCATGCCACACTTCCATGGATCGACACCAGGATCGCAAGCGGAATAGTTTCCATTGGAAATATAGTGAGCATCCAGATACTGGGCATGTTCAGGGCGCAGTGGACAGCGCATCCATTCCCATGCTCCGGCATCATTGTTGGATTTGATGGTCAGAGCGCCTTCTGCGGCGTCGCGAAGACCTCCCGGATTGGCGGCGTTGACGATCTTCTGGGCGTCTTCAAAATTATTCAAACTTCGGCGGATAAAGCGGATGTCGTACAATCCAATACCCATATGGATATTGCGCGAACTTGTGATTTGTAAAGTCGGCGAAGCTGCGCCCCCCACGTACTGAATCGCAGTGCCGCGATTGGTTTCGATAAAGACATTACCTGCAACATAAATAGAACAGCCGACGTCATCGGTTTGGATGTCGGGATTATTCAAATACAAAGTTCCGCTGATGATAATACTTCCATGACAGATGATCGTGCCATTGTTGCGCACAAACGATCCATAACCGAAGTCATGAATTTGCAGACCGCTTAAACCCGGTTTGGAGTTCGGGCCTTTATAGACAAAGGCCGTTGTTCCGGCGCTTAAAGAACTGTCCAGCGCCAAGACCTCTGCATCGGAAGGGGCCCGGATCGTGATCGAGGACTTCAGTTGCAGTCCTCCTTGAACTTTCGGAGGAATCAGTTGAGGGGCCTTGGCCACCGGGGTGGGGTTTACTTGCATAAAACCATCGCCATCCATCAGGATGGTGCCCTGACTGTCGGTGATGGGGCTGTACTGATTCCAGCTGTTTTGCAGGAAGTTTCGCAGGTTGAGCGGACCTGAGTTCGGATTACCGGAAGTTTGTTTGATAAAGTTTTTGTCGGTCACTGTGATGTTCGGCATATAGATTGAGCCCGTGACCAGGAAATCAATCACACTGTTGTCGTTGTGATAGATGTATGAACCAGCCAGGTTGGCCACACCCAAAATGTCCGAGGCATTGCCATAGTTGGCTTGAGAGACGCCGAAATCAGTGACGATATCGGCCTGAATGTTAGCGTGACACAAAATACATGAAAGCTGTTTGCTGACGGCCAGGGCTGGATACATGCTCATCACATAGTTGTCTACATGCAGGCTGAAAGTTTTTGAGTCCGTGCCGATCCCATCGCTGGCTGTGAAGGTGATCATAGTGCCATCACTAGAAGACGCGTGAGCCGTGCCCATCTGCACCGCCAACGTCCCCGTGGTGCCAGAGACTCCGCAATTGGCGATATCCACGTAATATGCATCGGCAGTGGAGCCTGCACAAGTCAAAGGCTGTGGGTCCGGGAAGGTTGCATTGCCGCCCGGGGACACGGTAAAGGCCAGATCAAAGATGGAATTTGCAAAGCACTTGTTACCACATTTTTCCAACGTGGTTCCGTTGGTGCCTGGCCAGACGGTGATCTGGACCGGCTCGTTAACGAAATTCACTGTCACGGCCACATCGGCAGTGACGGTGTGAGGTGCAGGCAGAACTTGATCGGCAAACTGCACTTTGATGTTGCAGGGGCCACCATGATAGTCGGCTCCGCTGTAGCGATTGAAGTAATGAGTCGTCGGGGCGTAGGTCAAAGCTCCCGTTGCGGCATCAATCGACACACTTCCGAAGTCTGAACATCGAGGGGCATCGGCTGTCGCCAGACTGTAAGTTCCAGCACCTTCCTCGTCTGAATCAACCAAAGCATCAGCAAAAAGTTCGGTGCTGGCACTGTTGCGATCCAGACTGATCGTCGCCGGTAAATTCAGGCTGGGGATTGCCGTATCCAAAGTCAGATGGATGGTATTGCTCGCAGTCAGATTCCCTGCCTCGTCGCGGGCCCACAAGATGATGGTATGGGCGCCATCAGCACCAGAAAGTGTGAAATGATTAGTCCCGGCGGTGCAGGTCATCCATGCGGGATCGTCCAGGGCTGGCGGAGTCGAGCTGTCTTGAGTGAAAATCACCTGATAATAAGAATCAGGATTCTGGTTGTCATCTGCACAGGAGCCCAGATCCACAGCAACCGGATTGTCGGAAATAGTCCCGTGAACCAAGGAGATGGCAGGCGTGGACGGAGCTGTCTGATCCAAAGTGTAAGCCAACGGGTAAGGATAGCAATAGGTGTTTCCTGCAGCATCTTCAGTCAGAAGGCTCCAGGCATAGGAGCCTTCCGCCGTCAGGGCTTGTCCCAGTTCGAAGGAATAATTTCCGCTGGTGGCATCTGCCGTGGTGTTTGCCAGAATATCACCACTGCAGGTGATGGAATTAAATAAAGTCACAATGGCCTTGGGCTCTGTTGTGCCGGCAACGGAGGGGCGAGCCACCGAGCTGACGGCACCAGGCAGAACAGTGGCGGTATCGATCGTGGGCAGAATGTCATCGAAGTGAATTTCAAAGATTTCAGAGGGCTCGGATTTCTCACCCCGGCTTCCAACGGCTATGCCGGATGGCAATTGCATTCGGATCAGTCCCTGATGATCTGGAACTAACTCAATTATATACTCAGTTCCTGTGAGGCGGGTAATACCAGAGATCGTGGCATTCTGAGCTTGGAATTGATCAGCGTGCACAACATCCGGAGGTCGGTTGAACTGAATCCGGACTTTGACCGGGGACTTGTTGGTATAGTAGGCCGGGGACTCTGCGCCTTGCAGGGAAGCCTTGAGTTCGCCGTTGTGAACACTGGTCTTAATCGTGCAACCAGCAATCCAGGCACTGACGCAAATCCATACAATGAATTTTCCCATTACGCTCCATGTATTCAAAGTAAAACCCCGTTACAAATATATATCGGCTTGTTTGCATGTATCTTTAAGGTCCATGTTATGACGTGCCAGTAATTTTCATGTTTCAAATTAGATCAATGGGGCCTCTATGACTGTGCTACAATGGATATACAGGCGAAGGAGCTGTTAATTATGCGTCTGCTTTGGATCACAATAATTGTTCTGGCAGTTTCCACAAAGGCTTTCGCTAAACAAGTCGTCGAGATGATATCGCCTTATGATACTCCTCCATTTATTGTGGATCAGAAGAAAGAAACGGGACTGGTGTTTGAGTTGGCATCTTTGCTGACGGCCCGATCCCTGGGGAAGTATGAATTTAAAGTGACGGTTCTGCCCCGGGCACGTCTGTTGAAAGTATTGGAAAAAAACGGGGTTGTGGTCGTTCCCTTGGTGGCACCGAAGTGGTTTGAAGACACGGATGAAAAGAAATTCTTTTGGACTTCGGCCATGATGGATGATGAAAACCTGGTCCTGTCTTCGCGTAAAAAACCATTGGACTATCGTGGTATGGAATCCCTGAAGCATTTGAAGACCACTGTCGTCACAGGTCATAGCATAGAAACCGTCAGCAAGTTGCAGCACGCGGGGGAAGTGGATTCCCAGACGACAAACTCCTTAAGTAACGGCCTGCAAATGCTTGCCCGGGGACGCATTGATTTTGTGATCACCGGTCGTCTGGTGGCGGATTATCTGATTCAGGATTTGAAACTGGGTCAGGATATTTATATTTCCGACCGCTCGGTAGAGAAGTTTGAGCGGAAGTTTCTTTTATCCAGAGATGCGGATAAAAATCTGCAAAAGTGGCTGGAAGGTGAAATTCAGCGTTTGCGTCGATCCGGTGAATGGAAAAAGCTTCTGGGCAGCAAAAGCGACTTACAAGATGGTGATTTCCTGACTGACGCGAAGTTCGTTGGAAACTTTCTGTAGATTCTCTGGCAGTTCAATAAGAACACCACGAGGAATTTCCTGTTCCATCTTGTTCTTGTGCATCCAGGCCAAAAACTCGCGATCAGAACCACGACAGATCATCTGGCGATCCTTGCCTTTTTCCTTCAATCGATCGCCGACAACCCTAGCGGCTGCAATGGCCGTCGGGCGGGTTTTTCGCATCAGAAGATAGCTCATGGTTAAGGTCCGATTCTTCATCGGAAGTTCGGCTTCCAGATTCAGGAACCACTGCGGGACTTTGAAGTGCACTCGATCATGACACCAGTCGGTTTTGGATTGGGTCAGTAGCGGGCATGGCCCTTCATGGGTGCACGGGGCCCAGACATGATAACCTTTTTCCAGAAGCTTTTGGCGAAGTTGTAACAGTTTGCGACCGTCCTGCTGGGTGGAAGGTTCCACCAACATCAAGGCTTCGCACTGATAAGCCCAATCGGGCAGGTCACTGAGTTCGGTCAGGGAATACGAGAACAATGCTAAAGTCTTATTCCCATCTTTCATGCGAGCGGAGCTGAAGGTGCGCTGCCAGTCCTGAGGTGGAAATTGAGGGAAGTGCTTTTCAATAATCTGCTGAGGTTCAGAGGCGCGCTCAATCAACTGATAGCTGAACTTATGTCGTTCATTCAAAGTGATCGAAGCCGTTGCCAGTCCTGCGCCGAAATCAATCACCCGTTCAAGACCCTGGAAGAAGCTTCTTTTGTCGGCTTCTGCGAAAATCCCATTCAGACGCGTGGAATTCAGCGGCAGATAGTAGCAAAGATAGGCCACCTGAGCCCAGGATTCATTCCAGGGTGTTGGACTGTCGGGCTTGGTGATAAAGTAATCAGAAAGAGTCAGCACACATTTTGCCAAGGCCTTGGAGTCCTTCAGCGACAGTTTGTAAGTCGCCAGAGCACGGTCAATGGATTCTTCAAATGAAGCGGGAAAACTGAATTCTCTTTGCATGCCGGTATTCTAAAGCGAGGACAGGGTGTGAAGCAATTGTTCCACCGTGATTTTCTCCATACAGTGAAATTCTTCACAGCGGGTGCCATCGCAGTGGCTGCCGTCCGGGTTCAGTGTCGGGGCTTCAAAAATATGAACATGAGGCCCGCGGGCTGCCCAACGGACAGGCTTTTGCACCCGCACATGCGGATAGATACCCAAAACCACCGCACCCAAAGACGCTGCCATGTGAGCGACACCCGTGCTGGGCACAACCACGGCCTTGGAGTTTTTAAGTACGGTGAACAATTCTGAGGCCTTTAGAAGGCCCTGCAGGCAAATCACGTTAGGGTCATTTTTGAAAGTGGCTTTGATATCGGTCAGCCACTTTTCATCCGCCGCCGTGCCTGTCAGAACAACTTGGGTGCGGGGGCTGACTTGTTTGATGAACTCGATGTAGTTGGCAATTGGCCAGTTCAGCGCTGACCCGGCCATACCTGGATGAACCACGACATAGCCATTGGCAGTCAGTTGATGTTTTGCCAGGAGGTCAGGATTTGTCGGGCCTTGAAGTTTTAAGACAGGGGCCGTGTCCGCACTGGTGTTGTTCAATGCATGCTTAAGAACATCCAGGTTGTATTCGGCTTCGTGTTTCACCGCCAGACTGCGGCGCTGGCGCAGGCCCTTATTCAGGAACAAAAAGCTGTGCCACTGCGAGCGCACACCGGCACGAACCGGCACACCTTCCGCCCAAAGGGCAAAGCTGACCCACCAGGGGGCTTGGAAGCTCACGGCCACGTCGGGTTTGTATTCTTTCAGAAAAGCGCGAAGTTTTTGTAGGGACTCTTTAGAGTCTTCTTTGGAAAGCTCGATGTACTTCCGGCGGGGGTCGGCGTGGTCGGGGACAAACCCCAATCCTTTGGCGATAACCCACTGCTGATCCCAGTCCTTTAAAAAAGAAACCTGATCTACACACATGGTGCAGATCAGGTCGCCGATTTTGTCTAAACGGATCAGAAGAACACGCTTCATTCGTTACGTGTACTCTTCAATGCTTGGGCAGGAGCAAACCAGGTTGCGATCGCCGTAAGCGTTGTCCACACGGCCCACGACCGGCCAGAACTTGTTCGCGCGCAGCCATTCAACCGGGTAAACGGCTTCTTCGCGAGAATACGGATGATTCCATTCCGGTTTCATCAGCATCTGTGCAGTGTGCGGGGCATTTTTAAGAGCGTTGTTTTCCTTGTCCATCTTTCCGGATTCAATTGCGCTGATTTCCTTGCGGATGGTCACCATGGAATCAATGAAGCGATCCAGCTCTTTTTTGGATTCGGATTCAGTCGGCTCGATCATCAGGGTGCCCGCCACCGGGAAGCTCATGGTCGGAGCATGGAAGCCGAAGTCCATCAGACGTTTTGCAACGTCTGTCACGTCGATGCCGGATGTTTTCTTGATCTCACGCACATCCACGATACATTCGTGCGCCACCAGGCCATTTTTACCTTTGTAAAGAACAGGGTAGTGCGGCTCCAGTTTTTTCGCGATGTAGTTTGCGCTCAGGATGCTGACCAAAGTGGCTTTGCGCAGGCCTTCCGCGCCCATCATCGTGATGTAAGCCCACGAGATCGGCAGAATGCTGGCGCTACCCCAAGGAGCAGACGTCACCGCAGAAATACCCTCTTTCGGACCGGCTTCAGGAACCATGGAATGTTTTGGCAGGAACGGAGCCAAGTGTGCTGCCACACCGATTGGACCCACGCCCGGACCGCCACCCCCGTGAGGGATGGAGAAGGTTTTGTGCAAATTCATGTGGGAAACGTCCGGACCAAACACGCCAGGTCGGCACATACCAACCAAAGCATTCATGTTGGCGCCATCCATATAAACCTGACCACCGTTGTCGTGGATGATTTTGCAGATTTCCACGATACCTTCTTCAAACACACCGTGTGTGGAAGGATAAGTGATCATCAATGCTGCCAGATTGTCTTTGTGTTGTTCAGCCTTCAGTTTCAGGTCTGCCACGTCGACGTTACCCTGGTCATCGCAGGCCACCACTACAACCTGCATGTTCACCAAAGCCGCAGAGGCCGGATTGGTTCCGTGTGCGGAGGATGGGATCAAGCAGATGTTACGGTGCCCCTGACCACGGGACTGGTGGTATTTACGGATCACCAAAAGTCCGGCGTATTCGCCTTGAGAGCCGGCATTTGGTTGCAAGCTCACAGCCGCAAAGCCGGTGATGTCACAAAGTTTTTTCTCAAGGTCATGGATCATCTCGATCAGACCGGTCGCTTGCGCTGTCGGAGCGAACGGGTGCAGCTTGCTGATTTCCGGCCAGGAAACAGGAACCAGTTCCGTTGTTGCATTGAGCTTCATCGTGCAGGAGCCCAGTGGGATCATGGAATGAGTCAGGGTCAGATCCTTGTTCTGCAGATGGTGGATGTAACGAAGGATCTCAGTCTCACTGTGGTGAGAATTAAACACGGAATGAGTCATGTACGCCGTGGAGCGAGTCAACGCCGCTGGCATCGTCACATCACCCAGCGCTTCATCGATGGACAAGGCGGTGAAACCGGCCATGTTGCCAAGGTTGAACGCCGCCCAGATCATTTCCACATCTTCCAAAGAAGTTGTTTCGTTCAAGGAAATGCCCAGCTTGTTGTCGCCGAAGTTGCGGAAGTTCATCTGCATCTTTTCAGCTTGTGCGATGATGGCCGCTGCTTTGTCGGTGGTCACAGTCAGAGTGTCAAAGAAGGCGCCGTCAGCCACGTTATGGCCCAGCTTTTTCAAACCTTCTGCCAGAATCGCGGTCAGGCGCTGCACACGCAACGCGATTTTCTTAAGCCCTTGTGGACCATGATAAACAGCGTACATGGAAGCCATGTTCGCCAGAAGCACCTGCGCTGTACAGATATTGGATGTCGCTTTTTCGCGGCGGATGTGCTGTTCGCGAGTTTGCAAAGCCAGACGCAATGCAGGTTTGCCTTGAGAATCCACGCTGACCCCCACCAGGCGGCCTGGCATCAAGCGTTTGTAAGCATCTTTCGTCGCCAAGTAACCAGCGTGAGGACCACCGAAGCCCATCGGCACACCAAAGCGTTGAGAGTTACCAACCACCATGTCAGCGCCCCATTCCCCCGGAGGTGTCAACAGGGTCATTGCCAACAGGTCCGTGGAAGCCGTAACCAAGGCGCCATGATCTTTGTATTTTTTGGCAATGGCAGAGTAGTCTTCCACTTTTCCATGGGTGTTCGGATACTGGAAGAACACACCGAAGACAGGTTTGGCGAAATCATATTTCGCCGGGTCTGCGATGATCATCTCAAAGCCCAGAGGCTCGGCACGTGTGCCCAGAACTTCAATCACATGCGGGTGCATGTCCGGGGAAACCACGAAGGCATTTGCTTTGTTTTTGCAAAGGGAATGGGCCATGAACATGGCTTCCGCAGCGGCAGTCCCTTCATCCAGCAAAGAAGCATTGGCGATTTCCATGCCATTTAGATCCGCGATCATGGTTTGGAAGTTCAACAGAGCTTCCAAGCGGCCTTGGGAAATTTCCGGCTGATAAGGGGTGTAGGCGGTGTACCACACTGGGTTTTCAAAGATGTTTCTTTGAATCACAGTCGGGGTGATGGTGTCGTGGTAACCCATGCCGATGTAGCTTTTGAAAACTTTGTTCTTGGAAACCATCTGCTTCAGATGATTCAAAAGCGCGTATTCGGAAATACCAGAACCCACGTCTTCGTATTTGTGAGTTGTGCGGATTTGCGAAGGAATAACTTTGTCAGCCATTTGGTCCAAAGAGTTGAAGCCCAGAGTCTTCAACATCTCGTGAATGTCGGAATCTGTTGGACCAATATGACGGGGAATAAATTCGTTCTTGGAAGAAAGATCTGCAATTTTCATGAGCACCTCTAAAATAGACGCCCCGAGACTAGCACACCCCCGGCCACTTCGTCAGATAACATTTTTGCTGCGTGGCCGCGTCGTTGAAGTGTGGGGAAGAAGTGCTAATGCAAGGCGAAATGAGGTTATTTTAGGCCATTTTCGCAGAGCTTGCCCGGATTTTTTGCCCACGCATGAAGATCAGCGTGGCAATCAGGCAAAAGCCGAGGCCGCCCAGACTGACGGCAGGCCATTGACCCCAGCTCCAAAGAGCTGAGCCGATATAAGATCCGAGGCTTCCTCCGACAAAGTAGAAGAAGATATAGATCGTATTCAGTCGGGAATGGGCTTCCGGGGCAAAGTTGAAAATCCGGGATTGGTTTGAGATATGGGCCACCTGAATGCCCAGATCCAAAAGCAGAACGCCCAGGACAATTCCAATCACCACTTGAGAGGAAAGGGCCAACAAACCAAAGGCGGCCATCGCACTGTAAAGTCCCATGCGGATGGTGGCTGCAGCCCCTTTTTTGTCGGCATAGCGCCCGGCCAGAGGGGCGGCCAAAGCTCCGATCATCCCCAGTGCACCGAACAGGCCGATGGTTTTTGGTTCAAAGTTAAAAGGAGCCGCTTCCAGCAGGAAGGTCAAAGTTGTCCAGAAGGCCGAGAAGGTTCCAAACAAAATAGCACCCATGACAGCGGCTTCACGGATGGTGGGAAGTTCTCTGAATAAGCGGGCGGTGGATGCCATCAGTTCTTTGTAGGTTCCCTTAAACGTCGGCTGGGAGCGCGGCAGGACAAACTGACTGACGACGGAAAGAATCAGACTGACAGAGCCGGCAAAAATGAAAACGGTCTTCCAGCCGAAGTACTGGGCAATAAACCCCGCCAGGGTGCGCGCCATCAAAGAGCCGATCAGAATGCCGGAAAGAACGATGCCGACGACTTTCCCGCGCTCTTCAGGTTTGGCCAGATTTGCTGCAAAGGGGATCAGAATGGATTGGGACACGTTGAAGAAACCCATCACGCAACTGATCGCACAGAACACGCCCAGCGAAGGACTGAAAGGCAATGTCACCGCCAACAGACCTGCAGCCGTCATACCGCCTTGAATCAGTTTGCGGCGCTCGATCATGTCACCCATCGGCACCAGGAACAAGATGCCCAAGGCATAGCCAATCAAGGTGAAGGCCGGAACCAAAGCCACCTTGGCTTCGGTCACACCATATTCGCGCGCCAGAATTCCCAGCAGGGGCTGGTTGTAGTAAAGGTTGCCCACGACCAGAATGCAGGTCAGGGTCATAAAGAAAACTTGTGAACGCGAAAGGCCTTTTCCCATAGGCTCCTATAGGTAATTCATTTGAATCTTAGATTCAATCAATAGATATCAATGTGAATTATTGCTGGGACAGTATTGAGTCGCACTCTGATATGAGCTGTTTTACAGACTTGCCTCTGTGGCAGGCGCGGCGCAGATCGCGAATAAGCTTCATTTTGCCGCCGTCCTCTTTGAGTCGTTCGACGTGATTCGCGAAGCTGTAGAAATCAGAAATAAGTATGCCTTGAATTTCAGCTGTGATCAGAAGCTTGTCCGTGGTGCTGGCGCCATCGGGTTTTTCCTGCTGAGCTTTCAGACGATCTATCTTTGCCATAATTTTCTGTGCGGGAGCGATCAGGTGATAGATGCGACCAATATTGTCGGTGAGCAGGCGGAACTCGGGGTCTTGCAGGGCGCGAGTCCCTTCAGTGCGTAAATACCTTTCAAGATAGGCCACTCCGTCTGCTTTCAGTTGTTCTTTGTCCATGGCGCTGGCGTCGCACAGTGACGGACACAGGGGGGGCATGGAGAGCTTATCCAGTTTTCCTAGCAGACTGGACATCTGCGCGCTGGTTTCCAAGAAAGAGCGGCTGGTGTTAAAGGCGCTGCGGAAGTTTTCTTTGGAGGATTCGGGAATGAGATCGTCGGCGGTGGAGGTCTTAGAGGTTTTTATCTCGGGTGTCAGCGAGGCTTTGGCAACCGGGTAAGGTTTTTTCTGGGTCGGGGGGGCCGAAGGATTCTGCGTCAGATAATCGACGGCATAGTAGGTAATAGCCCCAAGGCCCACGAAGGCACAGGTCAACAGACCCAGCACAAAGAAGGCAAAGTATTTAAGGGAGCTACGCAGAAATCTCATAGGGTGATAATTAACAAAAACGCATCAGTCTGTCAGCTTCTATTGATCCCGCTCGCTGGGCTCACCGCCCACAGTCTCGTCCGGGGTTGGCAAGGCCTTCAAATTACGGCGGTTGGCTTCGGCCGTGACCGACCGAGCGGAGTTCTTATACAGATATCCGAACAGACCTCGGGCCTGGCGAACAATGTTGGCGTCCTTCACAATCACGATTTGCTCATTATTATTTTCGGCGTTTTCGCTGGGATTGAAAGAGGTTCCCAGAACCGCCAAAGAGTCCTCAGGGAAAATGAAAACCTTGTGATGAATTTTCGATGTGGTCTTCACAGCACTGCCATCCTCCAAACGGAAATGACGTTCCCCATAAATCGCCGGAGCGGTTCTGATTTTATTCTGCAAGTCGGTGACTCCCGCAGCGCCCAGGGCCTGCAGGATCGGGGCTTCGCCGTCGGTCAGATACTTGCCGGAAGGCAGATCTTTTTTCAGGCCGGACAGCAACAGGAAGGCACTCCACTCCCGCAGGGCAAACGGAGTGTCACCCACAGAGCGGAAATCAAAATGACCTTTTTCCTGCATGTCGCGGGTGGCGCGTTCCAACAACGCATTCTGAATCTGTTTTGAAGAAAATGCGAAGTGCACTGCTTCAATGGAGCCTTTGGTATTTTGAATCAAGGGAACATAAATGCTTTTGTTCACGTCCCCTTCGCCGCCATTCGGGGAGAAGGACAGAATGATGTAGGGCGCCTCTTCATCGGCTTTAAGTTTTTCGCCAAAAATTTTGTAACTGCCACTGATCGGGTACTGGCTTTGACCGCGGATTTTGTGTTCAAGGGTTTTTTTCAGTTCGGCCTTAGTCGCCTGAGCCGGCAAAGAACCCAGAATCAGCAAGGCGTGATTGGCATTGGGGATAGAGTACTCGGTGCGTTTTTCTTTGGGAAGATCCACCAGATCTCCTTCCGGTCCGATACAGCTTTGCGTGAAATTTCCGGACAGGAACAGGACGGCCGCCTTGGGGCCGAAGGGATCGCGCAGAATGATTTTTTGGTGGTTCAACCCGACCGAACGAACGGCCACTGTTTTAAAGGTGTCACTTTCCAAGGTCGCCAGATCATCAAAGATGGCTTTGACTTCAGGGCGGACGTTGATGGTTCCGGCATCAATACCTCCGGTGACCTTCACTCCTTTTTTGAGATGCTGGTTTTTCAAAGCTTCCGCAATGACTTTCAGGTCAAAATCAAAAACGTTGTACCAGATTTCCTGCTCTGCCCCGCGAATAAAGTCGACCACCACTTTGCGCAGATCCTCCCCGGGCAGAACACGGCTTTTTGGATCTGTTGCATCTTTCAGACGAGGATGGTTGACGAACAGGCGCATGGAGCGAAACCCGGGGGCTCCACCGGGAAGATCCATCGTCAGGGGGTGAGACGGACTTTCATAGGCGGCCAATTGAGCCGCAAAGGCCGGTGTCTGTACGACGGCTTTCAGTTGAACTTTGATTTCACTCAAAGCCTGTGCATAGGACTCCGGGGATTCTGCCTGGGAATCCTTCAGGCGGTTGACAGTCTGTTCAAGAATACGGATGTATTCGGGGTTCCTTTTCAGCAGGAAGACAAGCTGACTCTGTGTCAGTGGCTTTTTCTGCTGCAGGACAGATTCATTCAGGGCCTTGTACAGGTCTTTTTGGGTCATGGCTTTGAAGGTGACATCGAAGATGCGAGCATAGTCATAAGAGTCCGCCCAGGCCGGGGTGACCAGAAGCTGAAGGACGAACAAACTAAAGAATAATAACTTCTTAACCATCCTCTGAAAGACAGCAAGGACCCTGCCTTTTTGAGGATGGCTTATATTTGAAATGGCAGTGCAAGGGGGGTGGGGGTGAGCCCAAAACTGTCACCCTTGCCGTGAAAGGACCTTAGATCGCCAGACGGCAGGACGCTTCCATAAGGATCTCGCGGCTCCACAGAGTCCACTTGATCTCGTCTTCCTCAGTTCTTAGAACACCGTCCGCATAGGTGCGAGAGACGTTGGTTTCATAGATTTCGATATAGAACTTAGACGACCCCAGGTTGCGCACGCTGGCCTGGTAGCTTCCATAATTTCCAAAGGTCACGTTTTTACCTTCAATCGTTGACACCTTCGTGTCTACGATCACGTCGTTGTTAACCTTCAGATTGCAGAATAAATCCTGGGCTTGCGCCGCAGCTCCAGACAGCAAAACGGTCAAAGAAAGTAATAGGTGTTTCATAATAATTTCCCCCTCGAAAAACGTTCAAACATATTTATGCTCTCAGGGCGAAAGAAGAGCTGTCCACAGGTTATCGTGGAACAAGACTTGGGGCTCGACCTCTTTCTGTGTCTTGCGCCAGTATATACAGAAAGATCATTGGTCAAAACCCCCTGGCAACAGAGCCGACAGCAAGTGCGTTGGGTCTTGTGGGGAAGCGAGTGAAGGTGCCTGGATCTGAAAATAAAAAAAGGGAAGGTTTTGGCCTTCCCTTTTTAAAGTTATGAAAAGTCAGAAGACTATTTTTTCTTCGCGACTTTCTTGGTGGTTTTGCGAGCCACAGCTTTTTTAGCAGTCGCTTTCTTTGTCGTAGCAGCTTTTGCTTTAGGAGCTGCTTTTTTGGAAGAAGCTTTTTTCGTCGTTTGTTTTTTGAACAAAGTTTTTTCAAGCTTCGTTTTTTGAACGATGGCTTTTTTCTTGTAAGCCTGAATGTTCTTTTCCAGGTCATCAGCAGACTTTTTGATTTTGGAAATAGTGCTGTTCACTTCTTTTTCCAATTTTGCTTCAGAAACAGAAAGAGCTTTTACGATCTCCTGGTATTTCTTCCAGGCAAGTTCGATCTTGTCTTCTTTTTCCTGATCAAAACGGCCTTTTAGTTCCGCTTCTTTCTTTTTGATTTCGTCGCTTAGCTTTTGGAAGCTTTCAAGAAGGTTTTGGATGTTTTTGTTACCAGAAAGATTCTCAAGAATTTTTTGGAAAGCTGCAGATGCCACAACGGTCTCCTTTGTTTACATTCCCAACATACACTGCGCCCGGGGGATTTCCTAGTCCCTCAAGCCTATTTTGACGTAAAATTAATTGTTTCCAACCAGACTTCACGGTGGGCCGAGAACTGGCCCGGGAACTTCTCAAGTCCCTTTTCACGCAATCCCATTGCGTATTCAGTCATGTAAGTCTTCATCGCGTCTTCGTCTTTTAGTGTGTAGACGATCTTAACGTCTTTGCTGGAGGCTTCCATGCTGCCGCCTTTTCTCAAGCAAAGTTCGGCCTTTATGAAGCCAGGTAGAGCAAGTACTTCATTGATGTGTTCGTTTTTGAGCCACTCAACGTACTCAGTGTAAACTTCGTGTCTGACAGAGATATGAACAATATAAGTAACCATGTCGCCCCTTAAAGAGTGAATTTAAAGTCCTTGATTAGCATGCCCGGAATTTTTTTGCCACCTAAAGCGCGGCTCTCATAAGTGGAAACCTGAGGGTCAATGTCCTGGAAGTCGGTCACAGCCAGAAGGTTCGCACCTAAACAATCAAAAAGAGACTCGTCAAATCGCAGATCCGCGATCGGAGCCACGATTTCCCCGTTTTCCACCCAGAAGCAGGCATAGCGGGTCATTCCTGTAATACGGGCGTTCAGACGATCCGACCAGTTCAGATAGTGCAGGTTCGACAGATACAGACCGGTGCCCAGTTCTTTCAGGATCTCGTTCTTTTTCAGTGTGCCAGGAAGGATCTCCATCGCCCGTGGACCTTCACCAGTGTCACCGGCGTTGCTGGTGACACCATATTCTTTGGCTGAACGGCTGCTGATCAGGAAGCTTTGCAGTTGTCCTTCTTTGATTAGATCCAGTTTCTCCGGCGCCAGTTCCCCCAAAGAGTTGTACTGATGAGTCAGCCCCATGGCGAAGTTTTCACGCAAGCTGAACAAAGGTGAAAGGGTGCGCTCCTTGTCAGCCAGACGTTGCAGGGCGCTGGCCCCTTGTTTGTAGGCATTAAAACTCAAGGCTCCCCAGGCAAACATTGTGGACAGTTCCGCCACAGCCCCCGGAGCCAGATACGTGCGGTAAGCTCCCGGCTGCAGAACTTTTTTAGGACGATCCATCAGACTGAGCTGGTTTTTGGCTTGTGCCAGATTTTCCTCAAAGGCCTTCTGGTCCCAGTTGGTTCCGGCATAGATGGACTTCACGGCCTTTTCACCCAAGTAAAGGGAATAGTCCACGAAGAAGTTCTCTGTCGCGAACCAGTGACTTTGGCCTTGAGAGTTTTTATTGGCAGAAATGATCGGTCCTGCACAATAAAGCCCCGCAAGGTCGGTTCCTGCTGCCGGCGTGGTGATGGCTTTGACCACGTCTTCGTCGGTCAATAGCGCGCCTTTGAAAGTGCTGTCGCTGGTGCCGTTGTTGGTGATGGGAACCTGATACGGATCTTCAGGCAGAAGATCACATTCCTGACGGGCTTGTTCCAACCAGAAGTCCGCGCGTTTTTTGTCTTCATCCGCTTCACCAGTGATGGAAAAAGTGATGTTGGCGGTTTTTTTATTCTTTTGCAGTTGCAGACTTAAAGAGCGCTGCTCGACGTGGGTGTTCTGACGGACTTTGTTGCCGTTGAAACGAACGAACAGGGATTCTTCGGCATGAAGATTCACCAAAGCCTGCTCATTGGATTTTAGATTTCCCAGAAGATGGTCCGCCACGGCGTTGAAGGCAAGTTTTGTTTTTTCAGTAAAATTCATGGGCGACTCCTCTAGGCTCCGAAGACTTCAACGTTAGAGAACAGGCAATAAGGATTGGTGTGACCCACGCGAATGACCTGATTTGGTTCACCTTTTCCGCAGAACGGAGATCCAAAGGTCTCACGCACTTCGCTGACGGCTTTCAGGCTGTTCCAGAACTTCACAGTCGTGCCGCGATAGTTTGGGTTTTTCACAGTCTTGGTCAGCTGACCGTTTTCGATCAACTTCCCGTATTCGCAGCCGAACTGGAATTTGTTGCGATAGTCATCAATGGACCAGGATTTGTTAGCTTGCATGAACACGCCACGTTCAACGGAAGCAATCATGTCTTCCAGCTTGGAAGTGCCGGGCTCCAGATTGATATTCGCCATGCGATCAATCGGCGCACGATTCCAAGAAGATGAGCGGAAGTTGGCAACACCCGGCAGGTTCAGACGGGATTGGGATTCAAGCCCTCCCAGGCCGCGGACTAGCAAACCATCGTGAATCAAAAACTCTTTGGTTGCTTTGTGACCGGAATCATCAAAGGCGTAAGAAGCCATGGCATCGGACACCGTCGGATCGAAAGTCACGTTCATCAGCTTGGAACCGTATTGAAGTTTTCCGAAGTCTTCAGGCTTTACGAAGCTCCAGCCGGCATAGTTTCTTTCATCGCCCAGGATACGATCGTATTCCAGTGGGTGCCCGATGGATTCATGCACCTGCAAAGTCATCTGGTCTGGTGCCAGCAGCAAGTCCATGGACGTATCCGGGCAGTTTTCAGCAGAAAGCAGTTCGACAGCTTCATCGGCCAGCTTCTTGGAGCGGTCGATAATAGAAGCGCGATCAAAGACCTCCGCACCGATTTGCAGACAGCGGGCCAGACCGCCACTGTCGGAGCGGGTTTGCATTTCACCCCCGGCTCCAGCCGTGGCCGAGAAGTCCGTGCTGACAATGGAAAAACGCTGTTCAAAGTCTGAACCACTGGAAGTCACAGTGTGGAAGTGGGTTTCTACAATCATGGCCGTAGCTGAACGACTGACGATCTTGTCAGACACCTTCATGGCACGAGTGGCATCAACGAAGATGTCAGAAATTTCCTTGGCCGAGAAGGAATCCAGAGGTTTTACCACCGGAGAGCTGTATTTGCCTTCAGCCATCGGGCGGTGTTCGGCACTGAAAGAATGAACCTTGTGCAAGGCGGCTGCTTTGGCGATGGAAACGGCCTTGTGCAAAGCGCGCTTGATACCGTTTTCACTGAGGTCACTGGTGCCAGCAAAGCCGAAGTGTCCGTCCACAAGAACCTCGACCATGATCCCTTGATCGAACGAGATGTGATTGCGATCGGGTTTTTCATCGCGCACGGTGCGGAAGGTGGTTTTTTCAGTCACGTGACGCAAACTGATCCAGTCGGCCGCCCCTTTCAGGGAGTTCATGGTTCTTTCAAGGTGAAGCATCCACAGTCCTTTTTTGAATAGTTAAATGGAATTAAGCACTTCCATAGCGGAAGAGGGGGCAAAAAACAACCTTTCAAGGCGCGGAATGAAAAGTCTCGTGGGTTGGTACTCTGGGGGCGAGGGTGGCAAAAGGGGTCAAAATGTTCTGGCAAGGCATTTGCTTTATATAAAACCAAGGAGGTTGCTGGTGCCATAAGGAACCGGCTTACAGCCAAACAAGGGGAGGGGAAAGATTATGAGAGTACTTCTAGCAGCGTTAGCAACAGGTTTCATGATGATGGTTGTGCACCTCAATGCTCAGGCGGCAACCTTGGAAACTCCCAGCTGTCAGATGCAAAGTGAAGGTCTTTTCGACGGAGCTTGGGTGAAGCACCGTATCGTAGTGAACGAAGATGTCGTTTATGGCGCCAATGACCTGGATTCGATCTTGTCCCAGCTTGATTCCTTGCGCGATCAGGGCCTTTGCCGCTAAAGTGGCAGGGCTTTGAATCGAAATGAATACCTAACCCAGATTTGGTCTCCCTATCCTGCAATGCCCGACAATGCTCAGGCCGCCGGGCGCATTTATCAAATCGAGCGGGAAGACGGTGGATTAAAGCTGACCCTTCACCGCGACTCAAAGACACATAAAATTCTATTTGAAAAAGCACCGCCTTATTCCGAACACCTGATTGAAGGTGACTTGGTCGCCGTGATTTCTGCGCAAGAGCTGATCTTGTTGGCGCCGCAACGCCAGGTGCTGCCGAATCGGTCCTGGAACAAAGAAATGACGATGCGGTGGGGGCTTTATTTGAAAGCTCTACGGGCCTTTTTTGTCGACCAGGGTTTCGTGGAATTAAAAACTCCAAGCCTTGTTGTGTGCCCCGGAACGGAGCCGAGTTTGGATGTGTTTTCAACCGAACTGAAAGTGGGCTCTAAAAAACAAAAATTGTTTTTGCCGACAAGTCCTGAACTGCACTTGAAAAAGGCCCTGGCTTTGGGGGCTGAGAAAATCTTTGAGCTGGCGCCGTGTTTTCGTAACGGCGAAGTGACGGAACGCCATCAGCCCGAGTTCCTGATGCTGGAATGGTATCGGGCTTATGCGAACCTGAAACTCATCAAAGAAGACATGATTTCGCTAGTGCAGGTGTTGGCGAAAGTTCTGGGCGTTTCCGCTCCCACAACCGTGCGCTCGTTTACGGTGGCCGAGCTATTTAAAATTCACTGCGGTTTTGAACTGAAACCAGAGACCTCCAAAGACGAACTGAAGGCGCTGGCTGAAAAATGCGGTGTTGATGTTCGCAGCGCCGAAAGTATCGATGATTATTTCTTTTTGATCTTCATGGATAAAATCGAAACCCAGCTTCCTGCGGATGAATTGATTTTCGTGGAAAAATATCCTCCCTATCAGGCCGCGTTGGCAAGGCTGACAGCAGATGGCTGGGGGGATCGCTTTGAGGCCTACTGGAAGGGCCTTGAACTTTGCAATGCCTTTCATGAGCTGAATGATCCTATGGTTCAACGATTGCGTTCTGAAGAGGATCTTGAAAAGAAAGTGTTGATGGGTAAAGAGGCCGTCGCTTTGGACGAGGAGTTTTTCCAGTGTCTTGAGGCTGGACTTCCGCCCAGTGGTGGGATTGCTTTGGGTGTGGAACGTCTTTTCATGGCTTTGACCGATGTCCAGAACATCTCAGACCTTCGTTTGTTTTCTCAACAAAACTAAGTTCACTTTTATTATATCTTGAAAACTTCAGTCTAGTTCGGAGTCCAAAGGACTCCCATTCTTTATTGTTCCTTGTCAGTCTTTCAGAGCGAATAAAGCTAATGTGAAATTATCTTTAAATAAAGACTCATTTAGAGTGAAAGGACAAGCGAATGTTATTTAAAAGCTCTCGAGTAAGAGTGGTGGCTGGAATGGTGACTGCGGTGACTGGAACAGCACTTTTGATTTCTGCATGCAGTGGCGGAGGTTCCTCAGACAGTCCTTCGGACAGCGCCGCCCTTGTGATCAGCGGTGGATTTTCCGGCGTAAGTTTGCAGTCCTTGAAAAAGCCCATGGCGAAAAACGGCGACTTCACGACATTTGCGGCCACTGACTACACAGTGATTTGCGCCATGATGGTTGAACCCTTCACCGCAGGTCACAGCGCGCTGTCGGATGATGGCAGTTTCTCATTGTCCATCACGGGCGGTGCCGGACAGCCCATTGGATGTATGGTGGTTAAATCCGGAAAGCGTGTAGCAGACTTTGAATTCACGGCCGCCGAAGCCGGGATGACTGGGGCCACAGGTGGATCCGGTCTTGCCGTCAACCAAGGGGCAACGGCCATTCAGCTTCCAACAGATCTGTCTATCACGGATGCGAAGGTGTCTGTTCCCGTGGCAAACATCACTCAAAATTCATCGGTTGCTCCGGCAGTTGTCTGGGATGATCCGACGGGGACTTGGAGCATCACGGGCGCTTGTGAAACGTCCTTAAATCAAAACGGGATTCCGGTGACCAGCTGTAACGGGGCACAAGGCGCAGATGACATTCCAACCTCCGTTTATCTGAAACAGTTGCAAGCCACAAAAGATGGCGCAACAAAAACGGGCTTGTCAGTTTGGAAAGACGCGGCGGCTCGCCTGGCTTGTGGTGACAAAGAAGGTATCACCTTGGATGGTGGCTGGACGGCGACGGGTGGCTGGGCTGGTGCGATGACTGGTGGCGTGTCGATGGATATCAGCAACACCAACAAGCTGGGGACCTTGGCGACGAAAGCTAAAGTCAGAATGCATCCCGATCATCAAAACAATATGACGGCGGTGTGTGGAAAAACGACGAAGACAGGCGGCGGCGCAATTGTTTCTGGCACCACACTTTGCAGTGAAGTTGATTTCACTGGTGGTGGCTGGGGCATGGGTGAAGATGCCTGTAAACTTTATTGCGTGATGGGCGCTTTGAGCAGCGGGGGCGACAATCCTGACTTTGATTGGGGTGCGGCGACTTGTAAAAAACGCTACAGAGTCTTCTGGGAAAACAACAATGAACTGGCATCAGATAAGGACTATCAAGGACCGGGTTCGGATGCAGGTGTGTTCGCTAGCGGAACGTGTTCTGACACGTCCTTTGACGGTTGCCGTGATTCCGTTTCCGGCAAAGTGTTGTTCCAGATGGAAAAAGCCCAGGACCAGTTCATGCTGGGGGAATTGTTCATCATCGGTAACGTAGGGACTGTGATGGAAAATCATCATTTTAACTCCACATTCCCAAATGCAGATCGCACAGGCACAATCACTTGCGGTGGTACTTACATCGACAAGATGACCTTGACGCAAACAAGTTCTACAACAGCGTCTGTGACTGTTGAAAACAACTTTGTGGCGGATCTTTCCAATCCAGCAGAGTGCGCGACCAACGAACACTTTGCTAAAAACGCCAATGAAGAGCGCAGCATGACTTTGAAGCTGGTCAAACAATAGTCCAGCTTTACTTTTAGAGGATAAAGTGAAAAAACCCCGAGGAAATCCTCGGGGTTTTTTTGTTGAAAAGCCTGCAGCCAGAGCCTGTCTTATATAGAGACAGTTCCCGGAAAAACTGACGTACAACCACGGAACAGTTCGTCCAAATACGAATTAATATTGCGAAACTTTATTAACGCCATCCGGGAATGTCGCCGAAAAGTACTATATGAGAACACATATAACGGCACGTATTTGGTATATGGCTGTGATCCTCCTGCTTTTTTCAGATCTGGCAGGGGCCACTCCGACAACATTGAATTATCAGGGGCGTATTCTGCGACCCGACGGAACGGCGTTGGAATATAACAACGTCAGCTTTGCATTTGAAATTACAAATGCCAGTGGATCTTGTGTCTTTTACCGTGAACAACGTGATGGCGTGAACATGCAGGGATCCAAAGGGGTCTTTGATATTGCGATCGGCGAAGGCAGCAAGCTGTTTCCGACGGCCAGCACGTACAGTCTGCGTGACGTTTTTAACAATTCCATCGCGCACAGTTGCAGCGGTGTTGCCACTCCTTACACTCCGGCCCATGACGAAGTCCGGGTTCTACGGGTTCAGTTTCATGACGGAACCGGGTGGAAGGCAATCACCCCCAACAACATCATCCGGGCCGTGCCCTTTGCAAACTATGCTTACTCGTCTTCACGAATCGGTGACAAGCTGCCGACAGACTTTGTTCTGAAGAATGAAGTGACCTCGTGTATGGCGGGTCAGTATCTGACGTTCGATGGGACCAACTTCCTTTGCCAGAATGATGCCGGCGGAGCGGGAATGGTTTCAGATTTGAATGTGACAGGCCCCTACCTTGTGAAAAGCGGAACGGCCTCTATTCCCACCATCTCGGCTGTCATCGGGAACTCGGCGGGTACCCTGGCTGCGGGCAATGACAATCGATTTTTGAATGCCGAAAAGATCCATGGGGTCAGCGTGAGTGCGACGGCGCCAACTGCGGGACAGGTTTTGAAACTGGACGGCTCCAGCACCTGGGTGCCAGCGACCCTGACATCTGCTGATATTGCCGGATTGGATACGGCGATGGGCAATAAACTTTCTTCCTCCGTGTTGCCATCGGCCGCTTGTACGGCAGGGCAGGCCGTGGTGTTTGTGACTCCGGCCAACAAATTTGAATGTCAGACTTTAACAATCACCGAAACTCAGATATCCGGCTCGATTTCAGGGGCCAAAATTTCTGGGGATATTGCTGGTAAAGCCAGTGGCATCACCGGGGTGCTGCCGGTTGCTCAGGGAGGTACCGGCAGTGGGACGGCACTTAATAACAACCGGATTATGATTTCCAACGCCGGGAAAATTGTTGAAGCCCCAGCTTTGACAGACGGGCAGATTCTGATTGGTAAAACAGGGGATGTTCCGCAAGCGGCGCTGATAAGTGCCGGCAGTGGTGTCAGTATTAATAACGGTCCCGGAGGTATTACGATCAGTGCCACGGGAACTGGCGGGACGATCACCTCAGTCAATCCGGGCACCGGTCTTTCAGGGGGCGGCTCTTCCGGAGCAGTCACGTTGAATTTAGCTAACACCTCCGTTGTGGCGGGAACTTACGGGACTGCGACAAAAGTTCCGCAGTTTGCGGTGGATGCACAAGGTCGTTTGACGGCGGTTACAGAGGTGACTATTGCCGGTGTTGCTCCTGCGGGAACTGCAGGTGGTGATCTGGACGGGACCTATCCCAATCCCGATGTGGTGAAGCTGCGTGGAAAAGCGATTTCAGCCACGGCACCCACAGCCGCAGGACAGTTGCTTCGCTATGATGGCACTCAGTATGTACCGAATTTCTTGAGTCTTGCTGACATTCGCTCGACTGTGACTCCGGGAAATACGATCTTCCCTGGTTCATCCTGTGCAGCGGATAAAACTTTGACCTGGTCTTCGCTGACAGATTCATTCACGTGTCAGAACATCTCCATTACGGAATCCAATATCTCCGGTTCGATTGCTTCGGCTAAAGTGAACTTTGGGTCGCAGTCAGCAAAGACTTTCTTTGCCGCACCATCGGGTGCCAGTGGAGCTCCGACGTTTAGAACTATTGCGGCGGCAGATCTTCCTGCGGGTGGATATGACAGCACGTACTTAAAACAGGGCGGCAACGCCTTCGGAGCGACTGCCAATATTGGAACGACCGATGCACAAAATCTGCAGTTTGTAACAGGTGGAACCGCTCGCATGGCCTTGACAACAACAGGACGCCTGGGAGTTGGCACAACGGCTCCCGCTTCGGGTTTGACTTTGGTCAATGATGGTGTCGGGGATGCCAACGATGATCTTGGTATTTTCACGTATTCAACCACCAACACTCCGGCCCTCATCATGAACAGATCGTATGGCACTGCTGCCGCCCCGGCCGTGATGCCGGCGGGAAGCTTGGTGGGTTCTATTCAATCACGAGCTTATAACGGGGTCGGTTTTGCCGAGGCCGCGGGTGTACGTACTTATACCGAAACCGTTTGGGACAGTGCCACGCCAAGCACGATTAACGGCGCTTTAAGTGTTGTCACGATGACCGCAGGCACTTCGACGGAAAAGCTTCGTGTGACTTCGGAGGGATTTGTCGGCATCGGTGTTTCTGCTCCGACCAAGAACCTTCATATTCAAAGGGATCAGGCTTCCGATACAGCACTGCTAATTAAAAACTCCAGCGCTGGTGATAATGCCACGGCGGCGGTGGATTTGGAAACTGATGGCAGTGGTGTGCAATTGATCAGTTATGGGACCGGAGTGACCGGCAACTGGGGGGGAGGCACGATTCCCAAGGCGGACTCGGTCATGCTTCGAAGTTATACAACAAATCCAGCAGCGAACTTTGGGGTGGGGACCGGCAGTGCTCATCCAGTGCACTTTGTGACCAGTGATATTCCTCGAATGACGGTTGCTGCTACGGGAAATGTCGGGGTGAATATGACAACTCCGATCAGCAAATTCACCGTTGCTGATTTGTACGTGGGTGGAACTGATATGACGGGGTTGGGAATTGCTGTCTATGGTGCTGGAAATGATCTCGGTGGTTTGACACTGTGGGATCGCGATGAGGATCCGGCAACATTAAATGATGGCGATACGACGCTTTACTTTGGTGATGACATTCAGGACAGTCTTCGCTTTGCTTACAAACAAAGCGGCTCAGCGATGTCAGAAAAAATGCGTTTGACCAGTTCGGGCTATCTGGGGATTGGCACCAACAATCCCATAGGTCATCTGCATGTTTCTTCCAACGCGCAATACACATCGATCGTCAATGCCAACACGGCCGCGGGTGGTCAGCAGTGGAAGTGGCTGTCTTCGTCCACGGCGGCTCCTCTAGGAGCGAACGCCATGTGTTTTGCCATTGGTGTTTGTTATTTCAATTTGTACACAACCGGAAATGCGACCTTGGCTGGAACCTTGACTCAGTCCTCAGACATTCGCTTTAAAAAAGACATCGTCGACATTGACGGAGCTTTGAATGACATTCTGAACCTGCGGGGAGTGACTTATTACTGGAAAGACGAAGAGAAAGACCAAAGCAAGCAGATGGGTTTGATTGCACAGGAAGTCGAAAAGGTCTTCCCCGAGGTTGTTGAAACTGATGCCAGTGGTTACAAATCCGTGGCCTATCAGAACCTGGTGGCGCCGCTGATTGAGGCGCTCAAGGAGCTTCATGCGAAATGGCTGGGGGATTCCCTGGAAATTCGCAGTGAACTTTCGACACAAAAGCGTGAGATAGCCTCTTTGAAAGAGGAAAACGAACGTCTTAAAAAGAAAGTCGAAGAGATTACGATCATTAAAAAGTCTCTATGCAGCAAGGATGCGAGTCTTGCGTTCTGCCAAGAGTAAAAGTAAGGCCCCCGATATATCTTAGATTCTGGACCTTCGACGCACAGAAGGTCCTTCCCTGTTTCGTCATCACTTATTGATTATTCTAAGACAGTTGACTGACTCTTTGGCGAGAGTTGCAATAAAGTCTGTGAGATTTAGAGTGATGAAAAAGAATATAGTTTTCCTGATTCTGACTTTCTCTTGTGGCCCGGTCGGGGCAGCGACCTATTCGTTTGCCGACTGTGTGGAAGTTCTAAAAAAGAATAATACGGAATTGATTGCTGCTGAACAAAATCTGCAAGCGGTGCAATCCCAAATGCGGGCGTTGTACGGCGCTTATCTGCCTCAGATCTCGGCCAACCTGGGATACCAAAAAGGTGAAACCGACAATCTGGAAAATGAAGGCTATTCTGCCAACTTGAACGCCGCTCAAAATATCTTTAATGGTTTTTCTGACAGTGCCCGGATTTCTGAAGCCGAAGGCAAGGTCATAGTGACCGAGGCGAATCTGCGCACAGTAAAAGCAAAACTGAGTTATGACTTGAAAACCATTTTTGCCAGTGTGGTGTATGCACAGGATTCTTTGAAGCTTGCCAAAAATATCCTAAAACGTCGCGCAGACAATCTGAATCTGGTCGGGCTGCGCTTTCAGGGGGGGCGAGGAATCCGGGGTTCGCATCCGCATAACTCTGGATGACGTGGCCACAATCAAAGAGCAAATACCGGCAATTAAAGAGGTGTCGCCCACGTCTTCGGGACGGGGGCAGGTGACTTATTTAAATAGAAACTGGAACACCTCCGTGATGGGCGTGGCACCTGCTTATGAACAGATGCGTGCCAGCACACCGATGTATGGAAGATTTTTTTCGGAAGAGGAAAATCAGCGACGTGCCCTGGTGGCGGTCATTGGAACAACGGTAGCGCGAGAGCTGTTTGGTGAAAAATCCCCGATCGGAGAAATGATCAAAATCAACAAGGTCAACTTCCGGGTGATCGGTGTCCTTCCGGAAAAAGGCGCAGCCGGTCCGCAGGATCAGGATGATCGTATCATAGTGCCTGTCATATCGGCGATGTATCGCTTGTACGGAAAAAACTATGTGGACTCAGTCGACATTGAAGTGCGTGACGCTCAGGAGATTCCGGATGTGCAGGACTCCCTGTCGACACTTATGAACAAGCGTCATCGTGTGCCGGTTTCGGCCCAAGGGGATGCCTTTAATATTTTCAACATGGCCGATATTCAACAGGCCCTGAACTCCACCAGTCAGACCATGTCAATGTTGCTGGCATCCATCGCTGCGATATCTTTGGTGGTCGGTGGTATCGGGATCATGAACATCATGCTAGTGTCGGTGACGGAAAGAACCAAAGAAATCGGTCTGCGCAAAGCCATCGGCGCCCGTCGTCGCGATATTTTGCTGCAATTCCTGGCCGAATCCATCGTCGTCAGTGTCTGTGGCGGCCTTCTGGGAATCGCGTTGGGTGTGGGGTTTTCTCTGTTCATTGCCAAAGTCGTCGGATGGACCACGGTGGTTTCTCCATCCTCCGTGTTGCTGTCCTTCGGGTTCTCAGCCCTGATCGGAATTATCTTCGGCAGTTATCCTGCCTCGAAAGCTTCCAAGTTGCATCCCATCGAAGCCCTAAGATACGAGTGAATATAAAAGGTGCCTGGTTGTTTTTTCTGGCTACACTGTGTTGTTTTGCTTGAGCCAGTCGTTTTTTAAAAGACCGTACACGACGAGATCAGTGTATTCGCCATTCTTTAAAATCTGCTGCTTGAGATAGCCCTCTTTTTCCATTCCGGCTTTGATCATGACTTTGCCGGAAGCTGGGTTGTGGGCCATATGACAAGATGTGATTTTGTTCAGTCCCAAAGATTCAAAGCCATAGCGAATGGCGGCGCGTGTGGCCTCTGTGCAATAACCTTTGCCCCAGTGCTCTTCGCCAACCCAATAGCCGACTTCGGAGCGATGATGATTTTTACTGCTCATCAGACTGATGCTGCCGATAAGTTCGTTGGTGCTTTTGAGTGTGATGGCCCAGTCGGCGCCGTGGCCGTTTTTGAAAGTTTCCAGATGACGGGCAATCCAGTCCTCGGCGGCTCCGTCAGGGTAGGGGTGAGGAATGGCCAACGTGGTGGCGGCGATTCTGGGTGAGCCGGCCTGACGTTGAATTTCTTTGGCGTCGTTCAGTGAAAAGGCCCTCAGAACAAGACGTTCAGTCTGTAAAGTCGGGATGATCAGATCGGATGTGTTCATAGCGCCTCCGTAGAGGGATGATCGCATGGTTTTTCGGGTGAAAAAAAGACAAAAAGGGAATCTTGACTGTTTTATTTGCGGGGCCTCCGTTAGAAAGGGGCCTCTTTTTAAATTCTAACGGAGGTTCCAATATGAAAGGTCTTTTGATTGCTGCTTTGGTGTTTGTTTCTGCTCCTGCATTTGCCGGGAAAATGAAAGAGATCTACACGATGACCAACGAAAGCGTTTATGAAGTTTTGGGTTTTGATGAAGGAATCGCCGCGATCGAAGGTCATAAATTTGTGAGCGTCGCCGGGGCTGATCTGGCTGTGCAAACCACTGTTCGTGTTTACGATGGCAAGACTTATACTTGCGTGACGACGTTTGTGGACTCTGAGTACTTCTATCAAGTGAATTATACGACTTGTAAGTAAGCTGCTTCATTCGCAGAAAATAAAAAAGGGAGCTTTGAAGCTCCCTTTTTTTATTCTTTGCCGTCGTCCGGGCCGCCGTTGATATCCTCTTTCAACTCTTTGCCGACTTTGAAGAACGGCAATTTCTTTTCATCAACATTGATGATTTCACCTGTGCGGGGATTACGCCCCTTATAGGCACCATACTGACGGTTCACAAAGGAACCAAAACCACGGATTTCGATACGGTCATCGCGCATCAAAGCTTCAACCATAGAATCAAAAATGGTGTTCACAACGGTTTCTGCTTTTACACGGGTGATACCCGCTTTTTCAGAGATCAAATTAATCAAATCCGCTTTTGTCATGTTCTCGCGTCCTTCAGAACTTCCAAGATCTCAACTGACCTACTTAAAGTATTGATAACACTCTCGATTATACAGAAGAGCCGGGGGCTGACTACCACTTTTCAATGATTTAACTCAATGCTTCTTATACAAGCCCGTATTGAGCAGGATTTTACGATAAGCATCAAGGACTGACTGGACCATTTTCTGGGTGTCAAACAGGTCAACAACCTTCTGGCGGGCTCTTTCGCCGATTTCTTCGGCGGGCATCGTCCCGGAAAAGATCTCAACCAGTAAATTACTCATAGAGTCGACGTCGGCAGGTCTAAGAAGGAAGCCATCGCGGCCATCTTCGATGATATTGGCAATTGGGGACACTTCCGAACCTAAAACGACCTTTTTCTGAGCCATAGCTTCTAAGGTGGAGGGCTCAAACCCAGTTGTACGAGAGCCCATATTAACGAAGACATCACCTAAAACAATGTAATCTTCCAGTTCCCCCGTCGGAACCGCGCCGGTCATGATCACGCGGTTGCCCAGGGCCAGGTTCAGCACTTGATACTCGATCTCTTTAAATTTAGGCCCATTGCCAACAAGTAAAAGGTAACTGCCTGGTTTTTTGATGGCGACTTTTTCGAAAGCCCGCAACAACGGAATGACCTCTTGAACTTCGGTCATGTCGGTGATGGAAACAGCGACATGGGCGTTTTCAGGAATGCCCAGTTTTTTTCTCAGTTCCAGGGATTTTTCTTTCGGATTTAAGTCACCCAGTTCAATCCCGTAAGGCACCGTGTAGGTGTGGAAATCCGGATAAAGATAATATCTCTCCAGAATGATCCTTTGCTGGGGATTGGTGACGAAAATTCCGTCGGCGGTAGAAAGCAACTGACGGTCGCCACCATAGTAGGTGGTCAAAAACTTATAGGCTGTCGCAATTCCGGTGGTCAGCATACTGCCCAGGGTTTCCTGCTTCATCGCCAGAATGGCAAAAAGCTGGGACATCTGAGTCGCTTCGACATCGTAAGCCATCGCCACTTTGAATTTTTTTTTGCGAGTCCCGACGCGGTAACCGGACTTGTCGATGCTATGAAGAATGTGAAATGGATCTTCCTTGTGAAGTTGTGCGAACTTCTGGCGAACCGCCATTTGAAAACTTAAATGGGACAGATTCTTTTCACCCTCGAACAGATAATGAACTTTCACACCATCGCGAAGCACTTCCGGCTTTTTCATGGCAGAGCTGGCCGCCAGAACTGTGACCTTGTGTCCTTCGCGAGCCAGACCCTTGGCAATTGGCCACAAAAAACCATGATCGGTCGCACGACTGAGAATCGGAAAGCGATGGGATGTCAGGCAGATATTGAGGGTTTCCGGCAGACGGGACTTTTTGACCATGTCCTATCTTAGATGATTCAAGGCCTTGTTGTACAGACGATTGAGTTCATTCATGGAAGAGTCGATCAGATGGCGGTCTTCAGCCAGCTTTTCAGACAGGGATTCTGGAAGTTTCAGATGGCTTTTGGCCAAAAGTTTGATGAGGTCTTTTTGCAACTGTCCTTGGTTAAGAACCCAGCAGTTCACCGTGTTTTTCCAAAGGTCGGAATGCACACTGGTCTGACGCGAGTCCAGTATCAAAACAGCCTGAGACTGAATCGCCCGCAGATAGTATTCCGTCATTTCCACCGGAGTAAACTGCTGGCCTGCGAGCATCAAAGCCGTGCTTTTTTGAAGCAGATTTTGAGTCAGCGAAGCAGACAGAGGTCCAGTTAACAGCCAGCGATCCCCGCATTGGAACTCTTCCATCCAGGCAGCGAATCGTTTGCGATCACGCAGCGACCAGTGAGAATACGTTCCCCACAAAGCCACTTTATATTTTTGTGCAACCGTGCGCAGGCGGATGAAGCTTTCAGATTCCGGATTGAAACGAGGTTCATTGAAAGGAATCACCACATAAGGCTTTTGTGCCAGGGTTTTCAGTAAATGCAGTTCGCTGCTTTCGACGGCTTCTTCGGAGGGAGGAGTCGCCTTCAAATCCAGAACCGGCGGTAAAATTCCGCGACCCTGGCGGTTGGAGCGAACATCCAGTCCACGCAACAACCCCAGTGCTTCCACGGTGGGGCAGGTGATGATGTCACTTTCTTCGATCAGATAGCGAACCGGATTTCTGCGGCTCAGGCCTTTGCGGATATTCAGAAGGGACGTCGTTAAAACACAAGTCGGATGGGATTTGGCGAAGGTTGAAAGTACCATCTGCGCGGGGCTCATGCGGTCTTCATCCAAAAGGACATGCAGGATTTGCGGTTGCAGGCCGAACAATCCCGGGATGATGCGAATACCTTCCAGGAAACTCCATTTTTTGAAATAACCCATGAACTCGATACCGCTGGTGTCGCGGGGAGTTTCACCGTAACTGGTCAGCAGAATCACTTCATGTTGTTGCGCCTTGAGAGCTTGTGCAAGCTGCCAGGAAGTCGCATTCACATGTTTGCTCACCAGTATTATTTTCGCCATTCAAGTCCTAAAGCTTTGTAGATCTTGTGCAAGATCTTGCGGTTGGCTTCCGGAATATTGCGGTGTTTGAGTTCTTCCGGATGAATCCATTCCAGCATCATGTGATGCTTGGCACGGGGTTCGCCTTTCCAATATAGGATTTCATAGAATAATATGAGAATCCCTACATCTCCGTAGGAATGAGTGCAAGCCAGCTTCAGTTCACCTACTTCGGCTTCAATGCCCAGCTCTTCGTTTAATTCGCGAGCCAAAGCTTCTTCCGGGGTTTCACCGGTTTCAATTTTGCCACCAGGGAATTCCCACTGGCCAGCCAGGGAGTTGTTCTCAGGACGTTGACCGACAAGAATCTTGCCGTCTTTGCGCAAAAAACCAGCCACCACAGGAATCCAATGACCCTTGCGGATTTTTGATTTCTTAGGTTTTGTCTCCACTGCGCTATCGCCCGTCATTATACCTTCTTGCTACGTTATGGAAGAAACCTGGTCCATGGAACACAAGTGCAGAATAAATTTGAACAAGATCGGCGCCCATTTGCAATCTTTCAAAGACATCTTCTGGGCTCATAATGCCCCCAACGCTGACTAAAAGCAGGCCTTCACGTTTTTTGCCTAAAGTTTGAACAGCCACTTCGAGGGCACGCTTGGAGAGATTCTTTAAAGGAGCTCCCGACAAGCCCCCTTCGGCAGGAAAGTGGCAGCCTTCGGGGCGGGACAGAGTGGTGTTTGTCAGCACAAAGCCATCAACACCCAGTTCCTGACAGTTGCTTACGGCTTCAGCCAGGCCCTCATCACCCATGTCCGGCGACAGTTTTACCAGAACGGGTGTGGGCTCAAAGTGAGAGACGCGTTCCACAATCGGAGAAATCAAAGCGCGCAGATTCTCTTTTTTCTGAAGATCTCGCAGGCCGGCCGTATTGGGGCTGGAGATATTCACAACAAAGGCATCTGCAAACGGACGGAATTGGTCCACCAAGGTCAGATAGTCATTCACCGCACTGTTGTTGGGGGTGTGACGATTTTTTCCGATATTTACAAAGATAGGGGTGCGATAGTTTGGCGCATAGGAGGCCAGATTATAAAACACCTCTTCCGCACCATGACTGGGAAACCCCATCTTATTCCACATGGCCTGAAGATTCAGATCGCGGTCCATGATTTTACCTGGATTCGGTGTCTGTGCTCGGGGAGTGACGGTGCCGACTTCCACGAAACCACAGCCCAGGGCCCACCAGTCTTTCAGATGCTCCGCATTTTTATCAACGCCACCGGCAATGCCCACGGGGTTGGGGAAGTAAAGATCCCGCCACGTAAAGCTTTTCCAGTGCGGGATTTTTTTGCCATGAAGAAGTGCGTAGGCAGGTAAGGCCAGCGAGCTCAGGTCGTGAGCCCACTGGGGTGGTAAAAGAAGCCAGGGTTTTTTCATGAAATCCAGTCCCACATCCTGCCCCAAGCACTAGCGAGGGTACAGGCCTCTCAAAAGCATCGCACGCTCAAGACGTTGAACAGAAACCGCCATTGCTGCGGATCTCATGTCAATGTTCTTTTCTTTAGCCAGGGAATAACCCTTGTCGAAAGCTTTTGTGATAATGCCTTTCAAGCGACCATTGATTTCCTCTTCGTCCCAGAAGAAGGACATAGTGTCCTGCACCCACTCGAAGTAAGAAACAATCACGCCACCGCCGTTGGCAATAACATCCGGAGCAATGAAGACACCGCGTTTATGAAGGATCTTGGTCGCCGCATTTGTGACAGGACCGTTGGCGCCTTCGACGATGATTTTTGCCTGGATTTTTTCAGCATTGTGCGTGTCGATCTGGTTTTCCAGAGCGCACGGGAACAAAGCATCACATTTCACTTCAAGCAGTTCTTCGTTGCTGATCGGCTGAGCTTTTGGATAGCCCTTCAGGAACTTGTGAGCCTTGATGTATTCCATGACGTCAGGAATGTCCAAACCGTCACCGTTGAAGATACCACCGGACACATCGCTGACAGCCACGATACGGGCGCCACGCTCAAAAGCGAATTTCGCCGCGAAAGAGCCCACGTTACCGAAACCTTGGATGGCGATGGACGCGCCCTTCAAGTTCATGCCACAAGCTTCAAAAGCTTTTTCCGCAACATAAACAACACCCAGACCTGTGGCATGGTTGCGACCCAAAGAACCACCGACCTCAACTGGTTTACCAGTCACAACACCCGGCTGTGCAAAGCCGCCGTTTTCCTGAGAATAAGTGTCCATGAACCAAGCCATGGTCTGAGGATCTGTGCCCACATCCGGAGCCGGGATGTCTTTTGTCGGTCCAACAAAAGGCCCGATCTCAGAAGCATAACGACGAGTCAGGCTTTGTTTTTCCGCGCGGGAAAGTTTGGTTGGATCAACAGTGATACCACCTTTGGCTCCACCCAATGGCAGACCCAAAACAGAGTTCTTGAAAGTCATCAAAGCCGCAAGGCCCACAACTTCAGAAAGGTCCACATTCTGGTGGTAACGGATGCCCCCTTTGTAAGGGCCCAAGGTTGGAGAATACTGCACGCGATAACCTGTGAAGACTTTCACACTGTGGTCGTCCATGCGCACAGGGACGGAAACAGTGATGCAACGACGAGGCCTTTTCAGACGCTCTAGGATGTTGGGATCACAGTTGATAATTTTGGCAGCTTCATCGAGAGTTTGAATGGCGTTTCTGAAAAGAGGCCCGTCATAGAGAGGCTCTATCTTGTGTTCCATGGTATGTGTCTCCTTAAATACACCGAAAAATTTTATTGAAGTAAATACTCAAAGTCACTCCGGAAAAAGGTGATGACTCGATGATTCTTTTTGGCCACAATGAGGCCCTATGCTTCGGTCGTGGTTATGTTTTTTCAGCCTTATAGTCGTCAGCTCCAACGTCTTTGCCGCCAACCCGCAACGAGCTTTTCTTGAACAGTTTCAAAGCTCTCGCATCAGTTTCCCCGGCGACAATTCTCCTCTTTTGGCAGACAGCCCGGGGCGTTATCCAGAGCCTCTGAACTTTATAATGACCAACATCATCAGTTGGATTCCGACAGGAGCGCCGAAGCTGATGTCCACGGCATGCTCCCCTGAAGTGTGGGCGGCACGATTGCAGGACCCGCGCGTCCAAAAGTCGGTTCAGTTGCAGGGGGCGTTGGTTCAGAAATACTTCCAGGACTGTCGGACGGAACTCGAGACCGGCGACGACGGCTGGTTTATGAACGTTCGACGGATGATGACGATGAAGTACGATCCTCAGGGGCATCCCTTCCTGCGCCGGGTGGTTGTGAATCTGCCGGGCAATGTAAAACTCAAAGGTTTGCTGGGACTCAAGGGGGATATGAAACGCCGTCCGCTGGTGATTGTGCGTCTGGGAATCTTCTCAAATGTCGAAGACTTCAAGCCCGAGCGTGCGTGGCTGATGATGCTCTTTGAACAGTCGCCCTTCAATGTCCTGATGCTTGAAAACATGTCGAGCCCTGACTTTGTGGCCAACAACAGTCGATTCTCCTTCGGCGGTTATGACGAAGGCATTCAGAACATTCAGGTGGCCCGGTTGTTGACGGACCCGGTGGAGCCTCTGTCGCAGTTGGTGGACAGCATCCATCTTTTCGGGATCAGCCTGGGGGGGCATGGAGTTCTGTATTCGTCTCTGCTGAACAAATACAACTCGCCGAAGCGAGGACCGCTGATCAACTCGTTTACGGCCCTGTGTCCGGTCGTGAACTTGCGCGCGACGATGGAAAGCCTGACCCACAGTGGGGTGAAGTCAGCCTTTGTGGATTTATGGAGCCGTCAGCGTTTGCAAGGTTTGGATAGAAAAATCCCGGCGCTTGAAAGTTTTGAAAGCTTCTCTTACCTGAGCAAGGCCATCTCTGAAATTGCCCGAACATATCATGGCGGACTTTCGTATGTGAACTCGGTCCGACTGCCTCCGGGGGTTGAAGACAATACTCACTTCTGGGAGCTCAACGATTTCTGGCGTCACTACAAACATGTGGAAGAGCCCGTGCTGGTTTATGCAACTGAGCAGGACCCGGCGGTGCCATATGATTTAAACTCCCAGCAGTTGCAGAACAAAGAATTGAAAGTGGACAGTAAAAACATCCGGGTCGTGGAGCTGCCTCAAGGGGTTCATTGCACTTTGCCGGTGCCCTATGACTGGTCTGCGATCACGTCCTTGTTCCAGTCGTATATTCTGTCTCATTCCCCGGACTTCAAAATGACCGAGAGACATCTGGATGTGGATCTGTCGGACGAGGAATGGAAAGGCTTCTTTGATCAGGGTTCCAGGGTGCGGTTTGAGGTTGAAGAGCCTGGCAAGAAATCCGGCTTTGTGACCATCGCGCTGGAAGTGGAAAATGCCAAGGGCAAAGAAAAGTCAATGAACCTGAGCTTGCCACTGTCACAATTTGACTTCCGTTTCCTGAATCAGGATATGACTGGATCCGAGCAGGAAATGATCGTGCGCTGGTTGAATCAGAATCTGAAAATCTCCATCGACCAGAGTGCAGGCAGGGCGACGCTCAGGGCTGTTTGGCCAGTTGCTCTTTAAAAAACTCAGAGTGCTCGGCCAGTTTTGTCATGTAACCGCGGACGTCTTCTTGGGCTTCCGCGGACAGGCGATAAAACGGTGTGACGTGTTCATCGGGAACATAGCGGAACGTGAAGTTGATCCGGCGGGTTTCAAAGTTGTCGATCTCGTTTAACGGGAAGATATGGTTTTCCTTGCGGTCCACACGCTGCACCCGGTGGAAAAGATGCTTTTTATATTTATCTCCGCCAAAAATCTGCAAAGAGCTGTCTTCCAGCCACTGTTGAAAGACGACGTTGGATTTGGACTCTGTTCCCTGGCTGGACACAAACTGGAAGAACGCACGTTCACCGAAGGAAATTGAAGCCACCGGCCCTGGTTCAAAATCTTTGTGCTCGCCCACGCGGGCGCAATCATTTTTCTTGCCGTCTTCACCAATCTGGTCGCCGTAATAGTTAATCAGACATGTGTTCAGATGCCAGCCCCGGGGAATGTCGCGTGGAGCATAGGTGTCGTGTATCAGAGCTTCAATTTTCTGAATCAGGTATTCCAGGATCGGCGGGTAACCTTCCGCAGTGACACAGCGGTTATAAATTCCTTTGGGAGGGTGATAGTAGTTCAGGCAGGCAAACTGCCAGTTCCCCAGCCAGTACACCGGGCGCAGAAGTGGCCTCTGCTTTTGGTTTTCCGGAGGCGGGTTGTTTTTGGAATAGCGCATTTCCCAGATCGGATAAAGTGTTCGCAGGTATTCCATGATCTCGGCTTTTTCCCGGGCAGAGATGTAATTTTGTTTATAGATCAAACCATAGGGCAGGTTTTTTTCCGAGGAGCGCTCGGTCCCGTGGTTGCGAACAGGGGCGCCTTTGTGGGCGGGGGATTTGCCTTGAAACTTGCCTTTGGGTTTGAACATAGGCTGCAGGTTCTATCACGAGGCCCGCCCCAGAGCCAAGTCCGGGGTTTTAGGGGTGACAGTCCCGTCCCCATGGGCTACAAAAGAGCCATATCAGCTTCCGGAGATTGAAAAAATGACAACACCCGTAAAGGCCACCGTAGGCCCTCAGGAAAAAGAGCTTCTTTTAAATCAGATCCCCTTTCTGAAGGGTAAAAAGATCCTGATTATTGGCGACGTCGGTCTGGACGAATACGTCATGGGTCAGGTTCGTCGTATCAGCCCCGAGGCTCCGGTTCCGGTGCTTGAGGTGGAAGAAGAAGACATGCGTTTGGGGTTGGCGGCCAATGTCGCTCAGAACGTCGCCAGCCTGGGTGGGGAAGCCATGTTGATTTCTGTTGTCGGCGACGACACCGGGGCGAATCTGCTGCGTGAATTGTTTGAAAAAAATGGCGTCAGCTGGGAATACATGATCGTGGATAAAGCCCGTCCGACAACCCGCAAGACGCGTGTGATGGCCAAACACCATCACCTGGTGCGGGTGGATTACGAGCTAAAAAAATATCTTTCTGCCGAAGCCGAAGCCCGCTTGATTGAGGCTGTGGAAAAGAATGTGGCCAAAGCAGACTGTGTGGTGATCGAAGACTACGCCAAGGGTGTGATCTCTCGCAATGTGGTGGAAAAAGTGTCTGCAATTTGCAAAAAGCACGGCAAAAAGCTGATGGTCGATCCACACCGCAACAATCATGGCTCATTCTATCAGGGTGTGGATTTGATCAAGCCCAATTACGATGAAGCTGTTGTGTTGACGGGCAAGGACTTCAATGATCTGCGCGACAATCCAAATAAGGTGATCGAAGTGGCGCGTGAACTGCAAAAAATCACCGGTGCGAAGGAAGTTGTTCTGACTCGCGGAAAAGATGGAATGACCATCGTGTCCGGTGACGAGATCACGGAAGTTCCGACCTACGCCCGCAAGGTGTTCGATGTGACCGGAGCCGGTGACACCGTCATTGCCACATTGGCGTTGGGCTTGATGTCGGGCCTTTCTTTGGTTCACTCTTGTATGTTGGCAAACTACGCCGCAGGTGTGGTTGTTGGCAAAGTGGGCTGTGTTCCGTGTGAAATTCCTGAGCTAAAAGAGTATATCCAAACAGCTCACTAAGCGATCGGGGGGAGCGATGCAAAAGACCTACACTGTGAACAGCAAGCTTTTGCCAGCAGGTTTTCCCCGTGAATTTGATGCGCACATTTACTTTGATGAAGCTCATCGCGAAAAGGCGGCTCACTTGCGTGATGAAGCCATTCGGATGTTTGAAGGTAAAAAAGTTTTTGTGGGTGAGATGATTCCCGAAGCCATCGGACCTCACCCCGTACCTATGTTTGAAATCAATTTCCCCAAAGAGCATTTTACGGAAGTTGTTCTGTGGCTGATGCATGAGCGCGGCGAGCTTTCGGTCCTGGTGCATGAGTTGACCGGGGATGATTTGTATGACCATACTCAGGCGGCCTTGTGGCTGGGCCCGGCCGTAGAGCTCAAATACGATAGATTTAAGTAATCTTCGTGTTATTTTTTCTTTATTTGGACTGGCCAGATGCCGATAGGATGTTATACTGGCAAGCAAGACCGCAGTTCTTGCCAGGTCGCCCATGTGATCCACGTGACTCAAATTGATACTTGTTAGCTGTTTTTTTAGATACTGAACCGCAAATGCATCAGGGTTTTGAACCCAACAATGTTTCGCCAACAAAGGACATGCTATGAACGTTCAGATTGTATCGTTTCACTGTGTTCTTAAAAACAGGCTGGGTCAGGTCATCAGTTCGACCTACAACCGCGATGTTCTGACCTCTTTGCCGGGTGCAGATCACTCTCTGCCGGGTTTATCCGTTGGTTTAAAAAATATCCGCAAAGGTGAAAAGCGCCAGATTGAACTGAGCGCTGGAGAAGCCTACGGGTTCTACGACACCAGCAAGGTGTTGGAGGTGGCGCGGGAATCTTTGGTCGGAGGCTCTCAATTAAAAGTGGGGGAAAGTGTTCTTTTTGCCCGTGAAGGCAAAAAGGTGGAAAAGTTCAGAGTGACCGATCTGTCGCAGGACCGAATCACTTTGGATGGCAATCACCCTTTGGCCGGCCAGGATCTGATTTTTGAAATCGAGGCTTTGGAGGTTCGGGAGGCCACGCCGGAAGAGATCCGGGAGTCACTTCCTGAAGAGGATGAAGGTATTGTCTTGCACTGATGAATGATAAAAAGGGCCTCAAACGCCCTTTTTATTCACAACCCATGACGGTGCGGAGCTCAGACTGAAATGGAAGCTTCGTCTTTTTGACTTGTTCGCAGCTATCATTGACCTTATGTGCACATATCTTGGATGTCGGAACGCCCTGGCTTCGCAGTGTTTGCAGAATTTCAAGGGCGGCTGGGGCACTTTGGATGTCGCTTCGTAAAAACCAGTTGGTCAGGCTGATTGAGCCGACGCAAAGATCCATATTGATGTTCCAGTCCTTCATTTTGCCGATAAAGGCCGGGCACTCGTAATCCAGAGCGCGGAAGATCAAAGATTCGATCTGAGATGGGGTTATCATTCTTTTAAATCGTTGTTCAGGCACGGACTCTAGCTGCTCGCGATTGCACTGCATGATTGCAGTTTCCATTGTAGCAAAAGAAAGGGGACTGTCCGGTTGCAGCAGCTGCCAAAGTGCGATGGAGTTCTTGTAGTCTTCGTCAAAGATTCCAACGATGGGCAGAAGCTCATGCAGAACCAGAAGAGTTTTCTGTTTTTCGCTGAGATTTTTCCAGGCGGTTCGTGAAACCACAATTCGGGGAGGAACGGCCAGAGGCTGATTGATGGCCGCCACTTCTCGACCTTCCAGCACAAGTTTATCGACCGAAGAAAAGACCACCGTGGTTTTGGCACGCTCCAAAACTTCGCGGTGGATAGAGGCGCCGTTTTCAAGAGGTAACGTCCAAGGCAGGCGGTCCAGCGTCGAGTCTAAAACGAGCAAGAACTCAGCCACAAAGGGGTCACCGCCGTTGGTTTCCTGACCGTCATTTATGGCTGATGCGTGGGTTGAGAAACTCAGAATACAGATTAGTAAAGCTGTCAGTGTCAGTTTCATAGACCGTCCTCTTTGACGGGGTAAAAGGCGCTGCTAAAGTTATAGACTGCGTTCAGTTGGCTTTTTCTTTTTTCAGCCAGACGATGAATTTTAAGACGCGCTTCACGGATAATGTCCTTCATCGCCGGGATGTCATCGGTGTGAATTGCAACGGTGAGTGTGCTGTTGTCGCGTTTTTCCAAGGGAACTTCGTCCAGCGCTTTTTGGGCCATCTCCAGATACTTCTTTTGCAGGTTGCGGCGCAGATCACTTGTGTAGGGGATTTGGACCGTGGTCAGATTTGAAGGCGTATATCCCGTTCCTTGAGTGTTCTTTTGCAGAATTTGATGGTTTTCCAGGAATGCAATAGTCTGCTCAACCTCACCAATGGACATGCCAAAAAGTTCAGCCAGCATCGGAAGGTTGCGGGAAGTGTTCGGAAGCTTCAGGGCTTCCAACAAAATGGGATGGACCCAGCTGTAGGTGGACTCAAAGAACTCTGCGTTCAACGGATTGAAGGAGTGGGTTTCGGCAACGGCATTTTTTAAGGCGTCGGCTTCCTCCGCAGAAAGCTTCAGACAATCCACCCACTTGGCCACCGTTTCGTCCGAAGGTATGCGCAGGCCATTGAGGATCTTTGACAGAGAGCTGGGGTCCGTTTTAAGCAGGCGGGCGAAGGATCTTAGAGAGAACTTGGGATTCTTCTCTTGGCGTTTCTTCAGCTGAGATTGCATGAATTTCTGTACAGTCATGGAGTTCATTAATTCATGACTCCACCTTGCATTTAAACAAAAAAGTGCGGCGCCCATAGGAAATGTGGCTTGAGTCAAAGCCACATGGCGCATTGCGGTAGGTCTGACAAGGTTCAGAGTCAGTCTTGGGGGGGCTTAAAATTTGTGATCTTAGCGGTACTTGGCAAAGATTCTTTCGAGGCTTCCGTCGGTCTTCAGTTTGCGGATGGCGGCATTAAGTTCCCCGATGGACAGAGGGGCGCCTTTGCGCAACCAACAGCGCACGGGTACTTCTTCCACAACCAAGCCCCGGCTTTGAATTTTGGAATTTTTGTGGTGACTGAGGTAATAGGCCAGATGAACGGCCTCTGCCAAGGCATAGTTGAAGCGGGAGCTTTCGAGTTTCTGCAAATTCGTTTCTTCGTTGGAAGAGTCGTCTCGAATCAGTTTTCCGGAATCGAACCTGTCTTGCAGAGTTGGATAATTGTACTTTAATACAGTGCCGATCCTTTCTCCCGTCAGTTGATCAAGGGATTTTGGCGGCGTCGTCTTTGAAACAATAAGATTTTTTGAAACGAAAAGAGGCTCGGACCAGAAGACGTCTTCATCGCTGATGTGGGCCCATTCTCGGGAGGTGTAGCAGTTCAGATCAATTTTATTTTTTTGTGAGTATTCCTTAATGCGAAATTTTGGCAGCACCAGAATCTCGATCTTTTGGTTTATTTCCTTACTCAGAGCAAGCAAATATTCTGCGGTAATTCCTTTGGGGGTCCCTTGAGAGTTGGCAATATACCATGGCGCCGACATGTTTTCGCCGATCACCGTTTTTAGCGACGATGCGGCCTGCGCAGTCTGATTCAGACAAAATAAAAGAAATAAAATTCTCCAAATAGGCACGCGCCATCTTAGTCTTGAAAGAAGGGAATTTCAACTATGGCGCGAAATCCTTTCCGGGCAGAGATAGAACCAATAAGTGTTCTGACCGCAGAGATGTTTTTTCCTTTGGATCCCAAAATTTGACCGATACAGTCTTTGCTGCATGCCACATGGTAAACTGTGGTGCGCTCCCCCACCTCGAGGCTGACTTGAATGCTGGAACTGTCGGTCACAAGTTCTTTCACAAGATCATAAAGAAGTTGGCGTCCGTCTTCCCGGTGTTGTGAAAGACTTGAGTCATCCGAGCTGGCAACAATCTTTGGTGTATTCATGCCATCAGCTTACGCAAGTTCCCCGAGGATGTGCAGATGGTGTGCAAAAGAACGCGACTATCGAACAATTGAAACTGGGGCTTTGTGCAAAAGCCTCGAGCTATGGAAGATCTTTTTCGATCGCTGAAAGCGCAGTCCAAAGCAGGGGGCCGCCACCGGTAAAGCTGGCAAGGTCTTCACGCGACAGTGGCAGCAGGCGCAGCTCCGGCTTTTGATTGCGGGGATTTAAGCGCATTTCCAGTCGGGCTCGTGAATAGCGGGAAGGGTTTTCGGGGTCTAAAAACAGAATTTCCTGAGCGTTTGAATCAGCCGTCACTTTTAGGACAAAATGGAATCCGCGGATTTCACTTTCGTCAAGAATAGGAATCATCGGATCGCCTCCACGAGGCCCGCGATCACGGCGTCCCATAGGGGGAGGCGGTGATGGGCGAGAATCATAGCGCAGCAAAAGAATCTGTGGTTCTGGAACCAAGAGATCGTTCAGAGTCAGCTCGCTGTCGGAAAAGTAACGCCCCTTGCCTGCATAGCGGTGTATTCTTCCAAGCAGTGCATCCAAATTTTGCATGTATTGAATCAATTGCGGTTCGATCAGCCCGCGGTGAATATCGACTCCTTGAGTTCGACTGAGTTGTTCGGCCTGCTGAAGCAGTCGAATCTGCTGGTCCTTATTAAAGTTACCGTATTCAAGTTGCAACCAGTTGATGGCACTGGCGGGACCGCACAAAGAGCTGGGTCCTTTCCCTGGGATGATTCCGCGCAGGTAAAGCTGTTCGTCGTTTTGGTTGAGCATCAAGACCGGCAGTTGAGCCTCGGGTGGCAAGTTCACCAGAGTGGCTTGTGCAAATTGCGAAATCAAAATAAGGATTAAAAAAAGCCCTGAGCGCATGGGCTTGTTTTTAAATAAAATGGGTGCGAATTTCCTCTGAAATCATGGAAATTGTAAATATTAACGGGCCAGTGTGGAGGCTTGCGCCAGCAGGGAAGGTTTTTTGAAAAACCAAGCGTAGCTGTTGACCATGACGAGGGAGGCTATCAGGAAGAAGGACCCTGCCAAAATGGCATTCTGGATTCCGATAAAGTCTGTCAGTTTTCCGATCGCCAGATGCATCAGAATCAGCATCAAGGAATCTGTGGTCATCATATAAGTGACGGCGGTGTCCAGATCCTGCGGGAACTCGGAAGATATCCAAGAGATTGCCAACGGATAAAAAGGAGCCACGGCCAAACCCGATCCCGCCAGGAAAAGAGGATGAATGTAAAGCCCCGCCAGCATCAGGATCAGGCTTCCGACCAGAGACGCGGACAGCAGAAAGCGTGCAGACTGGTGAAAGTGAATCACCGCGAAAATCAGGCGCCCCACCATCATGCACACGAAGAAGTAAGTCACATACAGGCTGGAAGCTTCCATCGAGAAACTCCAGGTGCGTTGCATGTACAGAGCCAGGCGCGAGGAGATCATAATCTCTGCCGCGACGGCGAAGCTGAGCATGATGGCCAGAAACAGCTGCGGCTTGAGATTCTTTTTCTTATTGGCGCGATGTTCATCGTCCGTCACGGTCGAGCGGGAATGCAGGGACTTGTGACTGGGGTGATAGGTATACGCCAGCAGGCACAAAGGCCCCACCGAGGCGATCGCAAAAGTCCAGCGCCAGCTGCCGGTCAGATATTCGATGGAAGCCGCCAGCAAAGGCGCCATCAGACTTGCTAGTCCATACATGGTGTGAAGTCCGGCCAGCATCCGCTGCTTGCGTTCGGGGCTGGAGCCCATCGGGACCAGAACGTTCGGCACCAATCCCAGGATTCCCATGCTGAATCCAAAGCCAAAACTGAAGATCAAAAAGACCGGGAAGATGGGTGAAGCCGCCAGGCCCAAAAGTGAAACAACCAGTCCGATGGTGCCACCTTTTAGAACGGTCAGGCGATCATAACGGCGCAAAAGATAGCGGCAGGCATAGCTGGAGATCAAGCCCGAGATATTGCTGAGAGCGAACATCAAAGAGCCCATGCCGTCACTGACGGCGAACTGCTTAAGGATTTCTGGGAAGAGGGGCCCTCGGATATTGTCGGTCAGACCGAAAACAAAAAGGCTGGCATAGGACAGGAAAATAAAGGGCCAAATCATGCCCTTCAATATAGAGATGCGCCTGGGAAAAACAAGAGAGGAAGTTTGCAACTGGATTCTTTCCATAGGTGCCGACCGGCTTGTGACCGAGCCCTCATATTGGGCGTGGCTTTAAGGCTATAGATGGCTTTGATTCCTTGTAAGTTTTCCCGAAAAGCCCTCAAAAACCCCCTTCTTGATGTCTCAATTATATGAAATCCCTAGGAAATGAAGGGGGCTTATGCTACAAACCCTGCACACATAATCCTTTAACCAAACGGGGTCGGCCGACAGATCGGTGAAGATCCCAGCTGTAACAAGCACGGCTGTAACAAGCCAAGGAGCCCGAAGATGGAAGCAAACGCCGGCAGCATTCTTGCGCCCGTTAATTATTCTGACGACAACGTCGCCAAACCCCTTGAAAATCAACCGGTCAATTTCTATTCCCTGACTTTGGAAGATCTGAAAGCCTATATCAAAAGCAAAGGCAAAGAGCAGTTTCGTGCTCAGCAGATTTTCAAATGGGTCTATGAACAGCGTGTGACCGATCCGGAACAGATGACCAATCTGTCCAAAGAATTCCGTCAGGCGTTGCCAAGTTTGTTGTCCTTTGATCTTCCTCCGGTGCTTCAGCACTTGAAATCTGTCGATGGCACTCAGAAGTTCCTGTTCGACATGAAAGACGGCATGTCTGTTGAGGCCGTGGTCATTCCTTCCGAAGACCGTCTGACTTTGTGTATTTCCTCTGAAGTGGGCTGTAACATGGCCTGCAAGTTCTGCTTCACCGGCAAACAAAAACTAAAACGCCGTTTGCGCACTGAAGACATCGTTGGTCAGTTCATGCAGGTGCATGATCGCTTGGGTGAAGGTCAGCGTATCACCAATATCGTGTTCATGGGTATGGGTGAACCGCTGGACAATCCAGAAGCGGTCTTTAAAACCATCGACGTGATCCATTCCCCTTGGGGTATCAATCTGTCCCGCAAGAAGATCACGGTTTCGACATCCGGTATCGTGCCTGAAATGTGGCGTGTGGCGGATGCGAAAGTTCGTTTGGCAGTCAGCTTGAATGGTCCGAACGACGAAATCCGTTCTCAGGTGATGCCAATCAATAAACGCTGGAACATCAAAGAACTTCTGGATGCTTGTAAAGAGCACTACCGTGTTTCCAAAGACAAGATCACATTCGAGTACGTTTTGCTTAAAGGCGTGACCGATCAACTGGAACATGCACGTCAGTTGGTGAAACTGGTGAAAGACGTTCCGTGCAAAATCAATATCATTCCGTTCAATGAACATCCGGGCTCTGGTTACGAGCGTCCTGACGATGACACGATCCAGGCGTTCCACACCGAGCTGATGAACCTGGGGGCGCATGTTCTTCTTCGTCGCTCCATGGGTCGTGACATCTTTGCAGCTTGCGGTCAGTTGACCACAGTGAAAGAGCGTCCTCAGACGATGGATATTTCCAACTCTCGTCTGGCGGGTCTTCCTAAATATAAACGTGAACTTTTGGCTGCGCAGGAAGCAGAACAAAACAATCAACACTAGAGGTAACATTATGTCTGAAATTCTTGTTGTCGGCAGTCTTGCTTACGATTCCATTGAAACTCCATCCGGCAAAGTGGACCGCGCTTTGGGTGGTTCCGCGAACTATTTCTCTTTGGCAGCGTCTTTGTTTTCTAAAGTTCGTGTTGTCGGTGTTGTGGGTGAGGACTATGACCAGAAGGACTATGATCTTCTGAACAACCGTGGTGTGGATCTGGCGGGTTTGTCCAAGGTTCCGGGGAAGACCTTCCACTGGGCAGGTTCTTATGAAGGGGACCTGAACGAAGCCAAGACTTTGAAAACCGATCTGAACGTCTTTGCGGATTTCAATCCACAGTTGCCAGAGCATTTCAAAGATTCTTCCTTTGTGTTCTTGGCGAATATTGCGCCGGAACTGCAGTTGCAGGTCTTGGAACAGGTGAAGTCCCCGAAATTTGTCGGCATGGACACCATGAACTTCTGGATCTCCATCAAGAAAGACAAGCTTGTGGAAGTTTTGAAGAAGGTGGATCTGGTTCTGATCAATGAAGGTGAAGCGAAGATGTTGACGGGCGCGGCCAATGCGATCTCGGCGGCTCCTTTGATCACGGCGTTGGGCCCTAAGGCTGTTGTGATTAAACGCGGTGAGTACGGTTTTGCCATGTACTCTAAGGACGAAGGTTACTTCATCCTTCCGGCAATGCCGATTCCAACCGTTGTAGATCCAACAGGCGCTGGGGACACCTTCGCCGGTGGATTCTTTGGCTACTTGGCAGCTCAAAAAGAAGTTCCAACGATTGCGCATCTGAAGCAGGCCTGCATCATGGGTTCCATGATGGCCTCTCACACGATTCAGGATTTCTCTGTGAAGGCGCTGGCGAATGTCACGCTGGGTGATCTTGAAAAACGATTGGCTGAATACAAGAAAGTCATCACAGTTTAATGTCTGTAAAGTCGGGGGTCTTCTGTCCAGAAGGCCCTTGGTCTGGTTCTTGCGCGACAATTCCCCCTCTTTTCTGATCCTTGGTCTGGCTTGGTCAGGCAAACGAAACAAAATTTAGGTAAAAATATTCTGACGTATCAATAAGATGCGAACTTCTGCCGATAGATGTGTATATGAAAACACAGCATATCTTAGCATGGGTTCTCTGTCTTACTATGTTTGGAACGATCTCCTGTTCGGGAGACGAAGCGGCATTTCCGTCCGTGACGGACACTCCAAGCACAGATCCGGGAACCGATCCGGGAACAGACACAGGGACAGATTTGGATGCGACAGTTCCGGATGGCACCGGCTTGTATTTCCGTCTGGGGATCAAATGGGAATCGGCTGCTGAAGATTCCGCCTTTACGAATCTGAGTCGCGCCGAAAGTGGGGACTGTGTTGTGACGTCTGTCACACCGGATATCACCTGCAGCTTCACGGTTCCAGAGGGGCAGCTCTACTACAGCACTCTTCAGTTTAGAATGGGAAGTAAAGCGGCAGCCTCTTGCCCGATTTTGAAGTTCCGTCCGTATTACTATCAGAAGTCAGCGGCCTCGCCGGTGGCGGATGATCCGGGAACACCGGGCGATGAAACTGCTCCGGGTTATACACCTTCGGGCTCTGACACCGAGTTGTCTTGCGCTGATGGCAAAGAGGCTCTGTGTTTTGGTGGTGCCGCTCCTCACATGGTGGAGGGATTCCCGGAAAATACGGGTCGCTACTTCCTGCCTCAGGTGACACCGGAATCCAGCTACAACTTGGATTCAGAAAATAAATTGCGCTCTTATTATGGCGCTGGCGTGAACTATTTGGTGACCAATGACCTTCCGACTCCTGATCGCGCTGCGAATGCGAATGCTCCGGCGGATCTAGCGGCCTCCCGAGAGCGCGTTGGTGGCACCTTTAATGACTACTATGTGTGGTGTGAAACATTCTGGGCTGAACCTGTCTTCAGCATCAAAGTCATGATCTCGGATGAAAATGAAGATCCGACAGGTGGCTTGGATCAGTACCCGGACTGGCCGGGTGTGAACAACTAGAATTGGATTCAAAAGCTATGAAATTTTCAGAGACTCTGGGCTTCCAGGGTCTCTTTGTTTGTGGCAACAGCCTTTGTGGGGATTTGTTCGGCGATGTACTCTGCAATGGCGGCAATGGTCAGCGAGGGATTCGGGCCTGTGGAAGTGGGCAGAATGCTGCCGTCGACTACGTACAAGCCGGGGTGTCCATAAACCTCACCCCAGGGACTGACCAAGCCCGTGTCGGGGGTCTCTCCCATCGGGCAGCCCCCCAGGGGATGAACGGCCACGACCTTGTTTAAGTAGGTCAAAGGGTTATCAACAAAGAATCCGCCAATTCTTTCTGCGATCTTTTTCATCTGTGTTCTGAGACGATCAAAGTGTTCCTGGCTGCCTTCCATTTTCCATTTGATCACCGCCTGGTTGTCCTCGCGTAGCTGCATTTCACCATCGGGTTTATCGCGTCCCATTCCCAAAAGAACGAAGCATCTTTTCGTGAACTCGGCGCGATCAATGGCGCGGGCGAACTCTTCTCCGACATTGACGGGGCCGGTATCTTTGGCGCCAAGGATTCTCAAGGCGTATTTCTTTAGACTTTGTGTTATCAAATTGGTCAGTCCAGCCAGTCCGTGCAGTTGCGGGATTTTTCCCGACAAGTACCACGCAAAGCCCACGGGGAAACCAGCCTCTTGCAGATACATACCGTGCGGATAGCCATCGGCATAGTCTTGAAAGTTGTATTCAATGGCGCTTGTGATCACCGGACCGTTGGTTGCATCTACATCTTCTTTGGAACCAAAAATCAGCCCCAGAAGGTCCCCGTTGCCGCTCCATTTTTTTCCCAGCCAGCGATTCAGATGTGGCAGGTGACCGTGTTTCTTCATTTTAAGAAGCAATGATGTGGAGCCGACAGATCCCGCCGCCAGAATGACTTTGCGGGAGGTGAAGCTGTTTTCCTGCTGTGGAAACTCCGGGATCACATAAGTCACTTTATAGTGATCGCCTACGGATTCAATGCGTGTGACCTGGGCGTGAGTTCGAATATCCAGAGCGTCCGGGCCGCTGCGAAGATGGCGCGCTCGGAACAGATAGTTTAAATCCAATGTGTTCTTAGCCTGGATGTTGCAGCCAATGTCGCAGTCGCCGCATTTGTTGCATTTACTTTGCAAAGCTCCGTGAATGTTATGTGTTTGATGGCCGGGGAAGCTTCCCTCAAAACGCACCGCCAAGGCGGGCAGAGCAAAACGAGGCGGTTCTGTGCTGCCTTCTGGCGCCGGCATTTCTTCAGAAAGACGTTTGAGCAAAGCCGTCTTTGGAGTGTTGCGATAGTAGTTCTGACTTTCGAAGGGGTAGGGTTTGGCTTCCATCATCTGCTGAACTCGGTCATAGTATTTGTCCAGGGAAGATCGGCGGTAAATCTGCGGCCAACCTTTGAAGAACCGGTCCGGCATGCGATACAGGACATTGGCATAAATAAGGCTGCCGCCCCCAAGGCCACTGGCGGTCAAAGTCAGAACATCGCTGTCAGGGTTGTCACGAATTTCCATCAAACCGAACTTCTGATCTTCCGGGTCCCAAAACATCCGTTGTTGGATGTCGTGGGGGCGGCGGGGAAATTCATTCATCCTCCACTGTCGACCGCGCTCTAGCAGGCAGACTTTATATCCTTTTTCCACCAGACGGCAGGTCATGACAGAGCCGCCGAATCCCGAACCAATCACGATATAGTCAAAGTCCAAGTTCATAAGAATCCTAGGCAATGCGCAAGCGTGCCTTTGTCTGAGGTTGTTGAACAGAGTGTTGTTTTAGAAATTGAACAAGTTCCGGGAAGATCTCCTGATCGCAGAACTGCCCCATGAATATATCCTGATGGCCATATTGAGGGAACTCCCGGTACTGCACTTGCGCTTCGTTCAGAGTTCCCTTGAAGGCTTCAAAGGTGAGTCTGTTGGACTGGGGGAAGATATGATTTTCGGCACCGGAAATTAAAAGAGTCGGGGGGAGCTTCCGTTTTTTTAATTCTTCCAGATAGTTGATCCGCCCGTCCCAAGAAACCGATTGTTTTTGCAGCAACATCTTTCGAATATGCTTGTGGTAGTGAAAGCTGGTGCCACCAAAAAGATCTGACAGTCTGCGATGGGTGGTTGGATGGATATTGCGATGGTTAAAAACTGCCGGGAAGCCCCAGCCCCACATGAAGCTGATCATATGGCAGGCCGGCTCTTTGCATTCGCGACGCAATGATCGCTCCATGGCGGGAATCCATTTTCCGAAGGTGGTCCCGGGCATGTAGGGAATGCGTGGACTGATATAAGGATATCCCAGAATATTCTCAAGCAGTTCGGGCCCGACCATCATCTTCATCATCGCGGGCCGATGAACCTGAGGAGTCAGAGAAACACTGTTGGCCGTGATACTGCCAATGTTATCCACATACCCAGCGGCATAGGAGGCCATGAACGCCAGCGATCCCACGCAGTGGGCGATCACATGAATACGCACCTCCCTTCCGCATTGCTCTCGGATGTACTGAAGGCTGCGGGGAATGTCGTACTTTGCAATATCATCGATCGTGTAGCGATGGGGGGTCAGATTGTAAGTAAAGCGGCCGCTGCCTCGCCAGTCCAGCGACCAGACATCACCAAAGCCGGATTTATGCAGGTGATTCACTAGATTTTCATGCTCGGGCATGATGAACATGTCTGTGGAAGACGTCAGTCCGTGAATTAAGAGCACCACATCCTGACCGGGTTGGGTTTTAAAGCGCTGGATCGAAATACTCAGCCCGTCGCGGGTGTCCAGAGGGTGCAGAGTGCATTCACCTTGATGCACACCTTGAATGGTCTGGGGCGGGAAAAAGTGTTCATTCCAGCGTTGCGTGGTTGTGCTGAAGATGAAGGGTGCGTAGACCTCCCACAGATTTCCCAGAAAAGCTTTGAAGTATTTCAGGATCAACTGCTTGTCTTTAATGGCGGATGCGGCGTTGGTTCTGAAAGTCGTAAGCTGCTTTAAGAAATCAGCGGGATTGATTTTTAGAACGCCGACACCGGCGATGGCCTTGTTACTGAAGTTTTCATAAAGCGAATGTCCTTCCCACAGATAGAAGTACAATGTTGTGGTTTGGGACCAGATGTCCGCTGTACTTTCCTTCAGCAGGTTCTTGTATCCGAACAAGGTCCACTTTTTTTTCTCTCGGTCTGTGAAAAAGAGGGTGTAGTGCATTTCTTTGGCTGTATTGCGGTCCGGGCTGGCCGCGGGGCGGGTAAAGAGATGAAAATATCCTTCTTCAATAGACAAGGAATCACCAAAACGAATGTCTGTGACAGTGCCCGCAACAGTCGAAGGAGCGCTGTTGTCGTCGAAGAATTTTTCCAGATTCGGAACTTGAATGGTTAAACTGAACTCGAAAGGCAGGCGGTCAAAACGTTCAGCTTCTTGTTCAAACTCATTTTGTGAGAGGGGAGAAGATGGCGACAGAGTGAACTTCTTCGAGACAAAGAATCCAGACATTCTTTCTTGAAACTCGAGTGCTGTGGCTTGCTTGGGCATACAACAATCCTTTGTTTGTTGATTCAAATTACGTATTTTTCGCCGGTCAGTAAATACGTCACAAGCCTAGGTTTCATGGACGCAGCGATGATTTCGCGGACGCAAAAAGAAATACTGTTCACAACGCACCAGCCGATCAAACGACATGGAAAGTTGTAATTATTGAAAAAGACGCAGCTTGAAAAAAGCCGATTGATGCGGACATGAGGTGGTTTATTTGTTAATCTATTTTTACATCAGTAAAGGAATCTTTGGGTTCCGGGGCACTAGGTTCCGGAAGTTTATGGATGGTAGGGTCGCCATCATAAGGAGTGCCCATGGATCTTCCTCAGAAGTTCGTGAACCTTTTGGTTATTCTTATCCCTCTGGTTGTGCTGGTTTCAGCGTTTTTCATTCTGGATTATTTGCAAAAGAAGAAGAAGAAGGATGTGGACTAGCCTCCGGATGTCTCGGAATGAAACAGGCTCGACCTAGATCCTGATATTGATCCGGCTTTGTTTTAGGCTTAAAGGGAAGTCCGGAAAATTCCGATATTTCCCTTAGACATGAGCAAAAAGAAAAAGAAATCTTCAGCTGCTGAGAATCTCATTGAGTCATTGATGGATGACCTCAAGGATATTCAATCCGAGTCCTCGTATCGTGCGGGCGGCTCTGATGATGATTTTGCCGGCTTGCCGGGTCTTGATGCTGATGAACACCGTCTGGAGAAAACCTCGGCCGGGAATCTTTGGGACAGTCTTGAAAAAGATATCGGCAAAGATCCCAGCAAGGAACTGGATGCCTCAGAATTTATTGGTGGGGCAGACTATTCGGCAGATCCCGAAGCAAGTTCTTACGAGGGCTCTTTCAAAGAGGCCGTTCTTGAAAGCTCTGAAGATTCAGAGGATGTTGGTGACTTTGAAATGCCCGAAGGGTTTGGTGATATACCAGCCTCCGAGCGCTTCATGGTGGGCCCGTCCGTGGGTGAGGAGGAGCGTTTTGACGGTCCTTCCGCAGATGCGGGCTATCAGTCCGCAGAGGATCTTGCGTCCCCTCCGACTCCGACGATGGATGATGACTCCACTCGTCCGGTCTTTAGTTCTCCGGCTCCGGCGGGGGAAGATAAAACAGTTTCCATACAGCAGGATTTTGGTGCGACCAGTTCTGTGGTAGGCACTGATGCCGACAAGACTGTGGCGGTCGAAGGTTTTGCCAATGCCCGTGTCGGTGCCCGCAAGGCTCCGGAAGTGGATGTTAAGGTCAGCGTGGGTAATTTCCGCGGCAGCCGTGGCTCTGCCAACGTGATGACGTCCGTGGATGCCAGTCTGGCTCAGGCTGAAAACCTGAAGCTGGCGCAGCAGCGCATTCTGGAACTGGAAAAGGAAGTGGAATTCCTGCGTGCGGAAAATGAAGAACTGGCTTCTGCCGGCGAAATCATCCGCTCCCGCACGGATGACCTGACCGTCCGTATTTCCGAGATTGAAAAAGAAAAAATTGAAATGCAGGAATCCGCACAAAGCGAGATTCTGATTCTGAAGGGCAACCTTCAGTACAAAGAAAATGAAGTGGCCAAGGCCCGCATCAAGGTGGAAGAGCTTGAAGCTAGACTAAAATCCGACTTCAAGAAGATCCGCGTTCGCGAACGGGAGCTGGAAAACCGCCTGGAATTGCTCCGTGCGGAAAAGTCCGCCCTTGTTCGGTCCAAAGATGAGTATATTTTAGAACAGAAAAGAAAGATTGATCAGCTCTCTCAGGAACTCGATAATTACCGTAAGAAATGTCTTGAGCTTAACAAGACGATCGAGGCCAATCAGGATCAGGTCAAACGAACCGAGCGCGCACTGCGTTTGGCTTTGACGAACCTGGAGGCGAAGGAAGAGAATCTCGTTCCGTTGAAGAAAGCTGAGTAGTATGGAAGCCACTTCCCAGGTTGAGAGTAGCGAAGGCACCGCCGTCGCGAAGCCCGCTCCCATTAAAAAGGTTAAGGTCATTATCAGTGATCTCCATTTGGGGAAGGGTCGCCTATTGGAACAGGGCGGGATCAACTCGCTGGAAGAATTCTACTATGGTGAAAAACTGGTGGAGTTCATCCACTACTATTCCACCGGTATCTATCGTGACTACGAAGTTGAATTGATTATCAACGGCGACTTCCTGAATTTCCTGCAGTGCGACTACAAAGGGCATTTTCTTTCTGTGATCACAGAAGCGGTCACTCTTGAAATTCTGAAAGACTGCGTGAACGGTCATCGCAATGTTTTCGCCGCGCTGGCCGAATTTGCCGCCAAACCCGGGAACACCATCACCTATATCGTTGGCAATCATGACCAAGGCATGTTGTGGCCCGCTTGTCGTGCTTACCTGAATCAGGTTATTGGCACGCCGATTCGTTTTAAAAATATCGTGTACTTCTTTGATGGCGTGCACATCGAGCATGGTCACATGCACGAGGCTGCCAATCGCATGGACCCCAAGAAATTCTTCCTGAAAAAGGATCTGGTGGAGCCCATCTTGAATCTGCCTTTTGGATCTCACTTTTTCCTGGAGGTCGTGCTGAAGATCAAGCAGCACTATCCGCATGTGGACAAGATTCGTCCATTCGGAAAGATGTTGCGCTGGGCTTTCCTGAATGAAACAGGGACCATGATCAAGGCCTTCTTTATGGCCGTGGGATACTTTATTAAAAGTGCCTTTGTGAAGGATCCTCGACGCCATTGGCCCTTAAAGCGGATCATCCAGGTGATCGCCGAAAGTGCCATTTTCCCTGATCTGAGTGAATCCGCCCGCAAGATTCTGAACGATGAACGTGTCCACACTGTGGTTTTTGGCCACACGCACGTCTATCAGTATCGCCAGTGGTCAGAGAATAAAGAATATTTCAACACAGGAACATGGACTGAAGTCACATCTTTGGATATCGTGTCTTTGGGAAAAATCACGAAGCTGACCTATGTTCTTATCGAGTACCCGGAGGACGGAGGACGACCGCGAGGGCGTTTGAAGGAGTGGAAGGGTTATCACAAAATCGAAGAAGACGTAGCCATTTCCTAACCGGCCGATGAAAACAGCCCGATCGACTGCGTTGTCGGAAAACCTTCTCGCTCCGACGTGCTTTGAGCACGCCTGCGCTGCGAGGGTTTCCCTCCGCGTGGGCTTCGCCTCAAAAATGCCAGGGCATTTTTGTGCGCTTGGACCGTTTTGATTGACCTTCAGCTTTGGGTATAATCCCTTTTTTTAAAACAGGATTTTAATATTTCAGAAAAGAGACATTGGTATGTTGGAGATTACTCAGGGGCTGCATAAGGTGGATCCAGTTGTTTTGGGGAAGTGTCAGGAGTCTTTGAAGTTGTTTTTACAGCGCAAAGAGATTGGATTTCCGCAACTGATGGAGCGGGTTTCTTTGTGGCAGCAGTCCTATAAAGTGGGTACGGAGCTGGCAGAGAAGTTTAAGAAACTGGTGATTGTCGGTCTTGGCGGAAGTTCTCTGGGCACTCGTGTGATTGTCGAGGTTTTTCGCGCTCGCAACATGTACTTTGTTGATAATGTCGATGCTTTGGATTTTGAAGCCATGATCGAGGAACTGGGCGATCTGAAAGATGTCGCCTGGGCGTTTATCTCCAAAAGCGGAACGACGATTGAATCCTTGTGTGCTCTGGAACTGGTGGATCAGATCTATCAGGAGGAAGGGCTGTCCCTTGCACGCAACAGTGTTGTTATTTCTGAAACCAAAGACAGCAGTCTGACCAAGTGGGCGCGTGATAATTCTGTGGCTATTTGTGAAATCCCACTGGATATCGGAGGGCGTTTTTCTGTGCTCTCTCCTGTGGGAATGATGCCGGCGGCTTTCCTGGGCTTGGACCTGGAAAAATTCCGTGTGGGCGCGATGCGGGCCCTGAACGATACGGCGGTGATTACTCAGACCATGGCGCAAGTGGTGCAAAGTTATCAGCGGGATGAATGGATCACGTTGTTGTGGATCTATAATTCCCGTATGAAATCATTCGGAGCTTGGTATCAGCAACTTTGGGCAGAGTCTTTGGGGAAGCCTGTCACACGTGACGGGAAACCAGCAGCACGCGTCAGCACTCCGATGTGTGCGGTGGGGGCTTCAGATCAGCACTCCATTTTGCAGCAGGTGATGGAAGGCACGAAAGACAAGTTTGTGATCTTCCAACGTGTGGAGGAATCCGAAGGCGGCTCTCAGCGAATTCATCGGGCTCAATTTAAAGAAACGCAGGATCTTCAAGGTCGTACGATGGGTGAGCTTCTGCGGGCAGAATGTTTGGCCACGCAAGAGGCTTTGAGTCAAAATGGGATTTCAACGATGACTCTTAAGACGAAGGTCCTAGACGAACACAGTCTGGGGTACATGTTCATGTACTGGCAGCTGGTTGTTGCGGGTCTGGGGGAATATCTGCAGATCGACGCTTTCAATCAACCCGGTGTCGAGCTGGGCAAGAGACTAGCGAAAGAGAAATTGAAGAAAGCATGATTGTCATTCGTCGCCTCGGGGACTTATACTTTTTCCTATGGCTCACAATGATGACAATTCAGACAACTTAGAAAAAACCAGTATTGTTGCCAGCGACACCTTCAAAGGTCGTTTGAAGGAGGCCGATGATGTGCCTCCGGCAATTGTTGTATTGATTGGACCTCCGGGTTACGTCGGAAAACAATATCCCATCACGGCCAGTGACATTGTGATTGGCCGCTCTGTTGAAAGCCAGGTTTACATTGATGATAAAAGTTTAAGCCGTTCTCACGCGAAATTTGCCGTGAACGGAAGTGAAGTGTCTGTCATTGATTTGGGCTCCACCAATAAAACTATCGTGAATGGACAGGTGATTCCGCCTTTGGCCTCTTGTCTTCTGAAAAACAATGATCAGATCAAAACTGGTAACGTGATTTTCAAGTTCCTGGAAAAAGGCAGTATTGAAGCCATGACCAACGCGGCGATGTACGATCGTGCGCAGAAGGATGCTTTGACCGGGGCTCATTCCAAAGGGGCTCTTTTGGATAAGGGACCTGAGGCCATGAAGCGCGCCGAAGTTCTGAATGAACCCTTCAGCCTTGTGACTTTTGATATTGATCACTTTAAGAAAATCAACGACAGCTTTGGTCACCCGGGCGGTGACTATGTTCTCAAAGAGCTGTGCCGTATCGTGATCACGAAACTGATTCGTTCCAATGACTTCTTTGCCCGTTATGGCGGAGAAGAGTTCGTCTTGCTGTTGTCCGGATCTCCGTCAAAGACTGCTGGCGAAGTCGGCGAGCGTATTCGCCAGACTATTGAGGCCCATGACTTTGTTTTTGAAGGGAAGAAGATTCCGGTGACAATCTCTGTTGGGGTTGCCACAAAACTTCCGAACGAGACCGAGTGGACTCAAGTATACGACCGTGCCGATAAGGCCTTGTACCAATCCAAACAGGGCGGCCGTAACCGCACCACGATTGTTTCATAAAACTATTTGCATCGGGCTGCTGTAATGGCGGCTCCGGTGGTTGTTGTATTCAAAACCAGATCTGCGCCACAGCGGCTGGTTTTGGCAACTCGGCGGGCCTCTGCACAGGCTTCCTGCGAACTGAAATAAAACACTTTGCCATCCAGATCAGAATAACGGCTGTCCACAAACATGACCTCAGACGTTTTGTCATTGCAGAACAAGGTCGCAAAGGCAGAACCATCCTGACCGTAATAGCGATCCACAACAGGGGTCAGCTCCCGCACAGAATAAATGCGGAAAGCGCGCACACTGGTGGCATGGCTCAGCGAAGAAAGCAGAATCAGTAAAAGGCAGACAGACAGGTGTTTCACGAGGCCTCCTGTTTTTAAGGGCTCCCTGAAACTCTATCCAAGAAAGCCGGCGGCTTTAACATATTATATAGAGGACGGGTCAGACACTGCTGCGCAGAAAGCAGAATGCAACGTTATAGACCTTGGTCCAGCCCATAAGTGATGCTTATGGGCGTCATAACAAAATGCGTAATTTCTAAGATATTTCATATATTTAGAGCCACTTTGACTCCTGTCATTTAGGCATCATCGTTGCAGTAGTGAAAGAGTGTAGGCACCGCGGGTTTGGGGGCGAATTTACCGGGGGCTGAGGGGGGCAGAATGGCTCTTCTGGGAAAAAAATTCAGGACGTTAACCGAATTTAGACAGAAACGAGTCAAAGTATGGAGAGAGATCTAAACGTGACGGATCTTGAACTGGTAGAAAAAGTTAAGTCTGGGGACAGACGTTCTTTTTCCGAACTCGTGAAACGACATCAAAGAAGTGTGCTGCGGTTGAGTTTGAGGTTTGTAAAGGACATGGACACAGCGGAGGATGTGACGCAAGAAGCGTTCATCAAAGCTTACGAGAAGCTCAATACCTTTGAAGGTCGCGCTTCTTTCAAGAGCTGGTTGTTCCAGATTGCAGTGAACACTGCCAGGAACAAAATTCGCGAGTGGAAAAGAGACACCGTGGATATCGATGATGTTCAGTTGGCAGTGGATGCGGAAGCTGAAACGACACTGGTTCATACGGCGGTTTCTGACATTCTTAAGAATGAAGTAGAAAAGTTGCCATTTAAACAGAAAACAGCCCTGGTTCTTCGTGTTTACGAGGATCTCAGCTTTAACGAGATCGCTGATATCATGGAATGTCCATACGACACAGCGAAGGCGAATTACAGACATGCGTTGATGAAACTTCGTCAGACTTTTGAGCAACAATCAGAGCTCAAAAACTGGACGGAAGAAGTAGGTGGCTTCTTCCTCGAAGTAAACCAGAGATTTGCGGAAGCAGAAGGATAGGAATAGCACATGGACAAAGTGGACCGTATGGATCGCATGGATAAAGTGCGAAAGGGGTTGAAGTCAGCCGATGATCTTGAACTGCCCATGAACGATGATTTCTTCGATCGTTTGCACGACAAGATCATGGCTGAGGTTGAACAAACCGTGATTCAACCCACCCCCGTGTTGATGACCCCCAGAAACTTGCTGCGCTCGCACTGGCGAGGATGGCTTTATCCCGTCAGCGGCGTAGCATCCCTGTTCGTACTGGCGTCACTTTTGATCCCTCAGGTGTCAAAAGTAAACCAGACGATGACCCGCGCCGGCCTGCTGAGTGATGGCCATGAAAGAATTGTCTCTGAGGCCCTTTTGTCCCCAGAGGAAATTTCCCAGACCTTGATCTCCACGCAGAGCGAATCTGACTTTTTTATGGACGTAGCTCGCGAATCATTCGAAAATTTATCTGTAGATAAATTCAATAAAATCATGGGTGAAAGCGGACGCTAACACCCTGACTTCGGGTGATAAGACGTGCGCAGACTGACTCTGTTCTTACTTTCAATTTTCTGTCTAAATTCGGCTTTCTCCGTGGCGGCCCACGCTGCGGAGAAACGCAACCAACTCGAGGAACTATTAATCTGGAAACTGAGCGATGAGCTAAAGCTCAACACCGCTGAGGAAAAGAAGTTTTCCGACATCGTCCGGGAGATCAATAAAAAGAAAGCCCAATTCAACCAGGAGCTTCAGGTTTCTGTTGAAAGGATGAATAAAGCGGCGACGGCCAAAGCCAAAGAGGAGGAGCTGACCTCTTATCGCAAATCCTTGCAGAGTTATGGTCGTATGAGCGAAGAAGAGTTCGACAAGCTTAAGACTCTGCTGGGGCCAGAGCGCATGGTGCAGTATCTGCAAATCAAGCAGGATCTTACCAATCGAATCAAGACGATGCTGACCAATCCTGAAGGCAGCCCCAAGGCCACCAAGCCGCTGCCTTCACCCAAGCTGATCGAGGAAAAATAAACTAGCGGCAGTCTTTCCCGGCAGGACGTCGATCCCCCCAGCGTACGGCGGGGGCATAGTCTGCTGAAGAAACCAGTTCCCCTTGAAGGGATCTGGAGGCCATTTCCCAGGCGGATGTCTGTCGGCCGGGCCAGTGCTCAAAGCGGCACTGTTCCAGTAGAGCCTGGCCATCGCTGATATCACCAGCCAGATCGGCATCGCCATCAGTTCTTTTCTTCCAGTCATAAAGATCGCGCACTTGCAGGTAAGCATCCCGGATGCGTTTGTCGCGGCTGTCGGTTGAGAACTCGTCGCGCAAGTCACCCGACAGGCAGCGGTTGCCATTGCTGGCGACTTGGCTCCATCCCTGATGAACCAGTTTGGCGCGAGTTTTTAGCAGGCCACAGATACTTTCCACGACGACATCCACACGTTCTTCAAAAGTCGGGATGCGCGTGCGCAGCAGCCGGCGGATTTCTTCGTGCCATTGAAAGATCTGACGGCGGTTGATCAGTTTTAGCGGTGCCCAGTCTGCAAGCTCAAACTGATTCAAACCGAAATTGGGCAGATTTTCCGGGCGCTGGCCATAGTGACCAGGTTGCTTCCAGATTCTGTAACCGGCTCTTTTTAAAAGCGGTGCCATATACGGATTTTTGCTCTGACTCAAAGTGCGCACCAGCCTCGGAGAGGTTGATGAAATCACCTCCACAAAACCGGTGTCGGTGATGGATTTGACATACTCTGCATGTCCGCCATTAAAGCCCGTGCGGCGCTTTTCCTCGTCCGACAGGTGGGGGCTTAGGAAGATCACACCTGGGCGGAAGCCTTCTTTGGAAATCTGCACGTGATAGGTGTCCAGCTCCAGCGTGTAGGTGGAGCTGAGATCGCTGACATATTCCAGAAAGCCGCGCAGGCGCTGTGCCTCGGGCAGATGATCCCAGCGAGACATCTTCTGCGTGATGTAGCTGCCACTTTTAGTCGGGTCGGCAAATTGAACCGGCAGACCATTTTTCGCCGCAAAGATAATTCGCGCGGCATAGACGGCATCTGCACAGTCAGTTTTCAGACCATAGAATGGCGAAGTGGGGGATGAAAAGATCTCGGCGTGAAAATCTTTTTCAATGAAAACTGAAAAGGCCACTTCATGCTGTGGAGTCCACGATTGCTGGATGCTCCACACGGCAGCATGTCCCCACGACGGCAGCAGAAGAAACAACGACCAAAGAACCAGCTGTTTCATCGTGTTAGTTCAATCCGGGCCAGGAGGATTCCGTGGCCTCTTTGATGATGTCGGTGCCGACGGTGAATTCAACCTGATCTTCTGTGTTCTTGCGGGGGGCCTGGCTGGTTTCCTGGAATTCGAAACGAATCAGGCAGAAACGAGGCACATTCATCGGGTTTGAATTCAAAAGCAGACGATAGAATGTCACTTGCAGAGAAGGGAAGTTCATGAAAGGCGCGCTGGAATTACCCAACATCAGGCCCGGAGCGGACACTTCGTTCAACTCACGCGGCCCGCCGTTGCTGCGGTATTCACAAACATAGTAAGAGCGAACTTGCAGGCCCGAATTCTGAATGTATTTGCGGTTCGTTGCCCCCAAAAGAGTTTGGATGCTGTATTTACCAATTGACAAGTCTTCCAACGGATTGGAACCACCATTGCCATTGCCATTGCCATTGCCATTGCCATTGCCATTGCCATTGCCCCCGGGGCCGTTTCCATTTCCAGGGTTTTCATTGTCGACACTTTCAGGGTCGTTGGCATGGTCAGGATTCTTGAACTGGCCATAGCAATTGCCATTGCTTTTTTTAAGTCCCTTGTCGCAAATTCCATTTTTGGAAGGCGTTTCATACACCGGCCCCAGATAGCAGAAATCAAGGTGGTAGGTGGCTCCATAGTGCTCACTGGCCAAGTTCACAGTCAGCTCGGTAATGTTGTTAAACCACTGGGTTTGTGGAGGGGAATAAACTTGAGGCTCCGACGAAGACACCAGTACATCTTTATCGATCGGATTGTTGTGACGATCAGAAAGTTCGAAGGTCAGGGAGTCACTTCCCGCCATCGGGTTGGTGATGACTTCTGACTGGCAAAGGGGGTTTTCGCAGGCCTCGGAATTCTGAGCCGGTTGCCGTGGGTGAGAAATTCCCAGATTGCACAAGTAAATATCTTCCGAATATGTTCCATTTGGAAGGGGTTCGTCTTTTTTATTTTTGATATTCACCTTGGAAAAGGCCTGCAGGCTTACTCCCAAGGTCAAGAGTATAGCAGTAAAAAGACGAATCATTTTGGGGCCTCACAGTTTACAGCAGGGTCTTGTTGGAAAGATTGTGTATAGTTGCCCAGCACTGGAGATTCACGTTTGTAAGTATACTGACCCAGTTTCAGGGCCCCAGATGACGCGTCTGCCTCCAGAACCTTAAAGCGCGTTGTTAGCTTGGAGTAGAATTTAGTTTTCCCGGCATCAGCACAGGATGACTTGGACGGATTGCAGACTTTTTTGTAATAAGACGGCCATTGGTTGTTGTCGCCAAACATGCGCAGGGACTGAATAGCCTGCTCTACGATTTGATTGGCATCGCCTGAACTCAAAGAGGGCAAACCTGCAACCGGTCTTAAGCCGCGACTGCTCGTGAAACCCGGCAAAGAACTGATAGGGTCGATGCCCGCAGTTCCCAGCGTTCCCTGGATATTGATCAGGAACTGGAAGAAGTCTTGAGTTGCCATGGTAAAGTCGTCAAGGGGGTCAACGAACAGAGTGACTAATTCGTATTCGTCACCGGCTTCGATGTGAGTTTCTTGCAGATTATGAGGGACCGTTTTTAATAGGCCCTGCCATTGTGGGAAGATAAAGTCAGCATACCACCATGAATCGACAAGTTCTTTTTTGCCGTTGGTTGCAATGCGATACAGTTCCATCTCTGCCGCAACCGGAGCCATGAAGTTATTTGGGGTCGAGCAGTTGCCTTGCTTGCAGCTGTTCTGGCCAAGGTTTGAAGCCGCCAAAGATGTGATGATAGTGTAGGTGTTGTTTTGCCCCGTGATGCTGATGTTGCCCATGTGTGTGTCAACCATGAAGTCGGTTGGGAAACGTGGATTCTCTTCACCATTGTCTTCGGTCAACGCCATAAGTTGCTCAGAGGGTTGAATATAAAGACGTCCTTGGCGTGTACCCAGGGCCGTCAAATCAGGGCTCAGACCGGAGTCGTCCCCGGAAAGATAAGAGTTAAGTGCAAAGGGTATGTCCTGGGGATTGATGCCATGAGTTTTGAGGAACTCAGGACTTCGACATTCATCCTTCAGAGCCACACTGATGGAAACTCGGTTGAAGGGTCTTAGTCTTAGGAAGCAATAGTCGCCTTCCATGCGAATGTAGCCGCGGTTGTCATTGGTGACTTTGCAGGCTTTTTGATCAACTTTGAAATTTAAAGCGCGGCCTTCGAGATCAGCAACCGAAAGATAGGTGCATGATTTCAGGATCTGATGCTGTCGTGCCACCAGACTGGCTGTGGGATAAATCGGTTCCTTAAGCTGGAACGGAGAGTATTTAAAGGAGCAGCGGGGTGCTTCCATTTTACCGTCAAACACCAAATCGGAAAAGTTGGCATCCACCTGAGGTGAAACAATGCCGACTGCCAACATCAGGAAAGGACCGTCAGTAGCAGCACAGTGTTCAACAAGAGAGGGAACTTGGGAAGTCTTGGCACCGTTGGAGAATCGTCCAACGGCACCTGTTTCGGAATTCAAAAAGATGTTCAAGGCACCGAGATTCTGCATTTTGCAGACCGCAAAGGCCGACGATGCAGAGACCAGAACCCCAAGAAGAGTCGCGAAGATAAATATTTTAAAAACATTTGATTTCATAACATCCTCTTGGAGCTATCCGGTGTCAGAGACTAGTGAACTTCTTCAATAGTTGTGTGAGTGCAAAGCTCAGCGCCGTGACGCTGCCATTTTCTCAAGTTGAATTTCAATGCATTTGCAGAGTTCAAAGTCTGGCGACCGTTAGTCTCTGTGAATACGTATCTAACTTTGCAGAAACGTGGAGTTTTTGTGTTGTTTACGTTCAACCATTGACCGTTGTTTCCACCAACAGACTGAAGTCCGGAGAAGTTCAGGTTCAAAGCGCTGCTGCCAAAATCAGTTGTCCCAAAGGAAGAGGAAGAAGCAGGTGTTGCAGTTGCGAACAAGTCACCAGCAAGTTTCTCAGTTGCTTTGGAAGCGTTGAACTGGAATGTCGCTTCGTTGATAGTAGTGTCATAGTAACCTTGGTTGTTAGCCGCATTTTGCAAGCTGCCCAAACCTTGTTGGTCACAAACTACGTGAGCTTTAACTTGAAGACCGGAAAGCTTAGTGTATTTCAAAGCTTCAGCGGTAGCTTGCTCCAAACCAGGAGTACCTACTGCGCCAGTGCCGTCTTGTGCGTGACCAACTGCAGAGTTCAGGAAGTCAGTTGCAGAAACCTGAGCGATGATGTTGAAGTTAGCAACAACATTGTCAGCATTGTACTCGATCTGTGGTCCACGGTAGCAGATATCAACGAAGTACTCAGCAATATAAAGCTCAGAACCCAAGTTGAAAGAAAGGTCACCGATGCGGTTGCCATAGGCTTCGTTTTCACCGTTGCTGCCGTTGAACAAGGCGTTCCATGCACCACCGTCTTCAGAAGATCTAGTTACAGTGTTAGTGAAAGCTTGACCAGCGGAACCAGCAGAAGGGTGATCTGTCCAAGGAGCATAGCTAACTTTCATGTAGTTCATCAAAGTGTCGCCGCCGTTTGTGCCAGAGCACACGCACTGAGTGTCACAGATTTCTTTGGCTGTGTCACACGCAGTTGGAGTACAGGAAGCACCTGTTGTTTGGTTGTAGCAAACTTTGCCAGTTTGAGCTGCTGCACGGATACCCGCGTTACAAGCATAGATGCTTGGACCAGAGCTGAAAGTTTTGAATTTGAAACGCAAAGAAATTGCGTTCGCGCTTTGTGCAGAGATCAATAGCATAGCTACTGCTGCGAATTTCATAATGTTAGTCATTGTTTTCTCCTTGTTGATCTAACGTTCTGTTTTTAAGGTTTGTTTAACTTAATTTCTTGGGCACTAGATTCGACTCGGGGTGAGTATTCCAGCACCTGCATTTCCTGATTATAAGGACCCGTACCGTCACAGATGACGTACTTGATACGAGTCGGCTCATTGTTGAGGTTCTTTTCCAGAACCAGCAACGGCTGCGCGGAAGGGTTGGGGCACAGATTCTGGAAACGAGTCTGTACTTCAACGCTGTCGATAGCCGAATAGAAGTTATAAATGCTTCGAGCCGCAATAAAGACGTGACTGCTTTTAAAAACTTTGGCCGTATCCTGCACCGGAACAGCCTGAAGGGTGTTGCGATAAAGACGGTCCACCTCAGTGAAGACTGTGCGCAAAACCGGGTTGGCTGTGCCCAGGCAGTTGAAGCAAAGCTCCTGTTCTTTGTGGCAGGCGTTTTTGTCACTGCAGACGGTTTCACACAGGCTTTCATCAGCCCGGCAGAACAAAGTCACGGTGTCGATGAACTCCCCTTTGGGGCCGACTTGAACTTTGGATTCAATAGTCCAAGCCTGGGCGTTTATGGTTCCTAGCAGAATAAGGGCGGTCAAAAAATGCTTCATAGTCTATTTCCCCAAAGCTCTGCGGCAGCTTTTGCTCCAGCCGTAAACACTTGTGACCCGGAACTTCTCAAGACGGTTTTCGTTGCAGTATGCGGTGATAGAAATATCACCTTCGCAAAGATTGGTTCTTAGGACAGTGTCTGTGCTCAAACCTTGATAGTCCCCGTCATTGTGGATGTAGGCGCTGTGAACCTTGGCATTATAGGTCTGCTCAAAGTATTGCGCGGCTTTGGCGGCACACGTGTCCGCGAAGCAGTTGAGACCTTTTCCCAGCATGTCCACGCAGTGAGTAGGGATCTCGCCATACTTTTTGTAAACCTCGGCGGCATAAGCCGGGTTCACTGTCCATCCACGCGGAATGTTGACCTTGTCTTTTTTTGCCTTGAAGTACTTCTGGAAGGTGCGGAACAGATAAACGATGAACTTGGCAGGGTTCACGCCACCACTCCAGCTCGCCGTAGAGGCCGCTGCCACCGCAGTGAAATTCAAGGTGCAGCCTCCGCAGAAAGAACGCTCGGTGCTGGCCCCGTTGGCGAAGTCTGTTGCTTTCAACGAGATGACTTCGCTTTTTTGTTTGGAATCGCAGTAGTTCACGGTCAGACCTGTGAATGAATAGAAGTTATAGTGCTTGATCCCGTTGGTGTTCAAGGACACCGCACAAGGGGCTCCCAGCAAAGGACCGAAATCAGCAACCAGCGAAGTTTGTGCTTTGGATTTTTCAAGGCGAGGATCAAACTTCAGAACCCCATTCTTCATCAATTGATTGAACGACACCACTTTGGGTGCGGTGAAATTCACATCCAGATAGATGGGAAGGATGTTCCAGCCGAAAAGGGCTGTGTTGGCAAGATCGATCATGAAGACCTTGTTCATGCGCTGGGTTTGGAACCACGGATCATACATTTTGCAAGTCGTCAGTTCCGCATACGGGTTGAACAGATTGGGATCTGAGGATTTACCAGCCAGTGGGATCAACGCATCCGCATAGACGGAAACCGCATAAAGATCGACAACGCTTTTCACGGCCAAACGGGCGCAGTCAATGGAGCTGCTGCAGAGGGCTTGAGCGCCGCCGACAGTCTGACTGCTCCAGGAAAGAGTTGGCTTTCCAGAGAATGTGGCTGGCACAAACGGAGCGGCCTCGGGATCTGGACCGATTTGCAGCATTTCTTTGGCCCAGGCGGAAAAACCGTTTTTGCTGACGGTGTAGCCGGGTTTATTCCAGAAATTTTGTTTTTCAAGCTGATTGCAGGTCGCCAGAATCGGAGCGGCAAGCTTGTTGAAGAAATCAATGTGCTCTTTGATGGGTCTTCTTTCGGAATACTGCATCTGAGTCATGTTTTTAAGTTCAGCAATACGGTCGATATTGGATTTCAGGAAATCCAAAGAGTTATCACCGGCCAGGCGCACTTCCGTGCACAGATAATAAAGCTCGTTCATCAGATTTTCCGATGAAGCGTTGGAGGCCAGTTCTTTGTTTAATCCATGGGTCAAGAGGTCCACGCCCAACTGATCCTGCAACAGATTCAGATGCATGGTGGCCGCCTGGTATTTGGTTTTGATCAGCGCACGAGACTGAATCAGGTTCTTGCGGAAGTTTGAAAGCCAGCCCTGAGCTGTGTCATGAGACTGCGTGCCCAGGAAGTCGTTGTTGACGCCACGAACTCCTTTTTCAAGAAGCTCCAGCTCGGTGCCCACCGGGACATTGTCGAATTGTTCCGGAGTCACGGAGTCACTGAGTTTGGCCAGTTCACGAACACTGTTGACGGAAAGATATTCGCTGTCACAGGAAGGCTTGGTCATGCTCTTGCAGCCGTTTGGAGAGAACATGATGGATTCTTCCAGCGCGATAGAACGGAACAAACGACCAAAGGAAGGGCTTAGCATTTCCACTTCATTGGTGTTGCGCCATGCCCAGGACAGGTAGATCTTCAGACTGTTCCAGAAATCGAATCCCTGAATTTCAAGAGAGTTTTTGTTGGTTTCCCAGTCGATTTGCAAAGTCACAAAACGATTCGGCAGTTTGTCGTCAGAATCAAAGCAGCCCGTCAGATAGTCCGCCTCGTTAAGATACGCCAAGGCGATATCCTGCAAATTGGCTTTGTTGACCTCTGAGTTGTGAAGATGCCCTTGCAGGGCCGAGAATTTTTTAATGTAGTAGCAGCCCAGGCGGTCCTTGGAGGCATGCAGAGGGAAGTTGTCCTGAGTGAAGCGATCATAAGCGGTCAGGTCCGCACGTTTGCCAGCTCGGGCCCAGATGCCCGCCAGATAGTCGTTCATATCGCTGCAGTTGTTGCCGGCTTTTTCACATCGTTGGGAGGCGCCCACATACTTGGGAAGCTGGGCCGTTTTCAGATTCGTTGGCAAAACCGGCAAATGGCCACGAATCATTTTGTTCATGATATTCAGGGTCATGTAAGCCACAGAAAGACGGAATTCTTTCATGGCCTTGTTACTGTACTCTTCCGGGGCAAAGCCCTGAAGTTTTGCGACGGAGTTAGCCAGTTTCCCAGCGTTGTAACCATCGATCATCACCAAAACTGACGAAGTCGGTTTGTCAGCATCCAAGGCACATTGCGCTCTGTTGGTGAAATTCAGAGGACTCAGAAGTGTCGTCTGGTGCGCTGGCACCTGTGCCAGCGCCATTCCAGGGACGAATCCTGCCAGAATAAATCCGGAAATTAGAATTGAGATCTTTGCAGTGATCTTCATGAGTCCTCAGTCAGTGAGCAATTAGTTTAGTGCTTTGCAGTTATCGACTTTGTTCAACATCGTTGTGTAGAACAGGATCACAGTCTGATCAGCCGGAGAGAAATTGCGTTTTGTAGAGCCGTCAGAGTTCACCATGTTGTACATGTAGGTGTTCACGAAGCGATAAACGGATGGAGTCACACGCAGGGTGGAGTTACAGGAGTAGTTCTTGTAAGTCACAGTGATGCCCGCGTAGTAATCGGAGCCATCCTGCTGTTGAGAGCCTTTGCCATCACCGATGTAGAAGTTGTTGCCGCCGGAGTTTGGGTTGTTACCGTAGCCAACCTGGAAGCTGACAGTCCAACCTTCGCCGTGACCATCGGTGCCCACGATAGAGCAAAGGTTGCCTCGGCAAGCAACGGCCATTTCGTTTTCGATCTTTCGTTGAATCTCGGCTTCAGAGTAGTGTGGGTTGGGACGAGGATCGTAATCTGGGCTGCCACCGTCGAATTCATCTGCGTGAACGTTCAGGGACATTGCCAAGGCGACAAGGCCTGCAGCAAGGAACTTCAATTTCATATTGCTCTCCGATTTTTTTGTGATCCGTCAGGTGCCGTGCACGTACCTTTGATTCCTGACAGGTTTTTAAAAAGTGGTTGGGTTTTAGTCCTAATCCTCACGTTTCGCCACTGTAAACTTGGCGAGTGTAAAGAATTTTTTACCGCATGGAGTAGCCCGAATGGGCTACGTCGTTTTAGAAACTTTTATTTGTTTAAATTTTCACAGGAGAATGTGAATGTTTGACCATTTTTAGACACGGAAAATGGTCTCTATTGTTGCATTTTTGCAAGGATAGCCTTGAGGGCGGAGGCTGGATCTTGAGTTTTTTCAAGGCTGCGGCAACTTTCAATGAATTTTGAGTAGTCTTGTCCTACCAGGTTGTAGAGAGATTCAAAGTCACTGAGATCCTGAAGGTAGGTCTTATAAACCAGAAGGCGGGCGTTGTTGAGGCGGGCCTCGCCGAATTTTTTGTAGTTGTCGGTCTTCAGTTGCGGAATGACTTCTGCGGCAAATTTCTTTTGGATTTCACGAATGCGTTCGCTGCGTTTTTCTTCTTTTCGCTCGTCGGGTGGAAGTTCTTTGTACCATTGTTCCAGTAGTTTTAGCTCAGAGGAAATGAAGGTGGAAAACAGTTTATTGTCTTCATTTTCCAGCTGTATCTGCTTCAGGGTTTTTGAGTCAGCTCCTTCTTTTTTCAGATAGAACAGTTCGGCCCCCTTGTTACCCAGAAAAGTCGCCAGGCGTTCGTTGAAGTCCGCAGCATGTTTGATGTACAAAGTGGCGTGCACGGTTTCATGAATGATGGTGTTGACCAGATCATAGTCGTCATAGCGAAGCATCGAACTCAGAATAGGGTCGTTGAACCATCCCAGGGTGCTATAGGCAGAAACACCGCGCATGTAGGTGTCCAGCCCTTCTTGCTGCAGGGATCTTTCCTCTTCCACAGCATCGGCTTCATTGAAGAAACCCTTGTAGGGCATTTTCCCCATAAAGGGATACGACCACTGATAGTGCTTCAGTTCCCACTTCGGAGCGGCACTGACGACGTAGGTGACGTAGGGGCGCCCGAGTTCGACATAAGCGGTGTAATTCTTAGAGGTGGCCAGATGCAGCTCCCGCTCGGCAAACACGCGGGCTTCCTCGGCCAGACGCAATTTTCTTTTCTTTGCTTCGTCCAGGTTCGGATCTTCCAGTGCTTCGTTCAGAGGAACGCGACTGCCAAGAAGTTTCATCTGGCCGTACCCTGACTTCATCAGATAGCCCATCTGGCAGCCACTATTGAGCAGGGCCATTGCCAGCAGAGTCACAGGAAGGAGCTGTTTTACAGAGCCCAAGTCACACCCGCACGCACGGAGCTGTCATCCGTTTGCAGGCCGCCACCGATGGGCGTTTTCCAGACATCATAGCTCAACTTGATTCCCAGTGACTCGGTCACTTGAATTTTCAAACCGGCTCCGTAGCTGGGCACAGTGACGCTTTCAGGTTCAATGGTATAGGTGTCCTGCCCTTCGATCTTGATTTGTTGGAATCGACTGATCTGGGCTCCGCCGCCTTTGATGTAGGGCTGGAAAAGCGCTTTACGGTCGGCAAAGGTCAGAATCAAGTCGGCCCCCAGGATTTGTGATTTTTGAGTCGTGGTACGACGAGCATCACTTGCACTGGCTTTTTCTTCGCGCACACCTTTGGCATCGGTGTAGCTGAGCTCCAGCGCCATTCGCTCTAGGAAGTAAAGAGAAAGCGAGCCGGTGATGGACTCAGAGTCGAAGGAGTTGTCTTGGTCGAACGTGGTGGTTTTTCTTCCGTAGGAAAGCCCGAGTTCAGTAAACAGGGCGTGTGCGGGCAGGGAAGTTGACAGTAAAACGGCCAGAGTGGTCAGAGATAAAAACTTCTTCATATCCTTAGATCTTAGCAAGGTTGAATGGCGAACGACATGTCCTCATTCACACTCTGGACTAAAGCTGCTGGACCGGGTAAAACCAAAGTATGGATGGAAAGACTTTAAAATGCGGATTGCCCTCGGATGAGGCGGAACTGCGAAAACTACTGACCCCTGAGCAATTTCAAATCATGGTCCAAAACGGCACGGAAAGACCTTTTCAAAATGCTTATTGGAATCATCATGAGGAAGGGGTTTATGTCGATGCGATTTCTGGCACGCCCCTTTTTTCAAGTCAGGACAAGTTTGATTCCGGAACGGGGTGGCCCAGCTTCACACGCCCTATTGACAAGGCGGCTGTGCAGGAAATTGTGGATCATTCCCATGGTATGACCCGGATTGAAGTGCGCTCCAGGGATTCCAATTCGCATTTGGGGCATGTGTTTGACGATGGCCCCGGCCCGACAGGTTTGCGCTATTGTATCAATTCGGCGTCTTTGCGTTTTATTCCCAAGAAGTCCTGATGTGCTGAGGCGGGCTCAGCATTTTTTTTCCGCAAGGAAGGGAAAATCGTCCATAATGTGACGATGAAAATGTTCGGACTTTTTCTTTCTTTGTTCGTTTGGGGTTCTCAAGTTTTTGCTCAGGATTGGCGAACCGCCACGCGTGAAAGCGCTCATCTGGCGCCGACCCCTCAGGAAGAAAAGCAGGCCGTGGTGCAGGTCTATGCGGCACGCACCTTCAGCTGGCGCGGGTACTTTTCCGTTCACTCCTGGATTGCAACCAAAGCCAAAGACGCTTCCCAATACACCACCTATCACGTGATCGGCTGGCGCGTGAAGCGGGGGCTGGAGTCCGTCAGAATCGAAAACGACATCCCGGACCGTCACTGGTTTGGAGCCAAGCCCGAACTTATCGAGGATCTGCGTGGCGAAAGGGCCGAGGCGGCCATTCCCAAGATTGACGAACTGGCGCGGAACTATGTTTATAAAAACACCTACCGGGCTTATCCGGGTCCGAACAGCAACACTTTCATTTCACATATCATTCGCAATGTTCCCGAGTTGACGGTGGAGCTTCCTCCCAACGCCATCGGCAAGGACTGGATCAACGATGCTGATGTCGTGGGTTGGAGTGAGTCCGGAACTGGCGTGCAGTTTTCACTGCTGGGAATGCTGGGGTTGACCGTGGGGCTGCATGAAGGCGTGGAGATTAATTTGCTGGGTCTGAATTTCGGTGTCGACTTCTGGCGTCCGGCCTTGAAGCTTCCGATGGTCGGCAGGGTGGGAATGACCGACAAGCCTTAGTTGCGGTTCACCAGAGCTGGGGGGCTGTAGCGCACTGTGAATGAAAACACCAGATGAATAAAGCCATCTTCTTTGACCATCTCTTGCGGGGGATTGGGGAAGATGCGGGCCTCTTTAAAGGCATTGATCGCGGCCATATCAAAGTTTTTAATGCCTGAACTTTTCATGATCAAAGCCGATCTTAGGTTTCCATTTTTATCCAGAATGAACTCGGCCTGAGTCACCCAGTTGCGGTTGCCAGCGTTGATACGATCAATGCGATCGAAACTGTCGATGGCCTGCTGGACCCGGGTCTCCCAACGGAAGCGAATCAGCTCTTCCACGCGTGCATAGAATGTGTAGAACAAATAGCGGTCCGTGTTCAGGGCCGTGAACGAGCCCACCTTGACGTCCGTGGGAAGAGATTCACCGACGGAGGAATAACCATCATTGAAGCGCTTCATTTCAGCCAGTTCTTTGCTGATATCCACATTGCGATAGCCATCTTTGTCGGTTTCTTCAGTCTTGAGCTGCTCGCGTTTTTGTTCGGCCACTTGAGGAGCTTTGTTGGGGTCTTGTTGTGGAACGCTGCTGTCACGGTTGCTGCGGTTTTGAGTCATCCCGGTTTTCGCAGCTTGAGTTTCTTCTTTCACGCGCTGATTTTTTTCAGAGAGAAATCGCGCCAGCGTGTCGTCTTCGGGAAGTTTCACCTTTTCGGGAACCAAAGCCTGACGAACCACGCTGCGATCTTTGGGTTTGAGCGCCTGCAGGATTTCCTGTTCTGGGGAAAGAGTGACTTCGATCACTTCGGGTTCGGGCATTTGCAGTTTGGGCGCAAGCCAGATCAGGCCGATGATAACCAGCAAATGGAACATAAAACTGCATAGAATCGCCCTGACAACCGCCATGTGTCTCATTTTAAGCCGAAACTAGACCTAAGGGCAAGACGGCTAAAGTTGAAACACATCCTGCCGATAAGAATTAGGTCACAGGGGGACAAATGGGGAAAATTCTGGATATCACACCACGCCTAAGATCTCAAAATTCTTCAGAAAAAAAGGGAATTGAGGCTCGTGCGGAGGTGCTCGACATTACGGAGGCTCGTCAAGAGATTCTGAGCCGCGATCGCCGTGATGTAAAAAGAACCATTTTAACTGAATTTGTAGGAGCTTTTGTCGTATTGCCTGAAAGGGGTCTTTTGAAGGCCGCTTTGTATGACATCTCAGAAAACGGGATGGCCTTTGACCTGGAGTTGGCCGATGGTGGTTTTGCGCCAGGGGATGAAGTGGCAATGCGCGTGTACCTGAATCATTCAACGTACTTCCCATTCACGATTGTTGTGTCCAACAGCCGTGCGATTGAAGACGAAGGCGTTGTTCGTCATGGTGCGGGCTTTGTAAAGGGCACGATGAATGATGTTGCACTTCATCATTTTGTGAAGTTCATTGAAAACGTCAGTGCAAGTCTGAAAACCGACACGGGCGACGTGCTCGTATCTCATATTTCCTAAAAATTTTGATAACTGGCGAGGGGATCACAGTCCCCTCGCTTTTTTATTTTTCAGACGGTGATTTTGACCTGTCTGCTTAGTGATGCTTTTTACGTGGACTTTGGTCCTGCGATTTGTTGCAATTTAGCTGTGGAGTATCTGCAGCTCTCAAGCGGCAGATCACATGGACTATAACTACGGAGGGTGTCCATTGAGTAAAGCAAAACGCAGAAAAATCGTGGTCGATACGAACGTAATCCTTTTCGATTCTCAGGCAATCTTGAGATTTGGAGAGGCAGATGTTCATATCCCTATCTCTGTTATCGAGGAAGTGGACAAGTTCAAAAGAGATCAGGGTGAGAACGGACGCAATGCCCGTCAGTTCAGCCGCTTTATCGACGTTTTGCGCTCCAAGGGTTCCTTGGCCAGTGGTGTTCAGATCGACAATTCAGAAACGATGGTCTACATCAACACGGATCTGATGTTGGCAGGTATGCCATCAGAACTGGATCACCAAAAAGCGGACAACCGTATTCTGAATACGGCGTTGGCTTTGCAGAAGCAGCATCCGCGCTATAAGGTGGAGCTGATCACCAAGGACATCAATCTTCGTATCAAGGCTGACGTTTATGGAGTCATCGCCAATGACTACGATGCCAACGACATCAACCGTGATGATCTGTATGAAGGTTATCAAGAAATCATGGTGTCACCTGACCAGATTGATGCTTTCTACAAAGAAAAACGTTTCGTCACGGATGTGAAACTTTACGGTAATCAGTACGTGATCATGAAGGACACGGCGAATCCGAATCACTCGGCGATTGGTCGTTACAGCCTGGCTGAAAAAGCGATTGTGCCTTTGATGCAGGCGGCCGATTCGATCTGGGGTATTCATGCACGAAATGTCGAGCAAGCCTTCGCATTAGACTGTTTGTTGAATGATGAAATTATGTTCGTATCGCTGGTGGGTAAAGCCGGTACAGGTAAAACCTTGATGGCAATCGCGGCGGGTCTTCATAAAACTTTGGATCAAGGTCAGTTCCAAAGATTGTTGGTTTCTCGTCCGATCTTCCCGATGGGTCGCGATATCGGTTACCTTCCGGGTGACATCGAGCAGAAATTGAATCCTTGGATGCAACCTATCTTTGATAACGTTGAGTTCTTGATGGGTGCGGACAAAAAAGCTGCGGGCCGTGCACAGGAATTGATCAATCAAGGGATGTTGAACATTGAGCCGCTGACTTACATTCGCGGTCGCAGCATTCCGAAGCAATACCTGATCGTCGACGAAGCACAAAACTTGACTCCGCACGAGATCAAGACAATTGTTACGCGTGCCGGTCGTGGGACGAAGGTTGTCCTCACGGGTGACGTTTATCAGATCGACAATCCTTACGTGGATTCCGCGAACAGTGGTTTGACTTACGCGGTCGAAAGATTCAAAGGGCATCCAATTGCTGCCCATGTGACTCTGACGAAAGGTGAAAGATCTGAGCTGGCTGAACTGGCAGCTAATATCTTGTAGTTTTTTAGGAGTTTTTTCATGGCTGAAGTGATTGATGTAGGATTCGAAGCAAAGGTAACTGTGCAAGTGACGGACAAAATGATCCAGCAATTTGCGGAGCTATCCGGAGACCACAATCCTATTCATTTGAACGATGAATATGCATCAAAGACACGTTTTGGTCGTCGTATCGCACACGGTATGATCGTCGGCGCTCTGATTTCCAGAGCGCTTGTTGATGGCATCGGTCAGGGTGGCATTTATCTGGCGCAAAACATGAAATTCGTAAATCCTGTTTTTGTTGATGATACGATTGTGATCACCATCAAAATCACAGGTCTTCGAAAAGAAAAAGGCATCGCCACTGTTGAAACCAACGTCGCGAAGCTGAATGGCGATGTTGTGGTGAAGGGTGATGCTGTTATCATGATGTCATCCACTGGTCCTGCAGGCATATGAGTTCCGTTTTCCATCTTGTCTACTACAGCAAGGCAGCCGAGGATCTTAGTTACACGGACATCCGTGAGATCCTCGATGTGTCCCGGCGGAACAACACCGCCCTGGGCATTACCGGCCTGCTGATTTTTCGGGATGGATTCTTTTTGCAGCTTCTGGAAGGCGCAGAAAAAGACGTTCGGGATATATTAAACAGAATCCGTGAAGATGATCGCAATTACTCTATCCGCGTGATGATTGAAACAGAAAGTGCCGACCGCCTTTTTGAGGGTTGGTCCATGGCCTTTTACGACGGAGACATTTCGACGAACTCCACGCAGCATTTGGTGGATTTGTTTGAAGCGGTTTTGGAAGGTGGCATGACTAAGAAAAATCTGATTATGCCGATTCTGAGAAAATTCCGCGCCTCTGCCCCTGATTTGAAGTAAAAAGGTTCCTGGTTCTTTTTTGGGATCGCCAATGCATCATTAGTTAAACATCGAAAGAAAGGTTTTCCTCATGACATCTCTATTTAAAAAAATCATGTCTTCAAGAAATTTCAACACCAAGTATGACGATATGGCACTGACGATTTTACGTGTGTTCATCGGTCTGGCGATGGCGTTCTCTCACGGTTTGGGTAAGTTGCCCCCGCCAGAGATGCTGGTGAGTGGGGTCGCTTCTCTGGGGTTCCCTATGCCAGAGTTTTTCGCTTGGTGTGCGGGCCTAGCTGAGTTTGTCGGTGGAATCTTGTTGGCGTTGGGTCTTCTGACTCGTCCTGCAGCAGCGTTTGTGGTGTTCACGATGGCCGTTGCAGCTTTTGGGGTCCACGCGGCCGATCCGTTTATTAAAAAGGAAATGTCGCTTTTGTATCTGTTCGCCAGCTTGTTCTTCGTAATTCACGGTGCTGGTCGCTGGTCCATCGATCACAAACTTACCTCTAAGTAAAAAACGCTAAAAAGGCCCACCTGACTGCGTTGTGCCTCGCGCTGACGCACAAGAATAGCTTCCTGCTATTCTTGTCGGAGGGTCTGTTCGCTCCGCCTTGCATTGGAATCTTTTTTACGGATTTAAGGTGTGAGGATTTTTTAAAGGACGTCGAGAAGACGTCTTTTTAGTTTTTCCTTCAACTCTGGCAGTTGAACGGATTGTTTCAGCAGCTCTTCCAGGCTGATCATGGTGTCTGAACTGAAGCCGCAGGGGTGAAGTCCCTGGAAGGCTTTGGGGTCGTGAGTGATGTTGATGGCGGCGCCATGAAGGCTCACCCATTTGCGCACGCCCACACCGACGGACGCCAATTTTTTCCCCTGAGCCCACACGCCGGTTTCGTCGGCTTCACCCGGAGCCTGGACATGTTTTGCCGACGAACGGCTTTCCACGCCTGTTAGACCATAGCTTCTGACCACGTCAACAATCGCTTCTTCCAAAACGCGCAGGTAGGCGGAAATGTCGCGTTCCTGGCGTCCCTTACGATTCATTGTCAGATTCAAAATTGGATACACAACCAATTGGCTGGGGCCGTGATAAGTGGCGCGGCCTCCGCGTGTGACTTCAACGATGCGGCCCTCCCACGCGAAAACATCATCAGGCTTGGTGGCTCTGCCCACGGTCACAACCGGTGGGTGAGAGCAGAAAACAAGATAGCCGGGAAGGTCGTTGTTATGGACCTTTTCCACCAGCTCATTTTGTTTTTTTAGAGCCTCTTCATAGTCGATGAGACCCCAATCCTGAAAAATCAGATCTGCCATGAATTCTTTGTGCCACTGATCTTTGGACATGTCATGTATTCTCTTCGAAGGTCCAATTCAGAGGGGAGTGAGAAATCTTTAGACAGCAATGTTTTTGAGTGTGTAAAGGGTTTGGTCACAAAAATTTCAAAATGAGATTCGTTTGAAAAGCCCCAAAAGATGCCGTCACAATGAATTCAGGATCACATAGAGCAGGGAGAGGATCTTATGAAAAATCTAGGACTGATGGGCATCTTGGTGGCGATGATCGCATTGACAGGGTGTCTTGATAACGGTGGTGGCTCCGAGGTCAAACAAGACCTCAATAACGGAGACTTCAGTGTTGTTACAGATCCGGAAGATGGTGGCGGCAACTCTGGCGGCAATACCGACGAGGGCAGCGCCGGGGGTGGTTCCACTCCAACGACTCCTCCTGTGCCGGTGACTGAAGGGCTTGAAATAAACAAAGGTGCTACGTTGACAGGGTCCGCCAAGTTGACTCTGGATTTCTACTCTCCGTTTGTTGCAGCTTATGTGAAAGTTTCTGAAGGTGATACCTGCGCCAAAGGAACCTGGGTGGACTATGTGGATTCCGGCGTTCTGAACAGCTCTAAGATCAATCAGAATGTTCCAGTCAGTGCGCAGTTCCGCGACCATGACGGCAGAACCAGTTCTTGTTATACCCGAAGCATTTATATTGACCAGGCAGGTCCGGAAATCATTTTTGCCAAGTATCCATCTGCTCCGGTGGAAGAGGGGTTGGATGTGGAGATTGTCTTCACCGTTTCTGACGTGCCAGCCGGGGTGGCGAGTGTGACATGCTCGTTCGGCACGACCACGAAGTCCTGTGCTGCGGGAACGAACAAGATCACGTTCCCGAAAATGGCCGGTGGCGACTATACATTGAAGGTGGCCGCCAAAGACAAGCTGGGGAATGCTTCAGAAAAATCAGTCAGCTTTAAAGTGTCGTCCATGTACAAACAGATGGTGAACAATGTGCGTGTGAACGAGTATCAGAAAGTGGATATTTTGTTCGTGGTCGATAACTCCGGTTCGATGGAATATGAACAAAAAAGCATGGCGTCGCGTGTACGCAACTTCCTGGATGTGGTGAAGGGTCTTGATTGGCAGATTGCTGTGACGACCACAGATCCGGTTCATAAGACTTTGGGTGACGGTCGTCTGGTGCAACTTGCCAACAAGCCGGGTCAGTACATTCTGACATCTTCCATGAATGACACAGATGCCAGAAACACTTTGAGCAACACTCTGCAAAGAAGTGAAACAGGCAGCGGAAGTGAACAGGGCATCTATGCCGCCTATCGAGCGATAGAAAGATCCCTGAGCGCCACCGGTGGCAATGCCAACTTTATCCGCAATGACTCGCAGCTGGCTGTGGTGGTTATTTCAGATGAAGACGAATCCGCCAATGGAGCTAAGAATGATCCAGCCAACTTTGTGAAGTTCGTGCAGGACAGCTTTGGCTCCCAGAAGGCCATGAGCTTCCATTCCATCATTGCACGTCCTGGGGACCAGGCATGTCTGAAGGGTGAAGGTTATTCTGCCGGCTTCCGCTATGAGCAGATTTCCAAACTTACTGGCGGTGTGATTGGTGACGTCTGTGCGACAGACTATGCTGCGCAAGTGCAGGGGATCGCAGAAGGTGTACGCAAAACATTGAAGTCCATCACGTTGTCCTGTGCGCCCGTGGTCGATGCCATGCGCTCGATCCTGGTCCTGAAAGACGGGCAGGTGTATGATGGAACAAGAAAAATGGAAGGTCTTAACCTGGTGTTCGACCAGATGCTGCCTCAAGGTAACTACGAAGTTTATTACTCTTGCCTAAAATAGGTCGGTTGGTGAAAAGGGCCTTCTCGCTCCGACGTGCTTGGCGCACGCCTGCGCTGCGAGGGCCCTTGTCCGCCTTGCGCTTGAACCCTTTTGACCAACCTCTGATTTTGAGGGGTGGTTTTTCTTGTTTGAAACTGACTTTGAATCAAAGTAAGCCTTTGTTATGGAAAAAAAACAGACTTGGGGAATCATTGGATTGGGCTGGCTGGGATCCGCTTTGGCGCAGGAACTGGAACAGGCCGAGCAGCCTTTTTGGGGAACTCACCGAGGTGAATTTGATTGGGGCAAGGATCGCTTCCCGGGGGATTTCTGTGATGTTCTTTTCTTGAACACGCCACCACTTCCTTGCCTGTCCCCCGAGGACTATATCGATAAGATTCCAATTCAAAAAGGACAACGGATTATCTTCATCAGTTCCACCTCTGTTTACGGTGGCCAGGGGGGTGAGGTGGTCGAGAGCACCTTGCCGCAGCCTCTGAATGATTCCCAGATATGGTTGCGCCAGGTCGAGCAGGGGCTTGTGGCAAAGTTTAAAGATCAAGTCATCGTCATTCGGCCGGGAGGCTTGATTGGTGGAGCAAGGCATCCGGTCTATCATCTTGCCGGTCGCAAAATGCTGGCCGACGGGCTTGCTCCGGTGAATCTGATTCATCGTGAAGATCTGATAAAGATCATCATGGCGGTGGCACAAGTGCCATCGCCACCGTCATTGATCAATGCGGTGGCGCCTTTTCATCCCAGCAGAATGGATTATTATACCGGTTGGGCCCGGAAGCTGGGGTTGGCAGAAATGTCATTTCGTCAGGAAGCGGGGAACGCAAAACTTGTGAAATCCGAAGTTTTGGCAAGTATCCACACACAGTGGAGCTGTCCGCTGTTGGACAGACTGTAAAAGGGGTCCACGAAAAGGACCCCTTGCAGGAAGTTCGGGCCGGGAGCTAGTCGTTGTCGCCCTGATGAGACGGCGGTGCACGCAATGCCAAAGCCGCCAGCACTTCTGTTTTTAGCAGGAAGGCCACTTCGCGGACATCCGCGTGAACCGCGCAGATTTCCTCTTTACGGTCAGTCATTGTAGTGGCTTTGCACAGAGCGGGGTCCACGGCTTCGATTTGGTCAAACAGGGAACCTTTGTCCTGAGCCGCTTGAAGAGAGGCAATGGCCTTGTCCAGGGCTGATACAACCTTGGCAGCCACGTCACTACGGCCGGATCTTTCCAGAAGATCATCCAAACCATAAGCGGGTTGGTTACTGAAGCTGCCGGTGAAGATCGCACGGAAGCCTCTCAATTGAGCTTCGGCAGATCCCAAAGAAAGTCCTGAGTACAGGTGCTCCACCGTGCGAGCGCATTTGTCTTCGCCGCAGTCTTTGTGGCGTCCCATGGGTGCACCCAGTTTGGCGTCTTTGAGTTTTTCGATATGGGCCAGAGCATCGGTCAAGCCGTTGATGGATTCTTTGATACTTTTGTAGCGGGAACCATCAATCAACGCTTTGGTGAAGTTGCCTTCAGCAACAGACCAGCGGGATTTCAAAGTGGCGGATTTGGCTTCGACATCCTTCACCAGTTCCTGGGCCCACAGGCAGCGGTCCAGCTTTTTCTGGGAGACTGGACGTTCATTCCATTCCTTCATCGCTGGGTTTGCACGCAGGTTGCAGGTGCTCTTCAAGGACTTTTCAAACAAAAGATACTCAATCGCGCTCAGACCACGCACGTTGAACAACAGGCGATCGCTGCTGATGGATGAGTTGGAGTTTTCATAAGCCTTTTTGTCGATGTCACAGGTGTTCAGGTAAGGCCAGGAATAGATGTAATCGTTCAGAAAGCGGCCATCATCCATCAAGGGGCCAAATGGGGCGGCTTCCAGCTCGTGGAATGCCAGCATGGCGCGTTCCCAGTCCAACTGAGCCTGGGTTTCTTCTCGGCGCGCGGAAGAACCACTGGACAAAGCTTCACAGTACTGGCGCAAAGAGTTTTTCAGAACTGGAATTGTGGCAGCGAAGTTATCAGCTGAACGGGAAAGAACATTCACGCCGATATTAATCAGCATTTTTTCTTCTGTGAAAGGACCGTCGTTAGGTTTTTGGAACTCACCAGGTAAGGACCCGTCCTGGGGCTTGTTAGAGTTGTTGCCCGGTAGAGTGCCACGGGAAGTGGTGGGTTTGTCAGTGTCAAAGAAGTCCGAGCAGGATGCCATTAGCAGGCAGGCCGCGGCCCCTAAAGAAACCTTCAAAATCATAGATTTTGCCATCATGAATTCCTCACTTTTCAAAGGCTCTTTGTGCCTGAAAAACCCCCGAAATGACAAGTTTTCATAGGGACCCCTGTATAATTGAAAACCCAATGAGGATCGGGACTTGCGAGTGTTCTTCAGCAGCGTTTTATGCTACAAAGAATCCATGCTGGAAATGCCCGAGAATTGGACAAGGCTGCAAAAATTACTCTTTCAGTTTGATGAGCCCACATCAAGGCTTTATCACGTCAATATTCTGTCCAGCCTGGGTCTGATTCTGGTGGTTCTGTTCATTCTGGGGCGCCAGCAAAAGACTCCGCTTTGGCCTCTTTTGCGCCGCTGGGTTCTGCGCAAAAAGTACTGGTGGAATCATTCGACCAAGCAGGACTATTTGATCTATTTCCTGAATGCTCTGTTCAAGAGCTTTCTGCTGGTGCCGCTGTTTGAGTGCAGTTTTGTGATCTCGCAGGTGGTGATTCGCTTCCTGGTGCGCTTCAGCGAAGGGGATGTTTTAAATATTCAGGTGAACAATGGATATTTGCTGGCATTCACCTTGGGGGTCTTCGTCTGGGACGATTTCCTCAGGTTCTTCCACCACTGGTTGATGCACAAGATTCCGTTTTTGTGGCAGTTCCACAAACTCCATCACAGTGCCCGCGTCTTGACGCCAATCACCCTGTACCGCGCGCATCCGGTTGAATCGATCTTAGCCATCTTCCGTAACAGTCTAAGCCTGGGAACCTCCATCGGAGTTTTCATCTTCCTGTTTGGCTCGAGCTTCTCAATCTGGACGTTACTGGGAATCAACGGTTTCGGCTTCCTGTTTAACCTAGTCGGCGCCAACCTCAGACACAGCCACATCCCGTTAAGCTTCGGCCCCCTGGAAAGACTTCTGATCAGCCCGATCCAGCACCAAGTGCATCACTCTAAAGACGAGGCCCACTACGACAAAAACTTCGGAGTCAGCCTGTCAATCTGGGACGCCCTCTTCGGAACACTGATCTTTTCAAAACAAGTAGGAAAACTCAAAGTCGGCCTCAACGAACGCTTCCGCACATCCCTATGGCACCACTACAAAGACCCATTCCTGGCTCTATTGCCAAAAAAGCGTCCAACCCACGCGCCTTCCCCAAAAAGTAATTAAATAGCCTTAAAGAAACCGAACGCCGTCCGGCGAGGGCCCGAAGGGCTGCTTGCAGCACGACGCAAGTTCCACAGCAGCACCCTCCCAAGGGGAGGGGCGTCCGCGAGGACTGTCCGAAGCGACGTGCTGCAAGCAGCCCTTCGGGTCCTCGACGGGTGGATGGTCATGTTTAGAATACGTGTTTGATTCCCACCAGAAGGCTTCTGGCTTTGCCTGGTCGCGCACCAAACGGGCGCAAAGAAACCAGATAGTCATTGTCGAAGATATTATCAACACGGGCATAGAAGTTACCCTGTTTGTTGTATTGATACTTCGCTGTCCAGTCCACGACCCCGTAAGCAGGGATTTCAGAGCGATCAGTTTCAACAGTCTGGTCGTACATTTTTCCGGTCCAGGACAGGATCACTTCCTGAGTGTACTTGCGGTACTGAGTTCCGAAGCTCAGGCTGTACTGGGCTTGCGGTACGTAAGGCAATGGATCACCGGATTGAATGTCCCCCACACCCCATTCAGGATTGGAAGACTGAGAGTCCGAGGCAAACTCTGCTTTGGTCACAGTCACATTCAAACTGACTGGCATATATACGTTCTTATATTGAAAGCCTTTAGCAAAGCGCGCCTCAAGACCCTGAATCAAGGCTTTGCCGCCATCGAATTCCTGATCCAATGAATTGCCAGTGCAGCCGGAAGAGAACGAACAGGTGTCTTTGATGTTCTTGTAGTCGGCGCGGAAGGCGATGGCTTCAGCAAAGAACTCGCGATCGGCATTGGAATAACGCACGCCCGTTTCGTAGTTCACACTTTCTTCCGCCTTATTGCTTTGTGTCTGGCCAGGTCCTACGGCGCTCATGCCGCGATTGACCCCGGCAAGCCAGGACCAGTTTTCATTAAACTGATACAGCGTTCCCACGCCCGGAACAAAGACACTTTGACTGCCGTCGGTGGTGACACCGGTCAGACCGTTGTAGGATTCATAGTTCAGACTTTCAAAGCGGCCGGCGGCTGTGAACTTCCAAGAGTTCCACAGAATCTCGTCCGAAGCGGTGACAGTGACTGCTTGAGTTGTGTCCTGGATCTTGTTGGTGTTCTTTTCCGCATCGGCGGTGCGCACCAGGCGTCCGTTGGTCATCGAGAAAATGTTCTCGGTGTGATTGCGGCGAATCTGATCTTCATGCAGACGAAGTCCCAGACTTACCTGGTGCAGGAATTCCCCAGCCTGATGAGCCGAGAAAGACCCCAATTGCAGACCTTGGCTGTAGAAATAGCGATCGTTGTTCGCCATCACGATATCCGCACCAGCACCTACACTGGAGGAATCCGCTTGGCCTGTGATGACGTCATAGTACAGCTGATTAGAACCCGTTGTCGGATCACGCAGAACTTTGTTCACATCGATGGTCGTGTCACGGAAGTTGTTAAAACGATTCCAGTCACGGTGGAAGTTGTTGCGATAAGCGGTGGACCACAGGCCCCAAGTGGAAGTCATTTGGGTTTTATAGGTCAACTGCATTTGCTCGTGTTCGAACTTCATCAAATCATTTTCAGAAGCGGCATAACGACGGAACGGCGAGCTGGCAAAATCATCCAGGGTCAGCCCCAGATAGGTTTCGTCAGAGGCTTCGTCGGCATAACCAAGCTTCCAAGAAAGGGACTGCTGGCGGTCTCCGGGCAGTCTGTATTCACCTTTGATCAGAATGTCATTCTTATCAAAGCCGGTATTGCGACCCGTATCAAGTTTCTTGAAACCGTCTGTCTTCAGGTGTGTGCCTTCAAACATGATGGCACCGCGGTCCCAGACATAGCCCAGATTGCCTCGATATTTTTGCGTGTTGTAACTGCCACCAGCCACTTCCACTTCTGCGCGGTTTTGCGTGGGAAGGCTGCGCGTGATGTAGTTGATCGCGCCCCCGATGGAATTAGGGCCATAAGGAACAGAGGCGACCCCTTTAAAGACCTCCAGGGACTCAATCTTACTCATGAAAGGAGTATAATAAGCCGCCGGAGCTGAATAGGGCGCGGGTCCGATCAGAATGCCGTCTTCAAGAATAACAACTTTACGGCTGCGGTGAGGATGCGTTCCACGCAACCCGATGTTCGGGCGAAGACCGAAACCATCTTCTTCCTGCACGTAAACGCCGGGAATTTGTTTTAGTACGCGGGTCACGTCGGTCTGTTGTTGCTGCTCCAGTTTTTCTTTGCCGAAAAAGTGGGCGGAATTGGGCTGAGTCAGCTCCTCTTCAGAACTGCCAATGACCTTCACAGCGCCCAATTCGGACATTGAAGTGGAGACCTCAGAAACGTCTTCGGCCTGTGAAGACAGGCCGAAGAGGGAAATAACAAAAAGTGTGGAAACAAACTTGTTCATGATTATTTGTAGTCAAGTTCCTTGATGATTTCTTTTGCTGCCGGAACAGATTCGCCAAGCACAGTCCAGTTTGTTGGGTCAATTTTGAAAGTGCCCCAGTCTTTGATGACAGTGTTTGGAGTCACACCCAAAGCTGCTGGGTATTCCAAGTGGCTGCCAGACAACCAAAGTTGATTATCTTCTTGCAGCATCAAAGAGATAAACTGTTCAGCCAAAGCCGCTTTCTTAGAATACTTTACGATACCAACACCGGAGCCGTTAACGTGAGCACCTGTGGAGTTTTGGTTTGCGAACAATGGTTTGATTGGGAAGTTTGGATTCTGATCCAACATGCCCGCCAGGTAGTAAGTGTTGGCAATACCGATATCGCACACACCGTTAGCCATCGCTGTCATCATCGCTGTGTCGTTCGGATAAACGTCAACTGCCAGGTTGTCCAGGATGCCAGCCATGATGTCTTTCGCCGCGGTAGCACCTTTGTGGTGAACAAGGCTTGCGATCAATGCCACGTTGTAAGTACCTTTGGAAGTTCTCATGCACACACGGCCAGCCCATTTAGGATCGGCAAGGTCTGCGTATTCAGAGATCTCAGACGGATTTACACGGTCTGGTGCATACACCAAAGTGCGGGCGCGGTAAGTGATGCCAATCCAGTTGTCGTTCAGATCTTTCATTGCCGGAGCAACACGAGATTTCAAGGATGCAGAAGCCAATGGCTGCAACAAACCTTTTTGAGTCAGGTCAGAAAGGAAAACAAGATCCTTCGTGAAGATCAGGTCTGCGGGAGTTGCTTCGCCTTCAGCCTGGAGCTGCGCCAAAACGTCAGCGTAAGCTTTTTCCACGATCACAACATCTCCACCTGTTTGTGCTTTAAACTGATCCGCGATCGGTTGAACACGTGCGGTAGGGCGGTCCGTGTAGATTGTCAGTGTTTCTGCAGAAGCAACAACAGCCGTCAAAGAGACAAGTGCGGCGGCGATAAGCTTTTTCATGGAAAGACTCCTTTTAGTTAATGGCGCAGGAAATACCTCAAAAGAAGCCCGATTCACAACTGATGATTGATAAGTGGGTCTAAATGAGAAGCGACTGAAGATGAAAACCAAATGAAAGTGCCAGAGACCCTCAAATAGCGATTAATTGCATCTGCCACCCGGGTGGACTGATGGAATTTGTGTATTTTTCAAATCAGGGCCGAGTTAAATGAAAATAAAATAGGTGCGCTTCGTGTTATGATGGTCTTTTGTGGAAGGAGTTGGAATGAAACTACAGGGCGGAATTAATTTTCGAGATTTAGGTGGATATCTGGCGGCCGATGGCCGTCGTGTGAAGAAGAACCGCTTATATCGATCAGGTTCCCTCTCTCGTCTGACCGCTGAAGACTGTGCTCAGTTGGAAGCTTTGTCGATCACCCACATACATGACTATCGCGACATCAAGGAGTCTGAACAAGATAAGGACGTGATTTGGCAGGGCGCTCACTATGAATGTTGCCCGGCTAATCCGGACTCTCATGCGGTGAATGTCGCGGGCCATGACTTCTATGCCGAAGAATCCTTGCGGGCAATTCCCGGCAATTTTATGGAAAGCCTGTATCAGCAGCTGCCGTTTTCCAATAACGCTTACAAGCGTCTTTTTGAGCGGGTGGAGCCCTTGCAAAACGGGGCCCTGGTTCAGCACTGTGCCGTGGGAAAGGATCGCACCGGTGTGGGATCTGCCCTGATGTTGATGTCTTTGGGTGTGAAGAAGGAAACAGTCATAGAGGACTATCTGCGCACCGAACAGACCCTGCAGCCTTTCCGCGAGTTGATCCTGAATCAGAACGAAAAGAAACTTTCCAGTAAAAGTCTTGAGACCTTGCACTATCTGATGTCTGTCCAAGAGCAGTTCCTGAATGCGGCTTTTCACGAAATCCATCAGCGCTATGGCAGCATGGATCGCTATTTTGCGGCAGAGTTCAATTTAACACCAGATCGTCTGAAAGCCCTTCAGGATAAATACCTGGAATAGCTTTTCAGATTCACCACGAGATTGGGGCTCACTGACCCTAATCCGTCTTATTCTGAGCCAGAACTTCATAAACCACATTCTGGCTCTGTTTCCTTTCTGCAAAGATTCTGATGCTGGGGCTTAAGTCTAGGCCGGGCCTGCCGAAACTTAGTGCGCGAATTGCACCAACAAGGAGACTCCGAATGATTGCATCCCCGTTGAAACATCTGTTTTTGGCCCTTGCCGCCATAGTCAGTTTGGCCGCCTGTTCTCAGGAAAGTGTGATCAAGGGGGCTCAATTGACAACCCAAACCCAGCAGGGAAACCTGTTTGTGGGCCTGAAGACGCATCTGGATTCCAACAGCATTCAGATTATGAATGTCCAATTGCCGATCTATAACCCTGACAGTCCGCTGGAGATTTTGGGTATGCTGCAAGTGAACTCTCCAGTTCCCGGAACCACAGAAGTGGATCTATTGGTGAACTTTACGCGTGTGACGCAGATTCCATCAATGAAGGCGGAAAAAGGTCTTCCCAATGGAACCTTCTTCCCGGTGATGGGGGTTAAAACTGACAATTGGTATTCGATCGCCTTTAGTGACAGTCGTATCTCCAAACTCTATCTGAATGTGGACCTGGCGGCATCGAAAGTGGTTCTGGGTTATGCCTTGGGCACAGATGCAATCAGTGCCGGGATTATCGCCAACCTTTTTACGGGATTTAATTCAAACGGCGTCTCAGGTTATGGCGGTCTTTACAGTGGTGTGCAACCCGGGCAAAGTGGTTTTGCCATTTTTGCCGACGTCAGCTCCATTCTTAGCCGGTCGGCGCCAACCAAAGTTTTCTTCGCTGACAGCACAGTGGAGTCGCGAAAGAAGCCTTTGCGAAAACGGCTGTGGGATCTGAATGTGAAAAGGACCTGGCTTCGAATCCGATAAAGATTTTTCGACTTTACGAATCGTGGATTCCGATCATTTGTAATGAGCAAAAATGCGGTCCAGCTCATCTGAGCTTTTGATGTCCTCAATGGCTTTGTTAAATGAAGCAGTCAACTCAGTGTCTTTGGCGGCGATCAGGCAGTGAATCGGATATTCCTGTATAACCATCTTATAAATAGGGGCTTTGTTTTTATCGTTCTTCAGGAAATAATCCAGATGAGTTTCGTCGGCCACGACGTTGTCGATGCGTTTATTGACGAACTTTCGCAGATTCTGTTCTTCGGTGGGAACGTCCTCGCGAATCAGCCGGCCATTTTTAAAGAGTGGGTCAAGACTCGGGTAAATATAGCGCAGAACTGTTCCCACGCGCTCACCCCTAATATCGGAATAAGAGTGCACACTCTTGCGTGAGGCCAGCACTTCTTTTTTTATAAACAGAACCTTGGACCAAGTGAATTTTTCAGGGTTCGGAACCCAGGACGGACTGGTGTAGCAGTTGATTTCGGCCAAACCCTTGCTGATCATCTCGTGAATACGGAACTTGGGAATGACGATGAATTCGAATTTGCGATCAACGCGCTTTTCAATGGCATGAATATAGTCCCGCACAATCCCAGTGGCCTGGCCTTTCGCGTCAGTGATCAATAAAGGGGGGGCCAGACTGTAAGGGATAGCCACCCTGAGCGGAGCTTTGGTTTTCGCCGACCACGCGGGACCACATAGAAGCAATGTCGATATCAGCAGCAAAAAATGGCGCATGAAAAGATGATAGCAGCTTGAGGTTGGAGTGCAGCTAAAAAAAAGGCCGGCTTTTGACGGCCGGCCTTTGTGCGAAAGCTTATGCTTTCAAAGGTTTTTGAATGATATGGATCGCGTGACCCAAAGTCGCCTCAGCGGCTTCCATCATGGTTTCACCCAAAGTTGGGTGAGGGTGGATGGAAAGCGCCAGGTCTTCAATGCGTGCACCCATCTCGATCGCCAAAACAGCTTCAGAGATCAAGTTGGAAGCTTCCGGACCGACGATGTGAACGCCCAACAAAACGTGGGTTTTCTTATCAGCGATCATTTTCACGAAGCCGTCTGTTTCCATCATGCTCACCGCGCGGCCATTGGCTGCGAACGGGAACTTGCTGATCAGAAGGTCGGTGTGACCTTTGGCTTTCGCTTCAGCTTCAGTCATGCCGGCTGCTGCGATTTCAGGATCGGTGAAGACCACCGCTGGAACTGTTTTCGCATCGTAAACACGGTTATGGCCCGCGATCACTTCAGCAACCAGAACACCCTCGTGGGATGCTTTGTGCGCCAGCATCGGCTGACCGGCGATATCACCGATAGCAAAGATGTTGGAAACATTCGTGCGGCGTTGAGCATCGACTTTCACGAAGCCACGCTCATCCACGGCAATGCCAGCCGCCTTCAAGTTTGCCTGATCGCCATTCGGACGACGGCCGACAGTCACGAGGATTTTGTCACATTTGACAACTTCGTCTTTGCCATTGATCTCAACAGTCACTTCATAGCCGTCTTTGACTTTTTTCTGACCCTTGGCTTTTGCTCCGTAAAGAACATTCACGCCCGCTTTGGTCAGCTTGCGAGTCACGATCTGCGCGCAGTCCGGATCAACCACACCCGCCAACAAAGCCGATTGTGCTTCGATCACAGTCACTTCGGTGCCCAGCTTGCGCAGGTAAGAAGAGATCTCTAGACCGATGTAACCACCACCGATAACCGCCACGCGCTTAGGGATGGAGTCAAACGCCAACGCGCCAGTGGAAGAGCAGATGTCTTTTTCGTCGAACTTGAAACCAGGGATTTCAATCGGGCGGGAGCCTGTTGCCACAACGAAGTACTTCGCCTGAACAGACTCAGTGCCTGCAGAGGATTTCACAGAGATTTCTTTAGAGGATTTGAATTCAGCATCACCTTTGATGATGGTTACGCCGTAACCTTTAAGAAGCTGATTCACACCGCCGGACATCTTGTCGGAAACGGATTGTTTCCATTTCACAAGCTGTTTCATATCCACGTCGATGCCACCTTTGATGTTCAAGCCCATTTCCTTGAAATTGTGCTGAGCTTTATGCAACAGGTGAGTCGCAGTGATCATGGCTTTGGACGGGATACAACCCACGTTCAAGCACACGCCACCCAGGAATTCACGTTCGATAACTGCTGTTTTAAAACCAAGTTGTGCAGAACGGATCGCAGCGACATAACCGCCGGGACCCGCACCAATAACTACTACGTCAAAATTTTGCATATAATCTCCAAATTTAGTCCAGCTGAAACGCCGGCTGGCGTTTCAGCCTCTTCGGCGGGGCCGATTAAACCAGTTCCACCAAAAGTTTGCCTGGGTTTTCGATGCGGCCGATGAAGGCAGCAAGGAATCTTGCAGCCACAGCGCCGTCGATCAAACGGTGATCCGCAGTCATTGAGTAGTTCATGACTTTGATTGCAGAAACCTGACCGTTTTTCAAAACAACTTTTTCGTCAATTTTGTACATGCCCAGGATCGCAACTTCAGGGTGATTGATCACCGGAGTCGCATAAGTTCCACCGATGGAACCGATGTTCGTCACGGTGATAGTCGCACCCTTCATTTCATCCGGTTTCAACTTGCCGTCACGAGCACGCTTGGAAAGATCCAAAATCTCTTTGGAGATTTCCAGGATGGATTTCTGATCCGCGTTTTTGATCACCGGAACGACAAGGCCGTTTGGAGTGTCTGCTGCGAAGCCCAGATTGAAGTATTTTTTGTAAACGATTTCGCCAGCCGCATCGTCGATGGACGCGTTGAACATTGGGAATTCGCGGATCGTTGCGATCAAAGCCTTCATCACGATTGGAAGGTAAGTGATCTTCGTTCCGTTTTTCTCAGCATGGTCTTTCAGACCTTCACGAAGGGCCACCATCGCATCCACTTTCGCTTCATCCATAATGGTGAAGTGAGGGATCACGTGTTTAGAGCGCTGCATGTTTTCAGCGATCTTCTTGCGAATACCGATCAGAGGAACGCGCTCTTCCGCGGCACCTGCAGGGCCTTGGTAAGAAGGCTTAGGAATAGAGATGGAGCCCGCTGCTGCCGGAGCAGATTTCGCTGCCGCAGGAGCTGTGCCGCCACCGGAAGCCATCACGTCTTCACGAGTCACACGACCCGCAAGACCAGTACCGGTCAGAGAGTTGATATCAACACCCATTTCACGCGCCAGACGGCGAGTCGCCGGAGTTGCCAATACTTTGGAGTCAGCCACAGGCGGGAAGATGCCAGCGGATGTGGAGGCAGTTGCTACTGGAGCGGCCTTAGCGGCGGCAGCTGCGGAGTGTGCAGGCGCAGGCTGCACTGGACCAGCACTTGGAGCTGCCGGAGCTGGAGCCGAAGCTGCGCCGCCTGCACTCTCAAGAGTGATCATGGTGGAGCCGACTTTAACAACTTCACCTGCTTTGAATTTCAATTCTTTGACAAGACCTGCAACTGGAGTCGGAACTTCGACAGTCGCTTTGTCAGTCAGAACTTCAGCAATTGCCTGGTCTGCTTTGACAGAGTCACCTGGTTTTACCAACCATTTAACCAGTTCACCTTCAGTAACGCCTTCACCCAGTTCAGGAAGCTTAATGTCTTGGGCTTTGCCAGGGGCGGCAGTCGCAGGTTTGGCCGGAGCCGCTGCTGCTGCTGCTGGTTGCGCCGCTGGTTTTGCAGCCGCACCCGCGCCATCAAGAGTGATCATCGTGGAGCCGACTTTAACGACGTCGCCGGCTTTGAATTTTAAATCTTTCACCACGCCAGCAACAGGAGACGGAACTTCAACCGTTGCCTTGTCGGTCAATACCTCTGCGATTGCCTGATCAGCTTTTACAGAATCGCCGGGTTTCACCAACCATTTTACCAATTCACCTTCAGTAACACCTTCACCAAGTTCGGGCAGTTTTACATCAGTTGCCATGTTGAGAAAGTTCCTTTCCTTGTTGCATAACTTAAACAAATCAAATTCAAAGCTCTCGCCTTTCGCAAAGAAGAGACTTTAGCGAAGATCAAAGTGGCGGGTTGAGAGCAGCATCCCGTTCTATGCTCACGGTAGAGTATTTGCACCCATTAACACCCCGCATAAAGGGATATCTGAAGGGCTCTTCCTGGCTGCTAGGCAACAGTGTCATTTTTGCAGGGACGCCCTAAAGCTGTAGGGTGTCGGGCGGGGCTTGAAAGGAATCGACAAAAGGGCGCCTCACAGACTAGTTTCATGAGAAAGAATTCGATTTTCAAATGAGGTTTTCATGAAGTTTCACAGCAAGTTGCAAGAAGGTATTTTCCTGAAACGCTATAAGCGCTTTTTTGCAGACATTGAGTGGAAAGGCCAGACTATCACGGCCCACGTGCCAAACACAGGCAGCCTTAAAAGTGTGAATAATCCGGGGCAGCACTGTCTCTTCTCCGAAAGCACGAATCCCGAAAGAAAGCTGAAGTACACCCTGGAAATGATTAAATCTCCATCGGGCGCGTGGGTGGGTGTTAACACCGCCACGCCGAACACCGTGGTGCGCGAAACTTTACAGCATGTTGTGGGTCGAAAAAAGGACGTCGTGGGCACCTTTGCTCACTGGGCGGGATTTGATGAAGTGAAGCCTGAATACAAGATCAGCGCGGAAACCCGTTTGGATTTTGCCCTGAAAAAGTCGGGCAGCGAGTCCCTGCACTTTATCGAGGTGAAAAACGTGACGTTGGGGGAAGATGGGGTTGCCAAATTCCCGGATGCCGTGACCGAACGGGGGCAAAAGCATCTGCGCGAACTTATGGCCTTGATGGATCAGGGGCATACCGCCGAGATCGTATTCACGGTTCAACGTCACGATTGTGGCACCTTTGCCCCTGCGGATGACATTGATCCCGAGTATGGCCGTTTGCTTCGGGAGGCTCATCAAAAAGGCGTAAAAATTTCGCCACTTGTTCTGGACTTAACCCCGGAATCCATTGAACTATCAGAGACAGTTCTTCCTCTTAAACTGTAAGGAGTGTTCCGATGATCCCAGTGAATGCCTATGCTGCGTACCAATCCAAAGAGCCTTTGAAGCCCTACAAGTTCGAACGCCGTGATCCGGGGCCTCATGATGTACAGATCGACATTCACTTCTGCGGCGTTTGTCATTCGGATCTGCATCAGGTGCGTGATGAATGGGGCGGCTCTAAGTTCCCGATGGTTCCAGGTCACGAAATCGTTGGGAAAGTCATCCATGTCGGAAGCTCGGTGAAAAAATTCAAAGTGGGCGATTCCGTCGGTGTGGGTTGTCTGGTGGATTCCTGCCGTACTTGTCCCTCGTGCGGGGAAGGGCTGGAGCAGTACTGTGAAAACGGCTCGGTCGGCACGTACAACTCGGTGGAAAAGGACGGTGTGACGGTCACTCAAGGTGGTTATTCCACGCAGATCGTGGTGAACGAGGACTTTGTGCTGAAGATTTCCCCGAAGCTTCCTTTGGACAAGGCGGCTCCGCTTTTGTGTGCGGGGATCACGACGTATTCACCACTTCGTCATTGGAAGGTTGGACCAGGCAAAAAGGTGGCGGTGATGGGTTTGGGGGGCTTGGGTCACATGGCTGTGAAGCTGGCCGCCGCCATGGGAGCCGAAGTCACGGTGCTCAGTTCCTCCAACAAGAAGAAGGACGATGCCCATCGTTTGGGGGCACACAATTACGCAGCCACCTCTGAAAAAGAAACTTTCAAAAAGTACAATCGCAGTTTTGATTTGATCATCAACACGGTGTCAGCGCCGATTGATCTGGGCAGTCACTTGCAGTTGTTGAAACGTGACGGAACGATGGTGTTGTTGGGTGTGCCGGACAAGCCAGAAGCCCTTCACGCCTTCCCGTTGATCGGGGGACGTCGCAGTCTTGCGGGCTCATTGATCGGTGGTATCAAGGAAACTCAAGAGATGCTGGATTTCTGTGCTGAGCACGGAATCACGTCGGACATTGAGTTGATCAACATCGATAAAATCAATGAATCTTATGAAAGAATGCTGAAGGGCGATGTGCGCTATCGTTTCGTGATTGATATTGCCTCCTTGAAGTAGGTTGGCGGAATTCTTAGCTGGTCTTAGCAAGAGCGGATTAAAACCCCGCTCTTTTTGTATAGGCCTTATCCAAGGTCCGTAAAGTGTCGGAAAACTCGACAGTTTCCCTCTGAAAAGCTGGCAAGTTTTCAGCCAGTTCCACGGTCTTTAAAGTTTCAAATATGAGTGGCCGATCCGCTTCTGTGAAAAATCACGGAGGATCACCATGGCATTTATCAACTCAAAAACACTCTTGGTACTTTCGACGACGTTCTTGCTGGCCGCGTGCGGCCCCGGACTGCCGGTGCTGCCTGATGACCCGAACAACGAACCTGCGGCTGAAATGCCAAGCCAGGACAACAGCTCCCAGGGCGGTACGGAAACACCCGGGGTTGTTGAAACTCCTGAAGTGACCCCACCCACAACGCCAGAAGTTCCTGATGAGGTCGTCGATGGCGACGAGGCGATTTTAAAGCAATATGACTATCTGGATCCAAACCACATCGTGCCGACAGCGGGGCTGAAGGCGGCGGTCTTGTACTTCCATAAGAATAAAACTTCGTTCAAGAATCAGAATGTCATTTCGGTTCTGGATTTCAGTCAGAAGTCCACGCAGAAACGCTGGTACTTTATCGATATGAGAACCGGGGCGGTGTGGAATGTTCATGTGGCACACGGCAAAGGCTCCGACAGCAACCATGATGGCTTTGCTGAAAAGTTCAGTAACGTGTCTGGTTCCAATGCCTCGTCTTTGGGGTTTTATAAAACCGCAGAAACCTATCAGGGCAGCAACGGCTATTCATTGCGTCTGGATGGTTTGTCCTCCACGAACTCCAATGCCCGCGCTCGGGCGATCGTGGTTCATGGCGCCAACTATGTTCAGGATTCAGCCGTGATCCAAGGGCGCAGTTGGGGGTGCCCGGCCGTCTCCCAATCCAACCGTGACAAGGTTATCAATCTGATCAAGGGCGGCAGTCTGCTGTACGCGTTCAAATAGTCATTCAGGAGCAGTGTTCCGGCGCAGCTTGAGAACAGGGAAAATTTATAAAGATTCAGAGGTTCCCACACATTAATGCAGCACTGATCAGCAGTTATGGTAAGCGTAAGATCTTTCTTGGAAAGGATGTTTATGCTTACTATTTCTCGTTTATTGGCAGTTGTGATGGGTGTTACCTTGGTGTCGTCAGTCTCTTTGGCAGAGACTCAGTTGATTCTGAAAAAGGATATTGCTTTCAATGCAGAGAACAGTCGTTCCAGTCAGTCTATCTATGTGCTGCGTAAAAATGATCATTGTTACATGAGTTTGGTGGGAAATAATTTGCGCAATAGTCAGTACGTCAATGCGCAAGGTCTGATCGTTCTGCCTGCCGGGTTGAAATTTAAAGTTATAAACGTGGTCGACAATGAAAAGGGGTTCGATCTGGAGACTAAGAAGATCTATGTCAATTCTACTGTCTATTCCTCAAACCAGGAGATCAACACTTCACTTGAGCTGGTTTGCGCCCGTAAGTACAGTCTATTCAAACGCATCGAAAAACCTAAAGAAGTTGTAAGTCTTTTCGCGGACGTCGTTGGCCTACAGCAATAGGCCACCGATTTCACAAACTCTTTCGACTGACTTAATCTTTTTCAGTCAGCCATAAGGAGCGGGGCGGGGGCTTCTTTACAGAAGCACTCGCAGCTGCTCGCCGACAAGTTTTTTTAGATTTTCAACGTAGCCGAAGTATTCTTCCATATCCAGACGTTCATCAGCGCGCACATGGGCGTTCGGGGAGTTGTAAGGAGTCAGTTCGATCACATCGGCGTGAGAGGAAATCGCCGAGAAGTTATTTTCTTCCAGCACCTGCATCAGGGCGTCCAGATCATGCCCTTCTTCGTCGTGGGGATATTCAAGGCCACGCATTTCACAAAGAGCTTTTAAGAATTTTTCGCAGGCTTGAGCCAGGTTGTAGCCGACCAGATCGTGCTGCTTTTCATCGTTCAGGTGTTTTTTTGCGATGTCGAGGTCGTCCTGAGCTTTTAGAATCATCGACTTGGCGTGGGCGCTCATGATGGAACTCCTTGGGTGAGTGGTTCCTTTCACTTTAGAGGCAGGACGTGGGTCGGGGCAAATAAAAAAACCCACAGTTTTGAGACTGTGGGTTTTTGTTTTGATCTTTTTTAAAGAAGAATTACTTCGCTTCTTTAAGGTGACGATCGATGATTTCTTTGAAGTCCGCAAATGGATAAGCACCACGCAAAGAAACACCGTTGATCAGGAAGCCTGGAGTGCCGGAGAAGTTGAATTTACGAGCTTCTTCCATGTCCGCTTCGATACGCTTTTGCACAACTTCAGACTTAAGGTCTTTTTCAACTTTCTTCAGGTCCGCGCCTACTTTTTTAGCGAAGTCTTTCAAAGCGCCTTCCTTTTTAGTACGCAGGTCACCTTGGTTCTCAAACACTAGGTTGTAGAACTTTTCAGCTTTAGCGTGATCTTGAAGAGCGATCGCTTCGAAGTACTCAGCCGCAGGCATAGCCATTGGGTGGAAATCCAAAGGAAGGTGCTTGTAAACAACGCGAACGTCTTTTGGATAAGCTTTCATCACTTCATCAACAGTCGCGTGACCTTTAGCGCAGTATGGGCACTCGAAGTCAGAGTATTCAATGATCGTGATTTTAGCATCTTTAGGGCCAAAGATAACACGGCCTTCTTCGATAGCTGGTTTCAACGGATTTTTGAATTCGTCATCGCGCTTTTTGCCTTCTTCGGCAACAGCTTTTTCTTGAGCTTTACGTTGAGCATTCTGGGCGGCTTTGTTCACCACTTCGATGAATTGTTCAGGATCTTTTTCGATCGCTGCGAAAACGATGCTCGGGTCCTTTTCTACTGCTTCCTTGAGTTGTTTAGCTGAAGGGGCACAATTTACCAGGGTAAGTGCCAGTGCTGAAATTCCAAATAACTTAAGTGCTTTCAATGTCTTCCTCCAAGATGGATGATTGTAATTTTTTGAGCCCCTTTATATTGACATCATTTTCAGTTTAGAGGGAAGGAAAAAATCCCGGTCCAAGGTCCTGCTAATCAGGACTTGTCTCACTCTGGGACCCCTTTAAACTGAGTTCTATGAATAAATCAAATTTCCTTTTAACAATGTTCGCTCTTATGTTTCTTGGCGGCACGGCGCATGCTGGTCTGCTGTTTAACTATTCTCAACTGGCCCTGAAAGATTTGGATCAAATGAACAAGTTGGTCAGTGACAAGGTGACTGAGTCCAAAAAGTCATCCAGCGGCAAAGTGGTGCCTTTGAAAGAGGCACTTCAGGCTGTGTATTCTCGTCCTAACGATGATGAGATGATCGAAAAAATCGTGTCACCCTTGCGTTCAAACCTCGATGAATTGGAGTCCTGGGAAAAAACGATCAGTCAACTTACTGACGAAGCCATCAATGCTCTGAAAAATCCTCGGGCTTTTAAACCCGTCGTCCAAACAACCTACGTCGTTTTTCTTGAAAATCTATTGTCAGAGATCAAGCCCTATATCAAGAATGACGGATTTGAAAGAAAGATTGCCGAGCGCATTCGGGATGCAAAAATCCAAGTTTCTAAAGAAGCGGTCGGTGAAAGAAAGCTGCGTATGATGAAGGACACAACGTCTCCGTCCGAAATTGCGGGCAAAATTCTGACTGAATCTTCTCAAGCTCCAACCGAAAAACCGGCAGATTCTGCCGCCTCCGAACAGTAATTTCCCTCGACTTGACCGGGCCCAAGTCCGATTCGACTCTGGGCCAGCGTCAAACGATAGATCTCCTCAAGTCCTCAAAAATCGCCTCAAATTGACTCAAGTTCTAATGAACTCCTACCGATAGAAACACCATGTGGGCTGGATGCCCTTGAGCAATTAGGAGGATTCGATGTTTCTGCAAGGCGATTTGCAATTAGTGTTTGATGCTCTCTACAGCGTAGGGGCGATCGACCCTGTATTGAAGTTGGATTGGAGTGAAGTGACGAAGGAGATGATGGCAAACCCACAAATCCTGAGCGACGCTTTCCAGACAATCAACGGCTGCCGCGGCGACAAAGATCTTCTGATTCAGAAGCTCCACATGATGGACCCAAGGTCCGTGAATTATATCGCTATGGAGGTGGCCCGTGAGTTTTGTGAGTTCCAGGATCGCACAGAGTTGCACTAAGGTTCTTTGCCTGTTGTTGTTTTCTTCTGTAGCGAATGCGTGGGAAGTGGACTTCTCCCGTCGTCAGGTCGAATTCAATAAAGTCAAAAATGAAGACCGTCTTCCGGCCAGTGTGCAGGAGGATCAATCCGTCAATATTCTAAGCAAGGTCTTTGATTCGGTAGAGCCGACTCAGGACATCGTTATCATGAATACGGACAAGGGCTTTGTGCCCGAGCAGGTGCGCCTTAAAAAGGGGGGTAACTACCGGGTTCATATCGTGAATGTGAACAGCAAGGAAAAGAACGTCAGCTTCGTGCTGGATGCATTTTCCGAGCACCACAACACGGTGTTTGGCGAACAAAAAACTTTCTTTGTGAATCCAAAGACCGATGGAATTTTCTCGTATCAGTGCCCTGAAACCGCGGTGCAGGGGAAGTTCATCATCTATTCAGATTCGGCTGCGGCAGACCGCAAGCCCGCATCGAACTAATCTTTAGTGAGGAAAGGCACCCATGTCTGATCAGTCGAACGTTTTCAAACAGACCATTCAGCAGAATCTCGGTCCTGTTGCGAAATACCTCGAAGACAAGGGTGTGTCGGAAATTCTTGTAAACGGCCATAAGGAAATCTTTGTGGAAAGAAAAGGCAAACTCGAAAGGGTTGCGGAATCTTTCCCGTCAGAAGATGATCTGCGTGCGGCGGTCAACAGTATCGCGCAAAGCGTGGGAAGACGTATCGACGATGAATCGCCTCGTCTGGATGCGCGTCTGCCGGATGGTTCGCGTATTGCGGCGGTGATCCCGCCCATGTCGCGCAAGGGAACGACTCTTTCCATTCGTAAGTTCACCAATAACAAAATCACTTTTGCCGACTACATCAAGTTCGGAGCGATCACCGAAGATGGTGCGCGCTTCCTGGATATTTGCATGTTCCTTGGCAAGAACATCATCGTCAGCGGTGGTACCGGCTCTGGTAAAACCACGCTGTTGTCATTGCTGTGCACGCGCATTCCGAAAGGTCAGCGTGTGATGGTGATTGAGGACTCTTCCGAGCTTCAGGTCGACTATGAGCACGTGGTGATGTTTGAAACCCGCCAGGCCGATGCGGCCGGGAAGGGGGAAGTGACGATCAAGGACTTGCTCAAGTCCGCTCTGCGTTTGCGTCCCGACAGAATCATTGTGGGGGAGGTTCGTTCCAGTGAAGCGATGGAACTTCTCAATGCGATGAACACCGGTCACAAAGGCTGTATGGGAACGGTCCACGCGAACACGCCCGAAGATGCGATTGTGCGTTTGGAAGCCCTGGCTCAAGGGGGCGACGCCAAGGTCAGTGAGAAGGCTTTGCGCTCTCAAGTGTCTTCGGCGATCGAAATTATCATCCAGGTCTCGCGTTTTTCCGATGGATCTCGACGTATTGCGGCAATCAGCGAAGTATGCGGATTCAATGCAGATGGTTCATACAACGTGATTCCAATCTTCGAAATGTCGCGCCTAACACGCCGTCCCGATGGAACGCTGGAAGGCAAGCTGATCCCAACGGGGAACATCCCCTCGTTTATGGAAGAGATCATCGACAATAACCTCCCATTCCCCAAATCCAAATTTACCAAAGCCGCTTAAAGCGGTGAAAACCGCCCCATCGACTGCGTTGTCGGGCCTTCCGCTTCACTCCGACGTGCTGGGAGCACGCCTCCGCTGCGCGAAACGCCCTCCGCCTTGCGCTGGAACGGTTTTGACCGCTTTACCTCAAAAGGTGCCTGGTTGTTTTTTCTGGCAATGCTGCGTCACGATTGTGACGCGGGTGCTCTTTTTCGAGTGAAAAGAGGGTGTGTTTTTTTGTGTTTAAAGAGTGGGAAAACTAGGCTAAGACCTATTTCGTGCACTTTAGTTGTAAGATTTCAAACGCAGTTTTAACCGTTCTGGAACAGCAAGGCGAAGACCTTAGCCAGCTGTATGAGCAGGCCCATCTTCCGATGGAGCTGCTCAAGGACTCGTCGTATTGGATGACGGCGCCAGAAATGGAAAATTTTCTGGAGTCGGTGCTGCGTCTTCCCCTGAAAAGAGAAGAAAATATTCTGCAGCGGGCAGGGCATGAAGGCCCGGAGCTGCGTGCCTGGGGTGTGTTGGATAGCGTTCTGCGCATGATGCCGCATCCTCAGGAGATCTTCAATCAGCCGGAACAGTTCCTGTCGTACTTTATTTCTCCGAAGCCGCCGATTGAAAATCTTCGTCGTGACGAAGTCAGCATCTCTTTTGATCTGCCACTTCCGGCAGAGCAGTACCCTTTGGTGACGACATACCTGAAATCGGCCTTTGAGTCGTTGCCAGTCTATGTCGGTCAACCGCCGGCGGTCTGTCACTGGGAAGGCATCACGATCCAGTTGAACTGGTCCACACAGCAGAGTTCGATCTTCAGTGAAAGCGTCGGACATCAAGTCAGTCCGGCCTTGTTTCAGAGTCTGATTGACGATCTTCAGCGCACTCAGCGTGAGCGTGAGGATCTGCAAAAGTACGTCGGCGATCTGGAAGAAAAAATCCGCACAATTGAAAAACAGAATCTGAAAGCCTCCACGGGCGTGCAGGCGGAGGAAGCCACGAATAATGCTTCTTCCCTGTTGCCTCACGAAGGATCTCTGTCACACTTGAACTTTGACAGCGAAACACCGGGGTATGTTCTAAGTCAGAATCTGGCGCGACTGCACGACTACATGGTGCGAGCGCAGCAACTGATCACCATGCTCGCTGCTCAGGGGAAAATGACCCCGGCGGTGAAAGAGGCCATGCGCCGAGTGGACTGGGAGTTCGTCAAGACCCAGTATCCACGTACGGTCTTTGAAAGCATGGACTTGGTAAAGAAAACTATGAATAAGAACGCCGAGAAGGAAGGAACTCATCATGTCTGAAATTATCAACATCGTCTCTCGTGAAATTCTTGATAGCCGTGGCAATCCAACTGTTGAGGTTGAGGTGACCACTGCAGATGGCAACATGGGCCGTGCCGCGGTTCCATCTGGAGCGTCCACGGGAGCCCATGAAGCTTGCGAGCTTCGTGATGGCGACAAAAACCGTTTCCTGGGCAAAGGCGTTTTCAAGGCTGTTGATAACGTTCGTGAGAAGATCGCTCCGGAAATAATCGGTCTGCAAGTGACTGAACAAACATACATCGACAAAATCCTTCGCGATATCGATGGCACCGAAAACAAATCAAACTTGGGCGCAAATGCGATTCTGGGTGTTTCTTTGGCGGTGGCAAAAGCCGCAGCCGCTGACTGCAATCTTCCGTTGTATCGTTATGTGGGTGGTTCTCAGGCGACTCGTTTGCCAGTTCCGTTGATGAACGTCCTGAACGGTGGTGCGCACGCGAACAACGGTCTGGATATTCAGGAATTCATGGTTGTTCCGACTGTGAATAACTCCTACGCCGAATCCCTGCGCGCTGGTGCAGAGATCTTCCACACGCTGAAAAAGATCCTGGCGAAAAAAGGTCTTTCCACAGCAGTGGGTGACGAAGGTGGTTTTGCTCCGAAATTGGGTTCCAATCAGGAGGCTTTGGATTTGTTGATGAACGCGATCGTGGATGCTGGTTATGATCCAGGTCAAAACGTGTTCCTGGCTTTGGATGTGGCTTCCACTGAAATGTACAAAGACGGTAAATACGAATGGCAAGGTGGCCACATCAGCCCGGCAGAACTTCTGGGTATCTACAAATCATGGGCTGAGAAATACCCACTGGTTTCCATCGAAGACGGTTTTGCTGAAGACGATTGGGATTCCTGGGTGAAGGCGACTTCTGAGATGGGTTCCACGATGCAGTTGATCGGTGATGATTTGTTCGTGACCAATCCAAAACGTCTGCGCATGGGCCTTGAGAAGAAAGCCGGAAACGCCTTGCTTGTGAAAGTAAACCAAATCGGTACTTTGTCTGAAACGTTTGATGCCGTGAATTTGGCGCAAAGAAACAAATACCGCACGATCATGTCTCACCGTTCTGGTGAAACCGAAGACGTGACGATCGCTGATTTGTCTGTGGCATTGAACTGCCATCAGATCAAAACTGGCAGCTTGTGCCGTGGCGAAAGAACTGCCAAATACAACCAGCTTCTGCGTATTGAAGAAGACTTGGGCGGTATGGGTCTGTACTGGGACAAAGCAGCTTTTAGATAGTCTGCAAAAGAAAGAGAACTTAAAAAGCCCTGTGAGGTCAAAATCACAGGGCTTTTTTTATTTGAGGCCCAGTTTGATGGCGATACGGTTTCCATAGTCAGTGTCGCATCGAGTGAAGTGAGAGATGTTTCTTCGCTGCAGTTCTTCGGGGATCGACTTCATGGTGCCTGCGATGTTGGTGGTCAGGCGGTCTTTTTCGACTTCACTCAGAATGCGGTATAAGTTCCCGGCTTGCGTAAAGTCATCATTGCCTTTGTGAGAATCATGACGGTCCAAAGAGCCTGACAAAGCCAGCGCAGGTTCAAGCACTGAGGCGTCTTGCACAGGTCCACCAAAGCCGTTGGGTTCGTAGTTGTCCAAGCGGCCGCTGTTGCCATCAAAGCGCATGGCTCCGTCGCGGTGATAGGTGTTTACTTCCGCGTGCGGTCGATTCACCGGCAGATATTGATAGTTCACACCCAGGCGATAGCGTTGGGCATCCGGATAGGCAAACAATCGTCCTTGCAGCATTTTGTCGGGAGAGAACCCCACTCCCGGAGGCACATTGCTAGGCGAAAAAGCGACCTGCTCCACTTCCGCAAAATAGTTTTCTGGATTGCGGTTAAGTTCCAGCACGCCCACATCCATCAGGGGGAATTCCTTGTGTGGCCACACCTTGGTGAGATCGAAGGGGTCAAAGCGGAATTGTTCAGCCTGACGTTCACTCATGATTTGTACCTTCAAAGCCCACTTGGGGAACTCGCCGCGCTCAATAGCTTCAAAGAGATCACGACCTGCATAATCCGGATCTGTACCGGCCAGTTCGACGGCTTTTTCGACGGACAGATTTTTAATTCCCTGCATGGATTTGAAATGGAACTTCACCCACACGCGTTCGTTCTTGTCATTGATAAAACTGAAGGTGTGGCTGCCATAACCATTCATAAAGCGATAGCCATCGGGAAGGCCGCGATCGCTGAACAAGATTGTGATCTGATGAAGGGCTTCGGGCGCATTGGCCCAATAATCCCACATACGCACAGGGTTTTTGTAACCGGTCTGCGGATCGCGTTTTTGTGAATGAATAAAGTCCGGGAATTTTAAAGGATCACGCTCGAAGAACACCGGTGTGTTGTTGCCGACAATGTCCCAGTTGCCCTGTTCGGTGTAAAGCTTCAAAGCAAAACCACGGGGGTCTCGTTCCGTGTCGGCCGAGCCTTTTTCGCCGGCAACGGTTGAAAAGCGCAGGAAGGCGGGAGTCTTCTTGCCGATGTGAGAAAAGATTTTTGCTTTGGTAAAACGGGTGATGTCGTGAGTGACAGTGAAGGTGCCGTAGGCTCCAGAACCTTTGGCATGAACCACACGCTCGGGAATGCGTTCGCGGTTAAAGTGGGCCAGCTTTTCAATCAGATGATAATCCTGGAGGGTCACCGGACCCCGGGGGCCGGTGGTTAAACTGTGCTGGTTTTCAGAAACGGGGATTCCTGCTGTTGTCGTCAGTGTTTTTCTGCTCATGGAATTAAGCTCCTTTTGCGGGAAGGGAAAAAAGTTTCATCAGGGCTGAAATGCGACGAAGAAAGCGGGGGTGGTCCGACAGACGTTCAGAATCCAGATCCGCCAGCAATGCCGCAACTTCATGGCGCCCAAAGGCTTCGGCAAAGGTCAAAGCTGTTTGCCCTTTGGGATTCACTGCATGCGGATCGGCTCCGGCGCGAAGCAGTTGCTGGACAATCTGTTTGTGGCCCTTAAAAGCCGCACCCATCAGGATGGTGTTGCCTGAATCATCGCGAGAGTCCACATCTGCATGGCAGGAAATCAGAAGGCTGACCAAGGCCAGGTGCCCATTGTAGGCTGCCAGCATCAGCAGGGAATGCCCCTTGTGATTACGCAAATTGGGATTTCCCAGGTTCTCCAAATACTCCAGGACCTCGGCATATTGACCCTCGCGCACAGACGCAAAAATCGGGTCTTCGATCTGCGCCGTTTTAAGATAGTCGGACCATGTTCTCATAACACCTCTCATGCCGCTAAGATCGGTGATTTCTATGGATAAATCGAATCGATAAAAGTCATCTATGTTATTGATTTTATCTATGGATGTAGAGCTGGACCTAGGCCTCAGTCCTGTAGCCACACACCCAAGATCTGGCTAGAATAAATTCATGTCTTACACTCAGTTTGCAGTAGGTTTGCGACGTTTTCTAAACAGCCCCGGAAAAGTAGCCGTGGCTTGTCTGGCGGTCTTTTCCACTTCCATCGTTGTGAATGGCAATGCCTTCCGTCTATGGGGACTTCACCGGGATTTCGATCGTATTACTTATGAGATTCAGCAAACGCGTCAGAATATTGCAGCGTTGTCGGGGCAGCTCAAACAAGCTAAAGACCCTGCGTTTATCGAGCGCCAGGCCCGTGATAAATTGGATCTGGCGGGCGAACACGACCTTGTCTTTGTTTTCCCTGAACAATAGTCTGTAGCTCGTCGCATTATCTAGTGCAAACCACCTATAATAGAAATAGTATTCCTGCTCTATTAGAGGATACTTTTTTAAGTGAATCTAGGGGTTTATATGCTTGAGAATCAAATGCTTGATTGGACTAAAGAATCTCTTCACACGCTTCGCCTTCGTTTGGGTTGGAGCCGTTCTGATCTGGCCCGTCGTTTAAATTGTTCATCTTTGGATGTTGAAGCGCTTGAAGCGGGCCACCGCTCAATTGAAGGAGCCTTGAAGGGTCAATTGGAGATCCTGCTTCGTCAGGCGGAGGCTTGCTGTGATGAGGTCATGTACACACCAGCTGCTGAAGCTGAGTTGGATAAAAAGGCCTTGGAACAGATCGACTTTTCCCGCGTGAAAGCCGACTTGGAATAAGCATCAAGCATCGACATTCGGGCCCCTGCGGTGTAGACCTTAGGTTTTACATCCGGAGGTCCTCATGAAAAAACTCTACCTCATTGACGTCAGCGCCATGTTCTTTCGCGCTTATTATGCGATTCGTCCGCTGTCGTCACCTTCAGGATTGCCAGTCAATGCCATTTACGGCTTCTTGGCGATGATCATCAAGCTGCTCAAGGAAGAAAAGCCTGAGTACCTGGTGTTCTGCTATGACCGTAAAGAGCCTTCTTTCCGTAAAACAATGTATGAGGCCTACAAAGCTCACCGTACGGAAATGCCTGATGAGCTGGCGCAACAGGTGCCTTACATCAAAAAGCTGGCGGACTTGCTGGGAATTCCTTCCTTTGAAGTGGAATCCTTTGAGGCCGACGATATCATTGGAACTGCTGCCAAATGGGGCCGCCGCAATGGCATGGAAGTTTTCATTGTCAGTGGTGATAAAGACTTCGGGCAGTTGGTTGATGATCACATCATTCTTTACGACACCATGAAAGGTGTCCGTTACGATGCCCAGGGTGTCTTTGAAAAATGGGGTGTGCGCCCTGATCAATTCATAGACTATTTGGCGATTGTGGGTGACACCTCAGACAACGTGCCTGGAGTGAAGGGTATCGGAGAAAAAGGAGCTATCAAGCTTCTGGAGCAGTTCAAGCACGTAGAGGATATCTACGAAAACATCGACAAGGTTGAAAGCAAGAGCGTCCGAGAAAAGCTGCTGGCATCGAAAGAAAATGCTCTTTTGTCCAAAAAGCTGGTCACGATTTCTCTGGATGTGCCAATGCCGGATGATCTGGCGGCGTACAAATTAAGACCTTTCCATACAGAAGAGCTCAAAGCACTATTGCATGAGTTGAACTTCAAGAGCTTTGAAAAGAGCTTGTTTGGAACTGTTTCAGAAACAGCCCCCGCGACACCACCTCCTGCAGCAGTCTCAAAAGAGCTGGTGACGGCAGCGCCTGTTGGGACGACCTCGTCTGAACAAGATGACGTGGTTCCGACACTCGTGATCGACAAGGATGAGAGAAACTTCGTTGAAAAAAGCCTGAACACACGCGAGCTTGCCGAGATTTTGAGTGAAAAACAGGGCTTGTGGGGCTTTGCTAGTGTTCGCGGTGTTTTTGTTGGCACCGAGACCGAGATCATTGAGGTGCCTGACGCAGAATTTTTAGGCAAGTTGACAGACACCTTCCAGATTCAATGGCACGGATATGACCTGAAAAGTTTCTGGCACAAAATCGGTGCACGAACTCCGACGGCGGCATGGGATTCTCAGTTGGCGGCCTATGTACTGAAAGCCGGCGACACATCAGATTTTGGTAAGATCTACACACGTTTCATGGCAGATGTTCTGCCAGAATTGGCATCGCCGGCGTATTTGTACAATGCACATTTAAACTTTGCCAAAACTCTTCAGGATCAACTGAAAAACGTCCAGGGCGAAAAAGTCTATCGTGAGTTGGACCTGCCTCTGGCCCGGGTGCTTCTGTCCATGGAACGCTATGGTGTGCGAATTGATAAAGAGCTGCTGGCGCAACAAAGTGCGGATCTGGCCAAAGAAATTTCCAGTTTGGAAGAAAAGATCCATGCCGCTGCGGGAGAGTCCTTCAATGTCGGAAGCCCCAAACAGCTGGGCGTGGTCTTGTTTGAAAAACTGGGGCTGCCAGCGGGTAAGAAGACGAAAACAGGCTATTCGACGGACGAGGAAGTTTTGCTGGGGCTGGATCATCCGATCGCCAAATTGGTTTTAAGCTGGCGTGAGCTGTCGAAACTGAAATCCACTTACGTGGATGCTTTGCCAACCATGATTGATCCGAAGGATGATCGTGTGCACACCAGCTTCAATCAGGCTTTAACGACCACAGGACGTCTTTCCAGCACCGCGCCCAATCTGCAAAATATTCCCATTCGAACAGAGCGCGGGCAGCAGGTGCGTAAGGCCTTCATTGCGGCTCCTCGCATGAAGCTTCTTTCTGTCGATTATTCGCAGATTGAACTGCGTATTTTGGCGCACATTTCAGAAGATCCGAATATGTGTAAAGCGTTTGCTGATGATCTGGATATTCATGCGGCGACAGCCTCTGAAGTCTTCGGAGTTCCTTTGAAAGAGGTGACTTCCGAACAGCGTCGCTCCGCCAAAGCGGTGAACTTCGGGATCGCTTATGGGCAGGGAGCTTTTGGTTTGGCGGAAAACCTGGGAATCTCCAGAACTGAAGCCAAGGACATTATCGAACGCTACTTTAATCGCTTCAAGAATGTGCGTGAATACATTGATGGCACGGTAAAAATGGCGCATGAAAAGGGTTACGTGGAAACTCTGTTCGGCCGCCGTCGTTATATCGAAGAGCTTCAATCAAAGAATATGGCCCTAAAGAAGTTCGGTGAACGGGCAGCCATCAATGCTCCCATTCAGGGGACGGCCAGCGATCTGGTGAAAAAGGCCATGATCGAAGTGTTTGAAAAAGTGCCTGTGCGCATGCTGTTGCAGGTGCATGACGAGTTGATCTTTGAGGATTTTGAAGAAAGCTTAAAGAAGCACACACCTCAGTTGGTCTCCATCATGGAAAATGTGGTGAAGTTGAAAGTGCCTCTGAAGGTGAATTACGCCATTGGCAACAACTGGGACGAGGCCCACTAAGTTGGCCTTGCAAGGGGAGGGAGACTATTCTGTTTCCCAACCCACCACGCGCCCGCCTTCAAAGTAAACGTATCGCGTTTCTTTGCGATAGCCTTCGGGGGCGGAGACAAATTTCTGGTACTTCCAGCGTTCGTTCTTATAGATCGGATTTCCGGACACTTCGACACTCATGGGGTCTCCCCAGGATCGTTTCACATAGTCCTGGGGCATACCCACGGCGATATCCTGGGTTTCAATCAGACTTTTCATCTCCTCTTGGGGGGCTTGTGCCCGGCTCCAGACATTGTTGCGATTGATCCATTGTTGACGGCCTTCAATGGAAGGTACCGACAGAAACTCAATCTTCTCGGCGTCGTTCTTCAGCCAGGGCAGGATTTTTGAGTACTGTTCGCGCTCTTTGCGCGAGGACAGGCTTCTTTCCAGCTGGCGAACCTGCTGACGATTGCGGATATCCTGCAGGTCTTTGCTGCTCAGATAGGCGGGGTCTTTGCCCAGTTCGTAGGCGGTCTGACGTGTTTCACGATCATAGCTGCCGCGATCTGCTTGATCGCTGTAGCGGACGTCTTCTGGACTGCCTGAGTATCCACTTTCTGCGGAACGATGGAAATTTGCACAACCCGACAAGGCCATTGCGGCCACCAATACCGAAATCAATACTCTCATTAAAAACTCCTACCTTTTAATGCTAGCCGATGGACTTCTGTTTATAAATTGTTCTTGCGGCGTATTTGATTCCTTCCTTACAATCGTCTTGGGGGAATGCAGTTGGCTGAACAGGAAAACACGACCAAAGTTGAGGAAGAGATCAAAGATGGCGCCGTCGAAGGGGATGGCGAAGATTTGATGTCCTTGGAGTCCTTGGACTCTGTTTTGGCCGAAGAAGATCCGGAGTTTGCCAAATCCTTGAATGAAATTGGTCCCGATGTCGAAGGGGTCGGCGAGATCTACGAAGAGGGGCTTGAGCTGGAGTACACTCTGGCGGAAGAGGAAAAGTTGTGGCAGTCAGCCACGGGCTTGCGTGCGAAGCTTTTAAAAGTCCTCCCTTTTATCCCCAAGCTTTCCTACAAGATCAAGATGAAGCGCACGGGACTGCGTCTGAGCTTTAGAAAATTCAAAGAACAGTTGCGCCATCGTGTTCTGAACGCGGGGCCTTTGACGGTTGCCTGGTTGAAAGGGCTTCTGGCAGGATTCAAAAAAAGTGTGGGTCAAGGTCTGGCGGCGTTCAAGGGTTACTCCTTGATCAAAAAACTGAGCCTGGTGGGGCTGATTGTGGCGACCGGGGTCGGCGGATTTGTTTTGTATCGGGTCAGCACCAAGGGGCTTTTGCCACACAGTGAAGATCTGTTTGTTCGCTCTTTGGCGGATTGGTCGTCACAGCGATATCAATATGACCCCAAAACAGAGACAGAGCCTTTTTACGATTCCACGCGGGCCGCTCAGAATATTTTCCTGATGAAACGAATGGTGGTGAATCTGCGTCGTTCCGGTGAAGCCGGATCCAATCCCATGGGAGCATTCGAGTTCTACGTGGAAGGCGCGGCCTCTGATGTCGTCGTGGAAATCAAAGACCGCGAAGCGGAAGTGGAGGACTTGTTCCTAAGGACGATCGAAGAGATGACGTTCGATCAGGTTTCCTCGGCGGAGGGCAAGCAGGCTCTTTGCGATCGTTTGCGCAAAGACGTGAACAAGATTCTGACGAAAGGTTATGTTCGTCGCATCTTTATAAAAACGGCCATCGTTAAACCTTAAAAGCCGCCAGATCGATATTGTAATACTTCAGGCGGTCATGCAGGGTGCTTTTCGGCATTCCCAGATCCTGAGCCGTTCGGCGCTGATTGCCGCGATTGGCTTCCAGACGCTTTATGATCATCTGCTTTTCAATTTCCTTGATGACCGGGATGTCATTGGTGACCCGCTCTTCTGATTTTTCCAGCAGAGTTTTATCCAGCAGCTTTTCGATATGACTTTCCGTAATATGAGTACGCGGGTACAGGGCTGCGGCCCGGCTGACCAGATTCTTCAGTTCACGAATATTTCCCGGCCACGGATGTTTTTTCAGGCGGACAATCGCGCCATGGGAAAAGCGTACGCGCATTTTTTTTGCGAAACTGTACAACAGCTCTTCAAAGTCCTCCATGCGCAAAGCCAATGCTGGTGGCGCAATGGTGACAACGTTTAAGCGGAAGTACAAATCAGATCGGAACAAACCTTCACGAATTTTTTGCGCCAGGTTCTGGTGGGTGGCGGCGATAATGCGAACATCCGTGCGCACGTTGCGATCGGCCCCCACGGGGCGGATTTCATTGTTTTCCAAAGCGCGTAACAATTTGGCCTGCAAGCCATAAGACAGATCGCCGATTTCATCCAGGAAAAGGGTGCCCCCGCGAGCGGCTTCAAAGGCCCCTTTGCGGTCGTTGATGGCACCAGTAAAACTTCCTTTGATATGACCAAACAACTCACTTTCGATCAGGGTTTCACTTAAAGCGCTACAGTTCACGCTGACAAAAGGCCCCTGGCTGCGATTGCTTTGCTCGTGCAGGGCATGCGCAATAACATCTTTACCGGTTCCAGAGGGGCCCAAAATCAAAACAGGGAATTCAGTTTGCGAGACGTTGGAAAGGGCCTGCAGTTCTTCATTCCAGACTTCGTTGCGGCTGGTAATGGGGAAGGGATTGGTGGTTTGCTCCTGAGTCAGGAATAAGAACTCCTGATCTCCCAGACGAATCACATCACCGTCGCTAAGAAAGGCCTCCATGACACGTGCATCATTAACAAAGGTTCCCGTGGTCGAGCGCAAATCGCGAATCAGATAGGATTGATCCTTTTTTTCGATGCGAGCATGGCGATCTGAAACATCCACTCCCAGGACCTGGAGTTGGCAGTTTGAATCCTTGCCCAGAGTTGAGAAGTCCTGAAGGCTGAGGGTTTTTCCGTTTTCATCCATAGTTTTCAAAAAGGCTTGTGGCATGGGGTCTCCTGCTTAAAAAATGTCCAGCATAAGTGCCGGTTTTGATGCTTTGGGCCTTTTCAAGTCCCTGGCCAGGCTGGGATCAAATATAAGAGGGGCTCGGGGTTTTTCGACTCACCAGATTATCGGTGAGGAGACTTGATTCCGAGAATTGAGAAAAGGGGTGAGCTTTGATAGTCTTGGCTATGCCAAAGACGATTCAATTCATTAAAAGTGCCGTTCTGGAAAAAGACTTCCCTGTACACAAAAAAGCAGAAGTGGCCATCGCCGGTCGCTCCAATGCTGGAAAGTCGTCTTTCATCAATGCCCTGACCAAAAACAAGATCGCCAAAGTCAGTTCGACGCCGGGTAAAACTCGTCTGCTGAACTTCTTTGAATTGGATCAGTCCTATGTACTGGTGGACATGCCAGGGTACGGTTTTGCGGCTCGTTCGGGCGACGAAATGCGTGAATGGCATCGCATGATTGAAACTTATTTGATGAATCGAGAGAATCTGCGTGGTCTGGTGCTGGTGATGGATATTCGCCGTGCGTGGACCCAGGATGAGGAACTCTTGAAAGAATTCTCTGAAAGACGTGGTTTCCCTTTGGCGGTCGTGCTGACCAAAGCCGATAAAATGTCCCGCAGTCAAATGTTGCAGGCGACAGCAAAAGTCAAAAAGGCTTCAGGCCTCAGTGCTGTGTTTCCGGTGTCCTCTTTGAAAAAGGAAGGGCAGGACGCGGTCGAAGAATATATTTATGAAAATTGGGTAAAAGAATGAAAATTGTTGGCGTGATTCCCGCTCGTTTTGGCTCTACACGATTTCCCGGAAAACCTCTGGTGAACTTGAAAGGCCGCCCGCTGATTCAGTGGACGGTGGAAGGAGCCAAGAAGTCGAAACTTCTGAGCGAGGTGATTGTCGCCACCGATCACGAGGGCATCAGGGCCGCTGCGGAAGCGGTGGGTGTTAAAGTCGTGATGACTGACAGCGACCTTCCGACGGGAAGTGATCGTATTCATGCCGCAATCAAAGATGTGCCCTGTGATGTTGTTGTCAACATTCAAGGGGATGAGCCGCTGGTAACTGGCGAGCTGATTGACCGTTTGGCGCAGGTCTTTGTGGACGACCCGAAAATGGACATGGCTACGCTGGCTCACCCAATCAGCGCGGAAGAATTGCAGTCACCAAATTCAGTCAAAGTGGTCACAAACTTCCGTGATGAGGCTCTTTATTTCAGCCGGTATGCCATTCCTTATTCGCGCTTGTCTGCGGCTGATGCTGGCACGATGGACGGGTGTCTCAAGCATATTGGCATGTATGCTTATTCCAAAGGTTTTTTAAAGCAGTTCTGTGAAGCTCCTCCGGCCCTCATCGAAAAAGCCGAGAGTCTGGAGCAGCTTCGTGCACTGTATTTAGGCGCTAAAATCAAAGTTATCAGAGTCAAGGAAGCCAGTGTCGGGGTGGATACTCCCGAGGATCTGGCGCGACTCGAAAAACTCTTAAGCTCACAGGGGATGTAATGGCGAAGAGAAAGGCAACCACCAGGGTTTCAACCGCAAAGTCGACGAAGAAGGCTTTGAAGCAGAAATTTATTTTTGTCACCGGGGGCGTTGTTTCCTCGATTGGCAAGGGGCTGACAGCAGCAAGCCTTGGGGCATTGCTGGAAGGCCGCGGTCACAAAGTGACCATCATGAAATTTGATCCTTACTTGAATGTGGACCCTGGGACAATGTCGCCGTTGCAGCACGGTGAAGTTTATGTCACCGAAGACGGTGCTGAAACCGACTTGGATTTGGGTCACTATGAGCGCTTCACTTCTGCACTGATGAATCGGTCCAACTCTGTGTCCACCGGTCAGATTTATGACACGGTTTTAAACCGTGAAAGACGCGGGGACTATCTTGGGGGGACGGTTCAGGTCATTCCGCATATCACTGATGAAATCAAAGCACGTATTTATGAAGCGGCTCAAGGCAGCGAGATCATTCTGGTAGAGATCGGCGGAACGGTCGGGGATATCGAAGGTCAGCCGTTTTTGGAAGCCATCCGCCAAATGCGCAATGATGTGGGCATGGAAAACTCCGTCCTTGTGCATGTGACCTATGTCCCTTATATCGCTGCGGCGGGAGAGCTAAAGTCCAAACCAACCCAGCACTCGGTGAAAGAGCTGCGTGAAATCGGTTTGCAGCCGGACTTCCTGGTTTGCCGAAGTGAGAAAGTCATTGATGATAATCTGAAGGCCAAAATTGGGCTGTTCTGTTCTGTAAAACCTGAAAACGTCATTGCCGCGCAGGACAGTCGTTTCATTTATGAAGTCCCACTGTCTTTACACAAAGAAAAACTGGATGAATTGATTATTGCTCGTTTGGGTCTGTCTGCTGGCAAGCTGAATTTAAAAGGCTGGCAGAATCTGGTGAAGATTTTGGGGAACCCGGCTCATACCGTCAAGATTGGTGTGGTTGGAAAGTATGTCGACTTAAAAGAGTCCTACAAGTCTTTGCATGAATCCTTGGTTCATGGGGGCGTGGCCAACAATGCCCGTGTGGAAATCATCTATGTCGATTCAGAAAATGTGAATGAAAAAACGGTGAATTCCTTGCTGGGTAAAGTGGACGGAATTCTGGTGCCGGGTGGTTTTGGAACCCGTGGAGTGGAAGGCAAGATTACGGCCATCAAGTTTGCCCGTGAAAAGCGTATTCCATTCTTTGGCATTTGCTTCGGTATGCAATTGTCAGCAATTGAGTTTGCGCGCAATGTCTGTGGCATTAAGGATGCCACCAGTCGCGAGTTCCATGCGGAAAGCAAACGCAGTGGAAACTTTGTGATCGATTCCATGGTCGAACAGCGAGGCATCGTCAACAAAGGCGGAACGATGCGCCTGGGGGCCTTCCCTTGTGCCATCGCTTCCGGCACGCGCGCGCATCAGGTTTATAAGAGCTCCTCTATTATGGAGCGTCACCGTCACCGCTTTGAGTTCAACAACAAGTACAAAGCTCTGTTTGAGAAAAACGGAATGGTGGCTTCAGGGATCTGTAAAGAACGTGATCTGGTTGAAATCGTGGAGCTGCCGGATCATCCGTGGTTTATTGGGGTGCAGTTCCATCCGGAGTTTAAATCAAAGCCCCTGGCTCCGCATCCTCTCTTCGTGCACTTTGTAAAAGCCAGCCTGAAGAAGAAGTAAGAAAGGTTTGATCTATGTCTAGAGTGATTCAGCAGGCTTTGAAAGTTTTGGATGTCGAGGCGCAGGCTATTTTGGCTTTGAAAGAACGCATCGGCCCGGACTTTGAAAAAGTGGTTCAAATGATCAAAGCCTGCGACGGAAAGATTGTTTTGACGGGGATGGGGAAGTCCGGTCAGATCGCACGCAAGCTGGCAAGCACCTTTTCCTCGACAGGAACGCCGGCGGTCTTTTTACATCCGGCTGAAAGTTCTCACGGGGATTTGGGGCTGGTGGAAAATAATGACCTGGTCATGGCTCTATCTTATGGCGGTGAATCTCCAGAGTTTGCAGGCATTCTGCGTTTTGTGAATCGCAAAGGCATCCCGCTGGTGGCCATCACCGGCAAGCCAGAATCTTCGCTGGCTAAAGCCGCCCAAGTGACCCTGAACGTGCATGTCTCGGAAGAGGCTTGTCCTTTGGGGTTGGCGCCAACGGCCAGCAGCACGGCGACATTAGCAATGGGCGATGCTGTGGCAATGGCCGTGATGGCGGAAAAAGGCTTCAGCTCCGAAGACTTTGCAGAATTCCATCCAGGGGGCAGTCTGGGGTATCGTCTCCTGACTCGTGTTCGCGATGTGATGCATGCGGGGGAAGCTTTGCCGACGGTCAGTCTGGATACGCCAGTACGTCAGGTCCTTTCTATCATGACCCATAAAGACGTGCGTGGTGCTGCAGGTATTGTTGATGAAAAAGGGGATTTGGTGGGGGTTATCACCGACGGTGATATTCGTCGCCGCCTGGAAAAATCCAATGATCCTCTGACAGGAGTCGCCAAAGACCTGATGACGACCAACCCACGCACCATTGATGCTAACGAGCTGGCAGAAAAGGCCCTGTTCGTGATGGAGCAGTTCCAGATCCAAATGGTCTTTGTGCTGGACAAGGATTCAGCCCAGCCACGAAAGCCGGTGGGTATTCTGCACATCCAGGATTTGTTGCGCGCCAAGGTTCGTTAAGTTTTATCACCGTAATCGAGGACTTTTTCAAACAAGCCCTCGATTGCATCCTCCAGTATGTCTATCACCTCATCAAAGCCCTCGGCCCCTCCATAGTAAGGATCGGGGACGCCTTGATAACTTTTTTCAGAGCAATAGTCGGTTATGAGCGAGACCTTCGACAGCAGGCTGACATCCGGGCAGATGCGCTTGATAAAGTCCAAGTTGGATCGGTCCATCGCCAGAATCCAGTCGAAATCGTAAAAGTCGGACTCGCGAATTTGCCGAGAGATGCTGGTTAATTCATACCCCCGCCGCTGAGCGTGCAGAATGCTGCGGGGGTCGGAAGTTTCGCCGTCATGGGCGCCAGAGGTCCCGGCAGAGTCCACCACCCAGGGAAGATCCTTTTGGCGAATAAGGTGAGCCGCCACGGCTTCGGCAGTGGGGGAGCGACAGATATTTCCCAGGCAGACAAACAGCAATTTTTGGCTTTTCATTTAAAAGATTTTAGGGCTATTATTGGATCTTGTCACTATGTGGGGCCGTAGCTCAGCTGGGAGAGCGCAACGCTGGCAGTGTTGAGGTCGTCGGTTCGATCCCGATCGGCTCCACCAATTTCTCTTTTTTCTGTTTTTTAATTGTATGTATTTTGGCTTCGAGGTGGGTTTTCCTTGTATCGGGATGCGAGCCCGACAACGTCGGTCGCCGACCCGCCTTCACGGGGCGCCTCCCGCTGGCGCTTTTTACCGCGGGCACAAGGTTCGCTCCCTTGGTTTGGTTGTGGGTAGGAAAGGCGGAGGGTTATTTTGTTTTTATGGAGTCGCTGCGGACTTGTCGGATGTAGTCCGCGATCTGGGACTCTGCTGCCAAACGGGCTTTGCTCTGGGGCTTGGTTTTAGTGAGTTGACCATTCATCATGACTTTTTGAATGGTTTCATCCACGACAATCGCGTGGCCGGCATTCTTCAGAATGGCTCTTGTGTCCAGGACCGCCTTTAGATAGCGGGTCATTTCGTTGATTTCAACATCGTTATAACGACCCAGATCCAACGACCACTTCATACCTAAAAGACCCAGTTTGATTTTCGTCTTCAGGTCTTTATCGATGTTGCTGGCTTTGGCCACCAGCATGGTCAGGATGAAGTTCTGACGTGCCTGAAGAATCTGGATCAGCTTGTTTTCAAAAGCCAGTAGGTCGTAAGAAGCTGGTTTCAGATCATTGATGGAAATACGACCCGCATCCAGATCCGTCTTTTGCTTCAGAGCGCGTTCAATCAATGACAGCATCGACATATGCTCAATACCTTTAGGGTCCACGCGGTTTTTTTGCTTGTCGTTGACCTCGTGCAAAGTGGTCACCAGCGCCAGGAAATTCATTTCGGTATTGTTGTCTGAAGTTGGAGAAATGAACTCTTCCGTCGGAGCATATTCATGGATCTCACGGATGAATTCACGGGCGGCGGAGGAAGCCAACTCCTCACGGCGGTGATCGTTATCCAAGCCTTGCATGGACCACAACTGGAACTCATAGGCCCAGAAGTACTTCACGCCCAGACTGAGCTTCTTGGCCATTTCTTTGGATTCATTCATTTGTTGCAGGAACTCTTTGCGCAAAAGAGCGGCGTTACCCTGTCTTAAGGCATCGTAGAGCTCAGCGGTTTTATCGTCCAAAGAGCCGGATTTCTTATCCAGCTCGCCGGTTTTTTCTTCCATGCGTTTGGTGGTTTCACTCATCTCCACCGTGGCTTTGTGCATGTCATCCAGGTTCTTTTTAACTTCGCAGGCGCTGGTCAGGCCGCCAACACAGGCAAGCACCAACAGGGCTTTCAAACGTGAATCCCGAATCATAGATCCTCCAGACCGATAGATATCTCCGGAGGTAAAGCATAAAGGATGCCATCGAAGCTAGAGCTTGGATTCTAATACAGAGTTTTATACGGGTTTTCCTGATCACTCTGTAATACAAGAACTGTCCTTCTTTTTGACAGAGCGGCGGAAAACCTCACTAGCGGGCTATGTAGTACACGCCATCTTCCGGGGGCTGACAGGTGCCCTTAAACAGACGACTGTGCGAAGGCACAAGATAGACCCGACTCCATTTGTGCCCGTTGTTTGTGACCACGGAAGATGGGCGAGGATCAATATAAACCAGATCCCCGTTCACAGCCTGCCCACAGACTTTGGCGCTGGTGCTGGGGGCGGCGCGGATATTGCGTGTATCCACGATCTTCACCTGCGAATAGCGCTGATCCACATCTGTCGGCAGAGCTGATATCCAGGCGGCAATGATCTTATTCACACGTTCACCTTCGGCGGTGCCATAGATCTGCTCTTTGTCTGCCGGAGGCATGGGAGTGTAACCCTCGATACGGGCCACAGCTCCATAGACTTTGCTGCGTTCCACTTCACGCGGCAAAATCCATTCGTTCTTAATAAGGAAATCCAGATTGCTGAAGCGGTCGCTTGCGATGTCCTGAGCCTGCATATTGCCGTGACAGCCCAGACAGTGCTTTTGAATCAGGCCCGTTTGAATTTGGCGGTAGCCTTCTTCCAGTTTTGCATTTTCACGGATGGCGGATCTCCAGGCCAGCAGTTGCACCTGCGGGTCCACGCTAGAGCGTCTCCCTTCGCAGGGCTCCTGATAATTTGCGTTGTGAGTGCGGGCCAGACGCAGGATCGTGCGATTTTCGCGGTCCTCGACAATCCACAAAGAACCATCCACAGCTTCCGTAAATGCCACGGGAGCTCCCTTCGGGCGAAGGCCCTTGACCTCGTCCCACTTGGAAATGATTTCGCGGTAAGATCCATGGCGATCCATACCCCCGTGAGGCGCAAAGGCCTTACGAGCGGAACAGGCCCCTTTTTGATTCACGTTGTAGACGGAGCTTTTTTCATCAGCACGGGGTCGGCCTTTGTCATCCACCGGATAGGCCACCAGACGATGCCCGGCGGGTTGGTAACCGTGCCAGGTCACCAGCAGTTGTCCGCCGAAAAGATCTGCGAACATCTTACCCTTATAATAGGCCATGTGCAGAGGCGCCACGTGTGGTGGCATCAGCAGCCAAGGGGCTTGATAGTCACCGACTTCGCGGGGCTGCCTCTGTTCGCAGTCCACGGGCTTTTTAAATTGTTTGTGCAAAGGAAGATTTTTATTTTCCGGGAACAGCCACTCTGGAGACGTCGCGTGGAAGTTATAGCAGTAAGGCCATCCATAGTGATAACCGCGACCGTTATCCAGATCGACGACATTGATTTCTTCATAGGGTTCTTCCAGTTCCTGGAAGTCACGGCTGTTTTCCCCCTGAATCAGGAAGCCCGCATCGGAAATGGCCATCGCCATAGAGTTGCGAAGTCCCGCCGCAGCCACTTCAAAGAAGCGCAAACCTTTTGGGGGAAGATTCTTAAGATGCTCTGCTGGAATACGATAGATGGCTCCGTTGCCTTGAGCTTGTTCTTCCGGGCACGTCTTATAAGCCCCAGTGCCTTGAACCACGCAGTGATCGCTCGGAGATCCGGAATTGATATAAAGATCCCCATTGCGCGGATCAAAAACGAACTGGGACAGTGGATGCATGTAACCCTCTTTGCGGGCGATGTCGCCAATCACCAGGGTCCAATCTGTCAGTTGATTGTTTTGCAGGTGAAACTTGGAAATGCGTGTGCGCTCACCGATATAGAAGAATCCGTCTGGTCCCAGTGCCAGGCCATGCGGTGTTTCCAGGCCCACTTTCAGTGTTTTGATTTCATAAGGGCCTGCCGCGGAAGGGGTCAGCAGGAACAGGCGGCCATTCTGGGGACTCCAGCCCCCCATGTCCACCACCAGGAAGTTGCGTGTATTTCCGATCTGCAAAATGGTGCGGGGCTTGATAAAGCTTTTTTGTGTGGCATTGTCCATGGCGCGATCCCGGGGGAGGACCATTCCAAGGCAGGTGCCCGGCATCGTTTCCACCTGTACGCGCGGAAAGCCGTCGCAGGAGGTGTCAGTAGGATCGTAAAGATAACCGCTTTTATCCAGCACCATGCGGGATGCGGCAGTTCCGCGTTGAACGGGATTGTTTTTATTTTGAAAATAGGAACATTGAACCAGGACCAAGGTCAGGACCGACAACAGTATAATAGGCATATTTTCCCCGGAAAGAGTCTTTATTATAGAAGACCTTTCCAGGGTTTTGAAAAACAATTTTATTATTGTTTGTTGAGACTGACTGAAGGTGCAGGCGTGATCGTCTGATATTCCGTCAGGTAGGAACCTGTATCGAAAGCCAAAGGAATGAACTCAGTATAATTGATCGCACGCGGGCCGGAACGATTGTTGATCATCTGAGCCACTTTGTTTTTGATCATCTGAGTGGCCACACCGCGATCCGAACTGTTCTGGTCCATATCCGCATGCAGAAGAATGGCAAAGAAGAACTCACCGTCTTTGGTGGAAATGCTGCCGGCCAAAGTTTTAGCCTTGTTCACCGTTCCTGTTTTAGCGACCATCGCACCGCTGGCGACGCCACCAAAGTTGTCGACAGTGGAATCAGAGTCCTTATTAGCCACAGCCATCACGTCGCTGAGTTTGTAACCTTTTGCCGCCAGAGCCTTATTCAGGGCATAGATGGCTTTGATCATCGTTTCGCAGCTGGCCTCGTTGTAGATCGGCTTGGCGGTCGTTCCTTCGTTATTGCCGGAGCCATTATGGAACACGATTTGACTGCTGGTTGCATTCAGCGTGGACTGGGCAAAAGAGTTAAAGGCCGACGTGCCTCCCAAATTCCAATAAAGATTGTCAGCAATATAGTTGTTGGATTGATTGTTCATGCGCTTTAAAAGCATGCGCAACGGCGCTGACTTCAGAACAACTGAAGCCGTCAATTGCTCTTTTTTGTATTGGGATTTCGGAACAAACTCCACAGAGCGGACCGTGATGCTTGGTTTTTCAAGCATGAAAACATTGTTCTTCGTGGCTTTGGTGCGCAGGCTGGAATACATCGACTTGTTGATGGCAGTGGCAAAATATTCAAGCAGGTGCTTGCGAACCACGGCCGCTTGTTGTTCGATGGTTTCATATCTTGGTGTGACACCGCCGATCAAAGGGGATTCTTCGGCCAGCCAGTGCATCAGGAAGTTTTCATCGAAAGTCAGCTTCTCGATATTAGTGATCTTCATGCGGTTTAATTCAGAGATCAGGAAGTAGCTCATGTTGCGCCCGAACATGGGGTCACGGCTGCCTTCGATATGGATGTCCATACGGCCGTTTGCCGTCGGAGTCAGATGCAGAATCGTTTTATAACGATAGTCCACGCCCAGTTTTTCAACTGCCCACAGGGAAGTCACGATTTTGGAGATTGAGGCCAAAGGGAACTTTTTCGTGATATCGCCATCACCTTTGATTTCTTTTGTGCTAGCGGAAGTTTTCATGTGGCAGACGGAGTTGACATAGACTTTGGCGGATGCCACGGACGACACCATCAGGGTTCCAGCCAACATCGTTAAAACATTTTTTGTGAACAGACGTACCATGGGCACTCCTTCCAGACGTTTGCCGCTGTTTCATAATCTGTGCCTGGAGTTTTTTCAATCTGCTGCCATCTGTGGGGGGAAGGGGTGTCTAATTGCCTGACAGGTGACAATAAAGGGACCCAAAAAAGGTCCCTTTATCTGAGGGCATTCATTATCAGTAGCAGTAGTCGACAGCGTAACGGGTGTTGCCCCAACGGTCCCAGGCTTCGCAGTACACACGATAGCCAGGGATGTATTCAGCATAACAGCCGTAGCCCCGTGCCCAGCAGGAAATCGTGTAGCCATTATAGCAACGAGTCCAGGCCCGGCACGTGTAAGTTTGTGTCTCGGGGCTGGAGCTGAGCTTCTCCGTTCCGCCGCTGAGATCCTGTGAAACATCCAAAACTTGATTCAAATAGTTCAGGCCTGCACTGACATCCTCAGTGGCCTGTGCTGAGGAAAGGCTGAACAAGAACGAAAATAAGGCGATTGTAAACAGAGTTTTCATAGATCCTCCTGATTTGAAGTGCATAGGTCCTTTGAGTAAAGCCTAAGCTGAGCCAGAAGAATCGGCCAACAGCGGGAGGTCTTAGTGGCAGAATAAACACCAGAGGATTTCTTCTGTGTAATCTGTCAGATAGCAGTATGTGAATTGCCAGATCCAGCAGGGGCAGAGATGCTATTAAGTCTCTGTCATTATGTTTTATTTTGGTTGAGATAACAGGGGATTGTTTGAAAGATGGGCCCTTCCTGACTTTATGAGGAGGCAAGGGTATGTTGGATTTTGCGGTCCTTAATTCATCATTTGCAAACCCGACTTGGATTTCCGTCGTCTATGCGTTCTTACTCAGTTTTATTTTGGGCACGGCTTTAGCGGTGGCGTACGTACGCACATTTCGCGGTCTTTCCTATTCACTTAATTTTCTGCACGGTTTGATTCTACTTCCGATTGTCATTGCCATCGCGATGCAGGCCATCGGTGACAATGTCGCTCGCGGTATTGGGATGATCGGGGCTCTGTCCCTGTTGCGCTTTCGCACCAACGTCAAAGATCCGCGGGACATGTTCTTTATTTTTGCCTCCTTGGCGGTGGGACTGGCCTCGGGGGTGCATGCTTATGGCATTGCGATTATCGGGGCCGTTTGTTTTATCTCGGCACTGCTGGTGCTGCAAAGGTCTCCTTTTGCCTCGGGCCCGCAGTTTGATGGTCTGTTGCGTTTGAATCTTTCCCGTTCTGGCGATGATCAGCGAGAGGTGGAAAGCATTTTGGGACAATCCTGCCGGCATTTTGCCTTGGCTACTATCCGGGAGGTTGCGCAGGGGGATCGTTTGGACTTTTCCTATCAGGTGCGCCTGAATCCGCGCGCAACATCGGCGGAGTTGGTGGAACAATTGGGCAAAGTCCCCTCGGTTCGGGGTCTGAATTTCATGAACCAGGAATCGGTGATCGAGGTGTAGCTTGAAGATGAGCGAGGTCTTCGGGACCGAAAACCGTTTTTTATTAGGCAGCTGGATTGGCGCTGTGGTTTTGGTGCTGGTATTGGGCTTTTTATTGAGCTCAGATCCCGTGAATATTCTGGGGGTGGCAGAATCACGTGAATATCAGATCAATTTCGACAGTCCCGTTGAAATTAAGCACATCTATGTGATGCCCAGCCAGATTGTTAAAAAAGGCGATCTGCTGGCGGAGTTGGAACAGTCCGAGTGGGATGCTCAGCTGCGAGTCTTAAAAAGTCGCTATGATAAACTCAATGCAGAAATGCGTTTGCGTCGTGAGATTGCAGGTATCGCCCAGGATCTGGGTTCCGCGGTGCCCAGCGAAGCGGATCCTTTGCGTGTGGATCTGGAAGACACCAAACGCGAGATGGATCTGATCGAAAGCCGATTGAAAAATCTTTTTGTCTTTGCCGAAGTGGATGGCGCGGTTGGAGCGGTTAATTTTAAAAGCGGTGAAAAGGCTCCATCCTTTGCGCCGCTGATCACTTTGTTGCCTTTGAATCCCACCTATGTGAACGGTTATGTGAATGAAAACCTGAACTCCTCGTTGTCCGTGGGCCAAAGCGTGGAGGTTGTTTCCAGTGCTGGCAAATCTGTTCGCGGTCAGGTCATAAGTGTTGGTTCACGGATCGTGCCTATTCCAGAGCGTCTTTTGCGAATTCAGACCTTGCCGGCCTGGGGACGCGAGGTGGTGATTAAAATTCCGCCGACGAATGGATTTTTGCTCGGGGAAAAAGTTTCTGTGTATAAGCGCTGGGGGCTTTCATTTGTTAATTTTGCTCAGGCGGATGAAGTCGTCACTGACTCGGCCAATGATCTGCCACAAGATCTGGAATTGCCTGAAGACGTTCTGACCCGGTTCCGTCCGGAAATGTCGGGCATGGTTTTCATTCCCGAGCTGCGCCAGTTTGTGTTGGTTTCCGATGATTACCCCAAAGATCGACCTGTTCTTTTCCTGATGAATGAACAGGGTCAGGTGCAATCTCATCAGATTTCAATAGCTGGTCTGGAGCAAATGCAGGACATCGAGTCCGTGTCCCTGCGGGGCGACCGTCTTTATCTGATGGGATCAATGTCCCGAACTAAAAAGGGCAAATTGAAACGGGATCGACATCTGTTTGCCAAAGTCCGCCGCCATGGTTTGCGCTATCATCTGGAGCAGACAGTTGAGCTGCGCGAAAAGATTTTGCAGGCCCTGGCGCGATCCAAAGATCAGACTCTGAATCGGCTGGCAATTTTGGATCAGCAGAATCCCAGAACGGGTTTCGAAGTGGAAGGTCATGCAATAGAAGGTGAAAGTCTGTATCTGGCGCTCAAGGGGCCGGCTCTGGCTCTGAATAAAGGATTGATTTTAAGAATCGATGATTTCCAGGATCTTTTTGAGGATCGTCCACTGGCACCGGAGCGGGTTCATGTCGAGGCTGAGTTTGAGATGACGCTGCCCCATGAGAAAGCGGAATCTGTTGTCACTGATGTGGTGAAACTGGGCGAGGACTTTTATGTGGCATCCAGTTGCCGGGGTGTTTCATGCAGTGCCGTCTGGAAAGTGAAGCCCGAAAAACCCAAGGCCGAGCTGGTTCGTGATTATTCATACTCTCATCTGGAGGCGTTGGCCATGCATCCGGAAAGTAAAAAACTTTTTGCGGTTTTTGAAACTAAATCGGGTGGACGATTTGTGGTTCTGCCAACATCAGAAAAAAGGACACCCTAATGCTGTGGGTGCTTTGTCTTTCGTTTTATTCCACGCCTTCGTTGGCCTTGACTGCTGAGCAAGTTCTGAAAACGGCCTGGCAGGATGAAACTGTTTTGTCCCAGGAAAAAATGCGTTCCACGGATTCCAGCAACCCCCTAAGAAATGTCGAGGCCTTCGCCTCTGTGGAAAGTGAAGATCAAAATCGTGAGTACGAGGTGGGCTTGAAGTTTCAGTTCCGCTCTTGGCCAGAGTGGAAGCTCGGGGCTGGCGCGGACTCACAAACAAAAATTGTAAAAGAAGCGTCTCTTGCCTGGGCTCTGCATGAACGTTATGTGCATTTGATTTCATTTGAAATCGCCCGTCAGAAAAGAATCGCACTGGATAAAGTTCTTAAACTTTCCGAGAACTATCTTAAAGCTCAGGGGCTTTCTTTGCGGGCAGGCCGCAGCACCAGCAAGTCTTTTCTTTCGGCACAGGCTGATATTTACAAGCTCAAACGTCTTGAAAATGTTTTGGCTCAAGAGCACCAGGCCGTTGTGCAGAAAATCAGGCAGTGGGCTCCGGACTGGAAAGAGGACAGTCTGGCAGACTTCGACTTACTTACCGTAGAGGATGTGCTTGAAGCGGTGAATTCTCAGAAGGCGCATGACAGCTCATTAACGGCACGGCTCTTAAGGGCAGAATACAAAGATCTGGGAAAGGAACTTGAAATTCTGCGCGCACGAGAGAACCAGTGGATCAAAGGGGTGGGTGTTTCGCAAAGCCGTAAGGATGAAGAGATCGGCTATAAAGTGGAGTTGAGTATTCAGCTTCCTGGTCTGGGGGCGGATGATTTGTCCCGACAAAAGCAGAACGAACTGGTTCTAAAAAGAGCACTGAAGTTAAAGGAAGCCTCGGGCAGTCAGGACCGACTGCAGAGTTTGCGTAATCAAATTCAGAACCTGGGAAGTCTTTATAAGATGTTGAAGTCCGGTTTGGTGCTCAGTCAGAAGTCGCGGAGTGTGGACACACTGACCGAAATCGAAAATCGAATGTCATCAGAACAGGCTCAGCTGGAGTTACTTTCCCAGCAGCAGGAAATTTTAGTTCTTTATGTGGAATATCTGCTGGAAAACGAGCGGCTGACGGAAGAGCCCACCCGCAATTTTTTAAGTCGAACCTTAAAAACGGTGTCCTTATGAGCGGGCCGATTTCTCCTATGGCGTTGGAACGCTATGAGCTGAAGTATCTAATACCCCTCAGTCTGGTAGGGCCGATCTCTCAGTTCGTGGAACGGTACTGCGAAATGGACTATTACTCTCGGGTTTCGCCGGACCAGTTTTACACAATCAACAGTCTTTATCTGGACACTCCCAGTCTCTATCTACTGCGCTTTAAAGAAGCGGCCAATGCTTTTAGCTTTAATATGCGGGTTCGTTCCTACGGCGGTTCGCCTCAGCCCCCGTACTTTTTCGAGATCAAATATAAGTTGCGGGATTTTGTGCGCAAGAAAAGAGCCAAAGTCGATACTGCCGATTGGATGGACATCTTAGAGTGGGGTCAAGTACCTGCGGGGATGGAGTTAGGCTCCAGGATGAATCTTGAGAATTTTATTTTTATGAAGCAGACCTACAACGTGGGCCCGGTCATTCTGACCCAGTATCGACGCAAGGCCTATTTGTCATTTATTGATGATTATGCCCGGGTGACCTTTGACCGAGACCTGCGCTATCAAGAGACGGATCGATGGTGTGTGACACCTGATGAGAAAGGCCTCAGTCACTATGATCACCCAGGGTCCTTTGAGGAGCCCGGGTGCAATGTCATACTGGAGCTAAAGTGCGAAAAGAAAATTCCCTTGTGGATGGTCGACCTGATTCGTTACTTCCAGTTGGAGCAAGGATCCTTTTCCAAGTTTGGAAACTCGATGCTGACCCATCTGCAGCCCCCGGAAGTTTTAAGGCCCGGAATTCTTTATTGATGATGTAACAAGACTTTGCTTAGGAACGTGCGAGTGCGTTCGCTTTCCGCCGAACTGAATATTTTGTCCGGGGGGCCTTGTTCTATGATCTGGCCTTGGTCCATGAATATAATACGATCGCTGACTTGACGGGCAAAACCCATTTCGTGGGTCACGACAATCATGGTTTTTCCGCTATGGGCCAGAGATTTAATAACGTCCAACACCTCACCCACCATTTCCGGATCCAAGGCTGAAGTTGGTTCATCGAAAAGCATTACTTGAGGCTCCATCGCCAGTGCGCGTGCAATAGCCACACGTTGCTGCTGGCCTCCGGAAAGCTCACTAGGATAGGAATGGGCTTTGTCCGCCAAGCCGACACGCGCTAAAAGGTCCTGCCCCTTGTCCTTGGCTTCCTGATACGACAGGCCTTTGACTTTCATTGGTGCTAGCATGATGTTTTCCAGGGCCGTTTTATGGGGAAAAAGATTAAAGCGCTGAAAAACCATGCCTACATGAGCACGCAGTTTATTCAGGTCCGCTTCCGCAGACGTCACGGTGAAACTGTCGACTTCAATAGTTCCGCCCTGGGCCGTTTCCAAAGCATTAATGCAGCGAAGAAAGGTGCTTTTCCCAGATCCGGAAGGACCGATCACGCAGACGACCTCATTGTCCTTGATTTCACACGTGACACTTTTAAGAACCTGCTTGCTGCCAAAATATTTCTGCAAATTCTGAATTTTAATCATGCGGATTGATACCTTTTTTCAAGACGATGAACGACAAAGGACATGGCCAGCGTGATAACCAGATAAAGGAAAGAGATGAACAAATATGGTTCCCAGTACCGAGCATAGGCACCGGCGGCAGTGCGGGCCGCATAGGCCAGCTCAGCTAAGCCGATGGCCGACACCAGGGATGAATCTTTTAAAAGTGTTATGGCTTCGTTCCCCAGCGGTGGCAACATGCGACGGAATGCCTGTGGAATGATGATGGACTTCATCGTATGGAAATAACTTAACCCCAAAGAACGAGCGGCCTCAAATTGTCCACGGTCGATGGACTGAATCCCGGCTCGGAAGATTTCGGCGATATAAGCTGCGGAATTCAAGCTCAAAGCCATCGCACCAGAAATCAAGGCGCCATATTCGCGCTTCAGGTACAGAGCCCATTCTCCTTGAATCAACAGACCTTCATCGGGATGGATCAGAAGTGGCACCAAGGCAAAATGGATCAGCAGAATTTGAACGAAAAGGGGAGTTCCACGGAAAAAGCCGATGTAGACTTGAGAAGGAAGGCGGATGAGAAGCTGAACCGGCCACTTCCAGAGGCCCCGCTCGACCGTGGCGATTTTTCCCAGGCCCAGAAAAAGTCCCAGAATGGTGCCGAAGAAAATGCCAATACCGGTCAGGATCAGGGTTGTTTTCAGCCCCTGTAAAAACAAGGGCCAGTATTCGATGATAATGTCAGTGCGAAACCACGCGAACATCAGTTTTTCTTTTCCCCAAAGTACTTTCTGTAAATGTTGTCGTAGGTGCCGTCAGCCTTGATCTGGCTTAGGCCAGAGTTGATTTTTTGCAACAACTCTGTGTTCCCTTTTTTAACTGCGATGCCATACACCTCTTTGGAAAAACTGGTGTCCGAAAGAACTTTGAAGTTCTTCGGGTTGTTGGCAAAGAAATTGTTGATGACTCCGTTATCGGCCACCACAGCATCCACGCCGCCGTTAATCAGTTCTTGCAAGGCCAAAGGCGTTCCTTCAAAACGTTTGATACTGGAGCTGTCACGGCCCAGAAGTTGTGTGACAACGCTGTCGCCAGTGGTCCCGATTTGCACCCCGACTTTAAGTTTCTTCAGGTCTTCAAATTTGGTGACCGTGGATTTGTTCGGGACTGCGATCAGCTGAACGGCTTCGAAGTAGGGATCCGAGAAATCCATGGACTTCTTGCGCTCGTCATTGATCGTGATGGCTGAAATCAGAATATCCCGGTCGCCGGAATTCAATTGATTAAACAAACCTTCCCAAGGGGTGTTTACAATCTGAATTTGCAGACCCGCCTTTGCGGCCACGGCCTGCATGATCTCGATATCAAATCCACTCAAGGTTTTGTCGGCATTTTCACTTTCAAACGGGGCATAGGCAGCATCTGTTCCGACGATGAGTTCTTTTTTTGATGAGGATTTTTCCGCAGGGGAGGAGGTCGACTCCTCCTTTTTCTGGGTGCATCCGAAAGAGGCAACAAGCAAGAAGCTGGTCAAAAGAAGCGCGAGTCTGGTCATAGCGATCTCCATTTAGGCTCACTTGACCATCGCTTCTATCTTGAGTCAAATATCATTTCAGGAGTCATGAATGAAAACGGCATTGGCCAAGATTTTAAGTTCTCTTTTACGCAGTCTGTTTGTTTCTTTGGTCATGTTTGTTATCGTGTTCTCTGTGATCACGCGAGAGTTCCCGCCGAATTTTTCGAAACTGCAAAACTCCTGGCAGAATCTGCAAAAAATGGCGCAGCTCAGTCGCCAGATTCACGACCAACATCAGCTTTTGAAAAGTCAGCAGGCCGTGGGTGATGGTTTTGTGGAAGATGCGGATCTGGAAAAGCTTCAGGAGTTGAATTTGCGCAGGGCTGAACTTGGGGCTGGACTTTTGAACGGGACCGTTCCAGCGGCTGAACCCTCTGCGGACAGCCAGGCTCTTAAGCAGCGGGTCCAGGAGCTTGAAAAGCAGCTTTTCAAATTACAGCAGCGAGTAAATGAACTGGAGTTATTGTCAAAACGCCCTGGGTCTTAGTTTACAGCCTGCTGGACGTTCGTCGTGAACTGAATCAAACCTTAAGTCCTGTATCAGGGTGGGGCACTTGCTCCTTGATCTTTTATTTTTCACAATGATTCAGTGGGATTAGAAATATCAAAACTTAAAAATATCAAGATGTTGGTGCTCGACGTTGATGGCGTTTTAACTGACACGCGTTTGTGGTTTGACGGCAAAGAATGGCGTCGCTTCTTTTCAATTCGTGACGGCGTTGGCATCAAACGCCTGACAGAAGCGGGTTACAAGATTGCGGTCATCACCGGCAGTAAAGCAGAAGACATTCGCGCTCGTGTGAAATCCCTGGGAATTCATTACTTTTACGAAGGCGCTCTCGACAAAGAGCCTTCTTTCTTACAACTGCAGCAGGAATCCGGCATTTCCACAGCGGAAATGGCTTACATCGGTGACGACATTTTCGATATTCCGATGATTCAGGCAGTGGCCTTTGGAGCAACCGTCCCCGAAGCGGTGGACGAAGTTATGGAAGTTGCTGATTACGTGACTCGCAGACCTGGTGGTTGCGGGGCGGTTCGGGAAGTTTGCGATTACATTTATAAATACGGTGCCTTTTCATCGGGTAGGTAATACATGTTAAAAATTGGTTTCAAAGCCGCGCTCATCATAGTTCTTGCGTTGATGCTTCATAAGGCCGCCTTTGCTGCGGAAGTTGTGAATCTGCCAACAGAAGAGCTGGCGCAAGAGTCCGTCCTTCCTGTGTTCGACAAACCGGTCAGTGTTAAGAACCGCAATGTGGTGACTCAAGGGCGATTTGAAATTGACGGTTTTTATGGCTACGCCATGACAGAGCCCATCGCCAATGTCAGCAAACTGGGTCTTGGTCTTTACTACAACTCCAGTGAGCACCATGCCTGGGGTCTTCTGATTGCCAAAAACTTCTCCGGTCTTTCCAGCTATGCAGAGCAACTGCAGACTCAGTTCCCGAATGTGGAATATGGACCGGCTCCTTATCCTGAAATGACGATCATGGGAGACTACAATCTCAAGGCTTTCTACGGGAAGATGAGTTTGACCAAATCAATTGTTTTCAATACCCAGTTGTACGGGTCGCTTTCTGCAGGTGCGGTAAAATACGTCCACAAGACTTATCCGGCGGTAGCGTTCGGAATCGGCCAGAAGTTCTATTTCACAAAACAATGGGCCTTCCGCTTTGACTTGCGCTTGTATGCGCATCAGGCTCCGATTCCATTTATCGCAAACTCTGGATCGAATCCACCCCCTCAATATAGTGCTTATCAAGAACGCGTTACTTACACGACAAACCTGGATGTGGGTTTGTCTTATTTGTTCTAAGAGGAGCTGACAGATGTTAAATAGAAAAATCTCTTCTTTGTTACTGCTGCTGACTCTGCTGGCTCCGGGGCTTTCACAGGCTCAATCAGAAGGTGAAGAGCTGGACGTTATCGAGATGGAGCTTGAAAAAGAGGCTCCACGTCCGGCCATCACTAACTCAGTGCCCTCCTATCAGGAAACGTCTCCGAAAGACAATACACTGACTGATTTCTCAGGTCTGGGTGGTTTGGCTCCTTTTCAGGAAATTTCCGTTATTCAAAAACGTTTCCTTCCTAAAACGGGCCGTTTCCAGTTGTTCGGAGGTCTGACAACTGTGACCAATGATCCGTTCTTCCTGACGTTCGGGGGCGTGGCGAAAGCCAGCTACTTCATGAGCGAAAGCTGGGGATTGGAACTAAATTACTTCGGTTTGACGACCTCTAACCGCCAAGGAACTGATGAGCTGAGAGAGATTCAAGGGGTTTCCACTGAAAACCTTGTGTATCCAAAGTCTTTCATCGGGGCTGATTTGATGTACATTCCGGTGTACGGAAAAATGTCCTGGTTCAATGAAAAGATCATTCCGTTCGATCTGTATTTCTCTGCAGGTTATGGAACGACGAACACTCAGTCTGGCGAAAATGCCGGAACCATTCATCTGGCGACGGGTCAGATCTTTGCCATCAGCAAAGCCTATGCCTTGCGCTGGGATTTCAGTTGGAACTTCTTTAACGCCAAAGGCATCGACGGTTCGACAAACTCTTTCAACAACCTCTTCCTTACCGTGGGTATGAGTTGGTTCTTCCCGGAGGCTAGCTACAGATGAAGAAATTATTACTACTCCTGATTGCAGCAAGTATCGTGACTCCGGTTGTCGGGGATGCCCAGCAAAGAAAGACGCTGAAGAAGCAACCTTCGCGCAGTTCAGCAATGCCAGGCAGTTCACGTGAGGCCACACTGAGAAATCAGCTGAGCAATGCGCTGCGAATGGCGCAAGGCGGACAGTACGAATCCGCAGCAAATGCCTTGTTCTCTTTGAGCCGTCGCTCTGAACTCGCGGCGGAAAGACCTCAGATCAAGTACATCTTAGGGACCATGCTTGTGGAGCTGAAGCTTTACCAGACAGCGGCCTTCCAGTTTGTGGATGTCATCCGCATGAAGCATCCCAAATATTCCAAAATGGCGATTGAAAAACTGTCCGTGGTGGCTGACACCCTGGGGGATGATACGATTCTGAACTACGCCGTTTCCCGCGTGGACTTGAACGACTTCCCGGCCAACTTGCGTGACATGATCAACTATCGCCTGGGTGAAATCCGTCTAAGAAACCGTGATTTTGCGAAAGCGGCAGAGCTCTTCAGCAAGGTCAGCCCAACCAGCAGTTATTACTTCCAGGCTTTGTATTCCAAAGGTCTGGCAGAACTTGAAGCGAATCAAACTTCTCTTGCTATCGGCACTTTCAATAAGATGCTCGATGCCCGTCGCAAGGCTCCAGTGACTGATACGAATAAAGTGGCGGCTCAGATGGGTCTGGCGCGTGCGCTTTATCAAAAGCAGGATTGGGATCAGGCCGTCGAAGCTTATGCCCAGGTTCCCCGAGACACCTTGATGTGGCATGACGCTGTCTTTGAACAAAGCTGGGCGATGTTGCGCGGAGCACGTTTCCGTTCGGCACTTAGTAACTTCCAAACTCTCCACTCGGCATATTACGAAGACTTCTATATGCCGGAGAGTTTACTTCTGCGTTCCATCGTGTACCTGTACATCTGTAAGTATGACGAGATGGAAAAGGTCCTGAGTTTGTTTGAAAAAACTTACGGACCGGTTCGTGCCAAGATTGGGGATTTCCTGAAGTCCACGAACGAGGCTGGGGCCTTCTATAATGAATTGGAAAAAGCGCACCTGATGAAGACCACGGATAAATCGGCGAATCTTCGTTTGCCGTACATTGTTCTAAGAAGTGTTCTGGATCAGGGGGATGTGAAGCGCTCCATGAACTATCTGGAAAAACTGACTCAGGAAAGACATCGTGTGGAATCGAACTCCTCCTTCCGCGCGTCTCCGCTGGGGCAGTACTCTTTGAAGATTCTGGCGAATCGAAGCAAGAACACCAAGTTCGCAATTGGCGATATGGCCAAAGCGCACTTGCTGAACATGCGCGTGGAACTGCGTGATCTTTATGAGCAGGCCGGTTTCATCCGCTACGAGATGATCACGGGTCGCAAAGAAAGCATCAAAAAGAAAATTGCCGGTAAGGACATCAGCGGGGATCAGATCGACGAAAACGTCAACCGCAAGTTCTATATCGAAAATGGTTATGAGTACTATCCGTTCCAAGGTGAATACTGGTTGGATGAAGTTGGAAATTATCACTACCTTGGAAAACAGAGCTGCGAGTAATATATGAAATTCAACAGGCATCAACTTCTTGTCTCAGGATTTTTAAGTCTTCTTCTGGCGACTCCGGCAACGCAGGCCCAGACGACGACCGTCAGAACCACTAAAACCGTGAAGAAAAAGACAGTCGGTGAACTGTTGTCCCAGGCCAGTGAAAGCAGCCGTGGTGGTAAGATGCAGATGTCCAAGACGGACACCTCATTGCCATCGGCAAATATGGGCTTTAAACAGGATGTTCAGAACTACAATCTGGAGTCTGTGAAACCTCCTCGCTCTTCGGAGATCATGGAACACGATACCGGGGGCGGGAACAAGGCCGAATACGAACGCGTTTTGGATCAGCAGATTCGGGAATTGTATAAGCTGACCCAAAAGTTCAAAACCAGCCCCAACCGTGGTGAGCTGTGGTTGCGTTTGGCAGAACTTTATGTCGAAAAAGCCAGCTTGATAGATTCCCGTAAACAGGACGAATACGATGCGAAGCTTCGTGCTTTCCAGGCGGGGAAAACCAAAAGCAAACCGCGTTTGGACACGGCTGAAGCTCGTGAGTACAACAAAAAAGCGGTTCAGCTATATGAGTGGTTCCAGCGTGATTTCCCTCGTGATGAGAAGATGAGCCAGGCCCTGTTCTTCCTGGGCTACAATTACTTTGAACTGGGCGATGTTAAAAAAGGTGCTGAATACTACGAGCGTTTGACCAAGGGTTATCCGAATTCTCCGTTCGTAGGTGAAGCTCATTTCGCTTTAGCGGAATACTATTTTGAAAATGAAAAGTGGGCGAATGCCTATAAAGAATATTCTCACCTGATCAAGGAAAAGAAACATCGTCTGCACACCTTTGCCTTGTATAAGGGATCCTGGTGCTTGTTCCGTCTGGGCAAGGTTCAGCAGGCAATGAATTATCTGGAGTACATTATCAAGGCCGGAAAAGCCGAGACGGGTGACCAATTGGCCAGCCGTATGAAGGTCAACCGCACTCGCTTGGAAGGGGAAGCTTTGCGTGACATCGTGGTCTTCTATGCGGAAGGCGGCGATCCGAATAATGCGGCCAATTACTTTAAGAACCTGGTCGGGAATAACTACAGCCCTTATCTTGAAAGACTGGCTTATCAATATTCTGACCGCGGGAACAAAGATGGCTCTCGCGAGGTGTTTAAGCTTCTGATTTCCCAGAATCCGGCAGCGCCGAAAGCTTTTGAGTATCAGTATCAAATTGTTCAGAACTACTTCTATGCCAAGAACACGCAGCGTTTTAAAAACGAACTCTATGGTTGGGTGAAGGACTACGATTCTTCCAGTGCGTGGTATGCGGCCAATAAAAACAATAAAGAGCTGGTGGAGAACTCCTACAAATTGCGTGAAACCACGTTACGTAACTACGTTCTGCAACAGCACCAGACAGCACAAAACTCTCGTGCGGCCTTCTCTCAGACTCAAGCTTACGAAGGCTATCAGCTTTACCTGCGAGAGTTCCCTGACTCAGCCACCGCCCCGGACATGCATTTTTACTTCGGTGAATTGCTTTATGACATGGGTAAGTACGACGAGGCTGGAGCCCAGTATAAATGGGTTGTGGATAATGCTCCACAAAGCAAATTCTATGGTAAAGCAGCCCAGAACCTGATTCTTTCCGTTGAAAGATCCATTCCGTCGGATCAGGAAATGCAAAGACGTGTGGGCGATTCCACCGACCCGGTTCCTTTGGAGCCGAAAGTGGACCGCTTTATTAAAGCCGGTCAGTGGTATGTTGAAAAGTTCCCGGCTTCTGAAAAAACGCCCGAGATCAAGTTCCGTATCGGTCGTCTTTACTATCAAAGCAATCACTTTGATCCGGCAACCACGCAGTTCCGTGAGATTGTGAAGCAGTATCCAAACACCAAGCAGGCGGAATATTCTGCGAATCTGCTTTTGGATATCTACAATCTGCGCAAGGACTATGTCGGTCTGGAAAAAACCGGGGCCGAGCTTTTGGCTGTGCCGGGCATTGCTTCCTCCAAGGCCGGAGCGGACATCCGTGGTGTGATGGAAAAAGCATCCTTCAAGCGTGGTCAGGATCTGGAGCTGGAAAAGAAGTATGCAGACAGTGCGCAGGTGTTTGAAGCCTTTGCCAAACAGAATCCAAAATCAAGTCTGGCAACGACGGCGGCCTTTAATGCGGCCGTCAACTACGAGCGGGCCGGAATGAACGGTCCGGCGATTGCGTCGTATCAGAGTGTCTTGAACTCCAAAGACCCTGCCGCGGATAAGTTAAAACCAAAATCCCGACGTTTGCTGGCAAAGCTTTATCAGGATTCAGCGCAGTTTGAAGAAGCGGCGAAGCTTTACAAACAGGCCGCACAAGAAAGTCCGACCGACCCATTGTCTCCAAATCTGCTGTTCAATGCGGCAGTTCTTTATGAGGCCCTGGGTAAGACAGATGAAGCCATCCGTGCCTATACGGACTTTACAAAGATCAATAAAAAGCACAGCGACAATATTGAAGCAGTGTACAGCATGGCTCAGATCCATCGCAAAGCGGGTCAGACTGGAGCTGCGATTGCCCGTTACACCGAGTATGTGGAAGGCGGCGGTCGTGATCAGGAAAGAGTGGTTGAAAGTGCTTACTGGGTGTCGGAATTGTCCTCGCGCCAGCGTGCCACCACCCGTGCTCAGGAATGGAAGCAGAAGACTTTGGCGATTCAAAAGCGTTTTGCACCGAACAAAAAAGGTGTCGGGGCCTCTTATGCTGCCAAGTTGAAGTTGAGTGACGCGGAAGACACTTACAAGGAAATGAAAGCCATCACATTCCCGAAAGATCCGGCCAAACAGAAAGCGGCAGCCGACAAGAAGGTCGCTTTGCTGACTCGTTTGACAGGGGAGCTGGCGGAAGTGATCAAGTTTGACAGCGCCGAAGAAATCGTCAGCTCGCTTTCGATTTTAGGTGATGCCAACCTGAATATGGCTCAATCGATCCTCAATGCGCCACTGCCTCCGGGCTTGAATGCCGAAGAGACCAAACAGTATCAGGCCGGAGTCGAGAAGTTTGCAGAACCCTTCAATGCGAAGGCTCGCGAAAGTTATAAAGCGACGGTGGATCGCGGCCTTGAGCTGGAAGTTTACAACGCCGGATTCAAGTCAGCGTACGATTTTATGAACCGACAGGATCCCAAGAACTACTACAACGGTGGCGAAGTGGGATCTGACATTCGTCTAGTGAATTGGATAGGTCAATAATGAAACAGATCATCACTTGTTTTTCTCTGTTGGCTTTGGCGGCTTGTTCATCCAGCCCCACAAAAGAAACCCCTCAGCAAGAGACCAAGACTTCGACCGTCTCCGAAGCCCCGCGAGCGGATATGGACGAATTCAAGGATCTGGAAAAGGTCGAGCCGGTTCGTCCGGTGACTCCGCCAGCTCCTTCCCAGTATGCATCTTTGAATGAAGCGATCAAAGCTCAGAATGATGAGAAGATCTATCAGGCTTCGACGCAGATCCTGACCCAGTCGCCTAATGATGCTCGCGCCCTGAATGCTCTGGCGATGTATCACTACAAGCGCAGTCGTTTTGATCTGTGCCGCTACCTTTTGGGTAAAGCCATTGCAGCCAGCCCTAAAACGGCTGAGCTCTATTCGAATATGGGTATTGTTCAGTTGGCGCAAGGCGAGCGTCGTGATGCGATCAAGTCCTTCCGTAAAGCTCTGGAAATCAACAACGATGAAGCTGTTGCCGCTGCTAATCTGGGTGCCATTTACGTCCAGGAACGCGACTACAACAAAGCCAATGTTGTTCTGGAAACAGCTTATCGCAAAGGGGTCCGGGATCCGAGAGTTCTCAATAACTATGCGATCGCTTTGACGGCTCAAGGTAAACTGGATCGCGCGGAAGAGCTTTATAAAACCTCTTTGAAAGACAACGCCAATAATAAAGAAGTGCTTTTTAATTACGCAATTCTTCTTGTCGATCACATGAAGAAGTATCAGGACGGGTTGGAAGTCATTAATAGACTAAAGTTTGTAGGTGGACCTGCTGAGAGCCGTAATCGAATAATTGCTTTGGAAAATAAGGCGAAAGCTGGTTTAAAATAGAGTGAAGGGTCGGGTGAAGACTATGTTGCGATACCTAAAACACATTACAATTTTGCTAGCGGCGCTTCTGGTCTTTGAAGTCAGCTTTGCCCAGTCCACTTCCCGCAGCACAACAACCACGACGACAACCACGGCCAAAAAAAAGGCGACGTTGAGTTTCGAAGATGAATTGGTTGAGGGTTCAACTCAAAAGCCAGAGCTTTTTTATCTCTTCCAAAAGAAGAATTTCAACTACAAGAGATTGATCAAGTTGAGAGAAAACTTTTTACCCGAGATGAGAAGAACAACAGAGGATATACAGCGAGTTCGGGGTGCTAATTGAGATCGCCGTTAATTTTTAGAATTTTCAAAAACAATCAGCTAGTGGGCGTGAAGCAGTTTGACCAGGATCAAATCGTGGTCGGACACAACGCCGAAGTGCATCTGGATCTGGACGCCGACGGCGTTTCTCCGATTCACTGTCTGATCGAACTTCGCGACAACGGATGGTATGTCTGTGATTTGGGCTCTTCACAGGGCACCTTTAAGAACGGTCAGGCCGTGTTGGATGAATCTATCTCTTCTGGTGACGAGATCGAAGTAGGGCCTTTCCGCATCGCTTTCTTTGTTGGTGTGCCGAAGCCAAAAGTGGTGCCCGGTGCAGCTCCGGTTGTAAATGAGGATGTTCCGGCGCCGGTGGTGGAAGTCAAAGCTCCACCGACCAAACCCGAGCCCTCCATGCCTCCGGCAACGGTGGTCAAAACAGAAGAAATCAAAGTCACCCCGGTGATTCCGGTGGCAACTCCTGTGATTCCGGCAGAAACTGCGAAGGCTGAAGAAAAGCCGGTTCTGACCTCGATTCCAGTCAAGCCTGAGATTCGCAAAGAGCGTGGTGCTTATAAAAAAGCCAAGAAGAGTAAAACTTTTGCTCCTCCAAGTGAAATTAGAAATTTGAAGACGCACTTAAAACCTGGCAAGGGCTCCACAGTCGAAGTCCTTGTGGCCTGGAAAGAGCGCATCCTGACGACTTACCACTTCAAAGGTAATAAAACCATCCGTGTAAACATCGGTGGTGACCAGCAAGTGGCGTTGCCGGAAGGATTGGTTCCGCGCGGCTATGCTTTGTTGGATATGTCCGCAGGCCTTCGCGTGAATACCACCAACGAGATGGAATCAGAATTGGTCAGCTCTGCGGGCACCCAGTATGCGGAAGATCTGGTTAAAACCGGCAAAGCGCAAAAAGGTGGAAGCGGGTACAGCGTTCGCGTTGATCAAAACGAAATGCTTTGCCTCACTTTGCCCGGCGGGAATATCTGTCTTTACATCCGCTTCGTGCCTCAAGCACCAACAGTTCCAATGTTGCCTCCGTTGATGCTGTCGGGTTCAGAAACGATGGGTGTATTGATGTCACTCATCATGGTGGGCTTGCTGGCCTTGTACATTTCAGCGACCACCCCGAAGGACTGGCAGGAAAACAAACAGGAAGAAGTGCAGCGTATCGCACAGGTGGTATTTAATAATCCACCTCCGGCGCCGACACCAACACCGACGCCTCCGCCACCGCAGCCTCCGACGCCACCACCACAACCGGTGGCGACACCGACACCACCGCCTCCTCCTAAGAAGGTCGTTGTGGCAGATCAGAATAAGGACGCGCAGAAAAAAGGTGCCAAGGCTCAGAATGCGGCTGCCAAGAACGAAGTGGCAGCACGTGCCAGCGAAGTGGCTCCGAAGCCGAATGCTAAAGATAGAACGAAGAAGTTCACTTCCACTCGTCAGGGTGGCGCGGTGAAAACCGGCAACACGGCCGGGGCGAATGCGCAGTCCTCGAACAAGGATTTGTCCAAAGTGGGTCTGTTCAGTGCCTTTGGTGGCGGTGGCAGTCGCGCCAACATCGACAAAGCCTATTCCGGTGCGGGTGAGGTTCTGGGGATGGCGGACAAAGCCACAGGAACTTCCGGCTTCAATGAAGACCGTGCGGGAGATGATCTGGGTTCCAAGTTCAAAGACGCCGGAGCCGGCGGTAAAGGAACAGCGACACAGGGGATCGCCGGTATCGGAACCAAGGGTCGTGGGTCAGGTCAGGCGGCCTATGGGGCGGCGGAAGGCTTTGGCTCTAAAACAACAGTGGCTATCGAAGGTGGTGGTAACGAAGAATCCTTCGATCCAACCATCGACAAGGAAGCCATCCGTCGTGTGATCCGTTCCAAACTGAACGAAGTGAAGAGCTGCTATGAGCGCGCTCTGAACACTTTGGAAAAAGGTCGTAAGATGGAAGGTAAAGTGATCCTGGGCTGGGAAATCATCGAACGTGGTCAGGCGCGCAATGTGAAAGTGGTGAGCTCCACTTTGGGCAATGCTGAGGTGGAGGAATGTATCCGCCGCCGTCTGGCAAGCTGGGTGTTCCCGGAACCACCAACGGGCATGACGGCCGAAGTGCAGGCGTATCCGTTTGTTTTGAATCAGGCTAATTAATTTTTTTATTAAGTTTTTTAAGGAGGAGTTCTCGTGAACCCAACAGTTACAGTAGACAACATGAATTTCATCCAGCGTGCTTTCGCTGAGGGTGGTTTCGTCATGTACGTGATCGCAGTAATCGCTATTTTGGCGCTATTTGTGATCATCGAAAGAATGATGAAGCTAAAAAATCTTTCCGTGGACAAAAAGGAGTTCACTGACCAGATCTTCCGTATGGTTGTTGCCGGTGATCTTCGCCAGGCGATCAGCTATTGTGATGCTCGTCCGGCTCCTCTGACAAACACAGTGAAAGCTGGTTTGGTGCAGGCGATGAACAAGCGCCCGGATGAAGAGGTTCAGGTTGCCATGGACGCAGCGGTCATGCGTGAAATGCCCAAAGTTGAAGGCTGGACTTCCTTCCTTGCTGTGTTTGGTAACGTCGCGGTACTTGCGGGTCTTTTGGGTACGATCATCGGTATGATCGGTTCCTTCCGTGCGGTGGCGGCAGCCGATCCTGCAACCAAAGCTTTGGAGCTTTCCAAAGGTATTTCCCACGCCCTGAATTGTACGGCGTTTGGTCTTTTGGTCGCGATCATTTCCATCGTGGCTTACGGTTTGTTCCAGCATCGTATTCAGAAAACTGAAAATGAAGTTGTTGAAACAAGCATGAGCCTTTTGAATCTGGTTGTTGCTAATAGAGAAAAAATCAAAGACTAGTAGAGGTTTTCAATGGCTCACATAGATAGCGGCGATTCCAGCGGCAGAAAGAAGAATATCGAGCTCAACCTCGTGCCTTTCATCGACTTGATGAGCGTTCTTATCACGTTCCTGCTCATCACCGCCGTTTGGACTCAAGTGTCTATGATTCAAATTGGTAGTTCCCTGTACGGGAAGAAATCGGACACGCAGCCAAGCCCGACGCCTCCGCCGAATGCCGATGTGGTGTTGAAAGTGGATGTGAAGGAAGTTGGCTATGTTTTAACTGTTGGGAAACAAGTGATCAGTCTTCCCATGGTGAACGAACAATTTGACGAAGCAGGTCTTGTGGCACAACTGCAGCGTGTAAAACAGCTTTACCCTGAAAAAGTGGATGCGATTGTTTCGGTTGCAGATGTCATTCCTTATGAACAATTGATTAAAGCAATGGATAACTGTCTGGCCGCAGGCTTTTCAGCGATCTCTGTTGCGACGGGAGGGCCACAGTAATGGCCATCTTCAGACCGGGGGAGCGTCATCGCTACCACAATATTTTAAGCAAAAGAAAAGGGAAGCGTGATGTGACCGCGTTGCTGTCTTTGACGGCGATGGTGGATATGTTCACGGTTCTGGTTATCTTCCTTTTGCAGAACTACAATGCGACGGGGGAAATTCTTTACATTCCGAAGGAAGTGGTTCTGCCAAAAGCGGCTTCGGTGCGGGAATTGAAGCCCTCCCACGTTGTGACGATCTCCAACAAGGAAATTTTGTTGGACAAAGAGGTTGTTGCGACCTTTGATGAAGTCAAGGGCCAGGAGGATTGGATGATCGCCAAGCTGAAGGATCAGTTGGTGGATGCTTTGCAAAAATCCAAGGCAGAGCAGGAAAGCAAACTTCAGAACAAGATTCGCGATGTTGTGGAAACAGCGCGTGGCGAGACTGAAGAAGATCCAAATGCCTGGAGCAAGGTGACCGTGCAGGCCGATAAAGGGGTCGATTTCGGCACAGTGAAAAAAGTGATGTACACCGTCACTGAAGCAGGAGCCAGCGAGATTAACTTCGCGGTTATGAAGCTTCCACAGGAACCCACGTCCAATTAAATGAAATAAACTGTGAAAGGCCTCATAATGGGGCCTTTATCTTTTGCGCTCTATGCAGCCCGGCTAGGCGATCCTTTTTGACCGATCCTGCGGGATGGTTTAAGCTTTCCTTCATCTATGGGTAAATATAAGAATATTATTTTTCTGGTTCTGCTTCTCGCTTTGTTTGTCGAGATTCTTATTATTTTCCCGGCCCGACTCGAGCATGAGGACGAGGCAGAAGTGCGCGCCCGCGTGGAACGTCAAAAGGAAGAGGCGAAGAAGAATAAAGGGGTGCCACCCCCCTCCAGTTTAGCAGAGCAGCGTATGGGTGGGGTGCACTTGGTGGAAAGCCAGTCCGGCACCCGTGACTGGGAATTGTATGCCGTTTCCGCCGAGGGTAATCAGGGGGAAGGCACCTGGAAACTGAAGCAGGTTCGGGTGCTTTTCTATAATATGGAAAAAGTGGAATTCACCGTAACCGGGGATGAGGGTGCCATTGATTCCAAATCCAAGGACTTGAGTGTCATCGGAAATGTAGTGACCAAGTCCGAGAATGGCTATGTTTTCAAGACGCCTTCGATCTTTTACTCCTCGAAAACCCGCCGCATTGAAAGTCCAGAGCAAGTGCTGATGGAAGGCCCCCGGGATTCATCAGGTGCGGCCTTGTTCCTTAAAGGGGCCAGCATGAAGGTGCTGGTAGATCAGTCCAAGATGTTGATCGAAAAGCGAGTGACGGCACAGAAGCCGATGAAGGATGGCAAATCCTTCGACATTGTCGCCGATGGAGCTGAGTTCAGCGGGAAAAGCCGTGAGGCCCGGTTTCTGGGGGCCGTTCGCATGAGCTACGATAACATGAAGCTGGAGGGGCCTGAGGCCTCCTTCCTGTATGGCAAAGGTGCGGACGTCCTGAGTTCCGTGGCCATTAAGGGCGGTGTTCGGGTCAGTGACATGGATAAGTTTGCGACCGCAGAAAATGTGGATCTGGACCTGCTGGCCAATAAATACACCTTCAAAGGCCGTCCAAAAGTGATTCAGAATAATGATGAACTGACCGGCGAGGAAATCATCTTTCTCGATGGCGGAAAAAAGGTTAAGGTAGAAAGAGTACGGGCCAAGGTGGAGAATAAAGACCAATGAGCATGCTCACCATCAAAGACATTTCTAAATCTTTCAAAAAGCGCAAGGTCGTTGATGGCGCCTCTTTCTCTGTGGAATCCGGCCAGGTGGTCGGTCTGCTTGGTCCCAACGGGGCGGGGAAAACCACCTCCTTTTACATGGTGGTGGGTTTGGTCCAGCCTGATTCCGGCTCGATCAATCTGGATGAAGTAAACATCACGCAGGAACCAATGTATAAAAGAGCCCGTGTGGGCTTGAGCTATCTGGCTCAGGAGCCCAGCATCTTCCGCAAGCTGACGGTGGCGGAGAATATCACGGTGGCTTTGGAGGCCCATGGCTATTCAGGAGCGCAGCGCTCAGAGCGCCTGGAGCAGTTGATCGGGGACTTCCACGTGGGTCATATCCGTGACAGTTATGGTTATGCCCTTTCCGGAGGGGAGCGCCGCCGTGTGGAGATTGCCCGGGCTTTGGCAGGCTCTCCGAAGTTCATTCTATTGGATGAACCCTTTGCCGGGATTGACCCGATCGCGGTCGCCGATATTCAAAATATCATCCGCGAACTTAAGGCCAAAGGTATAGGAGTTCTAATTACTGATCACAACGTGCGTGAGACTTTGGGCATTTGTGATTATGCTTATATACTGAAGGACGGGAAGATCCAGGTCAGCGGAAGTTCAGACGAAATTGCAAATTCCGAATTGGCGCGTAAGTTCTATCTCGGCGAAAACTTTAAGCTGTAAAGCTGATAAAGGCAGTCGCCTCCAGCTATAGCAGTTTCACAGGAAAGGGAAATTTTAATGGCTCTTCGACAGACGATGAACCTGAGCCAGTCTCTGGTAATCACTCCGCAGCTGCAACAGGCGATCAAGCTTTTGCAGATGTCGCGTATGGAGTTGGAATCGGCTGTTCGCTCGGAGCTGGAGGAAAATCCTATTCTTGAGGAGGCAGAATCCGCACTGAAGGAAGAAGACCTTCAGCGCACCAAGGAGGCTGCCAACGAAGTGGAGCACTCAGAAGCTCCGGACCAGCAGAATATTCAGGACCCGCAAAAGCAGGATGAATTCGAGTGGGAATCCTACATCGAAGCCAACCAAAAACCGCCTCAATCCGGTATGGCAGGTTCTGAAGAAATCATGAACTATGAGAACGTCATCACGGCGTCTCAAACCCTGCATGATCACCTTTACTGGCAAGTGAAAATGAACGGCTTCTCTGAAGAAGAGGAAAGAGCCGCAGACGCCCTGATCGGCGCCATCGATGACGACGGTTATATCAAAGTTCCTCTGGAGCAAATTGCGGAAGAGGAAAAAGTGGATCTGGCGCTTCTGGAAGACACTTTGACCCTGATTCACGAATTTGATCCCCCGGGTGTGGGGGCTCGTGATCTGCAGGAATGTCTTCTGATCCAGGCCAAACACATGGAAGAAGACACCCACGATCTGGTCACTCTGATCAAAAATCACGTGAAGGATCTGGAAAAGAAAAACTACGAGGCTATTGCCAAGGCCTTGAACCGTGACGTGGAAGACATTGTGGAAATCTGCAAAATCATCTACGCCATGGATCCCAAGCCAGGTCGCGCGTTTGTCAGCAGCGACACGCACTATGTGACTCCGGATGTTTACGTTTATAAAGTCGGTGATGACTATGTGGTGTCTTTGAATGAAGACGGTCTGCCGCGTTTGAAAATCTCCAACTTCTACAAAAACATGCTTAAAGGCGGCAAAACCACCGGCGACAAGACCCAGGATTATATCCAGGAGAAACTTCGTTCTGCCGTTTGGTTGATCAAGTCCATCCACCAAAGACAGCGCACGATCTACAAGGTGACAGAGTCCATCGTGAAGCATCAGCGCGACTTCTTTGAAAAAGGCTCTGAGCACTTAAAGCCGATGGTTTTGCGTGATATCGCCAATGACATTGGTATGCACGAATCCACGGTCAGCCGTGTGACGACGGCCAAGTACGTGCACACGCCTCAGGGTATTTATGAGCTAAAATACTTCTTCAACTCTGGTATCAGTTCTTCAGACGGGGATTCTCTGGCTTCCGAGTCCGTGAAGATCAAGATCAAGGATCTGGTTTCCAAAGAAGATCCGAAGAACCCATTGTCCGATCAGAAGATCGTGGATCTTTTGAAGGTCGAAGGCATCCAGATTGCCCGTCGTACCGTGGCCAAATACCGCGATATGCTGAAGATCTTGCCATCTTCACAACGTAAGAAATACTTCTAAAAAGAGCCCTCTTCGAGAGGGCTTTTTTCTTTTAAAATCTTTGCAGGAACAAAACCAGTCAACAAGACCAAGGCCTCTTTACTCGGGGCCGTGTTGCAAATAAGATAAGGATTCTCGGGGAGAGGCTTTATGGATCTAAAGAGTTTGATTCGCGACGTGCCAAATTTTCCTAAAGAGGGAATTTTGTTTCGTGATATGTCACCACTTTTGCAGAACCCAGATGCCATGGCGTTTGTTTCAAGGCAGCTTGTGAAGAATGTGGATTTGAGTCAGGTGGACTATTTTGCGGGCATCGAGTCCCGGGGGTTCATTCTGGCCTCTCATATGGCAGCGACACACCAAAAAGGTTTTCTTCCCATTCGCAAAGCAGGGAAGCTTCCTCCACCCACCAAAAAAGTTTCATACGCCTTGGAATACGGCACGGCGGAAATTGAGCTGCCTTTGGGTCAGGGCAATATCATGATCATCGACGACGTGTTGGCCACGGGCGGGACTCTGCAGGCGGCTATTGATTTAAGCGTTCTTGCGGGCTACAAGGTGGAGTCCGTCGCGGTTCTGGTGAATCTGACATTCCTGAATAAAATGAAGTTTAAAAACGAAGAGGTCTATTCCCTTGTTCAATATTAATGACGTGGCTCTGATAATGGCTCTTCCCGGAGAGTCGCAGGGGCTTTTTGAAAAAGAAAATATTCCTGTTATATACTCTGGTATCGGCAAGGTGAACGCCACCTATGCCGCCTTGGATACCATTCACAAAACCAAGTGCAAAGTGATGATCAACCTGGGTACGGCGGGCAGTTCGCGCTTTAAAACCCATGATCTTGTCGAGGTGTCCAGCTTCGTGCAGCGGGATATGGATATTTCTCCGTTGGGTTTCAAAGTGGGGGAAACTCCTTTTGATCCCTTGCCCGGAGCGATTGATTTGATTCCGTATTTCCCTGAACTAAGTTCGGGCATTTGTGGAACCGGTGACGCCTTTGAAACCGGCACGCCCAAAGTGGCCTGTGATCTGGTGGACATGGAAGGTTATGCGCTGGCCAAAGTCTGTCGCAAAATGAATGTGCAGTTGATTTCTTTAAAATATATCACCGATGGTGCGGATCATAATGCGCACAATGATTGGGAAGCCAATTTACTTCACGGGGCCAAAAAGCTTCTGGAGTATTATAAGAAAATGGTGAATCTGTAGACATTCCCGGGGCGAAGCGCGCTTTTTTCTTCGCCCAAATCTCGAATTGGAACATGGAAATTCCTCATCTTTAGTCGGGGGTTTCCGATAAGTTCCCTATGATTAAGCCAGCACAATTCGCCATGTATGCGGTCGCCCTTTCGGGCCTGTCCTTGGGAATCCTTGCCAATCCTTTTGGCTCTTCAAATAAAAAGATTGATCCGAATGAAATTGCCACGCGAATAGAGCGTGCGGAAACCTATTTCCAGGCCGGGAACTATGAAGGAGCACTGGAAGCATCCAAAAGAATTCCACCACATGTTCCTCGTTATGCTGATATCCGAGAACTGCGCCGCAAGTCCGAAGAGGCTTTGCGTGAATATAAAAGAAAAATCGAAGCCGGGGAGGTGGAGCCTCGCACGGTCGACCGTTTGCCCGCAGCTTTGAGGGATTCTTATTTTGATGCCAAGCTTGAATTCAGTCGCGGCCAATGTCAGGAAGCCTATACATCTATGGCTCCTGTGGCGAAATATCTAAAAAATCAGCAGGACGTTGAAATTTTTAAGGCCTGTTTATTAACCCAAAGAAAAACCAAATGAGTCTCAAAATAGGGCTCATCTTTAGTCCGGCTGGACCGATAAGAAGTCCAGGTACGAAACCAAGGCCTTGAAAGGGGCCAAGAAGGAGAAAACATGAAACTCAACTATACCTTTAAGCATCTCGATCACTCCGATTCCCTGGTGAAACACACAGAAGAAAAAATGTCTGAGATCGGGCGCTTCCTGCTTAAAGAGGGCTACGGCAACGTGTATTTCAGTAAGCAGAAGAATGAATTCTGCGTTGAGATTTCCGTGAACACCCGAGAGAAGTATTTCAAGGCGACGGCCTACGGACCGGATGCGTACAGTGTTGTCGATTCCGTGGCGGAAAAGCTTGAAAAGCAGTTCCTGAAGGTGAACAAACAATACAAAGACCATAAGAAACCGGAAAGCACAAAAGAGACCCGTTATGAGACTTTTGCCCGCTGGAAAAAGGCGGCCTGATTTTCGTGCAATTTTTATAGTGCCGAACTATACTGAAGAGGTGGACTTATCCACCTCTTTTTCGTTTGGAACGTTGCTTGGAACACGAAGATCGTTTGCATTGGGGCGCCAGTTTATTCTCTTTGGATGTCAAAGAGGATAATTTGGTTCGTCACTACAAGAGTCGTCTGCTTGTTCTGATCACGGTTCTGACGGGTTTGCTGATGTGGACCTACAGTCTGATTTCCTTGTTTTTTGTGGAACAGCCGGTTTTGGCCCGCATTGGCTTCACTTGCTCCATCATTCATGCCTTGTCGCCTTTGGTTTATCGAATCAGCCGTTCGATGGTGGCTGCAGCCTATAATATGGTACTAGCCGGAATGGTGTTTCAGTTTTCCTTTTCTTTCTATACCGGCGGCTTCTTCTCGCCCACGCTTTTATGGTTTGCGGTGTTGCCTTTGATTGTCGGGCTGCTGACGAATCGGACTCATGCCGTTGCTTGGACCTTTATTAGTGTTGCTGCTTACATCCTTATGTTCTTATTGCAAAATCAGGGCTGGGTTCCCGAACCGTCCATCAGCGCCCTGGGGAAAACACTTGCTCAGTTCATGATTGGAATGGGGCTGATCGGCCTGGTGGGAGGCTTTACAGTCTTTTTCCTTGAGTTGGCCTATTTTTACCACCACAAACCCAAGGACTCTTGACCCCTCCGACTCGTTTTGTTAGGTTGGCCGTTCGCTAAAAAAGTCCGCTTTTATTTCCGCTCCCAGAGGGGGCTTGAAAGAGGGCAGACTGATTTTAGGATGGCCTTTTTGACGAGGCCGAGCTCATTAACAACCTTCCCCTAATGAGGAACGAAAGCTGTGAAAAATTATCTGTTTACAAGTGAATCTGTGTCTGAAGGCCATCCGGATAAAATGGCGGATCAAATCTCTGACGGTATTCTTGATGCCATTTTGGCTCAAGACCCAAAGGGACGTGTTGCCTGTGAAACAATGCTGACAACGGGCTTGGTTGTTGTTGCTGGTGAAATCACGACGTCTGCAAAAGTAAACTTCTCTGAAGTGGCTCGTGATGTTGTCAAACGCATTGGCTACGATCACTCTGACAAGGGTTTCGACTACAAAACTTGCGGTGTGATGATCGCTGTTGGTCAGCAGTCCCCGGATATCGCTGTGGGTGTAAAAGAAACTCTTTCTGACGATCAGGGTGCCGGCGACCAGGGCTTGATGTTCGGTTACGCTGTGAATGAAACTCCAGAACTGATGCCTTTGAGCATCGCGATGTCGCACCAGTTGGTGAAGGACCTTGCTGCTCTTCGTAAGGCTAACAAGGTTGACTGGTTGCGCCCGGATGCAAAATCCCAAGTGACAGTTCAGTACGAAAACGGCATTGCAAAACGCATTGATGCGGTGGTGATCTCCACTCAGCATGCTGACAGCGTTTCCAATGCGACTATCAAGGAATTCATCACAGAAGAACTGATCAAAAAATCCATCCCTTCTCAGTGGATCGATTCCAAAACCAAATTCTTCATCAATCCAACAGGCCGTTTCGTAACGGGCGGTCCAATGGGTGATGCGGGTCTGACAGGCCGTAAGATCATCGTGGACACTTACGGTGGTCACGGAGCTCACGGCGGTGGCGCGTTCTCTGGTAAAGATCCATCCAAAGTGGATCGCTCCGCAGCTTACGCATCACGTCATATTGCTAAGAACATCGTAGGTGCAGGTTTGGCCGAGCGCTGCTTGGTTCAGGTCGCTTACGCTATCGGTGTGGCAGAACCAGTGAGCATCACCGTAAACGACTACGGAACCAGCAAAGTGGGTCCAGAAGTTCTGGAAAAAGCGGTTCGTCAGGTCTTCGATTTGCGCCCAGCTCGCATTACAAAGGAGTTGGACCTTCTAAGACCCATTTACAGCCCCACAGCGGCTTACGGTCACTTCGGCCGTAACGAAGATTCCTTCACTTGGGAGCGCCTGAATAAGGTCGACCAACTGAAAGATGCCGTTAAAACACTGGCTTAAAAATCTTTAAAACCTTAATCATTGCGCCGAGTTGTTCCTAGCAACTCGGCGCTTCTTATTTATAATACCGCCCTATGGATCCTAAATTTATACGTAACTTCTCTATTATCGCTCACATCGACCACGGCAAATCTACTTTGGCTGACGGTCTTCTTTCTGCCACCGGCTCTTTGTCGGATCGTGAGAAAAAGGATCAGTTCCTGGACAACATGGAACTTGAGCGCGAGCGTGGTATCACTATCAAAGCTCAAACGGTCTGTTTGGATTTCAAATCCAAAGACGGAAACATGTATCAGATCAACTTGATCGATACACCGGGGCACGTGGACTTCTCTTACGAAGTGTCCCGTTCATTGGCCGCCTGCGAAGGTGCGATTCTGGTTGTTGATGCCGCTCAAGGTGTCGAAGCTCAGACGCTGGCCAACGTTTACCTGGCCATGGAAAACAATCTGGAAATCATTCCTGTCCTGAACAAGATTGACCTTCCTTCGGCGGACCCGGAAGGGGTTGCCAAGCAGATTGAAGACACTGTGGGCTTGGACTGCACAGACATTATCCATGCCTCTGCCAAAGAAAAAATCGGCATCACGGATATTCTTGAAGCCATCGTTCAAAAAGTTCCGCCGCCAAAAGCGGATCGCTCTTTGACTCCGCGAGCGTTGATTTTCGACTCGTGGTTCGATGCCTATCAGGGCGTTGTTGTCCTGGTTCGTATGGTTGATGGCGTGATTAAAAAAGGCGACAAGATTAAATTCATGGCCACGGATCGTGACTATGAAGTCCTGCGCATGGGTAAGTACAAACCATTCCCTGCGATGCAAGAGGTTCTTGAGGCCGGCGAAGTGGGCTTCCTGGTTTGCGGTATCAAAGATATCCGTGACGTCCAGGTGGGTGACACTGTTACGGCAGCAAAACATCCGGCATCCGAGCCTCTGGCAGGTTTCCAAAGAATCAAACCGATGGTCTTTGCCGGGATCTTCCCGGTCGTGGCGTCGGAATACGAAAATTTGAAAGATGCTTTGGACAAACTTTGTCTGAATGACTCTTCCTTGACGTTTGAAGTGGAAAAATCCGCAGCCCTGGGCTTTGGATACCGTTGCGGTTTCCTGGGTCTTTTGCACATGGAAATCGTCCAGGAACGTCTGGAGCGTGAATTTAATCTGGATCTGATCACCACGGCACCAACGGTTGTTTATCGTATCACCAAAAATGATGGTACGGAGATGATGCTGGAAAATCCTTCCGGAATGCCAAATGAAACGTTGATTGCCAAGTTTGAAGAACCATACGTGAAGGTGACTCTGCATACGCCAACGGACTACATCGGTGGCATTCTGAAGCTGTGTGAAGACAAGCGCGGTATTCAGTTGAAGATGGAATATGTGACAGAGAAAAAGGTCATCATTGAGTACAAACTGCCAATGAATGAGATGGTCATGGATTTCTACGACCGCTTGAAGTCGATCTCCAAGGGGTACGCCTCTTTGGAGTATGAATTCATCGGTTTTGAAGAGTCCGACCTGGTGAAACTGGACATTTTGATCAATGGCGAACCGATCGATGCGCTGTCCTTGATCGTCCACCGTTCCAAGGCGCAAAATCGCGGACGTTTGTTGGCGGAAAAGATGAAAGAATTGATTCCTCGTCAGCAGTATCAGATCGCGATTCAGGCTGCGATTGGTGCCAAGATCATTGCTCGTGAAACACTGGGCGCGATCAGAAAAGACGTGACCGCGAAGTGTTATGGTGGTGATATTTCCCGTAAGCGTAAGCTTCTGGAAAAGCAGAAAGAGGGTAAAAAACGCATGAAGGCCATCGGCCATGTGGAAGTCCCTCAGGAAGCCTTCTTGGCCATCTTGAAAGTGGAAGACTAGGAGAATCATCATGAGTGACAACAAACCTAAAAGCTGGGACTTCAAAACGAAGCACTTTTGGACCGAAGGTTGGGGCTCTTTGTTCCTGGCGGTCTTTATCGCTTTGTTCATTCGCTGGGGCTTTATTGAAGCTTATGTGATTCCGTCGGGTTCCATGCTGCCGTCCTTGCTGATTCACGATCATATCTTTGTGAACAAGCTGACCTATGGTCTGCGTGTTCCGTTCAGTGAAAAATGGTTGGTGAAGTTCAACGAACCAGAACGTGGCGAAGTGATCGTGTTCAAGTTCCCGAAGGACATGAGCACATTCTTCATCAAACGTATCGTGGGTGAGCCAGGCGACAAGGTTTATTACGAAAACGGAACTCTTTATATCAACGACAAACCGGTTGAAAAAAAGGTTCCGGCCAACATGGATGACTTTGCATGGCTGCGCGATGCGGACTTCCAGCGTGATGGCAACATCAACGACAACAAAGAAAACTATGTGGAATTCACAGAAGCTTTGCCAGCAGGTAAAGGCGCCAAAGAGGGTAAAGAACACGCCATCCTTCTTCGCAAGGGTGACGTCTATGAGACTTTTGGCCCAGTGACAGTTCCGGATGATCATCTGTTTGTCATGGGTGACAACCGTATGAATTCTCACGACAGCCGTGGCTGGGGCTTCCTGCCCAAACAAAATATCCTGGGCCGTGCGATGTTTGTATGGTTGAGCTGTGAAGAGACGGTTCCGAATCTTCCATTCCTGTGCAACCCTCTGACAATCCGCTGGGGCCGCTTCTTCCACTCTGTTAACTAGATGTCTGAAGAAAAAAGCACACCTAATTTAAAAGGAACTTGGAATCAGGCGATTCTAACGTTCCTTTTTCCAATTTTACTGGTGATGGGTGTGCGCTGGGCTTTGTTTGAGCCCTTTGTCATTCCCTCTGGCAGCATGATTCCGAATCTTTTGATTCACGACCATATCCTTGTAAAAAAATTCGCCTTTGGCTTGCATATTCCCTTCAGTGACCGCTGGTTGGTGCAGTGGTCGACACCTTCGCGTGGCGATATTGTGGTCTTTAAATATCCTGAAAATCCGGATGTCTACTACATCAAGCGTCTGGTCGGTCTTCCTGGGGATCGAGTGGAGATCAAAGCCGGTCGCGTGGCGGTCAATGGCAATCCGTTTACGATGACGCCCATGTCGGACCGTGGATTTGAGGCGGGCTTTCAATATTTCACAGAGAATAATGGTGAGCGATCATACACGGTTCGTTTTCTTTCCCCTGAAGATTCTGGAGACGTGCAAGTTTATAAGATTCCCGAGGGGGAATACTTTTTTATGGGTGACAACCGCGATCAATCTGCGGACTCGCGTGCTTGGGGATTCGTGAAGAACGATTATCTGGTGGGGCGGGCGTCAGTGATCTGGCTTTCTTGTCACAGCACCTTGCCGACGATGACATTTGTGTGTGATCCTTCGCAAATCCGATTTAACAGACTCTTCCAGTCCTTGCATTGATTCCCGAAAAAGACCTTCTGTGTGTAAAATTCCTTTGAAGGCGCGTCCCTGTTCCGTTTAGGATTTAAGGATGAATCGCTGGCGGGAATATCTGACAACTTTAGTTTTGGCTGTGCTGTGTGCGCTGTTTGTGCGTCATTTTCTGGTAACAGCCTATAAGGTGCCAACGGGCTCTATGCAGCCCGCGCTCAAACCCGGTGATTTCATTTTTGCGTCCCGCATTTCTTATGGGGTGCAGATTCCCTTTGCCAGTCAAAGATGGTCCCTGACTTTGCCTGAAAGAGGCGATGTCGTAGTCTTCACCTATCCGAATCAACCTTCCGTGACTTACGTAAAACGTGTGATTGGTCTGCCCGGGGATCGTGTGCAGATTATCAAAGGGCGACTTGTTCTAAATGAGGAGCCGGTGAATTACGACAAGTTGGAAGCTGTGGCGGGTGACAATCCCAATCCTGAACTTTTCGATATTTACTCTGAAAAAGTGGGTGCGTCCTCGTGGCGTGTGATTTTCCAAAAAAATCCGGATGATAAGGATTTTGGTCCCCTGGTGGTGCCTCCTGGAGAAGTGTTCTTGCTGGGAGATAATCGTGACGCCAGTGACGACTCGCGCTATTGGGGCACGGTTCCTATGGCCCAGGTGGTGGGTCGGGTGGCTTTAATTTGGCTTTCGCTGGATTGGCAGCAGAAATGGGGCGGGGACCGTTATCCTTCAGTGCGTTGGGACCGAGTTTTTTCCACGGTCCATTGACAAGTCTACCCTTGGAACCTAGGCTTGGGTTCTAGATGTCGTCTAGGAAAAATTTCTCTCTTATTGATCTTCGTTCTCTTGAAAAAACAAAAATCGATATCCTATTCTCTTTCGCCGATCAAATTGCGGCGGGAAAATCGTCTGCTATTGAGGGCTTCGGAAAAACCGGAGCCCTTTTGTTTTTTGAGGCCAGCACACGCACACGCATGAGCTTTGAAACGGCCTGCGCACGTCTGGGGATTCATCCTTTGCGTTTGGACGGCGCGGCTGGCAGCAGTCTGGAAAAAGGCGAATCTCTGGAAGATACCGTCTTAAATGTCGAGGCGATGCAGCCGTCCTTCTTGGTGATTCGCACGGGCGATGATCTGGATTTGCGCGCACTTTCTGAAAAAATCTCCACTCCGATCCTGAATGCGGGCTGGGGTAAGAAAGGTCATCCAACACAGGCTTTGTTGGATGCCTACACCATTCGCAAGCATCTGGGGTCCTGCGCAGGACAAAAACTGCTGATTGTCGGTGATGTTCGTCACAGCCGAGTGGCAGCGTCACACTTCGAGTTGGCGGAAAAGCTTGGTTATGAAGTGGCTTTGTGTGGCCCGAAAGAATTCCTCCCGCAGCTGCCGCCATGTCAGGTCTTCAGCGATCTTTCGCAAGGACTTCAATGGGCGACAGCGGCGATGGCTTTGCGGGTTCAAATGGAACGTCACGATCATAAGTATTCTTTGACGGACTATCGCGAGCAGTTCGGGTTCACGCAAAAGAACCTGAAAGCTCTGTCGGCAAAAGCCCTGATTATGCATCCTGGGCCGATCAATCAGGGGACCGAGATGGATGCGGATGTTCTGCAGGATCCACGCTGCAAAGTGCTGGATCAGGTTCACAACGGTGTTCTGGTTCGTCAAAGTCTGATTCATATGACAATGAAAGAGGTACAGTAATGCGCGGCTATCTGGTGCTTGAAACTGGGGAAGTCTACACGGGCGAATGGCAGGGTGGCACGGATCGCGCGGGCGAGGTGGTGTTCAACACGTCTCATTCCGGTTACGAGGAAATTGCGACGGATCCTTCATACTTTTCTCAGATTGTGGTGATGACCGCGCCGATGCAGGGCAACTACGGTGTCGAGGATGCTGTCTGGGAGTCGCGTCAGTTGTGGATCGATGGCTTTATCTGTCTAGAGGTTCAAGATTCCGAGCGTGATCGGGCTTGGAAGCAGCGTCTGACAGAAAATGGAATTCCTCTTTTGACTGAAATTGACACGCGAATGCTGGCATTGCGTCTTCGTCAAGGGGGCACTCCCTGGGGGGCCCTGATTCAGGCGCAGGATCAAACGACAGCTGTTGCTAAAGCTCAAGCCTTGATTGCTCAGAAAAAGAACATGGATAAGGACTGGGTTTACCTTGCCTCCCGCAAAGAGCCAGAAGTGCGTCGTGGGGATAATATGGTGGGGCCTCGTATTGCTGTTTTGGATTTTGGCAGCAAGGAAAATATCTTAAGAGAGCTTCAACATCGCTGTTCAGAACTCAAGATTTTCAACAGCCGCACGTCGGTGCAGGACATTTTGGCCTATAATCCTGATGGAATTATGCTGACCAATGGCCCCGGTGATCCGGCTGACGTGAAAGTGGCTATCGGGACTGTCCGTGAACTATTGGGTGTAAAACCCATTTTTGGGATCTGCATGGGCCACCAAATTCTGGGCCTGGCTTTGGGAGCTAAGACCTACAAGCTGAAATTTGGTCATCGAGGCAGCAATCATCCTATTCGCGACACTGTGCTTAATCAGATTTATGTGACCAGTCAGAACCATGGATACGCCGTGGAAGAGTCTACATTGCCTCCTGACGTGAAAGTGACTCACGTGAATCTCAATGATGGCACTGTGGCAGGATTTTATAGTGAAAAACGCAAGTGTTTAGGAATACAATATCACCCGGAAAGTTGTCCGGGGCCGCATGAGGCCTCCGGGCTGTTTAGCTACTTTGTAGAGCGGATGATATGAACGAATACGAAAAACTGATCGAAAAAATCCTTAATCACTTTGTCAGCGATGCCTTCAAAGACGAATTGGCCATGGCCAAAAAAGAGTTCTTTGAAAATGCCGGGACCTTGGATGAAAACTCCGAGCACTATGAATCGCGCATGGCTCAGTTCTATGACTGGTATTTTTTCACCAGAGAACTAAAAGGATTCGGTCAGACCCCTTTGGAGGCCTGCCTGCTGGTGCGGGAATTGCGTTTCTCTGAAGAAGAACTGCAAACACTGGAAGTGCTAAAGCAGCACCGCCATTCCATTTTTGAGTTTGTTAAAATCAAAGACGGGGACGTCTATATCAAAGATCTTCTGTACGGGAAGAAAGGCCTTTTTGGAGCTGAAACTCTGGTAGTGAAGGCTTCTCCTTTCGTCTTTGGTTTTGATCCAGATGAGCTTTTCGAAGTCCGCCTGATCCCCCAAGGGGATTCTTATGTCTTTACCCGCGGCTTCTGCTTCCACCCTGAAAGTGCGAAGAAGTTCATTCTGGCCGAGGTGAAACGTCACCGCAAAGATCCGGATCTGGATCCGGATCTGCTGATGCTTCGCCTGATTAAGATGCGTTATAAATTTGAACAGTACAAACACGTCAGACCCGAAATGATTTACTCCAATGAGGGGAAATTGGGGATCTGATGGCCGTGACCTAGGAGGAAAGAGTGTCGCGCAAGTCCAGTATTAAGAGAGTTCTTATTATCGGATCTGGACCCATCGTTATTGGACAAGCCTGTGAGTTTGATTACTCCGGCACTCAAGCCTGTAAGGCACTCATGAAGGAAGGATTGGAAGTTATCCTGGTGAACTCCAATCCCGCCACCATCATGACCGACCCGGAAATCGCCACCCGGGTTTATGTTGAGCCACTGAAAGTGGACTATCTTGAAAAAATCATCGAAAAAGAAAAGCCTGATGCGGTGATCCCCACTTTAGGAGGTCAAACCGCCCTGAACCTTGCCTTGGATCTTCATGCCAAGGGTATTCTGCAAAAGCATAAAGTGCAGTTACTGGGTGCGACTCCGCAAGTGATCAAGGCCGGAGAGGATCGTGAAATTTTCCGCGGTCTGCTGGATAAAATCGGTGCAAAGTACCCTAAAAGTCATTTGATCCGCACTTACGAACACGGCCTGCAGATCGCAGAAGAGCTGGGATATCCGATGATTCTTCGCCCAAACTACACTCTGGGCGGCGGCGGGGGGGGAATCGCCTATTCCCCGGAAGAATACAAAAAAATGCTGGTGACCGCCCTGCATGAAAGCCCCACTTCCGAAGTTTTGGTGGAAGAAAGCATCCTGGGGTGGAAAGAGTATGAACTTGAAGTCATGCGCGACTACAAGGGCACTTTCGTGGTTGTGTGCAGTATCGAAAATCTCGACCCTTGTGGCGTTCACACCGGTGACAGTATCACAGTGGCGCCTCAGCAGACTTTGAGCGATCGAGAATATCAGGCCATGCGTGATGAGGCTTGCAAGATCATCAACGAAGTCGGAATCCAGACAGGTGGGGCAAACATTCAGTTTGCGGTTCATCCCACAACTCGCGAGCGCGTGGTGATTGAAATGAATCCTCGAGTCAGCCGATCTTCGGCCTTGGCAAGTAAAGCCACCGGATTCCCCATTGCCAAAATCGCGGCCTTGCTGGCGATCGGCTACAGTTTGGATGAGCTGCAGAATGATATCACCAAGGTGACACCTTCTTGTTATGAGCCAGCTTTGGATTATGTCGTCACGAAAATCCCGCGCTTTGCTTTTGAAAAGTTTGTGGGTTCCAAAGACACTTTAACCACGCAGATGAAGAGCGTGGGCGAGGTCATGGGAATCGGCCGAACTTTGCAGGAATCCCTGATGAAAGCTCTGGCCAGTCTGGAAAAAGATCCGCAAGCCATCCCGGAAGTGATGTTGGAAACGGGTAAGATCTCGTACCCGAACAGTCGGCGGATCTATCATCTTTTCCAAGCCTTCCGTGAAGGCAAGACCGTGGCTGAAATCGAAGAGCTAACCCGCATTAATCCCTACTTCCTGGAGCACATCGAAGCTTTGATCAAGTTTGAAAGAACTTTCAAGGCTGATTTTACGGACAGCAACGCGGAACTGCTTTTGAAGGCCAAAAGGAAAGGATTCACCGATGCCAGACTGGCGGCGTTGGTGGGTAAGAAAGAAACCGATATTCGCGCCTTGCGTGAAAAGCACGGAATCCTTCCGCGCTATTCTCAAGTGGACACCTGCGCGGGCGAATTTGAATCCTCCACGCCGTACTTTTACTCTTCCTACTGGCCTATGATGTCGGCGACGGTGAATGCACCGGATGCCGTGGTTATTATTGGCAGCGGTCCGAATCGTATCGGGCAGGGCATTGAGTTTGATTACAGTTGCGTGCGCGGGGTGAAGGGGTTCCAGAAGAACGGCAAAAAAGTCGTCATGGTGAACTCCAACCCAGAAACGGTTTCAACTGATTACGACACTTCTGACGTTTTGTTCTTTGAGCCTCTGACCGCAGAAAGTCTTTGTGAAATCATGCGCTTTATCAAGCCGATGGGCTTTGTCGCACAGCTGGGCGGACAGACGCCGATCGGGGTGGCTCCGGAGTTGGTGAAGGCCGGCTATCGTCTTCTGGGGTCTTCGTTGGAGACAATAGATCTTGCGGAAGACCGTGGGCTGTTTTCGAAGATCTGCCGCGAATTGAACTTTGCCATTCCCAATTCCGGTATGGCAGGGTCTTTGGAAGAAGCCCTGAAACTTGAAAAAACAGTGGGATATCCGATGATCTGCCGCCCAAGTTATGTTTTGGGTGGACGCCGTATGGAAGTTATCGAAAACACCGAAGAGCTTCTGTCATACTTCCAACGTCACAAGGACTATATCTCGGAAGACAAGCCCTGCCTGATGGACCAGTTCCTGGCCGGTGCGTTGGAAGTGGATGTGGATCTGGTTCGGGGCGAGGACTGGGTGGTCGTCGGTGGAGTCGTGGAGCACATCGAAGCCGCGGGAGTTCACTCAGGGGACTCGATGGGGGTTTTGCCTCCGCACCGTCTGAAAGATGAAACCTGTGCGCGTATTGAGGATCTGAGCAAACAGCTTGCCCATCGTATTGGGGTGATCGGGCATTTGAATCTGCAGCTGGCTGTGAAAGACGATGTGGTTTACATGCTCGAAGCCAATCCGCGCAGCTCCCGCTCGGTTCCTTTTGTGGCCAAAGCCACGGGGATTCCGCTGATTGATCTAGGTGTTGCCGCGATGCTGGGGAAGAAAAAGAAAGATCTGAAGCTGGATACCTTAAACTGGAGAAACACTCAGACAGTTTCTGTCAAAGGTGTGGTCTTCCCGTTTAAAAAGTTCCCGGAATCTGATTCGATTCTGGGCCCCGAAATGAAATCCACAGGGGAAAGTATGGGGCGCGGAAAGAACTATTCCGAAGCACTGGCAAAGGCCTTCCTTTCAAGTAACATAAGACTTCCAAAGATCGGGCAGGTGTTCTTCTCGTTGCGCGACAAGGACAAGGAAATCATGCTGCCTTTGGCGCGCGAACTGCAACGCATGGGTTATGGGGTTTCGGCCACGACGGGAACGGCGTCATTCTTTAATGAAAAAGGTGTGAACTGTCTGTCTTTGCGGAAGGTCGATGAGGGTCGTCCTCACTGCGTGGACAAGATTCGATCAGGCGAAGTGGCGTTTGTGATCAATACCACCTCGGGCCGTCGTGCAATCGAGGCCAGCTTCGACATTCGTCGAGCTTGTACAGACTACAACATCCCGTGTATCACCGAAAGTGATGCGGCCGAGGCCTTTGTTCTTGCTTTGAAAAACGAAAGAAATGAGTCATCATCAGTCGAGGCCCTGGGGGCTATGGAGGCATTTTGAAACGACTCATTCTCGGTTTGCTGGCAATTCTCTCACTTTCCACAGCACATGCGGCGGAAGTCACTGCGGAAGCAGTCCCGCCGTCGATCACTCTGGGGGTGATTCCGGGTGGTAATCCCGAGAATTTGCGCGAGCAGGGGTTGGCCCTGGCAAAAGAACTTCAGGCCAAGCTCAACATTCCGGTGAATATCTATATTTCCAAGAACTATGCGGGCCTTGTTGAAGCGATGAAAACCAAAAAAGTGGATTTTGCGTTTTTCTCCTCTTCAACTTATGTTTTTGCGGAACAACAGGCCCAAGCCAAGGTTTTGCTGAAAAAAGTGTGGAATCATCCGTACTATTACTCAGTGATTGTGACCCCGAAGAATTCTGGGATCAAAAAGTTGAAAGATCTCAAGGGCAAGCGTATTGCTTTTGTGGATGACAAGTCCTCGTCCGGTTACCTGTATCCTCAGGTGGCTTTGCGCAAAATTGGTCTGCAGGACAAGGACTTCAAGGAAGTAGCTTTCACTGGAAATCATCAGGCGTCCATTCAGTTTCTGGAAGCAAAGAAGGTGGATGCAGCCGCTGTTTTTAGCGATGATGAAAAGGGGCTTGAGGGAGCTTGGGAAAAGTTTGGGACAGATAAAAAGGCCCAATACCGAATTTTATGGAAGAGTGCGCCGATCCCCAATGATCCTTTCTGTGTTCGTCAGGAATTTTACGACACTTATCCGAAAATCACGCACACTTTGATGTTCACTTTGATCGATATTCTGGAGCAAACCCGTAATAAGAACACTTACTCTGAAATTTTGGGTTCTCGTGACTTGATGCCAGCCACTTCTAAACAGTATGATCCTGTGAGGGAGATGGTGAAGGCTCTGAATATTGAGCTGAAGCCTTAAGCACATAATGTCTGTATTATCTATTGAAAAGCTGAATAAGACATTCAAGGGCGGTCTTTTTGAAAAAGACCGTCATGTCCTGCGTGATGTCAGTTTCGCGCTTCCAGAGGGGCAAACCTCCGGCTTTGTCGGCAGCAATGGTGCTGGCAAGACGACCACCATTAAATGTATATTTGATTTTATCCGTCCCGACAGCGGACAGATTCACTTTTTCGGAAAGCCGCTGACCAGTGAAAGCAAAACCCGCGTGGGGTATTTGCCCGAACGCCCTTATCTCTACGAATTTCTGACGGGGATGGAATTTCTGCGTTTGCACTGGAATCTTTGTTATGGAGCGTCTCTAAAGGACTTCCACGAGCGGGCTCATGAGGCCCTGAAAAAGGTGGATCTTTTTGAGGCCAAAGACCGTCGCTTGCGTACTTATTCCAAAGGTATGCTGCAAAGAATTGGGATTGCTCAGGCGATTCTGACGCGTCCGGATCTGCTGATTCTGGATGAGCCCATGTCCGGTTTGGACCCGGACGGCCGGGCCATGGTGAAAGATATTCTGCGGGAAGAACAAAAACGCGGAGTCAGTTTATTCTTTAGCAGCCATCTTCTTCAGGATATGGAGGAGTTGTGTTCACATCTTGTGGTGATCAATCGGGGGCAGATTCTTTATGACGGAGTTTTAAGCTCGTTCATGGCAGAATATCAAAGCCTGGAAAAAGCGTTCTCAGTGCTGAAGGGCAAGGAGGAAGGCCGTGTATAAGGTATGGACTTTAGCGCGCACCACTTTGCGTGAAATGCTAAGAGAAAAGATCTTTATGGTGGCGGTCCTGATTGCCGTGGCCCTGTTGGCCCTGAGTTTCCTTTTGGGGGCATTGTCTTTTGCGGAACAAAGAAAAATTCTGGCAGACTTTGGCTTTATGGCGATTCAAATTTCCGGTTTGGGGATTTCTTTGTTTGCCGGAGCTTATCTGTTGGCCAAGGAGATTGAAAAGCAGACTTGTCTGTTGATTCTTTCCCGACCCGTCAGTCGCGCTCAGTTTATTCTGGGGAAGCTGTTTGGGGTCCTGGCATTGAACACTCTTCTGATGAGTGCCTTGGGTGTGGTGCTTTTTCTGCTGTTGGGTCTGTGGAAAGAGTCCCAACTTCTCCCGGCATTTTTGGAGATCGGTCTAAGTCTGTGGTGTGAAAGTGCTGTCATTCTGTGTCTGGTGATCTTCTTCAGTCTGGTGGTGCGACCTGTTCTGGCCCTGGGGGCCGGGGTTATGGTTTTCCTGCTGGGGCACTGGCTGGGGGACCTGACCTTTTTCGCTGAAAAAAGTAAGGAAGAGGTCTTTGTGCAGGCTGTGAAGGTTCTGCACTGGGTGACACCCAACTTCTACCGCATGAACTGGAAATCAGCTTACTTCCTTGAAAATGGCATTCCGTTTGACAACATTCTATGGATGCTGGCGCACATGACAGGCTGGGCTTTGCTGGCCATTTTGTTGACCAACTTCTTCTTCAGGAGAAAAGACATTGTTTGATTTGGATACGGGCTTTTATGTCCTTTTCTTTATTTTGGGTGCGATCTTTGGCAGTTTCGGGAACGTCATCATCTATCGTCTTCCCAGGGAGGAAAGCATCGTCAAGCCACGCAGCTATTGTTACAGCTGCAAGACCCCGGTAAAGTGGTACGACAACATCCCTATTTTCAGCTGGTTTATCCTTCGCGGGCGTTGTCGCAAGTGCCATGCAAAGTTCTCTTTCCGTTACCCTTTGGTTGAACTGATCACGGCGGTGTTGTTCGCACTGAGCTACCATTACGCAGGCCTCTCCTGGACGCTGCTTGAGTATCTGATTTTCGTGTTCGGTTTGGTGGTTTGCACATTTATTGATCTGGACCACATGATTCTGCCTGATGAATTCACTCTTTCCGGCATTGTCATAGGACTGGTTGGGGCGGCCTTGAATCCGCAGCGCGAGTTTTTGGATGCGCTTTTTGGGATGCTGATGGGGGGCGGATTCCTGTGGGGAATGGCCTACGTCTATTATTTGTTGACCAAAAACGAAGGCATGGGCGGTGGTGACATCAAGCTTCTGGCCTGGATCGGTGCGATCCTGGGGTGGAAGGCAATTCCTTTTGTGATTATGTCTTCAGCAGTCATTGGCAGCGTGATTGGTTTAATCGCTGCCAGAAAGCAGAAAGCAGGACTAAAGACGGTGATTCCATTTGGCCCTTACCTGGCCTTAGGTGCGGTTCTCTATCTGTTCGGAGGCGAGACCATCGCGCTTTGGTACCTCGACTTGTTCCTTCCGGGTCTGAGTTAGTGGTTCGACCGAGGCTGGACCTTTGGGTATGGCCTCGACCCTTGTTTGACATTCCCCACCCAAGCAGAAATAATTTTAGTATGTTAGACTTGTGTCTAAAGACGTAAGTCTTTGAAAAGACATCTGAGTGGTACAACTGGGGAAGCAGCGAAAGCATGTTTTTTAAATCGAAAAAAGTCATCGGACTCGACATCGGATCGAGCTCCATCAAACTTGCTGAAATGGACGTCAGTGGCAAAGGCGCCCAGCTTCTCTCTTTTGGTTTTGCACCAACGCCTCCCAACGCCGTGTCTGGCGGGGAAATTGTGGATATCGGTTCGGTGGGAATCGCGATTCAGCAACTGATTGCTGAAGTGAAAACCAAACGCAAGGGCATCGCCACAGCCATGTGGGGAACCGCCGTGATCGTGAAAAAGATCACGATCCCGAAGATGGATCGCAAGCTGATCAAGGATCAGATCCGCTTTGAGGCCGAGCAGTATATTCCTTTTGATATCAACAACATCAGTCTGGCGCACCATATTCTGAACACCAGTTCTTCGCCTGATGCGATGGATATCTTGTTGATTGCCGCACAAAACGAACTTGTCAGCCAGTACACTCAGGTCATTGAAGTGAGCGGTCTGAACTGCAGCGTTTTGGACGTCAGTGGTTTTGCCCTGGCCAATGCCTTTGAACTGAACTATGGCAAGATTCCTGGTGAAGTCGTCGGCATCCTGAACTTCGGCGCTTCCATCACCAATTTCGTGGTTCTGCAAAACGGCGAGGTCATCTTCTGCCGTGATATCCCAGTTGGCGGCGCCAACTACACCAACGAAATTCATAAAGCTATGGGTGTGACCGTGGCGGAAGCCGAGGCTTTAAAGCTCAGTGCCATATCCCGTCGTGAGGTTCCGGATGAGGTTCACAGCATTATCAGTGCGACGAACGAAGCCGTGACGGAAGAGATTCGCAGCAGTTTGGACTTCCTCAGTGCGACCACCAATGGCCTTGTCTTGAACCGTTGTTTCTACACCGGGGGGAGCTCGGCAACCTCCGGTCTGGTTGAGACGGTGTCGCGGGTTACGGGCATTATGATGGAACAGTTCAATCCATTCCTGCGCGTGAAGGCCAATCCTAAAAAATTCTCACCTGAGTATCTTGATCAGATCAGCGCTTTTGCAGGTGTTGTCACCGGACTGGCTTTGCGCCAGCAGGGGGACTCCACATGATTAAGATTAATCTTGCCAATGGATCAGGCTCAGGAGTTGCGGGAGCCTCACTGGGGTCTTCGCTGGGAATTTCCACCGAATCCTTCATGGGGGCCGAGGAAATTCGCAAAGAGGCACTAAAGCGCCTTGTGCTTTTGGTTGTGGGACCTTTGGCTCTGTATATCTATGAGAATCAGAATGTGCCGACCAAAGTGGCTGAACTGAATTCTAAGAATCAGATTTTGGCCGAACTACAGTCTTATAACGCCAAGGCTGCAGATTCCGTGGCTGAAATTAAGAAATTTAAGGAAGACGAGGCTTTAATGGAGGCTCGTATTTCCGCTTTGGAAAAGATCTCCAAAGATCGTCAGCGCGAAATCCGCGTTCTGGATCTTTTGCAAACCGTGATTCCGGAAAAAGCCTGGTTGACCCGGGTGCAGATCAATCCGGGCCGCGTGAACATTCAGGGGCTGGCTTTGAGTGACTTTGAAGTATCTCAGTTCCTGGAGGCTCTGACAAAAAGTGTGTTCTTAATGGACGTGAACTTGGTCAGCTCCAGCGAGTCCGTGCAGGACGGGGTAAGTTTGAAGAAGTTTGAGATCAGTTGTTTGCTGGAGAGACCAAATGAATAAGTTATTTGACACTCTCGCGGTTCAAACGATTGGAAAAATTCTGGTGATCGGGTTGGCCCTGACGGGGTTGTACTGGAACTTCATCTATGATGATGGTTCCGCCGTCGACGCTCAGATTGCAACTGTGAATCAGCAGCTGCAGGAAGAGGAAAACAAGAAAAAAGACACGGATGCGACTTTGAAACAAGTGCAGGAAATGCAGGAAAAAGTCGGTCAGCTCAGCCAGAAGTATCAGGAGATCTCCCGTCGATTGCCGGCGGTGTTGTTCTCAATTGATATCAACAAGGCGATCGATGACTTTGCCCGGAATGCTGGTGTCAGTGTGAAATCGAAAAAACCGGGTGAGAACATCAAAAAAGAAGTTGTGGAAGAGGTTCCGGTGGAAGTGACTCTGGAGGGAAGTTATGCCGAACTGGCTCAGTTCACTTTCCTGGTTTCCACAGCCGAGCGTATGGCCCGTGTGCAGAACATTGTTCTAAGCGAAGCCGAGCCGGGTTCAAAGAAATTGAAGTTTGAAGGACAGGTAGTGGGTTATAAACTGGCTCCGGAAGAAAAGAAACCGGCAGCGACGGAGAATCAGCAGTGAAATCTGTAAGATGGATTGTATCTTACATTTTAGTGGCATCCTTGGGGCTTTGGCTGGCCTTTGCGGTCAGCATGAAGTTCATGGCGCCGGCTCATTCTCAGGACGCTCCGTCGAACGGAGATTTACCTGCTGAGTTCCTAAAAGAGGTCGAGTCCACACAAGTGCCTCCAGCAGGGGCCGCTCCTCCTGCGGCAGCGAAGGAAGTTCCGCCGCCGCCGGCAGAGCCTACGCAAGTACCGGCTCCGCCTGCGCAGGATATTCCGGTGGGTGATGCGGTGACGGCACCTCCTCCGGTGCAGGAAATTGTGCCTCGCGATGGTTATGTTTACGATCCTACGGGCAAGCGTGATCCGTTTAAGGTGTTTAAGACAGTCCGTCCTATTTTGCCAGAGACTGCCAAGCAAAACGAAGTGCTTGAGCCTTTGCAGCGTTGGGAAATTGATCGTTTGCAGGTTGTGGGTATTTTGTGGGATGTGAAGACGCCTCGTGCGATGATCAGAGATCCCGATGGGGCTGTATTTGTAGTGACTAAAAATTCCAAAGTGGGTCGTAGCGAAGGATTCGTGGCGACCATTCGCGAGGGTGAAGTCGTCGTGATGGAAACCAAGTACGAAGATGGCAAAGCCTTTAAAGAGCCCCGCGTGATGGAATTGAAAAAATAGTATTCTAAGTTTTAGGAGGAACTAATGAACGGATTCATTAGATTGTTAATCCTGAGTGCAATGATTGCCTCTTTGACCTCTTGTGCAAGTCAGCCGGTGGAAGACGATTTGTCCCTGGATGGATTTGATTCCTCTGCAGAGGTTGCGCCTGCTGAAGAAGCGGCACCGTCCAGTGCCGACAGTGATTTTGCTGAATTCGATGAAATTGACAATCAACCGGCTCAGGCGGAGTCCGCTCCTGCGGGTGACCAGGATCTGGCGATTGAAGAGGAAGTGAATCAGGCTGGCGGATCCGAGGATCAACAGGTGGCTCAGGATGCTCCTGCTGCGACAGAAGAATCCAATCCGACAGAAGATCCGTTCGCGGACAGTTCTGTGGCGGATGTCCCGGCTCCTGCAACGGAAGAGCCGGCCGCACCAGAACCAACAGTGGTCGAAACCACTCCGGATCCATTTGCTGAACAGCCGACGGTGACGGAAACGGCGCCTCCGGCGCAGGATTCGTTTGCAACAGCGCCCTCTGCATCTCCGGCGAATATCACGGATCTTAAGTTCCGCGCCAACGAAACAGGCGGAACGGTGATCGTGCAAGGGGATCGCCCGTTGACGTATACAACGCGCACGAATCCCGATTTGAACCAGTACATTATTGAAGTGGACAACGCCAATCTGCCGGATCGTCTGAAGCGTTCTTTGAACACCAAAGACATCAAAGGCAGCGTAGGCGCTATTGATGCTTATCAGAATCCGGGCTCTTCAACAGCACGTTTTGTGATCCAACTGCGTGACGGTGTGGGTGAACCCACTGTTCAGCAGGAAGGAAACAGCCTGCTGATCGTGGCCAGTGGTACTGGTGCCGCTCCGGCAGAGTCAGTGGAAGTGACTGATGTCAGCAACGCGATGGGGGATAACAAAATCCTTCCAAGTCAGAATCTGACAGAGTTCCTGGCAGGCAACACCAAATTCTACGGCAAAAAGATTTCCATCGAGACCAATAACATGGACATCCGTGACGCTTTGAACTTCATCACGGAAGAATCTGGCGTAAACATGGTGATTTCCGAGGATGTGAAGGGCGCCGTCAGTTTGAAACTGCGCCAGGTTCCTTGGGACCAGGCTTTGGTGGTTCTGATGCAAGCCAAAAAGCTGGGTTACACTCGTCAGGGCAACGTCCTGCGAATTGCTCCGGTTCAGGATTTGAAGGCGGAAGAGGATGATGCCACCAAGCTGGCTCAAGCGCGCCGAAATCTGGAGCCGCTGAAGGTTCGCATGTTCCCGGTCAGCTACGCAAAAGTGGACGAGCTGGAAAAGAAAATCAAAGACTTCCTGGGTGATCGCGGCAAAGTTGTGGGCGATGTTCGTACCAATGCCCTGGTTGTGACAGACATCGAGGAAAACCTGGAGCGTGCGGCGAAATTGATTCAAAGCCTGGATACGCAGCCACCACAGGTTTCCATCGAGGGTAAAATCGTGGAAGCTTCGGAAAACTTCACCAGAAATATCGGGATCAACTGGAGTGCTTCCGGTGCACCGATCAAACTGGGCAGCACGGCTCGTGGTCCTGTGAATATGAATCCAAGCTTTAATGTGAACTCCTCAGCCGCCGGCCAAAACGGGGCTTTGAATTTCGGTTTGAACGTGGGGACTTTGGATATCTTCGGGACTCTTTCAGCTGCGTTGTCTTTGAACGAAATCAACGACCAGGTGAAAATCATCTCGGCTCCAAGAATTTCGACCATGTCCAACGAGAAAGCTGAAATCAGTCAAACGACGGAAGTTCCGGTTCGTCAGGTGACTCAAAACGGGACGGCGACTCAGGAAACGTTCCAGTTCAAGCCATTGACTCTGAAGCTGGATGTGACTCCGCAAGTAACGGCGGACGGATCTGTTATAATGAAAGTGCTTGTGAACAGACAGTTCCGTGGAGCTGACGTGAGTAGTGCGGGTCAAGGGGCCTTTGCGGTGAACAGTCGTGAAGCCAATACCCGTATTTTGGTTAAGAACGGACAGACTGCCGTTATCGGTGGTATCTATCAAAGTGACGCGACTGACGGGGAAACTGGGGTGCCTTGGTTCCGCGAAATCCCGGTTCTGGGCCACTTGTTCAAGACCAAAAATATCACGAAAGAAAAATCTGAACTGTTGATCTTCCTGACGCCAAGAATTCTGGGTCAGGTGGGTTCGGGTTCCATGAATACGAATGCAACAGATCTCTAGAGGAGACGACGTATGAAATTTTTAAAAGTTCTGCTTTTGGTTTCTACTGTTGCGGTCTTCCTGCCCAGCTGTTCCGAGAACACCAGCCAGTTGGCCGTGCAGTTGGGAACAACTCGCACGTATGTCATCAATGCCACTGCGAAAAGCTGTCTGACCAAGGAAACAGAAGACCCGTCCAATCCTTCGCCTAATGATGTGGGAGCGGCCTTCTTCCAGATTCAGTATTTGAATATCGCTTGGCCAAACACTGAAAAGACTTTGATTATTGCGGCGATCCGCCTGAAGTTCCAGGGGCCTCAGTTCTCTGGGGGAACCTATCTTTGTGAGTTCGCGGGGGATAATCTTCTGGCTCTCAACGAAATCTGGTATGCGAAAGGGGAGGCTGCGGTCGGCGGGCCGGAAATTCCAAGTTATAAACAACCAACTAACGCGGCTCAAAGATACACCCCTGCTCAAGTGGTTTCCACGACATGCCCCATTGTCTGCGGTGGTTTGAATTCTTCGGCGTCCTTCCAGTCTTCCGGGACTGTGGATATCATTGGTTTTTCTCGTGACTCTAAAGGCGAGCTGACTCCGGAAAGGACCACAGGGTTCATCTCCATTGAAAGTTTAGGGGACTAGGGCAGAGTCCTTAGTGACGTATTACAAGAAACAGGAAAAGGGCTCAGCAATGAGCCCTTTTTTATTTCTCTGCGCGCGGTCAGCGGCCTTTTTAGGTGATTCCGTCGGGGGGATGGTTTATGACCCTTTCATGGATCTTTTTTCAGCTGCGCAGTCCTCTACCGGAACATCCCCCTTATCCGAGATTCTTCGTCCAAAGAATCTGGATGAAATCTTTGGTCAGGAAAAGACTTTGGGACCCAAGTCCAAACTGGGCCAAATGTTACGCAAAGGTTATTTGCCCAGCCTGATCATCTGGGGCCCTCCGGGAACCGGGAAAACGACCTTTGCTCTGGCTTTGTCTCAGCACTTCAACGCTCACTATGTCCATCTTAATGCTGTGGACTCAGGTGCTAAAGCCCTGCGTGAAGTGGGGGAGGCGGGGAAAGACCGTCGTATCCAGTTCCAGCAAAAGACGATTCTTTTCGTGGACGAAATTCATCGTTTCAATAAGGCCCAGCAGGATGTGTTATTGCCCTTTGTGGAAAAAGGCGATGTGGTGCTTGTGGGGGCGACGACGGAAAATCCTTCTTATGAGCTCAATCGCGCTCTGCTGAGTCGCTGTCGCGTGGTCATCTTTGAACGCTTGTCCGATCAGGATCTTAATAAGATTATCGCACGGGCTGAGGCCCACTATGCGAAGTCCCTGGATAAGATACTGACCTCGGCGGCACGACAGAATCTGATTGAGTACTCAGACGGGGATGCGCGCCGACTGATAAACAGTCTCGAGATTTTATACACCTTTACCAAGGACGAAGATCAGGCCGAACCTCTTGATGTGAACGATATGCGTGAACTGCTTCAGCAGAATCCGCTGGGTTACGACAAGAATTCTGAAATGCACTACGATACGATTTCGGCCTTTATCAAAAGCATTCGGGGCAGTGATCCGGACGCGGCCATGTACTATCTGGCGCGCATGCTGGATGGCGGGGAGGATCCGATTTTTATCGCTCGCCGTCTGATTGTTTTGGCCAGTGAAGATGTTGGCAATGCGGATCCACGTGCCATCTCTGTGGCCATTGCCGGTTTGCAGGCTGTGGAAGCCATTGGTCTGCCGGAGGGTGCGATCACACTTTCTCAGGTGACGACCTATTTGGCCTCGTGCCCCAAATCCAATGCATCTTACATGGCTTTGCATAAAGCCCGTGAGTTGGTGGAAAAGACACGCACGCTGCCGATCCCATTGCACTTGCGCTCGGCCAAAACAGCCTTGGCTAAAGATTTGGGATACGGTCGCGACTATAAATATCCCCACAATTATCCCACCGGCTGGGTGGAGCAAAGCTACCTGCCAGACGAAATCGAAGAGAAACCTTCGTTGTATGAGCCCACTTCTCGCGGATTTGAAAAGAACATCAAAGACTATTTGAACTGGATGAAGCTAAAGAAGGATTGAGGTGCGGAGCACCTCTATAAGCGCAGGAGGTTCGGGTGCTTATAGCGGTATTCTTATTAGTAGTCGTCCGGATGAAGACATATATAGTGAAATAAATCTCTGAAGACCTTGAGTGAAAAAAAAGCCTGCACGAAGCAGGCTTTTTTTATTTTAAGATGGTTAAACCTTAGATGGCTCTCTGGGCGCAGACACTCACGCAAGGCTCAGTTCCTTGTGCCACGTATGAAAAGCGCGTATTGCCGGGGATTTCCACGCGGTCCCCGGGGCGCAAAACAAACTGATTACCAGCAACATTGAAAATCATTTCACCGCTGATGATAACCCGCACTTCTGCGAAAGGTTTGCGATGGTCGGCGACCTTTTTGTGGGGCTCCAGAACCTGCTCATAGGGCTCCATGCCTTCGGATTCCAGGATCAGATTTACCTGCTGTTTGTTCGGAACAATGGGTGCTTGCCAACGTGTGATGATCATAATAGTGCGCCTCTTTCGGCCCTCGTTATCTCAAATCGGCACAGGCTTTACAAGTCACGGTGCCGATGAATCTCGCCTTGAAACAGTATCACGAAAAAATATCCGAAATGCGACAGGATAAGAGGCCTGATTCTCAACTTTTTTTGTTTTCTCGTTAAGTCCTTTTGTGGATTGTCGATATCTCTATTGTTGGAAGGACCCTATTTATAGGGGAGGGTAATTTGAGCAGTTCTAAAACTAAGTCGACACACGCTGAGCTAGACAACATTCTGAATTTTGTCGATTCCTCTAAGGGTCTTAGAGCGAAGATTCACGAGTCTGGCAAAGTACAAATCCGCCAGGACCTCGATGGTAAAGTATTCTCCTTCAATACCCAGGAAGTCAGTGAGGTTTTGCATCGCGCGGACTCTGAAGGGAAGCCGTTTATTCAGGTGAACTTTAAGAATGGAACGAAGGTGCTACTGACGGAAACACTGGTGGGCTTTAAGCCGCTAGAGACCTTGGGATTGGATATGTCCCGCATTCCGAAAGTGGTCACAACCCCGGATCTTTTAAGTGTCTATGAAGCCATTGAAGAGTCCATGGGAGCTGATAATGGCCTGGATCATGAGGTCGAAATCCTAAAAAAGGTCTATACGGCGATTGTTTCTGGTGGTGAGAAGGTAGGGTTCGACCTTAGTTTTGAAAGAGCCTGGCTAAATAGACTTCTAGCGTCAAAATTCAAAGCAAGCGCTTAAATACACGTAAATTCAGTAGTTTAGTAATGTATTTTGCCATAACCGAGGCCCCTGCCTCGGTTATTTATTGAGCAACTTCTGGTGGGTTATTAAAATTTCGAAAAAAAGCTATTGACCTTTTTCGGCCCTTACGAGAAAACAGCTCCACTTCGTTTGGGGGCATAGCTCAGCTGGGAGAGCATCTGATTTGCATTCAGAAGGTCGCAGGTTCGATCCCTGTTGCCTCCACCAAATTTCTCATATAAGAACTTTTCGAAGTTCCGCTGTATCGAGATTCTTTTCTTCTTTAAGACTTTTGTCTCGATGAAGAAAAAATAAAAAAGATTGTTGACGAGAAACAAGAAATCGATAAGATTGGTTCCTCTCGCTTCGATAGCGAAGTGAATGAAAAGAAATTTTCGCTCTTTGAAAACTGAATAGCTAGATAAAATAGATTTTTGGGCTCTTTGAATACTGAGTAATTAGTATTCACAATTTCAAAAAATATTCGAACAAACAATAGCGTAAAAGCTAGCTGTTTGCTTCTAACAGAATTTAAACTGGAGAGTTTGATTCTGGCTCAGAACAAACGCTGGCGGCGTGCCTAATACATGCAAGTCGAACGGGGTAGCAATACCTAGTGGCGCACGGGTGAGTAACGCGTGGATAATCTGCCTTAGAGTGGGGGATAACTAGTCGAAAGATTAGCTAATACCGCATAAGACCACAAGAGCTGCGGCTCAAGGGGTCAAAGGTTTTTCGCTCTAAGATGAGTCCGCGTAAGATTAGCTAGTTGGTGAGGTAATGGCTCACCAAGGCGACGATCTTTAACTGGTCTGAGAGGATGATCAGTCACACTGGAACTGAGACACGGTCCAGACTCCTACGGGAGGCAGCAGTAGGGAATATTGCACAATGGAGGAAACTCTGATGCAGCGACGCCGCGTGAGTGATGAAGGCCTTCGGGTCGTAAAGCTCTGTCGCAGGGGAATAACACAATGAATGTACCCTGTAAGAAAGGATCGGCTAACTTCGTGCCAGCAGCCGCGGTAAGACGAGGGATCCTAGCGTTGTTCGGAATCATTGGGCGTAAAGCGGATGTAGGTGGCTTTGTAAGTCAGGTGTGAAAGCCTGGGGCTCAACCCCAGAAGTGCATTTGATACTGCGAAGCTTGAGTGTCGGAGAGGTTACTAGAATTGTTGGTGTAGTGGTGAAATACGTAGATATCAACAGGAATACCGGAGGCGAAGGCGGGTAACTGGCCGAACACTGACACTGAGATCCGAAAGCGTGGGGATCAAACAGGATTAGATACCCTGGTAGTCCACGCCGTAAACGATGGATACTTGTTGTTGGAGGTATTGACCCCTTCAGTGACGAAGCTAACGCGTTAAGTATCCCGCCTGGGGAGTACGGTCGCAAGATTAAAACTCAAAGAAATTGACGGGGGCCCGCACAAGCGGTGGAGCATGTGGTTTAATTCGATGCAACGCGAAGAACCTTACCTAGGCTTGACATGTACTGGAAGATTGGCAGAAATGTCGTCGCCCGCAAGGGTCGGTACACAGGTGCTGCATGGCTGTCGTCAGCTCGTGTCGTGAGATGTTGGGTTAAGTCCCGCAACGAGCGCAACCCCTGCATTTAGTTGCCAGCATTCAGTTGGGCACTCTAGATGGACTGCCGGTGTTAAACCGGAGGAAGGTGGGGATGACGTCAAGTCCTCATGGCCCTTATGCCTAGGGCTACACACGTGCTACAATGGTAGTCACAGAGCGAAGCTAAGCCGCGAGGTAGAGCAAATCGCTTAAAAGCTATCTAAGTTCAGATTGATCTCTGCAACTCGAGATCATGAAGTTGGAATCGCTAGTAATCGCGGATCAGAATGCCGCGGTGAATACGTTCCCGGGCCTTGTACACACCGCCCGTCACACCATGAAAGTCGGCTGTACCAGAAGTCGCTGCGCTAACCGCAAGGAGGCAGGCGCCCAAGGTATGGTCGATGATTGGGGTGAAGTCGTAACAAGGTAGCCGTAGGGGAACCTGCGGCTGGATCACCTCCTTTCTAAGGATTATCCGGTCAATCTTCATCAAGACTTGTTCTTGATAAGTTAAAATGACCCAATCTTAGGTCAACTTACTCTTCCCGAGTAAGTGAGTCCCAAAAATCTATCTAGCTGTTTAGTTTTGAGAGAGTGAAGCCTAACGGGCCTGTAGCTCAGTTGGTTAGAGCACACGCTTGATAAGCGTGGGGTCGGAAGTTCGAGTCTTCCCAGGCCCACCAAGTTCTACTGACGGTTGAATGCGGTGTAAGTTAGAGTTTTACGTGAACAAGTTTTTGTTCTTTGACAATTGAATAGATTGATTTAGTTGATTTTTAGCGAGGTTAGTTCCATTTTTTTAAGCTACAAAGGGCTTACGGTGGATGCCTTTGGCACTAAGAAGCGATGAAGGACGTGGTAAGCTGCGATAAGCTTCGGGGAGTGGCACACACACTTTGATCCGGAGATTTCCGAATGGGGAAACCCACCATTTATGGTATCACTCAATGAATACATAGTTGTTTGAAGCGAACGAGGGGAAGTGAAACATCTCAGTACCCTCAGGAAGAGAAATCAATTCCGAGATTCCCCCAGTAGTGGCGAGCGAACGGGGAACAGCCTAAACCTTCTTCATTAATTTGAAGGAGGGGTCGTGGGACCGCGATGTGGGACCGGAGAAGTTAGAGTAACAGTCTGGAAAGTCTGGCAAGATAGGGTGATAGCCCCGTACTCGAAAACTTCGAAGGCCCTAGCGGCATCCCGAGTACCACAGGACACGTGAAATCCTGTGGGAATCTGTGAGGACCACCTCATAAGGCTAAATATTCCTTAGTGACCGATAGTGAACAAGTACCGTGAGGGAAAGGTGAAAAGAACCCCGAGAGGGGAGTGAAATAGAACCTGAAACCGTAAGTCTACAAGCAGTTAGAGCCCCTTAAGTGGGCGATAGCGTACCTTTTGCATAATGAGTCAGCGAGTTATGTTTGCATGCGAGGTTAAGCCGTTGCAGGTGGAGCCGTAGCGAAAGCGAGTCTGAATAGGGCGATTTAGTATGCAGGCATAGACCCGAAACCCGGTGATCTAATCATGGACAGGTTGAAGCGAGGGTAACACCTCGTGGAGGACCGAACAAGTTGAGGTTGAAAACTCTTTTGATGATCTGTGATTAGGGGTGAAAGGCCAATCAAACTGGGTGATAGCTGGTTCTCCCCGAAATATATTTAGGTATAGCGTCAGGTAAAAAATATCATGGAGGTAGAGCACTGAATGGGCTAGGGGTCTTTACCGGATTACCAAACCCAAATAAACTCCGAATGCCATAGATATGTTCCCTGGCAGGCAGACTCAGGGTGATAAGGTCATGAGTCGAGAGGGAAAGAGCCCAGACCAACAGCTAAGGTCCCTAAATGCACGCTCAGTGGAGAACGTTGTGGAGTTACTTTGACAACTAGGAGGTTGGCTTAGAAGCAGCAATCCTTTAAAGAAAGCGTAATAGCTCACTAGTCTAGTGACTCTGCGCGGAAGATACAACGGGGCTAAGCGTGTTACCGAAGCTTTGGATTAAGATATTTTATATTTTAGTGGTAGGGGAGCGTTCTAGTGTAGGATGAAGATTGACCGGTAGGACAGTTGGACGAACTAGAAGTGATCATGCTGACATAAGTAGCGTTGAACTCGGGTGAAAAACCCGGGCGCCGAAAACTCAAGGATTCCTGGGTAAAGATAATCTTCCCAGGGTTAGTCGAGCCCTAAGACGAGGCCAAATGGCGTAGTCGATGGCAAAACGGTTAATATTCCGTTACCTAATAAATCGCGCTTAAGGAATGACGGTGTAGGATATCACAGCCTCTTATTGGATTGAGGTGTAAGCATGTAGGAGGATCAGTAGGCAAATCCGCTGGTCGTAACTCTGAGGTGTGAATGCGAGGGACTTGTCCCGGAAGTGTGAAAAGCCATGCATCCAAGAAAAGTTTCGTAAGTTTAGTTTTATTAGCTCGTACCGTAAACCGACTCAGGTGAGTGGGGTGAATATCCTAAGGCGATGGGGTGAATTTTGGTCAAGGAACTCGGCAACTTAACACCGTAACTTCGGGAAAAGGTGTGCCCGCGAGAGTGTAAGGATTTACTCCCCAAGCTTTTTCGGGTCGCAGAGAAATGGGAGTAGCGACTGTTTATCAAAAACACAGGTATGTGCAAAGTCTCAAGACGAAGTATACATACTGACGCCTGCCCGGTGCTGGAAGGTTAAGAGGATTTGTTAGCGCAAGCGAAGCAGAGAATCGAAGCCCCAGTAAACGGCGGCCGTAACTATAACGGTCCTAAGGTAGCGAAATTCCTTGTCGGGTAAGTTCCGACCTGCACGAATGGCGTAACGACTTCTCCGGTGTCTCGACCAAATGCCTCGCGAAATTGAATTCTCGGTGAAAATGCCGAGTACCCGCAGAAAGACGGAAAGACCCCGTGAACCTTTACTGTAGCTTGGCAGTGATTTTAGAGTTGGCATGTGTAGGATAGGTGGGAGACTTTGAAGCAGTGGCGCTAGCCATTGTGGAGTCAACCTTGAAATACCACCCTTGGCACCTTTGAAATCTAACCTGCTGCTCTTTACGAGCAGAGGGACACTGTCTGGTGGGCAGTTTGACTGGGGCGGTCGCCTCCCAAAAAGTAACGGAGGCGCGCGATGGTCCCCTCAGCCTGATTGGAAACCAGGCGTCGAGTGCATTGGCATAAGGGGGCTTGACTGCGAGACCTACAAGTCGAGCAGGTGCGAAAGCAGGCCAAAGTGATCCGGTGGTCCCGCGTGGAAGGGCCATCGCTCAACGGATAAAAGGTACTCCGGGGATAACAGGCTTATTCCATCCAAGAGTCCATATCGACGATGGAGTTTGGCACCTCGATGTCGGCTCATCACATCCTGGGGCTGGAGCAGGTCCCAAGGGTTTAGCTGTTCGCTAATTAAAGTGGTACGCGAGCTGGGTTCAGAACGTCGTGAGACAGTTTGGTCCTTATCTTCTGTGGGCGTATGAGATTTGAGTAGACCTGTCCTTAGTACGAGAGGACCGGGATGGACGAACCTCTGGTGTTTCTGTTGTCGCGCCAGCGGCAATGCAGAGTAGCTATGTTCGGAATTGATAACCGCTGAAAGCATCTAAGCGGGAAGCAAACTACAAGATTAGATCTCACTGGGGCTTCGGCCCCCTAAAGACTCCTTGGAGACTACGAGGTTGATAGGCTGAAGGTGTAAGTGTGGTAACACATTGAGCTGATCAGTACTAATAGGTCGTGAGGCTTTTTTAAAATTTTTCTTCTCAGGCTTCGGCTTGACGAAGATTTCGTCTCAAAGACTTCCTTTTAAAGGAACGAGAGACTAGCTCTCTGAATAAGTAAGAGAGTGATTGATGGGACTAACCGTTAATCGCTAAAAATCAATTAAATCAATCATTCGATTGTAACTAAAAGAAGTAACTTCTCCATTTGTGTTGGAAGCAAGTTGCAAAGAACAGAAAGGTTAGTGTAAGAAGCTAACCACTTTGACTTAATAAACGCTTTGCTGGTGTTTATAGCAGAGGGGCCACACCTGATCCCATTCCGAACTCAGAAGTTAAGTCCTCTTGCGGCGATGGTATTGCATGGGCGACCATGTGGGAGAGTAGCACGATGCCAGCTCTTTTTTACTCGAACCCGACTTACGAAAGTAAGCCGGGTTTTTTTTTGCCTGAAAGTTGGATCTAGATAAAAAGAAGCCCGGACACTTCCGGGCTTTTTCTGTTTTTGAATAGGTGTTTGTCTATCAAAGATGTCTTTTGAAGGCTTTCCAGAAGGTTGAATAGTCTTCGATGAAAGGCATATGCCCAAGGCCGTTAAGTTCTTCCAGCTTTGCCTGCGGAATGAGGCGAGCGACTTGTTTTCCTAGGGTGGGATAGTTTCCCATTTTCTTTTTCATCTTCTCTGGTGCCCAGGCTTTTCCTATCGCCGTTCTATCGCGTTGGCCGATAATCAGAACAGTTGGCACTTTTACATTTTTAAATTCATAAAAAACCGGCTGTGTGAAAATCATGTCAGCGGTTAAGGCAGAATTCCAGGCAATCACCGGATAGTCTGGCCCCTGAATCCATCCCGTGGGAATCTCCAACCACTTGTCATATTCTGACTTCCATTTTCCATCGTAGTAACTATCTAACTGGTACTGTTTAATTTTCTCAGCAGAGCTGGCAAGTTCCGAGCGATAGATGTCCTCCACTGGCCGGTAAGCTGTCATGGTCTTCCAATCCTCAAGACCGATTGGATTGACTAGGAAAAGTTGGCTGACAGATTCCGGGAACATTAACGCCATTCGGGTGGCCACCATGCCGCCCATCGAGTGTCCGAGAAGTTTGTATCTGTCGATTTCCAGATACTTTAGAAGACTCTGTGTATTTTGTCCCAATGTATGGAAACTGTATTGGTAGTAGCTGGGTTTGGTGGATTTTCCGAAGCCGATTTGATCAGGCACGATGATGCGGAAGCCTTCGGCCTTTAAAGAATTAATGAGCTGTTCAAAATAGGCTCCGGGAAAGTTCTTTCCATGAAGAAGAACAATAACACCTTTGCTTTCTTTTTCCGGCTTGATGTCCATATAGGCCATCTTCAGCTCTTGACCTTGCGACTTGAAGTTGTAGTAGCGCACCGGGAATGGATAGTTGTACTGCGACAATACGGCATCGAAGCCCTTCGTTGGGGAAGTCTCTTGCTGAGTTATAGATTCTATTTTTCTTGGCTGAGATGCGCAGGCCGAAAGCAGCATCAAAGCGGGCAGAAGGAAGAGGCGCTTTTTCATCATAAAAGGTTCTCCTTGTTGATTTTTTTAACGAGTCACTGAGAAGGACTCGTTCTTTTAATAGCACTGACTGAAAAACTATTTCCGTGGTTGCTGCGGACTTTGGGGTGTTGGCGGAGCCGTGGTTTCTTCAACAGGGGCGGCTGTTGCAGTTGGAGATGCATCTGTTCCAGGGACATCTTGTAGAGAAGTTGTGGCGTCTTTTTTTGCCGGACCTTCAGTGGTTTTTTCCGGAATGATCTTGTTAAGATCATTCATCGTGTAAGTGCGACCGATCTCAAAGATTTTGTTTTTTGATTTGATATTGAACAGACTGGCTTGAATGATCACGCCGGGATTCTCGTCGTCAGGCAGATCCACGATTTCCAGCTCCAGATAGTTGGCACCTTGTTTTACTCGCTGGATGTTCGGGCGTTCTTTTCCAAGAATTGTTCGGGCGAGGGTGGAGTTCATGCGGATTTCCACGGTGGCGATGTCCTTCCACTCCGCTGGGAGCTGGCCTTCGGCTTCAAGATTCTGAAAATCATCGTTGATCATTTTTGCCAGCTGCTGGGCTGGAGTCAGTTGTACACATGCTGCAGACTCTTTCTTTTCGGATTTTTTTGGAAGATCCAGGTCCTCTTTCAAGATGGTATATCCAATCGTAAGGGCTGCCAGAATGATGAGTGTGCCAAGAAGCTTTGCGACCATGATGCCGACTCCTGTATGTAAGAGCCCTCTACCAATGAGCTTTGTGTAGGGGCAGAGAATATAGCTGCTCATTTATTATGTGAAAGAACGAAAGGCGCGACAAAGCCTTTACCCCAGACAGACGAAAATCGCTCCTTCGGCCTAGGCCTCCAGAAAAAACTAACCCCTTGAAATTGCAGTCAAAAAAGTGTCCTTCGCGGGCTTCTGTCAAAGATATCGACAAACCTGGAGGTGCAGGGGTCTTGAAATGAAACATAAAAATTCCAGTGATTTCAGTGGTTTGTAAAAAACACCCGATCTTGGCACTGAGATTGGAAGTAAAGGGGTGAGAGAGGTGTGTCTATGAAAACACTCACTAAGATGGCTGCCATTTCCTTCTTCGTAGGACTTTACGTGGGATGTTCCCCTGTGAAGTTCTCTTTGGACGACAGCAAATGTAAAGACTCCGGGTGCGTGGTGGAAAACGGCAAATACGCCTTTAATTACACGCAAACGGCGGGTCGTGGAAAGGTCGATATTTTGATCGTCAACGACAACTCCGCTTCGATGTCTTTTGAGCAGGCACGCCTGGCGCCACGATTTAGAAACTTTATTGCGGAACTCGACAATCAAAAAATTGACTATCGTATCGCGATGACGACAACGGATGTGAGCGGTTCCCGCGGTGGAAATTTGATTTATTATAAAGAAGGGACTCCTTATATCACTCCGGCTCACACCGATCGTATGTCCCTGTTCGACAATACAATTCAGCGCCCGGAGACTTTGGCGTGTGAAAAGTTTATTGCAAAGTGGATTCGGGATCGTGGTGGTGATGTGAACTCCATAAACTCCTCAGAGTACTCCACGAAGTACTCTCAGAACTGTCCTTCCGGGGACGAACGCGGTGTTTATGCTGCAAATATGGTTGTGAAGAACAATCCATCAAGCTTTATCCGCAACGATGCTCACTTGGCGGTGATTTTCCTTTCGGATGAAGATGAAAGAAGCGGCCTTTACGGTGAAAACGGATATGTTCTGGATCAAATGGATCAGCCGAACTATCTGATCACGAATGTTAAAAACAGCCTGGGAGCTGACAAGTTCAACTCTTTGAGTGTGCACTCTATTGTTGTTAAAGATAATGCTTGTTTGACTCAGCAAAACAGCCAGGCGCTGGATGGATATGCTCCAACCACAGGCCTTGTGACTGGCAGTATTGGCAATGTCTACCTGTCCTTCGCAACAGCCGGTTGGGGTGTGGCAGCAGACATTTGTTCTTCTGACTATACTTCCCAGTTGGGTCAGATCCGATCTAAAATCACGGATCGTATCAAGGATATTATGCTGAACTGTGCAAATCCGAGTGATCTGATTGTGACGGTTTCAGGGACACCTGTGGGTTACTACCTGGATGGTAAAACACTGCGCTTTAATCAGTATCTGTCGCCGGGTACCAGTGTGAACTTGTCCTATAAGTGCGATGCCCTTCAGTAAGAAGAGAACGAATTAAAATCACCAAAAGGCAAAGCTGCAAATCGGCTTTGCCTTTTTTCATTTTGAGACTCTGGTCCGCAAAAACCAAGCTGCTTCGTTTAAAGACAGCAGGATTTGTATAAAATGAGACGTTTTACAGTGAAGTTGTGTAAAAGTGATGAAATTCAAAACTTTGTAAATGCGAGTTGGTTTCAAACTGGATCAAACTTTTTTGATCAGACATTTTGGCGATCCAGGTGCTTTAGTCCTGTATTACGTTTCCGATAAACTAGATATGGGTATGTTAGACAGATACAAGAAAAAGGGCGGCTTTTATCAACTATTGCAACTTCTGGAAACTTCTCCAACGGCGAAGCGAGAGCAGTTCCTGGGGTTGATTGGCGGGGAAAGCCCAGCATGGGAAGAGGCACTTCGCAAGCGCATCCTGACGATCACACGCGTTTACAGCTGGGACGGTCAATACCTGGTGGAGATTTTCTCTCGCGTTCAGCCCCTGACGTTGGCCAATGCTCTGCATGGAAATCCTCAGGAGCAGGTGGACAGTCTTTTAAGCTGCCTGCCGCCCATTTCAAAAAGAAAAATCACTGATATGATGGCCGAGTCATCGCCAACGCCGGCGGAAAAGTCGACTTGTATTTCAAAAATGCTGTCGGAAGTTCGTGGCTTTGTTTCTCAAGGTATTATTCGCCTGGAGAAAGTGGATCCTGAACTGCACATTCCTGAAAACATCGAAGAGCTTCTGAGTGTGAATGCCTTTGCCACACCGACATTTGATGCGTCTGCGCCAACACCGGTCAAGTCTGACTCTAAACCCAATATCGTGGGCGAGTCAGATCCTGCGGCCCAGCAGGAAAATGAGTTCCTGAAACGCAAAGTGAATCAGCTTTCCTCGGAAATAAATGCCCTGAAGCATGAAAATTCGGTTCTTAAAGACAAGCTTTCGCAAATTAAGAAAATTGCATAGAGCACTTTCTAAAGATGAACATAAAACACAAAAACCGCTCTTTAACGAGCGGTTTTTTGTTTCAGGATGGAGCAATTCCCGAGCACGGCTGGCACAGGGCCAACGAGTTTATTACTCAAATCCTGTCCTTTCATTATTGCCCCCTTTCTGGAATTGTTTGGGAAAATGTCGAGACTTTAGACAATCTGAGTTTTTTCTAAACCAGCTAAAAACCGCCCCCGATAAGCCTTTCGAAGTACGTGAGGTAGAAAAATGGCAACGCAGTTTAGCAGCGTGTTTATCGGTACGATGGCGGTGTTATCAATTTGTGCGGCATCTTTGGCTCAAGCCCAGGTTCCAACAGTCGATCTTGAAACTCAGTTCTATCAGGAGCTGGCAAAAGAGTCCGGTCAGGATGTCCCTTCTGCCAAAGGCCTCTTTGAGGAAGTGCCCGATGGTCTGAGTACGAAAGAGATCTCCCCAGGCTGTGATCCTCGTCGCTTTGAAGACAGTGTGGTGGGTCGCAAACTGACCACTGCTCAATACTACAATGTGGCGCGGGCGTATTTCAAAAAATGTTCAGGTGAATTGACTCAACGTTCTTGGACCGGAATGTTGGGCTTGCTGAAGTTTTCCAAGTATCAGTATCCCTTCCTGTCTCACCCACAGGTGAAAGAATTCACTGTGAAACTTTCGGATGGAACAAGAGTTCCAGGAATTCTGGCGCTGAAGCAGGATACTCGCCCACGTCCTTTGGTGATCGTGAAGTGCGGGGTCTTCTGTTCTGCGGCTCAGACAGCCTCCATGAAAAGCTATCTGATGCACTTGTTTGACCAGTCTCCTTTCAATGTTCTGTTGTTGGCGAATCAAACGGGTATGGACTATATCTATTTGAACAAACGTGTCACCTTGGGCGGATGGTCTGAAGGCTTCGAGGCCATCGAGGTGGGTAAATGGATGCTTCAGAAGTGGGAGCATAAGGACCGCATTTCCAGTCTGCACTTTATGGGAATCAGCCTGGGCGGCAATGCCGCTGTTCTGGGGGCTGCTTACAATGACAAGTATCTGTTGCCAAATGGTGGCAAGGTCTATAATTCGGTGACGGCGATTTGCCCGGTGATCAGTTTGCGTCCGACGTTGGATCATCTGTACGGGACCCAGATCGTCGGCCGAGCTTTTGCGAAAATGACCAAAGAGCATTTCAAAGAGGCCCGTAACTACATCACTGATGTACCGGATCTTATCAGCGACAGTAAAATTCCCTCAAATCGCAGAGACATGCCGGACTATATTGCAACACTGGCCTCCACTTCATTGCAGCGTCGTGGGATTGCCAGCACGCCATCGGCCTTTATGAAAAGCAACAACTTCTGGAACTGGAAGGATGAGGTTAAAACACCTCTGATGATCTGGGCTTCCAAAGACGATATGGTTGTAAATAATGGCATCAACGCCGAAGTGATGGAGCATGATGATGTCTACGAAAAGTCCGCACAAGTGGGTGTCCTGAATCTTAAATACGGCAATCACTGTGGCTTCTCTTCCTCTTATGGTGCACAGGCTTCAGCGGCCGTGCTACGCACCTTTGTTCTGACCCACAGTCCTGAGTTTGTGGATAGCTATGATACCAAACAACAGCTTCCATGGAGCTGGGGTTTCAAGAAGCTGAGTTCCCAGTACGAGCATATTGGTCAGAACTGGCATTTCTTCTCTAACTCAAATCAGGCCAAGGTTGTCTTCCGTTTGTTCAATTGGAACGGGGGTCGTGACTGTGCGGAAAATGGCCCGTGGTCCGGCAATGGCACTTGCGTCAGCACTCGTGAATATTGGATTCCGATTTCCCAGCTTAAACAGATGGGGGCTCGTGTGCCTCGAACAGATGCTGAAGCACAGGCCTTGACCCGTGAGTTTAACACGAAAGTGGAATTCCGTATCAAAGGTCATCCTTTGAATGGTACATACAGTAACGACTTCTATATGACATGGAGAAGTCACTTCGAGTAATGAAAGAAAAAAGAATTCTTATCACCGGCTTTTTGCCCTTTCTGGGAGAAAGCATGAATCCCAGCCAAGTCCTTCTTGAAAGAATCAAGAGGGATTTGGCTTTTCAGGATCGGGTCGACACCTTGCTGTTGCCGGTGTCTTTTCAACAGGCTAGTCCGTTGTTAGTGCGGCAGCTGGGGCTTCAAGGGTATGAAGCTGTTCTGATGCTGGGGCAAGCTGGTGGGCGCAAAAAAATATCTTTAGAGCAGGTGGCTCTGAATTGGATTGAAACCGAACACCCTGATGAAGACGGGTTTGTTCCCCATAGGGGAGTCATTGAACCTCAATCCGAAGGCGCCTATTTCACTGACCTGCCATTGCCTTTGTGGAAACTGCTGCTTGAAGCAAATCAAATCCCCGCAGAGATCTCCCTTAGTGCCGGGGGGTATGTTTGCAATCACCTGTACTACCAGACCTTAAAGACCATCCGCGACCGGGGTTTGTCCGTCCAGGCTTGTTTTATCCATGTCCCTTATTTGCCCGAGCAGACAGCAGACAAGGCTCCCGGGACGCCATTTATGGAGCTGGACCAAATGGAGAAAGCGATTCATTTAATCCTCAAAGCTCTTATAGAGAAGCCTATCTCAAAATAAACGCCACCGAATTTCCTGAACCTTTACTGAAGATGCTTCGTCTAAAGTTTCAATAGGAGGATAGACATGATGCAAAACCTCATAATAGCAGTCGCAATGGCCATGACCTTGAGTGCGGGAACAGCCTGGGCTCGCGGCGAGGGGCACGGCGGGGGTCATCACAAAGGGGATGAGATTTCTCCCTTGGAAAAGCATTTCAGTCCTAAGAACATGAAGGATCTGGGGCTGACTGACGAACAAAAAGAAAAATTAAAAGCCATTCGACAGGCAAATCGTGTGGAGTCCGAGAAGATCCGAGAGGAAATGAAGGCGGCCCGCAAGGCGTTCAAGGAGTCCCTACGCACCAGTGCAACAAAAGAGGATGTGACGAAGGCCTATCAGTTGATGTTGGATAAGAAGAATCAGTTGTCCAAGAGCCGTCTGGATTCATTGTTGAACGCTCGGGATATTCTGACGGACGATCAAAAAGCCAAGCTTTTCGGCAAGACTGCAAAAGAGGATTAGGTCTTTTGTGAGTTTGCACGAGGCTGAACAGTTTTCCGAGTTTTATAAGGCCCATGCAACAAAAGTGCGGGGTCTTCTTTTCCGTCTGGTCGGAGAGGGCGTGCTGAATGATCTGACTCAGGAGGCCTTTCTGAAGGCCTGGGAAAACCGTCATCGCTTTCGCGGGGACAGTGAGGCTTCCACCTGGTTGTACCGAATCACCTATAATTGTGCAGTTGATTATCTTCGCAAAAACAGGAAAAGCGCGGAGGTCGAGACTGACAATCTTGAAGAGCGCTTGGAGCAGGACTTTTCTAATCGCGAAATTGTGGATCTGGTCCTGAGATCCCTGGAAACTGATCTGCGCGTCGTGGTTGTATTATTTTATCTGGAGGAACAATCGCTGCGGGATATCTCGACGATCCTGGATATTCCAGAGGGCACAGTGAAGTCGCGGCTGAACACGGCCCGACAAAGAATGAATGACCTTTTGCAAAAGAAAGGAGTCAAACTATGAGCGACGATCTTAAGATATTTTTGAAAGAAAATGCCTCGCCCGTGCCACCTAGTCCTCTGGGAGAGGACAGAGCCATATGGCGCAAGATTGAAGATAAAAAACGCAAGCGCAGGGGGGCTTGGCTGGTTCTGGTACCTCTTTTGACGGCCTCCATGGCTGTCGTGGTGATGGTTGGAAATCCTCGACCGGTAACGGTTCCTGAGGTTTCAGGGGAGGAGGATTATCTGTATCAGGAGTGGCAGGATTTCGCCAAAGAGGTGGATTCGGATTATGATCCAGAGATGGTCATAATGTTTGCTGAAAAATAAAGACGCGACTTCAACGAAGGAAGCCGCGTCTTGTATTCTTAGACCTAGGTGACTTTAACGAATTTCTGAAAGAGCTCTTCTTAGAGCCTCTTCATCTTTAACTCCGACAAATATCAATTCAGCTCTGCGGTCACGGGACTTGATTCCGGTGGAATCGGTGGCCCCTTTACCCACGGCTTCAACGTTGGTGAAACCATTTCGCTCAATGATAGCTTTCACGGAATCAGCGCGGGCTTGGGAAATTCTTTGGTTGGTTTCTTCAGAGCCTGAAGCGTCGGCAAAGCCGTGAACCTCCACTCTTTCAACCAGGTCAGGATTTTCATTCAGTACCTTGGCCACCTGGGACAGCTTACGTCGGTCGGCGCCAGAGATCGCGTACTGAGAAGAACGGAACTGAATCGCACTGCCAGCACCGGCAATCATGTTCATGTTCACGTCTTTAAGGGCGGATTCTGGAGCCTCCATGGCGGCCACAGGACGCGCAGGCTCGGTTCGCTGGTATGTAGGTTCAGCAGGTTCTGCCGGCTCTGTTGCCGCAGTGGAGCGAACGGAGGTTTTGTAAGCGCCGGGGTTCCAACCGATTTGCAAATCGATCAGGTACATATTCACCAGACCATCAGTATTGTTGGTCAGGGACTCGGCACGCAGACCCAGGCGGGCCAGCCAGCTTGGCGTCATATTGAACTCTCGGAGCAGTTGCAGCCCGACGAAGTGAGCATCGGCCTGGTCTGCCAGATAGTTTTCCCCTTGATTGTACAGCTGGTTAGCAACCACACCCAGTTGCCAGCGGTTGTCAAATCTGTAGCGGGCCGCGAACTCCAGGGCGCCATCGGTGATGGCCGTTTCCTGGCCGTCGCCGGCTTGAGAGAACTGCTGGTTGTTCACACCATACCCCAGATCCATGACCCAGGGACTTTCCAGATACCATGAACCCAAGAGTTTAATTGTCGATGGTGTCCCCTCTGCGGCACCGTTGGTGTCATAGCCCGTATAACCACCGCCAAGGCCAATGAACGGAAGAACTCCGCGAGGTGCGACTTCAGCCTCCTCTTTGGAGAATTCCAATGCACTCGTTGTTGCTGAGTCTTGGTTGGCCTGTGCCGTCAGGCCGACACTAAGCAAAGCTGTTAGAATGATCGTTTTCATAGTCTTCTCCTTTTTTATGGAACGCCTTCAGTATTGATCTTGGGTTTTATGGGTCAATTTTTTGAAGGAAGATTGAGGTTATTTTGTCGAGATAAATAGAATTGGATATATCCAAAGTAGGGGCGTTGAGCCTATAATTGTTGAATGCCACATGTAAGATTTCGTGCTGTTAAGAAAGAAGACGTCCAAAAACTCAGTCAATCCCTGCCCGCCGAATTGGCGCGTTCAATGAACACACCTCAGGACAATTTTACCTTTGAACTGGTGCAAACACAGTTTTTCAGTGGGGGAGCTGAGACAGCATCCTATCCTTTTATTGAGGTGCTGTGGTTTGCACGCCCCCAGGAAGTGCAAAATGAATGTGCCGGGATCATCACCCGACAACTGAAGCAGCTGGGACCCTATGAGGATGTTGTGGTAGTTTTCCACGTGCTGGCAAAAGAGGCCTATTACGAAAACGGCCGTCATTTCTAGGTCTCCCGTAGGAAGTGTCAAAAGATTGGACAGTTCTTCAGAAGGCTGAAGGTGCCTTCATTGAGCTTCGTCAGGTATTTCTTTCATGGGGAGTGGGGCGGAGGCCCTCTAAATTCGTTTTCAAGATGCCATCTCTGTAACATGCTTCTTGCTCTACTGGCAGGTGCAAACGAATGGAGATGACATGAAAGCTTCTTTAGTTGGGGCCGCAGCGGCCGTACTTATGAGTGTTTTAACTGGCAGCTTTGCTGGAGCCCAGGACTCTGTGGCGCAGGTGGTGAGCAAGAGCCAGTTGATCGTTGGAAAGCAGTACTACATTTCTACTGACATGTTGAATGTTAGATCCAGCAACTCCACAACGGCCAGCAATATCGTTGGAAAACTAAATCGCAACGACGTGGTGGAGATCTATGATCTTTTAAATGAGGCCTCTCCTCTGGTTCAGGTGAAAATCATCAGCTCCTCGACCGTGTCCCCTTATCTGGCATCTGAATTCTACGTGTCCAAGGACTATCTGAGCGATAAGCAAATCACTTTGCCGACATCGCGCTATTTCGTGATTCAGAATATTGCGACGGAAAAGACTCGTATCTATGAGCGTTGCACAACCTCTCCTGGCTGCCCACACAAAATGGTTATGGAAACAGACACCGTGGTCGGTCGTCCTGAAGAGGGTGATAAAAATGATCCAAACGCCTACAAAACCTGGGTGGGACATTCTCGTATTTCTGAATGGGTGAAGTTCTATCAGGATGGCAAAGGTTTCTATCCGCGTTGGTATACTCCAGGGCAGTCCTTGAAAGACATCCCAGGTCCAGTGACAGACAGCATGAGTTTGTACATGGGTGCAAGAAAGTGGTCTGTGAGAAATGATCAGGGCAAATCCTCCATCCACGGTGCGTTTGGTTGGTATGCTGCCAAGTTGACACCGGCGGGTGAAAACGGTGGAGTTAACTATCAGTGGATCCACGGTACCATTGGCTGGGGTAAAGATGGTGCCAAGCCCATTGAAATCACTCGAATGAAGATGATCAACTTCTTCAGCAACCCGGGTTCTCACGGTTGCACACGTTTGGAAAATCAGGCCGTGGCCTACATGAGACACCTGTTGGGTCCGGGCACAGACATCTACCGTGTTTATGCGCGTGAGGCGACTCGTGATGCATCCTTGTCCAGATACCGTGATGCTCAGATCCCACTTCCTTGGGATTGGATGTTGTTGACGAACGGCGCGGCTCAGTCCAATGGTTTGACGGCGGATGCGGCGACGATTCGTGCGCAGGGTATCTCGGTTCACAGTGGTAACTTGATTGAAAAAGGGACATACCGTGTGGATCGTTATCCGACAGTGGCTGGTCTGAACTATAAGAAGTCCGCTTCTTCTGGCTTGTCAGGTGACCGCTATGAGATCGACGAAAAAGCGAAGAACGGCCAAACAAACTTCCGTGGCTACTTCCTGATCGATGAAGGTCGTTTCGTGGACTACGCTCATCCGAATTACAAAGCGACTGGCGGTGCGGTTCGTATCGGTGGTCTGCCTGACTTCACGAATTCTGTTCCGGAAATCCTGCAGGCGGCACGTGGCAATATCGTGATCCCTGAGGTTGTTCGCTAAGATTTCACTTACAGATGACTGCTGAAGGCCAAGGATGATATCCTTGGCCTTTCTTATTTGTCCGAAGAGTTGTTAAATCCCATAAACACAGTTGCCGCAAAAGAGTACCTTTGGGAAATAACAAATTGAGACCCTTTCCGAGCTGAGGGACAATCAGGATTCTGGAAGGAGAGACCTCATGATCAGTCAAATCGATTTACTGAGAAAGCGCAGTCATCCTGTGGACCAAGCCCTGGTTCCTGAAGAGATCGATCAGTATCTGGCGGTTCTGGATGGATGGGTTTTAATGGGCCCGCACATTGCCAAGACCTTCCACTTTAGCAATTTCTATCAAACAATGGCCTTTGTGAATGCGATTGCCTATGTAGCGCACACGGAGGACCACCATCCCGAGATGGAGGTATCCTACAATCGCTGTCTGGTAAAGTTTAACACTCACTCAGTCAACGAGGGTTTTGGTGGCCTTTCTGAAAATGATTTTATTTGTGCCGCCAAGGTGGATGCCGTGGCGGCAAGTCAATACGCGCCGGTGTCGCATTAGCGCAGTATTTTCTGCAACTGCAGGGCATCCCGAGGAGCTTTGATCTTCAGATCGTTATCGAAATAAACGAAGGCGATTTTTACGTCCGGGAAAGACGTGCCGTCGGCCACATTTTGCCAATGACGGGGCCGTTGGTGATGCGCCCATGTATTCAGTCTTTGGGCCCAGAACTTCAAAGCCTCTGAGTCGTAGCCGTTCTGATAGAATGTTTCATCCCCATGCAGACGCAAGTACAAAAAATCACTAGTGATGTCTTCCATGTAAGGCCACTTGCCCGCCGTGTCTGCAAAGACCAGGGCCACTTGGTACTTGCGCAGAAGCTCGATGAAGGCCGGGTTTTCAAAACTGTGGTGACGGACCTCCAGGGCATGACGTAAGGGTTGGGTGGACTCGACGATCTCTTGGGGATAAGTCGCGGTGAAACGTTTGGACCTTTTCGCAAGTCTTGCGGCCTCAGAGAAAGTTTTTGGCAGTCCGCGGAAGAAGGATTCCAGACGTTGGCTTTTTTCCTCGTTAAAAACAAAATTGGGGGGCAGCTGCCAAAGAATGCAGCCCAGCTTTTCTTTTAAAAGCAAGACACCCGAGGCCATAAAGTTACATAGAGAGTCTTCGACATTCTTTAGTCGGTTGATGTGGGTGATATACTGAGGCCCCTTCACCGAGAAGATAAAATTCGGCGGAGTTTCCTCATACCAGTGCTGATAGGTTGACGGCTTTTGATAGGAGTAAAAGGATCCATTGATTTCCAGCGAGGTCAGGTGACGACTGGCATGGAAGAGCTCCTTCTTTTGCGGAAGGTCCTCAGGGTAGAAAGTTTTTCGCCAGGGCGGATAAACCCAGCCGGACGTACCTATACGAATTTCCATTCTTCAAGTAATAGCTCATCGCATGATGGATGATAATTTCAATGAGCATTTCGAAGTAAGAAACAATCCGTCTGAAATGGGTCTTGCAGTACTGCATTAAACGCAAAAATTTGACGTTTTAAAATGAGGATTCTAAGCTTTCCAAACCCATGTGGAGGAAAATATGCGGTCTATAGTTTTTGCTTTTGTTGCCCTGTCTCTTGTTGGATGTGCGTCTCAACATAAGGCCAAAGATGTTGATACGAAGGTGGATATGTCAGCTCCAGTCCGTGGGGACTCTGTTGTCGGCGTCAAAGATGGTGATATGGTTTATCAGCGCAAAGTCGCCATGAATGAAGAACTGCGTCGTTTGGAACTGGATGTGTATAATCTGGAGGCCAATGTTTTTGGTGGTCCCCGTTATCTGGACAACCGCGGTTTGTACGGAGTTTTGCGCGACTGCCGGGTTCAACTCGGAGACATTAAGAATGGTGGAGATGGCAAGGTTCGCTGGACCGAATCTCGGGAATACGTGACTCCGGATGAGGATTTTTCCTCTATTGGTGTTGAGGATAAAAAGCGCATCGTCGGGGTTTCAGAGGAGTTCCTGAAAGATCGTATGAACCGTTTCCGCGGCTACAAGGCCACGCTGGAAAAGCGCCAGGATGAGTACGAGACCAAAGTGAAAGTCTGCCAGATGGAGTTGACGGCCCAAAAACAAAAAGCCTCGCAATAGCGGGGCCTTTTTTTAGGAGAAAATCCTGGAGCAGCGAAGGACGAACTTGTCCTCGGCCTTAACCGGCTGTTTGCGGAACATTTCAAACATGTCTTTGAAGTATTCATTATAGAACGGGTCAAAGAGCCCGCCAGGGAGCTTGTTGTATTCCCATGAGCTGGGGCCAATCTTGGCAGCCCGGGTGATGTACATGCGAAGCTTTTTGTCCGAGGAAAAGCCTAAGAACCGGGCCAGCCATTGATCCAAAAGAACGGGTTCACCCACGACCGTATCCAGTGCATACCAGCCATCTTTGTCTTTGGCTCTGACGATCGTGGCGACATGAAACTGCCAATTAATACCACCGGCCTTCATCGGTCCCACGATGAAGACTTTTTTGATTGAGGCGGCGTCGACTCCATGACGAAGAAGCTCCAGATGGGCATACAAAGCCCGTCCGAAGCAGAATCCTCGAGAACCATCAGGATCATATTTCCTGTCACCGCGAGAACCGGTGATTTCATTCTTACTGATCATAGATAAAATCTTTTGTGCCTGTGCGAAGGTGACACCTTCTGCGCGGCCGTTGGAAGTGGGACGGAAGTTCTTAATTTCCTCAAGCAGGTCGGCATTCTTTTGGGCCACGTTCTCGCCGCGGGCGATTTCTTGGTCTCGTGTAAAGTAAAGATTTTCCCGATAATCGATCTTATCCCAGGAGTGTTCATTTTTTGCCTGGGCAAAGTGGGTCCCCAGAAGCAATGCGACGACGACAAGGAACTTTCCCCGACGACTTTGCCGCTTTGTAAGAAAACTGCTTTGAGTTGGTTTTTGAGGCATAAGAATCTTTGTATCCAAGAGCCATGCCCGACGGGGATGCACCTTAAGGCTTCTGAGGTGTTAAAGCTTTTGACAGGGGAAACAAAAAGGCTCTCCCCTTGACGGGAAGGCAAGGTCTCAACTGCGGCAGATTGAATTTATTTAATTCTTGGGTCTTTGACTCTGGGGTGGGTCTTCCCTAAAGCTGATTTCCTAAAAAAGGAGATATGCAGTGAAACCATTGATTCAAAAAACTTTGTCTTTCTTGTTGGTCGGATCTTCCCTGGCGGTTGCCGCTGGCCTTATTACAAAGGAAGAAGTTAATAAACGAGTTTCCGCCATTACTGCGCCCTACAACAATCAAACCACCTCGATGGATCTGCAGTTCACGGATCTTTTGGTGGATGATGTGCGTGCTTTGGATTTTGGTGTGAAAGTTGCCATCACGAAGAAAGGTCCGGAGAACAACCTGGCGTTGACCATTGAAAATGCGAAGTACCAGTATGGTGATGGTACCGCCCCGATGGCAACGGCGGATCTGTTAATGCAAACAGATCTGAAAAAAGCCTTCGGTCAAGAGACTCTGGATCAGTTTGGTGAAGAGCTTGATCAACTGGCCGAAGAACTTGCCGCCGACTATATCAAAAAGTATGGCGAAGCGGCGGTGTTGGATATCGCCATGGAAGATGTCCAGAAGGACCAGCAGGGCCATTTGAAATCAGTCAGCATGCGCATGAATGCGACCATCGACATGGAAAAACTGCCAGCAGACATGAAAGTGGAGGACGTGGAGGTTCGTTCTATTCAGGCAGCTTTGCGCATTTCCACCGGTGGTGCGCGGGGCTCGATTCAAGTTGCAATTAATCCCAAATACAAAGGATTTGAATCTGATCAGACAGGGATGAAAGAGCTGATTGAAAAGCTTTTGCGCGAGGATCAAGAGACCTACAGTGTTCTTGCCAAGGTTGTGGAGTCATTGGATGGCTTCGCCACGTGGTTTGTGAATCAAAAAGCTGAAGAAGCCCCATAGTCTTACGGTAAATTCCAAGCCCTCTTAGAGAAGAGGGCTTTTTTCTTTTCGGGGATCTTCTCGATCAACGACGCAGTTTAAGCTGTGAACTTTTTTGTGCATTATTTGCTGCGAGCAAGAACCCTCTTGATCCAAGGCAGGGCATAGGAAACAGCAGCATAACCAGCCACTGAAGACCCCTGGGCCCGGAAACCAGAGCACGCGGAACCCCAACTGACCACGCCGACCTGCACATACCGGCCGTTCTGTTCAAGGAACATGGGCCCGCCACTGTCGCCTGGACAGGTGGACTTTTGATGTTGGTGGGTTTCAATGCAGAGTGTTTCTGGACCCAGCTCATAACCTCGTTTTTTGGGGAAGTCATCCAGAGCACACTGTGAGCGAGGTAATAGCGGCGCTTTAAGCTTTTGCAACCAGGCACTGTCTTTGTGGCCCTCACTGTCCGTCAGACCCCAGCCAGCCAGAAAGACGTTGGCAGTGGAGTTTCCCAGATCCTCTTCGTTTAAGGCGATCGGAGTGATGTCGGTCACCGCTTCCGCCAATTCGATCAGGGCAATATCAACCCGAGGCCAGACAAATTCAGGGTGGGTTTGAATGGAGCGGACCTTCAGTTCGCGACCGTCACGTCCGGATTGTTCGATACCACCGATAAACAGTCTTAGTTTTCCTGGTGCAACTAGACGCTGACGGGTTTCAGATTCATCTTCTAAAACGCAGTGAGCGGCTGTTAGCACCCAACGGGAATCAATCAAACTGCCACCGCAGTGATGGGAGACATAGTTTTCTTTGGGATCATTAAACCAGATATTCACCGTAAAAGGGAATTCCCCCAAAGCTGCGGAGGTTCCCCCAATGATGGCTTGGGGGAGGGCTGCCTCTGTGGTTAGCGGTTGCTTCGCTGGTTGGCAGGCGGTTAAGGCAAGGATAGGGATCAAAATAAGATAAAAACCGCGACGTGACATGACATCGTCTTATTCGAATCCGGCAAAGACTTCACACGAAATGTTCAGGACCGAGCAGGGTTCTGAATATTTTTCCAGACTTTTACGAGGTCTTTGGGCCCTGTGTTTGAATAGTCCGGTACGGACCGCCTTCTGCAGGCAGAAGTGTTAGAAAAATGATCTGAATCAATGAGACAGGTGATCATTAGAGCTAATCTATCCGCAGAAATAGAGGTTCGTCCGATGCATTATCCAAAACTTCCCGATTACATTACAGGACTTCCAGAAAGCCACTCTTTACGGGTTTACTTCGAAGAAAATGAGTTTATCAAAAGACTTCTGGTGGAGCTGCAAATGTCTCCACCACATCAGGACTTTCAAAAATTCGTGAATGTCTTTAATCATGTATGTGAAATTGAAAAGCGCTATGCACGTAAAGAAAACCAGTTATTTCCATATCTGGAAAAGCGGGGATGGTTTGGCCCCAGTCAGGGGATGTGGTCTTTCCATGACAGCATTCGTGATATCCTTCGTACAATCCGCGGGCAGATAGACAACCAAGAAATCAAAAGCCTGAGCGAAAGCGTTCGTCTTCTGATTGAGAATATGCATCACATGATCCATGTCGAGGAAAACCGACTGTTTCCGAATGCTCTTCAGCTTTTGCAACCGGAAGACTGGGCAGCGATGACCACCGGGGATGAAGAAATCGGCTGGGTGGATCGGGATCGCCGTGCGACGACGGCACCAGCAACAGATTCAATTGCAGAAAGATCCCGGACGGCGGCCGTAGAATTTCCGGATGTCTCCAAACTTAAAATGGATGAAGGAGTGTTGAACTTAGAGCAGATCAATCTGATTTTAAAGTTCCTTCCTGTGGATGTGACCTTTGTCGATGAAAACGACAAAGTGGCCTTTTACAATCGGGGAGAGGAGCGGGTCTTTCCGCGCAGTGCCGGGGTGATCGGTCGTGAAGTGCGTTTCTGTCATCCTCCGAAAAGTGTGGATACGGTTTTGCGTATTCTGGAAGAGTTCAAAGCCGGTCGTAAGGATGAAGCGGAGTTTTGGATTCAGTTTAAGGGCCGCACCATTCATATCAGATACTTTGCGGTTCGCGATAAAGAAAAGAAATATAAAGGTGTTTTGGAGATGTCCCAGGACATCACGGACATTCAGAAAATTCAGGGCGAAAAAAGACTGTTGAGCTGGGACCAATAGCATTGTCGTTTTAAGCAGGGGGCCATATGGAAGACAGAATCATGATGACAGCAGAGGACATGAAGCAGCTGAAAATTCCGGTGCATGAGCCCTTTGCTCACTTTCTTAAGGCGGATCCAGAGGAGCACGCTTTTCCAATTTCACTCTTGGATGTGGTGCGGTTTGCCGGACATGCCTGTCCTTCGATGGTCGGGGCCTTTGTAATTTCTCAGCGTGCGGTCCGCGAGCTTTTTCCTGAAACAGGGGTGTTGGTTCGCGGTCAGGTGTCCGTGGAGCTGGGTTCTTCCGTGGACCGGGGGGCGACCGGACCTATATCGAATGTGTTTTCAATGATTTTCGGCGCCTGGGAAAAAAGTGGTTTTGGTGGCATTCAGGGGAACTTTGTACGTCGGGGACTTCTTTCCTATCAGGTTCCGGATCCTTCTCCGGGCACATACCGATTCACACATTTGGGTACCGGGAAAAAGGTAGAGATCTTTTATGATTCCTCCACCGTTGATCTGAAGGGGGATCTGTCAGATCTGTCCTTTCAAGAGATCTGGCGAATGAAGATTCGAAGAATTGTGCTGGAGGCTGACAAGGTCTTGAGTGTTCGAATAATCCACCCGGGCGTTGGATTCCAGAAGTAAGGGATTTTGCTAAGGTGGGCATCTATGAAACACCAACTCGAAGAAATCGTGCCGTTATGCCTGTCCGAGGAAGCCGCCTTAAAGGGGCTTTTTCTGGGGCCACAGGCAGAAAACAGTCAGTGGGTTGCCACGCAGATAAACACACTTCTAAATTCCTGGTTTGACTGGCGTCGCCGATTTCGACCTGGGGACGGTCAGGCGGTTTCCCGCAGTGACATGGAGTCCGCCGATTACATAAAACGTCGCCAGCACACAGCCGATGTCCTGCAAGAACTGGCATCACGCTTTGAACGAGAGATTCCCAAATTTTCCCCGCGCTACATTGGGCACATGTTTTCCGAGACCTCTTTGCCGGCATTGTTTGGTCATATCCTGACATTGTTGCATAATCCAAATAACATCTCAGGTGAATCCTCTTGGGTCGGTGTTTCGATTGAAGAGGAGGCGATTGCGGCCTTGTCCCAGATGATGGGTCTGGAAAAAGCAGTTGGTCACTTCACTTCCGGGGGAACCATCGCAAATTTTGAGGCCGTCTATCGCGCCCGGACTCGCTGTTACAGCTGGATGGTCGCGGGGCTGGAGCAGGGCTGCTGTTCCGCTTTTGCCAGTGCCTCGATGGGGTATCGAAGTTATAAAGAGATCTCGGAGGCCGTCAAAGTTTCTGCGGAAAGACTGAACCCTTTTGAGGGCAATCCCTTTGTTGCAGCTCGTGCAATTTCCCAAAAAATCGGGCGCGATTTCCTTGGTCCTGTTCTTTTAATTCCTGAGCACAAACATTATTCCTGGACCAAATCAGCCAATATTTTTGGCCTGGGGGCCGAGGCTCTTTGGCCTGTTCAGTTGGATTCTCGCGGGCATCTGGATTTGCGAAGTTTAACGGCACAAATTCAGCGCGCTCAGCGCGAGGACCGGCCGATCTTGATGGTGGTTTCCGTCCTGGGAACGACGGAACTGGGGATGGTCGACCCCATCCACGAAATTCAAGAGCTTCTGGACATGTATCGTCAGGTGGAAGGCTGGCACATATGGCATCACGTGGATGCGGCCTATGGCGGCTTCCTGTGTTCTTTACGGGGAAAGAACTCAGAAGTCAGCAGTGTGTTGTCATCACAGAGTTTAAAAGCGGTTGAGGCCATGGGACGCGTGACTTCGGTGACCATTGATCCTCACAAGCTGGGGTATGTGCCCTATTCTTCGGGGGCCTTTATTGCCGCGGATGAAAGGGACTACTTCCAACGATCCTTCGGTGCGCCGTATGTGAACTTTGCTGTCAACAAAGACAAAGGACCTTTTACTTTAGAAGGATCTCGGTCCGCCGCCGGAGCGGTGGCGACCTGGATGACGGCCCAATGTGTAGGTTTTTCCCAGGAAGGCTATGGGCGTCTGATCGCACGCACCATTCGCCTGCGAAAAGAGCTGGAGGATCGGCTGCGCTCTGAAGTTCCGAATCTTCGCGTGGCTCCCAGCGGGGATGCCAATCTACTGGGGTTCTGTGTGGCAAAGCCTGGAGACTCTTTGCAAGAGGTGAACAAAAGAACCCTGCGCCTTTTTGAATCTTTCGCCGCTGACAAAGAAAGTGACTTTTTCATCTCGAAGACGAAAATCTATAAAAAATGTTATGCGAAGTACTTTGAAAGTTTTGTCAGTTCGTGGCAGGGGAAAATGGATTCGGAGGAGCTGGTTCTGGCTCGAATCTGTATTATGAATCCGTTCTTTAAGACCAAAGAGATGAACGTGGATTTTCAAAATCTTTTCGTCAGTTCTTTGCGAGAACGCCTGAAAGCGCTCGACCGGAGTTAAGGCCCTTAGTTCAAGTAATAATGATATCCCAACATGTTGTTTCCAGCTGAAGCCACAGAGCCTCCTGGCCGTCCCATCGAATGGCGCTTATGTCGTTGGATAGAGGGGGCCGGGCGTGGGTTGTCAGGGGACGGATCAACAGCGCCCAGTAAGGGGATATTTTTTTATAACTTAGTTGCTGTTCCAGTGCTGTTTCCCGATTCCGAAAATAGACGGAGGCGGGTAGGTCAAGACGGGAAATCCGTTCTTTTGCAGCAACCTGATCCTCAACTAAAAAACCTTCAAGGGTAAAATGAGGGGAATGCTTCGGCACGGGCTGGGGCAGGTTTTGCGCAAAGTCAGGCCAAAGTGGAAATTCTTTGCGAGGTTCATGCTGCGGAAGATGTCGTTCATCGATGATCTCGATAAAGCGTGAACAAAAAAGGCCCGTTTGAGAGTTGAGCCACAGATCACAAACCAGCAATCCATTGTCGTCGGGTCCTTGAGTCAAATCTAAGCCACAGGCTGCCATCACCTGATAGGCTCTCGGGGTAAAAGTGTAACTGTAAGTCAGATGACACATTTCCATTTCCCTTCTTTATGTATCCCTGAGGAGAAAATAGAATGAAACCATGAATCACCCTGCAATCAAGCTTGATCATGTCACAATTGTTTTGGGCGGAGAAGTTGTATTAAGTGACGTTTCTCTGGAGGTTGAGCGAGGGGAAACCCTGGTGATTATTGGGCCCAGTGGCGCTGGGAAAACGGTCTTGCTAAAGACCATGGCCGGAATTTACAAGCCCCAGCATGGTCATGTCTACTGCGAGGGAGAAGATTGGCAGGATCTGCAGTCCGAAGAGAAAATACGATTGGCCCGTAAAATAGGAATGCAGTTTCAAAAAAGTGCTCTTTTTGATTCGATGAACGCCTATGAAAATGTGGCATTTCCCTTGCGGGAGCACACTTCCATGACCGAGGATGAAATTGAGGTGCGAGTTCGTGAATGTCTTGCTGATGTGGGACTGTCCCAGGCACAGAATATGATGCCCCATGAGCTGTCTGGTGGCATGAAGCAACGCTTGGGGATCGCCCGGTCTTTGGCGCTTCATCCTGAAATTATATTCTATGATGATCCCACTGCCGGACTGGATCCGATCAACACAGATATTCTTCTGGATCTGATCCTGAATCTGAAACGAGAGCATGGTTCGACTATCATCATGGTTACTCACAGCCTGGTGTGTGCTTATAAAATGGCGGACCGGATTGTACTTGTTGGCAATAAACAGGTCATCATGGCGGGGACTCCTGAGCAGACCCGACAATCATCACATCCGCTGGTGCATCAGTTTGTTGAGGGGATAATGGAGGGGCCTTTGAAGTGGGATTGAATCGGAGTTAAGATGAAGACCATCTCTTTAGAAAACATCAAAAGACTTCGACGTCGGGATGGTGGCTTGACTCTAGCGGATGTGGCCGAACAAAGGGAGCGCTTCGGACCCAATAACATTGTCGAAGTTTCCGGGAGCCCTTGGATCGATCTCCTGACTGATACATTGAAAGATCCAATGATTTGGTTTCTGCTAGCGGTCGGCTCGGCCTTCTTTTTGGTTGGGGAGCCGACGGACGGCATAACTCTGTATGTTGCTATTTTTCCACTCTTATTTATGGATGCCTTTTTACACTGGAGAACTCAAGCCTCGACGTCGTCATTGAGGGGGCAGTTGTCCAGCCGTGTTCAAGTCTATCGTGAATCCAGGGAAATTGAGATTGATGCCCGGGATTTGGTGCCAGGCGATTTGGTGCTATTAGTACACGGGGTGGTTGTTCCCGCTGACGGAGTTTTTGAAAGGACCCAGGATATTCAGTTGGATGAATCAGTTCTGACGGGAGAGTCGCAGCCGGTCAAGAAAATGCCAAGCACTCTGGATCTCTTTGCGATGTCTGCTCTGGAAGAGGTCCGAGTTCCTTCTGAGACCTTGGGTTATGCGGGTACAAGAGTACTGACAGGCAGTGGTGCTTTGAGAGTCTTGCTCACCGGTTCCAGCACGTCTTACGGTGAAATTGTGCGCTCTGTGGCCCGCATGCCGCATGAGCGCACACCGCTGCAGGCTTCGATCGGGCGGTTGGTACAGATTCTGGTTCTGGGGTCGGTCCTGCTTTGTCTAGTTCTGGCTGCGGTCCGGATCTATCAAGGGCATGGCTGGCTGGATGCTCTGTTAAGTGCCGCAACGATGGCAGTGGCGGCGATGCCAGAAGAGTTTCCTGTCGTATTTACATTCTTCCTGGGAGTCGGGGTCTATCGCCTGGCAAAAAAGCGTGCGCTTGTTCGGCGAGCTGTCAGCGTTGAGAATATTGGTCGGATAACTCATATTTGCACGGATAAGACGGGTACAATCACGCATGGCCGTTTGACTTTGACACATTGGGAGCCGAACAAGGGGGATGTCTTGTCCCTGTTAAGGACTGCGTTGGCTGCATCAAGCTCGGATTCGGATCCTGTTGATACTGCCATCAGGCAGGTCGCGCAACAAATGAACTTGGACAGTCCATTGAGGTTGCGAGTCTTCCCATTTACAGAGGACAGAAAACGAGAAACCGTGCTGACTCAGGAATCCGGTGGCGATTTTATGGCGCATGTAAAGGGCTCCCCTGAGAGGATTCTTGCAATGTCCGGCCTTGCTGTGAATGAAAGAGCCTTGTGGGGGGAGCGAGTCTCTCAGTGGGCGAGAACTGGGCACAAGGTCATTGGGGTTGCCAAGAAGAGGTCTGCTGCGCTCTTTGAAAACGAACCGGAGGGAGGTCTGGAGTTTTGCGGCTTACTGGCTTTTGAGGATCCGGCGCGCCCGGAGGTTGCAGACGCCATGGCATACTGCCGCAGCAATGGCATACGAGTGTTAATGATTACCGGGGACCATCCTGAGACGTCGGCTGCGATCGCTAAGGATGCAGGCCTAACCTTGACCGAGCCGGTTGTCGTTTCCGCGGAAGAGGAGTCTGAAAAGTTTCAGGAGGAGTGGCTGAATCACAATGCGGGCTATTTGAAGACCGTGGATGTAGTGGCTCGTTGTACTCCGATGCAGAAGTTGAGGATCGTCATGGCACTTAAGCGTTTGGGTGAGCTTGTCGCTGTTACAGGGGATGGCGTGAACGATGTTCCAGCCTTGAAGGCGGCTGATATCGGAATTGCCATGGGCGAAAGAGGTTCGCGAAGTGCAAAAGAAGTTTCGTCAATTATTCTGGCGGACGACAATTTTAGCACGATCATCAATGCAATTCGGGAAGGCCGACAGCTTTTTTTAAATCTGAAAATGAGTTTTGAATATCTTCTGCTTCTTCATGTTCCGCTTGTCTTAACTGCGGCTATTTTACCTTTGGCTGGGTATCCCTTGGTCTATCTTCCTGTTCATATAGTGTGGCTGGAACTATTGATTCACCCGACGGCACTTTTGGCTTTCCAAGCCGCAGCGACCGCAGCGCCAGAAGAGCCGAACAATCCAAAGATCTTTTCTTCTCAACAAATGATCAGCATCTGTCTTGCTGGGGTGCTTTTGGCCGGAGCAATGGGATGGGGATTCACGCATACTCTGGAAGAGTCCGGTGATCCCGAGCGGGCTCGCGCAATGGCGATGGCGCTTTTGACTTTCTGGAGTGGCGGAGCGGCTTTGTATCTCACTCGTTTTAAGTCCAAGGTTGCCACCGCTCTGGCGCTCACAACATTCCTTTCATCGGTGGGGCTTATTCACTTTTCGGATTCCCTTAGCTTCCTCCGGCTGTCTCCTTTGCGACCGGAGGATTGGGTTGTGACCAGCACGCTGGTGCTGCTTCTTTTAAGTGGTTTAATGTGGGTAAGAAAGTCGCGTCTGTAAGCTGGCAAACAGGCCGCATTTGATACAGGTCAGTCGTTTTTTATGGTTGGTTGTTTCTATGCAAATGCTGAGGAATTCTATAAAGAACTCCAGGTGTCTTGTTTTAGTCTACTGTCTAACCAAGGAGTTACTATGGTGAATCTACCAAGTTTATGGCGCGAAAGATCTTTAGCGAACCCATTTAGAGAGATGAGTCGGCAACAAAGTCGGATTGATCGTCTGTTGAACGAACTGATGGAGCTGAGAAGTGGGGAATTGGGCGAAGAGTTGAGTCTGATGCCCTCCAGCGAGCTTATTGAGGAGGATAAGAATTACCTTTTGAAGGTGGATCTTCCTGGCATAAAAAAAGAAGATGTGAAGGTGGAGGTCGAGGGTGATCGACTTACCATTCGGGCAGAAAGAAGGTCGGAGAAGGAAGAAAAAAGCAAAAAGAGATATTTCTCCGAGATTTCTTACGGTTCCTGCATGAGAAGTTTCACTTTGCCTCAGGCGATCGATGAGAAGAAAGTGGATGCTAAATTTGAAAACGGAGTGTTGTCCGTGACAATTCCTAAAACGGCAGAGTCCAAAAGCAAGCAGATTTCCATTCATTGATTAGACCGGCCGGATATGGATTGCATGTCCGGCCTCGCGCCCGGGGGGCGTATGAAACGACTTTGGGGCGTGTTTTTTTGTCTCGTTGTTTTTAACTTCTCTTTTGCTTCGGCCAAAGAAGTTTTGCTTGATGTGCGCACCCCGGAAGAATATTCCCAAGGGTACTTGCCCGGAGCCATCAATATCGATGTGTTAAACAAGAGCTTTCGTCACCGGGTTTCAAAACTAAATCGTGAGGACAGTTATAAAGTTTATTGCAAAGGTGGGAAGCGAGCGACCCAGGCGGTGACGATCATGAAAGAGCTCGGCTTTAAGAACCTGACCAATCTGGGCGGGTACGAAGAGGCCCGAAAAGCCCTTCAGATGAATCCCGCCCTTTCACCTTGATCCCGGAGTCCTATCGTAAAGTGCTTCCGGGATAGTCGTACTTGCGCAAGTATTCGTAAAGTTCCTTTTTGTCATCCCCATGCCCCACAATGGTCTGCATTTCTTCCAGGGCGGCGAACATGATATTCAACCTTCTTTGATCGGCGTCCATGATTCTTCGGGTGAGATCGTTGATGTCTTTGGATTTGAATTTCTTGATGGCAGCTTCTTTAAATAAAAGAGACTTCATCTGGCCGATCTCTTTGCGGATCTGTCTTGAGTCAGCATAGGTTCTTAAGTACAAGGCATTGAGCTTGGCTCGTTGGTCCTGGCTCAGACCGGGGGCGGATGAAAAGACATCCGCAGCCCGCTGTGCGATTTCTTCAGGAGTGTTCGCTGGGGCTTCTGATTGGATACGTCGATCCAGATCTGCACTGTCTTTTGAGATGGTCGCACAACCAGCAGTGATCAGGACCAGTGTGGCAATCAAGGTGTTCATTTTTTTCATGTTCGACTCCATAGATTGTTTCAGATCATCGAGGCCCGAGGGGAGAGCATTTGCGTGATCTCCCGTGGTAAATCCCGCTCCACTTTGCGGAGCTCGGTGATGGAGACGGACCGGGCCAGGGCTCTCCAGAAACTTTGAAGCAAAGCCTCGGCCTGCTTAGGAGGGACTTTAAACTTCCTTTGAATATGCTCTGAGATCAGGGAAGCATTGATGGATCGATCTGCTGGGGAGACTTCTGAAAGCAATTGCATCTGAAGCTCGTGGGGAAGTTGCGACAAGAAATTAGACCCCGAATTTTCTGAAATTCTTCTTAAAACCAATGTCAGTGTTTCCAGGGTCAGTGTCTTGGCGCTGGCCCGGTTCAGATTGGTGTACTCTGAAATGGATTTCAGGAAGATGGCCATTGCATGCTCTTTGTGCTCTTGTGCGCGGAAGATATTTTTTAACCGGCTACGGGTGCGTCTTTCGCTCGGCAAGTTTAACTGCGAACGCAGAATCTGGATTTCATCTTTTTTGTCGATAAGTCCTTCTTTGATCAGATCATCCAGGGTGATAATGCCCAGGCAGGTTTGCTTCCCATTGTGCCGACTGCGCACGACGGGCACCCGGCGGATGGCAAATTTTTTCATCAGATCAATAACGTTTTCCAGGGTCGCGTTTTCGTCGACATAAATAAGTGACTGCTGAGTGATTTCTCCTACAGGAACGGAAGTTCGCATGTTCTTCAGGGCCAGAGCCAAAGCCAGATCGCGGTCCGTAAACAGACCCCGCAGAACTCCATGGCCGTCAGAGACAATAACACTTCCGACATGGTTGCGGTTCATTGCAAGAGCTGCCTGGCGCAGAGATTTGTCTTTTTTGAGAATGATGGGTTTGTGCAGGGGAAGGGATTGAACCCGAAGAGATTTCATAGTGCCGACTCCTTTTAATTTTTAAATGATGTCATTCAAAGAACGATCAGGCGAGTTACGTGCGGGACATGAAAGAAAGATCTGCGCTTTGGCAACGGTCCGCTGTCATGGCTAAGTTATAGTTTGAGTCTTAACACCAGCTGAGCCCGTCGATGGTTTTCACGCTATCCGTCCACTAAACTTCGGGAGTATGTCTCCAAAAATTTCCAGCATGGCCAGGCAGGCTCACGAAGCCACCCGAGCGGTCGTTCGCATCTTTGTCCAGGGATTTAGCGAGACGGATCCACGTTCAATTTTGGATCCGCGCTTTGTCGCGCCTGAGCAGTGGAGTGCTTCCGGTTTTTTTATTCAACTTCATGGGGAGGGGGGATACATCCTGACCAACAGCCATGTCGTTCGAAATTCGGTGCGTATTGAAGTGCGATCGACCCTGACAAGTGACGAATCCTTTCGCGCGGAAATTCTGGGGATGGTCGAGGACCTGGAACCGGATGTGGCCCTGCTCCGTCTGGGGGCAAATGACATCAAACGATTCCTGAAACTGACCGGGTTGAAGAAGATCCCGGCCTTGAAGTTGGGTTTTGATGTGAAATTGCATCGCGGTGCGGAGGTGAAGACCATCGGTTTTCCCTTGGGGGTGGATGAGCCACATTTTTCCGGAGGCGAAATTTCAAACTTTATTGCAGGCACGGGTGACACCACTGAGCGTCTGGTCACTGATGCTGCCATCAACTTTGGAAACAGCGGAGGCCCGGCGCTTGTTGCAGGAGGCTGGGTGGTCGGGATCAATACGGCCGTGATAGAAGGTGCAGAGAATTTTAGTTTTATCACGCCGATTCATCTGGCCAAAAACGTTTTGGAAACCTTTTTAAAAAAAGACAAGGCATCGTTGTCCCGTCTGGGGCCGTTGATTCAGAAAAATTCAGAATGGAATTACCGGCTGCTGGGAGTCCCTGCCGACACGGGGGTTATCATTCGTAAAGTCCTTCCCGGAAGTCCGGCAGAGGCCATGGGTTTGCAAAGCAGGGATGTGATTCTGGCCATGGCCGGAGAGTCATTGGATCGGCATGGCAATGTGTTGCCTATGGCCAGTGATAGGAAAAGAAACATCTACGATGTCATTCACGGTGTGCCTGAAGGAAGAGAAGTGTCTGTCACGATTCTGAGGAAAAAAAAGAAGCGGGTGTTAAAAGGCCGAATCTTTTCTTGGGAGTCCGGAGAGATTTCGCGAAGACCTGTTTTGGTCGATAGGCCCTATTTGTCTTTCGGCGAATTGATCCTGCAGGATATTTGTACTGATGTTGTTTCGGCATTGATTGCCTTTGGTTACAGTCGCGATCAGATTCTTCGGGATTTTTATCTGGGGGGATCCAAGCTGGTGGTGTCTCATGTGGTGCCCGGCAGTCTGGCGGACGAGATGGGTATTTCGGTTTCAGACTTTGTGAAAGCCGTTCAAGGGCAGCCCGCAAGTGACGTGCAGTCTTTTGCCGAGGCACTGGCTTTGGCGAAAAGAACAAAAGGCTCGGGAATTTTGGTTGAGTTTGTTTCCGGGGCCTTCGGGAACTTTTTGTTGCCTCATTTGGCGTCCGAAGAGTTTCAAGTTCGCAGGATGAGTCCTGAAGCATTTAAGGTTTAACTATTTCAGTTTTTCTTTTTTGAGCTTGGTTCACAATCGGACAAAATTGCCTTGATATATCAAGCCAAGCTCTTCGGCAGTCTTTAGCTTCAAGTTAGAAGTAGTCTTGAAGAAGACTCTTCAAGACTAGAATTTAGAGATTTGATCAGCGTATTCCGGATGATCAATGAATGGATTGCGGTTTCCTTGAATTCTTTCAATAGCGTCATTGCGTTCAAGTTCTGCCTGATCTACGGGATCAAGCTTGTTCCAGCGGCGAAGAGTTTTTTCCAAGTTGGCTGGGATCGGGAAGTCATAGCGAACTGCAAAATAAAATACGGCTCTAGCCACATTGCCCTTGTGCTTTGTGGGTGGCTCAAAAACCAGCTCACTGCCGCTGCCACTGCCCAGCTTTGATTCGGTGGAAATATCCTGTCTTTGTTCGTCAAAACATCTTGGTGTGTTTTTAACCGTATTCACTTCACCAAAGGCAAAGTTGCCGCGCATTGAGTTGGCTCTGGAGTCAGAAGGATAAAGATGGTGCAAGTCAGCCTTCCCAACATTGAAGTAATGGCGTCCTTTAAACCAAGATTGTGCGACGGTGTGCTCAACGTTAACGATCGTTGAGGAAGGTTCTTTGCCAGGACCTACGCCGCTTCCCAAGTGGGTTCGGCCATAGGGAGTCGAGCAATACACTTCGTCAATAGCATAAGAGCCGTCAGACAGTCGGATCAGCGAGACGTTCCCGAGGAGTTCGACTTGTGCCTTATCGTAAGAGATTGGACGGTGTTCTGAAGTGATTTGTTTCTTTAGATCACCGCGAAGGTCAGCTTTGGCGGCAAAAGATGTTAAAACTAGCGCAATTGACAAAAATAACGAACGGCCCACAGTTCCCCCCTTGTAGACATTTCACGATTATCAAGCGGGTTTTTGCGTTTCAATCATGAAATACGGGATGTCTTGGTGCGGCGGACTATCAAAATGAAATCCTGACAAAGCGTTTGTTCGAATTGAAAACAGCCACTGGGGGATTATCGAGATTTCAAACAGGCTAGGCTAACTAAAAGAATTGTTTTGATAGATGGAAAACGCACCGAACGTCAGTGCGTTTTTCAGCGAGCTATTTGTTCTGTTTTAAAATCTCGTCGATATTTGCATGAAGTTTTGAAGTGAGACTTTCCATCAGAGCTTTTGTGAAATCCTCAAGGGTGTCAGCGGATTCAAAATTTTCTTCAAGCAACTCAGCCTCCGCAGTCAGCTGCGCAGAAGAGTCCACCAACAAAGCATCATTTTTTGGATCCGAAGAATGAGACATAAAAAACTCCTTAACTTTGATTTTGGTGTTGCGCGAGGATGGAACTCGGGTCGTCGTGGCCCTGAAACGAAAAAAGCCTTTTAAAACTAATCGCTTTGCGATCACTTTTAAAAGGCTAAAATGGTCGGGGAGATAGGATTCGAACCTACGACCCTCTGGTCCCAAACCAGATGCGCTACCAGACTGCGCTACTCCCCGACAGAGAAAGGAAACTACATAATGGTGGGGCCAGTTGTCAAACTACTAGATTCTAACGCACAATATAAGCTATCCTTTTTTCCATGGAAAACTTTTTGAACTCGTTGCCGAAGCCTGTCCTTGCCATCCTGGTCCTGGCAGTCGCTATTGTTGTGTTTATGGTCATGAGCCCGCCTCACTCTGTGTGCGATACGCAGGCGGAAACCTTTAAGGAGTTGCAAAAAGGCAACATCTTCCCAACCCTTTACAAGAAAAACAAAATCCCACCGACGATTGTGCGTGCAAAAGAGGCATGTCAGCTCGGGAACAGTGCGGGGTCTTGTTATGAGTACTTCACGATTCTGCGTCAAGTGGCTGAAGGTGTTGGGAAGGCGTCGGCGGAGTGCACGCCTCAGCTTTATGGTCTGGCCGAGGTTCGCTCGGCCCTGAATGATGGTTTGGAGTTGATGGCGCGGCTGGCGTGGGGGACAAAGCCCCCAGAGCCGGGGTTGGAGAGATTCGGATGGATGCAAGACGCAGAAATCGCGATTTTTTGCCGTTTGAAGAGTATCTACACGCGCGCCAATGGCGAAGAGTCCTGGGTCAGCTTCCGTAGAAAAGTTTACGAAAAGCTTCCTGGTGAAGAAATCCCGCCATCTTCGGATCCAAACTACGTGGCGGCAGAGCCTCGTAAGGCCACTCTGGTCCTGTCCGAGCAGGATATCTGGAATCGCAGTCTGTTCTCTGTGCGCTGTGAGGTTTACTAGGTCTTTAGAATGAAATTTCCAAAGACTTCCAGCGAGGGCTTTGGTTGCGATATTCTATCTGCCCAAACAGCACCAGATCGTGGTCCTCGCGATGTTGGATGCGGAAGCCGAAGTTTTGGATCTTGAGCAGGCTCCATTCGGCAGGGTTCAGGCCAAAGTTTTTAAGTTGGTTTTGTAGAAGCAAAAGATTGAGTGCATAGAGTTTCATGGTTCCCCCATTGTTTAAGTTGTTGAAAGACCCTTAGTGCAAGGCGGGGGCCGGGCGGAGCCGGATGTCTGCTGCAAATTAAAGGGGGTTCGGCTGCCCTGGGTCTTGAGTTGTCTTCGAGGCTGGTCTAGCTTCTTGGATATGAGACGAAATGCCTTTCTTGGATATTTGATCGCCCAGTTCATTGTTATCATCTCTGTGATGGCCCTGTTCCGGGGTGTTGAAGACCGTCAGGTTGCGGCCACTCTGGCTGGGGTCTTGTTCGTGGCGCTTCCGGTTGTTTTGATGACTTGGGAGTACCGCCGGGCTGAACTCAGTCAAATGCTGTGGTTTGTCGTGGTTATGCAATTTTGGACGCTGTTTGCGTTGCCTATTTTGGGGATTCGGCTGGCGAACTGGGGGGTGCCTTTTGAGCAACTCTCATTTATTGGAATTCCGGGTCCTGTGCTGCATCAATGGTCCAGTAAAAGTTACATGGCGATGATGGCGGTGACGGCCTGGTGCTGGTGGAAATTATCCCGAAAAAAGTCCTAAGGGCTTAAAATCAGGTTCAAAACGCAAAAAAGCCGGTTCATCACCGGCTTTTTTGTCTTCCCAATCAGGAAACCTATCTACAAGTTCAGATCGGATTAGATCTCGAAAGGAACTGGAGAAATTGCTTCTGCTCTGTGGAATGTATCGTAAGAGTCAGAGCCAGAAGGCAATAGACCCAAGTTACGGGACTTCTTTACAGCTGCAGCAACTTTTTTCTGTTGAGCAACGGAAAGTTTAGAGATTCTGGATGGAGTGATTTTACCACCGTCACCGATGAAACGAGTCAAAGATGCTGGATCTTTGTAATCGAATACGTGGTCACCAGAGAATTCCTGACGGTATTTGCTACGAGTTGTCTTTTTCATTACTATCCTCTTTCGATTTCCTATTGGTTAGCGAGTTCTTGTGTATACGAGAAAAAACAGTTGCCATCAAGTGTCTTTTTACTTTATATGGTTGTTTCTTGTTTTGCCGCGCCAATAGGCGCCAATCCAGACTTGTAGCCAGTTAGCGGGCCTGAGGCCTGCCTGTAAGAGATGAGCCAGAGGAGCTTAGAATGAGCAAATGTGAAGTAACGGGAAAAGGCCCCATTGTTAAGAACTTGGTGAGCCACTCCAACATTAAAACGAAGTCAACTGCTCTACCAAATGTTCAGAAAAAACGCATCTTTAGCCGCGTTCTGAACCAAATGGTTAGATTGCAAATCGCAGCAAGCGCTATCCGTGACATGGAACACGTTGGCGGTTTCGACAACTTCATTCTTAATCAAGATGACTCCAAGCTTTCTAAAAGAGCTTTGGCAGTTAAAATGAGAATTAAGAAGAAAATTAAGAACTAATAAGGCTGGCCGACATGAAATTGAAAATCAAAAAAGGCGCGACAGTTCAAGTTATCACAGGCTCTGACAAAGGTAAGAAGGGTTCTGTTCTTGCTGTTGACGCAAAAGCTATGAAAATCCAAGTTCAAGGTGTGAAAGTACAAACACACTACGACAAAAAAGACGGTCTTTTGAAAAAAGAAGGCTTCATCGACTACTCCAATGTGAAGTTGGTTGAAGGCGCTTCTAAAGAAAAGAAGACTTCTAAAAAAGCGACTAAGTCTAAATCTGCATAGTCTTTCATCCGGTTGTTCTGACGAGATCAACCGGGCAAAGTTTGCCTAAGACAAAGTCTAAATTTGGTCCTTAAAGCGATCTCTTCGTTTTAGTCTCTTACATAGCTGCGTAAAATCTAAGTTGAGTTTAGAAATGTTAATTTCGGCCAACTTGTTAAAAGAGGAGAGCAGCTTGAAACAGGACCAAATCTTTAAAGCAAATAAACTAAAAGCACTGTTCTCGGCGACGATGACGGTGCTTTTTTTTTCGTCCTTAGGTCAGGCCGCTGAGCTGGGCGAGTCCTTGGTTTTATGCAAACACAATAAAACAGTGCGCACCCTGCGTGTTGAGATCGACAAAGATCAAGTTTGCCGTACGATTTACACCAAACAAGGTGTGGATGAAGTGATTGGCTCAGGCCAAAATCATCAGTCGTGCAGCGAATTCGTCACGAATGTCAGAAAAAATCTTGAAGATGCCAAATGGAGCTGTCGCGAGGTCAAAGAGGCCCGCACTTCCAATGTTCTGCTTAATGCAGAGTAAGAGAGGATTTTCATGAGTTCTGAACTGGTTGTTGCTGCTATTCAAATGACATCTGTGGATGATGTCGCAACCAACCTCACTCAGATGGAAAATCTTCTGCAAGAGGCCTTTCAGAGCGCATCACCGCGATTCGTGAGTTTTCCGGAAAATTGTCTTTATCTGCGCCTGAAAGAGGGTGAAAAAATCGAAGGGCTGACGGTCAGTCATCCAGCCTTTGTGCAGCTCGCGGATCTTGCAAAAAAATATAATACCTATCTGCATCTGGGGTCGGTGCCTTTGTATTTGGAGGGGCATCTCTACAACTCCTCAATGTTAATTACTCCCGAAGGGGAGATTCGTCCCACGTATCAAAAAATGCACTTGTTCGATATTCAGCTTGATGGCCAGGCGCCGCTTCGCGAGTCGGATGTTTTCCGTCACGGGCAGGCTCCCAGTGTGATTGAGGTGGATGAATTTAAGATCGGTGAGGCCATCTGTTACGATGTGCGCTTTGCGGAGCTCTTTTCCCAGTACGCCCGTCAGGAGGTCGATGCGATCCTGCTGCCGGCGGCATTTTTGGTAAAAACCGGGGAGGCGCATTGGGAAATCCTGCTGCGCGCCCGTGCGATTGAGAATCAATCTTATGTGATCGCGGCCGCTCAAGGGGGGACTCATCTGGGTCTTCGTGGTGGCACTCGCGAGACCTATGGGCACAGCTTGATCATTGACCCTTGGGGGACGGTGGTCGGCCAGGTCGAAAAGCGGGTTCCGGGGGTCACTATCTCCAAACTGAACCGAGAGCGCATCGATTCTGTGCGCCGCCAAATACCTATGAAGTTTCACCGCCGCCTGCCCGTGGGCTAGGTGCGGCTCCTTCGCGCGCTTTGTAAAAACTAAGTCCTAAAGTGCACTTGAAAACTGGACGGAGTCCGGGATTTCCTGCAATATTTCAATGACAACTTTCTCAGTTAGCTTTTAATATGCGCCCCGAGCGCAGAAGATGGAGCTGGATATGATCCGAGTTTTCTTATGTTTGTTTCTGCTATCCTCAGTAGGTGTTCAATCGGCCCTGGCTCAGGATGCCACAGAGCCCCAGTACGATGAGGCTCGCGAAGCAGAGATCGCCACGAAGGCCAAAAAACGCCTTTACCCTGGTGGTCGCGATGAAGAGGACTTGAAGGTGCAATCTCAGCTGTCGACGCCGCCAAGAAAGCTGGCCCCACAGGCGGAAGTCAAAGACGAGCCGATGGAAGAATAGGCCTTTTGCTAGAAGTTGTTTTGAATTGAATGGAGAGAATATGTCTGTAAACGATCAACTACCTGAAGGTGTTACACGCGAAACGATGGACGTCGATGTCCTGATCGTCGGTGGTGGTGCCGCTGGATTGTCTTGCGCCCTTCACTTGCAAAATCAAATTCAGAAACACAACGAAGATGTTTCTGCGGGTCGCAAACAAGGTGAACAAATCCCTGAACAAATGATCGTGGTCCTGGAAAAGGCCTCTGAGATCGGAGCGCACAGCTTCTCGGGTGCGGTTCTGAATCCAAAAGCTTTGCAAGAGCTGGTTCCGAACTTCAAAGAAGAGGGCTGCCCTCTGGATTCTGAAGTTAAGAAAGACGCCGTTTATTATCTGGGCTCCGATTTCTCTTTCAAACTGCCAATCACTCCGCCGCCGTTCCACAACGAAGGCAACTACATCGTTTCCTTGAGTAAGTTCAACCGCTGGTTGGGCGCTAAGTGTGAGGAAAAAGGCATCAACATCTTCCCGGGCTTTGCCGCCGTGGAAGCGTTGTATGAAGGCAACAAAATCGTCGGTGTTCGCACGGGCGACAAGGGTCGCGATAAAAACGGCAATCCAAAAGCCAACTTTGAACCAGGTTTGATCCTGAAATCGAAAGTGGTGATCTTCGCGGAAGGTACGCGCGGATCTTTGTTCAAACAAGTTGAAAAGAAACTGGATCTTCGCGCTGGCAAAAACAAAGAAGTTTTTGAAGAGGGCGTGAAAGAAATCATCCAGATGCCTCCGGGCACTGTGGAAGCTGGTCAGGTGATCCACACTATGGGCTTCCCGCTGTCCAAATCCATCGGTGGCACGTTCATCTACACTTTGCCGGGTGATAAGATCATCGTGGGCTTGGTGGCTTATTTGGACACGAACGATCCTTTGCTGGATCCACACCGCGAACTGCAAAAATTGAAAACTCATCCGTTCCTGAAGAGCATGCTGAAAGGCGGTAAAGTGATCGCTTACGGCGGTAAGACTTTACCGGCGGGTGGCTGGTACTCTATGCCGAAGCTTTATGGCGATGGCTTTATGGTGTGCGGCGACTCTGCCAGCATGGTGGATGTGCAGAAGCTAAAAGGTATCCATTTGGCGATGAAGTCTGGTATGCAGGCCGCTGAAACCATCGTGGATGGTTTGGCTAAGGGCGCTGATTTCTCTGAATCTGTGACCAAGGGCTATTCCGACCGTATTGAAGCCGGTTATGTGAAATCCGAGCTTTATCGCGTTCGTAACTTCCACCAGGCGCTCAGCAAAGGCTTCGTGGAAAGCATGCCTTTGTTGGCTCTTCAGGAGCTGACGGGTGGCCGTGGTCTTCAGGACCCAATGCCTATTGAACACACAGATGCGGAAACGACCGAAAAGGTTGTGGATATCTGGGGTCCTTATGGTTTGGATCACGAGGACAACAAGCTTCCGAAACCGGATGGCGAACTGTTCTTTGATAAGCTTTCCAGTGTTTATTTGACGGGCACCATGCACGACGAGGACTCCCCAAACCACCTTATTTTGAAGGACGGGGATATCTGCCGCACCGTATGTGAGCCACAGTACAAATCACCATGTAATCATTTCTGCCCGGCCTCTGTATATGAGATGGTTCCGTCCACAAAAGAAGCAGGTAAGAAGGACTTACAAATCAATTATACGAACTGTATTCATTGCAAGACTTGTGATATTAAGTGCCCATTCGAAAACATCGAGTGGACCGTTCCTGAAGGGGGCGGTGGACCACAGTACCGCGAAGTCTAGGATTCCCTCAGGGGGTCCTGACTGGCGGTAAGGAAAGCCCAGCGCATAGGGACTGGGCTTTCTTAACCAACAGAAAGGACTGCCCCATGCCAGAGTTTTTTGCCTCCACAGCCCGTGGACTTGTAGAACCACTAGAACAAGAATTGAAAGATCTAGGACTTAAAGTCACCAACCGTTATATCGGTGGAGTGTTCTTTGAGAGCAATTGGGAAGGCTGCTACAAAGCCAACCTTCACTCCCGCCTTGCCAGCCGTATCCTGAAGCCCGTTTTGGATTTCACGGCTTATCAGCCAGAAGAGTTGTACAATCAAATTCTTCGTCACGACTTTACCAAGTACATTAAGCCGACACAGACAATTTCGATTGATGCCAGCGTGTCTGATTCCAAAATGCGCGATCAGCGCTTTGTTGCGATGAAAGTCAAAGACGCTATCGTGGATCAGTTCCGTGAAAAATTCGGTGTCCGTCCTGATGTTGATAACGAAAACCCGTCTTTGCGCATTCATGTTCGCGCGATCAAAAACCAATTCAATGTGGCGATCGACACTTCGGGTGACAGCTTGTTTAAGCGCGGTTACCGCAAGGAAGTGGGCGATGCTCCTTTGAAGGAAAATCTGGCGGCGGGTCTTTTGTGTTTGTCCGAATGGGACAAACAAACTCCGCTGGTGGATTTCATGTGCGGCTCCGGAACTTTCCTGATTGAAGCTGCGATGATGGCGATGAATATCGCGCCGGGTGTGAACCGCAAACGCTTTGGTTTCCAGAACTGGCTGAACTATGAAGAAGACACCTGGGAAAAGGTTGTTCAGGAGGCTATGGATGCGGAGAAAGAAGAGCTTCCGTTTAAGTTCTATGGCTTTGATATCGACAAGCGCGTTTTGATGAACGCCAAAGACAACGCCAAGCGTGCGGGTGTTGATGAAGTGATCGAGTTCAAGAAAGAATCTGTTGCGACGGTGGAGCCACCGGTTGAAAAAGGTCTGATCATCGTGAATCCTCCATACGGTGCGCGTATCGGGGATGAAGATAATCTGCGCGACGTGTATCGCGACCTGGGTTTCACACTGAAGCATAGATTCAAAGGCTGGGATGCCTGGATTCTTTCCGGTAACAAAGAGCTGATTGCTGATTTGAAGCTGAAATCCACGCGTAAGCACTTTGTGTTCAACGGCAATATTGAATGCCGATTCCTGAAGTACTCAATGTTCTAGTTATTTTCTCCGGGGGGCGCTTTGAAGTGGCCGCCCGCCGAATCCTGAGGGGGATTTTTGTGAAGATTTTTTTGCTGTTGATGAGTTTGTTGCCGGGTGTGGCCTGGGCGGGATTGACCTCTAATGAAGTGGTTCAGAAGGTGGAATGCCGTCTGTTAAACGATGGCGTGGTGTTGAAAGAAAAAGAAGCGTACATGATGAATATCGTCATTGATCAGGAATACGGGAAGTTCATCCAGATCCAGTTCGGTGATGAAAGTACTCTGATTCAGTATCAGCTTTTGATCGAAAACGATCCGGAGGCTTCTGTTCCTGGTTCCATGATCTTCCTGCAAAACCTGAAGGTCGGCGAGCGTGAGTCGTCTCAGGAGTTTTCAGCGCAGCAGGTGAACTGGGTGCGTACAACAAACGAAGGTTACATGGTTCAGTGCAACCTTCCAGAGCCAATTCAGTAAGACTTCAACCGGTTTTTATGGGGATAGAAATGAAACGTTGGGTGAGTGCAGTTGTTTTGATGTTTTCCGCAGAAAGCTTTGCCGCGAAATCATATGTCTGTGAAGGCAGGACGGCAGAACAGGCTCCGGTTCGTTTGGAGATTTCGGTTGATAATAACGATTATGCGATTGTGAAGTTTGCCGGTGCCGACCACGAAAATGAATGGGTGGGTGAAAACACCCGAGTCTATCGCACCATCGGTGGTCGCACTAAAATCACTTCGGCCTACGGCAGTCGTACAGAGTATTTCGTTTCTTTGGAGGTATCTGACGACGGCACGGCCAGCCTGGTTTATGAAGAAGATGATTCCGGCTGGGAATACTTCGTGGAAGCAAAAGTGGTCTGCAAATAAAAAAAACCGAGGCTATGACCTCGGTTTTTTGTTTTTTGTCGGTTGTGATATCTTTAGAAAGGCTTGTTGATTGCGAAGATCGCTGCCGTGGTTCCCAGAACCAAAAGCAAAATCGCAATCGGCCAGCCGATGTAGCCTTTTCTTTTGATCAAAGAAACAGCCACGCCCAAAAGGACCCAGATCAGAAGTTTGCCGTACAGCCAGCCTGGCATGCCGCCCATGATGCCAAGTTTGGCCATCATACCAAAGCCACCCACCAGCAAAAGCATCAAACCCAAACCGTGGGTTGCAAAGCACATGATGCGAGCTTGTTTGTTCAGCTGCACGCGAGCATAGTTCGCCACCAGAAGACCCCCAAGGCCAAAGAACAAGGTCATAAGACCGATGAAGTGCATGATTTTATAGAATTGATACGTCATTGAGGAATCTCCTTGTTAATCTTCTTTAAGGCCAAGATGTTTGATCACACGGGCAAGGTCTTTGCGGATGCGTGTGATGTGGGTTTTGTTGGTTAATGTTTTAAGAGCATCACGCAGGGGTTCCAATGGATAGCCGCCGTATTGGCCGGGTTCTGTGATATTGAAGGTCACAGCGCCCCGTCCAGCGATGATCACGCGATCCGTGATGGTCACATGGTCTGAAACAGCCACTTCGCCACCGAACATGCAGTTGTTTCCAATTTTGCTAGAGCCAGCCACGCTGAACTTGGCGGCAATCACGCAGTTCTCGCCGATGGTCACGTTATGGGCGATATGGCAGAAGTTGTCCATCTTGGTGCCATTGCCAATACGGGTTTCCGTCAAAGCGGCGCGATCAACGGCGCAGTTAGCGCCCATTTCGACATCGTTCCCGATCACAACCCGACCGATTTGTGGGATCTTCTTCTGATGTCCTTCTTTGGTCATCACAAACGAAAAACCGTCGGAACCGATGGTGGTGTGGGGGTGAATCTCGCAGCGGGCGCCCAGGGTGCAGTGTGAGCCGACAAACACGTGGGGATGCAGCAGGCTGTGGTCGCCCACTTCGGCGAAGGATTCAACAACAGTGTGAGCTCCAATGGTTGTGCCATCGCCAATCTTGGCCTGCTCGCCAATGACCACATAAGGACCCAGGCAGACATTCTTCCCTAAGTGGGCTGTCGGATGAACGATCGCTGTAGGGTGGATTTTTTCTGTCTGATTGAAGCGATTCATTTTCCCATCAAACAGAGGCAGGATGGCTGCCATGGCAAGTTGGACAGAGTTCGCAGAAAACAGCGTCGATGTGCTGTCAGGCGGAAGCGCCAGGGACTTGTGAGCCACGACGACCGGTGCTCGAGCCGCAAGAGCGGCTGCCAATTGCTCTGGTTTTGAAACAAAAACCAGGCTTTCAGAGTCGCAGTTTTCTGGCGGAAGAACCTTGGATGCCACGGCATCGAGGGAGCCGGAAACGAAGTTGATGTCAGAAGAATTTAGCTCAGTAATAACTTGTGCTGTAATCATAGTGATGCCTCGCGCTAACACTTTACTATTATTTTTTTGATGTCAAGACACTGGGTGATAGTATAAAGCTGCTTATATAGACACTTTTTGATTCTTTCTCACCTTTAATTTTGGAGAGGAAACGAGATGGCGAAAAAGGCTGCGAAAAAGGAAGCACCTGCGGCAAAGGCAAAGAAGACAGCGAAGCCTGTAGCGAAGAAAGCTCCGGCAAAGGCCCCTGCAAAGGCGGCTAAACCTGCCAAGCCTGCTGCGAAACCTGCTAAACCTGTGAAGGAAGTGAAAGCAACGAAGGCACCGGCAAAAAAAGAGGCCAAGCCCGCTGCTCCAGCCAAGCCTGCTCCGAAAGCTGCAAAACCGGTTGAAAAGACTCCTGCTGCCAAGGCTCCGAAGGCTGAAAAACCTGAGAGAAAGTTGAAGTTGGTTGAAGAAGCTCCGGTTGAAGAGGTTGTCGAAGCTCCTAAAAAAGAAAAGAAAGTCAAAATTGATAAGACCGGCCTGTCTGAAGACCAGGTGAAATGGCATGAGCTTCACGAGAAGTACAAGGCCATGAAAGCCCCTTCCTACAGCATTTCGGGTCAATTTGAGGCAAAGACTCCGATTCAGCATAAAATCTTTGGTTGGGGCTTTATCCTTTCCAATGAATATGACCGTTTGGAAGTCCTTTTTGAGGATGGAAAACGCATGCTGATCAGCAATAGAAAACTGTCTTAAGTAAGTCCAAAACTCATGTTTCGGGGTGCGACGGGCAGAAAAGTATTGCAAGGCCCCGGAAACTGACCTAGAAATTTATCTGCATGGCAAAAGACGATTTGGTACAAATTGACGGAAAAGTGATCGACGCCCTGGCGGGTGGTCTATACAAAATTGAACTTGATAATAAAGTTATCATTAACGCAAAGCTTTGCGGAAAAATGAGACGCTTTAATATCCGTGTGGTTGTGGGCGACCGTGTGAGCGTAGGGGTTTCTCCTTACGACCCATCTCATGGCTTGATCCAATTCCGTCATAAATAATACCGATTTAATATCTTCTAACATTTCCAATTAAATCTAGAGGTTCTATGGATCAGGCTCTTCAGAGTTATTTGGCTCGCATTGCTCCAACCGTTCCCGTTAAGTCAGCACAGGCTGTGATCGAACTAGCGGCAGAAGGAGCGACCGTTCCGTTTATCGCGCGTTACCGTAAAGAGAAAACAGGCAATCTGGACGAGGTTCAGATCCGCGCTGTGATCGAAGGTCACGAAACTTACAACGAAATCGTCAAGCGTAAGGCGTTCCTGATTAAAGAAATCGGCGAACAAAACAACCTGACGGCGGAAATCCAGAAGCGCATCGAGCTTTCCTGGGATCTGGGGGAGTTGGAAGAAATCTACAAACCATTCAAAAAGAAAAAGAAAACCAAAGCGACCATCGCGCGCGAAGCGGGCTTGGAACCTTTGGCAAACTGGATCTGGGAAATGGGCCACGGCCTGATCAAAGACGATCAGACGATGGAAATGAAGGCGAAAAACTTCCTCAATCCAACTGCAAAAATCAACACCTACGAAGAGGCGCTTAAAGGCGCGCAGGATATCATTGTCGAGAAAATTGCCAATGATGCGGATCTTCGTGCGATGGTTGCGAAAAACTATAACGACAGCGGTCGTGTGATTGCCAAGGCAGCCAAGGGCTACAAAGCAAACTCCAAGTACGAAATGTACAAGGAATTTGAAGAGCCGGTTAAAAACCTGATGGATGCGAAAAACAATCACCGCTATCTGGCGATGAGACGTGGCTGGCAGGAAGAAGAGCTGACCGTTGACGTTAAAGGCGACGATGAAGCCATCTTGAAATCTTACGAAAACTTCGCGACATCCACTCCGGATAATGCGATCGGCGATTACCTGAAACAGTGTGCTCGTCTGGCTTTGAATGTTTACGTTCTTCCTTCTGTTGTGAATGAAGTTCACCGTCAGTTGAAAGAAAAAGCGGACCAGGATGCGATCACGGTCTTTGCAGAAAACGTGCGTAAGCTTTTGTTGGCTTCCCCGTACGGACCGAAGTGTGTTCTGGGCGTGGACCCTGGTTTGAGAACAGGCTGTAAAGTGGCCCTGATCGATAAATCTGGTGCGTTCATTTCTCACACCGTTCTATACACTTTGGGTGACGATGCTGAACGTAAAGCGAAAGTTTTGTTCGGCGACGTGATGAAACAGATCCAGATCGAAGCGATTGCTGTCGGTAACGGAACTGCCGGTCGTGAAACTGAAGCCTTCCTGCGCAAAGTTTTGAAAGACCTGGGCAAAAACATCCCGGTAGTGATGGTGTCTGAGTCCGGAGCTTCTGTGTACTCAGCGTCTGAAGTGGCTCGTGAAGAGTTCCCGGATCTGGATGTGACTGTCAAAGGGGCGATCTCTATCGCGCGCCGTTTGCAGGACCCATTGGCTGAACTTGTTAAAGTCGATCCGAAATCCATCGGTGTGGGTCAGTACCAGCACGATGTGAATCAGTCCCAGTTGAAAAAATCCCTGGAAGCAGTGGTTGAGTCCTGCGTGAATAACGTGGGTGTTGACGTGAACACAGCTTCGGCGGCGTTGCTGTCGCACGTGGCGGGTATTGGTCCTGCTTTGGCGAAAGGTATTGTTGAGGCTCGTAAGAAGGCCTTGTTCAACGACCGTTCTGATCTTTTGAAAGTTCCTAAGTTCTCTGCAAAAGTTTTCGAACAAGCTGCAGGGTTCTTGAGAATCCCACAAAGCAAACAGGTTTTGGATTCCACAGGTATTCACCCTGAGCGCTATCAGGCCGTGACAGATATGGCGAAGGACCTTGGTGTTTCTTTGTCTGAAATCATCGGCGAAGGCGCGAAGAAGTTGATGGCGCAAAGAACCAAATGGGCACAACTGGTCGGTGAGTTCACATTTGACGACATCGTCAAAGAATTGGAAAAACCAGGCCGCGATCCGCGTGATCCGTTCAAAGTGTTCCAGTTCCGTGATGACATCATGGAAGTAAAAGACCTGAAAGAGGGCATGATCTGCCCGGGTATCGTGACGAACGTAACCAACTTCGGTGCGTTTGTGGATATCGGTGTTCACCAGGATGGTCTGGTGCATATCTCTGCATTGTCGCACAAATTCGTGGATGATCCTCGTAAGGTGGTGAATCCGGGTGACCATGTGACAGTGAAGGTTTTGAAGGTGGATGTTGTTAAGAACCAGATTTCATTGACCATGAAAATGGATGATGCACCAGAGGCGACTGCGCCACGTGGGGAACGTCGTCCTGAAAACCGTGGGGCTTCCCGCCCAATGGGTCAGGGTCAGCGTCCTCCGGCAGGAAAACCTGCTCAGGCGCCGATGAAGCCTGCAAATCCGTTCAACAATCCGTTTGCAGCTTTGATGAACGTTCCGACTAATAAAAAATAATAAGGAGAACTAAAATGGCAGCTAAAGGAAAATCCAGAAAAGGTATCCGTCACAGAAAAAAACGTATCTTGACCAAGAAACGTATGTACAAAGCAAAAATCCGTAAGTAGTTTTTGCCAAGAAAAAAGCGCCCCGAAAGGGCGCTTTTTTTGTTTTCAAATCGATTCAGAAAAGACTACGGCTGCTGCTGGGCAGTTTGTTGCAACAGGAGAAGATCCTTGTAAGTAAAGATGCGGTCTTCTCGAGATGTGTGCAGATCCTTGTCAGTCACATTCGAATAGGACGCGGCAAACAAACTGGCACCCAGGTCTTTTCCTTTCATCTCAATGGTTCTTGAGGCAAAGCGGATGCCTCCTTCACGTAAAGCCGTCAAGCTGGTGAAGCGAGCGGCGGCCACAGACGGCAGCGTGCTGAGAGTCGTCACCAGACTGGTTTCAATGGCCACGATGGTGTTACCCACGGATTGTCCGGCAAAGAACAAGGCCAGGGTAGAGTACAGCACGCGTGCTTCGGCGTTTTTCACTGCCGCATGGCTTTGCGCCCCTGTCAGCCACAAGGCAAAATTGTCTTTCATTTTATGATAGTCATCGTAAAGCTGTTTTCCTGTGATCGCAGTGACGGTTCCACCACAGGCCAAGGACACCGGCCATGCCTGCAAGACCGCAGCGACCAAAGAGCAAGTTGAAAACGCCGCCAATTTGATGCTTGGAGAATTTCTTTCGATCCAGGCTTTCAGACCCACGGAGTGTTTCTGATCTACCAGCATCAGTTGAACCATACGTTGTTTGACCGGATTTCCGGCCACAACACTGGCAACAATGGGTTCATAGACCAGGAAGCTTATCAGAGGATTTTTCTCTGTGTCGTAAAGCTCGCCCAGGGTTTTTTGCACCCGTTCGATATATTTTCCCAAGGCTGTTGCGACTTGCTGATCCGTCGGTTTGTCATTGGGAAGATAAATCACAAACGGCACCTGGTGGATGATCAGCAGAGCCTGCATGCGATAAAACTCCGCCGCTTGTTTCAGCTCGTTTTCAATGGCGTATCCTGTCGGATCAAAGCGAGGGCTTTTTGGAACGTCCTGATATTTTAAGGCGGCCTTGTCAGCGATAGCCTGATAGTCTTCCTTATAAAGGCTACGCAGTAACTTCAGCTCGGTCTGGTCCTGATCGAATCTTTTTTCGTAGTGAACATAGGGCAAAGTCATGCCCAGTCTGGCCGAGGTGTTGGTGGAGTAAATGCCCTGTCCTGCGATGCTTTGGCCATTCGCAAGCCCCACCAGCAGGCGATATTCCTCGGACTTCTGTTTAATGGCGGCGCGAATCAGAGGAAGCTTGGCTTTAATCTTTTCGTCGCACAAGTTAGGGAATGCAAAACATCGGCGCAGCTTCTCGGCCTCGCTTTTTTGTTTTTCCACCAGGTCGATGGTTTTTGCTTTGATCTCTACAAGAAGTGCTTCTTGAGGTTCGCTTAAAGATGGTTGAGTGCTGGCAGTGGCGGAAGTTGACAGCATCACGGCGGACAGAATCAATGTTATCACGTTCATACAAATTCCTTACAATTCCTCAAATTCTCGAGCCTTGCCGGCAATAGTCGTCACCTTGTCAAAGGGCTCGACATTGGAAGGGGTTTAATTTGAGTTGAGAGTTCATTCGTTACTCCTGCGCAGGGAGTCTTCAAACCCTGTTCCATAAGTTCCCAAATGAAAAGATCCATCTGGCGATACTCTGGGGCGTGTCGGCACGACCTGTGGGGTTTTTCGCTTTGGAGGAGAACTCAGGTAGGATACTCTTGAGGTTCTTAAGGAGGTCCTCATGATCGTTCAACCTCATATCCTGACAAAAGCTCTGGATGCAGCTTTGAGTACAGGGGCTGATTTCGCTGATATCTTTTTGGAAGATACTTATTCCTCTCAATTGAGTGTTCTGAATTCCAAGCCCGAGCAGGCCATCGTAGGTCAGCTTTATGGGGCGGGCATTCGTCTGTTCTTTGGTCATGAGATCGTCTATGTGACGACCAATGATCTTTCTGAAACAGGCCTGGTGAAGGCGGCGTTGAATGCGGCTCAAAGCCGCGGTTCGGGAGCTGCATCCAAATCGATGCCTTTGATGCAGGTGCCTTTTGATACGATCCACACCTATGGTGAAAAACCGTGGGAGATGAACCGTGACCGCAAGTTCCGCTGGTTGAACACGATCGACCAGGTGTCTCGGGCGCGCAACTCGGCAGTGACTCAGGTCGAAGCGGGGCTGAACGAAAAATTCCAGCGCGTGCAAATCGCCAACTCGCGCGGATTGATGGCTTATGATGAACGCGCTTACACCCGCATTCGCATGCAGACCTTTGTTGAAAATAATGGCGTGAAAGAAAGCGCTTCTGAAGACGAAGGCCACATGGGAACTTCGGAGATCTATGATCAGGTGGATCTGAAATCTTTGGCCGAGCAGTCCGTGGATCGCGCCATGATGTTGACGACTGCGGCTTATGCGCCTGCGGGTGAAATGCCGGTGGTGATTGACAATGCCTTTGGTGGGGTGATCTTCCATGAAGCCTGCGGCCATGGTCTTGAAACGACTTCTGTTGCCAAGGATGCTTCTGTGTTCTGCGGAAAGCTGGGGCAGAAAATTGCGCATGAAAGCGTGACGGCGATTGATGATGGAACGATTGAAAATGGTTGGGGCTCTTTGAACATGGATGACGAGGGCAATAAGACCAAAAAGACGACGCTGATTGAAAACGGCGTTTTGAAGTCCTACATCGTCGATGAGATGGGTGCGCGCCAGACCGGTTACGATATCACGGGCAGTGGTCGTCGCCAGTCTTACAAGTATGCTCCGGCGTCCCGTATGCGTAACACCTATATTGCCGCCGGCAAGGATAAGTTCGAGGACATGATCCGCGATGTGGATTATGGCCTTTATGCCAAAAAGATGGGTGGTGGCTCTGTGAATCCGGGAACGGGAGATTACAACTTCCAGGTCGGTGAAGCCTACATCATTCGCAATGGCCGTATTGAGGAGCCTGTGAAGGGCGCCTGCCTGATTGGTCGTGGAATTGATACTTTGGGAAAAATCACCAAAGTGTCTGATGACTTGAAGCTGGCGCGCGGAATGTGCGGATCAGTTAGTGGTTCTATCCCGGCAGCCGTGGGTCAGCCGCAAATTCTTGTTTCCAGCCTGATGGTTGGGGGGAGAGCAAAGTAATGGATACAGTTAAATCAACCTTCCAGACAATCGTTGAAAAGGCCCGCCAAGACGGCGCGAAAGTTGAAATGCTGATCTCTGGCGGTGAAAGTCTGAGTATTGGTTATTCTAAAAAGAAACTGGAATCTTTCGAGTCCACGCAATCCCAGATGGCGGGTTTGCGTGTGGTCCTGGGGGCCAGTCAGGGTTATGCCTACACCGAGAACCTTTCCGAGGACTCTTTGTTGCGAACCTATGTGGAGGCTTTAAATAATGCCAAGACCGTGCAAAGTGGTGACACGGCGGTGGTCGAGCTGGTGAAGCCTCAGACTGTGAAAGCGATGAATGATCTGTTTAAGACAGAACAAGTGGCGATGGACAAAAAATTGGAAGTTGCGCGCTTGTTGGAAGAAAAATGTCTGGAAAAAGATGCGCGTATCACAGCAGTTCCTTATTCTGGTTTCAGTGAAAACATCAGCTTCAAGCGGATTCTGAATTCGGAAGGCCTGGATCAGGAATTCAAGCAAAGTTATTATTCCGGCTATGCTTATCCATTGGCGAAAGAGGGCGAAAGCTCAAAAATGGGCGGCGAAGGTTTCTTTGCCCGCAGCTTTGAGGACATCAATGCCGAGAAAGTGGCGCATGAAGGCGTCGATAAGGCGGTTTCACGTTTGGGCGCGCAAAAGCTGGCGACCGGCAACTATGCGGTTGTGATCAGCCGGGATGAGTTCCCGATGGTCTTGCAGATGATTTATCAGTACTTCTCTGCAAAGGAAGTTCATGAAGGGAAGTCCTTGTTCAAGGGGAAACTGGGTCAGAAAATTGCCAGCGAAAAATTTGAGCTTGTGGATGATCCTTTTGAAACTCGTGGTACAGCCGTGCGTCCGTTTGATGATGAAGGGGCTGCTTCACAGAAAACGGTTTTGTTTGAAAAAGGGGTTTTGAAAAACTTCCTGTCTAATTTGGAATACGCGAAGAAGATGAATATTCCGCACACAGCGCATGCTCGTCGCAGTCCGGCTTCTCAGCAGGCGATTGGGCCGACGAATTTGGTGGTGGCAAAAGGCGAAAAATCCCTGCAACAGCTGTTGTCTTCTCATGACAAGGTTGTCTATCTGACGGAGTTTTCCGGCGGACTGCATGCGGGCTTTAAAGAATCCACCGGGGATTTCTCGATGCCAGCGGAAGGTTTCTTGTATGAAAACGGACAGAAGGTGGGACCAATAGATCAGTTTGTCATGTCCGGAAATGTCTTGGACCTGCTTCGTGATATCGAAGCTTTGGGGAATGAATACAACAAACCAGGCAGCTCCTTTATCTGCCCGGATGTGTTGGTGAAGTCCCTGAGCTTTGCGGGTGCCTAGATGAAGTCCGTTATTGCGGTTGTATTGTCTGTGTGGATGTTGGTCAGTGGGCTGGGATGTGCCAGCCTGCTGGGTTATAAAGAAGAACCCAAAGTCCAACTGCACGAGGTCTATGTCAAAGACGCGGATTTGGTGGGGACGACGTTGGTGTTTGTGATCGACGTTGAGAATCCCAACGAACGCGACATTAACGTTGATGAGATCACCTACAAGGTCTTCTTGTCCGGTAAAGAGCTGACGGAAGCAAAGACTGAAAAACCTGTCACAGTTCCAGCGAAGCAATCGGCGAAGGTCGAGGTTCCGTTGCCTGTGAAGTATTCAGCGGTTCTTGGCAATATCGGCAGCATCCTGATGGCTCGTGAAGTGAGCTATCGCATCGAAGGCGACGCTAAGCTCTCGTTCTTTAGAATTCCCTTTTCTAAAGAGGGTAAAGTGGAGCTTCGCTAAACCCCAAAGGGACGGACTTGCGCGCTGTTGCTACCAGAAGTAAGTCCGTACCTGTGGGTAATTATTTGCGGCTTATTCTTTTGCCCCCTATGCTTATTTAAAGTTTTTAGAGGGGCTATGAAGTTCGTTTTATTTTTATCTCTGCTTTTCTCTTCCATTTATTCGTTCGCACAATCCGTTATCAAAATTCAAGGCACAGAGGCCACCGTTCATCTGAGTGCAGAGGACGCCTTGCAGGTGGGGGACCGGGTTCATTTTCTAAATTCCAAGCTGGATACGGCGGGGGAGGGGGAAATCACCAAGATTTCCAGCGGAGGCAAGAAGGCCCTGGTGAAAGTTGTGGCGGGCAAGGTTCAGGCCGGGATGACATTTGAAAAGAAAGCCACCAAAGAGGCAGTGATGGCGGCCGGGGCGGCGGAGTCTTCTCTGGATGTCAGCAAGTCCGATGGAATTTCCTATGCATCGTTGAGCGAGCGCGATCGCGAGATTCTGGCGCGCGGTGAGATTTCTAAAACTCGTTATGTGGTTGGCGGAATTCTGGGCACTTATCCTTTGGGTTTTGGTATTGGACATGCCATTCAGGGGCGTTACACAGAAAAAGGCTGGATCTTCACGGTGGGTGAGGCGGGTTCTTTGGCAGTTCTTATTGCTGGTTTGGGCAGCTGCATGAGCTCATGGCACTCTGACAACTGCAATGGCAATGGGGGCTTGATCTGGATCGGGGCCTTTTCTTTTATCGGCTTCCGTATCTGGGAGATCGTCGATGTGTGGGCGGCTCCACCGGAGTTGAACCGCCGTTATCGTGAACTGAAATCCCGCCTGCCGGCCAGTGAAGGTGAAATCACCTTTGAGCCTGGCTTTATGCCTTTGGCAGACGGAGGCGTCTTAGGCCTGCGTATGACTTTCTAAAATTGCTTTGGCAATTTCAGTGAAACCCAACCCACCTCGTCGCTTAGAGACATAGGTGGGTTTGTTTTTTATCTGATCGATGAAGTTTTGAATGTTGGCCACGGCGAAGCTGTGCGGGAAATAAGTGAACATCGGTTCATCATTCGGGGAATCGCCCGAGAAGCCGCAAACTCTTTTAGCGTCTTCCGCCGTCACGCCGAATTCTTTTTCCAGAAATCTTAAAGACATGGTCAGTTTGTCATAGCTTCCGAACCAGCCGTTGACGTGAATGGAGCTGACTTTGGCTTGGGCTCCATGCTGATGGAAGATGTCCACGATCTTTTGCACCTCGGATTTCGGCAGGGCAGGGACGTCTTCGCAGAAGTCGATGGCCAAATCCATCAATCGGCAGAACTGATCGCTGGCCAGATCGCAGCCGGGAACCTTCCGCAGAATTTCTTTTTCAAGTTGCTGAAGTTTTGTGCGATTTTCTTTTTGAGTTTTTTCATCAAAGAAGAAATGGCGATGCATGGTTTTGTTGTGATAGCGGAAATAAAAGCCACCGTTTTCACCGACAATACCACTGACCGGCCAGACGCGGGCGATCATTTCACACCATCCGGCAGGCCGTCCGGTGACGGGGATGACGTGAATGCCGGCACGATGAAGAGCCCACAGGGCTTCGTAAGCCTCTGGACCTAACTGTCCTTCGTCAGTCAGAGTGTCATCGATATCAGTCAGCAGAAAGCGCAAAGGGCTGGAAAATTCAGAGGCATTTTTCATCCTTGCAGTATAGCCGGACATCGAGCCAAGGTCTAAGTTGATATGGCTCGTCAAAGTTTAGACTTGCGCCAGGACGCTTTCACCTTCATGTTTTGTCTATTATATAGGGGCCGCTACAGCTTCTCATCTTGATGACGGCCCCTAGACGAAGGGCTTAAAGTCATGGCAAAAAAAAGCGACGCATCAGACGGAATCAAATTAGTCATCGTGGAGTCTCCCACGAAGGCTAAGACCATCCGTAAGTTCTTGGGTAAAGATTATGTCGTGGAATCCTGCATGGGACACATCCGCGATTTGCCTCAATCTGCCAAAGACATCCCTGAGAAGGTCAAAAAAGAAAAATGGGCTCAGTTGGGTGTGAACGTCGATAAGAACTTCGAGCCGCTGTACTGCGTCCCCAAGGACAAAACCAAAGTCGTCAAGAATCTCAAAGACAAACTTGAAGAAGCCTCAGAGCTGTATCTGGCAACGGATGAAGACCGTGAAGGGGAATCCATCAGCTGGCACTTGTTGGAAGTGCTAAAACCGAAAGTTCCAACCAAACGCATGGTGTTCCATGAGATCACCAAGGACGCGATTCAAAAAGCTTTGAAAGACACCCGCGAAATCGACTTCAACCTGGTGCGCGCCCAAGAGGCTCGTCGTGTGCTGGATCGTTTGGTGGGTTATACGATTTCTCCGCTGCTTTGGAAAAAAGTAGCTTACGGTCTTTCCGCCGGCCGTGTTCAGTCCGTGGCGGTTCGCCTGATTGTGGAAAGGGAACTAGAGCGTGTGCGCTTTAAAAAGTCCTCTTACTGGGGCGTGCTGGCGGAACTCAGCAAAGACGGGGTGAACTTCGAATCCCGCCTGCAACAATACAAAAATCAGCGTGTGGCGACAGGGAAGGATTTTGACGGTCTGACTGGTCAGTTGACCGCGGGTAAAGACGTTCTGGTGCTGGATGAAAAAACGGCTGGCAAGTTGTCCATGGATTTGAAATCCGGCAACTGGCAGGTGACAGATGTCGAAGAAAAACCGACCTTCCGTAAACCCGCACCTCCGTTTATCACTTCTACTTTGCAACAGGAAGCCAATAGAAAGCTGGGATTGAGTTCCCGCGAAACCATGCAGGTTGCGCAGAAATTGTACGAACAAGGTTTCATCACCTATATGCGTACGGACTCCACCTTCCTGTCCAACGAGGCTATTACTGCGTCCCGCGAGTGCATCCAAAGCAAATACGGGAAAGAGTATCTGACTCCGCAGCCGCGCAATTACGCAGCCAAAAAAGTCAAAGGTGCCCAAGAGGCCCACGAAGCGATCCGTCCTGCCGGCAACCAGTTTATGGATCCGGATGAAACAGGTCTGACTGGCACTCAGTTCCGTTTGTATGATTTGATCTGGAAGCGCACTATCGCTTCTCAGATGGTGGATGCTCGTCAGAAACAAGTCAGCGCGAAGATCACTGTGGGTGATGCGCTGTTTGGGGCTTCCGGTATGACGATTGAATTCCCGGGCTTCTTGCGAGCTTACGTGGAAGGCAGTGATGATCCAGAAGCGGATTTGGCAGAACGCGAAGTTCGTTTACCAGCGTTGAAAGTTAAAGACGCTGTGAAATGTGCGAAACTCGACCCAACATCCCACGAAACCAAACCACCGGCTCGATACACCGAGGCCAGTCTTGTTCAGACAATGGAAAAAGAAGGCATCGGCCGTCCTTCCACGTACGCGTCTGTCATCGGGACCATCATTGATCGTGGCTATGTTCGTAAGAACGGAACGGCGCTGGTGCCGACATTCACGGCGATGATTGTTTCCAAGTTGCTCAGTCAGTATCTGTCTCAGTACGTGGATCTGGGCTTCACTTCTGAAATGGAACAAAGCCTGGATAACATCGCTGATGGCGAATTGGACTGGGAAAGCTACTTGGCCTCCATTTACAAAGGGCCGAAAGGTCTTCGTGCCTTGGTGGACAGTCAGGGTGACAAGATTGATCCGAATGAAGCTCGTACCATGACCCTGGAAGGCATGGACAAATACAAGTTCCACGTGGGTCGTTACGGTGCTTATGTGACAACTCAGCGTGATGGCGAAGATGTGAGCGCATCTTTGCCGGATAATGAGTCTCCGGCGGATATCACTCCGGAAATCGCAGAAAAACTGATTGATCAAAAAATTAACGGCGCAGATTCATTGGGCAATGATCCAGAGACTGACTTGCCGGTGTATGTCTTAAATGGCCGCTATGGACCTTATGTGCAATTGGGGGATGTGACTCCGGAAGATGACAAACCTAAACGTGCGTCATTGCCTCCGGGCACTCAGCCAGAACAAGTGGATCTGGCGATGGCATTAAGCCTTCTTTCATTGCCAAAGACCTTGGGAACTCATCCAGGCACAGGCAAAGAAATCAAAGCAGGCTTGGGTCGTTTTGGTCCATTCGTGGTTCATGACGGGGATTATCGTTCGATTCCTAAGGGTGAAAGCATCTTCAACATCACTTTGGAAAAAGCTCTGGAGATGCTGGCGCAACCGAAAAAAGGACGTGGCCGTGCGGCTCCACTGAAAGAGCTGGGTGCGCATCCGGAAACGGGTGATGCGATTCAGGTCTTCAACGGTCCTTATGGTCCGTACATCAAATCTGGTAAGGTCAATGTTTCATTGCCGGAAGGGTCAACTCCCGACACGGTCACTTTGGAACAGGCCGTGGCCTTGATTAATGAAAAGGGCCCGGCAAAGGGCAAAGGTAAAGGGAAGGCAAAAGCCGCCCCGAAAGCCAAGGTTGCCAAGGCGGCTGGTGAAAAAGCGGCTCCTAAAAAGCCGGCTTTGAAGAAAGCGGCCACGGCGAAAGAGAAAGCCGAAGCCTTGGGTGTCAAAAAAGTAGTCACTCGCAAGGCGAAGAAGTAATTTGTTCAGGCCCCTTTTCGGGGCCTTTTTTATTTGGTAAATTCAACCCACTGTTTAGCTTGAAAAACTTGGAAGGAACGGTCGGTATGAGTGACAGTCCCCTGAAGGGACAATTGGAACTGGGGATTAATCGCCCCAAAGAGAAGGATAGAAACTTCCATCTTGGAGGCCGCAGTTTCTATTTCTTCGATTTCGACGACAATATTGCGTTCCTGACCACGCCTTTGATTTTATTCCATAAGAAAGATCGTTCTGAAGTGCAAATCTCCAGTGGGGACTTTGCCCAGTATCACCAATCCATTGGTGAATCCGGTCCTTTTGCCGATTACGAAATTGATTTCTGTGATGCGACTGGCACCTTTAGAAATTTCCGCGATGTCCACTTGGATGAGCTGGAAAAAATGAACGGCAGGAAGCAGATTTTTGTTCAAGACGTTGCTGCGGCCTTGGGTTTTCCGGACTTCCAGTGGAAGGGACCTTCCTGGGAATGTTTTTACCACGCCGCCTTCAATCAGCGTCCACTTTCCGTGATCACAGCCCGTGGTCATCACCCGGAAACCCTCAAGGATGGCATCCGCGTCTTTGTGCAGAATAAAGTTTTGCCGCTAGAGCCCAACTATCTCAGCGTTTATCCGGTGAGCCACAAAGAAACGCGGGTCTTGCTGGGTGATTCGGACTTCAAAGCAGGTACAGCGGAGTTGAAGCAACGGGCTATTCGCGCCAGTGTTGAGCAGGCCATTGAAACTTATGGTTACAATGCCCACCATCGATTCGGGATGTCTGATGACGATCCCAAGAATATCCAGCTGATCGTCGAGGAAATGACCCGACTAAAGGCTAGGTATCCGGAGATGTCCTTCTTCATGATCGAGACTCAACACGGAAGCTTTATTAAGCACGAAGTCAAATTGAGCGGGCTTCGTGGTGACAAAGTGGACAACCTCTCACAACTGTCTTTCTTTGAAGAAGATCGACGAAAGTCTTAAGAATCCTTTCTACGTCCTAATTTATGACGAGCTTCATAAATTGAATGCTCTCTGCTAAATCTTTGATAATCTAATGCAATTAGGATTGCTCCCGTTCGGGGAGTCACGGAAGGATCATCATGAGTTCATTCTCGAAAGGCATTAGAGGTTTGGTTGTTGCTGGTTCATTGGCAGTGTCTTCACTGGCCTCCGCACAACTTAAAGAGGGCCTAGAGTGCCGCTATCTGACAGTCATTGAACAAGGCTTTTTGGCGAATCACGTTAAGTACACGAATCGAGATACAGATCTTCAGAATCGCGTTGTTGAGCAATACCTGAAAAGACTTGATCCTTCAAAAATCTATATGACCCAGGCTGATGTGGATGCAATTCGAAAAGCGGCCGGGAATGTTTTTGAAAAAACAAAGAATCGTGACTGTTCTTTCCTTGATCAAGCACAAAAGATCGTTCTGGAGCGAGTGAAAGACCGTGCTGAGTTTGCAAAAAAGTATCTGGGCAAAGACTTCAAGTTTGATGAAAAAACAGAATTTGTTTTTGATCCGGAAAAAAAGGCCTGGCCGAAAGACGCCAACGAAGCCAACGAATACCTGAAAAAATACATTCAGTTCCAGATCGGGAACTACATGGCAACAGACATGAAAATGGATGAAGCCAAAAAGAATGTGATCAAAAACTACGAACGCGCGGTGAAGAGAACGCAAGAGACAACCCAGGATGACCTGTACTCTGGTTATCTGGACTCTTTCGCTCGTGCTTTGGATCCGCACTCCAGCTTCTTCTCGCGTGACGTTTTGGAAGACTTTGAAATCCAGATGCGTTTGTCCTTGGAAGGTATCGGGGCGACTCTTTCCTCTCAGGATGGTTTCACAGTGGTGGAACAACTGGTTCCAGGTGGAGCTGCAGCGAAATCCGGTTTGATTGAGCCACAAGACAAGATCATTGCTGTAGGTCAGGAAAAAGGACCTATGGAAAACGTGATCGATCAGGATTTGAAAGACGTTGTTAAAAAAATCCGCGGGAACAAAGGCACAAAGGTTCGCCTGACCATCTTGAGAAAATCCGGCGAGGGGAAGAAGCGTTTCGACGTTACTTTGACTCGTGAAAAAGTGAACTTGGAAGACGAAGCAGCTTCCATCATTTATCAGGATCGTGAAATCAACGGTCAGAAGAAGAAAGTGGGTATCATCAACTTCCCATCTTTCTATGCTGACTCCCGCCGTGGTGGCAGATCTTCCGCGGCTGACATGAAGAAACTGATCAAGGAAGCCAACGAAAAGAAAGTGGACGGCCTGGTGTTGGATCTTTCCAATAACGGTGGTGGTTCTCTTGAAGACGCGGTGAAAATCGCCGGTTTGTTCTTCCAGACTGGTAACGTGGTGAAGCAGTCTTCTAAAAACGAAGGCCGCGCCGAATCGGCTTTGCGTGATACAGATCCCATGGTGGATTGGGCAGGCCCACTGGTTGTACTGACCAGCCGTATATCAGCTTCAGCCTCTGAGATCGTGTCCGGTACTTTGCAGGATTACAAGCGTGCGGTGATCGTTGGTGGTGACCACACTTATGGTAAAGGCAGCGTTCAATCTGTTCTTCCAATCCCGAACAATCTGGGGGCGATCAAAGTAACAGTGGGCATGTTCTTCATCCCGGGTGGTAAATCCACTCAACACCGTGGTGTGGATGCCGACGTGGTTCTGCCTGGTCCGTTCAGCACGGATGATATCGGTGAAAAGTACATGGACTACTCTTTGCCGCCAAAAACAATCGAGTCCTTCCTGTCTCCGGATGCTTACGTGAAAGAAGGCCCAGGGGCTTGGAAAGAGATCAAGCCGGAGTGGCTGAAGTCTTTGCGTGAAAGATCTTCTGAGCGCGTCGCGAAGAACGATGAATTCAAAAAGATTGTTGATGAGCTGAATAAGGCAAAATCCCGCGGTAAAGTCATCCGCGTCAGCGAAGTTCTTAAAGATAAGAACGAAAAAGAAAAGAAAGAAAAAGCTAAAAAGACCGCTAGTAAGGCGAAGAAAAATGAAGAGTACTTGAAGCGTCCTGATATTCAGGAAGCGGAGAATGTTCTTCTGGATCTGATTCAGTTGGAAGAGGGGAAAGCCCTTGTCCCGCAGAAGCAGGCCAATGCCAAATAGTGTGACTTAATAGAGAGCGATACGTTGTTGTTGAAAAGCCCGGGCAAAAACCCGGGCTTTTTTTATCCGCGAGTGGTGAAAAGGGCCCATCTCCTGCGTTGTCGGGGCGCCTTCTCGCTCCGACGTGCAGGGAGCACGCCTGCGCTGCGAGGGCGCCCCTCCGCCTTGGATATGGACCCTTTTGACCACTCGCTCTTTCCCGGTTTCGGGGGACTAGCTGGGCGGCCCTTCGGGCCTTGCCGCCGCCTTTGGGGGAGGCAGAGGGGGCGGTGGTGGTTGGGGGACGTGAGTTAGCTTATTTTTTGGGCATTTTTTATGGGTTTTATAGGGGGTGGGGCTTGTTTATTGGCTTTGGGGCGGGGGTGGTTTTTGAGGGTTGATTGGGCGTGACAAAGGGTTGTGTTTTCGCTTAGATAGACGCGATTAATGGAGGCCCTAGAGATGTCTAAAAAGACCACTGTGAAAACAGGGGGTAAGGCAGTTGTTGGTAAGACAACCAAGAAAGCTGCGAAACCTGCTGCGAAGTCCACTGTGAAAGCTTCTAAGAATGCTGCTCCTGCGAAAAAGAAGCAGAGCTTTGGTGGATTGTCTGAAGAAATTCTTTTGCGTATGCATGACCTGATGGTCAAGTCGCGCGTTCTGGAAGAGCGTTTAATCAAAATCTACAAAGCTGGTGAGGCTTACTTCTGGATCGGTGGTCCTGGTGAGGAAGCTTGGGGTGTTCCACTCGGAATGCTCGCGCGCAAAGGCTCTGGTCCCGAGAACGACTGGTTCCACTTGCACTATCGTTGTACGCCAACGATGGTCGCATTGGGCATGGACATGATCGACTCCATTCGTTTGATGATGAATCGTGCGACGGATCCATCCACAGGTGGTCGTAACTTCTCCAGTCACTACTGTTTCCCGAAGTGGAATGTGGCTCCGGTGACTTCTCCGTTGGAGGTTCAATATCCGATCGCTTGCGGTACGGCTCACGTGCAAAAGCGTGTGGGTAAGGGTGCTATTTCCATCGTGACTGGCGGTGACGCTGGGACTGCCGAAGGTGACTTCGCGTCCTGTTTGATTCTTGCGTCCCGCAAAGGGCAGGAGCTTCCGATGTTGATCACCGTGCAGAACAACGGTTACGGCATTTCGACTCCGTACGAAGGTCAGCACGGTGAAACGAACATCGCCGACCGCGCTGCTGCGTTCAACATTCGTTCCCGCGTGATCAATGGCAATGACCCGATTGAAACTTATCTGGCTCTGAAAGAAGAGATGGAATACATCCGTAAAACCGGCAAACCATCCTTCATTGAAGCGAAGGTGACTCGTTTGTACGGTCACTCTTCTGCTGACGGTGCCAATAAAAAGCCACACTTGTTTGATCCGGTTCTGACTTTCGAGAAAAACCTGATCGACGCTGGTATTCTTGATCCAAAGACGGCGAAGAAGATCTGGGAAAATTATGAAGCCGAAGGCGTCAGCGCCCAGGAACAAGCCCGTCAGGAACCGGTACCGACTCCGGAGTCTGTTTGGGATCATGTCTTTGTTAACAACGAAAATGCAGATTGGAGAAAATTCTAATGGCAAGTATTGCTCAGGCCATCAGAATGGCCCTTCACTATGGTGAAGCCAACATGGGAGTTAAAGACATCTTCGGTCAAGACGTGGGCGCTCCATTGGGCGGTGTGTTCACGGCGACTCAAGGTTTGGAAACTGCGTGGAACTCCACACTGGATGAACGTGGGATCATCAGCATGGCGATGGGTATCGCGATGGCTGGCGACCGCTGCGTGGCTGAAATCCAGTTCGCGGATTATATCTTCAACACCATCGATCTTTTGAAAATCGCCGGCAACACTTTGTGGTGCACGAATGGTCAGATTCAACTGCCAATGGTGGTGATGACTCCGGTGGGCGCGGGGATCTTTGGTTCCGTTTACCACTCTCATTCCTTCGATGCATGGGCTTCCCGTCTGCAAGGCTGGAAGATCGTAATGCCGTCCAACCCGTTGGATGCCTACGGTTTGATGCTTTCTGCTATCGAAGATCCAAATCCGGTTCTTTATTTGAAATCCAAGGCGTTGATGCGCCATAAGGGCGATGAGCTGATCCCAGGTGAACCTGCGGATGAAAAAGAGCTCAAAGCCATGATCGACAAACCAGTTCAGAATTCTGAAGGCTGGAAGCCTCGCTGGCCGGAACTTGAAAAATACATGGTTCCAATCGGCAAAGGTAAGATCACTCACGCGGGTGAACACATCACGGTTGTCACTTACAGCCGCATGGTGCACTTGTGTGACGAGGTGGCGGTAAAGCTGGCGCAAGAAGGTATCTCAGTTGAGGTGATCGATCTTCGCTCGATCTATCCGTATGACTGGCCGATGATCAAAGAATCCATCGAAAAAACCGGTCGCGTGTTGTTCGTGAACGAGGACACTGAAGTGACCAACTTCGGAGAGCACTTGGCTTATCGTGCGACTCAAGAGTGCTTCTATCATCTGATGGCGCGTCCACGAGTGCTGGCGGGTAAAAACCTGCCGGGTATTGGTTTGCATCCGAATCTTGAAAAGAACTCTGTGCCACAGTTGCAGGATATTGAAACTGCAATTCGTGAAGTCGTTGCGGAAGTGCCTTAATGAGTAAAAAAGATCTTTCCCATCGCAAGAAGGTTCGTCGCCGGGTTGCCAAGAAAACCTCCAAGATGCAGTTTGATAAATACGAGCTGTATCGCAAGGCCGTGCAGTCGGCGGAAAATGACGTGCAGTTCATCCAGAATACATACCGGGAACTGAAGGGGAAAGCCCCTCGTCTATTCCGTGAGGACTTCTGCGGGACCTTTGCGTTGTCGACTGAATGGATTAAGCTTAATCCACGTCATGAAGCGATTGGGATTGATCTTGATCCGGAGCCAATGGCTTACGGAAAAAACAACTATCTGACCAAGCTCAAGCCCGAACAGCAGCGCCGAATGCGTTTGATCGAAGGCAATGTTCTGGATCCGAACCTGCCGAAGGCGGATATCGTAGCGGCGATGAATTTTTCATACTTCTGTTTTAAACAGCGGGAGTTGATGAAGAAGTACTTTACCAACGTTTTCAAGACACTGAATAAAGACGGCATGTTCCTGGTGGACATTTTTGGTGGCAGCCAGTGCCACGACGCCATCGAAGACACGATCAAGCATGAAGGGTTCACCTACTATTGGGATCAGACGAACTTTGATCCTGTGACCAATGAAGCCCTTTTCCATATCCACTTCAAAGTGGGTGGGAAGAAGCTTGAGCAGGTGTTCACCTATGACTGGCGCTTGTGGACGATCCCGGAGATCAAGGACCTGATGCAGGAAGTGGGTTTCCGCAAGGTGCATGTGTTCTGGGAAGGCACGGCGGCAGATGGCTCCGGGGATGGCAACTTCACTCGGGTGGATCACGGCGAGGCTTGTGAAAGCTGGATTGCCTATGTAGTGGGTGAGAAATAAAAAATTGATCTGAAATGAAATCTAATAAGGCGCTGATGGGGAACCCTCAGCGCCTTTTCTTTTGGCGCTCTTCTTGCTTTCTCGGGGATATGTAGATTGATAACAGGTTTAACCGCAGGTGGTGGCATCGAAAGACGCTGGACGGCTCTGGCTGTCTAGAACTTTGTCACTTCCGCCGGGGGCCTTTAAATTGATTCCAGATAGGAGCACCGGATGAAAAAGCTTGCAGTACTCTTGGCGGGAATGTTGGTTTCTGTCTTTGCCGAAGCCAAGGTTTTAGTGGTTTCCGATATCGATGACACCCTGAAGGTGTCCCATGTCCTTTCCAAAAAAGGGGCAGCGACTTCGTTTTTGGACGACGACAGTCTGTTTGTGGGAATGCCGGAAATCTTCCAGTTGTTAAACTATCAGCACGAGGATATCGAATTCCACTATGTCAGTCTGGCGCCCAAGGTTCTGATGAATGATCAGCACTCGGACTTCCTGGAAGAAAATGGTTTCCCGATCACTCAATTACACATGAACTCAGGCGTGAAACAAGACCCAGAATTAAAGCAAAAAGTCATTCGCAAACTCTTGGCCACGAAGAAGCCGGAGCTGGTGATTTACTTTGGTGATAACGGGCAGTTTGATGCCATTGTCTATGATCAAATGGTGAAAGAGTTCCCGCAGATTCCGGCGGTGAGCTACATCCGCGAAGCGTATTCCCGAATGGATCGCTCGAAATATCCAACGATGGAAGGTCAGATTGGTTTTGTAACCAGTGTGGAAGTGACAATAGATCTGATTTCCAGAGGTCTTCTGTCCAAGAAAGCCTATTTGCCTATTGAAGGAATCGTTTACAAGCGCTTGCTGCGTGATGACGGTCACGAAAGATTCGGTGAAATGGTGTTCCCATGGTGGCAGGACTGTCGTGATTTCAAATGGCAGTGGAATGTTTCCAACCCATCCAAGAAACTGCAAATCATTCAAAACGCTATCGACAAGAAGTGCGGAGTTTAGAAATGCAAAAGGGGCTTTGAAAGCCCCTTTTTTTTATCTTGTGCCGCCAGCTGGACGACTAAGTCCCGGAGGTGTTGGGCCTTTACCGCCATTTGACCCGCCACCATTGCCAAATGGTTTTGGCTGAGATTGTGAGACAGGGCGAAGTGCCATGCCTTGGCGAAGACAGAAGTCTTCTGTAGTGGAAGCAAGGTTTTTTCTTGGAATGTCGCAGGCATCTGCGATAGTTGCGCAGAACTTATGAGATGCTTTGTCGCCCATTTGCTTTCTAAAGTAGCGCTCTTTTATGTCTGCAAGACATTTGCGCAGTCCCTGGTCCTTTTCGCCTTTTTTGATGTAGTCTTTGGGGCGCTCAATTTTTTCTCCAGAAACATTGTAATCAGGAATAGTTGCTTGGTTTAACTTTTCCTTGAAGATGTCGCGTTTATATTCCAGCGTGGTTTGTCCATCGAAGGCTCCATCGAACAGGTAATCCAAACTGTCTTTGTTATCCTGCTGGCGCCAGAAAAATGAATCAAAGCCAAACATACTTGCGATTTTATTGAGTTCCTTGTCTGAAACGGGAGAGGTGCCCGTTAGATATTTTTTAATGACATTCCATTCTTCCACACTCATGTCGTGATATTGCCTGCTGCGACCATTTTTTACAGTGTCTTTTCCAAGATACTCTGAGCAAGCACCATAGGCTTGCACGAGCTTGATGACAGCAGTTTGAAAGACTTCACGATTTTGTGGTGACCTGACCGTATCGCCATCAAATCTTTTTTGTACCAGAAGCCCCATAAGAGCCAGCCACTTGTCAGACACTTCAACTTCCTGGCCTTGATCTTGATAGTACTTTTGAATTCCGCAAGAAACGCACTTCAACCCGGTCATCTCCATAGTGCCATTAGAACGACAATCAAAGTCGTCATACCCCGCAACGGCTGTCGATGTGGCGAAAACAATAGCTGTGCCTAAAAGTGCCTTAGAGAACTGTTTCATCTTGTCTTCTCCTGATAAGATAAACCAGTTCTCTGTATCGGCTAAAAATCGGATTTCTTGAAGAGTGGACGAAGGTCTAGCCCTATCTCAGTCAGCTTCGGCTCAGGGAATGACGGACCCCGGTGGATCACGCACAGAACTGTGGAAACCTTCGCGCCGATCGAGCGCAAATCCGCCGTGGATAGAACCACCTGGCCGCCGGTGGTCACAACGTCTTCGATCACGCAGACGTTTTTACCAGAGATCTCAAGCCCCTCTGCGAACTTACAGGTGCCGTATTCTTTGGCTTCTTTACGAACGAAAACACAAGGGATGCCAGTTTCCAAGGACAGGGCCGTGGCGATCGGGATGCCGCCCATTTCAAGTCCGGCCAGAACTTCGGTGCCGGCGGGAATCAGAGGGGCCATCTGTTTTGCGATCTCGCGAAGCAAAGTGGGTTGTGCCTCAAAACGATACTTGTCGAAGTATTCGTTGGAGATTTGTCCGGAGCGCAATTTAAATTCTCCCGTCAGATGGGCAATGTCATAGATCTTCTTGGCAAGTTCTTGTCGAGTCATCGAGATAAGCCTTTTGCTAAGGGTTGGTGCCGGCGCGAAAAGTCTCTATTGCGCCCGCACTCCCAAAAGTAAGTCTGTACCTAGGTTTCTTCAAGCCACTTCTTGTATTCGGGATTAATTCCAAGGACGGGGAGAGTCATGATGCAAGGGACATCGTAGGGATGAAGCTCTTTGACTCTTTTTGTGACTAAGTCCTGTGCGTCAGAGGTTTTCAAGACTTTCAGGATCAAGATATGCTCAGAGCTTGTCTCTATTTTTCCTTCCCACCAGTACATCGATTCCATTCCCGGAATGATGTTGGCGCAGCCGATCAGTTTTTCTTCCAAAAGAGTTCTGGCGATCTTTTCGGCGCACGTTTTGTCAGGGCAGGGGATATAGAACAGGATCACAGCCTAGCTCCGGCGCAGTTTTTGTTTGCGCAGTTGCCATTGTTCCAAAGCGAACTTGCGCATGTCTTCCACGCTGTCCAGTTCGTCGACGATTTCAACACCCAACAGAGTTTCAACCGCGTCTTCCAGACTGACCAGGCCGGCGACGATGCCATATTCATCCACGGCCAAAGCCACGTGTTCTTTTTCTTTGATGAAGAAGTCCAAAACCTGGGACACGGTCATGCGTTCCGGGATGCTGGAGATCGGGGTTACGATATCACCGATCACTTTGTCGTGCTGATCATTCGACAGGGCTTCGTGGATCTTGTAGCGATAGGTCATGCCGATGATGTTATCCAGGCTGCCATCGTAAACCGGAATGCGTGAGAAACGCAGCGGACGGTATTTGTTAAACACCTCTTCCACGGTTTGATCCTTGTCCAAAGCAAAGAACACGGATCTTGGGGTCATGATATCAGACACATAGATCTTATCCAGCATCAGCAGGTTCTTGATGATGTTGGATTCTTTGCCTTTTAAAGTTCCTTCTTCCACGCCGATTTCGGCGGTCATCAGGATCTCTTCACGGGTCACTTCCGGGTCTTCAGAGGTCTTTGCAAAGAAACGTCCCAGCCATTCCGACATGATCACCAATGGATACAATATCAGGATCATGAACTGGATGGTGTAGGCGGCAAAGGGAACCAGGGCTTTCCAGTGGGCGGCGCCGACAGACTTGGGAATGATCTCAGACAGAATCAGGATCATGAAAGTCAGGGCAAAAGAGGCCACCGTGACGGCTTCTTGTCCGTATTGAATCTGAATCTGGTAGGCGATGGCAGCGGAACCCAAGGTGTGGGACAGGGTGTTCAGGGTCAGGATGGCAGAGATGGGGCGGTCGATGTTTTCTTTCAGGTGTTCAAGAAGCTTTCCGCTTCTTTTATTCTCTTTGACCAGCACCCCGATGTACGCAGAGGTCGAGGTCAGAAGAACAGCTTCCAGCATTGAACACAAAAACGAGATACCGATGGTACTGATGAACAGAACAATAATAATTGTCATAGAGTGATGCTTAATTCAGAGAAGTTAAATGTGACGGGCCTAGGCCTGTGATATTCCATATGAGGTCCTAGTGTACCACGATGGGGAAGGCCCCTGTCTATAACGCAACTTGCAAGAAGTCCTGTTATATTTGATTTAATTGAGCTTTTTGTGACTCAGCACTCCTTAAATGGGTGTTTTTGACCTTTCTAAGACCCCTTCATAGACTTTGGTAAAGTAAGAGGGAGTTCAGATGAATCTACGAAATTTAATGGTGATGGGCGCAGTCATTTTGTCCGGCGCGTTTGCAAGAGCTGAGGTGAAGGCCGAAACTGTGGAATACAAAGACGGCAAAACCATCCTGGAAGGGTTTTTGGCCTATGACGAAGCGATCAAGGGTCCACGTCCGGCCGTCATTATCGTGCATCAGTGGATGGGGCTTACGGATCATGAAAAAAACAGTGCGCGCATGTTGGCAGAAAAAGGATATGTCGTTTTAGCGGCTGATATCTATGGCAAGGGCAAGCGTCCCGGAAATCAGACAGAGGCCGGAAAACTGGCGGGTGAATACAAGGGGAACACCAAGCTTTTCCGGGAGCGTGAAAAGGCCGCGTTTGAGTTCTTGAAGAAAAACAAAAACGTCGATGCCAAGCACATTGTGATCATGGGCTATTGCTTCGGCGGGACCGGGGCTTTGGAAGCCGCTCGCTCGGGTCTTCCTGTTGTGGGGGCGGTGAGTGTGCATGGGGGATTGGCTTCGGGAAAACCTGAAGAGGCAAAGAATATCAAAGGCAAGGTTTTGGTTCTTCATGGAGCCATTGATCCCTATGTCCCCACCACCGAGGTGGAGGGATTCATGAAAGAGATGAACGATGCCAAAGTGGACTATCAGTTTATTGCTTACTCGGGCGCCGTTCATGCCTTTACTCAGAAAGAGGCTGGCAATGATCCGAGCAAAGGTGCTGCCTACAATGAAGCTGCGGCTCGCAGGTCCTGGCAGGCTTTGTTAACTTTCCTGGACGAAGTGGCGCCAGTGTCAGTTAAAAAATAAGCGTCTTTAAGCTGTCCAGAAACTGGACAAGCATGAAAATATGGCAAGGGTGGTGTCGTGGAATGGCTCTCGGGACCACCTTGTGCTAAAGACTCGTTTTGAAGACAAAAGGAGTCTAAGAATGAAAACTATCTTGTTGGCAGCCCTGCTTTCCGTAGCCTTTGCGGCCCCTACTTTCGCCAATATCACTTCTGGTGATCAGAACGTTGTTTCTGCAAAAAAAGGAAAAGGTAAAAGTGAGCCAGCTCCTAAAGACGGTGAAGAGCGTGGTGAGGAAAAAGATCCTCGCGAAGAAACTTACGAAGGCAATGACCGTGGTGGTGGTTCCTTTGATGGCGGTGGCTACGGCAGTGGCGGCTTCGATGGAGGCGGCTATGGTGGTGGCGATGGCGGCGGAGGCGGAATGATCGGTGAGATCTTCTCTGTGCCAAACTCCAAAACATATCCTGTGACATCCTCTACAAAAGTAGAAGATCGTGGTGATGTTCTAGTTTACACAACCCACACTCAAGAAGATATCAGCTATGATGAAACTTGCACGACCATCTCTGTGCTTGTTGTGGCTAAAGCTACAGGCAAAGTGATCTCTTCTGAAAGCCAGGAGTTCTGTAATCGCTGGCCGATGTAAAAGCTTATCTGTAAGAGTTCGCATTGAAAAGGGCTGGTATCGCCAGCCCTTTTTCATTTCTGAACACAGTAAAAAAGAAGCGGGTCCTTAACCCGCTTGCTGTTCTTGTTTTTCGTTTCTTTTGTTCTGGCGTTCTTCAATGTAGTCCATCACTAGCAGGGCCACGGCATTTTCCAGGGCACCACTTTGCTTGGGTGGGGCGGGACGTTCTTCAAAACCCAGTGCTTTTAACCAGGTCTTGCGGTTTAAGCTGTAGGCCAGCACACCGGCAGAGACCACAGTCATACAAAGATAGACAATCATCCCTCCGGAGATTTGAAACTCTTCGCCTTTATCCAATTGACCGGCGATGCTTGCGATGAACAGTGACAGCCCCACGCAGCTCAGAGCCAGCGATCCTATGGTGGAGACCAGAACAAACGTGATGGCCCGCAGATGCAAAACAAGTTGTTGAGTGATTGCGGTTCCAGGCTCTTTAAAAAGGCTTCTGGCGTTACCAATAAAGAATGAAAGAATCGGCAAAAGAAAGTTCATTTAGTCGTCCTTTCTTTTGTAAAGCATGCGAGCAATCACAAAGCCCGCTAAGGCAGCGATGCCGACGGACACCCACGGATTGTCTTTCACCTTTACAGTTAAAGTGTCCTTAAGATCTTTCATCTGTTCACGGTGTTCGGCCGGGACCTTGTCCTTCAGGGTTTGAGTGTACTGCTTCATTTCCTCTTGCAGTTGCTTTTTGATTTCGGCGATAAGCTGATCGCGATCCATGCTGGCTGTCCCTTCAAGAAGTTGCTTCGGATTAATACGCAGGACTTTTCGGCATGCTTGTAGGGATTGTTTAGGGCGTGCAAGGCAGATGAAGGCTTAGGTCGGGGGATGATGAACCAAGGTCCAGAGTCTTTTTGGATATAAAAAAAGCCCGGTGTTTCCACCGGGCTTTGAAGTTTGCTTGTCCGCCGAAGCCTGGGCAAAGGCGGAAAAAACTTTGAAAATACCATCCGCCTTCGCTGAAGGCGGGATAATCCTTGCGGATTACTTCTGCTCAGCTGCGCGCTTCGCTTGGTATTTCTTCGCAAGTTCTTCCTGGATGTTGCGAGGTACTGGAGCGTACTTCGCGAATTCCATAGAGAACTCACCTTTACCTTTGGTCGCAGAACGAAGATCTGTGGAGTAACCGAACATTTCTGTCAGTGGTACTTCCGCTTCGATAACTGCGTTTCCTTCGAAGGCAGTAGTGCCCACGATAGAACCACGGCGTTGGTTGATTTGACCAACAGCTGCACCTTGGTATTCGTCTGGAACTGTTGTCTCAAGCTTCATGATTGGCTCAAGAACAGTTGGTTTTGCGTTCGTGTAAACTTCACGAAGAGCCGCCATACCAGCGATTTTAAACGCCATGTATGAGGAGTCGACATCGTGGTACGCGCCGTCTTCCAGAACAACTTCAACACCAACAATTGGGAAGCCGATAAGAGGACCTTTAACAGTTTGCTCTTTGAAGCCTTCTTCAACCGCAGGGATGAATTCTTTAGGAATACGACCACCGACAACTTTGTTTTCAAATTTGAATACAGAGCCGTCTTCTTGTGGTGGAAGTGGAACGATCTTACCAACGATTTTCGCGTATTGACCGGAACCACCAGTTTGTTTTTTGTGAGTGTAGTCGAACGGAGCTTCAACGGAGATAGTCTCACGGTAAGCAACCTGAGGTGCACCCACGATAACTTCACAGTTGAATTCACGCTTCATACGCTCAACATAGATCTCCAAGTGAAGCTCACCCATACCAGAGATGATAGTCTCGTTGGATTCCTCGTCACGGTGAACGCGGAAAGTAGGGTCTTCCTTACGGAATTTTTGAAGAGCTTTGGAGAAGTTGTTCGCTGCAGCTTTGTCTTTCGGCGCAACTGCCAAGCTGATAACTGGTTCAGGAACGTGCATGGATTGCATGGACGCCTGGATCTTGTCATCACAGAAAGTGTCACCGGAAGCACAGTCGATACCGAACAATGCAACGATGTCACCAGCGTAAGCTGTGTCGATATCTTCCATCTTATCAGAGTGCATACGCACCAAACGAGGAATCTTAACAGATTTCTTGTTTGACTGATTGATAACGAAGTCACCTTTGGACATCTTACCTTGGTAAATACGCATGTAAGTCAACTGACCAAATGGAGTCTCTTGAAGTTTGAACGCCAAGGAAACCAATGGTTTGTTGTTGTCTGGTGTAAGGTCGAACTTCTCTTCGTTCTTAGTAAGATCAAGAGCTTGCTCTTTTTTCTCAGCAGGGGACGGAAGATAGTAAGTAACAGCGTCGATAAGACGTTGAACACCTTTGTTTTTGAACGCAGAACCGCAAAGAACCGGAACAAGTTTCAAGCCGATAGTGCCTTTACGGATAGCAGCGCGAAGCTCTTCAAGAGTTGGTTCTTCTTCCATCAAGAATTTCTCTTCGATGGTAGGATCGATATCAGCAAGTTTGCCGATCATGATCTGACGGTATTTCTTAGCTTGATCAACCATGTCTGGTGGGATCTCACCGCGGATAACGTTTTCACCGTCTTTACCTTCGTTGATGTAAGAGCACATTTCCACAAGGTCAACGTGACCTCTGTGTTGGTCTTCTAGACCAATTGGAATAGTGATCATAACAGCATTCAAACGAAGCTTTTCGATCAAAGCGTCAGTTACACGGTAAGGGTTGGCACCTTGACGGTCCAATTTATTTACGAAAGCCAAACGAGGTACGTTGTAACGTTTCATCTGACGGTCAACAGTGATGGACTGGGACTGAACGCCCGCAACACCGCAAAGCAAAAGGATCGCACCGTCAAGAACGCGAAGAGAACGCTCAACTTCAACTGTGAAGTCCACGTGCCCCGGTGTGTCGATCAAGTTGATGGTATAGTCTTTCCACTGAACTTGAGTCGCAGCAGAAGCGATCGTGATACCTTTTTCTCTCTCTAGATCCATGGAGTCCATTGTCGCGCCGACGCCATCTTTACCACGAACTTCGTGGATAGCGTGGATCTTACCTCCATAGAACAAAATACGCTCAGAAGTGGTCGTTTTCCCGGAGTCGATGTGCGCCGAGATACCGATGTTTCTGACCATATCAATATTCCAATTTTTGGACATATCTTTACCCTTCGTTTATATGGTTTTAACCGCTGTTTTCATTAGCAAAATTTATGAAAGCAATCGAATTATCATCAAATACTACTAAGTGCAAAAAAAGATTCTAGCCCAGATTCACGACGCGCCGCAACTATCTGGGATGGGAAGCCTTCCGAGCGCCTTCTTCGTAGCGTAAACTGATCGGCACTATGACCGATCTTCTTCACCTATTAAAAGCGAACTTTCCTTTTACTTCCTTTCGGGGCGAACAGGAGTCCATTCTGCGCAAAGTTTGGGCAAATGAAAACCTGCTGGCTTTGATGCCCACGGGAATGGGAAAAAGCCTCTGTTTTCAGTTCCCAGCCAAGACACGAGACGGGCTGGTGGTTGTGATCTCGCCCCTGATCGCTCTGATGCAGGATCAGGCTCAGAAAGCCCAGGAGTTGGGGATCTCTGCCACATTTCTAAGCTCCACCTTAAGCCGCGAGGAACGTGAGTCGCGGCAGGAGCGCTTGGCCCAAGGTTCTTATAAACTGATCTATGTGACCCCCGAGCGTTTTCGTAAATCAGAGTTCCTGCGCGCCATCGAAAAGCGTAAAATCCAGCTTTTGGCCGTGGACGAGGCTCATTGTATCTCTCAATGGGGCCATGACTTCCGCCCGGACTATTCGCGGGTGGGGGAGTTTCGGGCCATGCTGGGGAATCCTCCGACCCTGGCTTTGACGGCGACAGCAACCCCCGAGGTCCAAAAGGACATTCTTAAAAAGCTAAACATCGAAGAGGCGCCGATTGTTTCGGCCGGGATCGAACGCCCCAACCTGGCTTTGAATGTGCATGATATCTACGGACTGGATGAAAAAATTCGGGCCATCGTGGGCCTTCGTCATCAGGTTGATGGCGCCGCCATTATTTATTGCTCTCTGATTCAGACGTTAAAAAAAATCTCGTCTTCATTAAGTCGTATGGGAATCAAGCACCTGGTTTATCACGGCGACTTGCCTCCTCAGGATCGCAAGCGCAATCAGAAAGCCTTCCAAAGTGAACAAGCTCCGTTGATGATTGCGACGCCTGCCTTCGGACTGGGGATTGATAAAAGCAATGTTCGTCTTTTGATTCATGCGGAAACTCCGAACTCATTGGAATCCTATTTTCAAGAGGTGGGGCGTGCCGGTCGTGACGGACAGGAGTCCTTCTGTCACTTGTTGTACGATCAGGACGATGTCAGCATTCAGATGGAATTTTTGAAATGGTCTCATCCCGAGCCTGAGTTCATTCGAAAAATCTATCAATTGATAGAAGACAAAAGAATGCAGGTGGATCAGGGGGGATTTGACTTCCTTCGTGAACAAATGAATTTTAGAAATCGCCGGGATTTCCGTTCTGAAGCGGCGGTCAGTATTTTAGAGCGCTGGGGCTGTCTGCAAAAATCCGACGATCCGTTCCCATATGCTTGTATACAAGCGCCGACGGATGAACAGTTCCTGGCGGAAAATGGCGAGGCCATTTTGCGTGCTCAGAACACCAAGCTTTTACAAATGGTGCAATGGGCGAATCAGGACAGCGAATGCCGGATGAATCGCATCTACAGTTATTTCGGGCATGAGCACGAAACACCTTGTGGTAAGTGTGATGTCTGCTTGGTGAAAATGGAAAATAGGGAATAGAAAAAATAGAGATTCGAAATTTGAAACTTGAGATTGGACTTGGGAGGGCGCGTGAGGGTGGTTTTACTTTTGTTGGGATTGCTTTTTAGTTCGCTTTCTCTGGAGGCAGCGTCGTTGCCTTTGGATAAATTAAAATTGCCACCAGGCTTTGCCATTTCTGTCTGGGCTCGGGTTCCGGGGGCCAGGTCCCTGACGCAGGCGCCAGATGGCCGTGTGTTTGTGGGGTCTCGCTCGGGCGATAAAGTGTATGTCGTTAAAGACGGAAAAGCCCAGGTCTTTGCGCAAGGATTAGAGAGCCCTAACGGGGTTGCGTTTAAAGATGGCAAAGTGTATATCGCCGAAATTTCAAGTATTCATGAGTATGACGGCAGTCCGAAGGCCAAGCTGCCGTTAAAACCTTTGCGAACTTTGCCACAGAAGTTTCCGTCCGATACGCATCATGGTTGGAAGTTTATTCGTTTTGGACCGGATGGCAAACTCTACGTTCCTGTTGGTGCCAATTGTAATATCTGTGATCCTGGGAAGGACTATGCACGCATCTATCGTATTGATGTGAACGGGACCTCCAAGGAAGAGGTCGCTTCGGGAGTGCGCAACACGGTGGGATTTGATTTTCATCCGGTCAGCAAAGAACTGTGGTTTACAGACAACGGCCGTGACTGGATGGGGGATGATCGTCCCCCTTGTGAGGTCAATCGGCTGACGGTGCAAGGGCAGAACTTTGGTTTCCCTCATTGTCATGGCAAAAACATCGTGGACCCCGAGTTCGGCAAAGGTAAAAAGTGCTCCGAATATGTGTCTCCGGTGGTAGAGTTGCGGGCCCACGTGGCCCCGTTGGGAATGCGATTTTACACTGGTAATATGTTCCCGGCAGAATACCACAACAGCATTCTTCTGGCAGAACATGGCTCCTGGAACCGTTCGACTCCGCAGGGGTATCGTCTGACCTTTGTAAAACTCAATGGGTCTCAGGTTGAAAAAACGGAAGGCTTTATTGAAGGCTGGTTGCAGGGCGACTCGGCCTGGGGGCGTCCTGTGGACGTTGAGGTTTTGCCAGATGGTTCCCTCCTGATTTCCGACGACAAGGCCGGGGTGATTTATCGACTTACTTACAAGGCTCAGAAATAATGCAGGGGAAGTTTCGTTCTTCGGTTGATTTTCCAGATGCCCGCGACACTTTGGCAGAGGGGATTATCGCCATCGGGGGAGTTCTCGATGTCGGCACCCTTTACACCGCTTACAGCAAAGGCATCTTTCCGTGGCCACAGCCGGGGCTTCCCATGCTGTGGTTTTCCCCCGAGCAGCGGGGTATTTTGGATTTTCAGGACTTTCACGTGCCGGAAAGTTTAAAACGCTTTCGTCGGCGTCATTCTGAAATAACTTTCACAGTGAACAAGGACTTTCACCAGGTGTTGGAGGAATGCTCCAAGCAGCCGCGTCCGGGTCAGGAAGGAACCTGGATCACGGCGCAGATGAAGCGGGCGTACCTGGAGTTTTTCAAAGCGGGTTATTGCATGTCAGTCGAGGTTCGCGAGAACAACATTCTAATCGGTGGGATCTATGGTGTTCTGGTGGAAGGTGTCTTCAGTGGGGAAAGCATGTTTTATAAAAAGCCCAACGCCTCGAAGCTGGCTCTGTGGCGGCTGGTCGAAGTGCTTTCAGAGATGGGACATCAGTGGATGGATGTGCAGATGGTCACGCCAGTTGTGGCCAGCATGGGTGGCAAGCTTGTGGATCGTGAACAATATCTGGAAATGTTGGAACAGAGACATTTTCAGTACGAAACCACATGATAGGTTTCGTACTGAATTTTAGTTCGAAAGGACTTATTTAAGAAGAACCTGGGCCGCTTTTCCGTCTTTGATTTCATAGACCGAAGCTGTACCCATATATCTTTCAACCTGAATGCCGATCTTCTTTCCCAGTTTTTTTGCGTGCTCGCCATCCGCGGGCAGAACATACAAAGGAATGCCGGATTCAGCCGGTTTTGATTTATCAATTTTTGGCAAAGTGGTGGACTTGATATTGGCAATATTCCAGGATTGAATTTCCACGGCTTGCCATTTGTTATCCTTTTTAGTCAACGCGACGGCATATTGGCGATGCAGATCGCTGCCAAGAAGGACGATATCTTTTTCGCCGTTATTATCCAGGTCTGCTATAAAGGCCATAGGTACACCCTGAGGTTCAACTTCTTTGACCAGACTCAAAACAGATTCACTGTAGTCTTTCAGATCGAAAACAAGAAACTCCGGATTCCAGGAGATCAGAGCTTTTTTTGCTTCTGCTGGCAAAGAGATCTTTGCGTTTCCGTCATTGACGATGACTTCAACCATGCCGGTTTTGGAAACTTCCACGGGGGCGGCATAACAGAAGGCGCCAATCAGTAGGGTTGCAATAAACGGTTTTATCATTAGCGGACTCCTGTGCTTGTTTTGCTGCTGCCACCACTTGATTTTTTCTGTGATGTTTTTCCGTTGGCTCCAAGCTTTTTAGGACAGGATTCGCCACGGGGAACCAGGAATCTGTGATTTCCGATCGTCCCGCAACTGGTCATGTGCCGAGCCCAGTAAGGCCGGGCTACGTCGGGATTATAATAGTAGATAATATCATTGGGCCCTTCGCTGACGGCAAGGCTGACGGCCTTCTTGCATTGCTCCAGGCCTTCGATATCTTCTTCCCGGCTGGGATTGATGTTGTTGGAGTATTTGTCCTGGGTCCAGCTGAATTGGGAGTCTTCATAAACCACGCCGCATGCGCTGTCGGGGTGAGAATCGGCCTCCATACGGGACAGGACCACCTTTGTAACGGCCACCATGCCGTCGAAGGATTCACCACGGGATTCGTGATAGCAATTGCAGACCATGCAATTGGTGGCTGACTGCTTTCTGTTGCAGGTCATGGAGCCGGCCAAGGCCTCGGAGTTTAAAAAGGACACGCCAATTATTGAAGTCAGTAAGGCAACGATCTGTATTCTCATTAACCTCATATTAACTGTGAAAAGTTGAATCGGAACATTTTTTTGATCTTTAGCAGGATCTTGACTGCTTTACTGTTCCAAACTTTGGGCTTTAGTCCTGGCATCTGGCGGAACGTGAAATGTCACCGTGGTTAGAGGATTTACACTGATTTGCACCTGGACCCACGGGAATGTGGGAACAGGCCTTGCAGCTAAGCGCAGCGATGGAAATGTCAGGTCGTTTTGTCATGTCTGGATTCTTTGCGTTGTTGCTGCTGGCAATGGCGGGGTGTTCTTTTAAGAAGAATCCGGATGCTAATCGGCCACAAGTGATTATTGTTGAGGAGAAGGTGAGTCCTGTTGTAGGGCTGACTATCGAGGAGATCATTGCGGGGGAGGATGAGGAGCGAGCGATTGAGCTTCTCAAGGAGCGCAAGACTGAAGTTGATATGATGGCGAATGACGAGCAACAGTCTCCTTTGGATTTGGCTATTAAGCATGAAAAACACAGTGTGATCTCCCATTTGCTTGTCTATGGGCATAGTCCTTTTGCAATCAATCAGCACAGCCGGGATATTCTGGCGAAAGATGATGCGATAGATCGACTCCTGAATAATGCGCGAGCTGCTGCTAGAGTTGATATTCTCAGGGGATATCATGCAGTTGATGAATTCACATTAGATAGTTTCTATGTTGAGGCTATACGCAATAAGGTCGACCAATATAAGTTGAGAAAAGCTGGTTGTGAGGATGTCTTGGACTATTTGATGGAATATGAGTTTGTCGGAACCCAAGGCAGACATCATCAGGTCGAAGTTCCGGATGCGAGACTTGTTTTTAGGACAATGCTTGAAAAAACCGAATGCCGTTCTTACAAATCTTCTTTGTCCCGAGAGCTTGTTAGTAAATGGATGCGCTATGAGTTTTATGAACAGTTCCTTGTGTCTTTTCAAAGTTATGACTTCTTTAAATATCTTCGCGACATAAGAGGTGGAGGCGATGTTAAAATATCAATGGCATTTGAGAGATCAAATGATAGCAGTGGTGCTTTCCGTGCCCTCCCGAAGGAAGTCGGTCCCATTCCATTTCTTCTATTAAAGAGAAACTGCTTGGAACATCAAAAGTTCACCCGTTGGATTAATATTATAAAAGGAAGAGAGGAAGATGATAGCTCTATAGATGAGGAGCAAGTCTTTTCGCCGTCGGAATGTTCAGATGAAGGCTGTGAAGCAGGAGTCGTTAGCACAGAAGATCTTTTTGAAATTTATAACTACTTTTATCCAAAAAGAGATGTAGAGCTCTGGCAATTTGAGATTGCATATCTTGGTGCCTACCATCGCTTGATGGGGCAACCTCGGAGCGTTTGGGAGAAATTTGATTTTGTAAAAGGTCTCGATCATCTTTGTCTTGATATTCCAAAGGAAAAAAGAAGATGAAGTATCTCAGGCTGATCCCAATACTTTTGTTTCTGCAAGGTTGTGCCTTTTCGAAGGACACTAATTCCAATCAAGTGACTACTCGTGCAGTTGAGAGTCCAGTCGCTCTATCTGTTCTTCAAAAGAATATAATTGCTGCTGCAAAAAAGTCTGACATTAACTATGTGAAGTACAGTTTGAAGGACTTGTCGCCGGCCGAGCAGGATTTCTCAGGCAGTATTGAAACACCCTTGTCGTGGGCTATTAATAATGGCAGCGGTGAACTGGCGCAAGCTGTAGTTGAAGGGTTAGGCTACCCATTAGCTCTTGGAAGTAGTGCCACAGCAGTAGAATCTTTTGTGCGCCTTGAAAGTCGGATACGCCTTCACAAAAAGTTGAGCCAAATAGGTAGCTTAGAAAGTATGAGTGTTGAGGCTCAAAGTCTTTCAAGTTCTGCTTTGACGTATTTATCTCAGAGTATTTTGGGGCGCATTGAGACGATGGTAAATGCTGTTAATAACGGAAGTATTAGAGAAGCGGTCAGTCAGATTGGAAGCAGTGGTCTTTCTTGTTCATTGATTCAAACCTTGATGTTGAGGCATGTTCAAATTCATTCAATATCTAGTGGGCCCATCGTCGATTTTTTTGTTAACCAATATTCATGTGTAGAGAAGATGAAAGTGACTGATGTTGAGCACCTTTTTTCTGATGAGCTTGTGCGTCAGTTTAGAGAGGGTTTCTCCGCACCCGAAATACTGTCGTACTTGAGTCGAAACGAGATGTTGTCGATGCCGATGTGGAAAATTGAAGGCTCTAGTTTTTTGGTCTCTCCTTCGCTTGTCTATGATATTGCAAAGATGGCATCAAAAGATGAAAAATTTTGCACGTTGTGGAAGCAGATGGGTAAAGACTGTGTGAAAGATGGGCTAATGAAAGACTCACGTTTCGACTTCTTTCATAAATTTAAAATCAAAGATTCTCGCTATCAGTTCATCGATATGACCGGTCCGATATCATATTCTGAATTTCCTAGCGAGTATATGAACCTTGATGAATATGGCTTTCCGGCAAGTTTGGTAAATTTGTTGTTCGGGTTATCAAATAAGGTATCTCTGGTATGGTCATCAAAAAAACCTTCTTTTGGCAGTTCGCAAATAAGCGTTCCCCCGGAAGGCCTTGATGTGCCGTCAGAGCCTGTAGAAGATGGTCGAGATGACCAGGGTGATGAACGGTGGGGGCACTAGATGCAAATTCATTACATCGTCTCAGTTTGAGACACTAAGCTGCCAATAATTGTTAGTTGATAAAACTGTAAACAGCGTTAAAGCTGAAAAGCTGTAGTTGGGCTGGGTACAAAGGTTGCTCTTAAGAATCCTGAATTAGTTTTTTTAAATTGATCGGGAGGACTTATGAAGAGAAAGCAGTTTTTGACAAAAGGTTTGTTGGCGTTGTCTTTAGTAGCGCAAAATTTCACCTTTGCAGGCAAGGCTCAGGCCAAATCAGTGGAAAGGCCTCCTCAGTTTGTGATCTTTGCATTTGATGGTTCTTATACTAATGAAGTATGGAAATATTCTCGTGATTTCACCAAGCGCCAGAAACAATATGGCGTCGACAATCGTTTTACATTTTTCATAAATCCTGTGTATCTAGTCGCTCCTGAAAAGAAGTCTATTTATAAAGCTCCAACAGGATATAACGGTTCTGCTATTGGTTGGGGAGATGACAAACAAGACGTTGCGGCGCGAATCGATGAAATGAATGAGGCATTTTTAGAAGGACATGAGATTGCGAATCATGCGGTTGGGCATCATGATGGCAGTAAATGGTCCAAAGATGATTGGGATTTAGAACTAAAACAGTTCAACTATATTTTAGATAATGTTTTTAATATCAATGGGATTACTCGCACGAAAAAAGGATATACCGACCTTAAATTTGACTATCGGCGTGATGTTGTCGGTTTTAGAGCGCCGCTATTAGGCTTTTCAAACGGGTTATGGCCAGCTCTAAAAAATGTAGGTATCAAATACGATACGTCTCAAAAAGCAGCAGAAACGTATTGGCCGCGGAAGGTAAATGGTTTGTGGAACTTCCCACTGGCGCTGATTCAAGAGCCAGGGTCAGATCGTAAGTGGGTCTCTATGGACTATAATTTCTGCTATCGTGACAGTTTGAGAATTCGTACGGAAGAGCCTTCGGTCATGTCCTTTAAAGCCAGCGACCCTATGTTGGGTGTTGTTAAGGGAAATGGGGATAAGAACTGTCTGAGATCTATTCCTGAGCGTCAGAAAAAAGCTGTAAAAGCGAATATGATGAACTTATATAGATCTTATTTTGCTAAGAACTACTATGGAAATCGTGCACCTCTGCATATTGGACATCACTTTTCTCAGTGGATGTCGGGTGCTTACTTTGAAGCTTTCTTTGAATTTGCTAACGAAGTGTGTTCCAAGCCAGAGGTCAAGTGTGTAACTTATAAAGAACTTATGGAATATATGGAGGAACAACCTTCATCCAAAATTGACGCTTTTGAGCGAGGTCAATTTGCGAAATTGACACGCCCTAAATCTGTCGCCATGGCGAGAAGTTTAGATATTCAAATGACAGTAAGTGTGGATGAGTCAAAGATCTCTTTGGGTCTTGCGGGTAAAGATGCCTCTATCAAAGGATTGAAAAAGTTCGTTACGGTGAATGGACACAGAAAATCCGTGGAGAAGGATTTTGCTTTGGCTGATTTAAGAAAGTTGGCGAAACAAGATGATGTCGTCCGATTTAGCTTGGAAAACAGACTGGGTCAGGAGATTTCCAGTGCGGTAATTGAAGTTAAAGGGATCGGGACAGGTGCAGAGCATATCGGCACTGAGAATATTGAAGACAGAGCTTTAGTCGGTCATATGGATGGAGCTCATGCTGATGAAAGAAGCTTTCTAAATAAGGATTAGTTGTGAAGTTAAAACCTTGGTTATTCTTTTTACTGCTGGCGGGTTGTGGAGATAGTGTCTCCACAACCCCGTTGGCTTTAGGAGAAACTTCGAACCAGATAATTTATGGTGAAGATTCAATCAGGGAAACAGATACTGGTTTGGACCTTCAAAGTCAGGCGAGTGTGGCTCTAATGAGTAAAAAGAATTGGGAGCTGCTTCAAAGAAACTCACCTAGTTTAACCATCGAAGAAGCGTATTCGGTGGACTCAGATATGGTTTGGAAAGATCAGCCAAGCTACTCTCACTGTACAGGAGTTGTGATTACTAAAGATAGAATCATAACCGCGAACCATTGTCTGTCAGAAATTTCTTGTGAAGACACAGTGGTTGTTTTCGGATATCGCAGAAATTCTAAGAAAATTGAAGCGCGGTCTTGTGCAAAGTTGGGCATCCACAGAACAGATGTGCAGGCGGGTCTTGACTACGCGATCCTTAAATTGGACGAAGAAATTGAGGTTAAACCCGTCAAGATTCAAACCGAGAGCATTAAAGTCGGTACTGAGCTTCTGGTGGTTGGTTTTCCATTAGGTGCTTTGCAAAAGCTATCAAATGGCGTCGTAAGGACAGTAGAGAACAATGGAAATCTCAATTCAAATCTAGACGTTTTTTCAGGAAGCTCAGGATCTCCGGTTTTTGATAAGAAATCAGGTCATCTTGTGGGAATATTGATTGGTGGTGAGTCTGACTTCGAAATGGATCAAAAGTCTGGTCAAGAAGTCATGAAACGCTGTTCTGATAGCGATTGTGGTGGCGAGATTGTTACTCCTATTAAGAAAATTCTGGCCGATATCAAGAATCAACTGTAAGTTGGGTCATGCTTCTTATTAATACCCATAAATTAGAGAAATCCTTTGCAGGCAAGGTCCTGTTTAAGAACGTCAGCCTTGGAATTGAAGAAGGTGAGCGTGTTGGTCTGGTCGGCCCCAATGGCGCCGGTAAATCCACGCTGCTGAAGATTCTTGCCGGACGAATGAGTCCCGATGCTGGGGAAGTGACGGCAAAAAAAGGTCTGCGCCTGGGATATCTAGAGCAGACTCCTGTTTTCAACCCCGGCGAAACCATCCTGGAAGCCATTCTGAGTAAATGTCAGGACGAGCACGAATCCATCGGGTCCGCTTATGAGTGGATTGCCCGCTTGGAACTTTCCCAGTTTGGCGAGAACTTCCTGGTTCAGGATCTGTCTGGTGGTTGGAAGAAGCGTGTGGCCTTGGCTCGCGAACTGGTGCTGGGCCCTGAATTGCTGCTGCTGGATGAGCCGACGAATCATCTGGATGTTTCTAGTATCATGTGGCTGGAGGAGTTCCTAAGCCGCGCTCCGTTTGCGACATTGACGATCACGCACGACCGTTTGTTCTTGCAGCGAACGGTGACCAAGATCTTTGATCTGGATCCAAAGAACCCCAACTATCTGATTTCCACAAATGGTGGATATCTGGAATTCTTGGAAGCAAAAGAGATTTTGTTGGCAGGACAGGAGCAAAAAGAGCTGGCGATGAAGAACACTCTTCGCCGTGAAACTGAGTGGCTTCGTCGCGGGGCCAAAGCGCGTCTGACAAAACAAAAAGCACGCATTGAACGGGCCGGAACCTTGAAGGAAGATGTCGAAGAGCTTTCTGCCAAGAATGCCGCTCGCAAAGTAAAAATTGAATTTAAGGAAACCGATCGCAATCCGCAAAAGTTGATCGAGGTGGATCATGTCACGAAGTCTTACGATGGTCGCGTGCTGTTTAAAGACTTCAGCTATTTGGTGACGCCGAAGACTCGTTTGGCTTTGTTGGGGGACAACGGTTCAGGAAAGTCCACCTTGATTCGTATTTTGTTGCAGCAGGAGCAGCCGACTTCGGGGCGTGTGGTTCAGGCCGACAAGTTGAAGATTTCCTATTTCGAACAAAACCGTGAAACCTTGAAGCCCAAGGAATCAGTTCTTAAAAACATCTGCCCTGACGGGGACTATGTTCATTATCAGGGGCAGTACGTCTTTGCGCGCAGCTATTTGGAAAGATTCCTGTTTAATCGTCAGCAGATGGATCTTCCGGTCGAAAAGCTTTCTGGTGGTGAACAAAGCCGCCTGCGTATCGCCCAGTTGATGCTCAACGAAGCCCAGGTTCTTATTCTGGACGAGCCGACCAACGATCTGGATGTGGCAACACTGACCGTGTTGGAAGAGTCCTTGAAGGAATTTAACGGGGCCGTGATTTTAGTCACGCACGATCGTTTCTTTATGGACCAGGTGGCAACTGACATCCTGGCCTTCCATAAGCAGCCTGACGGCGAAACCATCATGGAGCGCTTCGCGGGTTATCTGCAGTGGGAAGAGTGGTTTGAGGAGCAAAAAGAACTTCAGGCGCAGGAACTGAAGAAGGAAAAGAAAGTGGAAAAGGCGGCAGCCGCAAGCAAGCCGGTGAAACTTTCTTTCAAAGAAAAGTTCGAACTGGAGAACATGGAAACCACGATCTTTGATCTGGAAGCCAAGCTATCCGACCTGCAAGCGGAAGCGGGCAAGCCGGAAGTTGTTAGTCAGGCCAGTAAGGTTCAAGAACTGTATGCGCAGATTTCAGAGTTGCAGGCGAAGATTGAAGCTTTGTATGCTCGTTGGGCTGAGCTAGAAAAGAAGTCTCAAGGTCAAGGTTAGATTGAAAAAGAAAAGGGGCAGCGATGCCCCTTTTTTTCTATTTATACTCAACTAAGTAGTCGGTCACTTGCTCTTCAGCAACTTCGCCCGGATAGCGGATGGTTTTGATATTCAAAACCAGATCCAGTGCATTCTGCTGACCTTCACAAGAATAATATTTCTTATACTTACAGATATAGCCAAAGCAGAGTTCCATTTTGGAAGTACGAGTGTAAGAGCATTGCACATTGTAAGAGTGCTCAATGGTTCTGACCACCGAAGGCACGTCCGATGCCAACGCCGGTTGTGCCAAAATTCCAAGTGCAAACACCAAAATCTTTTTCATTGTCAGCTCCTTAGTTTGATTGTTTTTCCAGGGTGAACTTACCACCACCGAAACCAACACTTGTTGTCATATCACCGACAAAAGCGCCATTTACAACTGTGCCATAAATACTGGCTTTGTAGTTGGAGCCAGGGTTGAAGCGCGGAGTACCTTCCAGTGTCAAACGCGGAGGGTTTGATTCAAAGTCGTATTCGCCCTTCAGGTTCAAAGCCACGGTTCCGCTGGCGTCATCAGCACGGTTGAAGTCACCGATCAGTGTCGGAACAGTGATCGCACCGTTTGGAACTTCCTGAATGTAAAGTTTCACGGTGATACCCACTGATTTACCGTCAAAGGTGCCACCGACCTGTTTCAGGGAGCCTGTGTAAGTGCCCACGATCGTGTTCAGCTTTGCACGAATACGCTCGTAGTAAGCGACTTCTTCGCGACCGGAGTTGTTGCCGGAATTTTCACGAGTTTTCAAGACCACGTCCAGAATTCCAATGGAACCAGCGATGCCTTTGGCTTCACCCACGATTTTATCGCCATTCACGCGAGCATCGATGGTTTGAATGTCATCGCGACCCAAGCCGGATAGATCTTTTAGATTTACCATTGAGATTGCACCCGTTTCTTCGGTCAACGCCACGATAAAGTCGAAGTTGCCGCCAGCTTTTTTCAAAGTCGCGTGAAGCTGGGAAACCAAACGAGTCGAGCCATCAGAGTTTTTGCCATTAGCCACTTTGAGGTCGAAGAAAACCAGATCCACTTCCTGAGCGCCATCCGCTGTGGTCAGGGTGCCTTTGTAAGTCCCGATCACAGGCTTATAGCTTTTTTGCAAAGCTTGATTTCTTTCGTTCTCGCGTTGTTTGTCAGCGTTTTTGTCCTGGTCAAAAGCGCAAGCGGACAAGCTAAGAACTGTCATGGCAAGGATAAGATTTTTTAACATGGTAACCCCTCTTTAAAAATTAAAAACTATTTGTCAGTGGCCGGAGCATCATCCGGGATCAGTTCGTCCCGGCTGGCGGCCCACTCATTCAATGCGATGGCGTAATCACCCAGCGCACGGATGTATTGTACTTCCGAGTCGAAGTAATTGTTCATCGCAGTGATCAGAATGGAAATATCAGTACGGCCCTGGTTGTAGGATCGATTCAGCTCTTGCGAAGCCTTTTCACGGTAACCTTTTTGTTTCAGGGCACTTTGAACAACGGCATAAGTTGATTGAACTTTGCGTTGCGCCTGCAATTCGGTGTCTTCAGCTTCCAGCAGCTGACGGCTCAAGCGAGTCGCCTCAAGATCTTTGGTCAGCTTACGGTTGATGATCTTTTCATTCTGAACATCAGAACCGAATTTGTACTCAAAACGCAATCCCATATAATATTTCGGACGGGAGCCCGATACGACATCAGAATAGGAACCTTCGGAGTTCTCATCCACACCTGTGGTATATACTTTTCCGACAAAGTTCAAAGTCGGATAGCTTTCAGATTCAGCAGCAGAAAGGGATTCAGCTGCAGCTTCCACCTTGAGTTTCTGTGAACGAACGGAACGCAAGTCTTCCACCTTTTTGGTTGGAAGCTTCGGTACCGGGGGAATGCCTTCCGGGATCTGGAATTTGATCTCTGTGCCTGGCTCCAGGGAAAGCAGGGTGATCAGATTTTCCAGGTTGTTCAGGTATTCAGTGGAAGAGGTTTTAACTCTTTGTTCGCGAGTTTCAAATTCGGCCTGAATTTGCGGCAGATCGCCTGGGTTTGAGTAGCCCAAAGAGGTTTTGCGTTTGACGGCATCAACCAGCTTTTTTGTGCGATCACGGGAGGCAACAGATTCTTTGAAGTTCTCCTGCGCAACATAAGTGTTCCAGAACTGGCGGATTGCATTGAGTACAACGTCTTCCAGATCATTGGCGCGGGTGATGGTCTGCGCTTCGTAAGTCAGCTCCGCCGCGTTCACGTTGCCACGGTCGGCAACCCCGAAGAAGTTACCCAATAGAGCCTGTTCCAGCAACAAACCGGCACTGTCCAAAGTCTGCTCGCTAGGCGGTGGGTTGGTGGGAGAGCCGTCATAGTCAGCCTTTTGTGACAAGCGACTTAGCTCCAGACCCAGCGTCGTTCCGGTGGTGAAAGGTTTGTTCAGACTGACGGTGGTTTTATAGCGTTCAAATTTGTCTTCTTTGATATCGGAAGAAGTCAGCAAAGAGGCCGACTTGTCATATTCAAATCCGCTTTCCGCTTTCAAGGTCCAGTCATACTTGGACAAGGCCTCGGCCGGAGCCAGACGGAACTGCTGGTACTTCAGATTGACTTCCTTGGTTTGAAGTCCCTGCTTCAGAACCAGTTCTGCCACCGTTCTTTGATTCAAAGTCATTTCTTTGGGAGCTTGGGCATAAGCTCCCGACATTGCAGTCGTACTGAGGAGGGCGAGAAAAACTTTTACCATGTTACTTTTGTCCCTAATTCAAAGTTGTCTTTTTGAAGTGCGATTTCAGAGCTGTCTTTAAGAGATCGTTGTGTCCATTCAGTGAAGACCGACCATTTGCTCCCGATCAGGAAATCAAACCCATAGGTCATGGCATTGAAGGATCCTGTCTTGGAGAAAGTCGCAAAGTCGTTGGAGCTGGTCTGTGTGTAGCTCAGGCTGCCAATCTGTGGAGAAACATTCAGAGACAACCAGCGCAGGCGATCCCAGGAAACATTCAGGACCGGGCCACCGCTGAACAAAGTTGTGTTCAAGCGAGCATCGTTGATTTCAAATCCAGAATTCAGAGTGACAGACGTTTCTTGGGACGCCAGATGGCCTTTGGCGCGCAAGCCGACTTTCCACAAAACCTGCTTGGTTGCGAAAGCGGGACTTAGAACACCCAGCTCCAGACCTGGCATCACGGTTGTGCCATTTTGACCAAGATCAAATGTGCCTGAACCCTCTTTGGTGGCGAAACCCTCGGGCTGGAAGTTTTGAAGAGACAGGGCTGCGGAATACTTCCAGCTGCGCGTGATGATTTCCGGGCGCGGATCTTTCAGTGTCAGCATTCCTGGAACTTGCGCATCGGTGGCTGTGGCTTTTTCCAGTCCTTCAAACTTCGCTTCGGCAACGGCTTGCTGTTTCAGGCTGAGTGCGCTGCAAACAACGGAAGAGAAAAGAACGGATAGAAAAAGACCCCATTTCATACTGTCACCCCTGAATAAATGTGCGTCAGAAATAGACTGCGGGTAGGGGGCTGTCAACCCTCCATTGACTTGCTTTGGCGTCCTTTATAAATCCTATCATTTCAAGGCTTTGAGAGCGTTGTGTTGAAAGAAAACCAGATGACTAATTTCAACGCTTTACCTACAGTGGCTAGGAATTTTTAAGGGGTGAGCATGAGGTTATCCGATATTTCTATTAAGAATCCTGTATTTGCGTGGATGTTAATGTTCGGTCTGATGATATTCGGATTGATCTCATTCTCACGCATGGGTGTCAGCCAGATGCCGGATGTGGATTTCCCTACCGTGACTGTCAGCGTCACGCTGAGCGGTGCTGCTCCTGAGGTGATGGAAACCCAGGTGGTGGATCCCATTGAAAGTGCCCTGATGACGGTGGAGGGGATTGAATCCATCAAATCCAACAGTAAAACGGGGACCGCCAGCATTACGGTGGAATTCGATCTGGATCGCAACATCGATCTGGCTGTTCAGGATGTGCAGGCAAAGATTTCCGGTATTCAGCGCTTGTTGCCGGATGATGTGGATCCTCCGACAATCTCCAAAACCAATCCGGATGATCAGCCAATCCTGTGGTTGGCTCTGACTTACGATAAAAACGATCCCGAATTCATGATGCGTTATGCGCGTGATTATCTGAAAGACCGCTTCACCACAGTCGAAGGTGTCGGTGACATCTTCCTGGGGGGCTACACCGATCCGGTGATGCGCGTGCATGTGCGCCCGAAAGATCTTCTTCGTTATAATATTTCTGTGAACGACGTGATGGATGCCATCCGCAGCGAGCACTCGGAAGTACCGGGCGGCTATATCCAGACTGAAAAAAAGACCTTCAACGTTCGCACGATGGGTGAGGCGAAAACGGAAGAGGAGTTCCGCAACATCGTCGTCAGCAAGCGTGGTGGTCGTGCGGTGGCCGATCCCACGAATATGGTGCGCATCTCCCAGGTGGCCGATGCCAGCATGGGTTTGGACAAAATTGAAAAGATGTCCCGCTTTAACGGCAAGACGGCACTGGGCCTAGGAATTCGTAAACAGCGTGGAACGAACGCTGTTTCTGTGGCCCGCGCGGTAAAAGAAAAAATTGTCGAGATTCAAAAGCAATTGCCCGAAGGCATGAACATTCAAGTGAACTTTGACAGTACAAAGTTCATCGAACAATCCGTGGGCGAGCTGAACAAACACTTGGTGCTGGCGGTGATCTTCACGTCCATCGTGTGCTGGATGTTCCTGGGAAGCTGGTCGGCCACCTTTAACGTGCTATTGTCGATTCCGACCTCGCTTTTAGGGGCGTTCATCGGTCTTTATTTCCTGGGTTACACGCTAAATACATTCACCTTGTTGGGTCTGACATTGGCGATCGGTATCGTCGTGGATGATGCCATCATGGTTCTGGAAAATATCTTCCGGTACAATGAAAATGGGCGGGGGCGCATTGAATCCGCTATTCTGGGTGCGCGCGAAATTTCCTTTGCTGCGATGGCAGCAACGGCCGCCGTTATTGCGATCTTCCTTCCGGTAGCCTTCATGAAGGGGATCATCGGGAAGTTCTTCATGCAGTTCGGGGTGACGATTTCCATCGCGGTCTTCTTGTCTTTGGTGGAGTCCCTGACGATCACGCCGATGCGTTGTGCAGGGTTTGTTCACCATGGTGAAAGAAAAACGAAATTGGGTAAGGGCTTTGAGGCCTTCATGGAAGCCACGCGCCTGGGTTATGATCGCTGGTTGCGCGTGACCTTGCAGCATCCGTGGAAAGTTTTGATCGGATCTTTGGTGTTTGTTGCTGTGTCCTTTATCTCGATCAAATTCCTGAATAAGGAGATGAGTCCGGCGCAGGATCAAAGCATCTTCATGGCCCGCCTGATCATGCCGGTGGGAACTTCTTTGGCGTACACGGATCAGCAGACACAAAAAGCGGAAAAATGGCTGTTGTCTCGTCCGGAAGTGAAGCAGGTCTACGCGGCCTTGGGGGGCTTCGGTGGTGGTGCTTCGGATGCCAACGTCACGATGATGTTTATCACCCTGAAGGAAAAGAAAGAACGTGGGGCGGATCCGGAAACAGGCAAGGTTCTGTCGCAGCAGGAATTCATGCAGGTGGCCCGTACCAACCTGGCAAAAATCGAAGACATGCGTCCGGTCCTGATGGACTTGTCACAGCAAGGTTTCTCGGGTGGACGCGGTTATCCTATCGAGTTCACGATCCTGGGATCGGACTGGGATAAGCTGGCGAAGTACACAGAACAGATGATGAAGGCGATGTCCGACAGCGGTCTGATGGTCGACGTGGATTCCAACTATCTGTTGGGTATGCCGGAAATTCAGGTGAAGCCGGATCGTATCTCGGCGGCTCATCACGGGGTCAGCATTGCTTCTATTGGCTCCACGGTCAGTGCGTTGATCGGCGGGGTGAAGGTCGGAGAATATCCGCAAGGTGGGCATCGCTATGACATCAAGGTGAAACTGGTCGATCAGGGCAATCCTCTGGATGAGATCAAAACTTTGTTCGTTGGTAACACGGTCGGAAATCTGATTCCTCTGCCAAGAGTCACCAAAGAAGAAGTGGGTTCAAGCCTTCAATCTATTTCGCGATCCAACCGTCAAAGAGCGATCACTGTGACCGCCAATATGAAGCCGGGTGTGTCCCAGCAGGCGGCCATGGCCTATGTTGAGGAAACAGCCCGAAAGATCCTGGAGCCGGGTTATATGATTGATCAGGGCGGAAGCTCCAAGACCTTCAAAGAATCCTTCCAGAGCTTGATCTTTGCTTTGGTCATGGGTCTGGTGATTGCCTACATGGTTCTGGCCAGCCAGTTCAACTCGTTCATTGATCCTGTGACGATCCTGATGGCTTTGCCATTCAGTTTCAGTGGAGCGTTCTTCGCCCTGCTGATTACGGGTCAGTCGTTGAATATGTTCTCGATGATTGGTTTGTTGTTGTTGATGGGTATCGTGAAAAAGAACTCGATCCTGTTGATTGAATTCACCAACACCGTTCGTGATCGCGGCACCAGTGCGGCGATGGATGCGCTGATTGAGGCGTGTCCGACACGTCTTCGTCCGATTCTAATGACGTCGGTGGCGACAATTGCAGCGGCCATCCCTTCGGCGACAGCGCGCGGAGCCGGTTCTGAAACCATGCGTCCGATGGCGATCTGTCTGATTGGTGGGGTTGTGGTCTCTACAGCACTGACCTTGTTCGTTGTTCCGGCGGTTTACCTGCTGATGGATAAGTTCAAGACTCGCGACGAAGTTCGTGAAAAAACCAAGCAGGCTTTCGCGGCCGTGGGTAACGAAGCCCTTGATGCTTAAAGCTGAAAAGCCCGGGACATCCCGGGCTTTTTTACTTCCCAATCTTTTCCAGAAGAATCCGGCCTCCGGTGCCTTTTTTCCCGTACTTGTCCTGAGGATTGCGCAAAGGGCAGGTTGCCGCTATCTGGCTGGCTGTCGCCAAGCCTGTGTTCTAGCGACTCCACATTACGGAGCGCATGGACAGCGCTCCCATCTCGAATCCTTCATACGGATAGCTGATCGAGTCACTTTCTGTGGAGGCTCCGTAAGCATACAGAAGCGGCAGATAGTGCTCGGGGGTTGGAACGCTCAGCGTGGCGCTTTCGCCCAGATCTTCATAGTCCGTCAGGATTTTGTCATCGCGTTTTTCCAAAGCGTCTTTGATTTTGGCATCAAACTCTTCCGCCCAGGGCAATCGCGCTGTGGGATTTCTCCACTGCACCAGGCGCAGGTTGTGGACGATATTGCCACTGCCGATGATCAGCACACCCTGTTCGCGCAGGGGACGAAGTTTTTTTCCCATCTCGATGTGTTGTTCTGGCGTCTTGGTGACATCCAGACTGACTTGAAAGACGGGGATATCCGCATGCGGGTACAGGTGAGTCAGAACAGACCAGGTGCCGTGATCCAGGCCCCATTTGTCATAAAGCTCTGACTTCGGCAGAAGTCTTTGTGTTTCATGTGCGATGCTTAGGGGGCCTCGCGCAGGATACTGCACATCAAAGAGGGCCTTGGGAAAACCATAGAAATCGTGAATCGTGGGAGGGTCGGGGTGATACAGAACCTTGGTTCCTTCTGTCTCCCAGTGGGCAGAGACAGAAAGAACCGCCTGTGGCCTGGGCAGGGATCTGCCCAATTGGTTTAAGCTTTCCGTGAAGGGATTCTTGTCGAGCGCATTCATCGGAGAGCCGTGGCCAAAAAACAGCACAGGCATCAGGGAAGGCATATATTAACCTTTCTTGGCAGCAGGTTTCGCAGCTTGGATCTTTAGAATCAAAGTCACTTCGTCACCTACAACCGGACCTGCCTCAACAACACTGCTCCAGTTCAAACCGAAATCTTTACGGTTGATTTTGCCTGTCGCAGAGAAGGCCACCTTGTTGTTACCGTAAGCGTCGTTCACGTCGCCCAGATATTTAACATCCAAGGTCACTTCTTTAGTTTTACCTTTGATTGTCAAATCGCCAACGATTTTTAGCGCCTCTGGAGTGCCAATCACTTTTTTAGTGACGAATGTCATCTTAGGGTTTTTTGCCACATCGAAGAAGTCCGCACTTTTCAAGTGATCATCGCGGTCTTTGTTTTCGGTACTGATGCTTGCCACATCCACATTCAGGCTGGCTTTGGATTTTTCAAGCTTTGAATCGACAACCAAAGAACCATCAAACTTTGAAAAGCGACCCTCCACGGTCGAGATCACCAAGTGAGGAATCTCAAATCCGATTTTGGAGTGAGCGGGGTCAATATTGTAGCTGCCCGCGGGAATGCTTTGACCTGCAAATGCAGAAAGACTTGCCAGTGTTACCAGGGAAGAAAGAATAAGTGATTTCATGTAAGGTCTCCTTTTTTTGTTTGTTCGACCCGTTTAGTATCGAGCGATTTTGATTATTGCGTAAGGTGACACATTCGAGATAAACTGTTGCGTATATGGAACAATTTGATCTCAATCAGATACGGACATTTGTAAAACTCGTGCAGGCTGGAAGCTTTACCAAGGCGGCCGAAGTTCTCAAACAACCCAAATCCCGCGTCAGTAGAAGGCTGTCGGCGTTGGAGAAGGACCTTGGGGTTCAGTTGATTTATCGAACCACGCGTCAGTTTCAGCTGACGGAAATGGGGCGGGTTTATTACGAGCGGGCCCGGGGGTTGATTGAAGGTCTGGAAACATTAAGTGGCGAAGTCAGTGAATCCACCACGGAAATTTCCGGAGTGATCAAAGTCACAGCCTCGGATGATATGGGCGTCAAGCAGTTGCCTTTGATTTTGGATGAATTCACCCGTCAGTATCCCCGGGTGCGTTTTGATCTGTACCTGACCCAGGCCTATGTGGATCTGGTGAAGGAATCCGTGGATGTGGGAATTCGCATCGGGAATCTGAAGGACAGCTCCTTGAAGGCGCGAAAGATCGGAACAGTTCGCAGTGTGCTGGTGGCTTCACCGGGTTTTTTGGAGCGCTATCGGGTGTCAGAGGATTTGGACAAACTCAGTGCAGCTCCGTTTCTGGCGATGACCCAGAATCCTAAGCTGGAGGTGGTGCGGACCTCGGATGGAAAACGACTGAGTTTAAAAACCAATCCCGTTCTCAGCGCCAACAATCCGGCCTTGTTGCTGAAGATGGCCGTGCTGGGGAAGGGTTATGCCTACATCCCTGAATTCCTGTGCAAAGAAGAACTGCGCGACGGACGTTTGATTCATATTCATAAGAATCTGCGCAGCGAAGAGGTGCCCGTCAGTCTGGTTTCGCCGGACACGAAAGAAACCTCCCAGAAAGTGAAGCGCTTTATGGACTTCGCCTATAAGCGCCTTAAAGAGGAGTATTTTGGTTAGTTTCGCGCGAAACAGGCTCTGGCGGTGACGGTTCTTGCCTGGTGTGCAGAGTTTAAACAGGAGAGGGACTCTCAGATCTCACTAAGGGGATCCTGCTTTGCTTTTGGGTGGTAAAGAAATTGCTTTATTGGGCTCATGTCTAAGTAAAGGAGTTTCTATGAAGAAGGCACTGCTGGTTTTGGCTCTTGGTGTGTTGGGCTCACAGATGGCGATGGCCGAGTCCATTATCTGTCAGAGCAGGGATGAAAAGGTCACTATTGAACTTGGGGTCATCGATGGAGACATCCGTGGGGCTCTTGTGACGGGAACTGAGAGTGAAAATGCGGATATCATGGTGATGGAAACGGTAAGAACCGATGCGTCTTTGAAAGTGATGATGCTTGATCTCACCAATGCTAAGGGCCTTGAGTTGAATGTTGCTGGCGAGAATCAAAAGCTTGCCGGGACTTTGACGGATATGGGAGCTCCTGGTAACGCGGCCACAGAGTATGCTGTTACTTGTGAAGTGAAATAGAAGCGGTTTTTTAGGAAAACCAGCCAAGAATCATTTTATAAAGTCCGACGTATTCATATCGCAGAAGCATCCAGATGCTGGCGCACCAAAGTGTTGCCAGCATTCCCATCACCACAAGCTGAGGCAGACTGGCCAGACTTAGATTGCTGCGGGGGCGATTCAGAAGATCGTCAATCTGACCGCGCTCCTGACTTTCCTTGAACCGACGGGCCAGGCCCTGCGCCAATACAATTCTTTGTTGCATTTCGAGTTTGTAGAAATGAATTCCCACAAGCATTTGAGAATCTGAAATGTTCTCCAGGCGAGTCACGATACCGTAGCAGGCCATCTGTCGGGAGCCCGGCGGTGTGAATTGAATTTTAACGACTTCTCCCAGCAGAGGGCAAAGGTCATCCGGTGCCGTGAAGGCCAGTCCGGTCAACGAGACATTTTTGATCTCGGTGCCTTCCTCCCAGGGGATTTGTTTGGGGCCCGCGACACGAACCAAGCTTTCATCCTCAGTGTTGAGAATGTAGCGAGGTGATCGACCATGATAGCGGGCAAGACTTGTCATGCAAACCTTATCGGTTCAACCAGACCTTCTCTGAAGTCAAACAAGTGTCTTGAATTGAGATTTTAGGTTACTTGAAATGCCGCCATCCTTTGAAGTCGGTGATTTCCTCCTGGCCCTTGGCGAAAGTCAAAAAAACACCGGGCTTCTCTGTGAACTGTCCGACCATATGCCATCCTGAAAAATGGTCATAATCATCAGGGGAAATCGCCATGAGGAGTTCATAATCCTCGCCTCCCCACAGAGCAAAATCAGAGACAGGCATACCCAGCTCCAAAGCCATTTGCTGGCTTTCTGTGTGCACGGGAAGATTTTCAGCAAAAATATGAAAGCCTCCCCCTGGGGGTGTCAGTTGCATGGCATCGTTGATCAGGCCATCACTGCAATCCATCAGGGCGTGCACTCGGGCGTGATGTGTTTGCAGGCCCTTGACTAAATCCAGGCGCGGGCGGGGGCGCAAATGTTTTTCTTTCGCGCTTTCAAACCCGGGCAGATTCTTTTGCAAAGCAGTCAGTCCGGTGAACGACAGCCCTAGCGGGCCGCTGGACATCAGCAGATCGCCGGGACGAGCTCCTTTGCGGGTGATGGGATATTCGCAAGAGCCGTGGACGCTGACGTCGACAACCACTTTGTCGGGGGACGCGGCAAGATCTCCTCCGACAACCTCAGTCCGCCAGTCGTCCGCCAGCTGAGCCATACCTTGATAGAAATCGTCAAGCCAGGATTCGTTCAGATTCGGTGGCAGGGCCAGGGATACCTGAGCATAGTGTGGTTGGGCTCCCATTGCGGCAATGTCACTCAAGTTGACCGCCAAGGCTTTAAAGCCCAGATCAAAGGCGCTGGTGTACTTTAAATTAAAATGAACGTTTTCAACCATCATGTCCTGGCAGATCACGGAGTATCCGGGATAGTTCTTAAAAACAAAGGCATCATCGCCCAACGGGACGATGTTGTGTTTGTTTTGACGCTGGACCCGAAAACGGATCTTTTCAATCATGGACCATTCTTTGGGAGTGTTTTGCATGTCGTTGTCCTTGGGAAGACATTGCTTAAGATGTCACTTTATTGTGAAATAGAAGCTTCAGGAGTCAAGGAGGATTCTTTGAACACACCGAAGGCGACATCGCCAAAGCGAACATCTAAGAAGAAATCAACACGGAAACCAAAGGTTGTCGAACATCCTCTGTCATCTGAAAGTCTTTTTTCCAGCCGTGAGATCGGATGGCTGAATTTTAACAGACGCGTTCTTGCTGAAGCCGAGGATGCGCGCAATCCACTTTTGGAGCGTGTGAAGTTTCTCAGTATCTCGGGCTCCAATCTGGATGAGTTTTTTATGAAGCGGGTTGGCGGGCTGAAGCGCCATGTGGCTTACGGAGTGTCACCAAAATCGGCGGACGGAAAAACCCCGATGCATCAGTTGCAGGAAATCCGGCAGTTCGTGATTCCGATGATTCAGGATCAGGCGCAGGTCTTTAATAAAGTTCTGAAGCCCGCCCTTGAAAAAGAGAATATCTTTTTACTGGGTTGGAAGGATCTCAGCGACAAAGAAAAAGAGAACGTAAAAAAATATTACAACAAAAACGTCTTTCCGGTTTTGACTCCGTTGTCGGTGGATCCGGGGCATCCTTTTCCATTTATTTCAAATCTTTCCATTTCTTTGGGTGTGACTTTGAAGCATCCCCATGTGGATGAAAAACTTTTTGCCCGGGTGAAGATTCCCAAAGTGTTACCACAATGGGTGCGCACCGATCCTGAAAGCGGATCTTATCGATTCATCAGTTTGCTCGATGTGATCAAGGAAAATCTGGCTGATCTGTTTCCGTCCATGCAGGTGCTGGGGGTGATGCCGTTTCGTCTGACTCGAAATGCGGACTCTGACCAGGATCAGGAGGATGCGGAAGATCTTCTGGAGGCGATCGAGGAAGAGCTGCGCCAGCGCCGTTTTGCCGAAGTCGTGCGCCTGGAGCACGGGCCAAATCCTGATCCGTGGATGTTGAAGTTTTTGATGGAAGAGTTGGAGTTGATTGAAGAGGACATTTATGAAACCCCGGGTCTTTTGGATTTCACCGATTTGTCGTCCATCTCTGATGTGAATCTGCCAAAGTTGAAGTTTGAACCTTACAACCCGGTGATTCTGCCTGCCTTTGCTGAAGACGGAGCGGGCATGTTCAATGCCATTAAGATGAACGATCAGTTGGTGCATCATCCTTACGAAAGCTTTGCGGGATCGGTGGAAAAGTTCATTCGTGTCGCCAGCGAAGACCCCAAGGTCCTTGCCATCAAGATGACGTTGTACCGCACCGGGGACAACAGTCCGTTTATCAGGTCCATGATTCGTGCAGCAGAACAAGGCAAGCAAGTGGTGTGTCTGGTCGAGCTGAAAGCCCGCTTTGATGAAGAACGCAATATTTACTGGGCAACTGAGCTTGAAAATGCCGGTGTCCATGTGGTCTATGGGGTGGTGGGATTGAAAACCCACGCCAAAACCGCTCTGGTTGTGCGGCAGGAGCAAGAGGGATTGCGCTGTTACTGTCACATTGGAACAGGCAATTATAATGTGGCGACCTCGCGCTTTTACACAGATCTGGGGCTGTTGACCGCCCGCGAGGAAATCACTTCCGATGTTGTGGAGTTCTTTCATTACCTGACGGGAAGATCTTTGAAGAGCAATTATCAGAATCTGTTGATTGCTCCGGTGAATATGTTTACCAAATTTAAAGCTATGATTGAGCGGGAAGCAGAGCACGCCAAGGCAGGGCGTCCGGCACGGATCATCGCAAAATTTAACAACTTTGAAGAAAATGATATCGCTGTGGCTTTGTACGCGGCTTCACAAAAAGGCGTGGACATCGACATGATTGTGCGTGGGTTCTGCTGCTTGCGTCCCGGGGTTCCGGGCATGAGTGAGCGCATTCGCGTGACTTCGATCATTGGTCGCTTCCTGGAGCATTCCCGCATTTTCTATTTCCGAAACGGGGAAAAGGACCCGGTGGATGGTGAGTTCTTCCTGGGATCTGCCGACTGGATGTATCGCAATCTGCATGCCCGGGTGGAAGCCATCGTGCCGATTCTGGATCGTACTTTAAAAGAAAAGTGCTGGGAGATCCTGAATCTGTGCGTGAGAGAGCAGCGACAGTCCTGGGAGATGAAGGCTGACGGAACTTATGTGCGTCAGAACTCCACGGATGTGGGAATTCATCAAACTCTGATGCAAATTGCAAAAGCCCGGGTTACATTTGTTGAGGACAGCACCAACACATCCTCAGATTAGGGTCGGAGTTAAAGCAGTGGAGTTGATCATCATCCGGCACGCAGTCGCCGAAGACAAAGAAGAGTTTGCTAAAAAGGGACAGGAGGACTATCTGCGTCCTTTGACTTTGAAGGGGCGTAAGCGGATGCAGAAGGTCTGCGTGAATCTGCGCGACTATATCAAGGAATTTGACCTGATTGTCTCAAGCCCTTTGACCCGGGCACGCCAGACGGCAGAAATCGTGTCCCAGATTTACTATGAAACCAAAGTTGTGGAGGCGCCGGAGCTGGTGCCTCACAGTCCGCCGCAGGCATTTTTAAAGTGGTTGCGCGTGCAAGGCAAGAATCACAAGCGAATTGCCGTTGTCGGCCATGAACCACACTTAAGCACTTTTGCCAGTTACATGCTGTCACTGAGATCTGAAAGTTTCATTGACCTGAAAAAAAGTGGCATCATCGGTCTGGAGCTTGAATCCTTTGCCACGGCCGAGGCAGGGCGGGCGCAGTTGTTATTTGCAATTCCACCGAAGTTTCTGGCGGATTAGTTCTGCAACATCGACCAGATCAGGCCATCCCGCAGCCCCACAGACGGAATAAGGATTTTATGCGTTTCTGCCTGGCGCATGATGGTCTCTACCAGCATGGCGGCAGGGACGATGACGTCGGCACGATCCGGGCGCAGATTCAGTTTTTCAATGCGTTCTTTGATCTTCAAAGCGCGCAGTCGCACGATGATTTCCGAAAGCTCGGGCAGCGTCAGGAAGGTGTGCGGGGACTTTTTTAGAAGCTGGACCTTCAGCTGCCCCAGACATTCCAGGTTTCCACCTGTTCCGATGGCGAAGTCCACCGGGTCCAGATCGCAGTTCTTGTAAATGTGTTCGCCCAGGGCGGTGATGAACTCTCCCATGATAATATTCAGATGGTTTTCTGTCAGATTTCTTTTGGCTAAGTTTTCCAGCACGCGGACTGTGCCCATCGGAAACGATTTTGTGGCCAGCATGGTGGCGCCTTGAGAAAAGGTGACTTCAACGCTGCCGCCTCCGATATCGATCAACATGGTTTTGCGATTGTCCAGATCCAGTTCGCGGCGGACGGCCAGATGGATCAGTCGCCCTTCTTCAGTGCCATTAATCACTTCGATTTGAATGCCGGAAGTTTTATAAATGAGATCGACAAATTCCTTCTGGTTTTTGGCTTCACGGCTGGCCGAGGTGGCCACGGCCCGGCACTGTTGCACGCCGAGCTCCTGATTGGTCAGGGCATAGCGGTGAAAGGTGGCTTTGGCGATTTCCAGAGAGGCCGGGGTGATCAGTCCTTGGGTGAAGACATCATGCCCCAGTCGAACCGCTGCCCGGAATTTTTTAACAATGTGCAGGTGGGGGGCTTGCGGATGAACATCGGCGACCATCATACGGATGGCGTTGGAACCGATGTCGATGGCGGATACTCGACGTGACACGATAAACTTCCCTTTCCTTGGCAACAGTATATAAAGATGGCAGCATGAGAGCATGAAAAAAATCGTTCTGGGCTCTTTATTTTCTGTTTTTGTTTGCTCGCAGGCTTTGGCTCTTTCTGAGATCGAGATTTCCGGCGAACTGGATGTGACGGCATCGGTGTGGACTCTGCCCACCGGAGAGCGTGGAAACTCATCCTTTAATGTGCCCTCCATGTTTATGGATATCAATGTGCCGCTGAAAGACGACAATCTTCTGGTGCTGTCTTTTGAAGGCTCTGAAGAAAAGGAAACCAGTCCGAACCGTTTCGATGTGGGACTTCGTGAAGCCTATTTGGATGTAGTCAGCACCTTTAGCGGGATGAAGGCTTTGCGCTTAGGTTTGATTCCTCAAACCTGGCAGGAGGCTCAGTATCAGTCCAGCAACTATCGTTTCCTGGGGCGGACGGCGTGGGCCATCACTGAAAAATGGAAGTATCTTTCTTATTCGGATTTGGGGGTGTCCTTCATGTCCGAACTGCCGCATGACTACGGCGAATGGGCCGTAAGCCTGTCTAACGGGGAAGGCGCTGAGGAGGAAGAAAAAGGTCCGCATAAAGAGGCGGCCTTGTTTGTTCGGTTCTTCCGCTGGTCCCCTTGGTCCCTGAGTTTCAACTATGTGCGTGGAAATTATGAGGTCTATGGCGGAAGCGTGGGGTTGAAAGAGCGTGTACAGGCTCTTATCAGTTATGAGGAACAAGACAGCTGGTCGGTGGCTTTGGAGTTTTTGAATTCCAAAGATCCAGCCGATGCTATTAGCGACTTTAAGATGGCCGATGGTGTGGATGTGACTTCCTTGAGTGGGGAGTCTGTGCACGGACAGGGGGGGAGTCTTTACGCGGTGGTGCATACGGGCCCCAAAGCGGAGGTGATGCTTCGTTATGACTATTTAAACGCGGCTGTCGGTGAAAAAGGCAAAGATCTGCAAACGGGCCTCCTGGCCCTGGGATATCAGGTGACTGAGGATGTTAAAGCGGCTGTTGCTGTGGATTATACTCGTTATGCCGAGGAATTTGCCCCCGGAGTGCGGGACCGTTCCCGAGTCGAATTTGCGGCCCAGGTCCTCTTTTAAAGTGTGTTAAGTTTCTGTTAGAATCCATAGAGATGCCGTGTTAAGCGGTGTCTTTATTTCTCAAATCATTATAAATCAAGCCAAGCGCTAATAAGGTGGATGCCATGGAAAGAGCGATAGACATTCAACTGGAAGACCTCAAAAAAATGATTCTTTTGATGGGTGGCCATGTTGAAAAGTCGCTGTCTTTGGTGACAGCAGCATTGTTGTCTCGGGATCTGGAAATGTTCGATGGCGTGCATGCGATCGAAAGACAAATCAACGAAGACCATATCCGGGTGGACAATGCCTGCATGCACCTGCTGGCCAAACAAGGACCGGTGGCCAAGGATCTTCGTTTGATCATTTCTGTTTTGAAGATCAACAACGATTTGGAGCGCATGGGGGATCAGGCCGTGAATATCTCTTATTCCGGCAAGGACTATCTGGGGCGCAAGCCGATCCAGTCGCAGCTGGGTGATATCCAGAAAATGTCTGAGATCGCCGGTCGCATGGTGAAAGAGTCTTTGGATTGCTTTGTTCGTGGTGACGTTGAGCAGTCCAAAAAAATTCTTCTGATGGACGATGAAATCGATGCGTTGAAGAACAAGGTGTTCAACGAAGCGATGGCGCACATGAAGGCCCACTCGGAAGATGTGGAAGCCGGCATGGATTTGATTTTGATTGCAAGAAATTTGGAACGTCTAGGGGATCATGCGACGAATATCGCCGAAGACGTGATCTTTGCCTTCACCGGCAAAGATGTTCGACACGGGGGAAAGTTTGGCTGACAACTCAGTGCAAGTGTTAGTGGTGGAAGATGAGCAAGAGATCCGAGAGCTGATGGCTCTGCACCTTTTGCGGCAGGGTTACCGAGTGACCGAATGTGCTTCCGCCGAAGAGGCTTTGCAGGAATTGAATCGCCAGAGTTTTTCTTTGTTCGTACTTGATTGGATGCTGCCGGGTCTGAGCGGCGTTGAAATCGTTGATAAAATTAAATCAAAAAATCCTGGAGCTTCGGTTTTGATGGTGACTGCCAAGACCGAACCTCAGGACATCGTCTCGGGCCTTGAAAAGGGTGCTGACGATTATATGACCAAGCCCTTTAACCCTTCCGTGTTTATCGCGCGGGTGAAAGCTCTTCTGCGCCGGTCTCAGGTGCAGGCGGCTCCGGCAAGTGATGATGGGGAAGTGTCCCTGTTGGGGCTTAAGATCAACTTTAAATCCTATGAAATTTCTTATAATAACGAGCCGTTGCACCTGACGCCTTCTGAGTTCAAGCTGCTGGGGGCTCTGGTGCAGAATCATGGTTGTGTTCTGACTCGCGAACAGCTTATTGAGAATATTCAGGGCGAGGGCATCAATGTCGTTGGACGCACTATTGACACCCATGTCTTCGGATTGCGCAAGAAGTTAGGCGAGTGGGGCGACCGTATTGAGACTATCCGTGGCGTCGGATATAGGGTTAAAGTAGATATCGCATGAAGCGATTTATCCGTTTTCCTTGGCAAGTCTATTGGCGCTACTTTTCCTGGCAGGTTGTAGCTTTTAACGGTCTTTTTCTGGCCGTGATATCTGTCATCGATGTTCGCTATGGCGTGCGTCCGTTCGTTTATAACGAAGCCCTTTTGAATTTCTTTGTTTTCAGCATTTTGGTCGCGGCTTTGACCTCGTACCGTTTTGCCAAGCCCATTCATCGGGTGATTTTGAAGGCCCTGCGCATTTCCAGCAAGCGCACGTTTGGGAATTTGGTGGAAGGCCAGGATGATGATCTTCTCGATGATGAAACCGCTGACATCTCTGAATTGGAAGTGGCTTTAGATCACATCCACCGTAAAATGAAACGTCGTAAGGCTCGTTATCTGCAGGCGCAAGAGGAATCCCAGGCCTTTATGAGTGCCGTGGCCGAAGGCTTGGTCAGCGTCAGTCTGGATGAAAAGATTCTTTATTTTAACTCTCAGTTTGCAGCGCAGTTCCTGTCTTCCAACCTGATGGATGGGCAGGTCTTGCGTCTGAAAGATGCTATTCGTTCTTCCGATGTTCTGGAAGGTTTTGCCAAGACAATCCAAGTGGGCAAGGTTCAACGTTTCACCGTGAAGCTTCCGACCTTGATTGACAATCAGCCGCGTTACTTTGCCGTGTCGGTGAATCCTATTCGCAATGAAAAGACGCGCGAAATCTATGGCGTTGTGGGGATCTTCCACGACATCACGGATATGAAGCGGGCCGAGCAGATCCGTATGGATTTTGTTGGCAATGCCTCTCATGAACTGCGCACTCCTTTGACGTCCATCAAGGGTTATGTGGATACGCTGAAAGAGGACGTGAAGACCGGCCAGATCCAGCAGGCCGGAAAGTTCCTGGATATTGTTTCCCGCAACATTGATCGGTTGATGGACCTTGTGAATGATATGCTGAGTATCAACTCTTTAGAGGCCTCCAATTCCGAGCTGAAGCTGGAAATGATTCACCCGCTGTCCATTTCAGAACACGTGGTTTCTGAGCTGGCGGTGATGGCTGCGGAAAAGAATATTTCAATTCACGTGAACGGGGATGTGCCTCCGTTTATGGCAGATGCGCGGAAGGTTGAGCAGGTTTTGCGCAATCTGGTGTCCAACGCCGTAAAATACATTCCTGCGGGAAAAACAATTCGCATCCGTTGGGAGCGCGATATCAAGGAATATATCATTTTGCGTGTGATTGATGACGGCCAGGGGATCCCGGAGCAGCATCTGGATCGGCTGTTTGAACGTTTCTATCGCATTGACCGGGGGCGCACCCGTGATGCGGGCGGCACCGGCCTGGGGCTGGCTATTGTGAAGCATATTATGCAAAGTCATGGCGGGACCGTCGCTGTGAAGAGTATTATCGACCAGGGCTCTGAATTTATTTGCTCTTTCCCAATCCGAAAGTAAAATCCGGGGGATGAACGCCGATCATCCCTTTTATCGTCATTTTGAAAAAGTCTATGGTTCCCGCTGGCCCGCGCTTTTTGCGGCCCTGCAAACGCGTGAGCAACAAGTGGCTCGTGTTAACGCCTGGAGCCCTTCTGACTTAAAAACAAAATCCTGGGCGACCTTTCCTGAAAAAGCCGAGCTTCCGGGTTGTCATTGGCTGACACCGGCGCATGGCTGCCAGCCCGAACGCAATGCGGATGAACTTTTGGATATTTATATCATGGACCCGGCCAGTGTGATGGTGGCGAAAGCCTTGGATGTTCAGCCGGGGGATCGATTGTTGGATATGTGCGCGGCTCCGGGCGGGAAAAGTCTGGTGCTGATTGAATCCTTCGGTGAAGACGGTGAGATCTTCTGCAACGATCTTTCCCCGGAGCGTCGCGAGCGTTTGAAGAAAGTCATTCAACAGTATGTGCCTCGCGAGGTGCGCAACCGGGTGTGGGTGACAGGCAAGGACGGTGTTCAGTTTGGTTTGAAAGAACCCTCCAGCTTTGATCGTGTGTTGTTGGATGCTCCGTGCTCTGGTGAAAGACATATTCTGGAAAATCAAGCGGCACAGGATGAATGGAGTCCACGCCGCACCGAACATCTTGCTGCCAGACAGTACTCTTTGTTGGCGGCGGCCTTCCTGGCAGTAAAGCCCGGCGGGCGCATTGTCTATTCAACCTGCTCCATCAGTCCGGCGGAAAATGATGACGTCGTTCGCAAGCTTCTAAAAAAGAAGAAGTCGGCGGTCAAATTGCTGGAGGCCCCCCTGGGGGTTGGTGGCGAGCGGACGGAGTTGGGAGTGGCCTATATGCCGGATCAATGCGGCTTTGGTCCATTGTACTTTGCCGTGATTGAGAAGTTCGAAGAGTAGTTCACCAAAAGGGCTTCTGATAAGAAGCAGATAACAAACTTGAAATTATCTCTGGCGCAAAAAGATCCCTACACTAGTGCCTCCAACAAAAATTAAAAGGAGTCATGGATGAGATCTTTTTTCGCGGTCTTGGTGTTTATTGCTGCGTCTTGTTTGGTCGTTTTTTCACAGGCGCGGGCGGAAGTGTCGTGCGGTTCCTGTGGTGGCCGCAATCCGGTGGAAAAGCTGTGCGGTCAGGTTCGTAAGGATCTGAAATACACTGCGGCCTTGCCTGAAAAACAAACAGTTTCAGAAGTGGAGTTGTGTCTGGATTTGGCGTCGGGAGGGGTTGCTTGTGGAGTCACTTCGGACACTTTGCTATTGGCCTCTTTGAATGCCATGAAGGTGCTGGGGGTGGAGGAAGTGTGCATGAAGTTTGACACTTCCGTCAGTCCGCGCCGAATTTTATCGGCGCAAAGTCGTTTGTACTAGTTGTCGTCTTTCTGACGGAATTTGTGGCGACGGTATTCTTCCAAGGTCAGGAAGCCGTAGGTTTTCTTGCGATAGATTTCCACGGCTTCGGCCTCAATGTCGGTCAGGACATCGTCCATAAACTCCAAGGGAATGGTACCGGTCTTCATTAGTTGCAGGGTGTAGAGGTGAACCACGCGGCGGATAAAGTCATGGCTTTTTTCACGCAGGTTGGCGGTCTCTTGCAGCTGGGTCTCAACGATCTTGATTAGCATGTCTGTATTCATACCCTAGAAATATCGGCTTTCCTTTTACGAACCTGAGCATCAGTGATGGAAAATTGGTCCAAAGAATGAGAGACTTGGAAGGATGAAAGCCCTGACTCAGCAAGAACTGCAGCATTTTGTCCGTTACTTCGCACCAATTTTGGACGGTGCTCAATTGCAAGAGGTGCAGGCCAACGACCGAGGTCTGGCCCTGGGGTTCCATCTGCGCGGCAGTATGTTCTGGCTGATACTGGACCTTGTGCCAAACACTCCGATGATGCTGTGTTTTGAAAACCAGTGCCCTTTTAAAAAGGCCCCCAAGGGCAAGCCTGTCAGTCTTTTTTTGAATTCCCATGGACGCAATCTCTTCTTTGCCGGCATGACGGTGCGAGAGGAGTTCGGTCGTGTGGTCGAACTTCATCTTAGAAACTCCTCGTCGGATTGTGATCTGGAGATTCGCCTGATTCCCAAACAAAGCAACCTTATCGTGAAGTCTCAGGGTAAGCAGATTTCCTGGGACCGCCCCCTGGAGCTGACTCCGGCTCCGCATGTGGAAAATCCTCCGCAGCCCCGGGACTTGGTGGCTATCCACGAAGAATGGCTGGCTGAGCAGGGGGCTGGATCCAAGAAAACGATCTTGGATCCGGCCGAGCAGTGGGAGCGGCAAAAACAAAAGGATCTGGAGAAAAAACGCCGGGCGCTTGCTGAGATTCAAAAACAAATCGAAAGCGATCGCGAACAGGTGTGGTATGAAGCGGGTCAGTTCTTGAAGACCCATGGTACGCTGGAGGTTCCGGAGAATCTACAGTCCTGTGTTGATACCAAGCAGAGTCTGAGTTGGAATATCGAAAACTGCTTTGCCAAAGCCAAGCAGTTGGTCGGAAAGAAAGAAGGAGCTCGCGAACGCCTGGATGAGCTGGTTCGTGAAATCCAGAAGCTGGAAGACAGTCGTTATTCTGAAAAGCAGAAAAAACCCGCCTTGGTAGACTTGATGAAAAAGGCCGATGCCAGAGGTCGCAAGTTGCATCTGGATTCAGGCGCTTTAGCCTATTGTGGGAAGTCCGCGGCAGACAATTTAGCGCTGCTTCGTCAGGCCAAAGCTTGGGATTACTGGCTGCATTTGCGCGACTATCCGGGGGCGCACGCTATTATTCACAGACAACGTGATCAGGAAATCACGCCGGCAGAAATTCAAGAGGTCTCCGCCTGGGTGGCCCGAGAGTCGTTATCGGCAAAATCCCTGATGGTCGGTCAAAAGGTGGCCGTGGTCATCGTGGAATGCCGCTTCGTTCGTCCGATCAAAGGCGACAAGCTGGGGCGCGTGACGTATCATTCCGAACGCACATTAAATTTTGCACTCTCCTGACGCTACGGCGCATCGCTTCTGCAAAAGTAAGCAGGTACCTTTTGGATTGACTGGTGACAGGCTCAGCCTAAAATTTTCATTTAGACTACAGAGGAGATTGCACCATGATTCAAGTCAAAGATCTCACGAAGGATTATGGTCCAAGACGGGCCATTGATAAGTTAAACTTTTCTATTTCCAAAGGTGATGTTGTGGGCTTCCTCGGCCCCAACGGCGCAGGCAAATCCACGACTATGAAAATCATCACCGGCTTTATGGCTCCCAGCCAGGGCAGTGCTTCAGTAGCAGGATTTGATGTTTTTGAAAATCCTTTGGAAGTTAAAAAACGAATCGGCTATCTGCCGGAGATCCCGCCAGTCTATGCCGACATGTATGTGCAGGATTATCTGCGCTATGTGGCAGCCTTGAAACAAGTGCCGAAAGAAAGAATCGAAAGCGCAGTTAAAAATGCCATCGAAAAAACCAATCTGGGCGATGTGCAGAAGCGCTTGATTCATCACTTGTCCAAAGGTTTCAAACAGCGTGTGGGGATCGCGCAGGCCATTGTGTCGGATCCTGAGGTTCTGATTCTGGATGAACCGACGGTGGGGCTGGACCCCAAACAAGTGGCTGAGATCCGCGAGCTGATCAAAGCCCTGAAGGGGCAGCACACGATTATTCTTTCCACGCATATTCTTCCCGAGGTGGAAGCAACTTGCGAAAAAGTCATCATCATCAACAAAGGCCGCATTGTCGCGGAAGACAGTATTCACAATCTGGCGACCATGGAGCAAGGACAGATCCGCCTGCATGTTCGTTTGCGCAAAGGCGTAGAAGACATGCAAAGTGTTTTGTCCGACATGGGTTCAGTGATCGGGGTTCATTCCGGAGCTTCGGCGAAAGAATGGGACATTGATATCAAGGGCAGCGAAGAAGCGGTGGACAATATCTCTGCTCTTCTGGTGGGCAAAGGCTATGGTCTTTTGGAACTCACCCCCGCCAAGCGTGATCTGGAAGATGTGTTCTTGAAACTGACTTATGGACAACAGGAAAAAGGAGGCCCGGCATGAGCGGCACTCTCGTGATTTTCAAAAAAGAACTAAAAGGTTTTTATCTGAATTCGACTTTCTGGATGATTTGTTTTTTGGTCAGCCTGGTGTTTAGCTGGGTGTATCCGATTCAGCTGAATCTGTTTTCGCAGTTGTTGATGAACTATGTGATGCAGCAGGGAGTTCCGCAGAATCAGTTGAACATTCACTATGGTGTGTTCCTGCGTCAGCTTTCTTATCTGAATCTGCTTTTGATTTTCGTGGTGCCGGCGTTGACCATGAAACTTTTTGCGGAAGAAAAGAAGCTTCGCACCTTTGATCTGCTTTTGACCTCGCCGGTGACGTCGTTCCAGATCGTGATGGGTAAGTATATGGCGGCTTTAGGTGCTGTCGCGGGCATCGTGTTTTTGGCACTGCTGTATCCGCTGGCAACTTCGCTGTTGGCAACTGTGAACTGGGGCCCGTTGTTTATTGCCTTCCTGGGTATTTTCCTGGTGGGTGGGGTTTATGCGGCGATGAACCTGTTTGCGTCTTCGCTGACGGAAAACAGCATCGTGGCTTATGTGGCGTCGGTGATCTTTAACATTTCTGTCTGGTTCATTGGAATCGGCACCGAAGTGGTGGACGGGGAACGTGCACGGAAGATCTTTGAGCACGTGTCCCTGAGCAGTCATTTGTCGGGTTTGGTGGAAGGCACCGTGCGAACCAATGGTCTGGTTTTCTTCCTGAGTATTATTGTGTTGTTCTGCTTCCTGGCAGAGCGTGTTGTTGAATCCTCACGTTGGAGATAATAATGAGCAAATTAGGTAAAATTTCATTTTTGTTTGCTGGTATCTCATTGGTGGCGATGATCATCACCCGTTACCTTTTAGGTGAATGGGTGCCTTTCTGCTGGCTGTCTTTGGGGATGGCGGTGTTGTTCCTGATTGTGGGTCTGGTTAAAGACCGCGGCTTTTTCAAGGAATTCTTCACCATGAAGACCACCAAAGAAGGCATGAGCATGGGGGTTTTGATCCTTCTGACTCTGGCTCTGTTGATTGTGGTGAACTACATCGGGGTTCGTCATACCAAAACCTGGGACTTTTCTTTAGCCCAGACCAATACTTTGTCGGATCAGTCGATCAAGCTGGTCAGGTCTTTGGATTCCGATCTGAAAGTGTACTTCTTCTATAAGAAGGGTGTTGAGGGCAACGAGGAAAATCGTCGTCTTTTCCGGGAACTGATTAAGAAGTATCAGGATCAAAGCTCAAAAATCCAGCTGGACTTTGTGGAAGTGAATGAACGTCCGGATCTGTCTCAGGAATTTGGCGTGGATAAAGGCAGTGGTGTGGTGTTCCTGGATTACAAGGGGCGCCGCAATCGCATCGAAAAAATCGATGAGCAGGACTTCACAAGTGCTCTGGTCAAAGTGACGCGTGAAAAAAACAAGACAGTTTATTTCACGGTCGGTCACGGTGAAAAGAGCCTCAATGACAACAAAGAAGGCCTGGGGCTGGGTTCCTTGAAGTCCCTGCTGGAAAACAATCGCTATCTGGTCAAGGAGCTGCCGTTGATTCAGAATCCGAAGATTCCTGAAGATGCGGATGTGATCGTGATCGCGGGGCCGGTTCAGGGGTTCCAGAGTTTTGAAATTGAAGCGCTGGAGAATTACCTGAAGGGCGGCGGCAGCCTTTTGCTGGCCCTGGAGTCTCAGAATTCTGCGGGTCTTGAAAAATTGACCTCCAAGATGGGATTGCAGTTGGGGAACAACTACATCCTGAATCAGGTGGAAACAGTGATGGGCCGCGGGATCAACCAGGGTCCGACCTTGGGTGTGATTTTCTCGATGAACAACAAGATCACCAAACCATTTGGTCGCAGCGAAGCAACCTTGTTCCGTTTCCCGCAGTCTTTGAAGAAAGTGGAAAGCGTGAAAGGCATCGTGGTGGATGAACTTGTTTCTACAGCGCCGAACGCGATGGCATTCCCTTCTTTGCAGATCAAAGGAGAAGGTGTTGAGGATGCCTATGCACTGGTGGATGAAGTCAGCGGCAAGTGGGGTGGCGATGAAAACGCCAAAGACTTCACGGCCATTGTCGCCGGAGATGTGGACTTCCTGACCAATCAGATGCTTTATCAGAATTTGAACCGGGATCTTGTTCTGAATTCGATAGCGGCTCTGGCTAAAGAGGAAAACCTGATCAGCATCACGCCGAAAGAACCTATGGCGACACAAATGCTTATGACAGAAACCAAGTTCGGTGTTTTCTTGTTTGCTTTCATCATCCCACTGCCTATTCTTTTGCTGGGAACCAGCATTGGGCTGTGGCTTAGAAGGAGAAATGCGTAATGAAACTCAAAGGGCGTACAATACTTGTCATTTGTCTTCTGATTTTTGGCGGTTATGCCGTGTATGACTTCTTCAGTGAAAAGAAGGCTGAAGAAAAGCGCGCCATGGACGCCCGTCTGATGACTGTGGAGTTCGATCAGGTGGATCAGATCGAAGTTGAAAAAGGTAATCAGAAAATCGTTCTGAAGCGCAGCGTGGACGGATGGTCCATGCTGGAGCCGTTGAAGGACGCGGCAGACAATACCGCAGCGGATGACTTTGTCAAAGGGGCTTTCCCCGAGCGTATCATCGAAGTGGCCAAAGAGGGTGAGGGAATACAATGGGCCCTCTATGGGCTGGATAAGCCTTTGGGAAAAGTCACTTTCAAAAGCACGGCTGGCACTCAGGATGTTTTTGAAATTTCAGAGAAACGCAACTTCGAGGATAACACTTTTGCCCGTCGCAATGGTGAAAACCGTGTTCTGCTGGTCAACTCTGTCTGGCAGAACCGTGTGAATAAGACCGTGATGGACTTTCGTGAACGCCGCTTCCTACGTCATAAAATTGCCAGTGTCGATGAGATCAGTATCAAAAACGACAAGGGTCGTTTACTGATCCGCCGTGAAGATGGCAAGTGGCTGGCGCCGGACAAGAAAGATCTGACACTGGATCAAAACAAAGTGCGTGAACTTCTAAGTCAGATCGCAGATGCCAAAGCCTCTGAAATTGTGGAAGGCAATCTTCCCGCATTGAAAAACCTTTTCACCATGGAATTGGTGATGAAGGATTTGAAATGGAAAGCCGAGGTCGGGCAGGCGCAGGATCTGGGAATTTATGCCAAGGTTTCCGAACCGACCCAGCAGATGAAAATGGAAGCGGGGGCTTTGGATCGTTTTATCAAAATTGTCCTGGCGGACTTGCGCGAAGAGGAAGCTCCGAAGGATAATAAGAAAAGCACGACGGATGAGCAGCAGGCCATGATGGCCGAGCAGAAAGAAAAGTAATGCAGAAGATTGTCGTTAAATCTCCCACACGCGTGGATTTGGCAGGGGGCACACTGGATTTGTGGCCCCTTTATTTGTTTATCAATGGAGCTTCCACCGTGAATGTGGCCATCGATATTTATACCGTGGCAGAGCTGACCCCTCACGACGATGCGACTATCGTGCTGGAATCCGCTGATCTGAAGATTCGCAAAGCCTATAACAATCTGGTGGATGCGTTGTCTGATCCGGATCCTAAGATGGTTCTGTTGCAGACTCAGCTTCGGTATTGGAAGCCTGAGCGAGGTTTCACCCTGAAGACCTCCTCGCAAAGCCCGGTGGGAGGCGGCCTTGGTGGCAGCTCAAGTCTGACAATCAGCTTGATGAAAGCCTTTTCGCAATTCTGTGGGAAACCGTTCCGTGATGTTCATCATATGGTGCAGGTGGCTCATAATATCGAAGCGGAGATTCTGAATACGCCGACCGGAACACAGGACTACTATCCAGCGGCTTCCGGGGGGCTGAATGTCCTTCATTATGGCTATGATGGAATCCAGCAAAGTGTATTGCCGGTATCCCAGTCTCCATTGGCTGAAAAGTTCATGCTGGTTTACACGGGGAAGGCTCATCACTCGGGATTGAATAACTTTGAGGTGATGAAAGACTCTGTGGTGAAGGATGCCCGGACTCTTCAGGCCTTGCGTGATTTAAAAAGCATTGCCATAGAAACGGAGCACGCGGTCCGGTCAGGAAACTGGAAAGAGCTGGGACCCTTGTTTAAACGTGAGTTCGATGCCCGAGTTCGTTTGGCCCCGGAATTTTCAAGTCCTGAGATCTACAAGCTTGCCGAAGTCTCTTTGCAGAATGGGGCTGAGGCTGTTAAAATTTGTGGAGCTGGGGGCGGCGGATGTGTTCTGGTCTGGTGTCCTCCGGATAAACGTGAGGGAGTAGCCAACGCATGCCAAAAAGCCGGCTTCCAGGTGATGGACGCAAAGCCCGTCGATCCCCTGTAAAGAAAACGACGAAGAAGAAGACCGCAGCTCCCAAAAAAGCTGCGGCCGAGTCGTCGTCACATGCCGGAGAGGTGCATCGTTTTATCGGCTTGTCCCTGGGGGGCGGCAAATCCGATAAAGCCTGCGTTGCTGTCCTGGAATACTATCCCAAGCACAAGAAAATCTTTCTTTCCCGTCTGGTTGAAAAAATTAAAAGTGATGAAGTCCATTCTGCGGACTTCAAAGTTCAGCAAGTTATCGATCAGTATCACAGTGAAGTCGATATGGTGGCCTTTGACGTGCCCTTCCGTTTTCCGGTCTGTCTGGAGTCCAAGGACTGTTGTGGAAGTATAGAGACCTGCAAGAAGCCCCATGTACAGTGGATGTGGGAATACACTCGCAAGCTGCACAAGAAGAAGAAACCACGTAAGCTCTTCACGCCGTACACACAAAGATGCGTTGAGATGTACCTGTCTTCTGAGCTGGAAGAGCCATTTATCTTGCAACACGCGATGGGCGCAAACAGTGCCCCGTTGTTGGCGCGTGCCATGTTCTTGCGCCGTCATTTGAAAATGAAGTGTGTGGAAGTCTTTCCAAAGCTTTCCGTCTGGCGCATCGGGCGCTCGTTAAATGTAATGAAAAGCCACCTGCGTTTCCATAAGCATGCCATTGGCGGTGATGAAAGCCGACGGGAGATCTTACACGCGTTAAGTGCTCACAATGTCGCCTTCGTCTATGATCAGGACGTGAAGTTGATGATCGAAAACAATCACGCCTTCGAGGCCTTTATCTGTGCCTTGACTGCGTTCCTAAGTTTCAAAGGCAGCACCGAGCCTCGTCCGGAGGGCTTCCCTTCTTCAGAAGACTGGATTGAGTTCCCGAAGATCAACGTGCGTTGGGATGGGTTCTAGATCTTTGGACTTAGGTCTAGCTCCCAGTGTCCATCTGCGTACAGGTCCTTGTGCCCAACGATAACAAAACTATTTGCCGTTTGTGTGATTCGAGGACACAATTTTTTCAGGCAAATCCAATATACTTCGGAGGTTGAAATGAAGTTGGTTAAATTTGTTGTTGTAGCAATGTTGGTTTCTGGTGTGGCTCACGCTCAAAAGAAAAAAGGTCTTTTGGAAGAAGCGTCCGGCCAAGGTTATGGTTCTGCAGGTTGTGGCTTGGGTTCTATCGTCATGGGTTCTGGTGGTAATCAGATTCTTGCTGCAACTACAAACGGCACTTCTGGTAACCAAACTTTCGGTATCTCCACAGGGACTTTGAACTGCCAGCAAGATGGTATCTTCAAATCCGGTAAAGAAGTTCCAGCTTTCATCGAAGTGAACAAAGTGGCTTTGGCTAACGATGCTGCTCGTGGTGAAGGTGAGACTTTGGCGGGTCTTGCAAACTTGATGGGTTGTGATTCCAAAGCTATGGGCACAACTTTGAAAAAGAACTACAACAAAATCTTTGTTGAAACAAACATGCAACCTGCTTCTATCGAAGCAAACATCAATGCAGTTGTTTCCCAAAACAATGTTTGTGGTGCTTAATATCTAGATCTCAATAGTTGAGAATCTATCAAAACGCAGTGGTCACCCCACTGCGTTTTTTATTTTCCTGATAATTGGTTTTCATTAGATTTTCAAAATCTCATCAATGAAGAACTAATAAGGTCACTAAGTTGTATATTCACTTTGAAACCGTTATCCAGTGGCCATGAAAAGAGTCGTTCACAAATTCATGTTATGGGCCCACCGCTGGTTGGGGATTGTCATTGGGATTCACTTTGTTCTTCTAGGATTGACGGGAAGTTATCTGGTTTATACCGAAGAAATTGATGCCTTGATGAAGCCTGATCTAAAAGTGGCTTCCGCAGCGCCGGTGGTGCCGGATCTGGATCAGATTGTTCAAAATGCCCGTCAGGGGTTGGGCGTGGATTCCAACCCAATGCGCATGACTATTGCCTCTGAAGATTCTCGCTACAATCACCGCATCATGTTCAACGTTCCCAAAGGGGAACAAAATCGCCGTTTTGTAACGGCTTATGTGGATGCCGCAACCTTTGAATTCAAAGGCTCCGAGGTGTTCAAGGAAACACTGGGGGGATTCTTTTTTGTGTTCCACCATGATTTATTCTCGGGTGGGACCGGTCGCACGATCGTGGCGGTGACAGGGGTTTTAAGCATGATTCTTCTTTTGGGGGGATTGTACTTGTGGTGGCCTGGTCAGGGAAAAAGTTGGAAGCGCAGTCTTCGCTATAACAAACAAAGATCTTTTCTGGGATTCAATCTGGAGCTGCATAAGTTTTTGGGTTTTTATTCCTTGATTCTGATGTGTATTGTGACGTTCTCGGGGATTTATCTGGCAAGGCCGGATTGGTTCTTCCCGCGTGGTCCCGGTGAGGGAGGCGGTCCCGGGGATGGGGGGCCTGCGACTTCAGCGCTCTTGTCTTTCTCTGTCGTGCAGCCGGTGTTGTCTTCTTTGCTGGAAGAAGATCAAATTGCGCAGTTCCGTATTGATATGAAGGACAATAAGCTGATGGGTTTGGCGCGTGATCCGGAGCATGGTATCAGCGGCTGGGAGTGGGATCTGGCCACGGGGGAGCTTTTGAATACCAAGCTGGTCAAGGACCGTGACTTCAGGAAAAAGTTCGGCGACTTGCAGCGAGCCTGGCACGTCGGTGATTTCTGGGGCGAACTGGGAAGATTCCTGGTGTTTGTATCAGGAATTCTGCCGCTGGTGTTTTACTTCACCGGCACCTATTACTGGTGGAAGAAGAAAAAGAAGGCTTGATAAAAATGCATGAACCCACAAAGATGGGTTTATGCGTTGGATTTTCTTAGCTTTTGTTTTGATTTTTGGGGCCTCGCAAGAGGCCTTTTCTGCCTCTGCCGACTGGGATTTAGTACTAAAATCCATTCGTGATCGCCGACTTGGCAACCAGCGGCAGTGGCATAAGCTTTTGCACTTTGAAAAAGATTTTTTCCGTATTCAGGAAAGTCAGATCGACAGTGATTCTTTCTTCTATTCACCCGTCGGGAAAAAGAATCCTGTGGCCGAACTTGAAGCCACGGCACAGAATTTCTTTCAAGGAGAGGCCACTGATGTCAACGATCGCGCACAATGCCGCTTTCCGGCGCGCTATCGCTGGTTGAAGGGACAACTGAAAGATCTCAAGATTCAGTGGCCGGACCTTTCCTGCGAACGCTACGAGGCTTTTGCCAAAGGTCTGCAAGGCGAGTCCGTCTCTTTGGTGTTCTCAAGTTATTACATGAACAATCCCTCTTCGGCTTTTGGTCATACGTTTTTGCGCATTAATAAAAAGCCCTCCGCAAAAGATGGTCAGCGCCACGAGCTTTTGGACTATGGCCTGAACTACGCAGCGGACACAGACACCAACAACGCTTTCCTATACGGATTTAAAGGCTTGTTTGGAATGTTCCCAGGCACCTTCCGCGCGATTCCTTACTATTACAAAGTTCGTGAATACAACAATGCAGAGTCGCGCGACTTGTGGGAGTACGAACTGCGCCTGGGACCTGAAGCCGTCGCGATGCTGGTGGCGCATGTGTGGGAACTGGGACCGGCCCGGATTGATTACTGGTATCTGACTGAAAACTGCTCCTATCACATGCTGAGCATTCTGGAAGCCGCAGATCCGAGTGTGGACGTACTAAGCAAACTGGATCAGTATGTGATACCGGCAGACACCGTGCGTGTTCTCTGGACGAAAACAGATCTGGTGAAGTCCTTCGCTTATCGTCCCTCTGTGCGGGAAGTTTTCTTTGTGCGCTGGAATCGGCTGACAGACAGTGAAAAAGATCAGTTGTCTTGGTTGGCTCATCAAATCACGGTGCAGGATGAAATCGTCTATTCGCAGGAGTTTTTGAAAAGTCCCGCAGCTTCGCAGGCGCGTGTTTTGGACACTTTTATTGACTTCATTGATTTTCGATACTCCAAAGAAGTGCAAGAGGCGAGTCGCGAAGGTCAGTTGAAAATGCGGGTGCTTGGTAAGCGCAGTGAAATTGAGCTGGCTCCGGAAGCTGTGGCGATAAATCCAATGCCGCAAGATCAACCTCACCTGGCGCATCCTTCAGGCCGTTGGGGCCTGGGTGTCAAGCACGATACGGCGGACCGCGATTATCTGTTGTTGTCCCATCGTTTCGCATTACATGATCGTCTGGATCCGGCGTGGGGCTATCCTCGCTATTCCCAGATTTCCTTTTTTGATTTGGATTTTTCCTATGGAGAATCCTATTCCGAACCCGGTCGAAAGAAGTTTGATCTGGAAAACTTCTCGGCCTTTGAGTTGATCTCTGCCAGTGAGTGGACTTCCTTGTTGCCGGAAAACTCCTGGAGATTCAAGTTGGGGGTGGAGCGCACTCAAAATGAAAACTTCAACCCCGTCCATGAGGCCGTGGTTCGTCTGGGTTATGGCTGGACTTATGGTCTTGGAAAGTTTGATTTAACAGCCCAGTTGCAGGGCGAAGTGCATTACGGCGCGACGTTGTCAGAAAACAATTTATGGGGCGGTGCCGGTCCGTTGGTGGATTTGCATTATCAGGTGAACTTATATTGGTCTGTAGAGGCTTTGGCGCAGTACCGCCGCGACTCATCATGGGACCGACAGGACTATCTAAAAACCCAGATTCAGACGCAATGGAGTTTCAGCAAGACTTGGGGACTTCGCGCTGTGTACCGTAACCAGAGATTCCTTGAGGAAAGCAGTCTGCAGCTATTAAATTACTATTGAGGTGTTTAATGGCTGATTTTCCTTACCTGCATGGTTTCACCGCGGAAGAACAAGATCGCCTGCGCAAACAGGCGCGCTTCGGCGAGCATACGGTTTACCAGAATATCAATTTGTCCAATGTAAAGGATTTGCTCGAGGTCGGCTGTGGAGTCGGGGCCCAAAGTGAAATCCTTTTGCGCCGTTTCCCCGATCTGCAATTAACCGGTATAGACCGCAGCACCAAACAACTGGCGGCAGCTCAGCAAAGACTTTCCAGTCTGCCTTTTGCACAAGGGCGTTTTCACTTACAGGAGATGGATGCCACCTCCATGAAGTTCCAGTCGAACTCTTTTGATGGCGCTTTCTTGTGTTGGATTTTGGAGCACGTTCCGGATCCGATTCGTGTTTTGTCAGAGGTTCGCCGTGTCCTGCGCCCAGGGTCCGTCGTGTACGTGACAGAAGTGATGAATGCGTCTTTCTTCCTGGATCCTTATTCTCCGAATGTCTGGAAATACTGGATGGCCTTTAATGAATACCAGCTCGAGCAGCGTGGTGATCCCTTTGTCGGTGCGAAGCTTGGGAACTTCCTGATGCAGCTGGGATACCATGATATTCACACCGAGATCAAAACCTGGTTCCTGGACAACCGCTATCCCCAGGCGCGCAAGGATTGCATCGAGTATTGGACGGAACTTCTTCTGAGTGCCAGTGAACAGTTGATCGAAGCTAAATGTATTTCTGAAGAAGTCGTGCAGGGGATGAAAGATGAAATGGCCCGGGTGGCCAATGACCCGAATGCAGTCTTTTTCTATTCGTTTGTTCAGGCACGGGCTCGGACCTAATTTCGGTCAGAGCTCGTCTTTCTTCAACCAGCCCTTTTTGTAGATCCAGTAAGTGATTCCGATCACCACGAACAGCATAAAGCTGAGCGTGACATAGTAACCGTTGGGCTGATGCAGCTCGGGCATGTTTTCGAAGTTCATTCCATAGACTCCGGCAATGAAGTTCAGTGGCAGGAAGAAGATCGAGAACACGGTCAACACCCGCATCACTTCATTGGTGCGGTACGAAGCCTCGTTCGTCTTTTGTGACATCAGGGAAAGATGCAGGCTTAAGAGTCCGGTGATCTCTTCATAGATGTCATCGGCATAGAAGCTGAGCTTTTCCAGGGGCTCGCGCACCTGTTGAAGATCTCGCAGGGGCAGTTCTTCGTGCTGATGAATTTTGTTAAAGACATCCAGGGTGAACTTAAAAATCTTACGGTACGAAGCGGCTTTGCGTTTGATCTGATAGCCTTCCCGCAGAATGCTTCGGCGTTTCAGGGTGAAAACGCGCTCTTCGATAACATCTGTTTTAGCATCGAGTTCATCCAAAGGGGCATCAAAGCTTTTCACCGTTTGCAGGCAAAGGGATTTGACCAGGGCCAGCAAGGGGATCTGTTCAAAAGCCACTTTGTCTTTTTTGATGTTAATGCATTCTAGGGGGGCGCGATGAATGGTCAGGACAAAGTCTCGTCCGACGAAGAACGCGATTTTGGTGGTTAAAGATTGAATGGTTCCGGCCTTGGGTTTTGCCGTAGCATCGTGGTGGCGCAGAATGAAAAAGCAGGACTTTTCAAAGAACGTGCAAGAGGGGAGATGTTCCGGATCCAGACAACTCATCAGGGCATTTAAAGGGATTGGAAACTCTTCGGCCAGCTTTAAAAGTTCCTCTTGCGAAGGAGCTTCGCAGTCTACCCACTTATAGTCTTGCCATTGATGTTCAAATCGTTTCATGATTTCAGTATGACAAAGTTTTCCAGGCTTCGCCGTTTCTTTTTCGGATGCATTGCGACGATATCTCTGACGGGATGTCAGTCGTTTTTTTATTATCCAATGAAAGAAAAGCTTTTTGATCCGGCCAAGGTCAAAATGCAGCCAGAGGATGTCTTCCTAAAAACCCAATCGGGCAACACGGTCCATGGTTGGTATTTTGCCTCTGCACAAAAAGACAGTCGTGGCACGATGCTATTCTTTCATGGCAATGCGGAAAACATCACATCACATTTTTTGATGTTTCATTGGTTGCCAGCCCAAGGCTACAACTACTTCATCTTTGATTACCCCGGTTATGGTCTTTCTGATGGCAAACCCAGTCCGGAAAGCACCGTCGAAGCGGGGATAGCCGCTGCGGAATGGTTGCATCAGAAAAAAGATTCTCGTCCTTTGATTATTTATGGCCACAGTCTTGGGGGGATTGTGGCATTGAAGACCGCTGAAGAAATCAAAGACCGCATTCCCGTGCGCAACATTGTGATCGAAGCCAGTTTCCGCTCTTATAAGGGTATGGGCCGTGATGTCTTAAGTCGTCGTTGGTGGACATGGCCGTTGCAGCCAATGACTTATCTCGCTTTAAGTGATGAGTATGCCCCGGCCTCGCTAAGCCAGTTTTCACCGATTCCGATGCTGTTTATAACAGGGTCCGATGACAAGGCTGTTGAGCCGGAAAACACCCACAGGATGTTTGCAGAAGCGGCGGCCCCCAAAGAGATCTGGGTGATCCCCGGGGGACATCATGGCGACCTTTACGAGCTGGGCAACAGGGAGCTGCGGGAACAATTCACGTCCTATCTATCTAAAACTTCGACAGTCCTGAAGTAGCGGGTACTGTTTAATTTCAATACAAAGTGCGTCTCCTTTGGGACACGTTTTTGCAACGTATTCGGCAGGATGAAGTACTTTACCAAGACACTCACCATTTTAGTTTCCTTTGTTATGATGACCACCGGTTGTGCGCCGGATTCCCGTGAGCAGGGTTCTGAGGTGAAAACCACCTACGAACCCGCCCAGCCGAATATTCAAGATGAAGAAGGATACAAAGTCGTTCGTGGCTCAACCCGTGTTCAGGATGTGAGTGTGAACTTCGATTCCACCACCAAAGGCATGACCTTGAAGGGGCGTGTGGAGTTTCTTCCCGTACGAAGCAAGACCGTGCAGACTGTGGATCTGAATCTGGCGGGTGTCCTGGATGCAAATGGCTTTATCGTGTTAAAACCGATGAACCTTGCACAGGCGCAGTCCGAGTCCTTGAAAGTGGCCGCCAAAGCCACTTGTTTAAGTGAATCCGGTGACTGCCGTTCGTCTTTCATTGATATCTATGTGTACCACAATGACATCGTTTATCATCATCAGGTCGAGTCCATTCAGGATGATCTGACAGCCGCTGATCCAGAGGAAGAGCAGCTTCCAGAGGAAGACTTGGAAACCGAAGGCGGTTCTGATGATGTGGAAGGTGAGCCAGGCCGTTACGTCGGTGACGTTGTGGATGATATCGAAAAAATTCTGGAAGTCAAAAAGCCGGAAGTGAAAAAAGAAGAGCCTAAGAAGGAAGAGCCAAAGCAGCAGGAGCCCAAAAAAGATCTGCCAAAGCCAGAGACTCCGCCGCGCAAAGAAGAACCTAAAAAAGTGCCACCTAAGACGGAAGCTCCTCCTAAAAAAGAGGAACCTAAAACAGCTCCTCCCAAAAAGGACGAGCCTAAGAAGGAAGAACCCAAAAAAGAGGAACCAAAGCAGGAGCCCAAGGAAGAGCCTAAAAAAGAAACCCCTGCGGTGGGACCCGTCATCAACAAGGTCAGTCAGGCCATCGGAGCTGTGAATGCTGGTCGCTTGGAAAATGCGGCTAATATGCTGGTGTATGAAAAGAATCATCAACCGGCAGGTTTCCACGTGATCCGTCCGGAACGTAAGGCTCACTTTGCGACCAATGAGCTGGCTTACATCATCGTCCAAATGGCAAATCTTACGAAAAAGGATATGCCTGGCTATGAGCTGCCCATCGGCGACTTGTCCCGAGAAAAGGGTGGGAAGCTGGGACGTCATAAGTCCCACACCAACGGTCTGGATGCGGACGTGGCTTTTTATTTCGACAATAAGAATTTGCAAGGCGCGTTCACATCTGCTGTGACCATTAATAAACCTCATCCGAACTGGATGATGAAGCAGCAATGGAAGCTCTTTAAGGAAGTTGTTAATACTCAGTTGATCGATCGTATCTTTATTCACGGGACTTTGAAGAAGGCCCTGTGTGAACATGCGATTGCCACGGGAGAGCTTAAAAAAGGCGATATGCAAAGCCTGGCGGCGCAAACCCTGCGTCGTCTGATCTCTGAAAAAGACCACCACAATCACTTCCACCTGCGTGTGAAGTGTTCGAAAGCTCAAGTCCGCTGCCGTCAGATGGCGGAGCCGGTAAATACAACGGGTTGTTAGCGCGGCTTTTCATCTGGACCTTTTTGACTAGCCGTGTTTGCTTGCTCTATTGGCTTGGCTGCTTCAGAATCTTGGTATGGCGGATTGGCGTGATCGAAGTGAGATGAATGGGGATGTGGTGTTCTTTCGGTATGTTTCCGAAGGGATGGAGAAAAGTCACGAAGAGGTCTTTTTGTGGGATCTCGATAAGACTTATCTGGATACGACCATCGATTCTTTGTCCGGGTTGATGACAACCATTCTGGAGCGGGCTCTCAATAAAAAGAACATTCCTGGGACCAATGTTTTGCTGCAGTCTCTTTCCCAATTCCGCAAGCAGCAAAAAGGTTACATGTATTTCCCGATCTATTTCATCACGGCGTCACCTCCGCAGATGGAAGAGCGGATCTCTGAAAAGTTCGCACTCGACAACATCCGGCCGTTTGGCTGCTTCTATAAAGACAATCTGGCAAATCTTCGCCCGGGGCGGTTCTGGCGCCTGACCAAGCAAGTGGGTTATAAGCTGCAAGCCCTTTTGCAGTTGCGCACTCGTCTGGCTGAAAATGTCCGTCAGATTTGCTGGGGTGATGACAGCGAAACCGATGCCATCATCTATAATTTGTATTCGGATATTTGTTCGCGCCGATTGGGGCCCAGTGATATCCGTTCGATCTTGGAAAAGCTCAACGTCACAGGCGAGCAGGTCAATACGATTCTGGAGCTGCAGGCGCAGATTCCGGAAAACGATCCGGTTGAAAAGATCTATATCAATCTGGCGACAGACACGGATCCTGATTATTATCTTAAATTTGGCCGCCGTACCTTGGCGACTTACAACACTTTCCAGGTGGCTTTGGATCTTTATCAGGATCATCGTTTGAATTTGGAAGCCATCTACAGCGTGGTTCAGGATATGGTCTATAACTACGGCTATACTCCGGAAGAATTGATGAAAAGCTTCGACGAATTCATTCGTCGTGGGGTTCTGGGCGAAAGAGCTTACCTGGAGATTCGTCCGTTCTTTATCGAAAAAGGTCTGCTGCATTCTTCTTACGAGCCCAGCGTCGCGCCACTGAAAGAAAAGCTGGTGGATGAAGGGCACGTCTATGAGATGGAGGGCGTGCATGAACCCTGGATTCCTGATCGCATTGATTACATCCATGACTACCGCTAGAGGTATGGCGTGAGGTTGCTAAACAATAGCGCTATTCGAAGCGCAGCGGGAAGACGGTTGAAATCGGATCGCCACCGAAGGTTTTAAACTCCACACGGCGAATCGCTTCCAGCAGACATTTTTTAAAGGCCGGGTCGTTCAGATTGCTGCTGGCAATATCGGCCTGATGAACCTTGCCGGTTTTTTCAATTGTAAAGCTGATGGAAACCTGTCCGACCACGCCCGGTGTTTTTTGTAGCAACTGGGTGTAACACTTAAAGAACGAATTGCGATGTGTGCGCAAGGTGTCCTGAATAAACTCCGAGGTCAGGCCTTCGGCTTTCACCGCCGGGGAACCCGCAACTTCAGTCTCTGCCGGGGCCAGGTCTGGCAAAGTTTCCGTCGGAGCTTGTTTTTTGTAGTTCATTTCATAATCGGTGGCGGTCCAGCGAACGCCGTCTTTGGAAATATAAACACTGCCTTCGCGCCCGTAGTTTTCAACCTGAACATCGCCGCGCTTGATCACCAGAACAATGCGTTCGTTTTCTTCATCCAAAGTGATGAGCGAGTTTTCCAGAATGCGGATACGATAGGCCGAATCAAATTCCATCGTGGCATCGCCATCCACACTGGTTTCAACCGAATCCAGGGCGAACAGGGTGGATTTGCGAGTCAGGGTTTCCTTGGAAGTCATGTTGTTGCGAAGAACAAAGACTTTTCCCAGATTCAATTCAAGACGGGCCAAAGGGCGTGCGCCAGGTTTGCTTTTTTCAGTTTGTGAAGCGATGAAGAGAGAAAGTGCGACGCTTATAACGCCAATGATAATCAGAGATGGGATCAGCCAGTTGTTCTTCGCCATAGAGAAACTATAGCGAAGAACCTGTAAGGAATGTACTAAAATTACTTCTGAGCAGGAGCTGCAGTCGCAGCAGGGGAAGCGGCTGGAGTTGCCGCTTCAGCAGGAGTCGCAGCAGGAACAGCGGCCGCACCCGCAGCAGCGTCAGTTCCTTCAGTTGGGAAATGCTCTTGAGAAGGGGCTGTTGGCAGCGGAAGGCTATCAACAACAGATTTAGTTTTGGAAGAAGTCATTGTCGCCAAAGCCAAGCAAGTCACTGCGAAGATGATGGCTGCCCATACTGTCATTTTGCCAGCCAAAGATTGTGCGCCAGTTGCACCCAACAAAGAGTTAGAACCGCTGGAACCACCCATGCCCAAAGCTCCGTCGCTTTTTGAGTCTTGGATCAAAACCAAAACGATCAAAACGAGAGCAACGATGATATGCAAAACGCCGATAAATGTAGTCATTTTCTGTAATCTCCCAAAGACCCCCAAATATATGGATATTGAAGGTTTTCGTCCACCCCAAAGTGACCCAATCCTAGCGACTTGATGCGCATAGTCATGGGTGTGTTGAGTCTCGCGGCCTTCCCGGTCACCATAGAGTCTATGAAAAAGATCAGCTTTGTGATTTTATGCCTGTTTTTTGGGCTTCTTGGGGGATGCACTTCTCAAGAGGGAAAAATTGAAAAGAAAGCTCAGGAGCTGGGAGAAAGAAAGTTTCAGGAGCTTCTGCAGCAGGAAGCCGATGAAAATATCAAACAATCCGATTGGCTGAACAAAGCTTATTTAGAGTTTATGACGGAACGATCCGAAGTTATGGTCAGTGAAGTGAAATTGCAAAGCCAAACCCGGGCCACGGCGGCTGTGATCGTGAAAAGTTATCCGGTTTCCCTGCGCCGGACTTTGGCGAAGATCGCCGGGGGCATTGAAAACTCACGCAGTCGTCGCTTTAATTTTAGCGAGGCTTTAAGTCTGGTGGGCCAGCAAACCGGCGGCACGGCAGAAACTGTCGAGCAGCCTTTGATCACCTACAAGTTCAATAAAACATCCGCCGGAACTTGGGTGGTGGAGTTTTAATCCTTACCAGATTCTACCGGGGCATTTTGCAGTGAAAGTGTCATAGCGAAGTGTGTAGGCGCAGCTCTTGTTGCGAGCCTCATCACGCAAACCATCACAGTAAGCATTCAACGAGTTGAAAGTCTGTTTCCCGGTGTCGCAGCCGTTATAGCTGAACTGATAACTGAAGCTTTCGTCTTTGCTTTCCGCAGAGCAGGCAGCCAACATCCATAGAGTCCCAAGAATCATCAAGGCTTTCATAAATTCTTTCATAGTGGGAGGAGACTTCCAGAAGCTTCGGGGACCGTCAAGGGTCGGCTGAACCAAGGACAGAGCAGGCTTGGGCTCGCTGTCTAAGCCCTAAACAGAGAAAAATAGAGGAATCAAATAGTTAGCAATGTAAAACACCGGGTCTTGGGTTTGCAACTGCCGCCCTTAAGATGAAAACTCTACTTGGTTCCCTTTTGTTGGCGTCCGCTTTGTTAGCTCCTTCCCTCCCGGCGTGGGCTGGTCTGTCGTCTTCAATTGAGACAGTCGAAACCGAGGTCATCGAAACAACCCTGGAAAAGGTGCAGGCTTCAGAGCAAGCCGAACGCCTGCGTATTCAGATCGGTCAGGGCGAGCGGGAGCGGGTTTTCGAGTTCGAAACAACACCGGACCGCGAGGCGATGAAAGAGGCCCTGGGACTGAAACTTCCAGAGAAAGTCAAAGCCGAGATCCTGGCCCGTGGTGGTTCGATTGAAGAAGCCGATCCGATGAAAGCATTTGAAAGTCTGCCGGCGGATCGCCAGAGGAAGTTTCAGGAAATGCGTGTTCTCTTCCTGACCAATGCTGCTCGTATTTTGAACGCCACCAAGTTTGTCTATGGGGCGGGCAGTGTTGTCGGTGACGGTCTGAATTTCGTTAAAGTAAAAGCCAAACAAGCTATCGGTAAAGAAGTGGAAGCTGAAACTCGTGTTCAGCGTTCGTTCCAGGTTCGCAGTCACGAGGCCGCTCAGGCGATCTTGCGTGGTTTGGATTATAAGCTGTGGTCACAAGCTCCACTGGTGATTGATTCCAATGAATTTGGTCTGAGTATTTCTGCGGGTATTGTCGCCGAAGCCGGTGTCCTTCATAAAGGCGGCGGTGGCGCCCAGGAAGTGGGTTTTAGCTTGGCATACAATAAAGCCCAGAAGGCCTTTGTGTTTGAACTGTTTCATAATTCAGAACGCTTTGATAACTCGAAAGCGGCGGTGACGGTGGCCGGGATCGTCGGCAAAATGGGTGTGAGCATGGGACGCAGGCAAGGGGCTGAAACCCTGAAGGGCAGTTCATTTTATCCTCCCGCGATTCCGGGTTACAGCACTTCTTCGCCAGAGTTTTTCGCGTCTGGATTAAGCTCCAGCCTGGGGTTTCCGCCTCCGCCTTTCGCAGATCTTTTGACCTTTACTAACCGCTTTGAACGACATTCTTTGATCCGCATTACGGTGTCCCCGGTGGTTCCTGGCTTTATTCGTATCCAAATCGCCGATGTTCGCGGCGGAATGCAGCTTGTTGCGATGCGATTTGTTGACGTCTATCGTGCAATATCTGAAAAAGTCCACTTGGGCGGACGCCGCGCGTGCGGCCCCGTATTTAACTAGATATTGCGGTGCGAAATGAAATTTCTGGTATTCGAGGGGCTTGATGGCTCCGGCAAAAGTTCTTTGATGGCAGCTTTGGAAAAAGAGCTGCAAAAACGCTCCATTGAGTTTCATCGCACGCGTGAACCTGGTGGGACCCCGCTGGGTGATGAAATCCGCCACATGATTTTACGCAAAGAAGGCCCGGCCCCCACGCCGCGCACGGAATTGCTGCTGTATGAAGCCAGCCGTTCCCAGCACGTCGATCAGGTGATCCGTCCGAAGCTGGCTCAAGGATTGTGGGTCTTGTGTGACCGCTTTGCTGCAAGCTCTGTCGCTTTCCAAAGTGGTGGGCGTGAAATTTCTGAAGCTGATGTGGTCATGCTGAACAACTTTGCCACCAGTGGATTGAAGCCCGATGTGACAGTGCTTTTGGATCTTCCTGTGGAAGAAAGCCGTCGCCGTCGTCAGGGCCGCGGGGCTCAGACGGGTGAAAGCGAAGACCGTATCGAGTCTGAGGCCGACACTTTCCATGAAAAAGTACGTCAGTCCTTCCTGCAACAAGCTCGCGCTGATGAGGCCGCGTGGTTGGTTCTGGATGCGCGTGAAACTCCGGAAGTTCTTTTCAAGCAACTTCTTCAGGCTTTGGCAGACAGAAAAATTTTGAACTAAAAGGAATTGCAACCTGTGGCACGTATGCTCGATTTCGTCCTGGGACATCAGGAGACAATCAAAAAAATGGTAGAGTCTTTCGAAAACGGAAGACCGGGCCAGACGTTTTTGTTTGTCGGTCCCGGAGGTATCGGCAAAAAACTGACTGCCATGGGGTTTGCACAGGCTCTGCTTTGTCCTTCCAGCAAGCGGGGCTGTGGCAAGTGCCCGTCCTGTTTCCGTATGTCTCAAGGCAGTCACGAGGGTTTGAAAGTCATTGCTCCGTCCGGGGCGAACATTAAGATGGAACAGGCCAAAGAGGTTCTGGAATTCCTAAGCTTGAAAAGTCTGACGGGCAATCGTGTGATCATCATTGATCAGGCGCAGACCCTGAATCCGCAAGCCGCCAACTCTTTGCTGAAAACTTTGGAAGAACCGCCGGAAGGCACCTTCTTCTTTTTGATTGCGCCAAGTGTGGCGGGGATTTTGCCAACGATCCGTTCGCGTTCCCGCATTGTGCAGTTCCGTCCATTGACTCAGGAAGATCTGGGCAAAAAAGTGAAAGCTCCGACCTGGGCTTTGAAGGCCGCCGGTGGCAGCTTTGAAAAGCTGGCGCAATTGCAGGAAGGTCCCGAACAGGAAGTGCGCGAAAAAGCGGTTGAGATTCTGACGTTGTTTATTCAGGACAGTGATTTTCTGCTCAATGAACTATGGCGTACAGAATTCAAAGACCGCGCCCAAGGTCAGCGCATGATTTCTTACTGGATCGGCTTTGTGAAAGACGCCATCTGTCTGCAAGAGGGTGCAAAGACCCAGATCGTGAATCTGGATCAGGCTCCGTTGATTAAATCCCTGGCAGAACTCGATCGTCAGTATCTGCTAAGACTTGTCCAAAAAGCTTTGCAAGTAGAACAAGCCTTCGGCGCCAACCGTGACCCGCAATTGGTTGTGGAAGAGTTTTATATTTCCACGCGTCCTTAGTTATTTTAATTGGAAAAAACAAGCTCACCGACATTGATGCGGTTGTAAAACAAAAAGGACCGCCCTGCGGCAGTCCTTTTTGTTTTTCGTGAACTTTGCGACGCCCGCGATTCTATCAAGGGCTTTGCGAAAGCTTATTTCTTATTAATCGACATGAACAGCACCATGTTCTTACGGTTGAAGTCGCGGAAGGCGCAGATGCGTTCAGAGTGGTTCAAAGCCTGTTGCATTTGTTTGCTCACTCCTTTGTCGTTCAAGTGGCTGTTCAGTCGCTGATCGTAGGACATATCGTAGCCTGTGACGCCTTTGAACGGGGACTTCAGGACGGTGCCGTTACAGATCGTTTTCAAAGCTCTTTGATCGTTAAAGGCCAAAGCCTGTACACACAGTTGCGCTTGCAGGTAAGAGGACTCATCGAACTCACTCTGCGGTGACGTCGTACCAGTGCTTTTCAACGGATAGCGGTCCGCATGTTTGAAGTAGTACATGTAAATGCCCAAAGCAGACGTCGGATTCGTGATAAGATCCCAGTCATCCTTCATAAAGTCCAGCATCAGACGGTGAGTTGAGTCCACCATCGTGCTCATGCGGCCCGTGCGACCGTCGCTGACGCGTTTTAGCGTTGCGATGTTGGCAATGATGTTGTCCTTTAAAAGTTCTTCCAGAGCTTCCAGATTTCCTTTGTTGATCTTCAAAGCCATGTTCAAGTCAGACTGAATGTTGGCTGGATTCCCGTTATACATTTGCAGCATACGGTCCAAAGCCGCCATGCCGGCCTGGATGAAGATCTCTTTTTGCTTCTCTGTGAAGTTTTCCTCTGACTTCAAGAGCTGGATATAGTCCTGATAAACGAAGTTCACCAGGCGGTTTGCCAGGAAGCCAGAGCGAGCCTGCATCACCATGAATTCATCAAAGACCGTGTTGATCAGCTTTTCTGCTGCTGTCGCTGCTGACTTGATGTCCTCTTCCGTCAAGTTACGAGCATTCACTTTCGATGCAAAGGTTTTACCGATACGCTCGACTTCATCAAAACTGTTCAAAATACGGCTGATACGGGACTGGGTGTCCATGATTGTGGATACCACAGAGGCATCGCCGGATTTTTCCACGCGCACCTTCACGATATCCAGATAGTCATGGATCACACGCAAGCTGTCCTTCACGGTGTAGTTTACATCCGTCAGGGCTTCGTTCACCAAAGCCTGCTTATCAACGATGTACCAGTTGCTGAAGTAGGAAATAACCGAGATGTTGGCTTCGCGCCCCAGATCCTGCATGTTGCGACCGATCGTTTCAGCCAAGGTCACCGGGTCTTGGAATTGTTTAAGCTCTGTATAGTGGGCTTGTAACCAGGCGTCGGCTGAAATCGGCATCATACCCACGGCTTTACCAGCCACCTGGTCAGGGACCTCATCCATTCCGATCAGGAAGAACGGAATTTTCAGCGGAGTCTTATTCATGGTGAAGAAGTTCGTACGGCCTTCACCGCGGAAGCCTTCACCGTTGATCATGGCTTCGGAAATTGTTTTAACCAATTTCACCACGGCATTTTGTTTGGCTTCCAAAGACGGAAGCTGTTTGATGGTCATCAAAGTGGAGTTATATGTTCCCAGCAAAGTCTTTAGACCTTTATAGAAGTCTGCTACTTCCTGCTGGATGCGGTTTTGGAAGTCTGCATCGGTCGGAAGTTTCGGGTCTACCCCGATCTGGATCTTTTGCATCCATTTGGTGATGTTCGGAATGTGGGTATTTAGAACGTAATGACCCAGGAACGGATTTTTTGCATCCACTTTGCTGCCTTTTTCCTGGCGCCATTCGATATTGTTCATGCCATCTTTGAATAAACTCATGGCATCGCGGGCCTGACAGTAGGATTCACTGGTGACTTCCATCAAACAGGACATGGAAGCCAGGAATTCCTGTTCGTTGAGTTTTCTTAGAACTTTTGAAAATTTGCGTTCGCGCACGACGCTGGAAAGTTTGGACACTAGGGTGGCCATCTGACTGCCTGTGGAATCCTGTCCAGAATCCGCAAAGGCTGTCGCCACCTGAATCGTGGAGGCCAGGAAGTTACCCATCACTTGCTGGCTATCGCCCATCAAACACTGATCCAGTTGGGGAAGGCTGTCGACGACTTTATTGAGGATGCCGATACCAGCTTTGGTGCTTCGTTGAATTCTTTCTCCAAAATCTTCCAGGCGACTGGACATGTTTTGCGCCATGGCAGTGCTGGCGTTGTCAGCGCCCACTTGGGCGGAAAGGGTTGCGCCTTCAATCGATCGATTCATCATCAGTTTCATGACCTGATTTTTCATCTCAGGACTGCTGGTGGCAAAAGTGCGCAGAGCTTCGATTTCGGCCGGGATCTGTGACAGACGGGCCGAGCGCTTGGGGCTGTCAGAGACGTTTTTAACCTGTCCTTGAAGTTCGTCGATAGCCGCTCGGGTGGCATTTCCCAGAGCCTGACAGTTTGGATCATCTTTTAACTGCAAAGTGATTTTGCGTAAATTCTGTGTGGCGGAAAGAGCATTCTGAGTCCAAACCCCTTGGGAGGCACAAGCTCCACCGAACGCATAGGCAGAACTCAGTCCGCTGGCTTCCTGGGCTTGGGCCGCGAGGCTGGAGGAAACGAGAATAGCGCTTATAAAGGCCTTTTTCATAATGCTCCCTGATGTCTCAGAATGAGACTCAATAAATAAAAATTCACTCAGAGTCCTTAAAAGCAAAGGCTGGGCCTGTTTGTCTGTAATATAGGGGATCTAAGCAGGCCTGGTGACAAAACAGGCTAGACAGTTGTTAGAGGTGTTGAATATACTGCGCCCCATGGAATGGATTGATATTCACGCACATTTGAACATGCTCGAAGAGGGTGTTGACGCCGCTATTCAAAACGCCAAAGCCGTGGGCGTGAAGAAGATCATCACCATTGGGACCCAGCCCGAGGATCATCCTATCGTCCTGGACATCGCCCGCAAATACTATCCCGAAGTGTACTGTACCCTTGGGGTTCATCCGCATGACGGAGGCACCTACACCGAAGCGGCAGGGAAGTTTATTGAAGAGCACGTCAGCGAGCCTTGTGTGGTGGCTGTCGGTGAAATCGGACTGGACTATTATTATGACAATTCCCCGCGGGATCTGCAGAAAGAAGCCTTCCGGGCTCAGCTAGAGATCGCCAAACGCACCAAGATGCCTGTAGAAATCCATACGCGGGATGCGGAAGAAGACACGATTGAGATTCTAAAAGAGTTCAAAGGTGAAGTGAATGGTCTGATCCACTGCTTTACGGGGACGGAGTGGCTGGCGCGTCAGGCTTTGGACGTCGGATTTAATATCTCTATCAGTGGCGTTGTGACTTTCAAAAGTGCCGACAGTCTGCGTGAAACCGTCAAAATGCTGCCGCTGGATCGCATTCATGTGGAGACGGATTCTCCCTTCCTGGCGCCGATTCCAATGCGCGGAAGAAAGAACACGCCGGCTTATGTGCTTCACACCGCCAAGTTCGTAGCGGATCTCAAGGGGATCAGCCTTGAGCAACTGTGTGAGCAGACCAAAATCAATGCGCTAAAGATGTTTCCAAAAATTCAGTGGTAGTAAAACACCAAGAGTTTACTCGACAAACTCTTGGGACATGCTCAGCAGTTTGGTGCGTGTTTTTGCAATCCATCCGGCAAATGGTGCGACCTTCGTGGCCTGACCAATGCCTTTGCAGCTGCTGAAGCCGTTAGGAAGTTTTTTACCCAAGACGGCCGAATTCACGCCGATCACCTTCAGGGTTCCCCCTTCATGAAAGAACTGTGGTCCCCCAGAATCGCCCTGGCATATAAAGGACGGCACTTCCGAGTTCAGCCAGTAGCGATCGGCAAAGCGGCTGTAGGTGCTTTCAACCTTCATGATTCCTTTGTGGAGCTGACCGATCGAGGCCCACGAATCCTCCCCCGGACGCCCGGTGTAGTCTTTCGAACGCCCATATCCATAGACATAGACCGTTTTGTTCGCATAGTTGGCCTTGGTGTCCATGTCGATATCCACATAGCCATAGCCTTCGGGGATGCCCCCCTGGAAGGTGGCCACTGCAATGTCATGGTCATAGCGTAGGGTGGAGTTGTAAGTGCCATGACGCTGGTAATTCAAACCTTTGCGGGCGACCGAGTTGGAGATATCGTAGTTATTCGTAAAGCGCACATCAAAGCCTGCAAAACCCTTGATACGACTTTCATCAAAGCAGTGGGCTGCAGAAAGAATCGTCTGAGGCCCGATCAGGGTGGCCGTGCAGAAACCCAAGGATTGGCCAAAACGATTTTTGATATCAAGTAAAACCACACTGCGAGCCGCCTGGCTGGCGCGCTCATATATAGGTGTACCACCTATAATATCAAATGAAGAACTTTCGTTGGAACTCGATAACGACGCAGAGTTCGGGCTGCAGGCTGTTGCGCCCAGAACAAGGGACAAGATGACGGCGGCAAGCAGTGGAAGTGCTTTCATATAATGTGGCTCCTTGATGAATCTCCAATTGCTATCTTGAGAATAGTCTGTTTGCCCGTTGCGGTTATGTAAACTGCAAAAAGACAAAAAGGGGCAAGCTGACAAACTTCTGATCAACTTCTTTTTTCGAACGCGGAATTAAGTGGAACTCATTTTGGTATGTACCTTGCTTTAGGGAGGTTGTTCAAAAAATGAGTTACTTGATGGGAGTCCTTGCTATGGAACGTAGGTTAGTGGCGACGGTGCTTTTGGCGCTGACAATGATGCAGGCATCTGCCTATGCAGAAGTGATTTCTGATTTGCCTGTGCCCGGAGAGTCCGGCGAGATGGCAGTCACTGAAACCGTGACCACAACTCAACAACCCGGTCCAAAAACTCCACCACCTCCTGTGACGGAAGATGTAAGTCGTCAGTACACGGGACAGGTTCAGGTCAATGAGCTGTCCCGCAGAAAAGACGGAGAAATTCGTAAGGTTACTTTGCGTGAACCTATCACTTTGCAGAATCTTGAAATTAAAATTTTGAAGAGCCGTTTGAAAGTTCATGAAGTGACCTTGCTTCTGGCCGGTGGACAGCGAGTGGACGTGCGAGAACTACGCAATTCTGCTGTCGCCAACACGGGCACCACGCTTTCTTCCGGGAACCTCAATGTCAGTGAAAGAGTCACGGCGATCGAAATCCGTGCAGAGTCCTATGGTGTGGAAAGTGATCTGTTGCTGACAGCAATGTCTTATGCTGGGGCGCTGAATATGACGGCGCAAGGGCCGGCTGTGAAATCATCCACACCGGCACCACTGCCGGCCCCGGGTAACCACACGGAAGAGCTGGCTGTGATCCGCGTCGGTGACAAAGTTCATTTTGACAACGGCAATGACTATGTTGGTCAGGTGGTTGAGATCTTTGAATCCGGCAAGGCGCGTGTAAAATTTGAGGGCTATTCTGAGCCATCCATAATAGATGTCAAGAACCTGGGGCGTTCCGTGAATTGTAAAAATGGTCTTTGCGTCGGGGACCGGGTTCTGTTCCAGAGTTCCTCAAATAGCTATGTTGGTGTGATCACGATGTCGTTTGCTGATGGCAAACATCAGGTGCGCTTCCCGGGTTACGGTTCTCCGTCTTATATCAGATCAGCAAGCCTCAAAAAGTCTGTGAAATGTGCAGACGAGATCTGCAGCGGAGATCGCGTGGTCTACAAAAGTGGTTCCAATCATTATGCGGGCACAGTTCAGGAAGTGTTTGCCGGTGGTCAGGCTTCAGTTCGCTTTGATGGGTATTCCGGCAATGATTACGTCACCACCCAGAGATTGAACAAGAATAAATCCTGCGCTTCGGGCATCTGTGTGGATGATCGCGTACTTTATTACAACGGCAGCAACCACTATTTGGGGCGCGTGGCCGAGATCTTCGGTGATGGTTCAGCCAAAGTTCGTTTTGATGGCTACGGTGGTTATGACTACATCAAAGCCGACCGTTTGACGAAGCCGGTTTCTTCTGTTGGTAGCTTCTCTGTGGGAACAAGAGTTCTATTCGCGGGCAGCAGTGTGTACGTTGGTACTATCCGAGAGATTTTTGCCAATGGCACAGCGGCGGTGCGCTTTGATGGTTACTCTGGCAGTGATTACATCGAGACCAAACGTTTGGGGCACGCCATGAATTGCTCCGGTGGGATCTGTGTTGGAAATCGCGTGATCTACAACAATCAGTACACAGGCACGGTCAGAGAAGTCTTCAGCAATGGATATGCCTCTGTGAAGTTCGACGGATACAGTTCCGTGGACCATGTCGCGATTCGCAATCTGGTGAAGTAGTTTTTTAAATAAACATTGAAACGATTTGATAGGGAGATAAAAATATGGAACGTAAGCTTGTAACGGCAGTTTTGCTGGCACTGACAATGATGCAATCTACAACTCACGCCGAAGTCATTTCAGATCTCCCGGTGCCTGGGGGCTCTGACAGTCAGGTTGTATCCACAACTGTGACAACAATTTCATCCGGACCAAGAACTCCACCGCCGCTTCCGCCGCCGGTGTCCAATCAGCAGCAGGAACGCTCTGGTGCTGTTGTCATTAACAGTTTATCCCGCAAATCCAATGGAACGACTTATCGAATTTCATTGTCACAAGCGACTGTGTTGAGTCGCCTTGAGCTGCAGGTTCTTAAAAGCCGTCTGAAGGTTCACTCTGTGAAGGTGATCACTGAGCGTGGTCAGGCGCTGTCTGTGCGGGAGCTGACGAACACAGGCGTGCTGAACTCCGGTACTGTTACATCATCGGAAAACCTGAATCTGTCAGATAGAATCACAGCTATTGAAATTGTGGGCGAGTCCTATTCCGCAGAAGCTGATATCCGTTTGATTGCCTTTAGTATGTATTCCAGTCCTCAAATGACATACCGTCCAGTGTTTGTGGAAAACGGCAATGGGGGGCACTCTGGCTCCGGTTCCGCCGAGGTTTGTTCTGCCAGCACGCGCGGTGATAATTTGATTAAAGAGCGTCTGGATGCAATCGCGTTGTGGAGTCGCCGAATGGATGCCGCACCTGGTGGAAGTACCCAGGAAAGTTTTGCCGCCAAAGAGCTGGATAGATATGTAAATGATGTTTTGTCCATTCTGCAAAACAATCACAACCAGTTGTCTTTGGCTTACATGCAGGAATTGTTTAAGTTCTATAATCAGAAGTACAATTCCGCTCCATCAGGCAGTCGTCCCGAGGCTGTGTATGCGAAGCTCGCTCGCGGCTTCAGTGATGCCAGTGTGAAGGTCATGAATCGCGAAATGGACTGCACGATCGCGAGAATGAATGGTTCCTCCGAGCAGATTCTGAATATGCTGACAGGCTACATCGCAGCCTATAACAGAGCTCCTTCGGGCAGTCGTGAAGAAGACAACTATCGTAAACTGATCGTGGCGGCGAAGGCTAAAGTCATTCCGGCATACGAAAAAGAGCTGGAAAGAAAATACAACTTCCGTCAGGTCGTGGCAGAGCTGGAAAATTTCGTGGCGAAATACAACGCAGCACCTTCTGGAAGTATTTCCGAGGACGTGTATCGTCAGATGATTTTGAAAGCGCGTCATCGTGCCTTGGATATCCTGAAAAATCAGGTGTCTTCCATGAATGCAGAGCAAAAGTATTCTTTGATAGAGGAATTTGAAGGCAAATACCGCCGAGCTCCATCCGGCAGCATCGCCGAAGGTTTTGCCCGGGATGTTTTGGCGGTTGTTAACAGATAATAAGGAGGGGACTGGTCCGGTCCCCTTTTGACACTGTTTTTCTTGGCACAAAGTTTGGATATAGGCTCAACGGATTCACTATTCAGTCTTTAAGGAGACGTTTATGAAAAAGAACCTCATTCTTGGATCAGTTATTGTCGCCTCCCTTGTACAATATACAAGCCCGGCGTTCGCGGATAAGGAAACCATCGGTGGTATTATCGGTGGTATCATCGGTGGTGGTATTGGTACTCAGATCGGTAAAGGGAACGGCAATAAAGCAGCAATTATCATTGGTGCCATTGCCGGGACGATGATTGGCTCTAAAGTCGGCAGGGACCTGGATGAGGCTGATCGCCGTGCCTTGGCGGAAGCGCAAAGACGCTCATTGGAAGACCGCCTGGGCAGTCGTCGTGACTGGGATGGTCGTGACTACGGTTCCCGCACAGGTGCTCGCGGAAGCTTCACTTCTACTCGTGAAGGTTACAATAACCGCACTGGTGAATACTGCCGTGAATACACAAGCGTGATCTACCTTCGTGACCGCACTGAAGAAACTCGCGGTATTGCGTGCTCTCGCCGAGACGGTTCTTGGTATGAAGTGCGTGAAACCGAAGTTCGTTTTGACAATCGCGGTGGCTACGGTGGCGGTGGACGTCACAATGATGGACCGGTAAGACCGACGTACCCATCCCAGCCAACTCGCCCGACACCTCCACCTCCTCCAGGCCAGCATGGTCGTGGCTACGAAGGTTCTGTGCAAATCAGCCAGATCACTCGTCGTTCGGGCGGGGAGTGGATCCGTGTGACTCTTCGTTATCCAGTGACTTTGGAGCGTATTGAAGTTCGTGCGCTGTCTGCAGGCGTGAAAATCCATGAAGCGATGGTTTACACAGCCTCCAACCAGCCAGTTCGCATCAACTACCTGTCCAACACTCGCACAATTTATGCGGGTCAATCCGAAGTTTCCGAGAATCTGAACATCCGTGAACGCATCCAGGTCATCGACCTTCGTGCGGAATCCATGGGTGGAAATGCCGATATCTTGGTGAACGCGATTTCTAATCAGGACCGCCCGTCCTTGTCTGTAGGTCGCTAGAAAGCTCGGGAGGCCTGAAAACGGCCTAGGGGCCTGAAATTTTAAGGAAATTTCACTAAAAGCCAGTCTATGACAAACAGTGTCTAGACTGGCTTTTTAGCGTTCAAAAGCAGATATTGAGTGGGTTTAAAACAAGGAGCTCACTCATGTCTAAGTTGCGTGTTGGTATCAACGGTTTTGGTCGTATTGGTCGTGTTCTTTTCCGCGCGGGTTTTGAAAAATTCGATATCGTCGGAATCAATTCTTTGGACAGCATCGAAGGTGATGCTCACTTGCTGAAGTATGACTCTGCTCACGGTGTTTTCGGTGCGGATGTTTCCACCGAAGGCCATAACCTTGTTGTGAATGGCAAAAAGATTCACGTTTCCAAAACTCGCAACCCGGCTGAAGTTCCTTGGAAGGACTGGGGCGTTGATTTGGTTCTAGAGTGCACCGGCGCTTTCAAAGACAAAGCAGAATTCATGCAACATATCGCGGGTGGTGCAAAGCGTGTTCTGGTTTCCGGCCCTGCGGAAAAAGGTGCGGATATCACGATGGTTTACGGTATCAACCATGAATCCTATGATCCCTCCAAGCACATGGTTGTCTCCAACGCCTCCTGCACGACAAACTGCCTGGCTCCTTTGGCAAAAGTTCTGAACGACACCTTTGGTGTTGAACACGGAACCATGATGACAGTTCACTCTTACACGAACGATCAAAAAATCCTGGATGCTCCTCACAAAGATTTGCGTCGTGCACGAGCGGCTGCGGTCAGCATGATCCCGACAACGACGGGTGCTGCGAAAAATGTGGGCTTGGTGTTGCCAGAGCTTAAAGGCAAAATCGACGGTATCTCCGTACGTGTTCCGACTCCGAACGTGTCTTTGGTGGATTTCACATTCACGGCGAAAAAAGACGTGACGAAAGAATCTGTGAACGAAGCCTTGATCGCAGCTTCCAAAGGCGCTTTGAAGGGCATCCTGGCTGTTGAGCACAATGAGCTTGTCAGCGTTGATTTCAACGGCAATCCGCACTCTTCTATCGTGGATCTGGCTTCCACAATGGTTGTGGGTCCTCGCATGGTGAAAGTTCTTTCCTGGTACGATAACGAAACAGGCTTCTCTAACCGTATGGTGGATGTTGCTTTGTACATGCAGCAGAAAGGTCTTTAATCCATGGCTAACGGTCTTAAAGGTATCAAGACAGTTCGTGATTTTGAGTTGGCGGGAAAAGTCGTTTTCCTGCGCCTGGATTTGAACGTTCCAATGGAAAACGGCAAGATCACAGATGAAAACCGCATCACGGCTTCTTTGCCGACAATCAAGTACTGCATGGAAAAAGGGGCGAAGCTGGTTATGGCTTCCCACCTAGGTCGTCCTAAAACAAAAGACGACACTGAGTTTTCTTTGGAGCCCGTAGCCAAGCGCCTGCAGGATCTTTTGAATGCTGAAGTGATTCTGGTGGAAGAGCCGGATTCAGATGCTCCAAAGCATCTGCTGCCATCTTTGAAGCCAAATCAGCTGATCCTTCTTGAAAACGTTCGTTTTGAAGAAGGGGAGACCAAGGACTCTGTGGAGTTCGCGCAAAAGATTGCCAACTACTGCGACGTTTACATTAACGACGCCTTCGGTGCTTCTCACCGTGCTCACGCAACCATTCATGCTTTGCCTTCAGTGATGAAGGACAAGGGTATCGGCTTCCTGATCGAAAAAGAAATCACCATGCTGGATTCTTTGCTGCAAAATCCAAAACGCCCGTACATCGCGGTGATGGGTGGTGCGAAGGTTTCTGACAAGATTGCAGTGATCGAACGCCTGATGGACGTTGTGGATGGCTTTATCGTGGGTGGCGCGATGGCGTACACGTTCCTGAAAGCACAAGGTCTGCCAGTCGGGAAATCTTTGGTTGAAAATGATAAACTTAAATATGCCAAAGAAATGATCGAACGTATTGAAGCCCGCAACAAAACTATTTTGTTGCCCGTGGATCACGTGGCTACCAAAGGCATCACGGACACAGCGCACGCGCATGTGACCAATGACGTGGCGATTGCGGAAGACGAACTGGGTGTGGACATCGGTCCTAAATCCATCAAGAACTTCTCGGCAGCTTTGCGTGAAGCGGGCACTATTTTCTGGAATGGTCCTATGGGCATCTTCGAAAATCCGGCTTTTGCCAAAGGAACTTTCGGTGTGGCGGCAGCCATCGCTGAAAGCAACGCGGTCAAAATCGTGGGTGGTGGTGATTCTGCGGCGGCGGCGGAAGCTTCCGGCTTTGCAGATAAGATGACTCATATCTCTACGGGCGGTGGTGCTTCTTTGGAATACCTTCAGGGCGATAAATTGCCAGGTTTGGAAATACTAAGAACCCGCATCCGCTAAGGGCGGCGGGTGAAAAGGGTCCATCTGACTTCGTTGTACCAAGGGCTTCTGCCCTTGGCCCTTCGGGCTAGCGCTCACGAATAGCATCCTGCTATTCTTGTCAGCGGACCGTCACCCTAAGCATCTGGACCCTTTTGACCAGCCTTGGTTTGGTCTGTCTTCCTCTCAATTTTCAAAGGATGAAATTAATGAAAAAGATTTTTGCTGCTAACTGGAAGCTTTTTAAATCTCCCAAAGAAACGCGTGAGTTCTTTGCTCAGTTCAAAGAGCTGGCGGGCAAAGCTACCGGCGAAGTGGTCTTTTTCCCCTCCGCGATTTCCCTGGAAGCAGCCAGTGAATCCTTAAAAGGCACCGCCATAAAGTGGGGCGCGCAGAACGCTTACTTCCAGGCGCAAGGGGCTTTCACGGGTGAAAACTCAGCACAGGTGGTGAAAGAACTGGGTGGCAGCTATATCCTGATTGGCCACAGTGAAAGACGCAGTCTGTTCGGTGAAGGGGATGCTTTGGTCGCTGAGAAGGTGGCCTTCGTGCAGGGCTTGGGACTGACCCCCATGTTGTGCATTGGTGAAACCCTGCCAGAACGTGAGTCCGCAAAAACCTTCCGTGTTTTGGAAACCCAATTGAACTTGGGTTTGGCCAAAGCCGACAAAACAAAACCGGTGGTGATTGCCTATGAGCCAGTCTGGGCCATCGGGACGGGGAAGGTTGCAACACCGGAACAAGTGGCAGAAACGCACACTGACGTGTATTCAATTTTGAAAGCTTTAGGCTTTGAATCTGCGCCGATTCTTTACGGAGGCAGTGTCAAGCCGGACAATGCTGCGGGACTGATCAAGCAGCCACACGTGAATGGTTTCCTTGTTGGAGGAGCTTCTTTGGAAGCAAAATCCTTCAGCGAGATTGCTTCCGTTTAACGGGATTTGATTTCCTTCAGCCGTCGCCAATTTTTTTCTGGCGAGCGGCATCTTTGACGGCGCCTTCAACCAGCTTGGCGTCTGATGTGGAAAGCTTCTTGAGATTGTTCAGGAAGCTTTTTTTGTTTTTCTCGTACAAGGGCAGAATCACTTCACCCGCATACTGGGTCGGATCTTTTTTCAGAAGCACAACGGCCGCTTTAATGATCTCGTCTTGCAGTTCATCGGTACCGGATTCTTTAATGGCTGTGGCAACAGCTGCCTCCAAAGCCGCAAAGGCTTTATCCTGGGCTTTCATGTCATCTTCAGAGAGCTTGGTTTCTTCTGTGACTGTGACTAAAGAATCCACTTTGGCAGCTTGAAGCTTTTCGATGGCTTCGCGCACGTCATAGAACGCTGCTGTTGCAGGGTAGGCAAAGAAAGAACAAAGAATCAGAGTCATCAGTTTTGTTTTCATTGGGCTCTCCTTCCTATGGTTTAATCATCACGCCGATCATTCGGTAAGGCTTTCCTTGGGCGGCATATCTGCGGGCCTTCGGAGAGCTTAAGAACGAATTGCCGGAATAGAAGTCACTAAGGAATCCGCCGTTGTTACCCCAGTCTGTTTTGATCTGAACGTCGCCGGATTCCTTGGTATTGTTATGATAGACGATGACGGCTCCTTTGGGAACGTCCGCAGGACTTTTGATCATGTCGCGGTATTTGGGATTGTCCAGCAGATTGATCATGCCCTGAGCTTTCAAATCACGCACGGCCTCGCGAGCATGACCCCCCGGAGGATAGCGGTCAATCATGTCACCACCCATCAAAGCACGTTTGACAAAGCGATAGCAGTATTTCGTCGATCGGGGACGTTTGTTCCTCATCCCATAGCTGATGGAGTTTTTAACTTCTTTTCCTTCAGAATAGCGCATGATCATTGGATCATCGGCCCACTTCCCAGCCGCCGCATTGCGGGGGATGGACTCATCGGAAGAACGTTTGATTTCAGTGCCGACGTCTTTGATGTTCTGAATATTGCGCTCAGCGGGATCCGTGGTTTGCGACACGGAGCAATTGATACAGATGTCACCCTCTGTTTTTTTGGGGTCTGTATTTTTAGCTAAATTGGGATCAACGGACGGCAAGGGCTTTTGATTGGCTTTGACCAGTTCTTTTGTTGGCAAAGTCGGATTGGCGACAGTTCCTTCAATGGGAAGACCTTCCCCATCACGGCGTGCGCGCGAAGTCAGGGCCACTTCCGGGTCTTGCACTTCAGATCCTTCGTTGTCTTTGAACTCCAGCCAGGGATCTTTTTGAGAGAAGTACACCCAGACTTCATCACCCACTTTAGCGGAGTTTGTTCCCTTGGCGGCGCCCACTTTTGTAAGGCGCACTTTCAGACCATACGAGCCGGTGCGTTTTAGCTGCCGGGTCTCAAGAATGGTGGCTTCCGAGTCCTTGGGGACAAGGGATGTGATATTGCGAGCATTGGAGCGGAAGTCGACGGAGGAGCGGCCGTTCAGGTCTCCGGAGAAAACCACGTCTTGAAGCTCCTGGGGGATTTCAGCCAAGGCTGAGCTTCCCAGCAGGGTCAGCGCGACAAAGATGCGAAGAACGCGATTCAATAAACTCAAATTAATACTCCTAAAGTGCTCTTCGGACTTTTGTTTAAAATATGAAGCTGATCATCTTTAAACAAGTCGAAGGTCCTGCTGACTTCGTGGTGTCTTCAAGGTGTCTCGGTCTGAGATCGATTCCTGGCAGTGAACGAAGTATTCAAAAAGTTGATTCAATATCTGTACCCGGGCGGAGGACACTAAAACGCAGTTGGAGATGCTTTCGTTGTCAGGGGGCGTGAATTCGTACAGGAGATGAACAGGGTTTCTCAGCAGGAGGGAGTCTTGGAATGAAGCAAAGAGAAAGTAAAAAGGAGGCTTGCGCCTCCTTTTTGTTTTTTAGAATAAAGCGTTCTTTGGTGTTCGTGGGAACGGGATTACATCGCGGATGTTACCCATGCCGGTGATGTACATCATCATGCGTTCAAAGCCCAAACCATAACCCGCATGCGGGAAGGTGCCATAGCGGCGCAGATCCGTATAGAAGGAATATTCTTCCGGATGCAGACCCACTTGTTTCATGCGCGCCTCCAGAAGTTCCAGATTGTCTTCACGCTGAGATCCGCCGATGATCTCGCCGATTCCCGGTGCTAACAAGTCCATCGCACGCACGGTTTTTCCATCCGCATTCAACTTCATGTAGAAGGCCTTGATTTCTTTTGGATAGTCCGTCACGAACACCGGCTTCTTGAAGTGCTCTTCAGCCAGGAAGCGTTCATGTTCAGATTGCATGTCGATGCCCCACTGTACTGGGTACTCGAACTTCTTGCCGGATTTTTGCAGAATCTCGATGGCTTCCGTGTAAGTCACGCGGGCAAACTGGTTGTTCAGAACATTGTTCAGTTTGTCGAACAGACCTTTTTCCACGAACTGATTGAAGAACTCCATCTCTTCCGGACATTCCTGCATCACATAGCGGATGATGTACTTGATCATGTCTTCAGCCAGTTCCATGTTGGCGGTTAGATCCGCAAATGCAATTTCGGGTTCAATCATCCAGAACTCCGCCGCGTGGCGGGAGGTGTTGGAGTTTTCCGCACGGAACGTCGGACCGAAAGTATAAATGTTACGGAAGGCCGCACAGAACGTTTCGCCGTTTAGCTGACCGCTCACAGTCAGGTTGGTTTCTTTGCCGAAGAAGTCCTGGCTGGCATCGATGCTGCCATCTTCTTTGCGTGGAGGTTTATCCAGCTTCAAGGTGGTCACACGGAACATCTCACCAGCGCCCTCAGCGTCAGAACCGGTGATGATCGGGGTGTTTACGTACACGAAGTTTTGATCATGGAAGAACTTGTGAATAGCAAAAGCCAGCACAGAGCGCACGCGGAAGACGGCCGAGAAGGTGTTGGTGCGTGGACGAAGATGGGCGATCTCACGCAGGAATTCCATGCTGTGACGTTTGTTTTGCAGAGGATATTCCAGGTCGGCTTTCTGTACGATTTCGATTTTGGAAGCCATCACTTCAAAGCTTTGGCCAGCGCCCTGGGATTTCACCACTTTGCCGGTCACGTAGATGGAACTTGAAATGGAAAGCTTTGCCACTTCCTCAAAGTTGGAAAGATTGGTGTCAAAGACCACTTGAACCCCTTTGAAGAAGGTTCCGTCATTCAATTCAATGAATCCGAAATTCTTTTGATCGCGAATTTTGCGAACCCAGCCGGACAGAAAGACTTCCTTGTCCAGGTGTTTTTCGGTTTCTCTAAATAGTGATTTTACCAATGTTGTTTCCATAAAGGCCCTTTCAGCAATCCAAATAACCTATCTCTCTTCGGGCTGGTGCGCAAGAACCTGCGGTCTCGCTTCGAGGCGATTGCACGAGATCTTTTCGGGAAGCTTATGGGGGGACTCAAAATGCGCATAACGCGAAAAGTCATTGAGCAGCTAGTTTCCTGATATCAATAACTTAAATTGAGACCGCGTCTTGCTGGGGGTCTTGGGGAGGCCTAGAATAAGGATGGCTTCAGGAAGGAGTCCTTATGGCAACCCGAACTCATTTTCGATTGTGTCATATTTGCGATACGGTGAACTCGGCGGAAGCCGAGCTTGTGACGGCCTGTGAGTGCTGTGGAAAGCACCTTGCACCCTTTTACTTTTTCGACGAGAGTAAGGCCATGGGCATGACGGAATCGAATTTTTACTCCAGTATCAGCGGGGTGAAAGGCACGGCGTCTGTCCTTCCCCATAAGGAGTATCCTCCGATATTGGGGTTAACTGTGTATTGGGAGCCCTGATCCAAAATGAAAGTCAGCTTTGCAGACATCCAGAAAGCCCGAGAGTTATTAAAAGACATCATTTGCCCCACCGAGCTGAGCCACTCCATCAGTGCCAGTAATCTTCTGAAGAGCGAAGTCTATTTTAAATTTGAAAACACCCAGCGCACCGGAAGCTTCAAGTTCCGTGGTGCGTATAACAAGATCTCTAATCTGACAGCGGAAGAAAAAGCCCGCGGCGTGGTGGCCAGTTCTGCCGGAAATCACGCCCAAGGGGTGGCGTTGTCGGCGAAACTTGCGGGGGTAAAGTCCACCATCGTGATGCCGGAAACGGCGTCCATCAGCAAAGCCTCGGCAACTCGCGACTATGGAGCCAATGTTGTTCTGAAAGGCGAGATCTATGACGAGGCCTTCGAGTATGCCCAGAAGCTTGAAAAAGAACATGGCTATACCTTCGTGCATCCGTATCAGGATCCGTATGTGATAGCGGGCCAGGGGACTATCGGAATCGAAGTTCTGGAGAAGGTGCCTGATCTGGAATCCATCATCGTGCCGATCGGTGGTGGCGGTTTGGTCAGTGGTGTGGGGTTGGCAGTTAAGTCCATCAACCCGAATGTACGTGTGATCGGTGTGCAAAGTGATCGTTCACCGGGAATGGCGCATCTATTTAACAAACAGCCTCTGTCCCAGGCCAAAAGAGCCGCAACGATTGCCGATGGTATTGCGATTAAGAATCCGTCTCAGGTGATGCTGGATAGTTTTATTTCCAAGTACGTGGATGAAGTTGTGACCGTCAGTGATGACGAAATCGCAGAGGCGATTGTGTTCCTTATGGAAAGAGCCAAAACCGTGGCCGAGGGCTCGGGAGCGGCTGCCATGGCCGCAGCCATGTCGCGCAATTTGAATCTGGGTAAAAAGACCTGCGTGATTATCAGTGGTGGAAACATTGACTTGAATATCGTTTCCAAGATCATAGATCGTGGTCAGATTCTGCGTGGGCGCCTGTGTGAGTTGTCTGTGATCGTGGACGACCTTCCAGGCAACTTGAGTCGTTTGACTCAGGCCATTGCCGCTCAGAAAGCCAACATCCTGGAAGTACGTCACGACCGTGTTTCCAAGGGATTGTCTTTGCGTGAAACCCGCATCGACTTCGTTCTGGAAACTTCAAGCATTGATCATGCTGAAAAAATTAAAGTGGCCTTGGAGCAAACAGGTGCCAAAGTGGTGGCAGGCTCGTAGGGCCTGCTATCTTAGGCCTCCGGATACAGGGTCATCAAATTGTGTGAGGCCCTGGGCTTTGCAGTGCTTTTCTCAGAAGCATTTTTCTCCCCCGAATCCAGCGACAGGTACTTTTGTGGGGATTCTTTCCAATCGTGCAGATTGTACTTATTCAGAATGCGCTGCAATTCTCCGTTGCGACGAAGTTCTTCCACACCTCTACTGAGGATGTCAGCATAGGTTTCCGAATGGGGATTGTTGGGTGAAAAGGCGATAAAAAGGTCCACAGCCTCGTCTTCGACCCAGCCAGCGATCTTGTAGTTTTCGAATTTATGGTGGTTTGTGTGGGTCAGGTACTGAAGTACCAAAGGGTTTTCGATAAATCCATCCAGACGCCGGGCATTGAGCATGCGAATCATCTGTTCTAGTGGACGGTCCCCAGAAAAAGGAATGAACGTGCGATGGCGGTGACGAATCAACGGATCCACACTGCCACCATAGGCATAGCCGTTGATGACCCCAATGCGCTTTCCTTGCAAAGAGCTGCGACCGGTGTATTCCCACTGTGAATCCTTGGGGACAAAGAAGGCATTCTTCATCAAGCCCAAAGAGTTTTTCGGAAAGATGAAGTCGGGCGCATCTGCCACGCAGGCCCCCAAGATGCCCTGGGCCTTGTTGGCGCGCGCGTCTTTCACAGAACGAGCCCAGTTCGTCGTGACAATTTGAATGTGATGGCCTTGGGGCTCAAAGACGGCTTTGGCGATTTCCACCATATAGCCAGGTGTGGAGGATTCGGGGTTGCAGACGTAAGGGCACCAGTAGTCCGAGCGCAGGACAATCACATCCGCTTTCGCACCGGAGGCAAATAACAGAATGAGGACTGTTAGAATGACCGAGTTCATAGGGCCCCTCTCATTACTTACTCCTATGCAATACTGTGCTGTCCAGCAAGTTGCACGGATAAAAAAGGACCTTTCTTAAATGTAACCTATATTACTTGAACTCAATCTTTCTTTCGAAATGGCAGGTGTATCCACCCGGATTCTTCTGTAAATAATCCTGATGATATTCTTCAGCGCTCCAGAAGTCCGCAGCTTTGACGATCTGGGTGACGACGGGATTTTTCCACGCGCCTGATTTTTCCACACGTGCGCGCACAATTTCCGCTTCATCTTTTTGTTTGTCAGAGGTGTAGAAAATAGCGCTGCGATACTGAGTGCCGATATCGTTGCCTTGACGGTTGCTTGTGGTTGGATCGTGGATCTTAAAGAAGTAAAGCAACAAATCCTGATACTTCAACTTTGTCGGATCAAAAGTGATCTTCACGGTTTCAGCGTGATTTGTTGTGCCGGTTTTGACAATGTTGTAAGTGGCATTTTTGGTTTCCCCACCCATGTAACCCACCTCGGTCTGAAGCACACCAGGTAGTTTGCGCAATAAATCTTCCATACCCCAAAAACATCCGCCGGCAAGGTAAGCCACTTCTGATGAACTCACGTTGTTTCCTTTCTTGGGCTTGGTTGTCTGTGCAAGGCAACTCAAGCTGACACCCAATGCAATAATTAAAGTGATCAGTGCTTTCATGGCAATGAGTTTAGCACCGACATATTTGACAAGCCAGCATCTGAATGGATTTGAGTATGTCAAAAAACAAAGACCGACAAGGTGTCGGTCTTTGTGAGGAAGATTTGCTATTCAGATCGACCGTATCCGCCACCCGAACCCGAGCACAGAGTCAGGATGTCTTGTTTTGCGAATTTCTGCTGTCCCAGAACTGGCAGATGTTTGGCGGTCTCACCAGTTTCAACCACCACCTCGCACGGGTCACCGTGGGAACAGTTTTTCAAAAGGCGGGGACGGTGCAGAGTCAAGTCGGTCAGCCAGGTGGCCTCCGCCTCTTCACGCATTTGCAGCTTGAGAATCAAGCCACGACCGCCGTTGAACTTGCCTTTGCCGCCATTGGATTGGCGTTGATCCACGCGCAAAACTTTGACTGGGAAGTCTCGCTCCAGCTGCTCCAGGGAAAAGGGAGTCAGGGTGGCGCAAGAACCATCACGGTCAGCCCGGGCGGATTCGCCCCCAGGAAGACGCAACAATTGGTGCTTGTCGCCGGAGCGCAGATCAAAGTGCAAGGCACAGTGGCTGCTTAAAGAGGTTTCTTGTTTGTGATGAATCTGTGCTAAGGCCAGTTCGATTGCAGACTGTAAAGCCGCCACCCCGCACGTCATGCCCTTGAAGGTGGGGGCAGGATATTTTCCAACCAGCCAACAACCAGTGGGTTTGGTGATTTGTAAAACGGCGAAGGACCCGCTGTTGGCCAAATCTGTGAAACCATAATGACGGCTGATCGCATGGAAGCAGGCGCCGTAAGTCGCAGACTCGGTCAAAGAAACAGTTTTTGCAGCACTGGTGCCGCTGAAATCCATGGACACTTTTCCATCCTGAATCTCCAATGTCAGACGCAGAAGCTCACCGCTGTCCAGCACCACGTCCACACGTGCTTCACCCGAAGCGCTTTCAGAAATTTTCTGAGAAGCGGCCTGCTTGCAAAGTTGCAAATAGTCTTCGATCAGTTCACCCGTGATGGTGAAACCGGTGAACTCGATGGCTTCGATCAGTTTTTGTGCACGCAAGCTCAGATCCTGAACTTGCTCTTTCAGCCAATCCACAAAATGTGCGGGGCAGGCCGGGTGGGCCTGCATGGCCGTCAGGATCATTTCGTTGACCTGATTTTTCTGGCGTAAAGGCATGGGCGGAATTCGCAAGCCTTCTTCTTCCACGGATTTTACCAGAGTGATTTTGGTGTCCAGTGCACGACGAGTGACCCACAACAGATCTTCAGACACGGCCATGACAAAAGTCATCTCTGAAAGCAGGCTGCCGCCGCTGTAAGGGTCATTCAGAAGAGCGATGTCGCCTTCCTGCAGATTTAAATATTTCGCAGCCGTGGTGGCGGCTGTGGTCAGGGTTCCGTAAGTCACGGGCATTTGCCCGCGCACAGCCAGAACATCGCCGTCCAAAGTCATCAGTGCGGATTCACCCACCAAAAAGTCATTCAGCAGGGAATGCAAAAGTTCAATTTGATAGTTCATGACAAGGCCGCCTTCAGGGCTTGAGCGCCCCACAATGCTGTGGATTCAGATTCGCAGAATTCTTGCTCGATGATGGTGGTGTGCGGATCTTTTTTGAAGATGTTCGCAAACAAAGGCGCCAGCGGGCCGGTGACTTTCAATTTCTTGGTCTGACGGCGCAGACGGCTTTCCATCGCCAGTCGCTGTACGCTCAGGCTTTGCAGTTCCTTGGTCAGGTGATGCAAGTCCGTGTCGCGCAAAGAGCTGATTTTCGAAAGAGTCAAAAGTGCGTTTTTAAAGCGCTGAATGCCTTGTGCGGAAACACGGTCTTCAAGGCCTGCGATTTTTGCCAGCTTCGAGTTGTCAGACCATACATCCAGCAAACTCATCTTCTGACCACGCCCCAGGAACATCGGGCCTGGTTCCCACGCTTCCTGTTGATTGGAAAAATCAAAACGGCCAAAGCTGTTGAGCTGAATGCCAAGTGTTGGTTGAATGCCCAGGTTGTGGGTTTTCAAACGTCGCACTTCGACTGGTCCCCATGGACTTTGCCATGCAGATTCCCACTGTGAAGGGGAGATCAGGGCGAACTGCTCAAGTCCCAGATAAAGAATATCAGCGGTGTTGGACGCGTCGGCCAACCCCAGAGCAGACAGCGACGCAAACAGGCTTCCCACTTCGCGCTGGCTTTCTTCCTGGAAAAGATCCCCGGCACTGTCCAGGAAGTGGATGTTCTTTCTGTCGATGGCGGCTTCCAAGCCGGCATACAGCTCGCTTTTGATTTCCGCAAAGACGCCGGAAAGTGTGGCGTTCAGGGCATTTTTGGTCCAGCGACTGACTTCGTGTGGATTGTCAGATTTTTCCGGGACAAAGACCTCCAGGCCTTTCTCCTGGAAGATTTTTTTAGCTTGCTCCAGGTGAACCGGATTCGTCGCAGAGTGCAGGAAGTTCAGACATACTTTCTTGCAGTCCATCAATTGCACCTTGGCAGCGATGGCTTCAACCTCTTCAACTTGTAAAGGCAGTTCAACCTGACCGTCGGCCAAAATGCGCTCGCGCACAGAGAATTGCAGGTCTTTGCTGGTCAATGTGTGTTCCGGGGATCCACAGATATTGAGCCAGTGCTCAACACCTTCCGTGCTGACGTGGGCCACAGCGCCGCTCAGGCGGTGGTCCAGAAGTTTTTTAGGCACGCGCAGGCTGATAAATGCCTTGGCAATTTGTTGCTCTTTGTAGGGGGCGACGAACTGGGTCAGCGACGTCTTAAGGTTCTCACGCGAAAGATAGACTCTTTTCTGCGCAAGGGAAGTGGAATCTGACAGGAGAGAGAATTCGGCGAAAGAATCACCGACACTCACTCCCAGCAAAAGGCTGTTATGCATTTTAGAACGCTCTCTATTGAATTTACACTGGAATTAAGTTAGGCGATCAGGTATAGCAAAATATTCTCTCTAAGAAAAGGATTCTAAAGTGAAGATTTCTCCCGAAATTTTGAATCTGGTGCCGTATAAACCTGGTAAACCGATTTCCGAGACACAACGTGAGTACGGGCTCACGACAGTGTATAAGCTTGCAAGTAACGAGAATCCTTTGGGTACTAGCCCCAAAGCCATGGTGGCGGTGAAAGCGGCCCTGGAGCATCAAAATCTGTATCCAGATCCTTCGCATTATGAGCTTTTGCAAACTCTGTCAAAAGAATGGGGCTTCCCGACAAAACAACTTGCTATTGGCAATGGCAGCGACGAGCTGATTGACCTTTTAACGCGCATTTATTGCGAACCCAAAGACGGTGTTTTGACATCCGTGGCGGCTTTTAATGCGTATGAAGTCAGCGCACCGGCCAATCGAGCGGTTATTCACAAAGTGCCCATGGCAGCAGGCTATCGTTTTGATCTTCCGGCGGTGGCGGATTATTTCCTGTCTCATCCGGAAAAAAACATCCGTTTGATTTTTGTTTCTAATCCCAACAATCCGACGGGCACCTATGCCACCAAGGCTGAGATCGAAGCCTTCTTGGAAAAGGTCGGAAATCGTGACGACGTGATGGTGATTTTTGACGAGGCCTACAATGAGTTTGTGCGTGCTAAAGACTATGCGTCTGCACAAAGTTATATGGGGCAGTATAAGAACCTGATTGTTCTTCGCACTTTCTCTAAAATCTATGGCCTGGCGGGTTTCCGCATCGGGGCGATGATTGCGCCGGCAGAGACGATTGAAGTCTTTAACCGGGTGCGCAAACCATTTAATGTCAACGATTTAGCGCAAGTGGCTGCAAATGCGGCTCTGCAAGATAAAGAATTTATTGAGCGATCGCAGCAGATTTGCTGGAAAGGGCTTGATTACTTCTACAAGAAGTTAGAAGAATTAGGCCTGCCTTACATTCCATCTCAGGGAAATTTTGTCATGTTTGACACCCTCCGCGACGCCGCCAAGGTGAACGAAGCCTTGTTACGTCGTGGAATTATTATGAGACCGCTATTGAACTACGGGTTCAAGACGCATTTGCGTTTGAGTGTAGGGTTGGAGCATGAAAATGAGGCCGCTTTGAAGGCCTTGGCAGAAGTTCTAAAAGAAATTCCGCCGCTGTAGTTTTGGAGAATTATGGGAATGGTTATTACGATTGATGGCCCTGCGGCCTCTGGTAAATCTTCAGTAAGTCGTGAGCTGGCTCGCCGTTTGGGCTGGCAGTGGGTTTCCACAGGTGCTTTCTATCGTGGTTTGGCGTTTGCCGCTCTTCAACTGCAAATTGATCTTGATGACGTCAAAAATCTGGCTGAGTTGACTCACAATCCCGTGTGGAGTGTGAGAATGGACCAAGACCGCACCCGCGTGTTCTTCCAGGATCAGGACGTGACAGATCTGATCGCTCATGAAGATGTGGGTAATTTTGCCAGTAAGGTCAGTCATTATCCAGAAGTGCGTAAAGCCCTTCTGGATGCCCAGCGTGGTTGCTCTGAAGGCCCCCATGGTTTGGTGGCTGAGGGCCGTGATTGCGGCACCGTGGTCTTCCCAAAGGCGGAAGCGAAGGTTTACCTGACAGCCAACTCTGAACACCGCGCCGCTCGTCGGGCAGCGGAGCTGGGGCTGGATCATGGTGATATGGTGAAAGCACAGCAACAGCGTGATTTGCAGGACTCCACACGTAAAGTGGCGCCGATGGCGATTCCTGAGGATGCTCTGGTCGTGGACACGACGACTTTGAACCTGGAACAGGTCGTTGATAAAGTCGTCGATTACGTTAAAGGAAAAATCTAATCAGAACCCGAGGGATCTATTTCTTAGATCCCTGCAATAGTGTCTTGGAAATTCCCAGCCCCAGCGCGGCGCCAAAGCACACTTCACCCCAGTCGGTTCCACCTTCCACAAAGGCTAAAAAGCCTGAATCTTTTCTGCCCACGTATTTCAAGCGCGGCAAATTCTGATCATACGAATAGTAATAACAAGGTCCCATTTGCAGGCCTGCCATTTTTAGCGGTGTCACGTCGTAGCCTTTGTTTTGTAACGTGGCTGCGGCTCTTTTTACCTGGAAGATGCCTCGTTCTGTCATTTTCGTGAAGTCATAGTATTTATCCTTACCTGCCGGCCAAGTGCCCATGTCAAAGTATTCGCCCCAGCCCTTCATCAGGCCCATGAAAATCTGACGCCCTAACTGATCGCCATCGTTGCCGCCATTGAGCTTTCCCAAAGCTTTGACGGGGGCCCAGGTGTAAAAAATGCGTCTCATCTGTGTGCTGTCGCTTTTTTCCACGATGCCCCCACCACGGAATCTCCACATGATGGAGCTGATGTACATGGTGATAAACTCACGATCGGCGTCGCTTAAATTGGGATAAGGCAGACGCGGGCGGTGCAGTCCCTGTTTTGTGATGGCCTGCCGGTCTGCTTCTGCCTGCTGACGGCCTTTTTGATCAATGTCGATCAGGTGTGCTTCGGCTTGTTGGATCTCCTGTTGTAAAGTTTCGAGGGTCTTTGCCAGCTCAGCGCGTTCTTGCGGGGACAGAGTCAGGCAGTTCTTCGAATCCAGCAAACTCAGGATCTGCTGATAGTCCTTTTTCTGTTTTTGCACTTTATCCAGCAACTCGGTCATGCGAACTTTGCTCAGCATCAGGCGCATTTTTTCCAGAAGTTCCGGCGTCACCAGATTCGCAGCAAAGTCCACGTATCTTAGCGGGGCGGCGATCGCCTGGGCCAGTCCGCTTATCTCGTCCATTTTTGAGTAGTGAATTTCGCCCGGTCCCAGATCGTTCACGTAAAGTTCCGGCTGATAGGCCTCTTCACAGGAGGCGCGCAGGTTTTCCGCCGAAAAAACTTTGGCGAAGGTCACGCGCGGGAACACGCAATGGTTTTTAATTTTCTGCAGGTGTTCTGTTTTAAGACCCTTGTGGCTTTCGCAGAGGTTCGTGGCCGGCAAAGGGCGCCAGCGGGTGTTGCTGGGATTGTTGACCGTATTCAGCAGTTCAGTCAGCTCATTGAAGAAATAGAGGTCCACATCAGCCAGTGTCACGAGAGACACGGAGTCATTGTGCTGACGAGAAACCTCCAGCGGAAGCTTTGGAAATACCTCCACGATGTCCGCGCGATTGTAGAGGGAGGAGTCCCTGTAGATAAAGGAATGATAGGTTTCAGCTCCGGAAGAGCTGGTGAAAGCCAGGATGCTGGTTAATAAAAAGTAACGCCATCTCACCACGTACCACCTCGTGCGTTTTTAAGTTCAAGAGTGTTTATTTACATGCAAGCCCATGCCAGCTCCTTTCAGGGGTGTTTTCGTCAAATAACTAGCCAATCAATGCGGAAAAACGTCAGGGCTCTTTCGGGCCAGTGTTGGAAATCACATAGGGATGCGACCTGGGGCTTTGTTATCATGAAGCAATGAAAGCTCTGGGGTTTGCTATTTTCATACTTCTTGTGAACTGTTCGATTTTTGCTGCCGAAAGGCCGGGCGCAGAGACCATTCAATGGGCGATGACGGATTTCCCGCCGTTTATTTTGCTTTCTTCCGATGGCGCTAAGGTCGATATTCAAAAATCTCAAGGACCGTTTGCTGAGATTTATCGTGAACTGGAAAGATCCCTGCCGCAGTACAAGCACACATTTGTCAGGGCTTCTTTTTTGCGTGCGGAAAGATTGTTTTTATCAGGACGACATTTTTGCACATTGCTTTTGCAGGACACGCCCGAACGTGCCCGCTATTTGATTTTTGGAGCGGAGGTGGCCAGAGCCTTGCCTATCGGTCTTGTGATGTCCTCCACCTCGTACAATAGGTTTCAGCAGTATGAAACCTCCGAAGGCATGGAGCTGGCCAAGCTGGTACAGAGGGGGGAGTTCCGGCTGGGGGTTGTGCAGGGGCGTTCCTATTCCAACAAAATAGATGAAGTGATTTTGAAAGCGAAAGACTCTTACCGCCACGTCAGCGATCAGGCGGTGGGTGGTCTATTCACCATGCTGGAAAAGAACCGGCTGGACGGGGTGCTGTCGTATTACCTTGAAGAATGGAATCATCGCAAAGGACAGGGATCAAATTTGCTGAAGTATCTTCCGGTGAAAGAGGCTCCCCCCTATATTTCGGTCAGGGCCTCTTGCGAAAAGACCCCTTGGGGTGAGGTCACGATCAAAGAGATCTCAAAAGTTGTGGTGGAAAAGAACGTCCGGGGCCGAATTTTTGATTATTTTCAGAAATCTTTGCCGAAAGAGATGAGAGGCAAAGTCCGCGAGATCTATCGGGGGCTTGTGCCTTGAAGGTGCTCAGGTCCAATAGGTTTGATCTGAAGGAGTGCTGGTCTAGGATTCCCCCAGAGGATGTGCGTTCGCATAATCCTGGAACTCTTAAATCTCTGCCAAACCGCGTAAAACCTTTGACTTCCAGCCCCTTAGGTCGCTAAACCAGTGATTCGCCATAAGCGCGAAGAAAGGTTACGGGTAGGGTCCATGAGATCTTACTACGTGGGAGGTTTACAAAACACGATATGACAAAACAATTGAACAAAGCCGAATTGGAAAAACAGAAAGTTCTAGCTTTCTTGGATGCAGAGGACTCCAAAGTCCCAGCAAATCCTGGCATTTTGAATGCAAAATCTGAGAAAGGTGACTTCGACTCTCTATTCGAAGCATCCATGAAAGAGCAAGACTTCAAAGTCGGCGACGTTGTAACAGGTACTGTAGTTGAAGTTCAGTCTGACTACGTTCTTGTTGATATCAACTACAAGTCTGAAGGCTTGATCGCGATCAATGAATTCCGTATCGTTGACGGTGTTCGCGAAGTTAAAGCTGGAGACAAAGTAGAAGTTTTGATCGACCGTATCGAAAACGAAAACGGCATGATCGTTCTTTCTAAAGATAAAGCAGACATGCTTCGTGCATGGACTGATATCTCTAAAGCAGCAGAGAACGAAGAAGTTATCGAAGGTACTGTTGTTGCTAAAGTTAAAGGTGGCTTGAGCGTTGATATCGGCGTTAAAGCATTCTTGCCTGGTTCTCAAATCGATTTGCGTCCGGTTCGCAACATGGACGTATACTTGGGCAAAAAGTTCAAATTCAAAGTTATCAAATTCAACAAAAAGCGTGGCAACATCGTTCTTTCCCGCCGTGCGCTTCTTGAAGAAGAACGCGACAGTTTGCGTTCTCAAACTTTGGACACTATGGCAGAAGGTTCTGTGGTTACTGGTGTTGTTAAGAACATCACTGACTACGGTGCGTTCATCGACCTTGGTGGTATGGACGGATTGTTGCACATCACTGATATGTCTTGGGGCCGCGTAAAACATCCTTCTGAGATGTTGAACGTTGGTGACGAAATCCAAGTTAAAGTTCTTAAGTATGACAAAGAAAAAGAACGCGTATCTTTGGGTATGAAACAGCTTCATGCAGATCCTTGGGAATCTGTTAAGGCTTCTTATCCTCCAGGCACTAAGCTTAAAGGAAAAGTTGTTTCCTTGGCTGAGTACGGTGCATTCGTTGAACTTGGTGAAGGCATTGAAGGTCTGATCCACGTTTCTGAAATGTCCTGGACTAAACGTGTAAAACACCCTTCTCAAATCGTAGCTGTTGATCAAGAAGTTGAAGTTGTGGTTCTGGAAGTTGACACTGAAAACCGCCGCATCAGCTTGGGCATGAAGCAACTTCAAGCCAACCCATGGGTTGAATTGAAAGAATCTTATGCTCCAGGTACGATCATCGAAGGCGAAGTGAAGTCTGTAACTGACTTCGGTATCTTCATCGGCATCGAAGAAGGCATCGACGGTTTGGTTCACATCTCTGACTTCTCTTGGACTAAGCGTGTAAATCATCCAAATGAGCTTTACACTAAAGGCCAAAAAGTTCGCGCGGTTGTATTGGGCGTAGACATCGAGAACGAAAGATTCTCTTTGGGTATCAAACAACTTGAGTCTGACCCTTGGTCAAACATCGAGAACAAATACGCTATCGGCACTCAGCACGATGTTAAAGTAACGAAAACAGCTGATTTCGGTGCTTTCGTAGAGCTTGAGTCTGATATCGAAGGTTTGATCCACATTTCTGAACTAACAACAGACAAAATCAACTCTGTTGAAGAATTCATTAAGCCAGGTCAATCTGTAAAAGCAGAAGTTATCTCTATCGACAAAGACGCTCGTAAGATCGGTTTGTCTGCAAAACTTGTTAAACTTCGCGAAGCAAAAGCGGACGTTGACGATTACGTTAAAAAAGCAACTGCGACTTCCAAGTCCACTTTCGGTGACTTGTTCGCTGACCAGTTGAAAAACGTAAAAACTGACAAGCAGTAATTCGATCAAGACCAAAGGCTGACCCGCAAGGGTTCAGCCGGTCGAGGACGATTGACTGACAAGTCTTAAAAGGGGACCCTAGTAGGGTCCCTTTTTTTATTTGAAAAGGGACCTTTTTCATCCATCCGTTCGGGGGCCGATATGAAGGGCAGCTTTTTCAAAAAACTGGTAATTATCTTTTTAGTGTTTGTGGGTTTGGGCGCTTTGCTGAAAATGGGCGGTGATTTCTTCGGAAGCCCTGACAAAAAGGTCACGGCCAAGAACACCATTCTGCATCTGGAAATGAACGGCGTTATTCTTAACGGCAAAAAGTTCATCAAGAATCTTAAAAAATATCGTGATGATGACAAGGTGAAAGCGATCCTGATCAGCATCAACTCACCAGGCGGCTCTGTCGGGCCTTCCCAGGAAATCTTTGCTGAGATCAAGCGCGTGCGTGATGAAATCAAAAAACCTGTGATCTGTGTCAGTACGGGCGTGATGGCCAGCGGGGCTTATTATGCGGCGGTGGCTTGTGACAAGATCGTCGTGGCTCCGGGCTCTTTGGTGGGTTCAATTGGTGTGATCATGGAGTTCGCCAATCTGGAAAAGCTCTACGACTGGGCAAAGATCTCTCGCTATTCCATCACTTCCGGCAAGTTCAAGGACTCGGGTGCTGAGTACCGTCCGATGCGTGAAGATGAAAGAACTTTGTTCCAAAGCATGATTGATGAAGTCTATGCCCAGTTCAAAGGGACCGTGGCAAAAGAGCGCAAGCTTCAGGAAGATGTTGTTGCTGAGTACGCGGATGGACGTGTCTTCACGGGCGCCACAGCCGTGAAAATGGGCTTTGCCGATCAAGAAGGGTACTTCGAAGATGCGGTGAAATTAGCGGCGGAAACGGCGAAGCTGGGTGAACACTATGAAGTCTTCGAGATCCCCAAAAAGAAAGTCAGCATCTTTGACCTGGGGGGCGGTGAAACTGAAGACGATCTCAACAGCCTGGCGGAATTCGCCGATGTTCTGAAAGGCAAATCTTTCGGTGCGGACATGGAAGGTGCGATGAAGTACATCCTGCGCGCGAAGTATTTGAATCAGCCGCTGATGTTGATGCCGGGTTACTGGGAGTAGGTCATGAAAGCTCTAGGTTTCTTTTTGCTGACATTGTTTTGTGCAGGATGGGCCCAGGCCAACCCTCAGGATCCTCGTCAGCCCCAGTCATGGTTCGATATTCGTTGGAAGGGATATTACTATCTGACGGCGGATATTGAGCCTGCGCCGGGTGTGATTTTTAAGACCGGGCAGAAGTTTGAATTTGTCGGAATCACCGGGGGTGGTGGTTATGTGCCTGTCACTGTATTTGAGCTGAAACCTTTGGTGTGCGAGACGCCGCAGCTTGAAACAGAATTGGTTTTGTTGAATCCTGCGGGTGGAAACAAAACGGAAATTGGCTTTGAGATGCGCAAGAACTGCGTGATGGTTTTCTTTGTGGAAAATCGTCTTGTTGGCACCTCCAGCTATTTCACTGACAGCACGGAGTAATCATGGCAGCCAAAAAGGCTCGTAAAAAGACACCCTCCACCAAGAAAGCGCCGATCAAACGACCGGCAGCGACCCACGGGAAAATTCAGATCGGCAAAGATGTGTGGCCGATGGAGCGCGATGTTCTTTTTCGTCCTGACCGCATGAAGTATGTGCGCAAGCTGATCAAACCTGAAGGCTGCGTGTTCTGTCGGGCCTCGGAAGAAAAAGTCAGCTTTGACACTCTTTGTGCGTTTAAAAGCAAACATTCCATGGTGGTGCTGAACAAGTTCCCCTACAACAGTGGACACCTGCTCGTATTGCCAAAGCGCCACTGTGGCGATCTTTTAAAACTTTCTGATGAAGAATACATGGATCTGCAGAACACCATCCGTTTGGTGATGAAAGCTTTGAACGAGCTTTATCAGCCAGGTGGCATCAACGTGGGTTTGAATCATGGGGCGGTGGCCGGGGCGGGAATCCCGGAACATTTGCATTACCATGTCATTCCACGCTGGACCGGAGACCTTAATTTCTTCCCTTTAATTGCTGAGACCAAGGTCTTGGTTGAAAGTCTTGAGCAGACCTACGAGAAGGTTTGGAGTATTTTAAGAAAATATGAATAGAGGCGTGACTTTCCAAACAGCTCCACTGACACCGGCGGTGAAGTGGTTGCTGATCATCAATGTGGCTATCTGGTTTGTCTTCCAAGTGATCATGGAAGGTTTTCTGCGTGTTCCTTTCACGTCGATCTTCGGTTTGTTCCCGGGGAAGGTTCTGTTTGATTTCCAGATCTGGCAGTTGGGCACCTACATGTTCCTGCACTCAATGCAGGTCACACATATCTTGTTTAACATGCTGATGTTATGGTTCTTCGGGGCCGAGCTGGAGCAGCGCTGGGGTTCGAAGTTCTTCCTGGTCTATTATTTCGTATCCGGCATTGGCGCGGCGATTTTATACTGCCTGGGGGTTTGGATCTATGCCTTGACCACGGGTTCTCAGACCGGATTGATTGTGCCGGTGGTGGGGGCTTCCGGGGCTGTGTTTGGTCTGTTGTTAGCTCAAGGGTTGATCTTTGGTGAGCGTATTGTTTACTTCTTTATGCTTTTCCCGATGAAGACCAAGTTCTTCGTGGCTTTAATGGGGTTGGTGCAGTTGGCCTCTTTGATGACCTCTAGCGTCAGTGGCGGGGAAGTGGCTTATTTGGCCCATCTGGGGGGCATTGTTTCGGGCTTTATCTGCCTGAAAACCAAGGGCTGGCTGGATCGCAATGACCTTCGGAAGAAGTCTAAAAACAAGGGGCGCAACCTGCGTCTGGTCGTTAATAACGAAAAGAACGATAAAAACGACCGTCCCCCCAAATATTGGAACTAACTTCAGAAGCCTTGTGAAAATCAAGGCTTCTGGTGTTTTATGTGGCATCCTCCGCTGGACGGGGCGGGGATTTTGCGCTATAAAAAAGGGCTCGATCGCAAAAGGGAGTTTTTATGTCTTTGGCTCAGGCTAATAAGAATTTGAAATATGATAAGCGTATGACTGAAAACAAAATCAACGCAGGTGAGTTGTCCAAAGAAGAATGGCAGAAGCACCTAGAGCAACTTCCTGATCTTTCTCACAACGTAGAAACGTTCACTATGGACGGTAAAAATACGAAGGATGAAGACTCTCACTAATTCCCGGTGATCTGATCCGCCCCAGCTGAAAACTTTTGGGGACTAAGAAGCACAACCATCAAAAGTGGTTGTGCTTTTTTTATGGCCAAAAGACCACGCCCGTGAAGGGGTGGGTCGGGCTGCAGAGTTACTGTGTTTTGTTTGAAGAGGCGGTCATGGAGTTTTCGCGAGCAATGGCTGCCGCGACTTCGTTTTGATTGAAGGGGGCCCACTCTTCACGGATGATTTTGAAAGAGTCACCGGATTTCAGCGCATAGATGGTTTTAACGCCGTAGTCGATGTGCTTGTCGGATTCATAACGTTGAAGCGTTTTTACCAACAGCTGATCGTTGTGCTGAACGATATAAGGTTGGGACAGGTGAACCTTGATGTATTCGTACTTGGATTTCAGGCTCTTCTTGTGATTCTTCCAGGAGTTATAATTAAAACCCGGAGCTTTAAAGCCCGCATCGTAGTAGGACATGTACTTTTCGATGTCCTGGGTTTCCCAAGCCTGTCTCCAGCTTTCAATGAAGTTGCTCAGGGCCAGGCGGCGCTTGTCGTGTTCGTCTTTGCTGACATAGTCCACATGATCAAAGATCAAAATTGGTGTTTCACCCAGCTTGATGTAGTCCGCCAGCTTTTTGATTACATCATTGCGAACCACAACACAGCCGCGGGAACCACGAGTCAAGGGAACTGAGTCCGGAATAGCATGCAGCCAGATACCAGAACCCGTTTTGTTTTCGCGTTTGTCGAAAAGATTAGGATAGTTCGTGGTAAAGGCCAGTGCCCCGTAAAGACTGAAAGGAATCTTGGGCTGACTTAGGCGTTCTTGCAGGAAGTAAATACCTTCCGGAGTTTTATGGTCATCTCGCTTGGTTTTGTTGCCACCCATTTTGCCGATGTCGGCTGGGTATTCGGTGATCTTTTGAATCAGTTCCCCATTGCGTTCAAAGACAGAAAGTTTGCGCTGTTCTTTATCGACCAGAAAAACATAGCGGGAAAAGGCTTCGGTTTCTGAAATCTGCAGCAAAGAAGCGGGCAGCAGCTCTTTCTCGTTTTGGGATTTGGGCGCGACAACAGGATCCGCCATGGTCGGCAGACTCAGGAAAAGTAAAGCACAGCCCGTGAGGAAACATCTCATATTCTTATTATGCCCGAAAAGGTCTTGTTCTTGTCAAGTGGCTGTCCTCAGGTGTCCAGAGGTTGGACATTTTTCGCGTAATTTAGTTGTAAATAATGAGGTCTAAGATCTTAAGACCTAAGCCTGTCTCACCGATAAAATCTATGACAAGAGGTTTATACATGGCTGAACAAAAAGAGCAATCGACCGCGAAACCGCGCAATATGGCAATGATCTTTCAAGTGGCCTTCGCGGTGCTGAATCTGGGTGTCATGGGGGGCGGGGCTTACATGGTTTATGCCTCGACTATTGGATGGGAAAGCCCCAAGGTGACAGAAGAAGAGGCCGAGCGGGAATTGGCCTCCACAGCCAGTGAAGCGGACACGGCGCCGCTGATCTATACCATGGATAAATTCACGGTGAATTTGGGTGGTGAGCCCAAACGCACCATCCGTCTTGAAATCAATCTGCAAATGCTGGGTAAAGAAGGTTTTGAAGAGGTCATGGAACCTGAAAACCGCGCCAAAGCCCGCGATCGCATAGTCCGTCTGCTAAATGATAAACCCTTTGCAGACCTGGACAGTATTCAGGGGAAACTTTTCTTGAAGGACAAAATCGCCGGGGAAGTGAACGGCATCCTTCGTCGTGGCATTGTGAAGGATGTTTTCTTCTCTGACTTCGTTGTTCAATAGGATATCTGCCAAAAGTCTTAAAAGTCCTTAAGGTCATTGTCATCACAGCCCTGCGGTTTCAAACTAGGTGCAGAGTCGTTCTGTATTAACTAACGAAAGAAGCACCTATGAAACGGATTTCAACTTTGCTCTTGGGGCTGGGGCTTGCTGTCTCTGCCTACGCCGTCGAACCGTCACCTGCACCATCCCCGAAAGGGCAGGAGGTGATTGGCGCTATCAAAGGATGGACTGAAAACAGTCGCCCAGATTTGAAGCTGTCTCTTCCTGTCACAAAATTTGTTCTGGATAATGGATTGACCGTACTTCTGTTGGAAGATCATGCGGTGCCGATGATCAGTTATCATACCTGGTATCGCGTGGGTTCCCGGGATGAGTCCCCGGGTGTGACGGGGGCCGCTCATATGCTGGAGCATATGATGTTTAAGGGTGCTAAGAAATACGACGGCAAATCCTTCGATCGCATCTTCCACGAAAATGGCATCACCAATAATGCCTTCACAACGAATGATTACACAGGCTTCTATGAAAACCTGCCCAGCTCGAAGCTGGAACTGGTCATGGACATGGAGGTGGATCGCATGAGTTCACTTCTGATCAGTCCTGAGGATCTGAAAAGTGAAAAAGAAGTTGTCAAGGAAGAGCGTCGCTGGCGCGTGGATAACAATCCGATGGGATTGTTGCGTGAGCTGATGATGGGAACCTTGTTCAAAGTTCACCCGTACAAATGGCCTGTCATTGGGTATATGAAAGATATTGAAGCCTATGATTCGGACAAGCTTCGCTATTTCTATAATACCTTCTATGTGCCGAACAATGCCGTTCTGGTTGTTGTCGGGGACTTCAAGACATCAACAGTGAAAAGCCTGATTGAAAAGTATTACGGAAAACTGCCGTCCCGTCCTTTGCCGGAAAGAAAGTATGCGACAGAGCCTCTGCAGAAAGCGCAGCAGAATGCGACCTTGCGCAAAGATGTTCAGAATACCTCGTTCGTAGTGGCTTATCAGAGCCCGAAACAAGGCGACCCTGACATGTACGCTCTGGATCTGGCGGCCAATATTCTGGGTAACGGCAGCTCCAGCCGTTTGTACAAGCGCCTGGTGTATCAAAAACAGGTAGCAACATCCGCTTATGCCTACAACTACTCCATGAAAGATCATGGGATGTTCGCAGTGGGAGTGAACATGAAGCCGGGGCTGGGGTCTGCTGAGGCTTTGGAGACTGTTTACAACGAGATCTGGAAGTTGCGTAATCAAAAGGTGACGCCTCAGGAACTTGAAAAAGCCAAAACTCAGGTCATGAAGGATCTGGTGGACAGTCTGAAAACGATGGATGGCAAGGCTCGCGCATTGGCAGTGAATGAAATCGTGAATGGCACCTATGAAAGCCTTTTCACCGACCTTGAAAAGTATCAGGCGGTCACAGCGGATGATATCAAACGTGTGGCCGACAAATTCACGCAGCAGACTCAGCGATCCATTATCACTCTTGAACCCAAAGTGCAAAAGGAACAATAGCCATGAGAATATTTACAGCAGCTTTGACACTTCCTCTTGTATGTTCTGCGCTGGTGGCTTGTTCCAGCTCGACCAAAAAAACAGTGAAGCCTCCGACAGAGGGGTATGTCACAAAGGGCAATGGGTCCTTCACTTTGCAGCCATATAAAGAAGTCACTTTGGAAAATGGTTTGAAAGTTTATTTCATTCATGATGCCAGTCTTCCGCGGGTCAGTCTGACTTTGATGATCAAGACTGGCAGCATGCAGGAAGGCTCCAAGGCCGGCCTGAATGCCTTGACGTCCTATCTTCTGGAGCAGGGCACTCAATCACGGGACGCTTTGAAACTGGCGGATGAGTTTGGGCAATTGGGTTCCAGCGTGGATATCAGCCCCAGTGCAGACGCCACAACGGTGTATGCTGATGCTTTGACAACCGGAGCCCAGACGTTACTGGATCTTTTCGCGGATGTGACAATGAACCCGGCCTTTAAAGATGCGGAAATCGCCCGCATTCGTTCCCAGATGCTGGCGGGTTTGCAAAAGAAGATCGACAATCCGTCCTCTTTTGCTGACGAAAAAATGGATCAGTTTATCTTTGGCAATCATCCTTATGGACGTGACACCAATGGCACTCCGGAGGGGTTGAAGTCCATCGGCAAGCAGGATGTGATCAAGCACTATCTGACATTCTTCCGTCCGAACAACTCGTTGCTGGCGGTGGTGGGAAGCTACGATGCAGCCTATGAAAACCGTGTAAAAGAGGTCTTTGGAAAATGGACAAAGCGCACCACTCCAGAGGTTCAGGTCGAGGCTCCCCCAGTCAGTGAGAGCCTTCAGGTGAAGCTGATAGTGAAAAAGGGGCTGCAGCAGACTCAAATTCGCATCGGACAGGTGGGAATCGATCGCGCGGATCCTGATTACTTGCGCCTGCGTCTGGCAAATGAAACCGTGGGTGGCAGTTTTGCCAGTCGTCTGAACCAGAAAGTACGTGATGATCTGGGACTGACATATTCCATCTATTCGTACTTCGATGTTCGTAAAGAACGTGGAAGCTATGACATCGTGACCTTTACGAAGAACGAAACTGCTGGAAAGACCTTGGAGGAGGCCTTGAAGGTACTGACAGATTTTGTCAATAACGGGGCGACCGAAGCTGAGGTCAGTGCGGGACGCAACCAGTTGATTGGTCAGTTCCCGAGAGCTATTGAGACTGCAGATCGCCTGGCTTACAATCTTCTGGCTTTGGAGTTTTATGGTATCCCGGTCAATTATCTGACGGATTTCAACAAGAATGTCGGAGCCATCAAGCCGAAAGAGGCCAATGCGGCCTTCAGGAAAGTCGTAAACCCGGCTAAGTTCAAGGTTCTGGTTTACGGGGATGAAAAGATCATTCCTCAGTTTGAAAAGTACAAGCCGGTCATTGAGCGCCTGAAGTAAAAGATGACATAAAGACAAAATAAAAACCCCACAACTTTCCAGGTTGTGGGGTTTTTATTTTTAACTTTTGATCTGGATCTTATCTGCGTTTTTTGCGGGCCTTCAAGAAGATGAAGGCACCCAAAGCAGCTAACAGGATCGCTCCGGCCAGAAGCAGGGTCTTATTGTTGCCTTTGCCGCCTTCTTCTTCACCTTGCAGCATATCCGCAGGCATGGCGGAACTGATCGGGGCTCCCAATGTTTCCGAGCCTGGCCGGATGGGGCCCAGTTCCGGTTTGGCCAAAAGGTTCTTAGAGGCAATCACGCGCAAGCTCATCACCGCCTTGAAGAAATCCTGGCTGTATTTGGTGTAGTACTGCTTGTGGGCGCTGAAGGTGATCAGGATGGCAATTTTGTCTTTAATGGTCGCCAAATAGCGAGTGAAATAGTTGGGAACTTCAGAGCCCAGGTGCAGTGAATCCACCCATGTCTGGTCGTTGATCTGCACACTTTTGGATTTATAGACGATTTTGGATTCGGCAGAGCCGCCACCCTTCAAGGCCACAGAAATAGGTGTGTTCAGGTGCGATTCATAAAGAGCAAAGGTGTCCGTCGGACCGACTTCTTTGGCGGTCAGAATGATAATGGCTTCTTTGGCTTCCTTGGTTTGTTCACTTCGGCAGACCCATTCGGTTTGCTCCAGATTGCACTTCCAGGACTCTGGCATTTCAAATGCGATGTAAGCGTTACGAAAGACTTTTGCATGGGCGCTAAAACTGAGTAGAATAACGGCGAGTGATGCTAACAAACGATACTTCATGCAGACCTCGGCTGTGCTGTACTGGTTTACAATCCGGCGGCGCCGGATGGGTTTACACTTCGGGTTCACCGAAGTAGGCTGCAGTAAGTATAATAACAATTTCCTCTGGGATCAAAGAGCAAAAAGGGAGATTTCCTGTGAAGAACCTTTATCAGCTGACCACATTTGTGACCGTCATCAGCGAGGGCAGCATGACTGCGGCAGCGGACAAGCTCTATCTGACCCAGCCCGCAGTCTCTCAGCAGATTCGTAATCTGGAGGAAGATCTAGGGGTTGAGCTGCTGGTCAGGGGGGTGCGTTCCATTAAGGCCACTCCTCAAGGGGAGGTTCTTTACGAGTATGCCAAAAAGATTATTCATCTGACCCAGCAGGCGGAAATAGCCATCAAATCCATTGGCAATCAGATGAAGGGGCAGTTGCGAATTGGGACACTGAACTCCTTGGGATTGCACGTGATGAGTCCCATTGTGGGGCGTCTGATGCGGCATAATCCGGAACTGACTCTGAAGATCGAGTACGATCGCGGTGAAGAGTTGATCAAGGGCTATAAAAAAGGTCACTACGATGTGCTGATTCTGCCTGACACCAAGACAGAGTTCGACTCTGAACTTGACGGCAGCGAACAGCGCTTTTTGTTGAAAGAGGAAATGTGGCTGGTGGGCTCCAGCAAAGACGAAAAGATGCCTCAGCAGATTATGGTGAAGGATATGGGAGCCTTCCCTTTGGTGGACTTCACCGAAGAGTTCCCGGCTTTTTACAGTGAACTGCACGGCAAGATTCAGTCACAAGGAGCGATGGTCAGCGCAATTTTTGAGTCTTCCAATGTGGGGACTTTAAAACGTGTGATCGAAGCCGGGTTGGGTTGGGGATTCCTGCCCGCGCATTCGATTAAAAAGCAAGTGCGTTCAGGTCGTTTGAATCGGGTGTACGTAAAAGACATGCACTACGAAATTGATCTGATGTTCTATTATAAAAAGAATTCAGAAAGCAAGTCCTTGGTCGAGGTCTTCTATCAAACTCTGGCTCAACAGGAAAAAGGTTAGACTTTTGTAGTATTCATTTATGAACAAGTTTTTCCGAAAGAATTATTCAGATTCTATTTCGGGAGAAGTCTTAAATGAAGAAACAGTATTCTATTCAGGTCAAGTTGGCAGTCCCTATTATTTTGATTGCATTGCTTGTATTGGGAACAATGACCTTTTTGATGGCACGCAATGGCCACGAAACAGCCAAAAAGGGAGCGACCGATAAAACCGTCGCCACGGCAAGAGCCTACGCGTCAGAAATGCGCCTGGAAGTTGAGCGCGGGTTGGATATCGCCCGAAGCATGGCGCATGTTTTAGAATCATTTAAGAAGCGCAACACCACGGGCCGTTCTCAAGTGGCCGAGGCTTTGCGTGAAATTCTGGAAAAGAACAAGTTTCTGATTGGTGCCTGGACAGGTTGGGAGCCTAATGCCTGGGATGGCAAGGACGCTGACTATGTTTCAGTTCAGGGGCACGATGCGACAGGTCGCTTTGTTCCATATTTGAACTGGGAAGGCGGCAAGTCTTCTTTGACTCCTTTGATCGGTTACAGCAAGCCGGGTGAAGGAGACTACTATCTGGTGCCTCAAGCCCGTGGTAAAGAAACCATGATCGAGCCTTATCTCTATCCGATTGACGGTGTACAGGTGTTGATGACCTCGGCGGTGGTACCTATCTTTATTGATGGCAAGTTCGTTGGAAACTCGGGTGTGGATCTGCCTTTGAAAGAGATCCAAGCCAAAGCCAACGGTGTAAAGCCATTTGAAACTTCCGAAGCTTATTTGGTCACTGCAAACGGGAACTATGTTTCACATCCCGATGAAAAGATGATCACCAAACCAGCTGAATATCCGTTTGAAGCTGAAAAATTCAAAGCGGCGATCAGCAAGGGTGAAGAGCTGACGATCACGGGTGTGGATCCGAAGGATCAAAAGGAATACCTGTATGTGGTCTCTCCGATGAATTTGGGTCACACACAAGAGCCATGGGCTTTGATCGTCAGAACTCCAACCAGCACGGTGTTGGCTGAAGCTAACACGATGGTTTGGACTCAGATTATTATCGCCCTTTCCGGCATCTTTGTGTTGCTGGTGGCGGTGATGGCAATTGCCCGAATGATTTCCAAATCTGTCAGTGGCCTGGCCAACAAGCTGCAAAGTTCTGGTGACCTGGTGTCTTCTGCAATTCACCAGTTGTCCATTGCGGGGCAGTCCCTGTCTGAATCCTCCAGTTCTTCTGCGGCCTCTTTGGAAGAAACTGTGGCGGCTTTGGAAGAAATGACTTCCATGGTAAAAATGAATTCTGACAACGCGAAACAGGCGGCGGCTTTGTCGGCGCAGTCCTCTGAAACAGCCGTTCAGGGTGAAAAAGAGATGGGCGAGTTGTTGGCTTCCATGAATGAGATTTCCTCTTCATCCAAACAGATCGAAGAGATCATCAACGTGATTGATGATATTGCCTTCCAGACAAATCTTCTGGCCTTGAATGCATCCGTGGAAGCGGCTCGTGCCGGGGAACACGGTAAAGGCTTTGCGGTTGTGGCCGAAGCCGTGCGCACATTGGCTCAGCGTTCTGCCAGTGCAGCCAAAGACATCACAGGTCTGATCAAAGAATCTGTTGAGAAAATTGATCGTGGAACGCACAAGGCAGACAAATCCGGCGAAATGCTGAAAAACATTGTGACTTCGGTTAAGAAAGTGGCGGATCTCAACAACGAAATTTCCATGGCCAGCGAAGAGCAGTCCACGGGTATTCAACAGATCTCCAAGGCAATGAATCAGCTGGATCAGTCAGTTCAGTCTAATGCCGCGTCTTCTGAGGAAATCGCCGGTACAGCGCAAGAGATCAACTCTCAGGCGGCGATCATGAAGAATGTGGTGGATGAACTGAACACAGTTGTTTATGGGGACGGCAAGCAGCCGGCTCCAGCGACAACTTTGACGGCGAAGGCCCCACCAGAGCATCCGGAAATGGACGAAGAGGGCTGGAAAGCGGCCTAAGTCAGCGCCTCCACCGGGAGGTTGTATTTTCATGACTCGCAGAATTAAGCATGACCAAGGTCATGCTTAATTTTTTTGTGAAGGGGATAGAGTGCAATCAACCCCAAGCAAGGGTCCCTGTCGATGGACGACAGAGTTCAAGGAGTCACTATGAAAATCGTTTCTTTGATTATGGCAGCGTTGGTCAGTTTAGGTTCAGTGGCTTTGGCATCCCAAGAACAAGGTGTGGCCAAAGATGTCCAAATTGGTATCAGTGGAGTTTATGTTCCGGGCGGTTTTGATTCTGCCTCTGACGTTTATGTTGTTGTGAACGGGATCTTCCAGAATGGTTGTTACAAGTGGAAGAATGCTGAGATCGAGCACAAGGACACTTATTATCACAATATCAAGTCCATCGCGACCGTCAGCCCCGGCATGTGTCTGATGGTACTTATTCCCTTCCAGAAAGAAGTTCGTCTGGGCCGCTTTGCACCGGGAAAACACACTTTGCACTTTGAAAATGGGGATGGCACTTATATCGAAAAATCTGTGATGATCGAGTAAGAAATTGCACCCAAAAGAGGGCTTCAACGAGCCCTCTTTGTTTTTGAAGGGATGCTGTCATGAATAAGATCCTGCCTCTGTTTTTTCTCTTGTTCGCTTCCTGCACGAAATCATCTTTTCACGTGTATGACTGGAAAGCCGGAGACGAGAGCCCCATCACCCAAGAACTTGCGGTCTATGACTTCGCCGCCGCCCCTAAAAATCTGTCCCAGGGCGAGTGGGTTCGACTTCAGCCTCAGACCTATCGCGGTTTTGTGGTTGAATCCTCTTATCGAAAAGAAATTCATTCTGACAAGGGCGCGCTCAAGCAGCTAAGAGCTGGCGTGGTGAAACCCGAAATTGCCTTGGCCCATCTGGATACGAACGCGGTCAACCAGGATGCGCAGAGGATTCGTCAAAAGCTGCAATCGGCCTTTCCTGTTTTCCGCAAAAGACCTCCACAAAGTGTGACTCCGGTGATCACTCAGCGCGAGGGCTTTTACGAGATCGTCTGGCAGGTTGATTATGCCGATGAAAAAGGTCGTATGTGGACTCTGAAGCTGAATAAGAATCTGGAGGTTCGCTCTCTTCGCCCCGCAGGTTCGCAGTTTATCGATACCAGTGCCTGGGTGTTTCCTCGCGGGCCTTTGTGGGGTGGTGTTCAGGAGGTTCCCTTGAAGGGGCTCTATTTGGAGCCAGCGTTGGCCAATCATTGGGTTTATGTCAGTTCCCAGGCTGAAAATAAAATTAGTAAAATTGCGGGGCCTTTGAAGTTTTCAATGGAGGATCATCGCTTTGATCAGACGCAGGCATTTGTCTACTTAAACGAATCCTTTAGTTGGTTCCAAAGTCGTCTGGGCTTCACTTTGCCTTTTCAAGTGCAGGCGGAAGTGTTTGTCGGTTATCCCGAAAAGACCAATTCAGCTTTTTATTATCAGGGAAAAATCCGTTTGGGGCAGGGGGATGATGAGTACTATCAACATATTCCCCGGGATCCGTCCATTGTCATTCATGAAAGTGCTCATGCGGTGATTGATGTGCTGGCCAAGCTTCCTTTTGAAGGAGAGGGCGGATCTTTGAATGAGGGCTTTGCCGACTATTTCACGGCCATGCAGTTGGGCAGTCCGCGGATGGGAGAAGTCTCTTATAAGAAAGCACCTTTTCGCAGAACTGTTTTGAACAGCCTGTCTTTGGGGGATCGCACCGGAGGTCTGTATCATGACTCTGGGATTGTCAGCGGAACCTTGTGGGAGTTGTCTGAACAGTTGGGTGCAAGCAAGGGCCTGGAAATCGCCATGAGCGTTCTGAATCGACTGGTTCCAGGCAGCGATTTTGCCGACTTTGGAAAAACTTTGAAGGATGTGTGTCTGGAAAAATTGTCAGCTCAGGATGCCGGAGCGGCCTTGGCGATACTTTCCAAGCGGGGGTTGCTATGAGTTTGCTGGGGATCTGGATTTTTGTGGGTCTGTGGTATCAGGATCGCGAGCTGCCACCGCCGAACCCGGCACTGCACATCGTTTATCAGTTTGGCTCTGAAAGCGAAAATATCCTGCGCTATTGGCGAGACGGAGAACACGGCTTCTGTGAAAGACGGGCTCGTTACAGCTGGCGGGGCGAACAACTCTATCAAAAGGTTGTCGAAGTTCATCCTGACAATGCGTCCTGGTGTTCCCAGGATCCTGACATGCGCCTGGGCTTTGAGAGCTGGACGACTCTTCGTCTGAAAGACCAGCGTCTTTATTTGAAAGTTCTTATGGGCGAAGAGGATCTGGAATTTATCTGGGAAAAGCAGACCGATTGAGCTCTTTACTTAAAACGTTGGGCGCAAGCTTGTTTCAAAAGATACGCCTCGCGCCAGGTGTCGGCGCTTCGCAGGGCTCCCTTTAAGTACCAGTAGATGCGCATTTGTTCCATGTACTTTAGATCGCAGAATCCGGTGTCCACGTAACAGCTGACGTGGCTGTCCATGGCCATGGTGTGCAGGTCTTTGCAGCTTGTGCCTTCGGCCACTTCCTGAATACGTTCCTGCAGGCAATATCGAACATCCTGAAGCCAGATCTGTGACCGTGGTGAAAACCGGGCCTCATCTTTCAGGAATTTTTGACAATAGGGATATCCGAAATTTTGCCAATAACCTCTTTTGCCGCAGGCTTGTTCGCGCTCTTTACAGGCGTAGAAGTCGCAGGATTGGTCGCTGGGAAGGCAGGATGAGGCCGTCGCTGCAAAAGACGCCAAAACAGTAATAAAAGCGAGAAATAAACGAGACATAGAAAACGAAGCTAAAAGCAGAAGGGGCCGGTGTCCAGCCCCTTCCTGCCCACGGGCAAAACTTGCAGGGGTGTCTAAATCAGTGACGCTCGCTTGGATCATTTGGCTTAGGCACTTTGCTGCAGATATAGCCACAATGCTCAAAGCAGTGGGACGATTTGCTCCAGCAGTATTTCTTGGCAACCAAGTATCCCTTGGGGCACGAGGGACGTTCGAAGTCGGCTGTCCAGATAGGCTCCACAGCCGCCATCTCTGGGATATCCTGCGCTGAGCTATAGGTTTCTATCGCGCCTGCCGTGCCGGCAAATGCAAACGAAGTAAGAATCAGTAAAAACATTTTTTTCATGGGTGTCTCCTTGGTGATTTTGTGAAAGAGTATCGGGGGTTACAGATTCCAATCCATCGCTTTTGTGGTTGGGTGCGGGATTACAAACAAAGCGTTGCAGGGGCATTACACCATTCCAGAAATAGCGGGTAATTTTTCAAACGCGAACGCAATCTGACAAACAGGAGATTTTATGAAGAAGGTTTTTTTATTCTTAGTGAGCTTCTTGGGCTCGGCGCAAGTTTTTGCAGCAGCTGATTCAGTCGCAGTCTTTCATCGCGCGGAAAAAGTGGGTGTTCTGTTGAATGAACGAGCCGCAGTGGGGCGTATTCAGCAATTCATGGACGCCGTCGGGGCCGACAGTCGTTTCCGTTGGTTGTCGGTGGATGAAAGTGTGAAAATTGAATGTGCCCGTGAAGATGTCAGAGCGACTTGCACCATTCGCTTCCTGCCGTCTGAAAGTGTGGCGATCCAGGGGCGCAGTGTGAAGGCATTTGTGGCAACTCAAGACTTCCCCCAGTCTTTTGAAATGACCTTCGAAAGCTCCATGGAGGATCGCTTTATCCTGCAGATGGGACCGCAAGGGCTGTGGCTCTGGGCAGGGAAACGCGGCGAAGCTCCTTAAGGCGCGCGCGGCTTAGGTCTGAATATAAAGAAGGCCCGGCGATGGGTCTGGGCAAAAACAAAAGGCCATTGGATAATGATTCCATGGCCTTTTTATTTTTCCTTCTCTTATCGTGGAACGTCAGTGCCGGAGAGCCCGATAATTTTTCTGCGCGCCGGGATTCCAGAGCCGTGGTCGCTAACGCGGAAATCAATAAAGCCATCAATGGTGTTCTGGACATGAATCTGCAGGAGTTCCCCGCGAAGTTCGGGTGTGATCGAAAGAAGTTTTTGGACTTTGTGCAGGACGATCTGGATCGCAATTTACCGCAAGTGTATAAGGCCGTCTATGTGAATGCGCCTGTTGCGGGGCCTCGCTTCGCCCGCGAAGTGCCTTATCGGGCCGGCCGCCCTTACACGGATCTTTACTTCTCTCAATCCTATAAGGTGAACATTAAGGGTCAGGCATTCTATATCGGTCTGGATAAGATCGATCACTTTTTCGCGCATGGGGCGACTTATTGGGACATGGTCGGGCAGGATCCGGCCCTGCCCAAGGACAAGGTCAAAAAAGCCCTGGAGGTCGGAGTCCTGCAGGAACAAGCCACGTGGGGATTGCAGCGTCCGGGTGTGAAGTCCTATGCGGATCTGTCAGCCAACTATCAGGGGCTTTATTTCTGGCGGGATCTTTTTGATGGCAAGCCCGCCATTGCCCTTTGTCAGAACGGTCGTTTTGTAAAGAACCGGGAATTTAAGATTGAGGACTACTTCGTGCCATCGATGGATGAAACCATCAATTGCAACAGCTACGCCGATCAGGAGATGTATCAGGCGATAACCACGGTCACCAAGAAGTGGGGACAGAAGTGCCCTGCGGTGGAAGGTCTTTGCGAGGAAATGAAATCCAAAAACGGCGAATTCGCCTCTTTGCTGTTGCATCCGCGCTGTCTGGGCACAGGGACATCGCAAGTGGAAAAGGCCTCGGCCATGACCACGAAGGATGTGCTCGACACCGCTCAGGCGGTGATGGGCGGAGGCGCCAACTATCTGCTCTTTAAGTTGTTCGGCGAAAAGAAAGGGCAAGGTGTGCGATGAGGATTCTTCCAAAATGTGCTGCCGTCGCTGCAAGTTTTTTCGTGCTTTCAGCACAAGGCTCTCTGGATGACGCCAACAAAGTCTGGAAGGATTTCCGGGCTTGCGCCAAACGAACGCCGCAGGATGTATTTGTGTCCTGCGCTCGTGGATATTTGGCTTCCACGCTGGTGATGCCAGAGCAAAACAAAATGATACAATTTTTGGACGTCGGCTATGAGTTCACAGGATTGCAGGACTGCACCGATAAAAACAAAGTCCAACCGAATCAAAGGACCTCTGAGTTTTACTGCATGGAGCTAAAAGGAAAAACGAAGAATGGGGAAGGTTATGTGGCCTTCGTCAAAGAATCCGAAGGCCTGAAAATTAAAACAATCAAATTCAAATACTAGGGGAATCAGAGACTACCATCCGCCGTCGGCAGGATCATGCTCCAGATCGTACAGGCTGATATCAAAGTAATAGACTCGGTCGTGGGCGCGATAGGCAAAACAACCTTTTTTATTCGCGCTCAGATTAAAGCCAGCCCCCCACCAGAAATATCCCTTCACCTCACTGGCCGTATTGGCGGCGCTGGCAGGATTTTGCACAAGAGACATTTCCGCTTGGGTGTGATTTTCACCCACCAGGTTTCGTGTTCTATGGCGGTGTCGGATTCTTGGATCAGGAAGAACCTGATTATTTTCATCGAGCATCTTGAGCTGTTCTGCCGTGTGATACAGGAACTTGATCTGACCGTCGCGGAAAACCTCTTCATAGAACCGGGACATCGCCTGCACAGGGAATCGATCGTACTTTTCCTGCATTAACTTCTCGGGAATCAAAAGATGGGAGTGTCCCATGTCCGGGAAGAAGACAGCATCAACCACATCCAGCTGAAGACCTTTTTCTACATGGCGAGCCACTGTTTGCACAAAGGATTTGTCCACCACGACATCTCCGCCCCGGTCGCTATAGTAGGGCAGGCGGATTGTTTGTGTCGCTGAATCGAAATAGGCGTTCTTGGAAAGTCTTTTCGGAGACTCATACATTTCTGTAAATTTGAGCAGCATTTCCGGCAGCTCATAGCCCCACTTGAAGTCTTTGGTGTAAAGGGGGTTGACACTGGGGGTACAACGAGCGGCGATTGCGGCCCGAGTATTGAGCTCTGCACTCTGTGCCGGAGCCTGAAGTGTCCCAAAAAGAGACAGAACTACTAATGAGATCAGCTTTTTCACTTCATCCTCCTGCCTTGCTGGAGGAATCTCTCCGCAGGTCAACTTATTGGCAGCAAGAAGTACGCCACTTTTAGAAAATCACGCTGTCGGGAAGTCCCAGACGGGCGGCGATGATGCGCACGATCTCGCTGGCCGTTTCTTCCAAGGCGCGTTCGGTGACGTTAAACACCGGCCAGCGCCGATTCACCTTGAAGATCTTCTCGGCGTATTCGATTTCTTTGGCGATATGAGACATTGAAGCGTAAGACCCGCCGGGATCTTGGCCGAACTTTTCCAATCGACTTTTGCGGATTCTTTGCAGGGAATCCATATCGATGATCAATCCCACGATCCGGCGCTGATCAATTTTGAAAAGCTCTTCCGGCAGCGGCGTATCCAGCACCAAGGGCACGTTGGCGACCTTCCAGCCTTTGTGGCTGAGGAAGATCGACAGCGGTGTTTTACTGGTGCGGGAAATTCCGACCAGCACGATGTCGGCCTTGTCCAGCTCTGCAAACGTTTTTCCGTCATCGTGTTTCACGGTGTATTCAATGGCTTCAATGCGTTTGAAGTATCTTTCATCCACTGCGCGTAAAGCGCCCACGGCGTCTTCGGAATGTTGTCCAAAGAACGTGTCCAGGGTGGAAAGTAAAGGTCCCAAAAGGTCAAAGTAAGGAATGCCTTTGCCGGAAGCCATTTCGCGAATTTTGGCGCGCAGACCTTGGCTGGCCACGGTGTAGGCCAGCATCCCGCGGCGCTCGAAGCATTCTTCGATCACGGCTTCGGCCTGGGCTTCGGTGCGCACATTTTTACAGCGGATGATATTGACGTCTTTGGTGGTGTATTGAACCAAGGCCGCGCGGATCATGGTGGCGGCAGTTTCACCGGTACTGTCTGAAAGAATATAGATCGTGTAGGTTTGAGAGTCCGTCATTAGTCAGCAAGTCCATTGATCAAAGCCGTGCGAACATTTTCGATATGCTCTTTCAGCCAAAGATCGGCCATTCCCGAAAACAGTAAAAACGCAAAGTCAGGGCTGGCCTTGATCAGCAGGCAGGACGTTTTGTTTTCCGGATCCAGGTGCTGCAGTTGCAGTTTGCTGAGCATTTGTTCGGAGTTGGTGGTCAAAACCGAAAGCATATTCATCGGTGGCAGGCGCAGAACGGCTTTGGAGTTGTTTTTCAAAAGCTGAGTGGCCCCTTTATGGAAATAAGCTTGAGCCTTCCATTGAGCATCGTTGTTTTCCAGAAGAACTCCGGCATCAAACAGCAGTGCCAGTCGGGAAAATACCACAATCGCACGGTCGATATGATCTTCAGGCAGCCCCAAAGAAAGGCCGCGCACCAAGGACAGATCGCGCGATGGTTCGAAGTGGGCCGTACGCTCGCTGGCTTCAACCTTCGCCTCAAAATCATTATCCAGAACGGATTCCAAACGCTTCTGCAGGTTTGTGATTTTTGACACGATTGTTTGCGACAGTTTTTCCATGACGTTCTCCCACGCTGATCATTTTATTCTGGGGAGAAACACGCACTTAATCAAGTACGACAGTGAAATCCTGCGCAGGGTGGTGGGCCTGCCAGGCAATCTGAAGGTTCCCGGTACTTTGTCCAGGTGGCAGGAAAATGCGCAAGGTCGGCTCTTTCAGATTTTTCCAGATGCTAAACACTTCCGCCGTCCAGGCAGCAAGATCCCCGTTCCACGGAAGAACCACGACCCACTTATTGGGCAGCAGTTTTTCAGAGGCGATCATCAAAGGGGCCGAAGATGTGGCAGGTTGAAACGGGGACTCCAGTTCTGCTTCCTGCACAACAGTTTCCACAAACGCGGGAATGGCCGGGCTGTGATGGCGCGAGGACTTGCAGACTTGAAAATTCAGGTACCAGTCCAGCTTGGCGGTCCACGGTGACTTTTCCAGATCAGGCACAATCCACAGGTCGGAACCTGGGTTCAGTGCGCTGGCCTGGGAAAGTACGCTGAGTGCCATTAGCGAGCCTTACCGACTTGATCCAGAAGACCGTTGACGAAGCTGCCGGAATCCGAAGTTCCGTACTTCTTGGCAATTTCAACGGCTTCATTGATGGCGATGTTTTCTTTGATCGGATCCGCGGCGAATCGCATTTCATAAACCGCGATGCGCAGAATGTTGCGATCAATCGTGGCCATGCGCTCCACTTTCCAGTGGGCACTGGAGGCTTGAATTTTGGAATCAATGGCGGCTTTCTGCGACTGCACACCGGTCACGAGTTGATCGGCGTAGGAAATCACTTCGGGGTCAAGACTCTGCTCAAACACTTCAAGGAAGGTTTGGTAGCTGATCTGCGGAGCAAACTCAGTTTGAAAGAGGACCTGGAGGGCGAGTTCGCGGGCTTGGCGTCTTGCTGTCAGTTTCATGGTTCGTACTTTTCTCGCTTTCAACAAATGTCATAGCGGTGAGGCTTAATTGTGGATTACTTGCGTCGACAAAATCAAGAAGCTCGGCGTCTTCCAGAGTCTCCACAAATTCCTGAACGTCTTTGAAAGTTCTGTATACACTTGCAAAGCGAATATAGGCAACGTCATCCAGTTGTTTTAGTTCCGCCATGACTTTTTTCCCGATCAGACGGGAAGAGATCTCGGATTCACCGCGGTTGATCACCCAGGCAGAGATCTTTTCCACCACGGCATCAATCTGCGCCAGACTGACCGGGCGCTTTTGACAGGAGGCTTGCAGGCCTTTCAGGATCTTTTCTTTGCTGAACGGTTCACGGCGTCCATCTTTTTTGATGATGAACGGGAAAGCCAGCATGATGGTTTCTACTGTTGAAAAACGAGCCTTGCACTCGAGGCATTCGCGACGGCGGCGAATGCTGCCATCTTTCTGCACTCGGGTATCCAAAACTCTGTCATCAGCATGTCCGCAAAATGGGCATTTCATAGTCTTTAGTCCCGTCTCAAAAGCTAGCCGGAGATTAGGGAGCCGACCGTCTTGAGTCAACGGGTCCAGTGGCTTTGCCTATGTGCGTTATAGACCTTCCGTGGCAGGCTAAAAGCTGGATAGAATAGAGGGCAGAATTGAGGTGCGTGTGAAGACTTTTCTATCGTTGATTTTGCCCTTGTTTGTCGCTTCTGTGGCCACAGCTCAAAATTCCCAGCCTGTCGTTGGACGTGAGGCGGCGGCCAAGTACTTCCAGCCCCGTGATCCGGCTGAGTCCTATGGAGACTCGGTGCGAGCGGCTTCTGATCATTACCTGGCTTTGCACTTCGGCCGCTATATGGCATCGCAATCCTATGACTGGGGTAAAAATGGTCAGGAGGACGATGCGGGGAAAAATCAGTTTGGCGTCACTTACCGAGTGGGTGAGTGGTACAACTCCATGGATTTGGCACTGCGCCTGGATTATTCAGAATTTGAGCTGGCCGACGAAAATCCGACGAAATTATCCTTCCTGCCTTTGATCACCTTCCCTGATGCGTCCTCACGTTTTCCGCTTTATTTCGGTGCGGGGCTGGGGCTGGGTGTGTTCTTTAAACAGGCCTCTGGAAAATCTGCACTGTCTTTGGACTATCAGTTGATCGCAGGCGCTCGTTTCTTTGATATCTTTGAAAATACTGGATTCTTCATCGAAGCTGGTTTAAAAAACCACCTTCTTATTCTGTCCTCGGGGCAGTTCAACGGAACCTTTTTGGCCACTGGCCTGGTATTTACATTTTGAAAATTCATAAGCACCTCGTATCCGAAATCGTTACTGCCCTTGATGAAGTCTTTGAACAGGGCTTCTATGCAGACAAAGTTATTCAGCGTCACCTGAAGGCGAACACGCGCTGGGGTTCCCGCGACCGTCGTTTCTTTGCCGAATCCGTCTACGAAATCGTGCGCTGGGAACGTCTGCTCAGTCACATGGCTGATGACAATGATCTTTGGAAGGTCTGGGGCGCTTACTGGATTCGTCAGGGAAATGAGCTTCCTGACTGGGAAGAGCTGCAGGGGTTGAACCCGGCCGAAGTGATTGCGCGTGAAAAGAATGTGTCTTCTTTTGCCGTGGCTCAGTCGATCCCGGACTGGATGCACGCACGTGGACAGCAGGAGTTGGGCGACGAGTGGAAAGACGCCATGCGCGCTCTGAATAAGCCCGCTGAAGTTTATTTGCGCACCAACACCTTGAAAACGACTCCGGATGAACTGATCAAAACGCTAGAGACCGCTGGTATCAACGCCACGAAAGTTTCTCCGGATCTGCCGAATGCTTTGCGATTGGTGGAACGTAAAAACGTATTCATCACCGAGCCATTTAAGAAGGGTTTGTTTGAGGTTCAGGATGCGGCTTCGCAGATGGTGGCGCCTTTGTTGGGAGTTGAACCCGGCCACCGTGTGATTGATGCGTGTGCGGGTGCGGGTGGAAAAAGCCTGCATCTGGCTTCGATGATGAAGAACAAGGGCAAGATCATCTCTCTGGATATTCATGAGTGGAAGCTGCAAGAACTCAAAGTCCGCGCACGCCGTGACGGGGTGGACATCATCGAAACGCGTTTGATTGATTCCAACAAGGTGATCAAACGACTGTACGATACTGCCGATCGCCTGCTTTTGGATGTGCCTTGTTCAGGGATGGGTGTTTTGCGCCGCAACCCTGACAGCAAGTGGAAGCTAAGCAATGAAGAGATCGACCGCCTGCACGGTTTGCAGTACGAGATCCTGACAGGTTATTGCAAGATGACCAAAAAAGGCGGGCAGATGGTTTACGCGACCTGCAGTCTGTTCCCGAGCGAAAATGAAAAGCAGATTGAAAAGTTCATGAGCGAGCACGGGTCTGACTGGACTTTGCTCAAGCAGATTCATGTGCGCCCGGATAAAGAGGGTTATGACGGCTTCTATGCCGCCCTTCTTCAGCGTAACAAATAACCGGACCCTCCTGGACCCTGACTGGCCTTGGGGTCCTAATCAATTCTTCCGATAGAAAAGCTGTGAGACTATTGTTACCGCTGCTTTTTTTGATCGTATCAAGCACCGCCCATGCCGGCTTTTTGCTGGAAGTGGGGGGGACCTATATGGGGGACACCCTTTCCACCTCTGAAACTCAAACCTCAACGAAGTATTTTTATAATCTCGGGGCGCTTTTCAGTCTGAAAAAGAATATCTGGGGTGGGTGGAACTACTCGGGCATTTCTCATACGGACAAGGACACGGCGACCACGACCTACAGTTCTACTGACACGGGACCTTATCTGAAGTGGCAGTTCGGGCGCAATCAGCTTTACAGCCTGAGCATGGCCTACAATATTCTGAGCAAGGGCAAGTTTTCCGATGGGACTACCACAGAAGAGTGGACGGGGACCAGCATGTGGTTTCAGTTCGGTGTCATGCCAGAAGTGCGCGAAGGCTTCCATTTGGGGGCATCACTGAATTACTATTTAGCCACTTACTCGAAGAAGACTGTTTCTGGAGTGGAATCGAACGATTCGAACTCGAAATCCTGGATTTTCCCTATGCTTACGCTCACTAAGCAGTGGTAACGCGATGCAGAAGATTAAATAGTTAGCAGTTGGGCTTTTTCGTTTGAAAGCTCGTATTTGCCTTGATATGACCCCTGCCAACGAAACAAGGGGGTCCAAATGATTCGTTCTCTAATCGCAGCGGCGTTGACACTGGGTATGGCGTCTTCCGCTTTTGCTACTGATAAAGCTTACTTCGAAATCAAAAAAGTCACAGTTCGTGACGTGACTGAGCAGTATCCGCAGATGGATACGTTTGCCAAAGGTGCAAACGGTTTGTCTCAGGATTGCAACTCTCAACGTCCATTGCGCGTGAAATTCACTGGCGAAAGCGATATCGCGAACGAAGTGAATCCATTGAATGCAATTGAGTTGATCGTGGATCAAATCATCAACATCGGTAAAAAAATCTTCGCAGTTATCAACGCCGGTAAATCTGTTGTTAACTTGAAAATGGACACTGCCAATGCTCTTCCTGCTGGTTTGACTTGCTGGTCTGACCTTCATGGCTGGAATGTTCCTCAGTCCAAAGTTTACAATGTAGTTTATGAAAACGGCTTCGGCATGGCTGTTGTCGATTTCTCTTACCGTGTAACTTACACTGCCGGTGGTTCTGCTGATGGCGTTGGTAAATACATCACAAACGCGACATTCATGCCTGCAAACCTTTCTGTTGCTTGGGGCTTCAACTTCGACGCAACAGCCGTGATCCCTTCTGTATTCAACACAGGTACAAAACGTGATCCTGTAGCTGGTATGCAAATGAACATGGAGTGGAAAGCCACTTCTCCAATGGCCTACGAGCAAGCGACTGAGTCGTACTTCGTAAGCGGCGAAAACAAATTGATCCAGTTGGATTAAAACCGTGAAAAAGGCCCGTCTGACTTCGTTGTCGGGCCTTTTGCTTCACTCCGGCGTACTTTGAGTACGCCTCCGATACGCAAAAAACCCTCCGCCTTGCATACGAACCTTTTTGACGGTTTTCTGCTTGGGGAGGGTTTCGTCTTCTTAGAAGAAGATCTTGATTCCTGACCTGATCCCTGTGCGATCGGTGACTGTGTCATCCGTCGCGGCAGGGATTTTTGTTTTCTGGCTCTCCTTAAACCAGCTTCCGAAGATCCGGACGGCTTTAAAGTCTATAAAAAGCCCGGCTTCGGCCCGATTTCCTTCGACATCCCCCAAATCATCCGTGGAGGTGGGAAGGAAATATCGATATTTTCCGTCGATTCCGAAATACTTGGTTAGATACACCTGCAGTGAAACCTGCCCAAACTGCTGGGACAGGCGGTCTCCGGTGCCTTCGCGTGTGCGCAGACCGTAATGGATAGTAAAAGCGGTGTTTTGGATCGAGTTCCCCAGCAGGCGGATGTTGAGCATTCCACCGAGGTCGCTGAAGTTTTCTTCCGTGTTGTTTTCATATTCGCCGGTCAGGCCGACAAACTGGGCATAGGCGGAAACCTCACCGCTGTACGAGACGTGAGATTCGCTCGTGCCTGAACCTTCCACTTCCGTTTTGAAAGAGTTGTAGGTGCCGCCCAGAGCGAACTCATAGGGGGAGGGCGAGTTGACCGACAGCCACATGTCCATCATGCGGTTGCGGTTTTTGGTCTCCATCCACTCAGACAGGGACCAGCGGCCCTTTTCCCGGGCGGCGGCTCTCTTGGTGAAATCAATCCCGCTGCCCCAGCGGCTGGCACTTTGTGCCTCGGCCAGAGACACGGTCAAAATAATGCAGAGTAGAAGCACAGATGAAAACCTAGACATACCCCTATTTTCTCGCTTTTATGGTCCCAGGTCCATAGAGCGTCTCAAATCAGGTAGATCACGATGTCGTGAGTGCATCACTTTGCGACGTGGGCTAAGAATTAGTTTTACAAAAAGAAGGATATCCTGTGGTTCATGATTTCGATCCCTTTGCATTAAGAATTTCCGGAGACTTTGGCGTTCGCTGGTATGGTCTGTCGTACATGATGGGTTTTATCTGCGCCTATCTGCTTATCACCTGGTTGGTGCGCAGACAGCGTGCAGGTATGACAGCGCAAATGGTGGGCGATTTTATCACCTACGCCGCCATCGGAACCCTGGTGGGCGGTCGTTTGGGTTATGTCTTGTTCTATGGCCCGGATCTGTTTTTGAAATTCAAAGCAACCTTCCCGTACTGGGGTGTCCTGGCGGTGAATGAAGGTGGGATGGCCAGCCACGGTGGTATAATCGGTATCGTGATCGCTTGTTGGTTGTATGCACGCAAGTATTCCGTGAACACTCTTTATCTCTTTGACCTAGTGGCTGTCAGCGGTCCGGTCGGTGTGTTCTTCGGTCGTATCGCGAATTTCATCAACGGTGAGCTGGTGGGTCGTCCTTGCGATCCGACTTATCCTTTGGCAGTGAAGTTCCCGCAGGACATCACAAGCTGGCCCTCTCAGGAAGCCGGCAAGTTGTCCGAGCTGGTTCCGGTTGTTGAGAAAATCGGCGTGGGCCGCGAGCAGTGGTTGGAACTCGTCGATAAATTCCGCTTCGACATGGGCGCGCGTGATCAGCTTTATTCCATTTTGAATAAGGTGATCGAGTCCATTCAGGATGGCAACACGGCGGCCAAAGAGGCGATTGCACCGTTGCTGACCCCCCGTTATCCATCGCAATTGTTCGCCGCAGTGGGCGAGGGGCTGGTGATCTTCCTGTTCTTGTTCTTCTTGTGGAGAAAGCCTCGCAAGCCCGGCTTCATTGCGGCTTGCTTTATCCTGATTTACGCAACGGTGCGTGTGGTGGATGAACACTTCCGCATGCCAGATGCGCATATCGGATTCCAGGCTTTGGGGTTGACCCGCGGTCAGTGGTTGAGCGTGGCCATGTTTGTCGTTGGTTTGATCATGATGTTTGTCTGGACGCGAGCAAGTTCTTTGAAGATCTCCGGCTGGAGCAAAGGACACTCGATTAAGTTGAATCGCAAGTAAAAGCATAAAAGCCACCTCCCGGTGGCTTTTTTGTTTCTGAAATAAACGAGGTAATGCAGTGAAATCTGTCATGATGGAAAAGAACGATATTATGATTGTGGGCATTGAAGTGCGTACCAGCAACCAGGCGGAAATGAACGGTGCGGGTAGGATTGGTGCTCATTGGCAGAGGTTTTTTCAGGAAAATGTAGCGGGACAGATTGTTAACGCCGTTTCAGATGACGTCTTTGCGATTTATACGGATTATGAAAGTGATGTGAATGGCGAATACTCATTTGTGCTTGGGAAGCAGGTCGGCTCATTCGCGGACGTTCCTGCAGGATTGGTGTCAAAGGTTCTGCCAGCTTCCAGGTATTCCGTGTTCACCACCCCGAAAGGTCCGATGCCGAACGTGGTGATCGAGGCTTGGCAGCATATTTGGAGCTTGTCAGCCACGCAGTTGGGTGGCGAGCGTGCTTATCGTGCGGACTTTGAAGTGTACGATCACAGAAGTGCTGATCCGGGCAACACGCAGATAGAGATCTTTATTTCAGTAAAATAGCTCAACAGAGTCTTTTCACGACCGACCTTTCGCGGTAGCCTTTTTGAGAAGGAGAAATCACCATGATCATCAGACTTGTCATGTCCGTGTTGTTGTTGGGATGGCTTTCGTTGAGTCCGTCAAAGGCTTGGGCTTTGGATTTTGACAAGGACGAGGGGATGTCCCGGGAAACTCTGGTGGCCTCTCTGAAAAAGAACACTCGTCTGAATCAGGAACAGATTGATCAGTTGGTTTTGACCTTGCAACAGCAATTCAAGGTTGATTCGGATCAGAAGATTCCCATCAAAGGTTATCTTTATGCGCATGGCATGAACGGGGCTCTTTTGATGGATCACGACGTGTGGACCTTTGATGCTGCGTTTTTGGTGCCAGGAACTGACGAAGTGGTGCGGATCCCTGAGATGTATTTGTGTGACTTCAAAAACGGCGGACTCAAGTTTGAGATTGCGTACAAGTGGATGTTCAGCTTCATTCCCAGTGGGGTGAATATCAGCGAACTCAACGGTGCGGTTTATGGCCGGGGGGTCGGCGTCGTCGCGGAAGCTTTTCTGGGGCTTGAGGGTTCTTGGTTGCCAGCTCAGAATAGGGTGAATGACTTATTTCACGTCGCCGTGAAGCTGGGGTTTGGTGGGGGAATCGTCTTCCCGAAAATGGAATTCAAGCTGCGAAATATCAAGTAAGAAAGAATCAAAAAAACCCGCTTTTCAAAGCGGGTTTTTTCTTTCGTAGGATTTAAATAGAAAACGGAAAGGTCTTCAGTTCCTCTCGGGATATTTCTTTTTGTTCCCCGGTGGCGAAGTTCTTCACGGTCACAGTTTTATTTGTGACTTCGTTGCCTCCCAAAATCAAAGCATAGTGGGCACCGGCTTTGTTGGCCTTTTGCATTTTCTTACCCATTTTGCCGGACAGGAAGTTTTCAGCTTTCAGGCCGCGGCTGCGGATTTCATGGGCGACTTTCACGCTTTCATCCTCACCCTGGTCATCCGCGCCGATAACAGCCACCAGAACTTCGGGCTTCACCGCCAGCTCTTTAGGAACTAGATCGGCCAAACGGTCGATGCCCGCAGCCCATCCCACACCCGGAGTTTTCGGCCCACCCATGGTTTCAATCAAACCATCGTAACGACCCCCTGCCAAAACAGTCCCCTGCGCGCCCAGTTTGGACGTGGTGAACTCAAAAACGGTGTGGCAGTAATAGTCCAGGCCGCGCACAAGGTGATTGTTCACCTTGTAAGGGATGCCGAGCTTTTCAATCCCTGCCAGAACCTTTTTGAAGAAGTCCTGAGAAGTCTGATTCAAGGATTGTTCAAGTTTCGGGGCATTGGCGTTTAGTTTTTTATCGCCCTCGTCTTTGGAGTCCAAAATGCGCAGAGGATTTTTCTCCAGACGCATTTTGCTATCCTCGGAAAGTTGATCCTTGTGAGTTGTAAAGTATTGAACAAGGGTGTCGCGGTAAGCCGCGCGGCTTTCGGCGTCACCCAGCGTATTGATTTCCAGTGTGCAGTCCTCAGAAATGCCGATTTGTTTCAGCAGATCCCACGCCAGGGCAATGCACTCCACGTCGGCCAATGGGGATTCGTAACCTAAACACTCCGCGCCCAATTGGTAAAATTGGCGATAACGTCCTTTTTGTGGTCGCTCATAACGAAACATCGGGCCGGAATAATAGAACTTCAAAGGAAGATTCTGCATCATGCCTTCAGAGATAAAAGAGCGAGCCACACCAGCAGTGCCCTCGGGACGCAGGGTCAATTTCTCTCCACCACGATCTGTAAAATCATACGTCTCTTTATTCACAACATCGGAGGTTTCGCCCAAAGTGCGGTGAAAAACGTCAGAAAACTCGAAAATTGGGGTTTCGATCTCGCCGTAGCCGTACAGAAGTGCCTTTTTATAGGCGGATTCTTCGACAAATCGGAAAAGAAGGTTGTCTTCAGGAAGAAGATCTCGAGTGCCGCGGACACTTTGAATTTTGCTGCTCATAAAATTGGCCCTTTTTTGACTAACAAGTACTCGTTATAGCAGAGGCTCGGGCGCTGCGCAAAGCTATTGCATTTAATGGGGGCAGAGTCTTTAATGGAAATATGAAGAAGTGGGTTTTAGCAGGAATTTTCATTTTGGTGGCCGTGACAGCCGCAGTTGTTTATCAGCTGGCGGGCTCTGGTGGAGCTGTTTTAAACGGTGTCGAAGTGGATTGGCGGTTGCTCGGTGAAATGGATTATATCACCGGGAATTCTTCTTCAGAGCTGAAGGCTCTGGATGGGAAAACGGTGAAAATTCCGGGTTTCATGGTTCCTTTGGAGGACAATCAAAAAGAAGTGGTGGAGTTTCTGCTGGTGCCAAGTCCTCAAGCCTGTATTCACGTGCCGCCACCTCCTCCGAATCAAATGGTCTATGTGAAAATGAAAAAGGGAACCGACGCGGCCATTGGCCCGATTTGGGTTCACGGAACTTTGAATCTAGTCACTAAGAAATCTATGTATGGGGATGCGTCCTTCGAGCTGATCGGAGAGGCCATCGAACCGTATAAATAAAAACCCTCAAGGAGGTCTTTGTGTTAAAAGTTCTTCTCTTGTCGTTGATGGCATTGGCGCACACGGAACATGGAGCTCATGTTCATGGCGCGGGAAAAGTCAGTATCGCCTTTGACGGTAAAAAAGGCAAAGTGGAGTTCCATGCTCCAGCCGAAGCGATTTACGGCTTCGAGCATTCCGCAAAAAGCAAAAAAGACAAACAGAAAAAAGAGGAAGGTCTGGCCAAGCTCGACAACATGGCCGAGATGATGGTCTTTGATCCTTCGCTAAAATGCGAAGTGAAAAAGGAGATCTTTGAAGTCATCGAACAAAAAAGCCATTCCGACGTCGAAGCAGAGTTTGCTGTGAATTGTGAGGCGCCGGTGGCGGGTAGCACGGTGACCTTCAACTTTCAGAAGTTTTATCCTCGCCTGAAGAAGGTGCAGGTCGAAGTTCTTGTGGACCAGGTGCAAAAATCTCTGGAAGTGAAAAAGAACGGAGAAAGTCTTGAGCTCAAGTAGTGAATTGATCACCCTGAGAGATCTGACCTACACATACAGTGGGCAGACAACTCCCACGTTGCACGTTCCTGAGTTCCGGGTGAACAAAGGCGAAGAGCTGTTTTTGTACGGTCCCAGCGGAACAGGGAAAACCACCTTGCTGGAAATTCTGGCCGGGGTTCTGCGCCCGACCTCGGGTTCGGTCGAGATTCTGGGACAGGATCTGGCAAAAATGTCCGATGCCCAGCGTGATTCCTTCCGTGCCGAGCACATGGGTTATGTCTTTCAAAGCTTCAATTTGATCCCTTATCTTTCCGTGCAGGAAAACATCGAACTTCCATTGCATTTAAGTGCGTCCCGCAAGGCTCGTCTGGGCACTGTGGATACCGAGATGGTGATCCGTGCGTTGTGCGGCAATCTGGGGATTGCGGACCTTCTGGACAAGAAGGTCACTGAGCTGAGTGTCGGGCAGCAGCAGCGTGTGGCTGTGGCCCGAGCCTTGTTAGGAAAACCGGATCTGATTCTGGCGGATGAACCGACTTCGGCTCTGGATGCGGATCATCGCGAAAAATTCCTGAAACTGATGTTCGAACTTTCCGAGCTGTATGGCACCACGGTGATTTTTGTATCCCATGACCGCAGCATTGAAAAACTATTCAGTCGTTCTCTTTCTTTAGAATCCATTAACAAGGTTGTGTGATGGTCTTTTTGAAGTTGGCAATCAAGTCTTTGCAGAATCGGGCGTTTGCGACAACGCTTACGGTGATTTCCATTGCTTTAAGTGTGGCCTTGCTGTTGACCGTCGAGCGTGCCAAGCGGGCTGCGGAGGAAGGTTTCACACAGACAATCAGTAAAACAGATCTGATTGTCGGGGCTCGCAGTGGTCCATTGCAGTTGATTCTGTACACTGTGTTTAATATGGGAAATGCGACCCATAATATCTCCTACGAGACTTACGAAAAAGTCCGCGCCAACCCGGCGATAGAATGGACGATTCCGTATTCTTTGGGGGACGGGCATCGTGGATTCCGCGTTGTCGGAACCACCCAGGATTTCTTTAAGTACTATCACTATCGTGGGGATCGCAAAGTCACTTTGGCTGAAGGACAGGAGTTCAACGACCTTTGGGATGTGGTTGTCGGTGCCGAGGTGGCTCGCAAGCTGGGTTACAAGCTGGGTGATCGTGTGGTGGTGACTCACGGGGTGACCAAGGGTGAAGGCATTCTTCAGCACGATGATCGTCCGTTTAAGATTTCCGGAATTTTAGAAGCTACGGGAACGCCACTGGACCGCGCGGTTTATATGTCCCTGCAGGGGATGGAGGCTTTGCATATTGACTGGCAGGATGGCTCAGCCCCTTCTCCGGATAAAATCGTGCCTCACAACCAGCTAAGTAAAGAGACCCTGCCTGTGCACACAATCACGGCCTTTTTTGTCGGGGCGAAGTCCCGCATTGAAACTTTGAAGTTGCAGCGGGAAATCAACACCTACAAGGAAGAGCCCTTGCTGGCGATCATCCCCGGGGCGACTTTGAGTGAGCTTTGGAATGGTCTGTCCTATGTTGAAGGCGTACTTCGCATGATTTCCTGGATGGTGGTCGTTGTCGGATTTATGGCGATGTTGATTGCGTTGACGACGACCCTGAATGAACGCCGTCGTGAGATGGCCATCTTGCGCGCTGTTGGTGCGAAGTCCACTCAGATTGTCGGGTTGCTGGTGTTTGAGTCCGCTCTTTTGACCGCCGTGGGTGTTTTCTCTGGGGTGGTTTTGTCAGTTGGTCTGGTGGCGGCTTTGAAGCCTTGGATCGAGACTGAATTTGGTCTTTATCTGGTGGGGCCGTGGTTTACACGTTCTGAGTTGGTCTATCTGTTGATTACTTTGGTGGGTGGAACGGTGATTGGCCTGATTCCGGCCCTGCGCGCTCAGAAGCTGGCTTTGAAAGACGGCCTCAGCGTTCGTACCTAAAGAAAAAAGCCACCTTGTTTGACCGCGGTGGCTTTATGTCTCTTAGGTTTTGGAATCATCTAAACTATTGACCAATCTGTGCTAGCTGGACACCTCCCTTTGTCGATTGGACTCGGGAAGGGTCCACGTTTTCAAGAATCACATCTGTTTTAGCTTTGAAGAAGATGTCCACCATCAGGCGGAACTGCGCCGTTTGGCCGTCTTTGTTTTTTCCTGTCGCCAGACGAGTCAGAATTTCATCTTCAGAAACACCTTCCGTTTGTTCCGCGGAAGCCAGAACCTCACCCGGTTCGAGCATCAGGAACGGAGCGCGCAACTCGGTGCTGTTACCGTATTTGTCCTTTTCGTTTGCATAGACCACGTGGCAGGCATTGATCGCAGCAACACGCGCGTCAGCCAGAGCAATCACTTCGGAATCATCGGCGATGCCGTTGCGGTTCTTATCCACCCATACTTTAATCTTTTGACTGTACAGTTCACCATCCCAAGGTCCCAGATAGTGTTTCTTGGGGTCTTCAGATTGACAGTCCTTGCCAGCCAAGGCGATCAGGGTTTCAAAGCCATTGGCAAAAGTTTTTTCCTCATCTCCGACCTTCACTTTCATTTCCGAGCCAAAAAGATTTTTTGCACTGGTGATGCTGCCATCGGCATTGGGAACAACCAGGAAACCATCTTCGATTTCTCTTTTGAACAAGGTTTTATTCACTGAGTTTTCAGACTCTTTGGTAACCAATTTGCCACCCAGCCAGGCGGTCATGTGGCTGACTTTTTGACCTCCATCCAAGTCGTTGTCGCTGCCGTCCACTTTCAGGTTTGCCAGATTGAAGAAGGTGCCACCCTCCACACTGGAGGTTTGTACGTTTTTCTCACCCAGATCCAGAACCAGTGGGGTGTACTTCGTTGACATGGCGGTACCGTCCACTCCGGAATGAACCATCCATTGAATCAGTTGTGGGACCGCCTCATAGGCGGAATAACACAGATCTCCGGTATTGCAGGAGCCCATTGTGACTGTGGTGCCAGTCCCTGTTTTTACGGATCTTTGGGTGGAAAGAACTTCGGTGATGAAGTCTCGTTGCGACCATACGGTGCGCAGGTCAAAGATCTGTTTGAAGGTCAAAGTCACTTCATCACCACGAGTCAGACCTTTACTGAGTTTAACGAACTCCGGAGTCAGGATATTAAAGGCTTTTTGATTGGTGTCGTTGATGTTTTCACGCAAGTCCGCCAGATAAAGATTCACGATATTCGGCGTCCCATCACCCAGTCTTTTAAAAAGACGGGGACTGCCGGAGTTCACATCATCAGCGTAAGACTCACCATAGTACAGGTTGCGCAAAGAGTGGTTTTGCAGGGCTACCGCATCAGGAATGACCTGATTTGTGTCGCCGAAAACAGTCACAGCACCGGTGTTTTCAACACTGGCAATAGCGCGGACCGTGCTGAAGAAACACTTCTTACCACTGATGAATTCACTGCGAGCTGTCATGTGATCCGCCAGATAATGGAAGTGATTGGTGATTGTCGCTTTGGGGGTGCAATTCGTTGACCATTTGCAGGCATCAGTATCCTTCTTGGCCGCGCCTACATAGATAGGCGTCACACCCTCAGTGTCTTTTCTTAGAATGGATCGTTGATGGGACCAGTGTGCAATGTTGTCCACGGCGCTCCCGGCGGAAACCGAGAAGCGTACGGGAATCAAAGAGGTGTCTTCTTTGGCGGCAAGCAAAGCGGCCTGGCGTTCCTCTTCGTAGCGGTCCGAACCGTCAGGACGAATGCGCTCACAGTTGGAAACCGGTTTGCCATTGATGGAATCAGCACTGGCCAGATTCGGTGTCATCGAATCGTCACCATTGGCAACGTCCGTCATGTGCTTATAGGGACTAAATGGATCAACTTTGGGAACTTCAGGGATTTCCACTTCCGGAATCACTGGAGTCTGGCCAAAGGCATTGTCAGACAAAGAGCTTTGTTCAAGGGCTGAGGGGGCGAAACGTACGGGTTGGCTGCAACCTACGACAGCCTCTACAAGAGCTCCACACAGTACTAATTTTGAAAATTGAGTCAGCTTATTCACAGAATCCCCCCGGATCGTAAATGCTATTCAGAATCGCGAATGGACTTGACCTCAACCTCGTCCTCAATCAGGAACGGGTTGTATTTGACTGGATTGCGTTTGCTGTCCACGACGGTGATCACGTCGCCTTTAAAGGTGGCTCCACCGGTGGAGCTGACATTACGTGCGATTGTGGCGTTGAGATCTTTGGCGGCGGCATTGCCTTCATCAATCATCTGATTGAAGGTGCCTGTGGACACCACATCTTTAGCCAAGGCATATTCCGGAACCGCTGCTGCGACAAATAAAATGGCCCACAAAATCTTTTTCATCGTTCCCCCTGCAAGGAATCACAAAGCAACGGTCGGGCCAGCATCTAAGCTGCTGAAATCTTACAAATCTGCATGTCGACGAAATTCAGCCAAAAGTTTTCCAAGTTTGATGCGAGTGCTTGTTTTCAGGTGTGATTTTTAGAAATCGGAAAATGTTTGAACATGTGCTAAGTCTGTACAGTTGTGATGCGATGAAAAACGACTGTCTAATATATTTTAGACAGTGATTAAGGACTTTCCGTTTATAAGCAACCTATTGCAATAGGGGTGGCAGGAAGAATGCAAAAGGTTCTATCTACGATATCCGGGGGGATGTATGAAGTTGAAACTTGTGTGGTTGTGCCTGCTTCTAATCAATGTTGTATCTTGCGCCAGCACACCTTCTTTGGTGTCCTCCAAAAAAGATCCCACAAAGAATATGTATGTGACAGAGGCCTTTATCTATCCCGAGTTTCGCCGGATCGCCATGGTTGAAAAACAAACCACTGCGGCAAGTGCGGTGGTTACGTCAGGATCACGCGCTCCAGCCAGTGAACGCTAGGCAGCGTCTTTGATTTTCACTTTGTCTGCGGCCTCGGCTTCATAGTCGGAATAAGGAGTGCGAACTTCAACCATGTTTCCGTCTTCAGCTCTGTAGCCACGGACTTTGAACATCTTCAGGGCCTCGGAACGCCCTTTGACTTCGGCCGCTCCGGCTAGTTCCGTTTTGAAATCCTCACCGATTCTTTCAATGACGGTGTCTGAAATCAACAGATCCGCCCCGAAGGCTTTTGTCGAGGCCTCAATACGGGAGGCGGTGTTGACCGTGTTTCCAATGACCGTATACTCCATACGCTCGTCTGAACCGATGGTTCCAGAAATTGCTTTCCCGGCGTGTAAGCCCATACCGATGTTGATTGGCGGTTGGTTGCGGGCAATGCGGCGTTCATTGAGTTCTTCCAGGGCACGTCTCATTTCAAGACAGGCGCGTACCGCCTGATGGGCATCACGGTCAGAACTCTTCGGTGCCCCCCAGACCGCCATGATCGCATCCCCGATGAACTTGTCGACAACTCCGCCGTGGCTGTTGATGATTTTAACCATCACACCAAAGTATTCGTTCAGCATTTCAACGACTTCTTCAGGCGAACGCTTTTCTGAAAACGCCGTGAAACCCCGGATGTCCGAGAAGAAGACCACGACCTCTTTGGTCTGGCCACCAACCCCGATGTCCTTGTTGATCAAGTCTTCAGCGACAGAAGATCCGTGGAATTTCGAGAAAAGGCTTTTCACTTTGTCGCGCTCTTTTAATCCCTCGGTCATTTGATCGAAGGCCTCTGCCAGATCGCCCACTTCGTCGTGGGATCTGACGGCCGCGCGGGCTTTGACGTTGAAGTTTCCTTTTGAAACCAGGTTGATCATCTCCGCCAACTTTTCAATAGGGGAGGTCAGTGTCATCGAAAACAGGAAGATAAAGAAGATCGCCATGGAAATGGCGGAACCGGCCACAAAGATCGCCCGGCGTTTCACTTCGTTGGAAACTTCAAGAATTGTTTCTTCTGAAGTTTGTGAAATCACGGTTGCGCCGTAGGAAGTCTTAACTGAAGCTCCGAAATAGTCTTTGTCATTGTCAGGATTCAGAAACTTAGTCTGGAACTGCGGGGATTTTTGTGTCAAAGCCTTTTGCACAATAGGGTATTTCCCCATGTTCAGGCGGGCCATGGCTTTTTGTTCATCTTTATGAGCCAGAAGCTCTCCGTTGCGATCAATCAAGTACTGAGTGCGCTCGGACGGATCGGTGAACGGCTTTTCGAACGGAGCCAGCGTCACATCCGCCAGGGCAATGTGCGTGATTTTCCCCTGTTCATCGCGGATCAGGGGAATGCCGATGGTGATCATCGCCGGGGCCTTGGGATAAGAGGCATTTTTGATTTCAATGCTTCCCTGAGCTACCGAGCGAATCGGAAACTTCTGCCAGGAGCGCAGGTGAGTGATATAAACCGGTGTCAGACCATACGGTTTAAGCACATCCTCTTTGACTTTACGGGCTACGGTTTCCACCGCCGGGCCATCAAGTTTCAGGACTTCCAGGGCAATAAAGTTTTTATCTTTAGTAAAGTTGAAATCAAAATCATCACCGGCCTCCGTTTGCGAAGCGGCACCCTTTGTCAGCAAAGAAGCTGTCGTGCGGGTCTTATCGACCAGACTTGCCACGATATTTTCAATTTCCTTGGCTTTGGCGGCTGCGGATTCAAGGTTGGCGATATCCACCTGTTCGGCGGCTTTCTTCTCGAAATAGGAAGAGGAGATCCAGGTGATCGTGCCTGTGGCCGCCACCAGAATCAGGATGGTGACCGTGATGAGTTTTGTAGAAATGGGTATTCTCATAATTCTCTCCTGATCACTAGAAGCTCCACTCGGCAAAAACGTTCAGATAATTTCCGACGATGGTGGATTCATTCACGTCCCCATCGCTGGCGAAGCTGTCAGTTCCTGTGGCGGCCTTGTAAGACATTTTATCTTCACGGCGGGCGTAACCGATCAACCCCGTAAAGCGCGGAGTAAAGCGGTAACTTCCCAGGAATCCAAACTGTGTGGACATCTTCGGTTCCATGGGTTCGCCGTTGGGGGTGCTGATCTTCATCAGTGACAGATAAAGATGGGCATTGACCTGAACTCCCAATTTGGGCGTCAAAGAGTACCAGTATTCCGCTCCGAAATGCGGCCCGGCCGAGCTGATTTTTAAGTCCGACGATTGACCCGAGAATGGATCACCGACAGTTTCAGGCAGCTCTTTATAGTAAGGCCCGGCTTGGAAGCGCACTTCCCCGCGATCGCCCACGGCCTTGCGATAGACGGCATTGGCTTCGGCGGAAGCAAAGGTTTGAGTCTTGCCGTTGAAGGTGAATCCGCTTAAATCCAGTATTCCCAGGAACCCCCAAGGGGTTGTTGGGCTGAACCAGCCAATTCCCAGGCGTCCCGTGCCGCCCAGAGCTTTGTATGCCACGGAAGAATTCTTTTCCGGATTGATCCCTTGGTATTGCATTTCGGTGATCAGATAGCTAGCCACGGCATACCATCCGGTAACCCGCTCAATGGATTTTCTGACCAGTGTTGTGTATTCTGCGGCTGGAGAGCGATCTCCATGGCGCACAGAGAACGACTGTTTCGCCAGTTTGGATGAAGGTCGCAAATCTGATTTGGCGCGAATACCAATTTGATATTGTCCGCCAGGCCAGCTTTCATCAAAGGGCAGAGTGTCCTGTTGATAGTTTTCAAGGACCTTCATCTTTTCCCATTTGCGGGCTGTTTTGTTGAATTTCAAAATATAGATATCAAAGCCGGTGACGTAGTCGGGCTTGGACCATTTCAGTTCGCGAACGAAATCGGTTTCGGGCTTATCAATACGAGGGTTTTCAACAGGTTTCCCCATGACCGTGAATTGTCCCACGGCAGTGGCATCGCTGACGATGCCTTCAGCATTGGAAGAGGAAACCTTCCAGGTATAGTGGGAAGCCACGGGAATCGTTGCCTTAAAGGAAGGTTCTTTCAAAGTTTCCGAGATCTGAGTTTTGCCGTCTTCAGAGATCAGCGTGAATTGATACTGATCCGCCCCGCCAACAGGTTCCCACTTGAAGTTCACAGTGGTCTTGTCGTTTTCCTGCGTGGGCAGTTGCAGGCGGGAGCCCGGGAATTTCAGCACGGCGGTTTCCAGGCCCACATTGAATTCGCTTTCCTCGCTCCATTTCCCAGGAACTCCGCGATAGTCACGTGAACGCAGTTTCATCATGTATTTGCCAGGGGTCAGGCGGCCGTTCCAGGCGGCTTCGGTCACTTTAAAGGTGAAGGTCTTGGCCTCTTCCCCTTTGGCTTTGACCTGTTTTAGTTCGATCTCATAAGACTTGGCGTTTTCAATTGCTTCCCACTCGAAGTTCACGAGTCGGCGATAGGGCGCCGCCCAGACCAGTGAGGTCCAGAAAGAGATTAGCAAAAGAAGGAACGCACTAGTTAACTTCATCAATTAACCTTGATCTTCTTTAAAGTAGGGGCCTTGATATTAGAAGTATCCGGCACCAAAAGTTTGCGGGCAGGCAGAACTTCGCTGCTTCGGCCATAAGTGTCCACGGCAGAGACTTCGACCTCATATTCACCCGGCAGAAGATTTTTTAGCGAAGTGGAGTTCTGTGCATATTTACTGCGCTTAAGTTCCTTGCCGTTTTTTCTGATGGTCAGCCAATATTCCTTGGCACCTTCCACTTGGCTCCAGATCAACTGACTGCGACCATCGTTCGAGGCTTGCAGCACACCTTCGGCAGGTGTGAATACAGGGGCTTGTAAAAGTGGCAATGGGCTGACGGTCAAGACCTGTGAGCTTGCCGCCCCCAGAACTTTTCCGTCCTCGGAAAGAGCTTCGATGGAAGCGATATAGCGGCCGGGTTTGTGCACCGGAGCAGTCAACTTAGTGTCTTTGACGTTCATACTCTGGGCGGACTCGGGGGCGTCATTTTCGCCACGGTATTTAACTCTCCAGGATGCCACCTGATCCGGCCGGTCCCCTTTCCAAGAAAGACCCAGTTGAGGCTGTTCAACATAGTACTGCACCAGATCCTTTTCTGGGATGGTGAAATCCACCACCACCGGGATCGGCGCTTTTTTGGCGTTGAACTCTGCCAACGAACCGACTGTGAATTTTTGCACTTTGCCCAGAACTGGTTTTTCCGTATCAACAAAATATGAAGTCATGCGCCAGAAGTAGGTCCCACTTTTCAGGCCGGGCAGGGTGAAGTTATCTTCTTTGGTAAGCGTCCGGGTTGCCACTTTGCGGGTCATTTGTTCATCGGACCAGACTTCTAAAGTCACCTGTCGTGTATCATCACCTTTTTGCCATTTGAAATTCATATCATAAGGAACTTGGGGAGCCTGAATTTCTGCATCTGCAGTCGGGAACGTCACTGTCGGAGCATAGCGCGCCAACACCTCGGTCTTGTAAACGGGGCTTTCACCCGCGACGGAGCCCTGAGGTGTGGTGGCGACAAGTTTCCAGTAGTGACGGCCAAACGGCAAAGCGGCCTGGAGCTGACTGGCATTCAAACTGGCCTTTTTGATCTCTTTAAGTTGCTTACGACTTGGGCCCACCCACAAGGATACTTGCGTGTTAGGCGGGAAGCCGCGCCATTGGAAAGAGACTGGATCAGGGCTTTCTGCATTCATCGCCACAGGTTTTTGCGGCGATGGAGACAGGATCTGCACTTCTTCACGAGTGGTCAAATCCTGCGTCTGACCATTGCTGTCTTTGATGGACGCTTTACCCTCGAGGACCTGAACATCCACGGCGTTACCACGGCCTTTTGAAAGGGAGGCGGATGCCTGGGACAGATCGACCTTGCCATTGGCGGAATTTAATACCAGTCCCGGGGCATTGCTGTCGCCCGCACCGGCTTTGGCATTAACGAACAAACTACCTTCCATCAGATCCAGAGCGATTTCGCCTTCGGATTTTTTAATGACGATCAGAGATTCCGGCTCCAGATCCAAATAGCGATCCGAGTCGACAAACTGAATACGCACTTCGCCACGTTCACCGGTGCGAATGGCTTCGCCGTTATATAATGGCTCGCCTGTGTTGACGAGTTGCCACAACAGACGCGATGCCGGGCGACGCTGAATGTCTTCAACAATTTTTCCGACGTAAGCCAGCGGTTTTTCATTGGATTGAGAGGCGCGATTGCTGTCCGTGGATTGATACCAAAACCACGTTCCTGCAAACACGGAAGACGAGCTTAAAGCGGCGATAAGCAGACGTTTCCATTGTTTTTTCATCGATTCCTCCTCAATCTTCTTTCGGAGAAAAAGTCTCATTATTAAATGGCGCTTAAGTCCAGGTCCGCCCCGTTCGGGTGATAAATTATGGAATACGAGGGAAAAACCTTTGTAAGGACTCTGGCAGATGGTCTAGTCTTGGCTTATGGATACCAAGAAGAATTATATCACCCCTGAAGGTCTGGCTAAGCTGAAAGCGGAATATCACGAACTGATGCACGTCGAGCGTCCGAAGTTGGTGGAAGTGGTGGCCTGGGCCGCCAGCAATGGCGACCGCTCTGAAAACGCAGACTATCAGTACGGCAAGCGTCGCTTGCGCGAAATTGATCGTCGTGTGCACTTTCTGACAAAAAGAATCGAAGATGCCGAACTTGTTGATCCAAAACAGATGAAGGGTAGCACTGTTCTTTTTAGTGCAACTGTGACTTTGGTAAATGAAGATGGCGACGAAGTTGTTTATCAGATCGTCGGTGAAGATGAGTTTGATCCAAAACAAGGCAAGATTTCCTGGAAATCACCTGTGGCGCGAGCATTGTTGGGCAAGAAAGAGGGCGACGAAGTCCGCATTGTCAAACCGGCTGGGGAAGAGTTTGTCACCATCGACAAGGTCGAGTTTCGTTAGCCTTTTGTTTGCGAGCTGACAGCTCTTGCTGTCAGAGAGAGCTACAAAGTTTTTACATCCGTGGGCAGACATGATGTACTGGTCGAAGAATCTTGTTTGCAGCGAGGTGAGCGGGTGCCATGTGCGTGGAAGGTCCTTTTTCTAGGGTTCACATTTCTGGCTTCTTTTGCGCGTGCAGAAGTTCTGAAGCTTCTGGCGGAGGATGGCTTTCCTCCGTACAGCTCTGGACAAGGCAATAAAGTCGAAGGGTTGTCGGTCGATATTGTTCGCAGTGTGTTTCGCACTCAGCATATCGAAGTTAAATTTGAGGCAGTACCATTTTCGCGCTGTATGGCGAAGGTGCAGGCTGGAACGGAACTGGGATGTTTCAGCACCACTTATGACCCGACCATGTTGAATGTTCTGATTTTCCCCGACTATCCCTTGCTCATTACCAGTGCCATTGCCATCGCTCATAAAGACAGTACAGAAGGCAAGGTGGATGAGGTCAATGATCTGGAAGGGAAAAAGGTGGCTGTCACCAATGGCTTTTCCTACGGACCCGAGTTTGACTATCACCCTAAAATCGAAAAGCAGTTTGTCAGTTCAGACTCGAATGTCTTAAAGCTTGTGGCCGGCAAACGAGTTTCGCATGGCGTGGTGAGTTTTTTGACCTATTACTATCTGCTGGGAACACAGACCGAGACAGTGAAGAAGAACTTAAAAGTCCTGGGGCCGATAGGAACCGGCGGCCTTTATCTGATGATCAGTAAGCAGCATCCTCTGGGAGAGCAGACGGCGCGTAAATTTGACGCCGGCATGGACAGTTTGATTCGTTCTGGAGAGTACGAAGGCCTGCTGAAGAAGTGGGGCGAGAAATTCAAACTCTCTCTAAACGACATTCGCTACATGTCAGCGACCAACAAAGACCCTCTTCGAGTGCCAAAGAAAGAGAAGTGAGCCTTTTTCTTTTATGGTGTTAGGGGTCTGTTAGCAGTAAATTTTACAGAGAATGTAAGACTCTTTTTGATTGTCAGATGTCCTCCTTTGAAGCAGACTTCGTCCCCGTGGTGGGGTGCTTCAATCATGAAGGGGGATGTGATGAAGTCTTGGGTTCGCGTTGCGATCTATGTTTGTGCGTTTGCGGTTGTTGTCTTTTCTCAAATGGAGTCTGCTGAGGCGGCTCGATTCAAGCAATATCAGGAAAATGATTTAATCAGTGACGATCGCGATTTGGTGGAGGCTGTCAACAACCGCCGCCGCGAGGACTTTGTTGAGGGCGCCGATATGGTGGTGACCAAAATTCTGCCCGACGACAATAGTGGTCTTGAACATCAAAAATGGACTGTGCGTCTTTCTAATGGCGAGACCATGCAGGCGGTGTATAATTTGGATATGTGCCCTCGCGTCCCGCTGAAAGTGGGTGATCGAGTTGCGATGGGTGGTCAGTTTATCTGGACCAACAAAGGCGGCCTGCTGCACTGGCTGCATCACGATCCGCGCGGCAGAAGACCGGACGGATATGTTTACGTGAACGGAACCTTCTATTGTAAGGAGTAACTTTGCGACGTCTTGATCTGATTCCATGCTCTGCGCCTTTTTGGGCCGACAGCGGTCATGGTCAGACTTTGTGGGCGCACTTCCTTAAATCCATAGAACTTTCTGATTTTGGTAAAAAGTTTCAAGTCGATCTTCCAGACGGGGATCGGCTTTTTTGTTCCTATCTGCCGGGTTCATCACCCCTCGTGGTCAGTCTTTTTCACGGTTTGTCTGGCGATATTTCCTCTGATTACATGCAAAGAACAGCTTTGATTTGCCAAAAGCTGGGACATACCGTGGTCCTGGTCAATCACCGAGGGGCCGGCGAAGGGGCACCCTATGCGCGACGTCCTTATCACTCCGGCAGTGCTGAAGATGTGTCGCTCGTCTTAAGTCATTTGCGTCGGATGTTCCCGAACCATAAGCATGTTTCAGTGGGCTACTCCTTAAGTGGCAATATCATGTTGTGTTTGTTGGGGGGATTCGCCGGAAGAGAAAAGCCCGATGGAGCGATCACGGTCAATGCGCCGTTAAATCTTAAAAGTGGATCTCTGCTGCTTAAGTCAGGGCTGAACAGGCTTTATGATCTGCGTTTTGTGTCCCGTTTGCGCAAACTGGTGGATGAAAAGTACAAGATGGGGCTGATCTCGGAGCGCTATGAAATTCCGCCTTGGGCCACGTTGTGGGACATGGATCAGATCTACACGGCTCCGGCATCGGGTTTTTCCAGTCGTGAAGACTATTATCAGCGTTGTTCATCAATCAATTATGTCAGCAATATTGACGTCCCGACGTATTCATTGACGGCGGGGGACGACCCCTTTGTTTCCGTTCATGACTATTTTCAAGCGCCCTTTTCCAAGTATGTACAGCTTCATATTGAAAAGCGTGGCGGGCACATGGGGTATCTGCATCAGGGGGCATTGCCAGTCGGTGGAAATCGCTGGCTGGACTATTATCTTTACGAAGCCCTGTGTGGCCTAGAGCAAACACTCTTTGAAAAGACTCCAGCGAGTGCCCCATAGGGAATAACCTGGTGCTGTCTGACCAGAATCAAGGACCGACAGTTGTTCCACCTGCAAAGGCTGCTGCCGCAGGGCTCGCAAGACAGACGGTGCCAAATACCAGCCTTGTATCTTTTGCTTTTTCATATGCACCGTCAGTTTTTTAAGTGCGTCCTGCTTGATCATGAGGACATCACTGAGTGGGTCCGCGGGCACGGGTCCGAACTTTTCCTTTAGAATTCCGTTGAAAAGATGTTCATTCGTCTGGCGGGTATTTTCTGTCTTTAAAAAAGAACTGTTCTTCTGTGCGTAGCGATTGCCCCAGTACAGGTCTATTTTTTCTTCACTCATCAAATGTTGCAACAAACGGAAGAGATCACCCAGGGGAGTGCTCATTTCCACGGATGAAATTGTCAGGAAATGACCTTGAGCAGCCTGCAGTCCTTGCCACAGGCTGGCAGCGCGGCCCAGATGTTTTTCATTCCGTATCACCTTCACAGCTTTGGGTGGATCTGAAACCACGACACCTTTTTCTGTCATCAGGATGACTTCGTAGGGAAGTGGAAACTTGGCAAAGAAGGTCTGCAAATCACGCAGACAGTCCGTCAGGTGTTTGTTTTCCTGATTCAAATATATCACCAATGACAAGAGCGGGGTTGACACAGCAGATTCCATCTTTACGATAGTTAGCAATGAAATCATCGAAGGTCACGAACTTCTCTGAAATGGCGCTGTGGGTGGGGCTTTTACTGCTGGCAATTCTCAGTCGCTTTCTGTTGCTGACAAACAAGCCTATTCATTTTGATGAAGGTATCAATGGCTGGTTCGTCATGCAGATGTCCAAGTTGGGGTTTTACAAATATGATCCCAATAATTATCACGGACCTCTTTACTTCTATGTTCTTCAGTTGTTCGAATCCCTTTGGGGGCGCAGTCTGGAAGTTCTTCGGGCTGTTCCGGCATTTTTCAGTGTTTTAAGTGTGATGGTCTTTTTTTACGGGGCGCTTTCGTCCCGATTTGTGAACCGAAGCATGGCTATTTTGCTGCTGATCAGTCCTGCGTTTATCTTCTTCGGTCGATCCGGTATTCACGAAATGCCTTTCGTGTTCTTTCAGCTCATCTTTGCATTGGGGCTTTTGCGCTGGTTGCAGCAGCAAGATGGCAAAGCCCTGGGGCTTTTCTTGCTGGGTTTGTGGGGGATGGTGACTTTGAAGGAAACCTTCGTTGTCACATTGTTTGCCTGGGTTGTGGGGCTGGGTGCTTTGGGGCCCCGGGCATTGCGTGAACTGTTTTCAGTCAGGCGCATTTCGCAGGCGTGGACTCGTTCGGTCACTGTGCTGTTTTTGGTTTTACTTTTGCTGTACGTGCAGTTGTTCACCGGCTTTTTTAAGAATCCGTCGGGACTGGGGGACTTCTTTAAGGCGATTTTGCCATGGTTGAAAACGGGAGTGCACGGTCAGGGACACGAAAAAAGCTTCTGGTACTGGATCCAGGTGCTTTATGCGGCAGAGCCGCTCGTCTTGCTGGGGATGGCTTGTTCGTGCTGGGGTGTGTTTTCCCGCCAGAAGGCCTTGCGAGTTGTCAGTGTTTTTTCGCTGGTGCAACTGTTGGTGTATTCGTTGATTCCCTATAAGACCGTATGGTGCGTGCTGTCGCTGGTGTGGGGTTTCTATTTTGTTCTGGCATTCACGGCGGAACAGATTTTCTCAGCCCGATCCCAAGGGCGTTGGCCTTTGCTGGCTGTGGGGGGACTCTTGGCTTTGCTAGGTTTCCGAAGCACTTATATTTCCGTTTATCAGGTGCCGATGGATTTGACACATCCCTATGTTTATGTGAATTCAAGTTACGAACTGGCAGAGTTGGCCGATCGAATCACAGGCGTCTTGCGGGATCATCCGGAATTGCGTCAGGAAACTTTGCAATTCGGAATCAAGGAACAATGGCCGTGGCCGTGGATTCTGCGGGACTCCAAAGGGGCCGCTTTTGAGCTTTGCAGTAAAAGAGTTTTGCCGGATGCCTTGGTGTATTTCTGCGAAAAAATCGACAGCGAACCACTGGAACTGCTTTTGAATGAACCTTACTGGAAGATTGAAACAGTTTTCCGTCAGGGCAAGGAAGCCAGTGTCGTGTATTTGAAGAAGTCCGCTTTTGATATGAGCGGTTACCAAGGAAGCCTGCAGGTTGTGGGCCCTTCAGAGGAGGATGCTCCGTGAAAAAAAGTTTGGTCTTGGCAAGTCTTTTGACGGGCTTAAATGTTTCAGCACAAGTACATAAGGTCGATGTAAAAAAAGAACTTTCTGGCAAAGTGGTGGATCTGTATCGAGTGACGCCGGAAAAGAAGAAAGTCAAATTGTCGCCGCTTTCTCAACTGAAGGATTACGAAATTCATCTGAAGTGGGTGGAGTGTGCAAAGCTTGCGCCTCAAGTGTTCAATGCTCGCAAGGATCTGCGGGGTTGGGTGGCAACGACCTGGTTGCACTGTCTGGAAGGGGCGCAGAGCAAGCGCAAGGATGCGGCGTCTGTCGACAAGGCCCTAAGCACTCTGGAAGCGCACAAGGATTTGATGCAGGAAGGCCCTTGGTCCGCCAATCTGGCGAAGTCTTATGTCAATCTGAAGTTGATGTCGCTGGAAGATCAGGTCAATCGCAAAATTAAATCGGCGGCTGCTGGGATAGATGCTTTGTTGGGGGGCAGCTACTCTTTGAACAAAGAGCAAAAGTCCCGGGCGTATCAGATGTTGGGCGATCTGGCGCTTGTGGATAATAATTATCCCGAAGCGCAGTTTTTCTATGAGCAGGCGCAGGATCAGCGGGATTCAAAATATCTTCAGGATAAACTGGATTTTATCAGTCGCACGAAAGTCACGGTGGTGACACCCGTGAAGACTGCGGCGACCGTCACTGAGGTCAGCGGTGAGGAAGGCAAACTGGAAGAACGTGTGGCCTCAACCCTGAAGCAGAATGATCCGATCTCGGCCCTGAAAGACGCTATACAAATTCTGAATGAATATCCCGGAAGTCGTGCCGCCCGTCGCATGAAGGACAAACCACTGGAGATCTACAATTCATTGTCAGAGCAGTTGGTGAAGGTCAAAGCGTTGAATGAAATGGAAGAGGCCGACACTCAACGGCTGATGGACTGGGCTCAGAGTCTGCATCGTCGTGCGGATTATGCGGGCTCTCTGTCTTTGGCGATGAAGGCTTTGGATAAAAGCCCCACCGCACCCAGCACGACCTCCGCGTTGTGGATTGCCGGGCGTTCTGCGCACTTTCTGGGGCAGTACGATCGTGCATTGGATCTTTACAAGAAACTCTTCACCCATCATCTGGGATCTGACGAAGCTGCAGAGGCTTTATTCCGTTCCGGTTTGATTTACTATAGAAAGAAGGAATTCACCAACGCGTCAGCCCTTTTGGAACGACTTCTTCAGCAGGGGCGCGAACGCTATGAACTGAACGGGCAGTACTGGTTGGTGCGTTCACTTCAAGGCAGCAAGTCAGATCGGGCGCAACAAGCGGCTGCGGATTTGATGGAGCGTTATCCGTTTTCCTATTACGGGCTGCGCCTGCGGGCGGAGTCTCAGGCGGGCAAACTGACCTGGCCTGAAAACAAAGACAAGGTTCCGGCGTTGACGAATGAATTCTATGTCGTGGGTTCGCAAAAGACGGCTTGGCAGCGCTTTAAGTCCCTGTCAGAGGCTGGTTGGGTCGGCGAGGCGCAGGAAGAGTTGTCTTTTATGCCGTTCATGAAAGACGCGACATTGAAAGTGAATCTGGCGGAAAAAATGATGGAACGCCAGCAGTACGTCACGGCCATTCGCTGGATCAATGAGGCGATGGAAGCAGATCCTCGTCTGCGTCGCGAGCAATTTGTGAAGATCAGCTATCCGGAGGCTTTCTCGAGCTTGTATCAGGCTGAGGCAGAACGTTATGGCGTGGATGCGGTGTTGTTTAAGAGTCTGACTCGGCAGGAAAGTGCTTTTAACTTGAAAGCTGTTTCCACGTCCAATGCTTTGGGTTTGATGCAGATGATCCCTCCCACCGCGCAGGAAGTGGCGCGCAAGCTGGGAATGAAGGTGGAGCTTCCTGATGATATGTTCCGCCCAGAGGTGAATATTCCGATGGGGTCGTTCTATATTTCCCAGATGTTGGACCAGTTCCAAGGAAGTGTGCCATTTGCTTTGGCGGCTTATAACGCAGGACCCTATCGCGTAAAATTGTGGATGGAAGCAAGAGCTGAGGTGAGCGAATTAGTTTCCAAGCCCAGCTCTGAACCCCTTGATGAGCTGTGGTTTGACGAGCTGCCGTGGACAGAGACGAGCTTTTATGTGAAGGCCATCTTAAGGAACGTCCTGCTCTATCGTCTCTCGGAGAAGGGAAATTATGCCCCAAATCCCGTCCTATGGCAGGATTTGCTGATTAAAAAGGCAAAATAAGGACGATGTTTTATTGAAAAAGTCCTCTGACTTTTGTAGCCTGAAACCTGCGTCGGAGGACTCATGAGGAGACTTTTAACATTGAGTTTGGTCCTGGCCTTTTTGGCAGGGTGTGCTCATAAGGATTTGGGCACAAAAGCTGGCAGACCAGCTACCAACAGTGAAGGGGATTTGAAGGACATTGGCTCGTTCCGCTTGTCTGACCCCGAAGGCCCCAAGGTGGTGGATCAGGAATTGGAATCCATCCCTACTGAAGTTAACCCCCTGGTAGAAAAATGGATTGCCTACTTCCAAGGTCGCGGTCGCCCGCACATGGAACGTTATCTGGCCAGATCCACCCGTTACGAAAAACTGATGAAAAAAGTTTTGCGTGACAACGGACTTCCTGAAGATCTTTTCTACATTGCCCTGATTGAATCCGGATTCAGTTCCCGTGCGACGTCTCATGCGTCTGCCGTGGGCTACTGGCAGTTCATTCGTGGTACAGGAAAGCGCTATGGCTTGGATATCAACGCCTTTGTGGATGAACGCCGTGACCCGGTATTCGCAACCCAAGCGGCCGCTGAATATTTCAAAGGCCTTTATAGCGTGTTCGGCTCCTGGTATCTGGCGATGGCTTCCTATAACGTGGGTGAAAACCGCGTGAAACGCGAAGTGATGAACCACTATACGCGCGATTTCTGGGAACTGGCTCGTAAGAAAAGACTTCCAGCTGAAACCATCAATTACGTGCCTAAGTTCATTGCCGCGAAAATGATCGGCAAAGACCCGGCGAAATATGGTTTCGACGATATCGATTATCTTCCACCCATTGAGTTCGATCACATCACAGTCAATCAACCGGTGAATCTGCGTATGATGGCTGAAAAGCTGAATCTGAACTATGAGGACTTCAAAGCTTTGAATCCGAAGTTCAAAGGGGAAGTGGCAATTCTTAAGGGCAGCGACCTGGTTCTGCGTGTGCCGCCGGGCACATCTAATGAAGCAAAAGTGGCTGCAACCGAAAGCTTTGTAACCAGTGTTCGTTTCGTTGCAGACTCTGGTGATACACAGACCTATCGCATTCGTCGAGGTGACACTCTGAGCACAGTGGCTCGTCGCTATCGCACAACAGTGGCTTACCTGCGTGATTTGAATGATCTGCCTCGTCGCAAACCTTTGAAAGTGGGTATGCGCATTCAGGTTCCGGACCGCACTCCAGTGAAGGATCGTCCAGCAACGCGCTCCATGGTGGCAAAGAAATCCACCTCTGAAGAGCCAAGGAACTCAGTGACCGTCAGCGCTGATGGTCGTTACTACATCGTTCAGTCCGGTGACTCTTTGTTCACGATTGCACGCAAATACTCCACCAGTGTTTCTGAATTGCAGCGCATGAACAACATCAAACGTGGCCGTACTTTGAAGGTGGGCATGAAATTGAAAGTGCCAGTCCCAGGCAGTTCTTCCATTGCGAAGGCTTCTGTGGATGTGGCTAAGTCCAGCAAACCTAAAGCCAAAGTTCACGTTGTTCGCCGTGGTGAGAACCTTTCCGTGATCGCTGCGAAGTACAATGTGGCTGTTTCGGATATTAAACAAAGAAACAATATCCGCAATCCGGCATCTTTGATGGTTGGAACACGTATTGTGATCCCCAACGAAGTGAATCAATAAAATAGCCAAAACGGTTGATACTAAGAAGGGGCTCTGAAAAGAGTCCCTTTTTTTATTCTAAAATTCCCTGGGTCAATTCGTGAGCAAAAAGACGCGCGGGTTTGGAAAGCTGATGCTCTCCCAGATGAATCAGATAGATCTTATAGCGGATCCGTTCGGCCCAAACGGAAAACTCTTCGACGGTTTTCAGACCCGTCTGGACGCTGGCGACAAAGTCCGGGACAAGGCCCACACCCATGCCCAGCAGACTCATTTGAGCAATGACCTCCCAGCTTTCCACTGTTAAGGCCGTCAGTGCATTTTTTCCTGTGGCCCGCTTGTAGGCCTTCTCCAACTCGTGTTTGCCGGGGCTTTCCCAGGTGCTGATAAAGCGTGGCTGGGCGGGGGAGGTTGAGGACTTGTGAATGCAGCTAAAACCACCTTCCCCCAAGAGTCGTCCTTCAAATCCCGGTGGCCGGTTTTCGTCGATGATAATCCCCAGTTCAGCTTTTCCAGCACGTACCATCTGCAGGATCTCAGGCACTGACCCAAACTGAATTTCCGGAGAAACGGCCGAATGGGTTTTCAGAAAGTTTTTTAGAAATTTCGGCAGCAGATAGTGCGCCACTGCGCTCGAAGTGGCAAGTGTCAGGGGGCCCGAAATCACTTCAGAGCGGCCTTTGAGTTCGCTTTTCAAATCTTCAAGTTGGGTCAGGATGCCCCGGGAGCGTTCCAGCAGCAGGCGCCCTTCTTCCGTCAGCTTGAAGCGGTTTTTAGTGTGCAGAAGAAGTTCACATTGCAGGTTTTCTTCAAGCTTTCTGATGGCTTGGCTGATCGCTGGCTGACTGATGTTCAGCGCTTTGGCGGCCGCGGCCAGACTGCCCAGTTCAGCGGCTTTTATAAAGTACTTCAGATGGTAAATATTAGGTTCAGACATAATAATAAAATTTTATTATTAAATTAAAATTAATTCAATTTTGATTATATCATTTCAGCGTTATAAGGGCCTTCGTTGTGGAGGTCCTATGAAAAATCTTGTTGTTTCTGTTTTGACATTTTTGACAACGTCCGCCGCATTGGCTGCAAATCCAGTTTGTAGGGTGGACTATCGCAGCCCCTCCAAAGCGTATGAGATTCCGGTGGAATTGACGGTGGAAGTAAAAGAAAACACCGATCTGGCCAGTTGGGTGCTAGATCAATGGGTTGAGGGATTCAAGGTGCGTGTGGTGGAAGTTGACGGGCATTATATGGCGACGCTGACTTTCGCGGATGTTTCCGTACACACAATGACCGACAGTGACCTGTCGTTGTCTTTAAAGAAGAACTCAGAGCAAGTCACTGTGACCTGCCCGGCTCGCTACTAAATATCTTGAATTGACAGCAGGGAAATGGCGCTCTTGATCTTGCGGATCGAAGCATTTTTATCCGGCGTCGCGGTGGCTTCACGGATTTCCCAGCGACGTCCCTGATAGAGATAATACAGATAGTTCTGCAAAGTTTCCTCTGTGATCTCAGGATGGTAATGGGCCACGTTTCTAAGATCCTTCATCAGGTCCGCGCAGAAAGCCAGTGTTGCCACGGCGGCTGATTTGGGGTCTTTGAGATCACTTTTTTCCATTTTATAGTGCTCGATAATAACTTCCGGAATGCGTTTTATCTGTGTTGGGCCGCGACTGTTGGCGTCCGTATCAAAGCCGTTTCCCTTGGCCAAAGAGACCAGCACCGGCGCCAATTCCTTGATTTTGTATTTCCAGTTCTGACCGTAGTCTGTTTCTGGTGCCAAGACTCCGAAGGCGAACTGGGCCAGCATGTTGTAGTCATCGTCTTCAATTCGCAACAACGCCATCAGCGTGCTTTTTTCGTCCTGCAGGGCTTTGACATAAGCTTTGGTGAAGCTGTCTTGCAGGTTCACGGTAATAGACACCTTTTTGAAGTCACGATTCAGTGGAGTGTAGTTGTAGGCCACGCGGTTGCGGAAGACTTTGCTGGCACCAAAGGTCAGACGGTGATTGCGGATACGGAAACGATGCTCGGTGGTTGCCGGCAGCACATAGACAGGGGTGCCAACCGGGACAGAAGCATTGGATTTAAACACAGCGCGTGTCAGGTTGTCTCTTTCCGCTTGAAGGAAATGGAAGCCGGCAGACTGGGAGGCATAGAAATAAATCCCGGCGCCCCCAGAGTTGATTTCGTCACCGGCGAATGTTTCAAGTCCGGTTCTGGAAAGTTCAACTCCGTCCTGGCGGAAGTAAAGCAGTTGCTTTTGTTTTTTGTCGATAACGACATAGGCTGAATCACCATAGTGGGTGTGGAAATATCGAATGACATCCAGATCCGCCTTTTGATTCACGGCGTGACGTTTTTGAATGTACGTTTCATATTTTTCCGCAGGATATTTTTTCAGATTTACAATCTGGGTTGTGCCCTGATTCAGGCGCTGATCGGGAAGTTTGACAGAAGGAATTGCGACAAAGACTTGTCCCAGCACCATAATGCGTGCGCCGTCCACGTCGGACGTCTGACTTTCACGCAAAGTCAGCCAATAATCCTGACGCATTTTCTTTTGAATTTCAGCGTCGGTAATTGTGCCACAGTCGCGGCCCAGACTGCGAAGCAGGGAATTAAACTCCACAACCGTCAAGTGACGTTTCTTTTCAGTGGCCCCTGAAATAGAGGCCAGTTTTTTGGACAATGAAGTTCCGTCGATGTGAGGCCAGTTGTGGCTGATCCAAAGGCTTTCTATTTCACTGTCGCTTAGATTGATTTCACCCAGATGGCGGGCCAGCGCAGCCAGCACTGCAACATAAGAGTTCGACATGCGGGTGGCAGGTTTCCAGTAATCGGTTTTTTTCAAAGTTTGAATGAAGTTTTCATAATCTGAAGCCTGTCCGTAGTTCACGAAAACAGATTTGAAACTTTCAATCTGATCTTTATTCAGGCGTGTGCTCAGTGTGGCGGCATAGGCTTCAATCGTATTGAGGTTTTCAAGACTCAGTCTTTGCGCCAGCTTCAGGAAGGCCCGCTGATAAAGGTGTCCTGTCAGGGACGGATTCAGAATTTTTTGCTCGGAATCCTTCAGACGGACAATGGGTTCTTTGCAGTAAGCCGGAACCTCGGTGGCCCAGGCGGTGCCAGAGATCAGGAGAGCTGAAATAAAGACTTTAAAAGCTTGAATGCGCATGTCTGGCTTTTCAGCAAAGCCGAAGCCACACTGAGGGGAAAGTCAGGCCCTCGTGGCGTTCACCACGCTGTTTATATGTTAGACAGGGGCCCCGCAGCGGCAAGGGCCCATTCGCGGCAGAGGTATCATTTTAGGCGTTTATTTGATCCTCTCTCGGCTTTAGGTTGCTTATGGCCTGGGTACGAATATCGCTAAGACCTAAGAAAGAGGTCTTATGCGTTGGAAGAATATTTTCGCTGTCAATTTCGTGTTGTCTTTTGTGGTGGCTTTTCAGGTGCAGGCCTCGGTTGCGCAGTACGTGTCTCCGGATTACTATCTGGGGCAGTTGGTGCGCGGTATTTTGATGGCGGCGGCCGAGATCAGTCATCCACAGTTCAAGGAAATTGAGGCACCCGAAATAAAGCGCAGGGCGGATCAGGCACTTCAGAAAATCTATCAATATCCGGCGTTCAAGTATCGTTACGACAAGCTTTCGATTGTTATCATTCAGGGTCTTCCCGGAGAGCCCAACGGATTTAGTTTTGGTAACAACATGTTCTTGACCAAAAGTATTGTTGAGATGTTGACCCCGGCTCAGCTGACGGCCGTGATTGCCCATGAGTTGGCGCATTCTGAAAAAGCTCACAATATGCAAAAAACACCGTTGCCTTTGGGGGCGGTGGCTTATCAGCTGAAAACTATCTATGAGTCCGTGAAAGCAGGCAAATGGCCGGCGGGCCGGGACCTCTTAGCTTCGATACAGGAATTGCTGGCCACCAGTGGGCTGGCAATGGAGCTTCAGGCGGACTGTGTGGCGGCTCAGCAATTGGAGCATATGAAGCGTCAGGGACTTCCACATTCTGCCGCAGATTTAAACAGTGCCACCAGTGTCTTGATGGGTTTTGACATTACCACAGACACATCGGAAGACCCTGCGGCTGTGCGGGCTCAAGCTTTAGTGAATAAAGTTTATGAGCAAGGTTCGTGTGATATCTTTTAACACGGGGCTTCGGGTCTATTAAAAGGTGAAAATCGCAATCGAAGTTTGACCAAAGTGCCTATGTTCGGTAGGTCCTTGGTATGACAACAATTACCAAAACTCTGACGACGTCGCCGAAGGCGCTTCCTCCGTCCAATCAACTTGGATTCGGACAGCATTTTTCTGATCACATGTTCGTGGCAAAGTTCACGGAAGGCAAAGGATGGAGCGAGGCTGCCATCCTGCCTTATGGTCCTCTGTCTCTGGATCCGGGGGCTTCTGTTTTTCATTATGGTCAGGCGCTGTTTGAAGGGATGAAAGTCTTTCGTCAGGAGGACGGTAAAGTGGTGTTCTTCCGTCCGGAGTTCAATCATCGTCGTATGGCAGATGGCGCGGCTCGCCTGTGTCTGGAAGCGCCCCCGTTGGAGCTTTTCATGGAGGCTTTGCAGGAGTTGGTGGCGGTTGATGAGCGTTGGATTCCCAAAGAGCCCAACACTTCTTTGTACATTCGTCCGACCTTGATTGGTTCAGAGCCTTTCCTGGGGGTTCGTCCGTCGCGTGAAACGATCTTCTTTATTATTTTATCCCCGGTGGGCTCTTATTATTCTGAAGGAACCAAGCCGGTAAAAATCTGGGCGGAAGAAAAGTATCTTCGTGCAGCGCCAGGTGGATTGGGTGCCGTAAAGGCCGGAGCAAACTATGCCTCCAGTCTGAAGGCGGCCCTGGAGGCTAAAAAGCAGGGCTATTCCCAGGTTCTGTGGTTGGATGTGGAACACCAGGGGATCGAGGAAGTCGGCACCATGAACGTGTTCTTTGTTTTCGATAACGAGATCGTCACACCGGCCTTGAACGGCAGCATACTTCCGGGTGGGACCCGTGATGCGATTTTGGAACTTTTGCGTTCCAAAGGTCTGCCAGTCGTAGAACGTCGTATTACCATCACAGAGGTGATCGAGCGCCTGGGGCGGGGAGAGCTTAAAGAAGTCTTTGGAACTGGCACAGCGGCGGTTATTTCCCCTGTGGGTGTGTTGCACTACAAGGGTAAAGACTGGATCATCAATAACAATGAAAATGGTCCACTGAGCAATGAACTGTACCGAGAGATCACGGCCATTCAGCGTGGAACTGAGCCGGATAAATTAAACTGGCTGGTGCCTCTTAAGAAATAGTTTTTGTATTGATTGTGTGCGGGCCGGGTTGTCTTGAAAAGGCAGGGCCCAAAAAAAGTGCTAGCGAGGAATCGTCAGTGATAACTCGCTAGCTAAGGGGAATGAAACCAATCCTTGTATGTATTTGTTCCTTCCATATGCACACCTCTGATTCCTCAGGTGACTCATGACCTTTGGCAGCTGGCTGGCATGGCTTGCGCCGACACCCCTTTAGCTTTGCGTCCCGCCGTTTCCGAGCGGTTTGCCTTGAGGCAAAGGAAGGATCTTAATCCTAACGAGTATAACCCTAGGAACCTCCTTTGAGTTATTCATCAGATCCAACCAGCCCATTCTTGTTTAGAGAGGCATGAACCGCACCTCTTTGTAATAATCCTGGTGACGCGTCTTCACTTCAGTTCGTCATCGTGATGTTCGTAAAAACGAAAATTCATCCGTGTCCTCCTTTAGCTGGCCCTACTAGCATTCACTTACTCAGAGGTAAGTCTCACGAGCCTTGTGGTTTCAACACAATCAGGATAGCCCGACCAAAGTTTTAATTTCAATAGCACGGATGTCGATTCTCAAATTACGTCAGATTTACGTATCAGGGTGGGAAACAAGGTCGTTTTTTGTTTTGGCTTGAAACAAAAAGGCCGTCAGAACGACGGCCTTTTTTGAGAATAAAAAATAGAATTTCAAAAATTTGAACTAGGTGGTTGGAAGCAGTTCGCGAATTTCTTCGGCGATCTTCATAAACGCCTGCGCTTCAGCGCCATTGCTGTTGGCTTCCACGATCGGAATACCCGCTTCACACGCCATGCCCACAGACGGGTTGAAGGGAATTTCACCCAGCTTGTTGATGCCCTTGGATTCTGCGTAGGAATCGATTTCACCCTTCGGGAAAAGTTGCATCTTTTCACCGTTGGCAGGGTTGATCATGTAGGCCATGTTTTCCACAAGCCCCAAGAGAGGCACGTTCACACGCGCATACATGTCGACAGCTTTTTTCACATCCACCAATGCCACGTTCTGCGGAGTGGAAACCATCACGGCACCGGACACCGGAACTTTTTGCGCCAAAGTCAGTTGGATGTCGCCAGTCCCCGGAGGCAAATCCACCACCAGATAATCCAGCTCACCCCAGTTCACATCGCGCAGGAACTGATCCATCGCTTTAAATAGCATGGGTCCACGCCAAACCACGGCGGCACCTTCTTCGACCAGGAAACCGATACTCATCAGTTTAATGCCATAACGAACGATCGGCTCCAGTTGGTTGGTGTCCGGGTTGATATGGGGCTTTTGTGCCAGAGTACCTAACATACGAGGAATGCTCGGGCCGTAAATATCAGCATCCAAAAGGCCGACCTTGTTTTTTCTGCCTAACGCCATAGCAAGGTTTGTGGCCACGGTACTTTTGCCGACGCCACCCTTACCGGAACTGACGGCGATAATGTGTTTCACTCCGGGAATGCCTGCCTGTTTTTCAAAGGGATTTGGGGCTGCCATGAAGGTGACTCCTTGCTAAATTGGTCCACACCACCAATAATAGAACTTGGATGAATAGCCAAGACTTTTTGACATTGAATCTAGTGGGAGCAGGGGCTTTCATATTCTGGTATCTCGTTTCTCGGGGCGGCAGCCGTCGTCCGACGCAACTGAACCTGAAGGCAAAGGACAGTGCCCCGCCTTTAATCGATCCTGCGCCATCTCAGACGCCGGCAGTCGAGCCTTTGCGTCGAAATGTTGCACCCCCTCAGGTTCACCCTGATCTTGCGGGGAGCCAATCCAAGAATCTGAATGTGATGTTTAACTACAATGGGCATTCCTGGGATGCCTATGAGGTTTTAGGGGTTCCAGCGGGGGCCTCCATCAAAATTGTGACCGAGGCCTATCAGGCCGCCATCCATCGCAGCGACCGCGAATCGCTGGAGTTTTTGGAGACGGCTTACAAGGCTATCCTTAATAAATCGGCTTAGAATTTTTACTGTCTTCGGTAAGGCATATAGCGTGGGGTGGATACGAAAGTTCCATCCCATCTTGCTTTTGAACACCACAGTTTTGAAGAGGTGTCCATGGCGCAGTAAGTGTACCCTGCGCCATGACCTTTGATGCTGGTGAAAGTCGTCGCAGGCTGAATGGCTATGGGTGCCTGGTCAAAGCGTGCGGTTGGCCAGTAGTGCAGTTTTCCGTCCGTGGTCATCGCCAGGGCGGAGCTGCTTCCAACCTTGATGTCCAGATAGGATGTTCCAGCGTTGACCACAGTGGGCGAAGTGACCGTCAAATTCCCAGTGTAATCCCCCCAGTAGCCCCAGCATTTCAAAACTTGTCCACTGGTGATCGCGCAGACCGGGCTGGAGCCAACACTTAGCTTGGTGAAGGTTTCAGTTGAGTCCACAGTGTAAGGAACGCTGGTGTTGGTGGTGGTACCATTGCCCACTTTACCTGTGCTGTTTGCGCCCCAGCATTTGACTTTATCCGCGGTGGTAATTCCGCAGATGAGCGCGTAGGCGACAGACACAAATCGATATTGGGTGCCGCTGTCCATAAGGGTCGGTGTGTTGCGCGAGACACCGCCCAAATGACCTGTTCCACCATCGTAGCCAAAGCACTTCAGTTGATCTCCGGTGGTGATGGCGCAAGCTAAACTGTCGGCGACGGCCAGGGTTTCAGGTTTGTACGTTGTGCCCGTATCCACCGCTGCCGGTGTGCGACTGGGGCAGCTTGATTCAGATCCCCAGGCGTAAAAGGTGCCGCTGGTTGATATGCCATACCCGCAATAGAAAGTTTCCCTGGCTGTGTTGGCAAAAGCAATTGAGTGAGCAACCGGAGACATATAAGGGACATACGATTCCGTCGCACCATTTCCGACGGCACCAAAGCCATTGGCTCCGGAACAGAACATCTGCCCGCTGCCATTGATGACACAACTGCCGTTATTCGAAGGAACCGCCTTGCCTCCGGTAAAGTTAGAGCCGTTGTCGACAATAGCGGGGGTGGACACTGTCGATCCCGCTCCGGCATGTGCGCCAAGGCACAGGGCCAGGCCGTCGGACTTAATCGCGCAGGCACCCGCAGACCCGACGCCGTAGTCTGATACGGTGGTATCGGTATCCACAAGGGTCAGGTCAAAGAGGATCGCGGGCTCAAACCAGTTGTTGTAGTGATCGCCCATGCAGACAATCTGTCCATCCGTAGAAACACCACAAGCCCCATAACCAGCCATCGCAATCTGAGAGTACTTGATCCCGTCGTTAACAGCGGTGGGCGACGTCAAAAGTGTGGTTTGATTGGAGTTGACCGTGCCGCGAACCTCGCCCCAGCACTTCAGGTCATTGTTAGAGGTGATGGCGCAGCGATAACCCATATCATCTGATATAAAAAGATAATTGGTGGCGCCGTCGATGGTGGCCCGTGTGACAACGGGGTTGGTGCCAGCATAAGCTCCGACATTTGAGTTGTTGTTCCATCCCCAACATTTCAATTTGTTGGCTGTTGTAATCCCGCAGACAGTGGACCCGCCAGTCGCAGAAAGATACGTCGTTCCGGCGTCGACCACGGTCGGTGTCAGCACATTGCTGGTGCTTCCGACAACAATCTGCTGGTAAGAGTTCCCGCCCCAGCATTTCAATTCCTGAGCCGCCGTGATTCCGCAGGCAGTACCGGATTTTCGGTGAACACTGGTATAGGTGACAGAACTGTCAATCAACTGAGGCGTGGAGCTGTTGGCGGTGGTGCCATCTCCGTTCGTTCCACTCACATTTCGCCCCCAGCATTTCACTTTTCCGAGTTCGGTCAGGGCGCAGGCCCCATTGGCTCCAAGGGATACCTGCACATAGTTTTCTGCACTGTCGACATCTGCAGGAGAGGTCTGATCTGTGGTGGAGCCGATCCCCAGATCGCCGTAGTAGTTGTATCCCCAGCACTTGAGTTTTTTGGCGGAGGTGATGGCGCAAATGGATTGGGTCGTGATGGAGACATCGATGAAGGTGGTTCCTGGAAGGGGCTCCACAATAGTGCCAACCCGATTTTTGTGACCCAAACCAAGTTGACCGTAGTAGTTGTCACCCCAGCAGAACAGGCGGTTGTCAGAATAAATAGCACATTGATTGTTGCGGGCGGCGACGACTTTGAGGACGGTTTTAAAGACTGCGTCGTTGTCCTTGATCAGATGAGAGACCAGACTTGTCGCGCCAATGCGGACGGCCGGCTGGTCGGTATGCGATATATAAATTCTTAAGTCCCGATCGCTGTCGTTCAGTCCGTTATCGAAAGTATCATAGCTGACGGATGCAGTGAGAGTTCCCGCCGGGATTGTGACAAATCCGGGAGCCAGGTTGTGATCCGCCATGTAGATTTGTCTGCCGAAGTAGTCGAAGTAAATTTTGACGTCATAGGTCTTCGTGCCGGAAAGGGCGAAGGTGATCGTGTTATTGGTGGTGCCCTCGTCGACGGAAATATTTTTTGAAGTGATGGTGGCGACCACTTCGGAATCCTTGGTCCAACTGACACTGCTGGCCGAAGCGAAGTCCTGCCATAATCCATTGACCGGATTTTTACCCACGGCACACAGAGTGACGTTACCATTGCTCAGCCCGGAAATATCCAGCGTTCTTGTTGCCGGAGCTGCAGTTTCCGTTGAATAGCCTGTTGACGAAGAGCAATCGGTGGAATTTCCGATTTTGTAGCGAACCGAGCCGACGTTGGTGCCGCCAAAGTTGACATTTACAGAGCTCAGAACGCTGACGCCAGAAGGCGCTCCTGTGATCTGCACCGTCGGCGGAGTGGTGGACAAAGTGTAGGTGGCGGATTTTGTCTCTTGAACGATTGAATTGTGCAGAAGCTGCGCGGTTAAGGTGATGGTGGCTCCGTCAGCTCCAGGTACATTGATGGAAGCCGACCAGCTTCCAGCTGTACACGTGGTCGTTGTCGTCACCGGACTTGTGATATTGATCGTCGCCCCTGAAATATTGCACGAACCGCCAAATTGAGTTGTGGGTCCGATCGTGGTTGCGGGAGCGGGCGTTTGCAGTGAAAGAGTTCTGGTGATTGTATAGGTCTTGGCATTGCTGGCCAGGGTCTCGCTGCCGTCTTTGAGGGTGGCGGTGACATTGACCGCCGAGTTGTTAGCCAGAGCGCTGGTGTCCAGCGTAAGCTCCCAGCTCTGGTCCGGGGCGCAGGTCGTACTGCCTGTAAGAGTGCCGCTAAGTTGGACTTGTTTATTGGGGATCGAACAATACCCACCGATCACAAGCGAATTGCCGATCTGATCCTCAGTTGCGGGATAATCAATGGAAATCTCTGGAAGTTCCAGACGGATGCTGGCCGAAGAACAGAAGGTCTCCTGGTTAAAGGCGTCGCGAAACTTGACAAAAAGTTCTTTGGGGCCTGAGCTGGCAGTTGCAAAAGTCCAGGTTGTCGCAGCGGTAAATGCTGTCCAGGTTCCTCCAGAAGAACAACTGGGGTCTTCGGTAAGATAGGTTTGGAACATGGGAGAGGGTGTGCTGAGCGCGACATCAACAAGATTTTTGACCGCGATCGCATCGCCGTTATTTAAAGAGATGGTTTGAGTGGCGCCAGTCCCAGCGCTTTCCCAACGAAGATTAAAGCCGGCTTGCGTGTAACTTACATCTGATATGAATTCGACCCGAACGTTGTTCGAGGTCGTGGTGAAAGAATCTGGCAACTCGGTGCCGGAGTGATCTAAAATCTTGGTCTCGCCGTCATAGATTTTGATGAAGTCATAGCCTTCTTCTGTATCAAAAAGGTCAAATGTGAAGTTTGTTGGGCCAGCAAGTGTCAGGTTCAGTGCGCAGTTTTCGTTGTTTTGATAAGGTCCCGATGTTCCACCGGAGTCGACGATACGTCCGCGAGAAAGGCTGGAGCTGGTGCTGGTGCACATAGTGTGGGAGGTGTAGATAGGCCACTGAATGGAGTCGTGGTAACAGGCGGATTCCTGCATGGTTGCAGTTCTAAACTTTACACTGACATAGGCAGTGCCACCTTCAGCGGTTGGGTCCAGTGCCCAGTTAGGCACAAAGTTTTCGGTGCTGATCCAATTCTTGGTCCCAGAACAAGTTTCATTGTTGAACAGGGCCATCTCCGGAAGGGAGGCCGGGGCCAGGATATTCAGATCTTCGATACCATTCAAAGTCAGTTCTTTTGAAAGCGCGCCGATGAATATTTTCGGCTGGCCCACGTACAGTTGGACTTGGACCGGAGCAGACAGATTTTGTGCCTTATCAGTGGCTTGGATGTATAGATAACGAATGCCCGGCGTAGACAGTGAAGCGCTGGCGGTGCTGTTGAAGCCTTCAGCAACGAAGACAAAGGCTGGAGAATCACTTTCCTGAACGCGGAACTGGCACAGATCCAGAGGGTCGAGGCAGCTCCAGGAGGCTGTTTGCGGTAGAGCAGGTATAAGCTGGCTGCTCAGGGGAGTGAGTTGCGGTGGAAGAGTGTCTTTAAGGAGCACGGCTGTATCTGTGAGAAGTTCTCCATTGACGGTAGTTTCCTGGACTGTGAGAGTCAGGTTGTCACTGTCCGGAGTTGGTGAGAAGTCATGAAGAATGGACCACTGATTGTTGTTGCAGGCAGCGGATGCAAGGGCATCAGTGTTCAACGTAATTTGGACGGAGCCATCATTGTTCGTGCAGGTTCCTGAAATGGATTTGGCTGCGACATTGGCGGCATTGACGATAAGATAAGGACTTTTTTCAGAGATCTTAAGTTGTATGGGGCCTTGAGATTCCGCTTCCAGAAGGTCTTGAATCTGTGCGCTAAGGTTGCATCCTGATAACGCCAATATCAGAGAGAGAAAAACACCAATTTTTCTGAGACGTGCCTGGCAATTCATGACTATTTATTCGGAATAAAAAGGACCTGCAATTAGCCAATAAGCTCATATTCCCACTTTGAGACAAAAAGAATGTTTCGAGGAATACACTACCTGGTGTAGAGACAGCTGTAGCCTCGCCCATTACGGCTGTGTTCCCATAGGAATTTTTTGGGACCGTCCTGAATGACAGTGTCCTCTTGCAGCAAGCTGAGAGAGTTGTCTTTATCCAAATAAAGGGTCGTCTCTTTTTTAGTGATGTAGTTGTCGCGACTGACCACTTCGCGCAGAACCTTTTTTCCCGGTGATTGAAGAACCTTAAATCCCCGGTTGATCTGGCAGAATCGAATGGTGTCCATGGAGGCTCCCTGCGAAGAAGGATACAGAGCGAAGCCGTCGCAGTCTTCCGCCCACTCCACTTCTGTGGGGCAGTTGTCGGTACCACTGATCAGGCGATAGTAACCTTCTGCGGTCTCAGCGCCAGGCAAGGGGGGGGAGGCCGTTAGCGCCTGCGCAACATCGGACAACAGTAGTCCCAAAATGAGAATCAAACGAGGCCAGTGCATGCACACTCCTTCATTCCTTTTTCAAGGAGCAAGCTTCGTGCACACGTCAGATGGGTTATAGCTGAGGTCACAGACAAAATCTTAGGTTGATACGTCGAAATGCCGTCTCTTGTCAGTCTCGGGCCGAAGGACGGGTCCAGATAAAAGCCAATACGCAGGAGCAAACCACAGCCGCGCTGACCTTGGCGTACAGTGGAACGTCGCCAAAGAAAAGGGAGATCGACACCAAAGGAACCATCAGCACCGTGGCCATGATCTTGGCCCGCGTGCGGATGACACCGTGTTTTTGCCAGTCCAGAATCATCGGGCCCAGGTGGGGTTGCGTCAGCAGCCACTTGTGCCAGCGAATGGAGCTGCGAGCAAAAAAGAACGCCGTCAAAAGCAAGAACGGTGTCGTGGGAAGCAGAGGCAGGAAGACACCAATGACCCCCAAGACCAGAAACAGCCAACCCAACACAAAATAAATTGTCCGTCGGGTTTGCTTTAAAATCTTCACAGTTCGACCTTTTTCCTTTTGCTTTCAAGTGGTGAAAGCATCAAATACAAAGCTGGGACCACAAACAGGGTCAGCAGTGTTGAAACAATGGTTCCCCCAATAATGGAAAGACCCATAGGGATACGTGTTTCAGAACCGATACCATGACCGATGACCAAAGGCAAAGCCGCAGCGACGGTGGCGACAGAGGTCATCAAAATCGGGCGCAGGCGGATCGGGCAGGCCTCGAGCAAGGCCTTGGCGATGTCGGTTTGTCCATGGTGCCGCACTTGGTTGGTGAATTCGACCAGGAGGATAGAGTTCTTCTTGGCGATACCCATCAAAACAATCAGGCCGATGAAGCTGAAAAGATTCAGGGAAATATCAAACATCCAGAGAGCCACCAATGCTCCGGTCACCGAGAAGGGCAGCGCCACCAGAACCGAGATGGGATGAATGAAAGAATTAAACTGCACCGCCAGAATCAGATAGGCCACCAGAATTCCGACCATCATGGCGGAATAAAGGCTTTTAAAAGAATCAGCAAATCCGGCCGAAGCCCCTTCCAGCGCAAAAGAATACCCTTGAGGCAGAATCTCTTTAGCAATGGCACTGGCACGTTCCAGCACCGCGGCCTGGGATTGACCTGGCGACAGGTTCCCGAAGACCGAGATCGCACGCTGACGGTTTACGCGGCTGATGCCCTGGATGGCTTTTTTCTCTTCAATCTTCACCAACTGTGAAAGCGGGACCAGATTGCCGAAGTTGTTGCGCACATAAAGACGTTTGAAATCCGCGGGTTTTTGGATTTGCTCTTCCAGAAACTTGAAGCGGATGTCGTAGCGTCGTCCATCGGCGGTGTAGCGTCCCTGACGAAGCCCACCCACGCCGGCGGAAAGAATGGCGCCGACGTCCTCGACAGAAACACCACGGGCCGCCATGGCTTTCCGGTCCGGGGTCAGAACCAGTTCAGGGATCCCTTTGCGGAAATCCGTATCCAGATCCACGGCCAGATTTTCTTTTTCCAGGCGAGCCATCAGCTCGTTGGATTTTTCAAACAGCACATCCAGATCCGGCCCTCGCAAGTTGATAGCCAGCGGATTTTGTCGTCCGGAGGAAAGATTTCGCGCCGAGATGTCTCGCATGGACACACGCATATCCTTGATCTTGCGGAATTCCTGACGCCAGCGATTCATGATCTGCAAATGTCCTTCGCTGCGATCGGCGCGGGGTTTTAAGGCGACAGGCATAAACACCTGATTGACGTTGGATCCACCGCCACCGCCGCCGACAGACACAACAAATCCTTCAACCGTGGCATCGCCCTTCAGGACGGCTTCAAGTTTTTCAGCGGCTTTGCTGGTGGCCTCCAATGACGTGCCCGGCGGCATTTGCGCATTTAAAATAATAAAATCCTGATCCTGTGCCGGGACGAATTCCTGACGGACCTTGCTGACTAAAACCAAGGACACGACAAAGAAGATCATCGAGCCCAGAACCACCAGATATTTGAAACGTAAAGTCCCGTGCAGAACTTTTTGGTACGAGTGGGCGAACTTTTCAAACAACTCATCCAGGAAGTGTTCCAGTTTTGAAACTTTCGGTTCTGTACTGAGAAGGGCCGCCGCCCGCATCGGGGTGATGGTGACTGCTTCAAGCAGTGACAATGAAACCGCGGCACTCATCGTGACGCCGAATTGGAAGAAGAATTTGCCGATGATCCCGTCCATGAACACCACAGGCAGGAACACGGCGATCACCGCCAGCGTGGCGGCAATGGCGGCAGGCAGAACCTCTTTTGATCCATCCGAGGCGGCTTTGGCGGACCCTTTCCCCATGCGGTAGTGGCGAATGATATTTTCCAGCAGCATGATGGCATCATCCACGACGATGGAGATCGAAAGTGTCAAAGCAAGCAGAGTGAACAGATTCAGAGTGAAGCCTGAGAAATAAAGAATGATAAATGTTCCGACAATCGAGGTCGGAATCGAGAAGAGTATGTTGATGGCTGCCTGGACGTTTCCAAGGAACAGGAAGCAGATCAAAATCGTGATCAGGGCGGCCACCCATAGTTTTTCAATGGTCAGATTGACCGTGGCATCGGTAGGGCGGGTGAAATCCACGTTCACGCGGAAGTTAAAGCCTTCGGGGAAGGTGCCTTTGATGCTTTCCAGTTTTTCACGAACTTCATTGGCCACGGTGACTTCATTGGTGCCACGCTGCTTTCGCACGATGATGGAAACGGCCTGACGTCCATCCACTCGAGCGGTACGGCGGATGTCGGAAAGCCCATCTTCCACACGGGCCACATCTTTGATGAAGATGTCGCGATCAAAGATGCGTTGACCGCCCCGGCGCAGGATCTGGATATTAGCGACCTCGTTGACGTCCGTGGCCTCGCCCAGCCAGCGCACGCGCAGTTCGCGCTGACCTTCAGTGAACTGACCTGCGGCACTTTCCAGGTGCTGGGTGTTGATCGCGGCTACCACATCACTCAGGGTCAGATACAAGGATTCCAGTTTTTTGGTGTCCACCCAGATGCGCAGGTTGCGCTGACTGAATCCACCGATACTGACCTCGCCGACTCCCGGCAGGAAGCGGACCTGGTCCAGCAGGTAATTTTCAGTCCAATTGATCATGTCACGCAAAGGTGATTCACCAAAGACGGACAAAATGATGATCGGGTCTTCTTCGGGATTTTGTTTGCGGATGGTGGCTGGATCGACTCCGGGAGGCCAGCGCATGCGGCCCAGGGCGGTTTGGACCTCTTGCAGGACGACATCGACATTGCGGTTGATATCAAATTCCAAAGTGACAGAGCCAGACCCTTGTCGGGCGGAAGAGCGCATTTCCTTGATGCCTTCAATGGCCAGCAGGCGTTCCTCGATAGGGTCCAGGAGTTCGGCTTCGACGACTTCTGGCGCAGCGCCTTCATAGTCGACGGAAACACTGACCACCGGGAAGTCCACATCTGGAAGTTGACTGATGCCCATGCGATTCATACAGATGGCTCCGAAAACGATCAGAGCGAACATAAGAACCCATGCAAACACCGGGCGTCGGATCGAGAGGTCAATCAAGTTCATGGCAGTCCTTTCGCACAATTCATTTTTCCCCAAGTTGAGCGAGAGTCAACGAGGGGACTGGAAGGCATGTCACTTTAGACGAAAGAGCGACCCGGAAGGTTCAAAGAAGAGCGGACTTTTTGTAAAACCAGAGGAAGCTTAGAAAGCCTTTGCGTTAGCAGGCTCTTTGTAGTCAGGCATCAATTTCCCACGATGACACATGTAGCAGGTGGCTTTGGGGCCTTTTTTGCCATCTAGGCCATTGTCCCTCAGCATTTGCGTCAACTTCATGTGCTCTTTGCTGACTTTAAAGGCCTTTTTGTCGTCGGCTTTGAAGTTCTGAACATTGTGGCAGGCATTGCAGGTCACTCCCAGTTCGCGGGAAATGCCGATCATCTCTTCACGGATCTTTTCTTCGTTCGTCACGAATTTAGACACGGACTGAGCCTGTGCGGGCTGGATGGAAAGGCTCAAAAAAAGGGTCAGAAGGTAGAAGCTTTTTCGGATGCACTGCATAGGAATAGCTTCTCCGAGGACCCGGCCTCAGGCAAGGGAGGACCCTGATTTCTTGACTGGTTCTAGACCCCATATTAACTTGAAACCCAACCTGTGGAGTTCTGTATGAAAATTAAGCATTGTGAGGACCTCAATACTCTTGTCAGCCTCAGCAAACGTCGTGGTTTTGTTTTCCAATCCAGTGAGATCTATGGTGGTCTTGCAAGTTGCTGGGATTATGGTCCTCTGGGCTCATTGATGAAGTTAAATGTGAAACGTGCATGGTGGAATGCCATGACCCGTCGCCCGGATATCGTGGGCCTGGATGCCGCTATTTTGATGCACCCAACGGTATGGAAGGCTTCGGGCCACGTCGATGGATTCTCGGATCCATTGGTGGATTGCAAAGACTGTAAGACTCGTTTCCGTGCCGATAACACGGACTCCTACATCAACGAAAAGAAATGCCCGAACTGTGGCAGCAAAAACCTGTCAGAAGAGCGTAACTTCAACCTGATGTTCAAAACCCATATGGGACCATTGGAGGATTCCGCCAGCGTAATTTACCTGCGTCCGGAAACGGCTCAGGGACACTTTGTGAACTTCCTGAACTGTCAGCAGTCCTCTCGCTACAAGATTCCATTTGGTATCGCAGCGATTGGTAAGTCTTTCCGCAACGAGATCACACCGGGGAACTTCATTTTCCGCACACGTGAATTCGAACAGATGGAAATGCAGTATTTTGTTGAGCCCGGCACGGATGAAAAGTTCTTTATGGAGTGGAAAGAGCGCCGCTGGAACTTCTATATCAAGTACGGTATCAAGCCTGAAAATCTGAAATTCAAAGACCATGACAAACTGGCGCACTATGCGCGCGCAGCAGTGGACGTGGAATACAAATTCCCGATGGGCTTCTCTGAATTGGAAGGTATTCACAACCGTTCAGACTTCGATTTGACTCAGCATATGAAGTTCTCTGGCAAAAGTCTGGAATACTTCGATGAACCGAACAAAAAGAAATACATCCCTTACGTGATTGAAACAGCCGTGGGTTGTGACCGTCTGTTCCTGGCCTTCCTGTGCGATGCTTATCGTGAGGAAATCACCACGGATGAGGCGGGTAAAGAGGACGTGCGCGTGGTTCTGGGCTTGCACCCGGAAATTGCTCCGTACAAAGTGGCGGTATTGCCTTTGTCCAAGAAGGAAGAACTGACGTCCATTTCCGACAAAGTTCGTGACCAACTGGCAGAAGACTTCGATGTGACTTTGGATGAATCCGGTTCTATCGGTAAGCGCTACCGTCGTCAGGATGAAATCGGAACACCGTTCTGCGTGACGGTGGACTTTGACACCATCAACGACCAGGCTGTGACCGTTCGTCACCGTGACAAGATGACCCAAGAGCGTGTAGCGATCTCTCAACTGGGTACCTACATCGCGGCAAAACTGAAGACTTTCAATCAATAAACTGCCCGTCAGAGGCAGAGCTGAAGCACGGCTCCAGCCGGCAGAGCTGAAGCACGGCTCCAGCCGGCAGAGCTGAAGGGCCTGTCGGCCCGTAAGCTGAAGCAGCAACAAAAAAGGGAGCGTTACCGCTCCCTTTTTTATTTCCATCTCATTCGAAAAACTACTTGTTCAAGCTCCAGCAGGAGTAAGGACCGTTCTGAGTCAGAAGCACAATGCTGTCATCGCCATTGTGAGCCAGTGTTTTGCCCGTCTTTGCATCAAAGATCAGTCCATAAGGATTGTCACCCGGCCAGGTTTTAACCTGAATGTAAGTGCGGCCGGTCACTTTGGATTGGAAGGTGATGATGTGCAGGTCATTAAAAGGTTGTTCACCCTCTTCAGAGAAGAACTTTTTGATTTCAGCAAAAGTCAGAGCTTTTGTTGTGTACTGTTCCTGCACCAGGTGCGCATTCACCAGTTTCAGCTCAAACGCGGTCAAAGAATTGATTTCTTTGATGTCCAGAGTTCCCAGCTCAGCAAAAGTGTTGTCGTAGTCCTCTTCGTGTTCAGCTTCCAAGGCACAAAGTTCTTTTAGGTTTTCCAGTTTTTGGCCTTTGGCGAAGGATGTGGAAACCGCGAACAAAGACAGGACAAAAATAAACAATTTCATTTAATAACTCCCCATGTGTGATGACGGATAGGCTTGTAACAAGCGGTGTGATTTTTGGTAAGTGAATAAGAAATAAGTTATTATTCAAAAATCACATGAATGTATTTAGTACAATGACAGGTGGGCCGGATCACCATCGACATTGCGATAGACGATGCCGTCAATCTGTGAGCCCACTTTGTAGTTGCAGGAGGTGATTACGCCAAAAGAGCTGGCTTCGTCGATATCCAGAGGGCAGACATACGAAGGATTGAACATCCAGTTGCCAGTCCACGCCAGTTTTACGCGGCATTGGGTCTCGGAAACAGGTTCCACCGAGGCCACCTGGGTCATCATTTGAGCTTCCAGTTGAGTGCAGTTTGGGAAGGCAAAAGACGAGCTGGCCACAAGCAAGGTCAGAGCGAACGCAAGTGTTTTCACGGTTTTCTCCTTTGAATTTTATGAATGCGCTCTTCTAGCACGGCGGGTGGCTTGTTGGCGTCAGGAATGTGTCAGTATTGTGTCAGCCTGTAAAAATGCCTAAGTATTCGATAAATGAAAGCTTTTCCGCGAGTCTCCGCAACCCCGGAGGGTGGAATCTTAGCTCTATTAAACAGAGCCTCGGTGCGCCAATAAATTTCATTGATATTAAGGGTTTAGCGATGTTTTATTACATCGTATAGACGATAAATTTACTTTTCGGTGGGGGAGACTAATGCACCAGAATGTAAACTCTGAAAATAAAACGACCAAAACCACCATTCCTCAGAAGTTTGTGTACTTCTTTGCCGCCGGGGACTCCGAAGGCAATGCGGGAATGAAAAACATCCTTGGGGGCAAAGGCGCCAATCTGGCGGAAATGACCTCTTTGGGTATTCCGGTGCCTCCGGGTTTCACAATCTCTACAGAGATCTGTGCTCACTTCTATGAAGCCGGTGGAAAACTGCCAGAGTGGGTTCGTCCCTCTGTTCTGGAGGCCATGAAGAAAGTGGAAGCCAAAATCGGCAAAAAGTTCGGCGACGTGGCCAACCCGTTGTTGGTCTCCGTTCGTTCCGGAGCTCGTGCTTCCATGCCGGGTATGATGGACACCATCCTGAATCTGGGTCTGAATGATCAGACTGTTGAAGGTTTGGCGAAGTCCTCAAATAATCCTCGCTTTGCTTGGGACTCTTACCGTCGTTTCATCCAAATGTACTCTGACGTTGTGATGGGCATGAATTCTTCCCTTCTGGAGGTGACTCTGGAGGATATGAAGGAAGAAAAGCACTACAAGCTAGACACTGAAATGACTGTTGAGGATCTGAAGCTTCTGGTGAAGAAGTTCAAAGACCTGGTTCATCAGATGACGGGTCAGTCCTTCCCGGCGGATCCTTGGGATCAGTTGTGGGGCGCGATCTCTGCGGTCTTCCATTCATGGAACACTCCGCGTGCGATCACTTATCGTGAACTTCACTCGATCCCTGCGGCTTGGGGTACGGCCGTAAACGTTCAGTCCATGGTCTTCGGAAACATGGGTGATGACTCTGCAACGGGTGTGGCATTTACACGCAACCCGTCCACGGGGGAAAAAGCTTTCTACGGTGAATTCCTGATCAACGCCCAGGGTGAAGACGTGGTGGCGGGGATCCGCACTCCGCAGCCGATCACAAAAGTCGCAGCGGCAGAAGCGGGTGTGATGTCTTTGGAGGAAGCTCTTCCGCAGGCCTACAGTCAGTTGGTCGATATTTATAAAAAACTAGAAGCCCACTATCGCGATATGCAGGACATCGAGTTCACGATTGAACGTGGTGTTCTGTGGATGCTGCAAACCCGTAACGGGAAAAGAACGGCGGCAGCAGCACTGAAAATTGCCTGCGATATGATCGATGAAAAATTGATCACGCAGGATGAGGCGATCCTGCGTCTGGATCCATCTGCTTTGGATCAGTTGCTTCACCCGACATTGGACCCTAAGGCGGCGAAAACCACTTTGGCCAAAGGTTTGCCAGCGTCTCCGGGTGGTGTGAACGGTCAAATCGTCTTCACATCCGAAGAAGCGGTTGAGTGGAGAGAGCAAGGCAAGAAAGTCATTCTTGTGCGTATTGAGACATCTCCGGAAGACATCGCCGGCATGGTGGCAGCTCAAGGTATCCTGACGACTCGCGGGGGGATGACTTCTCACGCAGCGGTTGTGGCGCGTGGTATGGGTAAATGCTGCGTGGCGGGTTGTGGTGACATTGAAGTGGATTATCGCAACGAGACCATGAAAGTGAAAGGGTACGTTCTTAAAAAGGGCGACGTGATCACTTTGGATGGTTCCACCGGGGAAGTCTTCCTGGGTGAAGTTAAAACGATTGAGCCGAAGCTTGATGGCAACTTCGAACGTATTATGAAGATTGCCGATGGCATCCGTAAGTTGAAGGTTCGCACAAATGCTGACACCCCGAAAGACGCACAAACTGCGCGTAACTTTGGGGCTGAAGGTATCGGTCTTTGCCGTACCGAGCACATGTTCTTCGGCGCGGACCGCATTGATGCCGTTCGTGAAATGATCATTGCTGACAACAAAGCGGACCGTGAAAAAGCATTGGCAAAGCTATTGCCAATGCAGCGTGAAGACTTCTATGGCTTGTTCAAGATCATGGATGGTTTGCCAGTGACGATCCGTTTGCTGGATCCGCCATTGCACGAGTTCGTTCCTCACACGGATGAAGAAACAAAGGAACTGGCAAAACGTTTGAACACAGACTACGAACGTCTGCGCGCGAAAGTAAAATCTTTGCATGAGTTCAATCCGATGCTGGGTCATCGTGGTTGCCGCTTGGCAATCACTTATCCAGAAATTTACACCATGCAGGTGCGCGCGATTGCGGAAGCTGCGGCCCAGTTGATCTCTGAAGGCAAAACATTGGCTCCGGAAATCATGATCCCGCTCGTGGCGACCGACAAAGAGCTCGATACCCTGCGTGGCCAGGCGATCAGTGAAGTGAAGAAGGTTCAAACTGAAAAGAACGTGAAGTTCGAATACACAGTTGGAACCATGATTGAGCTTCCTCGTGCCTGCCTGACTGCGGATGCGATTGCAGAGCATGCAGACTTCTTCAGCTTCGGTACGAACGATTTGACTCAGACGACGTTGGGATTGTCTCGTGATGACTCCGGTCGCTTCCTGGGTTCATACGTTTCTCAAGGCATCCTGCCAAAAGATCCGTTCATGTCCATCGATCAGGTGGGTGTGGGCTCTTTGGTGAAGATGGGTGTGGAATTGGGTCGTCGCGCGAAGCCGGATTTGAAAGTCGGTGTGTGCGGTGAACATGGTGGTGATCCGGATTCAATTGAATTCTTCCACCGTGTGGGTCTGGACTATGTGTCCTGCTCTCCGTTCCGCGTTCCTATTGCCAGACTGGCGGCAGCACGAGCTGCGTTGGTTGGCAAAAAGTTACACTAAATCTGAATATGTAAAAAAGCCCTCTTAACGAGGGCTTTTTTGTAAGACTATTTTGTAAAGTATGTGACAAGAATTCCGAAGACCAATGTTGTTATCAGAACAGTGAATGCGATTTCCGCATTAGTCTTTTTGGGTCTGTATTCGGGCTCTGCTTTTTTGTACTGCATGGGGCCTCCTTCCTGTGTCGGATATTATCGCCAAGTGAATTAAGACCGAGTAAAAAGCACGTCGCCAGCATAAAATCTTTGTTAAATTGCGTTAAATTACCAAGTTCTATGACCGCAGAGGAGAGCTCCCGTTCTTGTATTTTTGCAAAGATCCGATCTTCGTTGCCGCCAGGTAACAACATTAACGAAACCTCATTCAAAGTTGAAGCTGTTGCTACTTATTCTGTCTGGGTCGTTTAAAAACTCACGAAAGGAAGTATATGGCACGCACGAAAAATGGTCTGACAACGACGGCAGGGGCCCCCGTGGCGGACAATCAAAACTCGATGACTGTAGGGGCTCGCGGTCCGTTGGTTTTGCAGGATGTGGCCCTGATTGAAAAGCTGGCCCATCAGAATCGAGAGCGTGTCCCCGAGCGAACTGTTCATGCCAAAGGCTCGGGAGCTTTTGGTGTTTTGACTGTCACACATGATATCAGTAAATACACACGGGCTAAATTTCTAAAAAAAGGTACAAAGACAGATATGCTGATTCGCTTTTCCACGGTGGCTGGAGAGCGGGGGGCTGCCGATGCCGAGCGTGATGTGCGTGGCTTTGCCATGAAGTTCTATACTGAAGAAGGAAACTTTGATCTGGTGGGAAATAACACTCCCATTTTCTTTGTGCGCGATCCCTACAAGTTCCCGGATTTCATTCACACTCAGAAGCGGGACCCGCGCAGCAACTTACGTAGCCCCACGGCGATGTGGGATTTCTGGTCACTCAGTCCGGAAAGTTGTCATCAGGTGACGATTTTGTTTTCGGATCGAGGTTTGCCTGCGACTTATAGACACATGCACGGCTTTGGTTCGCACACGTATTCATTTATTAATGAAAAAGGCGAGCGCCATTGGGTGAAGTTTCATTTTAAAACTCAGCAGGGTATTCGTAATTTGCGCAATCATGAAGCGGCGGAGCTGGTTGGGCGCACGCGGGAAAGTCACCAGGAAGATCTGTATAACGCCATCGAGGCCAAGGATTTCCCTCGTTGGAAGTTCTATGTACAGATTATGACGGAAGAGCAGGCCAAACATACTCCTTATAATCCATTTGATTTGACCAAGGTGTGGCCACACGGGGATTTCCCGATGATTGAGGTTGGGCACTTTGAGCTGAATCGCAACCCTGTGAACTATTTTGCGCAGATCGAACAGGCGGCCTTTAATCCGAACAACATGGTCCCGGGAATTTCGTGGTCGCCGGACAAGATGCTGCAATCGCGTACCTTTGCTTATGCCGATGCTCATCGCTATCGCATCGGGACCCATTATGAAATGCTTCCGGTGAACAGACCCAAGGTGGAGGTTCATCACTATCATCTGGACGGAGCCATGCGCTTTGATACCCCGGAATATCATCACGCCTTTTATGAGCCGAATTCTTACGGAGGCCCGGTTCAGCAGGAACAGTATCGCGAGCCACCTTTAAGATTAGATGACGCCACTATGGATCGTTTCAACCATCGCGAGGGCAATGATGATTATTCCCAGTGCCGGGCGCTGTTTAACTTGATGACTCCGGATCAGAAGGATCAGTTGCTGAATAATATCGCTGAACACATGAAGAGCGGGCAGGTGCCGGAAGAAATCGTGCGCCGCCAGATCGATGTCTTTATGCGTGTTCATCAGGATTATGGACTGGGGCTTGCAAAGTTGATGGGGATTCGTGTGTACACGGATGCAGAGCACCGGGCGCCGTCTCATCATTAGTTAAAGGAGTTTTTTATGCCTACTTGGGAAGAATTTAAAAGAACAATGGTGATGGAGCCTGAAATCTTCGAAGAGGCCCGCACGGGGAACTGTGAGGCCCTTCGACAATATCTGGCATTCGGAGGTGATATTGAGATCCGCAACCACAAAGGTCACACTTTATTGATGTTGGCGGCTTATCATGACCAGGAAGAGGCTTCGGAGCTTTTAATTGAGCATGGAGCCGATGTGAATTCCCTGGATGATATGGGGAACTCCATTCTGATGGGGGCCTGCTTTAAAGGGCATGTGCGTGTTGTTGAGTTGTTGCTGGCTCAGGGGGCTATGACAGATCTTAAAAATCCCCATGGAATGACTGCCTTGGATTTGGCCCGGGTTTTCGGGCGAAAAGAAGTTGTGTCGCTGCTTAGCGATCGGCCGGCCGCGTGGAGTGATCCAATGGAAGTGGCCTGTCGCCTGATTGCGCGCAAGCTGTCGCGCCCGACACCAGAGGCATAGAGCCAGGGATAAAAGTGTGAAATGGGCCCTCGTCAATTTCGAGTCAGGAAGTGGACGAGGGGCTGCCTATAAAGTGTTTAAAATTCCTGCACAGTCCTAAGTTGTTTGTTTCATTGTGGAACAACCATGAAGTGATTAATGCCTTTTCAAAACGACAATTGTCGTCACTGTCAAAGTGGCAGACGATTTAAATTTGCTCCATCTTTCTTACACGGTCTTATAACTCCTTGAAATCTTAATTGGATTTGTCCTTGGTGCCGCTGTGGCCGTGGATTTGCTTTAGGGATAGGCATAGAGAAGGAACAAATTTTATGAAAATCAAAAACTATATTCTGACGATGATGAAAGCCTTGGCGCTGACTGCAATGACAGTTGGCTTGGCAAACTGTAGCAAGGATAAAGGGAATTCGACGACCACCACGACGACAGCCTATCGCTGCTTCCAGGTGAACTCCTATAATGGAACAAGCACTCAGGTGGACAATTCATACTGCTACAACAATAGTTATCAGAATGGTTATTCCACCTATCAATGTCGCGATGTGAACAATGCCGTTGTGACAAACACTCTTTGCGCAAACACGGGCGTGGGGAATGGCTACTCTTACAATGCTTACGGTCAGTGTGTTCAGACTTCCACGGGCCAACAAGTTCCGCAGAACTATTGCACAACGACGTCAGGTAATGGTTCGGCGATTAACTGTAACGGCCAAACAGTTCGCTGGCAGAACCAGTATGGAATGATTGAACAAGGGACATGTGGCGTAACTCATACTTGCCACCCTGGATCTGTGGTTCAGACGACTTCTGGTCAAATTGTTACCTGTATGTAGTCTGAATATTCCTTCTCTAAAATCAGAATATTCAACGGCGCACCGACCCCCTCGGCGCGCCGTTTTTCATTCCCCGAAAAGGTGCCTGGTTGTTTTTTCTGGCTACAACGCATCAGGTGAGATCTGTTGTTTTCTTAAAAGTCCGTGGGCTCAGTCGATGTGGGACTTGTAAGAAGCTCCGATTTCTGCTGCGCCGTAGCCAGAAAAAACAACCAGGCACCTTTTCTTAATGCGACATGTAAATCGGTTGTAAGTCTGCTTAAGTTTTCAGCGTTAGGGGCTCTTTTGAGAGGCTCTGGTTGACATGCTTCCCAACACTCGCGAAATTCTAATGGTCTTTGGTCTAGCTAGACCTTGGGCTTGTATTTGAGGGGAAGTACTCAAGAGGGGATTGTACCTTGAGAATTAAAAAGATTGAACTGATTGGTTTTAAGTCATTCAAAGACCGCACAGTGATCCACTTCGATGCTGGTATCACGGGGATCGTCGGACCTAATGGTTGCGGTAAATCCAACATCGTTGACGCGCTTATGTGGGTCATGGGTGAGATGTCTGCCAAGGACCTGCGTGGTTCCCAGATGACGGACGTTATCTTCGGTGGTGCGGAGGGGTATGCGCCATTGGGGATGTGCGAAGTTTCTCTGACTTTGGAAAATGACGGGGGCGCGTTCCCTGCCAAATACATCAAACATTCCGAGATCATGGTCACTCGTCGCCTGTACAGAAGCGGTGAGGGTGAGTACTTCGTGAACAAAGAGCCTGCACGTTTGAAAGACGTTCAGGAGATCTTCATGGACACCGGTGCCGGTGCCAAAGGTTTCTCCATTATCGCTCAGGGTATGATCGGTAAGATCATCACTGCGAAACCGGAAGATCGTCGTATGCTTATCGAGGAAGCTGCGGGTATCACGAAGTTCAAAGCTCGTAAAAAAGAATCCCAGCGTAAATTGATTTCCACCGACCAGAACTTGGTACGTTTGCAGGACATCATCGGCGAGTTGAAACGCCAGATTGATTCTTTGCAAAGACAAGCTCAGCGTGCGGAACGCTATCGCAATATCAAAAATCAAATTGAAGACCTGGATCTGTGGTTGTCTTCAGCTCAGTACATTGAGTTGAAGCGCGCTGCCGATGAAGCCCAGGCGATCTTCAATGAAGCACAAAGCATGGAAGTGGAAGGCGAAACCAACCTTTCCACTTTGCAGGGCCAACTGGAAGTTCTGAAACTGCAAATTCTTGAAAAAGAAAAGATGGTGGAAGAACAGCAGACCCAGTACCACGAAAAACAATCCACGGTTCAAAAGAAAGAACTGGAAATCCAGGAACTTCGTTTTGAAATCGAACAGGCCCGTCGTAACGAACAAATGACCGGCACGATCCTGCAAGAGCAGGAAGCCCGTAAAGAGCTTCTGACTCGTGATAAAGCGGCTTTGGATGAACAGGTTGCTGAACTGAAAGAGGAAGCCGAAACACTGGCGGCCACTTTCGCTCAGAAAAACGAGATCTTCCAAAACTCCAATTCTCGTATCTCTGTTGTGGATGAAGAACTGACGACCAAACGTCGTGAGTTGTTCGCCGTGGGTCAGTCTGAGTCTTCTTTGGATGCCCGTGTGAACTCTTTGACAGCACAAATCGCTGACATCACCGAGCGCCAGGACAACGAACAACTGGTTCTGAACGAACTTCGTGAAAAACAAGTTGAGTTTGAAGCCCGTCGCAAGAAGGTCTTCAACGAACTTGAAAAAGAACGTCAGATGCAACTGGATCTGGCGAACGACGTTGATTCCTTCGAAGCTAACAAAAAGATCCTTATGGATTCCGCGGCAGTTAAAAAAGCTGAAGTGGAACAGTTTAAAGACAGCTTGAACGAAGTGGCGTCCCGCTTGTACGGCTTGGAAAACCTGCAAAACAACTTTGAAGGTTTCCAAGAGGGTGTGAAGCAGGTCATGTTGTGGCAGAAAACCCGCACTCAGGAAATGATGGCGGACGGTTCTGTTGTGACTCACTTCCAACCGGTTTCTGAGGTTGTTGAAGTTCCGGCTGAATATGAAGTGGCTATGGAAGCGGCATTGGGCTCTCGCCTGCAAATGCTTCTTTCTTCCGATGCAGATATCGCCTTGGATGCTGTCACTCACTTGAAAGAAAATAAATCCGGTCGCTCCAGCTTCTTGTCTGCAAATGACAATGGCAAAGGTCTGAACCGCGCGGCGGCTCCTTCCTCTGAAGCGGGCGTTCAAGCGATCTTGAAAGACGTTGTTAAGTCGGCTGACAAGTTCCAGAACACAGTGGCTTACCTGCTTGATGGTGTTGCGATTGTGGATTCCATCCGCACGGCTTTGGCTTTGCGTCCTCGTTACGAGGGTTGGACTTTCGTGACTGTTGACGGGGACACCCTGACAGCTGACGGAGTTTTGACAGGTGGTTCTTCTGAATCTGCAGACTCTGGCGTTTTGAAACGTCGTCGTGAAATCAAAGAATTGTCCGAGAAAAAAGACGAATTCGCAGGCAAGCTGGCGTTGGCTCAAGCGGCTCTAAAGAAAACAGAAGAGCAACTGGCAAACGTTTTGAATGACTTCGAAGGTGCGCAAAAACGCAAAATTGAACAAGAAATCAAAGTCACTGAGCTTCGTAAGGACCTTGAGCGCGCTGAAAACGAATTGGCGAATGCTCAAACTGCTGTTGAAAGACAGGAGCGTGAGCTGAAGAAGATCACGGAACAGGTTGAAGTTCAGGAAGCCAAACTGGAAGAACTGAATTCGGCGTTGCTGGAAGCTCGCGAGAAGAAAGTTCTTCTGGAGATGGAAGTTGAAACTCTGAACACAGAGTTGAACAGCACCCGTCAGGGCTTTGACGGTTTGCAGGCTGAAGTGACCGAACTTCAGGTGAAATCCGCTTCCAAAACTCAGGAATACCAAGGTGTCCTGAGGCAGCTTGAGATGGTGACCAAGTCTTTGAACGATTTGGACAGCCAGTTGACCCGCATGAGCGAAGAGGCTCAAGGGTACAACTCTCAAATGACTGAAAGCCAGATGGCTTTGGAAGAAAAGAAAATCGAATTTGAACGTCTGTTGGATGAAGTTGAGCAGCTAAAACTGCAAGTCGGCCGCACCAAAGACGAATACGAAGTGATGTCTGAATCTGCCCGTGCCATCGAAGAAGAAGCCATGTCTTCTCAGCGTGCACGCAACGAAAGACAGCACAAAATGAATGACTCCCAGTTGAAGCTGGAACAAGCCAAGATGAAAGAGCAGTACCTCATCGATCAGATCCGTGAGCGTTACATGCTGAATCTTCCGGACGTAGTTGAAAAATACGCGGGCCGTGAAGGGGACTTCCTTGAGGCGGACGCGCAGTTGAAAGACCTGCGTGAAAAACTGGCTAAAATCGGTGAAGTCAATCTGTCTGCGATCGAAGAGTACGAAGAAACAGCTCAACGTTATGAGTTCCTGACAAAACAGCACGCTGATTTGACAGAAGCCAAAGAGCAGCTTCGTAAAGTGATCGATCGTATTAACAGAATCTGTTCCAAGCGCTTTAAAGAGACCTTCGATTTGGTTAACGATCGTTTCACTCGCGTATTCCCGGTTCTGTTCGGTGGCGGTGAGGCGAATCTGACCTTGATCGAAAACGAGGAAAAAGGCGAAGCGGGTATCGAGATCATGGCGCGTCCTCCGGGCAAGAAGACACAAAACGTGTCTTTGATGTCGGGTGGTGAAAAAGCCCTGACTGCGGTGGCTCTGGTGTTCTCGATCTTCCTGGTTAAACCTTCTCCATACTGTTTGCTGGATGAGGTTGACGCTCCACTTGATGACGCCAACGTTTTCCGTTTCAACGACCTGGTTCGTGAGATGGCCAAACGTTCTCAGATCATCGTTGTCACCCACAACAAACACACCATGGAAGTGGCGGGTAAGTTGTACGGCGTGACGATGCAAGAGCGTGGGGTTTCCACGATGGTTTCTGTGTCCTTGCAGGACATCAAGTAAGTCAAAATTTATTGAAGCTGAATCCGAAAACCCCGTTGAATTTATCAACGGGGTTTTTCTTTTGCGGACGGGAGAGGGTTTTATTTGCCCGTACTTCGCGTCGCTTGCGAAGTTCTAAACTCTGACTATAATCGTGAAGCTATGGACATAATGAAGAGCTTGCACCCTGCAGAGCGCCTTGTGCGTCTTCGAGAACAACTGGGACTTTCACAAAGAGAGCTGGCGAAAGAGTTTCAGGTTTCCAGTGGGGCTATTGCGTGCTGGGAGACTGGGGCGCGTGCGATACCGGGGCCCATCTTAAAGCTTATGGAGCTCTACGAGGACTCGTTGCCGTCAATGGGAAAACAGCGGACCTCCTCCGAAACTCAAAAACTGTTGGAGCGTATTCGTGACTCTTTGAGTTCCGCCACGCAAGACCGGGACAGTCAGACCGTGCGCTCTTTGTCCGAGGGCATGGAAGAGTATCTAGAAGATGCCATATCCATGAACAGTCTTAGCGGTAAGATTAAGCATTTGTTTATTCAGCGTCTGGTAAATTCTTTGCACAGTCGAAAGGGTGTATCAGTCAAAGTGGCTCAGTTGGCCAGTTTTCTGGAAATGGGTTTACCCATGGAGATTCGTCAGGCACTGGGTACTTTGCAGTCCCGTGCAATTCCCGAAAAACCCAAAGTGATCCAAAAGATTCTTGAGGAAGAGTACGGTAAGCCCATGAAAGAAGTCTTTTCTTACTGGCGGGAAGAACCATTGGCCGTCACCAGTCTAGGCCAGGTCCACTATGCCCGGTTGCTTGATGGCGATGAGGTGGCTGTGAAGGTCCAGCATCCCAACATCCGTGGAACCTTAAATAAGCAGATTCAAAAACTCGAGTTGGTGCAGTCCTTGGTGGCATTTTTGGGTAAGGATGCGGCAAATATCACACCCGAGATCAGCCGGTCGCTGCTGCAAGAATGCGATTATCAGCAAGAGGCTTTGAATCAGGAAAAGTTTCGGAATCTTCTGTCAGATTTTCCGGGGGTCATTGTTCCGCGTGTGCATCGCGATCTGATTCGCGAAAGAGTTTTGGTAAGTCAGTTCATCAAGGCTGAAAGTTTTCAGAGTTTTGTAACCCGAGCCACTCAGGAACAGAGGAATGTCGCTGCCGAAAGTCTTCTGGGAGCACTTTCGACGGCGGCCTTTGGCTATTGTTTAACCTATAGTGATTTGCATCCGGGAAATTTTCTTTTCACCGACGGCAAAGTGGTTTTATTGGATTTTGGTCGAGTCATCGATTATCCCCGGGAACGCATGAAGGTTGAAAGTCGCTTCTATCAGCATTTCTTAGAGCGAGACTACGAAAGATGCAGTCAAATGGCTCCGGCCCTTTTCGCCAAAGAGGGTGCAGAGTTTGACTTTGATGCTTTCTGGAACTTTTTGATGAAGGCCAACGTCCATCTTTTGACGGAAGGGAAGTTCCGATTTACACGGGACTACGCCAAAGCCATTTCCCGTGAGGGACGTGTTTTCAATAAAAAATATCAGCTTCAAATGAACAAGGACGTCTTTTGGGCTTTTGTGTACTCAGCCAGCACATGGGCGATACTTGCTGATCTGGATGCAGAGGTTCCGATGCGTCGAATTGCACAAAAAACAATACGTCTTGGTTTGGATCTGTAGCGCTTGCATTGTAAGCGCTTTTTGCGGCACTCAGCATTGTCCACAGAATTTTAGAGCTAAAATGGTCTGGTTTTCAGGCCTTTTTCTTTTTTTTCGAAGTCGGTATCCCGACGTCAAATAGCATAAACGAGGATTTTCGGCGCAGTTGAAAAACTGCTGTTGGGGGGAGCTTCGTGACAAGCAATTCAATTTTTTCTGCAAAAAAAGTGGTTCTGCTTTTCTTGGGACTAATCGTTTCCAGCAGTGGTCTTGCTGGCGAGGAACAAAGGGTCCAGGCCTTGTTGTTGAAAAAACAAGAGGAAATCCACGCCATCGAGGCAGAGCTGTCCAATAACTCGGAGTCTGTGCATCGTGAACAACGCTTACAGGCGAAGTTGCGACGACTTCAAGGTGAACTGAAAAACCTACAAAAGCGTCAGAGCAGTTTCCTGGAAACTAAAGAGTAGAAAACAGTCCAGACCTTCGCTTTTACACCGTTGGATTTTACAAAGTTACCTTTTTTAACCAAACCAAAAGGAGAAAACATGAAAGTTATGGTTAAGTCTTTATTGGCAGTCACTGCCATTTATCTAAGCGCTTGCAGCTCGTCATCTGACAGTGAAGCGCCACCAAGTACCACTGTGAACGAAGTCAGTGCCTTGATGACCTCGATTAACAAAACACTGGATACAGCCACGGCGAGCAGTAACATTGTTCCGGGTTTTGTGCCGTTAGCAAAGACGACTCAAGCCCCGTTTTATCTTGCAGCGGCGATCACATGTTCTGATGGCGGCTTCTTTGAGGATCATAATGATCCGGACTGGGCATCCAAACAGCTTTATTGTCTGACAAGAACTCAAGGGACCGGGCCAGACACTCTTCTTGGTGCTTTTGCACAAGCCACGGGCTTTGTATGCTCTGTTGGAAGTCTGACCTTTGATGGTGTCGAGCGTGCAGCGACTATGAAGATTTCCACCGCATGCTTTCCGCAGAATTTCGTCGATGTGGTTCAAACGCAGTTTGGTAAGACGTCGTTCAATGTCGATGTCACGGCCTTGGACATTTCGGCCACTCATAAACTGGGTGAAGGCACTGTGAACAGTGCTTGGACCAAAGCTTTACAAATCAAATTTGGAACCGATCTCAGCGCGCAGGTCGGTTCAGGTTACACGATTATGGTCAAAGATGATGCTGGTGCGAAAGCGGTTGCTGTCCATGATGGATTGGTTCTGGCCGGTGGAACGACTTCCAAAGAAGTATTTGCAGTGTATGTAAATCCCGGAGCCTCAGGCAGTCTGGCTTATGAAGGCCGATTTGCAACACCAGATGCAAGTTTTAGCCGCCACTTGCGCCTGTATTTGGGGGGCAACATCAATGCGACTACTTTGGTCGCTTCGGATGTCAATGACATGGCCTTTGTTTGGGGCGATGGCGCCAATAGCGACAATTCTACTTATGCATCCTTTGCGTCTATTAAAGGAACACCAGCAGCGGGTCGAAAGGTTCTAAGCCAATGGTGGAACGGCAGTGAATGGCAAAATGCCAATGGACATGATGAATGTTATGGCGAAGGCACACCACTCTGTACAGGTAACACTGGTATTGATCTTGCTGCCGACAAGAAATTTTTCTTCCAAGGCGGATACACAACTTCTTACGACTGGTTTATTAATAATTCTTATCTAAGTCACTTTGATATGGATGTGACTATTGAAGATATTCAGCAATAGAAATGGGAGAAAGACAATCCCCAGAAGCCAAGGCCCGGAGCTATCCGGGCCTTCGCCGTTTGTAAATCGTCTTGGTTTGAATCGTTGACTGCGTTTGCCTGTTCCCCCGGAACAACTTAATGAAAATTTGACCAATGAAGCTGTTTCATTTTGAGAACGGTGGTCGCGCTATCGAGGAATTCTCCGATAAGATAGAAGTGTCGCGGAAACTTCTATGGGGGAATGACCGTGTTAAAATATCTATCAATAGGCTTGCTGTTTCTGGCAGGGCCCGCTTATTCGCAAAAAATGAGCGAGGTTGGCTTATACAATCGATGTTATTCCCATCTGACCGGAAAACCGGTTCCGTTGGGACATTCCACAATGGCGCAGATCCGAGCAGGGAAGATGAATGCGTTGGATGCGTGCAATGCTTTGCTGGACAAAGCTGAGCTCGATGCCAGCGGTCCTTTAATCAATCGTAATGACAACGAAGCGCGTTCTGTCCTGAACACCTTCTATAATTTTCATCGTACCTGGTTTACTTCCAATACCATGGAACAGATTCAGGAATACAGCGAGGAGATGTCCCGAGGGACGGTGGATATCTATGATTCCACGGAGCCCAGTCTGGCTTTGACCCGTGCGATGTTTGCGCGTGGTTCCCGGTATGCTGATGTGATCACTGCCAATCAAGGAGTTCGTGCGCAGAGGGAAGATGACCCCCGTGTTCGTTCATCCATCGGCTGGACGGTGAATTTTCCGGGTCGTCGCCTTTATGGCAACAATGGCGGCTTGAATGAAAATCTTTTCCATTTCCGGGCCTTGAGTGGTGGCTTTAATGGGAACTCTGACACGACCAATTCGATTTTCATGAATCTGCCTAAGATTGAAACCGGAGAACTGGTGGGAATTCGTACCACCACAGAGACCGCAGTCATCCCGAATATGTCTTTGCAGCCCTTGGGTGCTGACAAGCGGGCGAGTGACCAGCCAGGTTTGGATTTCAGCTTTGATATCCTGAAGAATCTTGGTGGCGGTGTTCTGGGATCTCCGATCTATTTGATGTTGAATTATGGTCATGGTCGAGGGCTTGAAGCCAACGGAACGACAAAGGTTCCGCGTCGGTGGTCCCAGGCCAATATGGAATCCTTCCTGTGTGCACAGCTTCCGGCTTTGCGTGAATCAGATATCACTCAGTATGTTGTGGGGAATTCCTCGGCCCCTTTCCGCAATTCCGCCAGCTGTGTGATGTGCCATGCTACTCTGGACCCTATGGCCTACACGGCTCGTAATGTGGTTGTAGGGAATTCAGACTATGCCGAGTTCAGTGCTGGAAGTCGCACGCATGCCAAATCGGCTTTGCATCTGGCAAGCTACCGTCCTGAGTTTGCTTCAGTCAGTGGATGGCCTTCGGAGCCGGTGGCAAACTTCCACCGTCAAACTCCGAACGGTCGTCTGTTTTTCCGTTCCATGACCGGTCAACTTATTGACAAGTCTGTCAATGGAATCGGTGGTTTGGGCCTGGCGATGAGTGAAACCAAGGACTATTACTATTGTGCTGCTAAAAGATATTTCCAGTACTTCACCGGGATCACGGTGGCTCTCTATGACCGCTCGAATCCCGCGAATGAAGTTTTGAACATGCAACTTTCCAAAGAAGCCATCGAAGATCGCAAGTTTGTGGAGTCTCTGGGGGATGAGCTTCAGCAAACTCAATCCGTGCGTCAGTTGGTGAAACGGATTATGGCTTCTAAATACTACGGCGACGTGAACTATCGCGAAAAATAATCCGGGGGGATTATGGGGGACAAAAAAAATCTGACACGAAGAGGCTTCATTGCCGGTGGCGCTGTCGTCGGGGCTTCAACTGCTTTGGCGCTGACACCTTTTGAGCGTCTGATGAATGTCCTGAGCACCGGGTTTATTCACAAAGCGCAAGCCGAAGCCAACGGCACGGAAGGCTCTCGGAATTATATTAACATTCTGATGGCCGGTGGGCCGATGCGCTATACGTTTGATGCGTGGATGCGCACGAATCCTTCCGACCCACAGCTGGACTATAACCCCATGGTGGCCACGAAGTTTGTTTCTTCCGGGGGCCGTGTTGTGGGGACTGAGTATGCCACATTCAACTATAATGGTGTGCTGGTGCCGCATATGTTTTCCCACTCGGTAACGACGTCTGCAGGAAACCGCGCTTTGACGGAGCTTCTGAATCACATGCTGGTGGTTCGTGGATTTGGCACCGGGTTTGATGGACATTTATTCAATGCCACCATTCAACAGGCCCCAGTCGGTGGCGTGGCTTCTTTGATGGGCTTGGCGGCTGACTATTCCAAGAAAACTTTTGAAGCGATTGAATGGCCGGATCGGGGCGGTTATGGCAACTATGCCTCGATGAACGGTAAGGCGTTGAACAAACTCACTGGCAATCCTCTGAATTCGCTTCTGGAAGGATTTGGTGGACCTCAAGGGGGGCGGGTTAAAGGCCGCACTTTGAAAGAGCGCAATCAGGAAGCTTTTGATCTGGCCCAGGCACGGCTGCGTGCCTATGCACAGTCTGATTTTGCCGGCTCTACAGTTTTGGCAAAGAACTTGTCTAACGCCTCGGCATTGATGAAAAGAGGCATCGGAGATATCGGTGCCTACTGGGACGCGGCCGTGGCGCGCTATCGCGGTTTGATGGAAGCTAGTTTGCGCCAGCAGGGGTTGGTCGGGATTAATGACGTACCGATGATTTCTGCTCAGAATGAACATTGGCGCGTGCACGTGGCTGACGGGAATCGTGGTATGACCATCAGTGCGAACTCGGACCTTCGTGATTCCATCAAGACCATGACCTGTCCGGGTGCTTTGGCTGAAGGCTTTGCTTTGGCAGAATATGTTTTAAAAGAAGGCCTGGTCAGCACGATGAATCTGCAAATGGGTGATCCCACCGGTTTGACCATGATGGATGCTGCGAACGGTGTGACGGCAAGTCACACGGCCATTAAGGACATGCATGAAACGGGCTCCATCCCAGGGGTCTTGATCACTACGGCTTATTACCGTGCCCTGTGTGCAGGTATGTTGGAGTTGATTGACCAACTCAAAGCCAGCAAGGTCAACGGAGTGGACCTGTGGTCCGAAACGGTGATTCAGGTGATATCTGAATTCAACCGCTCGGCGCGGGCGAATGGTTCTGGCAGTGACCACGGCTTTGATCAGCTGGTCACCAGCGCCTTTTCCGGCGCAATTCAAAAAGGTCCGTTCGTTGTGGGTAATATCTATAAATCCGGCCATGGCGGAGGCTATACCGGCACCCAAGGTCGTGCCGCACCAATTGAAGGTTACAATCAAAAAGGGATGCCGTCGCCAACCATGGCGGCGTCCACTGTGGCGGCTTTGCTGCGCACGAAGAACCCTTATGAGAATCTGGCGGAACCATTGATTCGTTTGAACGGCAATGATGTTCAGGTTCTGAAAGCGGCGAAAATCGTATGAGGTGGTTGATGTTTACCAGCAACAAATACAAGATCTTCGGTTTGCTTTTGCTTGGGACCGTGATGACCCAGTTCTATCAAAACTGTGGCGAGATGGGCGGCTTTGCCGTTTTGGATCAATCGTCATTGAACTTGGATATGGGCTCCACCGGAGACACGGATCAGAATCATCCTCCACAAAAAGACGTGGTTCTGCCGACGCAAAAAGTTCAGGTGGTCAATCGAGAGTATGTGGCAGCATTGATGCGCGAGATCTTTACAACTTCCAACGGGCCGGTTCCGAATCTGGAGGGCCTGTTGAATCAATGGGTTGTCAATCGTGGCGCCCAGTACGGACTGGGATGCAACCCTTACAACAGTTATTCCGGGCGGGACTGTGGTGGGGATGTCTCTAACGCCAATTTGCCGATCAAAGTGGATGGTAATACCGTGCGCGAATCCTTCCGGGTGCAGCTCTGCGAAAATATTCTGGGGATGGACGAGGGCGTGAATGCGATTCTGGAAAAGATTCCGAACCGTCCGGCGGCTCCGACGGCCGAAGCAGTCCGTCAGGTCTATGGTTTGTTCTATCGTGGTGACGGGGCTTCCGATATCACCGTCAGTTCGTTGCTGGAATTGGATAAGGTTCTGGCGCAAAAAGGAGAGCCCGTCATTGAAAGATGGCGAGCTCTGTCGCTGCAGGTGTGTGAATCGCCAGGCTGGCAACTGCAGTAAACTCAATTCAACCCCACCACTGTTTGGTTGCTGCGTCGGCGGCGTTGACTTGAGTTTATAACGGAGGTCCGCTGCCGAAATGAAATGGCAAAGCGTCTTTTGGGGGACCTTGCCAGTTCAAGTCAGCAGCGGAAGTTGGAACATTATTTAATGTAGTGAATAAGGTCTGCTTCAGCGAAGCGGACCTTTTTTTGATGCTGCAAAGGATCTTCGCTGTGGCGATAGCCCAGAGCTACGGTGGCGACGGTTTTCCAGCCGGAACCTTCGGTGCCCAGGATCTTGTCGTACGCTACAGGATCGAAGCCCTCCATCGGGGTTGCATCAATTTTTAAAAGCGCCGCTGTTTGCAACAGGAAGCCCATCGCAATATAGGCCTGACGCTGGGACCATACACGGATCTTTTCTTCGGGGGCTTTCACCAGGTTTTCAATCAGCAGATTTTTGTATCCATCCAAAGACTCTAAAGAAGTCTGGCGAACGTCGGCCACGCGTTGAATGTATTTTTGAATAAAATCCGGGTCCATTTTTTCTTTGTACTGGAAGACCACATAGTGGCTGGCATCCGTGACTTGGGTTTGATTCCAGGACACGGGCTTCAACTGGCTGCGAATCTCGGGATTTTCCACGACCAGGAATCTCCATGGCTGAACGCCATAAGAAGAGGGAGCCAAGGTCAAAGAGTTTCTCAGTTGGATCCAGTCCGCGTCTGAGATCTTCTTGGTGGGATCGAACTTTTTCGTGGCATAGCGCCATTCCAGCGCATCTTGAAGGGTCTTATGTGTCATCGGGAGGGTCTCCTATTTAATGTAACCAATATGAGCACATTATGTCTGGGGTTGATCCTAAATGCAACTATAAAAAGCACATTTAAAGGAAGCTTCATATAATTCGACCCGGTTGTTTATTTTTGAGGCTTGGGGTACAGTCTATCTATGGTTGACCAAAGATTTTCTGTCTCAGTCCATATTATGACCGCCCTGGCTTATCACAAGGGTGAGCTCATGACCTCCGAGGAGCTGGCCGCGGGCATCCGCACCAATCCCACGGTGATCCGCCGTTTGATTTCCAGACTGGTGGAGGCTGGCCTGTTGACATCCTTCAAAGGAAAATCCGGCGGTGTGAAGCTGGCCAAGGCACCTAAAGAGATTTCGCTAAAAGATGTCTACGTTGCCATTTCTGAAAAACGTTTGATCGCCACACCTGATAAAGATCCTAATAAAAACTGTGTTGTCAGTTGCTCCATGAAAAAGTTGATGTGCGAGGTGGTCGATGGAATGGAAACAAATTCCATGCAATATCTGCAAGGAATCCGTCTTTCTGACCTGACCTCCAGGATTTCCAAGTGACGCCCGTTTCGTTGCCAGAGGAAATCCAAGGTCCGCGCATCACTCTTCGTAAGCATGCTCTATCTCAAGCGGCCGCCATGTTTCAGTATGTGGATCAGGACCGGGAACGTTTGGGGCAGTTCCTGCCATGGGTGAAGTTCACCAAAGGCATCGATGATGAACGTGATTATATTGAAATGACCCACAATCAGTGGGATGAACGCCGCATGTTCGACTATGGCATCTTTCGCAATGAGGGCGATCTGTACATGGGGAATATCGGGGTGCACACCATCAGCTGGGAAAACCTGCGCTGCGAGCTGGGATACTGGATTTTGGGTGGGTTTGAAGGCCAGGGCTATGTCAGCGAAGCGGTTCAGACTCTGGAAAATGTTTTGTTCAAAACAGGTTTTTATCGAATTGAGATTCATTGTTCGGGTCTTAACAGGAAGTCCAGTGCCGTGGCAGAACGCTGTTGTTACAAGTTTGAAGCCCGTCTGCGCGAGCACGCGGTGGAGAACGGCTTAAGACGAGACACGCTGATTTACGCGAAACTATTACATGAGCGATAAGAAAATATCACAGAAAGCTTTGCAAGAGCTGCATCAGCAGGCCAGCGAGGCGAATCAAGATTTCTACATCGACCCCGAAACAGGTTATACAGTTTTCACCGCTTTTTATCATTTGAAGCGTGGGCACTGTTGTGGTTCAGGTTGTCGTCATTGTCCTTGGAAAAAGAATAGCCAGAAAGATTCAAAAAACATCGACTAGCCCTCTGTAGTGTCGGAAACTTCGCCACTTTACCAAAAAGAAAAACACTCAATTCTGTTTTTGATCCACCGAAAAGAAGATCGACGCTGTTATTCTTAAATGCAGGTGGGGTGCGTAGGTATGTCGTTTAATTACCAAAAAAACAAAGAACATTCGAGCGACAGTTTTTGGACGTCGTACTCGGATCTCTTCTTGGGTTTAAGTACGATCTTCCTTCTATTGTACGTGACATCCAGTCTGCGTACGGGGACTGATGCCTTGCGCGGGCAGGTTGAAAATCAAAAGCTTTCCATGAAGGTCGAAGAACTGCAGAGTCAGTTGAAGATGTATGAATCCGTCAAAAATGAGTACCTAGCCAATCAGGCCCCCAAGGATGAGCTGCAAGAGTACCAGGAACTGATGGACAAGCTGACACTTTTGCAAGAGGACGCAAAAAACGAAAAAGAGCGTCTGATCCAGGAAGCTCGTGAAAATGGCGAGAAGGTCAAAGCCCTGAACAAATACCAGCAGATGGTGCGCAACGTCCTTAATGCGAACAAGATGGCGAAAGCCAAAATTATCAACCGTGATGATCTAATCAAAGAACAAGACGTTGAAATCGAGGCTCAGGAAGGTCAGATCGCCGAGTTGAACAAAGATATTCAGCAGAAGAAACAGTTGATCGCTCAAGGTGAACAGAAAATCGAACAGACACAAGCTCAGTTGCAAAAGCGTCTGGCAGAACTGCGCGGAGCCTACAAAGCCAACAAACTTTCCAAGAAACTGTTTGAACAGAAGATGGCCCAGGCCCGTGCTGAAGGAAACCAAAAGGTGGCGCAGTTAAGCCAGGTCAATGCCCAGTATCAGGCTCAGTTGAATCAAGCCAATGCTCAGTTGGGTCAGGTTCAGGGAGAACTATCCAAAACTCAGGGGTTGCTGTCACAGAAAGAGGAAGAGGCCACTCATCTGGCCGGGGCTCTTTCCAGGACCAAGGCTGAATCTGCGGCGAAGATTGCCGGTTTAGAATCCGGCTTGGCTGACGAACGGGCGCGAGGGGCACAAAAAGTGGCGGCTTTGCAGGGGGCCTTGAGTGACACCCAAGGTCAGCTGGCCAAGGCTCGAGCTGAAATCGAAGCGAGAAAATCTGTTGCGGGCGAGATTCAGAAGGGTTTTGCCAAAGCGGGGATCAAAGCAGACATCGACATGCAAACCGGTGATGTGGTTTTGGATTTCGGTCAGGCTTACTTTGACAGTGACTCGGACCGTTTGAAACACGAAATGAAAGGTGTACTGGAAAAAGCCATGCCGATCTATTCGCGGTCACTGTTTGGCAATCCTAAAATCTCGGACAAAATTTCTGCGGTGGAAATCATTGGATTTGCTTCACCGACTTATCAAGGCCGCTACGTCGATCCTCAAAGTGCCAAACCCGAAGATAAAGCTGCTTTGAAGTACAATATGGATTTAAGTTATCGTCGTGCGAACTCCATCTTTAGCTACATGCTGGATGAAGGAAACATGAAGTTTGAACATCAGCGCGAGCTTTTGTCTTTGATGAAGGTTTCAGGACGCAGTTTCCTGGAAGTCATGAAGGTGCAAAACCGCAACGTCGCCTCTGCCGCAGAATTCTGCCGTCAGAACGACTGTAAAAAAGCGCAGCGGGTGATCATCCGCTTTAACATGGATCAAAAGAAATAAAAGGGGTGGGTTGTGACAACGAAGGCACTAGCTGAATATTTTATTATAGGTCTGCCGTATGCGATGGCCGCTGTTTTTCTGGTCGGTCTGTTCTTCCGTTCTGTGATCTATTACACAGTTCGCCGCCACGAATGGTTTGCCAAAGAATTTGAAAAACGCGTGAACCGCTTTATCGAGGCCGAAGTTCCCGGCAAAGTCGAAAACGTGTCTTTCTATGTGCTAACCAAGAAAACCCTGGAAAGAACTTATTACGAGGTTTTTGAAATTCGTGATCGTATGAAACGTCGCAAGCCGGATTCTGTGATGGCTACCAGTGACCGTATCTTTTTAGTGCGTCAGGGCTGCGCCTGGCTGGTAAAAGACATCTTAAAGCAGGTGAAGTTCCTGCGTTGGACACATGACAATCCAAAGCTGTTGAATATCACCAAGGCGACTTTGCAACATAATCCTTGTTTCAATCGCGTGTTTGGCATTTTCCCGATGGTGGGGATGAATGATTTGATTTCAATTTTGCCAGGATTGTTCGTTGTTGCGGGTATCTTGGGAACGTTCATCGGTATCGCCGGGGGACTTCAAGAGCTGGGCACGATGAATCTGCAGGACCTTGAAAATACCAAAAACATCATGGACCGCTTCCTGCACGAGATTTCATTTGCGATGAAAACATCCATCGCGGGAATCATCTTCTCGTTGATGGCTCACGTGGCGAACGTGATTTTGTCACCGGAAAGAGCCTACGTGTCCATGATTGACCGCTTTGAAAGTGCTTTGGACCTGCTATGGTACCGCAGCGACAACAATGAATACCCAGCCCATGAACGTCCTTTTGATGAGCACCGTGACGCCGTAGAAGCTTTGGCCGAAGATGCACTCAACAAGGAGATTGGAAAGACGACCGTAGTCTCCCGAGGAGCTTAATTGAATAAGTTCATTGTCACAATCCACAGGAAGGATCAGGTATTAAGCCGCGAGGTGAATAAAGATTCATTCACCATGGGCCGCTCTTTGGATTGTGACTTGTCCTTGAATGACACAAACATCAGTCGGGTGCATCTGGTGGTCAGCCGCCGTTGGAACCAGATCTGGATCGAGGACAAAAACTCTTCCAATGGCACCTATATCAATGGCACTCGCATTGTGCAGGGGACCCCGGTCAATGTGGTGCCTTCAGACCGAATTCAATTGGGCCGTTCTGAATATATTCTGAATGTGGATCTGGAGCTGGACGAACCTGCTCCCGAACCGGATCCAGAGCCCTCTTACCAGCCGGCCCCGCCAGTTGAAGAGGAGGAAGCACCTTTGGAAGCCACGGTGGCCATGCCCGCTCCGAATATGGCTCCTTTCCAGGCGGAAAAAATACTTCACGAAGCCAAACGCAAAGCCGCCCAGATCATTCTGGAAGGGGAGACCCAGGCAGAAAAGCGCGTGCAGGTGATTTACCAGAAGGCCCGGGAGGCGCAGGCTCAGGCTGAGATCTTCTATCAGGCGCGCATGGCTGAGGCTCACAAGGAAGCCGATGCAATTCTTATGGACTTCCAGAAGCAAGGACAAAGTCTGTTGCACGATGCGCGCAAAATGGCGCAAGAACTGCGCGAGGAAGTGGATTCCTATGTGCAAGGTCTGCGGCAGAAAGCCAAGAAAGATGCCGAGGAAATTGTTTCTGAAGGGACCTTGGCCGCTGAAAAAATGAAAGATGAAGCACTGGCCAGCGGGCGTGAACTGGCGCGCCAGGAAAGTCAGGAATTGCTGAAAACCGCGCGCGAGGAAGCTGATCGGATTCTGGATTTTTCCAAATTACAGATCGAGGAAACTCAAGCCCGGATCCGCAGTGATCTGGAAAAATCCCAGCAGGAAATTCAACTGACATTGCAAAATGCCAAAGAGGATGCCGCGCGCATACTGGCCGAATCCGAGGAGCTGTTGGCAAAGAACAACCAACGTATCAGTGATGATTCTGCTCGGGCCAAATCAGAAAATGAGTCCTTGATTGCTGCCGCGAGGTCTGAGGCCGAGCAAATGATCCAAACGGCTGAACAAAAAGTGGCCGAGATCAAGTCTGTCAGTGATGAAAAGCAGGCGATTCTGAATGAGCTTCTTGAAAATGTGGCGGCACGAACGGCAGAGCTGCAAAAAGCTACTGAAGACTTGAACAAAACCCGCACCGATAATGCAGACTTGTTAAGTCAGGTCGGCAATGCGCAGGCTTTGTTGAAGGATCTTCAGGTCTCCCATGAGGAACTTGAAAAGCAAAAGACTTCTTTGGAAACCTCTTTGAAGTCTTTGCAGGAAAAACAGGCTCACCTGACCATGGATGTGCATGACATCGAAAGTAAGAAGACACATCTTTTCAAAGAATACGAAGCACAGAAGATCTTCTTGAATGAAAAGCTGGAAAAAGAAAAAAGTCAGATGGCCCGTTCGGAAGAAGAGCGTCTGGAAGAGCTGCGTCTGGAAATGGCCAAGAAGATGCAGAAGATGGAGCGCGACCTTCTGGACGACGTGATTCGCAAGAAATCCTCGCTGGTCAAAGAAATCCATGCGGCCATTGAAAAAGAAGTCGTGATGCTGATGGAGCCGGAAAAATGGCGAAATATTTCGCAATCCGTGGAAAATCACATCACAGAAGCCATCGAAGGCAAGGTGGCTACCCTGTCCCAATCCTCGATGGCTGAAAAACCTGTGGACCTGATGAAAAAGCGCAAAAGCGAAAAAATGCGTTGGGTGACTCTGGGACTGGCTATGGGGGCTATTGGCTATTTCGTCAGCCAGATTGTTGTCAATAAAGTCATTCGCGATCAGACGCCGATGCAAACCATGGTCAGTCTGGAGGCGAAGAAACGCCAGGATGAACTGGAAAAACGCCGCTTCAATCCTGCTCAGGCCGAAGAGATCAAAGACACCTATACGGATGCGGTTATCTACACCCGGAACTATCTGGACATCTACACGGATGCCCAGTTCCAGCAAAAGCTTTACAAAGCTGCCTCTGCCTATTTGTTGAAGACCTGGCGTGTGGACGAGGATAAGTCCATTCAGGTGATTTCGGCCTCTAACGCGTTGGTGAAAGAGCTTGCGGAAAAGCGTGCAAAGATCCATCCGGACTTTATCAAGGAAGGCATCGAAAAAATGCGTGAGCTGGAGAATCAGACCCTGGTCCGCATGAAAACAACGCTGGGATCAGAGGTCCGCCTTGAATCCTATCGCCGCTTTGAAAAAAACTTCTATATGGAAGAAGTCAAACGCCGTCGGATGGCGAACTATTGATATTCAGGGCCTTAAACAAGCAGAGAATGCTCTGGTCTCTGCCTCTAAAATACGGTAAATAGGGGGTGTTTTTCAGTCTCTTTTGACGCGTATGGTTGGAGGTTTCTATGATGTCCCCGGGGCATGAGCAACAAATTACTATTTTGGCTGGTTTGGTGGTGTTGATCTTTGCGGTGATTTTCGGCGCATTGATTCTCAGCATGGTTCGTAACTCCAAAAAGAAAGCGCAGGAACTTTCACACGAAGCCAAACGTGAAATTCCAACAACCACACAAGTGGAAGAGCCTGAAGGCGTGCGTCTGGCGCACATTGATTCCACGGGAAATGTGGTCTCTGACTTGTCCGTGCCGGACCTGCATGATGCCGCCGTGGCTTTGGAAGAAAAAGCGGTCGATCTGCGCGAGGCTCTTCGTAAGACAGAGGAAAATCTTTTCGGCCGCATTCGCAATCTGTTCAAAAGTGAAACCAGCAACAAACATCTGGAAGAGATCGAAGAGATTCTTTACACCAGCGATCTGGGGCCAACAACGGTTCAGCGCCTGATGGGCGCCATCGAAGACAAGCTTTCCAAAAAGGAACGCGCCGACTACGACACAGTTCGTGAGGCTTTGAAGGAGGAGATTAAAAACATCTTCTCAGACTCTGCTTCTGCGGCTGTGCAAGGTGGAATCCTCTCAAAAATCAAATTTGCCTCTGAAGGACCGACTGTTCTGATGATTGTCGGAGTCAACGGGGCAGGCAAGACAACGTCGATCGGTAAAATCTCGGCCCAACTGGCCGGTGAGGGTAAAAAGGTTCTGGTGGCGGCGGGTGATACCTTCCGTGCGGCAGCAGGTGGGCAATTGAAAGTCTGGACCGATCGTGCCCATGTGGAAATTTTCTCTCCGGAAGGTGTGACGGACCCAAGTGCGGTGGCCTTTGATGCTGTGGCCAAGGGGAAAGCGCAGGGTTATGATGTGGTGATTGTGGATACAGCAGGACGTTTGCACACGCAGGCCAACTTGATGGAAGAAATCAAAAAGATGAAGCGTGTGATGACCAAGGTGATTCCTGAAGCTCCGCACGAGACTTTGATTGTATTGGATGCAAACTCAGGGCAGAACGCTCTGATGCAGGCCAAAGAATTCCATAATGCCCTGGGTTTGACCGGAGCCGTTTTGACGAAAATGGATGGAACTGCCAAAGGGGGAGTGGCTGTGGGGCTTGCGCAAGAGCTGCACATCCCGATCAAGTTGATTGGTGTCGGAGAGCGTATTCAGGATCTTCGCACATTCTCATCCCAAGAATTTGTGGAGTCCTTGTTCCAGTAGAATACACGGTTTCTTATGTTGAGATCAGATAGTTTGATCTGATCCGTTTATCTTTGGTCAGCAATTCTTTGAATGTGATCTGACTTATAGACATGAAAGCCCGGGTGAAAGTTTAAAGTGGCAATAGCCATCGCCCGGGCAATATCATTGGCAGAAATCGCGCGGTATTTTTTCAGAGGGCCCACAAGCAGGTGGTTGAGCACCGGACTGATTTTTTGCGCAAACTCTTCGCCGCGTCGGACTTCTTTGCGTTCACCCAAGATCAAAGACGGTTGAAAGATTTCAATCTGAGGAATTTGAAGACCTCGCAACGCCTCTTCCATTTCACCCTTGACCCGATTATAGAAAATGCCGGACTTGGAATCTGCGCCCAGCGCAGAAATCACCAGCAGCTTTTGTGCACCGACGTGTTCGGCTACCTTGGCGAATTTCACCACATAGTCATAGTCAACTTTGCGGAAGGCCTCTTGAGAACCGGCTTTTTTGATCGTGGTGCCCAGGCAACAAATAAAGATGCTGGCTTTCAAGGCCTCCTGGTGTTTTTCCAGGTTTTCAAAGTCCAGGATGATATTGTCGGTTTTCGGGGGAATGCGGCCCAAAGGACGTCGTGAGACGGCTTTGATACTTTTGATTTCATCGATATGGGCTAAAAGCAGAAGGAGCTCGTGTCCCACGAGCCCCGTCACGCCTGTCATACAGACATCAGTTGGATAGATCATTGATCTCCAGTGGCACTACCTGCTGTTAGGACTGCCGTTGTCGTTCTCAGTTCTGTAAGTCACTTTCGGTGGATTGTGCTTGCCGGAAGTTTTCAGGAATTCAGGAACAGATGTTCTGAAGTCTGCCAAACCGCTGACACGGATCGCACCTTTTGTTTTTACGCTATCAGGATGAGCGTAGTCCACGAAACGACCTTCGTCCACCAGGAAGTATCCTCTGAAGTTTGTTTTCGCGGCGTCTTTTTCCCAGCCGGAATCAATTTTATAACGATCTCCAGATTCTCCAGATGCTGCAGACTTGCCATAGTTCAGAGCTGCTGCATTTGGATATTGATCCACTTCGTAGGTACCTTGCTCAATCAGATTTTGACCTGCGATGACCGGAATCGCCTTATTGATGATTTCCTGTGCATCGGCAGTCAAACCATTGGTTCTTTGTGCACCATCAGTCAGAAGGATAAAGTTCCAAACGGCTGGCTTTTCGAAGTTATGTGCATAACGCGGAAGTGGAGTCACTTTCTTCTTGAAGACGCCAGTCACCGTTTCAAGCTCGCGAGTCGATTCACGTGCATAGACACGATAGATGTCCGTACCCGGAGCCAGGATCGAGCGCAGGTAGGCAATCGCGCGGTTTTCCAGACGAGTACAGCCAGAGGAACCCGGATTTGTGAACATGTTGGCAAAGAAGCCGCGAGTCAGCTCGATCGCTGCGGCGCCATCTTTACCCCAACCGATAGTTCCGTGCATCCATTGATAGTTCATGCCATTGATGTCGTCAGCCGGAGTGACTTTGGCAGCATACCAGCCGAAGGCACCGTGCATGGTGGTGTTGCCTTTGGCATCCTTGACCATCCACTTGCGGGAGCCCAAGGTTTTAGTCATGCTGTCAGTGATTGGATCCGGGATGTACTTTAAAGATTCGCCAGCTTTATACCAATGTGGATAGTGTTGCTGCCCGTCTTGATAGAATTTCACCCACTCTGAAATCTTCGAGTGGCCCAGCCAGGTTTTAAAGGCGTGAGGATCTGTTTTTGTTCCCTCTTCCGGGCGACCCACGACCATGTCCGTTTCCATCACAAGCTTGTGGGCGCAGTCTGGAGTCGCTGTGCAGCGCTCATAAACACGTGTCTTTTCAGTGGCCACGTTCTGGATCACAAAATACTTTGTCGCCGCAGTCACCAGCTCTTTTGTACTAAGATAGTCTTTGGAAACAAAAAGTTCAGGTGCTGCATCCGCTTTCACTGAAGCCGAACGGATGATTTTGATCTGCACCAGGGGAGTTCCTTCGTTAAGAACGTCGATGATTTCGATTTCATCATTCAAAGAAAGTTTTCCTACGATATTCCCGGTGGTGGCATTGCTGCTTCGGACATTCAAAGCGTCCGCAGAAATGAAGTATCGTCCGCCGACCTGCAATTCAGATTTTTGCAAACTTTGAGGTTTGGCAGAAGAAGTGGCGTTCGCCTCTACGGCTGAGATTTCTTGCGCGATACTCATCAAGGGCGAGCTGGCAATCAACAAACTCAACAAGGCTGAGCACAGTCTGCGAGACTTAAACTTTGTCATGATACGTCCTCCGATATTTCCAATATCTATTAAACTTCTGTCATTGACTCAAATCCCCTCAGCAAGAAGCGTGACAGGTGTTCTTGCTGCGGTATTTTTTAAAAGAACGTTTTTCGCCCGTCGAACAAGTAGTCAAAGCGCCCATAAAGGGCACATGGAGGTACATGATGAAGAAACGGATTTTGATGTTGAGCTTGTTGATATTGCCGGCTTTTGCGCAAGCCCAAAGTAATTCCAGATGGCGTATTACAAAGCCGTCCTGGACGACAGTTGATGAACAACGCTTTGGTGAGTTTGTCTCTCGAATTGGCGGTGCGGTGGAACGACGGGAATGCGATAAGGTGGATACCTGTCTGCGCAGTCCTGCGAACCCTTATGCCGGGACAGATCCGGCAAGTCTTCGGCTCTTCGCTGATTGCGCAGACCTTCCTTATTATCTGCGCAGCTATTTTGCCTGGAAGAACGGGCTTCCCATGTCCGTTGTCAGCAGTATTGCGTCTCGTCCTGGAAATACGAATAAGGATGTTCGCTATTCCACGATGGGGAACTACGTCACCGGCCGCTATGATGTGATTCCCAGCCGCAACAGTGCACCTAATGCCGTGGCTTTGTTGAACAGTACTTTGATTGACATGACATATTCAGCCACCTTCCGCATGATTGGTCTGGAGGATACGGGACGCTTTACCGACTTCTATCCGGTGAAGTTGAGTCGGGAAACCATTCGTCCTGGGACTGTCATTTATGATCCGAACGGGCACGTGGCGATCATCTATAAGGTGACTGATGATGGGCGGATTTTCTATATTGATTCTCATCCGGACAATACTCTGACCTCGGGTATGTACACTCCTAAATTTTCACGAAGCCATCCTCAGCACGGAGCGGGCTTTAAGAACTTCCGACCTTTGGCGCTGCAAGGGGCCAGTCGGAATTCCGCGGGGGAGTACTACGGCGGAAAGATCGTGGGTGCACGCAATGATCAACTTGCGGGCTTTAGCACCGAGCAGTTCTATGGCAACAGCCCGGATCCGGAAGGAGTCTGGAACAAAGGAAAGTTCCTGTATCGCGGGGTGGCCTTCCCTTACTATGACTATCTGCGCATTATGATGGCCAGTGGTGAATTGCGAATAGATCCTATCAAAGATATGCAGCAAGTTCTGGCTGATATTTGTGTGAACTTGAAGGATCGTGTGGTGGCGGTGGAACAGGCGCGCAAGGCGGGGGTAGATATGAAGCCCCATCCCGAGCGTCTGCCGACGAACATTTACGGGACGACCGGGGAATGGGAGGACTATGCTTCGCCATCACGGGATGCCCGTTTGAAGGTGTCCTTCATGGACCTTCTGAATCAGTCACGCAACCTGATTCAGCGCCATCGTGCCGGCGATCCGGCGATTGTGTATTCAGGAGCGAACCTGGCCGCCGATCTCTTGGCTACTTATCAGCGTGAATCAGCAGCTTGTCAGTTCACCTATGTGAACTCCAGCGGATCTCCAGTCACGTTGAATCTGGAAGAGGGGCGCCAGCGTGTGTTTGCCATGAGCTTTGATCCCTATCATTGTGTCGAGCTGCGCTGGGGGGCCAGCAGTCCGCAAGAGCTTGCATCCTGTCGTGATGATGAAAACAAGCGTTTGTGGTATGACCGCGAGAAGTGGTTGCGCTATCAGTGGGAGCGCCGTTATGACTCGCGCATGGACTATTCCCTGGACGAGCTGACCGGGCCCAAACCAGGGGCAGGCATTGCTCAGCCACCGGATGTGGATATCATTCGTTTGTTGAATTCGCTGATTTAGAAAGCAGGGGCTGAAATGCCCCTGTCTCATTTTGAGACGAGCTGACAATTCGCGGCTCCTGTCTAGAAATGTTTACCTGAAATCATTCAGGAAAGTACTAGGGGTGGCACTTTATTTGGATATCAGGAACCTGAAGAGGTTTCTATGTCTATGAAGAGCTGGGTTAAGAAGTCTATCTATTTGAGTTGCGGTTTCAGCATTTTAATGACGTCCGTTGCCGGAGCGACAACGTCTTCACAGATCGAAGCTCAACTAACCAGGCAAAGTCCTTCGCCATTGTTTAAGATTGGTGACTATTTCCTGCATCAGACGCCTCTTTTGACTCTTTATAAGTTGCGCGACTACCGTCCTATCTGGGTGACAGCGGATGGGAAGCTTACGCCTATAGCTCTCAAACTGAAGTCTGTTCTAAAGACAGCGCATCTTCACGGTCTTAACGTTGCTGACTATTGGGATAGCACTCTGGAAGGCTACTCAAACCATCCTAAATTGGCCAGTTTTTCAATCACTTTAGAGTTGATGATGACAGAGGCGCTGCTGCGCTATGTGGATCATCTGCAAAATGGCCGATTGGATCCGCGTCAGGTAGATTCTGATATCAAAGTCGATCGAAAAGTCTTTAAGGATTTCGAAGTTTTGAAAAACACATTGGATGCCGCTGAATCCAAAACCGCAGAGGAATTCCGTGTGCTGCTGGATAAATTCGCCCCACATGGGGGGAATTATGCTGATCTGAAGCAACTGCTGGCTTACTTCCGCAGTATAGAAAATGACAACGAGTGGGGGGAAATCAAGGCTCCTGCGAAGAAGTTTATGTTGGGTTATAAGGGGCCTCAGGTTGTGCAGCTTCGCTCTCGATTGCTGTCACTGGGATACCGATTGAGTAATTTTGAAAATGATGTTTTTGATGGTGAACTTGATCAGGCCGTTCGTAAGTTTCAAGTGTCCAATAACTTGGAAGGCGACGGAATTGTCGGTCCGCAGGTTCTGAGATTTATGAATGTTCCTGTCAGCGAGCGTATCATGCAGATCGAGGCTAACATGGAACGTTTGCGCTGGCTTCCCAGTGAAATGCCGACTCGGTATGTGTATGTTAATATTGCGGCGGCAGAGTTCCGTCTTTATGACAACTACAAACGTGTTATGAAGTTCCGTGCGATCTCTGGTCGTGAGCACTGGCGCACGCCGATGCTGTATAATGACCGTGTGACTTATGTGGAGCTGAATCCTGAATGGGTCGTGCCGGATAGTATTGCGGCGACCAAGATCCCTTTGATCAAGGCGGATCCGAATTATCTGTCTAAAAAAGGTTTCAGCGTGCGCAAATGGGTGAATGGTTCGTTGGTGGATGTCTCAGCCAGTGAAAGGGCAAACATAAACTGGGATCGTTTCGTCAGAAATTATGTCTTGGTGCAGGAGGCTCGCACGGACAATGCGCTTGGGGTGGTGAAATTCCCGCTGAGAAATGAATACTCCATCTACCTGCACTACACCGATAACAAAAATCTATTCGATGATACCAGTCGGCAACTGAGTTCCGGTTGTGTTCGCTTGGAAGATCCTTTCCAGTTTGCGGAATACATCCTGGCGGGAAATACGACATCGATAAGTCCCTCTGGCGGCAGTTGGACGAAGTATGAAATGAGTGGATTAGTGCCTTCTCGTGAAGGTGATCGTCCAGATCCGCGTTATCAGAAGATGCGTATTCCTCTTATCACGCCGGTTCCTGTGTTTTTGACTTATTATACTGTCGATAGAACTGATGATGCTGAACTTCGCTTCTTGCCGGATGTTTACGGTCAGGACAAGCGTATTGTGAACATGATCAAGGTGAAATCGTACGGGGAGTTGTTCTAATGAAACTTTTAAAACGATTCGGAACTTTTGCAGTTTATGCCTCTGTGTTGCTAGGCGCTTCGTGGGTGCAGGCACAAAGCTTGGGTTCTTTGACAGTGAACGGGCAGGCGGCTCCGTCGCAGGTGTTCAAAAAGGTGAAGGTCGCGCAGTGTGTTCAAGGTCAAAGTGGCTCTTGTGGCAAACCGGTATTTTTTGATTTGAATGTACGCCAGGAATTGCCTGCAGGAACTTATCTGGTCGGATTTGAAAACACTCTTTATCCGGGATTGGTGTCGGTTCAGGCAGGGCAGAATACAGTTTTGAATTTGGAGCGTTTGGACATTCCGGCGATTAAGGGTGAGCGGGTGGTCGTTTATCGTAATCTTTATTCCAAAGCAGAACAGGACAAGTTTTTGTCCTCCTTTTTTTATAATAAGAAGTCCTTCTTCCGCCTGGAAAAAGGGAATTTCGGAGATCTTTATTTAACTGGTGCTTGGGAGAAAGATTCGATTCAGCGCCTTTCGTACGAAGGTTGTCCTGGAAGATTATCCGAACGAGCTAAAAATGAGCTTCCAGAAGCTGACCGAAAAAGAATTTTGGAAGTGGATCAGCTGTGCAATTTAGTTCGTGATGCTTCCAGTCCTTCGGACTTGGCCGGACTTTTTGACTTCAGTAGTGACAAGAATGGCAGAATCGTTCAAAACTGGGTCTCGGCGCCGGGTATCAAGATGACCATCACTCATGACCGATACTTGGTTGCGACCCCGACCAGACCAGGCTCCTATGTCATGGTGTTCCCGGGTTCTTACACTGTCCAGGCTCTGGGTAAAGATGCGAAAGCTGGTGTCTCAGTCCAAGTCGGAATGTAGACTTGAACCCGGCCTTTCTTGGTTTTTGATTGAACCCCTGGGGTCTTTTCAATACCCTAGGTACATGCTCAAGAACGTACTTGGTTTGATTTTGGTTTTGGGGCCGTTGTCAGTGGCGGCCCAAGGCGTGAAGCCTATTTCCGTATCGTATGAAAATCTCATGCGCTGCTTCCCTGAACTTCAAGATGAAAAGCTGTCCTTTAAGGTGGATCTAAACCGCCTGAAGGATATTGCTGACGAAAAGTTTGTGACGTCTCAGTCGCAGCTGCGTCAAAGAAAGATCCACTATCTGGATGCAGAAAAACAGGCGATGAACCTGATTCTGCGGACCAAGTTTTCCGGAGCCAAAAAGGTCCAGACAGAGCTGATCTTGCAACAGGTCGACGAAAAGGGTGTGGTGACGGATGTTAAGCTGACTGAGAATCAGCGCATCAATCCCAAGCAAGACACCATCAACAACTTTCTGCTGAATTCCGTGATCAAAACAGATGAATACTCTTATAATGACACGAAGCTTAATGGAGTTTCTGCGTCGTATATGCGCAACTTCAAGGACGTCATCGAGTATGAGCTGAACGACGGTCCGGGCAGTCGGTCCATCGTGTGCGAAAATCAGAAGAATCTCGGCATTATATGCACCTGTTCTAAAAAATAAATCTGTTGAATATCGACCTTTTAGGGATATAATTTTAAGAGTGTTGATCTAGGAATTTTTCTAGAGTTTTAAAAGGTTTAGGCATTTTTACTGGCCGGTTTAGGCCCCATAGATTCTGCAGCTGTTGAGGTGCTAGTGACATCTGAGAAAAAAACCTACAATTTCCTAATTGCGGGTGTCCCTTACAAATTAAAAACCTCTCACGACGACGCGACCGTTGAGGAGCTCGTTGAATTTGTAAACAACAGGATGAATCAAGCCATGTCTCTTACAAAGAATGGCTCTTTCCAGAATGCGGCCGTACTCACGGCGATGAATCTTGCCGAAGAACTTATTCTATTGAAACGTAAAGCGCACCGCGAGTTGGAAAAACTTGAGGAAAGAGCTTTGCAGCTTTCAATGGATCTAGAAAATTCCAAGAGCAACAAGGTTTTGAACAACTGACTTTGTTTTGATTTCTTGGAGTGTCCATGTTTGTTTCCTGGAGCTCTAAAAAGGACTGTCGGTCCTTCTTTAAATCTCTTTGCGCTCAAGAGTTTGCGCAAGGTCTTGTTCAACATCAAAAGCAGCTCAACGCTCACTTGCACGATTTTCTAAAATCGCAGGCGGGCGTGTGGGGAGCCTATCGGGCATTGCCGGAAGAGGCGCAGGTCGAGGAAGTGTTTCACATCCCACACTTGCGCTGGGTCTTTCCGAAAATGATCGAGGGGCATTTGGAATTCTTTGAGACCCGGGATTTCGACCTGGGACCTTATGGAGTCTGGGAACCTCAGCCTGGCTCTGTGCAAAGATTCCTTCCCGAGATTTCGGGACTGCTTATTCCCGGTTTGGTTTTTAATAAGAATGGCAATCGCCTGGGTAAAGGTAAGGGGTTTTATGACAAAACTCTGCAAGACTACCAGGGGATCAAGGTTGGAATTTGTTTTGATTTTCAAGTCGCAGCAGATCCGCTTCCTACCGAGTCTCATGATGTGGTGATGGATTATCTTATCACAGAATCAGGCTGGGTCGATTGCAAGAAGTATCAGGAGTGAATGAATCATGGAGATCGTAATCAGCGCCATTATTGGCCTGTTCATTGGTGCCACCGTTGTTTTCGTTATCAAGCGTCTGCAAGATAACAATAAAAAGAAATCAGCTCGCTTTGAAGCGGAACGAATCATCAACAAGGCCAATGCTGAGGCTGCTAAGCTAAAAAAAGAGTCTGAAAATAAAGCCAAGGACTTTGAATCCCGCGCCCGCAAGAATGTCGAACAAGACATCCACAAGCAAAAATCCACATTAAAAAACAAAGAAGCGCAGTTGGACCGTCGTTTGAAAGAGATCGAAGATCAGTTCAAACAAAAGATGGAAGAAAACGAAAGATATCTGAATTCCCTGAAGGATCGCGAAGAAAAGGTGGCGATCTCTGAAAACCGTATCAAAGATCTTGAGAAAAAAGGTGAACAGCACGCGATTGAGCTGAAGAACAAGCTGGAGTCAGTGGCGGCAATGAGTCAGGATGAGGCCCGTCGTCAGCTTTTGACTGCTTTGGAAGATGAAGCCAAGCAAGAAGCTGCGAAGAAAATTGCGCAGATTGAAGCTGAAGCACAAAAAGAATCTGAAGTTAAAGCCAAGCGTATTCTGGCGACGGCTCTGGCGCGTTTTGCTTCTGAATACACCTCTGAAAGAACTGTCAGCGTTTTGGCTCTGCCAAATGACGAGATGAAAGGTAAAATTATCGGCCGTGAAGGTCGTAACATCCGTACCTTGGAAGCTCACTGTGGTGTGGACCTGATCGTGGATGACACGCCAGAGGCGGTGGTTATCTCCGGCTTCGATCCGGTTCGTCGCGAACTGGCTCGTCGTACAATTGAAAAACTGATGGAAGACGGTCGTGTGCATCCGGCACGTATTGAAGAAGTCGCTGAAAAACAACGTAACGAGCTGATGAAGTCCATCAAAGAAGAGGGCGAACGCCACGTGATGGAACTGGGTATTCCGAACATGCACCCGGAACTGATCAAGATCATCGGTGGTTTGAAATACCGTTCTTATCAGGGGCAAAATGCCCTGAATCAGTCCTTGGAAGTGGCGACGATTGCGGGTCTTCTGGCAGCGGAACTGGGTGTCAGTGTGAAGCTGGCTCGCCGTGCAGGTCTATTGCATAACATTGGTAAGGCGATCGATCACACCGTTGAAGGCAGTTATGCTTTTGTGGGTGCTGAGGCTGCTAAAAAATACAACGAATCTGAAGATGTGTGCCACGCGATTCGTGCTCACAACGAAGAAGAAAAACCGCACTCAATCCTGGCGTGGATTGTTCATGCGGCTTACACCTTGTCTGTGTCCCGTCCGGGGGCTCGTCGTCCACAAATGGATTCCTTCATCCATCGTTTGGAAGACCTTGAAAGCATCGGTAACAGTTTCGACGGCGTTCTGAAAACTCTGGCGTTGCAGGCGGGTAAAGACATCCGCGTTTTGGTTGAATCTGCAAAAGTAACCGACGATCAGGCCGTCATGTTGTCTCGCGATATCGCTCGCAAGATCGAACGCGAAGTCCCTCAGGCAGGACAAGTTAAAGTCACCGTCGTGCGCGAAACCCGCTCTGTGGAGCACGCGAGATAATCCGCGGACGCGGAGGATGCCGCCTACGGCGAGGATGTCGTAGCGGACTTGGCCGCGAAGACTGGACTTAATCCGCCCCACGGCGAGGATGTCGTAGCGGCCCTGGCCGCGAAGACTGGACTTAATTGGAGTTAGGTAAATGTTTTTAGACCCTAAAGAACAGCTAGAAAGAATCAAGTTCGGTGTCGCTGAATTTATCAGCGACGAGGACATGCTTAAAAAACTAAAGCGTTCCAAAGAAACCAACAAGCCTTTGAATATTAAATTGGGTGCGGACCCGACTCGTCCGGATATTCATATCGGACACACGGTTGTGATCAACAAACTGAAGACCTTCCAGGACCTGGGGCACAAGGTGTCTTTCCTGATCGGGGACTTCACGGCGATGATCGGGGACCCGTCTGGAAAAAACACCACACGCCCGATGCTGACTCGGGAAGAGATCGAACAAAACGGTCTGACTTACGCCAAGCAGATCTTCAAGATTCTGGACCCGGACAAGACCGAGATTGTGTACAACTCTTCCTGGATTATGAAAATGAATCCGGCGGAGTTTATTACGATGACTTCCAAGTACACGGTGGCTCAGATGCTGGAGCGTGAGGATTTTACCAAACGCTATAAGTCAGGAACTCCAATTGGTATTCACGAGTTTATCTATCCACTGACACAAGGTTACGATTCTGTGGCTTTGAAAACAGACGTGGAGCTGGGGGGGACTGATCAGAAGTTCAATCTTCTGGTGGGCCGTGCGATGCAGGGCACTTACGGTCAGGAGCCTCAGTGTGTGCTGACGATGCCGATTTTGGAAGGTATCGATGGCGTGAATAAAATGTCCAAGTCTTTGGATAATTATATCTCTGTGGTTGATACGCCGAAGGATATGTTCGGTAAGACCATGAGAATTTCTGATGAACTGATGTTCCGTTGGTATGAACTTCTGACGGATATCACGGGCAATCAATTGGCACAGTTGAAGACCGATGTGGCTGAAGGCCGCAAGCACCCAAGAACGGTGAAAGTGGAGCTGGCGAAGTTCCTGATTAAACGTTTCCATTCCCAGTCAGAGGCTCAGGCGGCGGAAGACGAATTCAACCGCATCTTTGTTGAAAAAGGTCTGCCGGATGAAGTTCCTGACTTTGAAGTTGCGCCAGAGTCTCAAGTTGGTTTTGCGGCGTTGTTGGTCAAAGCAGGTATGGCTGCTTCTAACAGCGAAGCGGGCCGTTTGATTCAAGGGGGCGGTGTTCAGATTGATGGGGAAAAGGTTTCTGATCCTCGTTTGAAGATGGATCTGCTTTCCGGCAAAAGCTTTGTAGTTAAAGCTGGTAAAAAGAAGTTTGTTAAAATCGTAGTTAAGTAATGTGCCCTGGGCCAGAGGAATGGCCCGGAGCTTGTTTGTTTCAAAGGATCTTGGTTATGAAAATCAAATTTTTCCCTCAGAATATCGAAGTCGAAGGAACTCCCAATAAGAGCCTTTTGCAGATTGCGACGGAAAATAAGATTGAGATCCGCTCGATCTGCAAGGGTGTCCCATCCTGTGCGGAATGCCGTGTCCGCATCAAAGAGGGGGAATCCAATATTCTTCCTCCGAACAAGGCCGAGCTGAATTTGATCGGGACCAGTCATTTTATCGATGGTCGTCGCTTGAGCTGCCAGGTTCATTGTTATGGTGACGTGACAGTGGATTTGACTGAGCAAGTGGAGCGTATCGAGAACCAAACCAAGAAGATTCGCGGCTTCCGCGCCAACAAACACATCGAATCCAAGGCTGTGAACGACACGATGCTATTGACGGAAAAGCCGGAAGATAAGCCGACCCAGGACAAAGTCCAGGCTCCGCCACAAGTGCAAGGGGATGAAAAACGCCCTCAGCCGCAGCAGCAAAAACAGCCGCAGCAAAAGCAACAACAGCAGCAAAAGCAAAAGTCGCAGCAGCAGCAGAATCAGCAGAAGGCTCAGTCTGGTAAAAACCCGGGCCAGAATCAGGGACCTCGTCAACAGCAGCAGCCAAAACAGCCGCAGCAGAAAACGCAACAACAACAAAATCAGCAGCAAGACAGAAAGCCGCAGAAATAGTCTGCGGTCTGGACTTAAGCGCAGTGTCCTGTAAACAGATCTTTACCGATACGTTTCATGGATGTCACACAAGATCACTTTCCGGGAACGGGGACAGGGGCCGCTGCTTATACTTCTTCATGGCTATGGAGGAAGTGTTCACCATTGGGATTCTATCGCTGAAACCCTGTCGCAGACCTATCGCGTGGTCGTTCCGAATCTAAGCCATGTTTATATGAGCAGCGATAAGCTGTTTTTCACAGTGCAAATTGAAGTGCTGGCGCGCTTTATTCAGGAAAACTTCCCGAACCAGCGGGTGCATGTGGCGGGCTTAAGTTATGGTGGGGCTCTTTGTTGGGGGTTGGCGACACACCATCCTCATCTTGTGAAAAAGACGGTCTTAATCAATCCGATGGTGACGGACCCCATTCGTTATTTCCTGCCTAAAGAGTTGAAATTTTTCTTCTCGATTCCACTGAATCTGAAAAGTGTCTATGTAATGCTGTCGACACCCATGGGGCGAAGTTTCCTTAAAAGATCGGCGCAGATTTTTCGTGATGAACGCAGCGAAGGGGCAGTGTCGGTGGAAACATTGAAGGGACGCAAGCTGCAGTTTGTGGCTCATATGATTCATCATTTTTCATGGATTCTTCGGTCTGAGGACTGGGCCTACTGGAACACGCGTCTTTACACTTACCGTGGGGACTGTCGTTTGATTTATGATGAGCAGGACTTGCTGTTTAATCAGGAAGCCTATCGGCAATTTGCCCGCCATATTGGCTGTGAAGATGTGGTGGCCCTGACCGGGGCGGGGCACTTGGCCATTAAGACAAAGCCGGAAGAAGTGGCACGATTGATTCAAGAGTTTATCAGCACCGCTGTTGCCGCATAAAAAAAGAGAGCTCACACGAAGCTCTCTTTTGGATATCAATATTTAAATTCAATAACTAAACGTTAAAGCTGGAACCGCAACCGCAATGTTTGTTTGCATTGGGATTGTTAAAGACAAAACCTTTACCGTTAAGTCCTCCGGAATACTCCAGTGTCATGCCCAGAAGGTAAAGCATGCTTTGGGAATCAACAGCCACTTTCTGACCGTGAGACTCAAAGAATTTGTCCCCTTCACGGGTGACTGTATCAAAATCCATCTTATAAGACAGACCAGAGCATCCACCTTTTTTGACTTCCACACGCAAGAATGCGGCCTCTTCTTTGCCTTCTTCTTTTTTTAATGTCGCAAGCTTCTGTGCTGCCTCAGGTGAAATGTTAATCATGGCGAACTCCTTTAACCACTGTACGATGGGGGTAGTATACCACAGCTGTCAAGGGGTTGGGAGGCTTCAAATAAGCCTCGGGTTGATATGTGTAAATATATGAAAATACTACTTATTTATGGCGTTCTTCAGGATTTGAGCAGCTTTCATCAGTTCCTCCTGCGTTGTCCAGCGGCCCAGGCTTAAACGCAAAGAACACTGCACTTCGTCCGTGGAAAGTCCCAACCCGCGCAAAACATGGCTGACCACCATGGCTCCGGTGCCGCAAGCGGACCCCGTGCTGACTCCCAGCTTTTGCAGGCGGGGCAGAATCTGCTCAGTTTTGATACCCGGCAAAGTGATATTCAAATTGGCCGGAGATCTTTCCGTAGGGTGGCCATTTAAGCGAACTCCGGGAATGGCTTCTTGAAGCTGCTGCCACAGGAAGTTGCGAAGCTCGGTCATGTGTTGAGTTTCAGCAGTCAGATTCTGCTGACAGATTTCACAAGCCACTCCGAAACCGACGACCGCAGGCACATTGACGGTGCCAGAGCGCAAACCACGTTCCTGGCCGCCACCATAGATCAGCGGATTGAGTTGAACCTTCGGGTCTTTTCCGCGAATGTAAAGGGCACCGACCCCTTTAGGGCCGTAAATCTTGTGACCAGAGAAGGACATCAAATCAATGCCCATGTCAGTCACATTCACGGGGATTTTTCCCGCGGCCTGAGTCGCATCGGTGTGCAGATAGATCTGATGTTCCCGTGCAATCTGTGCAATTTCCGGAATCGGATTGATCGAGCCGATCTCGTTGTTCACCCAAATGAAGCTCATCAACTTTGTATGCGGTTTGATGGCCTTTTTGATTGCTTCAGGTTCAACCTGTCCGAATTTGTTCACAGGAAGGAAGTCAACTTCGACCCCTTGCTTTTGCACAGCTGCCATGGCCTTCATGATCGAGCTGTGCTCAATCTGGCTGGTGATAAAATGAATCGGAGCGGTGGGGTTGTCTTCGCGAAGTTTGGAAAGCAGACCGAAAATCACCCAGTTATTGGATTCTGTCGCGCCACCTGTGAAGGTGATTTCCAAAGGACGGGCTCCGATCAGGCTGGCTACTTGTGCGCGCGCCTTAGCGATGGCATTTTCCGCCACCCAACCCCAATGATGACCTGCGCTGGCCGGATTGCCGAAGAGTTCTTTAAAATAGGGCTCCATGGCAGCAAAAACCCTTGGGTCTACCGGAGTCGTGGCGTTGTAATCCAGATAAATAGCGCTGTCTTGTTGCAAAGTAGTTCCCATCGGACGTTCGGAGCTCATTTCCATATGTCCTAAGAGCTAAACCTTGCGCGGGCGCGGGGTCAATAAAAAATCAGGAAAGTGCACCTTGGCGTGCTTTAGGCGGGAACTTTTTCTTTCAGTTTTTCCTCAAAAAGCTGGATTTTTTCATTCAGGAAGTTTTGGGCTCGGTATTTGTCCAAATCCTGAATTTCAGCTTTGAGAATATGCAAATTAGACACCCCCTGGCTTTGCAGTCGCTCTTTTTGGACGGCGAAGAACTTGCTGCCTCGGGGGGTGTAAAGGACGTATTTGTTATTCTTAGGCAGATAAATATAAACGTTGAACTCGACGGCCACGTCACCGGCAAGTTCATTCAGATGAATACTGGCCATTTCCTCATCAGCAGAGGCTCCGGTGCAGATTTTCACATCCGGGCAGGGGAAGAAGGCCATGGCGACTTCCTGTCCTTCATGTACTGATTTGCGCAGAAATTCTGCTTGAGCCAGGGCCCAATCCTCAAAAGGGACCTCTTTTATTTTCAACTGCATCGGATCACTGTCTTCAATGTGTTCGCCGTTTTCTTTCAGAAAGCGGAAAAGTCGTTCACGTATTTTGTTGATAAAGCTGTCATCGATCTTGCGATCTTTCCCCATGGCGGTGATCAGATAACCTGAAAAACGCGGGGATTCGACCACGATGCACGAGGTGTTGGTGGAATCCTCGATGGCTTCTGCTTCCTCAAAAGAAGTTTTGATGCACGACTTGTCCAGGGCGTTTTTCGCTCCACGAAGAATGATCGAGTCCTGTTTGGAGGCCGCCGGATTTTCTTCAATCTGTTCCGGGGTGGTGCGATCTTTTTTCTTTTTGCGTCCTTCCATCGGGGCCCAGGAGGGGCCGTTCTTTCGCAACGGGCCGCTGCCGGTATGCGAGCCCAAAGACGGATCGTCTGCCGGGGATTGTTGGCGGGCCCATTCCGGCCCAAGCCCGTTGTTGGTGGCAGAAGTATGCGACGCCATCGTCGAAGCCGGGCCTGTCATCATTCCATTCATAGAGTTGTTGCCGGTCCCAGGGATCATGCCGCCCACAGAAGAACCGCCCGGGCCGTTGGCCATGGTGCTCATTTCGTCGCCACTGAGAAGTTGTTGCAAAATATTGTGGGCGCTGGACATGTCCCCGGCGGGGCCTTGGCCTTTGATGGATATGACTCCGTCGGTGCCTTCTGTTGGACTGACACCACGATTAAAACCGGCGGAGCTTTCGCGGATCTGTTGATCTTTATAGTATTTATTAACCGTTCTCTCGACGGCGGGCCCGGTGACGGGGGGATAAAGAACGTATTCGGTGTTGCAGCTATTGAGCAAAGTGAACGACGCTGCAGAATTGCTTTCTGCAAACGCGATCACACAAACGGGGAAAGCTTGGGTCAAAATCTTGGGTAGATTGCGAACTTTGCGATTGGGATGGTCGATGCTGACCAGAACAAACTGTGGTTGTTCCTGAACAAGGAAGATCAGGGCTTCCTTAAGATTGGTTGTGGATTTCATGGTCCAATCGCGATTGCGCAGAAAGCCCTCGACGGCCCCCAGACTTGCCGGGTTTGATTTAATAATGAGGAGCTTCTTTTTTACCGGGTCTTGACTCATTCCCCACCCCTGTGTTGATTCTTTCTTAACGGTTTGCTGACAGACCTGGACAAGCTTCAAGGATTAAAGGCAAGACATGTTGCAAAAGCTTAACACAATCCCGGCCTTTGGTTGGTGGGGCTTTCGAACAAGTGTGAGGGGCTTCTTGCTTGGCTACCCCGAAAAGTCCCACTAGACTGTAATCATGAAGAATAAAACACTGCACAGTCCGTCTTACTTCGTCCCTGCGGGCAAGAATCCCGAAAGCCTTTTTTCCTGGAAAAGAGTCCACTGTGAAATTCGCAATCGTAAAGGGGAAACGTTCTTTGCGATGAAGAATGTGGAGGCCCCGGAAGGCTGGTCGCAACTGGCAATTGATATTGCCGCCAGCAAATACTTTAGGAAGGTGGGCGTGCCGCGAACGAAGCATGAAACTTCGGTTCGTCAGATGGTGGATCGGGTGGTGAAAGCGATTGTCGCCTCGGCATTAAAGCAAGGGGGCTATTTTAGCTCGCGCAAAGAAGCGGACATCTTTGGAAAGGAATTGAAATACATCCTGCTGTCCCAGCGGGGCGCTTTCAACAGTCCGGTGTGGTTTAATGCTGGCCTTTGGGAGGCCTACAAGGCCGATTCCCCCAGCGAGCATTTTGCCTGGGATGAAAAGAAAAAGTCCATTCAACCGACAACGAATGCTTACGAGCGTCCCCAGTGTTCAGCCTGCTTTATTCAAAGTGTGGACGACAGTATCGAAGGGATCTTTGATCTGGCCAAGACCGAAGCAAAGCTCTTTAAATACGGCTCGGGGACGGGCACTAATTTTTCCAAAATTCGCAGCAAATATGAAACCACAGGGTCGGGTGGAAAAAGTTCTGGTCTGATTTCCTTTCTTGAAGTTTTGGATCGTGGTGCGGGGGCCATTAAGTCCGGTGGCACCACTCGGCGTGCGGCAAAGATGGTGGTGGTCGACATTGATCACCCTGAAGTTCTGGAATTTATTGACTGGAAAATGCGGGAAGAGCAAAAGGCTCATCTGCTGATTGCCGCGGGCTTGAGTGCGGATTTTGAAGGCGAGGCCTATAGAACTGTTTCCGGTCAGAATGCCAACAACTCTGTGCGTGTCACGGATGCCTTTATGAAGGCGGTGAAGGAAGATCGTCCCTGGAAGCTGAAGGCCCGAATGACGGGAAAGTCTTTGCGTGAGATCCCGGCCACCGAAGTCTGGGGGCGTATCACCAAGGCGGCGTGGATGTGTGCGGATCCGGGAATCCAGTTTCATAACACGATCAACAAGTGGCACACCTGCCCTGAAACAGATGTAATCAACTCCAGCAATCCTTGTTCTGAATACATGTTCCTGGATGATTCTGCTTGCAATCTGGCATCAATAAATCTGGCAAAGTTCCTTGGTGAATCTGGAGACTTTGATTTTGAAGCTTTCATTCATACGGCACGCACGTTGTTTGTCGCTCAGGAAATACTGGTGGACTATTCCAGTTATCCGACGCTGAAGATTGCGCAGAATTCGCACAACTATCGACCTTTAGGCCTGGGGTTTGCGAACCTGGGAAGTTTGTTGATGAGAAAAGGCATTCCTTACGACAGTGAGGAGGGCCGCGCCTGGGCTGGAGCCTTGACCTCTTTGATGACGGGTGTCGCCTATTTGACCAGTTCGGAGATGGCGCGGGCCAAAGGACCTTTTGACGGCTTCCGTCGCAACCGTTCCAGTATGCTGAAGGTGATGAAGATGCATGAGCGGGCCGTGGGAAAAATTCCATGGCGCTTGTTGCCAGCCGGAGTGGACAAGGCTGTTAAAAATCTTTGGAAGGGCGTCTTGTACAATGGCACAAAGCATGGATATCGCAATGCTCAGGCGACGGTGATTGCACCGACGGGAACCATCGGCCTTTTGATGGATTGTGACACCACGGGGATCGAGCCGGACTTTTCATTGATCAAATTTAAAAAACTTGTCGGCGGCGGTGAGATTCAAATCGTCAATCAATCTGTTGATACGGCCTTGCAAGCCTTGGAATATCCACAGCCAGAGCGTCAGGCAATTTTGAAGTATATCGAGGAAAACAACTCCGTTGTGGGCGCACCTCACATACGCCCTGAGGATGTGGCGGTTTTCGATTGTGCAACAGCTCCCCCGGGTCATCGCGTCCTTTCTCCAGAAAGCCATGTCCTGATGATGGCGGCAGTGCAACCTTTTGTGAGCGGAGCTATTTCAAAAACAGTCAACATGCCCAGCACGGCCACCGAAGACGATATCAGTCGCATTTACTTCCTGGCATGGGAGCTGGGCGTGAAGGCTGTGGCGGTCTATCGGGACGGCAGCAAGCAAAGTCAGCCCTTGAATCTGAAGGAAAAACCCAAGGTGGTTGAAGAGGTCTCGGTGCCGAATTTCACCATGAAATGCCCAGAGTGCGGGAGTGACACAGTGCTGACTAGCGGATGTTATCGGTGCCCCAACTGTGGGACCACTGTGGGTTGCTCTTAGTGCCGGGGGAAAGCCTTCGGCCTTGTGACTGACCACGTTGGACCGCCTTATCTTGGGTAAGGGGCTATGGCTTTGTGCGGCGGTGCTGGTCAAAGGGGTGGGCTGCCTTTATTCTCTATCCTCTCTTTAAACTTAAGGACTGCTTTATGTCTAAAAAAGATATTTTTGGTGATGAGGTTCCTGAAACAAAGGACTTCGCTTCTTTTGAAGAACTTTTTGCTCAATCTGAAAAGGGTTTGAAAACTCGTTTGAATGTGGGTGATCAAGTTCATGGCGAGATTCTTTCTATCGGGAAAGAAGAAGCCTTTGTTTCCACCGGAACACCGACCGATGGTATGATCCTGACGAAGGATCTTTTGGATGAAAACAAGGAAGTTAAATACAAAGTCGGTGATTATATCGACTGTGTTGTGACGGCGATCAAGGGCGGTGAAGTCCGTCTGGCGAAGAAGGGTTCTCTGAATGCCTCCACAGATTCCTTGGAAGATGCATTCGACATGGAGCTTCCGGTGGAAGGCCGTGTGACGGAAACTTGCAACGGCGGTTTCCGTGTCAGCATCCAGGGTAAAACAGCTTTCTGCCCGATCAGTCAGATTGACAGTCGCTTTGTTCAGGATGCCAACGAATACGTGGGTAAGAAATTTGACTTCATGATCACGCAGTTGGATCCGAAAGGCCGCAACATCGTTGTGTCCCGTCGTAAGGTTCTGGATCTGCAAAAAGCCGAAAACGAAGGCACCTTCATGTTGAAGCACCAGCCGGGAGCTTTGTTGGAGGGTAAGATCGTGCGTCTTGAAAAATTCGGCGCGTTCGTGGAGCTGGAATCCGGTATCGAAGGGTTGATCCACGTTTCTGAGCTGTCCTGGTCTCGCGTTCATGATCCGAAAGAAGTTGTGATGCCTGGCCAACCGGTCACGGTGAAACTTTTGAAGATGGAAGAAATCGACGGAAAACTGAAGATTTCGCTTTCTTTGAAACAGGCTGACGGGGCGGGCAATCCTTGGATGACGGTTCCTCAGAAGTTCCCAGTGGGCACCGTGGTGCAGGGGAAAGTGGAAAAGAAAGAAACCTATGGTCTTTTTGTGAACATCGCTCCGGGTGTAACGGGTCTATTGCCACGTTCAAAATGGCGTGACTCTGTGGATGCCGCTCAATATGAAAACAAAAAGCGTGGTGATGATGTGACTGTTCAGGTGGATCAAATTCTTTTCGAAGAAAAGAAGATAGCCTTGGGGCTTCCTGGCGAAGTGGAAGACACCAGCTGGAAGTCTCATTCCACTGCAGCCTCTGGTTTGGGGGCTATGGCGGAAGCTCTGAAAGGGCTGAATCTAAAAAAGTAAAACGCTTAAAAAAACTTAAGATTTTCCCGCGAAAAAACCCCTGTATAGGAATATACAGGGGTTTTTCTCATATTTGGGCCCACCCCCTCAATAAAACTGCTGGGTGAGCCGATAAGTGTATCAGTCGGAGACCTCGCTTGAACGTACCACTGAGGGATTGATTATGAGCAACAAGATCACAGCCTATATCGAGGGCAAGCTGCTTGAGGCAGCCAAAGAAAAATGGGTTTTTCAACATTTTAAGTTTGAAGGTCATAAGCTGCGTCCGCTGGAGCGCAAGATGTACTTCGATTTTGGTGTGATCGAGGTCTTTCTGAATCCCAACGGCAGTATCGACATCGTCGGGGACTTTTATAAAAACAGCATCAAGGCCTCGGAATATGCCTCGGCTCAAGATGCCTGTGCCATGATCTATGATCATCTTCGTTATGCAGATCAGAACTATCTTCGTCTGATCGAGGCACCAGAAAACTGGACCAAGCAGGGATTTATCGAAAAGCTTTTCAGTGGCTTCCGCAGGGCGGGCTGATCCTCATAGGTTTTTCAGCCAGAAGATCACCGCCATTTCGGCAAAGTACTGGTGTCTTCGTTCTTTCATGTTCATGGTTTTATAGGGACTTGTGATGAAGTCTTTCACCTTTCGTCCGCGGTAATCCAGACTGACCTCGCAACTGTGTTCGTCCTTGGGAAGCAGGTGCAGATGAAGGTCCGCAGGGCTTTTGACTTCCCGGGATTTTGAAAAGCTCCACAGTTGATCTGTCATAAATCCGCGTAAGACCGGCATCAGACGGTTCATCAGAAACTGACCCGTGACCTCATCGATCACGCAAATGGATTTGATCTCTCGAAGTTTTTCGGCGAAAAGTTCGGCCACGTCGTCACCATCACGGGCGATCGTACAAAACTGCAGGGCTTCCGTCAGATGCTCCAGCGGTGCTTGCAGCTCCTGCTCTCGAGTGCGGTGAAACGAGGCCTTGATTTCGACATACGGCAGGTGAACGCGATAGCCCTTGTCCACCTTGATCCCGCGCAAAACCTCTTCCACGATCATAGCCACATCGGATTCGCCAATGCCGATCGTATCCCATTTGCGTGTGATGTAAGGATCCAGACCTTGGGTGTTCTGCTGCAGCCACTGGGTGATGCTCGCATTCCAGACAGCTTCGATTTCTCGGGGAGGTCCCGGCAGGACAAAGACTTTTTTGCTATGAGCCTCCAGGAAGAAACCATTGGCCGTGCCTTCTTTGTTGGGAAGCACCTGGGCCCCTTCGGGGAAGAAGCATTGCTGTTTCTGGATTTCTTTAACAACATACCCACGCGATGTCAGGCGGTCTTTCACATGCTGCCAGGAGCTTTCATCGAAGACGAGTTTCTTGTTAGCCCAGTCCGCCACCACATCCCGGGTGAAGTCATCTGAAGTTGGGCCCAGTCCCCCGGTGATAAAGATCAAATCTGCTTTTTGTGCGCAAAACTCAATCCCCTCTAGCATCAGATCGCGTTCGTCGGGCACCACTAAATGAGCTTGGGTCGTCAGCCCCAGGTCTTTGAGTTTTTTGGAGATCCAAGAAGCATTTTTGTTTACAATCTGCCCATCGGTCAGCTCTGTTCCAATACCCAAAACGACGGCTTTCATTTGTGATTCTCCTTAAGGCGCACCTAAAAAACTATTCCAAGGCATAATCAGCGTCTAGTACCTCTTGCTAAATGCTTGAAATGCGGCGCATTATTGTGGTCTAACCCTTGCCCCGAAGGCGGTCTCTTCATAGATTCGCCTGACAGTATGCATCTCGATTCAAGGAGTCGCTTTATGTCTTTCAATTGGAAAGAATTTGATCTTTACAATCCAACACCTGAACACGCTATGTTGCGTGAAACTTTGAAGGCTTTCACTGAAGCGGAAATTGAACCGCAGGCGCATGAATATGATCGCAGCGAAAAATTCAATCTGGCTTTGTTCAAAAAAGTGGGCGAGCTAGGACTTTTGGGCATCACAGTTCCCGAACAATTTGGTGGTGCGGGAATGGATGCCACTGCAGCAACCATCGTGCATGAGGAATTCTCTGCTGCTGACCCAGGTTTCTGTCTGGCTTATCTGGCGCACTCCATGCTGTGTGTGAACAACATCGCGGTGAACGGCAGTGATGAACAACGCTTGCGTATTTTGCCAAAGCTTTGCTCTGGTGAATGGGTGGGCGCTATGGCGATGTCTGAGCCCGCAGTCGGAACTGACGTTCTGGGCATGCAAACGACAGCCGTGAAAAAAGGCAACGAGTACGTGATCAACGGCCGCAAGATGTGGATCACCAACGGGACCATTGATGAAAACAACACTCCATGTGACCTGGTTCTGGTTTATGCGCGCACAGGTGAAAAACACGGTCGTGCTTTGATTTCCACTTTCTTGGTTGAAAAAGATCACAAGGGCTTCTCCGTGGGCCAGAAGATCAAAGACAAATTGGGTATGCGTGGTTCCAACACCGCAGAACTGGTTTTCCAGGATTGCCATGTGCCAGCCAGTGCGTTGATTGGTCACGAAGGTGATTCCATGCTGCACATGATGCGCAACCTGGAAATCGAGCGCCTGACTTTGGCGGCGATGAGCTTGGGTATTGCAAGACGTTCAATCGAGATTATGAACCGCTACGCACAAGAGCGTGAAGCATTCGGAAAATCCCTGAACCACTTCGGTCAAATGCAACGCTACATCGCTGATTCCTATGCGGAATACAAAGCGGCGCGTGCTTATGTTTACGAAACAGCACGTCGCATGGATTTGAACAAAGAAGGCAACCGTCTGGATTCTGACGGCGTTAAGCTGGTGGCGACAACCATGGCGAAAAACGTGGCTGACCGTGCAATCCAGGTTCTGGGCGGATACGGTTATGTGGGTGAGTACGTGGTGGAAAGACTTTGGAGAGACGCGAAGCTGCTTGAAATCGGTGGCGGTACTTTGGAAGCACACCAAAAGAACATCACTCGCGACTTGGCAAAAAATCCGGAAGCACTTTACAAATAGTCCTGCATCGACGAGGTCAGCATGTTCCCTTACGGGCCCGAACTTGAAATCAAATCCGATCTGCTTGTGAACTACAAAATCGTTCTTGATAAGATCGGGCCCCTGTTGACGGACGAGCGTCGCGAAAAAATCGAAAAAGTTGTGTCCTTGCGCAACTTCGACACCGCAGTCGTGCTTGAGGGGATTTATGACCGTGGGAATATTTCCGCGGTGATGAGAAGTGCGGAAGGCTTGGGTTTTGGTAACTTCCATGTGATTGAAACCCAGGAAAAATTCAAAGAAGCCAATCGTGTCACCCAAGGGGCTGATAAGTGGGTCGAGGTCAAAAAATGGAAAAAGACCGCCGACTGTGTGAAGGCTCTTAAAGACCAGGGCTGCAAGATCTATGTGACCCATCTGGATGCCAAATCCAAACCTCTGCATGAAATTGATTTCAGTGGCAAAACCGCGCTGGTGCTTGGCAATGAGCGCGACGGTGTGACTCCAGAAATGGTTGCGGCCGCTGATGAAACTGTGATTATTCCCATGACCGGTTTTGTACAGAGCTTTAATATCTCTGTCGCCGGTGCTTTGGCTTTATACCATATCTCTCAGGATCGTCTGAAGCGTCTGGGGGCCAATGCCTCTTTGACGGAAGAAGAGCAGGGAATCCTGCGTGCTCACTACTATATGCGCACACAAGACAGTGCGGCGAAGTATCTGGAAGAAATGTTCAGTCGGGGCATTTTGGCATAGCCTTTTAAAAGTCAGATAGTGGGTGGACATGAGCGGACCCTTCCCCTAGAATTTTGGGTGAAGGGGGTCCTTATGAAGAAAGCAGCGTTGCTTCCCATTTTTTTGATGTTGGGTGCTTGTGCAGAAAAAGCGGTCACAACAGATTCCCAACCTTCTGCGAATACAAAAGTTCCATTTTTTATGACTCGTCCTCAGCCCACCACTCCGGTGCAGCTGGTGTTTGATCACAATCGCGAGGGCGCTCAGCCTGTGAACTACCGAAAAAGTGATGCGCTTCGAATGTCTGGCAGTGCGACGTTTTCGCCCAAGGCGATGAAGACGGTTGCGAAGCCGGTTAAAAAGAATAAGGCGGCATTATACGTTTTTGATCTTCGCCAGGAGTCCCACGGTCTGATCAACGATATTCCTGTCACATGGTACGCGGAACGCGACTGGGCCAATGCCGACTTGAATCACGATGAAGCCGTTCGTCGTGAACGTCGTTTGTTGGGGGATCTACATGTGGGGGACAAGATCGGCGGCACCGTTATCAAAAGCCTGGAGACGGAAGAAAGCATGGTGCGCACCTCGGGGCATCAGTATGTGCGTCTGACGGTGACGGATCATGTGCGCCCGGTGGATTCGGAAGTGGATCGCTTTATTGAAAAAGTACGTGCGTTGCCACCTGATGCCTGGGTGCACTTTCATTGCCGCGCAGGGAAGGGGCGAACGACCACCTTTATGATCCTATTTGATATGCTTAAAAATGCCAAAGACACCTCGTTTGATGAAATCATCAAACGAAATACCGAACTGAGTAATGACTATGATGTTCTGGCGGTGGCTGAACCTGGGGACTGGAAGCATGTTTATCAAAAAGAACGTGCGGCCTTTGTTCAGGAGTTCTACAATTATGCTAAAGCCCATCCAAACGGAGAGGGCGCTCTTTGGGGTGAGTGGGTGTTGAAATGAAAAAGATCCTGGTGCTGATTTCGTTGATGCTGATGATGGCCTCTTGCGCGCATAAGAGAACTCAGGATTTGGATTTTGATGATGCGCCGGCGACGAAGAAAACTTCTGCGGCGAAAAAGACCGACAAATCCGGAGCAAAGTCCGAGGCCTCCCCGGCGGAGCTGGCGCGCCATTCGGGAATCGTTGTGGACCCTCAGGATTTGGCGGCTTTGGAGCGCATGACAAAAGCGGTTGAGCTGTATGTCCATAAGGGTGACAAGAAAGAGTTCTCAGCTCTATGTAAGGACAAGCGCTTTGACTGCTATGTGGCTGATAAGTTCTTCCCGGCAAAGAAAAAGAAAACCACTCGTGCGGTTCCCCCTTATGCCAGCGGATCTAAGATGGGCTTGCAAGGGGAAGAGCGAGTCCAGGTTCGTTACGAGTTTTATCCTTAGTTTTTACGCAGGATAATGGACTTCATCAAGGGCTCCTGATCCGGGAGCTCAAAGTCCAACCCTTGAGCTGGTGCCGGCAGAATCTTGAAGGAAAATTCGCGCTTTAGTTTGTTCAGGCGCAAATGCAGATCTCCGGTGTTCCATTTTTCATAGTTGGTACAGAACAGCAACAAGCCGTCTTTTTGCAGGCAGTAAAGGCAGTTGATCATCAGTTCATCAAAGGTCTTGCTGATAGAAAAGACGCCGCTCTTGGAGCGCCCAAAGGAGGGGGGATCACAGATGATCAAACCAAATTTGCGCTTGCGGCGAATGGTGCCCTTAAGGAACAAAAGACAATCCTGAACCCAGAACTCGTGATTTTCAGCCTCAGGATCAAGGCCATTGAGTTTGAAATTGTTTTTGCTCCACTCAATAAAGTTCGCTGACACATCCACCGTACAGACTTCGCGGGCGCCACCCAGGGCGGCCACGGCACTGAATCCACTGGTATAAGAGAATAAATTCAAAACACTGCGGTCCTTGGCATGTTCTTTCACCCACAGGCGATTTTCACGTTGATCCAGGAACAAGCCTGGTGACAGGCCAGTGTCACTGCGAAGATCATAAATCACGCCATTTTCTTTGGCTTGCCAGCGGGGTGCTGTGTTGCCGATGCTCCATAAAAGCTGGGCATTGGGGTCCTCACCACGATTGAGCATTTTTCGAATCAAAATCTTTTTGTGATATTGCTTTGAGACCTTTTCAAAGCGCAAAAGATCCTGAACGGTTGGATCGGATTCTTTATACCAATAAACCCACAGAAAGTCCCCGTACTGGTCAATTCGATAGGTGTCCAGTTCACGATGGCTCAAGCGCAGGCACTCATCCTGAAGTTGAGTGAAGTTGAACATTCTTTCGCGACGCTGAAAGGCCTCGGCCAGAATCCGTTCTTCAGGATCGGTAGGGGCATTGTCCTGAGCCCAAATGGGAAGTGCTGTTTCGAAACGGATCTTCTGACCTTTAAGCTCAAAAGCCAAAAGCAGGGAATGCAGACACAGTCTGAAGTGACTGGAACCACCGTGTTCGCTGTCTCCCAGGATGGCGATGCCATTGGCTTCGGCATGCAGGCGGATCTGATGGGGTTTGCCGGTGTGGGGAACGGCCTCCCACAATTCATAGCCTCCCAAGGACTTCACCCACTTGAAGCTGGTCTTAGAGTTGGGCTCTGTCGTTTCGCGGCTGACAAAGATATTCTTTTCTTTGTTGATATAAGATTCGTAAGTGAACTCGGTGCGCGTGATTTTTTTATCTGTCAGGAAGAGATACTTTTTTTCAACCTTGTGCTGCTCAAAAAGCTGAGTCAGCTCTGCCGCGATTTCGGAAGAGGTCGCGAAGACCAGGGCACCGGATGTAGCCTTGTCCAGGCGGTGCACGGTGTAGAGCTTGCGATCCAGTTCGTCTTCGTAAATTTCCACACAGCCACGCTGCCCGTATTCGGGCGTATGCGTGTTAAGGCCGGCAATCTTGTCAACGAAAATGCAGCCGGCTGTCTCGGTGTGGTGAAGCTTAATAATCCGTGTCATCCGACTAATATAATCCGGTTTTCATTGTGGGTCACTGGGAGATTCGTTAGAACTTATAGCTGGACCCCGCCGCTTCGGACAGTCCTCGCTCGTGTTTTTTGCGGGTGGCTCCGCTGGCTGAATATGGCTCACTGCGGAACTTGCGTCGGAGTCCAGCTATAAGTTCTAACGAATCTATTGGAGGCTTTTGTTTATGAAAAACCGTGTTTTAGTTTTTATGTTGATGCTGATGCCTTTTATGGTGGGCTGTGGAATTCAATCCTTGCCACAGGCTAAGAATGCAACTGAAGCGGCTTTGGCCGAAGTGAACAACCAATACAAACGTCGAGCTGACTTGATCCCGAATTTGGTAAATGTCGTTAAAGGTTATGCCAAACACGAAGAAGCGACTTTGACGGCTGTGACCGAGGCCCGCGCAAAAGCAACCGCGATGCAGATTGATCCGTCCAAGGTGACTCCAGAGCAGTTGGCGAAGTTCCAACAGGCTCAATCCGGTTTGTCCCAGGCTTTGGGCCGTTTGATGGTGGTGTCTGAACAATATCCACAGTTGAAAGCCGACCAAAACTTCCGTGATCTTCAGGCCCAGTTGGAAGGCACAGAAAATCGCATTACGATTGCCCGTCAAAGATACATTGAATCCATCAATGGCTTTAATAATCTTGTCAGCGTCCCGCCAACAAGCTGGACGAATGCGATCATGTATCACTTCGAAAAGATGCCTCAGTGGGATATGGCACCGGAAGAAAAAGCGGCAGCGGAAAAAGCTCCAGACGTGAAGTTCTAATTCGCTCATGCGTTTTCTGACACTTTCTCTTTTTTCTATCTTTTTCAGCCTGAGTCTTACTGCTCAGGCTGAATTCAAAGTTCCGACTTTGACCGGGCCGGTGATGGACGAGGTCGGCTACCTATCCCGCAACGACCGTCAAGAGCTGATGCAGCTTCTGTATGACTTCAACAAGCGCGGGGTCGCTCAGGTTCAGGTCTTGATCGTTCCCACTTTGGATGGCATGCCTATCGAAATGGCGTCCATTGCTGTCACTGACAAGTGGAAGCTGGGCGACGAAAAGAAAGACAACGGTGTCTTGTTCCTGATTGCTGCCAATGATCGCAAGCTGCGCATTGAAGTGGGTCAAGGCCTTGAAGGGGCCATCCCTGATGTTATCGCCAGCCGGATCATTCGTGATCAGGTTGTGCCGTTGTTCCGGGCTCGTCAGTTTTCTGCCGGTGTCGTTCTGGGCACACACGAAATTCTGCGTCTTGCTGATAAGGAATTTGCGGAGCAAAACGGCCTGCAGGAAGGTGTTCCGGCGAAAAGTGACCGTGACGGTGCCGGTGGCGATATTCCAATTGGTGTGATCATCATTCTGTTCATCATTATTTCGATCTTGGGTCGCTTTGGTGGTGGTCGTGGACGTTACTACCGTGGTGGTGGCGGCTGGGGCGGTGGCTACGGCGGCGGTGGGGGATGGAGTTCTGGTGGGGGCGGAGGCGGCTGGTCCGGTGGTGGCGGCGGCTTCAGCGGCGGGGGCTCATCCGGCAGTTGGTAAACCAAGCTCTCCGGGCTGCGTCTTGGGGAAAGGCTCTTTGCCTTACCCGCTTCGGACAGTCCTCGCTCTTGGTTTTCTGTGGTGGCTGCCGCTGGGTTTTTGGTGTTCGCTTGCGGAACTTGCGAGTAAGGCAAAGAGCCTTTCCCCAAGTCGCAGACGAGGCCTGGCTGACAACCTAGGATTCTCCTTTTTGCTTAAAGCCTAGCCTTGGGTGTTGAAGTCGTTTTGGCTGGTTTTGGGCAGCGGTAATTGATTTTTTGAGGGAACTTTATGGCTTGGATTAATAAATATCTTTCTGAAGCGGATCTTGCGCGGATTGAGTCGGCTATTTCCAAAGTGGAAGAAACCACTTCCGGAGAGATTGTTCCTGTAATTGTTCGTCGTTCTTCAGCGGTGGGGCATGTGCCTTTGACGCTGACTTTGCTTTTAACTCTGCTTTTGGTCATTGTTGAGTTTCCATTCAGTGACTGGTTGTGGGTGACTCCTTGGGTTTATCTGTGGCCGGTGATTGTTGTGGTCTTTTTTGGTCTTTCGCAAGTGTTGGCCAAGTCCAAGTGGATTCAGAAGGTGTTTGTTCCTGAAAAGGATGAGCTCGATTCCGTTCACCGTCGTGCGCAGTTGGAATTCTATCTGAACCGGATTCATCGCACTGAAAATGGGACGGGGGTTTTGATCTTTGTTTCTGTGATGGAGAAAAAAGCCGTGGTTCTTGCTGATGAAGGCATTTCCAAGAAGCTGCCAAAAGAGCACTGGGATGAGATTCTGGGTATGCTTGGTAAACATCTGCATGACGGCAAGTGGGCGGATGGGTTCGTTGCCGCGATAGAGGCTTGTGGCAAAGATTTGCAAACGCACTTCCCGCTAACAGCAGGTAATTCCAATGAGCTTAAAAACCATCTGATCGTCAAAGACATTTGATTGTTTTGGAGTGGTACGCCCACGTTAATTCGCAGTAATAATCGGTGTTGTAATTCAATTCTGCAGACTCGGATCCCGAAAAGTTAGGTATGCGAGTCCTTATTCTGTACGTCTCAATTTTAGCTGTCGCGCTTCTGTCTTCCGGGTGTACCCTGGAAGCTAATATCTCTGAGCAAATGTTGCCCTCGTTGTTGGGTCCTGATGGGGCTGATGACATCGTGGATGCTCCTTCAATCAGTCAGAAAATCTGTTCCAATGGGCCGGTCTTTTCTCAGGCTCAAATGCCGGACGGAGGAACCATCCTTGCCGGAGACTTTTCTAGAATCGGTCCTTGCAGCAGTCCCTTTATTAAATACAATCCGGCAACGGGGGTGGTTTCGGCCCTCGGTCCGGTGGATGCCGCGGTTGGAGAAGCACAGGTCATTGTTGCTGATGGGGCCGGTGGTTTTTTTATCGGGGGAAAGTTTGATGGAAAAAATGGTGCCAAGGCTCTGATTCATATCTTACCCGACGGCACGTTGTCGGACTGGGATCCTCATCTCAGTTACGGCAGTCTTGCTCCGACTGTCATGGCTTTGAAAATTCAAGATGGCATCTTGTATGTCGGTGGCGAGTTTTCCGCAGCAGGCAGTCCCTCACAGCCGCGAACAGCGTTGGCGTCTTTTGATCTGGCAACTGGAGAGCTGACTTCGTGGGCGCCCACTCTGACCGCCGATGCCACTCCCGAGCTGCTTGTGCGCTCTATTGAAACCACGGCCGGATCTGTTTATATAGCCGGAGCATTCGGGACTGTCGGAGCCAATGCCCATGTGTCTGTTGGAATTGCAAAACTTAATTCTGCTGATAACAATGCGGATGTCTCTTTCACTGCCGCCACTTCTGCGTACTCTGGAAAACTGAAACTGCATAATGGCTCTTTGCTGGCAACAGATGGCGGGGCCTTTGTGATGTTGAATGCGACGACAGGGGCTGACGCCGGGTTCGTGAGTGGTTTGACGATCGCGCCGATTTGGGGTGGTTTGAGTGACTATGAGCTTCATGGTGATGAGCTCTGGGTGGGAGGAATGTTTGATTCCATCAATGGTCATACCTCCAGCAATCTGGTTAGATTTGATTTTAGCGGTGTGACTCCTGTGCTGGTGACATCCTGGTCTACAACCTATGAGCCCGAGGGTTGGGTGTCCTTGATGAAAGTCACGGACAGTCACATTATGTCGTTCACAAACGGGACTGTTGGATATTGGAATAAATCCGATGGAACTCAGTTTAATCCGAACTCGCCAAGTCCGGTGAGCGATAGTGTCTTCATTTCGGCTCTGGTTCAGGGTGAAGATCTTCTTTTTGCACACTCTTCGAAAACTCTGGGACTTCCTGAAACTCGTTACCTGGCCATGTACGATGCGGAAGGGGAGCTGATGCCTTGGCACCCCAACCCGGATGACTATGTGAAGGCTGTCGTGGTTCAGGACGGAAGAATATTTGTGGGCGGCAGGTTCCGGGATATTGGGACCACTCCGTCAGGCAGAGACTATCTGGTCGAGCTTGATATGAATGGTGAAGTGACTTCATGGGATGCTAGTGCCAATGATGAAATCACCGACATGCGAAGCGTGCAGGGAAGTCTGCTGGTGGCCGGGGAGTTTACCAATATCGGCAGTGACGGCATGGGGGCGGCATTTTTGGCAAAGCTTAGCTTTATCGATGCTTCGGGATTGCCTTGGACCTCTCAAGTCGATGGACGTGTGTATGCCTTTGATATCGAAGGCACTGATTTGATCATCGGTGGAGGTTTTTCGAATGTCGATGGGCAGGCAGCCAGTAATTTGGCCAAGATCCATTTGGACACAGGGGCCCTTTTGGGAGGAACTCCTTCCGTTGACAGTTGGGTGAACGGACTGGCCATTTTGAATGGGAACGTTTACCTCTACGGGCAGTTCTCGAATGTGGATGGTTTGGCTCGTTCCGGGCTGGCGGCTTTTAGTTATACCGATGGCACTGTGACTGGTTGGGCACCGAACGTCACATTCTGGGCGCACCGTGCTCTAAGAGAGGTTTCTGACAAACTCATCATCATGGCTCACATTAATGCGGTCGAAGGTGCGAAATACAATGACGGTACTCTGGTGTTGGATCCGGTGACGGGCAGTCAGACTGTAGACCCCCGAGGTCTCTATGGCGTGCCCGCGTGGCTTGAAGATTAATGACGCTACGTTGCGCCGGTCCAATCCTTGCGTTCTGAAAGGCTTCATTGGTAGTCTGAGGTTCTCTGTGCAGTCGTAGTTCAATGGATAGAGCACTTGGCTTCGAATCAAGTAAACCGAAAAGTTCTTGATCGAAAAAAAGTATTGTTTCCAATGTGTTATGAGACTGCTAAAGTTGCATTGTTGCCAAAGGGTCCCCAGAGGGTCCAAATGGCAGAGTATAAAGGCAGATGGATCTTAGGTGATCGTATTCTGCAGTCGTAGTTCAATGGATAGAGCACTTGGCTTCGAACCAAGGGGTTGCAGGTTCGAGTCCTGCCGACTGCAGAATGCGATCAGCAAATTTTTAGATTTCGATATCTACAAGTCCCGCGGCGTCCTTTTTTATCTTTGAACCGTCTAAGTTAAACATCATCCCCATAAATTCGATATTTTGATATGAGCCGATGTCTGATGTTTGTAGGGGCATGATAATTTGACCAGATGGATTCTTATATTCCACGCCGAGAATATTGTAGGGTTTGGGTCTGTCCATCTGAAGTACCTCTAAGTCGAATTCAGTAATCAGAAGAAAACAATCTCTAGCCGCTAATGTGATAGTTACAAATCCATGGGTAGAAGATTTCCTCGGGGTAGTGTGAAGAGTCGCTTCAATTAAAAAACGTTCCTCACTCTTTTTATACAGGAAGATCTTCCAGATATTTTCTCCAGGAGTGACAGTATTCACGCAAGAGGAGATATCATCGTAATATTTTATACGACTTTCTTCCGTGAGTGAAGTGCTAACTAGCTCAATAATCCACATGCCCGACGCCATGTGGACCCGCACTTTAGAGCCCGGAATTTTTGTTTCGATAGATTCAATTAGAAGAGAGTTATCTTGGCTCACTTTATTGCTCCAAAAATACCAGTTAGGCAGGCGTTAAATGCGGTTGAGTATGATACGTATTTGCTCTCGTATGATATATGGTCTCGGGCTTTATATCTAGCATCGACCCAGTCCTGTTGCGTCGGGATAATATGTTTTAAAGAAGCAAACTCTGCGGAGTTAGAAGAAGCATCCGTGAGCGTGTCAATTAAGGTCCACAGATCTCTCACATTATGTCCAAAGTCTTTGCAAAGGAGGTCACTTCTCTTTGTAAAAGTGTAGGTGCCATAGAGAAAGAGCTTATTTACATTTAAATCTATCAGATTGTGACCGGCAGCAGGGGCCTGCGTTTCAATTTTATGACGAACAAGGCAGAATAAATACTTGAAGAAGCATTCAACGGAGATGTTTAGACTTAACCAAGCATCCTGATAAAGAGGGGGTGCTTGCGATGCTAGAGCCTTTGAGGCATCCAAATTTGCTGAATATGCAGGATAAAATCCGTTTTCTTCTAGCGATTTATAATATGCGGAAGTGAGCGACGGAGATGGGGACGTCAAGGTTGAAATCTTAATTGACTGTTTTGAAATGTAGCTCACAACTTCGTCCTTTTCCGAACTCATCGATTAGGTGGTGATACTCTTATCCTAGTTACTGTACAAAATATTCGGCGATATTGTAAATTAATATTTGTTTTACACAAAAAAAGAGTAAAATTACTTGAAGTTGTGAGACGCGTTCATTCGAGGCTATTTGTTCTTATTGGCAGCGGCAGTACGTCTCTTTTTAGAAGAGCTTTTTCGTGGAGCCGGCTCATTTTTTCGGAAAAGGTCTTTCACTAAAATTATGGAGCGCTCTAAGGGGGGAGTTCCGAAAAAGGATAAGTCGGTTCTTTCGAGAGTCATTTTTCTTAGGTTAATGATTTTAAAGAGCTTGTAAGCATTTGAACGCGTGAGCTTCGAAAGTTTCGCCATTCTTGAGGCATTTGGTTTTTTGACATTTGCAACATATAAAGCAGACAGCGCTATCATCCACATCCTTTCCAAATTCACGACATGCCCTTGTAACAAAGTTCCTGCTGTATGTGAGTACCAGCTTCCATTGCTACGTAGTCGATAACCATTCTTTTTGGATCTTTTTGGCTTTAGCTTGTCATCTACTATTCTCGGAGTCTTGGGCTCTCTATAAAAAAGATGAGCTTCTTCTGGCTGTACTTCTATTTCGTAGAATTTCCATATTTTTAGACTATCGGGTGCTGAGTTATTTCGGCAAACGCTATCCCTTAGCCTCTTAAATGGACTGCGGGCATAAAACTGGAGCTTAGCAAACTATCAATTTGAGACAAAGCGATTAGCTGCCGATAATAAAGAAGGAGCTAGTCTATGCGAAAGTCGAGAAGAGTTTTTACAGAGGAACAAAAGAGAGAAGCGGTTGAGCTCTATCTGAGCGGAAGAAAGAAAGCCTCTGAGGTCGCCGCCAGCTATGGCATTCATCCTCAAGTCATTTACAAGTGGAAAACAGATCTGGAAGAGAAATCAAAAGCTTTAAGAGCAGAAGATCTCCAATCTGATGGTCTGTCACCACAAGCGGTAAAAAGAATATTAGATTTAGAGCGAGAAAACGAAGAGCTAAAAAAGGCCTTGGGTGAAAAGGCCCTTATGGTGGACCTTTTAAAAAAACTCCGGGCAACGAAGGGCTCAGTATCAGAGAGCGATGTGATTGGGTTAAGCGAAATCATCAAAGAGTCGGCACGATCAAAGAAGCCTGCAAAGTAATAGGTGTTTCTATGTCGACGTATTATTCAGATCCTAAGATTTCAAGAAGAGAAAAAGAAGAACGTGAAGCCGACATTCGAGGTAAGATTGAACAGATTCGCGTTGAGCAGCCTCGAACTGGGTATCGCCCCCTCTTGGCAGAGTTAAAGAAGAGTGGCGTTGTCATTGGCGAAAGAAGGCTTCGCAGAATTATGAAGAAGTTCTCTCTACACATAAAGCCACGCAGAAGATTTGTACGAACCACGCAGAGCGATCATGATCACCCTGTGCATGAGAATTTAATCAAAGGTATGGAGGTTACCAAGATCAATCAGCTGTGGGTGTCTGACATCACTTACATTCGGATCACCAACGGCTTTGTGTACCTGGCAGTGGTCATGGATATCTACTCGCGCAAAGTTGTAGGTTGGGCCATTTCAAAGAAGATTGATCGTCACTTGACTCTGGCGGCACTTCAGATGGCGATCAAGCAAAGGGCCCCAAAGGAGGGAATTATTCATCACTCGGACCGTGGTGTGCAATATCTCTGCGATGACTATGTGAAGCTGCTTGTTGATTCTGGGTTTCAAGTTTCTTGTTCAAGAAAAGGGAATCCTTACGACAATGCCTTTGCTGAGAGTTTTATGAAGACTCTCAAGGACAACGAGGTGCACCTTTGGAGCTATGAGACAATTCTCGATGTCCTAGAGCGAGTACCCTATTTTATTGAAGAGGTATACAATAAGAAGCGATTGCATTCTGCACTGGATTATCAATCGCCGGAAGAGTTTGAAAACGAGATCAAAGTCAGATACAAGAACAAAAAATCAGCAAGTCGCTATGTCGTCAAGATAGGTGGTTCGACTCCATAAAAACGCCCGCACTCCAAAATGGCTCAGCAAGATCGGGCTCGTTACGCTTCCAGATAAAAGATAAATGACGAAACTTTCTATTAATATCATTTCTGAGCATAGCTAATAATACGCCAAAGAGGACATGTATTTCAACTATAAATGAAGGTATGGGCAGGCGTAGTATATATAGCAAGCCTAATTCTTGTCCTCTTTGGCGTAGGGACAGCAGTTTGTTGGATTCTGATTTTAATGATCGTATAAATGCCTCCAACTAAGGAGATATATGAACCAGCAAGATAAAATTATTAAACTAAAGCCAGTCTGTGAAATTGTCGGTATTTCGGCATCGACAATTCGGAGGTTGATACGGAAAGGAAGCTTCCCTGGTCCGATAGCAATACCAGGTACCACGAGAAAGGGGTGGAGCCTCAATCAGATCAATCAGTATCTAGAGCAAATCAGGGCTCCTCAAAAAGAGTCGGCTCTTCCGCACGTAAAGACATGGCGCACGGATAAGGGAAGAGTGAAATGACAAAAACATGGACGACCGTAAGCGGGGGCGCCCCCGTCGGGGACAAAATATTAGATAGGTATCAGCCAAAAGATCAGGTGAAGTTTTTGAGACTGATTGAAGATGGCGCTATTGCATTTCGAGGGGTTTTGGGAAAGCCGGCAGTGGAGGATAAAATTGCAGTGGGATGCTTTTGCCATAAGCTTCAAGCTACTTTTACGGAAAGTGAGTATCGTAAAATTGTAGAAACTTATTGGCTCCAAGATGGTCGCGATTACTCGTCAGTAGAGAGGGAGCTGCAAGACTGCAAAGCTATCTACAAATTTTCAATTAGGAAAGGGCCGAGATTGGCAGCAGATATCCCAATAGATTCTTACCGCAAAATTATGCAATACATCCGTGGCATTAAGGGCGGTACGGACACTGTGAAAATTCAGAATAAATGCATTAGAGAGATAAACCTAACAAGATCCTTTGATGGAGTGTCTGTGGGGAAGACGAAACTTCTGCGTAACGTATTGAGAATGGCTAAGCTAAATCTGCAGAATGAACGAGAAAAATTATATCGGGCTGAGTCTGTGAACTCGAAGAAGAAATCTAATCTAATAATGTTAGAGCGCTTGGAAGGGCAAATCGACGAGCTAGGTGATACTGTAAATGAAATAATACAATCATTTTCCTCTGAAAAGTCCGTAGAGAAAGCAACGGGAATGCGAAACGAGTTAGTAGAGATTTTGGATCGATTATATGTATATCTGGAGAAGAAAACATGTCTATGATTTATAAGCGTACGGAGCACTCTAAGACTCAACTCAGTCGTACACATATATATCATCAGTCATAATGCGTCAGTTGCCGCTTTATGATGAGTTGATGTCTCGTGAAAGAATTTTTGCGAATGGCTTTATTGATAAGCTATTTATTCATACACATTCTATTCGGCATAATTTTATAAAGACGAATTTCAAGCATAACTATTTTGACCAAAAGGAAGAGGATTCTCACTATATGGAAGGGAGTCAGTACGAGCATAGAGAAAGTGGGAAGGTCTTCTTCCTATTGAGTGGGCCATTTTTTAAGAATGTAGAGCACCCCTATTTTATTCAAATAAATCCAAGTCAATTTGGTAGCTACGAGGAGCTCGTTGGATTTTTAAGATTGATTATGGGTAGGAGGGGATTTGAGGCGCACCATTTAACTCGTGTTGACGTATCTATTAGGCTTCCACGTGACCTGTTTCCAATCCATTTATTCAGAGCGACAACATACTTTAGATGGAAACGTGGAATAGTTGAAAAAGGATCTAAATATAGCAATGGGTATCTTAGTGGCTATTATAGTGGAAAGAGCAAAACACTTAGGGTGTCTATCTATGATGTCGATATCAAGAATAGGCAGCTATATGGGAAAGTAACGGACTATAGGCAAACCAACTTCGAGCTCCAGGCGCGAGTTAATTTTCTAAAAAAGAATGGTATCAGGATGATTGGTGATCTGCCTAAAATGACAAATACAGACCTCTTTAAGAGACTTTCCTTTGTGAATACAATTGAGTATAAGGCCTCGATTCTGCCAGAGCGGCGTGAGAAGTTTGTCAGAGTTCAACAGGATCTGTTGGATGGAGGCTATCACAATGCCAGGATTAGGTTGAATAAAGAGTGTGGAAGGAATTTTAATAGAAACTACAGAGGAGTGCTCCGCGTGTTCCGCGTTGGAGCGGGACAAGAGTCTTTACGAGGCTTTCTTGCTAAGTCCTTTAAGAAAAGCTTTCTTCAATGGTGCGGGGCTGATTCCATTCACTAGGTCTTGATATAAGTCCTGCACAATAAGCTGTATATAAAAATATTCGGCGAAAAAATTATAGAAGAATTTACTTGGGTTGGCTGTCCTGAAGCAGATTTGCAAGGTGTACAGAGTTTCGGGCAGTACTCGATAGTTCGTGCAGGACCAGAACTCGCTGCTTGCATCGTGAAACTTAGAACATAAAAATATGTTTGTAGGTTGGTGATCGGTGAATAAGCAAGCGCTCAGAAAAAAAGGAAGAAGAGAGAATATTGGTGCCGATTGCGAGCATTGGGGTGATCGTCTGCGTTCAGTGCTGGCTGAAAAGGGGGTAAGTCGGAGAAGTCTGGCTAAGTCAATAGGAGTTGCTCCGTCTGTGATAGACTCATGGGTCCGTGGGGCTACCCCGAACGATTTAAAGGCTGTCAAGAAGCTGTCAGATTATGTTGATTGTTCATTCTCTTGGTTGCTGACTGGCGAAGCGGAGACGGGCGTCGGTGGTACGGTTTCAGAGATATTTCAAGCTGTGCCCTACTTTGATGGATACGCAAGAATTCGTATTGACCGCTTGGTGCCAAGAAAGCAAAGTAAGATATAAACAAAAGGAGATGTGGTGAAGCTTACCCTTTTCATAGTATCAATAATCCTTGGTGGTCCCGTCTTCGCAGAATCTGATTTCGTGAGCAATCATTTCATTGATAGGCCTTACACTGAAGCAGCAAAGAAGTATAAAAATGCACCATGGGAAACTCCATGTGGTAAGGAGTTTTCAGCGTACTGCAAGGAGACTGGACTTAAGTGTGAATGCCGCCAATTGAATCTTGCTTCAGGTCCTACATTTGGACGCATGTTGGGTTTCTATATTGGTAATGGAAGTGTGCTTGGCTATGTTGATGTCTCTACCGTGCGAGGTACTTTTGGACTAGATAAAGTTCTCGGAACTGCGAAATCATTTTTTGGGGATGTCAAACCGACCGAGATGTATGACTTTAGTTCGAGATACTCTGGATATCATAGTCTATTCCTTGTGTGGAAGCTTGAGAAAGGATTTTCGACTGGTTTGGCATTATGTCCGTTGGAGCAAGTTGCCGGAGCAACTAAAGTTACGTCAAAGGTAAGAGATTGCTTTGTGAGTGATGCGAGAATCTATAGATATGGCAATTTGAAGATGCCGCCTCAAGTTACTGGAAAATCGAAACTTGAGTACTGATTTTAATCAGTAGAAATTTTGTGTGTCGGCTGAGGATGGGGATAATGACAAGTAAGTATTGGATTATTTTGGTAGTGTCTATTGTGATTGCGGGAACATCGTTTCGGCTTCTCCTAAAGAGAGATAGATCTCCTATCGTGCAGGGTAAGAAAGAAGAAATGGTATCGTATGGTCAAGGTGCTATTGCGGGAATAGCTCAGGGACTTGCTGATAAACTGAGTGACAGCTTAAATCAAGATGGATCTTCCGTGTCTCATGTAGAGAAAAGAGATGGGCAAGGTTTTGTTGGTCACAATATTTGTTTTGGGAAAATAGTTGAGCAAAGAGAGATTCCCGTCGGGGATACAATCCAAAATTATAAAGCATATGAAGCTTGCGTAGAGATCGAAATCGGAAGCAAAACGGCCATATATTTTGTGGCACATAAAAAGGCTAGAATCGATGTGGTAAAAAAGGGATTCGCCGAATTGATGACTAAAATCATCCCGAATACTGAAGATAATTGGGAAGATATTTGGGTACATGAAGTTATGGTAAATGAAGTTTCAGATAACTTGGTATACAAGCGAATCGGGGGATCTTTGAATAAGTACTTACCGCAAGTTTCATATGGTTCCGACGGTCAAAAGGATATACTGAGGTTGTTTTAGTGCCGACTTCACTTAGTTTCTATTTGATTCTGATCGTAGGAATTGTTGGCTATATTGGCTGTTGGTCATTCTTCTTAAAAGTAGTTAGTGCTCGATTGCCGCTATCAATTATGGCGATATGTGGAGTAGTTTTTCCACCAGTTGGATCCGTGGTAGGATTGTGGTACATGCTTGCTGGGCCACGTGTGTCGGTATCGCCCAAGATCCTGTTTAGGTCTGATGATATCTTGGGTCTTGTTGATTATATTGACCGCAATGCTAATGCATCACTGATTGCAGTCAATAGTCAGTGGTTGAGACAAAACTGGCATAATATGACAGAGGATCAGAAAGTGGAATGGGTACGGGCGAGATTTCGGTGGATTGAACAATTGTTGCCCGGAGCGAATTCTGCACCCGAGTTTATCGAAGCGCTCATGACGGCTGATAAGTCCTTTCGGCGAAGTTCTAATATTTAGTAATACCTGTCTCCTGGATTATTTAAGCAGTTTGAACAAGTATCGTAAGGGCCAAGGTGCAGATAGCTTTGGGTCGTAAAGGATGAGCCCCCTGCCATAAGGAACAAAAAGAATCTTAAGCTTCGTTGATTGGCCATCTTTGTTGTAGACAGTAACTTCTTCTTTTGGTTTGGCTTTAAAGTTCTTGAGATTTATTGATGAAGCCAAAATCAAAGGCGTAGCGTGTGTCTTACTGGATCTATGGTATTCGCTTGGTGGGACAAGGAAAAGTCCTCCTTCATTTATTTCCTGTAAAATGAAATCAGTAGCGATGCCGTTCATTGTGGAGACCGTTACGCGGTCCCCCTTGGACATCGTTTTGAAAGTAAGAGGGTCTTCCCATGTTGTTTTTGCGGATATAGGCATTTCATTTTCCTTTATATTTTGTCTAAAGCATCAATTGCCTGATTTTTAACTCCAGCTAGAGACAAGTGAGTGTAAATTTGCTGCGCATTGGAACTCTTCGAGTGGCCGCAGAGCACAGCTCTTTGATCCTCCGATAAGCCAGCCTCGGCAAGCTTAGTAGCGAATATATGTCTTAATAGGTGTGGATGAATTCTTACCTCCGATGCTTTACTGTACTGAACTGCAAGCTGCTGGATTCTTCGTGGTGTATATTTTGATTGTAGAGTTGACTCGAACAGGTATCTGTTGTTGCGTCCGGCCAAGTACAGTTCAAGTTTTGATTTTAGATTGTTCCCAAATACAATTACCCTGTCCTTGCGGCCCTTACCCTCTTTGATAAAGGCCGTATTTTGAGTGAAATCAATTCTCCGAACCTCAAGAGCACAGAGTTCTGCAATTCTCAGCCCTGTGCCAAGAAGGAACTTGAATATCAGCTTGTGAACTGGGTCGTTGATCACCGAAAAGAATTTCTCAAGGTCCGCATCAGAGGGAAGCTCGATGAGTTTAGTTCCTTGTTTCGGAGTTTCCAGGTGACACCGAGTTCGGACTTCGCGGAAGACTCTTTTAAGTTGCTCGTAAGATAGCTTGTGACGATTTACTTCCTTCGCGATCACCTTAACGAGCTGGTCAGTTGCATTGCTAACATAAGGGCGCTGTTTCGCAGATATGGTCTCGTGTGCGAAATCTCCGTATCTGGCTTTGTTGGAAATGGCTTTATTGGCATCTGAGGACATGTAGTCTCCTGAAGAAATGGTTCTGCTTCGCACACTGTATAGTTCTGCGAAGTGGCTTTTTTGTAGGAATAAGCTTTTTTAAAGTTATTAAGATTCGCGGATCGGCGTGATTCAAACTTCGAAGGGAATTCGAGAATGAGCTGGTATATTTTGAAACAGCTCGCGATTTGGTCATAAAATTGATCGTCAAATCACAGTCACACACAGTTTTAACTTATGTATATCATTTTAAACGGAAGTAAGTACCAAAACAATCAGTAAAAACGCAAAAATAATCAATAAAAACAAATAGTTATGCTTGATATAATGCGTTGCATTGTGCGATATTGATGTTATTCAAGTCACACTCAGTAGTCGAACATCACTGAAAGCTACGGGAAATTTTTATGATGAAAATTGAGTTACTACTGGCGAGGGAATTATTCCTATCTTTGTTCAGGATTTGTCGAGAACGTCGAAAATCAGATCTGATGATCTTTAAGAATTTTGCCTAGCTAGATCCGAGTATCGTTATGGGCATTCAACAGAAGAAGCAGATTAAGAAGCTAAAAATTCGGGAAAAGTGCAAGAAGAGAATTCTGAATTGGGCCAAGTCGAAAAACGAGATTGGATTTCTTTGTGCAGGAAAAAGGAAGAAGATCACCCACGTATTTAAAATTCGGAATAAGTCTAGAACGCCTCTTCATCGCTTTAAGTGGGATCTTCGGCAACGGGACAAAATTAGAAATGAAATTACAAAGAGAGGACTGAGGCTAATTGCGGAAGGGCATTCGCATCCGAATGCGCGTCATTTAAGATCGCCATCGACGGAAGATCTTGCCTATTTCGATTGCACTTATCCTCACTTAATAGCGTTTCCAATATCGGGCGAAGTAAAGGGATGGTATTTAGGATCAGACACACGGACTACGCGGACGAATGAAATTGCAATCAAATATAAATAGATAATTGTATGTTGTTTGAAAAATACCTTATCCTAACTTTTGGGAGGAAAAAATGCCATTTCAACAGTTTGGATTTTTGGGGCAAACCGCACAGCAGTACATTTCGAAACATAGATCTGAACATGCAGAGCTTTTTAAGATTGCAGATGAGTTAAATGAAATTGCGCAAGGCTTTATCCCTCTTCTAGCGATAAAATCGGACGACATACAGCAGCTGACTTGCGTTTCGCTATATATCAGAATTATGAGTTCGTATTCTTCCGCAATTAAACTTCTTGAATACGGCTTATCATTGGATGCCGGAAATGTGATTAGAAGCGCAGTTGAAAGTAGCATTTACTTGAATGCTTGTGCGACGAATACCGAATTCGTTGATAGCTATCATTATTCAAAGGAAATATTCAGGCTGAAGATGATCAATATTTCTCTCAATGGTGAAGATGGAGCTATACCTGTTACAGAAGAGAACAAAGCAACCTTATTGGCAATTAAGGAAGAAATTGAAGGACTCAAGAAAGTTGGCAAAGTTAAAGAGTTAAATCTGAGAGAAGTCGCCAAGAGTTGCGAAATGCTGCCTGTCTACAATACGGCTTACAGACTACTTTCAAATCAAAACTCACACTCTTCATCAGAGTCACTAAAGCAAATTCAAAAGAGAGATGCTTCCGGAAATATTACTGGTATTATGTGGCAGCCAGATCTTGAGGAAATTGGGCTATACATAAGTACTCTTGGTACTGCTCTTTTGTCCGGATTTTATGGTCTTATAAAAGTGTTAGCGATTCCGAAAGAGGACTTAAAGCCTTTGGAGGTTAAGATGGAAAAATGCTGGGACAGAATGCAGGAAGCTTGGCCAGAGCGATGAACTCTGTATCCTTTCTGAAAAGGCATTTGGCTACAAAAAGTATGACCCATGGCTGGGTCACTACATATCATTTGCACTTCAGCTAAGCGGTTGGTTCCGGCTCTGATTTTTTCACTTTTGGTTCAGTTTTAGAGTTCGACAAGGATTTGGTTGGGGTGGCATCTCGCTCGACTATGGCTGTGTCTTGAAGTTGAAAGACAGGCTTGGTTAAAGATCGACTGTCATAAACACCAGACAAGACTTCGCGCATTAGAGTCATTCGAGTCGCCATTTTTATTTTAATTTTATCTTCTTGTGAAACATCTGAACCATACAATGCAGAATCAGATGTGTCTCGTGCTAAGATCGAAACTTCTGACATTTTCAAACGCTTGCGGTTGTTTGTGATGATCTCGTCCATAAAAGGTTTCGCAAGCTTATAGAGAAATGCAAAGGCGAATCCCATAAAGATTAGAAGGAAGGCTTTGATTCCTAAGAGATTCAAGACCCCGAGTTGGGGCATAGCTTTAAATGTATTGAATACTTCAATTGTACTTTGGATGGAGATATATGCCAAGCCTGCGCTAACTAAAAGACAGCAACCCAAGATCCAAAGGTACTTGGTATTTTGACTTTGAGTTTGCGCTGCAAATCCTGCGACATCGTCAGCAAATAGAGATACATCGTTATGAAGCTCCTGTAGTCTGTCATTCAATTGAGAGATTTGATGAGATTTGAGTGTAAGATTACTTTCTCTCTCATCAATCAATGCTGACAAATTCTGTGAATTAGCTTGCAGGTCTCTAAGTTGAGATTCAAGAGAAGCCTTGGCTTCTGTTAACGCGCGATTGCCTTCCTCCAGGTTCTTCTTATCTATTTCTCTTTTGGAAACTGAAGCATTTAGAGCCTTAAGTTCGTCTTCCTGGGCCGCAAATTTCTCTTTTACTAAAGAAATCTCATTCTCGTGAGCCGTCTTTTCTCTTTTTAGAGCTAATTTTGATTTAGTAACATCATCGTTGTGTGCTGTGATTTTACTTTCTAACTCCAGCCGTTGAGTCTCAACAGCCGCAACTGCCTTTTTTGTGTCAGAGGTAAGCTTCCCCTGCAGGATTAGATATTGGTCATAAATATCCGGGAGATCGAGAAGGTCCTTCGTCGATACCAGGTCAACTTGGATTTTGCTTACTTTTTCGCTCGACGAGAAAAAGCCAATACGGTTCGCAGACACTTTAAACCCAGTAATAAATTGGTTGATTGTGCAGCGAGAAAGATCGTCATGTTCTTCAATAAAGTTGTCGGAAATGCGCTTGAATTCTCTAGTTGCGAAATCTTTTACCTCATATTTTAGGCGAATACCGTCTTCTTGGGCAGCTCCAACTGTGATTGCAGTGACAAACATAGGTTCATCAAACTCATAATAGAGTCCATTGGCATCAAGTTTAAACTCTGGATTTGAATTATCACCAAGCAGATCAATGAAGTGCTTCTTCCGTTTTGAGAAGAAGCCAAGCTGAATGCCTTGGGCTTGGACTATCGGCAATTTTGCTAGATCAGCATCATAATTTTTTACCAAATCCTGTGGCATTCAACCCTCCATCTTTGTCACTGGGCAAATTTGCAACTTCACGAATTTGTATCATAATATCCACCTAAGTGATGAATTTTTAATCAACAACGCATGGCGGTAACGATTTCTTTGGATCGTCTAAATGCCATAAAAACTTGCTCCAAGACTCAAGAGCGGATCTCTTTTCTCTATCGTAAGAGTACCTGTCATAAACTGCCGTAATGGAGCGATCGGAGTGGTTCAAAAGCTTTGAAATAGTCATCCTTTCTGTTCCATTTGCTGCTAGCCAAGTAGCCATTGTCCGCCTGAAATCATGGCCATTGAAATCAACCCCTGAGGTCTTCCGAAGCCTTTGAATTGCTTTCTGGATGTTCTTGATTGGAAAGTCTCCTGATGTTTTGTCTCGTCTATATGTGAAGGGACTTGGTATTAGCCATTTAGACTCTCTGCAGTTTTTAATAGCTACGTCAATCAACAATTTGATTTCAGGTGTGATGGGTAGAATATGGTGTTTTTTGTTCTTGGAAACCTCCTTGGGAATTCCGATCGTCAATCTTTCAATATCGATGTTCTCTCGAAGTATTTGCTTCACCTCCGTTCCTCGTTGTCCGGTCATGATATAGAGCTGAAAGAACTCCTTTGACGGAGACTTCATTTTGCCAATAGCAATCCATATTTTTTTTAGCTCCTCGTCATTTAATACACGATCCCTAGAAAACTCTTTGATTCTTTTCTTAATTCCGGAAGCAGGAGAAGATTTGAGATATTCACGATCAACTGCGAAGTTCAGGATCTCTCGTAAAAGACCATGATTACGATTCACTTTGATCGTAAAGCCTTCCTTAACCAAGCGATCAAGATAGTTAATGACGTCACGACGGGAGATCTGATCTATCGGTCGACTTCCAAAGACCGGAACCAGATCAACTTCAAACTTCCGAAGATCCTCTTTCCATGAACGTTTGTTGGGCTTTGAGTATTTTTCAATGTATTCCATGCCAAGTTCTTTAAATGTAAGAACGGGAATATCTTCTTTCAGGGGATCGTCACCTTTGAGTGTGGCCAGCAAGAGCTCTAAGGCTCGCTCTCTGGCGTCAGCAAGGGGAAGTACTCTTGCATCACCAAGCGACAGCCTTCGCTTATCCTGGCCTCTCTTAATCCGTATTGTCCATGTTTTAGTGCCGCTTGAGTAAACGCGGAGACAGAGACCCGTAACTTTCTCATCAAAGTATTCTTCGACCTTTTTATCTGACGGTGGTTTTATGCTTTCGACCATCTTCGCATTGAACAGAACTACGGGCATTGTGACCTCCTCAACCATTTGACTTTTTGACCTTCTAAATGACTTGAGGGTCTATAGAGGGTCCAAAAAGATGAAGTTTGCAGACGTCACTTGAATAGCCTTGAGCCTGGCTGAAATAAACTAAGTAATTGAAATTGTGAACGAATAGTGCTTCAGACGTATTCAAGTGTTGTCAGCACTATTCAACGTACCAGAGACTTCGAACCAAGGGGTTGCAGGTTCGAGTCCTGCCGACTGCACCATCCTTCTTCTCTTTTTCCTTTTAATTCTGCTTCGATCTTGGATGCTTGCTCCGGCGGGACGCGGAAAATCGCGGATCGAGCGCTCTTTTCCTAGGCGCTCGACACTAAAAAGTGCCACTGGCCCTTTTTAGCGCGGGCACAACTGCCGACTGCTTATTCCTAGATGGAGGCCTTTGCTTATAGATCTTTTTTCATTTTGGCTATCAGATGGCGGACGTCGGCGTTTGGTTCTTTTTTTTGTCTGGTGATGGCGTAGAATCTCTGCTCGATCTGGGAGATTTTTAGAAGAACCTCAACTTCTCCGGAGGCAAGGTCGCTCTGGATGCCCATTTCTGGCATGGCCACGACTTCACCTGATCGAAGTGCCAGAATTCTTAACAAGGCCACATCGTCGATCTCTCCGGCAATTCGCAGTTGTTTGAATTTTTCAAGATAGGCGTCCAGCTCGGGCTTGGCTTCAAAGTGGCTTCCGGGTGTAAACAGCGCATGCGTGGTCAGGATCGAGTTCAGATCTTTTTTTCTTTTGTTGTTCGACTGCTTTCGCATGACCAGCAGCAAAGGGGACTTGGTGATGACATGCGAATGAAGCTGAATCTTGTGGTCCGGATCTGCGTTGCGCGAGGAAAGAACCACGTCGAGCTTGTGCTCGACCAGCAGGCGTATCAGATTCTCCTGGTCTCCTGTTGTTATCTCGAATTTCAAATTTGCGTCTTTTATTAACGGCTGAATAAATTCAAACTGAAAGTTTCTCGACAGCCCGGAAATGGCCCCGATACGAAGAGTTCGTTTGTTGGGCAGGGACCCCTTGGTGGCCCAGTTAATCAGTTCGCGGCTGGATTCAAAAATTGAATTTGCGTATTCCAGCACCTTTCGTCCTTCTTCTGTAATCTGAGGACGGCGGGGATTTTTTCGGTCAATCAGATTTAGCTCCAAAGCCTCCTCGAGCAGCTTGATCTGCGAGGTGACTGCCGATTGGGCAATCGACAGGGCTTCGGCTGTTCGGGTGAAACTGGAGGTTCGTGAGAAGATCCAGAAGACATAAAGGTGATGATGGTTGAGCCTTTGCATTCCGTTATTATATCTATTTTATAGATAACAATGAACTAAATTATCTATTTTTAATAATGTTTGAAATGTTCCAAAATGGCCTCAGAAAAGGAGATCATCAAATGAGCACGCCAAGAATTACCGTCGCCCACGGCGACGGTATCGGACCTGAGATTATGGCAGCGACCCTTCGTATACTTGAGCTGGCAGGGGCCGACCTGGCTTTTGACACCATTGAGATTGGGGAGAAGGTTTATCGCCGCGGACTTGATGCTGGTATTGAAGAGTCATCGTGGAACAAACTGGTTGATAACAAGATTTTTCTAAAGGCTCCTATTACGACGCCTCAGGGTGGGGGATTTAAAAGTCTCAATGTGACTGTTCGAAAGGCTCTGGGGCTTTATGCGAATGTGCGGCCTTGTCGTTCCTATGCGCCTTTTGTAAAGACCAAACACCCCAGTATGGATTTGGTTATCATTCGAGAAAACGAAGAAGACCTGTATGCCGGTATCGAGCACCGTCAGACGGATGAGGTCTATCAATGCCTGAAGCTGATCACCAGACCGGGCTGTGAAAAAATTGTGCGCTATGCTTTTGAATATGCCAGACGCTCGGGCCGCAAAAAAGTGACCTGCTTTAGCAAGGACAACATCATGAAAATGACCGATGGTCTTTTTCATAAGGTGTTTGATGAGATCGGAGCCGAGTATCCGACTCTGGAGAAAGAACACTGGATCGTCGATATCGGCGCTGCAAAAATGGCCGATACGCCAGAAGTATTCGACGTGATCGTCACACCGAACCTTTACGGCGATATTCTCAGCGATATCTCCGCGCAAATCGCCGGATCGGTGGGGCTTGCGGGCTCTTCGAACATCGGTGAAAACTGCGCCATGTTTGAGGCTATTCACGGCTCAGCCCCCCGACGGGCAGGACAGGATTTGGCCAACCCCAGCGGTCTTATCCTGGCATCGGTTCAGATGTTGGTGCACATGGGACAGGGCAAAGTGGCGCAAAAGATTCATAATGCATGGCTGAAGACGATGGAAGATGGTGTTCATACTTATGACATCTACCAAGAGGGCGTCAGTAAGAAGAAAGTCGGGACTAGGGAATTCTCCAGTGCGGTCGCGGAGCGCCTTGGTGAGGAGCCGGTGAAGCTGCAAAAAGCCGCCTACTCCGATGAGGCCCCTTTGAATCTGAAGTATGAAAAAAAGAATATAGCGGCCGCTCGTAAAGAACTTGTCGGTGTCGATGTCTTTGTGCAAGAAGACAACCGTGACCCGGACCTTCTGGCGCAGCGATTGCAATCAGCTATTGAAAGCCTTCCTCTGTCGTTGCAGATGATCACCAACAGAGGCGTGAAGGTGTTTCCGCAGGGCATGAAAGAGACCTTCAAAACCGACCACTGGAGATGTCGTCTGGTGGCAAAAGAGCAGGGAGTCAGCAACCATGCCGTCTTGTGGATGTTGATGCGCGAATTGAGCCGCACCAATATCGATGTGATTAAGACAGAGAATCTTTATCTTTTTGACGGGGAAAAGGGTTACTCGCTTGGACAGGGACAATAAATACTCCTACAGTGGCGAAACGGTCTATTTCGCCACGAAACATGCCAAAGAAACCGCGCTGAGAGGGCCCCTTGAAAAAGTGGGCCTTCGCGGGCTTCCCTGTGGGGACTGTGGTCGCCCCAGTCGCCTTTCAAAGAGGCCCTTTTAAGGGCGAGGAGCCGGTGGGCGAGGTTCCGGAGTGTGGATGCGATTGCAGACTCCGGATAGATGCACTTCATAGTCTTTATCGGACGTGAAGATGGCCAGGGTCCCGGACTGGTACCCTTCGCGATAACATGAGAAGGTGATACGATAGCGGCAGGACAACCCAGAGCGAAGTTGTTCAGGGCAATCGCTTTGAACCGAGAAGCTGTCACCAGAAATTGTATGTGAAATGCCACGAAGTACGGTGGAGTTGTAATTAGTCAAAAGCATGTCACGGGTGCGTGTTGCAGACACGGGAAGCATCCCAAAATCCATGCGCGATTCGACCTGGGCGGCCGCGCCCAGTGGAGCAAGTAAAGTTAAGAACACGAGAGTTTTCAAGCATTTCACGGATGACCTCCTTGGTGGTAAATCAATTGGGCCTTTGGCAGCAGGGCCAGTCAAACTTTAGGCCGGAACTGCGCTTTTTATCTGTTCGACGTTTTTCTCAGAAACATCTTAAGGTCTTGGCTCGTTGACCGCTTGGGTGACACTTGTAATCTGAAAGTCACCGATTGCAGGAGGTCTTGATGAAAGTGGTACTTTTCGCGACAGCACTGTTCCTTACAGCGATGGCCCAAGCCGCCCCGGCCCCAGAAAGTTGTCAGCCCATGGCAGAAACCAAAGGGGGCACCTTGCTTCAGCGAGCCTGGTTGGATCAGGCTGAAATCTGCATGCTGTCGGTGTCACCGACCGATGCTTACAAGGATATGGTTTACCGTGATTATGTTTTAACCGCCGACGGTATGTTCATGGTGTTTAACGCTTACGGCACGGACGGGCAGTTCGGGGCGCGTGATTTCTACATGTTCCCGCGCAAGCAAACTAAAATGAACTATCAATGGAACGAGGAAACCCAAGAGCTGATCATTGAGCACGTCACCGGAGATCGCTTTGTCTTTGATATGAACAAAGCCGTGTTGAAGTCGATTTCAGGTGCGAGCAAGGTGACGGTGGATAAGGTCTCAAAGAAAAATGGCGGAGGCGTTACCATCACCGGCTACAGAGGGCAGATTCTGGATGTGGGGTTTGCGCTCAATCAGGATCCGTCGCAGAACAGCGCTGGAAATTCTGTCCTGCGTGATGGGCAAAGAACCTGTTCCTTGCGTAACAAGGATCTTTTCCGTTATATGAGTGACGGGGATGTGATCTTCCGCTTTAAGACAGACGCGGAATTTCAGAAGCTGGTTTCCACCAGCTGCCGATAATTAAAAGGAATTGATCAAATCTGTGAAAGCTCGGCGATCACGGAACTGGAAGTCCAGCGAGTGAATTCGCGTATTGATATGACGAACCCAGCTTGAATTGGAGTCTGGGTTTTCTTCGAGAATGTCACGATAGATGAACTCGTGCATGACCAAAGCCGCTTTTTGATCTTCGTCTAAAGACTGCCACAGCAGAGAATCAATCGCATACTCCTGGAAACCAAAACGACTTTCGTTGGTCTGAACAATCGCAATACGCATACGACAGCCGGGCTTTAATTGGATGGCCCCCTGATCGTTCGGGCCTGTCATCTCAATGCGAGCATGCCAGCGAACTTGTTGTGGCCACTGTTGCAGCCAGCGGGTGTACTTCGCGGCCTTTTCCGAATTCACAGGGCGAATGCGCCCAATCAGATCACTGACTTTTGCCTGGAAAGAGCGAGCGGAAGAGTAGTCCATGGTCAGACCCTGCGCCTGAGCCTCAGCGACTTCCAAGGCCAAAGGGACCTGGTTGCGGCAGCTGACGACGTAACCGCCGTTACGAACCACGTACTGTGCAAAGGCCGTGGGAGCTGCCAAAAGGAAAGCAAAAACGATCAGATATCTCATGCCATCTCCTTGGAGGTTGCGGGAAGCAGCTGCATTCCCAGAGTATAAACTTCGGTGCACTCACCTTGGGAAAGTTTGCTGTAAACCTTCTTCCAGCACTTCTCAAGTTCTTTCTTGGCAGCAGGCAGGTTCTTTGGATTTACCGCCATGGTCACATAAACCATATCACGCTGGTCGGTAGGAACCTTATGGAAGATGTCAGAACTTCTTCGCATGGCTTCCATATGGAATTTTTGCACATCGAAGTTCGGGATGTCGCTTTCAGAAGACAGGCTGCGCACGGCTTTGGAGAAAGTTTCATCGCTGTGGCGCTCAACCAATCCCAGTTGTTCCAGCTTGTCCATGATCAGAACTGTTTTTTCTATGCTGACGCCGGTTTCGTTTGAAATACTTTCAATGTCACACAGGTCTGCATGCAGATCCATTGCCGCAAGCACCAAAAAGAAATCCACGCCAGACACTTCCGAAAACTCGGTCTTTGTCAGAACGCGCTCAATCGAATAGGTGGCTTTCTTGCGGTTTTTCTCAGCCTCAAACAGCTGCAGGGCCGCATCGTGATCTTCCTGGCTTAAGCGCAATCCTGTGATGAGCTTCTCAAAGTTCGCAGATGATACGGGGCGCTTGTTATTGAAGATTTCAGAGAGATGTCCTGGGGATATGTCCACCCGTTGGGCGAGGGCGCGTAGGGAAAAACGTGGGTTGGCAGCTCGACGTTCTTCAAACTTCTTGTGGAAAAATTTATTCAAAGTCTTCATGGGCATCTGACCTCTTATCAACTCGTGTTTCACAAGTACACGGTAAATGTGAGGGATTGCAAAGATGTCAGTACACATGTTCGGATAATTGTTCGTACATTATAATCGAACACCAAGGCCGCTCTGGGAGCGACCTTGACGGCGCGCGCTAAGCCTTAAAGTACCAGATCAATCACAGCGCGAAAGCCGTGAGTGCCTGCGACGGCAGCCAGAAGCACGCGAAGAGCGTTGATGGTTTTTCCGTTAGCGCCAATCAGACGCCCACGCAGATCCTCGGGGACTTCGATACGATAGACTGTGGTTTTGTCACCTTCGACGTAGCTGACCTGAATGTTGTTTTGGTTGTTACATAGATTCTGTGCGATGGTCTGAAGCAGGCTGCGGATCTCTTCTCGGGCTAAAGGGGAGGTCGTGATCGGTAGCGGACGCATCTTAAATACGGGAATAGCAGAATCATTCATTGGTCAAATACTCCTTAAGTTCATTTTCTGGATCAAGAAAATGAAACTCAAGGAGCTTGTGAAAACCAGTACCGTATTCTGTTTGAAGCGAAAGTTCAAACAGGGCTCAGAAGTTTAGATGTCGTAGATGCCAAAGCCAGTGTCTGGCACATCCATGACATCAAGAGCTTGGAAGATTTCTTCATTGTCTTCAAACTCGCTGCGCTTCTTGGCGTTCAAGCGTTTCTCATCGTGGCAAGGAGTGTAAGCTGAAATTGATTTAGCGATCTTCTTGGATTTTCCACTTTTGGCTTGAGGGCGCAGGACATCCCAATAGGATTTGCGGCTAAACAGGGCATCGTCGCGACGAAGCTGGCCATCCAACATACTGAAGGTGCAAGAGAACGTATCCGAAGGATATTTGCTGTCGCCGTTGCTACAGTCCTTGGCGTAAGCACCCTCCTTGCCAACGTGAAGCTGCATCAGACCATACAGACTGCCATTGGGACCCTTGGCGGGTGCGTTTTTGTTGCAGGTACTTTCATAGTTGGCCATGGCATTAAAGACCAACACCCAGAAGTTGGCTTTGTCAGTCGGTTTCATTTTGGAATAAGTCGGGCAGACGCGGTGAATGTCCGGTGAACCCTTTTCAAGGTTCGGGTAAGAACCCTTTAGATAGTCCTCGCGGATATAGTGCCCCCACTGACCCAACTCAGTTCCACTGGCGAAGTTGTTGCACTTCGGGCCCCATTTTAGGTTCTTATTGATGTCGGTGATAACTGTCGCGACAAACTGCATGTTGTCTTTCATGCGAGGGCCTGCTGGTGTGTTCACAAAACAATCCGTGCAGATGCCAGCCTCGGTATTGCCACGCGTGGCCGGGGCGGTCGGTGAATAAAGCACAGTGATTGCAACCAGTGCGGCGATTCTAGATGAAAACTTCATGTCCAGTCTCCGAGTTAAGTTGTCCTCTAAAGGTGTGGTTGATAAGTCCCTCTTCGGCTCATGCTTGGACTTTCTGTACCAAAAGAGAGTTTTTTTGTTCCCTCCAAGGTTGGAGGGACGTTCGAACAACAGGGTGTTCTATTCTGAGTCAAACACGGTACTGAAAACCAATTAAGACTCACGATTCCTTTTTATTGACCAAAGTTCAGGGATGGGGGAACAGTGGACCTTTTCCACCGGAGTGGTGCTAAAGTCTCTATCCAGAGGTCGAAATTTATGAGCACAAATATCATTGAAGTCCGCAACCTGGCCGTCGAATTTAAGACCGAAGATGGTCTGGTCAAAGCCGTGAAAGACATCTCTTTTGCCATTCCCAAAGGTAAAACAGTGGGGTTGGTAGGGGAATCCGGCTCGGGTAAAAGTATCACGTCGCTGGCCATCATGCAGCTGATTGGAAATCCCGGTAAAATCACCCAAGGTGAGATCCTGTTTGAAGGTCAGGATCTGTTGAAGTGTTCGGAAAAGAAAATGCGCAGCATCCGTGGCGCGCGTATTTCCATGATCTTCCAGGAGCCAATGACCAGTTTGAATCCGGTCCTGACCGTGGCTGACCAGATCACAGAAACCCTGATGTTGCATCAAGGGCTGAGCAAGCCTCAGGCTCTGGAAAAAGCACTGGACCTGCTTAAGCAGGTGGGCATTCCACGTCCTGAAGAAAGACTTTATTTCTATCCTCACAAGTTCAGCGGCGGGCAGCGCCAAAGAATCATGATCGCCATGGCCATTGCCTGCAATCCGGATGTTTTAATCTGTGATGAACCGACGACGGCGTTGGATGTGACGATTCAAAAACAGATCCTGGATCTTTTAGCAGAGATTCAGCAAAGAACCGGCATGAGTTTATTGTTTATCACCCACGATCTGGGGGTGGTGGCGGACATCGCCGACGAAGTGATCGTCATGAATAAGGGTGAAATCGTGGAGCGCGGGCGTTCGAAGGACATCTTCGAAAAGCCCCAACATCCCTACACCAAGGGTCTTTTAGCTTGCCGTCCGTCCCTGGAAAAGAACCCGGAACGTCTGCCGACATTAAGTGATTTTATGACGGCCGAGGGTGAGGAGATCAAAGCTCCGGTTCAGGCGCAAGTGAGGGCTCCGGCAGTGGCTCGAGAAGACAAGGTTCTTTTGGAGGTCAAGGATCTGCAAACTCACTTCCCTCACACTGGTGGTTTGCTGGGGCGTGTGCAGTCTTGGACCAGAGCCGTGGACGGTGTCAGTTTCCAGGTGAAAAAAGGCCAAACGCTGGGACTGGTGGGTGAATCTGGTTGCGGTAAGACGACGCTGGGGCGCACGATCCTGCGGCTGATTGAACCCACAGGCGGACAGATTATCTATGATGGCCAGGACATTTCGGCGATGGATGCCCGTCAACTGATGCCTGTTCGTAAGAAAATGCAGATCATCTTTCAGGATCCATATGCTTCGTTGAATCCGCGCATGACAATTGGGACCATTCTGATGGAGCCGATGCAGATTCACAATATCGGGGACAATAATAACCAGCGCCGTGAAATCGCTGCAGAGATGTTGAAGAAAGTCGGCATGAATCCTTCGATGATGAATCGTTATCCTCATGAGTTTTCCGGCGGACAAAGACAGCGCATCAGTATTGCGCGCGCCTTGATGGTGCGCCCGGATTTCATCGTCTGTGACGAGTCGGTTTCGGCTTTGGATGTCTCCATTCAGGCGCAGATTCTGAATCTTCTGCTGGATTTGCAGGATGAGATGAATCTGACCTATATCTTTATTTCGCACGATCTGTCGGTGGTGAAATTTATTTCCGATGAGGTGGCGGTGATGTTCGGAGGCAGGATTGTCGAGCACAACACGGCTCAAAGCATCTATGAAAATCCGCAGCATGAATATACCAAAAAATTATTGGGAGCGATCCCCAAGGGTGTTCCCAAAGAGCTGGTGTTATAAGAAAAAGGCCGGTTGAGAAACCGGCCTTTTTTAGTGGCGTCGCTGGTGCCAGCTCCACAGATCCTGGCTGAATTGAGCGGGACTGGAAGAGCCCTCATACAGGGAGCGGATCTGGCGAAGAGCCGAGGCCTGTTGGGCCCCTGTAATTTTCAGAATCCTGAAGAGCTCATTCAAATATTTTCCCTGACCCGCCTTTAGTTCTTTTCCCAGTTTGGTAAAATGAATGGTGGCAAATTGCTGGGTTTCCAAAGCTTGTTCGCTGACCTGGTTCTGGGGGCTGCTGAGCGAAGAATCTGAAGTGGGCTCCGGCCCTTTGCCAGACATCACTTCAGCGTCGCGCGCATGAGTTTCCCAATTGGGCACAAAGGTTTCTTCATTTTGTGCCGAGGAGTCCTTGGGGGCCGAAGAACAACCTGCTAAGGCCAGAAGTGTGATGGAAATAAAAACGTATTTAAACAAGCGACTCTCCTTCATCTTAAGAGCCAGCGGGCTCGGGAGGAAGTGGTATAATGTCAGCTTCCCCGGGAACCTGGGGGAAGGTCAACTCTCGCCATTGCTTTTTGGCTTCTTCGATTTTTTCACGCGAGGATGAAACATAGTTCCAATAGATATAACGCGGTTCCGGAAAGGGTTTTCCTCCCAGAACGATGAATTGTGTGTCCTCGGTGGCTGTGACCTTCAAGGACGAGCCCTGCTCCAGGACGACAAAGTCATCAGGTGGGATCTCTTTGCCATCGATGTCCAGTCGGCCTTTGATGATATAGAACGCCAGTTCCTGATCGCCCGGATCAAAGGTGAAGGTGTCAGACTGCCCAAGCTTTACATCCATGAAGAACAGCGGGGAATAGACATCGACGGGGGATTTTTTGCCGAAGGCCTCGCCCGCAATCAGGGTGACGTTGGCACCATCGACCTGGAAGTTGGGAATAAGGGACTTTTCATGATGGGTGAAGCTGGGCTGGCGATCTTCTTCCGACAGTGGCAAGGCCACCCAGAACTGCAGCAGGTGCAGACGGTGGGCTTTACCCTGGACGGACTCAGGAAGGCGCTCGGAATGGGAAATGCCGCGTCCTGCAGTCATCCAGTTGACATCGCCAGGCAGTAAAACTTGCCTGTTGCCCAGGCTGTCATGGTGAAGCACCTGACCTTCCAGCAGATAGCTCAGGGTGGAAAGGCCGATATGGGGATGAGGGCGGACATTGAGTCCGTCACCTGCGGCAAAGTCCGTGGCCGGGAAATAATCAAAAAAGATGAAAGGGCCTACCATTCTTTTCTTGGCATAGGGAATCAGTCGGTGAACCTGCGGGCCGCCCACGGACACCAGGCGGGGAGGAATCTCCATCAGAATGTGATTTTGCGAAGAACTCATAATCGGACCCCTTTTCTTCTGTGGATTATCATGTTAGCTTAAACCAATTTACCAATTGAAGAAAAATAATGGGAGTAGCATGAAAACAAAAAAAGAAATCGTTGATAACTGGTTGCCTCGCTACACAGGCGTGCCACTGAATGAATTTGGCCAGTATATTTTGCTTACGAACTTCGGCAACTACGTCAAAATGTTTGCTGAGCAGTTTAATGTCCCCGTGCGTGGTTTGGACAAACCAATGCAGAGTGCTACGGCTGAAAACATCACCATTCTGAATTTCGGCATGGGCAGCGCCCTGGCCGCGACTTGCATGGACTTGTTGTCTGCAATCAATCCCAAGGCCGTTTTGTTCCTGGGTAAATGCGGTGGTATCAAGAAAAAGAACCAACTGGGTGACTTCATTCTTCCGATCGCGGCAATCCGTGGCGAAGGAACCAGTAATGAATACCTTCCGGCAGAAATCCCGGCATTGCCGTCCTTCCGTCTGCAAAAGGCCGTTTCCACCATGATTGCAAAACACAGCTGTGATTATTGGACGGGTACGGTTTATACAACCAATCGTCGTGTGTGGGAACATGACGAAAACTTCAAGGACTATCTGACCAAGACACGTGCTATGGCCGTGGACATGGAAACTGCCACGATCTTTGTGACAGGCTTTGTGAATGAGATCCCACGCGGGGCTTTGTTGCTAGTGTCTGACAACCCGATGATTCCAGACGGAGTTAAGACCGAAGAAAGTGACAGGAAAGTGACCGCCAACTTTGTAGAGAAGCATTTGGCTATCGGCATTGATTCTTTGCGTGAGCTGCGTGATTCCGGCGAATCCGTGAAACACATGCGCTGGGATTGATTTCAGACAGTTTCACCCATCTTCCATTCCAAACCCCGTTGCGCTCGACTAGGTTCAAAGACTTAAGGAGGCCGCGATGGGGAAATGGATTCTTGTTTTGTTTGCAGTCATAAGTCTTTTTGCCACTCTGGGGGCGCAGGCGCAGCAGGATCTGCCTCTGCCGTTGCCGGATGAACCCTATCCTGGGGAGCCCAGTCCGAATCCCAATCCTCCACCGAAACCTCCACCTCGACAGGAGATTCCTTATTCATTAGGTGGTGGGGACACGGGGCGGTTTCGTACTCGCACCTTCGACTTTTTTCCTCGCGTTGATTTGAATCGTATTGTTCGTATTCGTTTGGTTGGAACGCGAAATAATATCGAGATCAAAGACGTTGTCATTCAGTATGCGGATGGAACCGGAGAGTGGCCGGAGCAGCGACTGCCCGGAGAATTAAAGTCCGGTGGTGTGCGCGAAACATGGCTGAATGGACGGCCTGTTTATCGAATTCAGATTAAAGCGTCGAACTCACATTTTTGGAAAAAGCCCGGAGGCTTTCGCGTGGATGTGATTGCGGTGAGATAAAGAAGATGCCCAAAGTTTCAGCATGAAAATTGGATATGAAAATGCAAAAAGCTCTCGATTTCGAGTCCGTATTTCTGCAAAATTCACCTTTTTTCATGCAATTAACATATTGTGTCATTTCAAAAGTTGCGATATAACTGGGCCACTTTAAATCACCTAGACGTTTAAAAGCACTATTGGGGAGGCTCGTTTTGATCAATCCAGGCACTAACATGCACGCCGACGAAATCGACACAGATTTGGACTCTGACCTAGACAACGAAAAAGAGGTGAAAAAATCGGCCTTCGACGTAGATGTCGATGAAGAACAGGAAACCGCTCTACTGGCGAGCCTGTCTGACAACCTTCTGATGGAAGGTGAAGAAGATGACCTGAATCTGGATGAAGTGGAAAACATCCTGGAACTTCCAGACACAGGTTTCCCGAAGTTCACATTGGCTAAGAATAAAGCTCGCTTTTTGAGAATGGTCAGCTGGTACCGTGGAAAAGAAGAGTGGATCGAAGTAGCTCCTCTTTCTGGCGTGACGAAGCTTTTCAAAACTCAGACGAAAGAGCTCGAAGGCATCCGTTCTTCCAAGTTGGATTACGAGATGGAACTTGAGACAGGAACTTTGACTCCTTCTCAAAGATCTTACCGCCGCGACGAACTTAAAATGTGTAAAGTTCAGGAAAAAATGGCGGTTCACTTGATCTCCAAGCTTCAAGTGAAGATCAAATCCGGCCGTCGCTAGTATTCTTCTTAAAATTTGAACCACTAAAAACCCGTCTCTTTAACAAGACGGGTTTTTTTGTGTTTACAGCGGCAGGCTGAGGCCGACAAAACCGTCAAACTCGGTGGCCTTGCTATTGGAGGGGCCGGAAAGGCCCAAGCCCCGGACTTCGGCTTTCACGCTCAGATCCGGTCGCCATTGGTATTCTGCTCCGACGGCCAAACCAAATCCGCCATAAGAAGTCTGTGTGGACTGGAACTGGCGCTGATGAAAGGACAAAGAAAAGTACGGTCGCCATAAGGGGCTGATTCTGATGGCTGTGTCCTTATTGTGAAACTCGGTGGTCGACGTGGTGGTTAAAGGGAAGTAGGCAAGTCCCAGATCCGGCCCGTAGCCCAGATCACCACCAAAGGTTTCTGTGGCATTCAGGGAATATCCCAACCCCAGCTCCAAGGACGAAGATAGGGGATAGCGATATGCTACCAGATAGCTGCCGACGCCGGACATGCTGCCAGAGCCGTTGTCGGTGCTGGCATTGATGGTAAATCCGCCAAACATCAGATCCAGCTTCCCCTCGGCAAGACTTTGTGAGGCTCCCAGTAACAAGCCCAGAGAGATAAGGGTGATTTTTAGTTTTCTCATGCAGCCTGTTCCTGCTCGTTTGTCGGGATCGTTGCAATTTCTGTGGGCAGTGTTTTCATCGCATGGGCCACGCGCTCGCGGGCATCACCAATACGTTGTGTGGCTGGTGTCTGCATATCGAAGTGTTTTAGCAGTTCAAAATAGCGCATGCGCTGACGATCTGAAAAACGACTTTCCACTTTTTTGCGTTCGATTCGAGACACGTTGAACATAGCCAGAGCCCATTCTTCCACTTTGATTCGCGGAACCAGAATATCCATCTGTGCTTCAGTCAATTCAAAGACGGGATAGAATGCCGGGCGCATTTCTGTCAGATTCAGATTGCCAGAAGCTTGATAGATCTCTTTTTCAATCTGCGGATCGACGATCTTCAGGTAGCTTAAAAGATCCTTCTGGTTTTTGTAGCGCTCAAGCATCTGCACGTTTTGCAAAGGGGCTAATTCCAAAGCACGCTGGCACAAAGCCGCGATGCGATCGCTTTTAAGGGGCGCCGGAGTGTGAGATGGATCCAACAGAACACCCCAGGCTCCCGGGTAAACTTCACGAGCCACCTGTAATGAGAACGAACGAGGCAGATGAGCCAGGATTGAGAACGCTTCGGTGCGAGGAAGGCCTTTAAAGAATTCAGTGCGGCGAGTGTCCAGGCGCCAGATCATGATCAGCAGGTTCTGCCATTCTTTTTGCAGTTCATTGCGCGTGATGCGCAGACATTTGTTCAGAATGTCGATGCAGTGGCTGTCGACTTCTCCGGGCTCGCTTAAAGCCCGCAGCCAAGTGTCCCCAAATGAAAGACTGAAAATCTGCTGACGGCAGTCGAAAGGGAACTCCACCAGGAAGGCTCCGAAAGAGGCCGGGTATTCTTCAGCAAAATTTTGCAGTAACATCATATCTTCCAGATTTGGGAACGAGGCGTTGTCCTTTAGAATCTGAATGCCCGCGTGCAGGGTCTCGCGTGTCTTAATGGGATCGTTGAAACGGATGTCGCCGCTGCGATAGGGGCCCGGATTTTTTTCAGCAGTCTCAAGCGTCGGCATTGGCATTGTCTGAGCCGTCGAAGACGCAGAGGCATTCTTGCCTGCTTCGCGGAAGCCTTCTTGCAGTGAGCCTGAAAGGCGCTTGGCGCCGAACCAAGTTGCTCCCCAGATGCCGGCCATAATTAACAACAGAGCCGCAAGGCCCAAGGGCAGCCAGACATTGAAAAGAGTCTGATTGTCTTCAAGACGGCTCCATTGACGGCGCTGAATTTCGACGGTGTCGCGGGCTTCCACCAGGCTGAGATTTTTTGCCAGGGCCGACTTCAGTTCGCCAACTTCATCTTCTGAAAGAGTGTTGGGGACAGAGACACTGACGATCGTTTTTTTCACTCGTGTTAACAATGCGGCATTGGACAGATTTGGGTCATCCCATTCGTCGAGAATTTCTTCGTCGCGCAGGTCATAGTAAGGAAGTTTGTCCGAGGTTTTTCTTTGCACATCCCGCATCAGAGGATCGATGGCCACGGTCACGATAAAGGGATGTTGGGGGAAGCGTCCTTTCAGAAGACTTAGGGCCTCTTGTGAAAGGGATTTTTCCAGCTCCACCACCCGTGGGTGTTTGTAATTCTGGGCCACGGCCGGGAAACAGCCTAGCACCGCAGCAATAAGGATCAGCATCTTGCTGAGAATAAAACGTTTCATAGAACCTCCGGTTGGATTACCAAAACAATTTTGCGGGCCAGATCCAGCGTTGAGGCCGGGGCTCTGACGTTAGGGCTGATTTTTGCCAGTTCTTCGGCGGTGACGGTCAGCTCTCCGTAACCACCCACCTGGATTCGTTCAAGGGGCACACCAGAACGTTGAAGGATACGCATTGTCGCAATGGAGCGCAGAGCGCTGAGTTCCAGATTGTCTTTGAAGCGATGATTCTTCCGGGGATTGATTTTTTTATGGTCTGTAAAGGCCCGAATTCCGACCTTGTACTGACCCGCATACGGCAGATAGGTCTTGATGAATTCCTGCAGCACCAGACGACCAGAGTCCGTCATTTCAATTTTTCCTGAATCAAAAAATGAGATGCCCGGGAACTCCACCAGAATGTGATTTCCCTGGTCATAAGCGACGCTGTGGTCCTCCTGACTCTGCAGATGTTTTAGCAAAGCCATTCGCACCCCGTTGCGATATTCGGTTTCTTGTTCGTTGGGATTGATAGAGAAGAACACGATGAAGAAGGTCAGCAGCAGGGTGACCATGTCACCATAGCTGATCGCCCATGTACCTTCACTATCCACATCGACTTCGTCAGTGCGTCTCATTAGCTCTCCAATCCTGTCGAGTTCAAATGAAGTTGCTGCTCCTCTGGAGCATAGGAATTCAATGTTTCCTGGGCCTCCAGCAAAGGTGTGTTCTCGGCCATCAGCAGCAGTGTCTGAACTGCCAGATGTCCCAGATCCTCCTCATCAGCGGCTTTCTTTTGAATCAGTTCGCCCGCAGGATTCAGAACCAGATTGGCCAGCACCAGTCCATACATGGTGGCGACCAGTGCCAGGGCCATTTCAAAGGCAGTTTGTTTTCCGGAAAGTCCTTTTGATACACCATTCATCACGTTCACCAGCCCAAGAACTGTTCCCATCAGGCCGAATGCCGGAGGATATTTCGCCAGACTGCGCAGGGCATTGGCGATTTTCTTTTGGCGGCGACCGTATTGATGCACACGTTCTTCAAGAATTTTTTGCAGTCGTTCCGAGGGCACCCCCAGAGACAGCAGTTCCATCCCATCCAAAAGAATGCGACGGTGCAGTTGTCCCTCAGTTGTGGTGGGCACTTGCCCCTTCAGGGTGGCCAGGCAGTCCTCCAGAGCGGACTGATAGTTCGGGGCCGTCTTTTTCCAAAGTTTCTGCAGTGCCAGTTTCAGGTCTTTGCGCAGATCCCAGGGCATGGTCATCATACCGACGGACAAGGTGCCTCCCAGAACCATCAGCAGCGCGACGATATCCAGGTAGGAATGGACGTTTTGTTTCAGATACATGATGGCTGCCGAAAAGAAGCCGACGGCCACCAGGATGGAAAGAGGGAAGATGCTCACAGTTCACCTCCGGATTGGTACTGGCTCAGACGCTGAATCATGTTGCGTGTTTCGATGTTTTTTGGATTGAGATTTGCCGCTCGTTTGTAAGAATTCAGGGCCTGTGTCAGATCTTTTTTTAGATAAAACACATTTCCCAGAAGTTCATGGAAGGTCGCCACGTCTGGATACTGGGTCACCATCAGTTGCAGTGTCTGCTCGGCGCGCTCCAGATCCTTGTTGCGGATTTGCTGTTGGATCAAGGCCACGTTGCTGGCGACGTGATCCAGGCGATCTTCGGTTTTTTTATTGTTTTCGCGCAAGGACACCGAGATCTGGGTATCCTGTGGCACTTTCGCAGCAGGGATGACAAAGTTTTCGGACAGGTAGCCGTCTTTTGAAAGAGTGATCTGAAAGGCATTGCGCGAAGGTGGCAGCCTGTTCGCATCAACGCTGAGCGGAGTTGTCCCGATCTTGGTCAAGGTGCCTTCTGAGGACTTGAAGTACACGTCTGCGCCTCCTGGCTCTGATTGGACGTGCAGTCCCGGTGATGCGCACCCGGTGAAGGACAAAAGCAGTGGGATGGTTGCGATGATTGTTCCGAAATTTCCGCGTCTCATTGTAAACACTCCTTGATTACCACCATTTTTTAACTTTTCTGATCACTTTGCCGTCGCGTTCACCGATGTACAGATTACCCTCGCTGTCGAAGGTCAGGCCGTAAGGGGTGAACAAAGAGGCCTTGATTTTTTTGATGCCAGAGCTGGAATCAATACCCAACCCCTCATGTTCGGTCGTCAGCTGACTGCCGGCGCGAACGGCCGAGCTGTCCGCCCCGATGACGATTTCTTTGGCGCCATCAGATCTTTTCACGCAGGTGACACGATGGAACCCCACTTGTCCGTCAGGGTTTTCAGCGACCGTCAGCAAGTTCGAATTAGTGGTGTTCGTATTCGTGGCATTAATCGTATTCATGCCTGATCCACTGGTGTAGCAGATCATGTCTTTGCCGGGATCGCTGGGGTCTGCATAGACCGTCAAACCAATGGCATAGCCGTCGTTGATGGTGATGATTCTTTTGACCTCATTGGATAGGGCGCTGACTCCGGCGATTTCAACATCACTGCCGGACAGATTGATGTATTTGATTTCGCTGGTTGTTTTGTTGGACTGGTCAATCACCAGCATGTTCGTCGGATATCTTGGGTCTTTGACGATGGAAAGAGGATACTCGAAGCGGGCAGAGGTCAGAGCGCCCTCGGCGTTCCCGGCCGCGCCACAAAGGCCTGCGACCGCAGTCAGATTTCCGGTCACATCCACCTTCATGATGCAGTGTCGGCGGAACTGGGTGAAGTAGATCGTGTCATCCTGGGTTGTGGTCATCGAAAAGGGTTCCATGCGAGCTGCGGCCGCTGCGGTTCCATTGGCGGATTCCGTGCCGCAACCTTGGGTGTAGTTCCCTGCAATCAAGCCGACTTTTCCGTTGTCGACAGGGCTGCCGTAGAATGTGCCAGACGGGCTGTTCTGATTGTATAGATAGAAACCACAGGATCTTGTGCCCCCCGGAACCCAGTGACGGTCCAGGACAAGAAGATTGTCGGCCACCAGCCCCAGGCCGCGCAGTCCATGCAGCAGAACCTCGTGGGCGCTTTGCATGTTGGTGTAGGTTCCGTAGCCCATTCCCAGAACTGTGTCGAGCAGTCCAGTGCTCAGATCCAGCTTGCGCACGCGATTGTTTTCGGTTGTCTTTCCGTCGGGTTGGAAATGGGTTGGCATGTTGAGTCCCGCTTCTGTTGTATCAGCCACCAGCAGACTGTTGTCGCTGCTTCTGAAAAGAAGATCGGAAATAAAGTTCAAACGGGCTTTGGCAGCGTCTACCGCAGGTGAGTCTGGAGACGAGTTGGATTTGGGGTCTGTAATCGTAAGAAGAGTGTCGATGTTTCCGTCGTTTGTACCAATATCCAGAGTGCGCAGGCGGTTGTTTGAAAAGTCGACCAGAATCAGTGAGTTGTTGTCGATGGTAATGCCATAGGGGTTAAACACGGTATTGGTACTCGCGGGCTTCGTGTTTCCACTGTAGTTTCCGGTGCCGTTACCCCAGATCGTTTGTGACAGATATGCCCCTACAGCGACGCTTCCAAAGGTTTTGGTGGTGTTGCGAGCATTGGAATAAATCACACGGTGAGCATCGGTGGAGGTGACGAAAAAGCCCTCAAGGACTCCAGCCACCTCATGAATGGCCAGTCCCCGGGGATAGAAGTATCGGACTGTGTTGGGAACTTGTGTGCCCCCCGCAGGGGCGGAACAAGTGCTTTGCCCAAACACACTGAGCACCTGATTCTGTGCCAACACTTGAGTGCCCGAACCCGCAGAGTTTGGCAGCGTGATGCCACCGGCACTGTTTAGGTTGATGGCCCGAACATAGCAAGCGCCGCCGTTGGATTGTGTGAAGTAAAGGTTGCGCTGACTGTCCATAGCCAAAGCCCAGGGTGTGTTAACCTGACCTGTGCCAGCAGCCAGCGTTGTTCCATTGGTAGTCGCGGCGGTGGATTGATTGGAACCATTCAGTCGTCCGACAAGAATTCGCGCCGTCCAGGTTGCCGGATTGGCGTTGGTGATGTTGACCTCTTTGATGGCATGAGTACTGGAACAGGTTACGTACATGCGCTTTGCGGTGTTATCAAAGGCCATTTCAACCGGGCCACCGCACACATGATTTGTGGCCAGTTCATTATCGGTATTGCAGTTGGTGAATCCTGCAGCACACTGTAAGTTGGTTTCATTGCCAAAGACGCGCAGACCTTGTCCGTTGCTGTCGATGCGAACGATGCGGTGATTTCCCCGATCGGCAATGTAAAGCATGTTGGCAGTGCCATCATAATACATTCCCTGGGGGGAACTGAGCTTGTAGAGATTGTAGCTGTAAGACGGACTGCTGTCGACAGAGCGTCCGCTGGCACCATTACCGACGAGCATCTTGATTTCCCCGGGCTGCAGGGTTTTTCCCAGGACCGACTGGGCTTTGTCGGATCTGTTGTAATACCAGACAGCGTGATTGGAGGAATCAGAGAAGAAAAAGTTGTTCACAACCGTCAGTCCGTCATTGTTCAGAACTTTGTGAATCAGGCTGTAGTTGATGCGCAGTTTGTAGGGTTCGGTCAGGGCGTTGATCCAGCCGTCGTTGTTGGTGTCTGTCATGATACCGGGAGCGCCGACCAGCGTGCAGATTTGTCCGGCCTGCAACTGATTGCAGGCATCACTGAAGTGATTGAATTGAACTGTCCAGGTGTTGGTGTTGGAAAATTCAAAATCCGTGGCGCGATCCTCTCTGGCACGGACCGAGATCGTGTGACTTCCCACCAGGGATAAATTCGGATTAAAGATCAGCTGGTGCGGGCTTGCGTTGTTGATGCTCAGATAGTTTGGGAGTCCGCTGAAGGGAGGTTCATAGGTGGCACCGTCGATAATCCAGATGTAGCGAAGGACATCGGCATTTTCATCAGTGCTGTTCACCGAGAAGGTCATATTGGGAGTGTCATAGTTGCGTGCCAGAGAAGTGGCGGAAGGAGCCGGGCCGGAAAGAACCGGGGCTTTATTCAGCAACACCTGCACGTTGAAGCTTGATTCTGCCCCCGTGCCGTCAGAAACCTTGGCGGTCAGGGTGTAAGGCCCCAGTCCCGGCAAAGGGTCCAGAGTCGAGGCATGCAAAGTTAAAGAGGTGCTGACCTCTCCTGGAAGAGGGGTGCCTTCCAGTTCCCAACTGTAGGAGATCGGTGGAACTCCGGTCACATCCAGCATGTTGAAAACCTTCGATCCTGAGGAGGGGATAATGACATAAGGACTGGAGTTGGGGGAAACTCCACCGATATTGGCCACGCCGGAGTTGATGATGGAAACAGTCCAGGCCGGAGAGATGCTGGTGACATCATGCCCGTCTCGGACCTCGACACTGATTGTGGCAGTGCCGGACAAAGTGCAGTTCGGGACGAAATCAGCCGTGGCACCAGCACCGTTGGAGTTTTGATTGACGAAGAAAGTCGTGCCCGCCATCCCGTTGACTTTCCAGGTATAGGTTCTGGCATCGTTATCTGCATCAGAAGTGGACACGGACAGGGCAAGACTTCCAGAGCCACAGGTGACAGAGGCTCCGGTGGCTGCAGGACTTCGTGCGGTGATTACCGGAGGCGTATTTCTGTGAATAACAAAGCTGTGGCTGTCCGTGGATTTTCCATTTGTGACCGAGACTGCAAGGGTGTGATCTCCAGGCGGAAGCGAGGCCCCCGACAGAATATGGAACGAGTTAGTGGAGCTCAGTTGGGCTCCGTCCAAGGTCCAGACATAGGTCAGATTGTTGCCAGCTTGAGGGTCCACGGTGATGGCGAAGGTGGTTTCGCTGGTAGAGCTCATGACAACTGGTGAGCCTGTGGGAGTTAATGCCGTGATATCCACCACACCGGCTTGCTGAGGATCCACATCCAAGAGGTCGCTGAACTTGCTGCCGCCGCCGCCAGTACAGCCCGAGAGAAGGACCATTGCCAGGGTGAGCGAGATTCGAGCCATATTCAAGTGTGTGTAAAGAAAATTTGATCTCATAGTAAGAAGATCGGACCTAAAATGTGTCATCTTGAGAGAGCAACACACGATAATTCACATTTTCAGGTACCTAGGTCCTGAGACTTGCAAACGTTTAATTAAACTTAGGTTTGCTTAGTACATTTGGGGGATCAGTTTCGTGAGGAAGCTGTCAGGAAAAGTCGAGGATGCCTCCCAAAGGTCCACACATCACTACAGTCCCAGGAAAAAATAGTTTACTCTTGGAAAGCTAACTCTAGAAGTTTCAACGTGTGAAAGGAACATCCCATGGCAAAGAAAAATAGCAGCAGTGTAGGCATTAATATTGGCATCAACGAAAAGGACAGAAAGAAAATCGCTGATGGCTTGTCCCGTTTGCTGGCGGATTCCTACACTCTTTATCTTAAAACCCATAACTTTCACTGGAACGTTACGGGACCTCACTTCCAAACACTGCACGTGATGTTCGAAGGCCAATACACAGAATTGGCAACCGCCGTGGATTTGATCGCTGAGCGTATCCGCTCTTTGGGTGTCGCGGCTCCGGGTACTTATAAAGAATTTGCGAAACTGACCAGCATCGAAGAACCCGTTGGTGTTCCCTCTGCGACGGAGATGATTGAACAGCTCGTGGAAGGACAGGAAGCTGTCGTGCGTACGGCGCGCTCCATCTTCCCACTGGTTGAAAAGGCCGGGGATGAAGTCAGTGCGGATCTGTTGACCCAAAGAATGCAGCTTCACGAAAAAACGGCTTGGATGCTTCGCAGTTTGCTGGAGTAGTTCTTTAAAATCACCATACTTGGTCAAAAGCCTCCGCAAGCGGAGGCTTTTTTATTTTCCCAGTTGCAGATCCAGGATCTTGGGGTAAGCGGTCTGATTCTTTTTCAGGGCCTTTTCAATTCTTTGAAAAGTCTGCTCATCGATGTTCTTGCGAAAAGCGATATGCAGATTCAGTTTTGAGTTCGGCACCACAAAGATCTGGAATTCTTTTTCCGCCTTAAGTTTATGCAGAATGTATTCTCCATTGGAGGCGGTGGGGATAAAAATTCCATCCAGTCGATGAGAACGCAACTTTTGAATGTTCCGTTCGATAACATCTTCGCCACTAAGGGATTCCACCTTGATTCCCTGTTCAATCAATTCATGGGGGGTAATGGAGTCTTTTGAGTGCCCCAGCGTCAGACCTTGGAAGTCCGCCAAGGACCGGACCCGGGCCAGAGGGGAGTCTCGACGAACGATGATGGCCGAGGAGGTTGTGAAGAGGGCGACGCTTGAAAAGCGCAGGAATTTTTCACGCTCCGGGGTGCGTGCCAAAAACAGGGCGGCATCGGTTTTGTTGTTTTGCAGATCCTGCAGAACCCTTGCAAACGGAGTTGGGATCCATTGGATTGTCACCCCCGGTGGGGGATTTAAGTACTTCTGAAAAAAGATGATGCCCGGCCCCCGAGGGGTGCCCTTTTCCACAAAGATGTGGGGTGGGAAATCATAGACATTCACGCGCAGAGTGTCTGCAAAGGCTCCAGGGCCGATCAGGGCCATTGTAAGAAAAACTAGAAGTACTTTGTTCAAGGTGTATCCCGGTCTGGTGCCGGACACTATATCAAAGCCCCGACAGATGTAAATGAGGACTTCGATAACACCCTTTAAATAGAAATAGCGGTCAAGAGGCATTTTGAAGACCGACAAAAGTCCAGTGTTTTGGACTGTTTAAAGTGTCTCAAAAAATATTTGCAACTGGCCCTTAATTCTCAGCGTGATACGCCGATAGGTACAAAGTGAGTCAATTAAGCTTTGATAATGTTTCAAAAGGGGAGGACTAAATGTCACGTACAGTTATGATCGTGGTGAGCGATAACCAGGAAACCATCGAGAACACAAAGAAGTACTGGGAGAATTACGATGTGACAGTTCAAGCATATTCTTCTGCACAGTTCAGAGAAGGGCTTGATAATGCATTTTTCAGACAGCAACTGGTAGCAGGTGTTCCGGCTTTGGCTTCTGGCACAAGCCCGATCAACTCTGACGTGGGTGGCGGCAACGTTATTCAGTTCCCAACACCGACTGCAACAGCAACTAGCGTACAAAAAATGGAAGAGCTTGAAGCTCAAGCCATCGAAAACGCGATTGTTCAATACAAAGGCAACCTGACTGAAGCTGCTAAAGCTTTGGGCATTGGTCGAGCAACCTTGTATCGTAAAGTAAAGCAATACCACATTGATCCTTCTGCGGCTCGCAAGAAGAAAGTGGCGGCTTAGTCTCCTTTTGAATTGAAAAACGAAGACCGGGTGATAAAACACTCGGTCTTTGCTTTTACAGGACTAAGATGACCCGTACTTTCTTCGCTATTCTACTTGCACTTGGCTGTGCCTATGCGGCCTACCACTTCACTCTAAAAAAGAGTTTTGTAAACCCGTACCCGGTGCTTTGCGATCTGGTGTCGCAAAAAATATTCCTGGATGATGCCAAAATAAAAAACTGGAAAAAGACCTGCCATCGTCGCAGTCGTCTGGTCACGCCTTATTCTCAAAAAAAGCTGATCATCAAAGACATGAACAATGTGCTGGCCCTTTTAAAAGTGTCCCATCTGGAAGTTTATGATTCCAAAGAGGTCGCCAGTATCTGGCGGGGGGAAAGTCTGGAAACGGGCATTGAAAGCCAGTTTGTGGATGGAGAGCTCGTGATCTTCAAGGTGCATCCCAACTCTCCAGCCGAGGCTTTGGGGCTGCGCCGTGGGGATATTATTCAGACAATCAACGCGGAACAACCCAATCCCTGGGACGCTCAGACTGAGCCGGGCTCTTACCTGATTCTTCGCAAAGACAAAGAGTTTTCCGTGAAAATGAAACCTCGGTCGATTATCCGTTCTGAAGAAATGACTCTGGAAGCAAGGGCTCCAGGGCAGGCGGTCTTGAAAGTGCCGTCATTCCGTGCCGCCTTCTTCGCAGATGAAAAAATGCAAAAGCTTGAAGCAGATCTTCGCTCTTTCAAGCGAGTGGTTGTGGACTTGCGCGGAAATGCCGGAGGAAACTTTGTTGCGGGCCTTCGATTTTTATCCCTGTTTTTGTGCAGACCCGAGTTGGTGGGAAGTCTGGAACGTCCGCGTGTGACGGTGAAAAGTTCTGCGGAACTGCCCAATGAACTGGATGATCAGGCGCAGTTGGCGGTTTTGGATGCGCACAGCGAAGTTCTTTTAAAAACATTCGCTCGGACAAACTGCTATGAAGGGGATGTGCGGGTTTTGGTGGATGGAAAGAGTTCCTCCGTGGCGGAAATGGTTGCACAGGCATTAAAAGAATTCAGAAAAGCGCCGTTGTTGGGAAGCCCCAGTCGCGGGCAGCTTCTGGTGGGAGTTTGGTATCCACTGGATGAAGTGGCTCCAGGGGTGCAAGTCTCCATTCCTGAAGCAGTTTACCTGAGCCAGAAGAAGCATCGCATTGAGGGTCAGGGCGTGGAGTTGGACCGGGTCCTGTATTATCATTTGCCGGAAATGCAGGCGGGGATTGATTCCTGGGAAAAAAAGGCCCTCGACTAGACCCTCGGAATTTGGATTTTTATGTGTCAGGATGAGATGATCAGAATGATACGTCTAACATCTTTTGTACGTCTGTTCAGGCCTTGTTCAGCTAGAATGAATAAGTGCGGTTTTTAAACGGCATGCCCTTCGCAATGGAAGTCATCAGGACTCGAACTGTCGTGACTTCTGAGGGGTGAAATAATGAGGAACGCAAACGTGATCGAATTTCCAAAAGCACAATCTGTAAGAAAAAGATTGCAGGACAAAGCGCAAGAACAAAAAGCGGTCCTGGTTCTGTCCATTGCCTCTGTTTTGATTATGACAGTTTTCCTGAATCAATGGCTGGTGCGCAGTCCGGATCAGGGTGTGGCGACGACGGGAAATCGTGGGGTTGCAAGCTTCGCACCTTCCAGTTTTGCCAAAGACGTTAAGTGGGAGCATGATCTTGCCAAGCGCATGGCGCGGGAAAAATCCACCGTGGCGGCAAGCCTGGCGGAAGCGCCGACTTTGCGTGATGAGCTGGTATTTGGTTTCCTGGAAGGCAAGTACGGCATGAAAACCGTCGAGGGCCGTATTGAAAGTCTTGAATTCATTGATGCTCAAGCCGGCGAACAGCCCATGCAGATCCAGGATAAAGCGGAATTCCTGAAGAAGTATTCCGAGGCCTTTGGTGTGCAGTTTGCGGAAGTCAGCTTGGCGCAGAACTCAGCCGGGGAGCAAGTCTATAGTCTGATTGACTCCTCCAAAGAGATCGTCGGCAAAGCTCAGTTCGTGACTGACGATCAGGGCCGGGTCCAGGCGATCCATTTCGCGCACTAATCTCTTTAGTGTTTCCTGTTTCAAGCCGATACGATCCTTATGGTGTTTCCAGATCTATCGGCTCCTGAAGTGAAGCCTCATTATCCGAAATCCAGTTCCGTGCCTGTCGCTTTCGTGGCGGACAGGTTTGTGGCGTTGATACTGGATTTTTTAGTTTTTTCTCCTATCATCAGTCTGTTGATTGCCGGTTTGGTTCGTCAGACAAAAACATTCTTTTTGTTGGATATGCAGTCTGCGGAGGGTGTGATTGCAGCGTCACTGGTTATCAGTTGCATTGTTGTGCTGGTCACCATCCTGCAGTCAGTGTTTTTGTACTTCTGGCAAGCGACACCAGGACAGTTGTTCATGCAGATCAGGGTGATTTCTTATCCGATCTATCAGCCTCGTTTGACTTACGCACAGTGTTTGATCCGTTCCGTGTGCTGGAGCTTTGGATTCTTGCTTCTGGCCTTGCCGTTTTTGGAAATCCTTAGTCATCCGTTCCGCCGGGCCTTTCCGGACCGCGCAGCAGACACGCTGGTCATCACGCTTAAGAAAGAACATGATGACGGGCCGATGCCTATCGAGTCTCGTTTTATATCCTCGTGGATGCGCATGAGCTTTTTGTTTTTGGCTTTGTTTGGAGTTCTGGGCTTCATGAAGGCCTATCATGGTCTGCAAACTGGAGCCTTTAAATCCACCGTTGAAAAATCAACGGTGACCGCCTGTCGGGAAGTCAAAGGGACTGAGGGCTTAGAGGGGGCGGCGCGATTGGATACCGCCTTGTCGTTATTCCTGCTCAATGAAATTTCGGGCGAGTGTCTGGAAAAAGAAGCCGACGTGGCCCTGTGGGGAGACCCGGTGAATTCTCAGCCCCTGGCTTATCTGGCGAAATATTTACTGGCAGACGGTAAAGCCCAGGAGGCCTACTTTGCCAAGGTTTGTGAAGACTCTTCTTCTGCAACCTGCGCTTTGGCTCGTTATATGGCAGAAGATGGTGATCTTGAGGATCTTGAAATGGCGGATTCCAGTTTGCTGGTGACGCAGTTCCTGAAGTCAGAGGATCTTTTTGCTGCCCAGGACTATGTGGGAAGCTTAAAAGCGATTGCACAAATGCAGAAAAATCCAGTCATGAAATCCGCACTGGAAAAGCGCTATGTGCGCTCGGTCTGGGCTTTGCGCGACACTGAATTCACACCTCAAAAGGGCCGGGCTCCGGCCAGTGTTGATCCGGGAACCTGGATCGATGACTTTAAAGAGCGCTATGAGGTTCCATGATCATTCCATGTCCAGAAGATTTTAAGGACTATTCCCGCTATCCGCTGACTATCACACTGGCGGTGCTGAACGTTTTCATTTTTATTTTGATTTTCAGCGGAGTGGGTTCAAGTCTGAGTTCTTCACCCGTGTTGCAGAAAGACGGGCTGATTTTGACGGGACGCCTTTATTATCAGTATTTGCAAACTCTGCCAGCCCAAGATCTTTATGCCAAACCTGAATGGGTCTTGCAGATGGGTTCATCGAACACGGATCACATGGGGCTTCTTGGAGCCTATGCGCTTCGGGATTCCCGTTTTCTGCAAAAGGCTGAGGCATTGACCTATCGCGGGGACGAGGTGCAAGTGACTTCGTGGCGTAAAGATATCTCTGAGTTTCGTAAGAAGTATCAAGAGCAGCTGTTGTATCGCTTTGGCTTAAGCTCCGGTGCCAAAGGGCCGCTGTCCTGGTTCACCTATCAGTTTTCTCATTCCAACTGGATGCACCTTCTTTCCAACTTGGGTTTCCTGGTGCTTATTGGCGCGGCGGTGGAAGTGATGGCCGGCAGTGGAGTCTTGCTTATCGTCTATATGTTGGGTGGCTTTGCTGGAGGCATGGGCTTTTTGCTTTCAGATCTGCATGGAACTGTGCCGATGGTGGGGGCGAGTGCTTCTATCAGTGCGCTGTTGGCATTTTATTGTCTGGCGGAAATGCGAGCGCGAGTTCGTTTTCTATACTTTGCCTCGCCCATGCCCGGGCACTATGGCGCGATTTTTTTACCGACCTTGTTGATTATCCCTTTATTCCTGGTGGTCGATGTGGCGAATCTTTGGGCGACCCCTGAGGGGATTGGCGGGGGCGTGGCCTACGCCGCTCATATCGGCGGCAGTGTTTTAGGAGCGGTCCTTGGCTGGGCCTATCGTGGGCGCTCGATTCAACCTGCATCGCAAAATTGATCTTGTAATTTCTATATACCCGTTGACAGGATCGTTACGGTTAGGACATCTTACTTCGCAGAGGCTGTAGATCACCCCCAAACCGAATGGTGGACCTGAATGAAGCAAATGCTGCTCATTAAGTCAGTGATTGTTTTTACATTGTTATCTTTTGTTGGTGTTGCGAATGCGGCGCCGTCTTCTCAACTGGTCCCATATTACGGGGAAGAGTTCTATCGCGATCTAAAAGCGGGGGCTTCCGGTGAGACCCTTCAAAATCGAATCAAAACTGTGATGCGCAACTATCATATGCTGGTGAAAGGTTCTTACGATCAAATCGTGAAGGCCTGCCCACAGGGACAAGGTCGTTGCTATGCTCACACGGCGATCGGGTACAATGCCGCAAGAGTGTTTTTAATGGGGAACTACTACTTGGTGAAAGAAGGCAATCAGTACGCGGTTCGCGATGTTTATTGCAACACCGAACGTGGCCCTGAGGATTTCAAGAGCTCTCAACCCTCTCCTGGCAAGATTCCGAATAACACGGTGATCAATGTTGAGCACACCTGGCCTCAAAGTAAATTCACACGCCGTTTCCCGGATGATGTTCAAAAGTCTGACTTGCATCACTTGTTCCCGACAGATTCCCAGCTCAATGCGATTCGCGGCAATCATCCTTTTGGTGAAGTGACGAAAGATCTGATGGATTTGAAATGCCCGGAATCTCGCTTCGGTATCGGAACTTCGGGTTCTGATGAGGTGTTTGAACCACCACAAAACCACCGTGGGAACGTGGCCCGTGCCTTGTTCTACTTCTCTTTGCGCTATGATCTTCCGATCGACCCTCAGCAGGAGCAAGTTCTGCGTAAATGGAATCAGGAAGACCCTGTTGATGAAGACGAGATGAAACGTAATATCGAAATCTACAAAGTTCAGGGCAACAGAAATCCGTTCGTGGACTTCCCAGAATTGGCCGACCGATTAAATGATTTCTAAGACTCATTAAAGTTGATGAGCTTCAAAAGCCAGCGTTGAGCTGGCTTTTTTCGTTTTCGGGGCAGGCTTGGGGCCGTTTGCTTAAGTTCTTTGCAAAATAGGGTGGATTTTTTGGCGCAGGGGCGAAATTCTTAAAAAATCTGTAATAAGACTCTTGCAATCGTGTTTTTGTTATGCTGCAATCATTTTTACGGGAGGGGTGATACCACGGAAGGTCTCGGGGAGCATGATGTTCTCACCTCTATTTTAATTAGATTAAGAAAGGCCACTGGAAACAGTGGCCTTTTTCTTTTTCTAGAACCGGGAAGCGCGAACCTGGTGCAGCATATTGATCGAGGTGCCCGCACCCATTGGAGTTCGGCAATAAAGTTTGTCTGCGGTTGTGAGCGCACAGAACATCGACCTGGTGGTGCCGGAATAATTCGTGGCTTTGAGTTTTGCAAAGGTCACACCGCCAGAAATCACAGTCGGTGGATTCAAGTAGTCACCCAGTTGCCAGAAGTGCACGGCGCCATCCGTTGTCAGAGCGATCAGTTCTCCGTTGCCAACAGCGACTTCTTTATAGCTGGTCGGACTGTTCACCACCACAGGGACATTGCTAAAGCCACCGCCCCAACATTCCAGATTGGTTCCACTAATCCCGCAGGCAATCGAGTTGCCCAGCACCAGTTGGCTGTAAGTGCGACCGCCATCGGTCAGGGTGCCTGTGGAGTTGGCAGTGCTGTTGTGTCCCAGTTTCCCGGCTGAACCCGTACCCCAGCACCGCACTTGAGCGTTTTCCAGAATACCGCAGAAGCGGTCGTCGCTCAGTTTAATGTCAGTGTATTTATAGCCTGGATCCACGCTGATGGGGGTTGAGCTTGCGCCTGTGCGCATGATCGAGCCAGATCCCCAACAATACACCTCATTGTCTAAACTCAGGGCGCACGCGGCGTAGGTCGTACTTTGAATGATGGGTTTGAACTTCACGCTGGTGGCCACCAATGTCGGGATCTGACTGGAGACGGAGGCACATACAGGCGCGGAACTAGAGCCCCATCGGTACAAGCTGCCAGCGCTGTTGATGGCATGCACACAGTAGTTTTCCGCCGTGGCCAGGGCTTGAATTGCCAGGCCTCCCGTGTGTACCAGATCCAATTTAGTATTCGTCGTGTCGTTGTCGCCCAAAAGTCCATTGGTATTCACCCCTGTGCAGTAGGAAGAATCCGCAAGACTCAGGCAGATCACACCTCGAGAGGATATGACTTTGCCGCTGCTGAAGTCCACATTGGGCTGAGCTCGCAAGAGGGGATGACCCAGCATAGAGCAGTAGCCTCCTCCATCATTGCGGATGGCGCAGACGCGGCCATAGGCCGTGGCAAAGTCGCGATAGGATGAGTAAAGATCGACAGCCTCAAGGACTGGAGTTGCCGTTTTAGGGATATCCCCATAGTTCGTACCATCGCCGAAACAGTAAGGCATATCATCGTCCGACAAGCCGCAGATGGAGCCATCGTTGGTCTGAATGGTCTTCCAGACGATGTTCGTATTCAGCAGAGTCGGTGTCATATAGGTCCGGTCTGTCTGTGCGCTGTTGTAACCACCCTTGATTCCGGAACCCCAGCATTTCAGTTCATTGTTTTCAGTGATTGCACACACGTGATTGTCAGATCCGCTGATTTGCAGGTATTTCGTAGTTGAATTCACAACCGTCGGCGTTGGATTGTTGATCGTCGAGCCGTTGCCCAGTTGGTAAAGATTGTTGCGCCCCCAGCATTTGATTTGCTGAGTGTCGCGGGTGATGCCGCAGACATAGGTATAAGAAGTCACATCACTGTATTTCACCCCAGGGTCGACCTGGGTCAGGACGCTATAGGAGGCCGTACCATTGTTGGCGATTTGTTTATAGGTGTTATTGCCATAACAGTACAAATCATCAGCCAGAGAAATCGCACAGATCGTGGAAGATTGAGCAGCCACGACTTTTTTAAACTTCACCACACCGTCATCAATATAGTAAGGCGTGATAGGAGACGCCGAAACGTCCCAGCAGCGAACCCTGTCGTCGGAGGTGATGCCACAGGCTGTGTAGTATTTCAGACTGATGGACTTGTAAGTCACACCGGAGTCGACAATGGTGCCACTGAGGCCGCCCACGCCACCGCAGTACACTTGATTAGCCTCACTCAGGGCGCAGAAATTCATTCGCGTTCCAGTGACTTGTTTAAAGTTTGTACCCGCCTGGGTGATTGTGATTCCTGCGGTGGTCGCATTGGCCTCGCCCCAGACGCGGATTTTACCGTCATCAGCCAGGGCCAGGAAAGAAGGCTGCGTGTAGTCAGAGCCGTGAGCGAAACTGAGGATTTTTTTGTAACTGTTGGTTGTATTTTTAATGACGAATCTTTGTCGTGAGTTAATGCCAACGACAAAGTCTGGCTGGTCTGTGTGCGTGATATAGACATCCAGATCCTTGTCGTTGGAATCCATTGTGTTGTTCAGAGTATCAAAGGTGATTTGCGCTGAAAGCTGACCTGCAGGAACCTCGATGTAACCCAGTCCCAGATTGTGATCGACCATGTAGATCGCATCCCCGGAAAGATTGTAGTAAACACGGACTGGAACCGTGGATACGGCATCCAGAGTCACGCTCACTGCGATGGCGGTCTGACCTTCCGTAAACTTTTTACTGGAGGCACTGAAGTTCACGGATTTTGGTAAAGCTTTTTTCCAAGTGCGGGTGGTGGCGATGGAATAGTCCTGCCAGAGGCCATTGAGTCCGTTAAGTCCCACCACACAGAGCACCATATTGTCGCCGTCGGCGTTGGTACTTTGACTGGCGAAGATGCCAGTGGAGGAGCTGATTTCAGCGCTATAACCCGAGGAATTCGAGCAGACGGCATCTTTACCGAATTTATATTTAAAGGCGCTGATGCCAACTCCGCTGACCGTGAAGGCATGGCTGGCCTCAGAGGATTTCCCAACAGGCGCCCCAAAGATGGTGGCAAGCGTTGCTTGGGTGGAAAGTTTGGCAGTGAAGGCAAAGGAATCCTGCTGGGTCGAATTGAAAACAAGATTTCCGGCGATGTTAATGACGTCTTCGTTGTTTCCGGTCACGGTTTGAACGGACTGCCATTCCCCGTTGGTACAAGTGACAGTCGCAGGATTTGGAGCCGTGATGTTAATCGTGGCAGTGTTCGGGTAGCAGGTCCCGCGCATGGTGAAGGTCGGGCCCACATAGCCATTGGCCACGGGGGATGTCGGGGTGACATGGCGATTGATGGTGTAAGATCTTGTTGCCGAAGCTTGAGCCGTGCCTGCCAGCATCAGCTCAGCCGTGACGGTGATGGTTGTGTTGTTTGGGACATTTCCCAGCGCGAAGGATTTGGACCAGGTGCTTTGTGCCGTACAAGTGGTTTCACCGGAATAGGATCCAGAAATTTTAACTGTAGCGCCACCATCGCTGCAGGTTCCGCTTAGGTCCACGGAGTTGGTGATGTCCGCCACGGTGACTGGAGCTATAATTGAGACTTCCGGTGGCACGTAGGCAATGGCTGCCGAAGCGCATTCAGACTCGTTGCCGAAGACGTCGCGGAAGCGGGCTTTTAAGGACAGAGTCGAATTGTTGGTCAACGCCGTAAACTGGTTCTGAGCCGCGATGGCCTTCCACGTCCCCCCGGCGGTGCACGAAGAGTCTTCAGTCAGATAGTATTCTTTCATGTAAGAGGGGACATCAAAGGACACACGCAAAGTTTTTGAACTGGTCTGTGTTGCGCCATCATTGATAATGATTTCCTGGCGGATGGCGTCCTTGGGCATCCAGTACAGAAGAAAGCCGTCTTGTGCGTTTTGGGCATCCGAGTTGAAATTGAATGTGAAAGGCCCAGGCTCTGTACTGGTGAAAGCCTGCAGTCCCACAGGGGTAAACATGCCTGAAAAGGAATACAGTGTCAGACCATTTTGTCGGATGGATAAAATATCTTTATCGGTCTCGGTGGATAGAGTTGTTGCCGGCATGATATCCATGGCGGCTGTCGTGTTCACGGTAAAGGAGCAGTTTTCGTTGTTATTGTATCCGGGATTCTGCGAGTAAAGACTGCTTCGTACTATACCAAAGACGGCATTGGAAGAACCGCTCGAGCAAATATCATGAGAAGTGATCGTGTCGATGATGGGTATGCTGTCAGTGAAACACTGACTGACGATTCCAGTGGATGTTCGGAACTTAGCTGATACGAAATAATTGGCGGGGGTTGAAGACGGCAAATTCCAAGGATGGTCACCAGTCGTGCGTGTCAGCCAATTATCTGAACCCGTGCAGCTGTCGTTATTAAATAGAGTGTATTCGCTGAACACCTGGGGAATATAGAATCGCAGAGTCACTGATTGATCCATCGCAAGTTTCATCTGCATCGGATTGAGCAAAATGCCCATGGTACCGGAATAGACTTCAATCTTTTTCACAGAAGAAACATTTCCTGCGGCATCTTTAGCCTGCAGGAACAAATAGCTTTTCCCCTCGGGGAAAGTCATGTTGCTTTTCAGATTTGTGTAAGGTTCAGCAGCAAAAGTAAACAGATCCGTTACGGAAACAAAGGATCGGAAGGTGCATCTGTCATTCAGATTCTGGCACTCCCAACTAATGAATCCTTTATCATTCAGAATAATATCTGGCATGCTTAACAATTGTGGTGGAGTCGTGTCCTTGTTCAATGTGACAGTTTCTGATTTCACCTTTTTGGAAGTGTCAGCCAACTCCACCTGTTCAACAATCAGTGAGGCTTCACCTTCCCCCAGTTCATGAACGTCCAGTGAGTACTGCCAGACGCCGGTGGAGGGGCAGTTCATCTTACTGCGCTCGACCGAGTTGAGTTTGAAAGTGATTGGTCCCTCGGCTTTGTCACACTGACCCTCCAGGGTCAGTGTGGAGCCACTCAGATCCACATAGTTGTCTTCGATGTTGGTGATAAGTTTGAATTCTACTTTTGTCAGGGTTTCAATGACGGAGTCCAAAGTACATCCGCTTATCAGCAGTGCTGATATTAATACCGGGGTGTATGAAGAAATGATTCTTCGAAAACTGATAATGAACGCTCCGTGGTGGCCCATGTTCATATTTATCGGAATCCAAAAGGTTTTTTGTGAAATTTCTAACAAAGATCTGTTCGGTTTTGTTCTAGGAAATCTCACTTAAATACAGACCGGAGTCCTGAATTTAATTTCTGTAAGGTTCGTGTCTCAAAGTGGGAATTGAATTTCGGCAAAAAAAAAGCCCTCAGTTTTTGACTGAGGGCTTTGGGAATTTTAGTTTGGTGAAGGTCTATTCTTCCGCAGGAGCAAAACCACGGCGAAGAGTGTTCTCTGTCACACACGCAGGCTCCATGTACTGTTTCAAATAATCCGGGCCCCCGGTTTTGGAACCGATACCAGACATTTTGAAGCCACCAAATGGATGACGATCCACCATCGCGCCCGTGATACCACGGTTCACGTACAAGTTACCCACTTCCAGTTCTTCTTTCACGCGAGCGATGTTCGCCGGACTTCTGGAGAACACACCGCCAGTCAGAGCGTACTCTGTGCTGTTGGCAATATCCAGGGCCTGATCCAAGTTCTTCGCGCGAATCACGGCCACAACCGGACCGAAGATTTCAGCTTGAGCCAGTTTTGCATCACCTGGAACATCGCCGAAGATTGTTGGAGGAACGAAGTAACCGCCACCAGGGACAGAGCCCTTGAAGAGCAGTTTGTGATTCTTTTCCGCCTCTGCGATTGTGCCCAAAATGCGGTCATAGGCTTCTTTGTCCACGACAGGACCCATGTACGCTTTTGGATTTTCAGCCGGGTGGATTTCGATGGATTTTGCTGTTTCAACCAAACGGTCTACAAAACGTTCGTAAACCTCATCCAGCACGATCACACGGCTGGCAGCAGAACATTTCTGACCACTGAAACCAAATGCAGAATAAATCACGCCGTCAACGGCTTCATCCAGATCCGCATCGTTGTCGATGATCACGGCATTCTTACCGCCCATTTCGATAATGCATCTCTTAACGTGCTGCTGGCCTGGCTGAACCACAGCCGCGCGGTTCATGATATGCAGACCCACGGCTTTGGATCCTGTGAAGGCGATGGTTGTCGTGTACTTGTGGTTCACGATGTATTCACCAACTTCTTCACCGAAGCCTGGAAGGAAGTTGATCACACCTTGTGGGAATCCAGCTTCCTGAATCATCTTCATCAAGCCCCAGGCAACCACAGAGGATTGCTCTGCAGGTTTCATGACCACGGTGTTCCCGGCAACAGCGGCCGCCGTCACCATGCCAGCCAGGATCGCCAGAGGGAAGTTCCAAGGAGCGATCACCGCAGTGACCCCACGGGATTTATAGATGTACTGAGACACTTCACCAGGCAAGCCACCCACGCGAAGTGGTTTTTGCAGCTCACGCATGTGACGGGCATAGTAGCGGCAGAAGTCGATCGCTTCACCGATATCACCGTCAGCTTCCGCCCATGGTTTACCGACTTCCAGAACTTGTGTTGCGATCAACTTGAAGCGATCACGGGTCATGATGTCAGCCAGCTTGTCGACCAGAGCCGCGCGCTGTTCAGCAGGAACATTCTTCCATGTTTTGTACGCCGTTTGCGCGGCTTGCATGGCTTGTTCGGCTTGCTCGGTGGTGGCCATCTGGATCTTACCAACGATTTGGTCAGACTGGGAAGGATTCACTCGGTCAAAGACTTTGCCGGATTGAAGTTCCTTGTTGTTGATCACGATGTTCACGTTCACTGGCAAAGAGGCTTTCGCATCCGCCAGGGCTTTTTGCATTTTTTCGCGATCCGCTTTCACGGCAAAATCCAAAAGCGGTTCGTTGTAGAACTTGCCTGGTTTCTTTTGGATGGTTGCAGACGTCGGAGTCAATCCTTGTGCCGGGTCTTTCAAAAGCTCCGCCATGGATTTGTTGTCAGCAAATTTGCCACGCAACCAGGACTCATTGGACGTGTTTTCCAAAAGACGGCGAACCAGGTAAGCCATGCCCGGGATCAGTTCACCCACTGGGGCGTACTCACGCATGCGGTAGCCCATGTCCACGATGGTCTTTTTGATGGGTTCTGCCATTCCGTAAAGCATCTGGAATTCCAAAGCCTCTTTCGGGATGTTCAGTTTTTCTGCGTAAAGCATGCACGCCGCCAAAGTTCTGACGTTGTGAGATGCAAAAGCAGGGCGGATGGATTTGATATTTTCCAGCAGGTATTTCGCGCAATGTTCGTAGTTTGCGTCGGATTCCGCTTTGTTGGTGTAAACCGGAATCGGCCAGCCACGCTGTTCGGCTTCGATGGTTTCGTAATCCCAGTAAGCGCCCTTCACCAGACGAACCCAGAACGGAGTGCCACGTTTTTGCGCGAACTCTGTCAGGGATTTGACGTCTTCGAAGGAATCGCGCAGATAAGCCTGAATCACAATACCGAAGAATTTATAATTTTTGAATTCAGGTTCGTTGATCAGCTCTGTGAAGACTTCCAATGTCAGGTGTTTGACAGAGTACTGCTCCATATCCAGATTCACGAACACGCCTTTTTCCATACCCAGACGGAACACAGGGCGCAGACGGTCCTTCAGGATTTTCTTGGATTCATCCCAGGCGGCATCTTTGATCTGGGAATAAAGGGCTGTCATTTTCACAGACACGTTCACTTTTGGCAAAGCGCCTTCGTGATCGCGGTCGATCTGGGGAACTTCATCCCACTTTTCGGCGTCTTTGGCCAACCAAGTGATCAGCTCCATGTACTTGCTGCTGTAATCTTGCGCTTCTTTTTCAGACAAAGTCGCTTCACCCAAAATATCGACGGTGAAGGTCATTTTGTTTTTGCGTGCTTTTTTCAGAACAGGCAGAGCTTCATCCGGGCTTTCGCCAGTGATGAACATTTTTGCCATACCCATGACGTTCTTTTTGATCGCGCCCGCCATCAGGCCCGGAGCCAAAGAACCCAAACCCAAGCCCACGTTGAATACCGGTGGCAGGGTGCCGCCGTCTTCAGAGAAGTATTCTTTCAAGTGGCGCGCGACTTCATCTCCGGAGTTGATGGAGGGAAGAACGTCCACAAAGCGGAACATGTTGGTTTTGAATTTTTCGTTTTTCATACTCCATTCCATGATGGAGCCATACCAGAAATCTTTGGAGAAGATGGAAGCCTTGGATTGGCTTTCCATGCGTTTAAGGATTTCTTCGCCACGGGAGACAATTTGCGACTGAATGTCGTTCATATGCATTTACCTCTATAGAGGGCCGCATATTCGCTCTGCAAATTCAAAAATTCAAGCTTTAGTGTTCCACAAAAGCGCCCGGAAACAGGCGCTTGACGCAAATGGCTAGCGGACGTTCCAGGTGTGTTTTATTTTGCCCACGATCTCGGCTTCCAAAACGTCGCCACGACGAATAGGACCGACTCCGGCGGGGGTGCCGGTCAGAAGTAGGTCGCCCGGGACCACAGGGAAGTGCTGGCGAACGAAATCAATCAGCTTTTCATAGCCAAAAATCATCTGAGAGGTGTTGCCTTTTTGGCGGACTTCGCCGTTGATCTTTAGAATAATTTCAAGGTTTCTTAGCTCCTCCAGATCACTCACGGCAAAGAAGCCAGAAAGCGGGCAGGATTCCTTAAAACTCTTCGCCAAAGTCCAGGGGTGGCCTTTGGATTTAAGCTGATTTTGTTTGTTTCTTTCTGTCAGATCCAAAGCGATGCAGGCCTCGTCAATTTGCAGATTTTCATCAAATTGCAATGCCAGCTCCACCTCGTGATGAATTTCCGTGGCCCATTCGGGAAGATGAATTTCTTTCGCAGCCAGGGTGGCAGTGCTTCCGGCCTTCAAAAACAGCATCGGCTCAGTCGGGACTTCGTTCCCCAGTTCCTTGGCGTGATCGGCATAGTTGCGGCCTACGGCCCAGATATTCTGAATCATAGTTGAATCCTTTTGAGTTCGATAAATTCAAAAACTCCGTCGGCATTGACGTGAAAACCCACGTGTTGGGCCGGGCTCCATTGGGAAAATTCGGAATCAGAAAGATCCTTGTCGGCCGGAGCCACCGCCATGGCTTCCACCACCCAGTCATAATGGGAACACATGAAGATCACAGCGTCTTTTTGAATCGCGGCGTTTTCCAGGGTTTTACTGATGCGCAGTCGGAACTCGGTGACCGATTCATCGGACTTTTGCTCCAGCAGGGACTCTTGAATCACGAGGGGAAGTCCGAAATGCTGAGACAGGGGACGAAAGGTGCTATGCGTGCGTTTTTTTGGGGACACCCAAAGTTCGGTCGGCCGGGGCAGTTCCTCTTTAAGCACCTTGTCGAGTAATTTGGAAGCTTGAGCATGTCCCTCCGGCGTCAGATCCGGATCTCCGGAAAAATCCATGGCTTTTTGGGCGTGTCTAAAGACGTAGATCTTCATGGGAATAAGCTCTCTTCACTTGAAATTAGGGACTTGCTTTGTTAGGTTTCATTTTTCCACAAAGTCCGGGAGTTTGTCATGAGTAAAGAACGGGTTCATCGCTTCGTATCCAAAGATCTGACTTTGCGTATTGCCGCAGTCAATGCCACAGAAGTCGTTCGACATATGCAAAACCTGCAAAACACGTATCCTCTGGCCACGGTGGCTGTGGGGCGCAGCATGGTGGGTGCGCTTTTGATGGCGGCCCAACTGAAAGATGATCAAATGGTGGGCTTGTTGTTCCGTGGTAATGGTCCTTTGGGAAGTGTCTATGCGGAAGCTTCCTATAACGGCCATGTGCGCGGCTATACCGCCAATCCGCAATATCAACCTGAAAATTATGACAACGGTTTAAGTCTTAAGGAAGCCATCGGCATCGGACTTCTCAGTGTTGCCCGACATCAGCCATTCCAAAAGCAGCCGTTCCAGGGAACTGTGGAACTGGTCAGTGGTGAAATCGGGCAGGACATTGCTCACTATCTTCACCAGTCTCACCAGATCCGTTCACTGGTGTCTTTGGGTGTTTATCTGGATACTTACGGGAAAGTTCAATCTGCGGGCGGCGTATTGATCGAAGTCATGCCGGGTGTGGATGAAACGATGGTGGAAAGAATCCAGAAAAACTACGACGACAAAAAACCGAATATTTCGAAAATGCTTTTGGATGGGGCATCGGCGGAAGATCTGATCAAGCCGTTCTTGGATGGCATTGCGTATGAAGAACTGGAACATGAACACCCAGTGGAATACTACTGTCCTTGCACGAAAGATCGTGTGATGCGCGCGTTGGAACTTCTGTCCAATGAGGATCTGGAAGACATGATCCAAAAACAAGAACCCGTGCACGTGACCTGTCAGGTGTGCGGTCGCCCTTACGATATCTCAATTCCTGAGGTTCAGGCGTTGAAAGAAAAACTGTACAAGGACTCCCTTCACTAGAAGTAAGAGTCCCCCCAGTCGATCAAAGTGGAGTTGATCCAGCCCACTTTTTCCGCAGCGGTGATACGACGGCCCTTGCTGATATAGTCGAGGGCTTCTTTGCGCATTTCCATGGCGGTTGGTCCATGCAGAATCAGAACCCCACTTTCGGTGTCGTGGATGAAGCTGCGACGATTCATATTCACGCTGCTGATGAAGCTTAATTTTTTGTCAATCACCAGAATTTTGGCATGCATGATGGAATTGTCCTGAGTCCACTCATAGATCTCGACATCTTTTAAGTGTCGATTGATGCCCTGTTTGTTGACGTCTTCCGCGATTTTCGGAGTGCCATCGCCAGCCAGATGAATACGGGTGATGATTTTAACTTTCACCCCTCGTTGCACGGCACGGTCCAGCGCCGCGCTGATAGCCACAGACGGGCGGAAGTAAGGCGTGGTCAGCAGCAGCTCACTTTGTGCTGAATCGAACATGTCGATATAGAATTTTTCCAACTGATAGCCGTCAAAGTAAGGCATGGACGTGATATGGCGGACCACAGGAGTTGATTCGGGCAGGGCTCGCAGCCTTGCGACTTGATCCAACGAAGCCTCTTTCGGGACGTTCACGTTGGTTGAGCGATAGCGCTGTGATTCCGGATCACGCATCCAGAAAGCCAACATCTGCGCCATGACGGATTTGACGAAGTTATAACCGCGAATTTCGATTTCAAAGTCGTCATAGTAAATGTAGTCCTCTTCTCCGTCGCCATAATTTTTCAGGAACTTATAGGCTTTATAGAAAGGTCTATCACTGAAAATGTAGGAATCACGGATATTGCGTCCCCCGGTGATCAGGAAGCTTGCTTTAGGATCCGTTGATGAATGTCCGATCATCAGTTTTGTGTGGTTCACGCGGTGGAACTTATCCAGCCAGCCACCGTTGTTCTGGTCAGACACTGTGTATCGGTAATACTGTACTTTGATGTTTGGAAGGCCCTGCTGCAGACGACTTAAAATCGCCTTGTCCTTGCGGGTCATGGTCACTTCCGGAACCAGGATGCGAATCTGGGTGCCTTGCTGGCCATGATAGCGAAGAGCACTGGACATGACCATGCCATAGAAGTCAGCTGAAAAGTTCAGTGAAGAAACCCAGATGACATCAAACTTCGGGGCTTTTGAAAAATCCAGCTCCGCCATCGGATTTTTCCGGTCAAAGTCTTTGCGTTTCAGCGGAGAGCCCGTCAGCGCCAGAATCTTTTGGTTCATGGACTTATAAGGGTCACGCAGATTCACCAGCTTATCGAAAGTCTGAGGACAAGTGGTGTAGTTAAAGTCCTGAGTCCAGAAGAACGCCGAAGGGTCTTTACCGAAGTTGCCTTCGGGGCGTGCACAGATGTCGATGTGATTGGTCAGTTTGATCCACTCATTGGTGGCGCGACCAATATCGACCAGTTGCAGGCCATTGGACCACGTTTTGGATCTTTCGGGATCGCGGAAATAGAACTTGCAGTAATTCACGGCCGGGGAGAACTTCACGCGCACACGCTGACCGTTTTCCTGATTATAGTACCAGTTGAATTCATAGACCCGGCTGCGTGTTTCGCCTGAAAAGATCCATTTCCCCGGATGAATGATGTCGGCATCACATTCCAGACGGGCTTTAAGATATTTTTTCTGATTATCCTGCCGATCATGGGGAAAGTGCGTGCTAACAGGCAGATCATTTTCAAAACGCAGGGTATAGCTATTGTAGAAGTTGTGTTCAATCGGGAAAGCTCCCTGAGGGAAGCCAAGTTTAAAGTCATCCATGGACTTGATGGTGATGACTTCCTCTTTGTCAAACAGGCGAGGGCGGAAAGAGGCTGCAAACCAAGGGCCGATACCGGACCATTCCCGCAGGAATAGTTTTGAAGACAACTGGCGGATCTCCTGACTTCTTTCTGTCAGTAAAGACTCAACTCGACCCCAGTCTTTGTCATTGGGGTTCAGCTTGCGATCAAACGTGGCGTTTGGCAGGCCTTTTTGGAAGAGCTCCTGGTTGTATTCCCAGTCTTTGTTCCAATAATGGGAAAGCTCAATATCAATTTCCTGAATTCGATTGGCACGTTCATCGTCGTACATGATGGAGCTTGGGGCCCGCTGAGGACCCGTACAAGCGGAAAATAGACTGACGGCAGCGACAAGGCCACCCAACCACATCAATTTCATATTTACTAAAACGGTTCAGGACGCTGAAAAGTTAACGATTTTCCCCAAGATAATTCAAAAAAGTAATGTGGACCACGCACGTCTCTTGTCAACTTCCTAGACACCTCGAAACCTCACAGTGGCCCGGGCAAGCTGGTTCACGGTTTGCTGGATGTGATGATATGGAAAATACAAAAGTATTGTCTCAAAATGGGATGCCGGGAAAATGGCTTACGGTCTTTGTGCTGGTAAGCATCGCCGTGGCTGTTTTGAGTTTTACTTTTGAGGTGCAAAGAGCCCGCAGTTCGGTGGAGCAATACGTCGGCATTTGGGAAGATGACATTGCCCGTGCGAAGCTGTTTCAGGGCGATCCTAGTTTGCAGAATAAAATTTTGAGTCAGTTGAAGGAAGTTCACCCGGCTGTGGTGAAAAGTGAAGTGCAAAAGCCCGAGTCCTTGCAGTGCCTGTTTTCAACCCAGGTTCCCATCACCCTGAACTCGTTGCCTGCGGGAAACATTGCGGTCTGTTTCGGGACATCTGAACTGGCGATCAAAGCCATGACCTCGCCGCTGTTTATGTTGGGGTTGGTGCTGGGCCTGATGTTTTTGGGCTGGTCTTACCGCCGTGACTTTATGGCGCGGCTGCATGAACAAAAGTTGGAAGCGGAACTGGCTCTGTCCCGTGAAATTTCTCAGATTTCACGTCAGGTGGCTCACGATATTCGTGGTCCATTGATGGCGTTGACCACGTTAAGTCAGCTCTCTCACGAAATGAGCTCAGAGAAAAAAGAACTTTTTGACCATGCGGTTTCCCGGATTAAAGGCATTGCCGAAGATCTGTTAAGTCGCAGTCGCAAACCCCCAGTGACTGGCAGTGCTGCTGTGGTGGTCACTGCGAATCAGCAGGATTTAACCTCTTTGCTGGAATCTTTGCTGAAGGAATACCGCTTCTCAAATCCGCAAGTCAACTTCACTTGGCACAAGCATATACATTCGCCTGAAGTGAAAGTGACTTTGGATTCCATCAAGCTTCAGCGTGTTGTGAGCAACCTGCTGAATAACTCATTGGAAGCCCTTCCTGAAAAAGAGGCGTCGATCAATCTGACTTTGATGGAACGTCAGGATCATTGGCTGTTGCAGATCATGGACAACGGATGTGGGATCCCCGAAGAGATCCTGCCACAGTTGACTCAGGAAGGGGTCAGCTACGGAAAAGAAAAAGGCAACGGGCTGGGTTTGTATGATGCCAAAAAAGCTTTGCAGTCCGTGGGTGGCGATTTGCAGATTCGCTCCCGTGTGGGGGTCGGCACTCAGGTGGTGCTCAGCATTCCCAAATCGGCTCATTCCGAACTTGACCCTGATCTGGGAGCTGCTCATTCTTAATCCATGCACAAGACGTGGAAGTATCTGGCTGTAAAAAACGAACAGGAACTTAAAGATTACCTGCGACTGCAGAAGCTGGCGCTTCATCGTGGCACCCCCGGATGGATCATGATCTGGTTTTTCTCGGTCTGTGCCTTAATCTGTGTTGTTGGCGGTGCCTTTTTTGTTTCTTTGGTTCAAGAAGGCGGGCTGCATTGGTGGTCGGGTTACGGTTCGGCGTTGATGATGTTGCTTTTGGCTGCGGTGTTTGTTTTTGCGGCCCGGGTTTTTCATCGCGCACGCAAGTCCGATATTCTGCGTGGACACCTGCTGCATCCGAACGACTATGCGTTCATAAAAGGGACACTGAAAGAGTTTTCTTATATGACCGGAGACAACCGAAGCATGTCCCGCTACCACGTTCAAGGCGAAGCTGAAGGACCTGGCAGAGAGACTTTGTTCGTGAGTGAATTCTTTGATTCCTCTATTTGGCCTTTCACCACTCCAGAACAGGAGCGGCAGATTCTGGAAGGAGACGACTGGTATGATCTCAAGGGGAAGCGGGCCACACTGCCGATATCGGCATACTTTTTGTGTCGCAAGAACAACCCCAAGGTGGCCATTTTAGTGGGTGTTGATCATGACGTTATTGTCGAGGCACTTAAACGCAGCAAAATGAAACTGTAACGTCTATTGATCCAGCTCGATCCCCAGAACGTTCTCGATGGTTTTTTCGTAGATGTCCTTCTTATGAGTTTTGCTGGGGGCGATCTCTTTTCTTCGGACAGAACCAGCGGATTCTGGAAAAGCCACGAACAGATCCTTTTCCTTTCCTTCCGTGGTCAAATCAAACTTGAACTCCAGGCCTTTGCACGAGGCCAGCAAAGACACGGGGCCTTTAAATGTTTTGGCAGGTGTGATTTGCAGCTCGCTGATATTCAGGGTCGTGATTTTTATTTTCAGCTCGGACTCTTGTGGGTTTTCAATATTTTCAATGGCGCAGGGGAATGTGAGCAGAACCGGACTTTGTGATCCGATGTGCACCAGAGGTTTGAAATCAGGCGCGGTGGGGGCGGATGTCAGTTGCATGCTGCTGACCACCAGACCCCAGGGATTTTCCAGGGTTCGTTCGGTGTTGTTCAGCCGGATCTGTGTTTGGATGTACAGGTCATTTTTTTGGGAATTTTCGGTGATACGCAGATGCACCTGGGTTTGATAGGAGCCATCAGGCAGCTGCTTCAGGCCCAGCAGTCGACCGGCCTGGGACATGTTTTTTTGCTGAATTTTTTCCCGCAGGCGACTGACTTCACGAATGCGTTCTTCGCTTAATTTAGGGGACATCAAAAAAGCCAAAGAAGTTTGGGACTGCCAGAAGTTGTTGGAGTCGTAGTTGAAATAGCGCTCCAGATACTGGCGCAGGAAAGTCATTTTTTCCATTTCGCCCAGTTGCATGTTTTGCAGGGATTCCTTGCCGGCATCCATGGTGACGGCGACAACCCGGGGATTGTTCTTCAGCTGCCAGTACAGGTAAGTCACAGTGCCGGCCCAGATAAGACTGGCGCCAAGAAGCAGAAGCAAAACACGTGTCTTCATTATTCGGCCTTGTCCAAGGGAAGGATTTCAATCATCTGATCGCGGTGGTACTTTTTGTTCGGGCCTTCATCGACCCACTGGTCGATTTTATAAAGTTTGATCTTGGCTTTACCGCTTTGGAAATACTTCTTGTCAGCCTTGCCGGTCGTTTCCTTTAGCAGGGTGGCCGGTCCATTCTGGAAAAAGTCCAGCTGCGCCTTCATTTTCTCTGTTTCCAGGCGCATGACTTCCATGTCTTTTTCATCGCTAAAGTAAAAGTTTGCAGCCACTGCCGAAATCACACCGATAATACCACCCCAATACATTGCGTGAAGCTCGGGGCGTTCATCTGCCGGGGCCGTGGCCGCGCCGATAACGGCTCCGACGCCGATTCCGATCCCCGTGGTCGCAAGGCGACTTTTTTGGTTGGTGGCACAAGACGAAAGCAAGAAGCAAAATCCAAGAAGCAAAGACATTGATTTCATATAATCAATGCTAAGTTTAAAACCTGTTTCAGGCAAATGCTACTTCATGAGATGTTGGTAAAGGGGCAGGTACATGTCCTCGGCCGGCGGGATTTCCAGATCCGAACGCAATGGTCGGGGATTGAATGTGACAGGGGCATTGTGAATCACAGCTAATGGGCATCTTTCCGCCGCTTCCCCCATCATCAGCACGGCGGCTGTGGCCAGACTGTCTGCCAGATTGATTTTAGTCATCTTTAGTTCGCGACCAAAGATGTCTTTTTCACCGATCATATTGCGAACGGGATCAAATCCCGCAAAAGACAGGGCGGCCCCAACCACACCATGGCGCAGGGGACTGGTGTGAGAGTCCGTAACAAGAATTCCCAGATTCTTTAAGCCCAGTTTCGCACAAAGATCCAGGCGCAGTTTTTCTGCAGAGGCATAGGGATCCTGCGGGTAAAGAATATAGTCACCACTTTCAGAGTTGGATTCATCGATACCAGCTGCGGGCAGCAGCAGGCCGTGTTTGATGGTCAGGCTGACGCCGTGGCCAATCTCGCCCAGATAATGATCCGCCTCACGACGGATCAGAGTTTTTTTATCAATGCTGTCATGGGCCTGCAGACGATTTTCCGCCAGGCTCACGATCTTGGAAGTGATGGCAAGAAGGGCTCCTTCCTGCCACAGGGACTTTGGAACCTGGGCCACGACGAACTCGGCCAGATCATCACCTTGATGGAAGATCGCAGTCTGAATCGGCGAGATCGTCAGGGCTTGTGCCATATTACTGGGCACCCAGGCGCTGGATGATCGCATCAGTGAAGGACACCGTGGTGCCACGACCGCCCAGATCGCCGGTGCGGGCATTGACGTCAGACAAGGCGGCAATCAAGGCTTTCATGATCGCGTCGGCTTTGCCGTTTTCGCCCACGTGTTGAAGCATCATGACTGCAGATTGCAACAGCGCGGTTGGATTGGCTTTGTTTTGTCCTGCAATGTCCGGAGCAGAGCCGTGAACAGCTTCAAAGATCGCGTGGTTGGCGCCGATGTTAGCACCCGGAACAATACCCAGGCCTCCGACAAGTCCCGCGCAGATATCAGAAAGAATATCGCCATACAGGTTTTCGGTGACAATCACATCGAACTGCTGAGGCTTCATCACTAGTTGCATGCAGGCATTATCCACGATCACATCCTTGGTGGTGATCTCCGGGTACTGCCAGCCGACTTCCTGTGCAACCTTCAAGAACAAGCCGTCGGACAACTTCATGATGTTGGCCTTATGGACAATCGCCACGCGCTGTTTGCCGGTTTTTTGTGCCAGGTCGTAAGCATAACGGGCAATACGTTCTGAACCTTTGCGTGTGATACGTTTGATGCTTTCAGCGGTGTTTTCATCAACCATGCGCTCGATACCGGCGTACAGGTCCTCGGTGTTTTCGCGCACGATGGTCAGATCCACATCCGAGCACACGCACTGAACGCCAGGCAAGGAGCGAACAGGGCGAACGTTGGCATACAAATCAAACTTCTGTCGCATCGTCACGTTGATAGACTTGTGACCGCCGCCCACTGGAGTCGTGGTGGGGCCTTTGATTGCCAGTTTGTTTTTATTGATGGAGTCGAGAGTGGTTTGTGGCAGAAGTTCGCCAACAGAATTTAAGGCGATTTCACCGGCCTGATGCTCTTCATATTCAAACGGAGCATGCACATGTTTAAGAACGCGCACCACCTGAGTCATAATTTCAGGACCGATGCCATCACCGGGGATCACAGTCAGTTTCATCATTATTTCGGCCTTTCGTTGAAGGTCCCTGTTTTATCAAAAACGCGGCCTGTTTCCAAGGGCCACAGCATCGCGCGCGAGCTGGTAGGTGGAGCTTTTTTAGGCTCCCTACCAGGAAAGGCAGGATGTGGGGTGGGTTGTGTGGGCCACGAAGGAATCCCCGGTTGGGGTGGGGCCCGATGGTCTCATTTCGAGACTTGTCTTAGGACTAAAGCAAGGCGCGGGCCACACCTGTTGGAGCCCTTTTGCACCACACTTTGCGGCGAGGGGGTGTGCAAAGCTTGGACAGGTGAAAGGTCATATAAAGTCAATAACTTACGAGTTTTTCGGGGGGCTGTCTGTAAAACAGACGGGTTTTTCTGGCCAATGCTCATTTTACGGGCCTTGATGGTCGGGTGGTGAAAACAGTCGTGAATACAGCATCTTAGGGGCTGGCTCGGACCTCGGCGCCAGTGGCCCTTTCCTTGTATTGGTATGAAGGCAAAGGAGGTCGCTCCATGTTGAAGTGGCTTGGGATCAGTTTGATCCTTACTGTAGCTTTATCCATTCAAGCCTGTGCACCGAAGTCTCAAGAAGACTGCGGATTCGTGCAAAACGTGTATGGCGAGCGTATCTCCTGGAAAAGTGATGTTCCAGTGACGATGCATCTGCATGAGTCTGTTCCTGACTCGATGGTTCCGGCTATTCGCAGTGCCGCTGCAACCTGGGCTCGCACTGCCGGGCGCGACATCATTAAAATCGTGGAATACCCTCGAGAGACCGGTCCTCTGAACCCCCACAAAGATGGCCGTAATGTGATCTATTTCATGAATACGTGGGAAGCGAACCGCTCCTCTGAGCAAGGGCGCACCAGTGTTTACTGGATTGGGGACCTGATCAAGGAAGCCGATATCCGCCTGAATGCCGCAGACTTTAGTTTCTATTGGAATGGCAGTGGATTGACGACAGCGGCAAAACCAGAGCGAAAAAGCTCGTCTCCAGTCAATATTGAGGCTTTGGTTCTTCACGAGATGGGCCATGTCCTGGGCTTAAAACACAAAGACAATAATGGGTCTGTGATGGCGACGTATCTTTCCAGCGGGGATGATCGTGTGAATCTGGCCGGCACGGACACAGCGTCCTTGCAGTGTGAATACTAGCAAGCCGTGTAAAATGTCCATGTAAGTTTATTTAAGTTGTTGGAATAGAAAAAAGCTAACTAGACTTTGATTTCGCGCCTGAGAAAACGGGTGAAGGAGACTAAAATGAGAGTGATCAATCTTGAAAATGCACAAGTGGAAACAACCGCTGCAGAATCTTTTGAGCCCTCTATTTCTCCTGTGACCCACAAGTCTTATCATGAGCTGGCAGATACTCCGGTAGTGGAGAGCGATGCTCTGGCGCAGTTGCACACGAATCTTGAAATGCTTCAAGATCTTCAGTCCCGTCTTGCTTTTGTAATGCGTGAAGTACGCTATTTGATGAAAGCATAGTGATTCCCAGTCGTTTCGGCCAGAACAGCGATGTCTCCAGCCTGGGTGGAAAAAAGATGTCGAGCATACTTGTGTATGATGACAGATAGTTTGCATTCCGATGTAATCTCACATATGAAACGGCAACTCTCGGAATTTCAGACTTACTTCCAATCTCATTTTGACCAATGGGGCCTTACAAAAACCGAATGCGAAGTTGGAAGTCTGATTCTGTCAGGCATGAGCCTTCGTGAAATTGCCGATCTGCGTGGCACGTCCGAGACCACGACCAGACAACAAGCTCTCAGTCTGTACAAAAAAGCCAGCGTGGATGGTCGTCATGAGTTGGCGGCGTACTTCCTGGAGCACCTGCTTGTGCGGTTTCAGGAGTATACTAAGCTTTGCGTTCAAAGCGGTTCGTAAAACCTTTTGGAATACGGTAGGTGACCCAATCGCCGTCGCGTTCGCGGGTCATGCCTTCGGTGATCACGGGCTTATCAAAAGTAAATTCTTCGCGGAAGGTCTGGAAGTTGGAACTGCTGACCGTTTTGCCATCGTCTTCCACTTTGTCTTTGAATGAACGCTGACCGGAAATCGTTGCACGGTCTTTTTGGATCGTGACTTTCACGGCGTCTTTTTCATGCTCAGGAACAAAAGCCCTTAAAATATAGAAATCTGGATTCTCGCGCAGGTAACTGCCGCGATCTTCAACTTTATAAAAGGGATCTGATTCTTTATCAGAGTATTTGGAAGCTGCTTTGACAAAGTCTTTGCGTGTTTCAGCAAGTTCACGGACGTAGCGCTTTTTTTGAATATTGGCGGCCTCGCGCTGGGCTTCTTCGGTCTTTTGATAGTTGCTTTGGAAGCGCTCGTGTTGGTTGCTCAACTCGTTTTCATAGGCTTTCTTGTGATGAGTTAACCGGTCACTGTACTGGGTGTTGAGCCGTTCTTCACGGGATTCCCATTGCTTCTGCTGCTGTTCATAGCGCTTGGTAAAGTCGTTGTTCTGGCGCTCTAGTTTTTTATCCTGCTGTTCGTGTTCGTGGGCGATTTCATTTTCACCCCTTGCGCGCAATTCGCTGTATTCTTTTTCGTTGCGTGTGCGCAGTCGTTCCTGATTGACCTGACCACGTTCGACCTCACCTTGCAGGCGGGTGTCGTTCAACTGGCGTTGTTGCTCCAGACGTTTGCCGCTGAATTCATTGATCTGTGCCATGTCTTTGTTGTACTTGGCTTTGGCACCGCGAAGGTCCTCTTCGGTTTTGGTGCGAACATAGTCAATGCGATCGCCGGCGTCCTGCTCGATACGGGCCACCTGAGCCTTGGCATCTTGTTTTGCCTGCGCCAGTTGTTCGGCTCTTTTGTCGCGGGTGGTGGACAGTTTTTGATCGTAGTCTTCCTGCAAGGCGCGGGTTTTGGCATTGTACTTTTCAGTCAGTTGCTGACGTTCCAGATGAGCGTCTTGCGAAGTCTCCTGTTGGCGCTTGCGGATATGATTGATGGCCGCTTCGTTCTGCTCTTGCAGGCCGCTTTTTTTGTCGCTGTAGTATTCTTTCAGATCGGCGAGCTCGTTTTCATTTTCTTTAACCAGCTGCTTTTTTTTGCGTGCGTGATCGGCTTGAACCTCGTTCAAATCCGCTTGCATGGCTTTTCTCGTGGAACTGTCTATGGACGACATATTCCTTAAGTGTATCAAAAAGACACAGGACTATTAAGATGCCGGAGACTCCTCAGCAGGAATCTGGCCTTTGGGGTTGGGGCAGTGAGGTTTGAAGTCCCCCGTGCGTCCGTAGCAGCGCCAAGTATCGATGTAGGTGACGTCTTCATCCGGCGCGACCTGATGATAGTAGCGATATTGAATATGATCTAATGTGCTTTCAACCAGACGAAAGTCTTGCGCTGGCGGGGGTGTCCCCGGAGGAGGAGCTGGTGTGTTGGCTGGTGCTCTTTTGCTGATCTTAAGGAGAAAGACGCGGTACTCAGCCTTTCCCAGGCTGGGCAGCAGAACAAAAAAGAAAGCCGATAAGAAAACCCGATATTTCACAAGTTCTCCTATCGGCTTTGCGGTGGGAACCTAAAAGGTGCCTGGTTGTTTTTTCTGGCTATAGCGCATTAATTCCATTTGACGCAGGCTCGCCAGAAAAAACAACCAGGCACCTTTCTTCCTTTTCAGGATAGCATTGCGGGGGATGGGTGCAGCAAAATTGTCGATTGATGTCGAATTAGGACTCTAAGCTTTAGACAGAAATTTGAACTTCCCAAACAAGGTCACTAAAGCTTGATTGAACTGCTCAAGCTTTAGACGAAAAAAAGAACTTTAATATGCCGACTTAGTGGCTGTGTTCGTGATTGGCGCGAACGGTATTTTCCACAATATGGAAATACGCGCGAACCAGCATCTGATAAGACTCCGTATCGAGAGCCTGAAGATAGGCCATTTTCTCGAAGTAAGTCTTCTTCGCAATCAGCTCTGTCATGACGTCCTGGACTTTTTTCATCTTATCAAAGCTGTAAAAGTCCTTATCGTCGCTCACGTCCTTGAGCACTTTTGCGATGGATTGGTTGTCAAAAAGAACATGAACACCCATGGCTGAATGTGACAGCAAAGCTTCCATTCTTTCCAAACTTGTTTCTTCTAGATTGACCAAGAGAGCCTCCTGCTGACCTCTTAAGTCCGATGTTGAGGAATAAAACCCACTGTTGCAAGACCAAAAAGCGAACTATGACAGGGTTCGTCGAAAGTGTCCTTTTTCTAGTTGTTGGGACAAGGGAATCTCTCGATAATACAAAATGAAGGATACGAATACACATGGCGAAGACAAAGACCCGGGCTAAGAAGAAAACAACCACGACCTCCTCCTCTGAAAAAGAGTACATCATCGTTGATGAGGCGGCGGGACTCATTTTTGAGAATGAAGAGGATCTGTTTGGGTATTTCAGAGAAGCCATAGATAAACTGGAAACAGAGTACTCCTCTCTTCGTTCGCCAGAGGATTTCTCTGACGAAGAGCAAATTGCTCGTGAAAACTACCTGGAATCCACTTTGGATGAGCCAGATGAAGTTTGGATGGATGACAAAACCTTCGAGGACTTTGCCATTTATCACTTCATTCGTGGCTATGAGCAGGGGGACGAAGCTTTCAAGTATGTCGCCGTGGCCTATGTTTCAACGGAAGACGAGTACCCCACCTTCGTTTTCATCCATTTCCCATCACGTGACAGCCGGGTTTGGCAGAACTACCAGCGCGGTGAAATGGTTTATGACAGAAACTTCGAGCAAGTCTCCGGAGCCTCTGTCGAAGGCGATGCCATGGGCGAAGGGGATCCTTTGGCCGTGGGCCTTTATCAGGCCATGTTAAAAGTGCGCAGCGAAAAAGATATTCCTCAGGAAAAGTTCCAGGAATATGCAAATCTGCGCGAAGAAACCATCGAAAATGCCGACGAAATCTGGAGAAAGAACGACCTGGATGGAAACATTCTGGTCAGCTTTATCCGTGAATTCCCGGATCACGAAACCACGAAAGATTTAACCTACATTGCGGTGACTCAGGAAGATGAAGAGTCCAATGTGCATTCGCTGCTGTTCTCGTTCCCGACCACCGACAAGACTTTGGCGGATCGGTATCGGCAGGGCGAAAACCTGCAGGCCGAAGAAGTGAGCCAGGAGTCAGCACACTGACCAAAAACAAAAAACCACTCTGGGGGAAGAGTGGTTTTTTTGTTTTTAGGGGGTGGGCTTTTTTTAGAAGCAGAAGTTGTTGGCCATGGATTGGTATTGGGAAGTGGAGAATTGGCCAGCGCTGCTTTTGAAGGGGTGCAGGGCTTGCAAGACACCCGCGCGGCTTGCGCCGTTGTCGTTAGCGTAGTCGGCAGGGTTTGCGGCGAACAGTGGCAACAGGGCGTCCATAGTGTTGATGGCTTTGTTTGTGGAGGCGTCGTAGTTAGCCACTTTCAAGACATCGTAATCACCATTTTGATCTTTAAGATCCACCAGGATGTTGACGTTGTTGAAGAAGTTTTGTGGATCTGTGTAGCCCATGCTGGAAGCCACGTTAACCACTTCGCTCCATTTCAAAGTTGTTTTCCAGCCTGTCAGGTATTGACCTGTGGATGGGTTCATCAAAGCAAAATTCAATGCAGAAGAATCCAGGTTTGTGTAACCGGATGGATTTGCCAACCATTTCCACATAGAGATATAGGAACCACCGGTTTTGAAGGATTCAGGCAAAGCGGTCAGGCGAAGATAAACATATTCCATGCGAACATATTTGTAAGAATCCACAAAGACTTTCAATTTACCAGTGATGCCATTTGCGGAACCTTGGTTGCAATAGGCCAGAGCTTTAGAATTTGCGCTTCCGATATCTTGAACCGGTGTACGGCTGGAGGAGTCCGTGGAACCAGCGACCTGGTTGCTGGAACCGCAAGCTGTCAAAAGAGACAGTGCGCCGAGTGTTAGAAGAGTTGTGAAGATTTGTTTCGCATTTTTCATAAAGCCCCCTGTTGCCAATCTATAAAGCAAGCCCGGTGCCATAGATCAGACTGAGACAAAGCAAAAAACACCGTGAATTCAGTAGCTTGAAAGAAAGACTCTTCTCAGGGTGATACGTTCCCAAGGTGATACGTCAAACTTCTGCAGAGGTGCCGCTCTCTGCGTGTCACTTTGCGCCCCCAGCCTCTTCTAGTCAGTGTCCCGCGTAAAGGTGGGGCCGTAAGAGCCCAGATGTTCACGCTGCCACCATGAACCTGAATTTCTAAGTTCACTCAAGTTAGTGAAGCGATACTCATATCGCTCAAATCGCAAATAGTGTGGTGCCGATCCCTTGAAGGGGTTGGTTTTCAGCAGAGCCAGGACATCCGGCGATTGCTCGAAGATCCTTGTAGCCACGTTTTGCAGCCACAGGTTTTCATTAAACCCTTCCAAGGCTGCGAACCACATCTGCCAGTCCAGCCGCGGTTGATGAGGAGCCACCAGGGTCGGCATCTTTTTCAGGTTGCCGGGCTTATGAAAGAACTCATAGTCCTGCCAGTGATGGCCGTCGTTACTGCCCTGTAAAATGATCTCGGGGCGGGATTTAGTCATCACGGCAAAAAGTCCATAGGGATTGTTGATACGAAAAGGGTAGAGCAGACGCATATAAGGAAGCATGAAGTTCAGTTTCTCGCTTTTTTCCCAAAGCGTTTTCAAAATCCAGAACAAGGACGCTGGCACCAAGATCAGCGCAGGAACAAGAGCCGCCTCCGTCGGAATTGTGCTGTGCTCAACCCAGTTGATTTTAAACCCCCATGAAGAATCCGGCAGCACCGCCAGGCACAGCCCCAGAGTCATCAGATTGAAGAAGCCAAAGTTGCCAGTGAAGATAATCAGAATTTGCAACAGCACTAAAAGTGCGACTGCGACCACTTGAGTTTTGCCGGGAATCAATATGAAGAAGGGCATCACAAGCTCAATAGTGAACATGACTGCGGCGCTCAGCCTTTGCAGGAACAGCGGAAGTTTGTGTGCAAAATAGGCCAACGGAGTCGGAAGTGGCTGAGTCCAGTAGTGAAAGGTCAAGGCTGTCAGATTTTTCCAACTGGCATCCTTATGGGTCAGCTTCACCACACCCGACAGGAACATCAGTTTAAACAGCAGAAGAATGACCAACGCCAGAATCACCGGATGCAAACTGTGAGTTCCCAGGGGAATCCACTCCCACTTCCAGGGGGCGAAGAACAGTCCCAGAAAACCGAACTCCAGCAACAGGCTGTCCCACTGATAGCTTAAAAAAATCTGACCGCAGCTGACGAATGAAAGGTAACAGACAAAGCAGATCAGGAACATGATACTTTGGCTGAACCCCAGAAATGCCAGAGATGAAGCCGTCATTCCGACAAAGCAAAACAGCTTCAGCGTCAGATCACTGGAAGAAAACCAGAACAGACTTGGAATGTGATAGAATCGATCCGCTTTCAGTTCTTTATCCAGAATATTTAACAGATGATCGATGGAAAGAATGCCTTGAGTTCCAAAAAGTCCGAGGACCTGAGGCAACAAAGACACAAACGCGATGAAGTAGGACAGAGCCAGCGTCTTGGATACAATCCAACTTGAAATGTTGTAGTCCTCAATTAACATAAGGGGCCTTTCCACTCTTGATTTCCGGCAGGTGGTCTGAAAAAGAATACCCTGCGGAACATCGTCTCTTTTAGCCTTATCTGGGTGCGATTTTTTTAACTATAACCCAGGAGAATCTATGAAAGCATTTGTTCTATCTCTCTTTGCAGCCCTGACCTTGTCAAGCGCCAGCGTGTTTGCGGCAGAAGAAGTTTTTGATCTTCAATCGGTGCCCGGCCCCTTTGTGGTCGAACCTATCTTTGAAGCCGAACGTTTAAGCTGCCCGGCAGAGACCACACCGATTGCCAAGTACTGCTGGAACATAGGCAAAGGTTGTTTTGTGAAGTGCGGAGTGGTTTGTCATCCGAAAAGGGAGGTTCCACCACCGGTACCAGAACCTCACTTTGAAAATTAAAAAGAAAAAGCCCCCGATGTTATCGGGGGCTTTGCTATTTTAAGACTCGCCAATTTCCACCCAAGTGATGCCGTCGCCGCCACCTTCAGGTGAGCCCGCTTTCCACTTCTTCACGTAAATCGAGCGAGACAAGTACGTGCGCACGGCGCGCTTCAGAGCTTCAGTGCCATGTCCATGGATGACCTTAATACGGTCTTCGCGTGCTTGTGCGGCTTTATCCAAAGCCAGCTCCAGTTCCTGCAAAGCATCCTCGACAGTTTTTCCACGCAGATCCAGTGTGCGGTCATCATCAGCCAGTGCCACAGTGATGTTGGAACTTTGACGAACCAACTGCGAAGTTGGATTGGACGGTTTGCCCGGTGCTTTGAGCACCGTCCAAGGAATCTGCAGACGCACTGATCCGGACAGGATCAGGACTTCTCCTTTGGAGTTGGGCGTGCTCTGCACGATACCGTCCTGGTTCAGGCTGGGTACAAAAATCTTTGATCCCGGTGGGAAATTCTTGCCAAATTCCTCGGCCGTTTCCGGTGCTCCTGGTTGTGTGATCGGTTTTGCTTTTACAATTTCAGGAAGTTTGTATTTGATTTCCTGCAAAGCCGTGTGACGTTTGAAGGTCTCATCCGCCTTGGCGTGCGCGATGGCTTCTTCAACTTTGCGCTCGGCTTTCTTTAAAGTGCGCTGCAACCATTCGTCTTTGTCTTTGTTGAATTGCTCCAGCATGCCTTCGTATTTGCGTTTCATCTCGGTGGCTTTTTTTGTTTCCTTACGCAGGTGGTCCTGCAAAAGCGAGATGTCTGCTTTCAACTGTTCAATCTGTTCCAGGCCTTCCAGACGTGCGCGAGTAGCTGGCGCCAGCACGTCCAAAGCACGCTGCACGATGGTCTGAGCCACACCCACACGTTTGGCAGTTTGAATAGCCATGGAATCACCGGGAATTCCGGCTAAGAACTGATAAGTTGGACGGCCCGTTTTGGGATCGTACTCCATACTTCCGTTCAGTACCCGGCTGCCTTCATCCCAGCCCGCTTTTAACGGCCCCAAGTGTGAGGTGATCACACCAAAGACGTCGTTAGCAGAGTAAGCTTCAATAAATGCACGGCCCAGGGCACTTCCTTCTTCAGGATCGGTGGAACCACAGATTTCATCAATCAGGATCAGATTGTCGCGGCCTTTGACGGAGGCCGCTTTGCCCAGGATTTTCAAGTGCGCGGCGAAGGTGCTGAGTTCTTCATCGACGCTTTGGGCGTCACCAATGCCGATCAGAACATTCTTAAAGAACGGAACCTTGGATGTTTCGCTGGCACAGATCGGAAGCCCGCAACGAGCCATCTGGGCAGCAAGGCCGATGGATTTTAAAAGCACCGTCTTACCGCCGGCATTGGGACCACTCAGCAGCAAAATGCTTTTTTGTCCTTCCAGCAAAACCGTGTTGGCAACGACCGGTTTGCCGGTCAATTGCAGCAGGGGATGGCGCACCTCGATCAGCTCCATGCTGTCGGTGGAAAACTCAATCGGGTGGGCGTTGACCATGTTGGCAAACTGGGCCTGCGCAAAGCGAAGGTCCGCATCTCGCATTAAAACCTGGGAGCTTTCAATGTCCAGGGACTTTGAAGAAAGATAATGTGAAAGCTCAGTCAGAAGCCTTTCAATCTCGTCTTCAATCTCCACCTCGATCTGGCGCAAACGGTTGTTGGACGGAATCACTTTTTCGGGTTCAATGAAAACAGTCTGTTTGGTTTGGGACGACCCGTGGATCACCCCTGGCAGATGGTGTTGCATCCCACTGCGCACGGGAAGAACCCAGCGGCCTTCGCGAGTGGTGACGTATTTATCCTGCAGGACATTTTCCATTTGATGATCGCGCACCAGGCGATCCAGGGTGCTTTGCACCTCGCGCGCCAGTCTTTCTTTTTCGCGGAAAAGACGGAAAAGTGTTTCACTGGCATCCGATCGGATGTCTCCACTGGGGGTCAGGATCTGATCAATGGCTGAAATCGGTTCTTCAGCCTTCATCAGGCTTCCGTGAAGGCGCTGAGCCCAGTCGTTTTGTACCGGGTGCAGGGCCTCTTTCAACGCCAGGGCTTCAAGGCAGAAGCTGCGGACGTCTTTCATTTCCAATGTTTTTAGAACCGCCCGTTTTTTCAGGCGCGAAATCCAGGTCGAATATAAATCCAAGCTGGTCATGAACGGACGCACACCCTGATTTAATACTTCGGTGGCATGGCTGATTTCCTGGAAGCTCGCATAAGCTTCTTCGCGGGAATTCAGCGGACCGGTTTGCATGACGGCCTCACGCCCCATATCGCTGGTCGCGTGAGTCTTAATTTTTTCTAGAATTTCTATCCAATCAAGAACGACGAGATCTTGCATTGAGGGCTCCTCGGACAATAATGGCTCCCAAAATCAGAATTAACACGATCCAGTCCCAATGACCCCATTGGACATAGAACGTGACGGGAGCATTTTTTAAATACTTTATCACAAATTGACCGCTCCATTCTTCATGGAGCGGAGATTTTTGCAGAACATCACCATTGGCAAGAATGGCGGTGCTGATGCCAGTATTGGTCGAACGGACCAAGGGGCGGCGCACCTCAATCGCCCGGGCCAGTGTCATATAGAGGTGCTGATGAGGTTCAAATGTTTTCCCGAACCAGGAGTCATTGGTCACGTTGACCAGAATGTCGGCCCCTTTTTGGGACAATCCGCGTGTAAAGTTCGGATAAAGACCCTCATAACAAATCTGACCGCCCCAGCGGATTTTTCCTTCCGGGCGCTCCCAGGTCATGACTTCGGGACCATGGCCACGCCCGAAATTTGAAATGAACGGCAGAAGCTTCAGGATGAAGGGGAATTGTTCGCTCAAAGGCAGATATTCGCCGAAGGCCAGCAGTTCCGTTTTACGATACGGCTTGTCCAGGTTGTTTCCGTTGGGATCAATCAGGAACAGGGCATTGTAGGTGGAAGTGTCTTTTTTCTCATCCGTTTTAGGATCTTTGGAATAAGCTCCGGTGATCAGCGGTGTTTTCAGCGGAGCCAGTCCGGAAATCAGAATCTGAGTATTCTTGCGATCCAGCAGATGCTGGTCCAGATAGTCTGGGAAGGCGGTTTCAGGCCAGACCAGGATGTCGGTCTGCGGGAACTTTTGTAATGCCCCGAAGGATAGATCCAGGAACTTACGTGTGATGACTTCCTGATAACCACGCCCTTGTTCGGCATAGATCTTTTCCAGATTGCCGATGTTTGCTTGAACCACAGTGGCGCGGATTTCACTGTCAAAGTGGTTCCACTTTTGGCCGTGCCAGTACCCCAGAGCGATCAGGGCTGCAAAGGTCATCGCGAGCACAGAAAGCTGAGTCAGGGCCTTTTTGATATAGCTTTGCTTCAGCCAGATGTATCCCATCCAGGCATTGAAAAGCAAAGCCACTGCGGAAAGTCCATGGAAGCCCACGAGGTCGGCAAGGTGATATCCCGGCATCTTCGACCAGATGAAAGTGTATCCTAAATGCCACTCAAAGATGACCGGCCAGATGCGCTCCAAAAGCGCGTGCAACAAAGCGATGGCAAACAGGCTTTGCCCGCCACTTAAAGAAAAACGCAGGCGCAACCACGTTCCTGCGGCCACGGCGACAGGAATATACAGATGCATAAACGCACAAAAAAGAAGCAATGCCAGATAGGACACGGCCCACGGCAGTTGCCCGAACTCGTGCGCGGTGTAGGCAATCCAGTGAAAGCCAATCAAAGTCAGAATGAATTGTGTGACCCAGCCCGCCCAAAAAGATTTCTTAACAGAACTGTTTTCCTCAGTCGCAGAAAGCCAAAGCGGAGTGTAGCAAAAGATCAATGCCCACGGAGGAAAGGGGATGTAACTTGTGCCGACGAGAATTCCAGAGAGAATCGCCCAACGAAAATCGTAGGCTTTATGCTTGAAAAATTGAAACCATCTCTTCATCATGGTATTAGTAACATAAAGAGTGAGTGAGTCCACGTGAAATTGAAGATCAGATGCCCATCATGCGCGAAATTGTACGAAGTTGAGAGTGACGATATCCAGTCGGAAACGCCTCTATTTCAGTGCATTTCCTGTGAAAGCAGATTCAGTTTCGAATATCCTCCTCAGGACCCTCTGAATGTGATGTGCTTTAAGGTTTCGTTGGAGCCGGAAGAGACTCGGGAAGAGCCCCTTTCTGCGATCATGGAGAAGAGCGAACGAGTTCTTGCTGCTGAGCGCCAAGCTAATTCAGTCGTCGAGCCGGGCACTCAAGAGATGAAATCCTGCCCGAAGTGTGGAGCCTTAAACGGGCGTCGCGCGAAGGAATGTTATTCCTGCCATGTGATTTTCGAAAAGCTGGAAGGTCTGCCAAAGGATCCATCCTTGAAAGCGCAGCCAAGTCTGGTGCGTAAATGGAAAAACCTGGTTGAAAACTTCGAAAACGAAGATCTGCATGATGAATTCATCCGTTCCTGCCATCAGTTGGATGCGTTGCGTTTTGCGGTGCTAAAATACGAGGATCTGAAAGCGGCACAGGGGGGTGACCCGAAGTGTGACGAGATGATCGCGCGAATCAATTCCTTGATGATGATCGGTTTGTCTCAAAAACCGGTGGCCGGTGAGGCCGCTAAACCGAAATGGAACAAGTACCTTTATTGGGGGCCGTTTGGTCTAAGTGCCCTCTTGATTTTGCTGGGTATGATCAATCTAGGGCATCGCAACTTGATTGGCGTCGGTGTGGCGCTGGCTTGCATGACGGCGGGCTTGATTGTGATGATTAAAGGCAAGATCTCTGCCTCTGATTTTCTGGATTAAAAAAGGCTCCCGACCGGGAGCCTTTTTCATTTAAAGGCAATAGTTGTTTTCGTTAAAGTAGCGGTTGCACATGGACGAACCGTTCTGGCAGTCCGATGGCATGTTGGACCAGTAAGTGCCCGTTCTGGAGCAGGTTTTGGTGCCGCCATCTTTGACTTCGGCTAGGAACTCGCCTGTAGCGGTCACTTTGTCATTCAATGTGATTTTGTATCTCACAACGTTTTTGCCCGGATCCAGTAAAGGTTTTTGCAGCAATGTTGCGATCCACAGATTGATGGATTTTTTGCTTTGTCCTTTGGTGCTGTCATAGGCAATAGTTTTGGTTCTTTGCGAGCCATCTTGGTGTAGAGCTGTCAGCGTGACGGAGTCACCTTTTACACCCGTGGGACCAACGAAGTAGTCATATTCGCCCGAGGTCAGAATCTCTTCACGACAGATAAAAGAGCCGTAAGTTGGTCCCCCGGGAGAATTGGATTGGCAGTGAACGATGATACGTCCTTGTGCTAGGACCGCTGTTTTTTGATTTCCGTTTTTGAAGCCCACGTCGGCCTGAGTGCTCAGGCCAAATAAAAATATGAAGACAGATAGTACCGGTTTCATAAAAGTTCCCCTTCCTTTGCAAACAAGTCTGGCATTACCGGACCTGGATAGCAAGCCAGGAGAGCCTTTTACGGAATTGGGCAGAGTCTTTCTTTCTGACAGTGAATGATCTGGTCCCGCAGTTGGGTCATTTCATCCAGATTGTGTTCTAACTCATAATCAAATCCGACGGCTTTGCCGCCACGCTGGGAGACAGAAATAAACTGTGTCACGTACTGGAACTGTTCATAGGCGTACTTTTCTCCGGTGGCGGTGTTGATAAACTCCAACGGCTGGCCGGAGCCCAGGTGAGTCAGGAATCTTTTGCGTTGTTGTTTGGCTTTGGTCAGGCCGTTTTTCAGGTTGCTGTAGCATTTCACTTCACCCACCATGGCGACTTTTTGAGTGTTCTTATCCAGAAGCACCATATCCAGTTCGCCAACGGTGCGGCCTTTTAAGTTATAGGCTACGCCTACAATCACTTCATACTGAGGTGCGGGATACTGTTCAGAGAATTCAGCGCGGGCCACTTCCTCACAGACGGCGCCTGGATCGCGATAGTGGCGGGCTTGGTTGCGGATTTTGTCGAAACTGGCCGCCAGGTCTGCCAAAGCAGAAGTTGAAAACAATAGTACAAACAATGAAGACAGAATTTTTGTCATAAGTGAGGTCCCCCGAACGGATTGGGGGCAATGTGCCACAGCTAGGCGGAGTTATCCAGGTAAGGGCACTCGTTGGGGAAAAAGGAAAGGGCTGTCGAGAATCTAGACAGCCGCGACCCCTGTTATTTCCGGGCGGCTTTTTCTTTCTGAATTTCCTTCTCCACCCTGTCATAGATAAGCTTCATGCCATTGCGATTGCGTGCGGAGAGGGTCGGCCAGTAGATGGCATTTTTAAAGAGAAATTCCTTTTCCTTGGGGGCAATCGTCAGGGGTTTGTACCCCTCTGCCACATAAGCCCTGGGGACGGCCGAATAGCATTTGAGCTGATCAATCACTAATCTTCTTTGGAATTCCGGCGATAGGGAAAAATTCAGCCATTCCATCGCCAAAGTCTCAGCAAAGGCGGATCTTTTTACGGCCCGGGTCACTAGGAGGTAGTCTGTCCACATGGTGATGCCCTCTTTGGGGAAGGCAAAGACCCATTCTTTTTTGGGGTCGTCATGGACAGAATGCGAAAAGCCCCATGCGGTGGTGAGAACGCTTGTTTCAACATCTTTGTCGTGGGGGACGCCTTGCCAGTAGGTCGCATTTTTTAACAACTGTTTCAGTCTTTTGGAAAATGCTTCGGACTTAAGGGATTCAATGTCGGCAATTTTATCTTTGGGTATGCCCAGAGAGAGGGCTGTTATGTAGATATTGCTCTCGTAAAACTCCTTGGAGATCGCAAACTGCTGGCGATATCTCGAATCCCACAAAATCTTCCAACTGTCGGGAGCTGTTTTGAAATGCGCTTTTTTATAGAGAAGACTGTAGGCGCCAGAAGCAAATGGAACTCCATAAAGAAGGTTCTTATCAACAATGAAGTCATTGTTGATGAAGCTTTGCTCGACCTCCTTGAGATGGGGGAGAAGTTCTTTGTTGACGGGGATGACAAGCTTCTTTTGGATAAATGAAAATCTATCGTCGTGGATGAGGTTGTGGGAAGGGGAAATAATATCGGTTTCGTTGCCACGAACGCGATCAAAGAAGTCATTCGGTGAGTAAACATATTTGACCACCACCTTGATTTCTTTGTTGTATTTTTGCTTTATGATTTTCTTAAAATCAGCAACGGCCCATTCGGGCGCGTAGGGTTCCCACACATCCATTGTGAGAGTTTCAATTGCCAGAGCGTCTTTTCCACACAGGCACCAACAGAAAAGCACGGAGAGGAGTAATGGATGAAAGCGCATGGCAGTGATAGTATCGAGAATTGCCATTTACTAACATTTAAAAAACAACTCTTAATAATTTGTAAGATAATGAAAATCAAGAGCAGGCGGGGATTGCCGCCGGCCTGCTAGAAACCTTCGTTTTCCTGTTTTGTACCGAGCTTGCTTGGACGAGCTTTTGAGCCCATGGCATCAATCAAGGACTTGCCGAACATGCTCATCTCGGTGGCGGTGGCATCTAGGCCTTCTTCCGCTGCACGGGATCTTCTGTCGTTCGGATCACCGCTGAAGCTTTTCATGTTTTGAGTGTTTACGGCAATCACCCCGGAAGCTCCCACGCCCTGATCCAGAATCGTTAAAGCTTTATAAAGGTTCAACTGACGGGAGGTTCTGGTTTTGGAAGCCAACTGCGACTGGGCATCCCCTGTGGCAAGAATGTACTTCTTAACATCTTCGGCCTGGAAAGACTGCTTATGAGCCATCACCAAAGCGGCGGCTCCAGTGACAAAGGCTGTGGCTTGCGATGTGCCGGTCATATAACCATAAGAGTTCCCCGGAAGGCAGGACAGGATGTTTTGTCCTGGGGCTGCGATATCCACGGTTTCAACACCATAGTTGGATGACGCCAGCACTTGGGTAGAAGGGTCAATGGCCGTCACAGAGATAATATTCTTAAGTTTGTAGTCAGCCGGGTAGTAGTGATGCTGATCCGAGTTGGATCTTTCATTACCAGCCGCTGCGACAAACAGAATGCCTTTCTTCTCGGCCTCGGCAATGGCGTCATGTTCTTCCTGCGAGAACTCTGTGCCCCCACCGGAGTAGTTGATGATGTTCGCACCCATCTTCACGGCATAGCGAATGGAAGCCACCGTGTTTTTGAGGTTGTCTGTTCCTGGAACTTTAGGATCGTAGTACTTCAAAATCATCAGGCTGACTTCCGGGGCAATCCCGGTGATACCTTTGCCGTTTCCAGCTTCTGCACCGATGATGCCCGCGATATGGGTTCCGTGTCCGTGATTGTCATCAAGCTTCGGATTGTTGGAAACAAAGTTCCAGCCATAGACGTCGTCAACAAAACCATTGCCGTCGTCATCAATGCCGTTGGTGGCTTTGTCTCGTCCCTTGGAGTCCAAACCGGTTTCTCCGGGATTGCGCCAAAGGTTTCCGGCCAAGTCTTCGTGTTTGATGTCAATGCCGGTATCGATCACTGCGATGACGATGTCACGGCTGCCTTTGGTGACAGACCAGGCGCGGGCTGCATCAGACTTCTTTAAGCCCCAGGCCTGACTGATGGCCGGGTCGTTGAAAAGGGCACTGGGCTCATCCACAACTTTGTCAGTTTGTGATGTGATGAAGGACTTTTCCAGCGCACGCAGGCTGCTGTCCTTTTTGCTGGAGCTTTGTGTGCGGGAAGGAGAGCTTTCTTGTGTGGAGTAAAGGTAAAGCCCCAAACCGCCAAAGAAAGTCAAACCGACACAACTAGCTGCAATAACCACTTTGCGAGAAAACATGAAGTATTCCCCTTTCTCCACAAGAACTTATCGGCAAATAGTCCGGCAGCATGAGACGAAAAGAGGGACTGTTGATGGGGGATGTCGCAGAATGGGACGGTCAGAAGCCGGATCTTGATTCTCGGATTTCGGACCAGGTTATAGGGCGCTAAAGCTATTTACACCCATGAGATCGAATATATTCGATCTGACGCTGGTATCGCATTCGCAATACGTCTCAGCATCCGAATTACGGAAAAGGAGAAAGAAATGGAAAAGCAAAAAATTAATAAGTTATTGGCTATGGCGATTGTACTGGCGACGGCTCCCTTTGCTCACGCGGCTTCGTTGAGTGCTTCTGAGATTAGCTCAGTGAGAGGGGTGTTGCGGGCATTGAATGTCGATGAATCTCAGCTATCCAATCAAGATATTGAGGCCTTGAGGAATCAAGGAAATGAGATTTGTTCTTACGAGAAATCAAAAGCAGAGTTTCAGGAAAAAGCTTTGGATGGCTCCATCTATCGCACCTGTGGTGCTGGTTCGCATGGTGGTGATGGCGATCCTGTGTAACGTTTAAGTGGGGGATTTATGAAAAATATCATTGCAAGAATTGTGAACTTAAAAGAATTTTCAAACTCCAAATCGACAGTGCTGCTTGAAATGGTCTATGACGATCTTGTGACTTTGCTACGTTTTATTCATAAGTCCCAAAAGGAAGGCTTTCTGCAAGGGCCCTTTCTTTTTACGAATCAAATCGAATATCTGGATCAGATGTGGCACCACTTTATTCTGCATACTAAAGCTTACTGTGATTTTTGTATTTCTGAGTTTGGTGAATATCTGCATCATGATGTGGGAATTCCCTTGGAAGATACAAAGAAGGAAGAGGCAGGCAACGACGGTGAAGTTATAATTTCTCAAATGAAGTTGCTTGAAGATCGGCTTGGTGTGGATTTTGTTAGACGAATTTTTTTTATTTATCCTGAACTTCTAAAATAGGACGACGTATGTTTTCCAAAGATATTGGCGATGGTTTTTACGTAAGAGAGGTCTCTGCATCGGAGTTGCGCACCTGTTTGGCGGAAAATTTCGATTCGGTTTTCTTCAACAGATTAGAAGCAGAAGCGGCGGGGGCAGGCGACGGTCCGAGTCAGGGGAAGTTATCTGATCGCCGCAAAACGGAACAAAGATTTATTCTACGCATGGGGGTTTTCTCTCGGGATCGAATGATAGGTTGGCACTTTGGACATGCCACGGATGCAGAAACCTACTATATGCAAAATTCGGCAGTTTTGGCGGAGTTCCGAGGAAAGGGGCTTTACGGAAAACTTCTGAGTTGTGTTCTGGAGAAAGTGCGCCATGAAGAATTTCAAGTGGTCACAAGTCTGCACCACCCCAATAATCCCGGAGTCTTGATCCCGAAATTAAAGGAGGGTTTCGTGATAACGGGGATGCATTTTCACGAACGCTTTCGCTCTTTAGTAGAGCTTAGATATATTTTTGATTTAGAACGTCGTAAACGATTTCACCGCAGTTTAGGGTTGGATCTTTGAAATAAACAAAGCCACCTTGGGAAGGTGGCTTTTTGCTTTGGGGCTAGCGTTGTAACTTGAGCAGTTCTTCCGGGAAGCGGGAACCTTTGCCTTGATGAAGCAGTCGTTGATAGAAGACGTAGTTTCGCATCGTCAGCTTGATGTAAGCCCGGGTTTCTTCATACGGAACTTCCTCGATAAACTCGACAGAGTCATCCCGGAAGCGGGTCTTGAGCCAACCGCGGATGGCACTGTCATTGGCGTTGTAACCGGACACAGCCAAAATATATTGGTTGTTATACTTGCGCATCAGGTTCTTCAGCTCAAAGGCCCCCAGCGGGACATTGATTTCGGGCTTAAACAAGTCACTGGCTTCGCTATAGGGTAGATTGTTCTGTTTTGCCAGTTGTTTGGCGACACTTGGCAGAAGTTGCATCAAACCGAAGGCATCCACGGGGCTGCGGGCTTCGGGATTAAATGCGGATTCCTGGCGGATGATAGAGAAAATAAACTCTTGTGGGATTCCGCTTTTCTTGGAAGCTTCTGCGATGATATCGCCGTAAGCCTGTGGGAACAAAAGATCGGGATGATCATTTAGCAAGCGGTCTTTGACCTCTGGTTGTAAAGCACCAATGGCAGAGAATAGCGGCAAGTATAGGCCCGCACGTGCGTATCCAGAAGATACCGCCAGCCAGGTCTTCTCCGCTGTGACATTGCGTTTTTTCAGGTCATCAACGGCGATGTTCAAGATTTTTTCTGCAAAAGGTTTTTCATTAACGGCTATCAGCCACTCAGTCGTCAAACGGGTGGAAACGGATAGCTCCTCCACAGAAAATAAACTTAAGCCCTGCAGCTCGTTGACATCAACGGACAGGGGAGGGAACTCCCAGCCCAGGTCACGATAGGCCATGACCCCATAGTATCCCAGCGGATCTTCTTTGCTCAGAGTTTGCAGTTCGGCTTGGGCTTCAGGCTCAAGATTTAGTTTCTTAAGTGTTCTAGCCAGCCAGAAACGTGCACGGGATTTATCGGAAGGGTCTTTAACCAGCTCTTTCATCTGCTCAAGGCTGGTGCGGGCTTCCGCCCATTTGCCAAGTTTGAAATAGTTCCAGGACTTCAACCACGAGATCTTATCGCGCAGGCCCGAAAAGCTGACAGGCTGTTGATAGCTGGCTTCAAAGTATTCCAGGGCTTTCTTGAAGTTGCCTTTTTCTTCGTCTATGCGGCCCAGGATAAAGAACACTTCATCCATCGGATAAACACCACGCAAGCGGCGATGGGTTTCGTTTAACACCTGCACCGCACGGGAAGTTTGATCTTCCGTCCACAAGGTTTTCGCAAACAGAACCTGCGAATCATGGAAACGCGCGATTGTGCGGCGGTCCTTTTTATTTTTTTGTAGCTGATTTTTGGCCCAGTTCACCACATCGGCCGTGGCGTTGATATAATCGTTGCGGCGTTGGGCGACCTTATAAGTCTGGCGGATGTTTTTCAAAGCCTGGAATTGTTCGTCGGCCGTAGCCTCTTTGGCATCCAGGATTTGTCTGTAAGTTTTAAGAGCTTTGTCGAACTCCCGATGGAAGCGATAGTCCGAAGCGACAGCGCTGAGCTCTTTATAGGCGGGCGCAGGATTCAGGCGCGGAGAATTTTTATAAAGCTGGGCCTGGATGCTGGCGGCGTCTTCTTTAAGTTCCAGTTTTTGTGCCAGCAAAAGGGCCTTAAGATAGTATTCTTCCTTGTTCTTTTTATTGCTTTCGCTACGAGCTTTTTCAACATAGGCCGTCAGGTCATCCTGAAGTTCTGGTGTCTGCAATGCTTTTTTAAGATTGATGTCGATGGAAAGATCGCGATACCAAGGGGCGACACTTTCCGGCAGATTGGCCAGCAATTTGTCTGCAGGGCAGGTTTCATAAGCTCTGAGCAATGCCAGATCGTGCAGTGGGAATTCCATGACAGCAGATAGCTGACTGAAGCCTTCACATGCCACGGCGGGATTTTTTTCCTTATGAGCCATGGACACCATATAGGTCTTCCACCAAAGGATGTTGTTTTCTTTGGCGCCCACTTCAAGTTTTTCAAGATCTGAAACAGGAGCAGATCTCCACTTCGCCATAAAGCTTGGCAGGGGAGGTGTCAGTCGCTTGTCGATGCGCGTGTCAAAACGCGAGGTGGTCGCGCAACCCAAAAGAACAGAGAAAAATGAGAGGGCAAGAACTATACGAGGCATAACCCAGTTAGGTTATGCCCATTTCAGTGAAGAAACAACCCCGAGAGCGGAAAGCCGTTCTAAAGTTGGCTTTCCGCTGCAAGTGGTCTTAAACGCGGCCGCGTTGCAGGGCTTCGATACGTACTTCCAGAGGCGGGTGAGTCATGAACAATTTGGCGATTCCACCTTTGTCGCGGTTGGAGATCATCAAAGTGGCTGTCGCACCTTCTTCCGGTGGGATTGGCAATTCATACACAGAGCGCAGTTTTTGCAAAGCTGCGATCATGTTTTCGCGGGAAGAATACTTCGCGCCACCAGCATCCGCACGGAATTCACGTTTGCGTGAGTAGTAATTCACCACGATAGAGCCCAGCATCGTGAAGGCAATGTCGCCCAGGATTGTGACAGCGAAGCGAACGATCTCGCGGAATTTTTCATCCACGTTGGAAGCCACAAGGTTTGCCAGGATACGAGAGAAGAACATGGCAAACGCATTCACGATACCTTGGATCAAGGTCATGGTGACCATGTCACCATTGGCGATGTGAGCCACTTCGTGTGCCAAAACGCCTTCAACTTCTTTGTCGTTCATTCTTTGCAACAGACCTGTGGAGACCGCCACCAAAGAGTTGGATTTGGAAGGTCCAGTCGCAAAGGCGTTGATGTCTACGGATTCGTAGATACCAACTTCTGGCATTTTAGGCAGTTGCGCACGGCGAGCCAGTTCGTGAACTTTTGTGACCAACGCTCGAAGTTCAGGATTTGGATTGTTAGAATCAATGACTTTCACGCCATGGAACATCTTCGCCATCCATTTGGACATGAACAGGGAAATGAACGCTCCCCCCATACCCCAAACGGCGCAAAACGCCATCAAGAACGGGATGTAAGAGTTAAGTCCCGCCAAGCCCAGGAAGCGGCTGACGATAGACCAAACGATACCGATCGTGACGATCACCAGAACGTTTGTAAGAATAAAAAGACCAATACGTTTTAAAAATGCCATTTATGCACTCCTTTTAGAGTCACCACTAATAATGATAACTCTAAAAGGAATGTCAATGCCATCACGTTGTGACAGGTTGCTTTTGATTTTTTTGACCCGCCCCATTGTTGGGGGTGGTGCTAAAATGGAACTTGAGCATATCCTTTTCAAGTTCAACATTTACGCGTCCACCATCCACCAATCGGCCGAAAAGAAGTTCGTCAACCAAGGCTTTTTTAAGATGTTCGTCCACACAGCGGGCCAAAGGACGCGCTCCGTAAACCTTGTCGTAGCCTTTTTTCATTAGCCACTTAATTACATCTTGAGAAACGTTCAGTTCCACTTTCTTTTCCAGCAAGGTCATCTTCAGTTCATCCACAAATTTCTGAGTAATGCGGATAACCATGTCTTCGGTGAGGTCGCGGAAGGACACCACGGCATCAAGACGGTTGATGAACTCCGGAGAGAAGGCCTTCTTGATCGCATCCAAAGACAAGGAACTGCGATTTTCGTCGACCATTCCGATGGTGCCGCGCGAAGTTTCCAGGGCACCCGCGTTGGAGGTCATGACCAGAACCACATTCTTAAAATCAGCCACGCGTCCGTTGCTGTCGGTCAGTCTTCCGGCATCCATCACCTGTAACAGAATATTTGTGATGTCGGGGTGAGCTTTTTCGATCTCATCCAGCAGAAGAACACAGTACGGATTTTTGGTGACCGCTTCTGTCAGCAAACCACCTTCTTCGTAACCGACATAACCCGGAGGAGCCCCCACCATGCGGGCCACGGCGTGTTTCTCCATGTACTCACTCATATCAAAGCGTTCGAAATGAACGCCCATGATGCTGGCAAGCTGGCGGCAGACTTCGGTTTTACCGACACCTGTGGGGCCGGTGAAAAGGAAGCTTCCGATGGGTTTGTTCGGGCGACCCAGGCCGCTTCGGGCATACTTAATGTTGGCCACCAGTCGGTCAATGGCTTCGTCTTGTCCAAAGATCAGCGCTTTGAGTTTCTTATCCAGATCACGCAATTGTGTTTTTTCACTTGAAGAAATATTGGCCACAGGAAGCCCCGTCATTTTTGCAATGACCTCTTCGATCTCGGGCGTGTCGATCTTGACGTCTTCCGCATTTTCATATTTCAGACGGAAGTAAGCTCCGGCTTCGTCCAAAACGTCAATGGCCTTGTCGGGAAGAAGTTTGCCGTGAATATGCTTTTGCGAAAGTTCAACGGCGGCTTGCAGCGCTTCATCCGAGAACTGCACCTGGTGGAATTCTTCGTAGGACTTGCGCAATCCTTTGAGAATTTTGACGCAGTCTTCTTTGCTGGGCTCATGGATGTCGATCTTTTGAAAGCGACGATTCAAGGCGCGATCTTTTTCAAAGTACTGGCGATATTCGCTGTGGGTGGTTGAACCGATGCAGCTGATATCACCGTTTGCCAAGGCTGGTTTTAGCAAGTTAGAGGCATCCATCGACCCGCCGCTGGTGGCGCCAGCGCCGACGATCGTGTGGATTTCGTCAATGAACAAGATGGCATTGGGATGCTTTTCGATCTCTTTGACGACGGCTTTTAAACGACCTTCAAAGTCACCGCGGAATTTTGTTCCGGCCAGCAATCCCCCCAGATCCAATGAGTAAATCACCGCATTTTTCAGCTTTTCTGGAACCTGATTGTTGACGATTTTTTGTGCAAGTCCTTCCGCGATGGCGGTTTTACCCACGCCGGGTTCACCAATCAGCAGGGGATTGTTTTTTGTGCGACGGCAAAGCACCTGGATAGTTCTTTCAATCACATCTTCGCGTCCAATCAAAGGATCTAACTTTCCTTGTTTGGCGCGTTCATTCAGATTGATGCAGAAGCTTTCCAAGGGGGATCCTCGAACTTCCTCGCTGCCATCGCCCTGATAATCTGCGGGGCGGGGAGTGGAGGCTGGAGGGATGTCGTGATCTCGTCCGTCCTTTGTGATCCCATGGGAAATAAAATTGATGATATCAAATTGAGTAAGACCCTGTCGGGCCAGCGCGAAAGCCGCGTGAGAGTCTTGTTCATAGAACAAAGATACCAGCAGACTGCCTTCGCTGATTTGATTGCGACCGGCGCTTTTCATTTGAATGGCCGCACGTTGAATCAGGCGATGGCAGGCCAGTGTGAATTCAGGTGTCCAGGATTCAAAACCACCATAGGAACCAAGTTGTTCATCGGTGATCTGAGGAATGCCGGTTTTCAAATGATCGCGTAAATCCTGTTTTAGTTTTTGCACATTGACGGCGCAGGCCTCAAGAATTTCGACCATGACTGGAGACTCGGTGAGGATCAAAAGGATGTGCTCCAGAGTGACAAACTCATGACGATTGCGCTTGGCGAGTTCAGTGGCTTCGGCGAGCTTGCGCTCAAGTTCACGGCTCATCATGCTTCCTCCTCCAGTGTGCTTTTCAGGGGGTATTGATTGAGTTGCGCGAACTGATTGACCTGCATCACTTTCATTTCGGCAATTTCAAGGCTGAAAACCCCGGCAATTCCTGCACCCTTCTTATGAACATCTAACATTATTTCAGTGGCTTGCTCTTCTGTTTTTGCGAAAAAACGACGCAATACAAGGACGACGAAATCCATCGGTGTGTAGTCGTCGTTCAGAAGAATCACCTTGTACATCTTCGGAGTGTCCAGTTTCGGGACGAGCTGGACGCCTGCTTCCCCCTCTGTCGAGGAAAAAGGATAGTTGCTGTTGTTGTCTTTTTTATTGTTACCCATGAGTTTTATTCTACCTTATGACTCAATTTGAGCACTCTTTCAGCATTGGCAAGTCTAGCGGGGCCATAAAAGCTGGTTATAGGTCCTGCTCAGAGGGAAAATCATCGGTCCCTTACGAAATAAACATGAAACAAATTATGCAGTCATATTCGATACAGGACCTTGCAATACAAGATCACATTTGACACACTTATGTGGGTAAACAGTTTAAAAAAGAACCATGGAGGTCTTTAAATGTTTTCATCTAAGAGAAAATCTCAAAGCGGTTTCTCGCTTGTTGAGTTGATGGTCGTTGTGGCGATCATTGGTATCTTGGCGTCCATCGCCATCCCTTCAATTAACAAATATATGGCGAAAGCCCGTCAGTCTGAGGCGAAGACGAACTTATCTTCTTTGTATACGGCTGAGAAAGCGTTCTTTACGGAGTATAATACTTATGACAGCCGTTTTGCTGCTGTTGGATTTACACCAGAAGGTGCTCTTCGTTATAACGTAGGTTTCTCTGCGGCAGGCACAATCGCAGGGGTTGGAGATGGCTATCAAACGGCTCCGTCTGTAGCATCTTTCGATGCTCGTGGGTACTGTGGAACAACAGCGGGAACTTATACTCGTGGATGTACACTGTTAAATGGGGCTGCTGCCGGTGCGGGTGTGCCTCAAGCTATCCAGAACAGCTATTGTCCGGCGTCAGCATCCGGTGCTCCAGCCAACTGTGTTACAGCTAAAGCGACATTCCAAGCTGGTGCTGGTGGTATTATTCAAACTACCTATGATGCATGGGCGATTGATCATTCAAAAGCTCTTCGTAATACAATCAATGGTATCAACTAGATCTTTTTTTTCAGTTTTTTTATCTAAAACCCCAAGTTACATTCTTGGGGTTTTGTCTTTGTTGGCTATAGCATTTACAAGCAAAAGCTATCTTGATGTTAGTGCCACTCCTCGCCAGTTAATCCCTCCTCCGCCAATGATTGATCGAATGGACTTCGGATATAGTGAAGCCATTGCTGATATTATGTGGATCCGGACGTTGCAAGATTTCGACTACTGCGATCAGGAGATCGCGGAAAGAGTTTGTAAAAACAACTCTTGGCTCTTTAAGATGCTGGATGCTATTACGGATCTATCCCCTAAATTTAGAATGCCCTATGCCGCGGGCGCTCTGGCTTTGACCATCATTATTACGGATATAGATGGTGCTACTGCGATATTTGATAAAGGGGTGAGGGCTTTTCCTAACGACTGGCCGATTTCGTATCGGGCTGCCTATCACTACATGTATGAAGTAAAGGACAACAAACGAGCTGCCGAACTGCTTATTCAAGCGGGAAAAAATGGCGCTCCTCCTTGGGTATTCACACTCGCCGGTCGATTGTATTCCGATGCTGGAAATTTAGAACTTGCAGAGTCCGTACTTCAGGACATGATCCAGACCAAGCAGGATCCTGTGCTTATCAAGCGCCTTCAGGATAAAATCCAAAGTTTGAAGAAAAATCAGTAAAACATCGTGGCAAAAGCATGATTCCCGTCATATGTCTTTGCCCGTAGTTCTGGCATTGTCCTTTGGGTTAACCCCGTTCCTATTACCAAAGGATTTTCAATGCAGCACCCGTACCCCAAAGGCTTTCGTAAAAGAAGAACGCTGAATTGGTTAACTTTGGGATTGATGTACAGTGCTTATTATATTGCCCGCTACAATTTCAGGGCAGCGACCCCTTTTTTGGTGGAAGAGTTCCAGTTCACGAAGTCCGACATCTCTGCCTTGTGGGCCGCCTTTAGTTTCGCCTACGGGACGGGGCAGCTCATTAACGGTTTGTTCACCGATCGCATCGGTGGGAAGAACGCCATGCTGATTGGGGGCGTTGGTACCGTTATCGTCAACTTGATTTGCGGCTTCAGTCCGATCATTTCCTCATTTTCAACATTCAGTAGCATCCTGTTGTTAAATGGTTACTTTCAGTCCTGGGGTGCCCCCGGAATGATTAAAATCAACGCCGCCTGGTTCAAACGCTCTGAGCGTGGAGTCTTCGCCGGTGTGTTTGGTTTTATGGTGCAGCTGGGGCAGGTTGTGTCGGCCCATTTGTCGCCCTTTTTGTTGGCAGGGTTTGCCATTGGGGCTTTCATCGTTGCTGAACATCAGTGGCAGTGGTTGTTCCGCGTCCCACCTCTTGTCGTGGGGGTCATGATGATCCTCACAGCCCTTTTGGTAAAGGAATCGCCGGAACTTGCGGGTTACGCCCCCGAAGTCATCGTCGATGAAGTGGATGACACCAACGGGGTCCGCGTTCCTCTGAAAGAAAGCTTCATGACCATCTTCAATCATCCCTTGATCTGGTTTTATGCCATGGCCTATGCCTGTACGGGGGCCGCGCGCCACAGTATGGATCAGTTGGCGACCTTGTTCTTTGTGGAAAAACTGTCTGTGGATGCAAAAGGCGACGGCACCTTAAAGTGGATCTTCACGTTGATGCCTTTTGTGGGGGTTCTGGGGTCGTTCGGCGCAGGCTGGATTTCAGATAAAATGTTTTCCGGGCATCGTGGGCCGGTGGCCTCAAAGTTGTACTTCTCGGCAGCAGGGGTGATGGTTGTGGGGGCTTTCCTGATGCACTGGTTCTCCGGATCACTTGTGCTCAGTGGCTTTATTCTGCTCATGATCGCACTTCCGGTGAATGCCACTCACTCGATCATCGGTTCAGCGGCCCCAATGGATATTGGTGGTAAGAAAATGGCGGGCTTTGCCGCGGGTGTGATTGACTCCTTCCAGTACTATGGAGCCGCGATCGCTATGCCCTTTGTCGGCAGTATGATCGACTGGTATGGCTGGGACGCCTGGTTGCCGTCGATGGCGATTTTCTGTGCGTTTGGCGGGTTGGCGATGGTTAAACTTTCCGCAGTTAAAGCTAAACTTAGAAAGCTGGGCCTGAAAACGACGGGCTAAGATTGGACGACGCCCCGCGCGCCGGAAGAAAACCACTGTGGCCGTATTGCATAAGGAATTTACGAGGAGACCTTGACGGCAGCGGTTTTGGCACCCTATTTTGTCATATTCGACACAAAAAATAGCGCACAACGTTAGGTTCCATACACTATGGCTGGCAAAAGAGATTACTACGAAATTCTGGGCGTCGAAAAAGGCGCCGATCAGGACACCATCAAAAAAGCTTATCGCAAGCTGGCGATGCAGTTCCATCCGGATAAAAATCCCGGCAACAAAGAGGCCGAAGAAAAATTCAAGGAAGCTGCCGGAGCTTACGAAGTTTTGAGCGACACTCAAAAACGTGCGCAGTACGACCGCTTCGGCCACGATGCGTTCACGCGCGGTGGCGGCGGCGGTGCCGGAGGCTTCACGGATGTCGAAGATATCTTCTCTCACTTCGGCGATATCTTTGGCGACTTCTTCGGTGGCGGCATGGGCGGTCAGCAAAGACAGCGTCGCAATCGCAATGAGCCTCGTCGTGGATCGGATCTGCGTTATGTGGCAGAGATCACACTCAAAGACGTCATCACGGGTCTTGAAAAAGAAATCGAATTCGACACAGATAAGAACTGTGAAGAGTGTAAAGGGACAGGAGCTGAAAAAGGCTCTCAAGTCAGCACTTGCGGCACCTGCGGTGGCTCTGGCCAGGTGGTGCGTCAGCAGGGCTTCTTCGCCATGGCGTCCACGTGCCCGACCTGCCATGGGCAGGGGACTGTGATCAAAAATCCGTGCAAACCTTGTAAAGGCAAAGGCCGTGTGGCTGAACACCGTAAAATCCGCCTGAACATCCCGGCAGGGGTGGACACCGGCACGCGTCTGCGTGTGGCGACCGAAGGTGAAGGCGGGTACATGGGGGGTCCTCCAGGGGATCTGTATGTTGAAATTCGCGTGAAACCACACAATCACTTTGAGCGCCGCGGGGATGACCTGGTGGCAGAGCTTTCCGTGCCTTATGTGCAAATGCTCCTCGGGGCCGAGATCGAAGTTCCGACAGTCACGGGTAAAGCCAAGCTCGAGGTGCCAAAGGGCACTCACAATGGCGACAATGTGAAGCTGGTGGGTGAGGGTTTGCCTTCTTTACGCGGCAATCGCCGTGGGGATATCTACTTCCATGTGGAAGTGCAGTTCCCAGAGAAATTACATAAAGACGAAGAGAAACTTTTGCGAGAAATTGCAAAGGCAAGAGGTCTGAATGTGACCTCTGAAGGTGGCTTCTTCAGCAAGAAGAAATAAGGTCCCGCAAAAATTGCGGCCCCGGCGCAGAAGGGTTACGCCAGGGCCTAGAGGGGCTTTGTTTTTGTTTTGTTTTAAGAGAGGAGCGAGGTCACATCATGCCCAGAAGCAACTCTTTTAGCGAGTTAAAACCCTGTAAGATATTGAAATTATTCATTAAATAATTGTCATAAAAAAGTGAGCCCCTCGCCTTGACGAATTCAAAGCCGGACCCACATTAGAAATGACTGAATTGGATAGTATTTTTAGCTGGTTGGGCAAGTCCTCAAGCAGCTGTTTTAAGGAGATAAGGTATGGGTAAAATTATTGGTATCGACTTAGGAACGACGAACTCATGCGTCGCGATCATGGAGGGCGGTGAGCCCAAAGTTCTCGTGAATGAAGAGGGCGCTCGTACCACTCCTTCCGTCGTCGCATACACCAAAGATGGTGACCGTTTGGTGGGTCAAATCGCTAAACGTCAGGCTGTGACGAATCCAGAGAACACGATCTATTCTGCGAAACGTTTCATCGGCCGCAGATTTGAAGAGGTTCAGGAAGAAATCAAACTTGTTCCTTACACTGTGGTTGCTAAAGGCAACGACTGCGCGTTCAAGGTTCAGGGTAAAAATGTTTCTCCGGAAGAAATTGGTGCGGCAGTTTTGGCTAAACTTAAAAAAGTCGCTGAAGACTATTTGGGTGAGCCGGTAACAGAAGCGGTTGTAACCGTTCCTGCTTATTTCAACGATGCGCAAAGACAGGCGACAAAAGATGCCGGTCGTATCGCAGGTCTGGAAATCAAACGTATCATCAATGAGCCGACAGCGGCGGCATTGGCGTACGGTTTGGATAAGAAAAAAGACGAAAAAATCGTTATCTACGACTTCGGTGGTGGTACGTTCGACGTGTCCATCCTTGAGGTTGGGGACGGTGTTGTTGAAGTTCGCGCAACCAACGGTGACACTCACCTGGGTGGTGACAACTTCGATACAGTGATCCTGGAATGGTTGATCTCTGAGTTCAAAAAAGACCAGGGCATCGATCTTAAAAATGACAAAATGGCCTTGCAACGTCTGAAAGAAGCTGCCGAGAAAGCGAAGATCGAACTTTCTTCCGCTCAGGAAACAGAGATCAATCTTCCGTTCATCACAGCTGATCAGTCTGGTCCTAAACACTTGCAGACAAAACTGTCTCGCGCGAAGTTTGATCAGATGACAGAAGACCTTGTAAGACGCTCCATGGAGCCTTGTAAGAAGGCTTTGGCAGACTCTGGTCTGAAGGCTTCTGAAATCGACGAAGTTGTCTTGGTCGGTGGTTCCACTCGTATTCCGGCGATCCAGAAAGCGGTTAAAGAATTCTTCGGTAAAGAGCCGAACCGTTCTGTGAATCCGGATGAGGTTGTGGCCGTAGGTGCTGCGGTTCAAGGGGGCGTTCTTGCCGGTGACGTGAAAGACGTTCTTCTGTTGGACGTGACTCCACTAAGCCTTGGTATCGAGACTTTGGGTGGCGTGATGACGACTCTGATCGAAAGAAACACGGCGATTCCTTCCAAGAAATCCCAGGTGTTCTCGACAGCAGCCGACAATCAACCAGCAGTTGATATCCACGTTCTTCAAGGTGAGCGTAAGATGGCTAGCGACAACAAAACTTTGGGTCGCTTCGAGTTGGTAGGTATTCCACCAGCTCCACGTGGTGTGCCTCAGGTTGAGGTGACCTTCGATATCGACGCCAACGGTATCTTGCACGTCTCTGCGAAAGACATGTCTTCTGGCAAGTCCCAGCAGATCAAGATCACGGCTCAGTCCGGTTTGTCTGAGGACGAGATCAAACGTGCGGTCGCGGACGCTGAAGGCCATGCGGAAGAAGATAAACGTAAAGCAGAAGCGGCAACGCAAAGAAACAATCTGGACAACTTGGTTTACCAGACTGAAAAATTGATCAAAGATTCCGGCTCTCAGTTGCCTGAAGCTGAGGTCAAATCTGCGAATGAAGCTCTGGCTGATGCCAAGAAGATCCTTGAAAACAAAGCCGCTTCTGGTGATGAGTTGAAAGGGGCCTTCGAAAGACTTCAGAACCTGACACACAAACTGACTTCTGATCTGTATAAGAAGCAGGGCGCGCAACCAGGTGCTGAAGGACAGCAGGCTGATCAAGCCGAAGGGGACTCTTCTGCGAACAAAGGCGGCGACGATGTGATCGACGCTGACTACAAAGACGTCAACTAAGACTTAGATAGTCAAAAACGAAGAAGGCCGGGTCAGAAACCCGGCCTTTTTTGTTTGTTTTTGGGGTCGGGGCCCGTGTTATGCTGTCAGGCATGGAATTCAAAGATCTTTTTGCTCAGGCTGCCTGGAAGACCTATCACCGCGGGGATGTGATCTACCGCTCCGGGGAGACCCCTCAGAATCTTTACTTTGTCGAATCTGGACTGGTGGGTTTGGGTTTGTGGGGTGAATCCGGCAAGGATCATCTGGTCCGTCTGTTCCGGGCAGGACAGATTTTTGGCCATCGCAGCCTTTTTGCCAATGAACCGTATCACGCCACAGCCACCGTTATTGATGAGTCTAAAATTCGTTTTATGAGCAAAAGTGAAATGCGCACTTTGATGAAGGGGAACTGTGATCTGGCGGAAAAGCTGCTGGAAACCTTGTCCAAGGAGCTGCGTCAGGCTGAAGCCAAGCAGTTGGTTCTTAGTGAAAAAGACGCCCCGGCTCGCATTGCCGAGGCTTTGGTGTACTTGAAAGAGCTGCATCCAGATTATTCATGGACTCGTCAGGAAATCGCCGATTTCTGTGGGACAACGACCCCGACGGTGATTCGCACCCTGGCACGTTTTGCTGATGAAGGCTTGATCGAACAAAAAGGGCGCGAGATTGTTCTGCTGAAAAAGGATGACCTGCTTAACGAGGCCATCCCGAAGTAAGTGCACGACGTGCCTGTTCCAAACTGCCCAGGTTCTCCACCTGGGTGAAGCCCATCTGCTTCATCACTTTCAAAGCCTGGCCAGAGCGGTTTCCACTGCGACAGTACAGGCCATAAAGTTTGTTCTTATCAAGCTTTGCAATCTGCGTTTTAAAATCCGCGTTCAGAAAATCAATATTTAAAGACTTATCGACATGTCCCTGGTTGTATTCCTGAGGTGTGCGGACATCAATGATGACAACATTGCTTCGATCCACTGTCGTTGTTGGGGAAGCCGAAGCGGCTCCCGTATTCGTGCCGATAATCAAACTGAGCAGGCCCAAAAAAGATTTCATATGGTTACTCCTTCAAAGGAACTTTTAAGTAGCGGGTTCCGTTGTCTTCGGGTTTAGGCAGATGGCCCGCATCGATATTCACTTGAACGCTGGGCAGAAGCAAGCGGGGGGCCGCCAGTTTCTTGTCGCGATTGTTGCGAAACTCAACGAATTGTTCACGAGTCGTTTTCATGCCCAGTTGTACGTTCTTTTCCTTTTCTTCTCCGATGGTGCTTTGGAACTGAAGTTCACGGCCGTTGGGAAGGTAGTCGTGTCCGACGAAAACTTTGTAGTGATCTGGCAGCGTGTAAAGCTTCTCGTGGACGGAGTTGTAAAGAGCGTCGGCGCTTCCTGCGGGGAAGTCACAGCGACCGGTGCCATAGTCAGGCATAAAAAGCGCATCTCCGGTAAAGACATTGTCGTCGATGACATAGCTTGCACAAGCCGGAGTGTGGCCGGGGGTGTAAAGTGTTTCAATTTTCAAAGTCCCCGCGTTCAGGGCTTTACCTTCCTCAAGAAGCAGGTCAAATTGACTGCCATCCGTTGGAAAATCTTTGTCCAGATTAAAAACATTTTTAAAGACTTTCTGAACATCTGTGATTTTGGCGCCAATTCCCACTTTCGCTCCGGGGATGTGTTTTTTCAGGACCTGGGATCCTGACACGTGGTCGGCGTGCGCGTGTGTCTCCAGAATATAGTGAACCTTCAGATTGTTGGTTTTCACAAACTCCAAAACAGCATCTGCCGAGGCGGTGCTCATCTTCGAAGCTGCGGGATCATAGTCCCACACAGGGTCAATGATCACAGCATCCTTAGATGCGGTGTCGTAGACAACATAAGTCAGTGTCCATGTGGCGCTATCGAAGAATTCTTTTACTGCTGGTTTCATGTGAGTATCTCCTTTCAGGATCGGAATCTTTATAAAACGACTATATCCCGAAGCGGCCCCGTGTCGTGATGTCCTAGGACATAATTGTTGTGTGTCATTTGCTGGATTCCTGGACTGGATCTCGATCTGGGACGGGGGCTGATTTTTTTAAGGTTCATTATGTCCTAGGACATCATTCCAGAACACATCGGTATGCCATTATGAGCCCATGGAAACGAAGTCATTAAACCAAATAAGCTGTGAGCAAGTTTACAACATCTGGGCGACCGAGCCGCACTTGTTGAAGATTCTGGATCTTCGAGATCGTGCAGTTTTCCTGCAGGGACATATTCCTGGAGCCCAATGGGTGCCCCTGACCCACCTGGAAGAAGAAGTGGGATCCCTGGGAAATCGACTGGCGGTGCTGGTGGCTCCAGAACATCTTCTGGAGGAACTGGGACGCCGCTGTGGAGAAACAGAGAACTGTGTTCTGCTGTCCCGGTGCGAAAGATGGGCCCAATTGAAGAAGCCTCTGGCCGGAAATGGCGTTGAGGCCATCGTTGAACAATACTTAAATAAAGGAGAAGCCATGAAAAACGACATCATCTTTCATCAGCTTTTCGATGCCGAATCTTCCACATACACGTATCTGATTGCGGATCCAAAAAGCAAAGAAGCCGCTTTGATTGACCCGGTTCTGGAAACTGTCGATCGTGATCTGAAGCTGATTGAAGAGCTGGGGCTTCGTCTGATGTATGTGCTCGACACCCACATTCACGCGGATCACATCACGGGGGCGGGTGAAATTCGCCGTCGGACCGGTGTGCAAACGGCGGTCAGCAAAGATGCCCAGGTTGATTGCGTGGACATCCCGCTGGAAGACGGACAAGAGCTACTGTTGGGGGATAAAAAGATCCACGTACTGGCAACTCCAGGTCACACCAACACCTGTATGACTTACGTATTTGAAGGTCGGGCCTTTACAGGAGATGCCCTGTTGATCCGGGGCTGTGGCCGTACGGACTTCCAACAAGGATCTTCTGAAAGATTGTATGACAGTGTGACGGGTAAGCTGTACCAGCTTCCGGCAGAAACCATCGTCTATCCCGGGCATGACTATCGAGGAATGACCTCTTCCACGATTGGCACCGAGAAGATGCACAACCCGCGCCTGAATGAGCGGATTAGCAAAGAGCAGTTTCAGCAGATCATGTCAGATCTGAAGCTGGCCAATCCTCGCAAGATCCATGAAGCGGTGCCAGCCAATTTGGCTTGCGGGGTTCCACGGGATCACAGGGTCTTTCATCCACAAACGGTAGATGGAATTCCAGAGGTCAGTGTGGATGATGTTCATAACAAATTACCAGCGGCGGTGGCTGGCAACGTTCGTTTGATCGACGTGCGACGCCCCGATGAATTTAATGGGGAGTATGGTCACATTGCCGGAGCGGAGCTGGTGACGCTGGGGCCTGAACTGACGGCATTCCTTGAAAAAGGGGATCGCAGTGAAGAAATCGTCTTCATCTGTCGCAGTGGCGGACGCTCGGGGCAGGCAACCGCTGAAAGTCAAAAGTTAGGCTATCGGTTTACAGTGAACATGACCGGTGGGATGATTCGTTGGAATGAAAAAAAGTTTTTAGTTGAAAGAAATAAAGGAGAGTAAATATGCAGCAAGAATGGATAAACGCACTTATTGGAGGAGGCATCATCGGGATGGCTGTTTCCTTGATGCTTTACTGGAATGGCCGTGTGACGGGCATCAGTGGCATCATCAACGGGATCTTGTCGCCCTTGAAGGGAGACACTTTATGGCGGGTGATGTTTGTCGGAGGACTTTTCCTGGGTGGATTGGCGATGAAAGTATCTCATCCAGAGGTCTTTTCCGGGCAGCTGGCCACGGCCGATTGGACGGTGGTTGCTGCAGGTTTGTTAGTCGGATTTGGAACAGTCATGGGCAGCGGTTGCACCAGCGGACACGGTGTGTGTGGAATCAGTCGTCTGTCACCAAGATCTTTGGTGGCTACGCTGGCTTTCATCGCGGCGGGTATGGGTGCAGTGGCATTGTTTAGAGCTTTGGGGGTGTTGTCATGAAAAATGCGTTGGCAGCTTTGGTTGTAGGTTTTGTGTTTGCAATTGGTCTTGGTGTTTCGGGGATGACTCAGCCTCAAAAGGTTGTGGGCTTCCTGGATCTGTTTGGTAACTGGGACCCTTCTTTGGTGTTTGTCATGGCGGGGGCTATCGCCGTGCACTTTGTGACGTACCGTCTGATTCGCCGAAGACCGACTCCTTTGTTGGATACGAAATGGCACGTGCCGACGAAAACGGAACTAACACCGGCGTTGATGGTGGGAGCTGTTTTGTTTGGTGCGGGTTGGGGCCTGGCGGGATTCTGTCCGGGACCAGCGGTGACATCACTGGCAAGTTTTGAACCGCGTGTTTTCTATTTTGTCATCAGCATGCTGGTCGGGATGTATCTGTTCCGTCTGGTTGATAAGAAGCTTAAGCTTCAGAAGTGAGGTTGGTTATGGAAATCCTCGGCTACATAGCGTCTATCTTTATGGGGTTGAGTCTGGGCATGATTGGCGGCGGCGGCTCTATTCTGACGGTGCCGATTCTGGTTTATCTGTTTGGCGTGGATCCGGTCCTTTCAACGGCCTATTCACTTTTCATCGTGGGCTTGACGGCCTTGGTGGGCGGCGCCTTCTACTTGAAGCGCGGCGAGGTGGATCTCAAAACCGCGATGATCTTTGCTGTGCCAAGCTTCGTCGGTGTGTACCTGACCCGGGCCTTTGTTATGCCCAATCTGCCTGATCCGGTGTTTTCGATTGGAGAGCATACAATTTCAAAGGCGCTTTTGATCATGGCGATCTTTGCCGTGCTGATGGTGGCTGCGTCGGTTTCCATGATTCGATCCAAGGGCAAGCCTAAGACGGCATCTGACATGAGCTTGAAGGCAAGAATTAGCCTGATCGCTTTGGAAGGTTTGTTGGTTGGTGGTGTGACTGGATTCGTCGGAGCTGGCGGGGGGTTCTTGATCATTCCGGCCTTGGTTCTGCTGGTCGGTCTGCCAATGAAGCTGGCCGTGGGAAGTTCCCTGTTTATTATTGCCGCAAAATCCCTGTTGGGATTCATCGGCGATTTGCAGCAGGGGACCGTGATTGATTGGACACTGTTGTTAAGTGTTGCTGGAATTGCAGTCGTCGGCCTGTTTATCGGTATGAAACTTTCTAAGAAGGTTTCTGAAACCGCACTGAAAAAAGGATTCGGCGTCTTCGTTCTTTTAATGGGTACATTTATCCTGATCGATCAAATTCAGAAAATGTAAAACGGCTTAGGAAATTCCTGTCAGCACATCAGCTGACAGGAATTTTTAAATATCGTTGCCCGTTGGATTCAGGGGCGGGCAGGTGACCCGCTCTGATATTGACTTGAATGCTGGGAAGTAAAAGCTTCGGAGCACTCAGCGTGGCATCGCGCTCTTTGCGGAACTTAAGAAACTGCTCGCGGGCCGTTTCAGCCGTCAGTTGAATGTTCTTTCTTTTTTGATCTCCGACAGTTGTTTGAAACTGAAGTTCGCGTCCCTGAGGTTGGTAGTCATGGCCAACGAAGATGCGAGTCTCATCTGGAAGCTTGTAGATCTTCTGGGTGACAGAATCATAGAGGCTTTCGGCGCTTCCCCCGGGGAAATCGCAGCGGCCCGTTCCAGAATCAGGCATAAAGATCGCATCCCCCGTGAAGACGGCATCCGCAATCAGATAACAGCCACAGGCCGGAGTGTGCCCGGGTGTCTGGAAGTATTTAATATTTAAGGTGCCCGCAGAAAACTCCTCATTTTCCGATAGCAGTCGATCAAAATCTTTGCCCGTGGTGTCCAGGTCTTTCATGTTGAATGTTTTGCTGAAAATACCCTGCACTTCGGTGATCCTCTTGCCGACGGCCACCTTGATGTTGGGAAAGTGCTTTTTAAAAAGCTGTGAGCTGGAAATATGGTCCGCGTGAGCATGGGTTTCAAGCACATAGTGGGGACGAAGATCCTTGTTTGTGAGAAAACTCATGACTGCTTCCAAAGACTTGGTTGAAAGCTGCCCCGAGGCCGCATCGAAGTCCCACACGGGATCGATGATGACTGCGTCTTTCGATGTCGTGTCATAGGCCACATAAGTCAGGGTCGATGTTCCAGGATCGAAGAAATGTTGAATCTGCAAAGCCACGTGTGCTCCCGTCTGAAATTTCCTTGGTTGTGCTTAGTATATTCAGGCTGAGTTCAAAGCGGAAGTGCTTTTACCAACTATCCTCAGCGTTAGTGTTTGACCTGATTCTCATTTGTTTTACGATAAATAGATACTGAGGTGACTATGCACAAAGAGATTTATCCCGTAAACGCTGAGGTGGCAAAGAAGGCCTGGATTGATGAGTCAAAGTACAAGGAAATGTACGAACGCTCAGTCAAGAATAACGAAGCCTTTTGGGCAGAGCAGGCAGAGAGCTTGGACTGGATCAAAAAGTGGGACAAAGTCAAAGATGTCAGCTTTAAGAAGCCTGTGCACATCAAGTGGTTTCAGGGGGGAAAGCTGAATGTGTCGGCCAACTGCATTGATCGCCACCTGGCAACGCGCGGGGATAAAGTGGCCCTGTTGTGGGAGCCGGACAATCCTTCGGTCAAAGCCCGCTCGATCACTTATAAGGAACTGCATCGTGAAGTTTGCCGCTTCGCCAATGTCCTAAAAAAGATGGGCGTAAAAAAAGGCGATGTTGTCACTATCTACATGCCAATGATTCCTGAAACAGCCATCGCAATGCTGGCGTGCACACGGATCGGAGCGGTTCACTCTGTGGTCTTTGCCGGTTTCTCTCCGGACTCAATTTCGGATCGTATTTTGGATGGACACTGTCAGTTTGTAATCACTGGGGACGCCGGTTATCGCGGCAGCAAGGTGATTTCGCTGAAAGAAAATATTGATAAAGCTCTTTTGAAGACACCGGATGTAAAAAGTGTCCTGGTCGTAAAATATGCTGGCAATGATGTTGAAATGAAACCGGGTCGTGATCTTTGGTATCATGAGCAAGTGCAGTCCGTCAGTGATCAGTGTGAACCAGAGGCGATGGATGCGGAAGATCCGCTGTTTATTCTTTACACCTCCGGTTCGACCGGAAAGCCCAAAGGGGTGTTGCACACGACGGGTGGTTATCTGGTCTATGCCAGTGTGACTCACAAGTATGTTTTTGATTATCACGAAGATGACATCTATTGGTGTTCAGCGGACGTGGGCTGGGTCACCGGTCACAGTTATATTGTGTACGGACCTCTGGCAAACGGAGCCACCACCTTGTTCTTTGAAGGCGTGCCGAATTATCCAACCCCGTCCCGTTTCTGGGAAGTGGTGGATAAACACAAGGTGACGATCTTCTATACGTCTCCGACGGCAATTCGTTCTTTGATGCGTGAGGGGGATGCGCATGTGAAATCCACATCCCGCAAGACGCTGCGTTTGTTGGGCTCGGTCGGCGAACCCATCAATCCCGAAGCCTGGGCCTGGTATCATGACGTGGTCGGGGAAGGGCGCTGTCCGGTGGTGGATACCTGGTGGCAGACAGAAACCGGAGGTATCCTGATCACGCCACTTCCTGGAGCCATAGCGCAAAAGCCAGGTTCTGCGACTTTGCCCTTCTTCGGTGTTCAGCCGAAGCTTTTGACGAATGAGGGGCAGGAAATTCAAGGCCCGGGAGAGGGCGTTTTGGCGATTGCGGATTCCTGGCCAGGACAAATGCGCACGGTTTTCGGCGATCATAAGCGTTTTGAGGACACTTATTTTTCGAACTATCCCGGCTTCTATTTTACGGGAGACGGCTGTCGTCGTGATGAGGATGGATATTACTGGATCACGGGCCGCGTGGATGATGTGATCAATGTGTCTGGGCACCGACTGGGGACGGCTGAAATTGAGTCGGCTCTGGTGGCTCATCCGAAAGTGGCCGAGGCCGCAGTGGTGGGGTACCCGCACGACATCAAAGGGCAGGGGATTTATGCCTTTGTGACTTTGCGCACGGGGGAAACTCCGAGCGAAGATCTGCGCAAAGAACTGGTGCAAACGGTTCGTAAAGAGATCGGTCCCATTGCCACACCGGATTTGATTCAGTGGGCACCACGATTGCCAAAAACCCGTTCGGGCAAGATCATGCGTCGTATTTTGCGCAAGATTGCTGAAAATCACCCTGATCAACTAGGCGATATTACAACGCTTTCTGAGCCAGGGGTGGTTCAAGAACTGGTGGACAATCGTATGAATAGGTGATAGCTTGCGCGTCATGAATACACGATTAATGACTTTGATCTTGATGGTTCTTGGCGCGGCTTTCAGCCGATTGATTCCTCACCCTTGGAACTTCACCGCGATTGGTGCGATGGCGTTGTTTGGCGGGGCTTACTTCCCATCCAAAAAGCAGTCTTTGTTGATTCCTTTGGCGGCTTTGTTCCTAAGTGATCTGGTGCTGGGTTTCCATAACACGATGGTCTTTGTGTATCTGGCTTTCGCGATGGTTGTAATTTTGGGCTGGAACTTGCGTGATCAAAAGGGCGCGGCGAAAATTGCCGGCCTTTCATTGGTGACCAGTTCGTTGTTCTTCCTGATCTCCAACTTTGGTGTTTGGGTGATGGGAACCATGTATGCGCCCACTCCAGCGGGATTGTTCCAATGTCTGGTGGCGGGATTGCCATTCTTTGATAATCAGATCTATGGTGATTTGTTCTTCTCTGGTTTGTTGTTCGGTTCCTACGAGGCTGTCAAAAAGTGGGCTCCGGATTTTCTTGGCCAAGCGGCCGTAAAGTAATTTTGAAATCTTGAAGGGGCCATGAAGCTGGGTCTGCATCGCCCTGTTCTGGGTGGAAAAGTAAACTTCCCGTTGTGTCTGGCCCCGATGGTGGGGCTGACTCACGTGGCTTTGCGTGAGGTTATGCGGGAATATCTTCCTGCTGACGCTTATACAATCTGGCCCACAGAAATGCTGAACTCTCGTCGCGTCCCCGGCGAAAATCTTGAAACAACTCCTGAAACCATGCGCAGTCCGAATGAAAACGGACTGGTGCCGCAAATTCTTGGCAATGAAGAAGGACCCATCGCAGAAAGTGTTAAGCGCCTTATCGAGTGGGGTGCTGAAGCCATCGATATCAATATGGGTTGCCCCGTGCAAAAAGCTCTGAAGCACAATTATGGTGTGGCGTTGATGGGCGATCCGACCTACGCCGCCGAAGTGGTGCGTATGACCGTCAAAAACTCCACAGTACCGGTCAGTGTGAAGTTGCGGGCGGTGGGAAGCACCAAAGAATTCGACGAACTTTTGACGTTTGTTTCAGGCTTACGAAATTCCGGTGCGGCTTGGGTGTGTCTGCATCCGCGCACGGCCGCGCAAAAGCGTCGTGGCAGTGCGGACTGGGAACAAATCAAACAGCTTCATCGCGCCGTGGATTTCCCGGTCATTGGAAATGGCGATGTGCAAACCGTGGAAGATGCGATTCTGATGTTGCGTGAAACCGGTTGCGACATGGCGATGGCCGGCCGTGGTTTGGCGGCGCGCCCCTGGATGCTATGGCAGTTGGGGGAAGAGTTGGGTTTTGCAGCCCCGGCCGGAAAAGAAGGGCAGAAAGCTCCGCGCACTTCCGAAGAAGAAGGCGCTGAATACGGGCGTGTTTTGATTAAGTTGATCGAGCGCAGTCGTCATTACTTTGGCGAAGATCTGGCGATGAGAAAAGTGCGCTTCTATGTGCGCACCACCAGCGTGTGGCTGCCTTTTGGAAATTTCCTGGTGGGGGTTTGTGCCAAAGCACGCACAACCGATGAAATGATCCAAGGTGTGCAGAAGTTCTTCGAAGGCCCCGTGGAAATGAGCTTACGCACGGAGCTTCGTCAGTAGAAGCATTGTGAGCACCAACTGCCGCGTTATTCCGTCTTCAACAGAGGCATCAATTTGCCTTCTTCGTCCAAAGCTTTCAAATCAGTATAGCCACCGATCAGTTTGCCATCGATCATGATGATGGGGACGGTTCTCCAGCCGGTTTCGTTTTTGATTCTGTCAATTTCTTCAGGCTTGTCCGTCAAATCCACGATATCGTGGGCAATTCCTTTGTCAGTCAGGAAGTTGATTGCGCGATCGCAGTAAGGACAAGGGTTTTTCTTGTAGATTAATACTTTTGCCATGATTCATTTTGACATTGTCTGCAAGGGCAGACAAGTTCAACTAGCTATGGACTGTTTATTGTGTCACACACCTCATGTTGCGCCTTTCAGAGTGGATAAAAAGCCTGTTCACAGCTATTTCCATTGCGCAGAGTGTGATTTGATCTTTATGGAACCCTCGGAACGGCTGGGACCCGAAGAAGAAAAACAGCGCTACGATCTGCATGAAAACACGAACAATGCTGGTCATCGTGATTTCTTCTTGCCGCTGGTGCAGGGATTAGAGGAACACTTTAAAGCCGCAGGCATCAGTCCGTCGCAGTTGACCTCTTTGGATTACGGATGTGGTCCTTCGCCTGTTTTGTCCGGTCTATTATCCGAGCGTGGTTTTAAAACGCACAATTATGATTTGTATTATCATCCCAATCAGGATGAACTTCGGCGCACCTATCACCTGGTCACCAGCACCGAGGTGTGGGAGCATTTGTACGCTCCAAGACAGGAAATCGAGCGAATGTTGCGTCTTCTGAAGCCCGGGGGCCTTTTGGGAGTCATGACTTCCGCCCACCGTGGAGAAGCCGCTTTCCATGACTGGCATTATCGCCGGGATACGACACACGTCGTGTTTTTCTCAGAAAAAAGCATGGAGTGGTTTGCCAAAACCTATAAATTGCAAATAGTGAAAATGCGAAGTCCCTACTGGATTTTTCAGAAATTGTTTTAGCCTTAACGGGTGATACAAAACTTGCCGCCTCAAGATGAGAATTTTTTGATCGCCTTTTGACCAAGAGGCCATATTCCGAAAAGAAGTAAAAGGAATATGTCTTGGTTGCTCGTGTTTTAGTGTTTATCTTTGTCACGATTTTGTTTGGGCCTGTCCAGGCCTCGATGGATCTTGTCCTGCTTTCCCAGTGTTCAATCAAGGGCGAATGCAACGATCAGCAGAAAAAATTCCGCCAACAAAAGGAATGGAACTGCCAGCTTGAAATGAAGGCTCAGAACTGTGAGCAGTTGGCCAAACAGCATCCGACCTGGGCGCCATTGATGCGCAAATGCAGCTTTCAGGCGCAGTGCCAAGAGCAGATGGATCTGGGGCGAGAACAGGCACAGGCTTGTTTGCGTGGCTATAAAAACGCGATGATTGATCTGGGTGTTTCCCTGAAGGACATGTCCGTTTCGTTGGCGGGCTTTGTTGAGGACAGTTGGGAAACATTTAAAAAGAACCGACGCGAACGGGCCGCCTTCCTAAAGGAATGTGACAAGTCCATTGCCTGCAAACGAGATCTGGTGAAAGACGATCACCGCTACCGGGACTTCACTGACGAAAAATTGGCGAAAATGCCAGCAGTGTTTTTATATACTCAAGCTCAAGACATGAAGGCCTATCAGGCCTCGTTGGACCGCATGCGCCCCAAACCCTACGTCCCGATTTCAGAAAGAGTTCGTGACGAGGTGGAACTCACCAAAGAACAGGCCTCAAAACTGAAAAGCCTGATGAGTGTCGTGGGTGATAAGATCAAAGAGCAGTATCAGCGTTACTCCTGTTACAACGCCGTCGCGCGGGAAGAATTGCAATGTTATGCCATCGGAACTGTCGTGGATCCGACCTTGGTGGCGGGCTACTTTGTAAAAGGGGCCCGCGTGGCTGTGGCGGCAAGCCGTCTGACCAAGGCCGAGCGCGAGGTGCATGCGGCATCAACTGTCGCGGCTGCGGGAAGCAAGGTCACTCGTGCCGAGCTGACGGGGAAGTACCTGAGCTATTCACCCACAACGGTGGCTCAGAATGAAAAATGGATCAGCCTGGCAGAAAAGGGGACGAACTCTAAGATCACGTTCCTGGACATTGAAAACAGCCAGATGAAGACTTTGAACGACACGTTGAAGGATAAGAACCTTGTCACGGGTCTTACGAACTATCATAAAGAGATTCTGTTCAAAAAAATCGAAAAGCTTGAAGCCGCCAATCCCGGATTGGTGATTGATAAGTATTCCGATTTTAAGTCGTCGCGTTTTGCCTTTTCAGGAAAGGTGCCTGCGGATCTGGATTCTCAACTGAAGAAAGTCTTTGCCGAGGCCAACAGTGAATACACGTCGAAGCTGCGCGAGTCCGGCGTCCTGAAAGCCGGTGATAAGGCTGAAACCTGGTTCCGCGGTGGAACGGGTGTGTCGGCGGATCAGGCCAATATAGCGGCTCGCTATTCGCGACAAACCAGCACCAACGATCTTCAGAGTTTCAAAAATGGCACTGTTCAAACGGCTTTGCAGGGAAGCTTGAAGTCCCTGGAAACTCAGCGCACGCAGTTGCGTTCAGAAGTTGCAAAGACCTCGATGGTTCAAGGCAACACCTTTCATCAGGATGTCTATGATATCGTCCGTAAAGGGGGCGGGAACACTGAACAGATCAAAGCTGGCTTGAAGAACCGTTTTGGTCTTTCGGAGCTTTCCACCAGTACAGTTCAGAAGATGGAAAAGTATGTGAAGTCCGTGGACGAGTTTTCGCCGGGGATTCACGTCAGCAAGCGGGAAATTGCGCATCTGAACAAGGCGCAAAATGGTGGACTGTCGGCCGACGTGATTGGCTTGGGTTCTGCCAACTTGAAGGAAACAGCCGAGGCTTTGGCAAATTCCAAGAACTTAAATGGTGCTTTGGAAAATGTGCGCAAGGGTGAAAAAGCGGTCACCAAAAGATTCGACGCCCAGAAAAAGTATTTCCAGGAAGTTCTAAAGGACTCGGTGGATCCTGGAAAGCTCAAGTCCGTCTGCTCCGGGGATGATTGTGTGGCCGTGGCCACGAAGCCCCTGACCGAGGCTGAAAAGAAAAAGATCTTAAAGAACCTCATGGCAAATGATGAAATGGGAAGTTCCTTCCGTATGGCCTTTATCCCTGACGGGGTGAAGGTGGCCGAAGCTCGTAATGCTCTGGCCAATCATGGAGAGTCGGTGGAAAAGATTCTGCGCCAGACTCTGAGCACCAGCATGGAGCCACGACGATTGAAGGGGCTGGTGTTTGGCGTGGATATGAAAACCAAAGAGCTCAACAAGGGCCAGGTTCAGTTGCTGATCGGTGAGGCCCAGAATCTTAAACTCACCACTGGTGAGCGCGCTCTGATTCAAAAGAAATTCGCAGAAGCCATCAAGCGCTTCAACGAAGACGCCCGCGCCAAGGGCACAGCCTCTGCCTACCAAGCCGTTCCGTAAAAGGTGCCTGGTTGTTTTTTCTGGCTACGACGCATCAGGCGGCGTCCTTGCGTGCTGGGGGTGCTCTCGGTGCTAGGGGCGATGAGGTTGTTTTGTTTTTTGTGTGGCTGCTGCGTAGTAGCCAGAAAAAACAACCAGGCACCTTTTCCTAGAGGCAGATGGATTCTAGTTTTGATTTGAATTCGGAGGGCTTTTTTAGGACTTTGATTTCGTCAAAGACTTGTTTGGCTTCCGGGTTTTTCAAAGACAGGGCTTTGAGCCACTGTTTGGTGCGTGAAACAGCGAAGTAGTCGTTGATGTATAAGGTGCTGGCGTCAAAAAACTGTGGCAGCAGAGGGCGCGCGCGTTCCCAGCTCATTTCCTCGACGGGTTCTTGTTGCAGACTTTGTTTGATCTGGCGGAAGATGAATGGATTGGACATCACCCCGCGGCCGATCATGTAGTCTTCGCATTGGGTGACTTCCACACAGCGGTTAAAGTCACTGACGTTCCAGATTTCGCCATTGGCAATCAGTTTGATCTTGGTCTTTTCTTTGATCTTCGGAATCCAGTCCCAGTAAGCCGGTGGTTTGTAGCCATCGGTTTTCGTGCGGCAGTGAACCGTCAACCAAGTGGCATTGGCTTCTTCAACTGCCTGGGCAATTTCCAGACATTTTGTCGGGTCGTCAAAACCCAGACGGATTTTCGCGGTGACGGGAACTTCTGCGGGCACGGCCTGGCGAACTGTTTTGACGATGTCAAAAACCCGATCGCAGGACTTCAAAAGACTGGCGCCTCCATCATGCCGATTGACGGTCTTTGCCGGGCAACCAAAGTTCAGATCCACACCCAAAGCCCCCAGTTTGACAGCCCGCTGGGCATTGAGAGCCAAAGGCTCGGCCTGACCGCCAAGAAGTTGGACAAAGACCGGAGTGCCCCAGCGAGTGCGGGATCCCGTTTTAAGTTCCGGGCAGTTTTTATAGAAGACACTTTCAGGATGCAGACGATCGGTGACGCGCAGGAATTCAGTGACACATTGATCAATGCCACCAATCCGGGTCAGCGTATCACGCATCACCCAGTCCACCACACCTTCCATCGGAGCTAAAAACAACTTCATTTTCCTGCCTTAAGAGTATGCCGTAACATTCATTTATTCGCGAAGCGAGGGGGAAGTCGTACTTACTGTACGGCGACGACGCAGCGACAAAGAAGAAATGAATTTTACGGCGTGCTACCGCCCATTTTTTTGACGATATCGAAGTGCTTTTTATCAACAGGCTGAATGGAAAGGCGAGAACCTTTTTGCAGAACCAGCATTTCAGAAAGCTTTTCATTGTCGCGCAGGTCCTGAAGACTGACGAAGTTCTTAAAGTGCGCGACGTATTCGACCTGAACACAGTACCAGATGGGTTTATCCTTGGTGGCTTTTGGGTCAAAGTATTCGGACTTTTTATCGAATTGTTCCTGATCCGGCTCCGCCAGCTTGGAAATCCGAGCCAACCCCGCAACTCCGGGGGGCGTGGCATTGGAGTGATAGAACAAAACCGCATCACCCACTTGCATGTCTTTCATCATGAAATTGCGCGCCTGATAGTTGCGCACGCCATTCCACCAGGTGGTTTTGTCTTTTTTAAGCTGATCCAAAGAAAAAACGTCAGGCTCTGACTTCATCAACCAGTACTTCATTTGGTTTTTTCCCCTTTGATTTTACCGGACTTAAAGAACCATTCGCCAGCCTGTTTGCGGAACGTGCTGACTTCGTGATGGATGTACTCTTCATCATCGATGCTGTAATAGGCTTTAAATTCAACAAGGCCCTTGGTGCCTTTTTCTTCGGCGCTGACGATTTCCAGCTTTAGAAACTTGGCACGCTCTGCCCATTCTTTATTGGCCTCATCGTCGATCAGATCCAAAGTCTGAGGATCGGTCGTATCACGAAGATACTGCATTTGATTTTTCGCAAAAGCAGAATAGCGCGAACGCATCAGTGCTTCCGCCGTTGGGGCCAAAGCCTCACCTGAATGATAAACACCACAGCACACAGAATAATTTTTTTCAGAACCACAAGGACATTTCATAGTCCGCGAAACTATCAGAATTTCCCCCTCAGAGGTACGCCGGAACTTTTGCTAAGGCGCCGCGTCGCGCGGGGTTGTGAAAACCATGTGGCATACCCAAGGACCTCACTGCCTGCTATCGTCGGGGGGTGAGGTGAATTATGACAAAATGGGCACTTATTACCGGGGCAACTTCGGGCATTGGCTGGGCCACGGCTCACTCTTTGGCAGAGCAGGGGTTTTCTATTCTGGCGACCGGGCGTCGCTACGAAAAATTGCAAGAGCTGCAAAAGGCACTAAAGATCGCATTTCCAGCAGTGCAGGTGAAGCTGGCCAGTTTCGATGTTTCAGATCGTTTTGAAGTCAGTGAATTCATGAAGGCGCATGCGGCGGACCTGGCTCAGGTCGAAATTCTGGTGAACAACGCCGGTCTTGCCTGCGGAGTCGAAAAAATGCAGGAAGCGTCATTAGATGACTGGGAAACCATGATCGACACCAACGTTAAAGGGTTGCTTTTCATGACCCGCGGAGTGGTGGAACACATGGTGAAAAAGAACTCGGGCCATATTATAAACTTAGGCTCGGTCGCGGGCCGATGGACCTATCCGGGCGGGGGAGTGTACTGTGCCACCAAATTTGCGGTGCGTGCTTTATCCGAGGGGCTTCGCATGGATTTGCTGGGCACCAGAATTCGGGTGACGAATATTGAACCGGGCATGGTGAACACGGAATTTTCTGTGGTGAGGCTGAAAGATCAGGCCAAAGCCGACAAGGTCTACGAAGGCATGACGCCATTGATGGCCAAGGACATTGCAGAAACAATCGCGTGGTGTGCGGCGCGGCCGGCCCATGTGAACATTCAGGAACTTGTGATTTATCCCACCGATCAGGCCCATGTCGGCCAGGTCGCTCGCAAAGGAGTTTAGGTATGTCAGGCAGCGGATTTAGAATTGAAAAAGACACCATGGGTGAGGTGCAGGTTCCCGCAGACAAGTTCTGGGGGGCTCAGACTCAAAGATCCACGCAGAATTTCCGTATCGGCGGGGATCGCTTTCCGCGTGAAATGATCCGTGCTCTGGGGATCTTGAAGAAATCAGCTGCTTTGACCAATCAAAAACTGGGGATCTTAGATACAAAAAAAGCCGACCTGATCGTGAAGGCTGCTGACGAAGTGATTCAGGGGAAGCTGGATGCTCATTTCCCGCTGGTGGTGTGGCAGACGGGGTCTGGCACTCAGACGAACATGAATGCCAACGAAGTTATCGCCAATCGGGCGATGGACATGATGGGTGTGAAACTTCCCAGCAAGGAAGTGCATCCCAATGATGACGTCAATAAAGGTCAGTCTTCCAACGACACCTTCCCCACAGCCATGCACATTGCCGTGGGCGAGCAGATTCATCATCGCCTGTTGCCGATGCTTGAAAAACTGCATAAAGCCCTGGAACACAAACAAAAAGAGTTTCAAAGCATTGTTAAAATCGGTCGCACGCATTTGATGGATGCAACACCTTTGACCTTGGGGCAGGAGTTCTCTGGCTATGCCACGCAACTAAAGCACACCATTCAGCGTGTGAAGAACACTTTGCCTCATCTGTACGAATTGGCATTGGGTGGCACCGCTGTGGGGACGGGGCTGAACACACATCCGAAGTTTGCCGTGGAAGCGGCGGCAGAGATCGCCAAAGAAACAGGAATTCCCTTTGTCTCGGCGGAAAATAAATTTGAAGCTTTGGCCTCGCATGATGCGTTGGTGGAGGTCAGTGGTGCGCTGAACTCCGCTGCCGTGTCTTTGATGAAGGTCGCCAATGACATTCGTCTTTTGGGCTCGGGCCCTCGTTGCGGCATCGGGGAGCTGCATTTGCCAGAAAATGAACCGGGAAGCTCCATCATGCCGGGGAAGGTCAATCCGACGCAAAGTGAAGCCATGACGATGGTCTGTGCCCAGGTGATGGGAAATCACGTGGCTGTCAGCATCGGTGGGGCGACCGGGCACTTTGAGCTGAATGTCTTTAAGCCTTTGATTGTGTTTAATGTGCTCAACTCGATTCGCCTGCTGGCAGACGCCTGCGAATCCTTCACCGATCACTGCGTTTCTGGCATTGAAGCCAACCATAAACAAATTCAGAAGCACCTGGAGCAGTCTTTAATGCTGGTAACAGCTCTGAATCCTCACATTGGTTACGACAATGCCGCCAAGATTGCCAAAACTGCCCATAAAAACGGCACAACACTGCGCGAAGAAGCCATCAATCTTGGACTCCTTTCTGGCGAAGAGTTTGATAACATAGTAAAACCAGAAAGCATGGTCGGCTCGGCCCCGCCGGAGCGCCGGTAGGCATCGGCGGCAGTCGGCAGAGCTGGAGCGCCGGTAGGCGCGCAAGCTGAAGCAACTTAAGAACTGGAGAGATATGAACCCACTATTGGCCAAAGCGAACTGGATGAATCAGGATGACATCAGACCTTACGTCTTTGTACGTCCGGAAAATCAGATCGCTCAACCGGGGTCGGTGCATCGTCTGAACTGGTTTACTCAGGCTCCGGTCATCAAGAACCCTCTGGACGTCAAAGAACTCGCCTTTGCTGACCGTATTTACTCCCTGGAAGAGCGTGCTTTCGGGCCCTCGAACATGGCCATGCCGCGTTGGGTTTTTTACGACTGTGCGGTGATGCCGGGATTCGTGGCGGGTTTTGCCGCTCGTCCATCAGCTCTTTCCAAGGCGGCGCGTGAGGCGCTGGACCCTAAAAAGTTCCCAGCGTCGTTGTCGCCCATTAAAACCTCTGGCGTCTTGAAAGAGGTGGAATCCCTGGATGACATGGACTGGATTCCGTTGTCGTTGTTTATCATCATCCCGACCATGCACAAGGGCGAGTGGGTGGCCCACAACCTGTGCTCTATAAACTCCCTGTTGCCAAAGGAAGAACAGTTTTATGGTCTAGGTTTCCTGTCCAAGGCCTTTGGGCTTTGGTACGCGAACGTGGAGCAATGCTCCGGAATGACTCAGTGGGGAAGTCCGGCTTTGAAGCTGCACTCGCATTATGGCCATTTAGAAGTAATTGGGGCTTACGCTCCGGTGCATTCTCATGCTAAAACTATTACTTACCGTGTACAGGTAAACACTCAGTGCTGGGAAAAGTTCTTCAATAAGGAACCGGACCTGGCGTTCTTGGAAAACTACGGACCGACCGGCACCTTTATCGATCCGAAGAAGGAAGAGAGCATGTTGAGCTTCCAGCAGCGCATTGAGCGCAACGAAGGGCCGTTCTATCTCAGCGCCGGAGAGATCGCCCAGAAGAAGCTTGATGAACAGTTGATGATTTACAGTTTGAAACAACAATACTAGATAGGAAGAAACCATGTCGATGAATACCCTGCCACCCGTCGCGAAATCCTTTTTTGCGTTCTGTAAAAAATGTGATGCTGATAGATACCACGTTGTTTTGGCTCACACTTCAGCGACTTCCGCAAAAATCAAATGCGAAATCTGTGGCTCTCAAAAGACGTATTCTCTTCCTAAAGCTCAGACGAAGACAGGTAAGCCATTGACTGGTGCCGCTGCGAAAAAGCGCGAGCAGACAATGAGTTCACGTAAATCCAGCCACCGCAACGAATACGAAATGCTGATGGCGAATGAAAACGCAGCCACCGCGACTTACAATATGAAGGGCAAGTTCGAAAAGAACACCAAACTTCAACATCCTAAGTTCGGTATGGGTTTCATCAAGGATGCATTGACTGATAAAATTGAAGTTGTGTTTGAAGACGAAGTTCGTACTTTGATCCACAATCGTCAGTAGTTTTTGAAAGAATAAAAATTAATGGATTGGTTTAAGGGGCTCAACCCCGAACAACAAAAGGCCGTGAAGCACAACTTCGGGCCTTTGTTAATTTTGGCGGGGGCCGGTTCAGGCAAGACAACAGTTCTGGTTTCCAGAACCGGGCGACTGATTTCCGAGCGTGTGGCACAGGCTCAGGAAATCTGCGTGCTGACTTTTACCAACAAAGCCGCGCGCGAGCTGAAGCATCGCGTGGGGGCCAAACTGGGCAGCTCCGGCACGGGTATGTGGGCCGGTACTTTTCACTCCTTCGGATTGCAGATTCTGCGTCGGTTTCACAAGCATGCGGGACTTTCTCCATATTTTGGCATTGTCGATCAAAGCGATTGCAATTCCATTGTTAAAGATCTGATCAAAGACATCAAAAATTCCGGCAAAGATAAGTTTGATGCCGACAAGATTTTGAACATGATCAATGATCGTCGTACGGGCATGGCCCCGCAGACGGAAGCTTTTGATGAATACCATGAGATGGTCGAAGTGCTGACGCCGAAGTTCATCAAGCGCCTGGAACATCTGGGTGTGGTGGATTTTGAGGGCCTTCTGATCAAGCCCATCACCTTGTTTAAAGAAAACCCCGACATTCTGGAAAAAGTGCAGGGGATGTTCACGCAGGTCATGGTTGATGAGTTTCAGGACACCAATCGTCTGCAGATGGATTTGATTGCTCAGATTGTAAAAAGCCACAACAACATTGCTGTGGTGGGTGACGATGATCAGTCCATTTACGGCTGGCGTGGGGCGGAGGTGAAGAATATTCTGAACTTCCCGCAGGAATTCACGCCTTGTGAAGTGATCAAGCTTGAACGCAACTATCGATCTTCGGCGGAAATTTTGGCGGTGGCGAACGCCGCAATTTCCAAAAATAAAAATCGTCATGGCAAAATCCTGCGTCCGCAGGTCGCAGAAGACACTGGTCAGAAGCCAGAGCTGTTTATTCTGGAGCGGGAAGAGGACGAGTGTGAGTTCGTCGTCAGTGAAATTCTGAACTTCCAAAGGCAGGGCCATACCTACAAGGACATGGCCGTGCTTTATCGTTCCAACACGCAAGGGGGGCTGATTGAATCCTCATTGCGCCGGGCGAACATTCCTTACCATATTTCGGGCGGAACTTCGATCTTTGACCGTCGTGAGATCAAGGATCTGATGGCTTACCTGAAGCAGGCCCTGGCTCCGAATGAAGTGTCTCTTCGTCGTATCATCAATGTCCCTTCACGCGGAATCGGTGACACCACGATTGAAAAGCTCGGTGAGTTTGCTTTGAAAAAACGCATCAATTTCGTTGATGCGTGCCGTTTCTGGCAAGAAGCAGGCGTGCAGGACAAAGCCGGTGCTGCGATTGAAGACCTGATGTTGTTCATTGAAAATCTTCCCAAGAATATTTTGGATTTCCAGGTGGGGTCTTCGCCGGGGGCCAAGATGGTGCAGATCTTCCAGGATATCGGTTATCGCGAGTACGTTTATGGGACCGCGGCGGATCCGACCAGTGCCGAAAAAAAATGGATGGTGGTCGAAATTTTAGGCCGTATTCTGGATTCTTATCTGGGTCGTCGTTCTTATGATGTGGAATGCATCAAGTCCTTTGTGGACTCAATGCTTCTGCGTGATGATCTGTCCGAAGAAGAGCTGGAAAATAAAGTTCAACTGATGACCTTGCATGCGTCGAAGGGACTGGAGTTCCCGGTGGTGATTCTGGCCGGCCTGGAAGAAGACCTTCTGCCGCATAAAAATCTGGGATCGGACATCGATGAAGAGCGCCGGTTGTTCTATGTCGGTGTGACTCGCGCCAAGAAACGTCTGGTGATGTCCCGCTGTCAGCAGCGCAAGCGCAATGGGGTTGTAAAACCTGTGGCGCCGTCGCGATTCCTGTTAGAGCTTCCCAAAGAGCTTTACACCGAGTTCCCCATGGGCGCACGCCCTGTGGTGGGGCAAGAACGCGAAGATCTTGTGGCAAGTTTCCTGTCCAAACTTGATAGCAAGCTTGGAAGTAACACCAAAAAATAAATCACCGTTCGCAAGCTCCGTTGAAACAACAGGCGCTGCAAACGTCCCGCTGTCAAGGCGTTCAACAAGTCTTCATCAGTAAAACCTCGTTCATTTGATTGCCGTCAGGATTTTGTCTGGCACCGTCTTCGCAGTTTTAAAAGCCCTATGGAGGCGGTAGCAAAGAGTGTCTCATTGTGAGACGCTCTTTCTGGTAAAGCAGTATGAAGATTTGGAATCTGAAAACATTGATGGCGACGATGTTATTAAGTCAAACCGTGAGTGCAGCGATGCCCCAACTGAACTTACCGGAAACAGGCTGGCATGAAATCCCCCCGGTCTTTCAGCCTTATCTGACCAGCAAAGCTTCTCATCTGGAATACAATGCCGAATCTAAATTTCTGCGCCAGTTTCGGGTCAACCGCCTGATGGCCCGGGACAGTCATGTGGTGAATATAGATTGGAATAAAATTTCTGTCAGAGCCGATGCTCCTTGGGAAATAAGGCAATGTTGGGGCATTTTCGTCAGTGGAGGAGCTTGCGGCAAGAAGGTCGTTTCGCCGCTACCGACACACTATTCCGGCGAAGGGGAACTGGATTTGTTAAAATATGCCCGCCACGTGGCCTATCACAATGGTCTGGCGGTTTCCCGCGATGTCTTTGTAAATCTGATTCGTGACAGGGATGCTTCCAAGGGCGAGATGCGTAAGCGTATTATCGAAACCACTCGCGACATTCATAGAACATATCCTGATTCTTTGGCCACCATCCCCCTAGATCAACGCCAAGACATTGGGGTGTATCTGGTGTTGGGCATTGGTGGGGAAAAAAGCAAGAACGCCGCTTTGATCCAAAGGGCCGCCGAAGAACTGCGGCGGATGGGATTTGCATCTGAAATGCTGAGGGTCGATGCTGAGCTTGGCAGTGATTACAATGCCGTGATGCTAAAGCGGATGCTGGCGCAGCGCTTGCCAAGGCTGAAGAAAGTTGTGTTGGTGGCCGCGAGTAAAGGTGTCGCTGATTTTATCACCTTCTTCCTGAATCACGGTGAATCCCTGCCGTTGCAAGAACGTGAAAAAGTGAAGCTGATGGTGTCCCTGGCTGGAGTGATTCGTCCGTCGTTTGTTGCGAACTATGTGATGGAAAGCAAAGGTCTGATTCCACGGTTCGTAAAAACCACACTGACGGTGACGGGGCGATCCGAGACCAAAGAGGGTATTTCCTCTTTGGCTGAGGACCCTTGGCAAGGTCATGATCCAAAGACTGTTCAACGCCTTTTCCCGAATATGAAGTGGCTTAGCATGCCCGCCGTGCCCGAAGGCTTGGATGGGGTGACTCATCGCAGTTTGTGGGAAGGTTTTTTGAAAACCCCCAGTTACAGATTTGCGGAGGAAGCTTCGCCGATGGACGGACTGGTGGAGTCGGCGGCTTCGGTGTTGCCACCGGACACAGGCTTTCAAGAGCTGATTGTGCCGATTTATGGGCCGCATGCCATGGCTCTGGGTTATTACACGTCGAATTTGAAAGTGGCACCCATCGCCCATCGCAACACAGTGGATAAGGTGGTGCCAGAGGCGGGCGCTGAAATGCTCAGTGCGATCTTCAGGGCCCTGCCGACGTCACTGGTGGACTAGTCTCAAGAACTCTTCCGGCAAGGGGGCTTCAAAAGTTAAGGTGGCCCCCTCAAAAGTGATCACTAATTTTGCGGCATGCAGGAACATGCGAGAGGTCTGATATATTCCCGCAATGCGTTCATTGTACTTTGGATCCCCATATCGGGAGTCACCAAGAATAGCGTGTTTGGCCAAGGCCGAGTGCTTGCGAATCTGGTGCTGGCGTCCGGTTAGCAGGCGAACTTCCGCCAATGAAAAGTACATATTGGCTTGGGTGATGCGATACCGGGTTTGTGCGGGAACACGATCCTTGCTCATACCCTGGGGGTTCTTTCGCCCTTCGGCTTTGTCACTTAAAGGCTGATTCCATTCCAGCCAGTCGGAGCTGAAGGGCAGACTTCCGCGCAAAACAGCGTAATAAGTTTTCTCAGTCAGATGGTTCTGAAACTGCTCGGCCATTTTTCCGGCGGTGGTGGCGTCCTTGGCGACCAAGAGGACGCCGCTGGTTTCTTTGTCCAGGCGATGAACCAGGTGCAATTTGTCCAAGGGGACACCGAGCTGGCGATGCAGAAGGTGCAAAACATCATTGGCTTCGTTGTGAACAGAGACGCCGGCGGGTTTATCAATTGCAATCCATTTCGGACTTTGTGCCAAAATCGGCAGATTCACGGGAGCTCCTTCAGGAGGTATTTGTGTCTTGGGGAGCCAGTCTAGCCCGGGGGGTGATTGTTGGCAATATGGGGCAGCAAAGTGGTGCAGGGACTGGCGGCTTTGGCAAAATGAGAGGGGTGAGGTGATCTATGAACCCCAGTATTGATGAATTTCTAGAGTTTTTAGACAAGGAAGATGACACGGATTATGGGGACTTTAAGCGCGAGGTGGATCTGCACTTGGTCCATATGGCCGAGTCCCTGCGTCCTCTAAGTGCCGAGCAACGCTTGCAAATTCAGCGAATGCGAGAGCAATTACTTTGGTCCTACAAATTTGATATCGAAGAAATGCGCTCTCTTCTGCGCTACGAAGCCCAGCATTTGGAGGGCGCTCCCGAACCCCGATAACGAGAAGGGTCAGGTTGGTGCGCTGCGTGTTTTCAAGGCAAAAACTCGCTTGTACGCTTGAGGGACTGATGGAGGTCTTTCATGTCCACTTTGGCGCAACAAGAGTTTTGCATCACTCTCAGCGATTTAGCCTCCTTCATGGAGCTGGCTCCCAATCAAGTGAAGGCCAAGGCTGAAGTGGTTCTGCAAAAGAAATTGAAATCCCCATGGCTTCTTCCGGAAGAGGTCCGCACTCTGCTGTTGGCAGAGGGTTATAAATATCCTCAGAAGGTGATTTCCATCCAGATGCTGAAGGGTGGGGTGGCCAAGACCACTTCAGTTCTGAACATGGGTTTGCGTGCGGCTATGTACGGCGCACGTGTGTTGTTCATTGATCTGGATCAGCAGGCAAACCTGAGTTTCGCCCTGGGAGTTGAGGACGAAAGTCTTCCGGTGTGGGTGGATGTGGTCGAAAAGAAAAAGAACATCGAAGAGTGTGTTCGCTTTGTTGAGCCGCACGTCGATCTGATTCCGTCTAGTTTGAATAACTCAGTGCTGGATCGTGTCCTTTTGAACTCCAATCGCAACTGGGCGCAGGCCGTGAAAACCCCGTTAGAAAAAATCAGACACCGCTACGATTTGATTTTGATTGATACCGCCCCCGCACTGAGCGCCACCAATACCGCTGTGACCGTGGCTTCGGACGAGGTCATTTTGCCGGTGAACCCGGATAAGTTTGCGTTTTTGGGGTTGCAAAAGAACTTAAGCGAGCTTGAGGATATTAAGGCGGACTTCGGTCTTGGGTTTAAAAAGAAAGTTCTCTTTACCAAGTTTGACGGTCGTGAGAACTTCAGTCATGAGCTTTTACAAAAGTGCATTGAGTCTTTTGAAGATTCTCTGATGAAGGGGTATATTCGAACTTCTTCCGAGGTGAAAAACACCGTGCGTTCTGGAAAAAGTCTTTTTGCCGGAAAATCTCCGGTAAAATCCGATTATGATTTTGTGACCCGCGAAATGCTGGGATTTGTTTAAAAGGAAGTGTCATGCCAGAGATCAAAGATTACGACGGAAAAAAGAAGCACCAACATTCCAAAAAACGTCGCCCTCATCATGAGGCGCAGACGCAAGAGATCATGGCTGATGCCGAGGAAATTCAAGCCGAAGCTGCTGTGACGATGGAGGAAGCTCAGGAAATCAACACGGAAGCTCAGAACGAAGGCGTCAAGGCACAAGAGACTGTTCTGGAAGCCAAGGACATGATTTCTGAAGGAGCGCCGGTCTTTGCGGAAGAAACTCCGGAATATACAAAATCGGAAGAACCGCAGAAGATTCATCTGGATTTCTACGGCAGTGAGATGATCCGTCAGAAGGCTCCCAAAGTCATGGAATTGGCGGACTCTGTGGCCGATGAGTGGGTGAAAGACGGGCAGTTTGAAGGTCTGCCGGTGGGAAATCCTCTGGCGCAGGTCGCGGCAGCAAAAGCTTTGCGCAAAGCCAAGGACGTGGAAAAGAAGTTGGAAGAAAAAGGTGTCTTTGCCATGGCTAAAATGGGCATTGATCTGATCAAGTCCAAAATCGACAAAAGAAATCACTAGGTCCATGTCATCTCGAGAACAAAGAATTCGTGATATTTTAAGTCAATCCCTGGCTCCGCTGGAGCTGGGGGTGGAAAACGAAAGTCACATGCACTCAGTCCCACCCAACAGTGAGACTCACTTTAAGGTTTTGGTGGTTTCGGAGGTCTTCGAAGGCAAATCCCGCATCGACCGTCAAAGGCTGGTGAATGAACTTTTAAAGTCTGAACTTCAGACAGGTCTGCATGCGCTGACTCAAAAAGCCCTGACTCCGAAAGAATGGGAAGCTCAAAAAGACACCTTGAACTTCGTCAGTCCCGAATGCCTTGGGGGCAGCAAGCACGATCATCGTTCCTAGGGCGCCGGTTTTGGCTGGGTCTTGGGGTTGTCTGAAGCTCTGGGGCGCGCCTTCCGGGCTCGGTTGCCGCCGCCTTCGGCGGTTCGTGCCGTCGTGGCGTCGGCAAAGGCCCCTGCCGCTTCAAACATCCCCAAGCCCCAGTCAAAACTTGCCAAGCATGACGATGTGCCGGCCTCAGGTTGAAATCTTCGATTTATTTGATCAGATTTAGTTTCACGACCTTCTTTTTGTTGGATTGGGGGAAGTTGATTTTTGCTGACGCGCGAACGGCTTTGATGAAGCCGGGATTGTGTTTAGTGCTGCATCTGGAGATGTCGAGAGTGATTTCTGAAAATGACATATAGTCCGGAGCTTCTTTGGCGCTCACGACCTTGGCACAAGTTAAAGCGTTGATATTTACTTTAGTGTTGGGGCTGCCACAGCCGACATTTGTTGGCACTTTATATGCCGCTGTCCACTGTTGTAAAGCCGGCCCTTGGGGCAACCCGTAGCATCCGATAATAGGTGCACGCTCGATAAAGAACGCATCAGTCTCAGAGCCTTCTGATTGAATATCTTGCACGACGAGTGCCACGCGGGTATTGGCGTCAACCGTTGCGTGAGATGTTGAGCCTATCAAGGAAAGTACAAAAAGAACTGCCGGTGCAATACGCATACAAATCCCTTCTTATGAAATTTGCACCAGTATTGACCAATTTGCAGATGAGAGGCCCTAAATTATTTAGAGTTTGCGTGAAAACAAGGTCCAAAAAAGGAAGCGAGTTATTCGTCGAACTGATTCAGTTTGGATTTAAGCTCACCCAACAGACGTTTGACTTCCTGCAGCTGTTCTTCGTCTGGAGAGATCTTATTAGCAGCTTCTTCGGTCAGGGTTTCCCAGGCATTGAGGGCGTGTTTCAGCTCTGAGTTCAGATTTCCGAACAGGGACTTTTTGGACGACGTCTCACGCTTCTCCGGTTTCTCCGGTGAATTCGGCGTGTCAGTATTCAAATTTTGCTGCCGTTCTAGGTTGCTGCCACTCATTAAATGCTAGTTTCTATCCGTTATTTTAAGCTGTTTGCTCACTTTTTAAACCGGAAATCCGATTTTTCTATCTGAAAGCGCGTCCTGCACTGGGGCCGATAGTCTGATAAATGGAACTCCATTTGACAAGCGTTTTTGGGCTGGTAGATTACTTCGCGTATATCAATACCATTGCCGAAAACGGTCTTTTTAGGAGTGTGACATCATGTCTCAAGAGATTATCTACACAATGAAGGGCGTAAGTAAAGTATATCCTCCACAAAGATATGTGTTGAAGGATATTTATCTTTCTTACTTCTATGGCGCTAAGATCGGCGTTTTGGGTCTGAACGGTTCTGGTAAATCCACTTTGCTTAGAATTATGGCAGGTGTGGACAAGGACTTCCTGGGTGAAGCGTTTCCTTCCAAAACAATGAAAGTCGGTTACTTCGAGCAAGAACCGCAATTGGATGAAACCCTGACTGTGAAAGAAAACATCTTCGCAGGCATGGGCGAACTTCCGAAAGTGATGAAAGAATACAACGCGATCAACGACAAGTTCTCTGACCCGGATCTGGATCCGGATGAAATGAACAAACTGATCGAAAAACAGGGTGTGCTTCAGGAAAAACTGGAGGCTTTGGGGGCTTGGGACGTCGATCAAAAGATCGAAATCGTCATGGACGCTCTTCGCTGTCCAGACGGGGATTCCCCGGTGACAAACCTTTCCGGGGGTGAAAAGCGCCGTGTGGCTTTGGCCCGCTTGATCATGTCTGAACCAGATATCCTGCTTTTGGACGAACCGACGAATCACCTGGATGCGGAATCCGTGGCTTGGCTTGAACAATATCTGTCCAAGTTCCCGGGAACTGTCATCGCGGTGACGCATGATCGTTACTTCCTGGATAACGTGGCTGGCTGGATCCTTGAATTGGATCGTGGTGAAGGCATCCCTTGGAAAGGAAACTACACAAGCTGGCTTGAGCAAAAAGACAAACGCCAGGCGAACGAAGCCAAAGATCAGGCTCGCAAGGCGCGCACTTTGGAGCGCGAGTTGGACTGGATCCGTCAGGGGGCGAAGGCTCGTCAGGCGAAATCCAAGGCACGTATTTCCAACTATGAAAACCTGTTGAAAGAAGCTTCTCCAGAGAAAATCCAGGAGATGTCTATCTACATCCCACCAGGACCTCGTTTGGGTGATATCGTTGTCGAAGCAAAAAACATCACCAAGGCGTACAACCACAAAGTTCTTCTGGATGATGTCAGCTTCACGATTCCTAAAGGGGCTATCGTGGGTGTGATCGGGCCGAATGGGGTGGGTAAATCCACGTTGTTCCGTATGATCACGGGCAAAGAACAGCCTGATGGGGGCACTTTCAAAGTCGGTGACACGGTTAAGATCGCTTACGTTGATCAAACTCGTGAAACTCTGGATCCTAATAAAACGATCTATGAAGAGCTTTCCGGTGGGGCCGACGTGATCCAGTTGGGCACGCGTGAAATCAATGCTCGTCAGTATGTGTCCTGGTTCAACTTCTCGGGTTCTGACCAGCAGAAAAAAGTTGGTCAGTTGTCCGGGGGTGAAAGAAACCGCGTGAATATGGCTAAGATTCTGAAACAAGGCGCGAACTTGTTGCTTCTGGATGAGCCGACGAATGACCTTGACGTAAACACCATGCGTGCACTGGAAGAAGCGCTGCTTGAGTTCGGTGGATCTGCCGTGGTGATTTCGCACGATCGTTGGTTCCTGGATCGCGTCTGTACGCACATCATGGCTTTTGAAGGGGATTCAAAAATTGAGTTCTACCCTGGCAACTTCACCGAGTACGAAGAAGACCGCAAACGCCGTTTGGGCGAAAATGCAGGTCCAAAACGTGTTCGCTTCAAAATGGTGTAAGGCCTGATGAAAAATCAGTGGGTGAGAGCAGGGTTATTCCTGCTCTTTCTTTTTGTTGCCTCTAAACTGGTGCCACCACATCCGGTAGACCCCTGGGGACTTTTCCGTCCTCAGAAGATTCTTTTTATGTTCTTTGCCCTTTCGGCCTTGCAGGTTGCAGGTGAGGTGCTGACTTTGTGGGTGGGACCTAGAGCGGGAATCATCATGACGGGCTTTCTGGGGGGAATTCTTTCCAGCACCGCGACCACGGTGACCTTGGCCAAGGAAAGTCACGAGGCTAACGGTTCTCAGACCTTGCGCATGGCCGCGATGCAAAGTGCGATTCTGGCGATGTTGATTCAGGCGGGCGTTCTAATAAGCGCCGGTGGTCTGGAGGCATTTCAACTTGTGGGACCTCACTTTGCGATTCTGGGTTTAATCACGGGGGGGATGATTGCACTTCTTTGGCGACGCAAATCTCGCCAGCCTCATCCTGTGATGACGGGAACTGAAGATATTTTGGATGTGAAATCATCCCTGAAGCTGACTGTTTTCATTGTTCTGATTCTTGCGGCTTCCAAAATCGTGCAAGAGTGGGCCGGGGGGCAGGGGTTGATGCTTCTGACGTTCATCATCTCGTTGTTTGAGGTGCATGGTTCATTGATCTCCACATCCCAACTTCTGGCAGCTGGTAAAATCGACGGGGCTCAATACGAGCGTCTGATCGAGACGTCGCTCCTGGCAAGTTACGTATCAAAGTTCGCGTTGATAGCGGTAATTTCCAACCCGGGCTTCCGCAAACGGGCGTTGATGACTCTGGCGCCAGCGATGCTGTTTTTAGTGCTTCACTTACTGGGCTGGATCCACGTCCTTTAGAATTTTCTATTTGTACCCCGTGATATAGAAGTAGCATGAAGTGTTGGTGGATCCTGGCGCAAATGAGTGCGCCAAATAGACCTTATTGTCAGATGTCTTTGGTAGCCAGAAGGATCCTGAATTATAGCTCACGGCTGGTTGCCCGGAATAGGGGTACACAAAGAGGTAGTGATCATAGGATGCCGCTCCCTCTTTCGTATAGACGCGAATATCGTCAGCGCCACTTGTGGTCGTGTTGCCACTGAGGCATCGTAAATAGACCAATATCTGCGACGCCGTCTGTGCCGCCACCGGCAGTGTGAAGCTTTGCTCGGCCGTAGTGGCCATAGAGACGGTTCCCAAACTCGTCAGCCCAAGGCTGGTCCATGTGACCGAGTTTGCAGCTGTCGTTTGAACCGAACCGTCAGGGAACTTGATCCCACCTGAAGTGGAGTGAATAGTTCCTGCAACTTCCAGCTTGGCTGTGGGTGCGGGGACACCGATACCGACGCTGCCGTCTTGTTTGATTGTGACCTTTTCCGAGGAAGAACTCATCGTATCGTTTTGGGTTGCGAAGCGCAGGTTGCCAGCGTTGATACCGATCTGCCAGTTTTGGTCCGTCGTGTCGGTTTCCTTCAGTTGGTAAGCCGGGCCGGTCCCCGTGATCAGCATGTTTCCATTTTCAACATGCAGTCTTTGAATGGGGGTGGTTGTTCCGATACCCAATTGTCCTGCGCTGGTGATTGCCATGCGGGGCGCAGATGCCGCAGTTGAACCGGCAAAGAACTGAATGTTCCCGCTCTGATTATTGATGACATTAAAGTTTTTGCCTGTGGCGGTCCCAGCGGCGTTATAGATGTAAGCGTCGCCAGGATTTCCCAGTCCTGTGTTGGTGTTGGCAGATCCAGAGATCCCAAACCAGACGCCATTTTTTTCGTTGCTGGCTATGAATCTGGCGCCGGCGGAGGTTCCGGTGTCGTCAGTGTTTCGCACAGTGACGGATGTGTCGGCATCTTGATTTTTTTCGACGTGCAACAGGGACGCAGGCGATGTCGTGCCCAAACCCATATTGCCAGCAGAATCAATGCGCATTCTTTCAGTGCCAGCCAAGCTGAATCCCAAAGCCCCCGAGGACGTGAAAATCCCCGTGGTGGTGTAGCCCCCGAAGGAATACGTCGGATTGGAAGCGCCAAAGGCACCACCGCCCAGTCGCATGTACGGGGCAAAAGATCCATTTAAGTTCAAACTGCTTTGGGACAACGTCATGGCAAGATTGCCATTGGAGGTGAAGGCGATATTGCTTCCGTTGTTCGAAAGTCCCGTCGACGGGCTGCTGTTGAATGTAAGCGACGGAGCATTCCACGCCCCATCAGCCAGATAAACTCTTCCGGCTCCAGTGATGTTGTAGGTCGCCATATTTAAGTGGGAGGTCGCGGTGTGGTTTCCAAGATTGTCACCCATCGCAGGCAGAACCGAAGAGGGAACTTTGCCTGTGCCATCTAATTCGACCAAGTTGCCAGCGGCCGTTCCGAAGTTTTTGGTGGAAGCAGTTCCAAGGCCTGAAACTTGGGTGTTGGCGATAGCAATGTCCACGCAAGTGAAGGTGTCGGTGATGGCACTCCAGTTCAGAGTTTTATTTGCTGTTGAACATGACGCAGGCATTTGCGCTGTTCCCGTGATGGTGGATCGCAACTCACCAAAGCCAAAATATTGCACATTCCATTTGCTGGAATCATAAAGCAGGACCTGTCCTAAGGAAGGGGCGGTGTTGGCGATAGAAACCCCCTGGATCTTTTCAACTTTGGTATTGCTAAGACCTGCGGTGGAGGTCACATCGCCCGCTAAATTAGGAAGCTCGGCAGCGGTGACATTGGCCCCTGCCGTGATCAGGCCTTTGGCGTTCACAGTCACCTTCGAATAGGTGCCGACAGCCACGCCTGAATCGTTTAAGGAAATCACCGGAGCAGTTCCGCCCGAGCTTGCCAGTGGGGCTGAAGCCGTAACGCCTGTCACTGTTCCCCCACTGGAGGTGACTGTGGTCCATGATAATTTCCCGTTGCCGTCTGTGGTTAAAAGTTGGCCATTGCCGCCGTCAGTGACGGGAAGTTCATAACTTGTGTTTTGCGACAATGTGGGCGCTTTGAGTTCCACGTAGTTAGAGCCCGAATACACACGCAAGCCTGCGGAGGTTTGAATCAGCCCGCTGGTATTGATGGCGGCCGTGCCGCCGATAGTGCCGGAGGTGATCGCACTTCCAGAAACTTTGCCGGCGGTTGTGATCGTGGCAAGTTTGGTGTCGGCAATGGCGGCCCCTGGGGAGATATCAGCATTCACGATGGTGCTGTCGGCAATTTTGGCAGAAGTCACCACGTTGTCATTCAGAGCGACTGTGGCAGCGGGAGCTCCTGTTGAAGATACATCTCCGGTCAGGCTGGTCAATGCGCCCGTGGTTCCCTGGTCATCTGCGGGCGCCCACTTGGCGCCATCGTATTTAAGCACCTTACCAGGGCCGATGCCGGTCATATCCACGGCAACCCCTTTGATCTTATCGACACTGGTGCTGGCTTGAGTTCCGCTGACATCGCCGGTCAGGTTGCCCGTGAAACCTGCAGCACTGCCGGAAATATTTCCGGTGACATCGGCACCACTGACGGCGGGTGCCGCGCACTCAAAGGTGCCCGCTGGAGCGATGTGACGCAGATACTGACCTGCCGTACACAGTGGAAGGGACGCCTTCGCCACAAAGTCGCTGGCGGAGTTGGTTCCAAGTTTTTGGGCGATTTGCGCCGTTTGGGCGTGGCCTGCATAGGGGACAGAGCGGATTTCATTGTCAGGGGTGATCAGTTTCCAGCCCGTGCCATCATGAAATTGGACGCGCAAAAGACGTTTTGCATCAGCGACAGGGGTGTAGCTTCCTCCACCTTCACAGGGGAGAGTGGCGCTGTTGTCAAAGCTATCCAGCAGTTTAAAGCTCGCGGAGGCGGGGTAGTTCTTAGTGCCAGTGCCAATGGGGACATCGAAAATGCCGGACGAGTTGCGCATGTCGATAGCGCCGGAGGTTTCGCGGTAGAGAATGCAGGTGCCGGACGGGTTCAGGATCGAAAACTCAAAGCGCACGCCATTGACTTCAAGTGCGTCCCCCAGGGAGTTTTTAATGCGCCCTTGGTAAGTCAGTGATCCTGGGGTGGCCCACGCAAAAATGGGCAAAAGCATGAAGGTTATTGCAGATACGTTCCAGTTTTTCATGTAGAACTTATCGGCATTTTGCCTTGGGAATATCAGTATTTTTTTGAAATGCGAGGATCAAGATGTCTAAAGTTGAGACGTTTTAATGAGCTGTTTTCGCCAAGGGGAGTTTTAGAATTATATGAGTCCCGCTTGGGGTCGAAGAGCTGGCTTCCTCGCTGGAGAAGATTTCGATGGTACCCTCCATCATTTGCAGGTACTCACGCACCAGGGGCATCCCGTAGCCGGTGCCCTTTTCCCCTTGGGTGCCGGGGCGGGTGGTTTGGGAGTTCAGGCTGAAGATGTTGGCCAGAATTTCTTTTGGAATGCCGATGCCATAGTCGCGGATTTCAATGACCACTTCACTTTCCGTGGGATAGGCGCGAAGTTCGATGCGCTCTCCGGGGTGGGAAAACTTGATGGCATTGTTGATCAGGTTGGACAGGACCACATTGCTAAGGATGGTCTTTTCGCCTTGGATGGGCATGCGGTCGCGGGAAATGTCCAGATGCAATTTGATGCCTTTTTGCTGGGCTGTGGCGACCGTGTTTTCATAGACCTCATTCAGTACCATGGTCAGATTCAGAGGCTTTAAGGGCATGGCCGCTTTGCCATCCTTGACGGATTTCAGGTGGCGAACCTGGGCCAGTAGATTGACGATGTCATCCACGGCACGTTCGATCTTGTCCAGTTCCAAAGAGCTCAGGCTGTGTTCTTCACGATCCTCTTTGGCCTTAACCAGGTTGTAGGTCATTGTTGAAAGTGTGTTGGCAATGTCGTGAATCAGGACGCGGAGCAGGTTCTCAATGTCCAGGTTCTTTTCTTCAAGATTTTTCATCAGGCTTTTTTCGCCGCGGATATAGTAATGGGTGTTAAAGCCCGAGAAGATCAGGAAGATGATGATATTAAATAGCTTTTCCTGACCATAGTCGCCGTACTGGGCAATGATGTTGGGGCCGAATCCGGAAGAGCGTGCATACCAAAAAAAGATCAGGACCAGGGTGACGATAGTGTAGCCCAGAACGGCCCCTGGGACGCCGACAAGAATTCCGCAGATCAAAGGGATGGCCGTCAACCAAAAGATCCCCGGTGCATCAATGCCTCCGGACAAGTACAGGAAGTAAGAGACGATGACGACCGCCATGACGCACAATATAGATGCGGAGACCAGGTAGTTTTTAATAAATCTAAGACTAAGGGGCGGAATAAGAAGTAGGGTGATCCAGGTCGGAATAAGGATGGGGTTGTATTCGCTGACACCGTATTGAAAGTTGAACTTCAGCAGATAGACCAGGGTGACAGCCAGGCCTAAGAGGTAGATGACTTTAAAATAAGTCAGCCGCTTCTTGTAAGCATCTTCAGATTTGAAACTGAGATCCCTCATGCTGCTTTTTCCTGGTTGCTTCCATTATGCAATATCGGCGTAGAAACTAAAGGCCTAAGGAAATTTCAACAATGTAATCTTGTTTATTGTTTCAGAGTGAAACAAGGGGGCGAAGGCAGTTGTAGTGCTCTTTCAATGCCATGAACTGCTGGGTGTTGCCGCCATGATCTGGGTGTAGAACCAGCGCGGCCTGACGGAAAGCTTTCTTCAATTCGTTCGCAGTGAAACCTTCGGACAGATCCAGGATCCAGTTTTTTAGGAAATCAAAAGCCTCTTTTTGCGCAGGGGAAAAACTGTGGGCTTTGCGCTGGGGGCGCACTGTCGGACGTGGGTAGTGGCCGCGTGGAGTATTGAATTCGCGCTTGCCGACCTGACCCATCAAGTACGCAAGGTGAGAGGGGTCGGCACTGAGCAGGCTGGCTTCGGAGGCGTTCACGAAGGTTTCGGAACCCATTTTCTCTCTGAGAATTTGCTTAAAGCTTGCCTGAAAACTCATGCTTTTCTTATCGGCACGAGAGGGGAATGGCTCAGTCCAGAAGGTGTTTTCCCTGTAAAAAACCGACTTTTTCAGAGGGGGAGGGGGGCTTTTCCCAGGGGGGAAAGTCGTTTTCCGAGGGGAAAAGGGGGTGAAATCGGGTCTTTTCCGCTCTCTGAGCGCAAAAAAAAATGATTTTCCCTGCATTTTCCTTTGGACAAACGGCTCGACTTAGATACACACTAAGTTCATTCGAGATAAACAAGACTAAAAACCTAACGGAGGAATTTCGAATGGCAAAAGCAAAAGCTACTAAAAAAGCTACTACTAAGAAAGCAGCTCCAAAAAAAGCTGCAGCTAAAAAAGCAGCTCCTAAAGCAGCAGCTAAAAAAGCGGCTCCAAAAGCAGCAGCTAAAAAAGCAGCTCCAAAAAAAGCAGCAGCTCCTAAAAAAGCTAAAACTGCTCGTAAACCAAACGCAGCTTTCATGAAAGCGTTGACTCCATCTGCAGCTTTGGCAGCAGTTGTTGGTGCTTCTCCACTTCCACGCACTGAAGTTGTTAAAAAACTTTGGGCTTACATCAAGAAGAACAACCTTCAAGACACTAAGAACAAAAGAAACATCAATGCTGACGCTAAATTGAAAGAAGTTTTCGGCGGCAAATCTCAAGTTTCTATGTTCGACATGACTAAATTGGTTTCTAAGCACCTTAAATAGGTCTTAGACTCAAATTGAGTTGAACACTAAAAAACCCAGGGCTCAAATCCTGGGTTTTTTCGTTTCGGCCTGTTCAAGGGTGGGGGCATGTGCTATACCATCCCCTATGGGAATTAAGCCGCTTTCTTTGGAAGAAATCAAAAAAATGACTGTTGCCTGCCGTATTGCAGCCGACACTCTGACCTACCTCGATAAATATATCAAAATTGGTATGACCACGAACGAGATCGACCAGCTTTGCTTCGATTTTATGGCCACCAAAGGGGCCAAATCGGCTTGTTTGGGATACCACGGCTACCCCAAGTACACCTGTACTTCCATCAATGAGGTGGTCTGCCATGGCGTTCCTGATGATAAAACCATCTTGAAAGACGGCGATATTATCAATGTGGATGTCACAGCTTGGATTGATGGTTTCTTTGGGGACACATCTAAAATGTATATGATTGGCAATGTGTCCGAAGAGGCCAAAGATCTTGTGGAAACAGCCCGCATGGCTCGCGATGTGGGTATTGAAGCCATTCGTCCGAATGGTTTTACCGGGGACATTGGTTTTGAAACAAATAAACTTGTGACTCGCAAGGGGTATGTGGCCGTGAAAGAGATCGGTGGCCACGGTGTGGGACGCAAGTTCCATGAAGAACCCTTTGTTCCATCCTATGGTAAAAAGGGCAAGGGCGAGCGCCTGGTGCCTTTCCACTGTATCACCGTCGAACCGATGGTGAACCAAGGGACGGACGAGATCATCGAGTTCGACATTCCGGGCTCCAGTATTAAGTACTACAATACCGCAGATGGTCTATTGTCGGCACAGTTTGAACATACGGTGCTTGTGACAGATACTGGATACGAAATTTTGACTCTGCCTTAGCAGGCAGAGATTGAGTGCCACTACTCCGGCGAAGCCGGAGTGTAGACAGGCACGCAAGCTGAAGCAGATTTGAAATTAAAAACTTAAACTAAAACAAGGACTTCAAACAATGTCATTGACTACGACGAACGGAAAAACCGCTATGAAGAAGAATGCGAAAATGAAAGCTCCTGCGATTGCTAAGGCCGCTACTGTTGACTACAGAGTCAGCAAAGAGGCGATGGAAAACCCTGAAGTGTTCGCAAAACTTGCGAAATGGGGTCGTGAAGAAATCAAGATTGCTGAAACAGAAATGCCGGGTTTGATGGCTCTTCGTAAAGAGTACAAAAAACAGCAGCCTTTGAAAGGTGCGCGTATTGCGGGTTGCCTTCATATGACAATCCAAACAGCGGTTTTGATCGAAACGCTTGTTGAGCTGGGTGCGGAAATCCGCTGGTCTTCTTGCAACATCTTCTCCACTCAAGATCACGCTGCGGCGGCTATTGCTGCTGCGGGCATCCCGGTCTTTGCATGGAAAGGTCTGACTGAAGAAGAATTCAACTGGTGCATCGAACAGACGATTGTTGGTTGGGGTAAAGACGGCTTCAACATGATCCTGGATGACGGTGGTGATTTGACGAACATGATGCACGAGCCTCGTTTCGCCAAAGAAATGAAGAAGATCATCGGTATCTCTGAAGAGACAACGACAGGCGTTCACAACCTTGAAGTTCTTTTGAAACAAGGCAAGTTGAAAGTTCCTGCGATCAATATCAATGACTCTGTGACAAAATCCAAATTCGACAACTTGTACGGCTGCCGTGAATCTTTGGCCGACGGTATCAAGCGTGCAACGGACGTGATGGTTGCCGGTAAAATCTGCGTTGTTGCAGGTTACGGCGATGTGGGTAAAGGTTCTGCGCACTCTTTGCGTGGTCTGGGTGCCCGCGTTCTTGTGACTGAAATCGATCCAATCTGTGCGCTTCAGGCGGCAATGGAAGGTTTCGAAGTAACCACTATGGAAGATGCGGCTCCGTTGGGTGATATCTTCGTAACAGCAACTGGCTGCTGCGATATCATCACTGAAAAGCACTTCACTAAAATGAAGAACAACGCGATCGTGTGCAACATCGGTCACTTCGATATCGAAATCGACATGGCTTGGTTGAACAAGAATTCCAAAATCCGCGAAGTGAAACCACAAGTGGACATCCACACTTTGAAAAACGGCAAACAAGTGATCGTACTTGCCAAAGGCCGTTTGGTGAACTTGGGCTGTGCTACGGGTCACCCAAGCTTCGTTATGTCCAACTCCTTCACAAATCAGGTGTTGGCGCAGATGGAGCTATTCAACAACCGCGACAAATACCAAGAGATCGCTGTTTACCGTTTGCCTAAGCACTTGGACGAAAAAGTGGCGGCATTGCACTTGGACAAACTGGGTGTGAAGCTGACGAAGTTGACTGGCAAGCAAGCTAAATACTTGCACATGAGCCCGCAGGGGCCGTTCAAACCAGAACACTATCGCTACTAATCCACCCGCTACGGGAAAGGGAGCCTGTCATGGCTCCCTTTTTTTATTCTTTTCAGTTCTCTGTGTGCTGCCGCCGTTTTTTTCAGGCGCTGCGGAACTCAATTTTAAGTCCTAGGCTCTGCCCGCCAAGCTGGAGTTTTGTGCTTCTTGTGATCTTGAGGAGTTTTTAGGATTGTCACGAGCGCAAGACGTGATAGGTTTTTCCGGGTAAGGAGAATCTATGAAGAGTCTTTTTCTGGTTTTCACATTGATGTTTTCGTTTGCGTCGTGGGCGCGTCTTTCTGACGGCAAGGTTTCTTTTGCTGTGTCAGGTGGAAAGATTCTGGGAACAGTCCAACAAGGCTTTCATTTCAACAAGGAGGCTCCGGCCAGCTTTGCCATGAAGGGGGCTGAAATTGCTCCGCTGGTCAAAGAAGAGCAGCAGTTGGTCTTTGCTTTACCCGCTAAAGAAAATGAAGTGTTCGAGTTGGGCTTCTATGTTTGCGATGACAAAAAAACTGTCTGTGAAGAACATAAAGTGGCTTATATCGTCGCAGGCGGAAAACTCAAAACGGCCAAAGAAGCTGCGAAGGTTGAAACAGCCAAAGTCGCAGCCGTCGTGTCCGGGAAGTCTTCAAGCAAGATTGAGAAAAATCATCACGGTTTTATCGTGAACGATCTGGAAGCCGCCAAAACTTTGGCGCTGAAATCCAGGAAGAACTTGCTGGTGGATTATGGTGCTCCTTGGTGCCCGGCCTGCGTGCGTTTGGGAACGGAAGTATTTGGCACGAAGAAGTTTAAGGCTGCTGCCAAGGACTATGTTCTGGTGGCTTTGAATGCCGACATGGCGGTGAATAAAGAGTTCGGTAAAAAGTACGGCATCAAGGCCATCCCCACTGTGCTGATTCTAAAACCCGACGGGTCTGAACTTTACCGCTCTTTGGATTTTGTTCCTGCAGATGAATTTGCAAAAAGACTTCAAGCCGCCAAAAAGAACCTGAAATCCAGTGAAGAACTTGAAAAGCTGGCTGCTGTCGGGGATAAGGCCGCGATGCTGGCGTTGGCGGAACAGGCTCGAAATGCTCTGGATTACGAAAAGGCTGTGAAGTGGTACGCGGCAGCTGGCGCAGAGTCGGATCGTTACGCCATGTCTGAGATGGGTTTGTGGGCGGACAAGGCTGAAACGGAAAAGAAAGACGCTGAATACTTGGCGGTTCTGAAAAAATGGTCTGAAGCGAAACCTCAAACATTCACAGCTGTGACGGCAGCGAACGACTGGGGTGGTTACCTTAAAAGAAATAAAAAGGAACTTCCGGCAGACTTAAAAGAAAAGTTGACGGCCAATATGGCATTTCTGAAAAAATTGGCGTCTTCAAAGTCGGACACCGTCAAATGGGTGGCCGCGTGGGATGTCAGCGCCATCAGCCCGGCGGAACGCGCCGAGGTTTTGTCGATGTGGAAGACGGCGGCGGATCTTTTGGAAAACAAAGAAGAGGCCATGCTGGCTCAAGGTGAGCTGAAAAAAGAAATGGCCACTATGAATCTTTCAGAAAAGCGTCCCGGCGAAGTGATGGCCGTTCTTTACTATTTCAGAACTGCCGAAATGCCCGCTGAAGAAGAAGCCTGGCTGCTGAAGCTGCTCAAAGAAGATTCAAGCAGCTATGTGCCTTATATGAAGCTTGCGAATTACTATGTTCGCCAAAAGGCCTTTGACAAGGCTTTGCCACAGGCAGAAAAAGCCGTGGAGCTGGGCGCGGACATGCGTTTATACAATCTAAAAACTTTGGCTGAAATTCACAAAGAGCTAAAACAAAAAGACCAAGCCAAAAAGACCATCGAGGTCGCTTTGGCCGATCCGGAAATTAAAACGGAGCGCTACAAAAATCTTCTGAAATCTTTAGAGGAAATGAAAAAGTCCCTCTAAAGAAAGGGTGCCTTGGCGCGTTTTACTTCAGCGTGAACGAGGCTTTCCCCAGACTTTTTCCGTTGACGAAGATCTCAAGAACGTGGGCTCCGGGATAAAGGACCCGCGTTGTCACCGGGCGGAAGGAATGTTTCTTGGTGAAATCCATTCGCTCTTTCGCCTTTAAGTCCTTGTTTGAAAGCTTAAAGACTTTGGCAGAATGGCTGCCATTGGATTTCTTATAGTGAATCGCATAGTCGACAACCACGGTTGCATTCTGCGCGCAGGACAGGGCGAAGCTGATCTCCAGATGACCGCCGGTTTTAACTGTCTGCGGGCTCAGCGTCAGGTTGTGCAGCTTCACTGCGGCCTCTGTGTGATAACCCAAAAGTTGCAAAGCTTTGGGATTGCCCGCTTTGACTTGTGTGCGTAAGGCGTGGCGAGTGATCCAGTTGATTTTCTCTTGATGTTCTTTCGGGCAATCTTTCAGCCAGCGCTTCAAAGTCTTAATCACCAGTTCGGGATGATTTTTGGTGATGTCGTTCAGATGATTGGCGACAGACTTTATGACGTACAGTGAGTCGTCGTATTTCAGCTCTTCCAGAAGCTCCAGCGCAGGGCTGGGGTCTTTAATAAAGCTTCGTAGCAGCTCGCCCCAGGGCAGACGGGGACGGGTGCCTTCTGAAACCCAGCGGCGCACATGTTCACTGGGATCCCGGGTCCATAACATCAGTTGCTTCAGTGTGCGGTCCTGGTCGTGGATGATAAAGGGTCGGACAGCAAACTCGGCTGTGAATTTCTGTGTCAGCGTGTGCAGAGCACTCATGGATTCCTCAAAGTGCTCCAGACCATAGCGCTGCACAAACTCAGTGAAGGCCCACAGATCAAAACCTTTTAAGGGATCCACGCCAGGTTTGGGCTTTGTGGCTGCTTTCAAAAGAATCTTTAAAGCTTTGGGATACTCTGCCGGCAGATGAGTTTTCAGGAAGTCACAGATCAGGCGCATGCGCGGCTTCATCTCAAGCTTTGGCAGTTCATGGCTGACTTTGATAAAGCCTTTGGAGTCGAAATGGGGATAGTGCTGTTGGATGTGCGCGGCCATTCGGCGAACCAGCGCCTCGTTAATCCAGTTTTTAAATGCAGATTCATTTTCAGTGGATTTTTTCTGAGGCATGGCTCGCTGAACTTTCTAGAACTTCAGGTTGTCGCAATAATGACGCAGTTCCTGGATGCTTTCACGAATGTCTTCCAGGGCGCGGTGCTTGTTGGACTTCTGATAGACGTACTTGAACTTGTTGTTGATGATCACTTTCCAGGAAGACACATCCACCATGCGGTAGTGCAGGCGGGCAGCCAGATCTGGCATGTACTTGTTGATGAACAGGCGATCCTGCATGATCGAGTTCCCAGCAAGAACGGGGCGCTCGTTAGGATCCGGGAAGTGTTTTTTCACCATGTCCACCAGTTTGGCTTCGACTTGATCTGGCTCCATACCGAACGGCACCTTGGCTGTCAGGCCGGATTTTTTATGGTGCTCGGTGTTCCAGGCATCCATATTGTCCAGATATTTTTGCGGTTGTTTGACCACGGTTTCAAAAGTGGCCAGTTCTTTGAAGTTTAGATCCGTGACGATGGCCGCCACTTCGATGATCACTTCCTTCTCGACATCAAGACCGGTCATCTCCATGTCGATCCAAAAGAGCTTATTCATGAGAGTATCCTATTCTAGAGCCACTGGATTCTTGATGGCTCGGCTGCTCTCATTATGAGGGGTCGGGGGTGGGGGAGACAAGGCCTTTAGCCCTTCTGTTGCTCCATCCCAGCTTTCAGGGCGCGCTCCACCGTGGTGATCAGGGCGTTTTCATCCCAAGGTTTGTCGATAAAGGCATAAACACCCAGGCGCTGGGCTTCAAGGACCATGTCTTTTTGACCGTAGCCCGTGTGAATGATGAACGGGATGTGCAGGCCGTTTTCACGCATCCATTTCAGCACGTCCAAGCCGGATTTTTTCGGCATCTTTTCGTCCGACAGAACAGCGTCGAACTGGTGGGACTTCAAAAGGTCGATTCCTTCAATTCCGTTGTTGGCACGATGAATTTCAGAAGCACTGTCTTCAAGTAAGGCGGAAAGGACCTCAAGTAGTTCAGATTCGTCGTCGATGATAAGAAGGCGCCCCTTCATGGGTGCGGAGGAGTTCGTAAGCATGTCCCCATTATGACAAAGAATGGTCTTGGGGTCATGGTTCTAGAGGCGAAAGAGTGGTCAATTTTTCTTGATCACACCCCCGTGTTCGGAGGTGTGATTCGCTTAAGAGCTTATTTGCTTTTTGTAGAGTTGGTGATCTTATACTCACCAGCCTTGGAAATCGCCGCCTGAATCTGATCTTGAGAAATACTCACTCCGGCTTTAGGGGAGATCACAACTTTACCGACGGTAACATCGCATTTTTCCAGGCCTTCCATCGTGCACACCTGGGCTTTGATGGCACGAGCACAGGAACCGCAGTGCATGCCTTCCACATTGTAGGTGATGGTTTCGGCCAAAGCGGCCTGAGAGAAGAGTAGGGCTGTAGCTGCCAATAGCAATTTCATGGGGAGACTCCTTAATATTTCCTGAGACTATACCCACTTTAGGGCCTTGAATAGGTGAAACTGGGGAGGTGGAGGTGGGTTTTTGCACAAAAAGCAGGCATTAAGCGGCTGGTTACAAGATTTTTAAAAAATCTTGTTGTATTGCTCGGATAGCTTGGCTATAAAAGATTCTCCAAAACGCCACTGGGGTGGTAGTTAAGTTGGTTATAACGTCCGCCTGTCACGCGGAAGGCCGCGGGTTCGAGTCCCGTCCACCCCGCCATTTTTTCTCTGAAAACATGGCCAAAATCACCGAAGCTAAGTCTTCGGTTTTTTTATGTTTAAATAATAAACAATAAATTATTTTCTTGGTTTTTCCCATCGGGCGGGGATCGCAGTATAGCAGCTCGTTATCGGTAGAAGCAAAATTAAGAGTTCGATGAGTCAGAAAGTGGTTCATATCAACCATGTTCTGGTAAGTTCTATTTTCCAGGGTATTGTTTTAGTCCTAAAATAGGTCAAAAAGGTCCTAAATTAGGTCTTTTACTGTAGCTGGACTTGATAGAGTCCTAAATTAGGACTATATTGCCCTAAATAGGGGTGATTATGCTCGCAGAGCTTTTTGGCAGTCAAACAACAGAGAAGAGTCTTCTATTTATCGCAGCCATAGGTGAAAGCTATGCGCTGGAAATCGCCAATACTTTTCAGATAAGTAAAACCCAGGTGACCAGAACTCTTCTGAAGCTGGAGCAAGCCGATATTCTAATAGGTCAAGAAAAGGGAAGAACGCGCGTCTATTCTCTTAATAAGACCTGGTTTCTTTCTAAAGAGCTCAACGCACTTCTGCAAAAGGCACTTTCCAATATTCCATTGGACCAACAAGAAAAGTATTTCATGAAGCGCATGCGTCCCAGAAAAAAGAATAAGGCTTTATGAAGATAACAAAATCAGTGAACCGCAAGCAATTTGCAGCGGCTGTGGTTCAGCAACTTGAAAAGCACGGTATTTCTTGTGTGTTGGTTGGGGGAGCCTGCGTTTCAATCTATACTGAAGAAAAACATGCTTCGCGCGACCTTGATTTTATTTCGCCCTATTCTCATGAAGCCATTACAAAGGCTCTTGCCGCAATAGGCTTTCAGAAAGAGGGCAGATACTTTCACCATTCAAATTCAGAACTGTATGTAGAGTTTCCATAAGGTCCCGTTGCAATTGGGGAACAAATTCCTGTAAAACCCGAAGGACAAATGAAAGTCGGTAAAATAACTGTGACGATGTTTTCACCAACCCAATGTGTGATGGATCGTCTTGTCGCCTGGTTTCACTGGAATGATCGCCGCAGTTTAATTCATGCATTATGGGTATGCGAGAAGCATTCTATATCGCTGGATAAAATTAAAAGATGGGCACAAAAAGAAGGGCACGCGGACAAGCTGGAGCAGTTTGTGTTGGAATATAAAAAGCTCAAGGGCTCTCGAAGTTCGCAATATAACTGAGTTCTAAATTCGTCCCATACGGCCCCTCTTTGCAGCGACGTAAAGTCCACCTGACGATCAGCGCTGACGCCAGCTTCTCCAGACCATGGAGGCAAATGTGATCGCTCCCAAAATATAGCAGTATTCAATACTGCCGGCCAAGGCCAGCGGGGAGAGCTTTGCCATCTGGCTGGCCAACAGAATCTGTGCTCCATAGGGAATCACTCCCTGCACGACGCACGAAAAAATATCCAGAATACTTGCACTGCGGTCCGGAGGCACGCCTTCGGCTTTAGCCACTTCCCGAGCCAAGTCCCCGGTGATGATGATCGCCACTGTGTTATTGGCCACGGCAAAATTGGCGATGATCACCGACAGACCGATGCTGAATTCGGCCCACAGTTTTTCAAGCTTTGGGCTGCGAAAGCGCATCTTTTTCAGAAGGGTTTTCAAAGTGTCGATGCCACCTTGTTCTTTCATCATCTGCCCCAGGCCGCCCATCATCATCGAAAGCAGGAAGATTTCCTGCATGTCTTTGAAGCCTGCATAGATGTCTTGTCCCAGGCGCAGGAAGGTGTAATTCGCGAAGAACAATCCCAGTGCCCCCGCCAGAAGAATTCCCAGGACCAATACCAGAAACACATTCATTCCCAGCAAAGCCAGAATCAGAACCACCAAATAAGGAAGTGCCTTGTACCAGTCCCCCGGAGCAACCGGCACGGCAGAGCCTGACTGCACAGTGAAATAAAGCAATGTCATTGTTATAATCGCGGCCGGCATACTCAGCCCAAAGTTCACGCGGAACTTGTCACGCATAGAAGCCCCTTGGGATCTTGTCGCCGCAATGGTTGTGTCTGAAATAAACGACAAGTTATCACCAAACATGGCGCCACCGACGAGGGCTCCAAACACCACGGTCTTATCCAGACCACCCGAGGTCGCCAGACCCAAAGCAATCGGTCCCAATGCCGAGATTGTGCCCATGGAAGTGCCGATCGCAGTCGAAATCAACGCAGACAAAAAGAAGAACCCAGGCACAATCAGTGAGTCGGGGATCACTTTCATTCCCCAATATACTGTGGCGTCCACTCCACCGATGGCTTTCACAACTGAGCCGAAGGCTCCAGCCAGCAGATAGATCATACACATGGTCAGAACATTGTAATCTCCCAGGCCCTGAATGAAGGTTGTCAGCTTTTTGTCAAAAGTTCCTTTCATCAGAACAAAAGCCAAGATCACCGCGGGCAAAGTCGCCACAGGAGAGGGCAATTGATAGAAGGCGAAATCGACGCCTTGCCAGATGTAATAGAATCCACTTCCCAGGAAAACCGCTATGAAAGCGAGCAGGGGAAGAAAGGGTAAGATAGGACTGGTTCTGATTTTCATAATGTCCCTTTTAGTTTGGAGGAGTTAAGGTGTTAGTTCCTCAGCAAACACCTTTTCGGTGACCCGCCAGAACTTATCCTGCTTTCTGGCAATCACAAAGATCGGTGAACGGAAAAGCTTCTGGAATCTGATGACTTCCTGGGGGGTTGTCAAATCCACGGCCAGTTCGGGGCGTCTGAGGTGGGACCTTAAGAAGTTGATATTGAACTTCTTAACAGCCGTCGTGTTGTTGAAGAAGTGGACCTCGCTAAGATAATTGGATTCCACATCGTAATAGCGGATTTCCAGGTATGGATTAGAGTTTTTGTCCTTGCGCTCTTCAAATGAAATTCGGTCCGGCGTCATGACATGCGCATTCTTGGAAAGTTTCGCCTGTTTTAGCTTCGCTTCAGCGTCAATCAAAACGGCTTCGCATTTTTCACAAGACTTGGCGGTGATGTCGTTTTCACAAGAACAGTTATGACAAAGCTTAAATCTGAAGCGGAAACCGCAGGGTTTGATTTTTAAAGTATTTGGGTCTTGAGTAGCCCCTTTGCACTTTCTGCCAAAATGCTCAAAGACCACGCCGTCATCGTCGGCGTATCCCCAGAAATCATTTTCGAATGAACACTGGGGGCAAGTCACTTTGACCGGGACTGTATCTTTTGCAGGCCGCTTGTCGCTGATTTCCGGGGCATAGATGTCATGGCCCACGCCTGTATAATCCAGAACATAACAGTCTTTTTTATCCTCGGACAGTCGCAGGCCACGGCCTACGATCTGCTGATAAAGACTGTTGGATTCTGTTGGACGCAAGATTGCAATAACGTCGACATGAGGTGCATCAAATCCGGTTGTCAAAACGGATACATTCACCAGGTACTTGAATTTTTTCTGTTTAAAATCATGGATGATCTGTGCGCGCTCTTTGATGTCAGTGTCACCAATGACCACCCGGGCCTGATCCGCGGGCAGATAGGTCATGATCTCTTCAGCATGTTTGATGGTGCTGGCAAAAATCATCACACCCTGACGGTCGTACTTTTCGGTGATGTCGATGATGTTATTGATAATCAAAGGCGTCAGGCGTTTTTGGTTCTTAAGAACCTCTTCAACCTCGGCGGTTGTAAAGGCGCGGTCTTTTCCAAGAAGGTCTGAGAAGTCATAACAAGTGACCGGAATGTCAACTTTCACCGGAATGGTTAGATAACCATGGCGGATCATATAGGACAAAGGCAGTTCGTACACGCACTGCTTGAAGAATCGCTTTTGTTCAGTTTTAAGCTCGCCACCCTGATTGTATTCATAGATCCAGCCCAGTCCCAGTCGGTAAGGGGTGGCTGTCAGACCCAGAACACACAAAGTGGGATTGCGATCCTGAAGTTTTTTGACGACTTCCTGATATTGGGTGGCGCCCTCTTCAGCGACACGGTGGCATTCGTCGATAATCAGCAGTGAGAAATTGTTGAAGAACTCATCCGGGGCGCGGGCAACAGATTGCACGCTGCCGAAAATGGCTTTCTGGTCGTGATCTTTCTTTCCAAGGCTTGCGGAAAAGATACCGGCTTCCAGGCCATAGCTTCTATACTTGTCATGGTTTTGTTCAACCAGTTCTTTGACGTGGGCCAGAACCAGGATGCGGCCTCGGGCGATGCGGGCCAGTTCGGCAATGACCAAACTTTTTCCCGCGCCCGTCGGCAATACGATGACAGCCGGTTCCCTTGTTTTTTGGAAGTACCGGATGGTATTCGTAACGGCTTGTTGTTGATAGTCACGCAGTCTGTACATGAGGCCACATTACAGGATTACGCGGAATGTATACAAGCTCATTTCAAGACTTGGGTCCCACCGGAATCTCTTAAGACCGGAGGCTGCCCGAATTTCGCCTTTTCAGCTCTTCTGTATTTGATTTGTATTTACAGATAACTTCCAGGAAATGATCCCCGTAAAGTCGAAGCTTTTCGGATGTTACTCCAGTGATGCTTGCCATTGTCTGGGCATCTTGCGGCATCCGTCGGGCCATCTCTGTCAGAGTGAAATTTTTGAATACCAGATAGACGGGGATATTTCTTTCAAGAGCCAATCTTTTTCTTTCTTGTCTCAGATCGTGAAAAAGTTTTTTAGAATAGTCATCTGATTGCTCAGGATGACGGATCTCTTCTTCTTTAAGCGAGAAAGTATGTCGGACTGGTAATGTGGAATTGTTCATTTTAAAGCCGGATGGATTTTCCAAAAGGATGCCGTTGTGCTTCTCTCTGAGCAGCCGCTTTTGCTCTTCAAAGCTTGGATAGCAACCGCTTTTCTTTTTCTTCCAATCTAACCAAGCATGGAACAATTCGTGTTGATATCTGTCCATCACACACAGGTTAATCAGTCTGTTGTCATATCTTTTGCCATTAATGTGATGGACGACTTCGTTAGGGAACAAATTACGATTTAAGATTTTTTTGGCAATGTATCTATGCTCGTATTCGTAGGTCCCTTTAAGGATGATATACCCTTGTTGGTCTTTAGATCCATGTTTTGAAAGACTTCGTTTGAGATAGATTATAAAGATGAATGCAGAGATTGTGGCTAAACCAACCCAGAATAGTCTTGAAAATAAGCTCGTTCCTGAAATGAACATCATCGCCATCGTAAAGACCGACGTGAGTAGGAAGAGAGTCGTGCTGATCAGGAGCCGCCAGAGTTTTCGCAGAAGCCATCGCATAGCGAACTGATCGACATTTTTTAGATATAAATAAAATTAAATTTAAACAAAAAGCAGTTGTTTTGAATTGGTACAAAAAAGTGGTGTTGATAGATGCCCAGGAGACATATGGGAGCTCACCACTTTTGCATAATGTCACTTAAAACTGGAATCCTTCTCCCGGAGCTAGAGAGAATATTTTTGCGAATGTCCAGATTTTCACCGGCGTCAGGGTGCTTGTGGTTTCAAGTCGCACTGAAGCTGGTTGGCCGTTTCCTGCGTAATGGATCAGAATCTCGAAAGAGGGGACTGCACTCCAGCCATTGGCGTCTTCGGGTTCCCTTGCCCAATAGGAAAGCTTGACCGTGGATTCCTGGGTGACCAGGTGTCGGGTGTGAACTGTGAACGTGTTTTCGTCGGTAGGAAGTTGGAAATGAAACGACGACTCACCATTGTTGATGACAATGGCTTTCTTGTCGGCACTCAAGGTGAGCGCACATTTTTGATTTTTCCCTGGATTGGCTTCAAGATCTTTAGTGACGCAGCTTTCGTTGATGGCTTCGTTTTTAATCCAGCCGATGAGATCCTGTAGACCTTTGGTTCCGCTTTCTTCTGGAGGATTCATTCGCAGCGCGGAACCCACGACTCGTTCATCAAAGCCAAGCCCGATAAGATGCACAAGAATATCGTCAGATGTCTTTCCTGAATTAGAATCCATCAGCAAGTGTGTCGCTTCGCGGATTTTGGGATAGTCAGCGGCGGTCAGGGCCGAGTACAGGGATTTTGGTTTGGCGGTTGTTTTGGTTGAGCAGACTTGAGGCTCCGGGAAAAGATCCTTCAGGCGTTTGCAGTAAGCTTCTTTGTAGGGTGCGAAATCTTCCGGATTCTTATCGCCGATTTGGCGAACTTTGGACAGCACAAAGAGGTCCATGATCGTTTCGTGGAAAATCAGATAAGCTTGAGTTTCCGGTGACAGGGTGTTGAAGGCGGCGGAATCGATCCAGATTTCTCCTTCACTCTGAAAGGCATACTGTTCATAGTCATTTGCCCGGAACTCCATCCCCATTTTTTCGGCATCAATACGATTAAGTTTCTGGGGCACAAAAATCCAGGTCTTCTTTTGGAGCACATTAAGTAAAGACGGGTTGAATGAAGTGGTTCTTTCCAGAACTTTGCTGATTTCCGTTTTCCAGATGCCAAGGGTTTCAAGTTTGGTGATGTACTGCTCGTACATTTTAGAGTTAAAGCCCGTGCCACCACCGCCGTCGCCGGTGTTTCCGCCCCCGCCACTGGTTGCGGTTGTGGGCCCGGAGCTGGTGTGCTCATTGGGTTGACAGGCGACGATAAATGTCATGAAGCCGCAAAGAAACCAGGGGGCCAGGCTCAATAAGAATCTGTTTCGCGATGCTTGCATGGTCATATTCGACTCCTGCCATCTTTAGGAGCAAGTGCCATGCCTCATCAAAGGTCCCGAAATCTCAGTCTGAGACAAGAACAAGGTCCTGATTTTTTGCTGGAAAACCGAAAAAACAGGTCGGGCTTCGTTTACCGTTAGTAAACTAAAGGCATGCTGGATATCTACAACTACGACGACTACAGGCTTTTCTTTAAGGATGTTCTTCAGTCTCAAGAGCGGGTTGATAAGAAGTACCGCGGGCGACTGGTTGAAGCCATGCGTATCAGCACTTCGTTGTTCTCACAGATCCTGAAAGGGGAAAAGAATCTTTCTCCCGAGCAGGGGCTGGAGGCCGCCGCCTTTTTCGGCTTTGGCGATAAAGAAACCGATATGTTTATGCTGATGATCGAGCTGGGACGGGCGGGCTCAGTCAAGCTTCAGTCGCGTCTCAAAAGTAAGATCCAGGTGCTGCAGTCCGAGGCCAAATCCATCAGTGCTCGAGTTCCAAAGGATGTTGTTCTGAGTGATGTGGATAAAGCCACCTATTATTCGTCGTGGCTTTATACCGGTGTCAGAAATCTGTTGCCCACCCCTGCCGGAAAAGAACTAAAAACCATCGCCGAAAAACTGAGTGTGCCCTTGGAAAAAGTGGACACAGCCATTCAGTTTTTGATCGAAGTGGGTTTGTGTGAAAGAAAGAACGGGCAGCTTTATTATAAGCAGGGATTTACTCACCTGGATTCCACTCACCCGATGATTTTAAGACATCACCAGAACTGGCGTCAGAGAGCCATTTCAAAGATGGATTTTTACAAAGACCCCCATGTGCATTATACAAGCCCCATGTCCTTGTCGGCCGCAGGGGCCGAGAAGATCCGGGACTATCTGCGTGCAAACATTAAGGAAATCATCAATCTGTCGCGCGAGGGAAGCCCCGAGGTCGGCTATTGCCTTAATATCGACTGGTACGAATACTGACTTTACCAAAAGTAAACTGAATCCCGGCCATTTTAACCAACCGGACTTCGCGGAACTCCGCCCGCTTCTGTAAAAAGCTTCTCATGCGAAATGAATCGTAGGAGGAGTTATCATGAAGTTTTCCAAACTGATCTTCTTGTTGTTGGTTCTGGCCCAGGTACAAGCCCACTCAAGGTCTTTGTGTCTGAGCGACCGATACCAAACAAATTGGACGTCCGAAACTCTGGCCGAACAACTGCCATCGCTGAAGGAGCGTGCCAAGGCAGCAAAGCCCTTGTGGGTTCGTCTTCAAGGCGAGGATCTTCTGATCAAAGAAGACACACTTCTGGTGCTGCCGGAAGATCTGTCTCAGTCTCCGGCAAGAATCGGCAGACTGGCTGTGCAAAACAAGGCCATGATTTTCTATGCGCTAAATGTGCGTCTGGTTGTTGGCGAGGTGATGAAATCCTCGCGAGTGCAATTGTTGGATGTGGCGGCACTGAATCTTTCCGCTGAAATCGATCATGCCAACCAGATGGTTTCCCTGACTGAACTAAAGAACAATCCCGATCAAGCGGAGCCGTTTAAAAGGTGCAATCTGATGGCCTGTGCAGGTCTTGCCGCAGCCAGTGGAAGTCATGGCGGTGCGGGGGGCAATGGCCGCGATGCTGGCGGGAAAATAAAGTGGGGAATTCCCCAATCCACGCCCAGCTCTGATGGTGGTGCCGGAGCATCCGGAGGGACCGGGGCCAATGGTCGCAACGGCGACAATGGAGCTCCGGGTGTTGCGGGACTCAATGCTCACAAACTTTTTATGCAGTTTGAAAGTGTGGACCTCTGCAGTGGGGTGGAAATCGTTGCCAGTGGAGGTGCTGGTTTAAACGGCCTCAAAGGTCTTAATGCTCAGGATGGTGGGCAGGGTGGCAATGGTGGCAAAGGCGGTCGTGGTGGCGGTGCCAAGTATGATCGCAAGGCCAGTCGCGGTGGTCGTGGTGGCAATGGGGGCGCTGGTGGCAACGGAGGCAACGGCGGCTTTGGCGGTGATGGCGGCAAAGGTGGTGACGGCGGCCTGGTGGTCGTCGTGGTGAAACCGCGTTTTCTGGATATGGTGAAAGTGAACGACAACATCAATGTTCTGGTGGCAGGTGGCAAAGGCGGACCAGGTGGCGCCAAGGGGCTGGCAGGCAAAGGTGGGCGTGGCGGTCTGGCTGGCGAAGGCGGTGACGGAGGCGATGGATCGATCTTCAAACACGGGGGCAACTCGGGTCTTGCCGGAAGTGCGGGGCAGCCAGGTCAAGATGGTCACGATGGTCAAGAGGGCCGTCCTGGTGTCGAGGGACGCGAGGGACTTGTGACCAAGGCGGAAATTTATATCTCAAACGATGTCTCTATCGAAAGCTTTCAATTTTAGTGAGGAAAATGACTATGAAAAATTCTTTCAAAAAACTAATCCCTTTGGCTGCGGCTGTGACATTTGCAATTCCTGCCTGGGCCCGGATTCTGGGCGATCCTACAGAAAAAACCCGCGTACTGCTTGAAGAACAAAAATTTCTTTGCGGTCAGGATGAGACTCTGGTGATTAACGGCGATGTGGAATTCACCCGCAAGAATGAGGACCTTCGCAAAGAACCTTTGAATGTTGATTTGATCTGCAAGCGAATTGAATTCAAAAACGGCGGACGGATTCTGACTCAATCAAATTTGCAGATCGTCGCTGATTCTGTCGCAGGCTTTTTGAATGTGGAAAGCATTCGGGGAGTCAAAGGACAGCAGGGCGCCTTTGCCGCTGCGGTTCTGGAGCTTGCCAATGATGGTTCTGCCGGGGCTCGGGGTGGAAATGGAAGGGGCGGGACCCTGACGGATTCCCCAGAGGATGGGGGCCGTGGGCAAAATGGCTATAACGGCATGGACGGCCGTGATGGGAACAATGGAGCTCCGGGGGAACCTGGTGGTCATGCCTCGGATCTCGTGCTGAAAATCAACAGAATCGAAGGCACGGTCGGATTCCGCCTACGTGCTGTCGGGGGCGAGGGTGGCACTGGCGGCAAAGGTGGCCGGGGACAGCAGGGTGGTAATGGTGGTGTCGGCGGCGAAGGCGGTCGTGGGGGTCATCAGAAGTACGCCATCTGGAATCGCTCGGGCGATGGCGGAGACGGTGGCGATGGTGGACACGGCGGTAACGGTGGTAATGGCGGTGCTGGGGGTGACGGGGGACGTGGTGGTAACGGCGGGAAGATTGCTTTGTATGTTGCTGAAGTCTTCAACACGCTGGAGCTGACCGGGGATGAGTTCGACAATCGCGGAGGCCCAGGAGGTCAGCCAGGTATGGGAGGCGAAGGTGGTATGGGTGGCAAAGGCGGTGACGGCGGTAAAGGCGGGTCCTCCGGGGCGGCTCTGGTGACCACACGTTGCGAGATTCCACCTTGTGAAGGCGATAACGGTCGTCAGGGTAAAAGAGGCCTTGATGGTAAGCCCGGACTGGCGGGTCCGCAAGGACGCCTGGGACAGGACGGCTTGGCCGGGGTCAAAATTCTTGATCCCAAATTCAAATTTGTGAAATCGGTTCCCGACGACTACTTCGACAAGCTGCCGGAGCTGGGAACGGAAAAGAATTTAAAAATACTCAGACTGAAACTTCCATAAGGGACAGGTGAAGTTATGAAAAAAATTATTTTGGTGATGTTGTTGGTGTCGGTGCAAACGTTTGCGCAAACCATCAGTTACAGTGAAAATGGTTCTTTGCGGCTGGGGGCTGGGGTGGATATGGACCACCCTGATAAAGCCAAGGCCAATTGTGTTAAAAACACCGATCGAGAATGGTTGGATGGAAATACGCCTGTTTCAACAACATTTGATCTTAGTATGATTGAGACCTCCAGTGAGCTGGAACGAAAAATGAATTTTGATACTCAACTGAATGCGGCGGGAACAATCAAGGCCGTGAACATCGACAGTCAGAATTCCTATCGTGTGATTCATAAGTTCCTTGAAAACAAGAACAGTCTGAACTTCGCGCTGACGGCGGAATTTTCCTACGGGCGAAAAGGCCTGACGGAAGAATCCCTGAAGCCCGAATATCAATCCTTGTTGGATAGTGGCAGGTGGGCGGAGGTCATGAGAAGGTGCGGCACTCACTTTGTGTCAGAAGAGATTCATCGTTCGAAGGTGGTCGTACTGATCCATGTTAAGAATTCCCGCACCGAAGATGTCAAAGAAAAGATCCTGGATCTAAAGAATAAACTGAAAGTTCCTAAACTGAACTTCGGTGCAGATATCAATGTTCAGTACAAAGAATTCATCCGCAAGCTGGACAAGATTGGTTCGGTTGAAGTGAAGGTGGTTTCTGTCGGTGGAAAGGGTGCGGAGGCCCTGGGCATCTTTGCCAACGAAATCGTGGTGGATGATCTGCAAAGTATTAAGAACGCGGCCGAAAAATACTTCAGAAGTTTTACAATCGAGAACTCTCCGGTGTTTGCCTATGTGGTAAAACCCCTGGATATTTTTGAAGGGGCAGAAAACATCCGTCCAAGGCAGAAAAAGTGGCAGCAACTTAAGCTCATGGCGGACTGGATTCTTGAGCACGATGAACTGCTGACAGAAATAAGAAGTCTGCAAACCCGTGTCAGCCCAGCTCTTTATGGCGCGTACTTTGAACCGAAGGCGGCGACTCTTGAAGCGAAGATCCATGAGGTGCGATTCCGGGCCGAAGAGTGTCTTGAACGCTATAATTGTGACAGTCTTCCTGTCTTGGCACCGTTTTCTGTTCATGTCCCATCACGTGCTGTCAGTGCGGCTTCTTTGCAAACGCAGTGTGGGTATCTGCCGGTGAAAAATTCAGCAATGCAAATTCTCAGCGACATTCGTGTGGGGCTGGATGTTGATTTGATGTACTCAAAGGACATCGAAAATATCGAATTGTTGCGCCTGGATCAAAATGGCGAGTTTCAAAGCGCAAACTATGGAAAAAATGAAGAACTGACGATCTCGAACAATTTTCTGGAGTCGGAAGTGGGGCGCGTAAGAAGGTATCAGTCTGTGAATGAGTTTTCTGCAAATCATGTGCTTTCGGACCGGGCGATCCTGTCTGTGCAGGATAGTGTGGGAAGGGCCCAGGAAATGTTCAATGCGGCTTTTAGTTCCATCTACATCCTGAAGATCAGATACAAACAAGGCCAGGATCTAACGCAGATATTGGGCGCTCCTCCCATGAAAGACTGCAGCGTGTCCAGGTAGCAGCCGACAGCAGGAGAATGCGAGAGACAAGGGGGCCCGCAGACATCTGTGGGCCCGTCCAAATTTTAATATCTCCAGTCAGCGCACTGAGGGTGGAAGAAGATAACGTAACCCTCGCGGTCCTGATAAACTTCTCCAGATTCTGCGGGGCGAAGAACGAAGGACCCATTCTGGACATCCAGCAGGGCCTTTTCACCAAAGAGGCGTCTGTTTTGTTTCAGCACACCCAGTTCCTGGCCTTCGTAACCTAACAGCTGGGCAATCGCGGTTGAGGCATTTTTGGTCATGACAAGACTTTTACCGTTCACAATGATTTGAGGTTGACGATAAGTATGAGCCGTCACGACTTTGGATTCATCACCGTAGGCCGGGGTTGAGCGGATCTCCAGCGTGGCCTGGAAAACAGCGACAGAACCATCAGCCAGTTGGATCTCTTTGTTGATAGCGCCAGCAGCGGGCAGTTGACTGCAATCAGTGGCCGCCGCCCAAGACGAGGTCGCGGAAAAAATAAGTGCCAGAACGATCAGTTTCTTCATGGATTTACTCCCTGTAATTAAAGTTCGCAGACCTTAACAGCGAACCTTGTGCCGAGGTGGGGAGGCTTTAGCTGTGAGAATAGGAGGCACTCCCTGTCCAAGAATTAGACAAGGGCCCATGTAGGGCCTTACACGTGATCTGACTTTTGGTCCGATTCTATGTGCTGGGTCTTCAGGAGGACCTGCCTTAAAGCTCGACATAATTTTGATCTTTGCCGCTGAGGCCGAATGTTTTAAAGCGAGAATCGCATGAATGTGTGCCCGTCACTGAGAGATTTAATCCCGCTTCATAGAAAATTTTGTCAAAATGGTTGCAGGAGATTTCTCATGGATCAAAGAGCGGCACCAGTTCTGTGTGCTATTGATGACTGTATTGAAAAATTCACCGCAGACCGAAAGCAGAACATTTCCCCTTTTATTGAAAAACACTTCACTGTTTCTGAAACGTTGCAGATACAGAAAAGGCACTTGCCTCTGGATCTTGTTCTGAGTCCGGTCAATGCCCTGTGGTCGATTCCTTATTTGTTGATCAAGAAGACCGTTGAAACCACAGACAAACTGGGTTGGCCGGTATTGAATCCGATTATGGATATCCTTCCTGCCAGCTTTAAAACGGGCTATCAAAAAGACATCGAAAAGCTGATCGCCACGGAGCTGATTGGTGAAGGGATTCTGATGGACTATATTCATAAGGATCCACTGTTAGGGCCGATGGTGGCCTCAGGATCGGTGCAGTTGGATCTGCGTAGGATCCGAAATGAAGTGCTTAAAGAGGTAGAAAAGTACACTTCCAGTCAGGCCATGATCAGTGATATCTGCAGCTCTCTTTTGACAGTGGCTGTAGGGTGGATCTATTTTGGGGACAAGTCCCTGGGGATTATGGGGTTGGGCAGTCGGTTTGCCCGTAAGATGGCGCGGGAACAAGCGTCTTCGAATTTTTTCCTGGGTGAAAAGGTGGGTTCAGTCTTTTACGGAGTGTTTCCTCCGGCACCAACCAACACACAGATCGTGCTGGCAACTTTTGCGGTCGGGGCGTTGTTGACGGTGTGCAGTTTGTTCGTCAGTGTCATGATCGATCCCGCTCGTAAGCGGTTTGGATTGCATGAAAAGAAGCTTCATACGCTTGTTGATAATCTGGAAGAAAAGCTTTTTATTTCTTTAAAGAAAGATCTAAAGAGTCATCTTCGACAGCCGGCTGCCATGAGGCAGGCGAGTTAATTCTAGCTAAACGACCATGCGCCTCACGCTGCAAATTTTGCCGCAAATCCCACTTGCGAATACCATGTTTTGGAACAGCTAAGACTTTAAAATGCCACGGTCCTAGCTAATATAAAGGGATGAATGAAGATTTCAAAAAACGCTTTCTGATCGATGAAAATCTTTTAGGCTTGGTTCGGCGCTTAAGAATGATGGGGCTTGACTCGATGACAGCTCCAGGCAGCACCGATGAGGACCTCATCGCCTTGGCTCGCGTAACACAGAGGACAATCTTGACAAAAGATAAAGGTCTCTTCGAAAGATGCACCTCTGTGCCGTGCTACCTTGTGCAGAGTTCCCGCCCACAAGACCAACTTGCTGAAGTTCTCAACGCTCTCTCACTTCGGGAAGTCATAGATCCCTTCACACGATGCTTTCTGTGCAACTCTTTGATTGAAGAGGTTGCCAAAGCACAACTTCAGGGGAGAGTCGACGACAAGACTCTAAGGATTTTTGAAAAGTTCTATCTCTGCCCCATATGTCAAAAAATTTATTGGGAAGGGTCTCATTACGACAGTATGAGAGCCAAGGTGGATGCCATCCAAGCGGAGCTTTCCGCAAAAAATTCACAGGATCGGTAGTTTGTTCGCTGTTGAGTTCAGTCGGTTTGTAATCGTCAATCGTCCATAAGACCCGCGACCAATTGAAGGTCGCGGGTTTGGTTATAAATAATATTTTCTTGCCTAGAATGAACTCAGCGTCAGATCTGCCAAAGAGTCAATTGTCCAGGTAAACGATGCTCCTAGGGTCACGTTGTTTGGCGCAGCGATGTTACCACACCCAGCACTCGTGTTGTTGGTGGCAAGACTGATACACTCACTGCTACCAGAGGCAATAGCCGTAGTGTTGTCCAGAGTGGCGTCACCCTGATCAAAGATATAGTGGACCTTGACCAGCCCTGTAGAGGCATTTCCCTGCAAACCGAAGGCGGAGCCTTCATCATTGCCGGCACTGTTATCCTGGTTTCTGAACAGGAAGAGATCATAGTTGGTCTCATCCTGGGTCTTGAACTGGACCGCCGCTTTTTCAGTGTAAGTGCTGCCTGTATAACTCATATAAAAATCAAGGAACCCATCTTGCGCCGTTGTATCCCGCAGGAAATAGAGTTCCATGTCGCGGGCTCCATCTTCCTCCGCCGCCGTCAAGCGCACGTAGCCGGAACTGAACCCCGCGCTTTCGCAGTTGAACTCTGTTTTTAGCATCGGCACGGAATTCACGGCGATACTCACGGACTTGCTGTAGCTTCCACCCCCATGTGAACCATGGTGGGCCGGAATGGATTTGCCAGGAGTGCCGAAGCTAATGGTGAAGGTCTCGGCCCCCTCTGTGGCTGAGGTGGAGCCACTGCTCGGAATAGAAGCGCAATCAGTGTACCCCATCTGATAAAGGGCCCCGCCAATTCCCTGAGATCCCATGAGCTGTTTGATCACTCCAACGAGCCCTTCAGGTCCCGGCCCATTCGGAATGGAGTAATCCGCCGTCGGGCCCACCACCATAAAATATAGGAAGCGGATGAAATCAGCACGACCACCAACAGTTCCCAGATTCATAGTACTTGGATCCAGCACGGTTGCAGCCATAGCCTTTTGCACCTGTAATACGCTGTTTTCAGTTGCACGCAAACGGCCGGCGACAGAGTACCCGGAAAAATCTGACTTCATCGATAAAGTTATTGGCAAAGACAAGGCTGCCAGACTTAGAAAAGCTAACTTTCTCATAGACACCTCATCCTAAAGGCAGGAGCTTTCGCCGCATTTAACATCGACCACAGGCAGAGGACTGCCAACCACTTTGACGGGTTCGTCGATCTTCTCCGCGCAACTGACCAACCCGCTAAATACCATTGCTGCCAGTGCCAATCGTAGATAACTCATTCTTCCTCCTGAATTGTTGTAAGGACCCATAACTAGTCGGAACTCGCCCATTCGGGCTAAAGACAAAAGTGGTGAATTGTCCTGAATGTGATTTGATTCAACGATTCGCGTTTAGATTTATTGCAGAAAAGAAAGTATCGACATTTAAAAGAGATTATTTTGAGACAAAAGAGTTTCCTGCTTTTGCAGAAAAGTTCTTTCAAGAACACCGAAGTGCAGGCCCCATAGGCGCGTTCCTGAAAAGATGAACCCAGAAGAGTCGTAGGTCTCCTAAAGATTCACAATTGTTCTAAATCCGCCATAGGACATTTTCTTTACGTCAAACGGCATCATTTCAGGTCCCATCTTGGCAAGACGGGGATCAGCCATGACTTTCTTGTTCACCTGATCGCGATGGGCTTTGGATTTATACACAATCCACGAAAACACCACAGTTTCACCGGGCCTAAGTTTCGCAAGCTTTGGAAAGGGAAGGCCAAAATTTTTGACAAGATCATCGCCCACACACTCCACGTATTGAAGTGCGCCATATTCCAACCAGATTTTTCCGGCTTTCGTGGCGATTCTCTTATAGGCTGGGACACTGGTTTTGAGCATGGGAATTACAAATCCATCGACATAGTGGGGCATCTTGAACTCCTTTATGGGTACGAATGTTTTTATTATGATTTGTTTTCGTACGTCGAAGCACAGTACTTGTACAAAGTATGTAATGCGTCCTCTTGTTCTGACCAGGTGTTCTTTGACAGCAACAAGCGTGGTCACAGCGTAACGATACTTTTTATTGGTAATGGGATGAGCGGGGAGTACGATGACTGTGGTGCTCTATGATAAACAAAAAAGGTCTTTTTTATCTTATTTTTGCTTTCGATTTAAATCAGGGCGTCGTTGTCTCTGGGCTTACGCTAAAAATTGCCACGCATGACGAACTTCATAATTCGCCCCCGTATATTGAGACAATGAATTATGCTCAAGAGGCGTTAAAACAATTGAATATACAAGTGGAATACGTGTCATTGCCTTTGGCTCGAGGAGCTCTGATGGCAAATCAAGGCCTTCTGGATGGAGAACTGGTTCGCAGTCATCTTGTCCAAGGGGAGTATGAGAATCTCATTGAGACATCAGAGCCCATACTTATTTCTCTCTATGGTGTTGTACATTTAGACGGAAAAGAGATTGATAGACAAAAGATCCGCAATATGAAAGGTGTGATACCTTTAAATGTAGGTGGGGTTGAGAAGTTTATTAAAGAGCTGGAATTACAGTTGGTGGGAGTACCATCGATGGAGCGAGCTCTGGACATGGTCATCTCGAAACGAGCGGACTATGCTATTTTAGAGGGACGCGTTTTTGATAGTCTGAAAAAGGACAGTCGTTACTCAAGTTTGAAGTTTAACAAGGGTATTTCCGTGGCGAACCCTTTATACTTTCGTCTAAATAAAAAGTATCAGATGATTTTGCCTAAGGTTGAGTCTGCTTTCAAAAAGGAAAAACGATTGAATCATAAAAAGTATCCTCTGATTGAAGACTACTTTAGGTACTAGAGGCTCCAGACATGGAACTTCCTGTCCTAAAAGACGAGGTTCATATTCACGGGTTCCTCATTTTGTACCGCGAGAACATCGTCGGCAAATTGGGATACTTCCTTCCAATCAGTGTATTCATAGTCCCGGGTCCAATCCGTGTCAGCGCCCGCTCGCTTCGCGATGTTGTGCATGATTCTTTTTGTGAACCATCCGTAGCGCGAATAATTTAGAGCTCCGGCAAAGATCACCCACTTCTTTGGCAGCCAATTTGTTTTGCGAAAGAACCCTTGCACGATTTTGGCTTCACTTCTTTGGACTGTCTGGTCCTTCTGCATAACCCCCAAACAAACTGAAAAGAACGCCGTTGGTTTGATGTTTAAAGCATCTGAATGATGTTTTACCCATTTGCTTAAAGCCCGAGGATAGCCATTGGCATAGACGGGGCCCCCAACAATGACGGTTTGATAGGGCGACAGGTCTGTGCTTTTGGCATGAGCCTCCAGAAGGTCCACGCTGTGTCCACGAGAGTTTATTTTATCCGCAATGAAGCGAGAGATTTTTTCTGTCTGACCGTATTTCGACTCGTAAACGATGAGAATGTGTGCCATAAAATCCCCCTTCCAAATTGGGTGAAGTCAGCGGCTCCAAGTCTTCTTTTTTAGAATATTCAACCCAGCTCCCGGCGACCAGAAAGGGGTTTGCGTATTTTAACAGGATTGTCGGATGAAATACGGGCCCACACGCATAAATGTGGATCTTGGACTCGTTCTGTGGGGCTCATTTAATCCACACACTGATTTTCTGCATCCACCGCGACTTGTTTTAAGTTTTTTCCAACGCAGGATTCGGCGTCCCCATCATCAGCCCACTGAGCATCCCGAAAAGCCCCGCTTGAGGAATCGTAAATGATAGTCATAGGCTTATCCCCATGCGGAGAAGAGTAGGCAATCGAATTAGACAGTCCCTTTAAATTATCACCAGCCCAAGAAAGCACCGCGACGCCACCCCAGCGCGTTTTACAATATATTCTTTCTTTCGCCCAAGGGCGATCGGCGTAGATGGCAGCTGCACATCGACGTTTGGGATTGGAGTTGGTCGGCTGATTGGTCCCCGGAACTTGCACAGTTGTAGATCCACCGCCGGCCTGGCAAGAAATGATTTTTTGTGTGGCGGGGTCTATGTTGAAGCCGATTGGGATGACACGAGTAAGGGTTGAGGCTCCCGTGACGGCTCCTGTCTTGCGATATGTAACCGCAATTTCTCCAATCAGATAGTCATTTGATATAGAAGAGATATCATTGCCTGCAGCATCTTTCTTAGGTCGAACTTCGATTGAAGAAACGACGGTTCCGTTGCAGGCCCCCGCATTCTGAGGCAGCTGACAGTCGGCGTCCGTCAGGGATTTAACTAAAGATACGCTTCCTCCACTAGCCTGAGGAATTCTTAGATCCGTCAACGAGAAGGAACCTTTGATCTCAGTGACCGTGCGGGAGGGGAGCGGATTTCCAGCGGCATCCAGCAGCAAGGCTTGTTCACAGGCCTCCTTCTTTGACATCGACAACTGAATTAAGTTTGTAATCTGCTCGGCTTCGACTGCTTGGGTTATGGATCTGTTTGTCTTAAAGGCGCCTGCGAAAACATCAGCCAAACTCAAAGCGATCAGGGTCGTCAGCCCGAGCCCCATCAGAACCATGATCAGGGTGTTTCCATCGGACTGCTGAAGTAGTTTCCACTGGCGATTTTTCATAGTCTAGGTTTCGGCACCTTTTAAGGTGGCCTGAATGCCGCATCTTTTTTTTGCGTTCGCAAAGACAATTGAACTACTGGGATGAGCTGTTGTCTCATTATAAGACTTTGGACTTTGTGGGGCTGTCGGGGATTTTTGCAGAAGATCAGACTTTATCGAAGTTCTCTTGTCAAAGGACTTGGCGAATTTCTAGGCAAATGCTGCCACAATCTTTTCAAAGGATGGGGCAGTCACTTATGGCAATTGAAAATCATGAGCTATCAAACGATGAGACTTTGTACTGGCAAAACCGTTTAAAGCAGCGAAGGGACAGCTTTCTTCAGGCCGGGGACTTTCTGAAAAAACACACACTAAAGGATTTGTCTTTGGCAGAGGCGGGCGACATCTCCAAAATAAGCATCCACCCGGCGGACCTGGCAGGGCCCGAGCAAGAGGCGGAAACCTTGGACTCTCTGCTTGAGAAGAACCTTAAAGGCATTCAGGAAATTGAGAACGCCCTCGAGAGGCTTGAGCGGGGCGCCTTTGGAATCTGCCAGAGTTGTGGAGAGAAAATTCCTGCTTCCCGCCTTGAGGCCATCCCTGAGGCTCGTTACTGTCTGACCTGTCAAAAGGATATGGAGGATATGAAGCGGGTTACGCAAGGGCGGATGCAAACAGCCAGAGCCGCGACCTCAAGTACTGTTAAATCTTTCAATGCTGTTTTGGTTGCCGAAGTCATGCAGGACAGTCCTGTGGCGATTCGGCCTGAAGAGGGCCTCGATGTCGCCAGTCAATTGATGTTTGAAAACAATATCAGACATCTGCCCGTCGTGGACAAGCGGGGTGATATTCAAGGGGTCATTTCAGACCGCGATTTGCTGTGTGTTTTTTTGACGGATCGTTCCTGGATCACCGAGGAAGACGTGAAGAAGTCCTGGAGTCATCAGCGGGTTTCTAGCATCATGACCAAAACACCTGAAACAGCAACACCCGAAATGACCTTGCAAGAGGCGGGAACGATACTGCTGGATAATAAGATCAGTTGTCTGCCTGTAGTTGAAGGAAGTCATTTGGTGGGAATTATCACTGACACCGACTTTGTTAAATTTGTCAGTCGGTAGACTGGTGCCGGATATGATTGCAAAGGACAGTGTCTACATTGTTTCGTTTCAAGATCTCGGTATTGGCGATGTCCCCCGTGTCGGAGGCAAGAATGCCTCCCTCGGTGAGATGATTCGCGAACTTTCCGGGGAGGGCATTCGTGTTCCGACGGGCTTTGCTATCACTGCCGAGGCTTATCGACATTTCATCAGATCCAACGGTCTGGATCGAAAAATTCATGATCTTCTGAAGGACCTTGATGTTAGCGATATCGCAAGTCTTCAGACGAAAGGCGCTCTGATCAGAAGTGCGATCTTGCAGGCTGAAATTCCCCAGGATTTGGCTGAAGTGATTCGTCAGCATTACAAACTTCTGTTGGAGAATCTGCAACGACCTCGGGCCGTGGCAGTTCGAAGCAGCGCTACCTCGGAAGATCTTCCCGAATCCAGTTTTGCTGGCCAGCAGGAAACATTTTTGAATGTACAAGGGGAGGAATCTGTTCTGCAGGCCTGTAGAAAATCTTACGCGTCGTTGTTCACAGACCGGGCGATCTCATATCGCACGGAAAAGGGGTTCGATCACTTTCAAGTGGCTCTTTCCATAGGAGTTCAGCTGATGGTTCGGTCGGACCTTGGGGCTGCCGGCGTGATCTTTTCCATCGACACGGAAACGGGGTTTAAGGATGTTGTGATGATCAACTCTTCCTGGGGTCTGGGGGAAAGTGTTGTTCAGGGAGCTGTCAATCCGGATGAGTTCGTGGTTTTCAAGCCAACTTTGCAGCAGGGCTATCGGCCTATTTTGCGACGAACTCTGGGGAGCAAAGAAACCAAGATCATCTATGAAAGTAGCGGGGGTGGCGTCAGAAAGTTGTCTGTGGCGGAGACGGACCGTATCCGTTATTCATTGTCCGACGCTGATGTACTAACTCTTGCCGAATGGGCCTGCAAAATTGAAAGACTTTATTCGGAAAAATATGGGCGATACACGCCGATGGACATCGAGTGGGCCAAGGACGGAGTGACAGGGGATCTGTATGTGGTTCAGGCTCGCCCGGAAACCGTACATTCCCAAAAAGAACAGCAGACTTTGGATATTTATCACTTGGACCGGCCCGGCAGTCCTTTGGTGAAAGGCCGAAGTGTCGGATCTAATATCGCTCATGGGGTCGCCCGGATTATTGCAGACATCTCTCACCTGCGGGATGTTCAGCCCGGTGATATTCTGGTAACTGATCGAACTGATCCCGACTGGGAGCCTGCGATGAAAAAGGTTTCGGCCATTGTCACGAATCGGGGGGGAAGGACCTGCCATGCCGCCATCGTCAGTCGTGAACTGGGAGTCCCCGCAGTCATTGGAACGTTGGATGGGACTTCTAAAATATCCACCGGCCAGAAGCTGACCGTAAGCTGTGCCGAGGGAGAGGAGGGACACGTCTATGAAGGACACCTGCCGTATTCAGTTGAACAGATAAACCTGCAGGTTCTTCCTGCAACTCAGACCAAGATCATGATGAATGTTTCCAATCCCGACGAAGCCCTTCGCCTGTCGATGCTACCCAACGACGGAGTCGGTTTGGCGCGGCTGGAGTTTATTATTGGCAGCCAGATCCGCGTTCACCCCCTGGCACTGCTCGAGTATGAACGACTGCAGGATCACAGCTTGCGGTCTGAAATTCACAGGCTGACCGCCGGCTACCGAAGTAAATCTGACTTTTTCGTCGACAAGCTTGCCGAAGGGGTGGGGATGATCGCGGCGGCGTTTTATCCCAAAGACGTCATTGTTCGATTCAGTGATTTTAAGACCAATGAGTATGCAAACCTTCTGGGTGGGTCTTTTTTTGAACCCAAGGAAGAAAATCCCATGCTCGGTTTTCGTGGAGCCTCCCGCTATTATGACCCCAGGTACAGAAAGGGCTTTGCACTGGAATGTGCGGCAATAAGGTTGGTGCGCGAAACCATGGGCCTACGTAACGTGAAGGTGATGATCCCTTTTTGTCGAACAGTGGAAGAAGCTAAAAAGGTGATTGCTGAGCTTGAGTTGAATGGGCTGCACCAAGGGGATCAGGGGCTTGAGATTTATGTGATGTGTGAGATCCCCAGTAATGTTCTGTTGGCAGAAGAGTTTGCGCAGATCTTTGATGGTTTTTCCATCGGATCGAATGATCTGACTCAGCTTATTTTGGGGGTCGATCGGGAGTCAGAGCTTGTGGCATCTGCGTTTGATGAAAGAAATCCTGCTGTCAAAAAAATGATTTCGCATGTGATCCGTGTGGCTCGGGCCAAGGGCCGCAAGATTGGAATTTGTGGGCAGGCCCCAAGTGACTATCCAGAGTTTGCGGCTTTCTTGGTCGAGCAGGGGATCGACAGTATATCTTTAAGTCCGGATGCGATTTTAAAAACCTTGAGTTCCATTTCCCAAATAGAAGAGTCACGCCCTGTCGGCTCACCAGTTTCTGAAGGGAAAAGCGATCTTTTTGGTAATATTTGAGCACTTCCTTTCAAAATTTGTCACTTTAGGCTGTATCTCGATAAAAACGCGATAACTTATCGATATCTCATCTCAAGTGGTCTTAGTTCTGACCACTATTTAAACAAACGACCTTCGTCAGCTCAAAATAAATGGAAATTTGGACTGGTACGAGAATGGCAGACGAGATTGACATTAGAAATGTGTGAAAACAGGGTTCTGTGATGCTGGAGGACAGTCAACTCGGGCATGCAGAGTCAAAAGTAAACCTAAAAAAAAGGAAAGCAAGGCTATGAAATTCTATATCGTAACACTGGCAACGCTATTATCTGTTACGACCTCTTTTGCCAGTACACTCAGCTGTAAAACACCGATGCAGGCATTTAAACTGATCAAAGAAAACAACTCGGTCATGTTAGTGATGAATGATAATGCAAACAACAATCCCGACAAAGTAATTTTGAGAGGTAAAGTTTCAAGCATCGTTCAAGAGGGTGAAGAGACAGTATTCTTCTATAATCCATGGAACATTGAAATCAGAATCAGTAACCTTGACAAACCCAGTGATATTTATAGCGGGACAATCGATTACCACATTCCAGTCAGAGGCAATGAGAAGATTGCTATCAACTGTGTGAACGTACGCTAGTTATAGATTCGTTAATGACCTTTTAGCCCTCAAGAACTGCCAAGTTTTTGAGGGCATTCGCTTTTATTTCACAAGAAATCTTGTTTCGATCCATCAGTCTCAGATTTAAATTATATCGGGTGTCTGCTTCTTTGACATACAAGGATGTCAGAGATTCAAAGCGTCACCGCAACTCTGTGGAATCATTGTCTTGGTTCCGAGCCACAGTGTTCTATTGAAACAAAAACACCGTCTTTCATGCAACGAAGTGAGCGGACATTACAGCGCTGATATTTAGGCATCATAGTTATACAATTTTAGTACGATGAACTTCTGGGCGATTTAGCCAAGTTAAACACATGAAAGCCAACTTGTTTTAGACTTCACTCAAAGAAGGGATGCACCGATATTGCATAGTGTATGTAAAGCTATGTTTGATTGCGGGGAGGGCGAATGCTGCTTTTAAAAGGTCGCTGGATGCTTATAGTGGCAAGTGGTTTGATGGTGGTTTCTTTCCAGAACTGCGCCAAAATCGGACATAATGCAGTTGAATTCCAGGGGGAGTCTCTGGATCTTCCCTCCGAGGTGGTGATGCCTTCCGAACAGCTGGTGGTAGACTCTGATAATGCTCAGCCAGGAGCAGGGACAGGGGCTCCAGACAAAGAGCCTCCGGCAATGAGCGGAGGTGAGATCGCCGAGATTGTGGCGCTTTGCCAGGACAGCGAACGAGCTTCTGGATACAGTGAAAGTCAGACGATGCATTTGGTGCAGGAAAAATTAGACTCCATTGTCGGAAAAGTGTCTTCACTTTCTCTGGTCCACAGCCGCGTGGTTCTGCGGGCTGCGGACGAGGTCGCAGCGATCGATGATTCTCAATTGGTTCACAGTGACCTTGTACTTTGTGGGTTCTCAAAGATCAGAAAAATTCGATCCACCCAAAGCCGCATATTTGTTGTGGGTGGCTCAGTCCAGGATGCGGTACTGGTGCAAAGCTCCCTGGTTCTGATCAATGCGGAACTTAAGAACCACACTGGGGTCAACAGCACTGTCAAAAAAATCTCACCTTGAGACTTCTAATTGTTTAATGCTCCAGCCTCGATCCAATCAAGAATCAGATTCAATTCGGCGGAGCTCAGCTGAGGCCGCGGACGAGGCGGCATCGACCCATCACGAGCCTCGCGATACACGGGGCTGTTGGTGGGTTTAGTCAGCGACACGGCCTTTTTAACAGAGGTGTAGGTGTCAAAAGCATATCCTCCCTTGGCATTTCCTTGGCGGTGGCAACCCGCGCACTTGGGTCCAAGAATTTCAGTCGAAATATATTTAAACGTGGGCTCCGGTCCAGCCACCGGTGGTGTCGGTGGCGTTGTTGTCGGAGGTGTCACTTCCGGTGGGGTGACTGGTGGTGGAGTCACGACTGGAGTCTGTGCTTTGTTTGCCAGAATCCACTGGCGCAGAGTCTCTATGTCATTGGCCGACAAAGCCTGATCCGGTGGCATGGCTTGGGACTGGATGACGGTAAAGAGTCTTGATTTATCGGGACTTTGTGGAACCAGCAAACGGGCAGACACAAGATGATTAACGTCGGTGATGTCGGAAACTCCCCCAGCATTGGCACCATTGTCGTGGCAGGAAGAGCAGTTGGTGGAGATAATCTTTAACGCCGCCTCCTGTAAGCTGGGGTCCGCGCTGGCGGTGTCCCATTGTGGCGTGTTGGAATCTGCAGTGTCAGGGTCTAATCCGACCAGACTCATCGGATAGCTGCAGCCGAGCATTGAAAGAATGAATGTGAAGGCAGTAAGCTTTTTGTACATGGGAGTTTCCTTGGTTGGACAACATTCTACAAAAGAGCAAGAGCCACGCCAGTCTAGAAAGAATTGGCTCGGTCGCCAGTTTCATAAAATGATCAAGAAAGCCATGTTGTCGAGGATGTTTGCAATTGCTGAGTAATTTGTCTTCAAGCTTTTGAAGCAGGTCTCGGGATTGGTCAGCTAAAAACTAAGTTTCTTTTAATATGATATCCCCGGAGACGGCAAGACAGAAGCGTCCCCGGCCAGACGAGACGATGGAGACCTCTGAGCACTTTTTTTCCAGACGCTTGCGCAGCAGGATCAGGCGGGTTTCCAGGTTGTCTTTGACTTCCGGAAGCTGCAGCCACGGATCCAGTCGCAGTTCGCGATTTGTAAATTCAGTTTTCCCCTGTGTTTTGTAAATATTCAGAATCTTCCAAAGAATCCGGGCGGGCACATTGCGAATCAGGTACTCGCCATTGAGAAGAATGCAGTCCTCTTTGTGGAAGTAGTTGAAAATTAATTTCTCCTCCGACGTTCGCACACGCGGAGGTTTGGCTTCTCTGGACGGCTTGGCGATGTCGAAGTCGTGACTTATTTGCAAGCTGTTCATAGCTAGCGCCAGGACATGACTTAATGTTTTAAGGATGCTCTCATCACTGTCGCGGACCTCAAAAATCCTTTCGCTTTCCGCAAACAAAACGCCCAGAAGTTCGCCTCGGAAAACAATCGGCACCGCCATCTGGCACTGGGAATTCTTCAGTCCCGGCAAAGGGATGACATTTAAAAGGGGACTTTCGTTGTCCGAGGATCTGACATAAAGCAGTTCGCGTGTCAGGGAGGCGTGCACAAAGGGCACCTTCAGTTCTGCCGCGCGCCCGATGACGCCCTCGCCGAAGCGGACTTCTGATCCGACACCGGACTCATCGTAGCCTCTTGTGGCGATCGTCAGAAGGCGGGAATCACTTTGTGGAACCAGAATCATGGAATGGCGAAGTCCAAAATCCAGATCCATGGCTTGCAGAATGGAGTCGAAAAGCTCCTCCAGATTCTGCGCTTCGCTGACTCTTTCGCAAACTTTTTGAAGGGACTCAAAGCTCATCTGGGCGGTACGGGTGACGACCCCAAGCGGTCGTTCGCTCATGGAGACAGATTCGCACTGCACGACTTCATAACTGATCACGTCGAGCACCTCAATGGCCTGCAAATGGAACAGATGGGATTTTCCGGAGTGGTCGGCAATGGCCGCCAGGCGCTTGGACATTTGATCAAACACCGGGCCCGAGGTTTCTGTATGACTGTACTTAGACTGAATTTCATAGGCCAGAAACGAATCGGGATCATAGACTCGGATGGCGCAGTGAGGATTCTCGACTAGGTTGCTTTTGGTCTTGTTAAAGAACTGAGCCGTCAGGGCAATTTGCTTATCATTTAGTAAATGCACCTGGCTTAAGTACGCTATGTTAGGGATACCCTCCTTAGAAACCGTCATGATGGTTGAGGGGATGATTCCTAAAAAAGCATTTTTATAAGATGAAAGAGCCATTACAGAGGAGCTCCAGCGTGTTGCCCCGGAGTGCTTAAAAACAGATGAGTGATTTCGAGATCCATTGCTATGGCGGGAAAACTGACCATGCGGCGCATGGCATCGTTAGGCACTCCGGCAAGATCTGTTTGCTCCATAAATAGTTCGCGATAGCGTTCCAGGATAATACGATCGCGAGAATCGGCGTCACGGTGGGAGAGGTAGTTTCCTTTAATCTGCAGGGTTTTGTAAGTCGATGGCAAAGATGCCACGACCGCAATCTTTTTTGTTTCTTGAATAAGGGGAAGAACTCGATGGGCCGAGTCCTTTTGAATATAAAAAGTCACTGTCTTTCGATCGATACCAACAACGGCACCGACACATCGGGCTCCCTTTGGAAAAAGGTCCGCAGTGCAACAACACAGGGTCATTGCGACGCCGCTTTCTAAAAACTCAGCCCATGTTTGATTTAACATAAGATGGTTATAGCAAATTAGGATTTATTTCAGAAGTACTTAGTAAAAATTTAGGAAACTGGATCGGCGAACTCCCGTACTGTCGTATCAGGAGGCTTTCCATGAAAGTTTTAGTAACATCTAGCACGGGAACAGTCGGTTCCAGAGTCGTTGAAAAGTTGCGGACACAGTCTGACGTTGAAGTCTATCAGGCCACACGTAAACCATCCATGGCCGGACAAGTTCATTTCGACCTTAGCAGTGAGCCCTCGTTGGAAAAGGCCCTGGTGGGGATGGACAAACTCGTATTAATCACACCAGCCAGCACCTCGGAAACTGAGGACAGTCTGCGGGTCGTCCGTTGTGCGCAAAAGGTGGGGGTCCGACACATTGTTTTTATGTCAATCCATCAAGTCGACAGGGCGCCACACATTCCTCACTTTGCTTCGAAAATCGAGATTCAGAAAGAGCTGGTAAGGTCGGGGTTACCCTGGACCACGATTGCACCCAATAACTTCTATCAGAATGACTACTGGTTCAAAGAAAGCCTTCTGGATCATGGCATCTATCCGCAACCTTACGGCCATGTTGGTCTAAGTCGGGTGGACGCTGATGATATTGCCACAGCTTTGGCAAACGCCGTTAAGCGCGAGGATCTGGTAGGGCAGATATTCCCTTTGGTGGGGCCAGAGGCTCTGACCGTTCAGGATGTTTGCGACACTTACGCTCGCCATCTGAAGAAGGATATTTTGTATGGCGGGGATGATCTAAAACGCTGGTTTGATTTTAACAAGCAGTTTTTGCCAGAGTGGCTTTTGATGGACTGGTTGCAGATGTATGAATTCTTCCAGGCACAGGGATTACGGGCTTCTGCTTTGGATTATATTCAGCAGGAAAAGATTTTGGGACATCCCCCCAAGCAGTTTGAAACTTTTGTGAAAGAAACCGTGCAGCTTTGGAAAAAATAAGGAAAGGAAGTCATATGAAAATTGTCATTCTTATAGTGAGTTTGTTTTTGGTAAACCCTCTGTGGGCCGGCAGTGGGGTGAAATCAGCAGAAATCGAAAGAGGAAGATATCTTGTCATGGTTACGGGATGTAACGACTGCCATACTCCCAACTATGGGATGCAAGGGGGTAAAGTCCCAGAGGCTGCTTGGCTGGTGGGGGATCGCACTGGCTGGAAGGGGCCGTGGGGAGTGACTTATGCCAGCAATATCCGTTCTCGTGTTCAGGGGATGAAAGAGCAAGAGTTTGTGAAGTATGCCAAGGCCATGAAAACAAGACCTCCCATGCCGTGGTACTCATTGAATGCGATGACCGAGTCGGATTTGATTGCGCTCTACAGATATATTGTGTCGCTGGGGCCGAGTGACAACCAAATTCCTCTGGGGCAGGCGCCTGGTGAAAAGCCGCGAGGTCCTTTTATGGATACGACAGTCAGAACACCCTAGGAGCAAAGGCCGGCCTTGTTTGTTGACGAGGTGCGGTCTGAGTCAGTATAGTCGAGCCGTGATCGAATTTCGACCACGGCTTAACTACTCATAGGAAAAGACAATGAAAAATAAAAAATGGTTTGCTGTTAAAACGCTCTATGTAACTCGTGCTGTGGGTAAGTCCAGCGCTAAAGGCAAGCAGGCCTTTGCGGAATTGCTTGAAGAGCGTGTGGTTTTGTTCCAGGCAGCAAACGCCAATGCGGCAGTCAAAGCGGCAGAAAAAGATGCCAAAGAATACAGCCAGTACACATATCAGAACTTCGAAAACCAAATGGTTCGCACAGAGTATCTGAATGCCTGCGATGTGTTCGAGCTCTATGAGACTCTGGATAGTGGTGTTGAGCTTTTTGCCTCCACCGAAGTGTTGACGAAAAAAGCTTCCAAGGCAGATCTGATTGCCCGCAAGCTGGGACGCCTGGAAACACAAAGCACCATTAAAATGCGCAAAAGATTCATGAGCAAGGAATTGGGTTCCTACCTCTAATGTCCCGCAGGGACGGACTCCACAACTAACGTCGTGGAAGTTGAAGATAAAAAGGCCGGGGAACCCCGGCCTTTTTTTGTAATCTGTTTGTTCTTTTCATCTTTCAGCAGTTCTGTTGAGATAGTGATATGAAACACAAAAGAAATTGGATCGTTGTTGTTCTGGTTGTGTCAGCAGGTTTGGCTGTCTTCGGATACCGCAAGTGGAAGGAACGTAAAGAGTTTCTGGAAGTTGTTCGGGCTTCGGCGGTTTCCATGCAAAAAAGAACTTTGGAGCAGGCTTTGGGGCCTCAATTGAACTTCATCCCCGAGCACAGGCAAACCGTCCTTTTGGCCATATTGGCATCGGCCAAAGCAGAGGTGCTTGAAGAAGTCCCCGTCAATGAAACAGAAAAAATGGTCCGCTTCCGTCTGAGTGTACTTTCGGAGGCCGGAGCCCGAGATCTGGCCGATCGATTCTTGAAATCTCACAACGAAAAAAAGATCCTGGGTGCGGATGAAATTGCCGAAGTGATCCAAAATCAAGTGGACAAGTCCATTCCCCGCCAGATTGTGGTTGGGGAACTGCGCATGGCAAAGAATGAACATCACTGGATCCTTTCTTCTGCGCCTACTCCATAGAGATCCAAGTGCTCCCATCACAGTAAGTCATTTTATTGGACGTGCTGTTGTAGTTAAATGCTCCCGCTAAAGCCGTCGGGGTCGCACATCCGGCACCACCGGCGCCAGGGGATGGGCCCATGGGTATCAGTACAGACCCGTTGCAATAGGCATAAACATTGTTTGGCACGATGTAATCAATGACTCCGGCCACAGTACAAGCTCCTTGCGTAACCAAAGGCAGGGCTTTGACCACTTCGAACGCGTGGCCTGATTGCTCTGGTGAATAAAGATACGGTGGAATCAACAACCCCTGAGTGGTGTACCCGGAAGTGTCATAGTAATCGTTGATCGCCGGATTGGCCGGCACTGAAATGTCAATCAAGGTAAGATCTCCGGTGCCCGAAACAGCATAAGCATAATTTCCCGACACCTCGAGGCTGGTCAAATCCGAAAGTCTTGTGGCGTGTGTGATGGACCCCAGCACGGACGGCGAGGTCGGAGTTGAAATATCCAGAATCACCAGCGACTTGTTGGTCGTGGTGATCACATAGGCTCTGTTGCCGACAACCTCGACATCCTTGCAGGTATTCAGGGAAGGATCGCTGAAGGACGTCAGCGAAAGGCCGACAGGATTTGAAATATCAATGATCGACAGCGCAGAGCCATTGCACGAATAAGCGTAGTTGCCAGAAATGGAAAGTCCCTGAACGGCGCCGGAAACGGAACCAACGATGTCTATATTATTTAGATCCGAAAGCGAAACTGCCGACAGTTTGGAGTTGCCAACGACAAACAAGTGACCGCCTTGGACCGCCAGATTGGAAACTCCCCAGAAGTTCGAGAAGCTGGAAAATTTCTTAACCAGGAACTGCGGGCTGGACGGATTGCTGATGTCCAGGATGCTGATTCCATAAGACGGGACTTCCCCGATATAAGCGTGGTTCCCGGAAATCTCCAGACGAGTGGCGCCAAACAGGCGCGGATGTGACCACGAGGACGTGATGGCCGGGCTTTCCGGATTTGAAATATCCACGACGGTCAATTGTCCCGAAGCCAGTACAAACGCGGTTGAGCCGACGGTTTTTACTGCTGAGGCACCGCGAAGTCGAGGCGCCAGCGATACGACCGACACAGGTTTTTGTGGAGCTGGCAGGGATATGATTTCAAACAAATAAAAAGTATCATTCGAGTCCGAGGCAATCAGTCGATTGGCTGAAAAGCTGACTCGCGAAAGATAGCTATTTGTGGAGGTGTTTATTGGGGATCCCAGCTGTTCCGGTGCCAGAGGATTGCTGATGTCCCAGACTGTGATTTTGGATTCGACCGTGTATAAGTTTGACCCAATAATATGCATTTCTGCCGGAACACACCCAGAGCATCCGGCAATGCCGTCAAACGAGATCTTGAGCAGCGGCGCGGTTTTATTGGTGATGTCGAAGACTTTGACCTTGCTGTCATTGATGAAAGCATGGTTTCCGCTGATCACGACGGTGTTGGCGTCGGTGTAAGATCCCGCCGAGGTTGTTCCGGCAATGATGGGGGCCGCGGGATTGGATATGTCGATGATGACCAGAAGTTTCGTGGAGGCGCAAAGGGTCACGGCGTAGGTTCCCGTCAAAGCCAGTCCCCGGCAATCAGAAAGATTGGCGTGCGTGAGCATTCCCGCAATCACGGGAGCCGACTTGGTCGTGATATCGATGACCGACAACCGGTTGCTGGAAAGATAGTAGGCATAGTTCCCGGCAACGGCGACTCTTCGACCGGAAGCCAGATTCGTGGCATGGGAAAGGAAACCAGTTATTGATGGGGTTGCCGGATTCGTGACGTCGATGACTGTGAAGTGTCCGCTGGCGGCGGTATAGGCGTAATTTCCGGATATAACGAGGTCTCCCAGAGCCGCAAGTTTACTGTCTTTTAAGGTGGCGACAATGGTGGGATTGGTGGCGTTGGTCGTCTCAGTGACCGTGATCGAGGTCGTTCTAGAGCTGCCGGTAAGAGCGTAATTGCCTTTGATGGCAATTCGCTGAATCGATTCATAGTCTGCCGGTGTTGCGATGGTACTAAGCTGTGCGATCGCCAAGGGATTGCTGATGTTGTAAGAGCGAATTCCAGGAATGCCATTGTCGGTCACAAAGGCGGTGGAACCCGAAACGGCGATGCCGGCGCAGTTGCCACAATAAATAGAACTTTTCAGCACGGGAGCGTTTGGATTTGAAATATCCACAATGTTAGTCTGTTGTCCCGTGGTGTAGGCATAGTTCCCCGAGATAGCGACCTTGTCGGCGTAGTTGACCGAGGTGGTTTTTGCCACATAAGAGGGGGCTGACTTCGTTGTGATATCAACGATGACCAGGGCACTTCCCGTGATGATATAAGCATAGTTTCCGGATACGGCAATATCTCTGGCCGAGGACAAGTTGGAAATGTCATTTAAGGTGCCCACCAGGGTCGGGGCCGCAGGGCTTGAAATATCGAATATTTTTAGATAACTGCTTTCGATTACATACAGATAGCTGCCGGAAGCCAGAACCTCTTTCGGCCAGGAAAAAGTAGGGCTGACGGTTGTGACATAAGTCGGCGCCGTGATCGTTGTGGCATTTAAGACCACAAGGCCCGAAGAGCTGGCGGCATAAATGTAACTTCCGACTCTGGTCAGTGCCATGACCTGAGACAGGCTTGAGTGATAATAAGCGGCCACCAGGGTTGGGGCCGAAGGAGTGATCAGATCATAGATAAAGATGCTGGATTGATTGGGGCCGGCAATATAGAAATAGCTTCCATCAAAATAGGCGGCGGTGAAGAACAAGTTGCTGCTGACGGGAACCTTGGCTCTGCCATAGAAAGACATGGCAGCCGGATCGCTGACGTTATAGGTCCACAGACCTCCGGAGGAATCCATGGTCACCACCGTGTTGCCGGCCATGTGGAGCTCTTGCGAATAAGTTGAGTCGCCTGAGAAGACTTTAAATGACTCCGGAGGTTTCGGCATGCCGACAGGGGTCAGATCCAGAGTTGCGATAAATCCAGAGGAGCTCGCCACCCCGACGAGCTTGTTTCCATCATACGAAATCTTGCTTAGACCTTTCATGTAACTGGTCACAATGATTTTTTGTAGCACGGTGGGGTTGGTCGGATTTGTCAGATCCAGTGAATAGAAATCACCTGCGTCTGAGGCCGCATAAGCATAGTTGCCCTTTACGACAATGTCGTTGATCCAGTAAACATTGGAAATGGTTCCAACCTGGGCCGGAGCTGCCTTGTTGGTGATGTTGATGACAGAGGGCTCTGAGGACGAGCCACCCGTATTTCCAATGTAGGCATAGTTTCCATAAAGGGCGATGCTTTTGGGGCTGGAGCAGGACGAGCAATTCACAGATCCAGTAACGGACGGGGCGCTTTTGTTGGTAATATCAACGATGATCAGGTTTCGTGTGGAATTTCCAATGACATAGGCATAGTTTCCGGAAACAGCCAGTCCAGATGAATAGTTAAAACTGGCATGGGAAAGCGAGGATGTAAGCACGGGTGTGGCTTTGGTTGAGACATCCACAATCGCCAGTCTGCTACTGATGGCATAGACATAGTTTCCGCTGACAACGAGTTGGCTGGTGCTTAGGTATGTGTTGTTGAGACTGCCTACAAGGGTCGGAGCCACCGGATTTGAGATCGAAAGCACTCGAAGGGTCGAGGCATTTGTTGCGTAGAGATAGCTTCCATCGGTGGTGAGGGATTCAACTGCTCCTGCCGGGCCTTCGTAACTGCCCGCAAAAGTCGGATTGGCAAGATCGGAAATGTTATAAACGGCAATGTAGACATTTCCGCTTTGTGAAGACCCACCAAAGTAAGCGTAATTTCCGAAGACTGCGATTTTGCTGGCATTCAAACGGGAGGAATCCGTATCCAACAGCGCCGCCACGCCTTTAATCCCGCCATACTTTGTCGACACCCAGTTTGTGCCGTTGCAATATTTAACTTCTGCGGTGGCCGTAAAGTAATCCATGGCCCCAGCCACAGCAGCTGGCGAGGCGCAGTCAGCGAGTGCTGCAGGAGTTGATAAAAGCACCGCAGCCGCGGCAAACAGGCCGGTGATCAGAGGTCGGAGAAACTGTTGGAAGGAGGCAACGTGAGCTTTCATGAGAGAATCTTCCTGTTATTTCTGCAGTTTCCTGAATTGCGCTTCAATCGCGGAGAGGCGATGTTCCAGTTCTTTGTTTTTGTCCTCAAGGTCCTTTACGGCGGCTTTGAGTTCTTTGTTCTCTTCCTGAACCGAGGCGATATCACGTCGAGTATTTTTATCGACCTGCTGAAGGGCTCCGATAGTCCATGGAATCAAGCCGATATAGTTCACACCATAATAGTTTCCATTAAGATCAACCTGCTTTACCAGATTTGGCAAAAGAACCATCATGTCCTGAGCCATCACCCCGTACTCGGTGCGCCCGTTAGGATCGTCTTTCATGATGTAAGAATAAACTGGAATTTTTCGAATCATTTCCAGAGTTGAGTGGATGGGCTGAATATTCTTTTTTAATCGACGGTCAGAAATATCTGTCAGAGTTCCAGTGAACTGGATATCACCCACGACGTGAAGTGCACTGGCCGGGGAGACGGTTCCAATTCCGACATTTCCTGAACTGTTAATGGTCATGCGTGCGGTGTTGTTGGTCTTAAAGGAAAGATCATTAGCATTCGTGCTTCCCAGGCTGATGGCGCCAGCCTGTCCCCCCAAAAGAACCGCATCTGTGATGCCGTATCCCGAAAGTGTTGTCGGCTTTGAAGTGATCGAGGACCAGGCCGGCGTCACGGTGGTGTTGGCGGCGGCCGTCAGGCGTCCTTGGGCATCCACCGTGAAAGTTGCAACCTGCGTGGCACTTCCATAAGAGCCCAGAGTCACAGAGGTGTTCGCTAAAGATATTGTTCCACTGGAGGTGATGGGACCACCGGTGAGTCCCGTGCCAGTGGCCACGGAAGTGACGGTGCCCGAGCTTCCGGCGGATCCACACTCCCAACCATTAACGGTTTTCGTTAGAACTTGACCGTTGGTGCAGGCCACGTTGTTCGGTGCATAGGTGAAGTACTTGCCAGCACCACTGGTGATTTTGTTCACCGCAAGATCATTGATTTTTGCATCGGTGACGGCAAGGTTACTGATCTTCGTTGTAGTCACTGCATTGGCAGCAATAGCAGTTGAGGTTGTTCCAGCTGTTAATGTCACATCGCCAGTCAAGGCGGGCATGCGTGCCGCCGCCAGTGTACCGGTGGCATCTGCCGAGCTTAAGTCCACGGAGTTTTTAGTGGCCAGACTTCCCAGACCTGTGATATCGGCGTTGGAAAGTTTTGCCGCCAGCCATGCCAGACCATTCCAGCGCAGGGTTTGCCCAGAGGTCGATCCGTTGGCAATCGAGATTTCCGGAGAAGATCCGCCCGAACTAGCTAGTGGAGCTGCGGCGGTGACCCCCGTAACGGTTCCTCCGGCAGGAGCTTGGCAGGCGAATCCCGCCACTGTCCACGTGGGCACATGTCCAGCGGTAGAGCAGGCGAAGTTGAAGAACTTCCCGGTGGCATCTTTCATTACCAAACCTGTTGTGGCCGTATTCACGCCAGTATAATTTAGATCCGTTCCCAAAATGGTGCCGTCTGCGATTTTTCCTGTGGTCACTGCATTGGCGGCAATCGTTGCAGCAGAAGAACCCGGACCGGTCGCGGTCACATCTCCAGTCAACGCAGTCATATAGCTGCCAGCGGGTTGTTTTGCATTGAAGATATCAAACTCGACTTTGCTGATCAGACCGGCTTGAACCCCGGTGGCAGAGGCCAGAGGGATGTTCAAGGTATGAGAATTTGCAGACGAAGACCAGGCCGGCACGGTGCCCGCCGTTCCTGGTGTTGCGAAGGTTTGAGCCGATCCGGTCTGTCCATTCAGTGAGGTCAAGCCCGCGCCCGAGATTCCCAAAGCCTGAGCGGCAGAACCGTCCCAGTATTTGACTTGATTGGTGGAAGTGTTGAACCAGGTTTTTCCTTTATCTGAAACACCCCATCCGGCGATAAGTGTGGCTTCGGTGGTGTTGGTATAATTACCCAGTCCCAGGGAACCACTCATCACATCGCCGGTTTTGTTGACCGGAGTGAACCCCAATGCTGTGGTCACGTCCGCTGAAGCAATATTGGCAGCGGAGGTGACACGTCCCTTGGTATCGACAGTGACCTTGGAATAAGTTCCTGCGGCGACTCCAGAGTTTGCCAGAGTCAGTGCGCCGGAAGAATTCAAGGTTGCATCACCACTCATGCTGACTGCGGTGGCAACACTGGAGCCGTTGCCGACCCAGATGTTCGCCGTGGCAAGTGAAGGCAGTAGAGGCGTGGGGGCCTGACAGGCAAAGCCCGCAGCAGTCCACGTCAAAAGATGTCCATTGGTGGAGCATCCCAGTTCAGTAAACTTACCAGTGACATCGACTAAAGCGATCTGGGTCGTTGCTGTGTTGACGCCGCTGAAGTCCAGGTCCGCTTTTACCACAGATCCATCCAGAATTTTTGTCGAGTTTACAGCTCCGGCAGCAATGCTGGCGGCCGCAGAGCCAGGCCCGGAGGCTGTGACATCCCCAGTGAGGGCCGTGACATAGTTTCCAGCAGGTTGTTTGGCGCTAAACGTATCGTAATCAGAGCGACTGATCAAACCAGCAGAGACAGAAGCTGTGGAAGCCATGGGGATATTCAGAGTGTGCGTGTTGGCAGAAGAGCTCCAGCCGGGTTCAGTTCCGGCGCTTCCCACAGCGAGAGACTGCGAGCCTCCGGTTTGTCCTGCGATGGAAGTGATGCCAGCACCAGCCAGTCCCAAAGCCTGCGCCGTCGATCCGTTCCAGAACTTGATCGTGTTTTCATTTGAGTTGAACCAGGTGTAACCTTCGTGGGCCGCCGTCAGACTTGCGACCAGAGCGGCCTCTTGAATGGTTGTATACACACCAAGACCCAGCGCGCGCTGCGGACTCATCAAAATATATCCTGTGTTGGTCAGATTCTGGCTGTCCATATTCAGAGGACCTGCCATGGTATCACCACTTTTACTGACAGCATCTGTAATGCCGTAACCGCTCAGAGTTGTGGGTTTTCCAGAGGCGATCTTCGACCAATCCAGAGAAGGGACATCAGTCGCCGTCAGAGCGCCGTTGATCCAGGCTCCTCCGTCGAAACGAAAGAAGTGGCCGGTCGCAGGGGCGGTGACGTTCACGTCGGTCCCTTTGATCTTATGGACTGTGTTGCTGCCGGGGGCTCCGCTGACATCTCCGGCCAGAGTGGGAGCCGAGGGAAGGGAAGCCCAGCTTCCATCACCACGAAGATAGGAACTGGCATCCGCTGTTCCCGTGGGTGACATTGTGGCCAAAGGACCAAGACCTAAATTAGTTCTTGCGGCAGCAGCGGAAGTGGCACCGGTTCCCCCATTGGCAATGGCGACTGTGCCCGTGACATTGGTTGCTGTTGTTGAAGTAGAGGCCGCGTAAGTTCCGGCAAGAAGTTCGGCCATGACCGTGCTTGAAAACCACGCCTCTGCCGCTCCTTGAGTCAGCCCGGTCGGGGTGTTCACAGTCAGGAACTGATCAGCAGCTTTCCCGCCCAGTTTATCAGCGTCGCCGGACTTTTCAGCGCGAATCGCATAAGGGGCCGCACGCATGTTGAAGTCGGCAGTGATTCCCAGACTGTTGACGACGATACGTAGTTTTCTGGAATCTGTGGAGCTCGGAGCGTAGTCGGTAAAGCCATTTGAGCAGGTGAGTCCTGTCTTTGGCTTGTCATCAAAGACCTCATCGAAAGTCAGCGAGGGCATGGGTGACTTCGTTCCTTTTCCCACCACCAGATATAGATATCCTTTTTCAATCTGAACGCCGGTGTGCATCTCCTGCCAAAGAATACAAGAGTTCCCATCGCTGCGGACCCCCAGGATCTGCACAATCACGTTAGACAGAGACGATGGAAAATTCGGACTGGTGGGGTTGAGCGTGTCTTTGATGACCCCTTGAAAGGTGATGCCCCTGTTGCCATTGTTTGCCTGGGCAGAAACGCCAGCCATGACAGTGAGAGCTGAGACAAGGAATGAGGTCGTTTTATTCATATACTATCACCCCTTCAATTACATATTGTCCGCTGACTTTTTTCTCGGCCACTTCACCGACTTGACCATGCACTTCGTAGTGTCCTGACCTTGAAACTTCAGATTGTTGAAAATCTTTGTTAAGGCGGATCTCTGCAGGCAGTGTCTTGTTGGCTGCGAGGTCCTGGATGTTGGCATCCAGAGAACAGGCCATCAGCAAGCCACTTGCGGCTGCCAAGAGTGTCAAATTAAGATGAAAAAGCGAGAACCGTTCCATGTTCATGTTTTCGGTTGCTCGTAGAGGTGCCAATAGTCACCCAAATGGAGAATTTGAGTCCTTACCTAAAGCCACGGTGTAAATTCGGATTAATTTTGTGAAAGGGATCTGTTGGATGACAATGCAGCAATAAAAGTGGATGGTCGGCGTGCACCTTTACCTTGGTTTTGCGGGCGGGGATGCCTACACTGATAAGGTAAGAGGTGGGGTCTTTATGAAGCTTTTGATTTTTATTTTGAGTCTGGTGTGCGTCGGAACACTTTCTGCGCAGGAAAAAGAATATGTCAAACCTTCCGACGCTGAGTTAAAGAAAATGCTGACCCCCATGCAGTATCAGTGCACGCAGCAGGCTGCGACGGAAAGACCCTTCGACAATGCTTATTGGGACAATAAAAAAGAGGGCATCTACGTTGATATCGTCAGCGGAGAACCACTCTTCAGCTCCACGGACAAATATGATTCCGGCACGGGGTGGCCCAGCTTTACCAAACCCATCGATGACAGCGCCATTGTGACTCGGCCTGATCGCGAACTGTCTGTAGAACGGACGGAGCTGCGCTCGAAGAAGGCCGATTCCCATTTGGGGCATGTGTTCGATGATGGCCCCAAAGACAAAGGTGGCAAACGTTTTTGTATAAACTCGGCTGCTTTGAAGTTCATTCCGGTGGAGGAACTGGAAGCCAAGGGGTACGGTCGCTACCTGTCGCTTTTCCCTAAGAAAGAAAAAGGAAAGAAAAAGTAAGCAGGCGACTCTGCATCATTCCAAGTAATAATCTGGCATTCACAGGGTCATATTTTGACCCTTCTTTCTTTTTAATGGATCAAAGGAGCAAAACTAAATATTTCTGTTTTCGGACGTTCGTTTTGAACAGAAGGAGACTGAAGTGAAAAAAATTGCCCTGACTTTAGGATTGTTACTTGGTGGATTCCAGACCTGGGCCGGCGCTTTGCCATATGAGTGGCATGCTTGCACGGCTCAAAGAGTCGCTGAAGACGGAACCGTGCTGAAATTCAGTGGTGCAGGGATGAGTGAGCAGGAAGCTTCGGAAAATGCCTTGTATCGTTGCAACTTCGGTTTGAGCGAAGATGTCTGCCAAGTGACGAACTGTTCCTGGCAGACGGTGCGCCCAAGAAAGCCGTAAGGATGACTTTGTCGGCGGGGGCTTGGAGCCCCCTTTGTGACATTTCAAATTGCAATCTAACCTTTGTTGGCGCTCAGTTTCAGAAGCTTATTCCGTATCTGGCGGGTCCGGGCCTCATCAGTGGTCAGGCCGGCAGCTTTGTTGTACATGGCTTTAGCTTCTTCGGTCATGGATTCCATCACGTAGGCGTCAGCCAGATGTTCGGCAATAATGCTGGCTGAAGACTGATAACCATAGGCTTTCTTCAGCACCTGGATGGATTCGGCGAATCTTTTTTGCTTGAACAGAACCCATCCCAGCGTATCCAGAACATAACCGTCTGTGGGCTCCAGCTCTAAAGCACGACGAGCCAGCTTTTCCGCCTCGGGAAGGTGTAGATTCATTTCTGCCAAAGTGAAGGCCAGATAACTCATGCTTTGAACGTGATTGGGTTCAAGCTCCAGCACTTTCTTCATTTGTGCGATCATACTGTCTTTTTGGCCCAGTCGATCCAACATCAACGCATGTTGAAAGAGCAGGGCGACATTCTTTGTAAACTTGTTTAATCCTTCTTCCAGAATTCGTGCGGCCCCCAGATAGTCAGACTTGGCATCCAGCAGAGAGGCATACATGGTGTAAACCTGAGGCTGATCGGCCTTCGTTTTTAAGCCCTTTTCAGTGACATCCAGGGCCTGATTGATTTTTCCGAGGCCTTTGAGCAGATGGGCCGCATGCACTACGGCTTCACTGAAGTGGGCACTGGATGGAGGCACTAACATGTATTCGTGAATAGCACTGTCCACCGCACCGGTTTCTTCGTAGACCGCGGCAAGATAAAAGCGGGCTGAATCCGCAGACGGAGACTTCGTTACAATGTCCTTCAACTTGGCAGCGGCCAGGTGAAAGCGCTTTTGTTCAATCAGAAGAAGGGCCATTTTCATCTGATTCTCCAAAGAGTCCTCCGAGTTCCCGGCAATGACTTCCAGTTGCTCATAGGCTTTGTCAGCTTCTCCGCTTTCAATGTGTATTTGCGCGATGATATCGGCGACACTTCGATTGAAGCGGTTTTGTTTTTGGAACTCAAGACACAAAGCCAGAGCCTTGGTGCGGTCGTTGTTTTTTAAGTAAAAGTTTGCCAGCGAGACAACGCCATCCTCATAATCCGGCTTAAGTGCCAGGGACTTTTTAAATGCCTTTTCGGCGGCCACCTGATGTTTGACTCCGTCTTGATCCTGACGAATAAGGCCCAGATAGTAGTAAGCCACGTGCGGGGTTTCATAGTTGGGATTATTCAACAGAGATTTGAAAAACTGCTCAGCCTTTTTATAGTCCTTTTTGTCGGCGTAAAGCGAGCCAATATAGACGGGTGCCTCCTCATTTTCAGGCTGCAGGCGCAGGACCAGGGTGTATTGTGAAATCGCTTTGTCGTAAAGCTTCTCGGCTGAATAGAGGCCCCCGAGAAAGAGGTGAGCTTCAATATTCTTCGGGTCTTGCAGCACAGCTTGTTGCGCGTGGAAGATGGCTTTATCCATCTTGTCGGCTTTGAGGTATTCTGCCGACAGCCGCATGTGCACTGTTGGGGAAACGGGATCCATCGCCAGCACTTTTTCAAAGAGCTCGATGGAGCGCTCGGGTTTTCCTTCGTGGCTAGAAACTTCTGCTAAGATAAAATTGTAGTCCGCCTGCGAACGTGTGTTGATGGTTGAGTTTTCTGCTCTGCTGTCGGGGATTGAGGATTCTTTCTTGGGTAAGCTGCTGCACGCAGTGAGAGTCAGTAATAGGGCTATACTCGCAGGGGTCTTGAAGGATGGAAGCATCAGTTCTCCTTGTCAGGTTGCAGTGTAAAAAACTTTATAACATTTTGCTTTTTATCAGACAGGAATCGCCGCAAACCTAGTCTAAGAGGGGGTTCTAGGGCGTGAGGAAATCTGAATAATCGGATCCTTCATTAATCCACAACAGCTTGGTCAGGACTTGAGTCAAACAACAACCAGGAGTTCTTTGTTTAGCCAACCTCGCAAAACTGCGAGAAGCTGAAGAACCAGATCACCAAAGGAGTATCTATGAGGACCGCGCAAGAAAAGCCCACATCGTCATCAGGACACAAACACTCCAGCCCTGATGCGAGGTTGTTGGAAGTGGAGCGAAAGTTCCCGGTGCCTGTCGAGCAGCTCTTTGAGGCATTCACAACCTCTGAAAGTTTAAAGCATTGGTGGTGGCCCCAAGGAATGTATGCGGATCAGGTGGAGATCGATTTTCGCGAGGGCGGCAGGTACTTCATTAACATGAAAGGTTATGAATCTAGTTCTGGTGGTATGACCGGCCACTTTGAAGAGATCATTCAAAACGAGCGCATTGTCATGACCGATCAGTTTGCCGACAGGAAGGGGGATGCGATTTCAGCCAAGGAAGCCAATATGCCTGGGGTTTGGCCAGAGATGGCTTACATCACACTGGAGTTTGAATCCCTTGACAGTCAAACCAGTCAGTTGAAACTGTTTCAGCAGGGAATTCCAAATGAATATCATGGCGACTGTATTCAGGGTTGGGCGGAGTCTTTTGATAAGCTGCAGAAGTATCTTGGCAGTCCCAGACATTAGGAGTTTAAAATGTGCAGGCCGCCCAGGCATCGGCTTTGCTGCGAACACTGCGCTCAATATTGATCCCTTTGGGATAAGTACCGGCGCTCCCTTGGCGGGCGACAATTCCAAAATAGTTTTTGCGACGATCCCAGAAGGGGTAAGCACCAAAAGCGCCGGGGCTTGAGACCCGGCCGTTGCTGCTGTTGCAATTGTAGGTGGTGCTTTGACATTCATGCCATAGGCCCAGACCATAGTGCCACTCTTCATTAAGATCCGTTTTAGGGGGGGAGTAGAGCATCTGACTGGAGGAGGTCTGATCTTTTAAAAGTTCTGTCATGGAGGATGAACTCAGCAGTGTCCCTGCTTTCAGGGCCCGCAGAAAATCAAGATATTCGCTGGCCTGCCAGTGCATTCCGCCCGCCAAGCGGGGATTGCTGCTAGAGGGAAGGTCATAGGCCGCAGAAGTGAATAGCCCCGTGTCACTTTTAAACTGTGCAAAAATGTCCTGCCAGGAACTGCCTGTTGCATGCTGCGCCATGAGTCCTGCCACCTGCATGTGCGCACCGGAATAGTAAAACACCGTTCCCGGAATGTAGGTGTTTGTTGCGTTGGCGGAGGCCATGTTTTTGGTGCAGTTTTCAAAATTTCCGGAGGCACTATGCAGACAAAGTAGTTCGTCGGTCATCCCCGAGCGAAAGCTAAGAAGATGCGCCAGCGTCATATTGTAGATCGCATCTGTTGAGTTTACAGGCCAGGACGGGATGTATTTCTGAGGCTTATCCGTCAAAGATAAGATCCCCTTATCCACCAGCCGCAGCAGAATGACGGAGGTGACCAGTTTGGACGTGGAAGCAGATTCGTAGGAGGTTGTCAGGCTGGAGGCGCCATAGCTGTAAGTAAACTTCCGTCCATCTGAACGTTCAATGGAGTAAGTAAAGGGAACTTCCGACGAGGCGCCGGTGCTTAATATCGCCGCCATTTCAGATTCAAGGTCGGTGGTGGAACAGGCGGTTTCTTCGGGCGGTGTTGTGTCGCCCGAATTTGATTTGCACGATATCAATGCAACAACACATGTAAGTACCAGCAACCATCTATATCTCACAACGCACCTGACTTTTTAGAAGATATAAGTCAGTATAAATGCTCTGCAACCCAGTGACAGTTAATTTCTTAAAGGGGCCAGTCCTATTTCGAATCCAAAGCCATAAGGAACTGCTTTTGTTTTTTATAGGCCTTAAAAAGCTCCCAGTATTGTTTCAGTTTTCGCTCTCTAATGCTTTGTATGGATTCCTCATGCGCCTCTTGCCATAGAAATCTCAGCTCACGGTCCATTCGGTCGAGTTGTTGGGAAATGTTTTGTGTGTTCATATTTCACCTGAATCCTTTCAGAACTCTTTAAAGCGAAAGCCAGGCCAGGAGCTAACCCCTTGAAATTGGGTCGGTCTCAGAATGAACCGCCCACAAACGTGGGCCGAAGTGTGGAAAGCCGGGTTGGCAGCCTACTTTTGTTGGCGGGACCTGCCGATATAAAGATCATGTCAAAATCTGATGAACTACTGAAATTTATTGGCGACTCGGCGCAAATAATCTTTGACCAGCAGGCGGGGGAAAGTCTGATCTCGCGAATTCTTGATTTGTGCATCCGGGCCACCGGAGCGGATCGAGGCACTATCTTCTTTGATTCCCAGTTTAATATTGAACAGCACTTTAAATATCTTAACAGTTATATTGCCACCGGCATTCGCAACCAAAACATCGTCATCAACACGGATCAGGGGATTGCCGGGAAAGTATTTCGAAATCGCAAAAGTCATATCTGCAATTCAGTGGCGGAGGATGAGGATTTCTATCTGGGTGTTGACAGCAAGACCGGGTACCGCACAGAGAAGGTTCTGGCCGTCCCGTTACACTGGAAAGAGGGGAAAGTCATCGGTGTCATTGAGGTGCTGAACAAGACTTCCGGTGATTTTGATGAAGTGGATCAGCGTGCCTTGGAAGCATTGTCCATGCTGGCGGCCATGGCCTTTGAAAGCTATGAAATCCATCAAAAAAATGAAGATTCAGAAGCCGCCATCGAACACCGCAAGAATATCTGGCGCAAAAGCATCTCCGCTGTCAGTCTGAGTTCGAAGGCGCCGGAACTGCAAAAGATCTATGATCATATCGGTGACTTTGGCAAGTCGGATTCAAATATTCTGATCACGGGTGAAAGTGGGGTGGGAAAGGAAGTGATTGCCAGACTGGCCCATCATCATTCCCATCGCCGCGACGGACCTTTTATTGCGATCAACTGCGCGGCTATTCCCGAATCGCTTTTTGAAGCGGAACTGTTTGGTGTGACAAAGGGTGCTGCCACGGGAACGCTGCCCCGGCAGGGACAGATCGAGTTGGCACACCGGGGAACCTTGTTCCTGGATGAGATAGGTGAAATGCCTATCGAAATGCAGGCCAAGCTGCTTCGTGTTTTGCAGGAAAGAAAAGTTCAGCGACTGGGGTCAACTGAAGCGCCGAAATCTGTGGATTTCCGTCTGATCTGTGCTACCAACAAAAACATCGACACCCAGATTCACGAAGAAAAGTTCCGCGAGGATCTTTATTATCGCATCAATGTGGTCAACCTTCAGATCCCCGCCCTGCGGGAACGAAAAGGGGATATTCCGGAATTGGCTCAGGCGATCCTTGAGCAATTGCATAACAAGCGCGGGTGGAAACTGAAAAAAGTCAGTCCCGAAGCTTTAGAGCGGCTGATTGAATACCACTGGCCTGGCAATATCCGGGAGCTTGAAAATAAAATCGAAAGCGCCTGTCTTTCAGCGGGAGACCGAGCCGTTCTGCAGCCGGATGATTTTCAGTTCAAAGTGCGCCCGCAGTTGAGTGTCGTCGGGACTTCGTCGGGCGAGGACTCTTTGAAAAAGTATGAAAACCTTAGCCTGCGTGAGGCACGCGAGGCCTTTGAATCCGAGTTTGTTGCACGAGTCATCCAGGGTTCGATGGGGAATAAATCCGAAGCGGCACGTCGTTTGGGAGTTTCACGGGAAGGTCTCAGAAAGATACTGATCAAAAAAACTGCCTGATTCCCACCGGCAGTTGGCGCCAACTTGGCAACTTGGGTTGGCGTCTTCTTTTAAGATTGCAGTGAAATTGTGGACTTAGCGATTGGCCGGCTCTTTGCCTTATAGAAAGTCGCGCAGATGAACTTGCGCAGAACTTTTAACAAGGAGAGAGTCGTGTTTAATAGAGAAATCAGAAAAGTCCTGTCAGTGGCGGTCGTACTTCACGTTGCAAGTCTGGTGGCGTGTCAAGGCAAGCTGGATGAGGAAATTGTTGAAACTCCTTCCACCACTGTGGTGTCTTCTGATAAGCCTTCCACAGTGATGGGCGCTGTTCAGGGGGTGATTGTCGAGGTCGGTAATGGCCTTGTCAGCAACAGTCAGGCCCAGGGTGTGCAGGGTAAGGTTCAGGCGCAAAGCAACGTCAATGAGCTTTGCAACGAGCATTCGATGCCCTTGGATGGTCAAGGTGGCATTATGGACAGTCAGGGGCCGGACTACCCAGCGCGACTGTTCTATTGCAAACTTGCGCAGAATGGTGGTTCGCCAGACTCCATTCCCGGATCGTTCCAGCAGATCAAAGCCATTTCCTGCATGCTGGAAAAAGCAGGGATCGTCTTCGATAATCAAGAGCGTCAGATTTACATAACGCCAGACACATCGTGCTTCACGGCGCAGCAGCTTGCCGACATGCAGGTGCAGGCGATGACAGTGACTGTGCGCGCGTCGAAGCCGGCGTTCTTCAACACCTACTATGATTCCGGAGTTTCCATGACAATTCCTGACATGGGAACTTATCGAATCGCCGCGAAGCTCAGTGGAACGAAGATGGAATTTCTGACCCATGATGATCAGACGGCGGTCAGTCCGAATAAGTCCGGGACTTATGCAGCCAGTTTTGATCTTTTGACCGGTGAATTGAAGTACGAAAGCCGTGCGGATCGATTCTTGTGCTCTGAATACAGCAGTTGCGGTTGGTCACGCCATGATCGCCTGCTGGCTCAAGTGGGTATGACAAACGGTGAAATCACCTCGGTATCCAAGATCGAAGCCATCGCCGGAGAAATCTATGCCGGTGACAACAACTGGTATTCGGCCCGTGTTTCCACGATCAAGGGCAGTTTGGCCAATGGCTTGAAAGCGCGCTATTTTATGGTGAATTCCAACTCAAGTGCGGATCTGGCGGATGCGACCAAGTATTCCGAGGTTGTGAACAACCGCTGTTACACGCACGCTTCGGATCAGGCTGACTGCAGCGCCAATCCTGGTATTGAATTGCCACCGGAGCAAAGCTTCAAGTTCAACCTTCACCCCGACACTCAATTCACTGCGACTCAGGCTTGGGTTGCCCAGTTAACAGGACTTGGCTTCACGTCGGTCAACTTTAACGATGTGCAGTAGTAGCGAGGACATATCAGAAGAAAAGGGCCCCCTCGGGGCCCTTTTTTATTTAAACGGGCATGCGTAGGACTCAGCTTTCCGTCTGACCGATGATGCCGATCGGGCAAATGGCCTGGGCGGCCTTACACTGCTGGAATTCCTTTTCGGATTGAGGCTGGCGATGGACATAGGCGTGGGCTTGGACATCGTGACTGCGAAAATTATCGGGGGCCTCTTTCCAGCAGGCACCACAGCTCAAGCAATCAGATCCGACGAAGAATTTCGGAAAGATTTTGGGGGCGGGGCTGGTGGCTTCTTCCATTGGGATCTCCCACGGGGTGGATGATCCCACTTTACGTAAAGAGTCGCGCCCGGGCGTTGATCTGGATCAAGTTATCCGGTTTTAAAATTGCGGACTCCAGCCGCCCCAGGACCGGCAGGATCGGGCATGATCCGAGGGGCCCCTTAAAAGACCCCAGCGATATTCACCAGGCTCGTTCGGGTTGTTAGAGAGCAATCCTGAAAACAGACGCCGTTTGAATTCCGCCATGTCCATGCTGCGGTTTGCATAGTAAGTGACCACGCAGGTCGAGTCTTCTGTGATACTTTGTGCGGGCATGTTTCGGGTCTCGCCGGCGGCACTTTGGTTAATATAAGGATAGATTTTACGGAGCTGATCTTTTTGTTCAGCGCTAAGGTCGCGACCATTGTTGCGCTGAAGGATCTCTTTGAATGATCTTCGCAGCAGCAGCAAGTCATCAAAGATTCTTTGATCGCGGCTTGGGGAAGAATAGATATCAAATGCCTCATACGACATGCAGCCTGGATACTGTCGTTTATAGGAAAGGGCATCGTTCACATAGGAAACCCGATCTTTAAAGCCGACACACACGTTGTCGATAAGTCGGGCGATCATTTGATCGTCTTTTTCATCACGCAATGCCAACCGGGTTTGTAGAGTCTTGATCCATCTTTGTAAGGGGATTTGGAATTGTTCGGTACTGTATCCGGGAACCTCCCAGACGGGCTTCCCCAGACTGGTCAGGGGGCGCCAATAGCGGAAACCGGCCCCGCTGGATGGGCTATAGTCGCCTTCAAACACCCAGTTTGGATTGGGCCAGGACTTTCTTTCCTGCATCCCAAACCCGGAATGAGACCCGACAACCGAATTGTAGACCAGATAGGGAACTCCGATGGGCAGAATCTCTTTGATTGTCCAAGAGTGATGATTGATGGAAGTGGTTGTTAGTACGCCGCCAGAGCGAATGGTTCTGCGATTGATGGCAACAGGATAGGTGTCTGACGGCAACGAGCGTGTGCTGCCCATTTCATAGATGTAGAGTAAGAAATTGCGGACTCGGTCGATTTCTCTCTGGCGGTCCCAACGGCTCATTTTGTTTGAAATTCTGGTAGCAGAATAAGTGGGATCTTTCATGGCGAAAGGAAGACGGTGTTCGTAGGCGAAAATAATGCGCATGGAATAGACCGCATCAGCACAATCTACGCGAAGACCATAGTAGGGATTCGACTGGCCGTTGGGAAGCTGAGTCCGGGAAAAGAAGTTTTTGTTCCATTCGTTCTTAACCCAGGCCGAATAACGATTTTCCCAGTCTTCAGACCACTGATTGACCTCTGTCCATACAGCGGCGTTGCAGAGTCCCGAGAGTAGCATGATCACGCAGAAGAAAATGGATTGCTTCATGGTTTCACTCCGGCTTCTATGAAACCATGTTCTGAAGAACCCTTCACACGTTCTTCACATTTTTGTTAAGAATCGGGAGTCCAGCTTTCAATTGGCAGTCGCGGGCAGGACCAGGATGCTAACGACTGTACTGTCTCGACTGATGATTTCCAGACCATATTTGTTGATGCCGTTGAGTTTAAATCGCAAAGACTTTTTCATGGTGTCGCATTCGCGAACAGGGCCCCAGGCCTCTGCACTCAGCGAGGTGTTGCCACTGCTGACGTCCAGAACGTTCAAGCGGGGATAGAAGTCCGATACTATAAAGTAGTCTGCAGCGCTTTGAGTTTGAAATTGCACAAAGCCTCGATTTTCATTTTCAGTCTTCTTCAGTTGCACCGTCGTGCGAACACCGATTTGCAACAAGGGGGCGTTTGCTATAGTTTCAGAGCTGGTCAGATGGGTCGGGGCCTGGCGCCAGGCTTCGTAGGCCTTCGCGGGAAAGTGGGCCTTGGTTAAACAGCCAGCAGGGGCGTCCGGGCGGGTGGCACAGCCAAGAATCGCCGCCGCGACAGTCAAAAGAAGGAAGATCTGAAATCTCAAATGAAACCTCCGGCTTTGATGCCTCATAATGCGCGAAGAATGAAATCTTCTTGTGGTTGGATTCGAAAACGATACCATGAGAGGTGGTTGAAAGTGTTCTAAATTTGAGGAAAGAAGGATCTTATGCGGAAAGTCGCTTGGATTGTTATCCCCCTGACGTGGCTGAGTTTTTCAGGCTGTGGCCTGAAGGTGATCAACCCCAACGATCAGAATCCCAACAAGGACACTTTGGCCCTGGATATGTCCAGTGGCCGTCCTGAGCTGGTGGCAACCTATACTTGTAAGGTTCAATCCCAGGGAAGCCGCTTCTTTGGCCTGGGGAAAACAGAAGAGGAAGCTCGTAAAGACGCACTGGGAAAGTGCCGTTCACGAACTCTGCTGTCGTTCTGTGATGAGCAAAAGGTCACCTGCGAAAAAAATTAGAAAAATATATCAGGTAACATAATGCCCCCACTTCGTTTGGTATCAGCCTTGCTAAGGGGTGATACCGGGGGGAAATATGAAAATTCAATTGCTTTCAGGTTTGATCTTATTGTCGTTATGTTGTCACTCTGTTCTGGCCAAGGCGTCAGAACCTTCGCAATCCGAAAAACAGAAACTTGAGGAAATTGAACGCCGCCGTATCCGCGCGGGACAGGCGGAAGCGTCCGAAAAAGTGACTGCCGTGGGGGTGGATGAACGGGACTGTGTGGAACAGGCACGGTTCCGCGCCAGTCGCATCAGTTCTGCGGTTCTAAGTCGATGTAACAGTGAGGCACGTGAGTTCTACCAGTGTGCTGTCGTGTCTCAACGAATTGTGCAGTATCCGACTTACATCTCTTCAGTTTCAGGATACGGTGATTTTAATGAAAGTAAAACCACAGAAGCCATCTGCCGGGATTCAGCGGTTCGGGAGGCTGAGCGTGATGCTTTATCTGATTGCTCAGAGAAGTACGGAGTTTCTTGCCAAATCACTTCGCGCGGGACAGTCACCAGTCACAGGTCTTATCAGCGTCGCAGATACTTTATCATGGGCCCGAAAGAGTTGAGGCACGAATGCAATGCTCATGCGGCAGCAGAACCAGCATCTCACTATCGCTACCAGTGCTCTGTCGAGGTTATTGCCAAAGCGCAATTGTAGCACCCCGGCCAATCTGGCGGGCGGCGGTGTTTCTGTGATTTTCTGAAACAGCAAAGTCTTTGGACAGTGATGGACATTTTATCGGTTTGCAGAGCACCGTCTTGTAACGCGAGGAATTTTTTATTAGAACTCCTTATCTCAATCGATAAGGAGTTTTTTATGAAAAAGATGATCTTTGCCGTCGTGTGCAGTCTTGGGATTTCTTTTACTGCCTCCGCGAAACTTGTGAAGATGACTGATGCGGAAATGGGTGAGGCCACCGCTGGTCAGATCGTTTATCCCAGCTTCAGTGTCCGCCAGGCCGCGATCATTATGGAGATGCTGGCGAACAACGATCAGTCCCTGGCGCTTCTAACCAAGAAAATCAATCAGCGTCTGTTGCAACTTCAGTTAGAGCAGGTGACCGATGCACATATTCAGTACCTGCTTCGTCGCGTGAATGCCGTGGAGTTTTCAGACGTTCTTTTGCACAATCATCTGCAGCTCGTCAGTCAGATGATGATCAACAATCACTACTATGAAAAACAGGTTTTGGCTGATGCGCAAAGACGAGCGATCATTCAGACCTTTATTTCTGCTGTCGTGAACTCCAACCTGCAACAAAACCCGTCCGTCGCAAATATCCTGATGGTCGTAAGCGTGTTGGAGCCCAATGCGTTGTTGCAGAAATACCCTGGTTTGATTTCCCCAATTTACAGCTACGGTAAACCGAACACTCCAACCATTGATATCCGACGTAACGAATAATGTCTTCTTTAGGGCGCGTTGTTTTAGTTGTATTGATAGGCTGGTTTATTCCGGCCTTTGGCCAGCCGCCGGTGTCCGGGACGCCGCGCCCCTTGATATTGTGGCTGCACGGGTGCACCCAGTCTGCGCAAGAGTTTATGGGGCTCACGGGGCTGGCTGAAAAGCAGCAGTGGATGGGTCTGGATGCGCTCATTTATACACCGGAGCAATCAGTTCTTAAGAATCCTCTGACGTGTTGGAACTGGTTTTTGCCCGCCAATCAAAAAAGAAATGCCGGCAAACTAAAAGAAATCATGGCGCACATTGAAGGCCTGATTGGTGAGGGGCTGGTAGACCCAGAGCGGGTTTATGTCGGTGGCTTCTCTGCGGGAGGTGTTCTGGCGGCGCACTTTGCGTACTGTTATCCGGATGTTTTTAAAGTTGCCTTGATTCACTCGGGAGCTCCCTACAAACTTATCAGCCGGAAAAAGCATTCTTATGATGATCTGGGGCTGAAGGCCATTCAATGCAGCCGACAGGTATCGCGTAAAAGACTTAAGGAAATTCTGATCGTTCGCGGGGAAAAAGATCATGTTTCCACAGAGTCTCATGCCCAGAAGTCCCTACGGCAGGGACTGTATTTTCTGGATCAGAGTGATGACGGTCGTGTGAATTCCTCTTTTTATCAGACGGCAAATTCGGGTGACTTCATCCGTTGGAGTTCACCCTCCGGGGCGCGTATTTCTTATATCAAGGTTCCGGGCATGGGCCATGCCTGGAGTGGTGGTTCGGATGAATTCACTTTCGGATCGGAAAAGACCTTTGATGCAACCATCCTGTTTCTGGATGTCATCAGCCGTTTATCAAATTGATCTATTACGGGGCGTTCGAACAGATGTGCGAGACGCTTTATATTAGGACCCTTGTCTTTTTTTGAGACAAGCTCTGTCGCTTCAATCCACAATAAGTAGAATAAAAATCAGATATCCGGGGGGATGTGTGAAAAAGAATGGGTTGGCGGTTTTGGCCGGGGCTGGTCTATTGGTGGTTTCTTTTCAGAACTGCGCTCCACAAGGCATGCGCTTTGATATGGATTCAGAAACGGCTTACAGAATTGACGGTGAACTTCCGGAAAATGCGAAAGTGGCAGAATTCCAGTCCGAAGAATCCATCGAATATCCCTCCACTCAATTGGTGCTGGTGGTTGATAACTCTCAAACAATGAAGCAGTCCCAGGAAGAGCTTGTGGCTCGGATCGACGGACTTTTAGGTTCTCTGTCCTCAAAAAAAGTGACAGTGCAGCTATTGTCAACTTCGAGCTATTTGAACAGCGGATCGACTATTTATTATGGCAGTCTTAAAACGGGTTCAGAAGTATACGTAAAAGATGTTTCAGAACTGGCGGATAACGACACAATGGCGATTGCGAAGACGGTCTACGGTGCCAGTCCGCAGCCCATCGTCTTGGATCCTCGGGATTCAGCCTCCATTCGCCAGGCCCGTGTGGACAGTATAAAAAAATCTGTGTTGGGGATGGGAACAAGCGGCAGCGATAATGAATCCGCTCTTTGTTCCGTTATCCAGTGGGCCTCCAGCAAGTATCAGAAATCTGCCGCGAATGAAAAAGTGGTTTTCTTTGTGCTGACGGATGAAGACAACTATCAGACCCGTCATTGTATGGCGGATCAGGTTTATAACTATGACCGGACCATGGCGGTGCAATACAAAAAGACCAGTATTCCCTTCAAATTTACAGGGGTGGGCTATCGTGATGGCGTCAGCTCCAATGTCGAAACAAGAACATTTACAAATATCTTTTCTTTGCTGAAAGGCCAGAATCCGGCGGGCTTGGCTGGGCAGAACTGTCAAAGCGAAGATCTGAAGCGTGTCAAAGACAGTGTGAGTTCTTTGGTTGGAAGAACCGTCATGTATAACGGTGTGAGCTTCCACTTTAATGAAGTTGAACTGACCGAATGTAAGTATTCCGAAACCACTTCAACCTATTATGTGGACGAAGCTGAAGGTCTTACGGACTATTGCACGCAGGCCTATCGTGGACATGCAAACGTGATGGGTTATCTTGCCGCAACCTACACTGGTGTTCTGCCCCATCAGACGTGTCAGATGGTCGGGCCAACAGGAGTGCGTCGCGGGATTCTTCGTTCTGGCTATTTCCTGGAAGGAAGCCCGGATCTGGCCGTCAATTTCCTGAACGACATTTCTAAGACCGCTTTGCATGGCAATTATTTTATGGCCGTTGTGGGCAACATCCGAGGTCAAAGCTGTGAACTGAAAACCGGGCAGTCTTATGCCGAAACCTTCGAACGACTGCAAAGCTCCAGTCCCGGCGTGGTTCAGACTTATTCCCTGTGCCAGGATGATGATGGTTACAAGAAGGCCTTTGATAAAATCGCTGCATCTGTGTCTTATGTCAGTCAGGATTTCCCCTTGGAGATTCCCGAAGGCATGAAGGTGCGCGATGTCCTGTTACAGCGTAAAGACAGCGCGACAGTTGAAAAGGTGAAGCCGGATCAGTATGACGTCGCTGAAGGGAAAATCAAAATCAGCCTGAAGCTTTCCAAAGGCGACAAGCTGACTGTGATCGTCTTTTAACTCGGCCCGGCGCGTGGGGGTTGACGGTTTTAAAATTGAGAATAGACTTTGGAGCAGGGTAATGAGGTGATTATGCTGTTCGCTGAGGAAGTCTATAAGGGCCGCCAAACAAAAGTTGCTAGTGCATGGAAAGATCTTCTGGGATCTTCAGATTTAGTTCTGGTTCATAGTGGCGTGGCTGTGCAAAAGCCGGGTGGTTTGGATCAGACTTATGATTTTTTGCCTCATCCGTCTTACTTCTGGTTGAGCGGTCACCGCCGCCCTGAAGGCGTGATGGCTTATTCTTTAGGAGAAGGTTGGATCGAATATCAAAGGCCTTTAAGCCCGGTGGATATCGTGTGGGAAGGGGCTGAAGGTAATTTTGAGTGTCAGCATTCCCTGGAAGATCTGAAAAAGAAAATTTCTGGTGGTACTTACAAACGTATTCTTCACCTGGGGCAACCGGCTCAAGGCTTGGCGTCGGATGAAATCATCCGTGAACTTTCCATTCGAATGGATCAGGTGCGCCGTCGCAAGGGAGCAGAAGAGGTTCGTCTGATCCGTCAAATAGCGGACATGGCCAACGCGGGTTATACCGCGTTGAAGAAGTCGCTGCGCCCGGGCATCACCGAGCGCGAATTGCAACTTCACTATGAAAATGCGGTTTTGCTGGCCGGGGCGGAAAAGATGCCTTACGGCTCGATCGTGGGCAGTGGTGAAAACGCCGCAATTCTGCATGCTGTACCCACCGCAAAAAAAGTGGTCGCCGGGGAGCTGGTCCTGGTGGATGCGGGAGCCGATGTGGAAGACTATTGCGTTGATATCACCCGTGTGTTCGCTGTGGACGGTCAGTTCACGTCTCAGCAACAAGAAATCTATGATTTAGTCCATCAGGCTTACAAAGAATCAGTCAAGATGTGCCGAGTGGGAACTCAGTGGCGCGATGTTCATATGAGGTCAGCGCGCGTGATTGCTGAGGGATTGAAGCAGTGGGGCTTGTGGAAGAGTTCAGTGGACGCCGTTTTGGAATCCGGAGCGATCTCTGTATTTTATCCGCATGGGGTCGGTCATTTGGTCGGCTTAAAGGTTCGTGATACAGGAAATCCTGAAAATACGAATCCAAAACGATACTACGGCTCCCGCCTGCGGGTGGATTTGGCGCTGGAAAAAGATTACCTTATTACAGTAGAACCAGGCTGCTATTTCGCCCGTGCCTTTATCGAAGATCAGGCGATCCGGGAAAATTACAAAGACCATATCAATTGGCCTGAAGCTGAAAAATGGAAGACTTTCGGTGGAGTGCGCCTTGAAGATGATATTTTAATCACTGGGGGGGACGCAGAAAGCCTGACTGACTGTGTGCCAAAGTAAAAGATCCCGATGAAAACTCAAAAAAGCCTTCCATGGATTTTCCTGGAAGGCTTTTTTATTTCAGCCCAAGCTGCAGAGGCTGTGGCTCGGCCGGGGGACTCCTATATTATTTATAGGGTACTTAGGCATTGAACCGAAATAGGGTATAAGGGGGGCATCAAAAAGACCTTAAGGAGATATTATGAAAAAGGAACTCTTGGCTAGTGTCCTGACCCTATCTGCAGGAATGGCCGGCATCGTGTCTTTTCCTCAGCCGTCTTTGGCCCGTTCGATCAATGTCGAGAAAGACTTTGCTGAATCGTTTGTTGTGAAGTCCTCGGTGGCCGCACGCTTTACAGATGAAAACGGGCAGGTGATTCACGGGCATATCTATCTAAGCCTGACTCAGCAGACCCTTACTCCTGAATACAACAACCAGCTTCGCGGTGAAATGACCGGCTATCTGTATTTTAAGAGCGACGAACCTGTCAGTGAACGTGATGGCAAGAAGTACTATCGTTATGAGCCGTTGACGGGTGATGATGGCGAGGTTCTCTTGGATAGAACTCACAAAGGGCAAACGAATGACTATCAGATCTATGGTTGCAACTCGACGATGACTCAGTGTGAAGGCAGCAGTTTTGCTGTTTCATTCTCAGGTAAAAACGTCAGCATGCAGTTGGTTTTTGCAGCAGATCAGCGTTTTGAGGTCTTTGTTCAGGCTGACAACTATTCAGAATGGGTGACACGAGTGTACTCAGTCCCCATGCATCCGGTGATCGCTGAATAGTCATGAAATTCACGGATCTTCTGATCAGGTCTGTGAACTCTGCCGAAGAAGAGCAGATTCGCGACCTGATTGAGCAGGTGAATCAATTGCGCCATCGCTGCGAGTCCCTTTCCTTAGAGGACTTGGGGGCGGGGCTGGCAAGACTTGCTCCCTTGCGTTTGCGGGGTTCCAGTGCTTTAAAGCGCGGCGAAGTCGAGTCGTGGCAACAAGCCAACGAATATGTCGCCGCGAGGATCCGCGCTGATGAAGCCCCGAACCTTCAGTCTATTTTGGATATCAATGCGATACTTTTAAAACGTCCTGCAGGCAGCCTTCGCGACCGGCCCGTGTTTGTGGGCACTCAGCAGGCTTGTCCTGTGGGAGAGCTCAAAGAGGGGTTTCTGCGCCTGGAGTCAGAGATTCTGAAGGCCGATCTAGACCCTTTCCGTAAGGCCGCTCTGGCTCAGTACTGGTTGATCAGTTTGCATCCATTTGAGGATGCCAACGGGCGCACAGCCGTGATGATAGCGGACTGGATTCTGGGGCTGGGCGGATACCTGCCGATGAGCTTTGAATCCAAGTTGGATGCTTTGGTGGGTGTTTTTGAAAATCAACGGGCTTCTGCAACCCCGGGGGCTGCCATTATCAAGCTTCTGAAGAACCTGCAAAGAAGCTATCAGGCCGTCCTTTCTTAGCAAAACCACAAATTAGGGCCAGGCCCTGTTTTTATTTCATGGATAAGAGCGCCTGAAACGGCTGAACTCCCGTTTGTTTGCATTTGAGCCTGGGCATGTTTCGTGGACTTAGGCTCTTGTTACAATCAACAAGGGACAAGAATATGTATAAAAAGTGGACAGACAAACTTATTTCATACTTCGTACTTCTTTCTTTCGCCGGGGCCATGGCGCCGATGACAGCGCATGCGAATTCGGACTTGGACGCCCTTTATGATTCTCAGGCGGAAGTTGAAAGCATTGAAGCCAACCTGGATGAAGCCAAGGGTGGGTTCAATCAAAGCAAAGAAGAACTGGAAACAGCTCATAAAGATTTAAAAGCCACAACCCGCAAGAACAAAGAAACAGCGGCGCGTACCAGTCGCGAAATCCAGCGTTTGCAAAAACAGCAGGCGCAAAACTCCAAGGAAACAGCGGTTCTGACCGGCAAGATCGAGACCTTGAACAAGGAAATCAGAAAAAACGAGCAAGAAGAGGCACGTGTTCGCACCAAAGCAGAGGCCGTGGCGGCGAAACTGGACAGCACCCGCAACAGTTTCGAAAACTCACTTGAGCAGCGCCGCAAAACTCTGCAGTCCTTAAAAGAAACCAATGCAGATCTTGCAAGATTGCAGGAAGAGTTGAAAGACCTTCAGCAGAAATACAGAGAAGCTGTGGCCGCTGAAAAATCCAGTGCCCGTTCTTTGAAGTCCGCCCAGGCCAGTCTTGATAAGTTTGAGAGCTCGGCTCGTAAAGAGGCCCGTCGTTTGGATGACATGACCAAGACCGCTTTAGCGCAAGCAGAAAAGAACAATCGCAAAGCGGACCTTTTGATCGAAAAGAAAAAGCAGATGGAAGAAGCGTTGGAAAAGAAACGTCAGCGCCTCAGCGAAGCCAAGGAAAAGCAAAAGAAAGCTTTGGCTCGCGTCAGCTCCAACTAGTTCCTTCTTCTTTCAGTCCATTATCAAAGGGTCGCTCTGGGCGGCCCTTCTTTTATGTCGTCGCCCCTTCATCGCAAATCCTTGGACGCGCCGTGAAATTGCAAAAGAAATCAGGACAGATCCTGGGTTCTTGCATATGCTTTTTGCATCACAAGGGGACACTATGAAGAAGATCAGCTTTTCATTTTTGTTGGCAGCCTTGGCATCGCCGGTTTTTGCCGGAGTTTTGCCCGAGTATGCGGAACCGGAACTTTTGGTGCGGGTTCATTTGCTGGACACTTACAATCTTCCGCCTTTGACTTACCTCAGCAACACTTCGCCTGCGATCAACAATCACGGTGATGTGGCAATTAAGTTGATGGCTGTGGACGGCAAACCCAACCAGGCAATTTGGTTCAAGGCCCACAATGCTCCCGGGGAAGTGATCTATGTAGCCCCGGACGATCATTACGTCACCGATCCGACTGTCAATGATCGCGGCCAGGTGACCTTCAGCCCTTTCAACGACTTTGAGAGTCAGGGTGTATTGGCCTACGACAGTCACAGTAAAAACACGGAACTGAAAGTCTCCGGCCCAGAGAATCAGATCGCCTACGCGGGTTATGCGCAGACTTTGAACGATGGCACGGTGATTTTCCGCAATTTTGGCAAAGATTATGATCGCAGCTTTGTTGAATACAAAGACTCTTATGTCACCATCGCACGTGAAGGGGAAAGACGCTTTGACACTCCGGCGGCATATTTGTTCCGCCCTGCTGTGAATGAAAAGAAGCAATGGGCCTTTAAGGTCCGTCTGGGGGAACACGGCGAGATCAGCGATGCCCAGTCGGATCAGATTTTGTTGATCCAGGCCAAAGGAAACGGGGACTACGAGAAAACCATCATCGCCCAGGATCGCAAAGGAGACCCTAACTCCAACTTCGTCGGTTTTGGAAACACAGTGGCTTTGTCACAAAACGGTATGGTGGTTTTCATCGGCCATCTTCCAGACAAACGCAAGTCACTGGTTCTATATAAAGACGGTGAACTGCAGTCTTTGGTCACAGAGGGGTTGGATGGTATTTCTGAACTGGAGCTTTTCACGCCGCGCTTGAATTCATCGGGCACAGTGGCTTTCAGAGCCAAGAATACAAAAGGACTGCGTGGGCTTTATGTGGCCAATGAGTTTTCCGTGAAGCGTTTGCTTGGCGAGGGTGACAGCATTATGACGGACAAGGGCTTTGGGTATGTTCTTTTGAAAAAGGATTTCCCGGGCTTTGCCGGTGATATTGATTTCAATGAAAAGGGTGAGCTGGCCTTTGCCTGCATTCTGGCTTCGCCAGACGATAAAATCATCGGGGATGCAATTTACAAGCTTTCTCCGAAATAGGTAAAACACAAAAGGGGCTTCTTAGCCCCTTTGTTTTTTTAGCGGGCGCACTCGCGAAGCAGTTTTTCACAGCGATCGATAATTGTGGCCCGGATTTTATCCCGATGCTCTATAAACTCTGGCAGTTTCGTGGTTTGTACGATCTTGTAAAGACTGATGGTGCGAACCAGATCGGCCAGGCGTTGTTTCTGGGGGCCCTTGGACAGAGGGTATTTGGGGATGTCTGTGTTATCCGAAGCAGCACGCAGCACCGCCTCCGTCCAGTCGATTTCCGTCTGGGTTAAATAGATGGTGGGAACAAAGCCGCTTTTCTGCAGGGCTTTTTCTTCTGTTTTTAATTGAGTGTTCAGCCAGCGCAATTCGCTGACGATTTTGTCCAGTTCGGCATCGTATTTTTTGCCAAAAAGGGCAAAGACAGTCTTCTTCCATGCGGCACAGAAGTCCTCAAATTCAATGTTTTCGGCTTTTTCAAAAAACGGCGGATGAGTGATGTAGTGCAGGGTCTTAGTCAGCACATCAGTTGAGATCACCGCGCTGTTGGTTTTGTACCCCACACGCATCAGGTTGTGTGCCCAGTTGGCAAGTCCCGTCAGTGCGCCTGGGCTGACACTGGCAGTGCGGAAGTTCAAATGGAAAGCGGCAAAGAGGGAACTGTGCATGGGGCGCTCTAGAACGCGATCCAGTTCGCTTTTGTGGCGCTCATGTTTGGGCAGGGAAAAGAAATGTTCCAGATGCACAGAGAATTTTTCGAAGCTTTCCGACCACAGGTTTTCCTGCTGGCAGGTTTTGTACAACTGAAACGCTTTGGCTGGACTGGGTTCCGCCTCGTCCAGAAGGGCATTGATCTTTTCTTCCATCAATCTGGGAAAGTTCTGCCAAAGTTCTTTGATCATGGATCTTAGTTTAGCACGAAGTTTTTCCAGAAGTGGGAGTCCGTTTTTTTGTCGAAATTTTTGACGGTTTTCGCTAGGTGCGAACCCGGGTCAGAATCTCACTGAGTAGATTCATGTCGACGGGTTTGCTAAGATAACCGTCAAAGCCGTTGGCCAGACAGCGACTTTGTCCTTCCACGCTGGCCTGAGCGGTCAGGGCCACGATAGGCCGTCGATAGCCGCGCTCTCGAAGTTGTGATGTCGCTTTATAGCCGTCCATGACGGGCATTTTGATATCCATCAGGATGACGTCATAGGGATGGGCCAGGGCTTTGGTGACGGCCTCTTGTCCATTTTCGGCGGTTTCTACGACAGCGTCTTGTCTTTTCAGGTAGCGGGTCATCAAGGCGCGCAGATCTTCAGAATCATCCACCACCAGAACATGGCGGTCTTTAAGAAGGCCGTCGTCTTTGGCAAGCTTTATGCGCCCTTGCGTCTGCATTTTGGTCTGCGCCGGGGAAATCAATTTCAGATCTTGAATCTTTCCCAGCTTCAATGAGAATTCAAAAGTGCTTCCCTGGCCGGGGGCAGATCGCAACAGGCGCAATTCTCCGCCCATCATCCGGGCTAGACGCTCTGATAATGCCAGTCCCAATCCGGAGCCTTGCAGGCGTTGGACATCCGCGCTTTCGCCGCGCACGAAGGGTTGGAACAGATTTTTCTGCGTGGCCTCATCCATTCCCATGCCCGTGTCAGACACGGTGATGGTCAGGGTTCCTTCCATATCAATATTGGTAGAAAAAGCCACATGCACGGTGATGGTGCCCTCACGGGTGAACTTCACCGCGTTGGAAAGCAAGTTGATCAGGACCTGACGAAAGCGCACGGAATCCGAAAGGATGGTTTCCGGAATCTGAGTATCATAGGCAATTTGCAGATGATACTTCTCCTCCTCTAGAGCAGAGCGAATAACTGAAATGGAATCTTCCAGTTCGTGCATGGGATTCATGGGTGCTTTTTGGATGTAGAGGCGGTTGGTTTCAATTTTTGACAGATCCAGAAGATCATTCACCAAAGAGGCCATAAAATTGCCCTGCCGGTAAATAGACTGGGCATCACGTCGACCTTGTTCATTCAGGCTTGGGTTGCGGAGCAGGGTTTCGGCAAAGCCCACAATAGCGGCTAAGGGGGTGCGAATTTCATGACTGGCATTGGCCAGCAAAATGGATTTGGCGTTGTTGGCGGCTTCGTGTAAGTCACGTTCGCGGCGCAGATTTTCTTCATTGCGTTTGGTTGTGATGTCCCAGGCAATTCCCGTGGCCCGGTAAGGATGGGCTTCAGAACTGCGATAAAATTTTCCGCGCAGGGCAATGTGCCGATTCTGATTTTTCGCATCCTTGATCACAGCTTCTGAATCCAGATCCGTGGTTGTGCGCAGGGATTCTTGCAAAATGTTTTTTAGCTGAGCCGCCCCTTCCGGGAAAAGGGCCAGGTTTCCCTCGCAATGAATGGCGTCGTTGGGAATGTCCCAGTCCCAGCTTAAGGCATCCGAAGAGGACATCGACATACGCAGGTGTTCTTCATTTTTTTGTAGTTTGGAATCCAACGTCAGCAGCTGGATCAGGGCCCTGTGCAGGTTTTTTCCAATAATGACCATCAAAAAGCAATAGACTGTAATCAAACCTCCGACGGGAATATGATAGGGAACATCCGAGAACAGATAGCTCAGCCCCCACATTCCCATCGCGGGAACCACCACGCAGGCCATGGCAATGCGTGAAGAAACATACGTGATCATCGCACCGGCAGACATGGAACACACAAGAAGGGCCGTGAGGATCTGCTGGGCGGTGTCGCCATAAGGGGCCAGCCAGCCGATCGTGCCCCAGCAAAGTCCGGAAATTCCCAGCAGCACATACATGGCATAAAGCCAAAAGCGGGTCTGGTAAATGTGTGTCAGCGAACTTTTGATTCTATTCCAGCGGTGCAAAAAGCCCAGGCGGATGAAGGCCGTTGAAAGCAGAATCACAGCCCAGGAGACAAGATAAGCGTGTGTGACATTGTCCCAAGCGATGTAGACATAAACCGAGGCGTTGGCGATGATCGCGGCAATGCCTGTGACATTCTGCTGATAAATCAGATCAATTTTACGGATAGCAAGATCCAAAGATTCCTGATTCGTTTTGTTTGATGAAGAAGTCTTAAGATCCGCTGTTGCCATTGGCAGCGATACTACAGTTCGAGTCCTACGAATTCAAATTGCATCCAATCCATGTTCGAAGAGCCTGTGGATGCGCCCCCATTTTTCACAAAGTGGTGCTTGGATGGAGAGCGTTTCTCCGCTCCAGGGATGCTGAAGTTCGATAGCCGTGGCTTTAAGACACAAGCCCTGGATTTGAAGGGTGTCCCGGAAGAAGCGATTGTGGTGGGAATCGCCATGTTCAATGTCACCTAAAAGGGGATGAGCGATGCGGTCAAAATGGCGACGAATTTGGTGCCAGCGTCCTGTGATCGGATGCACCTGCACCAGTGAATAGCGTGAGGTCGGATACTTTTTGCCAACGGCAAAGGGCAGTTCAATCTGGGCCAGGGTTTTGTACTGTGTTTGTGCTTCAACAGTAAGACGTCCTTCATCGGCTTCCAAAGGCAGATCGATCAGGCCTTCGCTTTGGACATAACCTCGAACAACCGCCTGATAGGTTTTATGCATCTGGCGTTCTGCAAAAAGATGATTGAGTTTGCGTGCTTTATCGCGGGACATCGCAAAAAGCAAAACACCACTGGTCGGCGCATCCAGACGGTGCACGGGAATGACATCTTTCTTCATCACCCGACGCAGGTGATAAAGGCAGATCTTTTCTTTAGGCACAGGATAGGGCGACAGCTCCGGTGGATGCACAAAAAAGCCGGCGGGTTTGTCGATCGCAAAAAAATGTTCATCCTGATAAAGCAGGCGGAAGGGGAGTTCCATAGGCGCGTAGATTAGGCGTTTTGCACTGTGAAAGCGAGAAAAATGTGGCCTAAAGCGGACACCTTTGTTTCAATAGGGCCATGAAAATAATGGGTCACCGCGGGGCACGGGATCGTGCGCCGGAAAACACAATGCGCTCTTTTGAATTTGCCTTGCAGTCCGGGGTTCAGGCCGTCGAATTTGATGTTCATGAAACCTTGGACGGGGTGTGGGTGGTCCATCATGATGACACCTTAAATCGCACCACCACCTCTGAAGGCAAAGTGGGTGGTAAAACCTGGGATGAATTATCCCGGGTGCGCACCAAAGAAGGTGACCCTTTACCGCGACTGGAAGAGGTCTTGAAGTTATTTGCCTCCAGTACCGTTGAGCTGCAAATTGAGCTGAAGTCTGCCGGGGACTTTGCCAAGCTCGGAGATCTTTTAAGTCAGTTCGGAAAAGTTGAAAATATCACTGTGATATCTTTTAACCATCGCTGGCTTTTGGATTTCAAAAATAGAAACTCGCAGATCCGGACCGCAGGTTTGTTGTTTGGACTGCCGACCAACCCGGTGGAGCTTGCAAAATCAGCCCGGGCAGACGGTCTGTCTTTAAGTGTAAACTGGATTGATTCGCAGCTTGTCAAAGAATGCCATGCAGCGGGACTGACGGTGACAGCCTGGAACGCAAATGACGCCGAAGTCTTTGGTAAGATGAAGGAAATAGGTGTGGACTATCTGGGGACAGATGTTCCATTTACGGCGGTTCACTGGAATTAGAGCTTCCTTCTAATTAGAACATGTGCTCTAGTTGCAGTCATAAAAATGGAGTTTTTTATGACGAAGAAGAAAGTCGCCAAGACCAAGTCACCACGCACGCAAGCTATTCACGGCGAATTCCTGTCCAAATCCTGGGAGTTTTCTCACCATCTCATTCCGCCGATGACCGCTTCTACGACATTTCGTCTGGAATCCCTGCAAAGGGGAGCTGAGGGCTTTAGCACTTTCGGGGCACCCTCTGGCAAGGAAAAGCCCATCTGGATCTATGACCGCCTGGAAGAGCCCACAACGAAAATGCTGGAAGACCAATTGGCGCTATTGGAAAAAGGCGAATGTGCCGTGACCTTTGGCAGCGGGATGGGGGCCATTGCCTCTACGCTGATGTCATTGCTAAGCAACGGTCAAAAAGTTGTCGCTCATAAAACTTTATACGGATGTACTTACAGTCTTCTGACGAACTGGCTGCCACGCTTTGGAATTCGTCACACCCTGATGGATGTGAACGACTTCAAAGATCTGGAAGCCGAATTGGCCGATCCAAGCACCCGTGTGGTGTATTTTGAAACTGTTTCCAATCCGATTCTGGAAATTGCCGATCTTGAAAAGATCACGGCCCTGGTTAGAGCCGCCAACAAAAAGCGTGCGAAGGAAGAACGCATCTACACCGTGGTGGACAACACCTTTGCAACACCGTGGGCCCTTCGCCCGATCGAATGGGGCGTGGATTTTGTCATTCAAAGTTTGACCAAGAATATTTCAGGTTTCGGCACGGAAATGGGGGGCGCGGTGATTGCTCCAAGATCCCATGAAAGTCTGTTGCGTGTTGCACGCAAGGATTTCGGCGCGATCATTCATCCGTACTCGGCGTGGCATATTCTGGTTTACGGAATTTCCACCCAAGCCATTCGCTTTGAACAGCAGCAGGCCTCGGCGTTGGCGGTGGCAAAATTCCTGGAAAGCCATCCGAAAGTGGAAAGCGTCACTTATCCGGGGCTTAAAAGCCACGGGCAGCACAAGCTGGCAAAAAAATATTTGAAATCTCCGGAAGGCAAGTTTGCTCCGGGTACGATGATTTCCTTCAAACTTAAAGGCGACATGAAAAAGTGTCAGAAATTTGTCGATGATATTGCGGCAAACTCTTACGCCATCACTTTGGCGGTCAGCCTGGGGCTGACAAAAACCCTGATCGAGGTTCCCGGCTTTATGACCCATTCGGCGATACCCGATGACAAGCGTGATCACAGTGGCATTGATCCGCGTGCAATCCGCCTGAGTATCGGTCTTGAAAACGTGATGGACATTATCGGGGATTTGTCAGAGGCGCTAAAGAAGATCTGAAGCCGGTGCGCTTTGAATTTTCTACCGTCCATTTTTTTGACAGCGAACTATCCGTAGGGGGCTGACGGATCTTGCGGTATTCTTCCCGAAGTCATTTCTTAGGGAGGAACCATCTTGTGAGATCCGGCAAAATCATGCTGACATTGCTGTGCTTCTTGCTGGCGGCATGCTCTTCGCAGAACGAGTCCTTGCCGCCGATCTCCTCCCAGGCCATTGTGGGCGGGGAAGAAGTTTTGGCCAATGATGCGCTCATCAGTTCCACGGTTTCTTTGGTGGCCAATGTCTCTGGGGCCCCTGTGTCCGTCTGTTCAGGCGTTTTGATTTCACACAATCTGGTTATAACGGCGGCTCATTGTCTGGTGAATTTTGATCAGTTGCCTTTGGTCGTGTACTTTGGTGCGAAACTGCCAACGACGATGGAAGATCCCGGCATGGTCGCGGTGGCCCAAGCGACCTTCCATAAAAAATACACTCGTGTCAAAGATGGTTGGGGTCGCTATGTCACAACCCTGAATGATATCGGTCTGATTAAATTGGCCGAAGAAATACCTGCCGGAGCCCAACCCGTGGCAATTCTGGATCAGGGAATAGAGCTTCCGGCGCCGACAGAACTTTTGTTGGCGGGATATGGCATTATCAATGAAATTGGCGAAGTTCAGCAGGCAGAGGGTTTAAACAAAGCCCGTGTGACTTTGGTGAACGTGGAAGATTCAATTCTGGTTGCAGATCACCGTGACGGACAAGGGGCATGCCGTGGGGATTCTGGCGGTCCCGCCTTTTTGGAAACGCCTCAAGGACTTGTTTTGGTGGCTGTGACCCGCGGCGCCCACGGTGGGGCCCTGAACTGCCGCAGTTTTGGTGAATACACTAGCGCCTCTTATCACAAGCAAATGATACTGGAGCAGGCCCGGTTGATGCAGGCCGAAGCTCCGCAGTTTGTGGCCGTTCCTGCCGCCAACTAAAGATTCGTCTGCAACGACAATGTCACCAGTCGTTCCATGCCCGGGTAGAGATAGATATGTCCGTACTGTGTAGGGGATTCCTTCCAGTACCTTTGATCCATCACATTTTCCACGGCCAGACGAAGTTGGGTGGCCTTTTCAACGGCCCCCCAGCGATAGGTGCTTCCCACATCCCAGCGGGTCCAGGCCTGCAACATAAGTGAGTTGTCCGCTGTCACCGCGCGGTCACTTTCATAAGACGCTCGTGCATCCAAACTTAAACCCGGCACGGAAGAAAGATAATAGACCCCGCGAAGGCGCAAGGTGAGTTCAGGAAGATTCACCGGGCGTTTGTCGTTGATGGCAGGATTCAACACACTGTCTTTGCGAGAAGCCTTCAGCCACATTCCCGACATTTCAAGTTCAGTCTGCTGCCACTTTTTTTGCAACTCCAGTTCAAGCCCCTGATGCAGGGCCTTGCCGTCAATTTGGAAAGCCGGGCGCTGATCCTCCACCACCGGACGATCAATATAGAATGCTGCCAGTCCCCAGTGGAAGGTGTCGGCGTTGTGGCGCAGACCCCATTCATACTGTTTGCTGATCACATCGGGTACAAACTGTCCCGGATTATTATAACCGCTGCGGTTCGGGGTGACATAGGTTTCCACACCTTCACCATAGCTGACATAGGTGAGAAGCTCTGCAGAGATTTGATAGGACAAGGCCGCCCACGGCAGAACAAAGCCCTCACGGAAATTAGTGGCGCGAGAGCCGTCAGTGCGGATACTGCTGCGTTGGACGTCGATCATGCGCGCCCCCAGCCATCCTTTCCAAGCCCCGAAAGAAGCCGCATCGTAAACGAAGAATTCGGAAACGGAGGATTCGCGGTTGGTGTTTTCGTCATTCAAAGTGCCATCGCCGGGCAATTGCACGCTGCCATCAACATTGCCAGTGCCGACAAAGTTATAGGCCTGTCGTTCATAGTCCTCTTGCATTTTGGTGCCGACATAACCGACGTTCAGATGGTGGGAAACATCGCCTGTCTGCGCCTGCAATTGCAAGGCGGTCTTAACGGCCTGAGTGTTACGGCGTTCGTTATCACTGCGGAAGTCATACATGTCAAAGGTGCCGTCTGAACAATAGCGATCGTAATTATTCTCTGCAGAACAGCCGTAAGGATATGCCAGATGGTCGTCGGTGGTCAGATTTTGGATACCCGCAATGGTTGTCCACGTCAGCTGACTATGTAGCTTTTGAGTCCAGCGCAAGGTCGCAGTCAAAGCCTCAAACATCACCGGCTCCGACCAGGATTGATTGTTCAGGTTCAGGCGGGGATTTGTGATCGATGGCAACGTATCACCCAAAAGACTGAAGGCGGCCTGTGTGGGCTGGGATCGGCGTGACCACTCGATGTCGGATTCCAAAAGAGAGTGGGCCGAGGCCCGCCAGTCATTGGCAAGACTGAGAACCGATCTGTGGCCTGCGGAGTTTTCAATCGGAGGGCGCAAACTTTCGTGCGCCACATTCAGGCGATAACCAAATTGTTCCGCTTTGGAAACTCGGCCGCCCGTATCAGCCCCCACCAGCCAGTTTCCCTCCTGACTGATTTCGGTATTAAGTCTTAAGAATGTTTTTTCTGTGGGGCGTTTGACCACGAAGTTGACCATGCCTCCCGGCGACGCTGATCCGGCCTGAATGCCACTAAGCCCTTTCAACACCTCGAGACGTTCCTTGTTGTCCAGCGGAATGGAGGTCTGAGCATTGATGGGCAGGCCTTCGCGCAGGAAATTATATCGGTTGTCCAAAGTAAAACCACGAATGGAAAGAAAGTCCCAGTATCCCGAAGCATTGTAACTGTCGGTGACAGAAGCATCCATCAAGGTGACATCCGAAAGGCGACGAACACCTTGATCCTTCAGAGCTTGGGCAGAAATCAATCGGGTGGACAGGGGAAGTTCGGAAGCCGGCACATCAAAGGAACCGGCCTCCAGCAAGACTTGTCCTGTCTGGTCTTTCACGGTCACAGTGTCAATTTCATCAGCCCCCGAGTTGATGGGATACAAGAGAGCCACTAATAGTAAAAACGATTTTTTCATATCCATTCCCTTGGGCAGGGAAGGCGAGGACAAGACTGTGTGTCCTGTTATCAGCTTCCCTGCGCGAGCATTATCTCTATCAGGTTCAAAGGGTTAATCTCAGCCGGGACTTTTCGTCCCAACACCCCTAGCGTTTCGGGAGCGTTATGGGCCATGGTCCGATTGGAGTCAAATCTTTTCTGATTTCAGAGGTTTTGGTAAAACTTGGCGTTATTTTTTGAGAAATTCAGTCCTTTGCAGGAACTCATGCTAAGCTTGATGTATGACGCCGAATCAAGAGTTGCTGTTTTCGTTTTTAAAGATCCCCCCGCAAGGGGAAGAACTTTCCTGGAGGGATCTGACCTCTGAAGAAAAAGCGGCCTTTTATGTGGACCTGACTTTTTTGGAATCAGCCATCAGGTTTATGCAGGATGAACAGTGGCTCTTGGCCAAGCAGACGAATTTCTCCGAACAATATCAGAACTTTCTTCAAAACATCTTTTCTTCAAATCTTCTTTCGCTTCAATATCTTCAGGAACCTCTGATCCGACTGAATGCTCAACAACTTAAGACGCTGGTAAAACGCGCTGAAGAGCAGGAAAAACTCTTTATCTTGCACATTCAGCAGATGCCCATGGACCAGCAACGACGCTTTATGCGGAAGGCTTTGCAATTGATGGTGCAGGTGTTTCAGCATGAACACGTTTTGGTTCAGGGGGGTAACACTCGAGCTCGTTCACTGGCGTTTTCCCTGTACCGCACCTTTGATGGGCTGGATCAGATTTTCGGTTTGGACTATTCTGCCGACATCGGCATGAAGACAGATTTGAAAATAAATGAAAGATTGTATGAGGGTGCAGGGCTTGGCGTGCAATCCTCCTATTCGACACTGCTGACAGCGTTACGGGAAATCAATCCCAGTGAGGGGTGCCGCTTCATTGATCTGGGGTCAGGATACGGACGGGTGGGACTGGTGATTGGATTCCTGCGCCCGGATATTGATTTTATCGGCTATGAATACGTCAAACACCGCGTGGACATTTCCAACGTTTCAACGGTCAGGTTTGGGTTGGAAAAAAATGTCCACTTTTACACGCAGGATCTGGCGGAAAAAAACTTTAAAATTCCCGAGGCCGAGGTCTATTACCTTTATGATCCCTTCAGCAAAGAGACTTATCTGCATGTCTTAAATCAATTGGTGGAAGTGTCCCGGCATCGCCGTATTGTGGTGGTCACCAAAGGCAACGCCCGCTTATGGCTGCAAGAGGTTGCAACTCAAGAGGGCTGGCCCGAGGGGCGAGAGTTTGATCAGGGGAACCTGGCCATCTTCGCCAGTCAGTAGCTATTTAACGAACTTGACTTGAAATTTTTGTCCCTTGATGCGACCTTCACGCAGCTTTTGTAAAGCCGTGTCGGCGATCTTGCTGGAAACTGCCACATAGGAAATGCGATCCTGAATTTCAATCTTGCCCACATCCGTACCGGCCAGTCCCGCGTCACCGGTCAAAGCCCCCAGAACATCCCCCGGACGAAGTTTGTCCTTGCGACCACCAGAAATGGAAATGGTCTTCATCGGAGCTTCCCGCAGATTTTTATTCAGACCATATTGATTCTTGAATCCCAATGACGGACGCTGAAACTTCACCCCGGTCAAATCACTGAAGGCGGTCAGTTTCAAAGTGTCCTTGGGATGCGCCAGGGTGACGGCGATCCCGGTTTTACCAGCGCGTCCTGTACGCCCAATGCGGTGAACATAGGTCTCAGGGCTCAGAGGCAGATCAAAGTTAATCACCAGCTCCAGATGGTCGATATCCAAGCCGCGAGCGGCCACATCGGTGGCCACCAGGATACGATGGGATTTGTTGCGGAACAAAGCCATCACGCGGTCGCGTTCCCGCTGTTCCATATCCCCGTGCAATGCCCCGGCAGGCACGCCCTGACTGGTAAGAAGTTCGGCGATGCTATCCACGGCAAGCTTGGTGTTGCAGAAGATGATGGTCGAATCTGAGGGATGCTGTTGCAGGACGCGCATCAGGGTGTTGGTTTTATCATCGTCCTCACTGTCATAGACGATTTGTTCAATGGCGTTGGTGTCGTCTTCTTCTTCGATGATCACCTGTGTGGCATGGCGCTGGTATTTACGGCTCAGATGCTCAATGGATTCCGGGAAAGTGGCAGAGAAAAACACAGTCTGACGTGAGCCCGGCAGGTCGCGCATGACGGTTTTGATTTCATCTGCAAAACCCATATCCAGCATTTTGTCAGCTTCATCCAGAACCACAGTTTTGATGCCGGAAAGGTCCACTCGACTGCGAGCCACAAAGTCCGCCACGCGACCCGGGGTCCCTACGGCAATCTGCACGCCGTTTTCCAGGGACTGCACCTGTTCGCGACCGGACTGCCCCCCAGTCAAAGAAAGAACCTTCAGGCCTGGCAGACGGCGGCCCAGTTTGCGAACCTCTCCCACGACCTGGGTTGCCAGTTCCCGGGTCGGGCACAGGATCAGGGCTTGCAAATAAGCTTCTTCAATTTTTATTTTGTTTAAGATCGGCAGGGCGAAGGCGGCGGTCTTGCCGCTGCCGGTTTTGGCCTGACCGATCATGTCCTTACCTGCCAACAACAAAGGCATGCTTTGTTGCTGAATGGGTGTCATCGCTTCAAAACCCAGTTCCTGAAGAACTGTCAGCAGTTCTGAAGAAAGCGGCAGGGATGAAAAGTGATTTTCTGACACAGGAACCTCGATGAAAAATTGAAGTTATTCCTTAGCAGAAATTGCAATGAGGGGCCAATAAAATGAGTCGGTAAGAAATAGATTCCCGAAAGGGGGCTTTTATGGCATCACTGGCGTCACTATGGTGCAAATCGGTCAGATCAATAAGCTCAAAGTCATTAAACGCGCAGAATTCGGAGTCTTCCTTGACGGAGACAGCGATGGCGAAATTCTTTTGCCTCGTCGATACATGCCGGAAAAATGTGAGCTGGGTGATGAGCTGGAAGTTTTCATCTGCTACGATTCTGAAGACCGTCTGATGGCAACGACTGAAATGCCTTTTGCCATGGTCGGTACGTTTGCCAACTTACGTGTCAAATCCATGGAGCGTGTGGGCGCTTTCCTGGATTGGGGGCTTCCGAAAGATCTGCTTCTGCCTTTCAGCGAGCAGACACGGGACTTGAAAGTCGGGCAGTATGCCGTCGTGTACCTGTATCTGGATAAGAGCGATCGTATTTCCGCCTCCATGCGTTTGGAGCGATTCATAGACAAAGAGCCCGGTACTTATGAGCCCGGTCAGGCCGTGGACCTGTTTATCGCAGCAAAAAGTGATCTGGGATATAAAGCGATTATTAACAACCGCCATTGGGGGCTGTTGTTTGGGAACGAAGTTTTCCAACGTTTGGATTATGGCCAGAAACTGCAAGGGTATATCAAAAATGTGCGCGACGATGGAAAGATCGATCTGACCTTGCAGCAGCAAACCGGGTACAAGGCCGCCGCAGGGATCGCAGAAAAGATTCTGCAGGTTCTGAAAGAGCGCGGCGGTTTCCTGCCGATCAATGATAAGACCGATGCTGAAGTGATCTATGATCTCTTCGGTGTCAGCAAAAAGAAGTACAAAATGGCCTTGGGCGGGCTTTACAAACAGCGCCTGGTGACCATTTCAGATGATGGTTTGCGCCTGGTGGGGCCATCCTAGACCTGTCGGGGGAGTCCACCCCAGATTCCCTGAAGTTTGGTCATTTTGTGGGTTTTGTTATATAAGTATTTGATTTTATGAATTTTATTGGATTTTTGGGGCTTCAGCCGGAAATCTCGGTCTGACGGGAATTTCTCCAAAATCTGCTCATTTGCACAAAACCCATTTTAATTGTTTCACTTTTGCCCGGAAGTTCGCTAGAAAATCTAACTAGAAGAATTTAGTCTCTGGAGAGTTTTCGGGCATAGGGCCCAGGACCTCTTAAGAGCTTCCCAAAAGCAAATCTTAGGAGGTTTATATGGGTAAAAAAATCTACGTTGGAAATCTTTCTTATTCTTTGGATGATCAGTCTTTGGCTGATACTTTCGCTGAATTCGGTAACGTTGAATCTGCACGCATCGTGATCGATCGTGAAACTGGTCGTTCTAAAGGTTTCGCATTCGTTGAGATGTCTACTGATGACGAAGCAGCAACTGCAATCGCTAAATTGAACGGCGTTGAGTTGATGGGTCGTGCGATGAACGTATCTGAAGCTAAACCAATGGCTCCTCGTGAGAACCGTGGTGGCTTCGGTGGCGGTCGTGGCGGCGGCGGCGGTGGCCGTGGTGGCTTCGGCGGCGGTCGCGGTGGTAACCGCGGTTAATTTGAGATTTTCATCTTAAATTCCAAAAGGGCAGGTTGATAAAACCTGCCCTTTTTTTATTTCCAAATATCTTCCGCCCCCGTGAAACTCTCAACCCTTTGAAATGTTCTGATCCATTGCTTTTGTTGAGTGGCAACTTCGTTCCTATTTGTCCGCGTGTAGGTAGAGTCAAAATGTATTGGCATCTTCTTTGAATTAGTTTCTTCTTACAGGATCTTCTGGTGGCAATGAGGCCCCAGAGATTTCTAAAGGGGGAATTATGATTCGACGCACACTTCTGGCAGCCTTTTTCCTATTGATTTCCTATCAAGCCAAAGCCGCACAAATTGGTTTTGTTGAAACTGCGGGGAATGCGTGTGAGTTGACTCCCGGGCGCTATGATCTTCAGGCCGCAGGTGAAGGGCGGGTCGTTATTCCGTCGGGTCTTTATGTGAAGAAAGAAGAAAACAGCCGGATTGCTCGTGGCAGTTGTACGTTTGCACTGACTTTGCAGGCCGAACGCGGGAAGAAGATTATCGTGAAAGACTCCCGTCAGCTTTTAAATTTGCGTGCTTATCCTGTGAATACAAGGGTACGCGCCGAGCTTGAGATCTTTAAGGCCGGAACACAAGGGGCAAAACAAAGTCTTGAGGTGCAGTCCACCGAAACCGCGGAAAAGTTGACGCAATATCTGGGACAGCAGGATGTGATAGTGGAAACGGCCTGTGGTGGATCAGAAATCCTGCGTGGAAACCTTTCGGCAACTATTATGGGTGAAGGCAAGGCCCGCGCGTTTGCCAAGAATCTGACATTGGCAATTGAAGAAGTCAGCTGTCAGTAGGCGTCGCACCACGGTCGCGGTGTGATGACCTTGGTGATTTCATTGGCTCTCATATACAAAAACTCAGGTCCCACCGATAAGCGCAAGCGTTCGCGACGTTGAGAAATGCGCGATACGGTGCGGATCTGACCATACCCCAGTCCATCGGTCACAACGGTTCCACTCATTCCTTTCAAATTCCACTTCACTGTTCTTCCAGCAATGGGATTGACATCGGCCTCGGTCAGAATTGTTGAGACAGTTCCTTCAGAGTCCCGACAAAGAAGTCGGAAGTGAAGAACCACAAAGACCTCTTTGTGGCAGTCCTGGTTGCGGGAATACCCATAGCCAGTGTCACAGGTGTTAAAGGTTCTTTCGCTGTAGCCCAGTTCTTCAGAGCCGCGGTCCAGCCCCAGAAAAGTCTGAAGGGCGACGTAGTCGATTCTTTTTGAAGAATCGGCGTCTTCTGTCACGGCCGTGGGAATGCTTGGGGAAGCTTCTTTTTTTGGAGAGCTGCTGCATCCTGCGAGAAGGCATACCAAAGCCGCGAAAGTCCACTTCATGGGCGTCACCTCAAAATTGATCTTCAATTAGAGTAGGTCAAATCAGGCAAATAAAAAAGAGCTCTGTTTCAGACAAAGTGTAGAACTCTTTTACAGGAAAGGCCCCAGGCGCTGTGTAAAAGGGGATTGCCTGGGGCTTTGTTCAAAGCCCCTTCTCAAATCAGGGCAGGGAGCAGTCAACTATTTTGCAAAGGCATAGATAAGGCTTCCGCCCTTCAACATTCCGATCACTTTGTCGCGCAGATTGTTCGCCACCGCAGGACAACCCCAGCTGCGTCCCTGGATCACGCTGGATTCACGCACATAGCTTGCACCATGAATCACGACGGCCCGGGCTCGGGCATTTGAGTTTGTGCTGGAAAGTCCATCCAGCTTTAGCGACAAGCCGTGTTTGCCATAATATGTTTCTGCGGCTCGGTAGTACCCCAAAGAGCTCGCATTGGAGCCGGACTTATTACTGAATTTTTCGGCATAGCCATCATGATTTGAATCGGAACCTTTGCCGTGCGCCGTATGAATTGACATGACGTCACCAGACGACAGATTCACGATGAAGAAGCGGGCTTGTGTGGAACGCTTTCCGAAATCAATCAGGGAAATATATTTTTGATTTTTGAAGCGGGACCTGTTGTTTTCAAAGTACACCACAGCTTCGGCCAGCGCCTTGGTGTTGATCAGGCGCTGAGGATCAAGGTGATCATATTTTTGTAGGATACTTTCGGTGCTGGTCGCCTTCAGATCCACAAGAGATGAGTCTTCAGATTCAGGTGCCTGAAGATCCGCGACCGATTCGACACTTTCAGTGTTTGAAAGGGCTTGTTCCGTATCTGTGTCGTCGGGAAGTCTTGCGGCCTCTGTGTAGTCTTGGCCTGAGCAGGCTGCTAAGGTGAGAAAAGTCGCGCCAATAATAGAAAATCGGGTGATCAAGTTCATTCATCCTCCATGATGAGTGTTCAGTTCTTGAAAGGATGCTAGCTGACATATGTTAAATGACGGGAAAAATGTTACCGGCTAATAATTTTTAAGACCTATTTCCGTGGACAATCCGAATACACTCAGATTATCCCTGCCCAAAGTTCAGTGAACAAACTCAGGTTCGACGACAAAGTCCTGCGCCAGCTTAAGAGGTGGCAAGGTTGCAGGTTAGGTGTTTTTATTCCAGGTAACTGGAGTAAGATGAAATCATGAACTTGCGATGAATGAAGTTAGCAATAACAGAATCTCGCAGGGACAAAGAGGAACGTGAACGGATCAAATGTTTGATCCCTCGCTAAAAGAAGGAGATCTAACGAATTGCATGTTACTTAGATGATGACAATAGAGATTGCTTTTTAGTGACTCTGATTGAACTCAAACAAGAACATTTCGTTTCCTCCCAATCCTCTGTGCCCATGTGTTTTACACATGGGCATTATTTTTTGCAGGCACCGTGGAAATTGCTTTCTATACTGGGGACTCCAACGAAGGGAGTTCTTATGAATATCTGTGGCTGGTTTGAAATTCCGGTAACTGACATCACCCGCGCGATGAAGTTTTACGAACAGTCTTTTGATGTCACCATGAAAACCATGGAGATGGGGTCAACCAAAATGGCTTCTTTCCCTTGGACAGAAAAAGCCGAAGGGACAACGGGAGCCCTGGTTCAAGGCGATGGCTACAAGCCTTCACACAGTGGCAGTTTGGTCTATCTGAGCGTTCCCAGCATCGATGACACCCTTAAAAAAATTGAATCCAAAGGTGGTAAGACTTTATCCCCCAAGAAAAGCATCGGGGAGTGGGGCTTTATTGCCACCTTTGAGGACTGTGAGGGCAATCGCGTGGCTTTGCATTCCGCGAAATAGGTCTTGAAAGTCAAGAACGCCCCCGTGGGGGCGTTCGCTAGGTCACAGACTTAGTTACCGCAGACCTGATCCAAGGTCACCTGGTCCTTGTCCGGATTGAAGATACGGCCCAAACGGCCCTTGATGCCGCCAGAGCTGCGGCGTTCGATTTCACAGCTGTCCACTTTGGCAAACTGATCAGAAATCATCAGACGGTGAAGGCTGACACGCAAAGTGTTCAGCGCCGTCTGTGCTTTGACTTTCGTCATGATAGAGTTTGTCAGTTTGTTGGCAGCATCCAGGACGTGCATCAGGTCTGTCATACCCACATTAAAGCGCAGTACTTCCGCTTCATAGACTTTCACCATATTGGCATGGGCTTGAACGGCCGCATCGTATTGTCTTTGGGATTCAATCAAAGCCCCCAAAGTCACTTCCACCAGGTTCGCCTGTTCGAACTGCAGTTCTTTTTTACGCAAACGCAGCTGTTCGATGTTCAGGTTGCTGATCTTCAAAGACGGGAAGTAAGCAAAGCCGAAGTTCACAGAGCCTGTTTGTTGAAGATCTCCGAAAGAACCGTTGGATCGGGTTGCACCCAAAGAGCTGCTGCCCAGGAAGCTGAACGCTTTGCTCCACTTTGACACTTGCGCCGCTAAAATCATGGAGTTCATTTGTTTGTTTTCCGGCGATTTTTCAAAGATCTGATTCAACAGATTTTGTGGCGACCAGTTTTCAACCGGGGAAGCTGGGACAGATGCAGGTTGAAACACGATTTCTGCCGTCAATGGCAGGCCCAAAAGTTCGCGCACGGCGGCTTTTTCGCGACGGATGAGCTCGTCCACCTGAGAAACTTGAACCAAGGCCATCTGAGTTTGCGCTTGAGCTTGCAGGTAGTCTTCTTTGCGGATGATGCCCAGTTCGGCCGGAAGGCGCAGCTGTTCCTCGATACCCTTCATGTTTTCGTACTGAACCTGCAAGGCATCGCGAAGCTCCATATCACCCAGAATAGTCATATAGATCGAATACGCTGAAGAATATCCGTTCAACTGAGCGATGTAGTAAGAGTTTCCTTGGGCGCGTAGCAGGTGGGCACTTTCTTTCAGGTCCAGCCAGTTACTTGGCATCAGGAAAGGAAGAAGGAAGGAAACAGAGGTCAAAGCAAAGCTCGGTCCGCTGGAAATCACGGCACCCAAATTGACAGAAGGCAGAAGATTGCCACGGGCCACGTTCACTTTTTCTTTGGCCTGGTAGACTTCGTTCAAAGAAATCGCAATTCCGACATTGCGCTCAAGGTACATGCGACGCAACGACTCCGGGTTGATAACCACTGGTCCTTGCGCGGATTTGGGCGCTGCAAAGGCGCCGGAAACGGACACAAAGAAGGCGAGCAATAGCGGCGTTAGAAATTTCATGAAACCCTCCCAAAAAATCGAGCACAGAAAGATTTATTGGGGGGGCGCGACCTTGTCAAACGGAGTGTTATACGGACCCCAAAATAGAGTGAAAACTCGTTTGGAATCGAATTAAAACGCTTTTCAGAAAGCCATTCGGGTCCTTTGGGTGTGGCTTGCCTCAAGTTGAGCAGGCCATCACCTAAAAGTTTGATCCCCGGAAGGCTGTTGTTAGAATAGAGGCCAATCGGAATTCGATTTCTAGGAGTTGTACGTTGGAAGAGCAGAAGTCGTTTCAATATAGCTTTAATCAGCGCAATAACATGCTGGTGGTCTCGTTTTCAGGAGAGATCAACACACCGGTTTTGTCGGCTTTGGAAGCCTGCCGACAAGAACTTCTGGCAAAATCAGAAGTGCGTTGCGTGGTGCTGTATTTTCAGGATGTGGGAGCCATCAGTTCTGACGCGATCCCATGGCTGGCGCAGCTGCAAAGGGATATTCGCTTAAAGCAGGCGGAGGTCCGTTTGTGCGCCTTGCCGCTGGGACTGAGAGAACGCTTGGTGCGCATGGGAGTCGTCCGGGGGTTAGAGATCGCTGACGATCTGAAATCAGCACTTTTGTCCTTCAGTCGCGCCGCCTGACATGCTATCGTGGCCGTATGAAATCATATAGCTTTAAAAAATATCAGCCTGCGGGCTTGCGTGTTTGGCACTGGTTGAATGCTTTGGCCATCTTCGGACTTTTGGGGACTGTGTTGCTGCGAAAGACTTTCTTAAGCTGGCGCACCAATGCGGCCCTGATTGAAGAAAAGATCCAACAGGCCGGAGGAGCCATCACTCCGGAATTGGCCAAAGATATCGCTGTCAGCATTCGCACTCCAATGTGGGACTGGCACTATGTACTGGGGTTTTCCCTGGCGGCTTTGCTGGTTCTTCGCATTCTGGTCGGCATTTTCTCAGTGAAAACCTGTCCTGCGGCGCAGGCGGCAAAGGCCACATGGAATCTTTCCAAGGTGCCGGCTTCGGACAAAGGCAAGGCCGTTCACTACGCCCTGGTTCGCACGGGGTATGCTGTGTTCTATCTGATGACAGTCTTTATGGTCTTTTCCGGACTGGTGATGTACTTCAAGGAAGCCCTGGGGTTGGATAAATCAGTTGTCAATTCCATCAAAGAAATTCACGAACTGTCGATGTGGTTCTTTGTCGTGTTCGTGGCCGGGCATCTTGTCGGGGTGATCGTTGCGGAGCTTCGCGGTGATCGCGGCTTGGTTTCAGACATGATCCACGGTGGCAAGAAAGAATAGTTTTTAGCCAAGAACAAAAAGCGTCAGGTACAAATATCGACGCTTTTTTTATTACTTGCAGATGGAAAGTCCGCGAACGACTTTTTGGATCTCAAGATATTTCTGTCCACGTCCCTGAGGACGCAGAACATCCCAGTAGGACTTGCGGCTAAACAATCTGCCATCACGGCGAAGTTGATCATCCATCATGTGCAGGGTGCAGTTCAACGTGGTCTCAGGTGTTTTAGAATCACCCTTGTTGCAGCCCGAAGAATAATTGTGTTCTTTGCCGGCGTGGAGCTGAATCACCCCCGCCAGTCGGCCATTGGGGCCTTGAGCTCTGTTCATGCGGGGATCCGTGCCACAAGTGGATTCACCAATAGTCATGACATTGATGATGGCGATCCAGATGATTTTTTTCTCGGAGCTGTCCAGTGAAGAATACGAGGGGCAGATTCGACGCAAGTCTTCGGTGCCTTCAAACAGATAAGCAAAGTCATTGGTATTGAGATTCTTGGAGATGGATTTGCCCCATTTCCCCAGCCCGGTTTCGTTGACGAATTTAGAACATTCCTGCCCCAAATTCCGACTTTGATTGTAACGGAAAAGATCAAGATAAGACTGGTCTCCACCAACGGAACTTCTTAATTGTCGAAGTTGATCCACGGTTTCTGAAGAAGCCCCCATGCAGGCTGCTGACGTGCACGGAGCCGAGGCGCCATCGCGTTGATAAAGGCTGCCGCCGCTGGTCGATACTTTCGCTGATGCCTGCGCTGTCAGCAAGAATGCGAGTATTGATATCAATCTTTTCATAAGTTCTCCGACATTACTGCAAAGCAAGCATGATGCCGAAGTCTCAAAACGAAATGAGGAGGCTCTCGGAGCCTCCTCATGTTCATTTTCAATACAATGTAATGCCGAAACTGCGCTGTCTCATATTGAGACGAGCAGCATGTTAATCGCGGTACTGGCGCTTGGGAGCGCGATGGCGTTTGATGCCACTGTGATCGCGACGCTCGGAAGAGAAGCCACCACCACGTTCACTGCGCTCGCTGCGTTCTGCGCGGAGAGGGCGTTCAGAACGCTCACTGCGTTCAGAGCGCTCTGCACGTGCAGCCGGGCGCTCACTGCGTTCTGCTGGTGCTGCCTCTGTGCGGGCTGCAGCAGCACCACCACGGAAGCTGGCGCTGGCGCCGCCACCGGAATTGGAGCGGAAGCCACGAGAAGCACCGGTGTCACGGCGACCACCGCCGAATGGGCGGCGAGCACGGAAATCATCACGGTCACCATCGTTGTCACGGCCGCGAGAGAAACGGTTGTCTTTTGGATCACGCGGCAAAAGCTCGCGAGGGATACGATCACCCATGTAGTCCAGCATCAGATCTTTCTTCACAAACACGTTCGGGAAGTAAGCGGCAATAAAGCGTGCCAGAAGCTCTTCTTTGGAAAGCGCTTTCAGGTCGATGTCTTCCGCGTGGATCAGATCCTGGATCAGGTCCATCGCCAATTGCAATGGCACTGATTCCGGATCCATGGTGCTGACTTTGTCCATCACGTCTTTGATCTTCAGGCCGGCCACTTCATCCGCAGAAGGCACAACACCTTTGGTCAGAACGGCTTTCGTGTTTTGCATCACTCGGCGAAGAAGAGTCAGTTGCTCCGGGTTCACCAGAGTGATTGCAGTTCCTTTTTGACCGTTACGACCGGTACGGCCGATACGGTGAACATAAGACTCAGAATCCCAAGGCAAAGAGTGATTGATCACGTGAGTCAAGTCTTTGATATCCAAGCCACGAGCCGCTACGTCCGTCGCCACGATGACTTTAACATGACGCTGTTTGAATTTCTTCAATGTCGCTTCACGTTCCGCCTGGGATTTATCACCATGCAGGGAATCCGCCGGGAATCCACGCTGAGTCAGAATGTCAGCAAGTTCCGCCACTTCCATTTTCGTCTGGCAGAAGATGATGCCGTAGAATTCAGGAGCGGTTTGCAACAGACGTGCAATCACTTCGGTCTTATAGGAATTTTTAACTGTGTAGTAAACCTGCTCGATGGTGTCAGCTGTGCCGCCCACTTTGTTGACGGATACAGTTTCTGGATTTTCAAGGTAAGTGGAAGTCAAACGACGAACTTCAGAGGACATCGTGGCAGAGAACAACCAAGTGCGGCAAGCCGCACGAACAGAATCAGAATCATCCGGTTGTGTCGCGCTCAGGATGGTTTCCAAAGCCTCTTTGAAGCCCATGGAAAGCATTTCATCGGCTTCGTCCAGAACAACGGTTTTCACGCTTTGAAGCTTGATCATTTTTTGTTCAAGGAAGTCCACCAGACGGCCTGGTGTCGCGACAACGATGTGAGCACCGCGTTTGATGCCATCGATCTGCGTGCGGTAAGAAGCGCCACCATAAATGGTGACAACGCGAACGCCTTTTTTCTTGCCCAGCAAAGTCAGCTGTTCTGCTACTTGCAAAGCCAGTTCGCGCGTCGGGCTCAGGACCAACGCTTGAGTGTCTTTGGTGGTGCTGTCGATGTTTTCGATCAGCGGAATACCGAAGGCTGCAGTTTTACCTGTGCCTGTGGATGCCAGACCGATGAAGTCATTGGCACCGGCCAGCAGAATCGGCAAAGCCTGACGCTGGATCGGAGTTGGAGTGGTGAAGCCCATGTCTGCCATCGCAGCCATCACGGGTGCACTCAGTCCAAAGTTTTCAAAATTATCTACGGTTGTCAGTGGAGTCATTAGAGACCTTTCAGGTAATGGAAGTGGTCTCAAATATAAAACACCGTATGTGCATTGTTACCGCACCGATTGCGGTAGATCCAAGCCCACTTCTAAAGATGCGACAAGATAGTCGATCTTGGCGCGAAAAGCTTTATAAATTTTTAATTTTTCCCAGAATAATGAACTATTTGCATAAAGGAAGGGACTTCACAATAGCAGCGATGTTATTGATTTGTTGGTACTTTCCGCCAGATTTGATCACCGCCCAATAGACCCCGGAGCTAACCACAATCCGGCCTTTGCTCTTGATTTGTTTAGCCATGATCCCGACCCCGCAGTGCAGGTTGAGGTAAGGATCCAGAATGGTTTTTCTGGGGTCCGTCGGACTGAGGTTCTTATCCTTTTGCCAATCAAATTTGCAGAAAGGCGCCCATTGCACGTCCTGATAGGACAACTGGAGCAAGCCCTCGGAATAGACGGCCTTCCCTGTCACCGGGTCGCTGCCCATGGTCGTTTCCTGCATGCGGGAAACGGGACTGTAAGCGCTCTCATATTTTGCTATGGCCACGAAGAGTTGGGCCCAGGCATTGGCGCGCTGGTTGTTGTCGAGTGAATGATAGCGCGGGCAGAAAGACTCGATGTCGTCGGCGCCCGGCAAAAGGCTGTTCCAGTCGTTTAAGATGAGCTGTTGGAGATATTCCGACCATTTGGTTCTTTCAGGATACTTGCTGCTTTCCCAGGCCAGGGCCTGCATTTTATATCCCGGTTCCGGCTCAGGAGTCGGAGTGGGCGTTGGCTCCGGCGTTGTGCCGCCGCCGGTGTCTGTGTTGCCATTGTCAGTCCCTGGATCAACAGCCCCGCTGCTGTTGTTATCATCCAGTGTGGTACTGGGAAATTGGCTGGATTTTGAACAACCTGTGAACAGAACAACGAGTGAAATCAGCATGGCTGCGAATGTATTGTTTTTAACTGCATTGTGATTCTTTGTTGCGATCATGTGGAACCCCCGCTGGGCTTACAGAGCAAGGGCAGGACCATGTGAGGGGACTCTATGTTTGTCGAAGTGCTTGATATCCTTTGGACTTTTTAGAGAGAAAAATCGCGAATTTGATCTTTTTTGTGTACACTCTGGGGTGTGCTTAAAAGGCAGGCATATTTTCTCAAAATTTTTGCAGCCTTAAGAAGTAAAAAAAGTTATACGAAGGACCTATGATTCATTTATCCAATATCACCAAGCAGCAAGGTAACAAAGTCCTCTATCGCAACGGATCTTTCCAGATCAATGCCGGAGAGAAAATCGGTCTGGTCGGCCCCAACGGCGCCGGTAAAACCACCATCTTCCGCATCATCATGGGCGAAGAGGGCATCGACGGCGGGACAATCTCCAAGTCTGATCGCACGGTGATTGGTTATTTCTCCCAGAACATCGAAGAGATGAAAGGGAAGTCAGCCATTGAAGAAGTGAAGTCGGCGGTGGGCAACATCGGCGACATGCAAACCCGCATGCAGGAATGCGAAGCCAAGCTGGCAGACCCGGATCTGGATCCGGATGAGATGATGAAGATTCTGGAAGTGTACGGCGAGATGCAGGCGGAGTTCGAGCGTTTGGGCGGTTACGATCTGGAGTCCCGTGCTGCGGAGATCCTGACCGGTCTTGGAATCGGGCCGGATGACTATCATCGTCCGACCGAGAGCTTCTCGGGTGGTTGGAAAATGCGTATTGCCCTGGCAAAAATCCTGGCGCTGAACCCGGAAGTTCTGCTGATGGACGAGCCGACGAATCACTTGGACGTGGAGTCCATCATCTGGCTGGAAGAATGGCTGGTGAACTTCAAGGGCGCGATCCTGATGACAAGCCACGATCGTGATTTCATGAATCGCCTGGTTGGAAAAATTGTCGAAATCGCCAATAAGACCATCACAGTTTACGGCGGCAACTACGACTTCTATGAAAGAGAACGCGACATCCGCAAAGAGCAGTTGATCGCGGCTGCCAAACGTCAAGAGGACATGCTGGCCAAAGAAGAGGAATTTATTGCGCGCTTTGCGGCCCGTGCCTCTCACGCAGCGCAAGTGCAGTCCCGTGTGAAGAAGCTTGAAAAAATTGATCGCATCGAAATTCCTGACGAAGAAGCTGAAATCAAGTTTGAGTGGCCTGTGCCGCCGCGAGGTGGTGATGAGGTTGTGAAGTTTGAGGGGCTTTCCAAAATCTGGAAGCGCGATGATGGCAAGGAAAAACTGGTTTTTTCCGGAGCCAACGCCTTGGTTAAACGCATGGACCGCATCGCCGTGGTCGGGGTTAACGGAGCTGGTAAGTCCACGCTGTTAAAGATCGTGGCCGGTCATGCAGAGCCCACAGATGGAAAGGTGGCCCTGGGGGCCTCCATTAACGTGGGTTACTTCTCGCAGAACTCATTGGATGTTTTGGATCCGAAGATGACGATCATTGATGAAGTTCACTCGCGCATGCCGAATGCGGGACTGGGAACAGTGCGCAGTTTGTTGGGGGCATTCAAATTTTCGGGCGAGGAGGCGGAAAAGAAGATCTCTGTCCTGTCCGGGGGAGAGAAGTCCCGCGTGGTTTTGGCCTGCATCCTGGCGCAGCCGGTGAACTTCCTTATTTTGGATGAGCCGACGAATCACCTGGATATCAAATCCCGTGAATTGTTGCTGGAAGCCATCAAGGAGTTCCCGGGAACAGTCATGATCGTAAGCCACGATCGTCACTTCCTGCGTGCCGTAACAACTCGCGTGTTCGAGGTTGATAAAAATCAACTGCGTATCTACGAAGGCGATTACGAGTACTATCATCACAAAAAACAGCAAGAGCTTCGCGCTTAATGAACGGCAAAAAGACCCTGGATCTGCGGCAGTTTAAAATTCCACTGGGGAAGTTGTCCTCGGTGGAAAAGTTTAAGACCCGCGCAGGGGACGTTCTTTCTTATCGCACTTATTCCGCCTGGTCGGAAAACCTAATCATTCTTTATCACGGCGTGGGCGGCGACAGCAGGTACATGTGTGTGCTGGCTTCCGCGCTGGCAGAGGCGGGGTTGGGCACGGTGATCACACCTGATTTTCGTGGCCATGGCGCCAGCCTGGGCAGCGGTGACAGTCTCTCTCCGCATCAGTTGGAAATCGATCTGGAAGAATTGCTCATACATATCAAAATGACCCGGCCGGCGGCTCGGGTGTTTCTGATGGGGCATTCTTTAGGCGGTGGATTTGCTTTGCGAGTGGCGGTGTCGGACCTGCGCAAACAGTTTGCGGGCTTTGTCGCTTTGGCACCTTATCTGCCGTTGGAGCTTAAGGCCTTTAATGAAGGTGCGGAGTCCTGGCTGCAGTGGAATTCCGACGGAGGCTTCACGGTCCAGATGGAGGAGATCTTCAGAACTGGCGCTGAAAAACTTTCTTACAGCGCGGCTTACTTAAAAGCCGTTTCGCCACCAGCACAGATCCTGGAGGAATTAAAACGTCAGGCGTCACCAGTGACGGTGATTATCGGCCGGCAGGATGAGGTGGCCTCTGCCTCTCGTCAGCAGGAGCTTTTCAGTTCGGTCGGGGTGAAGGTTCATCTCATTGAGGGACTGAATCACCTGACACTTGTCTCGAAACCGGATCAGATTCTTCCGTTTATGCCAGAATGATTCATCTGCATTAAATCCTGCCGTTCGGCTAAGAATTTTTAGCAAAATTCATAAAGCTTCCCCGTAGTCCTGCCGAAAAGTTCTACGAAATAACCAAAAAATTGAACGTAGGTGGTGGTTATGAATTCAGAGTTAGGGGCTTTTGCCCTGAGGCAGGTGTTTGCCTCGCTCGCTGTCCTGGGGCCGATACTTATCCTGGTGGGCCTTTGTTACTTCCTTTTCAATCAGGATCGACGCAGTATCATCTTGTATATTGGGGGCGGGCTGTTGTTGACGGTGATTGGTGTGACCTGTCTGTACTCCGAGCTGCGTACGGAGGATTCGCGGGCCCAGGAGCGGGAGGCCGAGCTGCAGCAGGAAAGAGCGGATTCTTTGGCCAGCGAATCCGCTCAAAAGTAGTTAGTGAGTTTTAACTTCAGTCCAAGCGTCTTCATAGAGCTTGTTGTTGTCGCCCTGATCCTGGATGCGTTCCAGCTTTTTCAAGGTTTCTTCTACCGGGAACAAAGCTTTGTTGTTTTGTAGTTCTTTAGGCAAAGCGACGCGGGTGTTCTTCAAAACAGGTCCCCCCAGAATGGTTTTTACGCGGTTGATTTCGGCTTGCTCGCTGAGCAGGAAGTTGATCAGCTTGTGGGCTGCCTCCGAGTGTTTGGCGCCTTTAATAATCACCAGATTGTCGATGGCCAGGGTGCCACCTTCTTCAGGAATAATATACTCAATTTTTCCTGGAGACTTTTCCGCAGCCTGAAGGGCATCAGAGGAATAGGTCTGAGCCGCCGCCACCTCTTTATTGTTCAGAATGTCGATCGTGTCAGAGGCAAACATCTTCAGGGACTTTTTAGCCTTCAGAAGACTTTGTTTGGCTTTGTTGATTTCTTCAGGATTCGTAGTGTTGACGCTGTAGCCATGCATTTTTAAAGCAGCCCCCAGAGTTTCCCGCACGTCATCCAAAAGGGCGAATTTGCCTTTGAGTTGTGGGTTGTCCAGAAGATCCTTCCAGCTCTTGACGGAGCCCTTGTAAAGGTCCCGGTTGACCGCGATTCCTGCCGTCGTCCAGATGTAGGGTAAGGAGAACTTGTTCTCCGGGTCGAAGTTCTGTTTTAGGAACTGTTCACTGATCAGATCTTTGTTAGGAACCTGGTCCATCTTCAAAGGCTCCAGCAGATTCATTTTGGACATGACTTCCACCATGTAGTCCGAAGGCACAGCGACATCAATGCCGGAAGAGCCCATTTGTACTTTGGCCAGCAGCTCCTCATTCGAGGAATAGTTGGAAATATTGATTTTGATTCCGGTTTCTTTCTCAAACTGAGCCTGAAGTTCCGGGGAAAGATAGTTGCCCCAGATAGACAGATTTACTTCTTTGGCTTGGCTTGTTTCCGCCGTTTTCTTTGTACATCCTGCAAGAAGCCCACAAAGAGCCAGTCCGGCCATCAATATTCTCGACATTTTTTTAATTCCTTCATATTGTTAGAGGCATGTTGGAACTCCTGAATATCGGCAAAAGTTTTTCCAGTCAAACGGCGTTGAAGGGAATTAATCTTTCCATCGGCGAGGGTGAGTTCTTTTCTTTGCTGGGCCCGAGTGGGTGTGGAAAGACAACACTTCTAAGAATCATTGCCGGTCTTGAATCGGCCACCAGTGGGCAAATTCTTCTGGATGGTCAGCGCGTGGATCAGCTTCCGGCGCAAAAACGCCCCTTCAACATGGTCTTTCAGCGCTATGCTTTGTTCCCGCACATGAGTGTGGGCGAAAATATCGCCTATGGTCTGCGTTTGCGGGGTCTGTCCCGTGATGCTATTGAAGCCAAGGTTGCCGAAGTGCTGGCGCTGGTGGACATGGGCGAGTTCCGCGATCGCAAACCTGACACGCTGTCGGGGGGGCAAAGTCAGCGCGTGGCGGTTGCGCGCGCCCTGGTGAATGAACCACGTGTGTTGCTTTTGGATGAACCCCTTTCGGCGTTGGATCATAAAATGCGTGAACACATGCAAAAAGAGCTTCGGGCCTTGCAACAAAAGTTGGGTCTGACTTTTATTTGTGTGACGCACGATCAAGAGGAAGCCCTGGCGCTTTCGGACCGTATTGGCATCATGAGTCGGGGTGTCCTGGAGCAGATCAGCTCCCCCCGTGAAATTTACGAGAATCCGGAGACCATCTTTGCCGCCCAGTTTGTTGAATCTACCAGTATGTTGCGTGGAGAGTTGGTCGAGGTCAGCGAGGACTTGGCCACCATTCGTTTGGGGGATGGCAGCCTGATTAAAGGCAAGATCAATGTGCCGCCGGATCAGATTCGTCTGGGAATGAGCATTGAGGCCTATGTACGCCGAGCGATGGTTTTCGGAGAGCGCGCCAAGTGAAGCTGCGCGATCTTTTTCTATTGCCTGCGGCATTGTGGTTTGCGGTTTTTATTCTGCTTCCGGTTCTTATCGTCGTGATTGTCAGTTTTGCCACCCGTGGGACTTACGGGGGACTTGATTGGACGTGGACGCTTCAGAACTACTCGCGGGCGTTTTCATCCACCTATCTGGGGATTTTTCTTGAAAGCTTTCAGCTGGCCCTTTTAACCACGTTCATCTGTCTGGTGGTCGGCGTTTTGATTTCCTGGGCAATGGCCACAACGTCGCCAGGCATGCGTCAGGTGTATTTGATGGCGATGGTTCTGCCATTTTTAACCAATCTGGTGATTCGTATCTATGCGATTCGAATGTTTGTCGGGGTCGAGGGGCCTTTGCAGGCGGGGCTGTCTCTGGCCGGGGTGCCATTTGATCCCTATGCGCTGACGCAGAACAAAGCTCTGGTGCTCTATGGGATGGTGACGACGTATTTGCCGTTTATGGTGCTGCCTGTGTACGGAGCTTTTGAGAAATTTGATTTCTCACTGGTGGAAGCTGCGCAGGATTTGGGGGCAGGCATCTGGCGGATTCTTTTTACAGTGATCCTGCCAAATTTGAAAATGGCTTTGTGGGCGGGTTCTTTGTTGGTGTTTATACCCTCTTTGGGAGAATACGTGATTCCCGATCTCTTGGGTGGAGCTAAAACCATGCTTTATGGAAACCTCATCACCGAGCAGTTTTTAAAGTCCCGTGATTGGCCTTTTGGTGCGGCCCTGTCAGTCTTGATGATGGTTCTTCTTCTGGGAATGGCGGCGTTGTTCCGTTTGTGGGAGTCACGACATGGCAAGTGAAGAACGTCGTCGCCCAGCCGCCCCCAAGGCGGCCACCGTGGTTTTGTGGTTGATGCTGATTTTACTTCACACGCCGATTGTGGTGATGATTTTCGGTGCGTTGATTGAAAAGACGCCGGACTCGTGGAGCTGGACATTGCGATGGTTTGCGGAAGTCCTGTCCGACCAGGCGCTGATGGATGCGCTGGTCAGCAGCTTAAAGGTCGGCTTTGCCGCCAGTGTGCTTTCAACTTTAATTGGTACTGCGGCGGCCGTAGGACTGCATCGTTCGGCAGGCGTGGGGAAGTGGGCTGTAGAGGGGCTCTCGGTGGTGTCATTGATTTTCCCGGAGATCGTTTTTGCCCTTTCACTGCTGTCACTGTTTTTTGTTCTTAAGTTCGAGCTGGGGCTTTTGACGGTGGTGATTGCGCATGTCAGCTTCAGTGTTTCCTATGTGATGATGACGGTGGGGGCAAGACTGGCCACGATGGATCGATCCTATGAAGATGCCGCCCGGGATCTGGGAGCCAGTGATTGGCAGACTTACCGTACCGTGGTCCTTCCTCTGTTGATGCCGTCGATCGTCGGCGGTTTCATTCTAAGTTTCTTGTTGTCCTTTGATGATTTCCTGATCACGTACTTCGTCAATGGTGTGGGCACGGATACGTTGCCGGTGAAGCTTTACACAGCGATGAAGTTGGGTGTCAGCCCGAAACTGAATGCGTTGTCCAGCTTGATGTTTGTTATGACTTTGCTGGCGCTGATTTTCTTCTTCCGTTCTTCCGCGTTCCGTGTTTTCTTTGAGTCTGGCCGGAGGACTCATGGAGAAAGCACAAAGAAAGAAAATTCTTAGCTGGGCGTTTTATGATTGGGCGAACAGCGCCTATTCAACGACTGTCATGGCGGCATTCTTCCCCGTTTTCCTGAAACAATACTGGAGTATTGGCGCGGATCCTATTGTAACCACCGCCCGTTTGGGGGTGACGATTTCCGTGTCCAGCCTGGCCGTGGCCCTGATGAGCCCCACACTGGGGGTTATCGCCGACATGAAGGGCTTTAAAAAACTTTTTTGCATGCTCTTTACAGTCATGGGTGTGGTCTCCTGCGCGTGGATGGGATTTATTCCCAGCGGGGATTGGGTGAGTGCTCTGTGGGCCTATGCATTGGCACTGTTTGCGTTTAACGCAAGCAGCGTCTTTTATGATTCTTTGCTGCCGTATGTGGCACCGACTCGCTATATGGACTATGCCTCCAGCCTTGGATATTCCCTGGGATACTTGGGCGGCGGTCTTTTGCTTTTGCTAAATGTACTGATGGCTCTTCATCCGCAAAGTTTTGGAATTCCTGATGCGACAGCAGCGACGAAGTTGTCCTTTATGATGGTGTCGGTGTGGTGGCTTGCGTTTTCCTTGCCGCTTTTTAAAAACATCCCCGAGCCTCAAGGGGGCCAGTCTTCCCATAATGTGTGGAAGCTCACCCGAAGCAGCCTGCAAACCCTGAAAAAGACTTTAAAAGACCTTCTGCATGAGCGGAATTTGTTTTTGTTCATGGCCGCCTATTGGCTTTATATCGACGGTGTTTACACCGTGATGACGATGGCGGTGGACTATGGGATCTCCATCGGCTTTGAATCCAAGGATCTGATTGCGGCGCTTCTGATCACTCAGTTTATCGGCTTCCCGTGCGCGTATTTGTTCGGAACCATGACGGGGCGCTGGGGGACGAAAAAGCCGATTCTGGCCTGTATTTGTGTCTATGGGGTGACGGTCATTGCGGCGACTCAGATGTCAGCGGCCTGGCACTTCTATCTTTTGGCCCTTGTTATCGGGATGGTTCAGGGTGGGGTGCAGTCGCTCAGCCGCTCTATGTTCGGCCGTATGATCCCGAAGCAGGCCAGTGGTGAATACTTTGGTTTGTTCAATCTGGTGGGTCGTTTCGCCTCGATCCTGGGGCCGTTGGTGGTTGCAGGGGGCGCTTTATTAACGGGCAGCTCACGTCTGGGGATGGTGGGGCTGTTGGTTCTTTTTGTTGTGGGTGGTGGACTGCTTGCGATGGTGCAAGAGCCTGAGCGCCCCTAGGATACGGCCAAGATCACCTTTTTACCGAGACTTCTGATATTTGTGGACTTTGCGCGGGGATAGCGACATAACCCTACGATATGACTTATAATCCTCGCGATCACTACTTCAAAAAAGCCAAACAGGAAAACTTTGCGGCTCGTTCCGTCTTCAAGCTAGAAGAGATCGACAAGAAATTCAAAATGTTCAAGCCCGGTCAGGTGGTTTTGGATTTGGGAGCTTCTCCGGGGTCTTGGTCGCAGTATGCCTCGAAGGTTTCCGGCGAGAAGGGGCGAGTGCTGGGGGTTGATTTAAGCCCGGTCACAGTGAAGTTGAAAAATGCTGTTTTCATTCAGGCGGATTTGCGCGATTTGAATCTTGAAGAAATTTTCAAGGAACATGGTTTTGAACCGCCATTTGATATTGTGATGTCAGATATGGCACCTAAAACCACGGGCATTCGTATGACCGATCAAGCGCGCTCCATGGAGTTGTGCGAGCTGGCGCTGGATGTGGCTCGTCGCTTTTTGAAAAAAGACGGTCACTTTGTCTGCAAACTATTTCATAGCGATGACTTCGGCAAACTGCGTGATGAAATGAAAAAGACATTTGCGAAAGTGGAAGCCGTGAAGCCGGACTCCACACGCAAGATTTCCAAAGAAATCTTTTTAGTAGGCCTTAGCAAACGATGATCCGCATCGTCTTTGAGAATTCTCACTTTGTTATTTGTGACAAACCTCACGGGGTTCTCTCCACCCCCAGTCGTTTTGAAGAAGATGATGAACGGTTGTGTCTGGGGACGGCTTTGCAAAAGTCTTTGGGGGTGCAGATTTATCCGGTGAATCGACTGGACTTTGAGGTTTCCGGTCTGATTGTCTATGCCAAAAACCCGGAAGCGCACCGCAAGGGCAATGCTTGGTTTGAGCATAAAGAAGTCACAAAGACGTATCGCGCGCTCACGACGGGGCAAAATTATTCTCATATTCCTGCCAATGTTGTGAATCCGCGAGTGACCCTGAATCTTGAAGTGGGGAACACTTTTGAGTGGCGCTGTCGTATGCTGCGTGGAAAGCGTCGTGCGTATGAAAGCCCTCAGGGCAAAGATTGTCTGACGGTGGCGCACTATCTGGGGCAGCTTGAATCGCAGCAGCTCTGGGACTTGAATCCAGTCACAGGACGTTCGCATCAGTTGCGATTTGATTTAAGCCGTCATGGTTTTCCGATTGTGGGTGACAAGCTCTACGGATCCAATGTGGAACTTGAAAAAAACCGCATTGCTCTGCGCTCTTATAAAATTGATTTTTCGCGCGCCAATGGAGCCCGTGCTCTAGGCTTGCCAGAGATTCTTGAGATCGAAGCTCTCTGATTTTTGAAGCCTTTGCGAAACGTCATGTATGGCAGCTCATGTAAAAAGAGTTTGCACGAAGTCATTGAATAGTTCTTAATAATTACATGAGTATCGATTCGGTTTCTGAGTATCGTTCCGAGGTGGGTGAAGTCATGGACTATATCCGCCATATCTTCAAAGCCCTGCGTGTTTCCTCCAGTCAGTTTGAAAAAGAGCTGGGTTTGAGCGCCGCACAGATTTTTGTGATGAAAAAGCTGAAGCAAGAGCCGGGTTTGTCGATTAACGACCTGGCTCTGAGGACCACGACACATCAAAGTTCTGTGTCAGTTGTGGTCAAGAAGCTGGAAGAGCAGGGACTTGTGTCGCGCACGGTGTCTCCGGAAGATTCCCGCAAAGTGGTTGTCTCTTTGACTCCGTCTGGTCAGGAGAAGCTTGGTGAGATTCCTCGCACGGTTCAAGAAGATATGATTGATGCTCTTCAAAAAATGAGTCCCGAAAAAACAGAGGCTCTGGCGCAGATTATGAAAGAGTTCGTATCCAGCGCGGGAATTATTGAAAGTGAAATCGCACCGATGTTCGGTGAGAGCAACCGCTGATTGATTAAATTTCTCTTTTGATTTGTTCCAGATAAGTTTTGATGAAGGCGATGCGATGCTCGCCTTCTTTTTTTGCCGCGGTCGTATTCAGGTGATCCACCAATTTAAAAAGCTTTTGAAAGAAATGGTCAATGCCATAACTTTTATCATCCAAAGCACGGTTCTTTGCCCAAGGGTCTTCTTCCGCATAAAACGGCCGGCTCATCTGAGTGGACGTTGCAAAGCAACGTGCGATGCCGATGGCGCCAAGGCTGTCCAGGCGATCGGCATCTTGAACGATCTTGGCTTCCAGAGTGGTGGGCTTAATACCCGCACTGAAGCTGTGTGCTTCAATAGCGTGGCGAATGTCTTCGAAATGTTCTTCCGGATAGTTTACCGACTTCAGATACTCTAGCGTGGCCTCAGCAGAAAGTTGTGAAGCATAAGGACGGCGAGGATCGTTTTTAGGAACGTTGATGTAATCGTGAAAGAAGGCAGCGGGAAGAACAACTTCCCAGTTGGCTCCTTCGGCTTCTGTCAGGTGTTTGGCGGTGTTTACCACACGCAGAATATGAAGATAGTCGTGTGCCGGATCCGTGCTGGGATAAAGCACACGTGCTTTGTTGCTAAAAAGATGAAACCACTTTTTTTCGTCAAAAACCATGAAAAGAGCCTATCTTAGGGTTCAATGACCCTCACCATAGGACCGGTCAGTTTGTCAAAAAACGCCGTCAAAGGCTGATCTGAATATCCATCCACGTGATCAAAGGTGACAAAGCCATAACCGCCCTGACCCCATTCTTCGCCCCAGGAGTTTTTAAACATAAAGACTTTTTGTACATCATCATATCCCACGATCAAAACTGCATGGCCGCCGCAGCCGATCTTTCCGGAATTGCACTGCTCATCAATTTCGGGAGAATAGGTGAATGTACCTTTAGAATCGTTGATGTAAGGAAGCGCGACCTTTAAAGTCACAACCACCGGACGATTTTGATCCAGCTCCTGCATGAAAAGAGTGGACCACGGACGACGCACCCACATTTGTGTCAGGATCTTGGTGCGCAGGCTTCGATAGTCCACGCGTGGGACCTTCTGTTGCCCCAGATTATAGAAGGCGTGCTGTTCTGGACTGAGACCCTTGGTGAAATCGGGACTGCTGGCCTGATAGGGCAGTTGGTGTTCCTGGTAGAAGGTCATTCCATTGGTGAAATTCAGCAAAAGCTGATAGGTGTTGCCAAATTCAACTTCGGGGCGCCAGGGGGAAAGAACCTTGTGGCGATAGATTTCGTATTCTTCTGAAATATCGAAATCTTGTCCAAATTGGTTCTTGATTGTGGATTCCACCAGGGCCGAGACGGCAAAGTAGGCGCAAGTGTCGCGGTTTTTCTGATTTTTGACGGACGTCTGCAAGTGGCGCAGGTCCACTTGTTTGGCCAACGCCGGCTCTTGCAGAAGGCTGCTGAGCAGGCCCACAGTTAAAATCACGCGATGAGCTATTTTCTTCATCTTAAATCCCCCAAAACCGGACAGCTTATTTTGCAGAGCTTTTGACTTCCACAGATGTTTTCAATGTCTGATCGCAGAAGTCACCGCCACAGGCTTCACGCACCTTGCGTTCATCAATAAACATCTGATTTGTGTCGATGGTGTGGGTGATGTCAGTCAAGGTCCCGTCAGCCGTGAAGCCGACAACTTTGACTTCATAGATACCCGCAGCTTTGCGAGTTGCGGATTTGAATTCAAAAACCTGGTCGTCGACTTTGAAGTCGGCAGAGATATTTCCCATTTCCGCTAGGCTGGAGTATCCCAGGTACACCGTGTAGCGGGGGGATACGTCGGTGCTGAGACCGTGGTCTTCGACAATGACCGATACTTTTTTCGCAGAAGAGCCTGCATCTTTTTTGTCCACCAGGCGCACCACCTGATCAATACTGGACGGAGTTATTTGCAAGGACTGAGAAGGAACGGATTTGGCAAAGGCGGTGGCAGAGAGCAACAAACACAAGGAAAGGATGGCAGCTTTCGACATGGGAATCTCCTGAGGTTAAAGATGAGCCTCGGCGAAGATAGCTGAAGAACTGCGTTTTTTAAACTGTCAAAAAATTATACATGCGAAATGTTCACGGTGGGGGATTAATCCGGTTCGGGAAGGTTGATCAGTGTGTTCTGGTAAGGGGCCGGCTCCCAAAGTTCGATGCGATTTCCTTCGGGATCGTGGACCCAGGCAAAAGAACCAAAATCGGTCTCGACGACCGGGACTTCAACCTTGGTGCCTTGTCGGGCTAAATCCTGCAGCAGGGCTTTCAGATTTTCCACGCGAAATTGAATAGCCGTGGGCTGATCGGAAGGACTGAAGCCATGGGTGTCTGTTCGGGGCAGAACCCCCAAAGTCTTTTCATACCAAGAGTAAAGCTGTTGGGGATTTTGTGCTTTTGAAAAAGCAGCCCCGAAGTCTTTGATTTCCATGTTTCTATCTTTTCGGTAGAGCCAGGTACAGGCAATGCCTTCATGCCGGTTCTGTGAAGATGCACGGTCTAGTTGTTGGCAGGCTGGCGCAAGGCCTTGCACCAGTCAGGATGTTTTTTGGTCCCGCCATCATAGGCATAGGCCAGGTTGTTCTTTATCAGAATGTCGGACAGGGAACGTCCGTCGACCACCACATCAGCCAGAATGCGGAAGTATTTGTCGCGCTGGACATTGTGAAGTTCGACGTTTTTGGCATTTTTCAAGGTGCTGGCAACCAGATTGCGCGCAATACGCCCGGCCTCTTTTTCACATTTGTTTTTTGTGCGAACTTCGGGCGTGTCGATACCCAGAACCCGCACGCTGATTTTTTTGCCGATCAAAGCCGGAACATCGGGAATATTCACGGTCAATGTGTCGCCATCATAATTCTTAAGCACTTCCACGCAGCGAAAGGTTCTGTCGTCGTGCTGACAGGAACGGGGAGACAAAGAAGATAGTGTTGTGTCAGAGGCCTGCAGACTTTGGGAACAGGCCGTCAGTGTGGAGATTACAAGAACAGAAAGAAGAAACGGGCGAAGCTGAAAATTCATACTTTAAAGTCTAAGTGATCTTTTCCCGAAGGGCAAGGCGCCCCTCGGTTCTATTCCAGATTCAGACCTGCCTGCAGACTGGAAATACGAGTCTGGGAACGGACCTTCTTACTTAGCAGACGGTCTTTGATTCCACTGCTGACTAAAACCCGTTTGATTTCCTGAGGAGTCAGCGCCTGCCAAGGATGGCGTAGCATCAAGGCGGCGGCCAGTCCGCTGACCCAGGCTGTGGCTTGGGACGTTCCGCTCATGTAGCCGTACTTGCCCTCGGGCAGGGCCGAGAAGATGTTCTTTCCCGGAGCAGCGATATCCACTGAGCGGGTGCCGAAGTTGCTGCTGGCCAGAAGGCGTCTTTGGGAATCCAAAGCGGCGACCGAGATGATGTTTTTCAGGTTGTAACCTGCGGGATAATAACCGACCACGTCGGTGTTGCGCCCTTCGTTGCCGGCGGCGGCGACGAACAGAATGCCCTGATCCTGGGCTTCACGAATCGCGGCCTCTTCCATGGGGCTTCTTTCATCGCCACCGCCGGAATAGTTGATAATGTCCGCTTTCATGCGGGTGGCATAACGAATGGCCTTTACAGTGTTCAAAAGGTTGTCGTTTGCCGGAACTGACGGGTCGTAGTACTTCAGAATCATAAACTTCACGCGGGAGGATCGCGCTTGCTGCTGAATGATCCCTGCGACGTGGGTGCCATGGCCATGGTGATCAGACAGGTCATGATTGTTGGAAACAAAGTTCCATCCATGGAGATCCCCGGCAAATCCGTTGCCATCGTTGTCTTTCTTATTGGTCTTTTCCCGAGGATTGGTCCACAGGTTGTTTTTGATCAGTGGGTGATTTACATCCACACCCGTATCAATGATTGCCACGACAATATCGCGATCCAGACTTTCTTGAGAGAAAGAGTTCATCGACATCCCCAAAAATGTAGTTACAAAAAATACGATTGCCTTCATGCCGAAGCACTAAAGCAAGGGAAGGGCCAGCATCAGGCATGGATGATTTTCTTCTGAGCAGGAAAAGGGCTGCGAGTGTTTAGAAATTTCTGAACATTAAAAAAGCCCGAACGTTTGTTCAGGCTTTTCTGGTCACTACCAGTGAATCGACAGCTGTCTGAAGGTTAGACAGCCATTAAGCGACACGTTTGATCTGAGACTCTTTGGCGACGGTGTACTTGTTCCGGCCGGTTTGTTTGGACTCGTAGAGGGCCTCGTCGGCTCTTTTATACAAGGAATCCGCTTTTTCACCCGGCTGAACCTCCGCAATCCCCATGGAAATGGTGAAGCGGATCTCATAGTTTTCATGAACGAACACCTCTTTGCGGATGCGGTTCATGGCCTCTTCCGCCATGCGTGTGGCCGCTTCGGCATTGCATCCTGGCAGGATTACCGCGAACTCTTCCCCGCCCAAACGGGCAATAAAGTCCTCTTCGCGCGAGAAACTTTCCTGAATCAGGCGCACGCACTCTTTCAGGACGAAATCACCGATATCATGACCGTAAGTGTCGTTGATCTTTTTAAAGAAGTCGATATCCATGATAATCAATGTCATCGGATCTTTGTCGATTTCATGCAACTGCAGATAGCGGCGAATCTGTTCATCGTAACTGCGGCGGTTGTGAGCCCCGGTCAGATGATCCTTGCGCATGGTGGTGTTGGCCTCCATCAGCTGTTTTTTCACTGTGGTCAGGCTTTTTTTGATGGTCTCCATGCGTTTGGAGCGGCGATCATTGTGCGCACTTTGGTGTTTCAGATAGAAGTTGATAAACTCCCGGGACTTCATGCGCAGCTCTTCAATCGAGTTGGATTCCACAGCTTCGCGCAGTTGTTCCAGGCTTTGATTGACGTCGCCCGAGGCGGCATTCTGTTCCTGGATTTCTTCACTGAGGTGATCAGCGAAATCCCAGATGATGCGTTTGAAGTCATCAAAGGTGTTCTGCACGTAGCTGTATTCGTCAATACGATAACTGGAGATAAACTGGCGGATTTCAAACAGCACGCGTTCTGTGTCCTGACCGTTTGGATTCACCAGTTCTTTCGCAAAGCCATCGAGCTTGTTACGCACCTTGCGCACCGAGTGGTTTTGAATTTCAAAAAGATGTTTGTTGAAAACATCCAGAATAAAGAGCAGCGTGGCCCTCTCTTCAGACAGGCTCGGGACGCCTTTGCCCTTTTCAGCGCCGTTTGCAGAACCCCAGTCCATGTCAAATTGCTCAACGAGCTTTTTTACCCACTGTTTCAAGTAAGCCTCCTGGGAAGGATACAACACTCTTTTATCGGAGCAGAACCGGCGGGTCTTAAGGGGACTTCGGACTGATTCTGCGGGGCCAGTCTCAATTCGAAACAAATAAAGGGAAACCTTGCACGGCAGACAGGTTGACTCATCTTGAGATTCTATTTTTTTTCTCTTGCGAGATGCATTTTAGCACTCGCAGGCCTCCGGACATTCTTTCTGGCCGTAAAGCTTTCTATGATAAGGCCCTGAAAAAAAGGAGTCTATAATGGGACGATCTGCAGAGTTAAGTGGACCTGATTTTTCCAAAGGTGTTGAGGTCAGTCAGTTTTCTGACGGACAGAAGATGTTAGGACACGTCGGCCGGGAGGCGGTTTTGCTGGTGCAACATGACGGCGAGTTCTTTGCCGTCGGTGCAACGTGTTCTCATTATGGCGGCCCTTTGCATGAGGGACTCGTTGTCGGAGAGACAATTCATTGTCCTTGGCATCACGCCTGTTTTGATTTGCGCACGGGGGATGCCTTGAAGGCTCCGGCTTTAAATCCCATTGCCGCCTGGACAGTGGAACAACGTGAAGGACGGGTTTATGTCACAGGAAAAAAAGCTTCGGCAGTGCGACCTCGCGAATGGAGCGAGTCGCAAAGATACGTTATTGTAGGCGCAGGTGCGGCGGGCACGGCCGCTGCGATCATGTTGCGCAAACATGGATTCATCGGCCATATAGCTGTCATCAGCGAAGATAAGTATCTGCCTTACGATCGCCCCAATTTGTCCAAAGACTATTTGGCGGGGAATATCCCCGAAGACTGGGTGTCATTGGAAGCTGAAGAATTTTATCAGCAGAACAAAATTAACTTTGAACTGGCTACCAGGGTAGAAAAGTTGGACTCGCATCGTCGCAGCGTCTTTTTGTCTAACGGAAAAACCTTGCGTTATGATCGACTTCTTTTGGCGACGGGGGGAGAACCGATCAAACCTAAAATCCCTGGAATCGAAAAACCGCATGTGCATTATTTAAGAACGTTGCAGGATTGTCGTCGGATTATTGGCCGAACCACCTGGGCCCAGAAGGTTGTTATCATCGGGGCGGGATTTATTGGTTTGGAAGCGGCAGCGGCCCTTCGTCAGCGCAACATGGAAGTTCATGTGGTGGCGCCGGAGGAAATGCCACTTTTGCGCGTGGTCGGTGTTCATGTTGGCAGTGTTTTAAAAAAGATACATGAAGAGCATGGGGTTCAATTTCATTTAGGGCATGGTGTAAAAGAGATCCGCGATCGCAGTGTCTTGCTGGACAGTGGTGAAAGTATTGATTGTGACTTCGTGATTGTTGGAACGGGCATTCGGCCCAGTACGGCCCTGGCGGAACAGGCAGGGTGTTGGGTGGAAAACGGTGTTCTGGTGAATGAGTATCTGGAGACCAGTGTCCCGGGCATTTTTGCCGCCGGTGATATTGCTCGATGGCCCGATCCACACAGTGATCGTGCGATCCGGGTGGAGCACTGGGAGGTGGCTGAGCGCCAAGGGCAGACGGCGGCTTTGAATATGATGGGAGACTGGGTGAAGTTCCAGGAAGTGCCATTTTTTTGGACTCAGCACTATGATTTAAGTTTGGGGTACGTGGGTTATTCGGACCGCTTTGATCGCATGGATGTGATGGGTGATTTGGCCAGCCGTGATTTTGCGGTGGCCTATTACGAAGATCAAAGGGTGGCGGCCGTGCTGACGGTTGGAAGGGATTTAGAAAGCCTGATGATCGAAGATGCTTTCGGTCACTTTAACGATTCAAAACTTCACGAGGTCTTGCGTTCACAGAATCACCATGCCCCGCCATCCTAGCGGGGTATGATGAAGTCTGAATCAGTGTGTGTGCTGGGACGGGGACATGGTTTCATGAAAGTCGATATCCAGGGTGATATCGGCTTTCAAAACTTTTGAGACCGGGCAGTTGACTTTTGCATCCTGGGCAATTGAATCAAAAAGTTTTCGATCCAGCCCCGGGACCTGCGCCCGCAGTTTCAGTCTAGAACTGGTGATGCTGAAGGCATCGCCATTTTTTTCCAAAGAGACGGTGGCAGACACATCCAAAGTATCGGCATTAAATCCTTTTTTTGCCAGGGCTCCGGCCAGAGCCATGGCAAAGCAGCCGGAATGAGCGGCCGCAATCAACTCTTCGGGATTGGTGCCGGGTGTGTTTTCAAAGCGGGTCGTAAAAGAGTAAGGAACGTCTTTCAGGGCACCGCTTTCAGAATTGAGAACGCCCCTGCCATATTGAAGATTGCCCTGCCAGCGGGCCGAAGCTTTACGTTGCATGGATACCTCCAAGGAAAAAGGCCGCCTTTTACCGCGGTCCTTTTTTTCCACTCAGCAGATTGATAATAAAACTGATGATCGCCAGGGCCAGGAACACAAACAGCAACAGACGACCGATTTCAACGGACAGTCCTGCAATTCCCCCTGCACCTAAAAGATAGGCGACGATCGCGATGACAAAAAATATGATGGCGGCTCTAAGCATGGGAGTTCCTTTCTGTTGGGGCTGGAGGAGGCACGTGGAACAGAGTGTCCTCGAAGTTGTCCCGGGAGCTGTTCATCTGCGAGGGATAGGGAACAGTTTCCCTTTGGTGGCGACGGGACGCTCTTTGCATCTCGTCGAGTTCCCACTCGAAGTAGAAGGTTTTTCCGGGTTCTTCCAAGTCGTGTTTTTGTTCCGACATAGCTCCTCCTGCGCTTTGATGCTTAAAGAATCTGCGTGTCAGGGGATCAAGCCAAGATTTTGAAGTGAATTGTTTTAGAAAACAAATGTGTGACGAGACAGCCTACGAGGGAAAACAGAGGCCATCTCGTCACGAGGGAAATTATTTGCAGAAGGACAGCTTTTTTACCATGTCAGAAATTGGTGTGATTTTTTGATACCTGCCACCGCTTTTAATCACAGCCCAATAGGCCCCGGAACCGACAGTGATAGCGCCTTTGTTCTTGATCTGGCGGGCCATGATACCAACTCCACAGTAAAGGTTTTTATAAGGATCCAAGATGGTTTTCTTTGGATCCTTTGAAGAAAGGTGCTTGTCTTTGTTCCAGTCAAATTCACACCAGCGCGCCCATCGAACATCCTGATAGGACAGCTGTAATAGCCCCTCGGAGTAAACCGGGTTGCCGGTCACCGGGTCCGTACCCATGGTGGTCTCGTGCATTCGGGAGGTTGGATCATAGGCGCTTTCGTACTTGGCCATGGCAGAAAATAAGGCGGCCCAGACATTGGCTCGCTGGTTGTTGTCCAGTCTGTCATAACGAGGGCAGAACCGATCCATATCATCAGCGCCACCGAGCAAAGTATTCCAGTCCTCCAGGATGATCTTGTGCAAGTATTCACTCCATTGACGACGTTCGGGCTTGGTCGAGGTTTCCCAGGACAAAGCTTCGATCTTATAGGTTCCTGGACTTTCAGGGATGACAGGGACAGAGGGCTCTGTGGGATTTTTGGGATCCGTGGATTCCGGTGCCTCCGTCTTTGGAGGAGTCTCGGCGCTGCTGTTTCCATCATCGATGGTGCTTGCCAGATCTTGGATGGAAGAAGTTGTTGGGGAGCAGGCCGCTGCCAGTAAGAAAGCAATCGTGATGGCGACAACAGACACTGTCTTGGTGAGATGTTTTGAGTTCGTCAATGGACCTCCACATGGATTTGTGATTCAGGCCCCTTCAGAAGAAACGGGAGAACGGTGCCGGCTAAACTTTGTCTCGTTCAAAATTATTTCGCCGTTGTAAGATCAAGATGTACTTTTACATTACTTGAAGCCTTAAGGCGGGTGTTGAATTTCAGGATGCAACATAAAAATTAGGACTAAAGCCAAAGAAAAGAGGGCTGGGGTGCCTCAGAGGGCTCGACTATGGTGCAAGCGAGTTTGTCAGGAATGGCTGATGGCGGACCCAGAAGAAAAGAGGGTGCCTAATAAGATGCGGGAACAAAAAAAGCGCAGACGAAAAATCTGCGCTTTTTGTTTTTTTAGTTCTGGCACTGAGCTGTTGCGAAGTCCGTGTCAGGCAGGCGGTCCATCCACCAGTCCACGCAACCACCGGAATCGTACTGGCTGCACTGGATTTCCTTGGCTGACAGAACACCGTCAACGCAAGTTCTTACGCGGGAAACAGAGTCACAAGTGTAGGCAGGACCCAGAGTTTTTGTTGGGGTGGCGCTGTAGTACAACTTGACGCTGACACCGTTAGGAATGATCAAACCATCTGCGGAAACGCAGTTTTGAGCCTGAGCCGTCTGGGCCATTGCAAAAGACGCGATCAGCGCCATCATAAGTGCTTTCATGGATTCTCCTTGTTAGATTGCTCGCGCAATATAACTAAGTTCGTTCCTTTATGTTGTCAGGAAATCGTCAAAGTCGTGTTGGGGGATGGTAAGGCTCAGAGCGCACTGCCAAGAGTTTCAGCAGTGCGCCTTATATAACGTGAATTTCTATTCTTCGGACTTATAAACGGCAGGAATTACCTGTGACTGTGCATCTTCAATCAGAATATCGCGCACAGATTTGTTTTGAGGGGCATAAAGGATCAGGTCCCCCGCACCATAGCCTTTGACCAAAGAAACTTCCGTGGATGAGTTGCCACCCAGTTCCACAGTTTCCGGTAAATTGGTGTAGGCCTGCGCCATTGGATTGGCAGAGATTTTCTCCCATTTATTTTCGTGTGCCCCTAAATAGTCGTCATATTCGACCGCACCGTTGTCCTGATGGGTGGTGGAAATCTTAATGTTGAGCTCTCCTGTTGGCGCATAGGACAGCAGGGTCACATCTGCTTCGATGATAGCCAGAGTGGAGTTGTCAAAGACTCCCATCGGGCGCAAATCCAGGACCGCACCAGTGTAGTCTTCTTTGGCTTTCTCAGGGTCTGCTGCGTATTGTTGTTCATACTCTTTACGCATTTCTCGGGCCTGATTACCGTCCAACAACAAACTGACAAAGGACTCTTCCGTCAACCCCGGAAGATCGGATGCCGGTATACCGGAAAGTTCCTGATCAGCCTTGCCATCGCCATCAGCGTCGATTTGCACATTCACTTCACAACGGTGCCAAGTCGTCATGCCTTCATAAAGCTTGATGGCGACTTGCAGAACGCGACTGCCATCTTTTTCGATGACACGGTAGCCGGCTGACTGCATGTCGCAGTTACGGTTGTGGGCTAGATCCGGTTTCTTTTCTTTCTTGCGGCTGTCACCACCGATCAGATTAAACAAATAAGCTTCGCCTGTGTTGGCACTGGAGTTCTTCAGTTGAAGTTCGGCCAGGCTGCCAGCGCTGTCACCGGCGGACGTAGAGCGAACCACCAAGGATGTCGCCTCGATTTTAGAGATTTGACGAGCAACGGCCAGGGCGGGCAGTTGCACCACCACCTCTTTATCTGATACGAGCTTCAGGAAGCCATCGAGTTCGTCATTGGCGGAGGTCATCAAAGAACCTGTGATTTTTGCTTTCACCAGGATCTTTTTGCTTTCGCCCGCAGCCAAGGTCACAGAAGGCGCACTGACTTGCAGAGCCTTGTGACCCTTCCATTGCGGAGTCACAGTGATGGATTCGGAGCTGATATTTTTGAGCGTGATTTCCTGAGCCAGTGTTTTTTGCTGTTCAATGTCGGTCAAACCGAAGGACAGAGTCGCTGGAATCGTCACGATTTTGGCATTCAGGGATTCAGCCACCTGCACGCGGCCTGCTCCTTGACGGCTGACAGAATAAGTTTTCTTGTCAGCATCGTGGATCACTTTACCGTGGGCTAAAAGAACAGACTTCAACTCGTAAGGGTTCAGAGTGGAGTGCTTTTGTTTAAGAAGCGCCATCACCCCGGCAATGTGAGGACCGGCCATAGAGGTCCCGGACATTGTCACACCTTTGTCCCCCGCACCACGGGCAGCAGAAATAATGTTTGTTCCAGGAGCCGCAATTTCAGGCTTGATCAAACCATCTTCAGAGCGAGGACCACGGGAAGAAAACGGGGAGATCGTGTCCACCAACCAGGCCTTTTCCACCTTGGTTGTGGTTTTAAGATCAGCCACCACCGGACCTGTTTTAAGAGCCGCTTTGATTTGGTTGGCAACATCCAAAGTGATCATCACCGCCGGGATATCGAAACGGCCTTCTCCACCCATGACGATGGCATCACCTGGTGCATTATTTGCCACTATCACCGCCAAGGCGCCGGCCTGTTGACCGCGTTTAATCTTATCCGCAAAAGCCACCACACCACGATCAATCAGAGCAATCTTGCCTTTGATTTTTTCCGCCGTTTCCGCATCGAAGTCTTTATCGGCCACACCGACGAAGATCACTTCGGCTTTGGCAGAGTCCACTTCTTCCAACGGCTTAGAGACAGCCCCTTCAATGGCTTCCCCAAGGATGGTTTCAGAACCCGCCGTAAATTCCACCGCCGGGAACAGAACGTTTTGATTCATATTATCAATGCTGGACGCCACAGAGATCGCATCCTCAGACACACCCGGAGCTCCGACGATATAGGACTGGTCGCCGGAGTTTCCTCCTGAAGCAACCACGACGGTTCCACCGCGCACCAGATTCTTGATGGCATGACCGTACATGATATGAGGGTTGCCGTAACCGCTTCCCAGAGACAGGTTCACCACGTCAAGCTGGTTGGTAAAACTCAAATCACCCTGGGGGTCGGCTGCGTATTCCAATGCTGCGATGACGACTTCATCACTGGTGGAACCTTTGGCGCCGAAGACTTTGATGGCGTAAATATCCGCATCCGGAGCCACACCATCATAAGTGTTCACGCCATCCCCCAGGCCGGCCACTGTTCCAGCGACGTGAGTTCCGTGGGTGGCTTCATCCAGAGGATTGGCATCAGGAACCGGGATGCGTTTCATATAGTCCGGGGACCCGGAGTTGTAAGCAGAACCCACAAGGTCAATGCCGCCGACAACTTTTCTATTTGGGAAGGAGGCGTGAGGCTTGGAAGGGTCCACGGCCAGATAAGCCTCTTTGGTACCTTCGCCACCAAACATTTTATGAGTATAGTCCACGCCAGTGTCGATCACCCCAACGCGCATGCCCTGACCACGGATGTTTTGAGCGTATGCGGCTTCGCTCCCGATGAATTTGACGGAAGTGTTGTTGCCGACAAGGCCCTTTTCATTGATCTCTTCATCTTCTTGAGGACGAGAGAACGAACCGGACTGTTCAGACATGGTGACGTTCGGAAGCGCTTTGATTTTTTCAAACACCTCTGCCGGAGCCCAGATGGCCATACCGTTCAGGACACGCTTGTAACGGATCAGAACGCGGATTTCCGGAGAGATTTTTTGCAGTTCTGCGATGGTTTCAGTCTGCTCGGCTTCGATGGCCTTTAAAAGTCTTTTGTCGACAACAACTTTGCCGTCTTTTCTTTGTGCCGTTTCCAACAGAGCTGGGTTGGAAAGTTTGATGATAAAGATATAAGGCTCTTCAACCGTCGGGCGGGTGCTGTAAAGGCCTTGCAGGAAGTCAGAATTGAAAATCTCGCCTTGGGGTGCTTGGGCAGAGGGACTGCAGGCTGTGAAGAGCAAAGCTGAAATTAGCAGGGATGAAAAATATCTTAGCTGTGTCGTGGTTTTAAACGTTCTCATTATCTGCCTCTTTCGTTTAAGTGCCAAAGCGACACCGAAATCGGGTTAAATCATTTCCAGTCAGGCAATGTTCCAAGAACCGTGCCGGAAATTTTGCCACCGGAATAGGCAGATTTTGTAGTGCTTTAGGGGGCTTAGCGCAAGGGAAATGCCCTTCAATACAGTGCGTTTTATGGGGTGTTTGAACTCAGCCAATCCCTAAGCAGGAGGTCGAAAACCTGGGATTCTTCAAGTTGAGGGTAGTGGCCGGATTTCTCAAAGACTTTTACCGTGAAATTGGGGGAAGTGTTGCGCAGCTCATTCCAGGTCCAAAACGGGGCCACGCCATAGTCATGAAGCCCGCAGATCAAAAGGATCGGTGCTGAAATTTCCTGCAGGGCTTGTCGGGTGTCGTAATCACGAAAAACTTCGCCGTAGAGGTAGTCCATCGCATCGTCATTCGCCTTCACATCCTGCCACAAGGGGGACGCGTCGAAGTGAGGGTTAAACCAGCTTTTGGCATTCAGAGCCTGGCAATAGGTGATGAATCTTCGTCCCGGTTCCGCGCCGGACAAAGGATATTGAGTTTGATCCGAAGCGAATTGGTCTTTGCGCTCGGGAGCAATGGTTTCCTCCCACCGGCGAAAGGCCTCACTCATCGGGGCTCCGTGACTGGGGCCGGTGCAGATCATGACCACCTGGCTCACGGACTTAGGGTAACGTCGGGCATATTCCAGGGCAAGATAGCCATGGGCAGAGTGTCCGACAACGACGGATTGGGTAAAGCCGCAGGCCTGGCGCAGGTCTTCAATGTCTTGGCAGATTTTCCCCAGTTCATAGTCAGTGCGGGTGAAGGGTTTGGCTGTTGACGCGAATCCGCGATAATCAACAAACCCCAGGCGAAGATGTTGGCGTAAGCTTTGTGAAAATGTGCGGGGATAAAATACAGACGAACCCAGAATCAAGGTGTCCAAACCCTGACCTTGCACCAGAAAGCGCAGATTGAAATCATCTTTATCTATTTGCCCTGAGAGGTCTGTGGAATCTTTCTTCATATAGTTGCAATATACAACCAACTAGTTGTATATTGCAACTATATGAAGGTCCGAGGGTAAAATGTCCAAAAATGATTCAGAACTGCTGGGTATAAGCCTGGCTGACACACTGGTGGCTATGAAAAGGTATCTTCTGATGTCGTTTGAGCAAAACCATTCAGCGATCACTTTTGAAGAATGGATGAACCTGCGTCCGTTGTTGGATCAGGCGCTGACTCAAAGGGATCTGGCATTTTATCTGGGAAAGGATAAGACCACGGTGTCACGCCTGTTGGACGATTGGGAAAAAAGAAAACTGGTGCGTCGGGTGCCACATAAAACAGATGGGCGGACAAAATTGATTGAAATGACCCCGACGGCGCGAAGGATTCATCAGGACCTGGCAGGATTGGTGGGAAAGGCAGATCTGAAATTCTGTTCGTTATTAAACAAAAAAGAGCGGGATCTTTTGATTCAAGGCACCGCCAAGATACGGGCGGCGTTACTTGAACCAAAAAAAGAAAGTTCCGATTGATCTGGATCTTTGCTGCCGACTTATTTAACCAGTTCCTTAGGCTGTTGGATTGAACTCAATAATGTGAGTAAGTTCTATGATATCAGCCACTTGCCAAACCAGACTTGCGGGCTGTCAAATCACAGGTATCATCAGGGGCGGAGGGTTATTCAATGAAATATGGTCTGCTGTTTACGGTTTTGTCTATTTTTGTGCTTCAAACTCAAGAGGTTTCCGCAAAAGAGATTCCCGTACAGGCCAGGCTTTTTATGGGAATGACCACGGTAAAGCCAGACAATGCCAATGAAACTATCGAAGCCCAAGGTCTAAAGAAAATGGAAGGCGTCAGTCAATTGGGAGTGGAGATCACTTATCCTCTGATGAAGTACCTGGACGTTGGAGCCCGTTATGCCAAGAAGATGGCCTCCAGTGGAGAAGATCTTGTGGTTGAGGCAGATGATTATCAGGCCCGCTTGGACCAGGATGCTTTTTTGCTGATCGCCCGGGTTCCTCTGAAAAGATCGGACTTCATGCGGGTGGATATTTTTGGTGGAGTCGGTGGCACCAACACCTCGTTTAAAATAGAAACGGCCAGTCTGAACGGGGAGCTTAAAAAGAGTGTCGGCGATGAGTGGTATGCTTCTCCTTATGCGGCTGCGGGAGCCTCACTGGCTTTTGGTTATAAGAAGTTCTATCTGGTCTTGGAGGCTGGTTATGAATATAACAAGATCGACGGCTTTAAGCGCTCGGGGAACCCCGGTGCGATTGACACCTTGGATCTTTCTGGTGGTTACTTCACTCTGGGGCTGATGTTTGATGGTATTCCCGGGACTGTGAATTAAGAATCACTTTTAATTCGGGAATGGTGCAACGGAAATCGGGGCCAAACGGAACGGCTTTTTGTTGGTTCCCAGTTGTCCGCTGCTGTCCATGCCGGAGCAGTACCAGTTCGTGCCCACTTTGCCGCAGATACCATAGGCGTTGCGGGCGTCAAGATCGGTGACCGTTCCAAAAGCATTCAAAGTGTTCAGTGCTGTCGGAGAATAGTGATAGTCATTTGTCAGATAATCATTGTTGCCATGTTGGTCAAAACGGTTATAGCCCCAGCAGTAGGCATCTCCATTGGAAATAAAGCAGTGATTAAAGTAACCACCGAAAATTTTGGTGATGTTGGTATATCCCGTGTGATCCACCATGCTGGTGACGGCGTTCGAACTTGAACCATGACCCGGATACTGGCCCCAGCACTTAATCAGGCTGCTTCCGATGCGAACACATGTTCCATAGCTGGAAAGGCTCAGTTCATCCACATTTGAAACCCCCGGAACTTGAGTGATCCCGGTTCGAGACACCGTATCCCCCAGACCCAGTTGTCCTTGCACATTGTAACCTGTGCACCAGATAGTTTTATCTGTCTTCAGCAAGCATCCATGATAGCGACCTATATGAACTTTGACATTGTCGCTTCCGGCAGAAGTGATTTCGACCGGATTTGTATACAGCCCCAGAGTCATATCAAACATTTCATTAGAAGCCACGTTACCCCAGCAGTAAAGTTTTCCGGCCTTGATGGCGCACGCCTGGTCTTGCCCTGAGGCGATGGCAAAATCAGTCACACCAGAGCTCAGGCCCGTGGGTGTGTTAGGATTTCCTGAAGTTGCACCACTGCCGCGGAGATAGCCACGGCCCCAGCATTTGATGGCTCCGGCCTGCAGGGCGCAACTGCCGCTGGGCCCGGTTTCAACTTTGGTAACACTGGTTTCAACGTTCTTTACAGCCGTGGGGACAAGGTACATTCGATCTGTTAGCAGATTTCCAGCTTTGTTGTAAATGTTGTCACCCATGCACTTCACACCGCCACTGTAGATTCCACAGACGTGCTCATCATAGATTGAGATCGATGAAGCGCCTGCAAAGTCGGGGCTTAGAACGAAGCCTGTGGTTAATAAAGTCTGTGCGTCTCCCAGCTGGCCAAAACCGGAGTAGCCTGTGCAATACACTTGGCCCAGACGAATAAAGCAGGTGTGAGCACCCGGAGATCCATCCACTGCGGTCACATTGTCGCCACCACCCACCACTGGAGTCAGTGGGACCGTCGAAGTGCCCGTCGGCTGGTTAATCCCGCCTTCACCGAAATAGTTCTTCCCGCGGCAGGACATTTGTCCATTGAGGATGACACAGGACTGGATACCGATAAACATGTCGGTGAGGCCTGCATACTCTGGCATTAAGGTCGGTGTGTGAACGTCCGCAGTGGAGGCAGTCAATATCTGGTTGTCATTATTGTTACCCCAACAGTAAACCTGATTGGACGAATTCTTGGCGCAAGTTCCATAGTATCCGGCCCAAGCATCTGTCACGGTTCCGATTCCGCTGACGGCCACCACAGAGGTCACTGGGTTGAAATGCCCCTGGCCCAGCTCACCATTGGTGTTGTTACCCCAGCAGTATAACGTTCCGGTCTTCAAAGCACAGGCATGGGTCCAACCCATGGCCAGTTTATTCACGCCACTGGATACGGCGGGGATGCTGATTGGCGTGTGTGTCGAAGTGGCCGTTGCCGGATCGCCAAGCACTCCATAGTCTTTGGTCCCCCAACAATAGACACCGCCATCTTTCAGGGCGCAGGAGTTTATGTAGCCAACACCGACGCTGGTCACGCCACTGGTCATTCCCACAACCTGTGTCGGAGTCAGACGGGAGGACAGAGAGCCTGTTCCGAGAAGACCGGCCCCAGGGAAGGTCCCATGGCTGCCGATGCCCCAGCAGTACAAGGAGCCCGTGTTGAGAATGGCACAAGTGACTGCATAGCGAGAGGCAATTTTAACGGCGGGTGCCGCCAGGGACGCCAGAGTAGGCGTTGAAGAGTAAAGATAGTTCCCGGTGCCTTGCTGGCCTGAATTGTTGTTACCCCAGCAATAGACTTTGCCATCACTGGTGCGTGAACAAGTGTGATTATCAGCAACGGCGATTTCGACGGCATCTTTACCCGCAGGGCTGTCATTGTCATTGATAATAATATCGGCATTGGAAATGTAAGATGTGCCGCCGGTGATGCCCGTGATCTTGATCGGCACACGCTTAAACAGTTCGTCGACAGAATTATTGATACTGCTCAGATTGCCAAAAGAGATTGTGGTAGCGCCGGAGGGTACAGACGCCGTGCCTGAAGTGACGGCCATCGTATAATCAGTTCCCGCCACCGCACAGTCCACGCCTGCGCAGGTGTCGCGTGCCCAGTTGATGGACACAGAGCCTTTGTCGGTAGGGTGGGACAACGTGGCGATCAAGCTCGTGGAAGAACCTTCCACGACATACACGTCCTGGATGGTGACCAGTGGTGGAGCCTCGTCATCAGTGATCGTGACCGTGTGAACGGTGTTTGTCCCCAGAGAACCGCCCACCGGACTGCCGAGGGTGATCTTGAATGTTTCATCGTATTCTTCGGTGCTGTTATCCAGTATCGGGATTGAGATGTTCACGGAAGTGCTGCCCGCAGCGATGGTCGCTGTGCCATTAACTGCAGTGTAGTCATTCCCCATGGTCGCTGTGGGTGCGGAGCCATTAGAGTAGGTATAACTGACGCTGACGGCGATATCCACAGCCGCCGGAATACTGACGGCCACAGTGTGGGTCGGATCGTTGTACTCTGAAATAGAAGAAGTGGTCACTGCGAACTGAATCGCCGGAGAATTTTTCGTCCAGGTCGCCGTCGTGGCCGTCGCATAAGTTTGCCAGTTGCCTGCGGCGTCTTTGCCGACGACGCAAAGTTTGACACTGCCATTGGCCAAGGCTGAGATGTTATCCGTGATATTGGTTGTATGGGTCACTTCAGACCCGGAGTATCCGGTGGCCACTGCACAATCAACAGAAGCCGCCAGACCGATTTTGTATTTATAGGCCACCACACCGCTGCCATTGACATCAATGTTCAGTGCATACTTCGCACTGGATCCTGTCGGCTGACCCGAAAGTGTTGCTGTTGGTGGTGTGTTATCGAAGGTGATGGATGCCGAACTTGCCATCGCACTGATATTTCCCGCTGCATCTTTGATCCAGGCATAAAGTGTCTTGGCTTCATTCACTGTGCTAACCGTAAATGTGGCGGGCAGCGAAGCACCCACGGTCCACGTACAGGATGCCACGGCGGTGTTGTTTTCCATAATACAGTACGATGTCGGACTGCCACTGACAGCCGAGGTGATATTAAAGGTCGTACTGTTGGTCGGAGTCGAGTTTGTTACCGTAAAAGAAGTGATACTTGGAGCCGTGGTATCAATCACGAGATCCTTGTTGGTTCCCAAAGATCCGGCGCCACCGACGGAAGGCAGGGTTAAGGTCGCATTGTTATTTGCGGCATCTTTTATACTGGCAGAGCTCACAGTTAAGGACGTGGTCGCAGCGTAGTTCAGATCAGCCGCAGTATCGGTGGCTTGCACTGTATAGTTGAAGAGCAAGGTGTTCGTGCCACTTCCAGAAGCGTAAGACGCTGAGCGTGCCGGTGTTGTATTTAAGGCAATAAGCGGTGTGCCCGTGACAGTGACGCTTTCACTGAAGGTCACCCGCACGTCAATGACATCACCCACAGTATAGGCACCGTTGGTTTTATTGGAAGTGACGTTGGTGATGGTCGGAGCCGTGGTGTCAATAACCACCGCGCTGGAGCATGCTGACGTGATCGAGTTCCCGGCATTGTCCGTTGAAATAACCTGATAAGTGTAAGTTGTGCCATTGACTCCGGTGAAGTTGGAAGTCGTCGCAGCACTGGTGGCCGTGTTTTCGGTGCCCGTATATGTGTTGCAGCTTGCTCCTGTATAGAAGCGCACCTTTTGCGATGCTAGATCCGGGCTGGTGGATTTGGTCCACTGAGCCACAAGAGCGGTGGTATTTGTGGGGCTGCTTTGCTGCCATGCCAAGGAACTCGCATTGACGGGGGCCGTGATGTCGTAAGTCACCGAGGCATCCGTGGCTGTCGAGGCATTGTTGGTATTGCCGGCCGGATCACTGATTTTGCCAGCGGTCACGGAAGGGACCAAGGTTCCGGGGGTGGTGATCGCGGTGGCTTTCAAAGACCAGGTGATGTTATCGGAAGTTGTCAGGTCCCAGGTAATTCCCGAGGCGGTTCCGCCCTGGGTGATATCGGCGGCGATAAAAGTGCCAGGATTGATGGCCTCGGTGAAGACCACGGTAAATTCAATAGGAAGTGTGTTGGTCGGATCGGTTTGACCAGCCTTCTGATTGATGGTCAAAGAAGGTTTGGTTGTTTCATAGACGACCTGATTGTCGGAGCTGGTGCTGGCAGTGTTGTTGTTGCCGGCAACGTCGGTCAGTTTATTGGCCGTGATGGACGGAATCAGAGTTCCGGCCCCGGTGATGGCGGTGGCCTTCAAAGACCAGGTGATATTATCCGAGGTGGAAAGATTCCAGGTGATTCCCGTCGCAGTTCCGGACTGAGTGATATCTGCTGCAGCAAAATTTGTAACCGCTTCGCTGGCGACGATCGTAAATTCCACAGGCAGGGCGTTTGTTGGGTCCGCCTGTCCCACCTTTTGATTGATCGTCAATGTTGGTGCCGTCAGATCCTGAGTCCAGGTGACACTGGTCGCGGAAGTTAAAGCCTGCTCAACGCTGGCCGAATTTTTACCGATCACGCAGACCTTGATATCTGTGTCCCCCAAAGCACTGACAGAGTCAGTAATATTTGTGGAAGACGGGGTGTCGGCAGAATATCCCGTTGCCAGCGCACAGTTTGTCGATGCTGCTGCGCCGATTTTATAGCGATAGGACTGAACGTCGGCTCCAGCCACGTCAATATTCAAGCTTGTTTGATTGGACTTGCCAGACGGCTGGCCGGTGATAGTCGCGATCACTGCTGACGTATTGACGTTAAAGATAAAGTCATTGTTCGTGGCAGCGGTGGAGTTGCCAACCGCATCGCGAGCAGAGATGCGGATGGTGTATTGTGTACCATTCGTTAGTGTGCAACCCGTAAAGGTGTGCGAAGTGGTGGTCACAGTTTGTTGTGCACACACGGAAGCTGAAGCATCGCTGCTGCGGATCTCAACCAGATACTGCGTGCTGCCAGTCGCCGCCGCCCAGTGAGCTGTGGCCGTGGATCCATTGGTCAGCCACTCATCCTGGGTGGAATCAGTTCCGCCCGTGATCCCGGCAATGACAAATCCGTCAGGGGCTTGTGTGTCAATCTCGATATCCTTATTTGCCGCCAAAGAACCCGCAGATCCAGGCGCTGGCAGAGTCAAAATCATGTCATTTCCGAAGCTGTCTTTCAGGGTGCTGCCGTTCAGGGTCAACGCATTGGCGGATTCATAATCCAGATCCGACGAGTTATCTCCGGCTTGCACCGTATACTGGAATAACAAAGTGTTTGTCCCACTGCCGCCGATATAGGTGGCGATACGATCCGTTGAGCCCGTTTCCATCAGAAGCTCAGGGGCTCCACCCGAAATGGTGACAGCCTCAGTGAACTGCACTGAAACCGGCACCACCTGACCTGCTTTGTAGGCGCCATTGGCTAAGCTGGATGTGACCGTAAGCACAGTGCCTGGTAAGTCCAAAGTATAAGCCGAAGTGCCAGCGGCAGAAAGATTGTTCCCTGCTAGATCTGTCAAAGTGGCTTTGGCCGTCAGCGTGCAGACTTCACCATTGGCGGGAGGATTGGCGACAGTCAAATTCACTACAGCCGAAGTCGTGCTGGAGGCTGAAACACCGGCAATGGAAACAACTCCGCCGCCAGAACATGCAATGCCCCAGTTGCCAAGATTTTCGATGGAACTCGCCAACATTGCTTCGTTGAAGGTCACTGTGACAGAGTTTGGCAGACTTGAAACGGTGCTGGTGGCTGGATTGGACGATAGGATCGTGGGTGAAGTGCGATCCATCAGCAATGCACTTGAACACGCAGAGACGGACACGTTTCCGGAAGTATCTACAAGCGTAATACTGTAAGTATAGGTTTCGCCATCACTGCCACTGAAATTGCGGGTGGTGGCAGAGGGGGAAAGAGATATTGCAGAGCCTTCCAGCACAAGACAGTTGGCGTCTTTGAAGAACTGAATTTTTTGATCAGCGACATCCGATGAGGGAGAAACGGACCATTGCGCTGTGACAGGATTGCTCTTGGTCGGGGAGGACTGCAGCCAACCTAAAGAAGTCGGAAGGTCTGGAGCACTGGTATCATATGTTACCTGATTGTCGCTGCTGGAGGAAAGGGTGTTCAGATTTCCGGCCAAATCAGAAAACTTATCCGCATTGATCACAGGTTGGATGAGTCCATTGTTATCCACGCCGGATACGGTCAGATCATAATGAGTGCTGTCAATTTTGCTCAAAGTATAGCTGCTGATAGAAGCAGAGCCAGTGAAGCTGACATCTGCGTCCGTCAAAGAGCTTTCTGCGATCGGTTCACTAAACACCAAAGAGAATCTGATCGGGAGGGTATTGGTCGGATCAGTCTGACCGGCCTTCTGGCTGATGACCACACCGGGGCGAATCGTGTCAAAGTTCCATACATAGCTAGTGGCCACATTCAGGGGCTGCCAGAAGTTATTGGAGTCCTTGCCGATCACACAGATTTTCAGGTTCTGATTTGCAAGAGTCAAAAGACTGTCGGTGATCCCGGTGCTGACGGGCTGTTCGGCGGAATAGCCCGAAGTCAGTGAACAATCGGTACTGGCCTGAGAACCAAGTTTGTATTTGTAATGGGTGACATTGGTTCCTGACACCGTGATGTTCAATGCATCGACGTTGCTTGGATTGCCGGGTCTGCCTCCCAGAACCGCGGCCACTTCAACCCCCAGGCCTGAAACGGTTATTGCCCCACTGTCGGGCAGGACTGGATTGTCATAGCTCCAGGAAAGGTTTTGAGAGTGAGTGTTCACTTCCGTTGGATTGTAGGTGATGACCACGGTGCAGGAGCTGTGACCGTTCAAGATCGCACTGCAAGTTCCACCAGCCCCAGGAAAACTTCCCCCTTTAAAGGCAAATGGAGTGTTCAAAGCCGTTAAGTTCAGATTTTGAGCTGCAGCATCCCCAGAGTTTGAAAAACTTAAAGAGCGCTCAACAGTCGTGTCTTTAAGTTGAGGTCCAAAATCCAGACTTGCCAATGTGGCATTGACCTTGGCTTTTGTGGTTTTGTCTTTGACTACGAAAGAAATGGAGTTGCCTTCAAGATTCGAAAAGCGGTCCCCCGAAAAGACCAACTGGAAGGATTCATCATTTTCAATTTCGCCATCGCGCAGTGCTTTGATGATGAAGCTGATTGAAGTTGCTCCGGGTTGGATGATCAGGGTGCCGTTTGAGGACTCAAAATCACCATCAATGTCGTTCAGGGTCCACTGCAGGTTTTCTGGTTTTAAAGTGACGCCGGGAACAGTCGGGGTTTCAATCGCCAGACTGATCTGATGCCCGACACCTTCTTCCAAAGTCACCACGGTGCCGGATTCGACAGTGATCTTTCTTAAGATCTGATTTTCGCTAAGGACCGGAGTCAGCGAGGCATCCATGCAGCCTGCAAGGGATAGTATCAAAATGAGCAAGATGTTTTTTAAGTACGTTCCGGCGTTAGACATCTAGAGGTTCTTTTCGGCATTTTTGAGGGAAATGTTGAGGAAAATTAACAGAAAATAACTCAATAAAATAAGAGCGTTATCAGTGGTCCAGGGGCTTTCGTTTCACATCGACATGGCATCCGACGTTTGCTTCGCTTTTTTATTGGGTCGACTGACAAACTGCCGCACATATATTGGAAAATCCGAGGATCCTTTCTCAGAATAGAATGCAAGGAGGAGCATCGTGTTCAAAGACCCGAGCAGAAACTTCTTTTGGATTTTCTTGGCGTTCCTGGCCTTTGTCTGGCTTCAGAACATGTGGAGGGACCCTCTGAGGGTTCAGAACATAGCCTATAGCGAGTTTGAAGAGCTGCTTCAGCAGCAAAAGGTCGCCAATCTTGTCATTTCGGAAACGACTGTTCGTGGCGAGTTTAAAGAACCTCGTGAAGGTTTTAAAGGATTTGTCACCAATCGCGTTGCGCCGGAGATGGTTGAAAACCTCAAAGGCACAGGAGTTCAATACCGCCAGGTGGTTGAGAACACCTTCTTTCGCGATCTTTTGTCGTGGACAATTCCTGCATTGATCTTCATCGGTCTCTTCATCTTTCTGACGCGAAGAATGGCGGAAAAAGGGGGGCTGGGAGGCTTGATGTCGGTGGGAAAAAGCCGGGCACGGCTTTACGCTGAAACAGATGTGAAGATATCCTTCGATGATGTGGCCGGGGTTGATGAGGCTAAGGATGAACTTTATGAAGTTGTGCAGTTCTTAAAGAGTCCCTCTGAATATGGTCGTTTGGGGGCACGAATGCCCAAAGGCATCTTACTTGTGGGCCCACCAGGAACTGGCAAGACCCTGCTGGCTCGTGCCGTCGCAGGGGAAGCCCAGGTGCCATTCCTGTCCATCACGGGTTCTGAGTTTGTAGAGATGTTTGTCGGAGTGGGAGCCGCCCGGGTGCGTGATCTCTTTGAACAGGCCCGCAAGAATGCCCCTTCCATCATTTTTATAGATGAACTGGATGCCTTGGGAAAGGTCCGGGCTGTTGGCGGAAGCATTGGGGGACACGATGAAAAAGAGCAAACGCTTAATCAACTCTTGTCAGAAATGGATGGATTCGATGCCCGCTCAGGTGTGGTGATTCTGGCTGCGACCAATCGCCCCGAAGTTTTGGATCCCGCCCTGCTCAGGGCGGGGCGCTTTGACCGTCAGATTCTGGTGGACCGGCCGGACAAACAGGGGCGTGAGCAGATTCTCAGTGTGCATCTGAAAAAGATTAAGGCGGAACCACAACTTAATATTGAACATTTGGCGGCGCTGACTTCGGGATTTACCGGAGCTGATATTGCCAATCTTGTGAACGAAGCCGCGGTGGTGGCCACGCGAAGAAATGCCGAAACGGTCAACGAAGAGGATTTTGTTGCAGGTATCGAACGCATCATCGGTGGACTTGAGAAAAAAAGCCGTGTTCTGAGTGAACACGAAAAGAGAATTGTGGCACACCATGAAATGGGTCATGCCGTGATGGCAAGTTTGTTTCCAGGTGTTGATAAAGTGCAGAAGGTCTCCATCATCCCTCGAGGATTGGGAGCCCTGGGGTACACCATGCAAAGACCCATCGAAGATCGCTATCTCATGACCGAAGCCGAACTCTTGCATAAAATCTGTGTCTTATTGGGAGGACGCATTGCCGAAGAGGTGATCTTTGGCGAGATCTCCACCGGGGCTGCGGATGATCTGGTCAAGGTGACTAATATTGCCGAAGCGGTGGTGACCCGCTACGGAATGAGCCGCCATCTGGGCAACATCGTCTTTGAGCAGCCGGCCAACACTTTTTTGGAGACCCCAGGCATGAACTATCGCAATCGTCTTTACAGCGAAAAAAGTGCCACCGAAATCGATGCTGATATTCGGAGAATTGTCTTTTCTTGCACGGAGCTGACACGAAAGGTTCTGCGTGCCAACAAATCCCTTCTTGAAAAAGGAGCGGCTTTATTGCTAGAAAAGGAAACGCTGGAGCAGGATGAGATCAAAGTTCTGATGCAGGAACTTGTCCCGATCTCTGAACAAGAGGGGCCGGAGTTGAGGTTGTGAAGGAAGACAGATACAAAATCGTTAACGGTGTGCAAATCATTGAGGTCCGTGTTAAGGATCTGCAGCAGCTTTTTGACTATCGCGATCCGGCGCCGTTTCGACAGCGGGATCTGGACGAGGAGTTCGCAAAGTATCTGGAATCCTATCTTGACGAAATATCCCCAAACCGACCTCTTCAGATTCACATCCACATCGAGTCGGCTACAGATGTTGTTTCACATGATGACATCAAAGAATCTATTCACGATTACTTCCACTATCAGATTCAGCTCAAGCGGGGGCAGCTTTCCAAAACATATCGAACGGCGCAGATATTTTTGGGAATCGGATTGGTTCTTGTCGCGGCCTGCCTGACAATCGCTCATGCCATTTCCACGATGAAGCCAGGGCCTGTCAGTGGTGCGGTTCGTGAGGGATTTGTGATATTCGGGTGGGTGTCTCTGTGGAGGCCCATCGACCTCATTCTTTTTGACTGGTATCCTATTTACGACCGCATACGTATCTATCGACGGCTGGCCAGTGCTGAGATGGAGGTGACGATGGGAAAAAAATATTCCTAGTTTTCTGATTCCGGTTTATTTCTGTTCTATTTCGGGTTGAGGCAAAGTGAAGTGGAAGGTGGAGCCTTTGCCAGGCTGGGACTCTGCCCAAATCTGCCCACCGTGCAGTTCAATCACCTTACGACAAGTGGCAAGACCGATCCCCGCTCCGGGAGTATCTGAGGCATCCTGCAGCTTCTTATACAGAGTGAAGATGTTTTCTTTATCCTTAGGGTTGAAGCCGATCCCCCTGTCTTGAAGACTGAACAAGTAAGTGTGATCTTGCCGTTTAAATTCTATTTGAATATGGGGAGGCGAGGCTCCGTGGAATTTGATGCTGTTGGCGATGAGATTTTGAAAGAGCTGAGTCAGCAGGTGCGCATCGCCGTTTACTGTTGGCAGCACGGGCATAAGAATTTTGGCGTGAGTTTTTTTGATGGATTCATGCAGATTCTGCAGGACATGATTCAGGATCTCGTTAAGATCAACGGGCTGGAAAGGTTTCTCGGGTTTGGTAAGCCGGGCATAGTCCAGCAGTCTGTCGATAAGCCGGCGCATGCGCTCGGAAGCTTTCTGCATGACGTTGATGTACTTTAATGGTTCTTCCCCGAGAACGTCTTTTGTTTCGTCCGTAAGCAGATCCAAGTAACCGGATATGGTGGCCAGAGGAGACTTCAGATCATGCGCGGCAATGGCTGCAAAATGTTCCAGATCCAGATTGCTGGCTTCTGCTTTTTCCAGGGCCCGCTTAAGGCGTGTTTGATGAACATCCGCAAATTCTGTGGCGGCCAATGAGATGGCTGCATCCACGGCCTCGTTGATAATCGCATCCACTTCGTAACTGAGTAAACCCGTTTTATGGAGGTCTTCCATGATCACAGCTCTGAGAATGCTAAATTCCTGAAAAAGTTGTGGAAGAAAGTAACCTGTAAGGTGAGCCCTCTGTTCCCCATGCAGTCGCGACATTCCCTGTTCCCCCAAGCGGAAGTTGGAGTTCAGAGTGGATTTTTCAAGAGAATCACAAAGCTCGTCTAAAAAGACTTCCATCGAGTTGAGCAGAGCCGGGGATGTCTGGCCTTCAGCGGCGGGAATTTTATTGCGTACTTTCATTTCCCACGCTGCCTTTATCTTGCTCTTGTCTCTTTTTATCTGTTGGGCGGCAGCTTTATAGATGTTGGATGTGTGGTGCTCTTCACTGTGTTCTTTTGGAAAGAGACTCTTCTCCATTGGCAACCCCCAGGCGCTTGTATGGTGGTGTGGATCGCCTTTATTATCAGACGGGGGGAGTGTTTTTTTAAACAAAGTTGTTTGGAACCGATAAAATAAATGGACTAGGGTGGCAAATGGCATTGTTTGGCTTGCTTCTCGCTTTGCTTGAAGCTCGCTTGTTGGCTCTTGGTTTTGCGACGATTGGGGCTCGTCGCATCACGCTCCTCGGGGCTTTGCCCTGCGCTTTCGCGCACCCTCGCGCTCGCGTCCTGCGAGGGCGAGGACAAAAATAGCAGGATGCTATTTTTGCGCGTAAGCCCCGAAGGGGATGAGGGCAGGAGCCCGAAACAACCCCTGTGCCGGCGGCTTTGTAATAGACAAGCTTCGCAGATATTGTTTGCGCCGGCGCTCTAAATTCGAATCCTGTTGGAAAGTCAGATGTTGAAAATAAAAAAGCCCGATCTTGCGATCGGGCTTTGTTATTTTCAAAAAATTGGCGTTCCCAAGGGGATTTGAACCCCTGTATCCTCCGTGAAAGGGAGGTGTCCTAGGCCCCTAGACGATGGGAACGTTTAGAGATTTCAACGAACTAAAAAATGGTGGCTCGCGATGGATTCGAACCATCGACCCCTTCATTAAAAGTGAAGTGCTCTACCAGCTGAGCTAGCGAACCACTGTCCGTTGAGGAAGTGCTAATTTGTAGTAAGAGGGGTTTAAAGTCAATACACTTTCTTGCAGTTTTTTAAAAATTTTTGCGATTTTTTGATAAAAAAAAGGCCTTTGCTCAAGCTCTAAGCAAAGGCCCCGTAAAAACTGCTAAATATGCTTAATTGTTGAACAAAGGCTTGACCCACAGTGTCTGTTCTCGGCCCGGTCCGACAGAAATGACGTCAATCGGAGTGCCCAATTGAGAGCCCAAGTAGTCAATGTAGTTCGTTGTCGGGCGTGGAAGATCCGAGAGTGTTTTTACTTTCGACAAATCTTGTGTCCAACCCGGGATCCATTCGATCACGGGCTCCACTTTTTCCAGCTCGTAAGGGGAGGTTGGAAGGTCTGTGATCACTTCGCCATTTAATTTGTACGCTGTGCAGACACCAATACGATCATGGCCTGTCAGGACATCCAACTTCATCATCGCAAGATTCGTAATGCCATTCACACGAATCGCATATTTCAACGCCACCAGATCCAACCAGCCGCAACGACGCGCACGTCCTGTGGTGGAGCCGAACTCGTGCCCATCCATTTGCAGTTTCTTGCCAATGTCATCATTCAGCTCTGTCGGGAACGGACCGCTGCCCACGCGAGTGGTGTAGGCCTTAAAGACACCAATCACTTTTTGTACGCTGGCAGGTCCAATGCCTGCACTAGCGCACGCATTTGACGCCAGAGTGGAAGAGCTTGTCACAAATGGATAAGTTCCGTGTAGAATATCCAGCATCGTGCCTTGTGCACCTTCAAACAAAACGCGTTTGCCGGCTTTCAGGTTTTTGCTGATGAACAAAGAAGTGTCCTTGGTACGGTACGGAGCCAGTTCTTCGGCCACAGCCAAAAGATCCTTCATCAGCTCTTCAGACTTGAAGGTGGAGCCCTTGTAGTAGTTCTCCAGCATGAAGTTCTTTTCCGTCAGGGCCAGTTCCAGTTTCTTTTTCAAAGTTTCTTTGTCGAAAAGATCGCCGAACAAAATCGCACGACGAGAAGCGCGGTCTTCGTAGGCAGGGCCGATGCCTTTGCCTGTAGTGCCGATCTTGCCGTCACTCAAGGCCGCTTCGCGAGCGGCATCCAGCGCCTTATGATAAGGCAAAATCAATGTCGCCGTATCAGAGATTAAAAGTTGTTTTGGATTTTGCAGAAAGCCTGTGTCTTTCAGTTTTCTGATTTCATCGCGGATTGAGAAGACGTCAATCACCACGCCGGAAGCGATCACGCATGTTGTTTCCGGGCGCAGGATTCCGCTGGGAACCAGATGCAGAACAGTCTTTTGACCGTTGACCACCAGTGTGTGACCAGCGTTGGCGCCACCTTGATAGCGCACAACCATGTCCGCCTTTTCTGCGAACACATCGATCAGTTTACCTTTACCTTCATCGCCCCACTGAGCTCCGACAACTACAACGCCTGACATATAACGTACCCCTTAAAACAGACCCTAAAAATGTCTCTCAAACAGGGGGATTCAGGCAAGTTTATTCGCCTTTAAACGGAGCCGCTCCATACCATGGTGCTCTTGGCGGGAGGGTGTCAGAGGTCGAGCCGTCCACAAAAAACGCCATAAGCTTATTAGCTGCGATCTGGGACGCTTTAAAGAACGCGTCTTCAGTATTGGCTCCAATGTGCGGAGTCAAAACCACATTCGGGTATTTCAACAAATTTGAGTTTCTATGCAGGGGTTCTTTTTCAAACACATCCAGACCCACAGAGCGCAGCCAGCCTTTTTCCAAGGCCTCGCACAGGTCGTTTTCATTGATCACAGAACCGCGCGAGGTGTTGATCAGAACAATACCGCGGTGGATGTATTCAAACTGCGAGCGGTTGAGCATATGCTCTGTTTCCAGAGTTTTTGGCACATGGAAGCTCAGAACATCGGCAGTCTTTAGAACCTCTTCATAGCTTAAGCGCGGAATATGCAGGCGTTCAAAGACTTCGTCTTCTTGGTACGGATCGTAAGCCACCACATTCATGCCGAAGGCCTGTGCCAGCTCCGCCACGCGGGAGCCAATGCGGCCCAATCCGACGATGCCATAAGTGCGTCCGGTCAGTTCCATACCTGTGATCAGATCGCGGTTCCAGTCGCCGGCTTTGACCATCTTACTGGCCTGAGCAATGTTGTTCACACAACTGAGAACCAGCCCCCACGTCAACTGGGCCGCGGATTCAATATTTGCGGTTGGGGTGTGCATCACAGTGACGCCCCACTTTTGGGTCGCATCCAAATCAATGTGATCAAAGCCACTGGTGCAAGTGACGATCAATTGCAACTGCCGTGCTTTTTGCAGCAGTTCTTCATTGATTTTCGTGCGACTGCGGATGATCAGGGCATGAGCGCTGACTAAATGCTCCAGTGGGAGGTGCTGAGGGTTGTCGCTGCGGACCACTTCAAAGTGACTGTGCTGCTGCAAGTACAAGTAACTGTCGTGTGCAAATCGGTCCGTGATCAGAATCTTTTTCTTCATGGATTTTGCTCCAGCCAGTTCTTAGCTTCTGTCGCGATGTTGGAGATATGCTCCAGTGACATAAAGTCGGGATCAAAGTGGCGCAATGTATGCCCCAGACATTCAATCAGGCGCACCATCTCGAAGTCCTGGATATAACCCATGTGACCTACGCGAATGATCTTTCCTTTGGCCTGATCCTGGCCACCCATGACGGTGATGTTGTGGATTTCTTCCAGGTGCAGGCGGATTTTCTGTCCGTCCATTTGCGGTGGCACTGTCAAAGCCGTAACAGAATCGCTCGGGGAATGGGCGTACAAAGTGAAACCCAGCTTCTGCGCGAAGTGACGGGTGAATTCAGCTCTGCGATGAATGTCGTGGAAAAGTTTTTCCAACCCTTGTTTAGTAATCAAGGACAGCACCACGTCCAGCGCGCGGATGATCGCCACGTTGGAGGAAAAGAAGGTTTCTCCGTTGGAGTTGGCTTTTTTCTCTTTACGGATATCGAAGTAATATCTTGAACATTTGGCGTCGGAGATAAACTTCCAGGCTTTTTTCGAGAAGGACACAAACGCCATTCCCGTGGGCAGCATAAACGCTTTTTGTGAGCCCGCGACAAGGCCGTCGATACCCCAGGCATCCATCGGAAGGGGGTACGCCCCCAAGGCAGTGATCGCATCGACCAAAAGCAATGTGTCGGGGTAGTTTTTTGTCAGTGCCGCAAGGGCCTCAATCGGATGGGCAACACCGGTGCTGGTTTCGCAGGCCTGGCAAAGAACAGCGCGAGTGTCGGGATTTTGTTTTAATAGATCTTCGATGTCCGAAACTTTGACGGCCTCGCCCCACGCGACGTTGTGAATGATGACGTTGGCACCGAAGTATTGAGCCATATCGGCCCAGCGCTCGCCGAATTTGCCTGAAACGACGGCGATGACCTTGTCACCCGGCGAAAGTGTGTTTACCAATAAAGCCTCCATCCCGCCAGAGCCAGTGGAGGTCAGAAGAAAGACATCTTGATCCGTCTGAAAAACAACCTTGATGTCTGCTAAAACTTTTTTCAGGATCTTATCGAATTCCGGCGTGCGGTGGTGGATCATGGGAAGTGCCAGAGCTTTGCGCACCTCAGGATGAATATTCACAGGCCCCGGAGCTAACAAACTGTAATCGTCATGAGAAGTTGTCATTTTTCTTCCTTGATTCCTTGCTAATTTTATACTCAACTGGGCCCGTGGACGCAATATTTAAAGCTTTTCGCATCACTCTGATCTTGTCGCTGTTTCTCTCAGGATGTGCCTATCGTTTGGGCTCTGGCACACGCAGTATTCCGGGGGGGTACAAGCAGATTTCGGTGCCGATTTTTAAGAACAAAACGCAAGAGACGGGGATCGAAGTGGCCTTCACCAATTCCCTGATTCAAGAGTTTCAGCGTTCCCGCATTGCCCGAATTGTGGACAATTCTCTTTCCGAAGTGGCGGTGATTGGCCAAATCGACACTGTTCAGTATCTGCCGGGGGCCAAACGTGTGGCCGGGGACTCTTCGGCGCCTTATCTTCCTAATGGAACTGTTATTGCCTCAGAATACCGCATTTTGTTGATGGTGACCGTTAAAGTTGTGCGTCAGGCAGATGGCACAGAATTGTGGAGTGGGTCCTTTAGCGGAGAAAGAACATACGCAGCTCCGCAAGTAACGCTGGCCGGTGTTAACTCTGTGAATCCTCTTTACAATCTTTCTGCGCGGAGGCAAAACATTGACCTCATGGCATTCGACATCATGGCTGAAGCCCATGATCGTATCACCGAGAATTTTTAAATCGGTATAGCTTAAAAAGGGACAACAGTGGCACTCATCGATGCGCAGAAATTCTATCGTGATCTTGAAAAAGGTCAGACTGCGCCCTTGTATTTTCTTTTCGGTGAAGAACCCTATCTGTTGAATCAATCCGTTGAACGCTTCAAGTACGCCGTTCTTACCGAAGGCGCTGTGGATTTCAATTACAGCCTTTTCTATGCCAGTGATGCCGACGTGGTGGCGGTGCGGGATGCTGTTGAAACTCTGCCGATGATGGCTGCGCGTCGTCTGGTGATCTTAAAAGAAGCGCAAGAACTGACCGACAAAGAGTGGGCCGAGCTGGAGCCACTCTTTGAATCCCCGGTGGATAGCACCGTCTTTGTGATTCTGGCTTCGCGCGTGGATAAGCGTAAAAAACAGATCCGCCTGCTTTTGGATAAAGCCGACTGTGTAGAGTTCAAAAAACCTTACGAAAATCAGATTCCATCCTGGATCAACTACATCGCTCAATCTTTGGGTCTGACCATCAGTAACGATGCCATTTTGCTTTTGCATAAGTTGGTAGGCCATCACCTGACAGAGATTGAAGGGGAGCTGAAGAAGCTCGGCGAATACGTCGGTGAACGCCGTATCGAGATGGCAGACGTGGCCCAGGCCGTGTCCCGGTCCAAGGAAGAAAACGTTTTTGATTTCACCAAAGCCATTGGTGAAAACGACCGTGTGAAGGCGTTGGAGCTTTTGGTTCATTTGCTGGATCAGGGGCAGAACGAGATCGGGATCGTGTCTTTGGTGGCCCGTCACGTGCGTATTTTGCTGACTCTGAAAAGAGGCATGGAAGAAGGCCTGCACGGGGCGAAGCTGGCTCACTATGCCCAGGTGCCCCCTTATTTCCTGGAAAGCTATCTGGATCAGGCCCGACTTTGGACTGCCAAGAAACTAGAGCAAACCCTGGTGGTTTTGGCTGATACGGACAAGGCGTTGAAGTCCTCACCATTGTCCAGTCACATTTGGCTGGAAAACCTGGTGCTGAAGACCTGTGGCAATCAATACGCAGCGATTTAAGAAGTCTCCCCAAAAGACCGATAAGTGCCTTGATGAACAAGGCTGTCACGAACTCTCCATTTGAAGATAAAGGTTATTTCCGCCGCCAGTATCCGCGCCGTGCGATGAAACGCAAGGTGGGTATTCTGTGCGATGGGACGTACTTTGTCTGTGATTCCGGGGAAATCGGTGAAGGGGGCATGTCCATCTTGTCCGATTATGTGCTGACCGAAGGCCATGAACTGGTTGTCAGCTTCCAGGTGCCGGGTGGGGACTTTGTTTTTCTTCGCGGGACCGTTCGATCAACGCAAAAAAAAGAGGGTGACCCAAGAGTCACCCACGGATTGAGCTTTAATCAAATTGCGTTTTCCACAAAAAGACAAATTCGCGCCTTTGTATCCGCGCGAACTCAAAACGAATCTTTTAACTAAGATTACCAAAAAAAAGACCGAACTCTTCGTTGCTCGTCGTCGGCATACGGTCAGTATGCGTCTTCCTTGCGCCTCGATTTCGGTCGTTTTTATGCGTAATTGAAACTACTTAGTTGCAGAAGCGCGAGTAGAAAGACGGCTGATCTTGCGGGATGCAGTTTCTTTCTTGATAACGCCAGTTTTAGCAGCTTTCATTACTTGAGAAGAGAAGTTCTTCAACAACTCAGGAAGAGCTTTCAGATCTTTAGCTTCGATAGCTTTAACAAGTTTTTTCTCAGCTGTTTTTACAGTGCTTTTACGAGCGTTGTTAACAGCAGTTTTACGGATAGACTGACGAGCTCTTTTTGCTGCAGACTTATGATTTGCCAAGGGATAACCTCCACAGTAACTTTTATAGACGAACCAAAGGGATTAACATAGGGTGTCTCACGAAGCAAGTGGATTAAAAGAAGATCGAAAAAAGGTCCTCAAAAGGGCTTTTTCTATGGCATCCGGTACCTTAACGAGCCGCATCTTGGGGCTTTTTCGGGATATCGCGCTGGGGGCTCTCTTTGATCGGGCCGTCACCGATGCGTGGACCGCGGCCTTCCGTGTGCCCAATCTGTTCCGCCGTCTTTTGGGGGAAGGCTCCCTGTCTGTGAGTTTTATTCCCGTTTTTATGCAGGCTCAAGCGGAAGACTCCACCGGTGTTCGGGGGCGCAATCTGGTCAATTCGATCTATTCCCTGCTTTTGATTGTTCTGGGGGTTGTGACCCTGCTGGGGATTGTCTATATCGAGCCGCTGTTCCGGCTGCTTTTGGCAGATGACTATGTCCTGTCCGCCGAAAAGTGGGAGCTCACCCTGCGTATGGGGCGGATCATGTTTGGGTTCGTCTTCTTTGTCTGCACCTATGCTTTCTATATGGGGATTTTGAACGCCCTTGGCAGTTTCGGACTGCCGGCCCTGGCTCCAGCGCTATTAAACGTCTCTATGCTGGTGTTCACCTTTATGCCGCCGCAGTGGTTTGCCGTCCACGGGGACGGCTTGGCGTGGGGTGTACTGATCGGGGGGCTGTTGCAGGCGCTGCTCTTGGCGGTGGCTTTAAAACAGCGAAACTATCTGCCGCGATTGCAGACGACGCTCTGGACGCCGGAAGTAAAAGCCGTGGTGCGGGGAATGCTGCCGGGTCTGATCGGCATGGGGCTTTTGCAGTTTTCAACTTTGGTGAACCTGTACTTTGCAAGCTCGCTGCCGCAGGGTTCGATTTCCTATATTTACTGGGCCGACCGTTTGCTGGAACTTCCCCTTTCGTTGATTTCAGTCAGTATCGGGGCCGCGCTGTTGCCGACCTTGAGTGATTTTGCCAACCGGGGACTGAAAGAAAAATTTCAGCAAACCGCGGAAGAGAGTTTCCTGATGAATCTGTTCCTGGCGTGGCCAGCGGCGCTGGGACTTTATATTTTGGCCGAGCCGATCATTGAGGCTCTTTTTCTGCGTGGCAAATTCACGGTGCAGGACGTGAAAATGACCGCCTTGATCTTGCGTGTTTATGCCGTCAGTTTGTTGCTGGTGTCCTGCAGCCGCGTCTTGGTGCCGCTTTATTATGCGGTAAAAAACACGAAAGTTCCCATGGTGCTGGCCTTGGTTTCTTTGGCGGCGCACGTGTCTTTGGCGCCGCTGCTGATGCGACTGTGGGGACTTGAGGGGCTGATGATTTCGGGTGTGGTGGCCGCGTTTATAAATGCCGTATTGCTGATGGTCCTTCTGAAAAAATACTCTCCGGGAATCCGGCTTTCCGTGCTGCTTCGTCCGGCAATGAAGTTTGTGCTGGCAGGGGCGGGGATGGTGATTTCTTTGCAGGCTTACGAGTTGCTGAGGGTCCAAACAGGAAGAGGGCTGCAGATGCTGGCCCTCTTTATCACAATCCTGTTGGCGGTTGTCGCCTATTTCGGTCTGGCTTACGTTTTGGGATGCGAACAGATTTCTAGAATCCGTCGGTCGTCCCCACCTTAGCTCTTTCATCGTCATCAAACGGGATAACTTCATGGGATTCCTTTTTCTTCGCAGGGGCTGCGGCTTTCATTGGAATCACATTGCTTTTCTTGGCAGCAGGGGCCGGAGCCTTTTGCTTCTTCTCTGATGTCGATTTTTCTTTCGGAGCGGACGTGGCTTTGGCCACATCACTGGTGCCCATGATCACTTCATTGAGCTCCACGGTCAGATTTAAGGACGTTGTCGCCAGGTTGTTGATCTCACCACTGGTGGCAGCGATCTCTTCAGCGGAAGCGGCATTGCTTTGTGCGGCCTGATCCAACTGGTTCATGGCTTTGCCGATTTGCTGGATTCCGGTGGTCTGCTCAGAACTTGCTGCGGCGATTTCGTTGTTCAGATCCGCCACTTTCTTGATCGAGTTCACAATGTTGGTTAAAACGGCACCGGATTTGTCGGCGGTCGCGCTGCCTTCTTCAATTTGTGATACCGAGTCTTTGATCAAAGAAGAGATGTCCTTGGCGGACGCCGCACTTCTTTGTGCCAAAGTTCTGACAGCTTCTGCAACCACGGCAAAACCTTTACCCTGTTCTCCGGCACGAGCAGCTTCAACGGCCGCGTTCAGTGCCAGCAAGTTGGTCTGGAAGGCGATATCATCGATCACATGAATGATCTCTTCGATTTTTTTGGAGGACTGGGAGATCGACGTCATGGAGGCGATCAGATTTTGAATCTCTTTTTCACCTTGTTCGGCCGAGTCCCGAGAGCTGGCGGACAAAGCCGCGGCCTGTTTTGCGTTGTCGGAATTCATTTGCACCATGGAAGTCATTTCTTCCAGCGCGGCTACAGTTTCTTCCAAAGAAGCGGCAGCTTCCGTCGAGGACTGGGACAAAGAGTTTCCGGCTTCATTTAGTTGCTCAACGGCAGAAGCCACTTGGCCACCGGCAGTCGTCAGGCGTTCAGCGACGGAACCCACGGCGCTTGAAATGCGCGCGGCAATCCACAGAAGGACAGCAAACACGATGACACCCGTGGCTGCAGAAACCAGATAGATCAGATTTTTGACATAGGCTTCCGTTGAATTTGCTTCAGCGACGCCATCTTTGGCCATCTTTGCATAGATATCGGTGACGGCACTATTCCAGACACGTACGGTCTTTCCGATCTCAGAGTAACGGCCATCCAGCAGGACTTCGGCTTCTTTGACTTTGGCAGGGTCTGCGGAGCGGATCAAGGCGATGATCTTTTCCATCGAGGCGTAATATTCCGGGAATAGCGGTTTGGCTTCTTGGTAGGCCTTGTCCTCTTCCGGTGTTCTTGGGATCGGGTCGTAGGTTTCCTGGGCCTTACGGAATTCCTCAAGACCTTCGGTGGCGGCCTTTAGATAGGACGTCAGTTTTTCAGGTTCATCGATGTGTTCCATCGCGGCCCAGGCACCGTATTGAAACTTATTGCGGGCCTGGCGCATTTCGCCAACCATATCAAAGGTGGGAATAACTTGTTCGTTGGCGACATCCAAAAGATTGACGACACTTGTGATTCCGTTGATGGCGATAGAGCCCAAAATTGCAAAGCCGATCATGGGCATGAAAGCAGCCATCAGGAGTTTTCCTTTAATACCTTTGAACCAGCCTGATAATTTAAAATCTGACATGTGTATGAGCCTCCGTATAATTCTTTATGGTTTTTTAACAGATAATTATTCGGAATTTGCGATAGTGCTTCGTAGTCCAGAACTTCTAATACGAGAAATGAGGAAAAAACAAAAAAACCCCTCTTAAAGTCGAGGGGTTGTTAATAAATCTTGATGTGTTTGTAAGACTAAAAACCGTCTGTTGTTCCAACCTTTGCACGGTCGTCTTCATCAAACGGAATCATGTCCTGGGAATCATTGCGGGGCGGGGAGGTCTTCATCGGGACCACATTGCTTTTTTTAGCAGTGGGTCTAGTGAGGGATGAGGCTGTTCGGACCGCTTTGGGTGGAGTCTCTGGAAGAGCTTCAAGTATTGTCGAGCCGGTGCCCAGGATGACGGCGTTGAGTTCTACCGTCAGGTTTTGATTTGTTGTTGCCAGGCTGTTGATCTCGCCACTGGTGGCGGCGATTTCTTCAGCGGAAGCCGCGTTGCTTTGAGCCGCTTGATCCAGCTGGTTCATGGCTTTACTGATCTGCTGAATACCGGTGGTTTGTTCCGAGCTGGCGGCGGCGATTTCGTTGTTCAGGTCAGACACTTTCTTGATGGAATTCACAATATTCGTCAAAACGGTGCCGCTCTTATCAGCGATCTCACTGCCAGCATCTATCTGAGAAACCGAGTCCTTGATCAAAGAGGAGATGTCTTTGGCCGACGCGGCACTTCGTTGCGCCAATGAGCGAACAGCCTCAGCCACCACGGCAAAACCTTTACCCTGTTCGCCAGCGCGTGCAGCTTCCACCGCCGCATTCAAGGCCAGAAGATTGGTCTGGAAGGCAATGTCGTCAATCACAGAGATGATTTCTTCGATCTTTTTGGATGACTGGGAAATTTCCGTCATGGACAAAATCAAAGATTGAATTTCTTTTTCCCCTTGTTCGGCTGAATCGCGGGAAGACGCAGACAGAGCCGCGGCCTGTTTGGCATTGTCAGAGTTCATCTGAACCATCGAAGTCATTTCCTCAAGGGCTGCCACGGTTTCCTCTAAGGAAGCGGCAGCCTCTGTAGAGGAGTGTGACAGGGCATTGCCAGCCTCGTTGAGCTGTTCAACAGCGGCCGCCACTTGTCCTCCGGCCTGTGAAAGGCGCGAAGCAATGGAGCTGACGGATGAAGAAATTCTTGCGGCGATCCAGAGCAAAATACCGAAAATCGCAAACGTGGAGGCCAGGGTCACCAGCATTGTCATTGTGTTAATGCGGGAAGCGGCCGCAACGGCGTCTTTTGCGTCAGTAGCTGCGGCTTCGTTGTAATAGGCCACGGAGGTTGCACTCATCTTGTGCATGATCGTGCCGAGTTCCCACAGACGCCCATCCATTTGGGCCTGCGCTTTTTCAAAGGCCTCGGGCGTGCCTTGACTGACCAGTTCGATATTTGCGTTAAGCAGCTTCAGGTACTCATCGCGCACCGCCTTGGCCGGTTCAAAGACTTTCTCCATTTCTGGAGTGAATGGGGTAGAGGCATAATCCTCAAAAGCCTTCTTGTATTGCTCAACTGCTTCGCGGGCAATCTTCAGGCGCTCTTCTCTTTTTTCCGCTGTCTTCATGCTCATGGCGGCAAAAAGCTGATAGCCGTAGGAATTGCGGGCTTGGCGTTGTTCTGCCAAGGACTGTAGATTTGGAATGATGTTGGAGTGCGAGTTCTTCAGATAGGATTCGAATTCCTTCATCCCTGTGTGTGAGATGTAAAAGACGATTCCAAATCCAACAACCGGAAGCACCGCTGCTACTAACAGTTTACCTTTGATCCCTGTGAACCAGGAACTGATCCCCGTGTGATTCATGTGGCCCCTATGATTTTTAAATTGGTTAGGTTGCTTAATAAATACCAGCAGCATTTCGGTGCATATACTAGTGGGGTGGAGTCTAGATTATACGCAGGTGTGTAATGATTGGGGATCGAAGTCGGGTAAAAAGAAATGGGACCCTTCAGTTAAGAAGGAGTCCCTGGGTGGAATCAAAATGAACTCACGAATTTATTTTACTTCTGCCAAAGAGTTGTAACTGTCGCTGATCTTTTGCTGTCTTTCAACTTCTTTGCCCCAGCGCTTCACTTCGCCCTGATAGCCACGCTGTTTGGCTTTCCATTCGTTTTCTTCGCTGGCCAAGCTGCGCAGTTTTTGGTTTACCTGTTCGTTTTGTTCTTTCAGAGTACTTTGACGAGAGCTCCAGATTTTCTTTTCCTCACCGAGCTGATTCAGTTGCAGTTGATAGTCGCTGATGTTGAGTTCGCGTTTTTTCTGGTTCTCTTTGATTTTGGCAATCATAGCTTCCAGCTCTTGAATCTTCTGGTTTTCCTGATTCATTTTGTTTTGCTCATCCGCGATCAGGGCCTGGATTTCTTTCTCCTGGCCATTGACGCGGCTGATGGCCTGGTTGTTTTCTTCGGCTTGTTGCAAAACTTGCTTTTGCTGGCTTTCGACCTGGGCCTTGGCTTTACCCACTTCGGCCAGGTTGGAATCCACCGTTTTCAGATTCTTCTCATACTCCTGCAAATTGGCTTTGGAGTTGTTCAAATTTCCTTTGATTTTTTCCAGGCCTTCTTTGGCGGAGTTTTGTGCCGCCGCAGTTGTTGCCAGGCTCATCAATAGGCTAAAAGTTGTCAGTGCTTGAGTGAATTTCATCTTGAAAGTCCCTTTCTTATTGTTCAGACAAACCGGCTACATTGCCATCTTGAGCGCACACATTTTTCAGAGAGGAGCGGTAGTGACCCACCTCATCCTCCCAGATTTCGCCTTTGAATTTCCAGTTCAAACTCTTTTCCTTTTGAACCTTTAATTCAGGGCGTTCCTTTTCGTTGATTTCACCGCCGGCCATCTGATAGCGGATGTGTTCACCCGCGCCGGAGTAAAGCTCATACTGAAGGACATCGTTCTGATCCAGTACCTTGTCCAGACCCGCCAGCATTTCGCCAAAACGGTTGTGAAGAGCCTGGGAAGCCTGGGCACGCAGAACAGTTTTTTCCTTTTCGATGCGGGCCAAACCGGTCGCACGAAGATTTTTGATCGACGTGCGGGCTTTCTTTGCGATGTGATACTGGATGCGGTAGCTTAACAGTTTTTGCTCGGCCTTTTGAATTCTTGCAATGTCACTGTCAGAGGGGCTTTGGCCTTTAAGACCTTTTTTGGCCTCTGCAAGCTCTTTGTTGGCTTCGTTCTGACGGGCGATCAGATCGCGTTCTTTTTTGATCAAAGTCAAAGCGATGCGGTTGAACTTAACTATTTCATCTTCATAGGCGTTGATCTGCTTTTGCACGCTCATGTAAGCCGGATGACGGGCCAGCTCAACAATAAAGGATCGTGGCAGACCGTCGACTTCTTTCAGGTCTGAATTCTTGATCCAGCTTTTCACGGTTTCATAGTATGCTGAAGAGTCCTTGTGAGACGCCTTGTAGTCCTCTAGCTTTTTCTTCCACGGAGAGTACTTCTTTTTCATCTCGTTGAGAACCTGGACACCGTCACCGTATTGACACAGATTCAAATAACCTACAGTACGAACCACATAGGATTCCGGAGAGAAGGCATTTTTAAAGAAGTCCGTGTGCAGGGAGAACATATTCCCTGCGGCACCTTCGTAGTCTTCACCCAGAATCTGGGTCCACGCACTTTCCACCATGGCTTGCAACCACAGGGGGTTGGATTTATCCACTTTCAGGTAGGATTGGAAGGCTTCCTTGTACTGGCTTTTCTGGAATTGCATGCGGGCCAGGGTTAGTGCGCCCACGGAGCGCAGCTGAGATGTTTTGTCGTTCTCGGTTGCGGCCATCAGTTTATCCAGATAGATTGTGGCTTCTTCGACTTTGCCCTGACGATAGTTAAAGAGGGCGTTGAGCAGCAGAGCCTCAGGATAGCGCGGTGATTTTTCCCCGATAAAGATCAAAGCATCTTCCATCAGACCCAATTGGCCTTTGTCTGAATAGTACTTTGCGCGCGTGATCTGATAGTCGTCATTCTTGGTGACGTCCATGTCGTACTTGATGATCAAAGGATCAATCAAGGCGATATCAGAGGTCTCCAGAACGTTGATGTGCTGAACCAGGGCTTCTGTGGCTTTTTGCTGCCATTCCTTGGATTTGGTTTCCTGAGCCACCTGGATCATATACTGGCGGAATTCGGAGTTTAAACCCAGGCCCTTGGCAGTCATGGCGTAGTGGTACAAGGCTTCGATACGATGCTTCGGGTCCTCAATCAATTCAGAGAACAGACCCATGGCCAGTTCGTAGTTCTTCTGGATTTCCAGAAAGATCAACGCTTGCAAAAGTTTGTAGTCATTAGGCTGCAGGTCCTCAAGCTGGGTCAGTTGGACCAGAGGTTCCTGGGTGACGGGATCCATCACAGGATTCAGAACTTTGACGTCCGGAATCTTTTTGAAGGCGTCCGCGCTGGTCAGATTCCTTGCTGGCGCCACCACATCAGTGTAAGGCTTCAGAACAAAGTTGATAACAGGCGGGGATTCGCGGCGGCGGGTTTCTTTCAGTGCCACTTCGCGAGAGGCGGGCAGACGAAGCGGTGTCAGATCAGCCGCTTCGACCTGGCGTTCTTCCCCGACGTTAAGCAAAGGAATGTTTTTAACTTTGAAGACTTCCGTTTTGCCTTTGACGACACGCTTTTGATAGACATCAAAGGTTGGGACCAGACTGGATTTTACCTTCAGACTGGGGTCCGCAGAACGGCCGCTTTTTTTGACTTTTAGGGCAGGATCAGCAAAAGCTGAACTGCCCAGGAAAGAAAGTGCAATTAAAATACTTAGTGACTTACTCATAAATCCCCCCACCCTGGAGAAAATTAGTGCCAGTACGTGATACCAATCATCAGTGATGTATCGTTGATTGTTTCAGATCCCAGATCGCGAGCACCGCCACTTGTCGTTGTTGTTCCGCCACCCGGTAAGTTGATGGTCGAATTGGGCGCATAAAACTTCATTTTATCCTGGCTGGACCAGGTGTTGATCAGATCCGCACGTATCGCGAAGTGTTCAGAGAAGAAGATCTGCTGGAACACTCCCAGCTTATAGGCGAATGTGTTCTTGCTGACATTGCCTTCTTTCTGTGTGATCTCGTAGTCCAAGGTTCCTGCCCCAACGGAAATCCCCATGTCGAAGTAGATGATGGCCTTGTCGACCACGCTCATTTTGGCATAGAAGGGGACCCAGATACCCGAAACGAAATAAGAGGACTTAAAGATGTTATGGTCGGGCATAACACCGTAAGTGTTGACGAACTGACCTACGGCATCGTTGTCCTTCATACTGGCGGAGTTGTAGCTCGCCTCCAGACCCCAGCGTTCATTGAAGAAATACCCCAGACTTGCGCTGGCAATAGTTCCCGTGCTGTAGGGGTCGTTAAAAGGAATGCCGGCGGCTCCGGTTAAATAGAAGCGCTCGGCTTTGACGTAGCGGCGATTTTGCACGACGCTAAAGTCATCGTCTTTGGCTGCCCAGTATTTTTGCTCCAGTTTTTTGATGTCCAGCTTGTCGCTACCGCGTTGATCAGCTTTGCTGTCGGCCGCTTGTTGTGCGAATGCCTGAGATGCCGTCAAGATGAACATTACAATGGTCTTCTTCAACATGATAATTTACCCCCGCCTTAGTTTGTACTCTTGAATAAGAATGGATAAGTCACAAGCACGCGTGTTCCCCCCTGTGGAGCAGGAAACTTCCACGCGGCAACCCTATTCAATATACATCCCTCAACGGTTGCGTTCTTAAGTGTTGTGTCACCAATCAGTTGTTGTTCCACCTTTCCAGATGGTCCGATGGTGAATTTAACTGCGACCTTACCGAACAAGTCCGGCTTGGCACTCAGTTGTCTTTCGTAGCAATAAAGGATCTGACCCAGCTGGGACTTGATGTATTGAGCGATGATCTCGCGATCCAAACCGCCAATAATTTCACTTTCCTCTTCGATCAGACCGACACCACCAGATCCGGTGCCGCCAGCCGCCAAGCCACCCATGCTGGAGGCGCTTCCGCCACCACCACGACCAACAGTGGAAACCCCACCGCCAGATCCGGTGCCTTCACGACCCCAGTCGCGACCTGAGCGTTCCATGCTGCCAACGGCTGCCAAAGCACGTCCGGAAGCACCGCTACCGGCTTTAACACCATTGGCGATGACCACGTTACCGCTTTTTGCAGCCTGCGCGGAAACCTTTCCGATCAGTTGTGAAATACGGCCGCCAGAGATCGACTTCATCATCTGAGAAACCTTACTGCCGCCACCTGTAGGCATTTGTGCCTGCTTTTGACCGGCAGCTGCAGGAGCCTCTTTCACAACCACTTTTTGAGCAGGTGCGGATTCAGCTTTCTTACGCTTGGGTTTGATTTCAGTTTTTACAATAACTTTTTGTGCTGCCTTCGGTGGTGTTGCCACCACTTCAAGTTCCTGACTTTTTGGCGAGAAGATGCCAATTGTCACCAGAAGAAGAGCGGCACCAAGAACGACAAACACACCTTTTTTCGAGTCTTCATCGACCAGTTGATCTGTTGAAAGGCGAGCCATGCGGGCAGCGTCTTCCAGAGAGACTGTTCTTTGTTTGACCTCAAGGTCACCCACCATCTGCTTATGCCATTCCTGGGAAGGGACGCAAGTCACCGTAGTCGGTGTCAAAGCAGACAGAGGTTTGAACTTCTTATTCATCGGCAGAATTTTGGTTTCAAGCACCTGATCGTTTTGTTTGACGATGTAGAGCTGGAACTGTTTGCCGGCTTCACGTTGCTCGCGACCTGCCTGTTCCAGGCGCAGATAAAGATCTGCTTCCTTGGTCACCGGCGTGAAGTTCAGCACGCAGTCGCCAAGAGTCAGGGACTTTTCCTCGTCCAGACGCAAAGCAGGGGAGTTCTTGCCGGAAGCGCTGGAGTTCATATCGAGATCGACATACCACCAGGCACCATCACGGAATTCAAACATGCCCTGGATGCCCTTGGAGTCCGGAGCGATGGAAATAACATCGGCCAGACGGGAGGACCCGAAGGTATGTGCTTTATTGTTGGATCTTAACTTCCAGGTTTTTGCAGTCCCATCTTTCAGGGATTGACGTACAATCAACGTGAGCATGTGACACCTCATGAAATCTAATTATTTAGATAGAGAGCTGATTCGCGGATACGGCCATCCATATCTTTTTGCACATCGTAAAGAGGCATGAATTTGATACCTCTTTTTTGTACTAGATAGGCGCCGTCAGGGTTGCGAATCGTCCCCTTAAGGTTCATGTCACCGAAATTGACTTCCTGGACTTTACGGACTGTTCTTTGTTTGGCAAAGCCAGTCGATGTTCCCAGAAGAATGAAAGCGACCATCGCTGTGATGATAGTTTTCACTTGTACCCTCCATACTACAAGTCTCCCGAGATAACGTGCTGACCGACTTTGTTTTGATTTTTCAAATACTGTATCTTCTTACCCAACCAGTCGCGCATTTCCAATTGCTGACTGGCTTTAAGTGCCTTTTCGTAGGAATCCAGCGCAAGCGTTGGACTGCCTTTGTAAGTCTCGAACAAGTGAGCCTGCTGCAAGAGGAAGTCGACATTGTCTTTCTTGCGACTAAGAAGGTCTTTCACCACACTCAGCGCTTTCTCGACTTCACCCTTCTGAGCGTATGCTTCACTCATCACGGTTCCTACATTCAAAGTATACAATTGTTCTTTCGGCATTGCAGAGAAATTTTCAAGGGCTTTCGTAAAATCTCCCTCTGAGAAAGCCTTCACTGCAGCGAAAGTTTTCATTTCCGTCGAAGCCATTTGCATGTCTAAAACTTTATCGAAAAATGGCATCGCGGAATTCATACCGTCTTCCTTGTAAAGCAGACGGGCTTTTTGATAGACGTAAGGCGATGCTTCGGGTTGCGTCTTCAAAGCGGCTTCCACCATCCACAAAGCTTTGTCATTGAAACCCCGAGCTTCGGAACCAACGCTGGCATAGAACAGACCCAGGGCGCGCGAGTCTTTGTTTTTGGCAAGCTCAAGACCCAGTTTTTCAACCATTTCGTACTGTCTAGAATAATAACAATTTCCCGCAACTTCAGTGACGTTGAGATTGGCCAGTTGCCCAGTCATGATTGCGCTTTTGTTGCAGGCTTTCGGTGTGCGGGTCTCAAAGCGAGACACCTTGCCGATCGTCATGTCTGTCGATTCCGGCAGGAAAACCGCCATTTTGTCAGGCGCAGGGTACTGCACTTGCGGTGGCACCGTCTGATCCACGCGAATGGCGGCAAAGCTGCGTTCACTGGAAGATGTTTGTCCTTTGGAGGCCGCCAGAACTTTCAACTTCGCTTCATTGTCATTCTTCTTGTCCTGAATCGGAGTCGTCAGTTTTGCGATTTCAGCGCGCAGGGCTTCCTGATCCTGTGGAGTCAAAGACGCTGGCAGCGGCATTGTTGTCAGGCTGTCGATGAAGTTCGCATAACAGCGGTCAATGCCGCGCATGGCTTCAAGTTGCTGGAACGGATCCTTCGACATTTTCAAAGTGGTGTAGTAAGCCGTGTGAGCTTTGTCGAGCTTTTCGGTCTTCATTGCCAGAACCAGAGCGAATTTTTCTTCGCGAGCCTTGACACTTTGGCTGACCAGCTCTTTTTCCAGAATGCGTGCCTGGATCAGGCGGGCCTCCGCGCGAATTTCCGGAGCCACATTGCGTCCGTTGGCTTTCATCGCCAGATCAAAGGCGGCGGTGCTCTTGCCGGAATCCAAAAGTGATTTCGCGCGATCAATCATGATCTGGGTTGTGAAAGGCTCTATGCCTTTAGCCAGAATCTGATTCTGCAGTTTCTCAAGTTCAGCCGAGCGTGGTTCGTTCTTATAGGAATCCAGCAGCTTGCCATAGACTCTCTCCAGAGTTTTGTTGTCAGCCCCGGCTAGAATTCCGTGGTACGCAGCTCGTGCCTCCTTGTTTTTCTTTTCCAATAGGTAGATATCGGCTGCAAGCTCCAGGTGGGCGTTGCGGCCCTTCTTGTCCAGATCGGCAACTTTGACCAGCGTTTCAGCTGATTTTGAAATTTGGCCGACGTCGGCATAAGCTTTGGCCGCTTCTTTTAAGGCATCCAGATTACGTTTGTCGTCTGGGTACTTCTGCACAAACTTAAGGGACAGTTCTGCTGCCTCAAAGACTTTTCCTTCGGTGTATTGCAAGCTTAAAGCCTGCCACAAAGCATCCTGGGAAAGTTTTGAGCCTTCGTGTTCTTTGGCGAACGCAATCAACTTGTCAGAAGCTTGATTCTTGTCGCCGGTTTTGGCGAATTCCTGAATCTCTGTGAAGTGAGCCTCTTCCATGATTTTGTTCATGTTCTTCTTGCGGCTTTCGTCAGAGCTGGAGGACAGAACCTTTTTGGAGAAGGCCTTAATTCCCGCATAGTCTTTGCGGATGTTCAGGATATCCAGGATCAAGTCCTCGGACTTGCGTTTGATGTCAGCGTTTTCACTGCCTTTCAAAGAAGCCAGCGGAGTCAGCCACTTTTCAGCCTCTGGATAGTTGGACTCTTCATAGGCGATATGGCCCATTTTAAATTTGACCAAAGTGGCGAATTTGCCATTGGCATGTTTGGCCAGGTAGTTGGCAGCCAGCTCTTTGCGTTCAGCTTCCTTGAGAGCATCTTTTTTCTTTTCGATGCTTTTCTCTTTGGAATAAAGAGCGGCATAGTTGGCGTCATGGCGCAGCGGTTCCTCGGAAGACTTGTCGCCAACCATTTTGTATTGGGTGCTGGCTTCGTCAAATTTCTCCAGTTGGAACAGCAGTTCCGCGTAAGCAAAGCGGGTTTTGAGATCCGGTTTGGCGGGATCTTCATTTTCAAGAATCAGTTTGAACAAGCGCTGGGTCAGGTCTGAGAACGCGACATTTTGTTTGTTCTTCAGCCAGATTTCCCACCATTTTTTTGCCATGTCCAGACTGGTGCGACGGAAGCCTTCCACGCAAGAGGCTTCTACGACTTCCACTTTCTGCAGCCCTCTCCAGGCTGAGTCCGTTTTACAAAGATCACTGGCATATTGAAGATGGTCGATCACCTTATCACGTTTTTTTAAAGTTTCATTGGCATCCACCAGGAACAGGTGAGAACGCACCACATCCGGACCGGAAGAGCGTTTGTCGATATATTCTTCCAGGAAGATGTTCATCTCTTTTTGACGGCTGTGGGACTCATAGAGTTTAGCCAGATCAATCATGGACTGACCCAGCTCATCTTCCGTGGCGATGTCTTCAAAGAAAGAATAAAGTTTGTTGGCAGGGTAGGTGTCGCCAATAAAGATGGTCAGATCGCGCATGGCCTCGCGGCGCAAGTTGTGACGGTTGGTAGGAACCTCGCCCTCTTGCAGAGGAGGGTTGGTTTTTACGACCTGAACCAGTTTTTTGATACCGTTTTCACTGTCGCGCATATTGTAATAAGCCCAGGCGGCTTTATACATGCCGTAGGAATAAACACGGCTGTTTGGGAATTTTTCCACGCGCAGGAAATGTTCCAGAGCCTGTTCGAACTTGCCCTGATCATACAGCAACTCACCGACGGCCAAAGTACCGTCGGGAATCAGAGGGGACTTGGGGAATTGAGTCAAAAGTTTGTGATATAAAATTTCTGAAACTTTAAACTGACCAATCTGCTGATTGGCAAAAGCATTGTTGAAAAAGACCGCATCCATCTGTTTGAACTTCGGGAATTCCATTTCAATTTTTGTATATATCTTGATGGCGCGTTTGATCGCCTCAGCCCCACGTTCGTTGGGGACTGGAAACGGCGAAAGCTTCATCAGAGGTGTGTTCTGATGAAGGTCAAAGAAACGTCCGGACTTGGAGCGTCTCATGTAAAGCTCTGCTAATCGGTACCACAGATCGGCTTCGTTGGCAGCGCCCTTGTTCTTTTTGATAATTGTTTGCAGGGACTCAATAGCTCTGTTTTCAGAGCGAGTGATCATGATCTCGCTGCTGAAGGCCTTTTTTTCATTTTCGCTTTCGCTGCTGTTGTCCATGCGAACTTCAGGTAAAAGCCCTTTGGCATTTTTATCAGCCGCGAAGCAGTATAATGAAAACAGATGAAATGCAAGAAGCAGAACTACTGTGCGAATCATAAACTTATTCTCCGACCATGGTAACAAGTTTCAACTGAGGAAAGCCTGCCATGGATGCCGTATACATGACTTTTCTCAGAGTGGCGTAAGGAAGATCCTTGTCCGCCTGCAGAAGGATTCGTCCTTCTTTTACGTGGGCCTTGTCTTTTTGATCCTCAGACTTCGCAATTCTGTCCAGTTCCTGGAACAGGGGCTTGATGAAGTTGGTGTCCTTGTCCTCAAGATCCTGAGGCAGGAAATCCGCATTTTTGACATCGGCTATTTTGGTTTCATCCATTTTCAAAGCAGAGCCACTCAGGGAAAGCTTGATGGCTTCTGTGGCGTTGGTCATTGATGCAGATGAAGGCAGGCGAATCTCTTTATCCGGATTCAGCTGCACTTCGGATGTTGAGTAGCTCTGCAGCAGGAACACCAGCATGATGGTGAACATGTCGGTCATGGATGTGATATTCAAGCCAAATGTGGAGTTCTTTTTTGTTGCGGGTTGGTATCTACGACGACGTGACATGTGTTAGCCCTCCATGGTGTTCGCAAAGACAATCTCTGGGAACATATAGTTTGTTTCCACGTTCTTGCCTTGTTTGGTGTCAAAGACCGGGAACTTGGTTTTGGCGTCGCGGGCCTGGCGGGCCTCATCCATGATTTTTACAATGACATCGTAAGGCACCTTGCCGTCGGGACTGAGTTCAATTTTGAAGACTTCAGGATGTGCTTTCTTGATGTCGACCAGTTTGTTGTGCAGCCCCTGTAGATCATAGGCACCATCTTTCATGGCGATGGTTTCTACTTTCTCCTGGCCTTTTTCCGTTACGACTATGCGAATGGCTTGGGGATCGACTTCCAACGCCACGTTTGTGGGTGTTTTCTGGTCTTCCTGGCGCTGAATGGCTTCGCTGACAACCTGAGGAAGTTCAGTTTCAATCACCATCATCTGCACAAAGGCAGAAGAAACCAGAAGGACCGGTACCAACTTAACCATCACGGCCAGCAGCGGAGCCAAATCCAGTTCGAACTCGCTGTTATGATCTACTTTAATCTTGCGTGCGCGTCTCATGTTTTATCCCATCCTTAGTTAAATAAGGTCCACCACTTCGGGAAAGGTCTCTGTTAAGAGACCTTTTGACCTGGAGACGGAGGAGTCACTGTCGGAGCCGTAATGTGATCAGGGAACACATTCTGGCGAGTCAGGTTCGGGATATGCGCGCTGGTCAGAAGTTCTGTCAGTTTGGATGTCTTTTCGGAGATTTCTTCAATCAACTGATTCTGACGGGCTGTCAGGAACGAGAAGAACACCATTGCGGGGATCGCCACGGCCAGACCCAATGCTGTTGTATACATGGATACGGAGATACCGTGGGCCAGCAAAGCCTGTTTTTGTGCGGGATCGGCAGTTGCCACCGCTTGGAACGACAGGATCAGACCGTGGATCGTACCCAGAAGACCCATCAATGTTGCCACGTTGGCAAGCATGGAAAGGTAGTGCAGGCGCTTGGTGTACAAAGGCACATTTTCACTCAGGGCGATATCGTGAGCCTGGAAGATGGTATCATCATCACGGTCGGCTTTTTCCAAAATGGTTTTGAAGGCGGAAGCAAGGGGCTTCTTTTCAAGTTGTGCACAAAGCAAAAGGGCCTCGTCCAGCTTCTTGGCCAAAACCAGGTTTTGCACTTTGCCCATGAACTCATCGACGTTCATGCCGTAGTCTTTGTAAAGAGCTTTAGCTCGCTCGGCGACAAGGACCAATGAACCGATCCCCACGAGCAGGATGCACCAACCGACGAAGCCGGAATCATTCATGAAGTTTAAGAATGCCATTTGTTTCCTCCTTGGAAACGCCACCGCGTGTCCATTTAGTTAGTTGAGCCATACCGATTTCTTGCACTGAGAGGAAACGAACAGCGTAATGCAAACCGGATTTTACGTTGAGTCTTTGCTTTGAGTAGTTCTTGCGAATTACTTCACAAAGCGCGTTGAAGGTCTGAGGGTTTTCCTCAGATGTTCTAAAGTTGAGTAAGATCTTTTGACCGGGCAGAAGCAGGGGGTCGTTCAGCAGAACCAGGGCCCCGTTTTCACTCACACTCAAAGTGTGGCCGTCAAAGAAGTTGTGATCATTGTGGGCGTAGACCGGGATGACCAGATCCACGCGCGGGCATTTGCGGTCTTTGAAGGAACCTGCCAAATGGTCTTTGGTTTCGATCAGTCTGCACAGGCGGTCTTTGGAAAACTCCTGAAGATCGCCCAGCAGGGTCCAATTTTCCAGATGTGATGCCCAGACATAGTTGTAGTCATAGAGCTCGCCATTCTGGATCATCGTGATCAGTGATCTGTACTCGTAGGGACCGTATTTCATTTCCCCACGCAGTATATACCACTGTTGCTGATTAGTTGCTGTTTGTACCCCACCCATTACAACATCCTTTTACAGTTTGATCGACTTAGGATAGAAGTCGATTGTGATGTTAGCATCCGCTGCCGGCACCGAACTTCCGTGGAAGGTGATGGTCAGATTGGATGCATCGTAAGTCCATCCGTTGACTGGATCATTAGGCACAGAAACTCCGTTGACTGTGATTGTGATCGTGTCTTCTTGCGGCTCACGATTCAGTTTAAAGACGCTGGAAAGCTGGATGATGGAGTCAGAGATGAGTTCCAGAGATTGGCCGAAGTTTGAACACAGGGAGGCCTTTACGCCACCGGTCAGGTTGGCCATCTCGATAAGACGGTTGGCGATCTTGCGCTCTGTGAAGGTGTTGTTCAGGGATGTTTTGCAGGCATCATCGAGAATGGCGATTGTGTTCACGGAGTAGTTGCGGCTACCCACATACTGGTCCATGAAGTCCACATAGCTTTGCACCGTGTGAAGGTTTGGATTGGAATAGCTCTCGCTGAACTGGGCAGAAGAGGAAGAGAAGTCTTCTTCATCTGTTACCACGATCACGGCCAGGAAGGCCTCGGGACGGCGGAAGCCCAGGGTGTTGTTGTGCGCATCCAGCAGCGTTTCCTTGATGCTGGAAAGGGCGCGTTCGTCTCCGTTGCCATTGATGCCCTGCTTGGCATTGATGGCGAAGACATCAGACAGGTTTGGAGTGTTCTTGTCCATTACGAACACGCCAGAGTGATTGGTGCCCGCACCGTCCTTGATGCGTGCAAGAGTTGAAGTGGAATCGAATTGTTTTCTCCAGGCCTCGGTTGTTGTGACGGCCATGTGGAAGTCATAGTTGTAGGTCTGGAAGCGACTGATGAAAGAGGCGAAGTTTTGAGTCAGGTTGTCTTGGGAAGTTGCCATGGAGCCGGAGTTGTCGATAACCCAAAGGATGTCGATCTGCTTGGGGATGAAGACGGCCTGCTGTTTGTAGTCAGCGCCATCATCCAGCAGGGAGTAGGAACCTGTGCCTTTACTGCATCCTGCAATTAGTGCCACAGCTGAAGCCATCATTGCTGCTTTGCTTGCCACTGTTTTTCTCATACGGTTATGCCCTCCTGAGCCCCACCACGCTACTTGATGGATTCAGTTTCGTTTAAAAGGACACAAAACTGAAATTTGCGATAACTGTGTGATTTTGTTTTTTTATTTTTAAGTGGTCTCAGTGTGAGACATGCTAAGTGTTTGAAAACAAAGGAAGTTATATAATCAATCACTTTCAAAAAAAAATTCTTGTGTCGAACCTCTCAACACTTTGTGAGGCTTTGGGGCCCGCTGTAGGTCCTAACTACGCGTCGAAATTAGAAGATCCCACAAACTGCCAAACTTCTATCCATCTCTAACCCCACCTCTTTTGGGGGACCCTCGCCCCAGAGGCTACGACCATGTCCACAGCACGCCCTCATGTCCGGCACAGCGCCATCGCACATCGCGCTTCATAATCGATTCGACGACCATCAACCCTTGCTCAGCATTCCTCTCAACATACTTCTTCACTATCTGGAACCCTCGCCCCCAAGTGGCGACACGAGTAAAAGGCAGCAGATCCCACATGCCCGCTGCTTTAAAGATCATCTTTGAAATAGTCCCGGTCAATGCGCTGATGAAGCTGACGTAGGCTTGGCGATCCGGCACCCGGATGACGATATGAATATGATTGCCGACGTTGGCAAAGCTATAAAGTCGTACATGAAACCTGAAAACAAATCGGCGCGTGTACTTCAGCAGCATTCTTCGATTCTTTGGATGTAGCAGGGACCTTCGCCCGAATGCTTTGTTGCTCTTTAAAACCAGGTGAATGGGAGAATTCGTGCAGAGTGGTCTTTGTGATTTTCTTTTTCCGCGGGACAGTTCCCCGCCGTACGAAGTGCCATCGAAGTCATGATAGTTGTGTCGGTAGGACTTTCTTTTTGCCATGGATGCTCCTTTTTTGTTTTGGAGCAAGTCATCAGCAAATAGAGGGCGAGGGTCCCCGGGGAAAGGATGGGGGACGCAGTTCGCTTCCGTTTCCGAAGTCCGGAAGGATTACTTCTTTTTCAATAGAGATTTGGCTTTTTGCCAGTAGGCTTCTTTTTCCTCGAGGGCGAGGGTGCTGAAGTCTTTGTTGTCGGAGTGGGCGAGTTCGACCATTTTTGTGAAGCGTTCCTCGAAGCGCAGGTTGGCTTTGCGCAGGACTTGTTCTGGATCCAACTCCAGATGACGTCCTAGTTGTGCCAGGGAAAACAGAGCATCGCCCAATTCATGTTCGATCTCGGCATCCGAACCCTCATCTAGGGCTTCGTGCAGTTCGTTGTATTCTTCGTCTACCTTGGTCATGACCTCTTCCACCGAGCTCCAGTCAAACTCCAGTTTCTCGGTGCGTTTGCCGATTTTGTAGGCTCTTTGCAGGGCGGGCAAGGGTGGTACGTTCAGGGAGTAGGGCGCAGGTGCGGCAGACGAGGCCTTCTCCTGTTTCTTGATCTCTTCCCAATTGCGGATGACGTCTTGGGTGCCGGCGACCTTGGTGTCAGAAAAAACGTGCGGGTGTCGGCGGACAAGTTTCTGCGAAATCTCCGCGATCACATCTTCCAGAGTAAAAGCTCCACGTTCGGCGGCAAGTTGAGTGTGGAGAACCACTTGGAAGAGGACATCTCCGAGTTCTTCTTTGATTTTTTGGTCCTTGTCTGGGCCGGGGCGAGGGTCCTCGAGGGCTTCGACGAGTTCGTGGGTTTCCTCGATTGCGTATTGAGTCAATGTTTCGTGGGTTTGTTCCTTATCCCAAGGGCATCCTTCCGGTCCGCGCAGATGAGCAACGATCTCGACTAAGGACTCAATATGACGTAAGTTGGATGGTGCTTGTGGCATGGGGACCCCTCGACTTTCTGATGGAATCTCTTTATTGCTAGCACAAATGCATAGTGATTTCGACAATTTTCGCATTTTGGAGTAACGTAGAAAAACCAGATATGCAACGAGGTAAGAACCAGAAAAAGGGCGAAAGCCCAGCCACGCGTGTGAACTACGAGGATCACAGTCTTAAGTTTTTAGACTGGGTTGATTCCATCGGATTGGAGAAAACTTTCTTCGGCCGCATCGTGCAGCTGATGGAAGAAAGATTCTTCATTCGCCGGGCCGCTTTGATCTTTTTGTACTGTGTTCTGTTGTCTTACACCATCTTCTATCAGTTCGATATTCCTTACAATTTTACTGTCGGTGATGTGGCTAAATTTGACGTGGTCTCGCCGATGGGCTTTGAAATGACCGATGAGGTCACCACCGAGGAGAAACGCCTTAAGGCCGAGTACTCCGTGCCCATCGTGTATGATTACGACACCAGCGTGTTTGAGCGGGTTTCAGTTAATCTGATTCACTCTTTCCGCACGATGCGGGCCTATTATCGCGAAAACAAGTGGCCGACAGCACCAGCGCAGTATCGGGCGGCAGTGAAAGACTTCTTCCAGCACAAAAAGCAGTTCGAAAAAGAACTGGGTGTGGGGGTTTCTGACTTCATGTTTGAGTGGCTGATTGATCTGAAGTTCAGTCCGCGCATCGAAGCCATCGTGATCCGAAACCTGGAAAACTGGTATGACCGTAAGGTGGCAGAAGCGCCGGATCGATTTATCCCAGCCAGCCAGTCCGCGGTCCTCGGTCGGGTTGTTCATAAAAACAACCTGGGTAAAGAGTTCTCTATTCCGCGCGAGGAAATCCTGGATCTTCAGTCGCCGGAAAACTTTGAGTTGGATCTGAAAAAGGATCTGAATCGTTTCTCAGAAAGTGATCAGGCCAATATTCTGTATTTCGCAAGATCCCTGGTCGTGCCAAACATGACCCTGAATAAGCAGGAAACGGCCAGTCGTCGTCAGGCCGCCCGCGATGCGGTGATTCCGGTGACGATCACTATCAAAAAGAATCAAAATATCATTGCTCAAGGCTCTGTCGTGCAGCCATTCCAGATGGCGGTGATCAAGCAGATCGAAAACATCCGCGCGGATAAGCGCAAGGACATCATGTCCCTGGCGATGGCGCTGATGCTTTCAGTGGCGATCTTGGTATTCTTCTCTTACCTGAAGCGCTTCACCATCAATAAAGTTAAAATCGAATTCAAAGACGTGTCTGTGATGATGTTGATTGCCTTTGGCATCATCTTCTTCACCAAGATCTATTTGTTCATCACGGATGCTGCATTTGCCTCGAAGCTGGGGCACTTTCTGCCGCCGTCGATCTTCTTGTTCGCGGCTCCAGTGGCTGCCGGTCCGATGCTGGTGGGGCTGTTGATCACTTATGGCGAGATCGTGTGGCTCTTCACAGCCTTCCTTTCAGTCTGCCTGGGGATCATGGTCGACTATAACTTCAGCTTCATGTTCGTCAGTCTGGTGGGGGGCATTGCCGCGGCTCGGGGAGTGTATAACTGCAAGACCCGAAATGACGTTTACTTTGCCGGTGTGCGCACGGGGCTGGTCAACGCTGCCATGATCGCCTTCATCCTGACCATGACCAAGTTTGATCAAGAGGGTGGGGTGAAAGAGATTCTTTTGTCCATCCCAGCGGGCTTTATTGGTGGTATCTTCTCGGCCCTGGTGGCGATGATGTTTGTTCCTTTGTTGGAATCCGTTTTCAACTACACCACCGATGTGAAGCTTTTGGAGCTCAGCAACCTGAATCATCCACTGCTGAAAGAAATGATCGTCAAGGCTCCGGGAACCTATCATCACTCGATGATGGTGGGATCCATGGTGGAGGCGGCGGCTGAAGAGATCGGAGCAAATCCGCTGTTGGGTAAGGTGATGTGCTACTATCACGATATCGGGAAGATGGAGCATGCCAACTACTTCATCGAAAACCAGAAGCCCGGCCACAATCCACATGATCATATTTCGCCATTTATGAGCAAGACGCTGCTCATTGCTCACGTCAAAGACGGCGTGGAAATGGGGATGGCTTATAAACTTGGTAAACCCATCATTGATGGGGTTTTGCAGCACCACGGAACGACGTTGATTTCTTATTTCTACAACAAGGCCCTGGATCTGAAGAAAGAGGACGATCCGGAAATCAGCGATCAGGACTTCCGTTATCCGGGTCCGAAGCCGCAGTTCCGGGAAGCGGCTCTTTGTATGCTGGCTGACAGCATTGAAGCAGCGGCGCGCTCGTTGGATGAACCCACTCCGACTCGCTTGCAGAATATCGTTAAAAACATCACACAAAGAAAATTCTCTGACGGCCAGTTGGATGAATGTAATCTGACACTGAAGGATATTTCCAAAGTGGAGGCCGCATTTATTCGCATTCTGCTAGGGATCTATCACCAGCGCATCGACTATCCACGCAGTGCGGGCGGTGGTCTGGGTGACGTTGCTCAAACCACTCCCTCTCAAGGTTGATCATGGAAGTTCTGATTGTTAACGAGTCTAAACACGCAGCTCCGCGCAAGTTCATTCTGAATTGGATGGAGCTTCTGACAGCAGAACTGAAGAAACGAAAGGTTTTGCGGGCTGATCAGGCACGTCGCGAGCTGACTATGGTGTTCTTGGATAAAAAACCGGCGCAAAAGATCAATAAAGAGTTCCGGGGCAAGGACTACGCTACGGACGTTCTGAGTTTTGATTCGATGGACCCATCCTCCTTAGGGGAGCTGGTTTTGTGTCCTGAAGTCTTAAAACGCCAGGCCGTTGAACATGGGCTGACCTATCAACAGGAGCTGGGGTACATGTTGTTACACGGAGTTCTTCACTTGTTGGGCTACGATCATGAAACCAATGAAAAAGACGCTCGTGAAATGTTCAGCATCCAGGATGCGGCGTTCGAGGTCCTTTTGAAAAAAATCTCAGCCCTTTAGGGGCTCATCTCCTTTTAAAATTGCTATAAAACCCAAAAAACACTCGGAAGGGCGAAAAGAGTCCTTCTGCGGCAACTGTTTTGTCGAAGCTTTGGGCAATTGGGGCGAGGGTGCCGGGGTGTGTGGGGGTATATTGCAAATGGTCGAGGGCTGTGGGGGTGGCATCGAGTTTGTAATAGGGGTCTGTGTCGTCCCTGACTTCCGCCTTCGAGAGATATCCCCTCCCTTCTCTCGAAGGCGTTTTTCTTGACAGGCTGGGCTTGGTGATTACACTGGGCCTATGTCTATCGTTACTGAAGCCTCTGAAATTAAAAGCAAAATCGTCTCTCTCGAAGCCTTCTCCAAGGAGCTTCGGGGGTATCTTTGACTTAGATCGCAAGAAAAAGCGCCTGGAGGAAATCTCCATTCAGGCCGAGAATCCCGCACTGTGGGAAAAACCTGCTGAAATGCAAAAACTCAACAAAGAAAAGACCCTACTTGAAAGAGCGGTGGGGGAATTCGACGCATTCGCAGGTCGATTGAGTGATGCCAAAGTTCTGCTGGAAATGGCAGAAGAGGCTCAGGATGAAGGCAGTTTCACTGAGGCTAAAACAGAAGTGATAGCTCTTGAAAAGCTGGGGCAGGATCTGGAGTTGAAGCGAGTTTTGAATGGCGAGTTGGACAGCAACAGTGCCTATTTGTCGATCAACTCCGGTGCCGGCGGGACAGAGTCCTGTGACTGGGCCTCTATGCTGCTGCGTATGTACACGCGTTACGCCGACAAACATGGATTCAAAGTTCAGGTGATTGAGATGACCGAGGGCGAGGGTGCCGGGATCAAGTCCTGCACACTTTTGATTGAAGGCCCTTATGCCTATGGCTACCTGAAGGCGGAATCCGGGGTTCATCGTCTGGTGCGTATTTCTCCGTTTGATTCAAATGCTCGCCGCCATACGTCTTTTGCCTCTGTCTTTGCTTGGGCTGAGGTGGACGACGATATCAATATCGAGGTTCGCCCCGAAGATTTGAAAGTCGATACCTTCCGCGCCAGCGGAGCCGGTGGACAGCACGTCAATAGAACGGATTCGGCCGTACGCATGACTCACATTCCTTCGGGTGTGATTGTGACCTGTCAGGTAGAGCGCTCACAGATTCAGAACCGTGAAAAGGCTTTGAAGATGTTGAAAGCCCGCTTGTACGAGATGGAGATTGAAAAGCGCAACGCCGAAAAGGATGCAATGAACTCTCAGAAGAAAGCCAACGAATGGGGTTCGCAGATTCGTTCTTATGTGATGCATCCTTATCAGATGGTGAAGGACCATCGCACGGACTTTGAAACCAATCAGGTGGATGATGTCATGGATGGTGACCTGGATGGCTTTATCATGGCCTATCTGAAGTCCACGCTGCAGGCAGAAGGCCAGCCTTCGTGAAGTCCTCACTTCCCTGGATTGCTGCACGATTGCTTTTTTCCCGCCAGACTTTGTTTGGTGGATCAGCTCCGTTAGCCCTTTTGGGGTTGGTGCTCGGGGTGGCCGCTCTGGTGGCCTCAATGGCGGTGATGAGCGGGTTTGAAAACACGCTGAAAACGGCGATGGCCGAGGTGTCTGGTCATATCCAGGTGGTGAAGCGTTCGCGTTTTCCGGATGACTGGAAAGAACTGGAAGAGCGCATCCGCAAGGCCGAACCCACGCTGGTCAGCTCCTCTCGCTTTGTCTTTATCGAAGCCGTGCTTGCACACAAAGGACAGATTTCCGGTGTCCTGATTCAGGGTGTGGATACCGATCGAGTGGGGCAGGTCTTGAATTTCAAACGCCGTATCATGTCGGGATCAGACAATCTTTCCGAGCCCAGTGAAATCCCTTTGGCTCTTTTAGGTAAAAATCTGGCGCAAAAAATGGATTTAAAAGTCGGCGATACCTTCCGGGTGGTCGTCCCCGTCGCGGACTCGGTGGATCCGTCCAAGTTTCAGCGCCGGGTAGGGGCCTTTAAAATCCAAGGTATTCTGGATCTGGGAAAACATGACTGGAATGAGCGGTTTATTCTGGCAGATTTGAATGCGACGCAAGCCTTGGCTGACATCGGGGATCGGTATTCTGGATTGATTCTGCGTATGGAAGATGTGGATCATGCTCGAGATGCGGCGTTTAATTTAAGTGCGACGCTCGGGTCTCCTTACTGGGTGCGGGACTGGCGTGATTCCAATGAAAACCTTTTTGAAGCCATCAATGTCGAACGTCCGGGTATCTTCTTTGTCGTTCTGGTGATCACTATTGTGGCGGCGTTCAATGTGTCAGCAACTCTTTCCATGAATGTGCTTCGTCGTTACAAGGACATTGCGATTCTGAAGACAGTGGGGCTGTCGCAAAAAGACATCCAGAAAATTTTCATCTTCCAAGGTCTTTTCATGGGCACTGTGGGCCTGATTCTGGGCTTCTTGGTTGGGGTGGGGATTGCTTACTTGTTTGAATGGCTGCAAAGCAGTCTGAATCTGATTTCGGGTGAAGTGTATCGTCTGGAAAACATTAAACTGCAAATTCGTTTTATCGACAGCATCGCCATTTGCGTTGCGACACTGCTGGTATGTTTGATCGCAACCATTGCGCCAGCTCGTCGTGGGGCAAAGTTGGATCCGGTGGAGGGCCTTCGAAGTGAGTGATGAAAATATTCTTCTGCGCGCCATTGATATTCATAAGTCCTACGCTCAAGGTGTGGGAGAGCTGGAAATTCTGCGCGGTGTAAGTTTGGATATTCGCCAAGGGGAAGCGTTTGCAATTCTGGGCGCTTCCGGCGCCGGGAAAAGCACCTTGTTGCAAATCATGGGCACCCTGGATCGTCCGAATAAGGGCGAGCTGTACTGTGAAGGTCGTGACCTGCTGGCGATGAATGATGAGGAGCTGTCCCGCTTCCGCAATGCCGAGATGGGTTTTGTTTTTCAGTCCCATCATCTTCTGACGGAATTTACGGCATTGGAGAATGTGATGATTCCTTGCCGTGTCGGCGGTGAGTCCATCAAAGTTGCGCGTGAAAAAGCTTTGCAGCTTCTAGAGTTTATGGGGTTGGCCGATCGCCGCGATCACCACCCGAATCAACTTTCGGGGGGCGAACTTCAACGTGTGGCCATTGCTCGTGCCTTGGTGCGGCATCCGAAGATCCTGTTTGCGGATGAGCCGACAGGGAACTTGGATTCGCATACCAGCGCGAAGATCCAGGAGTTGTTCTTCCGCTTAAAGGAAGAAATGAAGCTCGCACTGGTCATTGTGACGCATGACCTGACATTTGCGACACGATTCCCCAAAGTCTATCGAATGAAAGACGGCCAATGGCAATCCTAAGCCTGAGGGTCGATAAGGCCCCAGCTGACTGCGTTGTGCTGCGGGCTCCTGCCCTTGCCCTTTGGGCTGACGCGCAAGAATAGCCTCCTGCTATTCTTGTCGTGCGCTCTCCTCGCTCCGACGTGCATTGAGCACGCCTCCGCTGCGGGGAGCTTCTCCGCCTTGCATCTGGAGCCTTCTCGCCACTCAGGGTTTTTGCTCGAGTCTTTTTTTAAGGACTGCAGGGGGGAAGCTGCTTTGTGGGTTGTGCTTTGCGGCTAAAAAAGTGCGGGTGGCGGTCTGGCAGCTTTGACAGGACCTTGGTCTTAAGTTACGATTCTTCATCGAAATTGTAAGTACTTAGAAATCTTATAGATTTTTAAAAATCCGGGCCGGGCCCGATGATGGGGAATGGGAACTTTGAGTAAGCTTCTTTGTGCACTGTTAATCACATTCTTAACTTCTGCGGTTGTGGCGGCTCCTGCCAAAAAGACCACGAAGGCGAAAGCTCCTGTGCAAGCAGCAGCCGAAGCTTCTTCGGGGTTGATTGTCAAAACCATTGAAGTTTCTGGCAACCGCAAGATTGAAAAAGACGCTATTCTTGCAAAGATCACCACCAAAGTGGGCGAGCAGTATTCAGCCGACCATATTCGTGCGGACGTGCTTTCATTGTTCAATCTTGGTTTCTTCAACGACATCGAAGTCAGTCGTCAAGTCACTGGCAAAGACGTCGCGCTGACGTATAAAGTTCTGGAAAAGCCTTCCATCGTGGAGATCACTTACGAAGGCAACAGTGAAGTTAAATCAGAAGACATGGCGGATGCATCCGGGATCAAGGCTTATCAGCTTTTGAATATGGCCAAGGTGAAAGAGGCCGTCGAAAAAATCCAAAAGCTGTACGAGGACAAAGGTTTCTTCCTGGCGAAGGTGGATTACGAAGTTCAGGAAGTGACCAAGGACGAAACAGTTCGTTTGGTTTTCAAAGTTCGTGAAAACGATAAGGTGAAAGTTAAAAAGATCACTTTCCTGGGGAATAAACACCTGGGTGACAGCGCCTTGAAATCCAAAATGCTGACCTCTGAAGGCGGCTTCTTCTCGGGCTTGAGTGGTTCTGGTCAATACAAACAAGAAATGTTTGAGCGTGACGTGCAGATCCTGCGTTTCCTTTACTGGAATCAGGGTTATGTTCAGGCCAAGGTGGATCGTCCTCAGGTGACGGTGACTCCGGATAAGAAAAACATCTATATCGCCATCCGTATCGAGGAAGGTGAACAGTACAATGTCGGTGACGTGGATTTCGCCGGGGACCTGCTGTTCCCGAAGTCTGAACTGCGTGAAGTGATCAATATCGACGACAACGGTGTGTTTGCCTACGATGTTCTGCAGAAGGACATCAGCGAGTTGACGGCAAAGTACGGGGATCTTGGATACGCTTATGCCAACGTGATCCCGCGCACACGCTTTAACGATAAAGAGCGCCGTGTGGATCTGGTGTTTGAGTTCGACAAAGGGAACAAGGTTTACTTCGGTAAGATCAATATGATCGGCAACACCAAAACCCGCGACAAAGTCATTCGTCGTGAGCTGAAGGTGCACGAGGGTGAGCTTTACAATGAAACCCGTCGTCGTCAGTCTTTGGAAAACATCCAGCGCCTGGGCTTCTTCGAGGAAGTGAACTTTAAGACGTCGATTGATCCAGAGCGCACTGAAGTGATGAATGTGGACATCGCGGTGAAAGAGCGTAACACCGGACAGATCCAGGTGGGGGCCGGGTACGGGACGTCTCAGGGCTTCACATTGCAGGGGTCCGTGAATCAGGCCAACTTCCTGGGTAAGGGTCAGAACTTGGGTGCGTCCCTGAATCTGAGCAACACAGGCAGTTACTATAGCTTGTCTTTCACAGAGCCTTACTTCCGCGACACTTTGTGGTCATTGGGAGCGGACATCTATCAAAGTGCCAACTCCGGCCGTGTGGACTATGACGAGAATCACCGCGGGGGCGCGATCCGCTTGGGTCACCCTATCGCTGAGTACACTCGCGGTTTCCTGAAGTACAAGTACGATGACACGGAGCTTGAGGAAAAATACGAAAACGGCAAGTTGATCACGGATCCGGATTTGTTCCCGTTGAAAACGGCCTCTGGCGTCACGAGTTCTTTGACGGCTAGTATCGAATATGACACACGCAACGATCGTCAGATGCCAAGTAAGGGTATTTATACGAGTGGTTCTTATGAATACGCCGGTCTGGGTGGAGATCTGAAATACACTCGCGGAACGGCGAACTTCCGCTACTACAAGAATCTGTTCTGGGACGTAGTGTGGCGAAATAACATCCAATACGCCCGCATCGACTCTTTGGAAGGCCAGGAAGTGCCATTCAGTGAGCTGTATTTGCTAGGGGGACCGTACTCACTACGTGGTTACCGATCCTACCGTGTGGGAAAAATGAAACAGTCCAAGATGATCTATGACGAGCTTGAACCTTCTTTGGGACCAGAGAAGGCCAAAGAGCAGTCTATGCGTTTCTATGGTGGTGTTCAGCAGGCGATGTACCAGACGGAATTACAGTTCCCTTTGGTGAAGGAAGCTGGCATCATGGGAGCTGGATTCTTCGACGTCGGTGCGGCAGATGATCTTCTAACCGAGGATAAATTCTTCGCGGACGTGGGCTTCGGTATCCGTTGGTACTCTCCAATCGGGGTCTTGCGCTTCGAATGGGGCTTCCCACTGAATCGTAACTCCATCTACCACGACGCCACCGTCTTCGAATTCTCCATCGGCCCGTCGTTCTAGGGCCGACAGGCGGAGAGCGCAGCGGGCCTAGCCCGCGTAGCTGAACCAGCGCTGGCAGCCGGATGCTGAAGCGCCTGTAGGCGCGTAAGCTGGACTCGCGCTCACGCGCAGGATGCTGAAGCGCCTGTAGGCGCGTAAGCTGGACTCGCGCTCACGCGCAGGATGCTGAAGCGCCGTTAGGCGCGTAAGCTGGACTTAAAAAATTTAAAAACCTTTAAGGAGGATTTGGGAATGAAAAGAATGTTGATCGTGCTAAGCATGCTATTGACGGCATCTTTGGCGCAGGCAGAAGCAAAAATTGGTTTCGTTGATATGCAAAAAGCGATTCAATCCACTTCTGCAGGTAAGAAAGCAAAAACGGAGCTTGAGTCTGATTTCAATAAAAAGAAAAAAGAACTTGAGAAAAAAGAAGCTGACTTGAAAAAGATGGGTGAAGACCTTGAAAAGAAAAAGTCTGTTCTTTCTGAAGAAGCACTTGGCAAAAAACAAGCTGAGTTCCAGGAAGAAATGCTGAAGTACCGTGATGTGGTTGGAAAAAGCCAGATCGAAATTCAGAAAAAAGAGCGTGAGTTGACGGCTCCGATTCTGGAAAAAATGAAAAAAGTGATCGCTAAGTTGGCCAAAGATAAAGGCTACACTATGGTGATCGAAAACTCGCAAATGGTTCTTTACGCAACTTCTGACGCAGATTTGACAGAAGAAGTGATCAAGGCCTTTGAAAAAGAAAAGTAGTTGATAATAAAACGAAAAGGGCCTGAAAAGGCCCTTTTCCATTTAGGAATTAAAATCCATGGCAAATTATAAAATTCATCCAAGCAGTGTTATTTCTCCAGACATCCAAATCGCCGACGACGTCGAGATCGGTCCTTACTGCTTGATCCAGGGTAAAGGTTTTATTGGAAAAGGCACGTTCGTTGAAGGTCATGTGACACTGGGTTCACGTCACGGGATCATTGAAATCGGCGAAAATAATCATTTCTGTCCAGGTGCTGTTATTGGGGGGGCTCCTCAGGATCTTTCCTACAAAGGTGAACCAACCAAATTGATCATTGGTAATAACAATACATTCCGTGAATTCTCCACCGCCAATCTGGCGACCAGCAAAGGTGATGGAAAGACTGAGATCGGCAACAACGGCTATTTCATGGCGTACACGCACATTGGGCATGACTGCAAGGTCGGTGACAATGTGACGATTGCGAACAACTCCCATCTGGGCGGGCACTGCGAGATCGAAGACGGTGTGACGATCGGCGGGGTGTGTGCCTTTAATCAGTTTACAAAAGTGGGTAAAGGCGCGTTTGTGGCGGGCTCGTCCATTGTGAACAAGGACATTTTGCCGTTCTGTCGTGCACAAGGGACGTATGCGACGATTCGTGCGACCAATAAGATTGGTTTGGCGCGTAAGGGCTTCCCGCGTGAAGAGATCTCAAATGTTCACAAAGCTATTCGTATCATCATCATGGGGTCTCACACGGTGGAAGAGGGTATTGAGCGCATCCTGAAAGAGTGCGCGATGAGCCCGAACATCGAGTACTTCATCAACTTTATCAGAAGTTCCAAGCGTGGCATTGCTGTCGATAGAAGTCCAAAAGGATGGCAGGACGATGAGTAACAAAAAGCTTCGTGCGGCGGTTGTCGGGGTTGGCTACCTGGGCAACTTCCATGCACAGAAATACAAAAACAACCCCCATGTGGAGTTGGTCGGCGTTTGCGATCATTTCCCGGCACAGGCGGATAAAATTGCGTCGACCTTGGAAGTTAAAAGCTTCCATAAACCGGAAGACCTTGTCGGTCAGGTGGATTTGGTCACGATCGCGGCCAGCACTTTAAGTCATTTCGAGCTGGCCAAAATGTTCCTGCAAAATGGCATCCATGTGAACGTGGAAAAGCCAATCACGGCGACGGTTCCTCAGGCTGAAGAGCTTTTGGCTCTGGCGCAAAAGCACAACGTGAAGCTGGCGGTGGGACACATCGAACGTTTTAATCCTGCAGTGAATGACTTGAAAAAGCATCTGAAGAATCCGAAGTTCATCGAACTCAACCGCATGGCTCCCTATAACAAACGCGGTTCGGATGTCAGTGTTCTGCATGACCTGATGATCCACGATATGGATCTTTTGTTCTGGTTGACGGGGTCTGAGATTGAATCCATGGTGGCTTCCGGCACGAAGCTTATCTCCAAACATCTGGATACGGCCTCTGTGTCCTTCAAAATGAAAAACGGCGTGCATGCGGTGATCAATGTCAGTCGCGTGTCTCCGGTGGCTCAGCGATCCATTCGGATCTTGCAGGATGATTGCACCTTGTTTGCTCAGACCGGAGTTCTGGAGATTGAAAAGGTGGTTCCAGGGGCGGGCGGTGATGAATTCATTTCCGTCAGCAAGTGGAGTGTTGAAAAAGCCGATGCTTTGCAAAAAGAAACGGACGCCTTTGTTGACTGTGTTTTGCACGACAAAGCACCGGTTGTGACTGGTCTTGATGGTTTGAAAGCATTGAAGGCCATCGAAGACATTCAAAAAATGATTGAGGGTTGATGGATCAGGTTCTGATGGTGGCGGCGGAAGCCTCCAGCGTAACATATGCGCAAAGAATTCTTGAGGCCTGGAAAAAGCAGGGACGCAAAGTACATGCTTTTGGCGTGGGCAGTCAGGATATGGAAGATATCGGCTTTGAACGACTGGGCAAATCCGAGGAGATGGCTGTTGTCGGCGCCGCTGAAATCATCAGTGCCTATAGTCACCTGAAAGGTGTCTTTGACAGCCTTGTGGCCGAGGCTGAAAAACGCCGTCCCAAGGTGGCCATTGTGATGGACTATCCGGAGTTCAATCTGATGCTGGCAAAAAAGCTGCACGCATTGGGGATCCCGGTTGTTTATTATATTTCTCCGCAAGTCTGGGCATGGCGCAAAGGCCGTGTGAAGACGATCAAAAAGTACTGCAAAAAAGTTTTTGTTCTGTTCCCGTTTGAAGTGCCCTTCTATGAAGAGCATGGTGTGCCTTGTGACTTTGTCGGGCATCCGCTTCTGGATGAATTGGATGAGCGTCTTATCGACGACAAGGACTATTTGAAGATTCACCGCAATCAATGCGGTATCCGAGACGATGAAATCGTTCTGGGACTGATGCCGGGCAGCCGTCGTCTGGAGGTGAAACAGCACTTCCAGATTCAGCTGGACACGGCTCGTATTCTGTCCAAGAAATTCCCGAACTTGAAAGTTGTTATTCTGACGGCGCCAACCTTTACCAAGGAATACATGCAGGATCTGCTGGAGGACTTCCGTCTTCCGTACATGCTGTTGAAGGATGAACCTTTCCGCATGATTCATCTGGTGGACATGATGCTGGTGGCCTCTGGAACGGCGACCCTGCAGGTGGGATTGCTGAAAAAACCGATGGTCATCATGTACAAAATGAAATGGCTGACAGGTGTTTTTGCAAAACTCTTCGTGCGTGGGACCAAATATTTTGGTTTGGTGAATCTGATTTTGAACAAAGAGGCTGTGCCTGAAAGATTCCAATCCGAAGTGACGCCAGAAAAACTGGCGGCCCTGTTGGAACGCTATGTTGTGGACAAACAGTATCACGATTCCGTCGTGTCAGATCTGGCGCAGCTTCGTCAATATCTTGGCGACAAGGGGGCCACTCAGCGGGTGGTGAAAGCCCTTGATGAGTATTTCACCTGATGAAACTTTATCTTCGTCCACTTTCTTTTCTGTATGATCAGGTCGTAGGGGTGAAAAACAACCTTTACGACAAGGGCGTGTTCGGAGTTTACAAAGCGCCGGTTCCGGTGGTGAGCATCGGAAATCTGACAGTCGGGGGCACTGGAAAAACGCCGATCACTGATTTTTGTCTGAAGTCTTTGGTGGCTCAGGGGAAGAAGGTGGCGGTGATCAGTCGTTCTTACCGCGCGGATGCCTCTTCGCCCTGTTTGGTGGATGTGGACCATCCCTTTGCGGCTCGGTATTTTGGTGATGAACCTGTCTTGTTGGCCCAGGCCAATCCGCAGGTGTCTGTTTACGTGGGTCCCAGTAAGTGGCGAACGGCCAGATATGCCGTTGAAAATGGCAAGTACGACCTTTTGATTGTCGATGACGGTTTTCAGCACCGTCGCCTGGCGCGGGATCTGAATATCGTCATTTTGGATGCCACCGAAAGCCTTGCGAACTACGAGGTTCTTCCTGAGGGGCGAGCTCGTGAGTCCTGGCAGGGGATTGGACGTGCGGACCTGTTGATTCTATCCAAATGCAATCTGGCCCCTGAAGAGCAACTTAAGCAGCTTGAGGCGCGTCTGCCAAAGGATAAGGAAATACTTTATTTTGGCTACGAGATTCGGCAGTGTCGTAATCAGAAGACCCAGCAGGCGTTGTCGCGAGCGGATCTCAAAGGCAAGAAACTGTTCCTGGTTTCGGCCATTGCTCGACCTGACGTGTTTGAAAAAATGATGCGTGAACTTGGTGAGGTGTCTTCTTTAAGCCGGCACTTCCGTGATCATCATCAGTACACGGCTGAAGATGTGAAAACAATCGAAAGCCAGTTTAAAAAATCCCAGGCGGACTATCTGATTACCACGGAAAAAGATGCGGTGAAGTTGCGCCAGTTGTTCAATGATGCTTCTTTGTTGTGGAGCGCCTCTTTGGAGGTGGCGGAAGCGGGCAAGAAGGGACGTCTTCATGAAGTTATTAATCAAGTTCTTCGTTAGTGTGATGGTTTTCTTCAGCTCTTTGATTCCGCGCCAGTGGCTGCGCAAATCCGGGTCATGGGTGGGCTTTTTGTGGTTTGATGTTTTCGGATTCCGAAAAAAGATTGTTCTGGATAATCTGGACATCGCTTTTCCCGAAAAGACCGCGATTGAAAAGAAAAAAATCGGGCGCGAGTCGGTGTATCAGTTGGGATACAATTTTGCCGAGTTCTTTTTCATTCCCTCGGTCACGCAAGACTGGATTCAGAAGAATGTGGTCTTTCATGGCTGGGAAAACATTGAAAAAGCCCGCATCCAGGGGAAGGGAATGTTCTTCCTGACACTTCACCTGGGGAATGGGGACCTTGCCTCCAACGCGATTGTCATGAATGGGCAGGATGTGAATATCATCACCAAAAGATTCAAAACAAAGTGGTTTGATGATTTATGGTTCTCAGTGCGCGGGGCAAAAGGTGTGAAGTACATCGATGCCCATGCTCCCAATAATGCCTTTGAGATTCTCAAAGCACTGAAGCGAAATGAAGCTTTGGTTTTTGTCCTTGATCAGTTTATGGGGCGCCCCTTCGGGATTGAGACCCGCTTCTTCGGCAAGAAAACGGGCACGGCCTATGGTCTAGCTCTGTTTGTGCAAAAAACCAAAGCTCCAGTGCTGCCGATCTATACCTATGAGGGGGAAGACAAGAAACTTCACGTGGTAGTTGAGCCAGCGATGGACACGGCCACTTGTGTGACTGATGATAAGGATCAGACGACTCTCAATATGACTCAGGCTTTCTGTGATAAGCTGGAGCAGATTGTGAGAAAGCACCCGGAACAATGGATGTGGGTGCATCGACGTTGGAAGGATTTCCGGTGAATTTTAGACTGCTTCTTGGTGCATTGACTTCAGCTTTGTTGTTTTCAGCTTGTTCGACTTCGTTTTTGAAGTATGACAAGACCGATCAGCTCAAGAAAAACGAAGAGTTCGAAGAAGCAGTTAAGATCGTCAAGCAACCGGTGCCAGAATCAGCGGAAACAACGCCTTCGGCGCCTCCGGTGGCCCCGGAAAAGACCGAACCTGTCAAGCCTGTGCCACCTTCGAAGGCGGCTGTAAAAACCCCGGAAAAAAAGGCTGCCGCCCAGATAAGCAAAACACCTGCAAAGAAAACGGACAATCCTAAAGGAAAGAAGATGGCAGAAAAGTCCAGTGTTTCTGAAGTGGCCGTCAGACAGCCGGAACTGGAGGACTCCGTAGGTTTTAACGGACGTCGTCCGCTGGTGGATCCTTTCCGCGAAGGTGAGGAGGTCGTGCATAATGTGCATTACTTCAAGGTTTCTGCCGGAGAGCTTCGCATGAAGGTTGAGCCCTTTGCCATGGTCAATAGTCGCAAAGCTTATACTTTTGCCGTGGAAATCAAAACCAGTTCATTGTTCTCAACCTTTTACAGCGTTGAAGACCGAGTAGAGACCTTTGTGGACTACGAGGATCTGGTGCCGCGTGTCTTCCAGTTGCATGTAAAGGAATCCGGCCAGTTGCGAGAAGCAAAAATGCTCTTCGATACAGATAAGGGCCTTGCGACCTTCTGGGAAAAGAAGGTCACCAAAGAGGACGGCGAAAAGGAAAAGAAGGAAACCTGGGAAATTCTGCCTTACACACAGAACGTCTATAGCGCCATTTTCTACATGCGAAACTTCCAGTGGGAAACCGGAAAAGAGTATTCCTTCCGCGTTGGAAACGACAAAGAAAATCTGGTGTTCTCCGGTAAAGCCATTCGTCGTGAGGTTCTGGACACCAAGTTAGGTCCGATGAAGGCCATTGTGGTTCAGCCTAATATCACCTTAAAGGGAAAATTCAAACCTATCGGCGACAATTTCATTTGGTTGTCGGACGATGACCGCAAATATATTCTAAGGATCGAATCTAAGATCAAGATCGGAACTCTGATCTCTGAAGTCGTCGAAATCAAGCCCGGCCGCTGATAGCGGTCTCTTTCCGGCGTTATGCTGCGGGGAACTTCTGTCATGGATCTGCGCATTTTTGCGCGGGCCAATTTTTTAATTTGTTAGCGTTGTTGGTCAGCTTGCAGTCGTTGGACGGCAAGAGTTTCGATTTCTTTTGCCAGAAACAGGTTTTGGGAAAGAACGCGATAGAAGTCTTTCTGTTGGATCTCCAGAAGGACTGTTTCTTGTTGTGTGGTTGCGCTGGCTGTGCGCTGGCCGCCGCTCATGAGCAAGGAAATCTCGCCGAAACAGGCGCCTTGGCCCATCACATTGATGTTTCTGCCTTGCTGGCTTATTACAACACTGCCCTGGACGACAATATAGCAGGTGTTCGCCGCTTGTCCTTCGTTGAACAGTCGTTGATGCGCGGGCGCTTTTACCAGGCGGCCCGAGAAAATCAAACTGTCCAGGCAGTCCCCCGGAAGTTTTTTAAAAACAGGCGAGGACTGCAAAGCCTGAAGTATCCAGAAGCGATGTTGCAGAGTTTGGGCTTTTTCAGTTTTGATCAGTTGATCAAACTCGGGCAGGTGACGAACCCGCAGAATTTCACTGGGAGCCAGAGTGATCACATCCGCCGTGCGTGGTTGATTTAGCAAAAAACCACTTTCGCCGAACAGGGCTCCTGGTTCCAGGGCTGCAATCAGTTGACGGTGTTGCGCATCCATCACGCGATAGATTCCGGCCTGACCTTTTAATAGAATAAAAAGATCACGGTCGTTCTTGCCGGTTTGAATGACTTTGATGTGAGCGGGAACCTGAAAACGCTCGGCCTTTTGTAAAAGAAACTGTGCCAGCTCTGCATCCAGCGATCGGAAAAAGGGCAGTTGCTGGGCTGACACCGAAAGGCTTCCAGTGAGCTGTGACCCCAGGTTGGAGCCGACAGCATTGGCCAGAGTGGCGGCTTTGTTAAAGTAATCACGAATCACCGGATTAAGCAGAATTCCCTCATGCACCAAAAACTCAAGCAAAGAGGACAGCTCGCGGAAGTTGACCAGCCATCCTTGTCCCAGAAAGAACTGCACCAAGCCTTCGACGGAGGTGCCGTTCTTTAGAACATCGAGATAAGAATACTGCAAGGGACTCAGGCGAAAACTCTTTCGCGTGGCCAGAACGGTCATCAGACCGCCATCTGGGGCAGGTTGCAGTTGCAAGGGTTGGAGCTGGACCTGTTCTTTTTCAAATCTCATAAAATGATTCTGGCATTCAAATGACGACAATACAAAGGTCTTAAATGCAGGGCTGGACCTGTGCTCAGCTTTCACCTGACATAGAATCAGACTATGGCCATTGTGGATTGTCGATATTTCTCAGGTTATAAACCATGTTCAAAAAATGAATCCTGCGACAGCGGTTGCCAGGATAAGGACATCCCGGCGCTTTCCATTTTGGTTGTTCACCTCGGAGCCCTGGGGGCCGTGGTCCGCAGCACCAGCTTGTTGCGGGCGATGAAACGTAAATACCCCTCTTCGATGATCACTTGGGTCACCGATGCCCCAGCACATCATCTTCTAAAAAATCATCCTGCCATCGATCGAGTTCTGACAACCAGTGAAGCGGATTTATTGCAGTTATCCTCCCTGGAGTTCGAAATTGGCTTTGTGATCGACAAGTCCCTGAAAGCTTGTGGGGTTGTGAACCGTACCAAAGTGGATCAGGTTTTCGGTTTCAAAGCTCAAGGCCGCAATGGCGCGATTGTTCCAGCCACACCAGCGGCGACAGAACTGTGGGAGCTGGGGCTTGATAACCATAAAAAGTTTTTCGTGAACCAGAAGCCTGAAACACAGTTGATGGTGGAAGCTTTGGAAATCGGTCCCTATCGTCGGGACGAGTACTGGTTGCCACTCACGCAGGAAGAAGAACACAGAGCCCATGAACGTCGCTCCGAGTGGCTGAGAGTGAACGGCAAAGACCTCATCGTGGGCCTCAACACAGGTTGCAGCAACGTTATTGCGGCAAAAAAGTGGACGGTGGAATTTCACCGCATGGTCATCACCAATATTCTGAAAGAAATCCCTCGGGCCGAAATAGTTTTGTTGGGAGGCCCTGAAGATACAGAACGCAATCAGAGAATTGCTCGGGGTCTGCCGGTGGTGTCATCGGCGACAGAATCCGGTCTGCGCGATGGTTTGGTCAGTGTGGCGGCATGCGATGTCGTTGTCACCGGGGACAGCTTGGGAATGCACATGGCGATCGCACAAAAGAAGCAGGTGGTGGCGTGGTTTGGTCCGACTTGTGCTCACGAGATCGACATCTATGACAGAGGATTTAAGCTTCTGGCACAAAGCCCCTGCAGTCCTTGCTGGAAGAGGACTTGTGAAAAGTCGATTATGTGCTACGATCAGGTCTCTTTAGAGGAAGTTCTGAATGCCCTTAAATCTTGTTGTTCAAACCGCCTTTCTGGGCGACTTACTGCTATCGATCCCGCTCCTTAAAAAGTGCCGGGCGCTTTGGCCTGAGCACAAGCTGGGATTGGTATGTCGTAAAGGTTTGGGTGACTTCTTTCTTAAGGCGGGGATTGTTGATCAGATCTATGAGATCGAAAAAGGCAAGAAAGACACCTACAGCCGCATTCTGCAGCAACTTAAAACAGAAAAAGTCGATCATCTGATTTCTCCTCATGAATCCATGCGCACGGTTTTATTCTGTGCGCAGATCAAGGCTCAGCATAAGATTTCTTATAAAAATGCCTGGAACTTTTTTGTCTTTGGCGAACGGGTGGTGCGTGATGTGCGTCTGCCGGATGCAATGAGACAACTGAGTCTGCTGACACCTTTTGATGCGGATTTAAAAGACCATCTGCAGAACTATGTTCAGACCGCCAAACCCTACCTGCCGTCACAGCAGGGGCATCTTTCGGCGCCGCCGAGTTGGGCCTCCATGTCCCAGCGCGAGCAGGTGTTGAAGCATCAGGAACTTTTTGAGCAGTTAAAAAGCAAGTTTCAGCTTGAAGGCTTCGAGGATGGCAAAGCCATTCTGATTTTCCCTGGCAGCGTGTGGGCGACCAAGCGCTGGACGGAGGAGGGCTTTGTCGGCACGGGCAAAGCTCTGCAGCAGCAAGGTTATAAAATCTATGTCATGGGCGGGCCGGGGGAAGAAACGCTGGCCGAACGAGTGGCATCTCAGATACCGGGCTCTGTTTCCCTGGCAGGGAAAACCAAGATCATCGAATCAGCGCAGCTGATCGCCCGAGCGGCTTTATTGATCGGGAATGACAGTGCCTCGACACATCTGGCGGCGGTCTGTGAAACACCTTTGATTGCGGTCTTTGGTCCGACGATTCTGCAGTTTGGCTATCGTCCGTGGTCTGCGGAAAGTTACGTTGTGCAGAAAAGTGATCTTCGCTGTAGGCCTTGCGGCAAGCATGGCCACAAGGTCTGTCCAATCAAAACCCATGTGTGCATGAAGGACATCCCGGCTGAGGAAGTCCTTCGCACCGCCGGATTTATTCTTCGTTAGTATATTCTTTCACATTGATGCCGTACTTGCGGATTTTTCTCAGCAAAGTGTTCTTGGGAATATTCGCCTGCGCCACGGTTTGATTAATTCTACCGTTATTGGCTTTCAGCGCACTGATGATAAATTCCTTTTCCATCTCTTCCTTGAAGGCATCAAAATCCAAGGGACCTGAATAACCAACACTCGCCGTTTTATCAGCACCTTCTTTAGGCGCCAGCTTGATCGAATCCGGCAGGGAGTCCACGGTGATCTGATGGCTGTTTTCCACGATGAAGGAGCGCTCAATGATGTTTTCCAGCTCACGGATGTTGCCCGGCCAACGATAGGACTTCAGCATATCCAAAGCTTCCGGAGTGATACCGGTGATCTGACGACCATGTTGTTTGGAGAATTTTTTAATAAAGTTTCCAGCCAGGGCCTCGATATCATCCGCACGCTCGCGCAGCGGTGGCAGGAAGATCGGCATCACGTTCAGGCGATAGAACAAGTCTTCGCGGAATTCACCCTCTTCCATCATCTTTTCCAGATTGCGGTTGGTGGCGGCAATAATGCGGGTGGTGGTTTTCACCTCGCGGTTGCTGCCGACCGGGGTGAACTTGCGCTCTTGCAGAACGCGCAGAAGTTTCACCTGCATGTCGGGACGAAGCTCGCCGATTTCATCCAGGAATAAAGTTCCGTTGTTGGCCAGTTGGAATTTACCGATCTTTCTTTCCACAGCGCCCGTGAAGGCGCCTTTTTCATGACCGAAGAGCTCACTTTCCATCAGGTTTTCCGGGATGGCGCCGCAGTTGATCGCGACAAAGGCGCCGGACTTGCGAGGGGAGTTGAAGTGGATCGCGCGGGCGACCAGTTCTTTACCCGTACCGTTTTCACCACGCACCAGAACGGTGGTGTCCACTTTGCACAGACGATAGATCAGGTTGAAGACCTCTTTCATTTTAGAGGAGCCACCAACGATCTCGCTTTCGATGTCGTCATCGAAAACCGGGTTGGACATGGCTAGGCTTGAAATCAGGTCGCGGGCTTCCAGGCACTTGCGCACGATTTCGGTCAGACGCTGAGGTTGTACGGGTTTTTCAACGTAATCGTAAGCGCCCTCTTTGATCGCAATAACCGCGTCATTCAAGTTCGAATGAGCCGTCATTAGGACCACAAAGGTGCGGGGATCGTGTTCCTTGATGGCGGTCAAAGCCTCAAGGCCGTTCATCTCCGGCATTTTTACGTCCATCAAAACCAGGTCCCATTGTTGCTCTTTCACTTTTTCGAAAGCTTCACGACCCGTGGCCGCCTCTTCGACTGTGAACTCGATTTCCGGCATGGTGGATTTCAGAATGGAAATCACAGAGCGGCGCAGTTCCGCCTCGTCATCGACAATCAGTGTGTGGAGTTTAGTTATCATAGCAGCACCTCATCATCTTCAGATTCCAGCGGCAAGGTGAAAGAAACCGTGGTGCCTTGGCCCACTTTACTTTCCATCGTCACTTTACCACCGTGGAGTTCAATAAAATATTTAACCAGATAAAGACCCAGCCCCGTTCCCTTGGTGCGCAGGTCCTGATCGCTTCCGCGAGTAAACTTACCCCAGACTTTTTCCATGTCTTCGGGTTTGATTCCTTCACCGGTGTCTTTCACCAGAACATGAATATCTTCTTCGGACTCATGGGAAATCACTTCGATCTGACCGCCGCGAGGAGTGTACTTGATCGCATTTTCAATCAGGTTGATCACAACCTCTTTAAGCAGTGTCGTATCGAATTCCGCCGAGAACATCGGTTCCAGGGCGGTGTGTATTTCAATGCCCCGTTCGCGCGCCAAAGGACGCAGGTGTTGCAGGGCTTCTTCGATGATCTCGTTAATGTCCGCCACTTCTTTGTTGATCTTGAAGTCCCGGGACTCCACACGCAGGACCTTCAGGATGGACTGGATGTATCGATTCAGTTCTTCACTGAACAGGCGTAAAGACTTCAGGTCCTGTCCCAGCTCCTCTTCCTGCGAGTGTTGGGTCAGCAGTCGATCCACAATGGCCTGGATTTTGGCGATCGGTGTTTTCAGGTCGTGGGAGATCAGGCTGACGAAGTTGTTTTTAAGCTGTTCGAGCTCGGCCAGATATTCCTGTTCCTGCTGCAGGCGGAAGTTTTGTTGCTCAATCTTCGTGGCCTGATATCCGATGAAGATGATCCAGCTGGCGCCAAGAAGAATAAACGGAGAAAAGGCCGGGGACCAGAAATAGAAGCTGTCAAACACCCAGGCCGACAGGGCCGCCAATAGGGTGCCAATCCACACAATACAGAACAAGGCCACAGACTGCGGGTAAGTGGTAATCACAAAAACCGCAAACAGCATCAGCACGAAGAATCCTGCAGCATACCAAATAAACGGCAGGCGCTGGATCCACTTGTTACCCAGAACAGTGTCCGTGATATGTGCCAGAATCTCTGTACGGGAAAGTGTTCCCATCGGGGTCATATACACGGGAGCCGAAGAGGTTTCCGCACCGATCAGAATGATTTTGTCGGTGAAGGCGTTGGCCGGAAGTTCGTCATACAGGATCTCGCTTAGGCTGTATTGCTTAAAGACCCGGCTGGAACCGCGATAATTGATTGGAAGTCCCGCCAGTTGGGTCGGAAACTTCTTGCCCGTGATCTTTTCCACCAGATGAGGCATTTCAGCTCTTTGAGGGAAGACCCGGCGAACAACGCCGTCTTCGTCACGTCGGAGTTCATTTGAACCCAGATTGGTGTGTTCGCGGTTGCTGAACACAGGCATCAGGATGCGCTCCAAAGAGTTGGTCGTGGAAGCCCAAACCACCCGAGGGTCCAGGAACAGTCGCTGTTCTTCAGGGGTCATTCGCACGGAGCCGACGTTATCCCCGAAGTAAAGTGTCACACCCACAGACTTTGGGTTTTGACGAAGAATGCGCAAAAGCAGTTCGGACCACAGGGGCTTGTTCCAGAAGAAGCTGTCGGTGATGTCCGTCACTTCGCTCATATTGTCCAGGAAGTTGGTGCGGGAATCATAGATCATGGAAAAGTCGGACTGACGAATCGTGATCAGAACAATCTGGGATGAGGTCTTTTGGTCGCCACGCAGTTGAAAGCGCTGGTCGTAGGACGTGATTTCGTCATTGGACAGAGCCAGACAGCCAATCAGCCAGCACAGGATACAACGAAGCCAAAATCCCCGGCGTCGGGAGAAGAAACGAAGCAGGACTTCGAGTTTGAAGGTAAGATGCTGAATCAGGTCCTTTTGCACGCGTCGCAACATAGCAAATTTATTAAAAAATTCAAGGTTTAACAGGGGGGCCTAAGAAGTATTTCCGCGTCGGGGGCGAGGGGCCCAGAAGCGCCAAAACGATTTACCGAAGAGTGGGGAAGGGGGTATATTGAAAAATATGCATGTTTATCCAGGAGCCAAACACCTGAGTGCGCCGTTGGCGGCCTCTGTTGTCACTATAGGGAATTTCGACGGGGTCCATCTGGGCCATCAGCAACTTATCGAGAATGTCGTTCGCGAAGCTCAGTATTTTGGCGTCCCCTCGGTGGTTTATACATTTCACCCTCACCCTGTGAAGGTTCTTCATCCCGAACGGGCGACCTACCGTCTGTTTGATCTTAAGGACCAGCAGGAACAATTCGAAAAACGTGGCATTGAAAACGTCATTATAGAGGAGTTCACCAGGGATTTTGCCAAGGTGACCCCACAAGAGTTCCTGGATCAGTATGTTCTGGCTCAGCTTCATCCAAAGACTTTGGTGGTGGGTCATGATTTCAACTTTGGTGCAGACCGTGCGGGGAACATTCCCTTCCTGGAAAGATATTGTGCTGAAAAAGGAATTCGCCTGATCATCATTCCGCCGTTTCAGAAAGAGGGCATCGTCGTGTCCTCCACACGCATTCGCGAACATCTGAAGACCGGGGAGGTTGAAAAAGCCAATGAGCTTTTGGGTCGAACTTATTACGTGCGTGGCCACGTGGAGAAGGGTTTTCAGCGTGGGCGCACCATCGGTGTGCCGACCGCGAATATTCACCCGGATGTGGAGTTCATGCCACGCCAGGGGGTTTACTGCACGCTGACCCGGATTGGCGCCCACCTGCATCCGTCGATCACAAATATCGGTGTCAATCCGACATTTCAGGAAAATGGCAAAGGCCCGGTTAAAATTGAAACCCACTTGTTTGATTTTGACGCCCACTTGTATGGGGTGGAAGTCGAAGTGTATTTGAAGCACTTCTTGCGTGAGGAAAGAAAATTTTCCGGCATCGATGAACTGAAAAATCAGATCCAGAGGGATATGGCGGAAGCCAGAAAGTACTTTGATGAGCACCCTGAAAATACATGAGGTTCGCACCTCGGGAACTCACGGTCAGCTGGTTAGATTTCTGCAGCGACTGTCGTCTGAAAAGGGCTGGGGCTGGGAATTTGCAGTTTTCAGCGAGTTTTCAGAAGACGTTTTCGCTGACGCCGCAGCCGTGAAAGTGGAGCCCAAGTTATCTCCGGTGATTTTGCCCGCGATGAAAGTGTCCACCACTCAGGTGCGCTTGGTGGATGTTTTGGATTCCTTCTTCCTTGAAGATGGGGCCTGGTATCCGCGAGTGTTGCTGCATGAGGCTTTACGGCAGGTTCTGGTATCCCAGGCACGAGATCTTGATATCCGGGCGCCAGCGTTCGTTGTCGGGCACAACGAAGAAGCGCGCGTGGTGGCCTCGGTTCTGGCATTGATGGGAATTGGGGATATTTATCTTGTGGGGGATCGTGACGGGCTATGGGATCACCAACAGGCTTTGCAGCGCTCACATCTGGGAATTCGCTTTCATGCTCTGCCTACGGATGAACTGACAATGCAAGCGGTGAGCGCCGGAATTGTGGTCAACACCGTGGATCTATCCGCGCAGCAGGCGCTGCTTGCGGACTTGTCTTATTTTAATTATATGAATGTGACGGGATATGCATTGGATCTGAACCTGCTGCCTTTGCAGAATCTTCTGTTGGAAGAAGCCGAGAAGGCCGACCTTCGGGTGTTGCATCCTGTTCTTGTGGCAGAAGCTTTGACATTGTTGTGGTTGCAGAGACTAAAACCAGACCATGACCTTGGTAGGGAAGAGATTCGTCAGAGCTGGACCAAGTTTTTAGAAGAAAACTCTTCCTCCGTCTAGTTACAAAAAATGGCACCCTGGAGTAAATTTAGTCCAGGGGAGTCCTAATGTCTTCACTCAAAATCGGGGAAATTTTAGTTAAGCAAGGTTTGCTGAAGCCTGACCAATTGCAAGCTGCAATGGAAGAGCAAAAGAAAACCGGCCAAAAACTGACCAATTCCATCATCCAGTTGGGATTCTTAAAAGATAACCAGATCCTTCGTGCTGTTGAAAAGCATTTCGCAGTTCCGGGGGTTGAAGTTAATACCTTTGAGATTGATCAGTCCGTCATTGCAATGATTCCCAAGGATATATGTGAAAAGAACACATTGATTCCTTTGCAGAAAGCAGGCAACACGCTTGTCGTCGCCTTTGCTGACCCCAGCAACATTATAGTCAAAGAAGATTTACGCTTTATCACCCGCTGCCGCATTCAGGCTGTGGTGGGGACAGAGAGTGCCATCACTTCTGGTATTGAAAAGTACTACGGCGGCAGCATCAATACCAAGTCGTTGAATACCATGAGCACCGGGGATGATGATGATCTTATTCTCGGTATCGGCCCTCAGGCAGAAATCATCGATCAGGATGGCGGTCAGGAAGATGCGCCGATCATCAAGTTCGTGAACTCCATTCTGGCTGATGCGATTCGCAAAAAGGTTTCTGATATCCACTTTGAACCTTATGAAAAAAAGTACCGCGTGCGTTTTCGTATCGACGGGAACCTAGTGGAAGCAACGGCTCCGCCCGCAGGAACTGCGGCGGCCATCGCCTCACGTATCAAGATCATGTCCAAGCTGGATATTGCGGAAAAGCGCCGTCCTCAGGATGGTCGTCTGAAAGTGCGCACCAAAGCTAAAGAAATGGATTTCCGTGTCAGCGTGCTGCCCACGTTGTGGGGCGAAAAAGTGGTTCTTCGTCTATTGGATAAATCCAATTTGCAGCTGGATATGACCAAGCTCGGATTTGAAGAAGACGATCTGAAGTTGTTTAAGGCCACTATCAATCTGCCACAGGGGATGGTTTTGATCACGGGCCCCACGGGGTCCGGTAAGACAACGACCATTTATTCGGCACTGGCAGAACTGAACAAACCTGATGTGAATATCTCCACGGCGGAAGATCCTGTCGAGTTCAACCTCGAGGGGATCAATCAGGTTCAGATGAATCCGGATATTGATCTGAATTTTTCCAGCGCCTTGAAATCGTTTCTTCGTCAGGACCCTGACATCGTCATGGTGGGGGAGATTCGTGACCTGGAAACGGCAGAGATCGCCTTTAAGGCCGCATCCACGGGGCACTTGGTTGTCAGTACGCTGCATACCAATGATGCTCCGGGCACGGTCATTCGTCTGACAGAAATGGGTGTTGCCCCTTATATCATCACATCGACTGTGAATCTGATCGTGGCGCAGCGTCTGGTGGGTAAGGTGTGTGAGTCCTGTAAGGCTCCGGTGGAAGTCCCGGCGCAGACCTTGTTGAATCTTGGTGTGCCACAGGCGGAAATCGGCGATTACAAATTGATGCGTGGAAAAGGCTGCGCCAACTGCAACAACACGGGCATCAAGGGACGTCTTGCGATTTATGAATTGTTGGCTATGACCGAGAAAATGAAGGAAGCCATCTTAAAGGGTGCTTCCACGGGACAACTTCGTTATCTGGCACGCGAACAAGGGATGAGAACCTTGCGTCGAAGTGCGCTGTTAAAGCTAAAACGTGGCGTAACAACTATTGAAGAAGTGCTCAATGCATCAGTGAAGGACACCTAATGAGTTTGACCGAACTACTTTTGCAGGCGAAAGCCAAGAAGGCTGAAGAGTTTTTGTTTCTGGTCGGCAGCGAGCCGCGAATTCGCGTTTCATCGGGATGGACCAGCTTGCGTTCATCGCCGGCATTGATGACGGAATGGAATCTGCTGCAGCAGAGCTTGCTGAGCACTCAGCAAAAGGCGGTGCTTGAAACAACCGGCGTCGTGCAGGGTGAGGCCGCTCTGGACAGTCTGAGAATTGGTTTTTCATTTTTCCAGCACGATAGCACAATGAAAGCCGTTCTGGATATGGATCTGGATGGAGGAAAGCAGGAAATTCAACTGCCTCCGTCGCTTCTTGATGCGTGTCTGCGCATGAAGGGGTTGGTTCTGCTCTCCGGTCCCGGAGAAGCAGGGCAGGTCTGGGCTTTGCATCGCATTCTGCAGAAGCTTTCCGAGGAACGGTCTTTCCTGGGGGTTGTTTATTCACGCAAGGCCTTCCCACAAGTCAAGGAAGCCAAGGCTTGTTACATCTATCACAGCGGTGAGTTTGCCCGTGCCGAAGAAAGAGAATGCCTGATGTCCGGAGTGGACATGGTGGTGTTTGATGGTTTTGCTGACGAGGACTCTTTGTTAGAGGCCATGTCTTTGGCAGAACAAGGTGTTTTTGTGATCTATTCGATGAAAGCACCGTCTGTGACCAATGCTCTTCGTCGTGTGCTTTCCACTTTGGGAGAGCGCTATGCCGAGCACGGAGCCCCAAGACTGGCGGAAGTGCTGACAATGGCCTCGGGGCAGTATCCTGTGGCGGGCCTGAGTGGCGAAAAGATTTTTGCACACGAAGTTCTGCTGATGAAACCTCAGGTGCGAGCCCTGGTTGAAGAGCAGGATTTCAAAGCCCTGGAAAGTCTGTTGCTTCAGGCTCCGGAAAATTCCGGCATCCTGACCTTGAATCAGTCTTTGTTGCAGCATCTGATTCGCCGACGTGTGGATCTGAAGACCGCATTTGAGGTGTCCCGACAACCTGATAACCTGGATCAGCTTCTGAAGAAGGTAGGTATCTAAGATGGCAAAATTTCAGTACCAAGCTAAAAATGCAACCGGACAAATGGTTCAAGGCGAGATCGAGGCGGCGTCCCAGCAGGAAGCCATCATCCGTCTGCGTGCGCAGCAGCTTTTGCCGGTTCGTGTGGTGGCCTTCGGCGCGACTCGCGCCTCGGCCGGTAAAAGTGCCAGCATCTTTGCCCCGTCAGTGAAGGGGAAGGATTTGCAGATCTTCACACGTCAGTTTGCGACCCTGATCAACGCTGGTATTCCGGTGGTGGATTCTTTGAAGATTCTTTCAGAGGGTCTGCGCCCAGGGCTTTTGAAGGAAGCTTCGGCTCAGGTTAAAACCTCGATCGAAGGCGGGCGCCGTCTGGCAGAAGCCATGTCCCAGGTGCCGAATGTCTTTGATAAATTGTATGTGAATATGATCCAGGCGGGCGAAGAGGCCGGTATTCTGGACGGTATTCTTCAGCGTCTGGCAAGTTACATGGAAAAGTCCGAGAAAATCAAAGCCCAGGTGAAGGGGGCCTTGGTTTATCCAATCGTCATCATCATCGTGGCAATGATTGTGATCGCGGGTATCCTGGTCTTCATCATTCCTAAATTTATGGAGTTCTTCTCGTCCTCTGGCAAAGAACCGCCAATGCTGACTATGATGGTGGTTTCCCTGAGTAACTCCATGATCAATAATTGGTACATCTATCTGGGGATTGCTGTGCTTGGCCCGATGGCATTGATGCAATGGCTGAAAACAGATGCCGGGAAGGACACCTTTGACCGCTTCATCATGAAAGCGCCGGTGTTTGGTGAGGTGGTGCAAAAATCCGCCATTGCCCGTTTGACAAGAACTTTGTCGACTTTGCTGGCATCCGGGGTGGGGTTGATTGAAGCCATTGAGATCTCGGCGAAAACTGCGGGCAATGCGGTGATTGAACAATCCTTGTTGCGCTGTAAAGAGTCCGTGACTGCGGGGCGTACTTTTGCGTCTCCTCTGGCGAAGGAAAAAGCCTTCCCGGACATGGTCGTTCAGATGATTTCCATCGGCGAGCAGTCCGGTACTATGGATATTATGCTGGGTAAGATCGCGGATTTCTACGAGGATGAAGTTGAGACGGCCGTAAAAGCCATGACCTCTTTGCTTGAACCACTTTTGATGGTGGTTCTGGGCGGGATTATCGCGGTTCTGGTTGTTGCGATGTATCTGCCGATCTTCAACATGGCGGATGTGGTTCAGTAGATGCGATTAAGTTTTGCTTTGCAGAAAAGTCAAAATCAGGGGCTGACGGTGGAGTTTGCACGCGTCAGCCTTTTTGCGTTGATTCTTCTGATCAGTGTTATTTCCAGTGTGTTTCAGGAAGGTTTCATCAACTGGCAGGTGCTGGGGCCGTTTTATGGAATTTTAAGCATTGCCTTCGGTCTGCACATCATGTGGTTTGCCGAATGGGAACGCCTGCTTAAAAATCCAAGCTGGCTTTTTGTCGGCTTTGTGGTTGATTCGCTCTTGATCTCATTGTTGATTTATCACTCGGGAATCAATCAGTCCCTGTTCCTGTTTATGCATCTGGTGAATATCCTGCTGGCGGGCATTGCCTGCCGTGGGGTGGGTGCGGTGACACTGGCGTTGTTCACAAGCATCTTCTTTACCATTGCGGCTTTGTTCTCTCCAGAGATGAAGGCCCTGAACTTCTTCTTTCTTCTGGCGCTGAATAACATTGCCTTCTTCTCGGTGGCGGCGCTTTCGGGATATCTGAGCGAACAGCTTCAGTCTGTGGGTAAAGAGTTGACAGAGACCGGAGCGAGTCTTCGTTCGGCCCAGGAGCTGAACGAAGTTTTGGTCGAAAATATTCCCACCGGAATGGTTTCGTTCACCGAATCAGGGGAGGTGGTTAAAGCCAATTCCTCTGCCGCCGAAATCCTGGGTTATCCGGATCTTGTGAATCAGAACTGGTATGCCTTGTTCCCTGAGACAAAAAAGACCGAAGGTCTATTCAAGGGCGATGTGAAATACACTTCCCCCAATGACGCCAATCAAAAGATACTGGGCATGACCCTGTCGAAAATCTACAGTCCCGAGCTGAAGGCTCATCTGTCGATCGGACTTTTTGATGATCTGACCAAAATTCGTCAGTTGGAGTATGCTGCCCGTCAAAATGAAAAACTGGCGGCGGTGGGGGGACTGGCGGCGGGGATCGCCCATGAGATCCGCAATCCCCTGGCGGGTATCAGTGGCAGTATCGAGCTGCTGACGCAGACAGTGACCAATGATGATGACCGTCGTCTGATGAAGATTGTTCTGCGTGAAATTGACCGTTTGAACAACCTGATCACCGAGTTCCTGGATTATGCTCGACCGGAAGTGCCGCCGACAGATCCGGTGGACTTGTCGTCTCTTTTGACCGAGATTCTGGACTCCATGAAGCTCAATGCCCAGGTTCGTGCGGATGTTGAGCAAGTCCGTGAGTACGGCGACTCGCTGAAGATCCTGGGGCGCCGGGATAAGCTGAAGCAGGCATTCCTAAATATCATCATCAATTCTTACCAGGCTATGAATGATTCTCAGAATCCGCAGTTGGCGGTGAAGGCCCTGGTCACGGATAAAGAAGTGCGCGTGCGCATTCGTGACACTGGCAGCGGGATGAGTGAAGTCACGAAGAAGAAAATGTTTGAACCATTTCACACAACGAAACCCAAAGGCACAGGCCTTGGTCTAGCTGTGACACATAAGATTCTTGAGGGGCATGGGGCACAAGTCTTTGTCGAGAGTGAAGTGGGCGCAGGTACTGAGTTTATTTTGACTTTCCCCAGAGCGAACTGAGAGAATAGTTTTTAACACAAGGACGTGGGAGCACATAACATGAAGTCGAGAATTCTTGTTGTCGATGACGAAGAATCAATCCGCGAGTTTTTAGAGATCATGCTGAAAAAAGAAGGCTATGAGATCACTTTGGCTGAAGACGGCCAAAAAGCTAAAGACCTTCTGACTAAAAAAACATTCGATATGATCATCTCTGACTTGCAGATGCCTCATGTAACGGGGATCGAACTTTTAAAGCATGTCAAAGAATCCTATCCAGACACAGTGTTCATGCTGATCACAGCTTTCGGTACAACCGAAACAGCCGTGGAAGCCATGAAAATGGGTGCCTATGACTATCTGACCAAGCCATTTAAGATCGACGAAGTTCGTTTGAACATTCAAAATGCTCTTCGTTCCCGCAATTTGGAAGTGGAAAACAGATCCTTGAAAAAGGAATTGGTGAAAGAGTACTCCTTCCAGAACATGGTGGGGAACTCTCAGGCGATGCACGCAATTTACGATATGGTAAAACGTGTGGCGCAAACACCGACAAATGTTTTGATCACCGGGGAATCCGGTACGGGTAAAGAGGTGGTCGCCAAGGCGATTCACTATAACGGACCTTTGAAAGATCGTCCGTTTGTGACCGTGAACTGCGGTGCGATCCCGGAAAACCTGATGGAATCAGAGATGTTCGGTCACAAAAAAGGCTCGTTCACCGGAGCAGTGGCTGATAAAGCGGGTCTTTTCGAGGTGGCAGACGGCGGAACATTGTTCCTGGATGAGGTCGGCGAGTTGCCTTTGACGATTCAGGTAAAGCTTCTTCGTGCGATTCAGGAACGCGTGATTCGTCGTGTGGGTGCGACTGACGATATGAAAGTGGATGTTCGCATCATCGCGGCAACCAACCGTAATCTTGAGGAAATGGTACAAAAAGGCGGCTTCCGTCAGGATTTGTTCTATCGCTTGAATGTCATCAATATTAAAACTCCAAGCCTGCGCGATCGTCGTGATGACATCCCGCTGCTGGCCAATCACTTCTTAAAAAAGTACAACGAGCGCTTGAACAAGAATATCGGTGCGATCAGCGCTGAAGCCATGGAGATTCTGAAAAAGTACGACTACCCAGGAAACGTGCGTGAGCTTGAAAACATGATCGAGCGCACTGTGGCTTTGGAAGGTGGGGCGACGATTCTGCCGGAATCCCTGCCTCCGATGGTCAACACATCGTCAGGGCGCAAGATGGCCTCTTCCAATGAAATCGAAATCGGTGACGATGGGGTGGATCTGGATAAGGTGATGGGTCAGATTGAAAAAGAACTTTTGATCAAGGCCATTCATGCTGCCGGTGGAGTGAAAAAGAGAGCGGCTAAATTGCTTCACATCTCGTTCCGATCCATGCGATATCGCATAGAAAAGTACAATCTCGGTGTGGTGGGTGACGACGAATTGGACGATGAATAAATCTGTTAAAATAGGCCCCATCGACCGCGTTGTGCTGCGGGCTTCTGCCCGTGTTCTTCTTGCGGTTGCGCAAGAATATCATGTTATTCTTGTCGTCGGGGCTTTCTCGCTTCGAAGTGCTTAGAGCACGCCTGCGCTGCGACCTTTTTGAACGGTTTTCCGGTTAAAAAAGGTCTTTTGTTTTTTAGAACATCTTTTATCGAAAACGATTATCAAGTTTGGTTATTTTCAGTAAGTTTTCACTTGTTGCTTTGAGGTCTGCTTTCTGCAATCATTCCTATGAATGGACAGGGAGGTCTTATGACAGATAAAAATAAAATCGTTGTTGATCTATTGAATGAAATTATCGAGATGGAGATCTCCGGCGTGGTTCGTTATCTTCACTACGCTTTGATGGTGAAGGGGCCTAATCGTATTCCTATCGTTAAATGGTTCCACGACCAGGCCAATGAAGGTTATCAACACGCGTCCATTATCGGTGAGAAAGTGACAGCCTTGGGTGGGCATCCCACTTTGCGCGTATCCCCAGTGCCAGAGACTAAAACTCACAAGGTTTTGGATATTCTTAAAGAAAGCCTTGAATTTGAAGAGGCAGCTTTGGAGAAATACAAAGCTGTTCTGAAGCATTGTCACGACGATGTTGCTCTGGAAGAATTGATCCGCTCAATGGTGCGCATGGAGACAGAGCATATCGAGGAAGTCGTTAAAATGCTCGACACCACTCACTAAAAGAGTCCTCAAGGAGCAAATAGCAAAAACCCACAGCCTGTCAGGACTGTGGGTTTTTTATTTTTCTCTGCATCAGAGGATGAGTTTTTCTTATTTGCACTCAAGATCGTGAATCAGTTCACTGGCGTAAGAATAGACCATGTCGTACTCGCCATCGAATTCTGATCGCGAAAACATCATGCCTGCGACCAATTCTGTGGCGTGACCACTTTCACGCAGTTCCGGCAGGCTGATGCCGTGCACCCGATAGGTTGTCAGGGTTTTGCCGGTAATTTTGTACTTCTTTTGCCCTGGGTTGCGGCCGCCAAATTCACCGCCATTGAGTTCTCTTTTATTGTCTAGTTTTGCCAGAACGTCGGCGCCGACTTGAATCAGCTTGAGTGTATGGGTGCTGGAGGCTGATTTGCACTCAGTCACCGCAACGAAAGATGCTTGAGCAGATGTGGCACCAAATAAGATCAGGGGAAGAATGAACTTAAGCACAAAAGGCCTCCTGTTAATTGAAGGCCTTTGTTTTATCAGACGGGGCTGGAGCCCCCAAATTTCTTTTACGTCATGTTGGGCTTTTAATAAAAAATTCCGGTTTTAGAATTCAGTGTCAAAAATTCCGACAATCAGAGCTTTGAAATAGTTTCTTTTCAGTTTCTCCTCAATAAGGCGGGAATCGCGTTTATACTGATTGTAGATGTCCGTCATTTCCCGGTTGTAGGCCGCTCCATAAATCATGGTGCCGTTTTCCATGTCGTGGAAGAAGCTGCGCTTATTCCAGTTCACAGATCCCAGGAACGAAAACACATCGTCGATCAAAACGATCTTAGAGTGTAAAATCACCTTGGGTTCGGTGTATTCGTAAAGGGCGATCTTTTCATATAGTTTGTTAACCGTGGGTTTGTTGGATTCACTTAAAATCCAGTCCACGGTGTCGCCCTTAAGATCCAAGCGTGTGATGACGGTCACCTCCACACCGCGGGCGGCCGCTCTCTCCAGGGCCTCAAAGATGGGTTTGGGCGGACGGAAATAGGGGGTGGAAATCATGATCTTTTTCTTTGCACTGTCGAGCATCTCAACATACAGGTCGATCAGGCGCTGTTCGTCTTTGTAGGGGACAGAGACATAGTGGCGAATCAGGGGCTCGCGGTTGTTAAAGTAGGATGGCGAGGCCTGTGAAGCCAGTGGCAGATTGATGTTGATACTGCGGAACTGCATGGTCTTGGCATCCCGGTCCCAGATGGTCAGGAAGTGGGCCGCCACTTTTTCGGTAAAATCTTGAGAGTGGATTTTAAACTCGAAATCCCGCCAGTGTACGAAACTTTCGTCTCCCTTGACGTAGTTGACCATGTCAGGGTTCGGATAATCGTAGGGGGTTTTGAAGATAAATCCGTCATGAATATTGCGGCCCCCAATGAAGGCCACGTTGTTCTGAGGCTGGGATTTTGACAGGGTCAAAAGCAGTTTGACGTGCATAGAGCGGTGCAGGCGATCAAAACGATCTCCCAACGAGCCTCCGGCCGGAATCTGATATTTCAGTTCCTGCAGCTGAATGTTGGGGTTGCGTGCGACCAGGGCGTGCAGCATTTTGACGTCCTTCTCCAAAGTGATCACACCCGCCACCAGAATTTTGATTTTCGTTCCACGCTGTGCATGAAACTCCAGCAGGCGCGCCATAAAGGTGCCATAGTAATCCGCACGGAACACAAGATAGGAAACATAGATACTGTCGAAATACGGAGCCTTTGAAAAATCCAAAGGCGCCAGCGGATCATGCAGACCCATGAAATTGGTCGGCAAAGGCTGACCCAGCAGAACCTCCGCCTTGGCCTTCAAAGAATCCTCCGCCTCTGGCAGATTGATGACAGCCGGCACGGCCTCGGGGCAGGTCATGGAATCAAATTTGTCGGTCAGGAAGAACTTCTGAATACCTGAAAGGTTGTCCGTGCGAGGCATAAGGCAACCCTCGACCAAGCTGTGCAGATCCAGATAAGGGTTTTTTGGTTCCACGAAGCGAGCGCCGTACAGAGCAGCAGCGCCTTTTTCCCCGGCCTTGAATTCGCATTCCTTCACCCATGGGCTCGGCACCAGGCGCAGGTTTTCGCCATTGTACTTGCTGTCATAAAGGCGGAAGGTCGCCGTCTGGCGAGCCCCATACTTTTTGTTCGAGAAAGTTCGTTTCACAGCAAATGGAGCATCACACGTGATGGAGGCCTCCAGGAAATCATTCTTTCTTTCCTCATAAGGATCATCATGGCTGAGTAAATAGTTTTTGATGCGAATTTCAAAATCAGAGCTGCGAACACGGTCAAAATTGAAGACGTGGTTGGGGCGGCCCTGAGTCAGCAAAAAATCATGGGGGTTCTTCAGTTCCACTTCCTGCCTTTGCTGGCGCCAGGGTGTCGTATCCTGCGCCAAAATGGATACCGGAGTGTCGGTGCGAACCGAGGACAGTAGGGCCTGAGCCTTTTTCAAATCGTCATCCTGCTTCTGCTGACTTTTCTGATACTGGGCCGTCAGGGTTTTGAACTCTTTTTCGTAAGGAGGTGTTGGGGGAGGAAACGCATCGTTCTTACGCGGAGAGTGTCCGTTGCCGCGTTTACGTTTGATGATTTCCAACTGCTCTTTGGTAATTTCAGACTGAAACTTTTCGCGATAAAGATTTTCAATAACAGGTTTAAGTTCCGATGGTACATTCACCGAACTGGGCTGTCTTTGCGGAGTGGTCTGGCAAGAAATCAAAGAAAGAGTCAGGCCCAAAAGTATCACGTTCACGGATTTGGTCATTGTCTTTTTCATTTAGAACCTATCGGAATTTGAAGGGTTTGTCTGAACACGGGCGGAAGGTCCATGGGCGGAGTTTAATCTTGTCTCAAATTGAGATGCCCAGCAAAGCCCTCATAGCGCTTGTCATCATTGCTGAATGATTCAGCGAAAGGCTGATTTTATTAGCGGTGTCCAGGGAGCCGTGATATGGCATTGCTCCTTATGCATCCTGATGATCTCAACTTTGATGGTGAACCTGTGGGTTCCTGTGCGTCGCGCTGTCTTTCGGTGATCGATGACTATAAAATACGCACGGAAATGTTTTCGGCCACAGCTAGTCTGCTTAAAAAAATCCGCAAGCTGGAAAAAGACCATGCTGATTTTTTGCGCTGGGATCAGTTGCTTTACGAGGACTGGTACAATCTGACCTTCCGCAAAGAGCGCTTGGCCGGCGAGCAGCTGGAGCGCCGGTACCGCACCCTCACGACCTTTCATCTTCATCTAAAACATGTCGCTGAAACCGCCAACGTCAGTTTGGCGCAGGCCTATGCACTGCTGAAGGAAGAAGAACACCAGTATCAGGCAGGGGACGAGGACTGGAAATTTGTCATCGAGAACCTGCGGCAACAGCGTTTGAAGTGGGCCAGTAAAGAGCCCGCTCCAGAAGGTGAAAACAGACTTGAACATTTTGTGACAGGAAGTCTTTTTCCTGCGGCTGAACTGGCGGGGAGTTCCGAGGGCGGGCTGGGATCTTTGAATCGCCATTCCCGTTCTTTGTATTACTATTTCAGTGAGGCCGGGGATGACGTCATGAGCCGGCACTTTGCCGATCCTGCCGTGGGATACGATCTTTTTAAAGAGGTGTTTCAAATTGCCATGAAGTGCGGGGATTGGAAATTGTTGGCGCGCCTTTGGCAAAACAGCAGCCAGTCCTACCAGCAGAAGCTTTTAAAGCCCATGCCTTCGCATTTGAAGGATTTTTTGCATCAAATGATTGGTCAGGTTTCACAGGAAGAGGCGCCCTCTTCAGAAATCGCAGAACAGGATCTGATCCTGCGCTCGACCTATCGAAAACTGGCGCGCCTGCTGCATCCGGATATGCAATCTGAATCTTCAGAGACCTTTCAGCAGTGGTCCTTGAAAATGTGGCAAAAGGTGCAAACGTGCTATAAGGCCCGGGACCATCAGGGGATCAGACGACTGGAACTGATTTGTATGGCCGAGCTGGGAAATCTCAGCAATCTGACGCTGGATGAGATCTATGAAAGTTCTTTGGTTTTTGCCGAAGAGCTGGAGACCTTGAAAAAGAATCTTCGCTCTTATCGTAAACATCCGGCCTGGAGATTTTCATCCCGCCGCGGTTACGCTGCTTTGACGATGAGAATCAGCCGGGAGCTGAAAAAGCGCTTCGGCCCCCTGGAGGCCGAAGTCAAAGCGATGGAAGATCTGCTTAAAGAGGTTTCTGCAGAGGCGACTGCAGAACCGGCCAAGTGCTTTTCAGGACAACCGGGCGGCCTTTAAAGACGAGCACACCGAAAGTTCCGTAGTGGGTCAGGCGTCCGGCCCATTCCACAGGATTGTTGTCAGCACTCCAGCGAACCCATACCACGGTCTGCTGGGGACGCTGTTTAAGACGAGCGACAAAAACCGAGCTGACCTCGTTCAGATTAAAGGTCTGCCCATCCACTGTCAGAGTTTTGTCTGTGATGTTGAACTTTTGATCCGCCAGCTCCTGCTTTATAAAGTTCACGAAGGTGGATTGATCCCCAATGAAAACCAGCGCACCTTTTTCCGGGATCGCGATGTCCTGAGTGAGGTCATGATAGACGTCTTTGCCGTCAGTTTTGGCAGACCAGACGTCGGCAAACCTGCGCGCATTTTTATCGCTGGAGTCAAAGTAGTAATGGATTTCACTGCTGCCTAAAACCGAGGACAGCGTTGCCGGGCGTTCTTCGCTGTAAAGATGGCGGAAGATTCTAAAGTCAGGGTCAATTGCGATTTTCACAGGGCGAGAGTGAGATGTGAAAGAGTACACCTGACTTTTTTCCGTCAAACGTGCGATCTGTCGGATTTCCGCACCAGATTCAAGCGTCCACACGACAGGGATATTCAGGTCATAAGGTCTTTCCTGGGTTTGGCTCAGCATATAAGTGGCCGTGACCGAGCCATCATACCACTTCATCAGTTTCACATCGCTGAGCTCCAGTTGGGGGGCGCCCACGCGATCCAGCCACTGACTGAAGAAGGGTTCCAGGTTTTGATTCGCGACCTTCTCGAAACTTCTTTGAATATCTTGGAAGGAAGTCTTCTTGAAAAGATTTTGTGTGTAGAAATCCTGCAGGGATTTGGTGAAGATCTCTTTTCCCAAGCGGAACTCGAGCATGTGGAAAAGCATCATCGACTTGCCATAGCCCACAGCCTGAGAGCTGGAGTTGTGACGACCCCGGAATTGGCGCAGTGGAAAATCTTTTTCTGGTTGGCTGGTGACAAAGTCAGCATAATTGATCAGGGTATTCAGACGATATCCTCGATCGTTGCCGGTCTTTTCCTGCTGCCAGTAATCTGACATATAAGTCGTCAGACCCTCGCACCAGTTGCCTTTTTCATAGTCCACATAAACACTGTTGCCCCACCAGTTGTGCAGAACTTCATGTGGCAGTGAAGAATTCAGAATAAATGGCAGGCGCAGCACCGTGGGCCCCAGCAGGGTGAAGCCCGGCATGCCGTATCCGGTTTCCCAGAAGTTCTCGACCACCGTGAAGGTTGAATAGGGATAAGGGCCGATCAGTTGGCTGTAATGCTGGATATAGTCCGGAACCAGAGTCAGGAAACTTTGTGCCAAAGTGGGATCGGCCTTGCGAAGAAGGACCTGAATCCGTTTTCCCGAGGCGGTGTCCAGCTGATAGCTTTTAAAGGGACCCGCCACCAGATAGATTTCCTCCTGGGGATAGATCTCGACAAAACGGGCAATACGGCTGCTTCCTTGAAAGGCCGTGCTGGTGATTTGTCCTTGAATCAAAGACGTCCAGTCGGCAGGTGTTTGAACGGTGATTTCAAAATTGATCTGTGTGTCCAGGAAAAAGGGATACCAGTAGGTGCTGCCAAACAGTGTGGCCCCTTCCGGAGAAATCAAACCGTTGCTGTTGTCGTTTACCACGGGATCAAAGATCACACCAAAATAACTGACCGAGACTTTGTTGTCGCTGCTGCCCAAAGTCAGTCCGTATTCAGCATAAGGCTCTTGCGAGGTTGCGGGATGCAACAGGGCAATGGAGTCATCCGCACTGGTGACAGTGATCTGCAGGTCCTTGTGCAAAAGGAAGCTCAACTTGCGCGGAGAATCCTTCGGGAAGGTCAAAGTGTCCTGCACTTTGATCATTTTCAAACCAGGGGACAGTTCGACACTCATTTTGTGATGAAGAGTCTGACCATGGGATTGCATGGACACAAGAAGGACGAAAAGAAGACCAATGACGATCATCAGTTTGTTAAGAGCCTGAGCTCGAGTCATGATTTACCTCGGAAACGGGGTCTGTTTCTACGCCCGTCCACCGAGGAGGTCAAAGGGATTTCAGTTTGTCTGTCAGGGGCTGCTCAGGATCAAAGAGAAATTGAATTTTCTTCCATTTCTCGCAAGGGGGGGCCTCAATAGAGACTTTTTCACCACTCCAGGGGTGAGTGAACTCCAGCCGAAGAGCCTTCAAGCACAGGCCTTCCACCCCTAACTCCGTGCGGAAGAAGCGGTTGTGATGAGAATCCCCATGCACGGCATCCCCTAAAAGAGGGTGGGAGATGCGGTTAAAATGTCGACGGATCTGATGATAGCGGCCCGTGTGAGGGGTGACTTCCACCCAGGAGTAACGGGCTGTGGGAAATTTTTTCCCGACGGCGACGGGGAATTCCACCGTGGCCAGGCGCTTATAGCTGGAGTGAGCTTCGACAAGATCACCGGTGGAATCCAGTTCCAATGGGATTTGAATGTCGTCGGCCTCTTTGACATAGCCACGGACGACGGCCTGGTAGGTTTTATGGGTGGCTCGTTCCGAGAACAGCTTGCACAGTTGTCCAGCCGCCGGGGAGGAGAGTGCAAAAAGCAACACACCACTGGTCCCCGCATCCAGGCGGTGCACCGGGTAAACGTGTTGCTTCATCATCCGACGGGCATGGTACAGACAGATTTTATCGCGGGAAACACGATGCTCTGGGTTTTCGTGAGGGTGCACATGAAAGCCACTGGGTTTGTTGACGGCGATAAAATATTCGTCCTTGTACAGTAGCTCCACGAAAACTCTTTCTTAGGGCTGTCCCGCCCAGATGTAATACACGCTGCCACCTTTAAGCTGGCTGACAACCGTATTAATGTATTTTTGCTCAACAGCCGGGCAGCCCTGACTGCGCCCCAGTGGTTTGTACTGAGGGTCGACGTACCAGGCGCCATGCACCACGATGGCGCGATTCATGGCCTGGTCGTTGGTTTTCTCCAGGCCGATCAGGCGCATCGAGCGCCCATGTTTACCACTGTATTCCGCACCGGTCACGTACATCCCGAGAGAGGACATGTTGGACCCCTCCACATTGGAAAACTTTTTCGCAAAACCGGTGTGGGAAGGATCTGAGCCCTTGCCATGGGCCGTCAGATAACGAGTCACCAGACCTGTTTTCATATCCACCACATACATACGTTTGCTGTTGGAGCTTTGGGTGAAGTCAATCACGGTCAGGTAGTTCTTGTTGGTGATCTTGGAAAGATAGACATCGTAATAGCGCAGAGCCTTTTCCAAAGGAACAGTGGGAATTTCTTTTTTCGGGTCCACATAGTCGTATTTGCTAAGGTCCACATCAGCGGGGTGAGGTTCGGCGAAGGCGGGGGCGATAAAGAACAGGCTGGCGATCAAGGTTAGGATGCAAAGGCGCATGGGTGTCTCCTTGGAAGTGTATCCTTCTGCATCGGAGCTTCGACTTTCTGACTTTACTATCTGAGACCCGCAACTGGACCTTGGCACCAGAACTTTTTGCATCAGGCGATCCTCTGTGCGGATTTACAGAAGGTTTTTGTCGGGTAAGGAATAGGGTTTTTCGTCCAGTTTGATCTGCTGTTGATTTGCACTCGGCGCGAGGGACTCTGGAGTTCCGCGGAGGTCTCAGAGAGGATAGAAGCCAGTGAAGGAGATCCCACCATGAAGAGCCATAAAGTTCTTTTTGTTCTGACCAGTACGGAACAACTCGGAGACACCGGTCATCGCACGGGCGCCTACCTTTCTGAAATCACGCATCCTTATGACGAGTTTGTCAGAGCGGGCTACGAGGTGGACACCATCAGTCCCCGTGGTGGCAAGGTGCCTCTGGATGGCGTGAAAATGGATGATCCTTTGAATGCCACGTGGATGAATGATGAAGAATTTTTAAGCAAAATTGAAAACACTCTGCAGCCCTGGCAGGTCAACGCCAAAGACTACCGTGCGATCTATTTCGCCGGAGGACACGGTACCATGTTTGATTTTCCGGAGAACCTGCAATTGCAAAAGCTGACACAGGAAATATACGAAAATAACGGCGTCGTAGGTGCCGTCTGCCACGGATCCGCTGCCCTGGTGAACGTGCGCCTTTCTGATGGGGGCTATCTGGTGAAGGGGCATGAGGTTTCCAGCTTCACCAACGACGAGGAAGAAACCGTGGGAATGGAAAAAGCCGTTCCCTTCCTGCTGCAAACGCGCCTTCAGGAAAGGGGAGCCCATCACACCTCGTCGCCAAAGTTCGCAGGCCACGTGGTGAAAAGCGGGCGTTTGGTGACCGGCCAGAACCCGGCTTCCGCAGCCGGTGTGGGAAAGGCCATGGTGGAGGTCCTGGAAGTAATTGAAGAGGGCCGGATTGTTCCTGAGCAGAACTGGTGTGAGTGGCATGAACCGCAACGGGAAGAGCGAGGTTCGCTGTGAGCCTTCCAAATCATATTATCGGCAAAAGCCCGCGGTTCCTGGAAGTGTTGGAAATGGCCCGGCGTGTGGCCGCCAGTTCGGCCAATGTGCTGATCACCGGTGAAAGTGGAACGGGGAAAGAAGTCATCGCACGTTTGATTCATGATCTGAGCGTGCGGCACAAAAAAACATTTGTGCCGATAAACTGCTCGGCGATTCCGGAACCGCTATTGGAGTCCGAGCTGTTCGGTTATGCCCGGGGAGCCTTCACCGGGGCGCACTGTTCGCGGCAGGGACTGTTTGAGGAAGCTGACGGAGGAACTTTATTCCTGGATGAAATCGGAGATCTGGATTTGCACTTGCAGGCAAAACTTTTGCGGGTGTTGCAGGAAAAGAAAGTCAAACGGGTCGGTGAAAATCATTACCGCCCGCTGAATCTGCGTATCGTGTCAGCAACCCACAATGACCTTGAAGAAAATGTGGAGGAGCGCCGCTTTCGCGAGGACCTGTACTTCCGTTTGAAGGTGGTCTCTATCAGAATGCCGCCGCTGCGCGAGCGGCCCGAGGATATTCTGCCCCTGGCGCGCCATTTTCTGGACAAGTTTTTACAGCGCTATCAGATGCCGGCCAAAAACTGGGGAAGGGACGTGGAGGATTTTCTTGTTTCGCGACCCTGGAGCGGAAATGTGCGCGAGCTGGAAAATAGCATTGAACGTGCCGTTGTGCTCAGTCCGGGGCCGGAGATTCCTCTTAAAATCTTTCTGGAGGACATTCCGGACAAAGATGAAAGCCTGGAGTCCATTTTTGAAAGACTCTTTCAGGCTCAGGGACGCTTTCTTTCGTTGGAAGAACTGAATCAGGCTTATATTTCGTTTGTATTGAAAACCAATCGGGGAGCCCGTGAAAAGAGCTCCCGTGACTTGGGAATTGATCGCAAGACCTTGTATCGCAAACTTCACAGCTCGCTTCAATGATAGCTCGTGGGTGTTTCGCTGGCGACCTCCGGATCTGGACGCGAGGCATAGGGACGCGTTGGTTCTTGGGATGGAGGCGGTGGGGTTGAGCGATGTTCTCGCTTGAACTCGCGCTCCTTGACAAAGTCCATGACCAGCGCGGCTAAGGCCTGCTCCAGTGAGCCCACGGGATGTTCTTGCTGACGGCGCTGTTCCTCGTCACGGACTTCCTGGCGATTCCGGGCAGCCTGCACTCCGGGCCAAGCCATGAAGTACACATAGCTCAGTCCTGCAAGGGCCAGAAGAACCAGCAGTCCGCTGCTGATCAATGTGGAATTCCAGATGATGATTCCAGCACGGTCATACTGCTTTGTTGATTCCAGCAGAAAGATAAAGAAACCGCCGCATATAAATGCAATGGCACACAGACCTGCCATGGTCAAAAACACGGCGGCACGGCTGCGGATGGTGATAGCGTCATAGATTTCCAGTGCGGTTTCCTTCAGGTTTCTTCGGGGTTTGTCATGCTTGGACCCCAGGCCAAGGAAAAACGGAAGAAACAAGCTAAGCCATTTCATAGCATTCTCCTGGTGTACGGTTCTTAGGTGCGGTTGCAAAGACCAGGGATGCACTGTCTTTGCAACCGATTTGTCATTGTTCAAGATTTGGTACGCTAGTGCTTACGATTGATCAGCGCTCCCGCCACAAAGCCTACAGCGGCAGCCCCCAGAATGGTGTAAAAAGGGTGGGCCTTCACAAATTCTTCAGAGGCATCAACACCCTCTTTGACCCTGGATTCGACGGCATGATAGCGGTCGCTCCAGGCGCTTTTCTCAAGGCTGTGTGCGACGTTTTCTTTGATGTCACCCATTTTCTTTCTGATTTCACCTGTTGTGGTTTCCATGTGTACTCTCCTTTGTTATGGATAAGTCGGTTTGGTATCCATAGACACTTTCGAAGCATTATTGGTGCCAGGTTTTTCCGCACGCAGAAGCTCTCTCACAGACTTTCAGAGGCAATTGGCCCCTTGATGACAGGAAACTTGCCCCAATACAGGTCTTCCGCTAGCATGACGGCATGAAAAAGATCTTTGTCCTGATTTCCCTTTTTTCTGCAACAACCTGGGCCCAGCCTTGTCTGGAAAATCGAGCCGCCTTAGACCTTGGCTCTGGAACGACCAAAGCCTATGTGGCCGAGGTGGATACATGTCAGAAGAAAATTGTGAAGGTTATTTTTGAAGACCGATTGCCCCTGGCGTTCAACGAAGCGTTGGAAAAATCTGCGGATGGAACATTGCCTGAAAAAGTGGTTGGCGAAGCAACTCCTCGTATTCAGGCTTTGTTGGGAAAAGTGAAGACTTACAATGTAAAGCGCATCACGGCGGTGGCGACTTCCGTTTTTCGTGTTGCCAAAAATGGCAGAGCTATGGCCAGGAACCTGTCCCGGGATCTGCAGATTCCGGTGGAGGTCATTTCTCAAGAGCAAGAGGCGGAACTGGGTTACTGGTCAGCTTTGGCGCAGAAAAATATTTCAGACACTCGTGACTTGATTGTCTGGGATATTGGTGGCGGATCGATGCAGATGTATTCCAGGGACAAGGGCCGGGTGCATATCTACGAGGGAGATCTGGCGTCGGTGACGTTCAAGAATAAAATTTTGCAGATCCTGCAGTTTAAGGATCCCAAAAGTCATTCATCACCCAATCCGATCGGGCTGCAGCGGGAGGCTGCTTTGCAGTTGGCGAAGAATCATGCTTATCTGAATGTGCCTGCCTACTTCAAAAAGAAGGCCCCACAGGCTCGCTGGGTCGGGGTGGGAGGTGTGATTTCCATGTCGGTGCAACGTCAGGTGAACAAAGAGGCTTCTCAGTTCACACAAGACGAATTAAATGAGGCACTGAAAAAGCGTGTCTGGCTGAAGGACAGTGAGATTCACAGCGACTATCGAATTTCTGACATTTCAAACATGGCTTTGGTGCTGGGCTATATGCAGGCCTTAAAAATCGAGAAGGTCGAAACAGCCCAGGCCTCATTGGGCCAAGGGCTGATCTTTAAGAATTTAAGATAGCCGCCGCCGGGGAGGTGCTGGGCATGTCAGCCTTCCCGAGGACAACCACCTCACCACCGTGGCGAATCACCTCGCAGGCAATATCATCAAGGACATCATCATCCTTTGCGTTGGTTTGTTTTTCATGAAAGGTGATATGACCGCTGCGACGATTCAGTTCGCCCCAGACTTCACTGTTATTTTGTAAAAACAGGGTGCGCACTTTGCCATTCATGGCGGCGCGACTGATTTTCACCAGATCGTCGATGACTTTTTTCTGGCGGTTCAAACCCTCCAGCTCATGAGCTGAAACATTCTTTTGCTGCGAGCTTTCCTTTTGCAGATAAATCTGAGCCTGGTGGATCAGCCCTTCCGTTCGATAGCTGTTACGTGAAGGCTCTCGTTTGAACAAAACGGGGTTGGGGTGATGAGTGATTTCTTTGTAGGCATGAAACATGTTTTCGCTGGTGAAAACCAGCAGGGGAATTTCCTTAAAACCATGCTCTTTGCCGATCTTGGCTTCAATCCAGCGCAGGAAAAGTTTTAAACCGCGTTTCTTACATTGTGTGTCCTCAGTCCCGCGGCCCCGCAGATGACTTTTCAAATGGGGGATCTGTGAGGTCTCGCTTTCATCCAAATGTTTCCAGTGGATGCTATTGCTGTGCTGCCCTTGATGGAACAAGAAGGTGTGAAGTTCAGTTCCGGTTCCGCCGTGGCAGTGAAGCAAAATGGCTTCACTGGGTGACAGAGTCAGAATGTGGCAGCTGCTTTCCCCCTGCAAATCCTGCAGCAAAGGGCGAAGATGAAAGGTTTCCGCCACGACGACTTTGGATGGCATGGTGTAGCCCGCCAGGTAAAAACCGGACCAGTGCTTGTTAACAAAAATAGCCATCCCAAAGTCAGAACGCTGTAAATGTTCTGCGGGATTAAAATTATACAGAGGTCCCAGAACCCGTTCCTTATCACCATTGCGACGATCCAAAGAAAGCAGGTGAGCGGCCCGGCGGACCAGAGTTTCATACTCCAGCTGCAACGTTTTTTCCGGCATGCCGGGAATATAAATGGAAATGCAAGAGCCCTCGGTGACCGAGGTGAGTTTCAGTAAGTCATCTTGAGTGAGTTTATCGAGCATGAGATTCTCCGGGAAAAGAAGTCCATCCTTATCTTCGGCTCTTTTAGAGGGTAGTTCAAAGTGTCTTGTGACAGTCCTGTGTAAGGGGTCATGTTGTTGAGAGGATGAATTGTTCGATATAGTAAAAGAAGAACCCTTCGCAGAGAGGATAATCATGAAAACTTGGATTGTTGTGGTCAACCGATGTGAGGCGAAGATATTTGTCAGTGATCGCCGCGGCAATAAAGGTGGGGATGTACAGTTTGTCGAAAAGCTGGAAAATCCTCGGGGACGACTGAAAGCGATTGATATAGATGCGGATCGTCCCGGTTTTATGCCGAGCTCTAATATTTATGGTGGACGACTTGCAAAAAAGCAGTCTCCGCCGGAGCGAATTTCAGAGATGTTTGCGAAGAAGGTGGCTGCGCGTTTGGAAGAGGCGCGTTTGAAAAATGCCTTTCAGGATCTGGTGCTGATTGCTCCGCCAGCGTTTTTGGGAAAAGTGCGACAGAATTTCTCCCGGAGTTTGCGTGAATGTATTCTGAAGGAGATCCCGAAGGACATCACTCAGACAGCGACCGGGTTTGATTTGAAAGAAAGAATCTGGCCGGAAGAGCAGGCTCGTATTGAAATCTGAATCTAAAGATCTGAGCAGGAATGCACCTAAAGCGGTGCATTCCACAGTTGATAGTAAAGCTTTCTTCCCTGCAGAAGTTGCTGATGGGTGCCGCTTTCAACAACTTGTCCTTGAGCTACAACATAGATGTTGTCAGCCTGGGTCACTGTTGAAAGGCGGTGGGCGATGACAATCGTGGTGCGCCCCTTGGTGGCTTCGGCTAACGAGGCCTGAATCACAGCTTCTGTTTCGTTGTCAACGGCCGAGGTCGCTTCATCCAGAATCAGAATCGGTGGATTTTTCAGAATCACGCGCGCGATGGAAAGGCGCTGACGTTGACCTCCGGACAGCTTCTGTCCTCGTTCGCCAATCAGCGTGTCCAGCCCCTGGGGAAGTTTTTCGATAAATTCCATCGCATGGGCCTTGCGGGCGGCCTCAATGACCTCCTCACGCGTGGCCTGAGGATTTCCATAGGCGATATTCTCGAAAATGGATCCTTGGAACAAGAACACATCCTGGCTGACCAGGCCGATGTGGCGGCGCAGATCCTGAGGATCGCAGTCCTGAACGTCTTGACCTCCACAAAGAATACGACCGGCTGAGGCTTGATAGAATCCCAGCAAGAGTTTTGTGATCGTACTTTTTCCAGAGCCAGTTGGTCCCACGATGGCCACGGTTTGACCAGCGGGAACGGTGATATTCACGTCCTTCAGAATCGGCAGGCCGTTGCTGTAGGCAAAAGACAAGTCTTTGAATTCGATGCCTTGGGAATGATCAAAGTGTCTTCGTTCTTTCGCCAGTTCCAAGTGGACCGGAGTTTTTAGCAAATCCAGAACACGGTCGGCCGATGCCATGGCACGCTCAAACAGATCGACGGTGTCTGCCAATCCTGTCAGCGGCCATAGCAGACGTTGTGTCAGGAAAACCAAAACTCCATAGAATCCGACATTCAGCTCGCCCTTTAAGGCCATCTGTCCACCCATGATAAAGGTGGCAATAAAGCCCATCAGAACCGCCATGCGAATCAGGGGATTGAAGGCGGAGGAAACTTTGATGGCCTCTTTGTTGGCTTGCAGATAGCTGGAGCTGTCTTGTGCGACCTTGCGGGCCTCAATCAGTTCTGACGTAAAGCTGCGGATCGTGGCCATGCCGGCGATATTGTTTGCCAAGCGCGAGCCGATGTTCCCGGCCTTTTCACGCACGTCCAGATACAAGGGTGCGGCTCGTTTTTGAAAATAAAAAGCTCCCCACAGAATGATCGGGATCGGAAGAATGGCAAAGACTGCGATGTTCGGAGCCATGGCAAAGAACACCGCGCCAATCAAAAGGACGGACGTAAAGACCTGGATCAGACTGTTCATGCCCACGTTCAGGAAGCGTTCCAACTGGTTGATGTCATCGTTTAAGATGGAAACCAGTCCGCCCGTGCTGCGGTCTTCAAAGAACGACATATCCAGCTTTTGCAAGTGCTCATAGGCCTCGGTGCGGAATTCATGTTGTAAGGATTGAGCCAGTCCACGCCATTTCAGAAGCAGCAAGTACTCAAACAGCGACTCAAACATCCAGATCAGAAGTGTCAGCACAGATAGCAGCAACAGTTGATGCCACGGGGACTCAACACCGAAGCGGGCCAGAAAGGATTTCTCCTGATTGGCCACGACATCGATGGCGATACCAATTAAAATTTCCGGCGCGATATCGAAGGCCTTGTTCAAAAATGAAAACAAGGTACCCAGATAAAAATCGCGACGGTGCTTTTGGGTGTATGAAAAAAGACGAGAGAACGATTGAAACGAGCTTTTAGAGTGCGCCATAGATCGTGGGGTGTACACCTGAAGGCCCAGAGCGTCCATGAATATATGTCCACGGCGGCGGGATGAAAGTTTGCTGAAAAAACGAGCAAAACTGTGTCGAGAGGGGACTTTTTCCCCCTTTCTTAATTTTTTTTAAAGAAATCTCTTGAGTCTTTACCGCAAACTCATTACAAAAGACTCCTCATGCGGGTGTGGTGAAATGGTAGACACAGGAGACTCAAAATCTCCCGCGAAAGCATGGGGGTTCAAGTCCCTCCACCCGCACCAACTTCCTCTTTCTCGGAAGTTGGTGCAAAAAAACAAAAAGCGACCGGAAGGGTCGCTTTTTTTATTTGTACTCCAAGTAAATTCTCAAATGCAGTGCTAGTATTGGTAGCGATCCAGCTTGGCGGATTCTTCACGAATCCAGTCCAGGTTTTCGCGAACATCAACATAGATCGCAACCCCGTGGCAAATACGAATATCGCTGTCTTTAAGCGCCTTGTGGTCCACGCCCATGGATGTGATGCCAAGCAAGGTCAGGCCCTCTTTGGTTTCGGCATAAAGGGCTCCGCCGGAATCGCCGCTGCAGACCCCTGTGTGTGGCTGTTCGACGACAATCGTTTTACTTACACTGACAGTGCGGCTGGCGCGGGCCAGGTAGAAGCTATCACCCAGGATGTTAGAGGCGGAAGATTTCGTGAAACGTAAAGTTCCAGAGTCACCGGACTTTTCCCGGGTGGATCCGTAACCACTCATGACCAGAGTGTCTGTCGGGGCTGGAGTGAAGCTGGCAGAAGGCAGACTGCGGATTTTATAACCCTTGGGGACACCGCCTTTGAACTTCAGGATGGCAATATCATAAGTGGCATTATGAATAGAGCCGGACTCGGTGTAGTCTTCATTGACGGCTTTATCGACGACAAAGCGAAGTGTTCTTTTGGGGGCTGAATTCACGCAGCCCGCATTGTTCGTGAAGGCAATGGCGATGGCCTTGGAGTCAGAAGGCGCACAGTGAGCCGCAGTCAGGACTTTATCATTGGCAATCAAAGTGCCCGTGCAAATACTCTGCTCTTCATTTTTATTTACATTGATAATCAAAACAGTGGAAGCGCTCAGCTCATTTCCAGAGCCCAGAATCTGCCCACCGACGATCCCATAAGAGTTTCCGGTGAGTTCACAGTTCGAAGGCTCCAGGTCTGTCGTCAGATTCTCACCTGAATCAGAGCTGCACGCGGTAAGCACACAAAGAGAAAGAACAGCCACAGAGGAGCGTAACAAAGAGCGGATCACAGAGATCTCCTTATATATAAGGTGAAGTTTTACCAAATTCATCCCCAGTCGGGGGCATTATGATCCCGGTTTGCAAGAATTTCAGAAAGCGTACTGGAAGTTGTCACAATTCCTGTCACAGGCCCCTTGCAGGCTTTTCAGGGGGGTGACGAAGAGCGCGGGGATATCAAGGACTTAGACGGGAAGGCCGAATTTTGGCCGGGTTGGCATCAGGCTTGCTCTATGCGACCAGTGACTAAAAGGTTTTTATATAACCAGAACTACGAGGAGACCCTATGAAAAAGTATTTCTATATACTTGCGGCCTTGAGCATCGCGCCGACCTTTGCTCTGGCTCAGAGTATTGAAAGCGATGTTGATGCTGAGCTTGATCAAATGTATTCAAGCCAACAGGCTCCTGCAGCCCCTGCGGCTCAGGCCGGTATTGCCAACACAGCGCCAGTCAGTGGCCAGCCTATTTATATTCTGAATCAGGCAACACCGACTTCCAATGCGCAGTTGCAGCAACAGCAGATTCAAAAACAGCCGACAACTATCATTGAGGCGTCTCCTCTGACAGAGTCCCGCGCGGAACAAATCCGCCGTGCACGTCAGGATGCGGAACTGCAAACTGAACAAAGAATCGTAGAGAAGCTTGAAACTTCCCGTATGGAAGATGAAAAGAAAAGAGCTGCGGTTTTGTTCGGTGATAAGTTCAATCAAATGAACGAACAACAACAGGTTCAACAGGTGCAGCAACAACAGGTTGTTCAGCCTGTGTATACGCAGCCTGTTCAAGTTCAGCAGGTGGAAGAACCCAAAGAAAACACACGCGACATCATCCGTGAAGAACTGGCTGCTGCCATGAAAGTGGAAGAAGAAGCGGCGATTGCTCCGATCGAAACGAAGTATGTTGCCGGTGTTCTGGGTGTGGGTGACTATCCAGATGTCAGCAATGTTAAAGGGAACTACGCTTTGGGTGTGGCTTTCGGTAACAAATACGACAACTTCGTGATCGAAGGTACGTTCCTGTACTCCAACTATTCTGTTGAAGGTCAGGGTTACTACACTGGTGGTGGTTACGGTTACAACTATCCGTACAACAACACAGGTGGTTACTGGATTCCGGACAATATCGACGTGAATCAGTACTCCGGTCAGTTGGCAGCCAAGGTTCAGTTGTTTAACGGTATCATCAGACCTGTTATCGGTGGTTTGGTGTCTTACTCTTACCGTTCATTCTCTTGGTCTAACGACAATGTTTATGGCTACACGAACGATACAACTGCAAACTCTCACGCGATTGATGTGGGTACTATTGTAGGTGCGGACCTTGAGTTCAGTCCGAAGTATTCTTTGGGCTTGGATTTCCGTTACATGTGGAATCTATCCAGCCGTGTGAACGCGAAAAACACGTTCATGTCTGGACCTCAGTACAGTAATCCGATCGAAAAACTGCAGTACTACGTAATGTCTATTGTCGGACGCGTAAATTTCTAATTTAATAGATCTTAAGTTAATTATTAATTCCTCAGTGGTTTCAACCCCCGTCTAACAAGGCGGGGGTTGTTTTTTTCGCGGGCTTCGGCAGATGAGCTTTCTCTGCGTTGCTGCGTCGTCGACGTGCTGGTAGCACGCCTTCCTCCTTGCGCCTTGATAAAACTCATCTTCCGAAGCCCTTAGTTCTCGGGTTTTCTTGCGCGGACGCGCAGGATGTCGCAGCGTCGGCAGACGCGGAGACTGGACTTCGTCGGCTACGCCGAGGAGGCTGGAGGTGCGGCAGCACCGCAAGCTGGACTTCGCCTGCTTCCTTGGGCATAGTCTTTTTATGCGCTTCTTGGTTCTATTGCTTATTTTTGTGGCGACCTCGGTTTCGGCGGCGACTCTGGTGACAGAGACGGTCGGGCAGGTGTCGGACTATGTGGTGACCAGTCGCGAAGTTCAGATTTCCATAGCGATTGGCCATGCCTTGGCGGCAGATAAGGCCAAGGCGGCTATTCCAGAGCTGCGCCCCGGGCAGGCTGAATTCACTTCAGCCGTGACTCAGGTTTTGTTGGAGCTGGTGGTGGCGCTGGAAGCAGAAAACTTCAATGTGGCGGCCGTGCCGGACGGGGAAGTGCAAGAGGCGCTGAGCAAAATCGATCGAGTCATGGCCGGCAGGGCTTATTGGGCGCAGATCGAGCCCACCTCTGCGGAAGTGAAGAAATTTACGATACGCAAGCTGGCAGCGAAAAGCTTCCTGAAATTTAAAACCAACTCCATGACCGGGATTATCACGGATCAAGAGGCCCAGGTTTACTACGAAAACAACCGCGCCAAGTTCGGCAGCTCTCCTTTTGAGGGCTTTAAGGAAAACATTAAGACCTTCCTCGCCCAGCAGCAGTTGGAAGAGCGCATTCGTGCTTGGTTTGAAGTCATTAAGCGCAAGTACAAAGTGCGCAACTTTGTGGCGGAATAAGTCTATGCATATTGAAGTTCTGAAGGGTTCTCATAAACCGGCCATGCGCTCTCTGGTCGATGCCATTCATCAGGAGCAGGGTCTGCTGCCGCAGTTTTATTGGCCGAACGATCTTTTAGGGGCCGAACTGGCGACGGCGGAGGCCCTCGGGGTCTTTGAAGGTGAGACTTTGACGGGTTTTGTGCTGTATCGGGAAGTTCCCGATGTCTGGGAGATATCCCTGGTGGCCACGCACCCCCAGCACCGCCGCCGCGGCTATATGGAGAAGCTTCTGGCTCACATGATTGCCGCAAAGGGTCAGGGGCGATCTATTTGGCTGGAAGTTCATGAAGAAAACGTGTCGGCGCAAAAACTTTATGAAAAACTCGGATTTAGAGAGGTTCGCAGGCGACCTCGCTACTATAAGGACGGCGCGACCGCGATTTTGTACTCAGTTTCTTAAGCTCTGGTGACCCCCAAGGCCGAGGTCGAGATAAACCCTTGCACTTTCTCGATTTTATTGCTAATTTAGATCCGTTCAATGGGCCCTACAGGCCCATTTTTTTTTGTACCGGCCCCGCCCGGGCAGTTCCCACAAAGTCGAACCCAACACGTACGACGAGGTAGCTGAGACAGGTTCTTAGGGGCTTGTTAAGGCGTATTAGTATTGCCCTGAAGGGGCGTATAGTATTTAGGATTGAGAGAAATGTCACAGTCTCCTGCTTGGATGGCAAAGATAGAAAAAATCGCCAGCGACGTGGCAACCGCGCAAGGTTGTTTGCTATACGACGTTGAATTCGTTGGCATGGGCAAGGGCAGAACACTGCGTTTGTTTATTGATAAGAATGAAGAAGGCGCAATCAGTATTGATGATTGCTCCAATGTCTCCAGAGGTTTGAGTGAAATTCTGGATGCAGATGAAGAGCTGATCCCTGGGGGCGAGTACAATCTGGAAGTTTCAACTCCGGGGTTGGATCGTCACCTAAAGCAGCCTTGGCATTTCCAGAAAGTGGTTGGCAAAAAAGTCTATATCAAGACTGTGAAGCCGTTGGAAACCATGGGTGTCGAGGATAAGAAGTGGAAGAATGCCAAGACAGTTGAAGAAGTCTTGGAATCCGCTGACGATCAGGGCGTTCGCTTCGTTGTGAAGGATGTTGAAATCAAAATCCCTTACGCAATGATCGACAGAGCAAAATTGGTTTTTGAATTTACTAAAGGTCAGAAAAAGTAACGAGAGAGGAAAATCATGGCTGAAAATGTGTTTTCAGATCTTTCCAAGGTGATTGATCAAGTCGGAAAAGACAAAGGTATCGACAAGCAAGTTGTTATCGATGCAATCACTCAGGGTATGTTGGTAGCTGCGCGTAAGAAGTACGGTACTTACCGTGAAATCGAAGCGGCCTACAACGAAGACACTGGCGAAGTTGAACTTTTTGAGTTCAAAGAGGTTGTTCCTCGCGAAAAATACATCGACGAAGAAGTTGAAATTCCATTGGACGAAGCTCAGAAGCTGGATCCAAATGTGCAGCTGGATGACTCTATCGGTATCAAGTTGGAAGCTTCCGACCTGGGCCGTATCGCTGCTCAGACTGCAAAACAAATCATCATGCAGAAAGTGCGTGATGCGGAACGCAACATCATCTTCAACGAATTTGAAGAGCGCAAAGGTGAAATCGCTTCCGGTATCGCTCGTCGTGTTGAAAAAGGCGCGATCGTTGTCGATTTGGGCCGCACTGAGGCTTATATCCCGCCTCGTGAGCAGATCCCGGGCGAACAGTACAAGCCAGGCGATCGCATTCAGGGTTACCTTTCTGAAGTTCGTCAGACGACACGTGGTCCTCAGATCATCATGTCCAGAGCTGATGAACGTTATTTGATGAAACTTTTTGAAATGGAAGTTCCAGAGATCTACGACGGTGTTGTCGAGATCATGGCGGCCGCTCGTGAACCAGGACAGCGCGCGAAAATCGCGGTTCGTTCCAAAGACAACTCCGTGGACCCGGTAGGGGCTTGCGTGGGTATGAAGGGTTCCCGTGTTCAGAATATCGTTCAGGAACTTCGTGGCGAGAAAATCGACATCGTTCCTTGGGACGAGGATATCACTCGTTTCGCGTGCAACGCCTTGGCGCCTGCGGAAATCTCCCGCGTGTTCCTGGATGATGCCAACCGCGAAATGGAAATCGTTGTTCCGGACTCTCAATTGTCTTTGGCTATCGGTAAACGTGGTCAAAACGTGCGTCTGGCAGCGAAATTGACTGGCTGGAAGCTGGATATCATTTCTGAATCTTCAGCGGCGTCTCGAACAGCGGAATCCATCTTTAATTTGATGTTGATCCCGGGCATGAACGAAACGATGGCGCAAAACATCTTCCAGTCCGGCTTCGGTTCTTTCCAGGCTGTGGCGATTGCAAGTGTGGAAGAATTGATGACCATTCCTGGCTACGACGATCCGGATAAGGCTGAAAAGCTTTCCAAAGAAGCCAAAGGCCTGGTTGCTAAATATGAATCTGAAGGCATTCCTGTTCCAACAGCGCCTTCTGTTTCTAAAGACAAGCAATCCAACGTGTCTGCAAAAGAGCAGGCCGACCTTCTGTTGAAACAAGAGTTGAAAAAACTCGATCAGCAAGAAGCGGAAGAAGAATAATTTTTTTGGATAGAGAACAACTACAGGGAGACTGAGTGAGTAATCCAAAGGTTTTTGAATTTGCAAAAGAGATCGGGATGACCCCGCTGGCCCTCATGGATAAAATCCGCGAGTGGCATTTACCTGTGAAAAGTCACATGGCGGAGCTTGAACCGGACGTTCTTGAGCAAATTAAAATTAAACTCAGCGGTGGCGAAAAATCCTCCGATGAGCCGAAACCCAAAAAGACAGCTGCTCGTAAAGCGGCACCTAAAAAAGCAGCAGCGCCACCTGCAGAAGCAGAGGCCTCTGCTGCCGCAAAAGCCCCTGTGATTCGCAGAAAGAAAGATGAAGCTCCGGTTGAGGCTCCCAAAGCTAAAATCATAGCTAAGCCTGAAGCGGAAACGGAAGAGGCGGCTCCGAAAACGACACGTGTTGTGGTTAAGAAGCCTGCTGTGAAAGTGGAAGCTGAAGAAATTGAGGCAGCACCGGAAGTGGCTGCAGAACCCGTAGTGGAAAAAACACCAGTTAAAGAGGTGGCTCCCGCTCCGGTAGAAAAAGTGGAACCTGTTGTGGTGGTGAAAGAAACGCCAGCACCGGCTCCGGTGGCCCCTGTTGCAGCGGAGCCTGCGGCAGCCCCACAAGCTCGTAAGAAAGAGGTTGTTGTGGGCACCAGCGGTGTTTCCAGTTCTGCCACGCCGGCATCGGCACCAAAAAGAAATATTATCGGACGCATGGATCTTTCCCGCGTTCAGTCACAAGCTCCGCAGCGCCCTCAAGGAGAGCGCACCGGCGGATTCCAGCCTCGTGGGCCGGGTGGCGAACAGCGCGGAGCCAGTGCTTCCTTCACCGGTCAACGTCCTGGCGGCTTCAACCGTCCGGCGGGCGGTGCACCGACTCGCAACATCCGCACTGGATTTGTAGCGGCGAATCAGCCTCCTGAGCCAATCATCGATCAGGGTGGCGATCGCGGTCGTGACTTTGACAAGCGTAAGAGATTCGGCGCTCCGGCGGGACCTGCAGCGGGTCCAGCAGCGGCGGGTCGCGGTGGTGAAAAAGAAGAAGAAGTAGTGTCATTCAATGCGGTTGAATTCCGTAAGCGTGAGATGGTCTTCCAACCTAAAAAGAAGAAGGGCATGTTGGATCGCGACGCAATGAAAACACAGATCACGACACCTTCCGCGCATAAACGCGTGGTGAAGGTGAATAACACAATGAAGTTGAGCGACTTGGCCATGGAAATGGGTTTGAAGGCGCCTCAATTGGTTCGTGAACTGATGAAACAGGGCGTGATGGCCAACATGAACATGGAGCTGGATTTCGACACGATCGCATTGATCGTTCCAGAGTTTGGTTGGGAAGCACAAAACGTATTTAAAACGGCGGACGAAGTTGCTGAACAGACAGCATTCGGTGATCTGGATGCAGCTCCAGTGACTCGTCCTCCAGTAGTGACTGTCATGGGTCACGTCGACCACGGTAAGACGTCCTTGTTGGATGCGATTCGCAATGCGGACGTAGCTAAAGGTGAGGCCGGCGGTATCACGCAGCACATTGGTGCTTACAGCGTGAAAATCGAAGACGGCAGTCTGATCACATTCCTGGATACTCCGGGCCACGAAGCCTTCACGGCAATGCGTGCTCGTGGTGCCAACGCCACTGACATCGCGATCATCGTGGTGGCGGCGGATGACGGTATGATGCCTCAGACTCAAGAGGCGATTAACCACGCCAAAGCAGCGGGCGTACCAATCATCGTGGCGGTGAATAAAATTGATAAACCAGGCGCCAACCCAGAGCGTATCAAGCAACAGTTGACTGAGCTTGAAATCGTTCCTGAGGAGTGGGGTGGTTCTACGATCTTCTGCGAAGTTTCCGCTTTGAAGAGAACGGGTATCACTGAGTTGCTGGAGCAGATCAAACTGGTTGCGGAAGTGGCCGAGTTGAAAGCAAATCCAAAACGCTCCGGTACAGGTCTTGTGATCGAAGCGAAGATGGAAAAAGGCAAAGGCCCTGTGGCGACTTTGCTGGTTAAAGACGGTACGGTTGAAGTGGGTCAGTACATCGTTGCTGGTACCATGAAAGGCCGCGTTCGTTCTTTGACCAATGACCGTGGTGAGCGTGTTCAGTCTGCGGGTCCTGGTATCCCTGTTGAGGTATTGGGTCTTGAGGCGGTTCCTGCGGCCGGTGACAAGTTCGACATCGTGAAAGATGAAGACACGGCGACCAAGGTTTCTGAATTGAGAAAAGAACAGGCTGAAAAAGCAGCAGCGGCTCCGGCGGCAAAACTGTCTCTGGATGAAGTGTTTGCGAAAGTTAAAGCTGGTGACGTAAAAGAGCTTGCGATCGTGTTGAAAGCCGATGTGCATGGTTCTTTGGAAGCGATCAACGGAATGCTTTCGAAACTTTCCACTCCGGAAGTTAAAGCTCGTGTCATCCACTCTGCAGTGGGTGGTATCAATGAGGGTGATATCGTTCTTGCCAACACGGCAAAAGGTATCGTTCTGGGCTTCAACGTTCGTCCGGACCTGGGCGCGCAGGCGAAAGCAAAACAAATGGGCGTGGATGTTCGTACGTACTCTATCGTGTACGAACTGATCGACCAGATGAAAGCGGCCATGGGCGGTCTGTTGTCTCCGGACATCGTCGAAGAAGTCCTGGGTCGTGCAGAAGTGCGTAACGTGTTCACTGTTCCTAAAGTTGGTACGATTGCAGGTTGCTTCGTTATCGATGGTAAGGTTCAGCGTAATGCGAGCATCCGTTTGCTGCGTGAAAATAAAATTGTATACGAAGGCAAAATTGCCTCTCTTAAACGCTTCAAAGACGACGCCAAAGAAGTGGCTTCCGGCTATGAGTGCGGTATCGGTATCGAAAACTACAACGACGTTAAAGTGGGCGACCAGATGGAAGCCTTCGTTAAAAAAGAAGTGGCTCGCGAGCTAGAGGGCGGAGCGAACTAATGAAGAATATGGGTGATGGGCGCCGTGTCGCCCGCGTCGAGCGTGAGATTCAAGCGACCATTGCTCAGTTTTTGATTCGTGGTTTCAAATCACCGTTGCCGGGTCTTGTGACCGTGGCATCGGTGAAAATGCCCGCGGATCTTCGCGCTGCCAAAGTTTATATCAGTGTTCTTGGAGACGAAAAACAGCAGGATGAAGCGCTGGATCTACTTCAGGAACGTGCTTTTGAGATTCAAAACTTCATCGGCAAAGAGCTGAAAATGCGCTATTGCCCGAAGTTGACCTTTTATTTGGACCACGCCACTGAGCAGGTTTTGAAGGTTGAAAAGATCCTTCATGAACTTGAGCTGGAAAGAAAAGCCAAAAATCCTGGCGAAAGTTCCGACGAATCCGATGACGAATAATAATCAATTTAATGGTCTTCTGCTGGTGGATAAGCCCTCGGGCATCTCCAGTCATGACGTTGTGTCGCGTCTGCGTCGTATTTTGGGTACGCGGGCCGTAGGGCATTCTGGAACTCTGGATCCGATGGCTTCAGGGTTGATGGCTTGCCTTATCAATGAGGGCACCAAGCTCAGCCAATACATTCTGGAAGGGGATAAGGGGTACCGTCTGCGCGCTCAGTTTGGGGTTCGCACCGACACCTTGGACACCACGGGCGAAGTCTTGGAGCAAAAGTCCACGGATCACCTGACCCGCGAGCTGATTCTGGCGGAAGCCGCCAAGCTTCAGGGTGAGATGGAAGTTGAAGTGCCTATTTATTCCGCAATCAAGATCCAGGGTAAAAAGCTTTATGAATACGCCCGCGGCGAGCAGGAAGTGGTCATTCCCAAGAAGCTGATGAAGTTCTGGGATATCCAGCCGGTCGAAATAGGTCCGGATTGGGCCGAGTTTGATATTAAATGCAGTAAAGGCAGCTATATCCGCACCTGGATTGACCTTTTAGGGAAGGCCTTGGGCTGTGGGGCGGCGATGAGCGGGCTGCGCAGGACTTGGTCAGCCCCTTATTTGATTGGTCAGGCGCAAACTCTGGAGCAGATTGAAGAGGTCGTCAAGGCAGGCGCTTTGGGGTCCGCATTTGTGCCCATGGAGCTGGCTTTGCCTCAAATCAAACGTATTCGCATTAAGGGCCAGGATAAGGTCCTTTTGGGGAATGGGCAGATCAGTCACGACCTTCGTTCCCAGCTGATTTCGACCTTCAATCCAGACGTGGACCAATATATTCAGGTTCTGGCCCAAGACGGGGGGCAACTGCTGGCAATTGTTGGCCTTGAGCCAGGCCGGGGATTCGTTCTTCGCAGGGTCTTTAAATACTCTTGACCCCTCTGGGGGTTGGGTTTAAACAATAACTTCAAATCTCTCTGGTTCGACAGCCATGACGGCCAAGGGGGAGATGGTAACTAAATCTTCCGGGGTTAAAAAATCCGGGACAAATTCAAGGAGACGCTAATGGCAGTCACTAAAGAACAAACGGCAGAAATCGTTAAAAAATTCAAAACTTCTGACTTGGACACTGGTTCCTCTGAAGTTCAAATCGCTCTTTTGACAGCGAAAATCAACGATCTGACAAACCACTTCGCAAAACACAAAAAAGACCACCACGGTCGTCGCGGTCTTGTGACAATGGTTAACCAAAGAAGAAAACTTTTGGACTACTTGCACCGCAAAGATGTGAAGAAGTATCAAGAGCTTATCAAAGCTTTGGAAATCCGTAAGTAATCCAACAGATTCCAAATTAGACGAAGGGGCGGGAAAAGCCCCTTCGTCATTTCAGCCACAGCAGAGCAGAGCATAAGGCTCTGTGATAACTTCAAGGAGATTTAATGAAAACGACTGTAACAACATCGGTGGGCGGAAAACAGATTACCATCGAAACAGGCCGTTTGGCGAAACAAGCGGATGGCGCCGCTCTAGTAAGCTCTGGTAACAACATGGTTCTTGTTACTGCGACTTCTTCAAAAAAAGCCTCTGAACTAGATTTCTTCCCTCTGACTGTTGAGTACATTGAGAAGTTCTACGCAACAGGAAAAATCCCAGGTGGTTACTTCAAACGTGAAGCAAAACCAACCAACGATGCGGTTTTGATCGCTCGTCTTATCGACCGTCCTATCCGTCCTGTATTCCCTGAAGGCTACCGCCACGAAACACAAATCGTTGCGACGGTATTGTCTGCGGACGGTGCATTCCCATTGGAAATTTTGGCAAGCTTGGGTGCTTCTGCAGCTTTGCATTGCTCTGACATTCCTTTCAACGGCCCGACAGCGGCAGTTCAAATCGCCCGCGTTGATGGTCAGTTCGTAGCCAACCCAACTCCACAGCAGATGGAAAAATCTGACATGGATATGATTGTTGCGGGAACTCGCAATGGTCTGTTGATGGTTGAGGGTGAAACGAAATTCATCTCTGAAGCAGACGCTTTGGCAGCCTTGAAATTCGGTCACCAGTCTTTGATTCCTCTTTTGAATGCGCAAGATGAGTTGCGTGAAAAAGCGGGCTCTGTGGCGAAACGTGCTTTCGTGGCTCCGTCTATCGATGCAGACTTCAAAACAAAAGCTGAAGGTCTGTTGAGACCTAAGATCGCAGCGGCTCTTTCTATCAAAGAAAAACAGGATCGTTATGCAGCAGCAAACGAAGCTGCCGCAGAGGCTGAAAAAGCCTTGCTTGCGGGCATCGAAGATAAAGAGCTTTTGAAACAGCGTAAAAAAGAACTGAACACAATCGTTGAAGATTTGAAATACCAAGAAGCTCGTTCCATGATTTTGGATCGCGCGGTTCGTATTGATGGTCGTGATGTGAAAACTGTACGTCCGATCGCGAACGAAGTGGGATTGCTTCCACGTGCTCACGGTTCTGCATTGTTCACTCGCGGTGAAACTCAAGTCCTGGGTACTGTGACTTTGGGTACGGCTGATGATGAACAAATGGTGGATTCATTGTTGGGTCTGCAAAAACGCAAGTTCATGCTTCATTATAACTTCCCTCCATACTCTGTGGGTGAGGTGGGTCGTATGTCCGGTACCAGCCGTCGTGAGATCGGTCACGGTAACCTGGCAGAACGCGCGATCAAAGCTGTTCTTCCGGACTTCGAGAAGTTCCCTTACACAATCCGTATCGTGTCTGAAGTTTTGGAATCCAACGGTTCCTCTTCCATGGGCACCGTGTGCTCCGGTACAATGGCTTTGCTTGATGCGGGTGTTCCTTTGAAAGGCAACGTTGCCGGTGTGGCAATGGGCTTGATCAAGGAAGGTGACCGTGTTGCGGTTCTGACTGACATCTTGGGTGATGAAGATCACTTGGGTGACATGGACTTCAAAGTGGCGGGTTCTCCGGCTGGTATCACTGCTTTGCAGATGGATATTAAAATTGACTCCGTATCGTTCGAAGTGATGGAACAGGCATTGGCGCAAGCTAAAGAAGGCCGTGCTCACATCCTGAATGAAATGGAAAAAGTGATGAAAGTTCCTCGTGGTCAGATCTCTGAATTCGCGCCACGTATTGAAACTATCAAAATCAAGCCAGATAAGATCCGTGAAGTGATCGGTTCTGGTGGTAAAGTGATCCGTGGTATCACGGAAGCTACAGGTGTTAAGATCGAAATCCAGGATGATGGTACGATCAACATCGCTTCCGCTGATCCAGAAGCAACGAAAAAAGCTATCGCAATGATCAACGACATCATCGCCGAAGCCGAAGTGGGCAAGACCTACAAAGGCCGCGTCGTGAAGATCGCTGAATTCGGTGCTTTCGTTGAGATCCTGCCAAACACTCAAGGTCTTTTGCACATCTCTGAGATTGCCAACGAACGTGTACGCGCAGTGACTGACGTACTTTCAGAAGGCGAAATCATCGACGTTAAAGTTCTTGAAGTGGACCGCGCAGGTCGTATCAAGCTTTCCCGCAAGGCTTTGCTTCAGTAACCGCTAGGCGGGCACAGGAAAGGGGTCATGAGCCCCTTTCTGGAAGCAGCTTTGTCTAAAGAGATTTAATGACAGACACTAAGTTCAAAAAATCTGAACTTTCTAACGGGATCCGAGTGGTGAGCGAACTTCATCCAGGGTCCCGTGCCGTTTCTATGGGTATCTGGGTTTTGACGGGAACACGGGATGAAACGCCTGAGGTTGCCGGTATTTCCCACTTGCTTGAACATCTGGTCTTCAAGGGCACCAAGAATCGGTCAGCCTACCAAATTGCCAAATCCCTGGAAGCTTTGGGTGGAGAGCTGAATGCTTACACCACACGCGAGTACACCTGCTATCATGCTTTGGTTCTTAAGGACCATTGGGAAAAAGCATTGGATGTTTTAGCGGACCTGGTTTCCAACATGAAGCTGGTACAAAAAGAATTTGATCTGGAAAAGGGCGTGATCCTGCAGGAAATCGCCATGTCCGAAGACAGCCATGAAGACATGGTCTATGACGTGTTCTATGAGCAAGTCTATGGCAAACATCCTCTGGGTCGTCCGATTCTGGGAACACCGGTTTCAGTGGCTCGCATGAAGCAGACGCAGGTGATGGATTACTACCGTCGCAATTACACCGGAAAGAACATCATCATCAGTGCTTCGGGCTGTATCAGTCATGATGAGCTGATGGCCGGTATTCAGAAACGACTTGGCAGTAAAAAGAAAAGTGAGCTTAAAGTCACCCGCCGTGTACCGCGCTGGTTGACCCGACGTCATGTCGTGGAAAAACAAGCAGAACAGGTGCACATGCTTCTGGGGTTTCCGACCGCCAGCTTCCAGGACAAACATCGTTTTGAAGCGGTTGTGACCAACACTCTTTTGGGTGGTGGTATGACGTCGAAGCTTTATCAAAGTGTGCGGGAAAAAAGAGGCCTGGTATATTCGATTCACTCCAGCCTGAATACGAACATTGATTCCGGCATGTTGACGATCTATGCGGGAACCGAAGCAAAGAATGCGCGTAAGGTCGGGGATTTGATCTCTAAAGAGTTTGCGAAGATCCGCAAGCAGGGTGTGACGAAGGCGGATGTCGAGATGTGTAAGACACAGATCATTGGCAGTATCCTGCTGGGGTCTGACGATATCGAAAACCGCATGACGTCTTTGGCCGTGAATGAAATGGTGTTCGGCAAGTACCGCGCGGTGGAGTCCGTCATTGAGGAAATCAAGGCGGTGACGGTGGACACCGTGAATCATTACATCCGCCATGAGCTGGATCTGGACAAGGCATCCGGTGTTCTTCTGGGCCCTGAAGTGAAGTCACTTGAGACCTGGTGGAACGATCTTAAATTGTAATTCCAAGAACGAGGATTGAAATGCAAAAGTTGGCAGTAAAAATCAAAAAACTAGAAAATTTCCGTGGTGAGCTTCCAGCCTATCAGTCTTTGGGTGCCAGTGGCTTTGATGTGCGCGCTCAGCTTGCCGGGGCTGTGACGTTGAATCCAGGCGAAAGAGCCATGATTCCAACCGGTTTGAGCTTTGAGATTCCATTGGGATATGAAATCCAAGCCCGTCCTCGCAGTGGCTGGGCGGCGAAAAGCGGTCTGACGGTGTTGAACACGCCGGGCACCATTGATGCCGACTATCGTGGCGAAGTAAAAATCATTGTGATCAATCTGGGGAATGAGCCGGTTGTGATCAGTGATCAGGAGCGTTGTGCTCAGCTCGTTCTGGCGCCGGTGATTCAGGCTCAGTTCGAGGTTGTGGACGAACTTGGTGCCACCGAACGTGGTGCTGGAGGATTCGGTTCCACGGGTCGCGCCTAAGAAAGAACTTCAAGATAAAAAGTCTAAAAACCCACCTGTACCAGGTGGGTTTTTTTGTGCCCAGAGAAGGGCTGCAGGCTTTTAAAAAAGTCCTAGATTTAAGAATCCAGTCCATGGAATTCCATAAAATATCCGAAAACGAGCCTCAGAAGCCATATATCGGACCTGAGAGGCGGTACGTGCATTGCTTTAGGGGGTACTGACAATAGGAGATGTTATGTCAGTACAAAACACTTTTAAAATTTTCCTGATCTCGATTCTGTCCAGTCACCTTCTGGCGTGCCAAGGCACAGGCGGAAACAGCCCGCAAACACCGACAGTAAAGGCTTCCGACAACAATGCCCAGGAGGCCAACCCCCGTCGTGTTCTTGCCGAAGGGGTGGTGATTGAAGTCAAGAAGGTCACCGATCTTCGCGAAGACCGTTCAAACTATCCAGAGTTCAAAAGAAACCTGAATATCTACGAGACAAAACTGTCGATCCCGGAAAACATTTACGTGAACCAGTTGGAGATCAAACGTTCGTTTTCGTCGTTAGCAGTGAACCCCGCCTATGAAGCCGTTTCCAAAATTGATGCAAAGTATGTGTCGGGTCGGTATGTGATTTCGGACCGACTGGATCTCTGGAAGCATGATCGGACCCAAAAGACAGTCACTTACCGCATTTACTCCCAAGAGAAATTGATTGCAGAAAGCACCTACACGCTGACTCCGGATCTGGTTGTTGCCTCTGAAAGCAAAGTGACGACTTTACAGTCTTTGGGGATTTCTTCCGGTGTCTATAAGTTCGGAATCATCTTCATTGAAAAGGGAAATATTCTGCGCACCGAAGGACAGCAGGTTTATCTGGAGGTGAGTCGCCTTTACGCAGAAGACACAGCCACCATTGAATCCTTCTCCCGCGAAGAAGCAGAGAAAGTTCCAGCCCCAGGGCAGGTTGGTAAGGATGGGGGCTATCTTTCTTTAAGAGCAGGTATGGCTATGGGGCACTTGAATATCAACATGCGTGGAACAGCCGGGGGTGAGGGCTTGCCAGCAGCAGCGCAGACGGGAGTCGGAGCAAAAGGAGCACGCGGATCTGATGCTGAGATTTATCAAAGTTGCACTGGCGGCGAAGTCTTCCGTGACGTTTTAGTAGAACGTCCTGCTCGACGAATTTGTGAGTTCATTTGTGTTAAAAGACCTTCCAGTGGGGCCCCCGGTGGCCAAGGACCCAAAGGATATCGCGGTGGCATGGGGATGATTGGCGGCCATTCAGGTTCCGTAGATATTTCAGTTTCCACGGGCCCGTTCTTTACGGCCAGTCTGACAGTCGAACCCGGACTGGGAGGCCCAGGAGGGATCGGCAGTGAGGGCGGCATGGGTGGAGAAGGTGGAGACCCAGGCTCTGGTCGCCGTGGATGTGATGGGGCGGTCAAAGGGGCTCAAGGTGCTCAAGGTGAAAAAGGAGACAGAGGAGCCTCGGGTCCGCTGGGTGTGCAAGAGCGCAGTACAATCACCGTCAACGGTCAGTCCATTATTTAAGGAGTTGGAAAAATGAAAAAGCAATTTGTTGTATATTCGACTGCATGTGCTTTTTTGCTGTCGGCTTGCGCTCCGGCTGGCAATAGTGTGCCCACGGCGACTCCCCAAAAGCAGAATCAGAATTCTGGCTGGGAGCAGTTTCAACAGTTAATTTATTCTGAAAATGCCAATCTGCCGCTGGCAGAGGCTTTGCGCTCATTGTTGCAGGAACAAAATCCTGAGGTGTTGGGATTTCTAAAAGCCCAATTGGAAGAAGGGAAGGCCAAGGCCTTCCCTGATGAGATCAGTCAAAGATGGGAAGTGGCGAAGAAAAGCATCATCGTCGGTGATTCTGCAGCCTTGGCTGACACCGATCTTCTGTTGAATACGTTGAATCTAAACTTAAAGGAAGTTCAGCGCAGCAATGCTTTTCATCATCAATTGGAAGGTAAGATGGCCGGGTTGGTTCAATCGGTGGCTTTGCGCAATTTGCTCAAGGCCTTTGATGAACAGATCAAAAAAGACAGCCACGATATCGCGGTGGACGTAGTGGCAAAAATAAAAAAAGAACGTCCTGAGGTCCTGGATAAAATTGATAAGACCAAATTTATCGGCGATCGTTCCGCCCAGATTGATCAGATTGTTGCGTACTTAAAACAAGCTGACTATTTATTTTACCAATATGGATTAAGTGAAGATGATCAGGCCAGTCTGGCTCTTTACACGGCTGTGGCGGGTGCTCTGGCCTCTGTCCTGGCGGACTCTCCAACAGTCAAAACATTGTTGGTCAATATTCAGCAGATCCGTGACGTGGCGGATAAGGCCAAAAAGGTCGTGGCCCTGGCCGAGTCACTGCAGACATACAGCGAGTCCTTGAGGAAGGATGCGGTGGTGATGGGGGGCTCTGTTAAAAATATCTATGGGAAGATTAAAAAGCTGACGGATGATATTGATCTGTCCTTGTCTGAGCCGGGGAAAAAGCAGGCCCGGGAAATGATGGATGCTCTGTTGAACGGCCGCGCCTCAGAGCCACCGTCACCTGAGGTGGCGGCAGAACTGGAAAAGAAAGGTTTCTTTCAGCGCAAACGGGAGCTGGATTCTGATGTTCAAAAATTTGTGAATAGCGTCGACAACGCTTCAAAGTCTTTAGACAACATTCTGAAAACCACATTGCAGGTGACGGACGTTTTGGGTGTTAAGCTGAGCCCTGGTGTGACCAAGGCGATTGATACAGCCATGAAGATCAATCAGGGAATTCAGGCGGTCAGCGCCATCTCAAAAGCCTTCAGTGCCGGTGGCTTTGTCGGAGCCTTAGGAGCCTTCTCGGGTGGGCCGGCAACAATGGCATTAGCTGCCTTTGGTGGTTTGGGGGGTGGTGGTTCGGACCCGGCAGTGATGGCCGAACTGAGAGCCATTAAGCAGAGTCTTGCTGAAATCAAGGCCATGCAAAAAGAGATTCTTGAGAACCAAAAGAAAATGATGGTGATGATCAAGGACCTGGCGGTCATGATGGAGGAATACCATAGAGCCCAAATGAAGCAGGCGATGGATACCTACGAAGAGGTGCTGAACAACCGCAGTGCACTTACCGAGATTGATGAAAAATCGTTCCGCTCTTGTGAGGCGATGACGACCTTTGCTCTTAGCAAGGCGCCTTATTACAGACGCGTGGATTCTGCATCTTACAAAGCCAATACATCATTGAACGTCTCGAATATGGATCTGGTGCAGGAAATTATTCGTGACGTGACGGGGTCCCCTAAAGAACTGATGCAGTTTATTAACAATGGCTCGTCAGAGAACTTTAAGACGTGCCAGCAGGAAATGAGCACGGTCTTTATGACCCGGGACATCCGGAAGTTCAGTCGCGCCGCCTGGACGGAGGAAAAACCTGCCGGAAAAGAGGTGAAAGATGGTGGCGAAATTGTTAGAAGTTACTTCGCCCCTGCATTTTCCTATCTGCAAAAAATGACGGTGGATAAGGAAGCGCGCTGGCAGAAGTTAGGGCTTCATTTGCCCGTTCTGAATGTTTCGGCGTTGATTGCCAAGAAGTCCCGCTATGTGGATCAGCCAGGTCAAATCAATAATCTGATGGAGTTGCAGAGTTTGACAGCGACCCACAAGCTTGAAAAGTATGTGACCGCCTTGCTGCTTCTGCATCCTTATTTGACAGTGGACTATGAGATCTGGAATTCCTCTTTGCAGGAAGTACTTACGATAGCCGTCACGGATCAAACACGGGAACGCACGCGGCAGCTGCTAAGCAATGCCTTCGAGCGCGTGCAAATGGCGATTGCACAGGAGGCCTTGCTGGCTGGAGAGCCTTTGTTGCCTCACTTGAGTTTGCACTGGACTGAATTGGTGAAAGAGAAGAAAAATTGCGAAGGAAAAGAGAAGTTCTGCTTTGTCCGTGAAAACAGTTTGATGATGGGAAATCTTCTGACTTATGTGCTTGTGCAACGAACAGGTGTCATTTCGAACACAGCCGAAGCCATAAAGAAGCGTCAGGAAATCTATCAACAGTGGCTGCGCGAACCAGCGGTTCTGGCGCAGGTTCTGATGGTGCCAGGTGAGGCCTTGGTGAAAGATGAAAAAGGTCGTTTACAGCTGGTGCTGGCAGAGGGGGCCGGTTTGAAAATGTTGTTGCCGGAGGTTGAGGTCGTGGCGTCAGGGCAGTTGCAGTACACTGAAGCGATGTCCCGCATGATTCAGTTGCAGCATCGTGTGGCTGATGAGCTGGCGAAGGTGTCTTCCTTGGGATACAGTTTCCAGGAACAGCAAAAACTCGCTAAAGCGATGTTCTTAAAATAATAAAAAAGGGACAGGTGCGGCCTGTCCCTTTTTTTTAGCCCAGTCGTTCCAAACGACTGATGTCGATGCGATTCCAAAGCCAGATGATAAAGACGATGGCAAAAAGAATGGTGACCAGTCTTAAAGAGCGGCGTTTTTCCATCTGGAAGTTCTCGGTCAACCCGACAGCCATCAGAAGGGCGGTAAAAGCAAAGCCCACCAGAGTGATCGGTGGAATCAGCTCAGAACCGACCTGAAAAATGAAAAACGGAATGTTTGCAAAAAGCAGCAAGGTGAAGATCTTGCGCAAAGAACACGTGCGCTTTTCAAAAACCTGGAAGTAGTAGTAGATAAATAGTGAACCGATGAAAGTTGTCACCAAGCCTACAATCGGGGACACGATAATGCCACCCATGATGCGGTAGAAGTTCGGCGGCACCAGTCCCGTCAAAACTCCGGAGATGATCGACAAAGACACCAAAGTCATCAAAAGCAGCGGCCAGTTCCAATCTGGCAGCGTCTTGATTTTTTCGATGGGATGACGAAGGTAGTTGATGATGTAGCGGACGACCTCTTTGGTCATTTCAAAAGAGGGCTGCTGCTTGTTCGGGGTGACGTCTCTGTAGTCGCTCATATTATTATCTCACCACCGCGCATAAAGTCTGGCAAGGTGTATTTAGGATTCGCGCAGATCCATCTCTGCCAAAGTTTGCGCGCGCTCAAGCAATAGCATTGAATTTTTTAAAGCGGATTCCGGGAAGGCCCCCAAAGAGTTGAGGCTGTTGAGGCCAGCCCGTCGCACCAGTTGTTTGTGCAGATGATAGCTGAGGTTCAGGAACAAGCTGCCTTTGTTATAGGCTGGCATCTCAAGGTCTGCGGTGGGGATCGGGAAGGCTTGCAAAGCCTGCGGACTGTTTTGCCCAGCATCGGTGATCTCTGTGATGCTCAGCACACTGCTGGAACGGCGATGGCGCAAAAGATCCTGAAACTCCTGCCAGGTCGGGGTGTCGACCACCAGATGAAAACGCCGTCCCAGATCCTCTTGCTGCTTTAGAAAGTGTTCAAAGCGTTCCTTACGCAGGTCTGCTTTGTTCCAGGGCAGATGCAAAGTGAAAACCTCATAACCATGCTCGGCCAAAAAGACGGTGTACAGATTCCAATAAGTGCTAAAGTAAAAAATGGAGCGAGGCCCGGTGACAAACAACAAGGGCCATCGAGTCAGCAGGCAATTGGGCTTAAGTTCGAAGGCGACATTCTGACGGCGACGGGCTCGGTTGCTCATCAAAGCCAAACCTAAAAGAAACACCGTTGTTGTCATCGCCAGAAGAAGAATATCCACGCGCTATTATATTGAGATTCTGATTTAAAAAGCAAGAAAACGAACTAGAAGCGCTTCAGCCACTCCAGCAGGGTCAACACCACATCCGGACGCTCATCGGTCTGGCGAAGCTCCGTGCGAATGGACCACGGTCCTCCAAGGCGTCGACGAACGGTGAACTGCCTTTCTTCTGAAAAGTCTGACCCCATGCTTAGGGTGGTGCTGTCATCCAGACGGACACGGGCGGTGTAGGCCTTGGTCACCGGATTGTAACTGACGGACTGGATCGGAGTGGAAGACAGGAAGAGCAGCGAGAACAGTCCAAAAGCTCCATCGGACATTGCCCGACTCATGCTGGCGGTGGAGTTGACCTCCTCTTCGTTCAGCTCATCCAAAGACTTATTAAACAGCAAGACCGAAACAATCTGCTGGCGATTTAGCGGTGGGTCACTTTCAAATTCGATGCGGGGTTTTTCGAGACTTCCTAAAAGAAGAATCCGGATGTCCACTTCGGGATTGGCATAGTTGATCTGACCGGACAGTTCCGGCACCCGAGAGTTGGCATGGAAGATCAGATCCACATTCTTCACGACGGCCTTCTTACGGAAAATCTCGAATGGAAAACTTTGAACGGCGACAGTGCCTTTCATCAGACCGTTGTCCTCAATATGCAGATCCACGGCCACCGGAATGTTTTGCGGTAGCAGTGACGACGAAATTTGAACAGGCTTGGCTGTTTTGACGTCCACCGTCCAGTTCAGTGCGAAGGGAAGCTTTTCCTTTATTGAAGGAGCAGAGACATCTTTAGGTGCGGTTGCCAAGGGCTCTGCTTTCAGAACAAAGCGTTTGTCGGGAAGTGCTTGCGGCGGGGGTTCCAGTCTTAGGGGAGGCGCCTCAAGAAGAATGTCTTCCAGGAGGCTTTGTACCTGAATGTTCAGGCCCGTGGGTTTGGGCAATACACCCGCTGTAGAGGCTACGGCCTTTGTTGTGGTCCAGAGCTTTTGCGTCTTTGAGGCCAAGCGGGTTTGCATCTGCGCAGTGCCAGACATGGGTGAAGTCAAGTCGGGCAAATGCGCTTCTGCCTGCAATAAAACCTCACCCTTCAGCACGTGAAAAGGAGCGGGAATCGCATAGGGAGTTTTTTCGAAAAGATCCTTCCACACTGTGAAGTCCGGAATTCTCACATTCGCAGAAAGATCAAAAATGGCTTTTACCCATTGGGGTTTAGAAGCTGGATTCTTAATCTCTGCAGCTCCTTGGGCGGAAAGTTTTCCGGTCATAAAGGCGGTTTCACCTTCAAGACCTGCGGAACCCGACAGACTAAGAATTTCATTGTCTCCGGTTCCTTGACTGCCCAAGCGAAGCTCCGCCGTCAGGCGTGTCTCGATATTTTGAAGGTTTTTAATTTTCTTTCTTGGCTTGGCGGTAAGGACGCAGTTCAGTTTTACCAGCGAAGGAAAGCCTTTTTCACGGTGTAGGTCGCTGACGAGATAGCAATCTGAAAGTCCCAGCTCGCCGCCCCTCCAGATTTTTTTGGAACGAGCAGGCCCTGCATGAAGTTCGATCCGCGTCGGGGACCAAGTCAATGCGATCTGCGGGCGGATTTTTTCCGTTAGTTTTTTCGTCTGGATCAGAAGCTCGGGGTGGGCCTTTAAAGTTAAACTATCTTTCCAGGAAAGTTCCAGCGGAGCTTGAGCTTTTACAGAGCTCGCTTGCACCGTGGTTTGTTCCTGCAACGTTATGGACTGGGGATTTAAAGATCCCTGGGCCGAGAGGATTGTGGTGAAAGAGTTCTGCTGCCAGGCCTCGGCGTTGAGGGAAAATTCCACTTGGTCGCTGGGGGCTTGATTCGTGCGCTGCAGACGGGCTTTCGCTTGCAGGGGAGGTTTTTCCTTCGAAAGCAAACGGAACTGATCCAGAGTGATATTCAGTCGGCCGAGCTTTTTAAGATCCAAAACGTGCGGGAATAGACTGGAAAAAGCGGGCAGGCGTAGATCCGGCAGCAAGGACTTCGCTTTCTGCGGTTCGGTTTTTTCGGGAAGTTCCAGATCCAGATGACTGACGTGGATGCTCACTTCACTTAAGTTTGTAAGAACGGGCCTCAATCCTTCCATCGCAAAGGACAAGTCGATTTGCGTCTGAGGCAGGCAAGTTGACAGCAAAGGTCTGTATTCGACGCAAAGATTCGCGGAATGAAAAATCACTCTTTTTTCATTCCAGCGCAGGTTTTCAAAGCTCAGATCCAGTTTCTGCCATTTTACCTTAAGGTCGACCGGTGCATAGGTCAGAGCCTTTTTAATATTATTTTCGTTGATCAGTAAGGACGGATAGAGCCAGACAGTCAAAAGCACCGTCACCAGCAGAGCGACAAAGAATAAAACTACTCCGCCAAGGGCAAGAAGAACACTCTTCAGAGTCTTCATTAGAACTCCTTCCCAAAGCTGACAAAGAACTGATAACCCGGATTGATGCTGCTGGGATCACGGTCCACGACAAATCCGCGCCCCACGGTACCGCGAATGGTTCCTATCGGGGATCCCCAACGCAGTCCCACTCCCGGGGAATAGTAAAGGGCCGAATCCAGTTCCGTGGCCAAAATGCCAGCCTTGGCTGCATCCAGGAATATCAAGGGTTGCAGATTGTAGGGAAGAATATCATTCGCACGAAGCTCCAGGCCCTGATACAGCACTGTCAAGAATCCGTTGTCTGATGCGGGTAACTGCTTACGCGCAAACCCTCGCAGATCCGCATCACCCCCCAGGAAGAAGCGCTGAGTAACCGGTATATCCGGACTGTCGTTCTCGCCATCCGGCAGAATGAATGTGCCCACCCAGCCCCGCCAGCCTAAAACCAGGAAAGGTGGGTCCCATTCATTCAGGTTCCAGATGATCTGATGGCGCAAGGTCAGACGATGGATGTTGTCATCAGAAAGGGCTCCTTGCACCTGCGAAGACGCATTCAGTGTCACGCTCCATCCGTCCTGGGGATTGGTTAGAAAGTATTCGTAAAGATGACTGGTCAGGTTGATCTCTCCTGCGATACGAAGGGCGTCGATCTGATAGGGTTCAGGCCCACGCATCACGTCCGTACGCTCAATCAAGGGACCTACTTGCGCCACACCTGAATACGGCAGAGCCTCCCAGCCCAAGGCCAAACTGGTGCCCAACTGATAAGTCATGGCTTCATAAGAGCTTTCTGATTCCCGTTTGATCATGGCGGTGGTGAGCAAGTGCAGTCGGGAGGTCAGATCCGAGGAAAAATAATGACGGTGTTTGCCGGTCAGGGTTTGTTCCAGCAACGAGGCAAACAAGGAGGCTTCCAGATTGTCGGCGGTTTCATTCAGGCGTGCTTGTTTCAGCATCGATCTAAACAGCGCGCCTCCTTCAGAATCAAACCCCAGGCCAAATGTCAGCAGACGGGGTTTGGCCGGAATCATCCTGCGAACAATCTCCACCTCGCCTTGAGCGGTGCAGGTGATGTCATAGTAGGTGCTCAGATAAAGATCTTCCTGCAGCACCCGGTTGGAAGTGATCTCCAAAAGGCGTATGTCAAATGGAGCACCGGGGAAAAAAGCCGAGTATCGATCCAGAATCGCGGGATTGAGATCCTCTTCGCCGACAGTTGTAATGGCACCAAAGCGATAGGCCGGCCCCGGTTCCACAGTCAGATTAAACTTTTCTTCAAGCACCAGGGCTTGTGCATCGATCTGAGGGCAGGGATAGCCGTGTTCCTGCAAGCGACGACGGGCCCAGTTGGTGATTTCATCCAGCGTGGCGGGGGTGAATGGGCGGTCTTTGATATAACGACGCTTGCGCCAGTTCCATTCGGCAGGAGCATTGTGGACTTCGAGGGTTTGCAGGGTGGAGCGGGGGCCGAGCTCCACATTCAGACTGTCGGCGGTACTGGTGAAAGTGGATTGGTGATAGCCCCGGCTTTGTAGAAAGCCCTTTAAGAAAAGGGTCCGCTGCGAGTTGGGCATGTTCTGCCAGGCCGGGCTTTTTGCTGAACCGCAAAGCCAGTCGCGTTCGGTGGAGCTGAATTCAATTTTTTCATCACCCTCGATGCGAATGCCGCACAGGCTCGTGGTTTCAGCCAATGTGGGGAGGGTCAAAAATGTTGAGAAAAGCAGCAGGAAGCTGAAAAAACGCATGCCTAGAGTTAACAGTTCTTAGGCATACGGGCAAGTTTCTGAATTACAAAGAGGTGTTTAGGCGGAACGCGAAGTCAAAAGAGTTCTTGTCCGATGTGCTGTTCACCATAGCGGTGTGAGCGCTGACCTCGGCACCGATGGAAAGGTGCTTGTGAATCTGGGCGCTAAAACCTGTAGAAACCACCAAGGAAGGTGTTGTTTCGTCCACGCTGATGCCTTTGGAGGAATCAGAAAAGCGCAGAAAGCGGTTGGACAGGCCAGAACTAATGGAATAGGACCAGATGCTTTCCAGGCGGTTGGTGTAGCCGATTTTCAGATCCAGTTCGCGCAAGGTCATCTCTTCACTGCCAGAAGAGGTGACGCCGTAGTTTTTAAACACACCTTCGGAATACCAGTTCGGCGAGAACAGATCCATTCCCAGAGACAGCTGAATGCCATTGGCGTGGCGGTTGAAGTTCTGGTTCTTTGCGGAAATATTTGTGAACGAGTTGGCATAGCCAATACCTGCATGCAGGCGAACGTCGTCAAAAGAGCTTGCCGATCTGCGGGCGATAGAGTTCTTTTTGGCGCTCAACTCATTGAGAAGGTCATCATAGCTGACTTCTTCATAGTCAGAGCCATTGGCGGCCTGGACCAAAGTGGGAGCGGAAATCAGAGCACAAGCGATCAAAGCGAACTGGATTGTTTTAATGATTTGCATACTTTGATTCTAGCAAGGCTTTGTCATTTTTCAAAAATTGATCTTTCGTTCTGGACCTTGTCTTTGGCAGAATAGAAGTATGTTGTCGTTTTTTCAGACTCGTCATAACTGCTATTGTGCCTTTTGCAAAAGCCCGCGCCGAATTTATCGTCGTAAGAATATTTCCTTTATGAATGTGTTGGGAAGTGCCCTGGCTTCGCTGGTGCTGATGTTCGCTTTGTGGCAGCAGTTTGATCCGCGCGTTTTGATTGTCTTTGTAATCTGTCTGGCAATCTCGGAAGTGTTCGTGAAGATCCGCTGGCGTTTGTCGGTGGTGTGTCGCTCTTGTGGGTTCGATCCGGTGCTTTATCTGAAGGCCCCGGAGCAGGCTGCAAATAAAGTGAAAGAGCAGTTGGATCAGCGCCGTCAAGATCCTAAATATTTGCTGGCAAAACCGCTAAATTTGCCCGCAATTCCCGCAGATAAAGCGAAGGCTCTTCAGGAAAAGGGGAAAGGGCGCCTCGTCTCCCGATCCATTTGAGCAAAAGATTGCATGTCGGGGCTCTTTATGACAGCTTAGAGCCATGAAAAATCTGGTTGTCATTCCTACGTACAATGAAAAAGAAAACATTCAGGCGATCGTGTCTGCCATCTTTGCCCAGAATCTGGGCGTAGAAATTCTGGTTGTTGATGACAACTCTCCAGATGGCACCGGGGCCATTGTACGCGAAATGCAAAAAAGCATGCCGCAGCTTCATCTTCTGTCCCGCCCTGGTAAACAGGGCTTGGGGAAAGCCTATATTGCCGGTTTCCGCTGGGGTATTGATCACGGTTTTGAGGGCATTGTTGAAATGGATGCGGATTTCTCACACCGCCCGGAAGACCTGGGGCCTCTATTGAAGACCATGCAGGCTAATGATTTTGCCGTGGGGTCTCGTTATGTGCCAGGCGGCCGTACCGTGAATTGGGGCATCATCCGTAAGATCATTTCCCGTGGTGGCGGCATTTATTCGCGCATGATTTTGGGCTTTCCTTTAAACGACTGGACTGGTGGCTTTAACGCTTGGAAGAAAGAGGTTTTGCACGGCATTGATCTTTCATCCGTTGAGTCCAATGGTTACAGCTTCCAGATTGAACTAAAATACAAGGCTTTAAAGAAGGGCTTCAAAGGGGCCGAGTCTCCGATCGTTTTTGAAGATCGTCGCGTAGGACAAAGTAAGATGTCCCTGAAGATTGTACTTGAGGCGTTCTATCGTGTATGGCTCATGCGTTTTAAATAAAGTTCTGGCTTGTCTGCTGTTGGTGTTGTTGCTGCCGTTAAGTGTGTGGGCGCAGGCTCAGCAGGCGACGGTCGTTATTGACGGGGCGCTGGTTTATCAGGATGCGGATTTTGATGCTCCGGTTATTTCCACTTTGAAGCTGGGAGGTGTTTACAGCATCTCCACCAAGAAAAAAGGCCCCTTTTATAAGATTCGTCTGAAGCCAGGTTATACCGGTTGGATTTCTGACACGGATATCAAGCCGGGCGTTATTAAAATCACAGCTCCGGAAAAGACCAAGCCCGAGCGCGAGGAAAAACGAAAGAAACCGTTCTTTGCGACTCGATATCGCGGACCTGTTCTGCAGTACACGAACTATATGGAAGACACCCTGGGTAAAGAGCGCACGGACGGGTTGCTTTTCTATGGTGCCAAGTTCAATGGTTTTAACACGATGTTCACGGGTGAGATTTACACGGACGCCAATATTTTATTCTTCTTCGGGGCGCCGTCTTACTATCAGGACTACACCAAGCGCTCAGCGGACGGATTTATTTTTATCGCTGATTTCCTTTTGCAGACCGTGATGCCGCAGGGGAAGAACATGCTGTTCTATTATGGTTTCGGTCCAATGTTTAAGTATTCACATTTTAATTTGGATGTTCCTAGTGGGGCCTCCAATGTCAGTTATTCCGCCGATGATATGAGTCTCGGGGCGGTCTTTGATTTGGGGACGGCTTTGCGCATGGGAGATTGGTCCCTGCGCGGCGACGTAAAGTACTACTGGGAGCGGACCCAATATCTTGCCTTCGGTCTGAGTTTCTCTCACGACTTCTGACGCATAGCTTCTGCAAAAGTAAGCAGGTACCTTTTCGGGGGACGGGGTGTTAAGAAAGGGCCGGGTTTGAGGGGGCCCTTCTGATGCGTTTAGTTGCGTTATTTATTTCTGTTCTGTTTGTTTCTTCCTTTTCATTTGCTGCGGATATTGAGCCTTATTTTGAGGCTTTGAAGAGTTCGGGGGCCAATTTTGAGCCGGATGGGACTGTCTGTGAACAGGTGGCCCGGGTGGATATCGAAAAAGAGTTCGGACCGTCCTATGAAGTGACGACAGGGATTGAGTACAGCCTGGGGGAGGACACTCTGGGGGAGCTCGACGTTGTTGTATTTGAAAAGGGCACTCATAAGGTCGTCTTGGTGGCCGAGGTGAAGTGTTGGAAGAATCTGCAGCAGGCCATGGACAAATTAAAAGCGCAACGCGATCGCTTTACGTGGAATCTCACTCAGCATGCCAACAAGATTCAGTTTCAGCCTCATGATCACAGGCTTTCCTTCCGGGTTGAGGACTTCCAAGGCGAGTTTAAATTCCGTGCCATTTCTCAGTTTGGCGGCCTGAAAAAGGGCTTTGATCAGGAGATCCAAATGACTCTGAGAGATGCTGAGCACCTGCGTTCCCGGCTGTTGAAATGCCAGGCCTGGGGCGAGTGTTTGCGTCCCCAATAGACCTTTGACAGGAGGGGGGAGCTCATGCAAATTCCCCCTATGTCGATTCAGATTTTATCTCCTGAAGTAGTGGACCAAATCGCCGCAGGCGAGGTGGTTGAGCGTCCTGCTCACTTGGTTAAAGAGCTTGTTGAAAACAGCATCGATGCCGGGGCCTCCCGCGTGCATGTTGAGTTCTTTGATGGCGGCCGTGTTGTCAAAGTCATTGATAATGGCAAAGGCATGGCGCCAGAGGATTTGCCCAAAGCTCTGGAGAGATTTGCCACGAGTAAAATTTCAAAAACCGATGACCTCTGGAGCCTTCGCACTTTTGGTTTTCGCGGGGAAGCCTTGGCCAGTATTGCGGCCGTCAGCAAGCTGACACTGACTTCCCGTCGCAGTGGGGATGAACAGGCTCATCAGTTGATCAGCGAATACGGACGGAAAAAAGACATCGACAAAGTCGGTGGTTCTCACGGCACCACCATTCTGATTGAAAATCTTTTTGATAACACACCGGCGCGTTTAAAATTCCTGAAATCAGATTCTGCGGAAAACACGGCGATCAAGACAACCTTGAAAGCCATGGCCTTGTCGCACTTTGATGTTGAGTTCCGCATCCAGGAAAACGGCAAACTCGTTTCTTTTTGGCCTGCGTGTAAAAATCGCAAAGACCGGGTGGAACAAATTCTTGAAATCAAACCCCTTTTTGAAGGGGAAGCTGTGCGAGAAAACGTGCGCGCTTATGCGGTGTTTGCCGATCCCCACAACGTGGCGAAGACAGCCAAGAACATCTGGCTGTTTGCGCAGAACCGTTGGATTCAAGATCGCAGTTTGCAGGCGGCAGTGAATGAAGCTTACAGAAATCTTCTGATGCATGGGGAATACCCCATTGCGGCCGTCTGGGTGGAAACCGATCCTGACTGTGTGGACGTGAACATTCATCCGACAAAATCCCAGGTCAAGTTCCAGGATCCTTCACTGGCTTTCCGGGCTGTGGCGGGGGCTTTGCGCAGCACTTTGGAACAAGCCCCCTGGATTGTGCGTGGGGCAGAGAATGGGACTCCAGTCGTGTCACCTGCGGCAGTCACGCCCTCAATGCCTGCGATGCCTCAGCAGAACCTGAGTTTTCAGGATAATTCTTTGGATGTGACTCAGTTCCAGAAAAAGGAATTCAATTTCCCGAAATCGTTGTCGCCCTCGTCGCTGCAGCAGCCTCAGACGACCTATCAGGCGCTGGCAGAAGCAGCCAGTTCCCGGGAAGGTTTTGCTCCGGCCGGGACTGCTTCAGTGGCACCAGAGGCTCCGATGGGTTATTGGTCTTCGCTGGAGGTTCTGGGACAGGCGAATTTGACTTACATTGTGACCCAATCCCGTGAAAAAATTGTTTTCGTTGATCAGCACGCCGCTCACGAGCGAGTGGTGTTTGAAAAACTGATGACTGCTTGGAAGGGGGGCAAGATCGATGTTCAGGAATTCCTGTTCCCGTTGGCGATAGATATGTCACCGGAAAAAGTTGAAGCTCTTCTGGCGATGGGAAAAGAAATTGAACGCCTGGGTGTGCACATTGAAGCCCTGGGGCCAGGCACGGTGGGCGTGAAGGCGGCTCCATTGATGATCAAGGAATCCAGTCTGAGCGCGGTTTTGGATAAAATGGCGACCGAGATTGTCGATCAAGGGGGCAGTTATTCTTTGGAGCGCACGGTGGGGGACATCTGTGCCACCATGGCCTGTCATTCGGTGGTTCGTGCCGGGCAGTCGCTCAGTCTTGATCAGATGAAAAATCTTTTGCGTGATATGGATTTGTTCCCGCTGTCCAGTTTCTGTCCTCACGGTCGTCCGGTGAGTGTGGAGTATCCGTTTTATAAACTGGAAAAAGACTTCGGGCGAATTGTTTAGATGGCACAACGACACGTGATCTTTGTAGTGGGTGCAACTGCCACCGGAAAATCCGAGTGGGCCCTGAGGCTTGCTCAAGAGTATAACGGTGTGATTGTGAACTGTGATTCAGTGCAGGTGTATAAAAAGCTGGATATCGGTTCGGCCAAGCCCTCCAAGGAAGAACAGGCCCTGGTGCCGCATTATCTGCTGGATTATGTGGCACCTCCGGAAGAGATGACCGCAGGCAACTATTGTCGGGATTTTTATGAGGTCTTAAAAACCATCCCGCAAGAAAAGCCGGTGTTTGTTGTAGGCGGCACGGGTTTTTATTTTATGGCCATCGAAAAGGGCATGTACCCGGTGATTCCGGTTCCGCCGGAAATTCAGAAGCAAGTCGAACACGAGCTGCAAACCGAAGAAGGGGCCATCCGCCTGCATGCCGAGATGATGGCCGCGGACCCCGAGTACGGAGCCAAGATTCACCTGTCGGATCGCTACCGCATTGGGCGCGCTATTGAACTGATTCGCAGTCAGGGAAAAAGTGTCACGCAGATTCAGCGGGAATTTGAAGCTCAGCGTGCGCCGTTTCCGTATCCTCTTTTGAAGATCGGTCCACAATGGGACCGTGAGGTTCTGCGCGAACGCATCCGCTTGCGGGTGCAGAAGATGATGCAGGCGGGGTTGGTGGCGGAAGTCCAAGGTCTTCTCGATGAAGGTCTTGCTTCCTGGGCCCCGATGAGCAGTGTGGGTTATAAAGAGACATTGGATTATTTAAAAGGAGCCCTGAACGAAGAGCAGCTCTTTGAAGAGATCGTGAAAAACACGCACCAACTCGCCAAAAGGCAGAGAACCTGGTTTCAAAGAGACAGCGAGATTCAGTGGTTTGATGGGCACTCGGGTTTTGCAGAGGCAAGAGCCGTGGTCGAGAAATTTCTCAAGCCTTGACCCTGATTCCGGGACAAGTCGAGAATAGAGGTAATTATGAAAAGCATGACAGGGTACGGCACCGCAAGAGTTCAGACTAAAGACGTCACTGTGGAAGTGAGCATCCGTTCTGTGAACGGTCGTTTTTTAGAGCCGCGATTTCATTTGCCAAGAGAATTTGTTCCCTATGAAGGGGAGTTGAAGAAAGTTCTGGGCGCGACCTTGTTGCGTGGGACTGTGGATGTCTTTGTGTCCCGTCGGGTGAAAAACGTGGCGGGCAAAGCGCAAATGACAGTGAACGATGCTTTGGCCAAAAAGTATATGGCCGCTTACAAGCATCTTTCCAAAGAGTTGGGCGTTCCTATGAATGTTCATCTTGAAGCTTTGGCGCGTCTGCCAGAGATTATCAAAATCGAGGACAGCTACGAACTGTTCAGCGGCGAAGATAAGATCCTGAAAAAGGCCTTCGCTCAGGCCTGTTCCAATTGTGACAAGGAACGCTCGCGGGAAGGGAAGTTCCTGCAAAAGGACCTTCAGAAGCTGTTGGTGTCTTTGGAAAAACAAATCAAGGTTATCAGTGAGTTGCGCGGCGAAGCCAATGCACAACTTCAGGACCGCTACGAGCAGAAAATCCGAGCGCGTCTTAAGGGAAATGAGATTGACGCCACCCGATTGTCTCAGGAAATCGTGATTCAGCTTGAAAAGGCCGATATCAACGAAGAGCTGACCCGCCTGACGGAGCATATCAAGAACTACCGTCAACTGGTAGGCTCCCAGCAGGCCGAAGGAAAGAAGCTGGATTTCTACACGCAGGAGCTGCTGCGCGAAGTGAATACGATTGGGTCAAAGTCTCAGGTAGCCAAGATCACTTCGGCTGTGGTAGAAGCAAAAACCCTTATTGAACGACTTAGAGAACAGGTACAAAACGTACAGTAATTATGAAAACGCGCATGATTATCGTCGCCGCTCCAAGTGGCGCAGGAAAAAGCAGCTTTGTTGAAAGGATCACTCGGGAAGATGCCCGTTTGGTGGATATTATCACTTTCACAACGCGCTCCATGCGCAAAGGGGAGTCCGAGGGGCAGCCGTACAACTTCATCACTCATGAGGACTTTGAAGCCAAGATCAAACAGGGTTTCTTTGTTGAGTGGGCGAAGGTGCATACGAACTTCTATGGAACCTCTTACGAGTCCCTGGAGTCCGCCTGGAAGCAGGGCAAAACCGCTATCATGGATATCGATATCCAAGGGGTTGCGACCTTTAAATCCAAATTTGAGGACGCTAAGACCATCTTTATCCACCCGCCTTCCATTGACGAGCTGCGCCGCAGAATCGAAAAAAGGGACGGGAAGGTGCCTGCGGACATTGAGGTTCGTATGGCCAACGCGGAAAAAGAGATTCAAGAGGCCTCTAAGTTCGATTATCAGATCGTTAACGACGTGTTTGAGCAATCCTACGCGGAATTCAAAAAAATCGTTGAAAAATTGCTAACTTAGCGTTAATATACCCAGATATATTTTTTCGGAGGCGTAATGGCTCGTGTAACCGTAGAAGATTGCTTGGAAAAAGTTCCTAACAGATTTGCTCTTGTCCTGATGGTGGCTAAGAGAGCGAAGCAACTTCTTAAAGGGGCGGAAGCAACAGTTTCCACTCGTAGCAACAAATACATCGTCAGCTCTTTGCGTGAAGTGGCAATGGGCAACGTGGGTTACCAAGAAAGTTTGGAAGCCGCAGAAGCTATTCGTCAGATTGAAAAGGACCTGAACAAGTAGTCCTTGGAAAAAATGCGATATCCCCTCGTGGGAAGGTGAAAAGGGAGGTCAAAAAACCTCCCTTTTTTGCGTTTTAAGGGTCCCTAAAGATGAACCTGTCTCCACTTTGGGCGAGGCGACAAAAAACCAGTAAAATTAGCAATTTATTTCGGGTAGGCTAAAAAGTATGTTTAGTCTCCCGAAAGAGGATAGCTTATCCAATAAGCCCGTTAAAACTGTCGATGATCTTTTGGCCCGCATTCGCAGCTATTATCCGAATGCAGATCTCAAAATTATCGAGAAGGCATATTCGTTCTCTGAAAAAATGCACGAAGGACAGATTCGTCGCAGTGGAGAACCCTATATTTCTCATCCTCTTTCTGTTGCCGCCATTCTGGCGGATTTTCATCTGGATCTGGACACCATTGCCACGGGTCTTTTGCATGACACGGTTGAAGACACAGCGGCCACCCTGGAAGATATTCGTCGTGAATTTGGCGACGTGATTGCGCATCTGGTGGATGGTGTGACCAAGATTGGTCAGATGAAGTTTAAAAACAGCCATGAAAAACAGGGCGAAAATATTCGCAAGATGATCGTGGCGATGGGTAAAGATGTGCGTGTGGTTTTGGTGAAACTGGCGGACCGCTTGCACAACATGCGAACGCTGAACTTCATGCCGTTTGAAAAACAGGAACGCATTGCCTTAGAGACTTTGGAGATCTACTGTCCATTGGCAGGTCGCATGGGTATCAGTTCATTGAAGATTGAACTGGAAGATCTTTGTTTCCGTTACTATCGCCCTGACATGTACTACGAACTTGTTCAGCAGATCAAAAAGACCGAGGCTGAACAAAATCGTTACATCGAAGAAGTAAAACATCTTATTGGAAAAGAACTGACCAAAGCCGGATTCCGGTTTGAGGTTTACGGACGCTCCAAGCACTTGTGGTCGATCTATCGCAAGATGCAGTCGCGTAATATTGATTACGATCAGGTCTATGACGTTCTGGCGTTCCGTGTGTTGGTGGATTCCGTGGCGGAATGTTATGCAGCTCTGGGGTTGGTGCACTCGCTGTGGAAGCCAATTCCAGGCCGGTTTAAAGATTTCATCGCGATGCCCAAGGCCAATAACTATCAATCCCTGCACACGACGGTGATGGGGCCTGGCGGGGAACGAATTGAAATTCAGATCCGCACCCATGAAATGCACCTGGTGGCAGAAAAAGGGATCGCTGCGCACTGGAAGTACAAAGAGCGCGGCAAAATGGGGGATGATGAGGATCTGCAGCAGGCGAACTGGTTGCGGGATCTGGTCAGCTGGCATCAAAACGTGCGCAATCCCGACGAGTTCCTGGACACCGTCAAGACGGATTTGTTTGAAACTGAAATTTACGTCTTCACTCCGACGGGAGATGTACGAGAGTTCCCGGAAGGGGCGACACCGGTGGACTTTGCATTCGCTGTCCACACGGAACTGGGGAACCGCATCGTCGGTGCCCGTGTGAATGGTCGCATGGTGCCTTTGAAGTACCAGCTGCAAAACGGGGACACGGTGGAGGTTGTAACCTCCAAAACACAAGTGCCTTCGAAAGACTGGCTGAAATTCGTTGTTACCAATAAAGCCAAATCCAAAATCCGCGCCTTCGTTAAGGAAGAGCAGCGCCGTCGCGCCATCATGCTGGGGAAAGAGCTTGTGGAAAAAGAGTTCCGCAAGTTTGGTATGGCAGCAGTGAAGTATCTGAAAGGTCCCGCCTTTGAAACTTATTTAAAGGATCATGGCCTGGCAGATCTGGATGAACTGTATGTGACCGTCGGTTATGGAAAACTTGAAACCCGTATTCTGGTAGAAAAGCTTTCGCCGGAAAATCTGGCGAAGGAAGCTGCAAAAACAGAAGACTCCACCTTTATGGAGAAGGTCATTCGTGCGGCAACACAAAAAACGCGCAAGACCAATTCTTTGATCAGTGTGGATGGTATGGATGATGTTCTGGTGCATTATGCGAAATGCTGTCATCCGATTCCAGGGGATCCGATTGTGGGCTTTATCAGCCGTGGGCGTGGTATCTCTATTCACCGCAGTGACTGCCGCAAGGCCTTTGAATTCGATCAGTTACGTAAAGTGGATGTGACCTGGAATGTGAAGCAGGCCGGGGAAGGTCAGGAACGTATTGTGCGCTTGAAGATTATTTCTCAGGACGTTCCAGGGTTGCTGAAGCTGATGTCGGAGGCCTTTGCCCAGCAGGGGATCAATATTCAATCTGCGCAGATCCGCACGACCAAAGACAAAAAAGCGGTCTGTAACTTTGAGGTCAGTGTCCGTGACTCCAGTCAGCTGAATCAGGCGATTTTCGAGATTCAGAAGATCAAGGGGATCATTGGAGTCACCCGTGTTCTTCACTAATTTAAAAAGAAATTTGCATTACGTGTTGGCTCTGTCGGTTCTGGCAGTGGCCTGCGTGGTGCTGTTTGGCTGGGTGATTAAAAGTGCATCTGTGGTTCAGGTGCGTTCTGATTTTGCTCCGATGGTGGTGAACACGGCCGTCAGTTTTTTTATTATCAGTTTGTCTTTTCTGATTCAGCAGGGAAAGTTTCAAAAGCTCTCTCAGTACCTGAGTTTTTCTGTTGGGGCATTGGCCACGGCGACTTTGTTGCAGTACCTGACGGGATATGATTTTGGTATAGATCAGTTTTTCGGTCCGGCTTTTTATTCTATAGGTGTCAGTTCTCCAGGGCGCATGGCGATTAGCACGGCCGTGTGCTTTTTGCTTTTAAGTCTTTCAGATATTTCTATTGGCAGCACCTATGCCCGGCGGATGACGAAAGTCACGGCCAGTTCCCTGGTATTGGGTTTTGGTTTCCTGGGCTTGTTGGGATATTTCCTGGATTTTAGTTCCGAGTATGGATGGGGTAATTTTTCGCGAATGGCAATCCATACCGCGGTCTGTTTCATGCTTTTGGCGACGGCCCAGCTTTGGAGAGTTCGCATCAATGTGCGTGGTGAGGAAGACGGGCGAACGGCGACGGTGCCGATCTATGTGGTTCTGATCGGCGTTTTAGTTTCTGTGGCGATCTGGCAGCTTTTGTTGCTGAAGGATATTGAAAGAAATCGCAGCGTGACTTTGGTGCGCGCTGAAGGATTCAAGATTAAGCTGGATGGAACCTTTGTACCTCTTGAGAAGGCTTTGCAACACATGGCTCGTCGGATGGCGGCGGGCGCATATGCTGATGAGACGATGTGGCGTCTGGATGCGAAGTTCTATTACGAGGAGTTCAAGGGGATTCGTCGACTGATGTGGTCAGATCAGAAGCTGGTGATGCGCTGGCTTTATCCAATGGATGACTTTAGTAAGTCCATTCAGAACACATCACTGGGGCGCTCTCCCGAGATTGCTGAGGCTTTGGATGCGGTTCGCAGTTCCGAAGAGCCCCGCATTTCCCGCATCTTTGAGATGAAATCCGGCGGGCGAGGCTTTGGTATTCTGGTGCCTGTGATGCAGAATCACAAATTCCTGGGTGTAGTTTCGGCCGCGATAGATCTAAAGAGCTTTGTCGATCGGTTTGCACGCGCTGAAGGGTATCACATTGCAATACTGCAGAACGGAGAAGAAGTCTATCGCAGCTTTGAGTGGGATCCGGTGCTTTCTCGGGATTGGATTTCGAAGGTTCATTACAACAACCTGGGTGTGGACTGGGTGATCTCATTCACTCCCACGACCGGGGTTATTCGCCAGAACACGTCGTCTTTGCCACAAATGGTTTTGGTTTTTGGTGTCAGTATTACTGTATTGCTGGGCTTGGCGTTGAGTTTTTATAACAGAGCCACGGAGCTTGGCAAAAGGGCGCGTGCCGTTGCAGAGTGGAAGTCTGCTGCGATGGATGCCACACCGCTTATGATGGTTTCCATGGATGAAAATGGAATCATCCGGGAAATGAATTCCTCGGCGGAGGCTTTGACGGGGTGGAAGTCCGAAGAAGTGGCTGGAAAACACATGCCGTCTCTTATGCATGATCATCAGGACTTGATGTTGTTCCGTCTAAGGATGGAAAGCGAGATGGGGAAACCCCTTCCAGAGGCGTTGGACCTGATTGAGGCGATGTTCTCAAAGGGTTACAATGAGGCTTCCGACTGGGTGTTTGTGGGGCGTGACGGCCGCCGTTTCGAAGGGACGCTGTCTTTGGGCAGAGTCGTTGATGAAGAAGGCCACGTCACCGGTTATCTGGCCGTGGTAGAGGATGTGACACAAAAGCGCGCCAAGGAAAGACAGCTCAAAGAGCAGGAAAAAAAGATCATCACCTCGTCTCGACTGGCGTCGTTGGGTGAAATGGCGGCGGGGATTGCGCATGAAATCAATAATCCCTTGACCATCATCAACGGTCACCTGAGTGTTCTTCGAAGACTCCTGAACAACCGGGGACTGGCTTCAGACATGGAAGTGCAAAAGCGCATGGAGGTGGCTGAGTCGACCACCAATCGTATTGCAAAGATTGTCAAGGGCCTGCGGTCCTATGCGCGGGAGTCCGATCAAGGGGATAAAGAGCGTGTTGTGGTGGAGGCCATTGTTGAAGACACACTGGCCTTCTGTGCGGATAAGTTTAAAGGTGAGGGGATTGAGCTGGTCAGTCGTCTGGAGCCGCACTTGGAAGTCGTCGTTCGTCCATATCAGATTTCACAGGTGCTGCTGAATCTTTTGAATAATGCGGCTGATGCCGTGGCTGGCTGTGCAGAACGTCGTGTGGTTATCGAGGCTGCGGCTCGTAACAATGGCGTGGAAATTTCGGTCACCGACACGGGAGTCGGAGTGCCACCCTTCTTAAAAGAAAAAATCATGGAGCCTTTTTTCACCACCAAAGAGGTGGGTAAGGGAGTGGGGCTGGGCTTGAGCATTTCTCAGGGGATCATTCAGGCTCACGATGGGAAGTTCTATCTGGATGACAGTTCGCCCAAGACGCGCTTTGTGATCTGGTTGCCGATGCAAAAACAATAAACTAAAGATTCCAGGCCCAGCCGGCTTTGATGGAGATCATGCTGGCTTTGACAGTGTCAGAGGGTGGGAACATATTGTATTCAAGACTGACGGGGACGTAATTCTTGCGGCTCATTTGCACGTCCACGCCGCCACCCAAAGTGAAGACCTGATTGGTGGAAATCTGTGATTCATTCAATGCTGTACTGCTTTTAGAAAGAGCCAGCAAATAACCCATGCCTCCGCCGACCCAGATGCGGTACTTGTCCTGCAGGGGATACCATTTCAAGAGCCCGTACAAAGACAGATAGTTGATTTTAGCGTCGCAGTTGGTGCTGTTTTGGCAACCGGCAGAGGAGGCCGAGCCGGTGACATTGAACTGTTCAATCGCGGCAAAGCCCCGGCCTACCAAGCTGGAGTTCAAAACATAGTCATAAAATCCACCGACTCCAAAACCGCTGCCGGACATGCTGGCTGAGGTTTTTAGCATGGTACCAAATCCAGGATCACGATAGGTGATATCCGCGTCCATGGTGGACATCAAATAGCCGCCCGTGATGCCCCAGGAATCTTTCAAAACGCGCAAATAGCCGGCGTTATTGCCGCTGGTGCTGCCAGAGGATTCAGAAGACGCTGGGACATCGGCGCTCATAGACGAGGGGGCTTTGGCCTGCAGAGTGGAACCGCTGACGGCTTTCCCGCGCAGAATATCCCCCAGAGCTTTTCCGGGTTTTACCTGTTTGATGCGAATGATGGCTGTGCGTTTTTGGGTTTCGGGATTGATCAGATAGAACTCGTCGCCGACTTCGGTGGTGTCGCCATCCAGATTGATCAGAACTTTTTGTCCTTTGACGGCAGACACCGTGGCGGCAAAGCCTGCAGAAGAAAAACTAAGAAGCAGGCAGATGGCAAGGAGGCGGGTTCTGAAAATCACGGGACCTCTTTCTATTCAAGTGTCATCAGGTTGTTTTCGAGTTCTCGGATGAATTGATCTTTGTAAAGTGTCCAGACGGTGTCGTTGGCAAATTGATAGATGCAGGACTGGGTTGTTTTTTCACTTTTTTGCAAAGCCTTCACTTCCACGACTGAGCCTCGTTGAGTGCGCCAGATTTCCAGATCTGATTCAGCCAGGACCAGCTCGTACTCATGTGCCGGGAATTCCTCGTGGAACCAGGTTTCAAGTTTGCCTTCTTTTTTGCAATTAATAAGTTGAAAAGAGGCGCCGGCAACTTTTCCGGGTGCTTCGGATTCAAATTGCTTACGACCCTCTGAGCGGTAGACAGTGCAACCGCCAAGAAAAAAAACAGCAAGGGTGGAAAGTACTAATGCTTTCATAACCCCTTTATTATAGGGCATTTAAAAGGCAAAAAAAAAGCCCCGAATTTCTTCAGGGCTTTTGGCTTATCTATTTATGACCCATCTATTTATACCCCTAAGGGATCAAAATGGTTCGAATGCAAGGCGGATGAGTTTCGCCCGCAAGGAGGCGTAGCTAATGCTACGTCGGATGAGGACGAAGCTCGTCCAACGCAGCAGGCGGGCCATTTTCATCCCTTAGAAAGGGATCTCGTCGTTGCTGTTGAAGCTTGGCTCCGGACCGAAATCTTGGAAGTTGAAATCGTCGTTGCCACCCATGGAGTTGCTGGAGGATTTTTCACCTGTCGCGCCACCCAAGAACTGAACAGTGCTGGCCACGATTTCAGTGGTGAAGCGTTTTTGACCTTGCTGGTCTTCCCACTGGCGAGTTTGAAGTTTGCCTTCCACGTACACTTGGCGACCTTTAGAAAGGTGTTTGCCACAGATCTCAGCCAACTTGCCCCAAACTGTGATACGGTGCCATTCCGTGCGCTCTTGTCTTTGACCGTCTTTAACCCAGGTTTCACTTGTTGCCAGGTTCAAACGCGCAACAGTGCTGCCGCTGCCGATAGCTTTTACTTCAGGATCAGCGCCCAAACGGCCTACAAGGATAACTTTATTTACTCCAGACATATTCCCTCCAATAATTGACCCATTCGTTTTTGGTCAGATTAAGAGTGAAGTCAATAAGGACTTCCGACTCAAATTTAATTACCAAAGAGGTGTGCAATTATTAAGCAGAGCCCCGCATCAAGTTAATTAAAGCGGGGTTGGGAAGGAATCTAAAACTCGGACTAACGCGCAGCGCCGATGCTTGGCGGCATCATGGGATTGCTGGCGGAGACTTTGAACTTGTACTGAGACCCCTCAGGCGTCTGTGTTTTATAGCCGTCAATGAACGTCAGGAACAGGGCTGCACGCTCCTGGAAGCTGCGTTTAGTGCGCAGATCCACTTCGATGTTGTAGGCCCCGATTTGATGTCCAAAGGAGCTTCCGCGGTTGACGATTGTTAAACCGATCTTGCCCTTAATAGTACCGTACAGTTCATCCCCGGGCTTGCCAATGGTGCCGCTTTCAATCACGAACTGACCTGCGGCCAAGCGACCTTTTAGTTCCACTGTGCTCAACTTCAAGTCTGGTAACGTCAATGGACCCATCGGTGTGTTGACGTTGGAAGGAGGAAGCTCGAACTGGTTGATGGAAAGATTCATTTCCACATCGGGTTGTTCCTGGAAGCTTAAGTCGGCAAGAACCGTGGATTCCAGATTCAACTGCCCCTTCAAAAGGACCGGCAGATTCGCCATCTCACGCAAATCATGCAACGAAATTTTCTTCGCGCTGACTTCAATCTTATGGCGTTCGGCACCGTTTTCTGTCTTGGAGCCTTTGCCGACATGAACATCGACATCACCCTTCAATAGTCCCTTGGCGGAAACATGCCCATACGGTTTTTGTTGGATCAAGCCGCGAATAGACGGGGTGATCACCAGTTCCTGCGCGGAAATCGCCGGAGTTCTTAAAGACTCAATATAAACCTGATCCATCTGCACACCAGGTTGTGGGAAAAGGCTCATTTTCAGCTTTTCAAACTGCACGTAGACTGAATTATTGCTCAAGCGGGATACTTGTGAAGAAATCAAGTCACTCAGGTCATCAAACGGGAAGAGCAGAAAAACAAACACCAGCGCGGAAAGTACCATCACGGCGATTTTGCTTTTGCTTTGTCCGATCAATTTCAGAAGCTGACGAAGTTGAGCCATGATTACTCGTCCCCGCTATTGCGATTTTTGCGGCCGCGAGAAGGTTCCATCGGTTCGGGAGCCGGGGGAGCTGGAACGGCCAGAGCCACCAGCTTGTAAACCACATCAAAGTAACGGCCGTCTTCACGATTTGCCGTCATGATCATGTCCTTCAGTTTGACACTGGGATTGATGCTTTGGAACTGATACCCCAGATCCAACACCTGACGCAGATTCAGTTTCACCAGACTGACCTGCAAAAGTCCCTCTGTCAGATTTTTAGGAACCAGATTGGAATTGTTTTCCTGAATCTCTGTGCCCTGAATTTGTTCAGGCAAAAGATTGGCGGCTTTGATCTGATTGTCCACATTGTTGCGGATCATGTCCATGGACGGGGCCTGGGGAATCTGCGGTACATCCGAAGATTCGCGGCTGACTTTCAAAAGCTCACGAATGGTCATGCGTTTGCTTTCAAATTCCCCAACATATTCAGTGGACTGTGTGTATTTGCCATAGGGGATGGACAGGACAAGCAAAGTCATCAAGGCCACGCCGCCGATCAAAGTCAGCTTCTGCATGGCGGGGGTCATGTTTTCATAGCGGTCACGCATTTGGTTGTACGCGGTGCTTTCCTGAAGACGTTCCCATGTGGCGCGAGAGTCGGCGATAAATCTTTCTTTCAAATCATCCAAGCTGCTCATCGAGTCACCTTCTCAATATTACGATCGACATTGAAACTGAACGAAAAAGCCGTGCGTCCCGGCAGGGGATTCAGGCGGCTTTGCCCTGGCTTCACCTGACCATCAGTGGAAACGTTGGTCAGCGCCTGTTGCAACAGACTCATTTCTTTCGGGGAATTGACGTAACCCTGTAAAACCACCTGCTGGTCCTGAACAGAAAGCTGTTGGATGTCCAAGGTGATTGAGGACTTCGGCGGGACAGCGTCGTTGATCTTCTTGGCGATATCCAACGCGGAATTCATATTGGCAACACTGGCCAGAGTTTTCAGATCAGCGGCGCGCTTTTTGTTGTCCCGAATGTACTTGCGGATGCCGTTTTCAGAGGCGGCACGGCCTTTCAGCCCCGCCACAGTTTTGGCCTGAGTTTTCAATACTTCCTGCGTGCGGTCCGCAAGACTTAAAGAGAAACTTTCACGCAAGGAAGTGTAAACGAACAGCACAACCAGTGCTGCCGTGGCCACTTTGATTGTCGGGCCCCATTTTTCCCAGAACATTTTGAACTGGTGATTTTCTTTTGCGAACTCGCCACGCAGGAAGTTCACCGGGGGATTGCGCGGTTTTTTGAAGCCTTCCAGTGCCAGCCCCAAAGCCACACCCATTTTTGCTCCGTTAGCGACGGAACGTTCAAAGGCAATGTTCGGGGTTTGATCCAGAGCCGACACGCGGTTCACCGGAACCTCGAGAACCTGAGTCAGGAAAGGTCCCAAATTCTGAATCTGCGATACGCCACCTGTCATGCTGATGCTGTTGATCTGGGCGTTGAACTCGCTTTTGAGTTCAAGAATCGCCAACTGCAGATCACGCGCCATCTCACGAACACATTTTGCAATGGTGTCTGAGAAAGTGACCTGATCGAAAGTGGCACCTTGTTTGTTAGTTAAAATGAAAGCTTTAGTTTGCAGCTCTTTGATGGCTTCGATGAAGGGAATTTCATACTTTTGCGCAATGGCTTCGGCAATATTTTTCCCACCCCAAAGAATGGATCCGACCTGAATAAGAGAGCTACCTTCAAAAGCACACACCAAAGTGCGGCTGTGCCCGATGTGCAAAGTCAAAGTCACCTGACGCACGGGCTTGGCCTCGTCATCCAGGCCGATGGCAGGGGCAGGCACGGAGGGAGGCGCTTCATTCCACTTTTCAAAAACATTGGCATAGGCCGTGCCTTCCGCAGAAATCAGGAAGGGGTCCATGTTTGAGTCTTGAGCTCTTTGAATCAGATTCTGAACGTGAATTTTCGGAGCCGCGCAGGCCAGGATTTCCGCACCGGAACCCACTGTGCGGATGATTTTGGCATCAAAGATGGCATTGTCCGCGGAGAAAGGCAGATCCTCTTCCAATTCGAAAGCCAAACTTTTGGCAATTTTTAAGCGGTCATTGAAGGGGAAGAATTTATTACGAACAGCCACGCGATTTTGCGGTAAAGCAAAAACAAAACGTGTTTGGGCCGGATCATAAAGACTGGCAAAGTCGCGCAGATATTCCAGAATCTCAAGTTCCTGATCGTGGCCGGGGGCAATTCCTAGTGGATGCTCCATGCACTGAGTGACTTGAAATCCTTTGGAAGTGGATTGCACCTCCACAATTTTTATACTGCTGGAACCGATGTCTATGCCGAGAGATTTCAAAGCAATTCCTCCATGAACTGGCTTTGGTCTAAGTTTATGCGACGTTTGGCTCTGTGTATAGCTATTATTGTCGCCACGCCATCCAGGCTCGTCGGTGCCACAGCTTCGCTGTGGTTCGCGCATCCATGCGCCACCGAAGGGCGACAATAATAGCTATACACAGAGCCAATGGCATAAAAGACCTTGCCTGGGGCTGCGAAGACTTGTGGGCTTCTTCCCTTGGAAGTCGCGGTTGGAGGAGAGAGTGGAGAGATTTTGGGGGAATAAAAAAAAGCTGGATTTTGGTCCAGCCTTTTTCTTATCTTTCGTTCCAGTAGACTATTCTTGGGGGGCCTTTGGGGATTTGAGGGGATTGGGATTGTTGTTGGCCCTGTTGTTGTCCTTGTTGGCCGCTTTGTTGTTGCTGTTGTTGGCTTTGGCTCTGATCTTTTTTGACGTAGGACTTTACCTTGTCTGCGGTTTTTTGCAGGTTCATCACGATGGCCGTGATCTCGCGGGAAGCGCCTGCAAATTCTCCGGTGCTGCGGATTTTGAAATTGATCACGCTGTCACAGGTCAGGGGGATTTCTTCGACTTTGCCTTCGGGGCGGATGCCTTTGCTTTCTACGAAATTCCAGAAGTCGTCGCTGCCGCCGGATTGGTTGCACTTAAACGGACCACCTTCGTCGGCGTTGTCGCGGCGTTTGATGATTTCTTTAACCACTTCTGTGGTCATGGCCGGGTCCAGTGATTTTAGTACTTCGGCGCTGGCCAGATTTGGATTAATGCCCTTCATGCCATAGATGGTGACTCTGGGGGCTAGCAGGTCGAAAAAGACGTCGTTCATTCCCGGGACCATGCGCAACTCTGCGATGGTGCGGAAACCTCGGTTGGGTGGATAGTAATCGCTTTGGGACTCCTGATTCAGCTCTGCATAGTTCGATCTTTTGTCGCCACCGTTCAGGGAGGCTGATTTTGGACTCATCCAGTCGGCGATATTGTTAATCAGTTCATCAAAGCGGACGCTGGAATATTCCCGCTCAAAAGCTTCGTCTTCTTTTTTCTTCTGTTCAAAAATATTCAGAAGTTGCTTCTTCGTGATTTCCTGCAGGGACTTGGAGGGGGAGGCCAGGTCGTTTAAGTCGATTTTTGAGCCTTCATCTTCGATAGTGACAAAATAACCCGCATCCATCGAAGAATCCTTGACGGCTTTTTTGAAGTTATCTTTGTCGACGGCGCTCAGTTCATCCGGGATCGGCAGGGGCCAGGCAAAGGGGAACTGCCAGATTTGATCCAGCATTTTGGTGTCGCCCAGTTTGTCGCCCAACTTGCTTTGGGCCTGTTGATAGATCTTGATGCGCAGAAGGCTCAGCTGCATGCCGGATTTGGCAGCATAGTAGGCTTTGATACGATTCATCCCTTGAGAGTTGACGATGTACTCTACGTTTGAATCGTACGACACCTCCATGGCAATCCACATAATCAGCATGATACAGGCAATCGCAATCATCAGGGCGATGCCGCGACGATTATTGAGTGGGCGATTGAGACCTTGGCCAAGAGCTTTGATTGCCTTGAGCATTTGCACCCTCCTCTGGATTATTGGGGAAGTGAACGGGAACGATCAGTTGCATGGAATATTTTTTACTTTTGCCGGCGATCTTCTTATCGACGGTGACTGAGATCTCCACCGCTTGGGGGAACTTGCTCTTGGTGGCGGCGTCACCCTGGGCGTCGGTTCTCCATGAAGTCGCCCAGTCCTGTTTTCCTTTACCCATGTAGCGCAGTTTGAATTCGGTCACGTGTTCCAGCAGGGCCACCTCATCACCACCTTTGGTGACATCCAGATCCACATAAGGTGTGCTTCTGCGCCACAGACACTTGGAAGAGCCTCCACCTTCGGTCAGACTTTTACAATCGCGCAGACTGTAACCAACTTCAATAAAGTCAGCCTGACGGGAGTTGCGCACGGTGCGGGCGTTGTTCATGGTCACGAAGTTCAAACTGTCTTCGGTGCCGACCCAGTGAGTTTCAGGGTCGCGACGGGGGACCTCGCGGCGTTCTTCTTGCTGGGTTTGTGCTTCGTTTGTTAACGGCCCCGGATCCCCCGGGAACTGCCCCCCGGAAGCAATAGTGCCGCCAATTTGTTGCTGCTGTTGGTTTGCGGGTTTCTTTTTAACCAGTTGGTCGATTTCTTTTTCCAGATCACGATAGTGATAAGCCAGATTGATATCCCGCTCCAGCAGGCGCAAGGCATCGCGCATACGAGACACATCATCAATCTGATCCTGTAATTTGACCTTGGCTTTGACCGCCTGCTGAATGGACTGCGCCGTCAGCAGGGTCAAAGTGCCCAGAATCGTGATTGTGATCATCAGTTCAATCATGGTGAAGCCCGAGGATTTTCTCATCATCACATCCCCGGCATCGAAGGAAGCGGAAGCTCCTTGTCGTAGTCCACAAAGTACTGAGTTGCTGAAAACTCCAACGGTTTTTTGGCGCCTTTATAAATGACTGTGACTTTGACTTCCTTGATGGACTTTCCCAGATGTTCGGTCAAAGTTTTCATCACGGTCAAAGCCATTTCATCCGCACCTCCAGCTTGCGCCGTCAGGGTGGCTGAGATGTCGGGAACTTCAAATTCTTTCGAGGTCATTTTCCAGGAGTACTGGGAATATTCGGACCCGAAATCATCTTCAGTTTCCTCGGGGATTGAATCCAGCGGTTTGCCGGCATATTCCAGTTCGATTTCAGTCATTTTTCGTTCAAGTAAAGCGGTGACTTCGGTGGACAGCTGAGTCTTGCGCACACGCATGAAGCTGCCACTCCAGGAATTTGCCAGAAGCATAATTCCTGATGACAGAATCACCATCGCAATGACGGTTTCAATCAATGTGAATCCGTTTTTTCTCACCGTTGGACGTCCTTTAACGAAGAAGCTTTCTCTATGATATCAGCTTGACCCGTTAAAGGATTAAAAACAAGAGTCCAAGTTAAATTATTTCCATTTGTGATCTGCACGGCGGACGCCTCCACGAAGCCCTCCGGGAAGAAATGGATATAGGCAATCCCCGAAGTCATAGGGGATTTCATATTCACGGTTTCCACCGAGGCAAAGCGCAGACCACCAGGAAGTTCCTTTTCTTTTTTCAGCAAGGACTTGTCCATCTGAAACAGAGGTGGGGGAGCGTCTTCACCGGTCTCTTTTTCTTTTTCGTAGGATTCCGGGTCCACGGCCTGCGGGCCATTGGCGCGTTCAACCCAGTACTTGGGTTCGTCGGCTTCCATGCTGATGGCCAGGCGGTAAGTGGAATTGGTCAGGCGGGCTTTGTTGCGAAGTTCTTTGCTGAGAACAATGAAATTGCGGGCGACCGCTTTGATATTGCCTTCATTATTTTTCAGAAGGCGAGGGGCTCCCACTGTGATCAGGGCGGCCATAATAGCCAGCACAATCATGATCTCGATAAGAGTGAAGCCCCTTTGCGAAGACATCGGGATTAGTTCAAATCCTCAAGTGTGATGTCCTTGTCAAAGCCAGAACCGCCTTCGCGGCCGTCTTTACCCAATGACTTCAATGTGTACTCGCCACCATCCAGTTCGTAAACCAGGTCATGGCCAAATGGATCTTGAAGTTTTTTAGTGTAGTAAGGTTGCGGGCCCCAGTTTGAGCAGTTTGGATCCTGCTTTGTCAGGCCTTCCAATGATTGTGGATATTTACCGCAATCAGTGTAGTACATGGAAAGTGCATTGACGATTTGAGTGAGCTGGATCTTAGCTTCTTTGGCCTTGGATTTATCCAATTGTCCCGTGATGTTTGGGAGAAGAAGAGCTGCGATACCACCGATGATGGCAAGGACGATCATGATTTCAATCAGAGTCATACCCTTGCGATTTTTGAGAAGAGACATACTTACTCCTTTTTACAGATGCTAATCCTAACAGAGCCTTGGCCCAAGGTAAAGCAAAGTGCAGAGCGGCTGCCCGACCTATGTCACATAATAATTTCTCCAGCTGCGTTTCGCTTTGAGAACAATATCTTTCCCCAGACTGAGGGCTTAGGGGGTGGAGTTGAGAGGTTACTTGAGGTTCCAAGTTGGACCCGATTGTGACTCTATGGATTCTTCCAGGGGGATTTACCCCCTGTCTCAATGTTCAACGGGACTATCCCGCCACGTTGGCCATTTCGAACATTGGCACCATCACGGCCATTACGATCATACCGATCGCCGCGCCCATGATCACAATCACCACCGGACCCATGATACTGGTCAGGCCTTCCAGTTTGGTTTTCACCTGGAAGTCATAGGCATCAGAAACTTGCGTCAGCATGTTTTCCAGCTCACCGGTTTTTTCGCCGATGTTCACCATGTGAATCACGATAGGCGGGAACTGCCCGGATTTCTTTAACGGACCTGCGATGGATTCCCCTTCAGAGATATTATTGCGGGCCTCATCAATCGCAATCGCCAGAACATGATTGTCCACGACATTGCGAACAATCGTCAGCGCCGCCAGCATCGGAACACCGCCGTTTAAAAGTGTTGCCAGAGTGCGGGTGAAGCGGGAGACCGCCACCATGCGCACCGTCGGGCCCACCAGCGGCAGTTTTAAGGAAATGGCATCCCACTGATTGCGTCCCGCCGGCGTGTTCTTCCAGTTGCGGAACAAAAGATAAATAATCAGCATGCTGCCCAAAATCAGGTACCAGTAGTTCACGGCAAACTGTGAAGCATCGATCAAAGCAACCGTGTACCAGGGAAGCTGCAACTGAGGGGCCGATTCAAACACGGTCACCATTTTCGGGATCAGGAAAATAAACAGGAAGCCCATCAAACCAAACGTCACCACCAGCATGATGATCGGGTAGGTCATAGCACTGCTGACCTTGGCACGCAAATCGGCTTGCGCTTCGGTGAACTCTGCCAGACGCATCAGAATCACGTCCAAACTTCCGGACATTTCGCCGGCTTCCACCATCGAGACATAGATGTTCGTGAAGATGTTTGGATACTTCAGCATGGCCTTATGCAAGGTGGACCCTTCGTTGACCATGTTCTTGCAGTCCGCCAGGGCTTCTGACAATGTCGGGTTTTCCACTTGTTCGGAAACGGCCGTCAATGCATCGACCAAAGGGATGTTGGCTTTGATCAGGGTGGCCAACTGGCGTGTCATCAGAGACAGGTCCTTGACGCCGACAACTTTGGTCGCACGCGGGCCGGATTTTTTCTTGGGATCGATCTTTTTTTTGTCTTTGATATCGACGACAAAGATATTGTCTTTTTTGAGTTTGGCGCGGGCCGCACGCTGATTTTCAGCGTCGATGGTTCCTTTGACATTTCTTCCGTCTTTCGACAGGCCTTTGTACTCAAAAATAGGCATCTTAATTACCTTAGTTACGCTTTAATTGAGGCGGCCAGGCCGCCTTTGTTTTTTATGCAGCCTTAGCTGCTTCAGTCTGCGCCCCTTCCGGGGCTTCAGCTCTGCCGGCCGGGGCCGATCAAATATCCAGTTGTGTATTGGAAGTCAGTTCTTCAATAGTCGTGATTCCGGCAAGAACTTTTTGAATGCCGTGGTCACGGAAGGTCTTCATTCCATTAGCGACTGCTTGTTTCTTAATAGTGTTACCGTCTTTTCTCTGCATGATCAATGAACGGATGTCATCGGTCACGATCAGCAGCTCTCCGATGTTGGTACGACCGGAATAGCCTTTCTGAGAGCAGTGGTTGCAACCCATCGCTTTACAGATATTGGCTTTGTTGGCCTCTTCGCGCGTGATACCCAGAAGTTGAAGTTCAAAATCTGTGGCTTCATGTGGTGCTTTACAGTGTGGGCAAAGCACGCGCACCAAACGCTGGGCGATGACGCCCGTGATAGAGGTCGCAATCAGAAACGGCTCCACTCCGAAGTCGATCAGACGGGGGAAGGCCCCGGCCGAGTCATTCGTATGCAAAGTGGATAAAACCAAGTGACCGGTCAAAGAGGCCTGAATGGCCAGCTCCGCTGTTTCCAAGTCACGAATCTCACCGACCATGATGATGTCCGGGTCTTGACGAAGGAACGAGCGCAGTCCGGCTGCGAAAGTCAGGCCGATCTTGGAGTTCACCTGCACCTGGCCAATCCCGTGGATACGTTGCTCCACCGGATCTTCCACAGTCAGAATGTTAACGTCAGGTTGGTTCAATTTGGAAAGAGCGCCATAAAGAGTCGTGGATTTACCAGAACCCGTCGGACCCGTGACCAGGAAGATACCATACGAGCGAGTCAGGATGTCTTCTTCCATGCGGGACAGGTTTTCCTGAGAAAAGCCCAAAGCCGACAGTTCACGCACAACAGAGGATCTGTCCTGAATACGCATCACCAGGCGTTCGCCGAAGGTGGTTGGGACGCAGGAAAGACGGATATCGATGTCCTTACCGCCGACTTTCAAAGGGATACGACCATCCTGAGGCAAACGTTTTTCAGCGATGTTCAGGTTGGCCATAACTTTGATACGGGAAGTGATCGCGTTTTGCAGCTTTTTAGGTGGTTTGAACACATCGAACAAAATACCGTCCGTACGGAAGCGCACGGCCATGTCTTTTTCATAAGGTTCGATGTGAATGTCAGACGCTTTTTCTTTCACCGCACGGAACAGAAGGCTGTTGACCATCTTGATCACCGGGGCGTCGTCTTCGCCGGCCTCAAGCAGATCCACGATAGGATCATCCAGGTCGTAGTCCTCTTCTGCGATCTCATCAAGACCGGACAGATTGGCGGTGCTTTTTTCGTAAACTTTGTTGATGGCATCCTGAACGCGGCTGGAGGTGGTGATCAGGGGGCGCACGCGCTTACCAAAGAGCACCTTCATGTCATCCAGAGCTTTCAGATTCACCGGATTGCTGGTTAGTACCACCAGCAGCTCAGAGTCTTCCTTGTAGGGAAGGACGTTGTGTTGTTTGGCGTAGTTGATCGGAAGATCGCGGATCAGGTCCACCGAAATTTCGCTGACAGGGATGTCGCGGATAAAATCCAGGCCCAGTTCTTTGCAAAGATCAGAGACCACTTCATCCGCCGTGGAAAACTCCTTCGCAGCCAAAGCCTCACCCACAGTGACGGGTCTGACCACTGAAGGGTTGTTCAGGACCGATCGAATCTGGTCCTGAGTCAAAGAGGTTGATTTGGCGAGAATCGTTGAAACATCCACGGAGGCCATGAATTACTCCTCAATAATAGGTTCGGTCACAGCAGGGGCTTCACTTGGAGCCTCTGCTTTACGGCGGACTTCTTCGAGTTTAGCACCGTAAGGGTCCACGCCGCCTTGTGCTTTGACAAATTCCACGCGCTCATCCAGCTTCTTGGAGACGATGGCGTTTGCTTCCGACGTGTTACGCACAATTTTCGGTGTCAGGAAGACCACCATGTTGGTTTTATCTTTCACAACAGTGCGGGACTTGAACAACCAGCCGATGATTGGAATATCACCCAGCAGCGGCACCTTCGTAACTGACTCTTGGTCCTGTTCTTTCATCAAACCACCCAGAACCACCGTATCGCCGTTGTTGACGTTGATCACTGTCTTCAAGGAGCGCTTCGCCAAAGGCTGAGTCGAATCCTGGAAGGCTTTCGGCGTGCTGGCTGTAGAAAGCTGTGCCACTTGTTGTTTGATTTCCATGCGGATCTGGTTGGAGGCCGGGCTGATAAATGGCTTGATGGCCAATTTGATCGTCGCGTCCTCAAACTGTGGTGTTCTGACGGTTGTGCCGCTGGTTCCGACGTTCTGTACGTTTTCACCGACGACGACTTTGTCACCGACTTCCAATTCACCCTCTTGATTGTCCAATGTCATCAGCTGAGGAGTGGAAAGGATATTGGCTTTTTTGGCGGTCTTCAGGAAATTGATAAAGCCCAACAAACTTGGGATTTTCAATGTCTGCTTGGAAATAGGATCGGTGACTTCCACCGTTTTCCCCTGGCCAAAACCGATCACCGCACCAGAACCCCCTGTCGGGGACAGGAAGTCATTGATATTGGATAGACCATTGAAGCCCACTTTACCATAACCGCTGTCGCCGTACTGGTAGTAACCAATACCCCAGGAATTACCGTCATTCACAGACATTTCCATGATAATCGCTTCCACAAAGACCTGATCGCGAGGCGCATCCAGTTTGGACAGGATGCTGAGAACCACGTCATAGTCCTGTTTGCTTGCCGTCACAACCAAGCTGTTGGTTGTTTTATCCGCTGTGATCTTAACATCGCCACCAAAGATTTCCTGCTGTGCTTGCATTTGACCGCTGGCTCCGATAGGGGACAGCAGGCTTCCGCCAGTAGCTGGTTTTGGCGCGGCATCTTTTGCCACACCTTGCAGGGTCTGGGCGATCTTTTCCGCATCGCCGTATTTTACGCTGTAAACGTAAACGCCACCGGATTCTTCCGCGCGGATTTTGAAGTCCAACTGGGAAATCAGTTTTTTAATGCGCACGATACCGGATTTGTTACCCACCACGATGATGGAATTTGTACGGTCATCCGGAATGGCCATAAAGAAGCTTGCACCTTGTTGGGACGTTGCCCCCGCTGAACGCGAGAAGCGCGGAACACCCGCCGTGAATGTGCCCGGAGCGGAACCTTGGGTTTTATTTCCTTTATTGACGATTTTATCCACCAGATCGGCAAGATCTTTGGCTTTCGCGTATTTAATAGGAATAACCTCAAGTTGTTCTTCAAAGCCGGGAACGTCCAACTGACTGATGATTTTCATCACGCGGTCAATGTTGGAACCATAATCCGAAATGATGATGGAGTTTGTTGGCTCATAGATATTCATCTCGCCATCTTTGGATGGCAAAATGCGAAGATCCCGATTCACCTGGGAAGCAGAGATGTGCTTCAAGTGAATGATACGGGTGATCATCTGATCCGCGTTTGGATAGTAAGCGCCGGAATAAGTTTCGATATTGTCACGCTGGGCGTTTCTGGCAGATTTGACCTTCAAGAAGCTGCCGGAAGGAACCACCGTGAAACCATTGATGGCCAAAGCAGACAAGAAGGCTTTGTAAGCTTCAGCCACAGTGATTTTTGTCGGCGCTGTGATCGTGATTTTACCACGTACACCCGGATCAATGATAAAGTTCTTACCGGTCAGTTCACCGATAGCTTTGATCAGATCCGTGATTTCCACGTTCGGGAAGTCGAAGGACTCAATCGTTTCCGGGAAGTTCTTGCTGTTGATGTCCTCGATCGGAGCCTTCGCCAGCTTGTCTTTTTCCGCTTTATTCAAAATGTTTGCAGTGCCGCCAGAATTGCTGTCGGAACCACCCCGAGGTGCAAACCCGGACGGGCCAGAGTTGCTGCCGCCAAAATCAGGAGGTGGAGGAGGCTCGCCGCCCCCCATGTCACCGAAATCCGGTGGTGGCGGTGGAGGAGGGAAGTCCTCAAACTGAGCATTTGCTGCAGGGCCCACCAATTGGGCTGTCATCAATGAAGCAAGTCCTATGCTGACGGTTTTTTTCATTTTGCCTTCTCCTCCTGAGGAGTTGTCTTAAAATCCTTTTAAGTTCTTATTCTGCTGTCGACCCGGGGGCCGACGCTGGTTCAGCTTTTGGGGCTGTTGCCCCGCCAGCTCTCCGCGGCTACTGCCGCCTTACTGAATATTGTAAGTCATGGTTTCGGTTTTTCCGTTTCTTTCAACTTGAAGAGTCACTTTGGGTGAGTTCTTCAGTGTGTTGTAAAGTTCCATGGCTTTGGCGGGGCTGTCGACAGGGGTGCCGTCGACGGCCTTGATGACGTCCATTCTTTGGATGCCAAGTTGTTCGTAAATACTGCCGGGTTGCATATCTAAAATGCGGAAGCCATTGATGTTTCCAGTGCCGGGTTCGCGGTTGGGAACGGCGCGGGCTTGCATCAAAATACTGGAAAGATCGTTGGTGTATTTCAAAAGATCCGCACGTTTGATCACGAAGTTATTGTCGCCAACCTTTTGGACTTCTTTATCACCGCCGCCGGAAGAAGGGCGGCCGGCGCCGAAGGCGACTTTTCCATCTTTTTTCATTTCAATGTATTCAAGTCGATTGGAGTTCAAGTTGCGGAAGATCACTTTTTGGCGTTCCACCTTCATGATAGAGGCCATGCCCTCGATTTCTTTGCCGGGGTTGTAGGAGATAACGCCCTGTTTGCCGCGAACTTCAATCGCCGCAAGGGATTTGTCCGGATTGGAGTGCACCAAAGTTCCAATCAAAGTCAGTGGAAGTTGAGAAGGAACCGGATCGGCTTCTTTTTGTGCTTCTGCACCTTTGGATTTGTCCACCAGCGCATCGGGAATCACCCCGCTGGACGCAAACATGTTACGGCTGGTGATGGAATTGTAAGCGCCACGGCTGATACCACCATCAAACTGAGGGGCTTTGGGGTGCGATGGTGGGGCAGATTGGGGAAGCATTTTATCGCGATAGGCAAGAATGCCCAAATCGGCCACGCAGTAACCAATAAATGCAAAGAGAATATAGGGATACCACTTTTCAAGCGGTGGTCTTTGATTCTTCGAGTTGCGTGAAGTCACGGTTGCACAATCCTTTGTCTTTAACCAGCGTTACCGCTGCCAGCGCCTAGTCCTTGGGCCTCTGTTTAGCCTATCAAAAAGGCGAGGTGACTGCACTAAAAAATACATACTGGACCCTGGTCTGGGTCTGGCATTTTTCTGCACACATTTCGTAAAGATAGGTCATGATAGTGATATGAGAATTCTCTACTTCACGGATGGAGCAGGAATTGATCTTCTCGGGATTCGCGAATCTGTTTTGCGCATTCCAGAAGTACTCACCTCTCTACGTCGAGGCCAGGAACAGGCGCGATACGTAGATTTGATGCAGGTGATGTCGTTGCCGGACGAAGAATTTCGTCTGGTCCCTTCTGTATTGAGAAACTACCTGATTAATCTTGTACAAAGAGGACTGCATCAGCGCTGGATCAACCGTGATCACCGGGCGGATCTTATTCTTCGCCGAATCAACCACAGGAATTTTGCCGAAATCAAAAATGAAGTTCTGAATTTCATTCGTGGAAAAACAGAAGGTAAACCCGTGGCCACGAAAGATCTGCATCTTTTGCATTTCTTCAGTCATATTGAGATCACCATCATTGGTCCGGGTTATGATGAAATCGAAATGTGGCTGCGTCGGGAAATTTCCACTCGCAGTGATATCAAAGTCTTAATTAAAGACGTTATTGCCTCTGATCCTCAGTTGGATTGGTTCTGGCCGCAAGTTTCCGAGACAATGGTCTCGGACGTTGCGCTAATCTGAAACCATACGGGTCTCAAGAAATCCGCATAGTCTTTATCTGTTGCAGAATGCCTCGAAGGAGGATCTTCCTTCGGGGTAGGGCTTGCAGACCTTCGCAGCAAAGCGGGCGCCAGCCACATGCTGAGAAACTGTCCAGTCGAAGTCCACTTCCCAAGAACGGATCTTTTTGACGGCTTTTCGACATGCTTCCATGGTCAGGCCGTTTCCGCAGATATTCACGCGAACTTCGGTGTTGGAAATCAACCATTGCATGAAGGGATGGGGGCCCCACAATTGCGCTTGTGAACAGGGCAGACTGATTCCCGCGACTTCGCCGCTGATATGCCAGGATGCGTACAAGCCACTGGCGATCATTTCATCCATATAGTTTGTCAATAGATCCTGAGCGCGTTTTGCCATCTGCGGTCTGCTGATGTCCTGCGGGACACCGACAACTTTCAACAGGCGACAAAGAGCATCGGTCCGTGTGTCTTTAATCGTGCACTTTTTGTTGTGGGCACGATCCATGGCTTTTTCCAGCACGATTTCTTCAAAGGTTTTTCCAAAGGGACGGAAGGCCACTTCACGGTGGCGCTGCAAGTCCCAGAACAGGTTGCCGGGGATCTCAATGTTCTGACACAGGCGAATGCCGCGGTACAGGTTGGCGGCCATGGATTCAACCTGAATTGCCAAAAGTGGATTTAGTCCTGCCTCAATCATCTGGCAGGTCATAAACGCCGCCCCCATGACATGATAGTTTTTGGCGGCAATTTGTACAGCTTTTTTCCCAGGGTACTGAATGCTCAGGATTTTCTTTTTCAGATCGTCGGCGATGTCCGAGGTTTTTGAAAGGCCGCCGGCGACATAGAAGTCTGCATACTGGGAAGGGCACACCGTTTGATCTTCACTGTCTTCTGTCGTGGTGTAAAGCTCATCACTGCGTAAGCCGCTGTTTTGCAGTTGAATCTCGACATCCTGATTGACGAAATGACCCTGGTTCTTGTCGTCATGCCCGCACATGCCTATCAAGCTGATGGCAGCATTGGGGTTTCCGTTGGCGTATTTCAAAGCTTTCTCATACAACCAACCCGGCTTCAGATCGGGGCGGTTCTTCCCGGCGACATCCCCCAAGCTGGGGCGACGGTGTCGGCTGCCGTCGGTAAAGGCGGCTTGTTGTTGGCGTGTGTTCTGGCGCAGATCGCGATAGAATTTATAGGCATTTTCAGCAAAACATTTATTCTGGTTAAAGTGCTGCTCGAAAAACAGGGCCAGTCCGGTGTTGGCGACAGCCACTTCCGCGTCATCTGTGTAGGATTTTAAAGATAAAATGGAATAATAGCGCTGCAGCCCGGATTTAACCCCTGAATTGGGCAGTTTGCTGATCAGGGTCAGTGCGATTTTGTCAGCTGAAGTGATGTTATTGGTGTTTAAGTTGGGTCCTTTGTCTGTGGCGGTGGCCGTCAAAGAAAGACCCAAAACTCCGGTAAAGAGCAGTCGGCAGACCTGTTTCAAATTGAGATATCTTTTTTGCACCAATCCCATGAGCGTTTATCCAGCAAATCCAAGACCGGGGCGACAAGAAGCACATTGCTTTTAAGCGCCCCCATGCTGCCTAAGGTGCCCAAAAGCGGCCCCACGGGCTAGCGTCCACCGAGGGATTTATAGGCGTTTTCCAAGCGCTGCAGACAGTTCAGTTCCTGGTTGTCTTCCGGCAGGCAGCACGTCGCAAGAGCCATAGTCAGATTTTTCGCATCAGGTGCATTTGCCCTGTGCAGGCTTTGCGTTTCTTGGATATGGAAAGAGGTCAGGCTTTCTTGACCGTAAGAATTTGTGACTGCACCGACGAAGAGACCCTGTTGGTTCGCGATCGCAGAGCAAAAGCCGCTGGCTGGCCGCTTGAGTCCAACAGAAATATTCAGCACATGCCCCTGAGAAGTCAGAATGTTCGCGACACGCGGATGAAGCGCAGTTCTTCTTGCGTAGCGAACACCGTTGGCGCAGTACTCCTCGCGCTCTTTAAGTTCGTGCGAGCGGATTTGGGCTTCGGAAGCCTGGCAGTGCAACTTCAGCTGGTCCGCTCCGGTCAGCCGGATCAGGGTTTGAAGAGCTGCAAGGTCGTGGTCGCGAAGGCTCGCAATGGGATCCTGGTTGATGTATCTGTCATACAGTTGAAGGGGCTTAAGTTGTTCGGTGTAGCGGGCTCTAGCGGCTTCAACACGTTCCAGTTTTTCCATCATGGTCAGGGAAAAACCAGAGGAAGGAAGAACGAAAACAATCAGAGTGAAAATGAGACTTTTTATTTTTCTGACAGACATAGGAACTCCTGTCAGGATCACGATTCAAGATTGAAGCCAGTGTGCTCTGAAAAATACTGTGAAACGAATCGTGCAAGTTGTTTTGCATGACGCAAAAAGGAGCATACTCCAGACGGGGGAATCCTATTGGAATATGAATTCCCATCCAATGCTAAAGTGCGAAGAACGGTTCAATCTCTGCCGGATTTTCATTGTTGGGATGCAGGAAGGTTGGCACCTCGCTGTCCGGGGGCAGCAGAAGGTAAATTCCAAAAGGCATCTTGGCGGAAACCCAGTTGCGTGGTCGGCGATAGATGAATTCAGTTCGGGTTTGTGAGTAAAGCAGGAACTCGTTTTCCTTGGCATCGTCAAAGGCCTTCCACAGAAGACTTTCAAAAATGTCGCCGTTGTCGGCAAAGAGGAAGTTTAAGTATTTAAAGTTAAATCCGGCTTCAATTTTCAGTCGCGAATAGGGTTTGGTCAACGTGCGAGTCCAACCCAGCATTTTTCCGAATTTCAGGAACTGGCGGAAATTATGCGCTCGCAGCGAATACTGCATAGGGATGAATTCCTGCATTCCTCCTGCAGACCACGGGGCCACACAACCGACGATGTTTTCATTTTTGTCGAAAGCGATAATGAAATCTTCCAGCTTCAGGCCCTTCCAGCGTTCCAGTTTGTCAAAGAAGCTTGGCACATCCCATGCGGTGGCCAGATCTCTTTTGCGGGACTTCTGGGTGATATAATGAATGAGCGCATCCACATTCGCCAGACTGCCTCGGCGCAGGCGTAAGTGAGGCAGGGGATTGCTGGCCCAAGGCAGGCGTCCATGCACGGACACCATGTTAAAGCGCCGGAACAGATGGTAATTCGGAAGGGGGCGCTTCAAAGTGCGTGGACGGACAAAGGCATTCAGAGCCTGCACGTCAGCCATGCTCATCACAGAAAACAGATATTTGCTTCCCAAAGTCTGGGACACTTCGTTCATGACGGGCAGAAAGTGCTGGGACCACTCCAGAACCGCCCGGCGGTTGGAGGAAATACGCAGATCGCGTCCGAAGGCCACTCTGGTGATGCTTCCGTCCAGCAAAACATCACGGACTACGAAGCTGGCCATACCCTCAAGCTTTCCTTCATCGTCCTTAAGCTGATAAGTCAGGTACTGCTCGGCCTGCACATCGTAGGGAGCAAAAAAGTCACCATCGCGATCAATTTTGATTTCAACCAGGCCTTTGAGTGGAAAACTTTTATAGAACTCCACCAGTGCTTTGGAGTCCTCGGGTTTGGCTATCTCAAGTTTCATTTAAGTCTTCTTCCAAAGAACATCCGACACGCCATTTTTCTGATTGGCCCAGCGAGCAGCCACAAAAAGATAATCACTCAGACGATTGAGGTACTGCAAGGTATTGCTGTAGCGTTCGTCATGAACGGCGATCTCTGCGGAACGGCGCTCGCTGCGGCGACACAAAGTGCGCGCTACATGCAGGTGCGCAGCCGCCGGATGACCCGCCGGCAAAATGAAATTGCGCAGTTCGGGAAGCTCGACAGTCAGTTCGTCAATTTGGGTTTCCAGATAGCGGATCTGTTCATCCGTGATCGGAGGCAATAATTTAAAGACTTCGTCTTTTTCGGTGGCCAGTAGGCTTCCGATGTTGAACAGCTCATTTTGGATCTTTTCCAGAGTGGCATTGAGAGCTGACATGGCCGGCAGGGGATCCAGATGCGTACGAACGACGCCCAGATAGCTGTTTAATTCATCCACAGTCCCATAGGCTTCCACACGCGGATTGAATTTTTCAACACAGGAACCATCCACCAAGCGGGTGTTGCCTTTGTCGCCGGTGCGCGTATAAATTTTTGCCTTGGGAGCATTCGTCATAGATTTGACCCTTCTTGTATTTAGTGTCACGGTTAAGGTCTATTAGGTCAAGAAGTGAGAGTGTTATGGCAAATGAAGTCCCCTTGATTGTGACGATCCCCCATTCTGGTGAAAAAGTTCCGGCACAGACGCCGTGGCTGAATACCTTACCTGAAGAAGTTTTGATGTGTGACGTCGATCGTTATGTGGACTTTTTGTATGAACCCACTTTGCACAAGTTGAATATCCCCTTTGTGAAGACGGAGTGGCATCGATATGCCGCCGATCTGAATCGTGTGCCCGAAGATGTGGACGCAAGTTCCGTGATTGGCAACAGCAATCCGGCGGGAATGCACAATCGTGGTTTTCACTGGGTGATCACAACTTATAAGCATCAGTTGATGCCAGGACCCATGCCACAGCAGACTCACGATGAACTGGTGAAACTTGTCTATGAACCTTTCCATGCCGGAGTTCGCAAGCTTTATTCGGATCTTCATGCCCAAGGTTTTACGAAAACTTATCACATCGACGCGCACAGCATGCCTTCTGTCGGGACCAGTGAGCACCGCGATCCGGGCGAGTTGAGAGCGGATATCGTTGTCAGTGACAGCAAGGGGAAAAGTTGTGATCCGCGCTTCAAGGATCTGGTGATTGCGGCCTATGCGACCGCAGGCTTCAAAGTCGGCTATAATTGGCCGTACTTTGGCGGTCGTGTCACAGAGCAGTATGGTGATCCCAAACGTGAACAGCATACGCTGCAGGTGGAGCTCAATCGCTCGCTGTACATGGATGAAAAGACCAAAAAGCTCAAACCCGAGGAAGCTCGCAAGGTGCAGGATAAACTGCTCGCAGCCGTGAGTTATGTCCGCAACAATTTGCTGCATATAATGTAGGGCGTCGAAAAGCCAAAAAGCATGGTCTTAAAAGCCGATCTAAATTATTGATAGCTATTCGAAAATTAATATTTTCTGGTGACCGAATTGATTCGGTCATCGGAATAAATGGCTCTCAATAAGGTTTGGATAAGACCCCTATGTCCCAAAAGTCTCTTATAAAAAGAATCAACAAGCCCTTGGCTTCCTTAAAGCTGGCCGTTTTTATTATCGTGTCCATGGCGGCGATCACGGCTGTCGGAACTTTCGTTGAAGCAAAATACGACGCCTATGCCGCAAAAAAATTAGTTTACGACACCTGGTACATGTACAGCGTGCTGGGGCTTTTGGTGATCAATCTGACGGCGGTGATGGTGGATCGTCTGCCTTGGAAAAAGCGTCACGTGGCTTTCGTGCTGGCTCACATCGGGATTATTATTTTGTTGGCAGGTTCTTGGTTGACATGGAAATGGGGCCTGGATGGCTCGATGCGTGTGGGTATTGGGGAAAGCAATAACTTCGTGCAAACCGCAGAAACCGACATGGTGGTGTACACCTCTTTTGACGGCGACCGCTATTCCAAGACTCTGGAACAGGAAGTGGACTTCTTCCGTTCTCCGCCAACACGGGAAAAACCTTTTGTCATTCCGGCCTATGAAGGCGAAATCAAAGTTGTCGATTACAAGAAATACGTTGTTCCTTCGCGCAAAGTTGTAGAGGGGGAAGTCGGTAAGGCCGGGGCGGGTCTGCGCTTCCAACTGCAAAATGACAATGTGAATGTGATCGAATGGATCGTTCAGAAAAAACCAAACGCACTGGCCAGTCATAATTTCGGTCCGGCGCAGATCTTCCTGGGGCCGGCTCCAGAAAAGCCTCGCGGAGCCAATGAAATTTTCCTGACTCCGGAAAAAGACGGGCTTCGCTATGTGGTTTTCCAAAAAGACTCTGCCAAGCCTTTGAAGAAGGGCTTTGTGAAAGAAGGCGACGTGTTTGATCCGGGCTTTAAGATGGCCTTGCAGTTCCGTGTTCTGCGTTTTATGCCGGCCGCGATGGAAGACTGGGATCTCAAGGATATGCCTCGGCCGACGCCGCTGACGACCTCTGCGGTGAAAATCATCTTCGACGGCAAAGAGCACTGGGTGCTCTTAAATGACATGGTGAAACTTTTCACCAACAATGCTGTTTATCTTCTGACCTATGGCAATCGCCGTATCGACATCAACTTCCCGCTGAAGCTAAAAAGCTTCAATGTGGCCCGCTATCAGGGCACGATGAGAGCGGCGGCCTACGAAAGTGTTGTCGAGGTTCCTGAATTGGGTGAGCATCTGATTTCTATGAATGAGCCTTTGAAGTACAAAGGTCTGACGATTTATCAGGCCAGCTTCCAGGAAGAAGAAGGTCGCCCAGTGGCGTCCATCTTCTCGGTGAATCACGATCCGGGGCGCTTCCTGAAGTATCTGGGGTCTCTGGTGCTTTCGCTGGGGATTGTTTTGTTAATGTGGTTTAAGCATCTGGATTTCAAACTCGCTCGCAGTAAAGCGGCAGGGAAGAACGAATGAAAAAATTAATGCTCGTTATCGCATCATTGTTGGTGAGCTTCGGAGCTGTTGCAAAGCCGGGGGACACACTAAAGTATTTGCCGGTTCAAGACGGCGGCCGTATCAAGCCTTATGACAGCTTTTCCAAGGAAATGCTGGAGATTATCTATGGCAAAACGAAGTTTGAAGGTCGCAACGCGACTGAAATCGTATTGACCTGGATGCTGTCTCCGCAAGCTTGGGAAGGTAAAAAGATCTTTGAGGTGCGCAATCACCAGGTTCTGAAAGCTTTGAATCTGCCAAGTGATCAGCGTTACTTCACCGGAGCGGAGTTATTCGCCGGGGATCGCTTCACGCTGCTGCGTCAGGAACTTCAGGCCAAGCGTGAAACCAAAGAAAAGCTGGATCCTTATTTCCAGGCTTTGCAGCGTTTGGAAAATCAGTTCTTTATCTTCCAGGAAATCGCAGCGGGTCGAATGCTGAAAGTGGTTCCTCCCAAAGAAGGCGACGCGTGGATTGCGGTGGCAGACTTGCCAGAGCCCTTGCAGGAAAAGTTCCTGGATGTGACCAAGGCCTTTGTGACTCATTTGGGGGCGATCGCTTCTCAGGGGGATCAGAGCGCAACGGGCAAGGCTTTGGATGAAGCTGTGGTGAAGTTTGAAGAGGTGGCCAAGGCGGAGAACCCGGCTTTGTACACGGTCGGTGGCAAGATTGCTGCAGAAGTTCACTACAATGATTTCCATCCGTTCCGCTGGGCCTACATCCTCTACTTCCTGGCTTTCACAGTTCTGTTGTTGGTTTGGACGTTGAGCAAAGAGTCCCTGATGAAGGTGGCTTGGGTTCTGATTGGCATTGGTTTTATCCTGAACACTTACGGCTTTGGTGTGCGCATGTACATCATGGATCGAGCGCCGGTGTCGAACATGTATGAAACTGTCGTCTGGGTGGCCTGGGGCACAGTGTTGTTTGCGGCGATTCTGGAGCTTATCTATAAGTATCGTTTGATTTTGATGGCTGGGACCTTGGTGGGGGCGTTCGGGTTGGTGATTGCCGACTTTGCGCCGGCGGTTTTGGATCCGACGTTGCAGCCCTTGGAGCCTGTGTTGCGCAGTAACTACTGGCTGACCATCCACGTGATGACTATCACTATCAGTTACGCAGCCTTCTTCCTGGCGTTTGGCTTGGGGGATATTGGTTTGATTTATTATCTGCGTGGTGAGGAGAAATTCCAGCCGCAGATCAAAGCGATCACTATGAGTATTTATCGCGCGATGCAAATCGGTGTCGCGTTCCTGGCGCCGGGAATCATCCTTGGCGGTATTTGGGCGGATTATTCGTGGGGCCGTTTCTGGGGTTGGGACCCGAAAGAAACTTGGGCTTTGATCGCGCTTCTGGGGTACCTCGCGGTTCTTCATGCTCGCTATGCGGGGATGTTGAAGCATTTTGGAATGGTAGTGACAGCAATTATCACTTTCTCTTTGGTGATCATGGCTTGGTATGGAGTGAACTTTGTGCTTGGCGCGGGGCTTCATTCTTACGGCTTTGGTGCTGGAGGCGTGGAGTATGTGTCTGCTTTCGTGGCAGTTCATATCTTGTTTGTGATTTATGTCAGTGTAGTTAGACAAGGGAAAGGGAAAAAGGCTGCGAAGTAGTCTGAAACTGGCTTGCACATTTTTTGGGCGAAAGGTGCCTGAGTCTCCTTCTTTTTCATTTTGTTTGCAAAAAGAATATGGACAACTGGACTTTTACACCATTAAATAGGAGCAAACTAAAATTAGGACAGCATTCGTTTGTCTTTGGCCCACATCGTAATGAGTTAGCGAAGGATGATTATGCATCGGGTATTCAAAAGAACAGCGGCGGGCGCAATTGCGTTTATTGGCGCGCTCATGGTTACAACACTTCTCACAGGCTGCAAATTCCAGCCAGGTTGGGGATATAATAAAGGATACGCTCCAGAACAGCCGATTCCTTTTGATCACTCCCTGCATGCCGGTACACACAAAATTCAGTGTCAGTACTGCCACAACCAGATTGAGAGAACAAAGCATGCAAACATTCCTGCACTGTCAACGTGCATGAACTGTCACTTGCAGGTGGCGACGGATAAGCCGAACATTCAAAAGCTTCGTGAAGCTTATGACAACGGTGACTCCATCGAATGGACACGCGTTCACATGCTTCCTGACTTTGTTCACTTCAACCACAATGCGCACATTGCAAAAGGTGTGAACTGTCAGACGTGCCACGGTCCGATTGAGACTATGGCGAAAGTTCAACAGTTCTCTGACTTGTCCATGGGTTGGTGTGTGAACTGTCACCGTCAGCCAGAGAACAAGGCTCCTCTTAACTGCTCAACTTGTCACTACTAAGGGTTTGGTACAATGTCTGAACATCATCATGATCATGATCACGATCTAGAAATGAAAAAAGCGCTTCGCCCGAAAGTGGAGCGCGATACAAAATACTGGAACAGTCTTGAGCAATGGAGCAATGATCCAGAGTTCAACAAGATTGCCTCTACGGAATTCCAGTCCTCTCCTTTGCGTGAGGCGGATGACGAAGGCGGTTGGGCACGTCGTGAGTTCCTGAAACTTATGGGTGCATCTATTGCAATGGCGTCTGCGGGTTGTATCCGTCGTCCCGTGCAAAAAATCGTTCCTTACAACAAGCAACCTGAAGAAGTGACTTTGGGTATTGCGAACTACTACTCTTCCGCTTACTTCGATGGCTCTGATGCTTTGGGTGTTTTGATTAAAACACGCGAAGGTCGTCCTATTAAAATCGAAGGCAACCCTGGTAATCCATTCAGCGTCAGTGGTTTGAGCATCCGTTCTCAAGCTTCTTTGATGTCTTTGTATGATCCTGAAAGACTGAAAGGTCCTCAGCGCAATCTTTTCAATGAAAAGAAAACCAACAGCCAGGTGATCGACACCAAGTGGGAAGAGTTGGATAAAAAAGTTGTTGAGCAACTTAAAAAAGGTGACGTTGTTATCCTGACAGGTAACGTGGCGTCTCCGGCGACTCGCGCTGTGATCGGTGATTTCGCACAAGGTTTCAAAGCGAAACACGTGGTTTGGGAAGCTTTGGCAAACGACGATGTTCGTGAAGGGCAAATCGCTTCTTACGGCGACAACGTGGTTCCGGCATTCCGCTTTGATAAAGCGAAAATGATCGTTTCCATCGATGCAGACTTCCTGGGTACTTGGATCTCTCCAACAGCGTTCACCAATCAGTTTGTTGAAGGTCGTAAAGACATCAAAAACATGAATCGTTTGGTTTCTTTTGATTCCAACTATTCTTTGACAGGCGCGAACGCGGACATCCGCATGAAAATCAAGCCGTCCCAGCAACTTGATGTTGTGATGGGTCTTCTTCATGAAATCATCGTGAAGAAGGGCGTTTCTGCACACGCTGGCAACGGCGCTGTGAAGGCGGCTTTGGCTCCATTTGCGGATGTGGCTAAAAAATTGAATGTGGAACCAGCATTGTTCGCGAAAGTGGCTACGGATCTTTGGGCTAACCAAGGTTCTTCTTTGGTTGTTGCAGGTGGCATCACCACTCTGACTGAAAAATCCAAAGAACTTCAAGTGGCTGTGAACTTCCTGAACTCCATCCTGGGTAACGACGGTAAAACTGTTGACCACAAAGGTGGAAACCCGGCTCACAAAGCTTCTTACTCTGATCTTGCAAATCTGATCGCGGACATGAAAGGTGGTAAAGTTAAAACTTTGATCATCCACCGTGTGAATCCGGCGTTCGTATTGCCTGCGGAAATGGGCTTTGCAGATGCAGTTAAAAAAGTCGACATGGTTATCTACACAGGCGACCGTATCGATGAAACAGGTGTGTATGCGGACTACATCACTCCAGACAACCACGCGTTGGAATCATGGAGCGATATGGAGTTGGCTGCGGGTGTTTACAGCATCTGCCAACCAGCTATCCGTCCTATGTACGACACTCGTTCTTTCCAGTTGTCTTTGATGACTTGGGCTTACCTTGCAAATCAAGGTCCGGCTCGTCTTCGCGACTACGAAACGTTCTATGACTATCTTCGTGTGTTCTGGAAGTCCGACATCTATCCGAAGTATGGCAAAGGTCAGAACTTCGAAGACTTCTGGCAGTCCGTTCTGCAAAAAGGTTATGTGGGTGAGTTGAACTCCGGTTCTTCCGCGCGCTCCTTCAAGTTGGATGCTTTCACATCCATCAAGCCGGCAGCGGCTAAAGAAGGCTTTGAATTGGCTCTTTATGCAACTTCTCAGCACGGCGATGGTTCCTTGGCGAACGTTTCCTGGTTGCATGAACTTCCAGATCCAGTGACCAAAGCTGTTTGGGACAACTACGTGATGGTTTCTTTGGCGACTGCCGAGAAACACGGTTTGAAACAGGCCACTGTTGTTGAGCTGACTGTAGGGGATAAAACTCTAGAGCTTCCAGTGTTGATCCAACCGGGTCTGCATGACGATGTCCTTGCTGTGGCAGTGGGCTTCGGTCGTACACGCGCTGGTAAAGTTGGTAACGGCATCGGTAAGAACGCCTTCGCTGTTATGTCTGCAAAAGACGGCAAAGTTTTGGCTGCCGGTCTGACTGCGACCTTCAAGAAAACTTCCAAGAAGTATGAGCTTGCGATCACGCAAGGTCACCACACAATGGAAGGCCGCACGATCGCGGTTGAAGCGACATTGGCTGATTACAATAAAAAGAAATCTACGGGCATCCCGCATCCTCACGTATGGTCCATCTGGTCCGGCCACGAATACAGTGGTCACAAGTGGGGTATGGCAGTAGATCTTCACTCTTGCACAGGCTGTTCTTCTTGCGTGATTGCATGTCAATCCGAGAACAACATCCCAGTTGTAGGTAAGAGATACGTTATCGAAGGCCGTGAAATGCACTGGTTGCGTATTGACCGTTACTACATCGGCAATCCAGCAGATGCAGAAGCTGTCTTCCAGCCGGTGATGTGCCAACACTGTGACAATGCTCCGTGCGAGACGGTCTGTCCGGTTCTGGCGACAGTTCACTCTGACGAGGGTCTGAACGACATGGTTTACAACCGTTGCGTGGGAACTCGTTACTGCGCGAATAACTGCCCTTACAAAGTTCGTCGTTTCAACTGGTTCAACTATGCGAAGTTGATCGAAAAGCCGTTGCACATGGCTTTGAACCCATCCGTGGGCGTTCGTACTCGCGGGGTGATGGAAAAATGTACATTCTGCGTTCAAAGAATCCAGGATGCAAAAACCGTTGCTCGTAATGAAAAACGTCAGTTGAAAGACGGGGACGTCAAGGTTGCCTGCCAAACTGCATGTCCTGCAGGTGGTATCGTATTCGGTGACTTGAACGATCCAAACAGTGCTGTAGCTAAGATCTTCAAAACTGAAGAGCGTGGTTATGCACTTCTTGAAGAATGGCATGCGAAACCATCGGTTCGCTACCTTTCCAAGATCCGTAACAATGATAAAGAATCAACTGGTGATCAAAAAGGTCACGGTACTGCAAAACAAGGTGAGCACTCATGATGAAGCGTAGCCCATTAGTCCTTGGCAATAAAACTTTGAAAGATGTTACTGACGACATCTGCGCTCCAGTGGAACGCTTCCCATCCAAAGGTTGGATGGGAATGTTCCTGGGTGCGAAGACGTTGCTTCTGTTCTATATCGGTATCCTGGCTTCCGTAGTCGGTGTGGGTATCGGTCTTCTAGGGGTGAACAGCCCGGTGTTCTGGGGTACGATGATCGTAACATTCGTATTCTGGATCGGTATCGGTCACGCCGGTACTTTGATTTCCGCGGTTCTGTTCCTGTTCCGTCAAAAGTGGAGAACTTCCGTAGCTCGTACCGCAGAGGCGATGACCGTCTTCGCGGTTATGACCGCGGGTCTGTTCCCGCTGTTGCACACTGGTCGTCCTTGGTTGGATTACTGGTTGTTCCCGTACCCGAATCAACGTGGTCCATTGTGGGTGAACTTCCGTTCTCCGCTTCTTTGGGACGTTTTCGCGGTATCCACTTACGCGACAGTTTCCATGGTGTTCTGGTACATCGGTTTGGTTCCTGACTTTGCGACTATCAAAGATCGTGCGAAAAACAAACTTCGCCGTACTATTTATGGTGCGTTGTCTTTGGGTTGGAGAGGGACTGCGAAGAACTGGTCCCACTACGAAATGGTTTACTTGCTTCTGGCAGGTCTTTCCACGCCGCTGGTTTTGTCCGTTCACACGATCGTATCCTTCGACTTCGCGGTTTCTAACTTGCCAGGTTGGCACACGACGATCTTCCCTCCATACTTCGTTGCCGGTGCGATCTTCTCTGGTTTCGCGATGGTTGTGACCCTGATGACGTTGGTTCGTATTGGATTCCCGGAATTCAAGAACTACGTAACATTGGATCATATGGAAGTGATGAATAAGATCATCATGACCACAGGTATGTTGGTTGGTTACGCTTACGCGTCTGAGTTCTTCATTGCATGGTACTCTGGCAACCAATACGAGCGCTTCGTGTTCATCAACCGTGCATTCGGTCCTTACGGCTGGTCTTACTGGATCATGGTATCTTGTAACGTCATCTTCCCTCAGTTGTTCTGGTGGAAGCGTTTCCGTCGTTCTATCCCTGTGATGTTTGTGGTTTCCTTGCTGGTGAACGTGGGTATGTGGTTCGAGCGTTTCGTGATCACTGTGACGTCCTTGCACAGAGACTTCCTGCCGTCTTCTTGGGGTATGTACGCTTGGTCATGGTTTGATACCGGGGTTCTGGTTGGATCCTTCGGTATGTTCCTGACATTGTTCTTGTTGTATCTAAGATTGTTCCCTGCGGTTTCTATCGCAGAAGTGAAGCCCGTATTGCATGTAGGCTACGACGATAAAGGAGGGCACCACTAATGGCTAAATATACTAAAGGTATTGCTGGTATCTGGTTGGAAGAGGCGCAAATCTTGAAAGCAGCTCGCAAAACTCGCGAAGCTGGTTTCAAGAAGTTTGAAGCTATTTCTGCTTATCCTGTTCACGGTATGGAAGAAGCTTGTGGGATCAAAAGATCCTGGATTCCATATGTGGCATTCACCATGGCTGTTGTTGGTTTGACTGCCGGTCTTGGCTTGACTTACTGGACGTCGGCAGTGGACTGGGCAGTGAATGTGGGTGGTAAGCCGTTCTTCAGCTTGCCAGCTTTCGTGCCGATCATGTTCGAATTGACGATCTTGTTCTCGGCATTGTCCTCTGTTGCGGCTTTGTTCTATGCTTGCGGTATTCCGCGCTTGGATCCTCCGGTGATTGATCCGGACCTGAGCTGCCACAAATTTGCGATCTTTATCCCGCACAATGATATCGGTTACGACGAAGCGAAAATTGAACAGATGTTCAAAGAGCTGGGCGCAACTGAAGTGAAGAAGACGGAGTACTAGAAATGAGAAGTCTTGTGAATATTTCTATGCTGGCAACTGCAGGTTTGGCTGTGATGGCTTTGACCAGCTGTGGTCCTCGCGGCAACAAGCCGAACGTGGAACTGATCCAGGATATGATGGTGACTCCGGCAGTTAAAGCTCAGTCTTATGATGCCGATGCTCCTCATCACCGTGGTATGCGTGTTCCTCCTGAAGGGACAGCGCCTGTCGGTTTCGAACCGTACCAATATACGACTGACGTAGAAGGTGCCGCTAAGAATCTGAAAAATCCATTGGCTGGTAAAATGGACGAAGAGACTTTGCTTGTAGGTCAAAAGTTCTACGAGACAAACTGTGCTCTTTGCCACGGTTTCAAAGGTGAAGGCGGCGAGGCTGCGAAGTCCTCTATCTCTGCTAAAATGGCTTTGAAACCACCTGCAGTTGTTTCTGACAAGGTGAGAGGCTGGACAGACGGTCACTTGTATCATGTGATCACAATGGGCCAGGGTGTGATGGGGCCTTATGCTTCCCACATTCCTCAGCAATACCGTTGGCAGGTTGTTAACTATATTCGCTTCCTAGAGAAGCAAGTTGCTAAGTAGGTTGTAAATGGGCGAACACAATCACGTAAATCTACATGTTTCTAAATTCGAGGCTCCGGCGAAATTGAAAACGCTGAGCTTCGCATTGATCGCTATCGGGATTCTGACGTTTGTTATTGGTTTGATGAAGAACCAGGACAGACTTTGGGCTTCTTATTTGGTGGCGTTCTTCTATTTCTCTTGCATGGCTGTCAGCGGTTTGTTCTGGATTGCGATCAACAACGTGGCGAAAGCCGGTTGGTCTGTTTCCATCCGTCGTTATGCAGAGGCGACAACGTCTTTCATTCCAGCGATTCTTGTCGGTGGTCTGATCTTGTTGTTGGGTTTCAAACACCTTTATCCTTGGGCCAACCCAGAGGTGATCGCTGAAAGTCCAGTGATCGCGGCAAAAACGGGTTACCTGAATATGGGTGGTTTTGTGATCCGTTTGTTCATCTTCGCAGTGGGCTGCATGATCTTCCGTCAGGTGATCGTGGGGAACTCTTTGAAGCAGGATAAAACTGGTGACGAGTCCCTGACGACGAAGTCTGTGGCTCCATCTGTTGGTTTTATCGTATTCTACGCATTGATGTTCTCATTGTTCTGCGTGGATCTGTTGATGTCTTTGCTTCCAACTTGGTACTCTACCATCTTCGGAATCTATGGCTTCTCTGGTATGTTCCAGGCGGGTATGGCGTTCCTGGCTATCGTGATCATCTTGATGAAACGCGCTGGCTTGGTAAAGGGTTATGTCACTGAAGAGCACCAGCATGACGTTGTGAAGTACTTGAAAGGCTTCTCTATTTTCTGGGCTTACATTGCGTTCTCTCAGTTCATGTTGATCTGGTACGCAAATATCCCTGAGGAGACAGAATACTACATCGCGCGCGCTCAAGGGGGCTGGATGAGCATCTCTATGGCTCTTCTGATCTTCCGTTTCGTGGTTCCGTTCCTGGCGTTGTTGCCTCGTGGTGCGAAAAGAAACGACACGAACGTGTTGGCGATCTCTGTTCTTGTGTTGGTAATGCAATACGTGGACATCTACTGGATGGTTTACCCGAACTTCTTCGACGGTCACGTGACCTTCGGATTCTGGGAAATCGGTGTATTCGCTGGTTTCGCGGGTGCCTTCCTTCTGACAATCATGTCCTTCTGGTCTAAGCACAGCCTGGTTCCTGTTAAGGACCCACGCATGCACGAAGCTTTGAATCACCACGTTGCTTACTAAGTAGCACGGTCGGTGGGATTGGCCGGGGGCTTTGGCCCTCAAAACCTTCGGACACATCCTCGCGCAAAGGGAGCCTTTTACTGGCTCCCTTTTTTTATTCTTTTTACTCTTCTGATTGCTAATGCCGCTCTTTCGGGCGCTGCGGAACTTGGTTTTGAGGGCCAAAGCCCCCGGCCAATCCCACCTCATTGCTCTTCTTCAGCATCGGGTGCTTCTCCGCCGCCTTGAGGATCTTCTGGCTATTTCGCCTACGGCGAAAGTCGCTTCCCGAAAAGGTGCCTGGTTGTTTTTTCTGGCTACAGCGCGCTACGCTGCTGGTCGCCCTTGGGGGCTGAGGGGGGGGAGGGGGGAAAGGTGCCTGGTGTTTTATACATCTATGGTGCGTTAAGGGTGTGTCTTGTTAAGTGTCTTTGTTTTAGCGTGTATTTTGGCTGGTTTTTCGACTTTTCTTGTTTCTCTTCTCTGTTGGCACATTCTTGGGGGTGTGTGGAGGACGTATGAGAAACTTAGTCTCTGTACTTGTGATCTTGCTGCTTCTGACAACCGTGGACTCTTTGGCGGCTTCTTCTTTGAGGTCCCCTCAAACTCAACAGCTCGTGGATCAGTACTATGCAGGCCCCGAGCTCTGGGCTTCCATTTTAGGCAATCCGCCTCGGCCTTTGCCGCCCGAGGATTATCCGCCCGACAATCCCGGCAACCCCGGAAATCCGCCTCCGCATCGCCCGCCCCATTGTCCTCCGGATAATGGGGGTGGGGGAGGCTTTCCCGGGCGATGTGTAGAGGCTGTTTGCAAGCAGCTCAGTCGGTTTGATTGTGACGATAAGGATGATATGTACGAGGTCACCCGCGCCTGTCGCAATGTCAGTGGTCCCTGTGTGACCAGTATTTGCAGTCGGATGTCGCGTTTTTCCTGCGATGAAAAGCTGGAGGTCTTCGAAGTTGCCAATATCTGCCGGGGTTTGGTGGATGTGTCCTGTATCGACTATGTCTGCTCTCGCTTGTCGCGCTTTGACTGTGATGAGTTGTCAGAGCTTAGGCAGATTGCACTTCAGTGTCGCTAGAACATAAAGATAGAGCCCAGTTTCCTGGGCTCTGAGAAGCTTTATTTGCTCATTTCGTCTTTGGCGCCTTTGGCGGCATCGACGGTGGCATCTTTGCCTTCTTCCAGGCGATTGGCGGCTTTCTTTGCGGCGCACTTCATATCGCCTTCCATACAGGCAGCTTCTTCAGTGCGGTGAACGGCTTTCTTTGCCATACGTTTGACTTTGCGACCGGCCTTCTTGGCTTCCACTTTAGCCTCTGCGGCGGCTTCCTTGCTGGCCTCTTTGGCTTTTTGCATTTCTGCGGAAGCCTTGTCTGACAGGGTTGGTTCTTCGGCGTGAGCCATCGAGCTCAGTGCAAGCACGGCCACCATAACTACAAAAATAGATTTCATGTCTTCTCCTTATTGGGTTGTTGAAGTCTTGAATTGAATGGTTTGCGAGTTTTTCTCTGGAGATAGTGGTTTGTATTTTTGCTCTGGTAAATCAGTAATTTAACAATGTTGTTTAAAGCATTCTATACGCCTGTCCACGTGTTCGACGGTGTTCTCAAATATAGACGGGTCTGATCCGTGGGCTTCCGTTTTGCAATGAGGGTCCTTATGCGAAAAGAACCCCTTAAGGATCTAATTTATCTCAGTTCGAGTCAGATTCTTCCCCTGTACTTGCAGAAGCTGCGAGGCGTGCGGTGGTATCGCTCACAAAACATGGCTGAGTTAAAGGAAGTTCTTAAGTCTCAACAAGGAGAAGTCCACGTGATTGTCCGCTCTGATTACCTGAGTCTGCGTGCTGTGCAAGCCTTCCTTAGCTGGAGTCATGCTAAAGTTAAAGCGTCTTTTATCTTTATTGCACAAAGTATTGAAAACTCAGTTCATCAGGTGGTTTTGAATCACCCACAGATTCTGGTTTTGCGTGAATCCGAAAGGGAACGCATAGAGGATCTTATAACGCAGCGCCTAAGTGGTAAGAGTGTGCGCAGCCGTAAGCAGGAGCGCATGGCCGTCCTGTCCCAAGTCATGTTGAAGAAGTCCGTGATGGCGGAAAGCTCACCCACCGGAGCCTGGGTTCAGTTCTTGCGCGAGGGGATGATGGTGGACTTTTCCTCTGGGGGCGCTCAGATCACTTTGGGCGATGAACCGGTGCAAAGGAAGGACTTCATAAGTTTGATGTATAAGAACCAGCATGGGACTTGGGTTTCTGTGGAATCGCAGGTTCGTTGGGTGACTCAATCTCCCGAAGGCAATCAGGTCATTGGGGTCCAGTTCCTGGCCGTTTCCTAGCTTCCGGCAGCGCTGATTTGGGGTTGACCCTGACCCCTTGCGGGATTACTACTAATGTGATGCAAATGCGCAATTATTCATCACATTTTCTAACCTGTCCCGCTCGTTTCGCGACGGACTTTTCATGCTCCGGTGAAGCCGGAGTGCAAGCAAACTAATGTCACAAATTACTATCATTCTGCCGGATAACTCTACGAAGGTTTTTGATCATGAACCAACGGCGCTGGAAGTGGCGCAATCTATTGGTCCTCGTTTGGCCAAAGAAACCCTGGGTGCGAAGCTCAATGGATCCAACGAGATCTCTGATTTCCGCACACCTTTGAAAGATCAAACCAAAGTGGCCTTGATCACCACCAAAAGCCCTGAAGCGGTGGAGGTGATTCGTCACTCTTGCGCGCACATCATGGCTCAGGCTGTTCAGGATATCTGGCCGGAAGTGAAAGTGACCATCGGCCCGGTGATCGATAACGGGTTCTATTATGACTTCGATTCTCCATTTGCCTTCACGGAAGAGCATTTCGAAAAAATCGAAAAGAAGATGTCTGATATCGTCGCTAAAGACCTGCCAATCCGCCGTGAAAACTGGCCGATTGCCAAAGCCATTGAAACTTTCAAAGGCATGGGCGAGCGCTTCAAAGTTGAATTGATCGAAGACCTGGCAAGCAAGGGCGAAACTGTTGTTGGTATCTACTTCAACGGAGAAGGTTGGTTTGACCTTTGCCGTGGACCTCACGTGCAAAGCACAGGACAGATCAAAGCCTTCAAGCTTCTTTCTGTGGCCGGTGCTTACTGGAGAGGGGATGAAAAGAACGCCCAGCTTCAGCGTGTCTATGCAACAGCATTCGGTGATAAAAAGGACCTGGAACAGTATCTTCACAATCTGGAAGAAGCCAAAAAACGCGATCACCGCAAGCTGGGTAAAGAACTGGGCATGTTCATGTTCCATGAATACGCTCCAGCGTCTCCATTCTTCACGGGCAAGGGCACGGTTGTTTACAATGAACTTGTGAACTACATCCGTGAGCTTTACCTGCAGTACGACTATCAGGAAGTGATCACGCCGCAGGTGTTTGATACGGAATTGTTCAAAAAGTCCGGTCACTATGCGAACTACAAGGACAACATGTACTTCACCAAGCTGGATGAGCGTGAAAATGCTCTGAAGCCGATGAACTGTCCAAGTCACTGTCTTTTGTTCGGAGCAGAAAAGCACTCTTACCGTGAGCTGCCTTTGCGTATTGCGGACTTCGGTCGTTTGCACCGCTATGAAAAATCCGGCGCGATCCACGGGATCACGCGTGTTCGTACGTTCTGTCAGGATGACGCGCACATCTTCTGTTCTTTGGATCAGTTGAAGGTGGAAATTTCCCGCTTCGTGGAAATGCTGAATAAGATTTATCAGACTTTGGGCATGCCAAACTATAAGATCCTTTTGGCGACTCGTCCGGAAAACAAAATGGGCGATGACTCCATCTGGGATCGCTCCGAAGGGGCTTTGGCTGATGCTTTGAATGATCTGAACCTGCCATTTGCGTACTCTCCGGGAGAGGGTGCTTTCTATGGACCAAAGTTAGAGTTCCACTTCGTGGATGCTTTGGGCCGTTCTTGGCAGACGGGCACCATTCAGGTCGACTTCAACATGCCTGAGGCCTTTGATTTGAAGTACACCGGTGAAGACAACAAAGAACACCGTCCTGTCATGCTTCATAGAGCGGTTTTGGGGTCTTTGGAGCGCTTTATCGGGGTTTACCTGGAGCATACGGCCGGTCATTTGCCGCCGTGGTTGTGTCCAACTCAAGTGGCAATCTTGAACGTCACAGACCGTGTGAACACGTTCTGTGAAGAAGTCATGAAACTTCTCAAAGACCACAAAGTTAGAGTTGAATTTGACCGCCGTAATGAGAAGCTAAATTATAAGATTCGTGAGGCCCAGCTTCAGAAGATCCCATACATGATTATCGTGGGGGATAAAGAGGCTGAGACTCGCACCGTGTCCCTTCGTCTGCGTGATGGTTCAGAACACAAAGGTCTGACTGTCGATCAGGTGATGAGCACAATTTTGGATGATATTAATAAACGACAACTTCAGTCTTCACTTGCGAAGGCTGCAGCGACTAACTAAAACCCTGGAGGTTTCCCATTAGCAAGTTTGAAGGTAATTTTAGAGGTGGCGGTCGCTTTGACCGTAACAAAAAAGACTCTAAAGACTCTTTGAGAGTCAACCGTGAGATCCGCGCACAACAAATCCGTGTTATCGACGATGAAGGTAACATGTTGGGTGTGATGACTGTTCCTGAGGCGTTACGTATTGCTGAAGATAGAGGCCTCGATCTTCTTGAGATTGCTCCAACAGCGACTCCGCCGACTTGTAAAATCATGGACTACGGCAAGTGGAAGTACGAGAAGAAGAAGCAGGCGACTGCCGCTCGTAAGAAACAAACCGTTGTAACAATCAAAGAGATCCAAATGCGTCCGCGCACGGACCAGCATGACTTTGAAACCAAGATGAACCACGCCCGTCGTTTCCTTTTGGATGGTGACAAGGTGAAAGTTTCCTTGCGCTTCATGGGTCGTGAAATGGCCCACCAAGAGCTGGGTATGGAAGTCATGAAAAAGTGTATCGCTTTTGTTGACGATCTGGCTTTGGTTGAAGCGCAGCCGAAAATGGAAGGTAAGAACATGTTCTTGATGCTGGGGCCAGATCCACTCAAGATCAAAGAATACCAAAAGCTTCATCCTAACAAGTCCAAGCAAGACACCAAAGAACTTGCTGAACTAAAAGAAGTCGAAGAAGAAGACGAAGAGTAAAAAGGTACCTGCTGCCGTACCCTCCACAGGGGGACCCCCGGCAGTTTTGCAAAAAGGTACCTGCTTACTTTTGCAGAAGCGCCGCAGAAAAAAGGGTGCTTGCTGCGGTGCCCTCCATAAGAGGGGCCCCGCAGTTTTGAAGAAGTATGGCATTGAAGTTGTTAAAGCCCTCGTTGAAAACGGGGGCTTTTTTATTAGCCTCAAAGGAGAATTTATGAAAGCCGTGGTTCAGCGTGTACAACACGCCTCTGTCGTTGTGGATGGCACAGATGTGTCCAGCATCCAGCGTGGTTTTCTGACTCTGTTAGGGGTTGCCAAGGGCGACACCGAAGAACAACTGCAAAAGCTGATTCAAAAAATCCTGGCGTTAAGAATTTTCCCTGATGAGTCCGGCAAAATGAATTTGTCGCTTAAAGATGTGGGCGGGGAGCATTTGATTGTGTCTCAATTCACATTGCTCGGGGATGCCTCTAAAGGCAATCGCCCCAGCTTTATCAATGCCGAAGCTCCCGATATTGCCAAAGCTTTCTATGAAAAAGCCTTGAAGCTCAGCGAATCTCAAGGGGTTCCCACTCAAGGCGGTGTTTTCGGTGCCGACATGAAAGTCAGTCTGCTGAATGACGGCCCGGTGACTTTGATTCTAGAGGTTTAATAAATTAACCACGCCACAAAGTGGAAAGCCAACGCCAGACCTCGATGCGCCGTTCACCAATATCAAAATGGTTTCCGTCGAATTCAATATAATCATGAGCAATCTGATTTTGTTTTAAAAGCTCTGAAATCTGGCGGCACCCATACTGAAGATGGAAGTTATCCTTCGTTCCGACGTCCAGATATATTCCGTTAACTTGTTTCAGTGCGGAAACTCTTCTTGCCAAAAAGTGCAGAGGATCTTTACTTAAAAACATCTTCCAGACATTTTCATCTTTTCGGCCATCACGCAAAAGCGGGAAGTGGAAGTCCCCATGATCACCTTTGGGCGCATAACAAGCGGCCATACCGAAGGCATTCAGCAAGGTATGCCAGTTGCGGTTTTTAGTCAGGCGCCCATTGCGCAATTCTTCCAGCGCCTTTAAACCTGACTGATATTTTTCCCACAAAGGCAGCGTTTGATAGAACTCCCCCAGCAGACTGGCTTCAAAAAATGAATCTGGTGCAATAGCCGCAATCAGCCCAAATACCTCAGGATACTTGGAACCCAAGTGCAAAGATCCGTAACCACCACTGGAGCCTCCTGTGACACACCAGTGGTCACGAGTGCTTGCCACCGGATAAAGAGATTTCACTGCCGGAATCAGCTCCGTCATAATGTAATCTTCATAATTTCCAGTCGCCGTGGAATTGATAAACTGCGATCCACCCCAAGTCGTCAAGGCATCGACAAAAACATAAAGCGCCTGCGGAGCTTCACCTTTGTCAGCAGCTTCCAGAATAACCTGAACCGGATTCTTCTCATTGAATTTCGGATTAAAAGAAAACGGTGCATTTCCCGTGAAACCACTTAAGACAACAACCACAGGCCACGGCCCGGGAGCTTGCGGAACCAGCAGGGGATTAAAGCGCACATGAGGATCTTTCAAAGGGTTGATTTTAAGAACTTCACTTTCAATTCGCAACGTTTCGATTTTGAATTGCGGAGTTTCATAAGCGCGGTAATTGGGCAGAATTTCAGTTGTTATCATGACTGAAATTCTGCCACGTTTGAACTCAAGGTCAATAACCTTGCCATTTGTGAATGAACGTCGGGTGATAGATGCCGCTCGGAGTGCCCGGGAAGCCCTTGTAGCTTCCGCTGTCGGCAAAGCCGAAGCTGCCACCGAAGGCCCGACCCACGCAGCGTAGATTTCCATCTGCCGTTTTGCCGCAAGTTGAATAGTAGGCAGCATAGACGGATGTGTAGTTCGTGGTTGCAGCATCAACCACTAAAGGAGTATGGAACACACTGTTGCTGCCGACAAAATGAGGCGAGGCAAGTCCCGAGCCGGTTGCGTTACCCCAGCACTTGATTTGACCACCGGTAACACCGCAAGTGTGAGTCGGTGATGCCGAGATGTCAGTATAGTCTGCGGTGGCATCCGCAGGAGTCGGTGTGTACCTGTTCATAGTGGTTCCGTCACCCAGCAAACCGTTGAAGTTTTGTCCCCAACATTTCAGCTTGTTGGCCGAAGTGATACCGCAAGAGTGATAAGGCCCTAAGGCAACCTTGATATAGGATACGCCGGAATCCACCACGTCTGGCAGGTAATAAGAACTGGTGCCGGATGTCTTGGCAATTTGTCCTGAACTGTTAGACCCCCAGCATTTCAGCACACCAGTGGTCGTGATACCGCACGTATGAGCGACACCCATGTCAATATCACTGTAAGACACACCAGGATCGATGACAGTGAAAGAGCTTCTGCTCGTAGTGTCTCCCAATCCCAAGCGGCCTAAATTATTCGAACCCGAGCACTTCAATACACCCGTCGTGGTGATGCCGCAGGTTGCATTTTCATAAGAAATAACTTTGCTGTAGGTTGCTGTGGTGTCGGCCACTTTCGGAGTGGTGGCTGACTGGCCGATGCCTGCGGCTTCTCCCAGCTCTCCGACAGCGTTTGATCCCCAGCACTTCATTTGTCCTGCGCTGGTAATCGCGCAGACATCAAAATGACGTTTCGGAGATATATAGCTGTAGTTCGTGCCCGGGTCCAGCATGACCGGCGCAGAACGACGGACGCTGGTTTGTGAGCCGTCACCAAACGGACCGTAGGAGGATCCCATACTGCCCCAGCAGAAAAGTTTATTGGAGGACAGACCACAAGTTTCCGAAGACGCGTCACCCATGCCATCAGACCCGAAGACCGAAAGACTGCTGAAAGTGGAATCCAGAACCGGAGTCATTTTTGGTAGGTACATGTAGTTGCCGTTCCCTGAGCCATACACATAGGCATTATACGGAGAACCATCACCCGTCAAATTCCCCCAGCATTTCAAAGCTCCGGATTGAGTGATACCGCAGGCGCGAGAACCGGAGTTACGGACATCGATATAGTTGGTTCCCGCATCCGTCACTGTAGGTTGATAACGGGCGACAAGACTTGGGTCACCAATTTGCATCAACATGTTGGCGCCCCAGCACTTCAGGATATTGCTTGTGGTGATGGCGCAGGTGAATCCACGCGCAGTGGCTGTGGTGCTATCATCGTTTACGGTTACAAATTTATAGGTATCGCCACCATAGACGGCCACGGGCTGGTTGCGAGTGGTAACGCCGTTGTCGCCGACCTGACCATAGTTGTTGGTTCCCCAGCATTTCATGGTGTCAGCCAGAGTGATGGCGCAGCCGTGTTTGGAGCCAACCGCCACCATTTTGTAGGATTCTGTCGCATCAATAGCGGTCGGGAGGTTGCGGTTTGTTGCAGAGAGGTCTCCCAGTTGGTAGTTCGCATTGTAACCCCAGCAGAAGAGCTTATCATCCGTACGGATCGCGCACGTTGAGCGCGAGCCCGCCGCGACATATTTGTAGGAAGCTGTATTGTCCGTGTCCGTTGGTGACGTTCGTTCCGAGGTGTCACCCAGACCCAATTGCCCGTATTCGTTGCGTCCCCAGCATTTCAATTTGTTATCAGTGGTGATCGCGCAGGTATGCATGTCACCAGAAGCCACCGACAGATAAGTGACACCGGAATCAATATGCAATGGAGAGTTCTGAGTCCCGGTGCTGGAGCCGCCACCGACTTGACCATCTTCGTTACTTCCCCAACAGAAGAGTCTGTTGTCCAGGCTGATGGCACAAGTGTGGTTTTCCCCGGTGGTAACACTGCGGAAGCCTGTCACACCGGCGATCGTGATCGGGACCGGGGAGGTCTGGAATTCGGTGTTCACACCAGTCACCTGACGATTCATATTGCCACCCCAGCAGCGCAAGGAGGCATCTTCCATAATGGCACATTGATGCCCACGGCTGATGGACAGGCTTGAAGCCTTCAGATTCATTTCATCATCGGCGATGAAGTACTGCACCTGATAATCCGCTCCTAAAACAGCTGAAGCCGAGTCTGTATGGGTGAAGTGCAGATTCATCAGTTTTTCACCATCAACCAGATTGTTGTCCGGGAAATTCACAGTGATGCTGGCTGTGGTGGTGTTCGCCGGAATCGTGATAAAGCCTGAAGTCAGATTGTGATGATCCGGATTTGTCGCATCGCCAGAGACTTTGTAGTAAGCCGTCACATCATAGAATTTCGCCGGAGTCATACTTACGGTGATAGTTTGATTTCCCACACCTTCCTGGATTCTGTTCATTAAGGTGCTGGTGATATTCAAAGTGGATATGCTGTCTTTGGACCACGTGACGGAAATAGCATCGGCAGGGTTCTGGAACAAGTTCGTCTGATCACCACCCAATACACATAATGTCACCGGACCATTTGGCAGCGCCGAAATATTGTCGGCGATAGTTGTAGTTGCAACGATGGCAGTAGAGTAGGTGGCCGAAGCGCAGGTGCCGGAAGTGATGATGGCTTTTTTGTATTGACTCACACGGAAGCCAGATACGGTGACACTCAGAGGGTTGGCAGTGGAAACGCCCACAGGGTAGCCTGCCAGAATCGGAGTTGGCGCAGGGTAAGGAGTATTGATTTCCCAGGTGCCGACGACATTCCCGATAGTGACAGTGGCCGTATTGGTTTGCGCATTGACGCTGGGGGAGGTCATGCGAAGTTGGATAACGTGACCGGAATTCACCGGCACGGAAGTTCCCCAATAGCTGCCGGTGGTCAGGTTTCGAATCATAGCATCGTGACCAGAGACGGTGGCAATGGCGGCCTGACTGATGGTTCCAAGAGTGGCATTAGTGCTGTTGTAGCGGGTATTTAAGGTTGCATTGTGAACCTTTGTAAATACCGGTGCCGTAGTCAGCATTGGGCCTACAGCTCCCCAGTAAGCGATCCAGCCATCCCGAATCGCACTGCCATCGGATGTGAATTTAAATGTCATCTTTCCGGAATTGGCTGTTTGACTTGCCGGCAAAACTGTTCCCGAGTAGTTGTTCAACAGAACAGTTCCGGCTATGGTGCCATTATAGACAGTCACTTTATCCCAGGAAGCTTCCGTGTTGAAGCTAAGGAAAGACAAGGTGATCGGCGCACCCGTATTGATTTCAAACAGACAGTTTTCGTCGTTGGTGTACATGCCACTGGGCCCACCAGAGTCATAAAGGAATCCCGCTGTGGCTGTGGTCGCAGAGTTCGTGCATAAAGAATAGTGATTTTGTACGTTATAGCGATCCCACTGATATTCACTAGGATGCCACAATGGCTGCCAAGTGCCGTCGGTGTGTTTCCCCAGAAGACACAGTTTCAGACGTTCATCTGCAAACGTGGTCAGATCTGCCGTGACATGTGTGGAGACAGCTGTTTCCGCACTGTAGGAAGTTTCAACCGAGCAGTCTGTTGCCGCCGCTGTGCCCAGTTTGTATTTGTAAGCCACGACATTAGGGCCTCCAACAGTGACATCCAGCGAAGTCACCGCAGAATTGGAAGCCGGGACATTCGTGGCATAAGCGATCACAGACGGATAACCTTCAATAACCAGGTCTTTTCGCCCTGCCAAAGAGTTGGCAGATCCTACCGCTGGCAGAGTCGCCGTGGCATTGTTATTCAAAACATCTTTAATGGAAGTGGCATTAGTCAGAGCCGTTGTTGAATAGTCCAAATCAGCGGAGACATTTTCATAAGCGACCGTATAACGGAAAGTCAGCTCAGTAGAACCGCTGCCGCTCAGGTAAGTGGCGGTGACTCCAGAGCCTGCTGCCAGACTGAGGACCGGAGTCGGGCTGACGACAGTCACAGGTTTTGTAAAGACGACTTGAATATCGATAGTATCACCCGGCTTATAAGTGCCATTGGCATTGCTGGAAGTGACATGAGAGACAGTCGTGGGCGCTAACGGTGTCGCCACAGTCCAATAGTAACTGACATCACCGGCGCGGATATGCGCCAGACGATACTGGTCAGCTGCATTCGGGGAAGTCATGCGCACTTCGATGGTGTTTCCTGGTTCCACTAAAGCCGAAGATCCAAAGCTGGTTCCGGTTGTGACGTTGCGAATTTCTGCATCATATCCAGAGACCGAGAACACAGTCGCTGTACTAATGCCGACAGCTGTGGCGGTTCTTGTATAAACCGTGTTGACAGTGGAGTTCAGTGCTGCCGTGAAAGAAAGTGTCGGGGACAGGTTGGGGATTCCACCCCAGGAAAGAATGATACCGGATTTAACCTGAGAACCATCACTTTTAAACTCTGCATACAAAGTTCCCGAAGTTGAGGACACCGGAGTGTTGTAGACCGTTCCCGCAACAGGACCAAGAATAACCGCGCCCGCAGCTCCGGTCTCGCGCAGTCTTAGGAAGTCATAGTTTGTGTTGTTTTCCGTATCATAGGAGACAAGAGCAGAAATAGTCGCGCCTGTGTTGATGGAGAAATAGCAGTTCGCAATCGTTTCATTATTACTGTAGTCAGCAGTGGGACCACCGGAATCATACAAGCGACCTTTCAATTCGGTGGTCGACTTGACTGTGCCACAAAGATTGTAGGTCGGGATGTCCTCAACATAGTGCCATTGCCCTTGAGTGGCCGTGAAGGCCTTTTGCCAGTTTCCAGAACTGTCTTTACCCAGAACACAGATCTTGAAGATCGAATAGTGGGGATGAGCACTGAAATCATCCGTGATCGGGGTGGCCGCAACAATTTCGTTAGAGTAGTCGCTGTTACTGGAGCAATCTGTTGTATCGTAAAGCCCCATTTTGTATTTGTAAGCCACCACATCGGGGCCTGTGACGGTGATATTCAGACTGCCCGCAGAGTCAGCGCCCATCGGGGCATTGCTAATAATCGCTTTCGCCAGAGGACTGGAGTAAGCATCAATATTGATATTCTTGGTTCCTGCCAAAGAATTGGCAGAACCGGGAGCCGGTAAAGTCAGATTCGCATCGTTATTTAAAGCATCACGAACAGTGCCGGAGGCCAATGCTGAAGTGCTGATATAATCCAGATCCGGATTTTGATCGTTTGTTTGGACTTGATAGTTAAAGATCAAAGACGCCGTCCCGGAACCACTGGCATAGACCGCGTCGCGATCTGTCGTGCCTGTTTCTAAAGTCAGACGGGGAGTTCCCGTGACAGTGACATTTTCATCAAAGTTCACGCGAACTTGAATTGTTTGTCCCGGACCATAAACTCCGTCCGCTGTGATGGCATCCACATTCAGAATCACCGGACCTTGCGTGTCGCGCACCCAAGTGGCCTGAGAAGTGGCGGTAGACCAGTTGCCAGCAGCATCGCGCCCAAAGACACACAGCTTGTAAGCTCCTTGTGCCGAAAGGGGGTCTGTGATTTTTGTAGCAGCGGTATAGTCACTGCCTGTGTAAGCGGCACTGTTAGTACAAACTTCCGCTCCACCCGGAGGCACAATAAAGTAGCGGAAGTGACTGATGTCTGTTCCGCCCACAGTGACATTCAAACTGTTCGTAGTATTTGTTCCGGTTGGAGCCCCAGATAAAGTGGCCGCGGCCGGAGCTTGCGCATCCTTAGGGTAGGTGCTGCTGGCTGTGATGTTATTACCACTGGCACGACTGTGTGACGCCACGATCGTATAAGGAGTTCCGGAGGTGTCTGCCAATGAACTCAAGTCCATGGTGGTGGACCATGTTGTTCCGGTGCACGTGGCAGTTCCAGTCACGCCGGGGTGACCTGTCACGGACAGATTAACGGCCTGACCATTTTCCGAACAGGCTCCTGATAAGGCAAAAGCCGCCTGATTGAGGGAGTTGATAAAGGTTCCCGCCACCGGAGAAGTTAAAGACACTGTTGGGATGACGGAATCATGGATGATGGAATCAAACGCACAGTCAGATTCATTGCCAGCAAGATCGCGGACTTTGAAATACACGGTGTTGGTATTATTGGTAGCAGGTAAAGTCCAGGATTTGCTGGCGGCATAAGTTTCCCACGAACTGCCATTCAGGCACAGAGCCGTGTTGGTCGCATACATCTGTACACCATCCGTGGTGGTGCTGGATAAGGTTGCACTTAAACTGTTGGTGTAGGGATCGCCATTGTTGATAGAAAAACTATCTACAGTGGGGACCACCGTGTCTTTATTAAAGACCTTATTCACTTCCGAAGCTGCAGCACCGTTGGCGCGTGTATGATTCAGTGTGAAGGTCAAATTGCCTTGAGGCGAAGAACTTAAATCCAAAGTCTTTGTCCAGGCACCGCTGGTACACGTTGCTGTCGTGGCACTTTGTCCGGTCACGGCGATATCCACGGGACGGCCTTCTTCAGAACACGCTCCGGAAATCACAAAGGCAGAAACAGTGGCCAGATTGATATAGGTGCCATCCACCGGGGACGCCAGTGACAGGGATGGAATAGTACTGACGTGGGTGATACTGTCGCTATAGCACGGCGATGCGTTGCCAGCATTGTCTTTGTATTTTACATAGACAGTATTAAGCGCATCGGCAGTTGGCAGAGTCCAAGTCTTACTGGTAGCAAAATTTTCCCACGAGCCACCTGCAGAACATCCCGCAGTATTGGTGATATACATTTCATCGGCATCAGTGCCGGTCAGACCCAAGGTCACGTCCAGATCATTGGTTGTCGCGGCACCAGCATTGATAGTTAATGAACCCGTAGGCCCGTCGGTGTCTTTTAGATAGGTGGGCGAGTTTGCAGTTTCAGAATTCCCGGCCGCATCACTTAAAGTGGCGGACAGTTGGAAAGTTCCCTGAGGCAGCGAGCTTAAATCCAGAATGGCAGAAAAGCTGCTGCCGGAACAAACCGTCGTAGCCACGAAGGAGGCCGGTCCGGAAAGAGTGATAGAGCGGGCATCTTCTGAACAAGTTCCGCTCACAGTGAAAGCTGTAACATTTCCTGAATGAACTAAAGCTCCAGAGGTCGGCAAAGTAAACGCCAGAGTCGGAGCAATATTGTCGTGCAGAATATCATCATTCAAACACGCAGTTTCATTGCCGTTGGCATCTCTGAATTTGGCATAAACTGTGTTAGTCGCGTTGGCGCTGGTCAATGTCCATGGAGCCGCAGCATTGTAGGCAATCCAGGAGCCTCCACTGCACGCGGCATTGGAAGTCAGAAGCATTTCTGTAACATCGCTCACAGAGCTGTTCAAAGTGGCGGACAAAGAGTTCGTCACGGCCGCTCCGTTATTCAGAGCCAACGAGGAAACCACCGGGCCCGTGACATCACGGTTCACCGTGGCCGTCGCTGTTCGCGTGTTGCCCACAGGATCTTCGTGAGTGGCGGTGATGGTGACGGAAGCTCCGGACAAGGAGGTCAGATCCAGAGTCTTCGTGTAAGTGCCGCTGGTGCAAGGGGCCGTGTCCTGTAGAGTGCCCACAGATAAAGTCACAGGACGATTTACTTCAGAGCAAGTGCCACTGATAATATAGGCCGTTTGATTTAAGGACATGATCACAGGCAAACTGTCCAGTGTGATTGTCGGAGGCACCACGTCCTTCGTGATAGCCAGACGATATTCCTTGGCACTGCCGCCTGGAGGTGTCACCTGGGCAATCAGATCTCCGCTGAAAAGGGCGGGCAGGGAACTCAGATCCAGATTCTCGGTCCATTGACGATCCGAGCAGGTGAAGGTTTTAAGATTTGTGCTGGCTCCGGCAGAAAACTCAATCACGGACCCTAAAAGACAAGTCCCTTTGAAAGGGGCCGCAGCCACGTTGTTTTCGTTGATCAAGGATTGAGACAGGCTTTCCAAAGAAAACGCGCCCATATAAGTGATCGGATTTGAGCACGAGGAAGAACTCATGCTTCCGTTAGCCAGAAGAACAAAAACTTTGAACGTGTATTCAACACCGTCTTCAGGAGTGAAGGTCGGAAGGTGAGAGGATTCCGAAGGACCCACATGGGCTACGGGCAAAATGGGCGTGGCACAGGAGTCTCCGCGGAAGTAGAGGACCTGCTGCTCTTTGATTTCCGCGTTGGCGGGGAGATTCCACTCGGCTTTCAGCTGCCCTTGTTGGGTCAGGGAGTCTCCGTCCCATTTTAGAGTCGTGGCCGTGGTGTGCTCTTCGGCCACCTGCAATTCCAAAGTACATCCCGCCAGAAGCAGCGTGATGGACAGTCGGGATAACTTAAGAACCCAGCCAGACAAATTTGGGGTGGTAAGGAACGTACCAAGCATGAATTTTTCATCGGCTTTTTACGAGGTTTGCAGTATAGTCAAGAATCGGTAAAATGTTCTGGAAACTCGTGGAAACACAAGGCTTTCTGGCTGCAATCCTTTGAATACCAGGGCTTTGCGGGCAAGATTATAAGTCTGTAATGACCGAGGTCGCCAGAAAAACAAGAGAATATCTCGTTTTTAAAGAGGCTCTCTCTAAGTCCTCAAAAAGCTTGATTTCCCGTCCCTTTCGACCTAAAACGGTGAGTCCGTAATTATGACTGGCTAAGGCAATGGTTAAGAGTCCTCCCTGTCGGGAAGAACGCCTTATCGGTAGAAGGTATGCACTATGAAAATGCGCACTCATTCTGGCGCTAAAAAACGCATGAAAGTTCTTTCAAGCGGCAAAATTAAGAAAAAAAGCACTCGCATGCGTCACTTGAACTCTCACATGAGCTCTAAGACGAAAAGACAACTAGGTAAGACATCATACGTTGAAGACGCGAACTTGCTACAAGCTCGTCGTTGCTTGGTATTCTAATCTAATTTTTAAAAATTGTCTTTTCTGTGCCCGGCTAAGTCCGTGGCGTAATGAGGTTTAAAATGGCTCGTGTAAAATCTGGTAAAACAAATCGTGCTCGTCACAAAAAAGTTCTTAAAAGAGCAAAAGGTTACTACAGCGCTGGTTCTCGCGCTTACATCCACGCAGTTGAGAAAAACGACCGTGGTATGGCGTTCGCTTACCGCGACCGTAAAGTTAACAAACGTAACTTCCGCACTTTGTGGAATCAACGTATCAATGCAGCAGCTCGTTTGAACGGGACTACATACTCTCGTTTGATCGGTGGCTTGATTAAAGCTGGCATCCAAGTTGACCGTAAAATCTTGGCTGACCTTGCAATCAACGACGCAGCAGCATTCACTGCGCTTTGCAAACACGCTTTGGCGTAATTGGCTTTCACTCCGGTTTTTCCGGAGTAAGTTAGCTTCTGTATAAGGGAGCCGCTGAATGGACGAGTCCAAAAACCAGTTTGAACAAAGAAAGCGCGATCACATCAGAATCGCGCTGGATCCAAGGTCTCAGACCGAAGGACAAAATGGATTGGACTCGATCACTTTAATTCACGAGGCTTTGCCTGATCTGAATTATAAAGAGGTCGAGATTTCGACCTCTTTTGTTTTTTCCGGGGATGCCATCCCACTGTCCTCTCCTATTTTTATTTCTTCCATGACCGCAGGCCATGAAAAGGGCCGCGAGATCAACGAGGCTTTGGCCCGTCTCAGTGATCGTCGTCAGATCCTTATGGGTGTTGGGTCACAACGTCGTGAGTTGGAAGATTCCAATGCAGCCGAAGAGTGGACTAAGGTGCGTAAGCAAGCGCCGAAGGCCCGTCTCTTGGGAAACATTGGAATCGCTCAACTGATTAAGTCTCCTATTGATAAAATCCGCCGCTTGATTGATTCCACAGAGGCGGTGGCCTTGTTTGTTCACTTGAATCCCCTGCAGGAAGTTTTGCAGCCCGAAGGAACCACAGAGTTCCGCAATGGTTTGCAGGCCATCGAAAATCTGGTGAAGCTTGCAGGTGTTCCGGTGATCGTGAAGGAAACGGGTTGTGGTTTTTCCGTACCGACGTTAAAGCGTCTGGAAAACACTGGTATCTATGCCGTGGATGTCAGTGGTAAAGGAGGAACTCACTGGGGTCGAGTGGAAGGTTACCGCTCCGAAGAATCCCAGATGCTTTACCAGGTGGCGCAGACTTTCGCAGACTGGGGCATTAGCACCACTCAAAGTTTGTTAAATGGCAAAGAAGCCCGGGTAGAGTATCAGCTCTGGGCATCGGGCGGCGTGAGAAATGGTTTGGAAATTGGTAAACTAATGGCGTTGGGTGCTTCTAAAGTCGGGGTTGCAAAACCTTTCCTGGAAGCGGCCCTTCAAGGCGATGAGGCTCTTGAAAATCTGCTGACCCGTTTAGAGACAGAGTTGAAAGTAACGATGTTCTGCACGGGCTGTCGCAATCTGAAAGACCTCCAAAGCAAGAAGGTGATTCAATGACAAAACAACTTCAGGATATCTTTAAAGGCTTTTCAAAACTTTCCCGCGAAGAGCGTCTGAAAGCACTTAAAGAAGTCGGTGCATTGAACGAGGCAGAGGCCGAATATCTGGCCAAGGGCGGTTTGAAAGACACGTCCCTGGGCGAGAAATTTATCGAAAACGTGATCGGCTATTTCCAGCTTCCACTGGGTGTTGTGACCAACATGCGCGTGGACGGCAAAGACTTTGTCGTGCCTATGGCGGTGGAGGAAACCTCCATCGTGGCCGCGTGCTCTAAAACAGCCAAGTGGATCCGTGAATCCGGCTCCATCACCACTGAGGTTGTGGGGAATGAGATCATCGGTCAGATTCAACTGGCGAAAATCCGCAACTTTGTCGATTTTGAAAAACAAATTCTGGCTCAAAAAAACTATCTGATTGAAGCTGCCAACCGTGAAGTGGCCTTCGGCTTGGTTCGTCGCGGGGGTGGAGTGCGTGACTTGCAAGTCCGCCGTGTGCCTCGGGGTGACGGCACCGATATGGCCGTGATTCACATTCTGATGGATCCGTGCGACGCCATGGGTGCGAACATCATCAATCAGGTGTGTGAATACCTGAAAGAGCCGATTGAACAATTCACCGGCGAAAAGGTCACGATGTGCATCCTTTCCAATCTGGTGGATTCAAAGATCACCCGTGCGGTGGTTCGCATTGACGATATCGAACCTGAATTGGCTGAAAAAATCGAAGAAGCTTCTTTGTTTGCCCAGCAGGATCCGTATCGTGCGGCCACCAACAACAAGGGCGTTTTGAACGGAATTGATCCGATCTTGATTGCAACAGGTAACGACTGGCGTGCGGTGGAGGCGGGGATTCATGCCTATGCCTGCCGCGATGGTCAGTACCGCTCCATCACTCGCTGGTACCGTGAAGGCAAAAGTCTGGTGGGTGTGTTTGAAGCGCCGCTGGTTGTGGGGACTGTGGGGGGTGTGACCACATTGCATCCGACGGCAATGCTTTCCATGAAGATGCTGGACACAAAATCTGCCAATGAATTGTCCCGTATTATTGCGGCGGTGGGTTTGGTGCAGAATCTTGGTGCTTTGAAAGCGCTGACCACGGTGGGAATCATCGAGGGTCATATGAAGCTTCATACTAAGAATCTGGCTTTGGGTGCCGGTGCGGAAGAAAAAGAAATTCCGATGGTGCAAAAAAAGCTGGAGGAAATTCTGGCGATTCGCAAGCGCATCTCCCTGAGCAATGCCATCGATGTTCTAAAAGAACTTCGCGCGGCTCAAAAAGCGCAGGCAACGACGACTCAACATCATTCTTAGGAGAAGGCCTTGTCTTTGGTCTTCTCGGTCCCTGGAAAAACTTTTCTGGCTGGTGAATACCTGGCCCTCGCTGGAGGGCCGACGCTGGTGTTTTTGTCCCAGCCATGTTTTGAAACGGAAGTTTCAAAGGGTACTGGGCGTTTGCAGGGGATCCATCCCGAGTCACCAGCTGGCTTGTTCGTTGCCAAACACCGTGAATATTTTAAAAATTTTGACATCCAGTTTCGCGATGCTTATGCCGGCAAAGGGGGCTTCGGTGCCTCCACGGCGCAGTTTCTTTCCGTGTATGCGATGTGGCTTCTGAAGGAAACTCATCAGCAGGATATAGAAAAGCATTTGGATTTTAAACCCCTGCTGGAAGAATACTACAAGGTTGCTTGGACCGGCCAAGGGCAACGCCCCAGTGGCGCCGATTTGGTGGGGCAATTAAAAGGGTCTTTGACGTTCTTTGAAAAACGCCAGGGGCTGATCTCAGTGAAGGGGTGGCCGTTTGCAGATTTGGAATTCCATTTGGTTCATACGGGCAACAAACTTGCTACGCATGAACACCTGCGCACGTTGCCAGTGTTCCCAACCCATGGCTTGGAATCTGCTTTTGCTCTGATTCGTGAAGCCTTTGAAAAACAAGAAAGTGATCTGTTTGTCGAAGGTATCAAGTCTTATGCATTCGAATTGCAACAATTGGACTTCACGTGTGATCCGACCTTGCAATTGCTTGAGGAAATCCGCAGGATCCCAGGAGTTCGGGCCGCGAAAGGCTGTGGCGCCTTGGGGGCCGACGTGATCCTGGCGGTCATTGGGCGCGGGGAATCTCAAGAATTTAAAAACTACTGTGAAAGCAAGGGACTTTCCCTGCTTTCATCCTCTGATAAAATCTCTGAAGGACTTAAGAATCGGGGAAGCTTATGAAACAAGTGACTGTCTCTGCTCCATCCAATATCGCTTTGATCAAATACATGGGTAAGATCGAAGGTTCCGGCAATAAACCCACAAATGGGTCTTTGTCCTACACTTTGGAAAACCTGCGCACCTTTGTGCGACTGACTGAAATCGAGGGTGGTTCTGATCAGTGGAAGCCTTTGGTGCGAGAAGACCTGCAGAAGATCGAACTATCTGAAAAAGGCCAGCAGCGTTTTATCAAGCACTTGCAAAACCTGAAAGAAAAGTGGGGCGTAAAGCAAAACTTCCTGATCGAGTCTGCCAATAACTTCCCCTCTGACTGTGGGCTGGCAAGTTCGGCTTCCAGCTTCGCGGCGCTGACGTTGGCTGCGGCAGAGATGTTCCAGCAGATCCATCCTCAACCCTGGGGCACGGATAAAAAATATCTTTCTGAGCTGTCCCGCCAGGGTTCGGGTTCTTCATGTCGTTCTTTATTCAGTCCATGGGCCTTGTGGCAGCATGAATATGCCGAACCCATGGGGTTGGAGTTCAAAGACCTGCACCACATGGTGGTGATCGTGGAAGACTCCAAAAAAGAAGTGTCCAGTTCTGAAGCGCACAAACTAGTGACCACCAGTCCAAGATTTGAAGGCCGTCCGGAACGAGCTGAAATGCGCCTGAAGGATCTTGCCAATGCCATGCGCTTCAATGACTGGCATTTGGCCCGTCAGATTGTCTGGGATGAGTTCATCGACATGCACCGCTTGTTTGAAACCAGCACACCGTCTTTCAGTTATATGACTGAGGGTTCGAAGAAAGTTTTGGATGACTGTCAGGCTTTCTGGAACAAGTGGCAGGATGGACCTCTGGTGACCATGGATGCGGGCGCGAATGTGCATCTTCTATTCCGTAACGATCAGAAAAAACAATTTGAACAGTACCGCGAACATTTCAAGAAGGACTTCAAGGTTTTGGCTTTTGAAGGTGTGAAAGACAATGTCCATTGATTTTACCTGCAAGTCCTATGGTAAGTGCATCCTGGTCGGGGAACATTCCGTTTTGCGAGGTTCTCCGGCGCTGGTTGTTCCCATTCAGTCCCGCAATCTGGATCTGAGTTATTCTAAATGGGACAACCCATTGGAGCTTCGCCTGGTCGGAGATCATGGCAAAGAGTTGCAACTTCTGATCTGGGGAGTTCTGGAAAAAGCCTGCGAGTTAAAGAAGATCTCTCGAACTGATCTTAAGGGCACGCTTCTTCTGGAATCTTCCATTCCTGTCGGGGCGGGCATGGGCGCCTCGGCGGCTTTGTGTGTGGCTTTGACCCGTTGGCTGGGATATCTGGGTTACGTTGACGAAGCGGATTACTATGAGTTTGCCCGAAATCTGGAAAATCTTTTCCATGGGGAATCCAGTGGAGTCGACATCGCCGTGGCATTGTCCGGTGAAGGCCTGCGCTTTGTGCGCGACGGTGCCAGGACTCCACTTGTGATGGCTTGGCGACCGCACTGGTATATTTCATACTCTGGCAAACGGGGTGTCACCGTGGATGCCGTGAACAAGGTCAAAGATTTATTATTGAAAGATCCTGCTTACGGTGAAGCCATCGACATGCAAATGCGCCAGGCGGTCAGTGCGGCGGAAGCGGCCTTGAAAATGGATGCGGGCCAAGGTTTGCCGGCTTTGGCCGAGGCCATTAATTTGGCAGCAGGATGTTTTGAAAAATGGAATCTGAATGAAGGCGAACCCGCTAAACACATTCAATGGCTGAAAGACCAAGGCGCTCTGGCTGTAAAACCCACCGGCTCCGGCGGCGGAGGTTACGTCCTGTCTCTGTGGACCAAACCCGCCCCACCAAACCTCAACCTCATCCCTTGCTAGAAGACGCCTGGCAAAAGGTGCCTGGTTGTTTTTTCTGGCAATCCTGCGTTACTCTTCTTGGGTAGGGACTTTCAATGTTTCCCCGGAGGTTTTTGGTTATGAGTCGCAAGGAAGAAGAGTTGTCACTTTTTCAGTTGCGACAAGATATCCGTCGTAGCGCAGATAAAAACCGTGTCGCAGTTTTGCAAAGATTTTTCAAAACGGGCAAAGGGGAGTACGGCGAAGGGGACGTCTTCGTCGGTCTGACTGTGCCTCAGTCCCGCGCGCTGGCCAAGAAATACTTCTCGGCGCTGAGTCTGCAAGATATAGAAAAATTGTTGAATTCCAAAATCCACGAAGAGCGGTTGATCTCGCTGCTGATGCTTCTGGCTCAGTTTCAAAAAGCAGATTCTGCTCAGCAAGGTCGCCTCTATCGATTCTATTTAAAGAACGCGAAAAAAGTGAATAACTGGGACTTGGTTGACACCTCGGCTCCGGGCATTGTGGGTGTTTATCTGCAAGATCGGCCAAGGCAAGTTTTGTACAAGCTTGCCAGATCCAAGAACATTTGGGAGCGGCGAATTGCCATCCTTAGCACGTTCCATTTTATCTATAAGAAGGAAAGCCAGGACACTCTGATGTTGGCCCGGATTCTTTTGCATGACCCCGAAGATCTGATTCACAAAGCAGTGGGGTGGATGCTTCGAGAGGTGGGGAAGAGAGTCTGTGAAAAGGATCTGACGGAGTTTTTAGATCAATACGCGCAGGAGATGCCACGCACGATGCTTCGTTATTCCATCGAGCGTCTGAATCCTGCCCAGAAAAAGAAATATCTAAAGCGTAAATAAAAAAGTCGGGCACCAAGACCCGGCGATGCAGCCAATCTGCAGAAAGAACTGTGTTAGTTCTGAGCGCAGGAATAGCTGTAAAGAGCAATACTCGCTGCCACGGTGGCATTGAGTGATTCCACGCTCTGTGTGGCGACAGCAAGGCGTTGCAGCCCCTTCAGGCCGCTAAAGCCTGGGCCTTCTTCTCCGATAGCCAGACGCAGGTTCTTGGGCCATTTGAAGTTGGCGACATTTTCGCCCTTCATATCCAAGGCGTAAATCTGTTCATTCGCGGCGACGAACTCCGTGAATTTGCCGATTTTGTACAGAGGCAGTTTCAGCAGGGCCCCAGCAGAGGCTTTGATGGCTTTGGGATGATAAGGGTTGCACGATTCCTCAGTCAGAATCATTTTGCTTGCGCCAAAGGCCAGTGCGGAACGTGCCAGGGCCCCCAAATTGGAAGGATCGCCCAGCGGAGAAATCACCTCTAGCCCTTCGGGCTTGGCGCCTTCCTTCAGGGGAGTGATTTCTTTTGGCTCCAGGACCAGAAGATTAAAGTGAGTTCCAACGACGTCGATCTCATTAAAAAGAGCTTTCGGAAGTTTGAACACGGGGATGCGCTGACCTTTCAAGGAGGCTTCTGTCATCGTCAAAGACTTCAGATCTTCATTCACGATTTCGGCCTTCACGCGGAAACAGGGATTTTCCAAAAACTCGTGAATCAGTTTTTCTCCCATCAGGATGAATTCCTGATGTTTTTTGATTCCACGGGCCGAAGAAAGGTCGGCCCAGCGGCGGAAGTGATCGTTGGTTTTAGAGCTGATTTCGATCATAAATTCCGGTCCTACTTGCGAGTGTAAAGCTTAAGATCAAAGAACTTGTTGGCTCCTTGGATCACACGAATCTTGGTGCCTTCACTGTCACGGAATACGATCACGTCATAGATGTGATTGCTATCCATCGCCAGTTTTCCGTAGAACAGACGATCTCCTGGCTCCAGCCAACCTTTGGCTTTATGGGTGAACAGGGCGTTGGATGTCATACGAATTGTGGAAAGAGCGTCAGGGCGCATTTCCAGATTTACAAACCAGATCGTGTTGTGACTGTAGGCCACCCATTCGCCTTGCAGGTCTTCGCATGTGATGTTGTGCAAAGAAACACTTGTTGGCCATGGAACAATGGGGCCGTCGCCAGGACCGCGAGCCGTGGCAGAAAGACTGAAAACTGTCAGGATTAAGAGTATGAGGTTTTTCATTTCGTCATTTCCTCCGCATTTTTAAACTGAACATGCGTTTGGGGATTAAAATAATATCCTTTGCGATCACGCAGGATGTAGCGTGGGCTTTCCAGGTCAGGTTCCAGCAACGTGCGCAGACGTTTGATGGAAACATAGATCAGATTATCATGCAGGTCTGGATGATAGGACTGATGCCAGATGATTTCGACCAGGGCCTCTTTTGAATAGCGTTGGCCGGCATTCTTGATAAACAAAAGAGCCAGTTCATAGAGGATGTGTTGATTTTTAAAATCAATAGCCCCTTTGTGCTTTTCGCGAACAATTCGAGAGGCTTCATCAATCAAGAAGTCATACTGTGGGGTTGAAGGTGTCAGGCCTTCCGGGCACAGGCTAGATATCAGACGATAGATTCGCGGCGCACGTTCCTGACTGATTCCACGCAGAGCCAGCTCGGCATAGATGCGGTGCTGTTCAGTGTGTCCCTGGTCGCGATGAATCCGGGCCATTTGAGCCAGGATGCTGGAGATCAACAAAAGGAATCCATGCGCCTTGGCCTTTTCATAGCTGTCCCACAAAATCTCCAGAGCGCGGTCGAACTTTTTAGTCTGGGTGTAGATAAAGCCGCGCAGCTGGGCAGAACTCAGTTTGATTTCAGGGCTGTCCAGTTCGGTCAGAATAATATCCAGCTTTTCCAGTTGCTGCAGGCATTGGCCATAGGTTTCTGGATTGAAGGCTTTGGCCAGCGCCAGCGTGAACAGGGCGCGCGCCAAGGTATCCAGATCCTGAGTTTGCGAGGCTTTGGAGATGGCTGAGTAGATGTACATCTCGGATTCTTGAATCTTATTGCTGGCCAGAAGCCACGCGCCGATCAGGCTTTCAGCCAAAGCCTGTTCGTTTAGGTCTTGAGTGTTGCGGTGAAACAACAACACCTGATCCATCAGACTTTTCACTTCATCCAAAGTCTCAAGTTCATGACAGCACTGGAAGAACAGGCGGGCGGCCTCAATCCAGTCAGAGTTGTTTTTTTGATTTTTGGCCACCACCATGGCTTCTTCACACGATAGACGGGCCTCATGCAGGTCACCTTGACGGTGCTGCAGGCGCGCAATTAGCAAAGAAGAATTCAGTGTGGCGTTCGTCATCAGTACTTAGCCCACCGTCTTTTTTCATCACCGGACAGTTCGTCCATCAGCAGCTCTTCGCCTTCATCTTCTTCCGGTAAAGGCATGTCCTTGATTTTTTCATAAACCACCAGACGGCGTTCATGAGGAGTGTTGGGAAGTGAATAGGCAACATCCTGAACCAGCTTGTAGTACTGAGACCACTGGTCCTTGGCGGCTTTGATCTCGGGATCAACACCCGGACCTTTCATGAAATAAACTTTGCCACCGACTTGCAGGCAGCTCATCACGTTGCTCAGAGTGTTGCTAATGTCTTCCACAGCGCGAGTGATAGCGCCGCGAACCGGATAGACACAGTGACGATTAATGTTGCGGCCTAAAATGTCCAGATTCTGCAGATTCATTTCGCTGCGCACGTGCTTTAAGAACTCCACGCGGCGCTGAACACCTTCACCCAGCAGGATTTTCTGATCCGGGTACATGATCTTCAAGGGAATCCCCGGGAAACCTGGGCCCGTGCCCACGTCCAGCAGCGGAAACTGCAAATCCGTGTACTTGGTGATAATGATACTGTCGATAAAGTGCTTAATGGCAATATCACGCAGCTTCAGCAGGCGAGTGAAGTTCTCTTTTTCCTGATTCAACATCAAAAGGCGATAAAAGTGCGCCAGTTGCTGTCTCTGTGCGTGGCTGACCAGGTCGAAGTTATGATTGCGGAAAACATCGGCCAGGCGGTCATTGGCCTCATGGATGTCGTAGATGGTTTCCGGTTTTTTGTGGCGGCCCATGTTGCCAGTGCCTGCAGAAGAGGCAGGCTTGGCTGCACCAAGAGCCTGTTTGCGGGCTTCTTGGCGGGCTTTGTAGGGACTGTAGTTGGTCTTATTCTTATGGGCCATAGTAGGTGGGGAAAGATAGGTCTAAAGGCCCTAAACCTCAAGCTTTTTCTGCGCCGTGTGTAAAAGCTAAATCCTTGAAAATAGGGGTCTCTGGGGGGATATTGAAGACCTATGTCGACGACCAAACTTGATTCTATCAAAGATACAGCTCTGGCGGCCTTTAAAGCGGCTTCCAGCTCCAAAGACCTCTATGATCTGAAAGTTCAGTACCTGGGTAAAAGTGGGTCCCTGACCGAGATCATGAAAGAAATGGCCACTTTGCCGAAAGAGGAAAAGCCTCTTTTTGGTAAAAAGGTAAATGAAGTGAAGCAGCTTCTTGAAGCCGCATACACCGAGGCCGAAGAGGGGCTGAAGCGCAAAGAGATCTCTGCCAAAATGGTGGCAGAAGAGATCGATATGACCTTGCCGTCCTTCACGCAGCCCAAGGGCAGCGCACACCCGGTGAATATCGTAGTGGAGGAAATCTTCACAGTGATGTCACGCCTAGGTTACAGCGTGCGCACCGGGCCGATGATCGAAAAAGATTATTATAACTTTGAAGCTCTGAATATCCCGGCGGACCATCCGGCGCGTGATATGGCGGACACGTTCTTCGTCGACAAAACGCATGTTTTAAGAACACACACATCACCCATTCAAATCCACTCTTTGGAAACTGAAGAGCTTCCCTTGCGTGTGATCGGCACCGGACCCGTGTTCCGCTGTGACAGTGATATTTCACACTTGCCGAACTTTCATCAGATTGAAGCGTTGTGTGTGGATGAAAAGATCTCTATGGCCGACCTGAAGGGCACGATCAGTTTCTTTGTTCGTGAGTTTTTCGGGCCGGGTCTGAAAACCCGCTTCCGTCCAAGCTATTTCCCATTCACCGAACCTTCTGCGGAAGTGGATTGCTCTTGCCCGATTTGTAAAGGCAAAGGTTGCAGCCTGTGCAAGCACAGCGGCTGGATTGAAATCGGTGGTTGCGGTCTTGTGAATCCGAAAGTGTTCCAGGCTGCGAAAATTGAATATCCTAAGTGGCAGGGCTTCGCGTTCGGCTTTGGTGTAGAGCGTATGGCCATCATCAAGTACGGCATCGAAGACATCCGTTTGTTCCCTGAAAATGACGTAAGATTCTTAAGGCAGTTTGTAAAATGAAGATCAGTTTAAAATGGCTCCAAGATTATGTTGATGTGACCGAATTCTTCCAAAAGCCAGAAGTTCTGGCGGAAGCGTTGACTCGCGGTGGACTAGAGGTTGAAGAAATCACCAACCGCGCCAAAGACTTCAATCACGTGGTGATTGGTCACATCCTTGAAAAAGACAAACACCCGAACGCTGACAAGCTGTCCTTGTGCCGTGTTTCCACCGGTGAAGGCATTGTTCATCAGATCGTGTGCGGGGCACAGAACCACAAAGCCGGCGACCGTGTGATCGTGGCTTTGCCGGGGGCTGTCTTGCCGGGCAATTTTGCGATTAAAAAATCCGCTGTTCGCGGTGTGGATTCCGCGGGGATGCTGTGCTCTTTGAAAGAGCTGGGACTTGCGACGGAATCGGAAGGTATTGCGATCCTTCCTGCGGATGCGCCGGTGGGGAAATCCTATGCCGAATACGGTGGTTATGACGATGTCACTTTCGAATTGAAAGTGACTGCGAACCGCGCGGACTGTCTGTCTCACTTCGGTTTGGCTCGTGAAGTGTCCACTTTGTTTGGTAAAGAGTTGAAAGCTCCGAAATCCGACGTGGCAGCCTCTGGCAAATCGACGAAATCTGAAATCGCTTTGGATGTAAAAGCCTTTGATCTGTGCCCACGCTATACGGGCAGATTCATTAAAGGTGTCAAAGTTGGACCAAGCCCGGTTTGGTTGAAGCAGCGTCTTGAAAGTGTGGGCATGAATTCCATCAACAATATCGTCGATGTGACGAACTATGTGATGATGGAATTGGGGCAGCCTTTGCATGCCTTTGATGCAGCTTTCATCGGTGGCAAGAAGGTGATTGTGGACCGTGCGACCAAGGGTGAAAAATTCATCACTTTGGATGGCACTGAGATCACGTTGACTGGAGACGAATTGACAATTCGTGATGCCAATCACCCAGTGTGTTTGGCAGGCGTTGTGGGTGGTAAAAACTCGGGCGTTTCTGACGCGACCACGGACGTGTTCCTGGAGGCAGCTTACTTCCTGCCAATGAGTGCGCGTAAGACATCTCGCTCGCATGGTATTGATACGGACTCTTCCTATAGATTTTCTCGCGGGGTGGACCCGGACGGAACTTTGCGCGGTTTGAACCGTGCGGCGGCTTTGATTGCTGAAGTGGCGGGCGGGGAAGTTTATGGTGAAAATCATGACTTCTATCCAAATCCAGTGAAAAAGGACCCAGTGACGATCACGCTGCAAACAGTGACCGATCGTTTGGGTTACGAGGCGGAAGAATACAAGTTCGTGGACTTCATGAAGCGTCTGGGCTGTCAGGTGGATAAGAAGGGTGATGTGTTCACAGTTCTTCCGCCGACCTTCCGCTTTGATATCGAGCAGGACATGGATCTGGTCGAGGAATATGCGCGTCTGAACGGCTATGAGCATATCCCGGAATCTTTGCCGAAATTTGCAACGGCGCCATCCTTCCATGACAAGGTCTTTATGTTGAACCGTACAACCAGCGAGTTGATGCGTGCGGAAGGTTTCCAGCAAGCAGTGAACTTTGCGTTTGTGGGTTCAAAAGGTCAAAAAGCCTTCATGGGGAACCTGGAATGTTTGAAGGCCGCAGGGCTTTCTGTGACTGAAAAAGAAATCCGTCTGTTGAATCCTTTGAACGAGGAACTGGATGTGATGAGATCCGTATTAAGTTACGGCTTGTTTAAAAACCTCAACCACAACTTCCACTCTGGAAACATGAATGGCCGCCTGTTTGAAATCGGCAGCGCCTTCCATGTAAAAGAAGATGGATCTTTTGTTGAAGGTTCCCGTCTGGGTATGGCGATTTGGGGGCGTGCAAGCAACCTTTGGAACAAATCTTTGGATTATCCGGTTGTTTACGAACTTAAAGCGGCAGTTGAAGTTCTTCTGAAGTCTTTGAATATTTCCTCTTACACTTGGGTGACTCCGGCTAACAAATCCGAAGTTCCAGAGTTCTTGCACCAAGGGCAGTTTGCCCAGTTGTTGGTGGAAGGTAAGAAGGTCGGCTTTATCGGAACTCTTCATCCAATCCTTTTGGATGATAACAAGATTCGTGTGCCAGGGGCGTTGGCTGAGCTTGATTTGGATCAGTTGTATAAAGGACAACCACGTCCTTACCGTATCCAGAGCATTTCCAAGTTCCCGGTAGTCGAGCGTGACTTTGCCTTCGTGATGCCGAAGACCTTGAAGGTCGGTGACGTGATGAAGGACATCCGCAAAGCGGCGGGTGGTTTGTTGTTGAATGTGGACGTCTTTGATTTGTACGAAGGCGAAAAAATGGAAGCCGGGAAGAAGTCCGTGGCGATCCGTTTGTGGCTGCAGGATAAAAATGCCACACTGCAGGAAGCGCAGATCACAGAGGTTACAAATAAGGTTCTAGAGAGTTTAAAGAAGAATTTTGATCTTTCTGTGAGATAAATTCTTGATTGTTTTCAGTTAGTTGTTACGATTTTAGGAAAGAATCCGTTAAAGCCTTGGCTTTGGCGGAATAGCGATGGAGTGAATGACACTATGGCAGGCCAAAACTTAGGTAAATCAACTGTGACTAAGGCCGATATCGTCGAGAACGTTTATCAGAAGATTGGTTTTTCCAAGAAAGAAGCTTCTGAACTTGTGGAACTTGTTTTCAATACCTTGAAGACTGTTCTGCAAGAGGGTGAAAAAGTTAAGATTTCTGGTTTTGGTAACTTCGTTGTTCGCGGCAAAAACGAGCGTATTGGGCGCAACCCTCAGACTGGGGAGCAAATCAAGATCTCTGCACGCCGTGTTCTTACCTTCCGTCCGTCTCAAGTTTTGAAGGCGATGCTGAACGGTGAAGAGTACGCTCACTTAAAAGATGAGGACGATGATGATGACTACGACGACCATGAGTAATCCTTCGGACCTCGAGATGGAAAGCTCCGAGCTTTCTCTTGGGGATCATCACATAGACTTTATCGAAGAGGCGGAAAAAGAATCCGTCCCTTTGACAGCGTCAGCGCCGATTTCGATTCCGGCCATGTTGTGTGATGAAAAGCTGCTGGAGGAAATCAATTCCATCCCGGACAAAATGGGATTCAAAATCGGCGACGTGGCTGAAATCCTGGGCATCAAACAGTATGTTTTGCGCTATTGGGAAACCGAGTTTGAAGTTCTTCGTCCTAAGAAAGCCTCCAATAATCAGCGTATGTACACTCGTAAAGACGTGGAAAACGCGCTGTTGATTCGTAAGCTTTTGCACCGCGATCGTTTCTCGATTGAAGGCGCAAGAAATGCGATGAAAGAATTGAAAGCTCACGTGAAGAAAGAAAAAGACATGACTCAAGTGTATCATAAGCTTGAGGGGATCAACGAAACAGTGGAAGAGTTGATCCTGGACATCCGCAAACTTCGTCAGCTGTTTAAATAGATAAAATAAGAAAAAGGCCTCGTAAGAGGCCTTTTTTGTTTCAGAAACAAACTGCCTGCATCCTTTTATAAGAGCCCCGTGACGGTTACAGGGCTCTTTGAGGTTTAGTGAGGGTACACTTCAGGGCAAGTTGGGAAGGTGAATCTCTTCCAGAAGGACTGATCGGATTCACCGCGTGTTACAAACACTTGAGTGTCGATAGTTTGAGGCACTGTCACGTCACGAGTACCGAACTTAACACATTCGTGGGACTCGTCGCCACGGCCTCTGAGTTCCAGGCACACCGGCTCTTCGTAAGTGCGGGGCACAGAAACGATTTTTGTTTCATAGCGGGCACAAACCCACTCGGTGATGTCACCCGGGCCATCGCCGCCAGGGCCACGAATGGTTCGGGGGACAAGGTCGGCGCATTCTCTGGTAGGTTGAATCGCACGGACTTCGGTTTCGGTCATGCAGGCATTGTCCAGTTTGATACCCGGCAGGCGATAGCCGTGGGTCACGACGGCGTCACGATCGGCAAAAATTTGTGACCAGGAGCTGTTGGCGTGAACAGCAAAGGCACTGGCGGAAACCAAAAGTGTTGCCAGGGAAACAAAAAGATTTTTCATAAGAACTCCTTCATCGGGTTGTTGTTTGTTCAGGTGACATGCGTGATTGCGTGTCAACACTCGAGAAAGCTACAGAGAAGCCGATGGAGTGGTCTAAATACAAAACTGTAATTGGCAACCGACATAAGAAATCAGCTCTTTTCATTGAAAATTCTGATTTCTGACAGAGTTAAAACCGCACATTGACAATGTTGCAAATTTTGGAATCTGTTTACAGCGGACAATTGATGATGAAAGCGTGGACTTTTCAAAGGCCGTGGCCTCGAAACTTTCAAAGCGTTGTCGTTAAAAATGGGGAGATCAAAGAGGGGAGAGTGGTCTGCGCGACTGGATTTGAACCAGCGACCTCTTGCACCCCAAGCAAGTGCTCTACCAAGCTGAGCCACGCGCAGACGGTCTTTGGGAAAAAGACACTTTTATGCTAGCGAGGCCCGCAAGAAGGATCAACTTTTAAGTTCTTTTTTACGCTGTGTTCGTTAGCTTTTTATTTTAAAAAGTGCCCCAGTAAACGTCTGTTTGCTTCCTCGAGGGAAGGGGGCGTTTCTGAATACAGTTCCTCACGGATTGAAAGGGTGATGGCTCGTTCCAGTCGTTTGAGAAGAAGTCTTTTTTGCTCTATGTCCGCGCTCATGTGTTTTCCGATAACAGAGCGCACCAATGAAAGTTTCGTATGCTCGTCGGGATGTGCATGCAGATCGTCAGCGGAATGGTCTTTTGCAAAGTCCCGTGGGCCGACGAAGACCTCTTTGCTGGGGGGATCTGGGGATAATACAGGGCCTTGTACATTGCCGAAGGATCGTTAAAGAACAGAACAGCCAAAGCGTCGGCATAGAGCTCTGAATAAGCCGGCAGAGTTCTAAAGTACAGTCCATAGGCATCCGAGTTTGCGAGTTGGGATGACATCTGACGAACAGCGCGGGATGAAATTTTCAGTTCTAGATTGGTTTCAGCAAGTTCAGAAATTTCCTCTAGGTTGGCGAAAAGTTCCCCGAACTCTTCGTGGAAGTCCTGGGCCCAGATTTCCTTTAAAATGGCGTGGCCATATTCGTGGACCACGACGGCCTTTAGCTGGTCCGTGTTGGCTTGATACTGATTTCCCAAGGAATCAGCAAAGAGCAATCTTTGGGGGATTCGAATGATATGACCATTATCGAAACTGGCGTTGCCAGCCTGCTCGCCAATGACCAAGGTGACTTTCGGGGACATCTGAAACGTACGACTGACGCTGGTAAGGGTGTCGGCAAGGTCCTGCGCCAACTGGCAGGCTGCGGGTGTGGGGTTTGCCACAAAGATCAATTTTTGTACGGGCCCTGACGCTGGCAGAAGGCAGGAGGACGTGTCCTGGGCTTGTGCTGAAAGAGAGGTCAGGGTCAACAGACTTAGAATACAGTGGCGTAGCTTCATCAGGTCTCCAGAGTTACCAGCAGGGTTTCTGAAGTCGGTATAGGAAGAAATGTGCCACGGCCAAAACCCTTGCAATCGTTTTCGTGGGGTCTTGGCTGCCTATAAAGTTGACAGTGCCTATTTAGTGCTGCCATTGCGTGGGGAAGAATCCCCATTGCCACCGGCGCTGCCGCCTCCTCGAGCGAAGGAAGGCAGGGACGAAAGGGTTATTAAAAGAACAAGGCCGCAAACAACCAGTTTCATTTTTCAGGACTCCTGAAGGGTGTCGATAATATTAAACATAAATGCGGGGATCGGTCCGCGCGAGGCAGGATCTTCCAGCAGACGGATTTTTTCTTTGAACGCCTGGCTGTCGATCTCAAGCCATCTGCAATAAGTACTTTCTGAAATCGACTCAAAGAAAAGATTCATATAATTGGCATAGTTTTCGTCGGTGCGCGCGGGTTTGCTATAGCGTTCCGTCAGGCGCAGACCCACAGTTTTTATCGTCTGGGCAGAAAAGGTGGATCGATTCACTCCCAGGCCATAGCGGCCGTTCTCCAAAAGCCTTACAACATTCATCTGAAGCATTTTGTGAAGAACCTGCATGCCGTACTCGCCAAAGCGGCTGCGCACATAGCCGTGATCAAAGGGGCGGGTTTCAGCCAGAACATAGAGTTCTGAAAAACAGGGGTCTTTCAGTAATTCTTGCTCTGTGCTGAGCGTGTACCTAAAAAGTGGCGAAGACTTGATTTGCGGATCTGTGCGTTTTAACTTTTCCTGAACCAGTTTGGGGGCCGTCCGCAGAATTTGATCAAAATCCGGAGTCCCAATCAGGCAAGAGTAAAGCTTGTAAAGCGTTTGATAGCCAGGATTGTGTTCTTTGTCTATCAGCCGTCTGAGGGTCTTGGTGTGGATCTGGGATCTGGCTGCGAGCAAGGACAAACCTTTGCGCGGGTCTTTGTGGCGCCGAAGGAACAATCCAATATCCTGACTGACCTGATCTTGAAGTGTGGACGCAGCTGACATGATATGCCTTTGTTTTGGTATTTCAGACGAGGTATGACGCCCGCGCCGCATTGGCAAGTTTCAGGACTGTAAGGTAGAAAATACCCGAGGCCTGCGGTGCAAGCCCCGGGGTTTTCAAAGTTTTTAGAAGCAAGAAGAAACCGTCAAAGACTTGTTGAACAGGAACTTGTAAGTGTCATTGCGAGGGCTGACCAGTTTGGAAACCTTCACATTCACAGTTGTCGGGTAAGTGCCGGAAACAACTTTATCCTTGCAGACTTCGCGGTTTTTGCCGATGTAAGTGCACTCAGAAACGGTGCGAGTGTAGTTGATCGGTGTGTAAAGGTATTTATAACCAGTAATAACTTCTTTAGAGCGGTTCTTGCCAATGTAGATGGTTTCTCTTTGAGCAACCGGCTTCTTGGTTCTAAGCATATTCCCGTCGATGCATACGAAGGTGTAATCAACGGCGTGACCCATAAAGACAACGGGTGCGTCGATTTTGAGTGTTCTATCCTGCATTAAAACTTCCCAGGAAGTCTCTGCGGTGTGCGCGAAAGAGGCACTAGACAAGAACATCAGGCTGATCAAAGCAAATACATTTTTCATATGGTTTTCTCCTTTTATGGTTTGTTGGATGATCTTTGAATGTGTCACCGCCGGAAAATTTTCAACGAATAATGTTTGTCCACGTAAGAATCCCGGACAACAGGGGGGGCTGTCCGGCGGGAACAGGGACATGTCTGATTTTGTCTGGAAAATCTTTACGAGACGGTGTTGTCAGGCCACATGAGCTTATTTTCGAACAGTTGATTTTTGTCACAACTAAAGTGGATTTTCCTGTTGTGCAGAGCCTAGGCTAAGAAGCTTTGATATCCTGTTGAGGAGCTTTTGAACAAAGGAGGCTGGAAATGTCTGGTCATCATAAAAACAAAGGTTTCAGTCAGACAAGCAAACGCTTTGATGGTGATTTAAAGGCTCAGCATCAACGCAGTCGAAATAAACAGATGGATCACTCTTCGGATCACCGCGAAGAAGAATCTGAGAGTCGCGAGCCACAGAAAAATTCGTCACAGAAAAAATCACCACGATCATAGGGGGGGGCCATGAAAATGAATCCGTTGCAAGACAGTGATACGGCAAAAAGCATTAATTTTTGTTTCACCACGTATCGCTGTTGCCTAGAAACCTTAAATCATGTGCAGGAGCAGGGGATAAAGTTTGCCCAGACCGACCTGGCGCTGCTTTTACAGCTTTGCGCCGATACGTGTGATTTACACGCACGTATGCAGATTGCAGAGGTCGACTTTGCAAGTCAGGGGGCTGAGCTCTGTTACGAGGCTTGTACGAGAGCCGCTCTCGAGTGTGGGAAGTTCCCCGAAGATCACATCGTGGCGAAGTGTGCTGATATTTGTGTCAAGTGCGCGGAGCACTGTCGTGGCATGATGGGGATGACGGTTCCGGTGAAGAGCTCGCAGGTGTCTGCAAGATTCTAAACAAAGAAGGCGTCTCTGTTGAGACGCCTTCTTCTCTTTTAGTGGCGGATCATTTCCGGCGTGCTTTCGGTTGCCAGATCGTTCAGGCAATCCACGAAGAACTTACAGATGATGAACAAGTGAACCTGTTCGTTGGCGTCCAGTGATGGCTCCAACTCCGGGGACATGAACAGCTCTTCAATGATGTAGTTCAAGATCTCCGGTTGACCACCGGCGGCTGCTTTTTCCTGAAGGTCTGCGATCATGTCATCGTTGATCTGCAGATACTTTTCAAACTCAGCTTCGTTTTTCTCGAACTTTTGAACCACTTCGTCTTCGGTCATGGCGCGAAGAGACTGGTACTGTTCTTCAAAGGAGCGATTCAGGATCAGAGCCATCATGAAGCCCAGGTCCTGGGCGCCTTCGCTCATATCCTCAATGAACTCCATAAAGAAGCCCCCAAGGTCGGGCTGCACTTCAAACAAATGCTCAGATGCTTTTTCGAGGTCACTTTCTTCCGTGATGCTGCAGATTTTATCGATGGAATTTTGCACGACTTGGAACGGAATTTTTTGCATAAACGACCTCTACTTTGTCTTTCCTTTGGCCCAGAAAGGGCCTTATAGTTGCAGAATACACAGGGAGTCCCGAAATATGCAATTTATTAAAGTCGTTGTCTTTTGTTTTATTTCAGTGATTTCACTCACTGCGGGGGCGGAATCGTCTCAGGTTATAACAGAGGACTTTTATAGCCGCAAAATCCAGCCGATTTTTGACAATCGCTGTCTGGCTTGTCATAGCTGTTTTAATGCTCCCTGCCAATTAAACCTGCAAAATTATGAGGGCTTCCAGCGAGGGGCCAATAAACTCAATGTCTATGATGGTACACGACTTAAAAGTGTCGCCCCCTCACGTCTTTGGATTGATGCCCATGGTAGCCAGTGGAAAGAACGCGGCTTTTATGACGTCAGCACCAGCAAAGACCCTGAACAGAATCTGTTTTTCCAAATGATTCAGTTGCGGAATGCGGCTCCGGGAAAAGCAATTAAAAAGCAGGTCGCGGAGTCTCAGGTTTGCGCTCAATCCATGAATGACTTCCCGGCCATTGCCAAAAACACCCCAGAACTTGGAATGCCCTATGGCTTACCGGCATTAAGTCATGAAGAGCTGAAGACTTTGAAAACGTGGGTTGAACATGGGACTCCAGGCCCGGATAAGAACAGCCTGGAACAGCAGGAAAAGCCTTCGCCCCAGCTTCGAAGGGTGGTTGCGGACTGGGAATCCTTCTTAAATGAAGAAAACGACCGTCAGCGTCTGGTCAGCCGCTATCTGTATGAACATCTGTTCCTGGCGCATCTCTATTTCCCGGAAAAGAGCGATGAATTCTTCCGACTGGTTCGTTCTCGCACTCGTTGTTCCAAGGGTATTGATGAAATCGCCACACGCCGACCTAATGATGCGCCAGGGGACGGTAAGTTCTGGTACTGCCTGCGTAAGTTCCCCGGCAGTCTGGTTATGAAAACCCACATTCCCTATGAATTGAGCGCCAAGAAGATGGCACGCTTCAAAGAGCTTTTCCTGAAGGAAAAATGGTCTGTGACGACGTTGCCAAGTTATGAACCCGGAGTTGCTGAAAATCCGTTTATCGCCTTTAAGGATATTCCGGTTAAAGCCCGCTATCAGTTCCTGCTGGACGATTCTCAGTATCATGTTAGCACCTTTATCAAGGGCCCGGTCTGCAATGGCAGTATGGCCGTGAACTCGATTCAAGAGCAGTTCTATGCCTTCTTCCTGGATCCGAACTCTGATAACATGGTTCTTTCCAAGGACTACGAAGACAAAGCCGCAAAGCTTTTGATGCTTCCCGGAGTCTGGGGCAGCGATGTGGACGTGAAGGAAACAGCAGTGTTTTACAAGACACTGGTGGATCACCGGGAAGCCTATCGCAAGCTTCGCACGGCCGAGGTGCAAAAACTTCGTCCTGATGGTTATTCGCTGAAAGATATCTGGAACGGGGATGGTGTCAATCCGAACGCAGCTTTGACGATTTTCCGGCACGACGACAATGCGGTGGTGAAAACCGGGGCCGTGGGGGATTTGTCAAAAACAGTGTTCGTCATGGATTATCCACTGATGGAACGCTTGGTGTATAATCTGGTTGTCAATTTTGACGTGTTCGGAAATATCAGCCACCAACTGTTGACCCGTGTTTACATGGACATGATTCGCATGGAAGCAGAAGAACTGTTCCTGGCCTTCCTGCCTGCGGAGGAACGTCTTTCTTATCGCAGGGCATGGTATCGTGGATTGCTGGCCCAGGTGAAAATGTCTTACATCTTCCCGACGGTGGGTTCCGCCGAACCGACCGGGGTCAAATTTAACGAGGACAATCAAACCAAGAAACAGTTTGTGGAAAAAGTTTTGTTCTTCCACATGAACGAAAAAGTTCGTGGGCCTTTTGATTTTGTGAACTGGAAAAGTCTGGAAGTTCCCGACAGCATGAAACCTTTGTGGAAGGTGGAAGGTATTGATGTAGAGCTGCGAAAGATCGCGGCCGTGAAGGCGCACAAGGAAAGCCCGTTTGCCCGATACTTCCCGGATCTGGCTCTCTTAAAAGTCAACGGGGTCGGAGACAATCAGAAAGTGTTTTCAATCATTCACAATAAAGAGCACGAAAATATCTCGTGGATTCTGGGTGAATCTTTGCGCATGGATCCTGAGAATGACACCCTGACCATCCGTGAAGGATTCTGGGGTTCTTATCCTAATATGATCTTTGAGGTGAAGGAAAACGAACTTCCGGCTTTTGTGCTGCAGACCCGAAATATCAGGAATGCAAAGGATTATCAGGGGTTGGTGCGACGTTATGGTGTTCGTCGGGGCAATGATAAATTCTGGCGCGTCTATGATGATCTAGGTCGCTACATGCGCCAGACAGATCCAGTCAACTTCGGTTATCTGGATCTGACTCGCTATGATTTGCATTAGAAAATAAACTTTTCTGCCGAGGGGTCCCACTTCACTGTGTAAACCACGCAGTTCGGAGTGGGCAGGGCCTCGATCAAATCCGGTCGCAACGAATGAAGGAACCGACGCATGATCAGGCCGTGAGTGCATAGACCAGCGGCCTTGAAGTCCTTTTGTTTGCACAGTTCAGTCAGGCCGGCAGCAAAGCGTTGAATGGCTTGATTGGATGATTCGGCGCCCGGGAAACGAAAATCGCCATCATGATTCTGAATGGCCAGCCAGTTTTCCCAGGCGGGAGCTCCGAACTTTTCGGCCACCTCTTCACGCGTCCAGCCTTCAATGTCCCCCAGAAAGACTTCGCGGAAATGAGGCGAAATAAGCAGCGGGTGCGCCAGCTGTGTGTTGGCAATCTCGGCTGTCTGGCGGGCGCGGCTCAGATCACTACTGACGAAAAAATCCACAGGGTTCTGATGAAAAAAGTCCTGCAGAGCCAGAGCTTGATTCTGGCCTTCGGAGTTCAGGGGGATGTCAGTGTGTCCTTGCAAGCGGCGCTGATGATTCCAGTCGGTCAGCCCGTGACGGAAGAGATGAATGATTTTCTGCATAGTGGCTCTATTGAAGCACTTGCCACACACGACGGAAAGGGAAAAAATCTGAATATGAACAACATTTTTCGCGCTCTTCGTCAGTCCTTTGAGGCACTTTTGAAAATTCGCATGTTTTTACTGATCATGGGGCCTCCGGTGGTGACGGTACTGGGGCTGTTGATCCTGTTTTTGGTATTTTGGTCGACGTGGACCGAAGGGTTGGCGCATCTGATTTCGCATCTGTGGGGCTTTCAATGGATTCAAAGTGTGACCGGTTTTACCGAGCTGGCATTTTGGATGGCGGTTCTTTTTCTGATTTTGGTCTTTTTGCCGCTGGCCTATGTTTTAAGTGTGTTGATAGTTTCAATTTTTGTGATGCCTGTTGTGTTGAAGTGGGTGGGCGATGGTGAATACAAACACCTCGAAAAGCGCCGGGGTGGCAGTGTCGTGGGCAGTGTTTGGAACACGCTGAAGGCGACGGCGATATTTGCAGTGGGCTTTGTGATTACGCTGCCGTTGTGGTTTGTGCCCGGATGCCAGATTCTGGTGCCTGTGCTTCTGACCGCGTGGCTTAATAAAAAAGTATTTCTGTACGATGTGCTCCAGGACTACGCTTCGAAAGAAGAGCGCAGACGTATTGAAAATGAGGAATCTGCCGGACTTTACGGCATGGGGCTTTTGTTAGGACTGCTCTCATATATCCCGCTGGCCTTCTTCTTTGTGCCTATCATTTCAGCCCTCAGTTACACCTATTACGGTTTAAATGCACTGGAGGACCGTCGCCGCTAAATCTGTGGATTTTAGGGGCAAAGTGGTGTATTTCCTTGAGTTATGACGAAGTGCGGCCACGAAAGAAAGAACATCGATATCGACTCGCTCAATGAGCGGGTTCGTAAGGCGGGGATGAAGCTCACCCAGCAGCGCAGTCAGCTGCTGAAAATCCTGCTTCATCATCCTGAACCGATTTCGGCCGATGAGATCTTCAAAAGAATCGACGACAAGTCCGACGGTATGGATCTGGTGACGATCTATCGCATTCTGAAAAAATTTGAAGAGGCCAATTTGGTGTCGCGCCTGGAATTCGGCGATGGGGTGGCGCGCTTTGAGCTGACCTTGGAATCAGGTCACCACCACCACCACGTCATCTGCCGCCAGTGTCAGCGGGTTGAACCACTTCACATCTGCGATCTGGATCAACACATCAAGATGGTTGAGGCCATGGGCTACAAACAAGTGGCGCACCGGCTTGATTTCTTCGGTGTGTGTTCTCGCTGTCAGTAGTCGAGCGAGTCTTCTTCCTGCCAGCGTGGCAGTTTAATCACAAAAGTCGTGTTCGGAGTATCGGGCTGCAGGTGCAGGTCGCCGTTGTGACTTTTTATAATTCCCGCAGATATGCTCAACCCCAGACCTGTCCCTTTGCCAACTTCTTTCGTGGTGAAAAAAGGCAGCATGATTTGGTCTGCGATGATGTCGGGGATGCCGTTGCCGGAATCAATCACTAGGATTTCAACATGATCCTCGGTTTCCTCCACCTGAATTCGGATCCACTTGTCTTTTAGATTGGCAATGGCATCAAAGGAATTATTCAAAAGGTTCAGTAAGACCTGTTCGATTTGAATCAGACGGCATTCCACTTCCAGATCAGGGTCGATGGGAAGCACCTCGACTTCCACACCATGGTTGTAAAAACGTGTGCGGCAGAATTCCAAAGTCTCATCGATGATCTGTTTGACCGGCACCACTTCGAAGGGATCATAAGTCCCTTCGCGCGCAAACGAACGCAGGGACTTGATGATGCGGGCGATCTTGTCAGCGGTGCGACTGATACTTTCTGAGGCCTGTTTGATTTTGACCGGGTCCATCTTCCCAGAGTCGACCATTTGCTGAAGCTGGAAGGCGCGGGCCTGAATCACCGTCAGCGGATTGTTGATCTCGTGGGCAATACCTCCGGACATTTCACCCAGGGCAGCCATTTTCGTCGAGGAAATCATCTTGGCTTTGGCTTCCGCCATCTGCATTTCAGTTTGAATTTCCTCAGTGGAATCCCAGGCCACTCCGTACATGCGCGGAGTTCCCGAGGAGGTCATAAACTTGCCATAGCATTTGATATGGTGGACCTCTTTGTTTTCATAGGTCACTCGATAGGTGACATAGAAGTCCTGGTGATTGGTGACAGCCTCGTGAACCTTGCGGTTGACGTTTTCCATGTCTTCACGGAATCCGCGCTTCCAAACCTCGGTCATGGGATCTAATTCAGAATTTTCAGGAACATCGTGCATGGAATACATTTTACTGTCCCAATGCAGGCGGTTTTGTTCAATGTCCCATTCCCAGGTTCCCATATTGGCGGCAGACAGGGACAGGTTCAGTTTTTCGATGGTCTTTTTCAAGTTCTCTTCGTACGTTTTGCGATCGTTCACATCCGTGGCGATCCCCAGCACGCTGTTGACCTGGCCCCGCTCATCGCGTGAAAAGGGGGTGATGCGATCGTTGATCCAGTGGTATTGGCCCTGGCTGTCCTTGAAGCGATATTCGATGGAAATGACCTCGCCCTCCTTCAGAGTTCGGGATCTTTCGATGGCGGCATTCAGGACCGGGACATCATCCGGGTGCATAGACCGGGCGTAGTATTCTGTGCCCTGAGCCCGGATCTCTGCCAGGGTGTAGCCATAGAGGTCCTTCACCCGGTCATTGAACCACACCATATTGACCTCGTTCAGATCGAATATGTAAACGCTGTTGGGGATCGTTTGATTGATCTTTTCAAGGAGGGTGTTCTTATCGTTCAAAAGGTCGGCTATTTTCATAAATAGGTTTCAGTCTAATCCAAGATTCTTGTAACGCGAAACGGCTAAAATCATAATAAAACCTTAACATTACAGTCTTCCGACACGGTGCTAGACTTTGGCCTATAAATCCATAGGAGATTTCTATGTTTACCAACTTGGTTGCGTCTTTGTTCTTTGTTATCGGTGCGTCCGTGGCTTCTGCCCAGGTTCCTGTTATTAAGATCGACGGTTCTTCAACGGTGTTCCCAATCACAGAAGCAATGGCTGAAGAGTTTCAAACAGCTCAGCGTGGGAAAGTGCGTGTGACCGTGGGGATCTCCGGAACGGGTGGTGGTTTCAAAAAATTCTGCCGTGGCGAGATCGACATTCAAGATGCCTCCCGTCCTATTCAAACCTCCGAAATGGAAGCCTGCCGCAAGGCTGGTATCAAGTTCCTAGAACTTCCGATTGCTTACGATGCAACAGCGGTGGTGGTGAATCCTAAAAACACCTGGATCAAGTCCATGACCGTGGCTGAGTTGAAAAAGATGTGGGAGCCCGCGGCCCAAGGAAAGATCACCAAATGGAGTGACGTCAACCCAGCGTGGCCGAAACAAAACCTTAAACTTTACGGCGCCGGTTCAGACTCTGGAACTTTTGACTACTTCACAGAAGCGATCGTCGGGAAGTCCAAGTCCTCTCGTGGTGACTATACGGCCAGCGAAGATGACAACACCCTGGTGACCGGGGTTTCCAACGATCTTTATGCACTTGGCTATGTTCCTTTGGCTTATTACGAAGAAAACCGCTCGAAGCTGAAGGTCGTTGCTATTGTGGGGGGCGATAAGGCTCCTAAGAAAAACGAAGCGGTGCTTCCAGGTCGTGAAACCGTTGAAAATGGCACCTACTTCCCACTGTCTCGTCCGATCTTTATCTATGTCAGTGAAAAATCCATGGCAAAGCCTGAGATCAAGGAATTCGTTAACTTCTATCTGAACAACTCCTTTGAGATCGTGCCCCAGGTTAAATATGTTCCGCTTCCTGCAAAAGCCTATGAAAGCGTGAAAGAGCACGTGAAAAAGAACAAGGTGGGAACTGTCTTCGGGGGGCACTCTGAAGTGGGTCTTAAAATTGAAGAGTTGATGAAGCGCGAAGGTTCGTTGTAGTTTAACCATCGTGGGTAAAAGCCAACTTAGAAAACTTTCTGAATTCACATCCGCTGACCATCCGGTTCGGCGGATGCGTCGTCTTAGGGAACGTGCGATTGAAACAGTTTTGTTTCTGGCGGCGGCCTCTTCGGTTTTGGTGACCGTCGGAATCGTGGGGATTCTGGTGGTGGAAAGTCTGCCGTTCTTCGAGCATGTGACTTTAAAAGAATTCCTGACTGACACGCAGTGGACACCACTTTTTGAAAACGCCCGATACGGTATTTTGCCTTTGCTGAGTGGAACTTTGCTTTCCACGGTGATTGCGCTGACCGTGGCGATTCCCCTGGGGACAGTCGCGGCAGCTTTTTTAAGTGAATACGTTCGCCCCAGCTGGCGTGAAGTTCTAAAGCCTATGTTAGAGCTTTTAGCGGCCGTGCCGACAGTGGTCTACGGCTATTTCGCATTGCTGTTTGTGACACCTCTTTTGCAAAAAATCATTCCGACTTTAAGTGGCTTTAACGTGCTCAGTGCCGGGATCGTCATCGGAGTGATGATCGTGCCTTACGTCAGCAGTCTCAGCGAAGATGCCATGCGCTCAGTGCCGAATCATTTGCGTGAGGCCTCTTTTGCCGTGGGGGCGTCTCGTATGCAGACAGCCTTCCGGGTGGTGATCCCGGCGGCCTTTTCGGGAATCACGTCGGCCTATGTTTTGGGGATCTCGCGCGCTTTGGGTGAAACGATGGTTGTTGCCATTGCCGCGGGTATGCAGCCGAATCTGACCCTGAACCCGACAGAGCCTGCGGCGACGATCACCGCCTTTATCGTTCAAGTCAGTCTGGGGGACTTGCCTCACGGTTCCATTGGTTACCAATCCATCTATGTGGCAGGGTTAAGCCTTTTGGTGCTGACTTTGTGCTTTAATATCGTTGGCCTTTGGCTGCGCAAAAAGTTCCAGGAGAAAGAATAGTGGAATCCCGTCAGGATCTTTTAGCCAATATCAAGCGCCGTCAGTTGTGGGACTTTGTGTTTGCTATGATGGGGCTTTTGGCGCTGCTTTTTGCTTTGGTGACGTTGCTGGCTTTAATCGTCGATCTGGCGATCACCGGTGTTCCACGCATTAATGCCGAGTTTTTTGTAAACTTCCCCTCACGCTTTGCTGAAAAAGCGGGGATCTTGTCAGCCTGGGTGGGGTCTTTCTGTATCATGATCACCACCGCGTTTTGTGCCATCCCGCTGGGGGTGGCTGCCGGGGTTTATCTGGAAGAGTACTCTAAGAAAAACTGGGTGTCTCAAATCATTGAGCTCAATATCATCAACCTGGCCGGAATCCCATCGATCACCTACGGTCTGATGGCGTTGGGCTTGTTTGTGTATAAGCTAAAGCTGGGTCAGAGCATTCTGACCGCTGGCTTGACTCTGGGGCTTTTGGTTTTACCTATTATCATTGTGACCACGCGGGAAGCGATTCGCGCGATCCCCAACACCATTCGCGAAGCCAGTTACGCCATGGGGGCCAGCAAGTGGCAGACGGTGCGCTATCATATTCTGCCATATTCTTCCGGCGGGATTTTGACCGGTGTGATTATTTCCCTTTCGCGTGCGATCGGGGAAACGGCACCCTTGATCACCATTGGGGCACTGACGTTTATTGCGTTTTTGCCAACGCCTCCGATTGACGGGCAGTTCCCCTATGTGAACTTTAAGTGGCTCATGGATCCATTCACCGTGATGCCGATTCAGATGTTTAACTGGTTGTCACGCCCGCAGCCCGAGTTCCATGTGAACGCGGCGGCCACAGGGGTGGTTTTGCTTGTGATGACTTTGATTATGAACGGTGGGGCGATCTATCTGCGCTCCCGTTTCCGTAAAAAGATGAAGTGGTAATTTATGCAGCAGATGAATTTGCGGGCTGAAGTAAAGAATTTGATTTTTTCTTACGGCGATAAAAAGGTGCTTAATGGCATCACGTTGCCAATCTATGAAAACCGCGTGACGGCATTGATCGGTCCATCAGGCTGCGGGAAGACTACGCTGCTTCGTTGTTTCAATCGCATGCACGATTTGTATGCCAATGCTCAGTACAATGGTGAGATCCTGCTGTACCCGGATCAAAGAAACATTCTGGGTAAAGAAATCGATCCGATGGAAGTGCGCATGCGTATCGGGATGGTTTTCCAAAAGCCCAATCCGTTTCCGAAAAGTATTTACGACAATGTCGCTTACGGGTTGACTGTTCGCGGGGTCAAAAAGAAAAGTTTCATTGAAGAACAAGTCGAAAAATCCCTGCAGCAAGCCAGTCTGTGGAACGAGGTCAAAGACCGTTTGCACTCTTCCGCAACGGCCTTGTCCGGCGGTCAACAGCAGCGCCTGTGTATCGCGCGCGCCTTGGCGACAGAGCCCGAGATCCTGCTCTTGGATGAACCAACATCAGCCTTAGATCCGATCTCCACTCGTCACATCGAAGAGTTGATTCAGGAACTGCGCAAAGACGTGACCATCGCTATTGTCACCCACAGTTTGCACCAGGCAGCCCGCGTGTCCGATTTCACCGCCTTCATGTATTTGGGCGATCTGATCGAATTCGGAGCCAGCGACCAAATCTTCACCAACCCGAAAGACCAAAGAACCGAAAACTACATCACCGGCCGCTTCGGGTAAAACCGTTGAAAAAGGCGCATCTGACTGCGTTGTGCTGCGGGCTCCTGCCCTTGCCCTTCGGGCTGGCGCTCAAGAATAGCTTCCTGCTATTCTTGTCGGGGGACCTCTTTCGCTCCGACGTGCAGGAAGCACGCCTCCGCTTCGGAGGAACCCCTCCGCCTTGCATCTGCACCTTTTTGAACGGTTTTCCTAAAAGGTGCCTGGTTGTTTTTTCTGACTACAGTGCGTCGTTGGCGCATCTGATCGCTTTAGAAGATGATGTATCTAAGGCTTAGTTTGGCGTAGTAGGCGTTGCCGATGTCGACCTTGTTCTTGGGGTTGATCTCGTAGTTTTCGGCTTGGAAGAATTGACGGTCGAACGAATGGCCCATCTCTAAATCTGCGAACATGGATTTTGATAGTGGGGATTTGATGCCCACGAAGAATTTCTTTTCATCATAGAACAATCTGTCGGCGCGGTTTTCGCGGCCATAGGGCAGATAGGTCACCTGAGAAAAATCCAAACCCGTATAAGCTTGTGCGTAGTCATTCAATTTATAGTACACAGAACCTTTGATAATCCATGGGACCAGGGTGAAGAAGTTGACGCCCCATTTGTCGGCGAACTGCCAGTTCAGAGAGGCAAATGGCGCCCCCAGAACCAGGCGGAATTCCTTGGAGGGGAAATAGAACCAGGCAAAGCCCGGAAGTGGGATGTTGTTCAGGATCGGACGGTTGTTAGAATAGTTCGCCAGCAGTAGCCAGCTGCTTTTGTCGTCGCTGGGGTAAGAGTACATTGCTGTCAGACCCAGAGTTGAAACGGTGGGGTCATAGAATGGTTTGTCGCTGGCAGAACCATAATTCATCATCACAGACCACATGCGTTTCTCGCTGAGCAGTTGGGTGTAGCTTGCCCCGAATTTGATATCGTAAAGCTCTGAATAACCATTCTGCGAAGGATCGACTTTAAGCTGATCGCCGGAAAAAGAAACACTGAAAGACTCGGAATCCGTCTTATAGACAGGCACCACCGAATTAAGTGACTGATAAGACATGTTGGCGCGTTCCTGGGGGAACTCGGCCTTATCATAAAAAGTGCCGCTGTAACTGAAGATCGTGCGCTGCTGCCCCGGCGGAGTCAGGCCCTGAGCCAATTCAAAGGCGTTGGCGAACAGGGGAGCGCTGAGAATCAAGACTGAAGCCAAAAACTTGTTCATAGAAAATTAGCATAGCGAGGTCTTTGTCAGTTCACAATGCGATTTCGTTGCGGGGGTCGAACTATCTGTCGAAAACTTACTTACATGATCTTAACTCGAGTTTTAAAAGAAGCTTGGATAGCGTGATTTCATCCCTTTTCAAGCAGGTGAATCATGTTAAGCCGAGGCAGAAAAATTCTCTTCGCTTTAGCGGCGGTGGGTGTTCTTGGGGCGATGGCCTTTAAAGAAATGACCCCAAAGCAACAAGGCTCTTGTCTGCAGATTTTTTTTGATCCAGAAGGGGAAGCTCAGGTGCAGTCCGGCCGCGCGTTCGCAGTCGCTCTGCAGCGTCTGTTGTCGCCCTATGAAGGGGTGCTAATCCACAAGGCTCCCATTGATCTGTACCGGCGGGGGATGATCGGGCTCTGTGATAAAAATATTTATATCGGAACTCATTTTGACCATCGCGTTCCCCGGGTATTCGTTGAAGACTTTATGAATGCCAGGGGGAGCGTTGCTTGGTTCGGTTACAATATCTGGCAAATGGGTCCACGTTTAGAGACAGACCTTGGATTGCGCTTCCTTCGCTCGGCAAGGCCCGATGCGCGTGGCTTTTTTGACGAGATCGTCTATGAAGGTGGGACCTTCAAAAAAAGTCGCGACAACCGCGTTTATGAACAAGTTGAACTTCTGCCAGCGGATGTTTCAAAGTTCGTAACGTTGGCAGAGTCCAGAAACTCCCGCACCCGCGAACTGGTGCCCTATATCGTGCGCTCGAAAAATCGTTTTTATATTGCCGATATTCCTGAAATAGAAAACTCTGGGGGCCACGTCAGTCTGATGCTCGCTGAAGTCATGGCGCATTTCATGGAAGAAGCGACTCACTCAAAGCCCAAACCCAAATTCATCGCCGCCACCGAATAACAGGCGCCTGTTGGTGGCCCTCCGTGCGGTGGTCCAGTTTTCTGGCTACACTGCGTCTGGGGCGTCCTTCTTGGGATTGCATTGGGTAGGGCGAGTCGTTAGGCTTTAGGGATGTCATCACTTCAAACTGAAAAATATCTGGTTCGCGATAGTATGTTTAGCCTAGTGGAGCTTTCACTTCTGGCTCGTCTTTACGAAGAGTTTTGCACTCCTTCGGCATCTTCAGGGGCCATTAATAAGGAATCCCTGGCGCAAACTCTGCTGAAAATGAAGGCTACTGAAGGTAAAGGTCAGTTGAAGGTCGCTATTTTCGATACAGATCCCATCGGCTTTTTCTGGAGCTACGAAGGAAAAGTGCTGGCGCACTGGGTTCACCCGGACCATCGCAATCAGGGCGTTGAGCAAAACCTTCTAGGCGGCGCCTAGTTTCTGATGACCACTACAAAAAGCTTTTGGAGCAATAAACGCGTTTTCGTCACCCAGCCAACAGGATTTTTAGGGACTTGGGTGGTGAAAGCCCTGCTTGCAAAGAACGCGCAGGTTTTTGGTTTTGGTGAGGCCCCGGCAACCGAAACGAATCTTTTTGATCTGGAAAATCTGGGACAGAAGATCTCCATGACTTTTGGGGATTTGCGCGATGAAGCCGTTCTGCGCGAGGCTCTGTCTTTTGCGCAGGCGGATGTTGTCATTCATTTAGGCGAATCCGGTCTTTTGCAGGAAGCGCAAGCCCGGGCCCTGGAAACCTTCAGTAAGGCGGCTCTGGGCGCGGCAACGCTGATGGAGCTAATGCGTGAAACAGCCTCGGTTCGTGCTGTCGTGGTTGTTAGTTCTGACAAGGTCTATGCACGCAAAACTTCTCCGGACGCTTACACGGAAGAAGACCGTGTTGCGGCATCTGCGATCCTGCCCACGGCAAAACTTTGTTCCGAATTAATTGCGATGTCTTATCGTCAGACTTTTTTTGCGCCGGAAAAATACAACAAACATAAAATCGCCATCGCCACAGCCCGTATGGGATCTGCCATAGGGGGCGGGGATTTCACTGAGCAGGCCCTGATTCCTCAGGCTGTAAAAGCGTTTGTCGCAGGCGAGGCCTTTACGCTAAGAAATCCTCAATCCCTGCGTCCGTGGATCGCCGTTCAGGATCAGGTCGAGGGTCTTTTGGCATTGGCGGAAGGTTTGATTGAAAAAGGTCCAAAGCTTGCGGCCAGCTATAATTTTGGTCCATCGGAAGTTCACGCCGTCGGCGAAGTGGCGCGCATTTTAGCAGAAGAATGGGGTGCGAAGGCACAACTTTCTTTGAATGAAGAGATAAAATCCACACCGTCCCGTCACGGTGAGCTAAATTCGCATCTGGCAAAGCAGGATCTAGGCTGGGAACCACAGCGAAACCTGCAAAACACTCTAAAAGAAACCATTCAGTGGTATAAAGAATTTTATTCTTCTGCGACTTCTGCTAAGTTGTAGGGATGGCCTTTTTCGGATTAACACTGCAAAAAATTTCTCATTTAGTCAGCCCCAAGGATCTTGCGACCCTTGAACAGATGCCTGTTGCCGAAAAGGCTTTCAAGATTCTGAAGTCCTTTGCCCTGGACAGTCATCGCATACAAAAAGCCGATGACGGAGGTCTGGAGATCCACTTTGTCTTTGCTGAAGAAAGTTCGCTTAAAAAGTCCTATGTCAGCGTCACCGAAGATGGAGAGGGTGGAGAGCTGACGTTCCACTGTGCCCAGTGCGCACAAAGCCGCAAGGATGCCGACGATATCTGTCAGCACGAATGGGCCGCTTTGATTCTGATCTGGTGGGCCTTGTCTGTGGATCGCGGATTCCTGCGTAATCATAGTTTTCAAGTCAGCAACTTCTGTGAAGACTTCTGGGATCTGACAGAGACGAAAAAAGCCGAACGCGGAGAAGGCGATGCCAAAGGTCTCCCGTCGGATTTGAAACTGGAATCCTTGTCGCTGGTGACAGAGCCTCTTTCTCTGGACGAAGCGCTTCCGTTAGAGGACTTCCTGCCGGAAGTATCGATGCCTTATGAGTTGGCGCACGTAGCTGACAGTGAGGATGGTTCAACCGGAGCTGTGTGGGGGCTGCCGCAGGCCTTCCGAGGCAATCCACAAAAAGAAACCGTGTACTGGGCTGACAGTAAGAATCAGCACCAGCTTGCCGGGATTCTTCGTTATAATTTTAGCGACGGAGTGGCTGTCAGCAGCAAAGATATCCTGCGCCACGCCTATCGGGCGATTGTGCCCAGAGACCTGCTGCCAGCCCCTGCGCGCAAAGAAAGTTTTGAAGTTTTGTGGCCTCTGCTTCCCAGTGATCCACACCGCTTCTTTAGTCGTGATTTGCTGGATATTGAAGCGGTCATGCAAGAGCTTTTAAATCGCATCATCCGTCGCGTGAACAAAGGGGATTTAAAGTTCTTCGTGCAGGATCTGAAAGACCTGGGGAAGGCTTTGCAGATAAGAAACATTTCTGTTGAAGCTGAACACGCCTTTCAGTGGCAGGTCGAATTCAGCGGGGAAGAAGAAGTTCGCACCTCGGCTGTTTTGCGCGCCAAGAAGCCTCAAGAGCGTTATGCGTTCTTTGATAACTTTGCCATCGATTTTGGGCTGGGCCATCTGGTGGCCTTCGGCTGGAAAAAAGAATTCGAAGCGGTCGAGCAGTTCTATTCACGCAAGCTGGGTACGGAAAAGCCATTGCATTTTTCGCACTTGAATGTGGAGGGAAAAAGCGAGACGGCGTCTTTCATGAAGTTCCTGCGCAGTCGTGCCCTTCCAGTGAAAGTTGAAGGTGGCAGTCACGATGTGGGTGCCAATGGCAGCGTTTTAAATTTGCACCATCAAGATGATGCCGGTTTTACCATTGAAAAAGTATTCCATCTTTCTGAAGCTCAAAGTGTTTCTCAGAATGGCTTTAGCACGCCTGTTGTTATGATTCTGCGCACGCTGCAGGAGGGGCTTGGGTTTCTTCTGCAAAGTGAAGTCAAGACCCTGGCCTCAACCAGCTTCAAAAAACGTGAATGGGACCTGAAGCTTTTAAAGCATCTGGGGGCCTTGCAGTATCTGACTCTTGAAACCTTAAGCCTTCATTTCGACAAGCAACTTACGGATGGCACGACCTGCAGTCCGCAGAATCTGTTGAAAGTGGTATCTTCAAAAATCCACTCGCTGATTGTGACCGGGGACGGTGTTAGTTTAAACAAAACCCAACCTCTGGATGAGTTGTGTTCCAAAAGCACTCTGAGTGTGTTTGAGGACTACGTTGCAAAGATCCTAAAACTGTTGGCTGAACGGGAAGCCGTCTACAGTCCCAAAGGGGAATACCTTTTCTCTGGCTCTGTTGAACGTGAGTTCCGCGTTGTTTATGAGATACTAAAATACATGGCGCTTTCCACGCAAGGATCTGCGTTTAAGCGGGCGCGCACCGGGATTTTAACTAAAATCTGGGACGGGAAGCTTGAAGAAGATCCGATGCTGGAAAAAGGACATTTCTTTATGCCAAGCTGGGGGAAGGAAGATGTCACTCCCACACAGTCGCTGGGACTTCTGCAGCCTTTGATGGATCATGGGATTCGTCTGTATGTGCGCGGTCAGCGTTTGGAAGAACTGGCCAAAGACGAATTTGTCGTGGATTTCCAGATCGTCAGCAAGCTTGATGAAGGCATGTTGAATTGGTTTGAGCTCAATCCGCGCTTCTTCCTGCAAGGGCAGGAGATCGATTCGAAACAACTCAAAAGCCTGGGCGGCGGCGGCGTTATTGAATATAACGGCCGATTCTATCTGGTTCCTCGGACTGAGATCCCGTCTTTGCGTCGCTTGGAAGGATTCTGGAACAAGCTGCAAAAAGGCAAACGGGAATCCGGCAAAAAGCCGTGGACTGACAAGTACTATCAATTGCCCAAGCATCAGGCTTTGGAGCTTTTGGCTTTGCGCGCATCAGGTTATAAATTCCGTGGCGATGAAGAATGGAAAAAGATTTGTAACTTCTATGATCACCTGGGATCACGCACAGACCTGGTGAAGGTGCCTGACACGGTCAAAGCGGATCTGAAGACCTATCAACACGAAGGCTTCCAGTGGCTTTTGGATTTGTACACCCTTCGCATGGGGGCTTTGCTTGCCGACGACATGGGTCTGGGGAAGACCTTGCAAGCGCTTTGTTTCTTGGAATATCTAAGAACGCAGAGTCAACTGGGACAGGTCTTGATCGTTGTGCCGTCAAGCCTGGTCTATAACTGGGAAAGTGAAGTGGCGAAATTCACACCAGGGCTGCCGTTTGAAATCTTCACCAGCAAAGACCATGACCGCATTGGAAAACGCCTGGAAGCCAAAGAGCCCTTGGTCGTTGTGACGACCTATGGTCTGTTGATGGAAAACGGCGAGTTCCTAAGTCAGTACAATTGGAATGTTCTGATCTTCGATGAAGCTCAGAATCTTAAAAATATCTCTGCCAAGCGCACCAGCTCTGCGCGTATGCTCAATGCACGCTTTAAGCTGTGTTTGACGGGGACTCCGCTGGAAAACCACTATGGCGAGTTCTATTCTTTGCTGGATCTGGTGGTCCCGGGAAGTCTTGGGAAGTACGATGACTTCCGCCGTCAGTTTGTGAACACCGATGTGGTTCTGTTAGAGGACGTGGAGGATCTAAAACTTAAAACCAAACCACTGATCCTTCGTCGATCCAAGAAAGAAATTCTGAATCAGCTTCCTGAAAAACAGGAAACCAAAGTCAGCATTGCCTTTGAAGAAAAACAGAAAAAAATCTATCGCGACATTGCGATCGCGTACAACGAGCGCATTCAATCCTCGATCAAAGAGGTGGGCGAAAATCAGTCTCAGCTTCAGATGCTCACAGCCTTGTTGCGCCTTCGTCAGGCGTGTTCTGATCCAGGGGCTTTGCCGGAAGTGAAGTACGATAAAACTCCGCCAAAATTAGAGGCCCTTATGGATTCCCTGCAGGAGATTATCGAGTCCGGCGAAAGTGCGCTGGTCTTCACTCAGTTCCTGCAAACGCTTGAAAGAACTGAAAAGCTTTTGCGGGCGGTGGGCATTCCGGTGTTTGTCTTGCACGGGGCTATTCCGACCAAGCAACGGCAGAAGATTTTAAAGGATTTTAACGAAACTCCGGGTGGGGCCGTTCTCGTGATGACACTGAAAACAGGCGGTGTGGGTCTGAATTTGACCAAAGCCAGCTATGTCTTCCACTTAGAGCCTTGGTGGAATCCGTCAGTGGAAAATCAAGCCACAGACCGGGCGCACCGTCTGGGGCAGCGCAAGGCCGTGCAGGTGTTCAGATACATCATGCACGAATCACTGGAAGAAAAAATGGAGCTTCTAAAGGAACGCAAAAACCGCAAGTTCCAAAGCTTGTTCTCGGAAGCCGAAGCCACCACGGACTTTGCCGGTGCGGGAGGAGCCCTCAGTAAAGAGGACTTCGACTTCCTACTCGGCCTCAAATAAAAGGTGCCTGCTGGGGCACCCTCCGCAGGGGGGCCACCCCAGTTTTGCATAAGGTACCTGCTCACTTTCGCAGAAACATGCGTTGCCAGAAGGTACGGCGTACCTTCTGGCGCTCTGGTTAATGGTGAATTCTAAATATATGATATCACGAAGCAATTAAGAATTTCCTGATGCTTTTCAATTAAATATGACCATGCTATAATGACCATAGTTATTTGGAGGCTATTTTGACTCAAAAATATCCCGCAGGAAAATTTAAAGCAGAATGCCTTATGCTGATGGACCGTGTGAAGAAGTACGGTCAGGCAGTGACTATTACCAAACATGGTAAACCAGTTGCGAAGCTCGTTCCTGCTGATGCCGACGCGGATGTTTCTGAGCTGGATAGTCCCTTTGGCATTTTAGCAGGCACCGGAGAGATCAAAGGCGATATCGTGGGTTCTCTGAATGAAAAATGGGATGCGGATGAAAAATAGTTCTATCCTGTTAGATACGCATGCTTGGATTTGGGTGTGCCTAGGGCATGAAAAAATGGCTAAATCTGCCTCGAGAAAAGCGATTGAGAAGGCGTTTCGTGAGCATCAGTTGGCAGTCTCTGCCATTTCTCTTTGGGAAGTGGCGATGCTTGAGGCTAAAGGGCGTTTGGCGTTGACGCAACCTTGTCAGGATTGGCTTGAGCAAGCTGTTGCAAAGATGCAAATTGAGGTTGTGCCGCTTTCCGTTGATATAGCAGTCGAATCAAGTCGGCTTCCCGGAGGTTTTCACGGCGACCCGGCAGATCGCTTCATAGTCGCAACAGCTCGTAAAAACCGATACACCTTGGTCACTCAAGATAGCCTTATTTTGTCTTATGGAAAGCAGGGACTGGTAAATACCATGGCCTGCTTCTAAATCTAAGCATTCGTGAAGTTTCTACCTGTATAAAATCCTGACAGTTTATGGTTTTCAGGTCTTCCGTTATAACTATGCGGTCTAATCTCTTTTTTGGTTATAAAGGACGCTTTATGAGATTTTATACATCCTTAGTTCTTTGTAGTTTTCTAGTGCTGTCAGCCTGTGCGTTTAAGAAGGACGACGGGGAGAAATCAAAAGGGATTGCTGAAGCCCCGCCAACGGTTGACGTTGTCGAACAAATTAAGTCAGAACAAGCTAAGAACGCATCTAACGGACAACTTACGGAAGAGAATGTTCAGGTGTCTTTCAGTGAAGGGCAAATGGGATTCTATAAGATGACCATTTCCTGGCCGGTGGATATTGCGAAAATGTTTGTGGTGGTAAATGACACGAAAGAAATTGTTATTGGATCCAACACCATCACTCTGGATGTTCAGCACGGAAAAGAAAATTCAATTGAGCTGACGTCATTTGATACCCTGGGGTCGCCAGTCTCCGTTTATAAGAGCCTTCGAAAATCTCCATTGGATGTAATTATTTCGACTCCTCGATATATGAATGAGGATGGTATTATCGAAGCCAATAGGCTCTACATTCAGCCTGAAGGATATATCGTAACCAGAGGATACCATCTAAATATCTCTGTCAATAAGCTCTATGTGAGAGACTCAGCTCATAAGCAAGATAATTTATTTGTTGCCTATTCGCACATCCGTACACAAGAGGTGCAAAAAATTGGAAATGAACCATTCGAATTCCGAAACTCAACGATAACCATTGCTGCGAAAAAAGCTGTCGGTACCCTTAGTGTTTCTATGGTCGGTTTCCACGGACGCCAAGGGATTCATGGAGTGGATCTCGAACTGGTCACGGGGATCTCTCGTCAAAGAAATTCCAAGCTTGATGGTGCCAATGGTTCAGATGAAGTAACCAGACGTATCCCAAAGACACCCGATAGTCCTCCACAACTTATCTGTGTGCGTGCCGCAGGCAATGGGCAAGACGGTGCGCAGGGTGCTCCCGGTGCCAATGGTGCAAATGGTGAAAATGGCGGCGATACCGGCAACCTTCTTGTGACCATCGATGACTTCAGCGAATTCTCACTAGAGGTGGGAACACAAGTGGGTAAGGGTGGTAAAGGCGGTTTGGGAGCTCCAGGTCACGAAGGCGGTAATGGGGGCGCTCCAGGAAAAACATTCGGAGTCTGTGCTCAAGTTCCAAGTGCCGGTAAAAAAGGAGCTAAAGGTGCTGACGGAGCGAATGGGTCTGACGGTTTGAACGGTAAAGTCGGTACCATTTCTTCGAATGTTACGAAGCAAAAGATCTTTGATCTAAATGTAGTTCAAAACCCATAAAGTTGGATATTGTTGTTCCTTATATCTCATGTCGGGAGCATGCCCAACTTTAGCAAACGGAGTAGTAACTAAGAACAACGGCCGAACTCTAGTTTTAAGGTTGCAGTATTTCCTTTGCGAAATTTCTGAAGGTATCCAAGTGGTCGTTGGCAACTTTGGCGACGATATCCCAATCGATTTTTGAGTATTCGTGTACCAAAAGGTTGCGAAGACCGACGGACTTTACTAAGGCCTGTGCAACCTCCGTCGAGATCTTTTTCTCCTCCGCGAGAAGTACGAAGGATTCAGCCATCGTAGTAGGTGTACGTCCGCCACTTTCGGCCAGAAGGTGCGAGGCTAAATCCACACAAACCTGTACAGCTCTTTCAAGGTTGATAGAAATAATATCCTGAAGATCAAAATCTTTACGAAGGTCATCCGCGGCAAAAGGCTTTTTGCTTTCGATTCGTTCGATACAATTTCTCAGGGATTCAATTTTTTGATGGAGGACTTCTATGGTCATGATTTTAGAAACCTCTCTCTTTTTGCTTTTAAGATGCGCTGATAGTAGGGCTGGAAATCGGCTTGGTCAAAAAGCATTCTTTTCATAATTTGAGCAAAAACGACCGTTTCCTTGTGCACCCATTTTGCTGTATGCAGGGACTCTTTCAAGATCACTCCATTGGCCGTATTCAGATCCAACAGATCAACTTCTTTCCTTAATAGAAGAGTCAGTTCGTTGATGTACTCGATCTTCTTTTCGGCGTTTATTGGGCGATCTTCGGCAAGGCAGATGTCAACATCGCTATCAGGACGAGGATGGCCTTTGGCGTAGGAGCCAAAATAGCCGAGAACAGACACGTTCGGGTGCTTTTTTAGAAAGGTCTGTAATGCTGTTTCAAGATCAGCGATTTGCATAGGCATACCAAATTATACGAAAGCCCCCTCCGAAAAGGTACCTGCTTACTTTCGCAGAAGCACTGCGTCGCAAGGGAGCGTGCCGCTACCGGAATAGCTCTTCCTGCGACTCCTTGATATAGCTGAGGCCCTCTTCATACATCCTTTCGCCTTCAGGCGGACAGGGATGAGGATGGGCAAAGCTCATGTCGTTCTTCCAGTTAAAACATTTCTTTTCACCCGGGATGCGGATGTTGAAAACAACACTCCAGTCGCCATCAAACCATGCGGATTGCCCCAGATGGAAGATGCTTGCGCCAGAACTGAAGTCTTTCGGGCGCAGTAAAGAGCGTCCGATAAATTCCGGTGCCTTGGTGCCGGTCAGATCTGCCAAGGTCGCAGCGATGTCAGGTTGTGAATAGGCTCCTGGCAAAAGTTTGTGTTCGATCGGGCTTTTTTTGTTTTTGTCGATTGAATGATACTTGATCAAAAACGGGATGGCGTAGTGTTCAAAAATACTGGCTCCGCCATAGGTGGTGTGGTCTGCGACCAGCACCAACACCCAGTCTTTTTTCCATTTTCTTTTTTTAAGCTTTTCATAAAAGCCCTGCAATTCATGATCGGCCCAATAGTGCGGGGTCTTATAGCGATTGCGATCGGCCTTGGCAGGCAAGCGGTCATCATGGGTGGAGTTTGTGTTCACACCAATCAGCATGGGTTCTGGCAATTCATTCATCTTGCTGTCGACGAAGTTGTAAAGACTTTCATCGAAAACACCCCAGGCGTTTTGTTCCAACGATTCAACGTTGGGGATTTCCCGTTTTCCGTAAGAAGACTGGAAGCCGCTTTTTAAAACCAGCAAAGCCGTCCCACTGGTGAATTGATCCGATCCTTGGAAGAAGGCCGAGCTATAACCTTTTTCCGTCAGCAAGCGAGGCAGGCAGGTGAAGTCCTTGCTTTCGATTTCTGAAAACATAATGCTTTTTCCCAAAGGATTGGGAAGGCTGCACAAAGAGGCAAAAAGCCCTTCGGTGGTGCGATGGCCACCAGCCAGGAACAGTTCCGTGCTTAAAGATTCTTTGCGAAGTTTGTTGAAGAAGGGAAGGACTTCGATGCCGTCTGCGTCGATCTTGCCAACGTCTGTGCCCCACCAGCTTTCAAGGAAGACGATGATGACATTGCCATCAAATTTCCCGATCGGCTCTGTAATGCCCCGCTTGGTGCGCCAGTTTTTATATATTTCCGCAGTGTTAAGATGGTCGGACGAATGAATGAATTCCTTGCTGCTTTTTTTGCCTCCCAGCGCCGCCCAGACAATGCCATAGGCTCCGTTCAGAGCAACCACGGCGCCCTGGGGGCCGCCGCCCGCGCGATAGGCCCAGGACACATCTTGTGGAATGCCTTCAAATCCACGGAACCCCACCACTGCGATCACCGCCACCATCAGCATGGCAAAAAGGCGACCCGCGATACCACTTTGTGGTTTGTAGGTTGGGGCCAGCCACAGATTCAAGAACGAAGTTGAAAGCAAGGACACCAGGACGGCCAGCCAATAACGGCCGAAAAGATTCAGCATCGAGCCTTCAACGGTGAACAGGGAATAGACCTCGTAAGACAGATGGCGGCCGGTTTCGCGGGCATAAAGACTGTCTGTCACGATAAAGACGATATAGATCCAAAGGAACAGGAAGTTCCAGCGTTTCGTGGCTTTGGGTGAAAGCTTAAACAGCAGAATCAACCAATACAGTAAAAGATAAATGACCGAACCAATAGCCAAGTCAAAATGCCAGCCATACAAAAAGGCGCCGAAGGTTTCCGAGATTTTAGAAAGCTCCGTGAACTGCCAGATATTCAGGTAAAAGGCCACAAAGGCACGCAAAAGCATGCCCAACAAAGTAATGCGGAAAAGAAAACCGAAAGATGACAAAAGAAAGCGCATATATCGGTCCTACCACAAAAGCCGGAAAGGTACCTGCTTACTTTTTCGAGGCTATGCGTTATGAAATCTTACGGACAAAATTCAGCCACGACCCAAGCTGTTCAGGGCTGCCGATAAGAAGGGCTAGCCTGTTCTCGGACAAAAGCCCCTAGGCTATTCAGCCGAAGTCATTTCTGGCGGATCCCCGGCAAGAGTGTTTGTATAAAATGAGAGAATATTCTGTGCCAGAGGATGGGTCGCAGCAGCGTTCTTCAGATATTGTTTGAATTTTTCAGGGTCGATGTCTTTTGGATTCAGAGGATTCTTCTGCTCTGGATCACCCCAAGTGTCATAAATCAATTTCAGTCCGCTGGCCGGGTTGTAGATTCCATAATAGTTTTCATCAACCAAGAGTATTTCCCGGCTGTAGCATCGATATTGTGGATAGCAATGGCTGGAATAAATCACGCGATCCGTCCATTGCGTCAGCAAGCTTCGGCCCGAATAATCGGACAAATCATCGTAAAGCTTTTGACCTGTCAAATACTGGTGCAAATGCAAAAGGGTCGGGGTTAGATCCATCACGCTGATGACCTTTTGAGTGTTCGCTTGAAGGTTTTCCAAGACCTCTGGTGGAATTCGAGCCTCGATCTTTTCGGGGAGGTAAAGAATGAATGGAACTTTAACGATTTCTTGGTGATATCCTTCACCATGGAACCACACACCGTGTTCGTTCATGCCTTCAGCGTGATCCGAAGTCATCACGACAATGGTGTTTTCCAGATCAATCTGTTTTAGAACGTCGCTGTAAAGTTTGAAAGAATGTTGGGTGCCGTTAAGATAGCAGTTTCTAAAGGGCTCTACACCTGACGCGCGAGTCAAATCACAGGGGGCATAGTGCTCGTGGTTAGAGGGAACCTTGTAAGGATAGTGACTGCCTTCAGAATGCCAGACCCCGACCCAGGGGCCTTTTTGGGACTTAATCTTTTCCAGAACTCTTTGGGCTGCCAGTACTTCAATCTGTTCTTGCGGGGTTTTGTTGGTCGCCGAATCCAATGGTAAGGACCACAGCTCTTTCTGTCCGACGGAATTGAGCATCAGATTTAGTTTGGACCAGCTAAGATTGGCCGCAGACAAAAAGAATGTGTCAGCTCCTTTAGAGAAGTAATCCCACAGCAGCAGGCTCTTTTTGATTTTTCTAAGGTCTTGATCCGAGCCCATGCCGTAAAATATCCCCGGCAGTGATGTGTCCGTGAAATTTGCCGGAGCAATCGGGAAGCGGAAGTTATAGGACTTTTTTAAAAGCCATGAAAGCTCAGAAGTCGTGTCCTTTGGAAAGCCGTTAATCCCCAGATGATCCCAGCGTTGAGAGTCGTTGACGATCAGCAGAATGTTATAATCCATTTTTGCGGATTCCAGCTGATGAAGTTTTTCTCTGGCATCCTCGTCCTGTTGCATATTTCCAAGTTCGGACTGCACAAAGTAGGCGCCAAACCATGAAATGTAAGAAGACGTACTTAAGTTGATCTTTTCTTTCAGGTTGAAGAAGGCGATATTGAAGGCGTACAAAACACTGATTGCCGCTGTCAAAGTTCCCAGACAGAAGGTCTTCTTCAGTTTTGAGTGTTCAGACCTTAAGACAAAATGAACAGACGAAGCCAGCAGAATCAAAATGACTGGATAAAAAGGTCGAATACCAAGTTGGCTTTTGTCGTGTTCCCAGCACCATTTGACCTGTAAAACGACCATAACGACTAAGAAAAGCCACGTGTACCACTTGCTAAAGTAAAAATAAGGGCCACGAGGCGCACCCAATTTAGAATCATCTTTAAGCGCCCACGAATTCATCCCGCCGATGATAAAGGCGACAAGTAAAAACTGAAGAGAGCGAATCAAGGTGATTTCGTTCTGGGCGACACTTAAAACAAAGCCAGGTTCGCGAATAATAACCGAAAGGACCTGCAGCTCTAAACCCGTTTTGTAGGTCTTAAAATACTGCAGTTGCAGCAGTGGGATCAAGTAAGGGACGGTTAGGAAAATCCGGGCAACTCCTCCCCATCGATAATGGCTAAACCCATAAATGAGAGAGTTCAGCAGGAAAAAAACCAGAAATGAAACGGGAAGTGAGATCAGAATCTGGGTAACCCCAAGGTGTTTACCTTCGGAAACGAAACAGGAAAGGGCGAACCAGAAAAGGCTATAAGTTGCGGCCAGAAGTGAAGATCGAAACAAGAATGAACTGCGCAAGCGAGAACTCCCAAAAGTCTAATAATTTCGTAATGTAAACTGTGTAATAATCGTGGAGTCAGTGGGCAAAACAAATAAACTCAAGTTTTGTAAATTGGACGCAGTGTTTCAATAAAGTTCTGTTTATTTTTGTAAGCGCGTTAGCTGTGGCTGTGAATATTCTGTTAAGGTTGCCGGAACCATGAAGGGGCCCCCAAGAGGCCATAACCGATTGAGGTTGTAGATAGCGCAAAGCGCCGTGAAAGCTTCCCTCATGACGACCACTAGACTAAATGCTAGGGTTTTCATTTAAAGTTAACTTATTGAGAAGCTTAATCTTTTATGAAGTCGTTCGGTCCTTTTTTGGATAGCAAGTACAAGTGGAGTCTTTTGGCCATTGATGTCCTGTTCTTTGCGGTGATCGCAATTGTCATCAGTCATCTTCGTTTGGGGGCCAATGTTGAAGATATTTTATTCCAACCACAACTGCTGTTCTTAGGACTCGTAACAGTTTTAACTTTGTACATTTTCGGTGGTTACGATTTAGATCAGGGGCTTTCAAAGTTTGCGGTGGTCTTCCGTCAGTTCGCTGCCATGCTGACTTCTGCTGTGATCATCGTTCTTGTGAACTACTTGTTCTCGATTGATCGAGCGGGTTTGTTTGGTCGTGGCGTCTTGTTGGGAACAATCCTTGGATTCTTTGTGGGATCGATGTTCTATCGAACGATGGTTCTGGGGATGTTGGATTCCGTTCGCAGTAAATTCAGTTGGCTGGTTCTAATCGATGAAAAAGATAAAGTCTTTTTTGAAGGCGACCGTCACAGACTGGGATTTCAAGGAAATATTGAATTCTTTAATCCCATCACGGCCTCTGTTGCAGATTTGGATGCAAAGCTTAATAAGCTGTGGTCCGGTGTGGTTGTGGGTGTGCGCTCTTCCCAAGTGGGTGTGGATGTTTTGCAGCTATTGATGAAAGCAAAATTTTCCGGTCACGGAGTGATGGACTTGGGACGCTTTTATGAAAAGCACTGGCTGAAGGTACCTGTTTATTTCCTGGATCCGGAATGGTTTATTTCTTCTGAAGGTTTCGAGTCAATCAGTCACCCGGTGGCGCTTCGGGTAAAGCGCATCTTTGATATTATTCTTTCCATTGTGATCTTTGTTCCTGCACTGCCGTTCATGCTTTTAACAGCTCTTCTTGTGAAGCTTGAAAGCCCAGGGCCGATTATTTACAAACAAATCCGCACGGGCAAAGACGGGCAGTTGTTTTCTATCTATAAATTCAGATCCATGCGCTCGGATGCCGAAAAAGACGGGGCAAAGTGGGCGCAGAAGAATGATGCCCGTGTCACCCGCGTAGGTAAGTTCATCCGTTTGACCCGCCTTGATGAACTGCCCCAACTTTGGAATGTCCTTAAAGGGGACATGAGCTTTGTGGGACCCCGTCCAGAGCGTCCCGAGTTCAATGAAATGCTGGCAAAAGAAATTCCGTTCTATAATTTGCGTCACATGATGCAGCCGGGGCTTACTGGATGGGCGCAGGTGCTATATCCTTATGGGGCCAGCGTCGATGACTCGCGCGAGAAGCTGCAGTACGAGCTTTATTATGCCAAGCACTACAATCTGTTGATGGACTTGGTGATCTTCCTAAAAACAATTCGTGTGGTTCTGTTCGGGCGGGGGCGCTAGTGATTTATCTGTTGTTGTTATCCTTGATTGGAACTCTGACAACCCAGTCCGGTATGGACATCTTTGTGACATTGACGGTTCTGACCTTGTTGGTTCAAGCGATTCGCAAAAAGGGTCCAGAAGGATGGAAGCTATTCAGTAAAATGAATCTGGAAGCTTTTTGGATTTTTTGGGTAGGCGTGATTGCTTTGGGATTTGTTCTGAATGGTCACTTTGACGGACCTCTTTGGAAGCGCTTGGGGGAAATGCGTTGGATTTTAATTTTGTATCTGATGGTTTCGGCTTATCAGTATGTGAAGTTAGACCTTGAAAAGATTTTAAAGGTCGTCCTTGGCGTTGGTGTTTTCGTTTCTATTTTGTCGTTGGTGGTTTCTGCCGTGAAGGGGGAAGATCGCGTTGGTGGGATCTTGAACAACCCAATGACCACGGCCCACTCCTACAGTCTCGTCTTTTTGGTTCTTTCAGGGGTTTTCCTATATCGCTGGCAGCAGCTTTGGGCCAACAATCGTAAGGAATTCTATGCGTGGTTCTTGTCATTGGCTGTGATGGGTATCACCTTGGTCTTGACCATGACTCGTGGGGTTTGGATAGCGCTGTTTGCGGGTGTGTTGGTTATAGCGATTGCCTTGAGCTGGCGTTTGGCATTAGCGGTCTTGGGGATGGCCATCGTCTTTGTCGGTGGGCTTTTCATGTTCTGGCCGAAGTTCCATGATCGCATCATGTTTGCCTTCAATTATCAGAATAACTATGACAGCGAGCGCATAATTCTTTGGAAGACCAATTGGATGATTTTCAAAGATCACCCTTGGTTTGGCGCGGGTTATGGCCAGAATTATGACCTGCTTGGCAAATACTATGCAATGCAAGGTCTGCCGGAAGATCAGTTTACAGGGCATGCGCACAATCAGTTCCTGCATATGCTGGCGGGGACGGGGATTGTTGGGTTGCTGTGCTACACATTCGTGTACTTCTATTTTGTGGTACAGTCCTGGAAAATTTATAAGAATAAGAGCGCAAGTTCCGCCCAGCAAGCACTAGCATTAGGGGCCTTTGGGGCTTTGGTCGGTTTTGCTTTCGGAGGTTTGACAGAATCAAACTTCGAGCATGCCAAGGTACGTATGGTTGTTGTGTTTATTTGGGCACTATTGATCTTTGTTAAATTCAGTATTGGTAAAAAAGAAGCACACTCATAGTGCGTAAGCGAGATTAGATATGAAAATCACAGTTTTTGGATCCGGATATGTTGGATTGGTAACCGGTGCATGTTTGGCGGACGTTGGACACAGCGTAACCTGTGTGGACGTTGACAGTGCAAAGATTGAGAACTTGAAAAATGGAATCATCCCGATTTACGAGCCGGGCTTAGAACCCATGGTGAAAAGGAATTACGCTGAAAAGCGACTTCATTTTACGACCGATGCAAAAGTCGGAGTTGAGTTTGGTGAAATCGTATTTATCGCAGTTGGGACTCCTCCAAATGAAGATGGTTCAGCTGATTTAAAGTATGTTCTAAACGTGGCCAAGACTATTGGGGCCTACATGAACGGCTACAAAGTGGTGGTGGATAAGTCCACCGTACCGGTAGGGACTGCTGAAAAAGTGAAGGCAGCTATTGCTTTGGAGCTAAAGCAGCGCGGGGTGAGTTTTGAATTTGATGTCTGCTCCAATCCAGAGTTTCTGAAGGAAGGTGCCGCCATTGAGGACTTCACAAAGGCGGCGCGAATTGTTGTGGGAACGGACTCTGACAAGGTTCAGGTTAAGATGCGTGAATGTTATGGTCCTTATAACCGTAATCACGACAAAATGATGTTCATGGATATTCGAGCTGCTGAACTGACCAAGTATGCCGCAAATGCGATGCTTGCGACAAAGATCAGTTTCATGAATGAAATGGCCAATCTGGCAGAGTCCTTGGGTGTGGACATTGAGCAGGTTCGGTTAGGTATAGGATCCGACCCGCGCATTGGGTATCACTTTATTTATCCAGGATGTGGATATGGCGGCTCTTGTTTTCCTAAGGATGTTCAGGCGCTGGTTCGTACAGCCAGTGAGTATTCTCAACCGATGCCGGTTCTGAATGCCGTCGAAGCCGTGAATAAGCGTCAGAAAAATGTTTTGTTTGAGAAAGTAAAGCGAGCCCTAGGTAGTGACCTTATGGGTAAGACCATCGCGGTGTGGGGACTTGCATTTAAGCCAAACACAGATGATATGCGTGAAGCCCCAAGTCGTAATTTGATAGAATCCCTCTGGGCAGCAGGCGCAAAAGTTCAAGCTTATGATCCTGAGGCGATGCCAGAAACTGCAAAGATTTATGGAAAGAGAGAGGATTTGCATTTGGTGACTAGCCGTGAAGAGGCTGTGACTGGGGCTGATGCACTGGTAATTTGTACTGAATGGAAGCAGTTCAGATCCATTGATGCTGAATGGCTGAAATCTGAGTTGAAACAACCGATTTTGATCGATGGGCGAAATATCTTTAATCCCAAAGAAATGAAGCAAGCTGGTATCAAATACTACGCGATTGGCCGTGGTGAATCACTTGTCGGGAGTGAGGCATAATCATGGTTCTTGCTTCGTCAATGGTTTCAATTATCACGCCGGTTTATAATGTTGAGCGTTTCCTTGCGGAGACCATTGAAAGTGTTTTGAATCAGAGTTTTCAAAGCTGGGAGTTGTTGCTTATTGTTGACGCCAAGTCAAAGGACGGAAGTAGGCAGATTGCGCAGAAGTATGCTGCTTTGGATGACCGTATTCGTTTTATTGAGGGGCCAGAAACAGGTGGTGTCGCCGTCAATAGAAACTTGGGCTTGAGTCGTGCCAAAGGGAAATACGTCGCTTTTCTTGATTCTGATGATGTTTGGGAGACCGATAAGCTTAAGCACCAGGTTACGTACATGGACAGCGCCGAAGTGGGGATGTCCTATACGAGCTTTTCCGTCATCGATGAAGATGGTGAGCGTGCTGGCCCTAATCGAATAGCCAAATACAAAGTCGGGGGCGGGGACCTTCTGAAGAATAACTGCATCGGTTGTTTGACTGTGATGATTCGCCGGGATCTATTGGCTGGGCTGAAGTTTGAATCTTCTTATCATGAGGATCTTCTTTTCTGGATTCGCTTTCTGTCTGATGGACGCCAGGCGCACCCGATCAGAGAAAATCTGGCTCGCTATAGAATTGTAAAAGGAGCGCGCTCTCATAATAAGATTCTTTGTGCCGTCTGGCGATGGCAGTTACATAGGAAATTGGGTCTAGGACCGATTAGTGCCCTCTATTACCAATGCCTTTATGCCTTCTTTGCAGTTCTAAAAAGATCCGAGCTTTTGGGAGTTGATGCAAATCAGCTGAGTGACAGTCCGAATAGGGAACTGATTTCCACATATGAAAACAAACTTGTTTCCGTGATTATGCCAGCCTTTAATAGTGGCAAAACAATTCGTGAGTCCGTGGATTCTGTGATCGCACAAACTTATACGGATTGGGAACTGATTGTTGTGGATGATGGTTCTAGTGATACGACTGAGGAGATCATTCGAAGTTATCAAGATTCGCGTATCTCGTATGTGAAGAATGAAAAAAATTTGGGTGCAGCAGAGTCGCGCAACAGAGGTCTTAGTCTATCCAAGGGTAGATTTATTGCTTTCCTTGATGCTGATGACAAGTGGACAAAAGATAAATTGAAGGTCCAGCTTGAGTTCATGAAAGAAATGGGTACTCCTTTTTCTTATACTGCGTATGATGTCATCGATGAGAATAGTGTGAAGAAGGGGCAGTTCTTTCCTCCTGCCAGGGTTTCATACTGGGGGCTCTTGAAAAGTAATTCCATTGGGTGTCTAACAGCGATTTATGATCGTGAGTATTTTGGGACAGTCTATTTCCCTAAAATCCGTAAGCGCCAGGACTTTGCCTTGTGGCTCGTATTGCTTAAACGCTGTGATTTTGCTGTTGGAGTGCCGCGAGTATTGGCGGAATATCGGGTGGGTGCAAAGTCTCTCTCGTCGAACAAGCTTAAGGTTTTTAAATCGCAGTGGCAGGTTTATCGGGAGTTCGAGGGATTCTCGGTCGTGCGTAGTGCCTGGTTCTTCGCCAACTACATACTTTATGGTACTTTTAAAAGAATTCTGAAGTATCGGGCATAGGACTTGCTGAAGCTATGAGAAAAAATATTATAGTTAATACCTTATGGGGCAATCTAAATCTTGCAGTCAGATATGGCTCCTCATTTGTGGCCACTTTTTTATTGGCCTCTGTTTACACTCCAGAGCAGTTTGGTCTTTATCAACTGGTTCTTACCACTATAACCATGGTGGGGGTTTTTAACTTTTTTCACCCCGCTCATCTTAGTAATCACCTGATTAAAAATCCAGAAGACGAAAGCAGAATTTGTGGCCTTTGGGCCTTGCAGAGTCTTGTTATCTGGATTGGGGTTACGATCTTTCTGGCGGTGGCTTACCTTAGGGATAGGCAGGACGAATTTCTTTATCTGATGCTACTTTCTTCGGGGCGTCTGTTTTTTAAAGTTACAGAATGTGTCGGGATGGCGGCAAGCGTTCGGCTGCGTAATGATCTGGCGCAACTTTCAGAGATGTTTGGAGTGGGGGTCTTTAATCTTGTTCGCGTGATTCTGGCCTTATTAAAGGCTCCTGTGACGATTTTGACTTTGGCAACGCCAAGTCAGGGTTTGTTTTTATCCGCCTACCATTTGATTATTCGTAGAAAACTAGGAATCGTTTTTTCAACTTCAGGGCTCTCACTCGGGTTCGCCAAGGATATTTTCAGGTCTGGCATGTTGATGACTATCGTTGGTTTCTTAGCCGGTTTTCAGGCTCGAATATTCTCTGTCTTACTTAGTTTTCGAATGCCGCCAGCAGATTACGGAAATTTTCAGTTAGTTATTAAACTGATTGAGCCTTTAACTGCGGTCGCTGTAATAATATTCGGTGTGAACTATACTGTTCTCGCACATACCCTGAACCGGGATGTAAGAACTTTTTATAAACGCTTCCTCAAAGTCGGAGTGGTCTGTCTTGGTGTGGCGGCCCTGTTCTGTATAACAGTCGTTGTTGTGCCACCTGATTTCTTTGTGGCGATTTTTGGGTCGAAGTATCGTGATGCTGCAGAATTGGTTTGGATGGGATCTTGGATGGTATTAACGGGAACATTCCTAATGGTTGTTCAGCAGTATGACACTTTACGATCGCGTTATGGAAGGTTGATTGTCGTAAATTTGGCGATTGTTTTGCTCTATGGAATTGCTGTTTTATACTATACCGACGGGATTTCAATTCGTGAGGCCATGGTTTTAAGTGCGGTGATTCCATTTGTGGTTGCGGTTTTGGCGCTTTGTGGGGTCCTGATTGATATGAAAAGAGATAGAAATGAAACATAAGTTATTACTGTTGTATGCATTTTGGATTCGCTTTTTCTTATTGTGGGTTCCTGACACTCCCAAATTGATGGCAGTAAGAGGCTTCCTTTATGGTCTGGCTATGAAAAAATGTGGCAAAGATTTCCAAGTTGCCAGCTCGGCAGTGCTTAGAGGACTTGAAAATATCTCCTGTGGGGATCATGTCTATATCGGTCCCAATGCATCAGTGATGTCTAGGGTCAGTGTTGTGATTGAAGATGAAGTGTTGGTAGCTATGAATGTAGTTATTACCGATGGCAATCACGGATACAGCAATGGCAGTTACCGGTATGCCAGGGCTAAGAACGAACCGATCCTGATTAAGAAAGGAGCATGGTTGGCGGCGAACTGCGTGGTCACCAGTGGCTCGATTGTTGGCAAAGGGACGATGGTTGGGCCCTGCGGAGTGGTACGGGGGACGCTTGTCGACGATGCTGTCTATTTGAATCCACCATTGGCGCTGGCGAAGCAGAGAATCTAGTATGCGTATTGGGATGTACTGTAACTGGGGTGTGAAGCGTGTGGATGGCGGTTTTTATGTTCCGGCAATTCACGAAAAGTATCTCAGAGCATTCAGAGAGAAGGCTAACGGTTCTTTGGTGCTTCTTTCGAAGTTGGATACGTCTGCGGTTAAAGAGTCTGATGTGTTCATAGCCGATAGTGATGTTGAAATTCTTCCTTTGCCTCCGTTTAAAAGTTATTTGCACTCGATTAAATGTCTGCCTCAGATCGCAGCGGGCTTGTTTCACTTTGCTAGAAAGTGTCAGTACTATTATATTCGTACGTTTGAACCATTTTCCTGGCTTCTCCCATTCTTTAAAAGATCTGGAGCTGTTTTAAATTATCATTTCGTTGCCAATCCGTTTGAGGCTATTTGGGGAAACTCTAAGTCTACATTGCCGGTCAAGGTTTTAAGAAGTGTTGTCTTTTACCCTGAGTTTTTTCTGACTTGTGTGGCGGCCGCGGTTTCCAGATCGTCCTGTAATGGGCCTTCGGTTTTACCACGAGTACCGTTCTTCCTGCGTCGTCGCATGAACGTTGTTATCGAGAGTACCTTGCAGGAGTCAGACTATTTCGAGCGTCAGTTTGTAGGGGAGTGTGAGAAAATCAAAATTCTGTCGGTGGGATACCTGAGGTATGCCAAGGGAACCGGCGACCTCATTAATGCCTTAGCTCTTTTTAAAGAGTGGGTTCCCAATGCAAAATTCATTCTTTCTATTGTGGGCGACGGAGAGGATCGCCTTAATTTGGAAGAGATGGTCAATAGTCTCGGCTTGCAGTCGGAAGTTGTCTTTTATGGACATCAAAGTGGAAGGACATTGTCTGAAAGGTACGAGGAAAATGATGTGTTTGTCATGCCTTCGCACGCAGAGACAGGTCCGCGTGTTCTGCTTGAAGCGATGGCTCGCGGAATGTTCTGTATTAGTACAGATGTTGGGTATGTGCGCACGGTGCTTTCATATAATGAAAACCTGCAAGGAATAATTGTTGAAAAAAACAGTCCTTTGGAAATTTGCAAAGCTCTGAATTGGTATCTCGGGCATCGCTCTGAGGCCAGAAGCATGTCTATGAACGCATTCGAGGCCTCAAAAAGATATAGCATGAAAGGATTTGTGAACCTTATCTTTCCTGGACAGAGCTTTGTGAGCACTTCTCAGCGATAAGGTATTTAGGTCTTCCTTTAACCTCATCATAGATTCTTGCCACATACTCACCCATAATTCCCAAGCCCAGCATTGTAACTGTTCCGATAATTAGCTGAAGTAAAATAACAGTCGTGAATCCTGGTAAAGATTGGTGCGATAGATAGATGTAAAGACACCAGGCACCTAGAACAACAGAAAAAAGAGCCATGATAATTCCAAGCAGTGTCACTATCTGTAAGGGAGCGGAGCTGTAAGAAGTAAGGGCTCTTATTCCCAGTCCCAAAAGTTTAAATATGGACCAATGGCTTCGGCCAGCATTTCTATTTGGCGGAGTAAAATATATTTGGGCCCTACGGTAACCGATCCAGGTGGTCATTCCTCTGAAGAAATGGGCGCTTTCGGAAAGGCTGAGATAGGCTTCTTTGGCCTTTGGGCTCAAAATTCTTAGGTCTGTAGAGTTGTGAATATCAACGCCAGATAGTTTTTTAAAAGTCACATAAAATACGTTTGCAGCGATCCGGTTCAAGGTGGATTCTTTTTGGCGCTGCTCTTTTACGGCGTCAATTACATCGTACTGATGTTTTGTGGCCAGCTCGTACATTTCCAGTGCAATTTTAGGCGGGTGCTGGAGATCGCAGTCCATGGTAATGGTGTAAACACCTTGTGCATTTCTGATTCCCGCTGCGATGGCGGATTCTTTACCGAAGTTTCTGGAGAATTTGATGCCTGTGACGCCTTTTTGGGACGACGACAGATTCTGAATTTCCGTCCAAGAATGATCGGATGAGCCGTCGTCTACGAATATTATTTCATGGCTAATGCCCGCGGCACTAAGCAGAGTGCCCATTACTTTGGCAAGTGCGCTGATGTTGGTGGCTTCGTTGTGAGTAGGAACTACAATAGAAAGATCAAGGGACACACCATTCATCGAAATTGTTTCCTTAGGCAGTCAATAATATACATTCTTTAAAAACGAAGATAGCTTTGTGTATATTAGATAGATCTCAAATAAGAAATTGCAAGAGGATCTTATTGTGAAGGTGTCGCTGCGTTACTTGCTTTTGTTCATCCTAAGTTTGTTGTGGTTCCATATTTTTGTCGGTGTATCTGCGCTGAACCCTTTTAATTACACTTGGCTAAGAGGGGATGGTGTTATTCATCTTTATGGCTGGCTCTTTTATCAAGGCAGTGACTGGGGTATGCCATGGACGTACTTTGACCATTTGGCGTATCCGGTGGGCGTATTAAGTGTGCAGTTGGATGTTATTCCTTTAATTGCGCTGGCAGTGAAGTCGATAACTCATGAGCCTGTACAGTATTTTGGGCTGTGGTTATTTTCATGTTTTTTCCTGATGTTGGCCTTTGGGGAAAAGATTCTGCGGGCTGTGGGGTATGAAGATATAGAAGCCTGCCTTTTTTCGAGCTTCTTCGTTTTGAGTACTCCTTTTTTAAATCGTTTTGATCATGCCTCTTTGTCGGCGCATTGGGTCTTTCTATGTCTGATTCTATGGGGAATGGTCGGTTCAAACCGGTTGAAAAATTTCTTGTTTGTTGGTCTTTTGCTTTGTTTCTTGACGGGTGTGCATCCGTATCTTTTTGCTATGGTCGGCGGAATTTTTATAGTTTGGCTGGTTACTGACAGAAGTCTTAAGTTCTATGTAAAGCTGCCGTTGACTGTTTTGCTTTTTGGGAGCGCTTTGGGTTTGTTAGCGGGATATGGGTACTTTTCTCTTAAGTCGGGTACCGGATATGGATTTGGGTCCTACAACATGGATCTGCTGGGATGGTTTAACTCTCAGGGGCGATCGTTATTTGTACCCGGATTACGATCACATGGTGGCTCATACGAGTCACTTAGCTATCTCGGATTGGGTCTCATTATCTCTATCATTGCGGGTGTGATCTGGGGACGAAAAAGTGAACAAAGATTTTCTTCTTTGTTTGTAAAAGGTTTAGTTGTGTCTTTTGTGTTGTGCCTGCTTTATTCATACATGGATAAAATTAGGTTCGGCGGCAATATCATCCTTGATTTGGAAGGTGTGCTTGCTCCGTTCAAGTCCATTACGTCAAGTCTGAGGGTGTCGGGTCGTTTTATATGGCCATTCTTCTATTTGATCATCGTTTGGTATCTGTTCAAAGTACACAATTGGTGTCCTAACAGAAAGTGGCGTAACTTGATTTTGATATTCGTTTTGGGTGTTCAGCTCGTTGAGCTTTGGCCAATGCGACGCCCTGAGGTCACTTTCTCTCCAGAAAAGCTCATGGAAATCAGACGATATTTAAAGGGTTCTGAGTTGTTGTCATTTCAGCCTGCCTATGTCGGATTTTTCGAAGACGGCACTCGCTGTTTTCCAGAAGGAGCTTATAACGAAAGTGAAGCCAGTTGGGTGCTGGTGGCAGCGGCGTTGGAAAAAGTTAAAACCTCAGCCGGATACTTCGCAAGAGCACAAGATGTTCACAAAATTCTTTGTTCTGCAGATCCAGCTCATGCGGATGTCGTCGTTTATAGTAAATCATCAGGTGCTGCTATCAAGGCTCCCAATATATCTACCGGATGTCTTGAATTGGAGAGTCTGATAATATGCAAGAGTGGCAAATCAATCTGAGGATATCATGTGAGAAATTTTCCTCAACGCCTTTTGGCTGATTTCGTCGGCACGCTGCTGAGTTGAAGCCTCGGTATAACACCGGAATTCGGGGGCATTGCCTGAAGGGCGGAAGTGAATTATTTCATTTTCTTTGGTGGTAATTCTGACACCGTCCAGGTTATTTACCGTGAGGTTTGCATCTTTGGAAACCTCGACAAGATCTTTAATGAATTCGTATGGGCTGTTTTGGACAGCTTTTAGAATTTGACTGCTTTTTTCCAAAGGACAGTTTTTTACTAAGATGCTTGAAGTAAAACGTGCGGGTAGCTCTGCTATAATTTCATGCAGCTTTCTTTTTTGAAGAGCGGCAGCTGTCAGGATCGATATGATAGGCAGAACTGAATCCCGAGTGGGGAGAGCTTCCAATGTTTTTGATTTTTTGACTTGAGTGCTGAGGATGAAACCTCCGTTGGCCTCGAAGCCAGCAACGGAGGTGTGTTTCTTGTTTAAATTGTTCAGAGCCTCAACAACATAGGGAGAACCAATTTTAGTATAGGTGATTTCTTTGAATGATGAAATTTGGGAGATGCCAGTGTTACAGCTAATAGGAAGGCCTATGGCAGCAATATTCAAGAGTTTTGCTGTTAGGATTCCCAACTTGTCTCCTTGTACTAGATTGCCAAGGTTATCAATGACCAATGGTCGATCGCCATCACCGTCAGTGCTCACAAGGGCGTCTGCATCGTGGCTTTTAATCCAGAACTTAAATTGATCCAAAGATTCAACGGCCTCTGTGTCTACAGGGATGAAGGTGTCACTTCGACCGATCTCTATAGTCGAAGCGCCTAGGTCGGTCAGAATCTTTGGTAAAATATCCCTGGCAGCAGAAGAGTGTTGATAGACGAGAACTTTCAAACCTCGAAGCGGAGAATCTGTGAAGAAGTCAGTGTACCTTTGGCTGTATACTTTATTGGCCTGTGCTGATGTGTCCAGCAAGATCACATTCTGACTTTCGTTGAAATTACCTTCCGCGTTAAAAAGATTTGAACAAAAATTATCAGATCGGAGGCTCTGATAGATCGCGAAGATGTTTTCGTCGTCTTGTTTGAGTGTTTCGCCCGTGGTTAGGTAGAACTTAACTCCATTTCGGTCGGCAGGTATGTGGCTGCCAGTTACGATCAGAGATAAAAATTTTTTAATCTGAGCAAAATTGGCAAGGGCTGGTGTTGGTAGGACACCGCAGGAGTAAATGGGGCAACCGAAGTCAAATATGGCTCTATGAGCGGCTTTCAAAATATTGGGACTGCTTTCCCTAAGATCCATCCCCGTGGCAACTGGAGTCTTGTCAGAGTTGGTGCATGCATGTTTGAGGAAGGCAGTGACCAGAAGGTACACCTCTCTGTCGGTAAATTCTGATACCAATCCTCTGACTCCGCTTGTTCCGAACTTCAACGGCATGTGCTCCCTCCAGTGGGGCGAATTTATCTAAATGTGCGGCGCTTGTCTTGTCGGGGTGCGTAGGGGTGCAAAGTGATTTGCGCTTTTCAATCAAATGCATAGAATCTCTTCATGTCAAAAAAAGTCTATCTGGACTGCACATTTACTTACCAAAGTGGACTTAACACCGGGATTCAGCGGGTTGTTAGGAACTTGATTGCGCGTGCTGCTCTGGCAAAAGAGGAGTACGGATACGAGTTTTGCCCGGTCGTATGCATTCTTAATCGATACTACAAAGTAGATGTAGAAGATGTATTAAAGGTGCGACCTACGATTGCCCAGGTTGGAAGTAAAGGAAAAGAAATATTGGCAAAATGGAAGTCCATCGGCCCCTCGTGGGTAAAGCCGATGTGGGACTGGGTAGAGTTTGCGCTACGACGTGGATTTGCTCTTGTTAAATACTTACGTCTTTTGCTGGTATCATGGCGTAACAGAAAAGAACGTGTTGTGTTTGAGAGTGGAAGTGTATTCGTGCTACTGGATGTTTTTTGGACATACGACGTAACGAAGGCCATCAAGAATTCTGATCATGGTCTCCGCAAAGTGGTTGCCGTCATATATGATTTAATCCCAATCACACACTCGCAGTTCGTTGAAGAAGTGAATTGTCGTAATTTTTCACGTGCATTGCCTCGTCTTTTTACTGTTGTTGATCAGTTTATTTGCATCTCGAGGTCAGTGGCCCAGGATCTGAGTCAGTATGCCGTTTCAAATGGACTATCTGGTCCCCGGATTGACTCCTTTCGATTGGGCAGTGACTTTGTTCCAAAGATAGGGGTTGTTGGTGGGGAGCTAGTAAAGAGTATATTTAGCGCTCAGAAGCCATGGTTGGTCGTCGGAACTATTGAACCTAGAAAGAATCACGGTTTTATTCTTGATGCGTTCGAGTTGCTTTGGGCGAGTGGGTATAAAGAATCTTTGGTTGTAGTTGGAAGAGTTGGTTGGATGTGTGAGGATATAATGTCCCGAATTAACAGCCACCCAGAGCTTGGAAAAAAAATGTTTCTTTTGCAATCTGTTTCTGATCCGGATCTGCAGTACTGCTATGCTCATGCGAAAGGTTTGATTTTTGCGTCTCATGCGGAGGGGTTTGGGCTTCCTTTGGTTGAGGCGATGGCGATGAAAATACCGGTGATTTGTAGCGACATACCAGTTTTTCGTGAGATCGGAAGTGATTATCCGAGCTACTTCTCCTTGCGGGACCCGCAAGGCCTGGCTCGGGCAATTGTTGAAAACAAAGGGGTGGGCTCAGGTAGTTTTGAGTGGCCGAATTGGGATGGATCTTTGAGAGAATTCGTCAGACATATTTAGTATTTTTCGAATTATCTCAAAAGTGCTTGATAACGATCCTTCGAAGTGTAAAGAATTTATTTCGCATTTTTGAACAAAACATAGGGAATAGTAGAATGAAACGTGCGCTTATTACAGGAATCACTGGCCAAGATGGCTCATACCTAGCAGAACTTCTTTTGTCTAAGGGTTATAAAGTATATGGATTGACTCGCCGTGCGAGTACTCAAATTACCGGAAGAATTGACCACATTTTATCTCAGGTTGAGTTGCTGCCCGGGGATTTGCTTGATCAGCCGTCGCTTATTGAAGCCGTAGAAGAGGCTAGACCTGATGAGGTTTATAATCTAGCGGCGCAGAGTTTTGTGCAGACATCTTGGAATCAGCCCGTATTGACTGCTGAGTTTACAGCGGTTGGGGTAACTAAGATGCTTGAAGCTGTCAGAAAGGCCGCACCAAAAGCACGTTTTTATCAAGCATCCTCAAGTGAGATGTTTGGTAAAGTTCAGGCAGTTCCTCAAATCGAATCGACTCCATTTTATCCTCGTTCTCCGTACGGTGTAGCAAAGCTTTATGGTCACTGGATCACAGTGAACTATCGTGAATCCTATAATATGCATGCAAGTAGCGGGATCTTGTTTAATCACGAAAGTCCACGTCGTGGAATTGAATTTGTAACGCGAAAGATTTCGTATCACGCTGCGCTTATTAAGAAAGGTCTGGCTACGGAGCTTCGACTGGGGAACCTTGATGCTAGAAGGGACTGGGGCTTTGCTGGAGACTATGTGGAAGCGATGTGGTTGATGTTGCAACAGGATCGTCCAGATGATTTTGTTGTGGCCACCAATGAGACGCATACGGTTAAGGAATTTGTGGAGCTTGCATTCGAGAGAGTTGATCTTGATTGGAAGAAATACGTAAAAATTGATGAGAGATTCATGAGACCCGCAGAGGTGGATCTTTTGATTGGAGATCCGGCTAAAGCTAAGAATGTGCTTGGCTGGGAGCCGAAAACAAGCTTCAAAGAGCTGGTAAACATGATGGTTGATTCGGATCTTAAAGTTGTAAGCTCATTGGCTTAATTGACATGCGAGTTCTCATAACCGGTGGCCACGGATTTATTGGTCGGCATTTAGCAGGGATCTTGTCTTCTCGCGGTGTGGAAGTGCTCTCACCGGAATTGGATATTACTGATGCAAATGCCGTTTCTAGCTTTGTAGAGGCCAATGAATTCGATGTTGTTGTTCATTTGGCTGCAATTAGCTCTGTGGCAAGGTGTGAGAGTGAGCCATCCCTTGCGTTTCGGGTTAACACGGAGGGAACATATTTTTTGGCCTCTGCTGTTGCAAGGAAGAGTGCGAAGATACACTTTGTTTTCCCTAGTACTGGGCAGGTTTACTCGTCTGGATTGGCTGAAAGCGGAGATCACGTTTACGTTGAAGGTGATAAAGTTACCCCTCGAAACGTATACGCTTTAAGTAAATACTTGGCTGAAGAATCGTTGCGAATCATATCTGAGAATACCGGGATGACCGTGACAGCACTCAGAGTTTTCAATCATGTGCACAAGTCTCAACGTCCGGATTTCTATTTGGCATCGGTGTACCGTCAATTAGTTATTGCAAGTGAAGATGGCTCTACCGAGGCCGAAGTTGTTGTTGGTAATATTGACATCGAAAGAGACTTTGGGGCTATCCAAGATCTTTTGATTCTGTTCGAAAAGGTGATTTTTTCTCCGCCGGTGGCGGTCGGATCAATGAATATTTTTAATCTTTCTTCAGGTGTTGGAAAAAATCTGAAGAAGTTGGCTTATGCATTGGCAGATAGAATGAAAATTAAGATCAAGTTTGTGGAGAATCCTTCTTTGAAAAGGTCAGAACCGCATCGGATCGTTGCAGGCAATGATAAGTTAATGAAGGCCTATGGGTGGGCGCCGGTACGTGCTTCAGATGAGGCAAGTCTGGTTGATGCTTTTTTAGAGAGTTTGTAGAGGAATAATATGAAGATACCAGTGGCAAAACCAGCATTAATTGGTAAAGAGCGTGAATATGTTTTAGACTGCATCGATACTGAGTGGATCTCGTCTAATGGCAAATACATTGCTAAGTTTGAAGAGTCGTTTTGTAAATATATTGATGTTAAGCACTCGCTGACATGTTCGAATGGAACAGTGGCTTTGCATTTGCCATTGTTGGCGATGGGGATTGGGCCTGGGGATGAGGTAATTGTTCCCACGCTTACCTACATTGCAACAGCAAATGCTGTAAAGTATGTCGGTGCGGAGCTCGTCTTGGCAGATAGTGATTTGAATAGTTGGAACATTACTGCTGATTTAATTAGACCAAAGATCACAAGTAAGACAAAAGCTATAATCATTGTCCATCTCTATGGTCTTCCAGTGGATATGGATCCAATTATGAAATTGGCCGAAGAGTTCGGTCTATATGTAATCGAAGATTGTGCTGAGTCACTTGGGGCTACCTATAAAGGCAGACAGACTGGCTCCATCGGCCATGTTGGGACTTTTAGTTTCTTCGGTAACAAAACTATCACTACCGGCGAAGGTGGAATGGTTACAACGAATGACGATAAGTTGGCTGCTCAGATGAGGCTGCTAAAAGGGCAGGGAATGGACCCTAATCGTCGGTACTGGCATCCTATTGTCGGTTATAACTATCGAATGACAAATATTCAGGCGGCAATCGGTCTAGCGCAATTGGAGCAAGTGCAATGGCATTTGGATCAGCGTACGCGAATTGCGAAGACATATGATAGATTGATTTCGGATTCTGGTATCTCTGTTCGTACACAAGCTTGTAATGAATTTTCGACGCATTCATATTGGATGTATACGGTAGTTCTCGATAATGGAGGCGCCGAGCGCCGCGACAAGGTGATGCAGCTAATGGCGGAGTTGGGAGTGGAAACTAGGCCTGTGTTTTATAATATGCATGTAATGCCGCCACATCGACAGGATTGCGTATTTAAGAACGCTGAGTTGATTTCTTGTTTGGGTATTAACCTGCCAACGTTCTCGCAACTAACGGATGAGCAAGTGGCCTATGTAGTCAGTGCACTTAAGAAATCTGTTGGTTAATGGTAAACGATTGTAAGGCTCGTAATGTTTTGCGTATTTGATTGGAGCATTAATTGAAGATTGGATTATTTCTTCCTGTTTATTATGAGGGTGGTTCGTTTCGAATTGCGAAGATTTACGCTAAATTACTCAAAAACTACTCCGACAAGTTCGGTCTGAATCTTCAAATTGTATTCGGAAATACTGATAGCAGATACGACCTCGATACGGACCTCGGGGATTTGGTTGATATGGGTATTGAGATTCGCCATTTGGAAATGAAAAGGTTTACTGCTCAAGAGGGGCTGGAGTATTGTGAACTCCTTGGGTTAAAGAAAGAGAACCTTCGAAGCTATAAGGGTGACTATGTAGTTCCTTTTGACGGAGGAAACGGTTATTTGGATTGTGATTTCTGGCTGTTTATGGTGGATAGGTTAGATGGTGCTGTTCTGCCTTTTAGGGCCTTCGGCATATTTGCGACCGACTTTATTCAGAGATATATTCCAGATATTTTTGACAGCGGGCTGTATGCTAATCCGATTTTTTTAAACACTATTTATCGTAACTTCCGTAATGCTGATGTAGCCTTCGCTAGTAGTCCTGGTACTGCTGAAGATTTGTTGTCATATGTTGGTAGGAAAAAAGAAATTACTCTCCTTGATCCTTTGTATGATGATTCCTTCATTGAAAAGTTTGTCAGCGGACCACGTGAGCCTCAGGGGGACTACTTTGTATGGGTAACGAATGGATCAATTCACAAAAACCACATTAGAGCTGTGAAGGCGCTGGAATTATATTACAGCAAATTTGGTGGTAAATTGAAATGTGTCATGACTGGTGTTCATACTCACTTTTTTGATCCTGAGATAGATCGCGGGATCTATAATCAGATGCATCCATATCACAGATTAGTTAATGATGCGATTGCTCGATCTGAAAATGTTCGGAAAAACCTTCTAATTAAGGGAAATGTTTCAGATAGAGAGTACCAAGAGGTTGTGAGTGGTGCGAGATTTTTGTGGCATAATGTGATTACGGACAACGGTACGTTTAGTGTAATTGAGGCCGCTCGCATGGGTGTTAGAGCGCTGAGCTCGCGTTATCCACAGCAAGAGCATATTGATAGAAGCTTCTCTTTAAATATGAAGTTTTTTGATCCTTTTGATATCAAGGATGCAGCTGCGGCCCTATCCGATATGGAAAAAGATCTGACACCTTATGTTCCACCTTTCGAGAAATTAAAAAACTATAGTTATCATGGTGCCTGCGAAGTCGTGGGTGCCAAAGTGTATTCTTCAATTCTTAAATCAATTCAGTTGAGAGACTATGCAGACTTTATCCCCTAAAAAGAAAGAAAAAAATACTAAGGTTGGTATATGGATTGAGACTCCAGGAAGTTCCTTTACGGTTGGCGAAGGTATCGTGCGAGTGATTGGCAAGGTCGTGCCTTTCTGGCTTAGTGAAGGTAAGGAAGTCTGTGTAGTTGCCTCCAAAGGGTGTGAGCTTGCTTTAAAAAATGTCATTCGAGATTTAGGCGGTGATGCTAATCTATTGAAGTTTAGAACTGTAAAAGAAAAAACATTGTTTCAAAGAATTATCGGTAGAGGGAAGAGAACGCAGGAGGCTAGAAAAGCTAACATGATCTCTTTCTTTGTGGATACTGCGAAGATTTACTACTCGTTGGCAAAGTATGTTGTCTTTCGTTATCGCGGTGTCCGCAATTATCCAAGACCAGAATTTGGATTAGTCTTAAAAAGAAGTTTAAAATGTGGTCTTTATTGTCTTGGGATTGGACCTGTTTTTCTTCAATTATATCTATATAGACGAATAGAGAACTCTTTTCTCTGTGCATATGATTATAAGAAGAAGATGCTATCTAAGGCTTTGCGTCAGAATGTAGATGTTTGGTATGTGCCTCGGCCCGATTGGCATTTGGCCGCTGAGCTGGGGCCTCGAAAAGTTTGGTGTTTTTGGGATTACATTCCTCTTGAGGCGCCCCTGTTTTTTTCAGTTGACTCTGGTCTTGAATCATTACGTAGAGCGGTGGGAAGGGGTGGCGAAGTTGTCACGATGTCGAACTATGTCAAGGATAATCATTGCGCGAAGGCTCTTGGAATCCCTCTGGAGAGTATTCGAGTTAAACAGCCCCCATTCCATCTTGGGCTAACGAGAATTGATCGAAGCCTTGCGTTACAGAATATTCATGAATATCTGAAGGATAGCTTTTTAGGCGGAAGATATAATGATCTATCAATTCGATATTTGGTAGATTTTCCATTTGGGGATGTTGATTTTATTTTCTTCCCATCACAGCTTCGTGAATATAAGAACTTTAACAACGTAGTTTTAGCTGTCGAAAATATTATTCGTAGAAGTAGACGTCCGGTTAAGCTTATAACAACTGGAAGTTTTGACTCGGTTGGAGTGCAAAAGGTACACAAGTATATTGTCGATAGAGGGTTGGTGTTTGATATTCTGAGTATCCCAAATATTCCCTCCAATGTTCTTTATAGTTTTATGACTTTGGCTAAGGTAACTATTTGTCCTTCCTTTTGCGAAGGTGGGTTTCCATTGTCATTTATGGAGAGTGTTAGTTTAGAGACTCCAACTGTTGTAGCTCGAATGCCAAATATAAAAGAGTTTTGCGATTGGGATATTTTAGAGAATCGTGAATTTACATTCGATCCAAGCTCAATAGATGATATGAGTAGGGCAATACTTTTTGCCATGAGTGAGACGGATAAAGTGTTGAATGTGCAGAAAAAGATTATTTCTGCAAAGTTCAACTACACGTGGCAGGATTATGCCTCATTTGTATTGGGTCAAGCATAAGACCTGGTGATTTTATGGGGCGGAGAAGATGAGCGGAAGATGTCATATGTGCCCGGGCGGACACTATGAGTGTTTTAGTTGAGTCTATTTTCGCGAATGATGAATTACAAATTGAGATTGTCTGGTGCCAGATTTAAATTACTAGCTCCCGGCGCTGACAAACTAATGGAGATCTGATGAGTAGTTTTGGTAGTATAGTAGAGCGCTTAAGACAAAACTGAGGTTCCCCCAACAAACTAGGAAGCTTGATAAATGAGTCTCTCTGTGTCAAAAGAACAAAGGAGAGTCTATGAAGAAGCGATTTGCCGAAGAACAAATCATTAAGCCCTGAAGCGCTGGGAAACCGGCGAAAAGCCAAAGGACCTGTGTCGCGAGCTAAGCGTGCACGAGCAGATACTGTACAACTGTAAATCTAAGTTCGGCAGAATGGAAGTTTCCGAAGCCAAAAGACTCAAAGAACTGGAGCAAGAAAACATGCGACTGAAAAAACTCGTCGCGGATCTATCGCTCGATAATCAGATCTTGAAAGAAGTGAATTCAAAAAAGTGGTAGGGCTCAAAGCCAAGCGAACTGCAGCAACGGTTTTTGTTGATCAGTTCAAAGTTTCAAAGGCAAGAGCCTGCCGCGTTTTGGGGCCTGAATCGATCCACTTTTGGCTATGAGAGCACGCAGCAGGACGACTCTGCACTGCGAGAGCGTATGCTTGAGTTGACCGCTAAACATCGTCGTTATGGCTCTCCACGGCTTCATTGGCATTTGCTCAAAGAAGGATTGGTTAAGAATCACAAGCGTACAGAGCGAATCTATGCGCTTTTGGGATTACAGCTTAAAAACCGTAAGAAAGAGAAAATGGGATCTGTATTGAGATTTCCAAGCCCCAAAGCAATTGCCCCGAACGAAGTTTGGTCGATGGATTTCGTCAGTGACAGAATTGAATCAGGACGACGAATTCGTTGCTTTACCCTGGTGGATGACTTCACCAAACAAAGTCCAGGCTTCCTCGTTGAGACCTCAATTTCTGGAAATCGGATCACAAGATATTTAGACAGCCTCGGAGTTTTGGCAAAACGCCTTCGCTGCGACTATGGGCCAGACTTTCAATCCAAGGCGTTGCTTGAGTGGGCGTGCCTTCGTGGTGTTGGGGTTGAGTTTATTGAGCCCGGGAAGCCAATTCAAAACGCATTTATCGAATCCTTCAATGGTCGTTTCAGAGATGAATGCTTGAATGATCATGCCTTTATGAACATCGACCATGCTCGCTTCGTCTTTGTAAGGTGGAGAAAAGAATACAACGAAGAACGTCCACATAGTGGAGCTGGAATGAAAACACCGAAACAATTTGCACAGGAAATGCAGGCTATGTTACCTGCATAACACATCGAGACTCAAAAATCCCTCTTCCAGATAAAGGGGGAACCTCAGTTACTTGCAAGTGTCTTCGGTTGGTTTGAGTTTTTACCAAAGGCTTTACTATGCGAACCCGTGACTCTGATTCGGCGAGTCGTTATTCATTGTTCTACAGGATTGTCTATGAGGTAGGTGATAGGTATTCTCTTTTATTAAGAATCCCAAATAAGAGTATTGGAAGAGTGTTAATGTGTTGAGTGTGAGCGAATACGAATTTGTTCTTGTTGGAGAAGATAGCGAATATGTTCTGGGGCCGCTCTTTCGTTATCTAAAGAATGCTGGATATAAGGTATTCGAGTTGGATTTTGCCGTAACTGATCTGCAGGCATTTATGGTTCAACGAGATGTTAGTAAAAAATTGATATTTGTATCTAGTGCGCACCCTATATTGAGTCGATCACTTGCCGAAAAGTATCTGCCTGCGTTTTTTGAGAAGTATGGGGCATATGTTGGAACTATGGAGTTAATTAGGACCTTGCGTCCATTTTTAACCTGTTTTATACCGCACGACTTGAGCAGCCCATGGAGTGAAGGAGGATTGAATGAGCAAGTATATGCTCCAATATTCGATCTTTATTGCAATCCATTTAACGAATATAGTGAATACTCTGGCTATACGAAGGTTGTTGATACAGGTTGGATTAAAGTCAGTGCAGGGATGACGTCTTCGTTAGGTTATAAACCCAATAAGCGATGTTTAATGGTTTCTATGGTTGAGTATCTCCGCTGGAGATTTGGAGAGAGAGGGGTCTTTGAATTCTTTGCTCCTTTATTGACGCCGGATACTTCAGTAAAGTTCCCACGGTGGAATGGTATGGATCGTTTGGAGAGGTTATTTAAGGAGAATAGTCCATCGCAAATAATTTCTTGTGAGGAGAATTCGACCGAAGTTATTTTAAATCATGAATATATTATTTCCTGTGGTACATCCTCTGTTATGAAGGAGGCAATTCTGCTTGGCCGACCCGTGGTAGCGCTTCTTAGCCACGAAGGGGTTGGAAATATCGAAAAACTTCGAGAAGATTTGTTGAGGATTGGTGAATTGAACATTGTTGACTATTCGAGTCCGCGTGAAATTAAGGACTCGGATGTCGTTATTCGACCCAAAAGCTCTAACATTAAGGCATTTGACTTTAACTTGTTTATGAGTGTGCTGGAAAGCTCAGCTTCCCATGCCAGTTGATTGGATTTGTATGTTAAATCGTTTTATAAAGAGGATCGGGGCGCCGTTCATGAGGTGGTACGAGTGGAAGATGGAGACTCTTTTGCAGCGTGCCTTTGGCGGTGTGTTTGTTGCCCAGCAGGAACATCTGAATCAGTTAATTAAGAAAGTGTCAGATGATGCTAATTTAGATAGGCAGTATTTAGAGACTGTTTTTCGAAGGGCATATCTTTTGAGTGTGACTTCAGGAGTTGCTGAGTTGTTGGCCCCTGAGCATCGTAGGCAACTTGTTAGGGTTCTGAGGAGTAGATGTGAAAGTAAGGATGTATACTTCTATGGTGCAAAGGCTGATTTAGATTTTTTGGTCAGGTCCTTGCCGGATTTTTATTTTGAGAGGTTGGATAAGAATGCATTTGATGATGTTGATCCTGGGCTAGTCGCAAAACGTGGTGCCTTGATCGTTGCCGACTCTTTTCTTTCCACCCAATTTATGTGGCGACCAGGAATAGGGAGATCATTAGGTGCATTCACAAAAGATTTGATGGTGTTATTTATGGAGCCGGTAAGTCACGGCTCTGTTAATCAATTTGCACACAATGGATTTGTTATTCAAAGTGGGGATCTTGAGAGAACTCGTCGAAATCTTCATTCGTGCGGATTTTATCAAGTCTTGTCTCCTTTTAAAATTAGTGATGTGCCGAGGAAGGATGAGTTGAGCCAAGCGCTGGATGGTTTTGGTAACTACACTATTGTGGATTGTACAATTGGTGGCGTTGCGGATGATTTAGGGCCTTTTGTTGTGGCTTCACGACTTTCGTTTGGATAGATCCTTGCGCTGGATAGGTAGATGTATCTTGAGAATGGGTATTGGCATACTCCGCTTTTAGAAGGCCGCATTTTTTAAAGGTGCAAAATTATCAGAGACGATTTTCGATATGTCATTTTGGAAATCTCTTTGTGGCTAATGCCGGACTTATTAAGAAGTCCGGCATTATGAATAAGTATGCTCTTGTTATAATGTAAAAATATAGTGATGTTTTGTGGGCATATAACTTTATCAACGGTGGGTCATGTGACAGTGAATAAATCAAAAATTGATACCTTTTGGAAGTCTAGAGAAAAAATTGATGATGCTAGAATTGCGACAAACTATCGAGATGACGGTAGGTTGGAGTTTGATGTTGCTCTTGTAAGAAAATATCATCGAGAAGGTGGATCTTTGCTTGATTTAGGCTGCGGGACTGGCACATTGGCTAGAGAACTACTTCAGTCGTCTAGTTATATCAAAGGTGTAGATAAGTACCCGGGTTTTCTGGAAAAGTGTCCGCGTGAGGATAAATTTGAAGTTGTCGAGTCGGATATTCTCCATTTTGTAGACAAAAATAAGACGTACGACACGATAATTATCTTTGGAGTTGTTAACTTTATTTCGGACCTGGAGGAAGTGGATCTATATCGCAAGTGTCTGGCTTTGCTTAAGGATGACGGTGTTTTGATTGTAAAGAATCAGTGTGGTGTAAAGTCTGAAGTGATAGTTGATTCATACTCTCAGGAGCTTGGTACTGACTACTATGCAAGATATCCTTGGTTCGAAAGGCAGTTGGGTCATTTGTCGGAGCATTTCAATACTGAGTTGGTAGATATCTATCCACCTGCGATGAATAGGTGGGATAATACGCATTTTTATGCGTTCGTCGCGCGCCCTAAATAAGGTTTTACCAAGATGTCCAGTTCTCCTTTTGTTTTCCTATTTGATTTTGATGGCACGCTTACCAGGCAGGAGTTATTGCCTGAAATTGGTAAGCGTCTTGGGCCTGTTAAACAAAAACAGATATCAGAACTCACAACGGCTGCTATTCGGGGTAATGTTCCTTATCATGAGAATCTTCGCAGGAGAATAGATGTTCTTAAGGAAGTTCCAATTAGTGAAGTTCGAGATATCGTAAATTCCGTACCACTAAATGAAGAGTTAATGCAATTCGTTGTGGAGAATTCTAGTCGATGTAGGGTTGTCACTGCGAATCTGGATGTTTGGGTTGCGAGCTATTTGGATCGCCTTGGAGTTCGCTATTATACATCTAATGCAGTTGAAAAAGATGATAGAATTGTTGAGCTTAGGAATATTCTAGAAAAGAAGGATATCGCAAGTAATTATGATAATGTGGTTGCGGTCGGTGATGGTCATAACGATGCCGGGATGCTTGAGGTCGCCGAGATCGGTATTGCCTGTGGTTTGGTTCATCGACCAGCGAGTTCTCTTTTTCAGGTAGCCACACACGTCACTTATTCGGAGAAAGCATTATGCAGGATGTTACGTCAGTTGTTGTAAGTTGTGCGGGTATGGGGACACGCCTTGGAATGGGTATTCCAAAATCGCTTATTCAGATTGCCGGACGCCCTTTAATACATTGGCAGCTAGAGTTACTGAAAGATGTTGAGGATGTCAGAGTTGTCGTAGGTTATCGCGCGGAGGATGTAATCTCTGCCGTACGCGAAGTTCGAAGTGATGTGATGTTTGTATTAAACAATCAGTATTCAAGTACTCAGACTGGTTATAGTTTCGCTCTTGGCGCCAGATATTCCAAGGAGTACGTCCTTTCTTTGGATGGTGATCTGCTTGTGCATCCAGAAGATTGGAATCGTGTGTTGAGTCAACCTGGGGAGCTTGTTGGTGTTTGTCCGCCATCGACGGAGCAACCCGTATGTGTTGAATTAGACATCTCTGGAAGAGTCGTCGGGTTTACTCGGGAGAAAACAAGCCATGAGTGGACTGGCCTCCTGAAGATTAAGGGTAGCAGAGTAAAGCTAAGAAACTCGTATGTGTATGAGTTAGTGCAAGACTACTTACCTTTCAGCAAAATTGATGTCAGATGTTGCGAAATCGATACTCCAGGTGACTATGATAAGGCGGAGGATTGGGTGGCGAAGTATCTGGTATCTTAAAGATATTTGTCTCCAGCCTTTCTTGGTTTTAATAGTCGTGCAGGGGTGCCAACATATGTTCCGTTTCCGTCAATGTTTCCAATAACGGTTGCTCCTGCTCCTATTACGGAATTCTCCCCAATTCGAACTCCGTGAATAACTGATGCCCCGATGGAAATCGCACTGTATTTAGATACGTGACAGCTTCCCCCTAGCACGGCGTTCGGAGCCACAGAAGCAAAGTCCTCAATTGTGCAGTCATGATCAATGCTGGAATTCGTATTTACTATAACGTGACGGCCAATTTTGCTGTCTGAATTTACCGATGTATGAGCCATCAGGCAGGTGCCCTCTTCTATTGTTACATTCTTGGCAATTTGGGCACTTGGATGTATGGCTGTAATGAACCTGAATTCAGGGATCTTTGAAAGAATTTTTTCTACGATTTTTGCACGAGTAAAATTGTCGCCGATAGCGACGAAGCCTGTTTTTGAGATTGGGTTGGCAAAAAAATCCTCTTCAGAAATAATAGAGTACTCATAAAGATGAGTGCGCTGAGGCTTATAGTCCACCAAAGCGCCTATTTGATGGCGGCCTTGTTTTTCAATAATATCTATCAGGACTTTTGCATGTCCACCTGAACCAAATACTACAATCTTGTTGTTCGTCATAAAATCACTTCTTAATAGAGTCCAGATATCGTTTGATTGCTTCAGCCGGAGGTCCGTCGAAAGCCACTTGACCTTTTTCCATCAGAAGACATCTGGTGCAGGTTGTTTTGATTAGGTTTAAATCGTGAGAGACAATGACCATCACCTTGGCCTTGTTGATAAGATCATCAATTCTCTTTTTGGCTTTGTCGATGAAGGAGGCATCTCCGGCGGCCAGCATCTCGTCAAAGACCAGAATTTCTGGCTTGATAATTGTGGCAATAGAGAACGCCAATCGCACCGCCATGCCGGATGAGTAATACTTTATCGGAGTGTCTATGAATGTGCCGAGATCCGCAAAGTCAATGATTTCTTGCTCGTGCTGGCGAACTTCATCTTTGGTGAAACCTAACATATAAGAGTTAAGATATATGTTCTCTCGACCCGTAAACTCAGGATCAAATCCGGCGCCAATTTCGATTAGGGGTTGAATATTTCCATTGACGATAATTTCACCTGCTGTGGGCTTTAATATCCCAGAAATAACCTTTAATAAGGTGCTTTTGCCTGCTCCGTTGAGTCCTATAATGCCAACGCGCTCCCCGAGGCTGATTGTGGCGTTGACACCGCAGAGAGCATTAAGCTGTGCTTTCTTTCGGGGAACGTATTGACGTTTGGTCAAAAAATTAATGACCGCCTCTTTGAGGGAGTTCGTACGGTCATAGTGCAGATCGTATGTAAGGGACACGTTTTTTAGAATAATGGATGTTTGGTCTGAACTCATATTAAAGTTTAAATACAATCTTATTGTCGAATTTTTTGATTAAATGGACGCCAAGGCAGAAGGAGCCAATAGCTAATGCGAAACAGATTCCGTAATAATGCAATGGAGGAAAACTATTGAATATTAAAGGAATTCGATAGGCCTCTAGGAAGTAGAAAAATGGATTCAAAACTACCAGAAACTGGTACTTATCAGGAATCATAGATCTTTCATATATAACTGGGGTTAAGAAAAAGAATGCCTGAACAATCACAGGAACGATGTGATTTAGATCTCGGAAGTACACGGTAGCAATGCTGATTATAGACCCGATTCCAATCAAAAAAAATACTAATAAGGTAAAGGGGATAAGTGCTAGTACCGCATGTATTGACAGATGAAGCTGTTGGAAGACGGCCCCCAGTAGAAGCAACGCCATGGTTGATAAAAAAAAGTTTGCGACTTCATAGAGAGTCCCGTTAAGGATGAAAATCATCTTCGGTATGTAAATTTTTTTAATGTAGTGTTCGTTTCCCAGAAGGAACAGTGGAGCGCGATTCAAGGTGCTTGAGACTACTGCAAAGAAAACAGCTCCCGAGAAATAGTACGCAAAATAATTAGGGATGCGATCCCGCATGATGAAGCTAAAAACAATTCCCATGACCAAATAGTTCAACATTGGGGCAAGGACGGTCCATGCAAACCCCAAGGTGGATCTTCTGTATCGTAGCTTCAGGTTTGTCTGAATATACGAAAAAACAACGTATCGATATTTGTAAACGGAAAACAGTTCTTTTCTTATTTCACTAAACATGGGTACCTAGGATCTTGAGTAATCGTCCTGATACCTTACAATATCATCTTCTCCAAAGTAAGTACCCATTTGGACTTCGACGAATTCAATGGCCGTCGTCCCCGGATTTCTGATGCGATGCTTCGCGCCGAGCGGGATTTTGACGTAAGAGCCGGGCGATACCGGGATGATTTCGTCATTAAGAACCACTTCGCCTTTTCCTTGAGTGATAAGCCAATGCTCTTCACGCTTGGAGTGGGATTGGTAGGAAATCTGTTGCGACGGGTTAACCTGAATTACTTTTGATTTAAAGAACTCAGTGTCACGAAGAACCTCAAAGCGACCCCAAGGGCGCTCTTCGAAGGTGTGTTCTGTGAGAAGCTTTGGACTTTTTAGCTTTAGAATATCAACTGCTTCTTTTACGGCTTGGGTGGCGCCCTTTTTGGTGATCATCAAGGCGTCAGCTGTATCGACTACGATAAGATCCTCTACGCCGACAAAGGCGTAGGTCTTATCGATAGTGGATTGGATGAAGTTGTTTTTACCTTGGACTTCCACCTTGTTCTCTGTGCCGGATCCACCAAGAATATCTGCTATGGCATCCCAAGATCCAACATCATTCCAGCCAATGTCACAAGGAACGCATGATAGGGACTCTGCAGTAAGCTTTTCCATGATCGCATAGTCAATGCTGATGTTGTCGACTTTGGTGTAAATGCTTTCAATATTACTAAAGTCCTCTTTAAGTGATGAAACAGCGGACCAAAGCTCTGGTTGGTGCTGCTCCAAAAGCTCCGCCATGGTGGAAGCTTTAAAGATAAAGATACCGGCATTCCAGAAGAAGCCCCCTTCAGTCAGGAATGTGGAGGCTTTCTCAAGTGATGGCTTCTCGTGGAACTTTAGAACTGAGTAGCTAGCAAGTGCGCCTAGCGTAGAGTTGGCATTTTTCGAAGTTTGAATATAGCCATATCCTGTTGCGGGATGATCAGGCTTAATACCGAGTGTCACTACTTTGCCCTTCGAGGCTTCTGCTTTTGCCAGATGAACGGCTGCAAGAAAGGCTTCTTCATTTTCAATAATGTGATCTGCCGGAAAAATTCCAACAACACTGTCCTTCAGGCCTTTTTGTAAAAGGTGAAATGAAAGAAGCGCAATAGCAGGTGCCGTATTCTTGGCCATCGGCTCCAGGATGATGTTATTCGCATCCATGGATAGGTCACGCATGTTCTTCACAGTCAGATCACGAAGACTTTTAGAGGTAATGACCCAAGGGGCCCCAAGGCGGCATAAGCGATTCAAGGTCATTGTGTGCAAGCTTTGCTCGAAGATTGAGCAGAATTGCTTTGGTAGCTTTGTTCGAGAGACAGGCCACAAGCGAGTTCCAGAGCCACCGGAGAGTACAACAGGAATCATAATTACCTCAATAAAATCAGAAGAACATAGTTATTGATTATAACTTAGGGATCAATAAGAATTTGCCCCATGGCATTTTGCGAAATCGGATCTAATCTGTTAACAGTAAAAATCTCGTCAAAAGGGGCGGAACTTAAGGGCCTTTACCGAAGGGGACACCAGCACAATTGGGTATGGTCCGCGGGGGAGCAATGGGGGAGGAGTGCCCCGCACCTTTTTCCGATCGTAGGAAAGTTGGCGGGGGATGTCTATTTTGACTCCGGCATTGAATATAAGCTTTCTCAGCACGGTTTCGCTCGAGACTGCGATTTTGAACTTATTTCGCATGATCCGTCATCAGCAGTGTTTCGCCTGAATAGTAACGCAAAGACAAGGTTGCTCTATCCTTTCGATTTTTCTCTGGAGGTCTCTTATAGGGTTGAAGAGTGCTCTTTGCATGTCGGCTATCAAGTGCAAAATTTGAATATGAGACCGATGTTATTTAATATCGGATGGCATCCAGGGTTTGTTTTACCCGATCAAGCGGATCTGCCTCTGCAAATTTTTGCAAGCAGCGAATTTGGTCCGTGTCATCTTCTTAAGGAAGGCTTGGTTGATAGTGAGCTTAGCTATGAGGTCGCCAGGGGTCAGATTGCGCTTATCGATAGAGATAGTTTTATTAAAGACGCCTGGGTTTTCTTGAGGGATGTGCCGAAAAAGCTCGAGATTAGAGATGTGAGCGGCAATTCGATTCTTATAAATACCGGTCAAGCTCCATTTTTAGGGGTTTGGAGTAAGGATCCATCAAAGTTTCTCTGTATTGAGCCGTGGTGGGGTGTGGCTGATCTGGTGGGGGCTGTCGGGCAGTTGGAAACCAAATATGGAATTCAACGTTTGGACGCTGGTGATAAGTGGCAGGCCGAGATGTCTGTTGAAATTAGGGGAGCTGATGAAGGTTATTAGACTAAGCACCTCCAAAAAAGGCTATGGAGGCATCATCTACGAAAAAATGGTGGATGACGTGCTTAAAGAGCAGTTTGACTATCAGGTCGAATCTGCAGCATTCACTTTACGTGGGAAAATGCGACTTCTAGAAGCCCCTCTTTATCTTTGGCGGCAGCGTCGTTTTGCAAAGAAAAGTGGAGCGCTTTTGATTCGCAGTTTTCAGTCAGCACTTTTTAATTACAAGCATACAGGATTGACTATAATCTACCACATTGATTCGTCAGGAAGTCCTTTTCTACCAAAACTTTTCCAAGATATTGCGGAGTTGATTTTTAAACTTGTGATAAAAAAAAGCGAACACATAGTGGTGATTGCCGAGTATTGGAAGAGGTATTTCGAGAATCGCGGTTACAGCAATGTTCATCTGGTCTACTGTGGTTATGAGTTGGAGCAGTATTACTGCTCATCTGAAGAGATTGATCAATTCCGTATGCGCTATGGTCTTGAAGGAAAAAAGATTATTTATATCGGAAACCCTCAGGTTAAAAAAGGGGCTGCGATTGCTTATGAAGCTCTAAAGAATAGTGGCTACACTTTAGTTACCTCGGGAGTTCGTGATCAAGTTTTAGATTGCCTGCATCTTGATCTTGGATTTAAAGATTACCTTTGTCTTTTGAAAGCATCAGAGGTCGTTGTTCTTATGAGTCAGTTTGCCGAGGGGTGGAATCGAATCGCTCATGAGTCCATGCTGATGGGAACCCCCGTTATCGGTACCGGCTACGGTGGAATGGGTGAGGTTTTAACGGGCGGCGGACAAGAAGTTTGTCGCATTCCAGCTGATCTAAAGTCACTGGTGGCTAAGGTACTTATGGACAGAGAAGCCTATGCTAAACGTGGATTTGAGTACTCCAGACAATTTGGAATGGAGAGGTTTAGGGCGGACTGGGCTTCTTTGGTGAAGAAGTTAGGGGGCCACTAGTCGGTTCTAATAGGGAAGCGCTTGGTCATTGCTCGTCCTTTCTTGTAGCTCCAGACGGTGGTATCGTTTTTCTATGAAAGTTCTAGTCACCGGCGGTGCCGGATACATCGGTTCACACACGGCACAGGCTCTTTTGAAGGCCGGGCATCAAGTTGTTATCCTAGATAACATCACTACGGGCTTTCGCGAGGCGATTCCTGCGGGGATAGAGTTTATCCAAGGAGATGTCCGCAATAGCTCGACTCTGGCTGAAGTTATTAACAAATACTCCGTTGAAGCTGTTGTTCACTTTGCAGCTAAACTCATCGTCCCGGAATCCATTGAAAAGCCGATGGAATACTATGAAAACAACACGATGGGTGTCCTGTCTTTGGTGCAGGCTTGTGCGGCAAACAAGGTCCAAAAGATTGTGTTTTCCTCAACTGCGGCTGTGTATGGCGATGCCACTACCGATGGCCTTATCACTGAAAAATCCCCCACAGTACCCCTCAACCCCTACGGCTCCTCAAAACTCATGAGCGAACAGATCCTCCGTGACTGCGAAAAACCGTACGGCATCCGCTCCGTCTGCCTTCGTTACTTCAATGTCGCAGGTGCGGCCGAAAGCGGTCAAAACGGGCAAAGAACCAAAAATGCCACTCATTTGATCAAGGTTGCCAGCGAAGCCGCCTGCGGCAAACGCGCCTCTGTCGGCATCTTTGGAACTGATTACCCAACCCCCGACGGCACTGGTGTTCGCGACTACATCCACGTGGAAGACCTGGCAGACTTGCATGTGCTTGCATTGCAGTACCTAAACGAAGGCGGGAAATCCGAGATCTTCAACTGCGGTTACGGTCATGGATTCTCGGTCCGCGAAGTGATCAACACGGTAAAAAAAGTCAGCGGGGTGGACTTCAAGGTCGAAGAACAGCCCAGACGGGCCGGGGACGCGGCTACGTTGGTGGCGGACTCTTCCAAAGTTCGCAAAGCCTTTAACTGGACACCGAAGCGGGATAATCTTGAGCTGATTTGTAGAACCGCTTACGAATGGGAAAAAAAGTTATCCTAAGAAAATCAAAAGAGGGTGTTTATGGCACCCTCTTTCTTCAGGAATTCATTCTATTGACTACTGCTCCGGCGCCAAACTCACCGAAGCGAAGTTCAGCCCGGCAAGATTTGCAAACCAAACATCGCCATCCAGATACTTATCCGCAGCTGTTGTCTCTGACTTAAACGTGGATCCCGGCAGGAAGAAAGCCAAAGTGCCAGTGCCCTTGGTGATCCCGGCGTTGCCAGCGCAGGCGCCCGCCGCGGGGTCTGCATCCAAGGCAAAGCAGCTTGCTGATCCAGCAGAAAGATTCGCTGCTTCGATCACATTTGCACGGTTCGCATCCGCGGCACTGTACTGAATTCCCGTCAGCCCAGAGCCTGAAGTCATGGAGCCTTTTAAAGTCGACAGCTGAGCATAGAAGCCAGCCTGGGCACCGTTCCCGCTGTTGCCATCATAGTCGTCCATTTTATAGATGTCAGAGATCGCACCCTCGATCGACTCTGGAATGATCTCACTCGTTCCATCGAGCAGATCCAGCAAAACACGATAGTGTCGGCTCCAACCGCAGGAACCTCCGCCACAGCCGTCTGCATCGATGCGGTCAAAGCGTCCTTCATAGGCAAAACGCTTGTTGGTTTCATCAAGTTTCACAGAATAAACGTCTTCATTGTCGACCACACCCTGACCGTTGTTAGAAACTGCCAGTTCTGTGATGCCATCAGATACTTTCACTTTGGCACGATAGTACATGGTGCCAATCTCAAGATCCAATGAGGTGTCATAGTACTGTCCAGAAAGCGTGCTGGCCGTCACATCCACAGTCATGGTGCAACTGGATTGCCCGTTGCATGGACCATCTGAAAGCTGTCCTGGTTGGAAGCAGCCGTTACTTTCGGACAACGTCATTTCGATAGTGCGCTGAACTCCATCCCACTGAACACCTTGCTTTTCAAGTGAACAGCTGATGTTCCCAAATAGACCGAAGGCCCCTTGTAAACTGTCCGGTGAACCTGTGTCCTTCGCGATAAAGCAGAAAAACTTCATGCCGGTATAAGCGGCGTCGGAAGAAGACATCTTACATTCAGATGCTTCTGAATCCCAGTACCCGGACATCGTTGCGTCGCAATCAGTCTGATTGATTTTCAAAGGCTGAAACAGCGGCTCGCCATGAACTCCGCACTTGGTATCAACGGTGCTCATGGTTTTGATGCTGGCCATGGAAGCTCCGTTCAGAGCACTGTCCATGTTGGCACCCACCTCAGAGATCTTATTGGAAAGGGATGTCACCACTGTCGATGGTTTTGTTGCCAAAACCGCCGTCGTGGATCCATCATCAGAACCACCGCCCCCTGAAGAGCAGCCTGCTAGAATAAGTCCCGCCAACGTCATGATTATTTTATTCGAACACTTCACCAAAAAGCTCCTTCGTATTTACTTCAAAGATTTGAAGGTTAAAGACGTCAAGCTATCGGTGCCCTCATATTTTTAAATGAGGGGTGTGAGTGACTTGTAATCTTATTGCGAGTTTATTGAAGAAACTTGTGCTCTTTTGAGAAGCTCTTAATGTGTTGATTCTTAGTTTGGGAAAATAAGAAAAGCCGAGTAGATGCTCGGCTTTTTTAGGCGTGCTATCCAAAGAGAGATGCATCAAGCTTGAGCTGATAATTCTTTGGATGTTTCAGTGCGACCTTCAAGATCCAACAAATAACTTACAACCTCACGTGCGCTGTAGGATGTCTTTCCGTCTTTCAGCATACGCGCCACGTTGTTTAAGTCATCCCCGGCTGTCAGTAGGGAGATTTCTTCCTGACCACCGGCTTGGATCTGTGCCATGCCTACATCTGCCATCAAGGCATTGCAAAGACATTTGCGTCCGACCGTATCTTCAAGCAAGCCACCTTTTTTGACATAGTCATTCACCGGCTCAGCCGGGCAGCGTTGCCCAATACTGCCGTCTTCTTTCTGATACGCATGGCGAAGGTAGCCCAAGTCGCAAATGCGTTTGCGGCTGGCATAAATGGATTCCTCAGAAATAGTTCCCGGCAGGCGAGCCGCCTTAAACGGGAAGCCTGTTGGTGAAGATCTTGGATCGGTAAAGATCCAGCCTCCCTCAGGGGCTTTTTCAGTTAAAATAGTTTTAAGCGCATTGTGTTTAAGCTCCTGCTTCACGCCGGATTCTTCCGAGAAAGCAAACAGAGTTCCGACTTGAACCCCGTGAGCTCCCATCGCACGAACTTCCTGCAGTTTTTCCGGGGTCGCATAATAACCCGCCATCCAGAATGGAAGCTCCAGGGCCGCCATTTCTTTCAAACACACTTCATCGCGCTCGCCATAAATAGGTTCACCCTTGTCGCTTAATTTCATCGGTCCCCGCGGAGGCGCATTGTGCCCACCAGCCAAAGGACCTTCGACGATAAACCCATCCACACGGCCTGTGGATTTTTTCTTTAAGTTCGCAGCCAGGATCGCTGAAGAAACAATCGGGAAGAAGTACGGACGCTTCAGCGGAGCCAGCACCGTGTCTTCCATGACCTCTTGAGGATCGAAATAGGTCATGGTGTCTTCCGCAGCACCAGCTACGGGGACTTTCAATCCCGCTTTTTGGTTTTGACTTAGTAAATCCAACGCCCCAGGGATTTCGCGAGGAATCCCAGCCCCCATGATAACGTAGTCAACGCCCGCCAGCAGTCCGCCATAAAGGCACGCTAGATTTGGCAGAACCACTTTTTCCAGAAGGTTCAAACCCACAACGCCGTTGTGGCCTTCACGCGCCAGCCACACTTCCACGAAGCAGGCTGCGACGGTCAATTGAAGAAGGAACTTCGGGGATTCAACAGAAAACATCGGGGAACGCTTGTAGGGCTGAAGAGCTGTGCGTCCGCCTTCGATAAAGTAAGTATCCAGAATCTTTTGCGCGATGCTTTGAGAAGGGAAGGCCTTCAGAGCGCGGCGACAATGTCCTTCAAGGTCACCATCTTGCAGGCGGCGCACCAACACGGAATTAATCGCTGTCCCGGAAACCACGCCCAACTGACCTGTTTGAGAAACTGTTTTTGCCAAACGCCAGTCAGAAACCGCGATCCCCATGCCACCTTGAATTACTATCGGATGATTGTATTGCATCCGAGCAATCTATTGGCCCCCGAATTAAGTCGCAATAAAAAATAGCATGTTTATATGTATTTTTGCTGCCACGAGTCGGGATTCTTTGTTGGATGCGAATCCTGATGTTCATTTCTGCGTCCAAATCCACATCCGTGTCGGGCGCAATAGGGGGCAGTCTAAAGCTGTCTCCAAATAAAAGAGGCCCCTTCGGAGCCCCTGCAATGAGGTCTACTTCAAAAACTCCTCATCCAACGCTTCAATCAGTCCTCTGGCTGCAGAAGTGTAGGTAGCCTTCATGCCTTCAAAACCCACTTTTTTCGCCTCAGCAAAATGCTCTGACTTTTCGTAGTTTGTTGAAGGAAGATATCTGCCCGCGACGATTTCCACCTGGGCCGAGCCGCAGTGATTCGGACTTCCAAAAAGACCGAAGCTAATACCGTGCTCTTTTGCTTTTTCATTCGAAACACAGATATTGAAGTAAATCGTTCCCTGGCCGCCAGATCCTAGCAGATCAAGATCTTTGTATCGAGCTTCGGTGGCAGTCTTATTGTGTTCGTTATAGCCGAAGTCAATAAAAGCATCCACTTTGCTTTCGTTTTGGATCTGGGACAGGATCTTTCCTTCGCGCGCAAGACGGTCGATGTATTTTGAACCTGTGGCGTGAACGCCCTGGAATTCTTGACCATAAGTTGGGCTGAAAGCCTGAACGGCAGTAAGTTCGGGCAGGGCTTTGTAAGTGGGTGATACTTCCGCCAATTGGGCAGGAGTCAGGACCTCGTAACCTTGCTTTTCAAGTTGTGTTTTGATTTCATTCAAGACGGCATCAGAAACCGTGCGATAGTCAGCAAGAGCTGCCGTAGGGGTCATGAAGTAGGTGCGCTCTTTAAGGCTGGCTTCTCTCCAACCTTTGTCGTCCCAAGCCAGCGAGGTGGTTAGGATGCCGATGCGTTTGATCTTTCCGTTATAGACCTTGCTGAACTTTCCGTTGTGGGTTTTGAAGCTGGCGTCTTTGGTTTCTTTGTAAGCTTCTTCCTGATGCTTGGCCTGAAGAGCTGTCACCTCGTCCATGCTTTTAACTGTGGCGCAGGCCGGGAGTAAAAGGGCCGTCAATACGCCGATGCCGTATTTTTTCATATTATAAATCCTCCTTGATTTGTTTACTTCCAAGTTTTGATGACTACATAAACTCGGTCAATCCAAGAGGAATATTCTGCTTTTCAATTGCGACTTTGGTGGCGGTCCTGAATGTGGGTGAGGTGTCAGAAGCGAATTCGTATGCCAATGCCTGCGTCCAAATCCACATCTGTGTCGGGCACAACATCTAAGGCCAAGGACAGCTCGCCAAAGAACTCAAGGTTGGGGTTGTTGATTTTGTACACCAATCCCAGTGGAGCGCGCGGGCCAATAGCAATTTCACCATCATGCTTCCCACTGTTAATGGAAATCAAACGCAGTCCTAAGCCATAGTACATCTCTATCGGTCCGCTGCGTTCGACAGAAAACACGCGAGCGCGATCCCATAAATATGTCCCGTGCACATGCAGTCCGGAATGATGTCCGGTCGAATACGCCAGGGCCCCTTCCAGTGAGTGTTGCCCGTCCAGGCTTGTTCGTCCTGAAAAGCCCGTCGGGTCGCCGAGCACCACACCCAGGGCGCTGTCGGCTTGTGCGTTGTGGGTCATCATCAGTGATAGAGCAAGCATCGATGCTGTCATGTACTTCTTCATGAAGTCCTCCGCTGGGACTTATTATCCTGAAGCCCAAAAAGAATTCCAGCAAAAATGCCTGAATGTTTCAAGCTGAGGACGGGTGTCTAGAGCTTTAACAAAAAAAGCTACTTTTCTAAGAGCCCTTTACGAAGATACTCGATCATAAGAGATTGGTATTTCTTGCCATCTGCTTTAGCTTTTAACTTTATACTTCTTAAAATATTTTCCGGAACCCGCAGACTGATAGCCACTGTGGGTTCATCGATTTGAGAAGACATTACCCGCATGTCCTCAAGGAATCTTAGGGCTGATTCGGGAGAAATCGTCTGCGACTTTTGTTTTGATGAGGTTTTAACCTTTTTCACGCAATTTGGCCTTTATGTTTTCGATGTCGATCAGATCCTGGGGACGCCCGGATTCAGTTTTCATCTTAAGAAGTTCGTGAAGGCTGGCGACAGGAATTTTGCGTCCACCGACAGATACTTTTTCTATGTCCATTGTTTTAAGGTCTTTTGTGATCAGAATGTCCACCTGCCGAGAAGGGTCCTTATAGTCCACAAAGGACCAAGCAATCAGGTTGCGATTTTCGATGTATTCTTGTCGCATACTAATCAGATCTTGGGCTCTGACAGGGATGCGGGATTGAAGACCTACTTTTTGCAAAGTTTTTTCTGCTAGCTCGAAGTCTTCTTTTGTGAGGCTTAACACAAAATCAACGTCCATTGTGGCTCGAACTAGGCCATGGAGTGCTAGGGCGTATCCTCCGACAACGGCGAACTTAAGTTTGGCAGCATTGAAAGCATCTGTGATTTCAAAAATAAACATATAAGGCAATTGTATATACATGTATATACAATTGCAATGCTAAAGGTGTTGCGCTCTCAAAATGAGAATTTTGTCCTATCGAGGCTAGCCTCGCTTCTGAATCAGCAGCTCTTTATATCCGGTGTGGCCGTCGTTTTCTCTCTGGAAGGTCAGATCGCGATTTTCCAGCAGCATGATCTCAGCGGTGGTGTAGATTTCAGATCCATCCATCAGATGCCCCCCAAGGACTTTACCTTCAAAGTCGCTGATGGAAATATGCAGGTGGGCTGCGGTGCTGTTGACGGTTCCGCTTAAAGAGACGATTTCAAACGGACCTTGGAATTCGACGACATCCTTGCCGTTAGACAAGCGAAGGTGGGCCTTGTTAAGGCTTCCTACACAACTGACCACGCAGGCCGCGTGCAGGTGATGCAGTTGGCAATAATAAATAAGCTCTTTTTTAAGGTCCTGTCCGGGTCTCAAACGGAAACAATAGCTGGTCACAGAGCTGGAGAAAGGTTCAGTTGCCATAGGGGTCCCCCGTATTAACGAAATGAAAACAAACTTTTACAAACTTCAACTTTGTCAGCCCGGCGGTTGGGAGTATCATTAAAAGATAGGTCGTTATCTCCATATCCAAGACAGGCAACATATGAAAGTATATTCTGATATCACAAAAACCGTAGGTCAAACCCCCTTGATTGAAATGCAAAGAATCGGAAAGGGTTTGCCTGGAAAACTTTTGCTGAAGCTCGAATTTTTTAATCCGTTGGGCTCTGTGAAAGATCGCATCGGTCTGGCCATGATTGAAGACGCCGAACGCAGTGGAAAGCTCAAACCCGGAATGAAAATCATCGAGCCCACCAGTGGCAACACGGGGATTGCGTTGGCTTTTGTGGCGGCGGCCAAAGGGTATGATCTGACGTTGACCATGCCAGAAACCATGTCGCAAGAGCGTCGCACCTTGCTGTTGCTCTTGGGAGCCAAGATCGTTCTGACTCCTGGACCGTTGGGGATGAAAGGGGCCATTGCCAAGGCCATGGAGCTTTTAGAAAAGACTCCGAACTCGTGGACGGCCGGGCAGTTTGATAATCCCGCCAATCCGTCGATTCATAAAGAAACCACCGGTCCGGAAATTTGGAACGACACGGATGGCAAGGTGGATATGGTTATCAGTGGAGTCGGCACCTCGGGCACCATCACCGGTGTGGGGACTTTCTTAAAGTCCAAAAAACCAAGTGTGAAAATGATTGCGGTTGAACCCGTGGAAAGCCCGGTGCTTTCCGGCGGTAAACCCGGCCCCCATAAGATTCAAGGCCTGGGGGCGGGATTTGTGCCCAGTGTGATGGACCGTTCTGTCGTGGATGGGGTCGAGCAAGTGTCGTCCGAGGAGTCCATCAAGACAGCTCGCGAGGTGATTAAGGCCGAAGGCATTCCGGTGGGAATTTCTTCCGGCGCAGCGATTGCGGCGGGTCTTCGTCAGGCGGCCAAAGAAGAAAATCGTGGTAAAAACATTGTTGTGATTATTCCAAGTTACAGTGAACGCTACCTGTCGACGCTTCTGGCTGAACAAGAACGCCAGGAAGCGCAAAGTTTGCAGGTAGCAACAGTGGATGAAGCCTATTTAAGCAAGGTGAAGTAAACGAGATGGTGCCCTTTGTAGTTCCTGCGAAAGAAAAAGTTCTGTTGAAGATCGGCGAGGGAGTGAATCTTCCTGCGACGCCTTCGCAGTTTGATATCTTCGTCTGGAATGTCTATAAAGGGCAGCGCGCCGCTTTGTTTGAAAGTGATTTCAAACGACTGGGGCAGAACAAGGATTTTATCTTTTTGCAGGAAGCCTTGTTGGATCAGAAAATGCCACAGATCTGGAGGAATGATTTTTCCTCATACGAGTGGCATCTGGCGCAAAGCTTTCACTATAAGAAAGACCTTTCCAGTACCGGGGTGGCGATCGGCTCACGTTTGACTCCGCAGTCCGTGGATTTTATCCGCGCCAAGACGCGGGAGCTTTTCTGGCTGACACCGAAGCTAACCCTGTTCAGTGAATATCAGTTCGGGGATAAGAAGGCCCTTTTCGTCTGCACACATGTTTTAAACTTTGTGACCTTAAACGCCTTCACCGCATCACTGTATGAAATCGCTTCGCGGATTTCCCAGTTTGACGGGCCGATTGTTCTGGCTGGGGATTTTAATACCTGGAATTTCAAACGCTATATGATCATGAAAAGCATCTTCCGTGATCTGGGGCTGGAGCATCTGGATCTGGATGATGATGGTCGGATCTTAAAGCTGGATCACGTTTTCGTGCGCGGCTTTGAAGTCATCAAAGCCAAAGTCCACCATACGGTGTTGAGTTCCGATCACTTTCCTTTGGAAATCACTCTGAAAGTTCCCGGTTCTGGCTAGATACTTTTTAGAAAAGCCTTAAAGCTGCGTTTGCTGACGGTCATCAGTTCTGCGCCCAAAGACGCCCCGAACAACCACAAGACCGCACTTTCCCAAGTGACCTCATGGCTGATTGCTGAAAAGGCCCCTAAAGAAACTAAAGCCACGCTGGCGATGCTGAGCGCGCGCGTGCGCAGAAGCACCAGCCATTCTTCGCGGTTTAAGAAGAAGCGGGCAAGTAAGAAGGTCACAGCCAGATAGTATGCGCCACACATGGAATGGCAGAACAAGGGGCTGACATCCATAAAGGTGTGCATCAGGTCGTGACCGGTATTAAAGAGTGTCAGGCCAAACTGTGAACACGAAGCCATGGTCAGAGCCGTTCCCACGGCGTGGGCAAAGCCCAGTTTGGTGGCAACTTTCCAGGCCGAGGGCAGTTCCTGCGCCAAAGTGGAGTTGATTTTATTTAAAACAAAAGAGGATCCAGCAGGGGAGCTATCTTCGGCAAACGACTGAAAGTCTTTTTTTAAGTCTGTCACTTGGATACTCCTTTCGCCTTAGGGCCTCGCAGAAACTTCAGACTGCGTGAAACAATCTGACGGATGTTGCTTTCTGATTCCTTCAGCAAAGCTGCAATTTCATCATACTCCATCTCGTCCAGGTAACGGAGTTTCATGACTTCCTGTTCGCGGGGTTTAAGACCCTGGAGCAAGACCGCCGCCTCCTGGCTGTCCTCTATATTAGGAGTCGGGGCTTCAGTTTGTGACAGGGAATCTTCCCATTCGAGGAAATCTTTGATTTCGCGATTTCTATAGTCTTTTAGCTCACTTCGGGTGATCACATAAAGCCAGGCCAGGGCCGAGTGTTTGGGATCATAGAGGTGTTTTTTGCGGTAAAGCTGCAAGAAGACGATCTGAAGCAGGTCCTCGGCGCGTTCCTGTGGCAGGCGACGTTTAAGGGCGTAGCTCAGAACTCGACCCGAGTGTCTTAAATAGAGGATGTCCAGGGCTTTGCGTTCCCCTTCGGACAGCTTAATTAACAGTTCCTCATCACTCAGCTCGTTCATCTGCCCTGAAGGTACGCCGTACCTTTTTGGAGTGCAATGCATTACTAAAAGGGACGGCGTACCTTTTTTAGTGGGGTGGGTTCTGAAAGGCAGAGTTTGCTTAAACAATGGGCATAAATGTTCCTAATGCGGCGCGAATTCATTTTAGTACGGGCCCCTCCTAGATTGACTCGGTGTAATGAGATCAGGTAACTCTAAGCCTTCGTAATTAAAACGAGAAATCATAAACGGAGTGCAACATGTTTAGTGAATCTTTACTGATCTCTCCTGCGATTGCAGGGGTCGTTGGTTTGATCGTTGCTTTGGCTCTGTACCTTCGCGTGAAGGCACAACCAGCGGGCAATGAGACAATGAATCGTATCGCGTCCTACGTGCGCGAAGGTTCTATGGCGTTCCTTGTGCGTGAGTACAAGGTCCTTTTCGTCTACGCAATCGTCGTAGGCTTGGCTCTTTGGTTCGCCTTGGGCGGAATCGCAGCGGGATCTTTCATCCTGGGTGCGTTCTTGTCTTTGCTTGCGGGCTTCTTCGGTATGAAGGCGGCAACTTATGCCAACGTTCGTACTTCTCAAGCCGCAGCTGGCGGTTCTAAAGCGGCGGCTTTGCTGGTTGCTTTGGACGGTGGCGCTGTAATGGGTCTTTCCGTTGCAGGTCTTGGTTTGATCGGTCTTGGTGGTTTGTATGTTGGTTTCCAGGGTTCTAAAGACCTGGGCACAATCCTTCACTCCTTCGCGGTGGGTGCTTCCTCTATCGCTCTATTTGCGCGTATCGGTGGTGGTATCTACACTAAGGCGGCGGACGTGGGTGCTGACATCGCTGGTAAAGTTGTAGAAAACATTCCTGAAGACGACCCTCGTAATCCTGGTGTAATTGCCGACAACGTTGGTGACAACGTCGGTGACGTGGCTGGTATGGGCGCAGACATCTATGAGTCCATGGTTGCTGCGATCGTATCTGCTATGGCGATTGCATTGACAATCCCTGCAGAAGGTCTGTCTGCTTTGATGACAGGTGCGGATGCTGAGACTGTGCGTATTGCCGGTGTTGCATTGCCGATCTTGTTGTCCACTTTGGGTCTTTTGATCTCTATCATCGTGATCTTCGCAGCTCGCGCGTTCAAAAACGGCAAGCCTGCAACTGTATTGCGTAATGCTTTGATCTTCCCGCCAATTCTTTTGACGATTGCTTCTTACATCATCCTTCCGATGTTCGGCATCAATCAGGGTGTGACTGTGGCTTTGGCTGCGGGTGCGTTCGGTGGTGCTTTGATCGGTTTGATCACTGAGTACTACACAGCGGCTCGTCCAATCCGTTTGGTTGCTGAAGCAGCTTTGACTGGTGCGGGTACTGGTGTGATCCGTGGTTTGGCAGTGGGTATGGAATCCACAGCGATCCCAATGTTGATCGTTGTTGTTGCGGCTTACGTTGCTGACCAGGCTTTGGGTCTGTACGGTATTGCAATGGCAGCAGTGGGTATGTTGGCAGGTACTGCAGTTGTTATGACTGTGGATGCTTACGGTCCTATCGCAGACAACGCGGGTGGTATCTCTGAAATGTCCGGTTTGGGCAAAGACGTTCGTGCGATCACTGACGAATTGGATGCCGTTGGTAATACAACTGCAGCTATCGGTAAAGGTTTCGCGATCGGTTCTGCGATCCTGACAGTTGTGGCGCTATTCTCTGCGTTCAACATGGAAGTAAACCACGTTCGTGAGAACGCAGGTCTTGCTAAAATGTCCTTGGATCTGACTTCTTCCGGCGTTCTGATCGGTATCTTGTTGGGTGCGATCCTTCCATTCCTGGTGGGTGCAACGACAATGACAGCGGTTGGTAAAGCGGCTCAGAAGATCGTTCAAGAGATCGCTCGTCAATTCAAAGAAATCCCAGGTCTTCGTGAAGGTAAAGCGGAACCACAACCAGCTAAGATCGTGGACATTGCAACTCAAGCTGCATTGTTCGAAATGATCTTGCCAGGTATGATCGCGATCCTTGCTCCTGTGGCAGTCGGCTTCATCTTGGGCCCTCAAGCTTTGGCAGGTCTTCTTGCCGGTGGCTTGGCTGTCGGTGCAACTATGTCCTTGTTCATGGCGAACGCGGGCGGTGCATGGGATAACGCTAAGAAATACATCGAAAAAGGCGGCCTTCCAGGTCATCCAAAAGGTTCCGATGCTCACAAAGCAGCGGTTGTTGGTGACACTGTCGGTGACCCGTTCAAAGACACTTCCGGTCCTGGCGTTGCGATCCTTATCAAAGTTATGTCCGTCGTATCTTTGTTGATCGCTCAATTGATCGCTACAATCGGCGGTTAATCGCGCGCTCCAGCGCAGGAAGCGCAGGCGCCCTCTGGGCGCTGTAGCTGGACTCCGGCTCTGCCGAGGAGGCGCAAGCGCCCTCAGGCGCTGTAGCTGGACTTACCTCTGAATAATATTAAAACCCCACAGCCAAAAACTGTGGGGTTTTCTTTTGCCTAACAGGACTTGGGGCTATTCTTGCCTCATTAATGTGACAGAGACTCAGATGAGTTTTATAACGTGTTTATATGCACAAACTCATCCCTGTACTTTCCGGAAGTTTATTTGTTTTTGCACTTTCATCCTGCGGTGGCATTGGCAGTTACATTGGCCCCGCACAGGAACTTAAAACCATCCCACACGACATGTTTTATCAAACCACGGGTGACTGTTCTCAAGGGGATCTGGAGTTTATTCGTCTGCAATCAGCGGGCATTAAGCTTTGGACAGATCCTTCAGCGGTTTTGATAGGACAGCAGGAGCTCTATCTGCATCAGGATCTAAGTTTTGATATCCGCTACAGGGAGTTTGATTGGTCGGGTGTGACATTTGATAAAAGAATTCACTCTAAAGTGACTCTGGAGCCTACGACCGGGGCTGTCAGTTTGCCGGGCTTGGGAGATGGGAAAGTTATTGAGGAAAATGGTCGCAAATATCTGGAAGTGAACTTCAAACAAAGTGTGAACTCGCCAGAGCTGATTGGTAAGACGGTGCGATTTAGAATTTCAAAATCAGATGTTGGACTCGATACGGATCGAGTCCAATACTGTGGATACTAGGCTTTTGCTGCCAAAACCCAGATCCCGACTAGAATAAACAAACTTCCAGAAACATATTTCATAATTTGGGGACTTAACATAGTTCCCAAGAACTTCCCAAAAATCACACCTAAAGCCCCGGCAAGACCCAAGGCCAAGACCACGGCGACCATAACGGTCATGGTGGACTTGGTTTGTGAAGACGCGGCAAGAGCCGCAAATTGGGTCTTGTCTCCCATTTCAGCCAAGAATATCGTGATAAAGGTGCTCGCAAAAATCTTCCAGTCCATGTGGGTCCTTTTAAGTAATAATGAAAACCTAGTGATAAGAGCTTAGGTGAGGGATGGCAAGTTTGAAAAGTCGATTTATTTCCGCCATGGATCTTTTGCAGGAAGAAGCCTCTAAAGGCGACCTCACTTTGCGAAGAGTTTTCGATTTGCTGGGCGAAGAGGGGCACGCGGTGCTGGTTCTTTTCCTGTGTCTGCCGTTTATGCAGCCGATTCCCATTCCTGGACTTTCGACTCCTTTGGGGATTCTAATTTCTTTAGTGGCGATTTTTCTGTTTCGCCGGAAGGCCCCGTGGCTGCCCAGAAGGTTTGAGCATCTGAAGATCTCTGCAGATGTGGTGATCCGGGTTTCTGAGGTGGCGGAAAAAATATGGACCTATGTTTCTCGCATAGTGAAAGAGCGCCTGACGGTGCTGCATGATTTCTGGGTGTTTCGCCTAGGGAATCTGATCGTATTTATCGGTAACGCCGTTTTGCTGTCTTTACCCCTGCCAATTCCTTTTTCTAACACCGTGCCTGCTGTTGGTATCATCCTGTGCGCAATCGGGCACATGGAAAAAGACGGTGTTTTTATCCTTTTTAGCTACCTGTGGTGTCTAATTGTTGCGAGCTTCTTTGCGACCCTGGCCATGGGGGCGATTCATTTCGTCTGATCCCACTTAGGTCCAGACCTCGTAGAAAGGGCCATAGGACCTCAAGCTCTTTGTCTCTGATTTCCCGGTGCTGGTACCATTTAGAAAATGGGGGTCCTTAATGGGAAAATGGATTGTTGTTACAGTGATGCTTTGTTTTGGATGGATGTCACACGCAGAAGAAGCCACTTCCAATGCCTGCGCGAAAGATCGTGAAACTCTGTGCGGAAATGTCGAACCTGGCCAGGGGCGCGTGATGAAGTGCATGCGCGAGAATAAAGACAAACTTTCTGCCGAGTGCAAAGCACAGCACGAAAAAATGAAAACACACATGAAAGGTGTCAAAGAAGCCTGTCATGATGATGTTGAAAGGTTCTGTGGTGATGTGAAAGCGGGCAAGGGGCGTATTGTGAAGTGCATGCACGAAAATAAAGACAAACTCTCTGAAGCCTGCAAAGCCGAGATGGAAACAGGCAAAAAAATGAGAAGGGGCCATTAAAGTCACTCATGCGCGAGAAAAGTTTAAGGCTCAGTCTTTTTGATGCCTTCTTATGTTCACTGATGATTGGAGCTGGCGAGACGTACTTGCCAGCTTATTCTTTATCTATCGGCATGGGTGAAATCTTTGCCGGGATTCTGTCGACCTTACCCATCGTCAGTGGTGCCTTCTTGCAGTTGATCACTCCGCGCGGACTGCAGCGCATGCGTTCACATAAAAACTGGGTGGTGGCTTCGGCGACGTTGCAGGCTTTGACCTTCCTGCCGTTGATTTACTTCTCTGCGACCAAAGCTCCGAATTTCTGGATGCTGTTTTTGATTCTCTCTTTGTATTGGGGCTCTGGGTTTGCCGCCGGACCGGCCTGGAATTACTGGATGGGCCGCTTGGTGCAAGTGGAAGAGGGCAGTCGCTATTTTGCTAAAAGGGCCCGCGTTTCTCAGATCGGTATTCTGTTGGGACTTATCGGCGGGGGAGTCGCCCTGCACAATAAAGTGGAGATCGGTCCGTTCTCGTCCGTGTTTACGATGCTCTTTGTGTTTGCTTTCGGTTGTCGTCTTTTGTCGTCATTTATTCTTTCATCACAGTACTTCGATCCGAATTGGAACAAAGAACCTAAGATTGGTTTTCGTGCTTCGTGGAAAGTGTTCTGGGCAAACTCCAGTAAAAGACGGTTCTTCTTTTATCTGGCGCCATTTCAGGCGGCCGTATTTGTGTCGTCGCCCTTTGTGACTCCTTATATGCTGGCTCAGGTCAAGATGGACTATGGATCCTACATGACCGCGATCGGGGTTCTGTTTGTCGGAAAGATTCTGACGCTGACTTTGATTGATCGCCTTCGTCACAATGCTTCGGGGTTTAATCTATTGATCTTTGGGGCTGGTGCCATCGTGCCGTTGCCAGCGATGTGGGCCATCAGTGCCGATCCCTATTTTATCTTCTTTCTGCAATTGATCAGTGGAATGGCCTGGGCATTTGTGGAAGTGGGGCTGTCTTTGATTTTCTTTAAAGACCTTCAGCAGGAAGAAAAAGTTCCGATGTTGACGGTTTACAATCTTTTAAATTCTCTGGCGATCATTCTGGGGACCTATATTGGCGGCAAAGTGCTGTGGGTTTTCGGAGAGAAAGTCACCAGCTATTACGCCGTGTTTATCTTGGGAACCCTTGCTCGTGGCGCAGGGTTCTATCCACTTTACCGCTATGTGCGAAGTCATTTGGGGGCGGCTGAACCCCTTGATGGAAGCCTGTCCCGCGATAAAGCGTCTTAAATCCCCATTGCCATTTTTTATCTTGCCATGCTCATCCAAGAGTGTTTCCTTTCTGGAAATAGGCGTATTTCTATTTATAATGGGCGGACTGTAAAATTCTGTCTATAACAGGTTCAGAAATAAAGGAGCTCCTATGAAAAAGCTGATTCTTTCTGTTCTTGTTCTGGGTTTTGTTTCGACGGGCTGGGCGGAACCGACGACGGTTCCTTATGTAGATCTGAATAAGTACCTAGGGAAATGGTACGAAGTTGCAAGTATTCCCATGTTTTTCCAAAAACAATGTATCGGTAATACCACGGCAGAATACTCTGCGGCAGAAGACGGGATGATTCAGGTTTTGAATTCCTGTGACACTGAATCGGGTGGGCGCTCGATGGCAGAGGGGCGTGCAAAAGTTGTCGATACCGAAAGCAACGCCAAGCTCAAAGTGACGTTTGTGAAGATCATTGGCTGGGTCTTTGGCTTTGGTGGGGATTACTGGATCCTGGATCTGGCACCGGATTACTCTTATGCACTTGTCGGAGATCCAACGCGACAGTATGCGTGGATTCTGTCCCGTCAGCCTTCGTTGGGCGCAGAAGTCTATGTGGCATTGGAACAGAAGTTAAAAATGCTGGGCTACGACACTTGTTTGATTAAAACCTCGATTCAAAGCGGCGGAATCAGCCAGCGCCAGCCGCTGTGTGAGTTGGTAAAATAAAAATATGATGGATAAGCGTCTTGCGAAAATTTCTTTCTTCGATTTGTTGCTGCTTGCGGAACTTCCGGATCATAAGTCGTTAAGGTCCCTGTCCCGATCGTTGGGAGTTGAACCACCGCGATTGACCAAGGTTTTGCAATCGGTCCGGCATCAGTTGCAGTTTGAAATTATCAAGACGTCTTCCCATGGCTATGTCATGACTCCGGAGGGCTCGTACGTGAGCCTTCAGGCCAGGGAACTTCTGAAAAAGTCTGAGGACCTTATTCCCCGAAAATCTCAGTTTCTGGCGCCATCGGAAACTTATACGGTGGGCAGCCGCGGTTTTATGAACGTTTTTTTCTCTGGAGCCATGATCCAAAGTTTAGACGAAGCCGGTTCAAAAGCCCTGTTGCGATTTATGGATCTTTCTCCGGAGGAACTGCGACAAACCGCTTCTGAAGGGGTGTTGGATGTGGCCCTTCACTTGGAAGAAATCAAGTGGCCTCAGACCTGGAGTGCGGCGGAAGTGGGTTCGATGAGCTGGGATCTGTATGTCGGGAAAAATCACGCTCTGAAAGGGACCGTGGGGCGGGACGAGCTTCTAAAATATCCATTTACGCGCTCAGCCTACTGGAACGGTCGGGCGATTGCGCAGGCGGCAGACAACTTCCCCATCCCACGCAGCGAACGCATCCAGGGGCATGAGATGCAGACGGCTCTGACGGCCATTGAGATCATCCAGCATTCTAACAACGTAGCCTTGATTCCCAATATCATCGCCCGAAAGTATGAAGAGGCAGGTTTGATCCGCAGTTTGAAAGTTCGAGGAGTGGACTTGGCTGAGGCCAAAATATATCTTTCCGTCCGCTCGGAGAAGATCAGCCAGCGCCTGTTTAAGCTTTGGCAGGCCCGATTGAAGTCTCTTTTAAAGGTGTAGGGTTTATTGTGTCGTTTGACATAAACTTATTTATTCATATTTCAATGACAGCACAGTGGAGTTAGTTTAGTTAATTTGTTTGGCCCCGGGTAACTAATTGAGGAGTTGTTCTAGTGAATCTGATTCTCTCTCCAGGTCTTCCATTGAGCTCGGCATCATCGAGTGTTGAGTTTTTTTGGAGCACTTTCTTGCACGATCCTGCCCGGGAATTTATGTCTCGGCCCAAAAAAGAGTTCCGGGCCGAACTGGTTTCAATTGGCTGTGCTCTTTATTCTAAAGGTGCTCCTCCCACTTCAAAACAGAAAATAGCTTTGACCGAGTTGTCACGGGTTCTAGAGTGGATTCATGCGGGCTCGTTGATTGTTGATGATATCCAGGATGACAGCAAAGAGCGCCGGGGCGGACCCACCGCGCATCGCCTGTACGGGGTTGGTCCGGCCTTGAACCTGGGAAATTGGATGTACTTTGAGGCTTTGAAGGCCTTGCATGCTCTGGATGTCGAGGACTGTGTAAAGCTTAAGATCATCGGCTGTGCGCACGAGGCTATGCACCAGGCCCATCTGGGGCAGGCGCTGGATCTGGGTGCCAACATGATGGATCTTTCTGTTGAACAGATTCAGGAAGTGGTGTGCAAAAGCCATTCATTGAAAAGTGGCGCCTTGGTTGCCTTGGCTTTGCAGGTGGGTGCCTTAATCGGTGATAAAGAAGCAGACCTGCAGCTGTTGCTGGAACTGGGGACGCAGTTGGGTTCTTCGTTGCAGCGCTTTGACGATGTGGGAAATCTAAAGTTTGGCTCGACGGATCTTAAGTCCCTGGAAGATCTGACGTTGGGGCGTCCTTCGTGGATCTGGCTGTATTTAGCCTCGCACGGCACAAAGGAAGAAATGCAAGCCTTCAAAAAATCACTGGAAAGTCTGCCCGCGACGGACTTGCTGGAAAGTTTCGTGCAAAGCACAGATTTAAGACAGCGCGCGTATTCCGAGGCGCTAAGAAGGCATCGCGATCTTGAAGAAAAAATTAAAAAGTCTTTTGGCGATCTAGAAAATATCCAGACTCTAAACCTATTAAATAAACTGACAGAGAGAATTGTCCATGCCTATGAATAAAAAAGTTGCAGTGATTGGAAGTGGATTCGGTGGATTGAGCGCAGCCATTCGTCTTCAAGCCGCAGGCTTTGAAGTTCGTATTTTTGAAAAGCGGGATATGCCTGGTGGCCGTGCCTATGTGTACCGCGATAAGGGGTTTACCTTCGATGCAGGCCCGACGGTGATCACGGCGCCGGAATGTCTTGAGGAACTGTTTGCGTTGAAGAACAAAAAAATGTCCGACTATGTCGAAATGATTCCGGTGTCTCCGTTTTATCGTCTGCTGTGGGATGATGGCTATAAATTCGATTATAGCAATAACACGGAAGAACTCTATGCACAGATTCGCAAAAAATCCCCTGCAGATGCCAAGGGGTATGAAAAGTTTCTGAAGTATTCCGAAGAGGTCTTTAACGAGGGTTACACCAAACTTGTGGCCACACCGTTTTTGCACCTGTGGAGCATGGTGAAGGTGTCCCCGCAGCTTCTTCGTCTGGGGGCATACCGTAGTGTTTATTCCGTGGTGTCTAAATACGTCAAAGACGATCACTTGCGCCAGGCGTTCTCTTTCCATTCCTTGTTGGTTGGGGGGAATCCTTACAGCACGTCTTCCATCTACACGCTGATTCACTTCCTGGAAAGAAACTGGGGTGTGTTCTTCCCTCGCGGGGGAACAGGGGCCTTGGTACAGGCCCTGGTCAGATATTTCACCGAGATGGGGGGCGAGATCCGCTGTCAAAGTGAGATCTCTCAGATCCTGACCGCCAAAGGCAAAGTCACCGGTGTTCGAACGGTGCAAGGGGATGTGTGGGATTGTGATGCGGTGGTCAGCAATGGCGACGTCGTGCACACCTATCGTGATCTGCTGGGGAAAGAACCCATGGCTGCAAAAAAGTCCAAAGAGCTTCAGAACAAAGATTTCAGCATGAGTCTGTTCTTGATCTACTTTGGGACAAAGAAAAAATATCCGAATCTGGCCCATCACAACGTGTTGTTCGGTCCGCGCTATAAAGGCTTGCTGGAGGATATCTTCAGCAATGGCACTCTTCCGGATGACTTCTCGTTGTACCTGCATGTGCCAAGCTTGACGGATCCTAATCTGGCTCCAGAAGGGCATGAGTGCTTCTATGTTTTGGCTCCAGTTGCACACTTGGGCAAAATGAACATCGACTGGAAAAAAGAAGGTCCGGTTTACGCCGAGAAGATCCTGAAATACATGGAGGAAAAGTACATGCCGGGCTTGTGCGAAAATATCGTGACCCAAAGAATTTTCACTCCGGAAGATTTCTCAACCGAGTTGAATTCTTACCATGGTTCCGCGTTCTCGTTAGAGCCGAAGCTGACCCAAAGTGCTTACTTCCGTCAGCATAATAAGGACTCTCAAATTCAAGGTTTGTACTTTGTTGGTGCCGGGACTCATCCGGGCGCAGGCGTCCCTGGGGTTGTGAATTCTGGTAAAGCCACTGCGGGCCTGGTTGTTGAGGACCTGATCTGATGACTCAAGGCCAGGAACTGGAACTTCATAAGAGAACCATTCAAAAAGGCTCCAAAAGCTTTGCGGTGGCGTCTTTGTTCTTTTCCCAGCAGCAAAAACAGGCGGCTTGGAAGCTTTATTCCTGGTGTCGTTATTGTGATGATCAGATCGACGAGGCCTCAGCGCAAGAGGCCCCCGAAAGGCTTCAGGAACTTGTGCGTCTAACGGAATCGTTGCCTACTGCGGGGCCGATGCCGTTTCAGTTTCGGGGTTTGAGTGAGATCCTTGTCAGTCAAAAGATTCCTGTTCAATATCCGATGGATTTGCTTCGTGGGATGCAGATGGACGTTCAGAATCGTCGCTATCAGACCTTGGCGGAACTGGAAGAGTACTGTTACTGCGTGGCCGGGGTTGTTGGACTGATGATGTGCCATATTATGGGTGTGCGCTCGGATCAGGCACTCAAACATGCCATCGCGATGGGAAATGCCATGCAGCTGACGAACATCTGCCGTGACATTCGCGATGATGCGAAGTTGGGGCGGTGTTATCTGCCGCAGGACTGGCTGGCTCAGGCCGGCATGACAGAGTCGACGATGTTCCAGGCCGAACACAGGAAGGCCCTGGTGCAGATTCAGGAACGCTTGCTTCAGCGGGCAGATGAACTTTATCGGGACGGCTATTCAGGTCTTCGTTATTTATCACTCCGCTCTTGCTGGGCGGTTTTGATTGCGGCTAAAGTATATTCACACATTGGCGAACTGATACGTCGGGATCCGGATCGAGGGTTGAACCAGCGTATTTATGTCAGTATTTGGAAGAAATTGTTTTTGATAGGGGCGACGGCAAAGTATTTTGTGCCGCAGGTATGGTTTGCTGTGAAAGCGACAGAGTCTGTGCGACCGCCCCTAAGAGTTTGGAGTTATAAGTGAGTACCAGTTTTGTGAAAGAGACATGGATTTATGCCAGCCGAGTTCGCGAGTTCAGTCTGAAAGACTGGATTGTGTACATTCTATGGGTTGGAATGATGTACGGTCTGTTTGCCGTGGTGACTCTGTTTATCGGAGTGGGGCATTTCAATGGAGTGAATTTCCCGGCCTATGTTTATAACATCCCACTGGGGATCTTTATTTTCTCAACAGCCATTGCCTTTGATACCATTGGACATCGCACGATCTATAAAGAGTTTTTGCAGAAAGCGGAGGCTCTGGTTCATCACATCACCATTTTTGCAGGTATCACCAGTGTATTGGTGTTGTGTATGGCCTATCACTTCCCGGTGTTCTTAAGAATTCCAGCACTGGTCTTGGTGGCACTCAGTATTGTGTATTCTTTGATTGATGAAGGTCTGCACTGGTATCGCTATCTGGCTCAGCATTCCGACCGGGTCGAGATGTGGAGTCATTTCTTCATCTTCGTGGGTCACCTGATTATGATCCTGGCTTGGTGGCAGTGGTACAGCGAGGGCTACCAGGGAGTTAATGAAACTCTTGCTCTTGGGCTTTTCTAAAAACATACAAAGACGCCGCTAAAAACAGGACGCTGTAAATCATCAATCCCCAAGTGTGCTTGGATTGCACGTCCTGTTTCAGCAAAGAAGCCCAGACGACCTCGCCCAGCAAGCGGGTCGGCAAGTAAGCCGATATTTTCTGAACAACATCGGGCAGGGCTTGAGGGGGCATCCACAGTCCCCCGGCAAACGAGAGTGGCAGATACACAAGATTCGCCAGTGGCACGACAGATTTGGCACTGGCGGCATATCCCAGGCAGGCTCCGAGCAGACCAAAGGGAATAGACCCCAACAGAAGACTTGCCAGAAAATTGGCCCAGGGAAGTTCTTGCCAGTTTAGTGGTGTTGTCAGGATCGCCACAGCAACGACAGCTGCAATCGACAACAAAGAAACCACAAGGGCATTTAAGACCTTCGGCAAAAACGTAAAGATTTTCGGTAAAGGCAGAATGTGCAGATAGTGGGACCAGGGCGTTCCTTTTTCCTGCGCGATACCGATAGCAAGCTGAAACAGTACAACCCCCAAAACACCAAAACAGGCAAACGATCCCGTCAGCATCGCAGCGGCGGACTCATTTTGTGCATTCGGAACGCCAAAGAACCAAAAGAACATCGCCGGAAAAACCAAAGTTGAAATAAGGTACATCGGCTGGCGGGTCAGCTCTTTGAACTGATAATAGGTATGAAGCAGCGTCAGCTTAAGATTTCTTTTCATGATGCTTCTTTCTTAGATGAATAAAAGCCTCTTCCAGCGTGGCAGAAGAAACTTCTAGATCCTCCACTGGGAAGTTTCCGGCAAAGAGCTCTTTTAGCAATGCAACGGGCTGCTGGGTCAGAACCTGATGATTTTGTCCTTCGCTGGTGGAGTCTTCGATGAGTTGTGAAACAGGTGCTTTGGGGCTTCGGATTTTCATCGTTTTAAATTTCAGACTGCGGGTGATTTCAGATGTCGGACCATCGTACAAGACAGTGCCATGATCAATGATCACCACCCGGTGCGCCACCTGAGCCACCTCATTAAGATCGTGTGTGGAAAGAAGAACAGCTCCACCTTTTTGTGCAAAATCGCGAATTTCCTGCCACAGATGAATGCGTGACTCCACGTCAAGACCTGTGGTGGGTTCGTCCAGAACCAGCAACTCGGGATCTCCAAGTAAGGCACAGGCCAGGGCGACTCGTCGCTTTTCACCACCGCTAAGTCCACCCATCTGGCGATGCAAGAAGGCCTGAAGATGGAAGTGATTGGTCAATTCCTCGATCGAAGGGCCACGCTCATAGTGGGCCTTCACCAGACGAAGAACCTCAATGGTTTTTAGATGAGTGGGGAAGGAGATCTCCTGCCCGGCATAACCAATCAGGGATTTGTCAGGCTTTTGGATGCTCCCGTGATCGGCGCTTCGCAGTCCCAGCAGGATCTTAAGTGTCGTGCTTTTTCCCGCACCATTGGGCCCTAAAAGGGCCACAATCTGCGAAGGCTCTACGGAAAAGCTTACATCGTGCAGAGCGACCTTGGTGCCATAGTTCTTTTTTAAGTTTGAAATGGACAATAGCGGCCGTGTCACGTGTTCTGATTCCGTTCGCCAGTGTTTTTTATAAACTGGGCTTCATAAGCCGGGTGTTGTGTCTTAAGCAAATGATCCCAGAAAGTGTAAAACAGCCCGAAGTTGTATTTATAATAGCGATGATGGGCGGAATGATGCGTTCCTGAAATCAGCCACTTTCCCACAGGGTGGGTTGCGGTTCCTCGTGGCAAAACTTCAAAGCCCAGGTGATTCACAATCGCCGACAAGGTCATCACGGTCAGATAAACCAGCAAAACCAAAGGATGCAATGGAAGGAACAGTAAAATCAAAGGCAACGGCAGCGCCTCGATCAGGGACTCGACCGGATGAAAGGAAAATGAAGCCCAAGGCGACGGCTGTAAAGAAGCATGATGAACAGCATGAAACCGACGATAAAGCCAAGGGATGTGCAGCAATCGGTGAGTCACATAGAAGTAAAAATCATGAAGCAGGGACAGTAAAAAGCCGCTGACAATGAAATAAGGCCACCCATATTGATCCATCGGCAGATAAAAGCGTGCCCAGCCGGTTTGCCATAAGATCCCCAGCAGCACGCCACTCAGACCGAAGATGACAGAACTGATGGCCGACCATTTGATTTCGTACAGCTGAATTTTCTTATCAGGCAAAGTGGGATAGATTTGGCGGTTTTGTGCCCAAGGCCAGTTCTTCTTGTAAAATGCGATATAGAAGCAGGTGGTCAAGGCCAAGTAACGAACCAGAACCACCAGAGTCAGGATGATCGTTGCCACAACAAAGTTTCGTGGCTCCAAAAGGTCGAAGGGAATATAGGATTCATACTTCTCGAAGTGGTTCATAATTGATTGCTATCTTAAAGCGCGATATTTGTAAAACATGTTTATAGCTGCAGAAGATAATATTTGGGATTGCCTGATCGTTGGTGGCGGCTTGGCCGGAGGCCTGCTGTTGCAGGCTTTGCGCACAGAGCAACCCACCTTAAAAGTCTTGCTTCTGGAGCGTGGGCCCCAGTTAGGTGGCAATCACACCTGGAGCTTTCATGGATCTGATATCCCGCAAGGGGCTCGTTGGTTGCAGCCACTTATCTCAAAGACCTGGCCTTCTTATGAAGTTCTTTTCCCCAAATACCGAAGAAAGATCGAAAGCACCTATTGTTCGATCAAGGCCCAGGATTTTCACCAGTCTCTGCTGGGTCATCATGCAGATTATATTCTTCTGCAGACCCCGGTGGCTGAAGTTCATCGTGATTGTGTCACGTTGTCTGATGGCAGAATTTTTCGCAGCAAAAAAGTGATCGACGCCCGAGGATGGGGGACCTCTTCGGAAGTAAAACGCGGCTATCAAAAATTCGTGGGTCTGGATGTGAAACTTTCTAGACCCCACGGACTTCAACACGTGATATTGAAAGACGTCCTGGTGCCGCAAGCAGATGGTTATCGCTTCGTCTATATTCTGCCGTGGAATGAGAAAGAACTGCTTGTTGAAGACACCTATTATTCCAACACACCCAACTTGGATGTGGAAACGATCCAAGCGGGAATTCTGCAATACATCAGTCAAAAGGGGTGGACTGTCGAGACAGTGATTCGACAGGAAGTGGGCTGTCTGCCGCTGGATCTATATCCTTCACCCGTGATGTCCGTAAACGCTCAAGAGCCGCTCAGACTAGGGGCATCGTCAGGAATCTATCAGCCCGTCACTGGTTATACATTCCCGCAAACGGTGACTTGTGTTCACGCTTTGGCGACAAGCTCTTTGGATACGTGGGATGTGGTGCTGACAGACGTACAAAAAGGATTTAAGCGGCAAGCTCGTTACTTAAGAACTCTGAACCGCATGATGTTCCTGGCCGCGGTCCCTGAAAAAAGATACGTGATCCTTGAGCGATTCTATCAGCTTTCAGAGGGATTGATTGAACGCTTCTATCAGGGGCGACTCAGTTTGTTTGATAAGTTGCGCATTCTGTGTGGCAAGCCACCTGTTTCTGTTTGGCGTGCGGTTAAAAGTCTTTTTTAAGTCTGGGATATATCAGGGAAAGCCATCTGGAAGCGACGATGCAAATCCTTGTCGCCGTAGGTGTCTTCCGGGCTGTTTAAATCCTCTTTGGAATAACCAGAGAATATTCTGATCACTCGCACATGTTGGTCCTGAATTTCAAACTGCGCGCGCCATGTGCGATAGGCAATCACGAAGCCGTTTGCATTTGGTTTGACGCGTTTTTTGCGCGCATTGTCCGGTTCAAACTCCAGTTGGTGTTGCAAGAAGCCGCGCAGCTGTTGCAACTGATGAAGCTCCAGCCAATCCAGCTGTTTCTGCGCTGGAGGTGAAAATTCAATAGTGAACTTTTCAGCATCCTTAAGCCATGCGGGCTCAACTTCCGGGAACGAATCGGCGTAGGCGACATAGGGTTTAATATCTAAGATGGGACTGCCATCAAGAAGATCCGCACCTTCGACATGAATTTTAAGCTTTTCAATTGATCGAACCTTCACGCAGCTCATACCCACGGGATTGGGGCGATAGGGCGAACGAGTCGCAAACACACCCAGTTTCTTTTGACTGCCCCGCGGAGGCAGCACCATGGGATTCCAGTGATCATTGTGATGAAAAAGAAAAATCACCCAAATCCGCTCGCAACCCTCAAGTCCGGTCAGGGCCTGTTCAAAGTTTTTCCCACCTTGCAGTTCGATATAGCCTGAAGAATGAAATTCGTCGGGCTGTCTGCCGGCTTCATAGGGACGAACCTGCGGGCTGCGGAAATAACCAATCGGTGAAAGTTCTACTTTTGGCGCCATTGTCGCATCCATTCAAATCCCGCCACTGCGGCAGTGACACCTACATTTAAAGAATTCTTTCGTCCGCGCAAGGGAATGATGCGAATCTCGTCAATGACTTTTAAAACCTCAGGATCAAGGCCGAATCTTTCATTGCCCAGCACAAAAGCTGTGGGTTCAGGATCAAACTTTTCATAAAGGTCGGTGGCACTGGCAGCGGTTTCCAGCGCAACAATGCGATAGCCTTGATCTTTAAGCTCCTCCAGGCATTCCAAAAGCTTTGGGGCCTCTTCCCAGGCAAGATATTCCTGCGTTCCCATGGCGGTCTTTTCCACCTTCCACTGTGTGGGAAGGGGGGTGTAACCACAAAGATAAATCTTTTCAGCCCCCAGGCATTCAGCAGTTCTGAAAATAGAGCCCACATTGAAGGCTGAGCGGATATTGTCCAGTACAAACACCAAGGGGATCTTTTCCTGAGCTGTGTCGGTCTTGTCATTTTCAATAACCAGAAACTCATCGTCCTGCAGGTTTTTGTGCAGCAGTCGTTCAAAGGGAATGGCGTAGCTGACAAAGTGTTTTAGTGTCATACCGCCAACCAGATGTTTTTCCAAAGACGCCAGTCGGCTCACAGCCGGATTGTCAGAGCTGGCAAGGTTTGCGATCTTGTTTTTAAGATCTTTCAGTGGGGCTTCCGCAAAAGAAAAATCCCCCGAGGATTTTTCCAGCTTCAGAAAAAGCTGATGAATCTCTTCGAGGGATTTTTTAGCCTGAGCTGAAAGGCTCATTATTTCACTCTCTGGCCAACCTGTGCGCCATCATCTGCTGACAGAACGAATAAGTCGCTGCCACCAGTTCCCGCCGCCAGGATCATGCCTTCAGACATGCCAAACTTCATTTTACGAGGTTTCAAGTTTACGCACACCAAAACTTTGCGCCCCACCAGTTGTTCTGGTTTGTAAGCAGCTTTGATGCCGGAAATAATCTGGCGAATCTGACCTTCGCCGATATCCACTTTAAGTCTAAGAAGCTTGTCGGCTTCTTTGATCTCTTCCGCTTCGATCACCTGGCCAATGCGCAGATCGACTTTGTCGAAATCAGCAAATTCGATTTCTGCCGGGCGACCTTCAGCTCCCGTCGCCGAAGATGCCGCCGGGGCAGCTGCTTTCGGAGCCGCTGTCGATGCGGCTTTTTTTGCAGCCTGAAGCTCTTCGTTGATCTTCTTGCCTTCTTCAATCATGGCTTTGACTTTGTCGGCCTCAATTCGAGTTGCCAAGTGTTCGTAGTCATTGATCGGGCAGTTGGTCAGAACTTTATTTAGGTCAGACCACTGGTAAGAGGATTCATTCAAAAGTTTTGCCACTTTGTCGCTGTAGTATGGCAGAACCGGCTTCAGATAAATCGCAAGCAGACGGAACATATTCAAAGTCGTTGTGATGACCTGTTTGGTTCCTGCCGGATCGGTATCGATGGTTTTCCACGGAGCCTTTTCGTCGAAGTACTTATTGGCATCATCCGCCAAACCGCGGATCTCAGTCAGCGCTTTGGCGAAATCACGGGCTTCATAATGGGCCGCAATACTTTCCGCCGTTTTTTGCGCATGCTCGATCAGCTTTTTGCCTTCAACGTCCGGCTCACTCATCACGCCGTCCATTTTCTTTTTCAGCATCTGGCCACCACGGGATCCCAGATTCGTGATTTTACCCACAAGCTCGGAATTCACGCGGCCCGTGAAGTCTTCCAGATTCAAATCGATATCATCCACAGAGCTGTTCAGTTTTGTGGAATAGTAATAGCGCAGATATTCCGGGTTCAGATGATTCAGGTATGTTCTTGCGGCAATAAATGTTCCTTTGGACTTGGACATCTTTTCGCCATTGACCATCAAGTGACCATGCACAAAGACCTGATTCGGTGAACGGAATTCCGCAGCTTTCAAGAAGGCCGGCCAGAAGATGGTGTGGAAGCGGGCAATGTCCTTGCCGATGAAGTGATAGATCTCACGACTCGGGTCCTGCCAGATGTCTTTCAGGGTCTTGCCTTGATTTTTCGCCCATTGCTCGGTTGTGGACATGTATCCCATCGGAGCATCCACCCACACATAGAAGAACTTCTTGTTGTTCGTGCCCGGAATCGCAAAGCCGAAGTATGGCTCATCACGTGAAATATCCAAATCCTTCAGGTCTTCATTGAACCACTCCAGCATCTTTTTAGAGATCTCGCTAGAGCAGTGTTTTGGGATCCATTCTTCAAGGTAAGCTTTAAAGTCGTTCAGCTTAAAGAAAATGCTTTCAGAGTCTTTAAGCACCGGAGCATTGCCGCACATGGAGCAATGCACTTCCTTCATGTCGCTTGGAGAGTAAGTCGATCCACACACATCACAGGAATCTCCATACTGCTCTTTGGCGCCACATTTAGGGCAAGTGCCCTTCACAAAGCGATCTGGCAGGAACATCTTGTCGTGATTGCAGTACAGCTGCTGAATCAGCTGCGTGCGGGTGTGGTTGCCTTCCTGCATTTTTTTGTAGAAATACTCGCAAAGAAGGCGGTTTTCTTCAGAATTCGTGGAGCCGAAGTGTGAGAACTGAACCTGGAAGTCCGCAAAATCCTGAGTGTGCTCTTTGTAGCTCTGAGCGATCAAGGCTTCAGGAGTGATCTTCATTTCGCGGGCTTTAACCATGATCGGGGTTCCGTGGGTGTCATCAGCGCAGATGAACACACACTCATGACCTCTCATGTTCTGAAAACGGGCCCAGAAGTCGGCCTGAAGATATTCCACCAGGTGACCCAGATGGATGTATCCGTTCGCGTAGGGAAGAGCACAGGTGATCAGAATCTTACGTTTGTCGTTCATTTATCGAAACTCCACATTTCCAGCTTCAAGGCTATAGACAGCCTTCACAATCTTTACCTCACCCGAGGCCACAGCGTCACGCAGGATTGCAGAGCGTTCTAGCAGATCATTGTTCAAGCCCTCGGCCGCCACCATGTCGCCGCAAGAGTCTGAACCCATCAAAACCACCAGATTGGTGCCCAGTGTGCCTACAGAATACTCAAGGCTTTCCTGGACGTTTTTATCCAAGATCAGCTCGCCCGTGCGAATCACGTAAATTTCCCCTAATTTCTGGTCGAAAATGATTTCGGGGGACACTCGAGAATCACTGCAGGTAAAGATTGCAGCGTGAGGTCGCTGCAAAGTGGCAACGCGACGGCGGTCTTTGGCCGAGGCGCCATCGTTACGGAACATTCCTTTTACAAAGCGAGTGTTTCCGTTCTTCAGCCAACCCAGGGATTTTTCAGCCGGAACCGGACCCGCCTCGCGAGGTGTCTTTCCATGGGTTTCGTGAATATGTTGAGCAGCAGCGGCAACAGCCTCTTTCACTTCGGATGCATGGGCTTGTGCTTCGGCATCGTCACCAACCTGAACTGGCGTCATTTCTTTTGCGCCTCCGGTGCTGGTTGCCTGGGAAGGGGCCTCTTTCACATTGCCTTGGGCATCTTTCAGGTAAACTTTGGTTTCTTGATTCGGAGCGCGGTCGCGAGTGAACGACGCACATGCTGTCAGGTTCAGAACCAAAAGGGGAATTAGAAGATGGTTTTGCATTGAAGTCCTCCGTTAGATCTTATTGTCAGGACCTCCCTTGAGTTAGGTCAAATTAAAAACAAAAAAACTACCGTCGTCGTCGCCAAGAAACTAGAATGGGAAAATCATCTCGAAAGCGAGGATCTTATGACATTGCCGGTACTTTCTCCCTCTGAAGTTCAAAAACATCTTTTGCAGCGCCAGTATGCTGCGCAGGGCACGTATCTTGCGATGTACAGTTCTTGGCTGGGTGGGATTGTGAAAGATCCTGGATTGATGATGGTCCCGGTGGACGATCATCTGGTTCATCGCGGGGATGGGGTTTTTGAAGCAATCAAGGTCGTTGATGGGCAGGTTTTCCTTCTGCAGGAACATCTGGAGCGCCTTGAGTCCTCGGCGGGTCAGATTGGTCTGTCCCTGCCGCATTCTTTGCCCGAGATGAAGGAAATTATTTTGCAGACCACAAAAGTTTCCGGCGCGCGCTTTGCGGTGCTAAGGCTCTATATCTCCCGAGGTCCGGGTTATTTTACCACAAACCCGTATGATTCGATCAGTTCGCAAATGTATCTGATTGTGACTTCTTTCACTCCATTTTCTGATGAAAAGTATCTGAAGGGTGTAAAAGTGGGGCGCAGTCATATCGCCCCGAAAGACCCTTGGATGGCTAGAATCAAGACTTGTAACTATCTCCCCAATGTTCTGATGAAAAAAGAAAGTGTGGATCGCAAGATTGACTTCACCATTGGTGTTGACGGGCAGGGCTTCATCACGGAAGGCAGCACGGAAAACATTGTGCTGATTGATAAAGATAAAAATCTGCTTCGTCCGAAGCTTCGTCAGATTTTAAAAGGCACGACGATGATGCGCACGTTTGAACTGGCGGAAAGCCTTGTGGGTGAAGGGGTGCTTAATTCAATTCAGGAAAAGGATCTGAGTGAGCAGGATCTTCTGTCCGCCGCCGAGGCGATGATGATCGGTACGACTTTGGATGTTCTTCCGGTGGTTGAATATGAAGGTCAGAAAATCGGCTCAGGTCAGCAGGGACCTGCGGCCTTCCGTCTTTTGCAGTTGTTGCGTGAAGACATGAAAAAGGGGCCGAAAACGACCCCTGTGAGTTATTAAACTTCCAGTTGAATTTTATCCAGCAGTTCTGGATCACTCAGGACTGCCTCGCCGCCCTTGGCAATTGCTGTCAGCGGATTTTCCGCCACGCGAACCTGCAAGCGAACTTCATTTTGGATGCGCAGATCAAAGTCACGAATCAAAGCGCCTCCACCAGCCAGGGTGATGCCTCTTTCGATGATATCTGACACCAGCTCTGGGGGAGTGTGTTCCAAAGCCTTGTGAATGGCGTTGATAACCTCCTGAATGCAACCGTTCATTGCCAGGCCCACGTCTTCAGAGCTGACTTCCATGGTTCGGTTCATGCCTGTGTCGGCATCACGGCCCGTGATGGTCACGCTGCGGATGTCTTTTTTAGGAACGGCGGTGCCGATGGTGATCTTCAGGTATTCGGCTGTAGACTCAGAGATGTTGAGTTTTTTGTATTTTTTAAAGTAGTCAATGATCGCATCATCCAAACGGTGACCGCCCACGCGAACAGCTTCGCAATAGACGATATCTGCCAAAGCAATCACGGCCACTTCCGTAGTTCCTCCGCCAATATCGATGATCATATTGCCTTCGGCGGATTTGACGTTCAGTCCTGAGCCGATCGCGGCGGCCATAGGCTCGTCAATCAGGAAGACTTCTTTGGCGCCAGCAGCTTTGCAGGAATCAATGACGGCGCGTTTTTCCACTTCGGTCACACCATAAGGCAGGGACACCACCACGCGCGGGCGGGAAAAGGCGCTTTTCACACCCGGTTGGCTGAGGAAGTGCTTCAGCATAACTTCGGAAGTTTCAAAGTCAGCGATGACTCCGTCGCGAATCGGTTTCTGTGCAAAGATGTTGCCGGGGTTGTTCGCCAACTTTTCTTTGGCGTCAGATCCCACAGCAATCACGCGTTTTTTGCCCGGGCTCGTCTGTTGATATGCAATCAGTGAGGGCTCATTCAGGATGATCCCTTTTCCACGCGCTGCAATCAATGTATTGGCTGTTCCCAGATCTACATAAAGATCTGCAGCGGTACCGGTATCGTCCTTAAAGAACCATGACAACATATTTACTTACCGAATCCTTTGTGACTTTCAAATGGGAGGGTGACGAACACAGAAATATAGGAATAAGACTTATTCAAGTCCACACCCAATTCAGCGCCCAGGTTGACTTCATTCCAGTCGACATAATGGAACTCAGTTCCGATGGCGATATTGCTGGCAACGATGTTTTCTTCTTTGGTGTTCAGGAACGTGAAGGGGACTGCTACATAAGGCACAGTCAGGCCGTAATCCGTGTCCACGCGTTTGGAAACCAAAGGTGCGACTTGCAGTTGCAGAAGATTTTCGTCTTCATCGCGAGCCAGGCCCGCACCTACGCGAACGCCCATGGCCGGTTGATTGTCGACGTCAGGAATCGGAATCCACTTCAGGCTGGCAAAGGCGTTAAAGTCCACGGCGCCAGCCCCCATGCTGATTCGGGCACTGGTGGATTCGTTGATAGAGGTGTCCAGGAAGACGTTGAAGTTTGCTCCACCGCCCTTGTTGGTCAGGATTTGAGGTTCAGCACCCAGTTGGTACTTGCCCGGAGCCAGAACCTCCGCGGATTCAGCAATGCTCAAGTACGCCTGCGCTTGCGAAGATAAAAACAGAGCAAAAACGAAGTATTTAGCAAATTTCATGGATAAAAACCTTTCGATTCAAAAAATCGTAGCGAGTCGCGAATCGTTTGACAAGACTTTGATCCAAAGAGACTCTGATTAGGTGATAAAATTGCCGATTTCTCTTGTGATCATTACTTTGAACGAAGAAGCGCACATTGAGCGCTGCATTCGCTCTGCGCCGTTTGTTGATGATGTGGTGGTGGTGGACAGCTTTTCGACGGATCGCACCGTTGAGATTGCTCAAAAATGCGGCGCCCGGGTTTTTCAGGAAAAATGGAAGGGTTTCGGCCCTCAGAAGGCCTTTGCCACGGCTCAGGCAAAGCATGACTGGGTTTTATCTTTGGACGCCGATGAAGCCTTGAGTCCCGAACTGGCCGAAGAGCTTTGCCAGAAGTTTGCCAGTTTGGACCGTGAGGCCGGGTATCTGTTTCCGCGCAAGTCCTATCATTTGGGACGATGGATCACTCACGGCGGGTGGTATCCGGATTATCAGTTGCGCTTGTTTAACAAGTCCCAGTCTCAGTGGAATGCCGCTGATGTTCATGAAAAAGTTGAAGTCAAAAGAAAGCTCAAGGTGAAGCACGATCTGCATCACTGGGTGTTTGACAGCCTGAGCGATCAGGTGGTGACCAATGATCGTTATTCGACCTTGGGGGCTAAGCAGTTAATGGCGTCGGGGAAGAAGTTTTCCTACTTCAAGTTCTTCACGAAGCCTTTTTCGAAATTCATTGAAACTTATATCGTGAAACGCGGATTCATGGATGGACTCCCGGGTTTTATTGTCGCGGTCGGAGCCTCTTATTCCATCTTCCTGAAGTTCGCCAAGATGTGGGAGGCCGAGCGTGTTCAGAAAAATTCCAACAGTTAAAGTTCTTTTTTATGTTTTGATGTCTTTGGGTTTTGCACTGAAAGCTCCGGCCGCAGCTCCTAAGTATCCGGCAGTCAGTCAGGTGCGTGGTGCGGTGTGGTTGACCGGGAAGGACGGCAAGCGCCTGTCCTTGCGAAAACCCGTGGCTCTTAGGGAAAAAGCTGTTCTTGAGACCTCATTGGATGGGGAAGTTAAAGTACAACTTGATGAAAAGCGAACGATCACTTTGCTGGGGGCGGGGGAACTGACGATCCCGGTGATTTCCTGGGAAAGTGGTGAGGCGCCGGTGGTTATTCTGAAGACCGGGCAGTTGCGCTGGCAGCAGAGTTTAAAGGACAAGGCGGCTTATAATATAGCCTTACGTTCGGATCTTTTTGAGTTCATCGCCCCGCCGGGGGATTATGTTTTAAGTGTGGATCCGTCTAGGGCTTTGGCTGGCGTGAAGATGTTTGAAGGCTCCATGGAGTTTTCTGCGCTGAACGGGGAGGACAGTGTCCAAGTCCAAAGCGGTCAGCAAGTCAGTTTCCAAGGAGTTCTTGAAGGTGGGGAAATTGCCTACGATATCCTGCTTAAAGGAAAAAAGATCCCACGTGGACGCCTCACGGCCGTGACGGCGCTGGATCTGAAAGAGTTGGCCAAAGCCAGCGAAGCTGAAAAGTTACGTCAGAAAAAAGAGAAGCTTGAAAAACAGCGCCTGGCCAAAGCCAGGGCTATTGACGCAAAAGAAGGGGCCATCTGCCAAAGACCGGCGGGGCGCTTCAATGAATGTTCATGGACCTGCCTGAATAATCCTAAGAAAGAGAAAAAAGCTTGTTTGGTGACCGTGCCAGGGGTGTCTTGCGTGCGTCATCGATGCAACGCCAATGGGGAATGGGCCGAAGAAACGGTTCTAGATGCCGAAAAAGGCGGCAGTCTTTGTAAGGCGCAGGTTGTCGTAGGTCCTTGTGATTATTAGGACTTTTTAAAATCCTCGATTCTGGGTCATTTTCTTGCTTGCACTTTGTTCGGCTAGGCCCTATAAAAGATCTTCCTTTGTGGTGGGTATAGCTCAGTTGGTAGAGCATCGGATTGTGATTCCGAGTGTCGCGGGTTCAAGCCCCGTTACTCACCCCAATTTTTAGATTTTTATGGACCCCGTCTCGCAAGAGTCGGGGTTTTTGTTTTTAAAGGCGTCGGTCCTTGAGGCGAAAAGAGGGGCCTCAACGAGGCCCCTCTTTTTATTCTAGCTTTTCTTTCAATTATAGGTTGTTGGTCTTTATGACTTCATAGCCGGCCTTTTCAATCAAGGTGGCGATCTCGTCTTTGTCAGCCCCACTCTCAACTTTGACAAGTTTCTGACCGATGTCCACTTGGACTTTTACGTCAGGATCAACTTTTCTGATCTCTCTTTGAATCGAGTTCGCACAGCTTCCGCATGTCATACCTTCCACTTTAAATTCATGCATAAGATCCTCCTTATTTTCTAGATCTTGTTACCCTCAGTTTCGGGCTTCCAGTATTTGGAAGGTCAAAAGAAAAAAATGGATATTTCATTATGAGAAAGAGGCCCAGTGATCTCTTGACCTTCCAATATTTGGAAGCTCTAGGCTGGATACATTTTGGAGGCCGCGCGAAGGCAGGGTGTTCATTTGGCGGGTCCGCCTCCGATGATTGATTCAATCACTCCTCATTTGCTGGACCGTGGAGTGAAAAAACATAACATCTTCGCAGATCCCTTTTATTTCCAAACTAAAGATTCTAATTATTAGAACGTTTGGTTAAGATTAAAGAACGAGGTGACCATGAATATCGGTGAAGCTGCGAAAATTTCCGGCGTTAACGCAAAGTTGATTCGTCATTATGAATCTATCGGTATCATTCCGAAAGCCAGCAGAAGTGAATCAGGTTATAGAACCTATTCGGACGCGGATGTCCATATTCTGTCTTTTGTCAAAAGCGCCAGATCCTTGGGGTTTTCGATGAAAGAAATTAAGAAGCTGGTGAGTTTGTGGAGAAACAAGTCTAGGGCTAGTTCAGAAGTGAAGACTTTGGCTATGAAGCATGTCGAGGAAATGGAAAAGAAGATATTTGAACTGGAACAGATGGTGAGAACGTTGAAACATCTCTCAAAGAGTTGTCAGGGGGATCATCGGCCCGATTGTCCGATTCTTGAAAATCTATCCAGTAGAATGAAATGAGAATCGTTGTAAGTCAGTTGACATAGGTAAAGCTGTGAAGACCGGTGTAAAAAGTATGCCGGCATTCCTAGACGAAACTTTCTGCGCTACTCTTTAAAGACACCAGTAAAGAGGGGTTCTTATGGAGACGCACGGTCATCATGGACATCACACTCACGGAGAAACTGGCAAGCTGAGGAAGAAGCCGGATTTGATCAAGGACTTGGCGTTGGAGGCCTCTCCTGAGGAGGCCTCGCAGGCAACGGATGTCGAGTATACCTGTCCGATGCATCCAGAAATTCGTCAAATGGGACCAGGCAGTTGTCCTATCTGTGGAATGGCTCTGGAGCCCCTTGTGATTTCGTTGGATCAGGAGGAAGATCGCAGCGAATATCTGGACATGAGAAAGCGTTTTTGGGTCAGCACGCTCTTGAGTGCCCCGCTCCTGTTTCTGACAATGGGAGGTCGCTCATTTATTCATTCTGAAGAGATTCATTTTTTTGTGAAATGGGCAGAATTGACGTTGGCAACACCTGTGGTTTTGTGGGGTGGTTGGCCTTTCTTTGTAAAATTTTGGCTGTCGCTTAAAAATAAAAGTATGAATATGTTTACTTTGATTGGGCTGGGGGTCGGCGTCGCCTATCTTTACAGTCTGGTGGCCGTTCTTATACCGAATGTCTTTCCGGCATCTTTTAAGGATTCGATGACGGGTGAAGTGGGGCTCTATTTTGAGGCCGCAGCGGTCATTGTCACACTGGTCTTGCTTGGGCAAGTGTTGGAGCTGCGGGCGCGGGGGCAAACCAGTGCTGCCATAAAGTCGCTTTTGGGGCTGGCCCCGAAGACTGCGCGCAAGATCAATCCAGATGGGAGCGAAGTGGATATTCCCGTGGAGCACATTCATGTGGGTGATCAGTTCAGAGTTCGGCCTGGAGAGAAAGTTCCTGTTGATGGGATTGTGTTATCGGGGCAGTCCTCGGTGGACGAGTCCATGGTTTCGGGTGAGTCGATGCCCGTTGAAAAACAGGCAGGATCAAAAGTCGTCGGGGCTACCATCAATGGTACAGGGTCTCTGGTTATCCAAGCTGAAAAAGTAGGTAAAGACACTCTTTTGTCTCAGATTGTGAAAATGGTCGCGGAAGCGCAGAGATCCAGGGCGCCAATTCAAAAGCTGGCCGATCGGGTTTCCGCGGTGTTTGTTCCGGCGGTCATTCTGGTGGCATTGCTGTCATTTGGTGTTTGGGCCATCTGGGGGCCGGATCCCAAGTTTGCGCACGGGGTAATCAATGCCGTGGCAGTTCTTATCATCGCGTGTCCTTGCGCTCTGGGGTTGGCGACTCCGATGTCAATAATGGTGGCGTCGGGGCGCGGCGCTTCTATGGGGGTTCTATTCAGAAACGCAGAGGCCATCGAGATGATGAGAAAGGTGGATACGATAGTTGTTGATAAAACCGGGACGCTGACTGTGGGGAAACCCAAGCTTGTAACAGTGAAGACTTTGAATGGGACGCCGGAAAAAGAAATTCTGGCTCTGTCTGCGAGTCTTGAGAAGGCAAGTGAGCATCCCTTGGCGCTCTCAATTGTAGAAGGTGCTGGAGAGCGTGGGGTTGGGCTCCGTGACGTCATTGATTTTAAATCTATTACTGGAAAAGGGGCTCAGGCACAGGTCAATGATCGTCGGATCGCCATAGGAAATAAAGCACTTCTTCAGGAGCTCTCGATCGATTTGGGTAGGGCGGAGGCTGAAGCTGATCGCCTTCGGGAAGACGGTCAAACGGTCATGTACGTGGCGATTGATGGGAAAATCGCGGGCTTGTTAGGTGTCATGGATCCGGTCAAAGAGACGACGGTTCAGGCTATTGAGTCTTTAAAAAAAGCTGGGATCAAAGTGGTCATGATGACTGGAGACAATGAGAAGACAGCACAAGCCGTGGCGAAAAAGGTGGGTTTGGATAGCTATTTCGCAGATGTGCTGCCGCAACAGAAGGCCGAGGTTGTCAAAAGAATGCAAATGGAGGGCGGATTTGTTGCTATGGCGGGGGACGGAATCAACGATGCCCCTGCGCTTGCGCAAGCTCAAGTTGGCATTGCTATGGGAACGGGAACCGATGTTGCGATGAATAGCGCAGGGATCACGCTGGTTAAAGGTGATCTTACGGGAATTGTGAGAGCAAGGTCACTCAGCGAAGAAACGCTCAAGAATATAAAACAAAACCTGTTTTTTGCCTTTGTCTACAACACGCTTGGGGTGCCGGTGGCGGCAGGGCTTCTTTATCCTTTTACGGGACTTTTATTGAGTCCCATGATTGCTGCAGCTGCGATGAGCTTTAGTTCTGTTTCTGTTATTGCAAACTCCCTTCGTCTTAGAAAATTCAAGTAGTCGTGATCAGGCTCCGTTGGGGCGGATAACCATCAAGATTCTAACAGTGGGAAGGTCCAGCCCCTGGGGACTTTTGTCTCAAAATGGCTAAATGTGTCGATTTTTTCAAAATCCTTGGTGTATTCCTATTGACCTTCCAAACGTTGGAAGCCTTAGAGTGATTTCTATACAAGGAGTGAAGCCATGAAAAATCTAGAAAACACATCTGGCGCGATGACATCCGACTTTGAGACAAACATCCCAATCCGGGGCATGACTTGTGCCTCCTGCGTCTCTCGAATCGAAAAGGCGGTTCGTAAGGTTGAGGGGGTCCGCGAGGTCACAGTCAGTCTCGCAACAGAGTCGGCGAGTGTGAAGATTTATGATCCATCTCAGCTTCCGCTGGTTGTCGGTGCAATTGAAACTGCTGGTTATGAAGTTCCCACTCGTGAGGTGGAGCTCAGTATTGAGGGCATGACCTGTGCCTCCTGTGTAGGGCGAATTGAGAAGTCATTGAAAACCCTGCCGGGATTAAAAGCTGCTGCTGTGAACCTTGCAACAGAAAGGGCTAGAATTAGCTATGTCCCAGGTTTAGTCACCCTGCATGATCTTATCGGTGCCGTTGCAAATGCGGGGTACCTTGCCAAGCCTGTTGAGGACGGCAAGGGGGCCGCAGAGGGGATGGATCAGGAAAAAGAACGTATTCTTAAAAAAGAGCGTAATCATCTTATTATTGCGGCCCTGCTTTCGAGTCCATTGGTTGTTCCTATGCTACTAATCCCATTTGGTGTTCACTGGATGCCTCCGGGATGGGTGCAGCTTCTTTTGGCCACGCCAGTTCAGTTCTGGCTGGGCGCCAGATTCTATAAAGCCGCTTGGAAGGCAGTTAAAGCGAAATCCGGCAACATGGATCTGCTGGTTTCCCTCGGCACGTCAGCGGCTTATTTTCTCAGTGTTTATTACCTTGTGAGGTTTGGTGAGCATGTCGGCCACGCTGGAGCCGGACATCTCTATTTTGAGAGCGCAGCTGTTGTCATTACCTTGATCCTTCTTGGGAAGTATCTTGAGTCTAGAGCCAAGCAGCAGACCTCAACAGCAATCAAGGCCCTCCAAGCTTTGCGTCCGGAAGTTGCACGCGTAAGACGCGAAGGTAAAGAGCTGGAAATCTCAATTGAGGAAGTCCGACTGGGGGACTTGGTTGTAGTTCGCCCTGGTGAAAGAATTCCGGTGGACGGTATCGTCTTGGAAGGGGCAAGTCACGTCGATGAATCTCTGATTACTGGAGAAAGTCTGCCCGTGTCCAAATCAAGAGGTGACAAGGTTACCGGTGGGGCAGTCAATGCGGATGGTCTTCTGGTTCTTCAAACGGGAGCTCTAGGCAGTGAAACCACTCTGGCTAGAATCATTCGCTTAGTGGAATCTGCTCAAGCTGGAAAGGCACCTATTCAACGTATGGTGGATAAAGTCAGCAGTGTATTTGTGCCCGTAGTGTTGGTGATTGCTCTGGTGACGACCCTTTCCTGGGGGTTTGTGACAGGTGATTGGGAGTCAGCTATTATTGCTGGTGTCGCCGTTCTTGTAATTGCTTGTCCTTGTGCTTTGGGACTGGCAACACCAACTTCGATTATGGTGGGTACGGGTCAGGGAGCAAAGGCGGGTATTTTGATCAAGGATGCAGAGGCCCTGGAAGTGGCACATTCTGTGACCACAGTCGCCTTCGATAAGACAGGAACTTTAACTGAGGGTCGTCCTAAAGTCTCCAGAGTTGCCAGTAAGCGGTCACACAATGAGATTATAGGTCTTGCGGCCAGTGTGCAGGCTGGTTCTGAGCACCCACTTGCAAAAGCAGTTATCGAGGAGGCTCGCAGGATTGGGCTTGATGTAAAAGAAGCACGTGAATTTAAGTCCATCCCAGGAAGAGGTCTTGAAGCGCGAGTGGACGAAAAACTCGTTTTTATTGGAACCAAGAGACTGATGGATGAGCGAGGAGTAAGCACAAATGAATTTGAGGCTGAGGCTGCTCGACTGGCTTCACTAGGTCACACGGTTTCTTTTATAGCGCAAGAAGGGGATTCCGGCCCCCTAGGCCTTATTGCTTTCAGTGATAAAGTGAAAGCGACTTCAAAGGCGACGATTGAGGAGCTTAAACGCTTGGGAATCAAGACCGTTATGATCACGGGTGACAATCGCGGCGCAGCTGAAAAGGCGGCACGTGAACTCGGAATTGATGAGGTCAGGGCAGAAGTTCTTCCGCAGGACAAGTCACGTATTATTGAGGAGCTTAAACGAAAAGGTGAAATTGTAGCTATGGTCGGAGATGGTATTAATGATGCTCCGGCTCTTGCTGCAGCCGATGTGGGAATTGCCATGTCGACAGGAACAGATGTCGCTATGCATACGGCCGGCATTACTTTGATGCGTGGAAATCCTTTATTGATCCCAGATGCTATCGAGATTTCCCGGAAAACATACAGCAAAATTAAGCAGAATCTTTTTTGGGCCTTCATCTACAATGTGATTGGAATACCTCTTGCGGCTTTAGGGCTACTGAGTCCTGTGATTGCCGGAGGAGCCATGGCCCTAAGCAGCGTCAGTGTGGTCTCGAATGCGCTGCTACTAAGACGATGGAAGCCGTCAAGCCGTGCTGAGGCAACAGCAGTCATTGAAGATGATGTGGTTTGTCCTCTTCCGATCAAAGGTCAGCTCTAAGTTTGTGACTGCATTATTTGTCATATCTGTAGTCCCGGGGTTGGCCCGGGACTTTTTGGGCGGTCCCAGTAAGAATGTTGGTGGCTTCTTTTTGCGGTGTGTGAAGACTTCGTAGAGTATATTCATGATAGTATAGAAAAAATCCGAATGCGGACTGTGAGGAACAAATATGGGTGACGTTACCAGGACCAAGATGACTTTTGATGTTCGTTCAGAAAGAGTTGATAGCACACAGTCGGTCTCATTTTGTAAAAATGCCCGAATAAATCTTGATACAAATCTTAATGGAAATCCCGACGCATTTAATCCGGCCGAGTTGCTATTGGCGGCATTGTCGGCATGCATGATCAAGGGTATCGAAAGAGTCGTGCCAATTTTGAAGTTTGATTTGCGTGGTGTTGAGGTGAAGGTTCATGGAGTCCGGCAGGACGTGCCTCCGCGAATGGAGTCCATTTCCTATGAAATTAGAGTCGACACAGATGAAGACGATCATCGCATCGCCTTGTTACACGAAAATGTTAAAAAGTATGGGACCGTTTTTAATACTGTGGCTCCGGGAACGGATCTTCAGGGAATAATGGTTCGCAAGGTATTAGGTTGATTTTGTGTTAATCGCCTTGCGGTCTCATTGTCGTCCGTTTTAGAGGTTGCCCTTAGTTGAATAGTTGTAAACCTTTCTGGGTAATTCAAAAAAATATTCTTTTCCAAGTTGAGTGTCCCAAGGAACCACCTCTGAGTGTTGCGATATGATCTGATCTTGCAGCAGTTTTTTCTCTTAAAGATCAAGCCTGCTTCTTTTTCTGCCGATAGAGCTCAGGGAGCGACAGAAGTAGCATGTATGAGGGCGGTCATCTTTCCTTTAAATCGCTAATAAGATGCGGGGACTCGATTGTTTTGAGTCTTTCTTTCTTACTGCTTTTGTCTGGTTGCTCGTCAGAGATTTTAAGCTGGAATGCCAAAGCGACTGAGATTTCTGGAAGGCTTTTGGATCCCATTTCTAAGAGTTTGTCTGTTAAATCCGAAAAAGTTTCTGCTTCCTGTGCGGGCGCTAACGCTAAGTTGTATAAAATTGATTCGAGCGGTGAGGTGATTCAACCGGAGTTGGCGTCAAGTGCGCTTTCAGAGTCCGCTGGATATTCGTTTAAAATTCAGGGGGCGTCAGGACTTGAGTTTAAAAACGGCAAGTTTTCAACTCCTCTGGTGGTGCGTATCGAGGGATGTGGGGAAATACTAAGTCGCCCTGTCACTGGAGTGCAGGGGCAGGATGTTTCTCAGGGGTCTACGCTTTTGGGATATCTCTTAGATACGGATGAAAAACAGAAGCTGGCGAGCGCGCTTGTGTTACATCAGGACAGAATGGAGTCCGTGATTAAGTCTGTGCAAGGGGCACTCACTTTTGATGAGGCCTATCAGATGCTGACTACCGATGCGCAGGCTCGAGAATTCTTCAAAGATATTTTAGGGGTGGCTCCGACGATCTTGACTGAAGCAGCTCCTCAAGTTTTGAATCTGGATGTTCCAAGTCAAGGAGACGAGCTTCAAGCCATGACGATGTCAGTGAACACGGGTCACTGGTTTCCAGAGTATGCAGTCGCTTATATTTGGAAGCTTGATAATGTTCAGATTTCAACCGGCCCCAGTCTCACCTATACGACATCGGCCAATGATCAGGGAACGCACACCCTGAGTTTGTATGTTGGAAAAGACAATGGAAGCGGGGGGCTGGACTTAAGCAAGCCCTACAAGATTTTGACAAAAACTATTGTGATTCAGAACACTGTTCCTGCTGTAGCGCCGGAACTTTCTCTTATTACGGCCTCGCCGACAAGTACGGCCGCCATCAGCGTGTCCATAAATACCGGATCTGGGTTGGTGAAATGTGCAAGCTTTTCTAAATTGGCCCTTACTGTGGATGAACCCGCAGCGCCATTGGATCTTGCTCGCTATGATATTGCCTGCTCTCAGGCGGGTTCCCAGTCCTTGAATGTCATGCTGCCCACAGGGGATGGCAACAAGGTGCTTCGTTTGTGGGCTCTGGATGCTGGAAATAATATTTCAACTGTCGCCAGCTCAGTCAGCGTAATCCTGGAGCAAGATTCGCCAGTGGTGAATTTGCAAAATGTGGCTTCCTTGATCCGCGGTGGAGGTGAACAAACGATCTCCTTCACGGCTCTGGATCTTGGGGTTGGGGTGGAAAATGTGGTCTTGGAGTATGCCGAAGATGGCATGAACTTCTCAGAGCTTGCATCATATTTAAATCCAGTTATTAGTAGTTTTAACTACGTTTGGAGTGTGCCTAATCAAAACACCAGTGCGGCCCGTTTGCGCGTGCGAGCGAAGGATAAAGCCGGGAACTGGAGCAGTGTTGGCAGCTCTGTCTTTAAAATAGACAGTCTGGCACCGAGTTTAAGTTTGACCTCCTTGAACTCGGGAACATACCTGGGGGGGAGTGCGCAGAATATCACGTGGAGTGCGAGTGATTTGCATTTAGCTGCAAAGCCCATAAAGATTGAGTACAGTGCGAATGATGGTGCCTCCTGGAATACGATTGTCTCAGATATTGAAAATACAGGTAGTTACAGTTGGGTGTTGCCATTTCTAAATTCCACGCAGGTTCGTGTTCGGGTCACAGCTGCAGATCAGGTGGGAAATGTCGCGCAGGCACAGTCCGCAGCAAATTTCAGTATTGATTCCATGGCACCGAGCTTGCCGGTACTAAGCCTCGTCAGTGCGGAATATTCCAACAGCGCGACCGTAAATTTGAATTTGTCCTCGTGCACTGATATTGCCAAGATCCTTATTAGCGAATCATTGGTTCAACCAGCTTCTGCAGCGTCTGGCTGGCAATCTTGTGTTCTTATGCCTTCCTATGTTGTATCAGGTGAAGGTCGTCACACTTTGCAAGTATGGGTGCAGGATGCTGTCGGTAATGTGAGTGCCAGCTCTGTCAGTGTTAATATGACCTTGGATACGACATCTCCGTTGGTGTCATTGACCTCTTTGAACTCGGGATCATTCCGAGGAGGCGAGGAGCAAAAAATCACTTGGAACGCCAGTGATTTGAACCTGTCCGCAACCCCAATCAAACTCGAATATTCTAGTGATAATGGAAGCACTTGGAATGTGATTGTTGCTGGGACATCGAACTCAGGTACTTATAACTGGATAGTCCCATCAATCAATTCCACTGAAGTCAAAGTGCGTGTGACACTAACGGATCTGGCAAATAATAACACCTCCGCAACGTCGACGGGAAGTCTTTCCATTGATAGCGTGGCACCTTCTGCACTTAGTTTAACCAGAGTCTCCGCTAGTCCCAATAACTCACAAAATGTGGATCTTGCGATTGCCAACTGTTCCGGTGATGCCGTAGCAATGATCTTTAGCGAATCCAGCGCGCTACCGGATCGCAGTGATGCAAACTGGGAAGTTTGTGGTGGGAATAAGATGTTTGTGGTGTCAGGTGGAGATGGCAATAAGACGATCTATGCTTGGGCGAAGGATAGCGTCGGAAACGTGTCTCCGGCAAGTACAGTTACAATGGGATTGGATACAACACCGCCCGTCGTGGTGTTGCAATCGCACAATGCTGGAATCTTTGCTGGCGGCAAGGAACAGTTGATTCTTTGGACTGCCTCAGACCTAAACTTTGGTTCCAACCCGATGGCCTTGGAATATTCTACGGACAGTGGTGCGACTTGGCAGCTAGTTCAAGCATCCCTTGTGAATGGAGCCAATTCCTGTGTGGTCCCTGGAGGGGGCACGGGATGTGTGAGTTGGACACCCCCTAATCTTGATAGCAACCTAGTTCGTTTGCGATTGCGGGCGAACGATCTGACGGGCCTTTCAACTGCAGTGACTTCAGCAGTAAATATCACATTCGATTCGACGCCGCCCACTTTGCTGTCTATGGTAGTGAATGATGGGGACAGCTATGCTGGGACGCCACTCGTGAATGCAAAGGTTGGTGTGAACGATAACTTTTCGACAAACGTGCATGTGCGCTTTGCAGAGACAACCGAGTCTGGCGAGTGTCAGGGCCTTTTTGCCGATAACAACTGGGTGGTGTGGGGCAATGCGACTACGGCAATACCTTATACGCTTTCCCCGGTAGATGCGGTTAAGAAAATTTGTGTCTGGGCCAAGGATGAAGTGGGCAATATATCTGTATTTTCCCCATCGGTTTGTACCTTGGGCATTGATTGTGACACGATTTCCTATCAGACGGGAAATCCCCCAGTCATAGTCAATCTGTCACTAGAGCGAACCGCCGGAGGTTCAAGTGTGGTGGTAGGGGACCCACTCACGGTCAATTGGTCGGTCAGTGATGTGGAGGGTTTAAGTAACAATCCTATCAGCATTGCCTACACGACTGACAACCTGACGTGGAAGGATTTGTATACTAACCTGGACACCTCAACACCATCCAATATCACATGGTTTGGTTCTTTGTCGGGGAACCAAACTTCGGCAAGTGGAACTATTACAAACTGGACTTCACCCACCAGTGGATTTTTAAGAATTAAAGCAGTCGCTAAGGATCAGGCTGGCAATCTCAGTATTACAGCCTTCTCGCAGGGGCTCGGGCTTGGTAACTGGAGCTTTTATGCAGGATCTACAGGCCGTGGTGATGGGGGAACCGCAACTTCGGCTGCGATCTCGAATAGCAGTTACGGGAATCATAATCTGGCGATTGATCCTGTACGAGGGGACATCTACGTTCTTGATTATGGAACTGGAAGAATTCGAAAGCTCGATGTTAAAACGGGAATTTTGGATACATTTTCAGTTAATGCCTCGACCAACCTGTCGAGCACAGGAGAAGCTTTGCCAAGTGTGATTAGAATCACTGGAGTGAACTCTCTGGCCTTCGATAAGAAAGGTTACATGTATGTGCAAGATGGGAACTATAACGTTTATCAACTGAACCTTTCAGCAAAAACATCTCGACTTTATATCAAGCGCGGGAGTGTCTATGATCACACGGCTCGCTGGGATAACGTGAGTTTTAGTGATGGCTCTAAGTTGGTCTTTGATGAGGACAACTCTGTTTATTTCTTTGCAAATTGTGTTAATGAGTTTGTTGCTAATGTAAAGAGACCGAAAAGACTGTTTAAGCTTACGCAAAATTCAGATGGGACTCCGGGGAATCTAAGTGCGATTGCCGGGGACTGCAGCAATGGAAACCCTGTTGCGGGTACTGCGGCGCTTTCAACACCTATTAGTTCGGATGCGTACGACGCAGTTACTGCGACCTTAGAGGTGATGGACCGTGGAAATACGATTTATTTCGGTCACTATGGTTCCAGTTCTTACTACAAAATTCTGAATGGTATCATCAGAACTACAAATCTCGTCGGTAGCGGATATAAGCAGATTTCTTTCAATCCCGTGGATCAAATGCTTTACTATCGCGATGGTAACTACCTTAAAAAGGCAACAGTGAATACCGCTGGGAATGGTGGCGAGGTTTCAACGATAGTTGCTGGAGCACCGTATTCCTCTGGATGTTCTAAGGATGGTGTCAATGCGACTTTAGCTTGTATCTATAATCTTTCGATGGTTATCAATGGCTCCGGGACCCTTTATTTCTCGGATGGTCCCGGTGGGAATGCCAACAATCGCGTTCGTTACATAGATGGGCAGGGGCAGATCAGAACTGTTATTGGATCATTGCCATTCTATGGCGATGGTGGTGATAAGATGTTAGCGCGTGGTACGTTCCGAGGGATCTATTACAAAAAGGCCTCAGAAGCAAACCAAGCGGCATTTCCTGCTGGACTGTATTTTGTTGATAGCAGTGCGATGATCTTCGGGTATATCAATCCCGTGACGAACAAAGTTGAAGTTCTCTGGGGGGATCAGGCCAGAACTGTCTATGCAGAAACGGGAGTCACCATCAGCAAGGATGGTGATCTTGGTCCTCCGCACATGGGCGGCGGTGGACATTCCTTAACCTTTGATTCCAATGGTCTTCCATGGCTAAGAATTGGAAGTTTAGGCTATCGAATTGACAGCAACCGTAAGGCAGTGCGACTTCAAAATAGTTCGTCTGCATTTGAAACTGCAGAGAATGGTTCGGACCCACGAAATACGGCCATGCATTACTATGGCGGAATCTCAAACCTGGTCTTAAAGGGGCAGGGGATGTTTTTAATCGGAGGATTCCCTCAGGTGGGCTATGATCCAGTAGGGAAAATTCAGTACTTGGATTTTAGTAGCAACGTTGTCACCAGAGTCATGGGTGGAACGACTGTGACCCTTTCCATGGGGCCAACTAGTAGTGCTGATATCACGACTCCTGGTGGTGGAGTGCAAAATGCGACCTTCGCGCCTGCATGCATGGGTAGTTCCAACCGCTGCTATTTGAGCTATCGAGAGGATCAAGATCGTCTCTATTTCTCCGAGGGGAATAAACTTCGATATATCACCAATCCAGATAATCCGGCTACGAGCACGCTGAATACTCTGTTCACGGTTGCCTCAGGAGTTATCCACAATTACATCTTCTCTATGGATGGAAAACAAATATGGTATTTCAAGGATAATTACGGTCTTTACTGCAAGGATATTTCGTCTGGCAAATCATGGTGTGATAACACGACAGACTATAACACCTTGAAAAGTATCGTAGGTAATTTTGCGGCGGGAGCTAATGGGATGACGTGGATGGATGAAGATACGATCCTCATTAGTCCGGGCACTGGCAGTATCTATCAATTTGATCTCCCGACAGGGCCCTAGCGCTATGCTCAAATTACTCGGTTGATGAGTCCCATTGAGGTTAATAATTGTAGTTGATCAGAGAACTAAAGTGCCCCGGCACCGCCGCTTTAAACTTCAGACGGGCCTTGCTGTGGGGGTGAGTTATTTCCAATTCCGCCGAATGCAGGCAAAGATTCTTGTAAGGAGTATTGGCTTTACCGTACTTGGCATCCCCTACGATGGGATGCCCGGCTTCCGACAAATGAACGCGGATCTGGTTTTTCTTTCCCGTCAGAAGATTGATTTTTAATAGAGAAAACTTGTCCGTTTCTTTCAGAACTTCGTATTCGGTGATCGCCAGTTTTCCTTCTGTGGAGTCCGAGCTTGAGTGTACGACATAGTCTTCGTCTTCACTGAGATAGCTCTGAATGACTCCGGATTTCTTTTCCAAAGTGCCATGAACAATGGCGTAATAAGTTTTCACGTTGTCTTTCCAGTTGTCCTTGATGAACTGCTGGGCTTTTTCAGACTTGGCAAATACCAATACTCCCGAGGTGGCCTGATCCAGGCGGTGAATCACATACACGCATTTGTTGGATCGGGGATTTCCTTTGCGCACGAACTGGTTCAAAAGATTGTGAACTGTGTTTTCCCGTTCCCATTTGGCAGCGACCGTCAGAAGGCCCGGGGCTTTGTTGCCGACAATGATATCCAAGTCTTCGTGCAGGATTTCAAAACCTTTCGGCTGATATTTTTTGGGTATTTTCTTTGTCGCCACGGGAGGTCCTTTTTCAAACGGGTCGTAACATAATCCTTCTTTTGCCTGAAAAAGTCACCAACTTCCGAAATCTTCTGTGATAGGCTAGCGGTTATGAAATTATCGATCCGCAAAGCCCAAAAAAACGACGTCCCGACCATTCTGAAATTCATCAAGCTTTTGGCTGAATACGAAAAACTGGCTCACGAGGTTGTCGCGGATGAAAACCTGTTAGAGTCTCAGCTTTTCGGTGAAAAGTCCCCGGTGCAGGTTCTGATCGCAGATCTGAATGAACAGCCCGTCGGATTTGCGTTATACTTCTATAACTTCAGTACCTTCCTGGGGCGCAAGGGCATTTATCTGGAGGATCTTTTTGTTCTGCCTGAAACTCGCGGACAGGGGGTGGGAAAGCGTCTTTTGCAGGCTTTGGCAGCGCAAGCAGTGGCAGAAGGTTGTGGTCGTGTGGAATGGTCTGTTCTGGATTGGAATAAGCCAGCCATTGATTTCTATAAGTCCATCGGTGCCGTGCCTATGGATGAATGGACCGTGTACCGGCTGACCGGACAAAATCTGGAAAACTTTGCCCGATCCTCAGGTGAGGGGTAAGGTTAGTAGGCAATCGCCCTTTCATTGATATCACATTCCGTCAGGTGCCAGTAATAGTACTCGCCTTTGACGTATTTAAGGTGGCCGATACGGGAATAAAAGTTCCAGGAAAACACGCCATTGTGTCGGCCATTTCTAAACTTCCAGTAAGAGGCATCGACTTCATACCATAGCCAGGTTAACTTGCGATCAAAGACAACTTCCTTGGTCTCTGTTGTTGTTACCAGCTGAAACCTAAAAACATTTTGTTCTTTATTCTGATAAACCAAAAAATCACCATCTTGCATTTTGCATTGGCCCAGGTATTCATCGCCCTGGACAGTGGCAAAACTGGAAGAAGGAAAAGACAGAGCAGCAAGTACGAGTAAGACGGCAAGATGTTTCATGTGAGTGACTCCTTTGGTGGCTCCTTCAGGGTAAGTAAAGAGGCAAAGAGATGTCATCTCCCGGAGGGAAAAATTGTTTCTCATAAAATGAGAAACAAGACCCGTCCGAGAGTTTATATTTTCTGTGGGATCAGGTTCTTTTCTCTCAGGAAGGTCTCATTAAAAATCTTTGAAGTGTAGCGAAGCGCTGAATCACAAAGGACAGTGGTGATCACGAGCTTCCTGCCTTTGTTCTCCAGGGCATACTTATAAGCAGCATAGACGTTCAAAGCGGCAGAGGTCCCCACCAGAAGGCCATCGTGTTGCGCCAGATGGTAAAGCATCGAAATCATCTCGCTGTCGTTCACCTGAACTGCATCATCAATTAGGGCCTCTTTGAAGTTCGCCGTCAGGCGCATGATGCCGATGCCTTCCGTGATTGAAGAGCCGGTTGATTTGATTTCCCCAGTCGTCAGATACGAATACAAACCAGACCCCATCGGGTCCACCAGTCGGATGTGGACTTGGAGATTTTTTTCTTTTAAGAAGCGTGAAACTCCGGCAATGGTGCCGCCGGTGCCAGCCGCTGCAATGAAGGCATTCACTTGGCCGTCGGTCTGATCCCAAATCTCAGGGCCTGTGGTTTTATAGTGGCTTTGATAATTTGCTGTATTTTCAAACTGATTGGCCCAGAAGGCCCCACGCTCTTCAGCCAGGCGGCGGGCTGTGTGATAAAAGTGATTTTGATCAGCAAACGGACAAGGGGCGACTGTGATCAACTCAACCCCCAGGGCGTTCAGCGTCTGGTACTTCTCGGTTGCCTGATTGTTCGGCATAACAATCACGCATTTATATCCGCGTTGTGCCGCTAGTGTCGCAAGACCGATCCCGGTATTTCCTGCGGTGCCTTCAACGATGGTGCCTCCGGGCTTTAGCAATCCGTCGCGCTCGGCTTGTTCAATGATTCCATGGGCCGCCCGGTCTTTCACACTGCCACCGACATTCAGGAATTCGGCCTTTCCATAAATATCGCAACCGGTGATTTCGGATAAAGAGTGAATTTTAATAAGTGGTGTTGAATAGAGCATGCTTTAAGATTAGCGATTTAATCGGCAAGATGGGAGGAAAATCACGTCTTGCCAGGAAGTGTTGATGGGAAACAGGTTTGGTAAAATTCAGTTGAATCCCGGATGATTGCCTGTCAGAGTTTTTATTCTGAAATGAGGTAAATCGATGAAGTCGGTCGTATTCGCAGTCGGTGTGTTATTGATGGGTGCTTCCAGTTTTGCAGCGGAAGCGGTGAAAGATAATTCCTTCCTCGTAGAAGAAGCCTACAATCAAGAGCCTGGGGTTGTGCAGTTCATTCAAACCTATCAGTATCTGGATCCGGCGCATGAGTGGGGCTATTCGTTCACAAATGAAATTCCCATGGGAGATGAGACTCATCAATTTTCCTATGTGATTCCCGTCCTGAAGACCCGGGATGCAGCTGGAGACGACCAAACTCAGGTGGGGGATGTGCTGCTAAACTACCGCTATCAGCTTTTGAATACAGATTTAATCGCGATGGCTCCGAGATTGTCTTTAATTGTGCCAACCGGAGACTATAAAAAAGGTTTTGGCAACGGCGTGGTCGGAGTGCAGTTTAATCAATCTGTTTCTATCGCTATTAATGACCGTTGGACAAATCACTGGAATGCGGGATTCACTTTCACTCCTGATGCCAAAAACGATGTGGGTCAGACGGCTTCTATCTTTGGCTATAACTTTGCCACCAGTGTGGTCTACAATATGACCCCTAAGACCAATCTGCTTTGCGAGTTCGTTGTGAATAACAACGAGGTTGTGACAGGTCAGGATCAAAAGGGCTCTGAGACAACTTATTATGTCGTCCCGGGTATTCGTTCCGCCTTCCAGGTGACAGAAGATACAGAAGTGGTTCCTGGTATCGGTGCTCTGTTGGGGTTAGGACCTTCCGCCGTAGAGCACGAACGTGGTGTTTTCCTGTATCTGTCTATTGAATCCAAATTGTTCTAGTATATTTCTGTGACTCGGGAAACGCTGATTTCCCGGGGCACTTGCTTGGTAAGTTTGATATTTACATATGAAACAGTGTCTTCTTTTTGCGTCCCGTATTTTCGGGTGCTGACGTATTTGTAGGAAAGAAGATCCTTGTTTGACTTATCCGGAGACCCCAGTTTTTTCTCCAGTCGATCGCGACTCATCATCAGGCCGGTTTGATCTGCAAAGGCCGTTGTGCGCAGAACTTCTTTGGAAGGGGCGCAGTGGCGGCTGTACTTGTAGGGTGTTCCTGCCCGGATCAAGCGAATGTCCGTGATAATCCCCTCGGGGCCTCCCGCAGCGCCAGATTCAAAGGCCAGTAGGGTTTTATCAGTGCCACGATAGCACACCCCACGCGTAAGCTTGCCAGGTTGGCCTTCCTGAAAAACATAAGCTGGTCCCAAAGACGTCTGAACGCTTTGCAGATTGGCGATGCCGATGGCATGCCCCAAAATGGTCTGAGCCCCCAAAGAGATCTCTTTATTATTTCCCAGAAAACCAAAGGTAGATTCTTCATTTGCCGGTGTGGTGACGCAACCAACACTTGCTAAAGTAGAAATTAAAATCAGAATTTTTTTAAAAAATGCCATCTCACTTTCTCCTTAGTCTTAATATGTTGTCGAGACACGGCATGATAGTCCATCAAAAAAAGTCTGACAAAGTCCGTCCATCCGAAAAAAAGTGAGTTATGCAAATTATAGCTTTGCAATCCTCAAGGGGAGGTTCGTTACAAAATAGATAAAACACTCCACTCGGCGTACAACAAACCATAATTGACTTGATCCTGTTTCCGCGGATCTATAATTCTGCGCTCCTGACTATGACTGAAATTCAGGAACGTCCCTATTTTTCTAAAAAGCTCCATGAGCTGTTTGAGCTCAAAAGAGCCAAGAACAAAAGGTATTCCCTTAGGTCCTTTGCCAGTTTTTTATCCCTGAATCCTGGCACTCTTTCCGCCGTCATGAAGGGGAAGCGTATGGTTCCCTTACAGGATGCCGCCAATGTGATGTTGAAACTTGGGTTGGCTCCGGCAGAACAGGAAGAGTTTCTGCTAAGTTTGGGCGTGAATAAACCGCCAGCCACGTCAGCCTATAAACTTGATGCCAGCAAATACGCGGTTCTCTTTGATGAATGGGAGTACTTCGTCCTGTTGGCGGTTTTTCGATTGCCTGATTTTGAAAGTTCCGCGTCCTGGATGGCGTTGAAGACCGGGATTCCTGAGGAACGTGTGGAGATCTGTTTGCGGAATCTTGAAGTCCTGGGATTGATTGAACGCCCCGGCAAGGGCGCATGGAAGCGCCATCATCAAAGTCTTTACTCATCGCACGACATTTCGTCCCAGTCTTTGCAGAGGGCCCATTTGAACACCCTGGAAATGGCCAAAGAAAAGCTGCCTCTGATTCCCGTTGATGAGCGGGACTATTCTTTTGTGACTGTGGCCCTTGATGAAAAGCGGTTTAAAAAATTAAAAAAACTGGTCCTGAAGTTTCGCGATGATGTCTTTGAGCTCGATGAGCAGTCGCAGGGTGGTGATCTCTATCGAGTGGCCTTGCAATGCTTTCCCATTTTAAACAAGCACGAATAGGAGCCTGATATGCTGTCTGTTTTAAATCTTGTTCTTACTTCCTCTCTCAGTTTTGCCGGCGGTGATTGGGTGGGAAATGGGGGTAATGTTCTGGAGTGTGCCCCCACAGAAAAAGTTCAGCTTTTGGACTACTTTGAGGGTGAGCAACTCAGGCATATAACTGTCGACTTGGGGACTGGTGCCACCTATCAGGAAAAGGTTCTTTTTGCGCTCGATCGTCTCCGAGTTGTGAATCCCACAAGGGCGGCCCAGTATAGGCTATGGTTTCAGAGTTTTGCCGAAGAAACGCAGTGGTTTTCACAAGGAAAATTTTTGCCGATTCGTGATTCGGGTGCAGTTATTATTCCTGCAGAGTGCGAAATTCGTCAGATCGCCATTCAACGCCCTGAAGACCTGATGATGCCGGGGGATAAGCGCTACGTGATTGATCTGCGTTTATGGAGTCGACTTTCTGAAGCAGACAAGGCCGGTTTGATCCTGCATGAACTGATTTATCGAGAGGGCATTGAAAACGGTCAGTCGTCATCGCCGCGAGTTCGTTATTTCAATCAGATTCTTAGCTCATCAAAGATACTTACCTACGACAGTCCAAGATTGTTGAATCTGGTGAAACAGGTGGGATTTAAAACCACAGACTATAGAGGCTGGGCCGTGGATCTGGATCACGCCACTTACTATGAAAGTGGGGCACTGCGAGGCGCGCTGGCGCTGGGGGGATATTGGCAGTCGGTTCACTTAAAGAACAAATGGCTGGGCTTCTATGAGGATGGCACCTTGGCGCATTTTTCCATTAATTCCCTGGAGCCTGTGTCAGTACAGTTGTTCGGTCAAAGAATCACCCTGCTGGGTGAGGGGGCTTCGGCGTCACTATCGCGAATTTCATTTTTTGCTGACGGTTCTGTTGAATCAATGCCAGTAAAGGGATTCATGGAGATCTGCCTCCAGGGGCAGATCGTGCGGGTGGCAAATGTCCTAGGGAGTATTTCCTTTTGGCCTGACGGAAGCCTGCGAGCCGGAACACTTCTGGACACGTGGTACTACGCAAGGGAAAATCGGGCTGTCACTGGCGCTATCGAGCTGGATTCAAAAGGACAGCTGATACGCAGATTTTTTTAGACAGCCCTTTTTCGGTAAGTCCTTTAACAAGTCAGACCGTTCCCAGTTTGTTTGGTTGGATCACAGCTTTGCCCTTCGCGCACGTCTTCGGCTGGATGGGGTAGTTTATTTTGAGCCGTATTCAGACAAGTTGTGTTGGGAAGGGCGTCAATCGCTTTCCGCAGACTGATTTCACTCTGATAGCCGACCGTGTGTGCAATCTCTTCTCCCGACGGGGAGATCAGACTCATGGTTGGTACCGCGCGAATCTTGAATTTGTCGGCAATAGCCTGGTTCTCGGGCAGGGAGACATTCACCCGCACGATTTTGAAGGAGCTGGAGTTGCACTCTTTTTCGACCTGAGGAAGGTACGCTTCCATCTGATGGCAAATCGGGCAGGTCTCTGTATGGAAGAATAAAAGTTTTGCTGCATTCGGAGCGACGGACTCAAGATTGGTGCGACCTTGAGGTGTCACAAAGCTGATTTGTTCGTGGGTTCCATCCTCTGACAAGATCGAAGGCAGATTCGACTGGGTCAGGATGATAAATGCCACCAGGATCAATCCATAGCCAGTGGCCTGCTCGATTTTCGGCAGGTGGGGGCGCAGCTTATTAAGGCGTCCCTGCACCAAATCGCCTCCGACAGCCAAAGCCAAGAAGGGCATTACAATCCCCAGGGCGAAGCTGGTCATCAAGGCGACGCTTTCGGATAAAGAGCGATCCTTGGTGGCCACATAACTTAAAACGCCACCCAGAATCGGCCCCACGCAAGGTGTCCAGGCCAATCCAAAGGTGGCTCCGAACAAGAACCCATGCAGGGACTTAGGAAGGTATTTCTGTATATTGGGCAGATAAGCTGAGCGGCCCAGCCATGCAAACAGGCGGGTGCTATCGCTGTTTTGGAAAGCCATGCCCGACATTTTAAGTCCATACAGGAAGATGACAATCGCTGAGGCGATCAATAAAGGGCCTTTGGCCTCGCCCAGGAAGTCGGAAACAAAGGGAAGACTTAGTCCCATCAGTGTGAAGGTCGCCATAAAGCCTAGCGCAAATAGTCCTGTCGACTGCAGGCGAGCAAAGCGGGACGAGCTTCCTGCCATCAAATAGTTTGCAGCAATGATTGGAACCATCGGAAGTACGCATGGTGAAAAGAAGGTGAGCAATCCTGCGCCGAAGACGCCGATAAGGCTTAGTTCCATTGTATCTCCTGTGCTTGTTTTTGAATTTCATAAGCCATCTCGCGCAGACGGAAGGCCTTAAAGCCCTTGCCTCTCAATTTTTCAACCAAAGGATTGGCAAGTGTGCAGTAGCGACCGCGACAGAATACAAAGATGGTTTTATTTTTTGAAAAGGTGGGGAGGCTTTTTTTAAGATCAGCCTGCGGTATATGAAGGGCCCCGTGAATCGGAGACCCCTGGGAGTCCTCGAGATCGCGCGCATCCACCAGGGTGGCTTTGCCAGCCTGAACCATTTTTAAGACCTCTCCGGTGGAGAGGGACGTGCAGAGCTCCTCTGGGCACAGGGCCTTCTCGTCCAACTGAACCTGCGGGTGGAGTTCGGACGCCAGGTTTTGCAAAGCCAGCCATACATCCAAAACTTTCTGGTTGGCCAGGCTATAGACGCGAGACACGCCTTGCTTTTCACACTTAAGCAGCCCCACTCGCAACATCTTTTGAAGATGCTGAGATGTGTTTGCTATGGATTCTCCCGATTTCTGACTGATGGACTCGACCGTGCAGGGGCTATTCGCCAGCGACTGCAGAATACGCAGACGAATCGGTGAGGCCATGGATTGGGAAATCAATCCTAGGCTGTCATAAATGCGGGAACGAATGAGGTGTTGAGTTTCGTTTTGTTGCTTCATTGATTCAAGTATTCAATAAAATACTTGAATATAACAACTGTTATTATCCTGACAGGTAAGAGGGCTGGAAACCGCTGGCGGAAGGGGTTCACAGGCTTTTGCTGCCAGAAGCTGTCTTTTGCGGTTGTTCTGCGAGTTTGGGTGGAGTGTAACTCATATATATAGAAACCTTTGGCGCAAAACGGAGGGGGTGACCTGGGGGTTTCTATCGAAAGTGTCAAAAATGGGTCCTAGCGGGGTGGTTTTCATATAAAAAGGAGGGGGCCTGTCGAAAATCAAATGTGAAAGATTCTTTATATGGGTATTGATTTCGCTGCTTTTTTGAGCAAAAACGCTGTTTTGCACGGTAAGTGGGCAAAAATAGTGCGTTTTGCCGTAATTATTTGCACAAATAATTCTTGCAAGATGGTCCGAATAGGCCTATAAATCGAGACCTCATCGCCGCTTCTGTTTGAAAGCAAACACATACAGCCGCTCGATTAATTGATTTGTATTCAATTAACTGATTTGCTTGTTTGGGTGGTTTGAGATTTAAATATTTTTTCGAAAAAGTTCTTTTTGAAAATTTTCGAAAAAATGTTTGAAAGGGTGTTGACAAGGACTTCGGTCTTCGATAAAACACTCACCTCGTCGCTACGAAACATTAACGACGAGTAAGAAATTCGCTCTTTGAAAACTGAATAGCTAGATAAAATAGATTTTTGGGCTCTTTGAATACTGAGTAATTAGTATTCACAATTTCAAAAAATATTCGAACAAACAATAGCGTAAAAGCTAGCTGTTTGCTTCTAACAGAATTTAAACTGGAGAGTTTGATTCTGGCTCAGAACAAACGCTGGCGGCGTGCCTAATACATGCAAGTCGAACGGGGTAGCAATACCTAGTGGCGCACGGGTGAGTAACGCGTGGATAATCTGCCTTAGAGTGGGGGATAACTAGTCGAAAGATTAGCTAATACCGCATAAGACCACAAGAGCTGCGGCTCAAGGGGTCAAAGGTTTTTCGCTCTAAGATGAGTCCGCGTAAGATTAGCTAGTTGGTGAGGTAATGGCTCACCAAGGCGACGATCTTTAACTGGTCTGAGAGGATGATCAGTCACACTGGAACTGAGACACGGTCCAGACTCCTACGGGAGGCAGCAGTAGGGAATATTGCACAATGGAGGAAACTCTGATGCAGCGACGCCGCGTGAGTGATGAAGGCCTTCGGGTCGTAAAGCTCTGTCGCAGGGGAATAACACAATGAATGTACCCTGTAAGAAAGGATCGGCTAACTTCGTGCCAGCAGCCGCGGTAAGACGAGGGATCCTAGCGTTGTTCGGAATCATTGGGCGTAAAGCGGATGTAGGTGGCTTTGTAAGTCAGGTGTGAAAGCCTGGGGCTCAACCCCAGAAGTGCATTTGATACTGCGAAGCTTGAGTGTCGGAGAGGTTACTAGAATTGTTGGTGTAGTGGTGAAATACGTAGATATCAACAGGAATACCGGAGGCGAAGGCGGGTAACTGGCCGAACACTGACACTGAGATCCGAAAGCGTGGGGATCAAACAGGATTAGATACCCTGGTAGTCCACGCCGTAAACGATGGATACTTGTTGTTGGAGGTATTGACCCCTTCAGTGACGAAGCTAACGCGTTAAGTATCCCGCCTGGGGAGTACGGTCGCAAGATTAAAACTCAAAGAAATTGACGGGGGCCCGCACAAGCGGTGGAGCATGTGGTTTAATTCGATGCAACGCGAAGAACCTTACCTAGGCTTGACATGTACTGGAAGATTGGCAGAAATGTCGTCGCCCGCAAGGGTCGGTACACAGGTGCTGCATGGCTGTCGTCAGCTCGTGTCGTGAGATGTTGGGTTAAGTCCCGCAACGAGCGCAACCCCTGCATTTAGTTGCCAGCATTCAGTTGGGCACTCTAGATGGACTGCCGGTGTTAAACCGGAGGAAGGTGGGGATGACGTCAAGTCCTCATGGCCCTTATGCCTAGGGCTACACACGTGCTACAATGGTAGTCACAGAGCGAAGCTAAGCCGCGAGGTAGAGCAAATCGCTTAAAAGCTATCTAAGTTCAGATTGATCTCTGCAACTCGAGATCATGAAGTTGGAATCGCTAGTAATCGCGGATCAGAATGCCGCGGTGAATACGTTCCCGGGCCTTGTACACACCGCCCGTCACACCATGAAAGTCGGCTGTACCAGAAGTCGCTGCGCTAACCGCAAGGAGGCAGGCGCCCAAGGTATGGTCGATGATTGGGGTGAAGTCGTAACAAGGTAGCCGTAGGGGAACCTGCGGCTGGATCACCTCCTTTCTAAGGATTATCCGGTCAATCTTCATCAAGACTTGTTCTTGATAAGTTAAAATGACCCAATCTTAGGTCAACTTACTCTTCCCGAGTAAGTGAGTCCCAAAAATCTATCTAGCTGTTTAGTTTTGAGAGAGTGAAGCCTAACGGGCCTGTAGCTCAGTTGGTTAGAGCACACGCTTGATAAGCGTGGGGTCGGAAGTTCGAGTCTTCCCAGGCCCACCAAGTTCTACTGACGGTTGAATGCGGTGTAAGTTAGAGTTTTACGTGAACAAGTTTTTGTTCTTTGACAATTGAATAGATTGATTTAGTTGATTTTTAGCGAGGTTAGTTCCATTTTTTTAAGCTACAAAGGGCTTACGGTGGATGCCTTTGGCACTAAGAAGCGATGAAGGACGTGGTAAGCTGCGATAAGCTTCGGGGAGTGGCACACACACTTTGATCCGGAGATTTCCGAATGGGGAAACCCACCATTTATGGTATCACTCAATGAATACATAGTTGTTTGAAGCGAACGAGGGGAAGTGAAACATCTCAGTACCCTCAGGAAGAGAAATCAATTCCGAGATTCCCCCAGTAGTGGCGAGCGAACGGGGAACAGCCTAAACCTTCTTCATTAATTTGAAGGAGGGGTCGTGGGACCGCGATGTGGGACCGGAGAAGTTAGAGTAACAGTCTGGAAAGTCTGGCAAGATAGGGTGATAGCCCCGTACTCGAAAACTTCGAAGGCCCTAGCGGCATCCCGAGTACCACAGGACACGTGAAATCCTGTGGGAATCTGTGAGGACCACCTCATAAGGCTAAATATTCCTTAGTGACCGATAGTGAACAAGTACCGTGAGGGAAAGGTGAAAAGAACCCCGAGAGGGGAGTGAAATAGAACCTGAAACCGTAAGTCTACAAGCAGTTAGAGCCCCTTAAGTGGGCGATAGCGTACCTTTTGCATAATGAGTCAGCGAGTTATGTTTGCATGCGAGGTTAAGCCGTTGCAGGTGGAGCCGTAGCGAAAGCGAGTCTGAATAGGGCGATTTAGTATGCAGGCATAGACCCGAAACCCGGTGATCTAATCATGGACAGGTTGAAGCGAGGGTAACACCTCGTGGAGGACCGAACAAGTTGAGGTTGAAAACTCTTTTGATGATCTGTGATTAGGGGTGAAAGGCCAATCAAACTGGGTGATAGCTGGTTCTCCCCGAAATATATTTAGGTATAGCGTCAGGTAAAAAATATCATGGAGGTAGAGCACTGAATGGGCTAGGGGTCTTTACCGGATTACCAAACCCAAATAAACTCCGAATGCCATAGATATGTTCCCTGGCAGGCAGACTCAGGGTGATAAGGTCATGAGTCGAGAGGGAAAGAGCCCAGACCAACAGCTAAGGTCCCTAAATGCACGCTCAGTGGAGAACGTTGTGGAGTTACTTTGACAACTAGGAGGTTGGCTTAGAAGCAGCAATCCTTTAAAGAAAGCGTAATAGCTCACTAGTCTAGTGACTCTGCGCGGAAGATACAACGGGGCTAAGCGTGTTACCGAAGCTTTGGATTAAGATATTTTATATTTTAGTGGTAGGGGAGCGTTCTAGTGTAGGATGAAGATTGACCGGTAGGACAGTTGGACGAACTAGAAGTGATCATGCTGACATAAGTAGCGTTGAACTCGGGTGAAAAACCCGGGCGCCGAAAACTCAAGGATTCCTGGGTAAAGATAATCTTCCCAGGGTTAGTCGAGCCCTAAGACGAGGCCAAATGGCGTAGTCGATGGCAAAACGGTTAATATTCCGTTACCTAATAAATCGCGCTTAAGGAATGACGGTGTAGGATATCACAGCCTCTTATTGGATTGAGGTGTAAGCATGTAGGAGGATCAGTAGGCAAATCCGCTGGTCGTAACTCTGAGGTGTGAATGCGAGGGACTTGTCCCGGAAGTGTGAAAAGCCATGCATCCAAGAAAAGTTTCGTAAGTTTAGTTTTATTAGCTCGTACCGTAAACCGACTCAGGTGAGTGGGGTGAATATCCTAAGGCGATGGGGTGAATTTTGGTCAAGGAACTCGGCAACTTAACACCGTAACTTCGGGAAAAGGTGTGCCCGCGAGAGTGTAAGGATTTACTCCCCAAGCTTTTTCGGGTCGCAGAGAAATGGGAGTAGCGACTGTTTATCAAAAACACAGGTATGTGCAAAGTCTCAAGACGAAGTATACATACTGACGCCTGCCCGGTGCTGGAAGGTTAAGAGGATTTGTTAGCGCAAGCGAAGCAGAGAATCGAAGCCCCAGTAAACGGCGGCCGTAACTATAACGGTCCTAAGGTAGCGAAATTCCTTGTCGGGTAAGTTCCGACCTGCACGAATGGCGTAACGACTTCTCCGGTGTCTCGACCAAATGCCTCGCGAAATTGAATTCTCGGTGAAAATGCCGAGTACCCGCAGAAAGACGGAAAGACCCCGTGAACCTTTACTGTAGCTTGGCAGTGATTTTAGAGTTGGCATGTGTAGGATAGGTGGGAGACTTTGAAGCAGTGGCGCTAGCCATTGTGGAGTCAACCTTGAAATACCACCCTTGGCACCTTTGAAATCTAACCTGCTGCTCTTTACGAGCAGAGGGACACTGTCTGGTGGGCAGTTTGACTGGGGCGGTCGCCTCCCAAAAAGTAACGGAGGCGCGCGATGGTCCCCTCAGCCTGATTGGAAACCAGGCGTCGAGTGCATTGGCATAAGGGGGCTTGACTGCGAGACCTACAAGTCGAGCAGGTGCGAAAGCAGGCCAAAGTGATCCGGTGGTCCCGCGTGGAAGGGCCATCGCTCAACGGATAAAAGGTACTCCGGGGATAACAGGCTTATTCCATCCAAGAGTCCATATCGACGATGGAGTTTGGCACCTCGATGTCGGCTCATCACATCCTGGGGCTGGAGCAGGTCCCAAGGGTTTAGCTGTTCGCTAATTAAAGTGGTACGCGAGCTGGGTTCAGAACGTCGTGAGACAGTTTGGTCCTTATCTTCTGTGGGCGTATGAGATTTGAGTAGACCTGTCCTTAGTACGAGAGGACCGGGATGGACGAACCTCTGGTGTTTCTGTTGTCGCGCCAGCGGCAATGCAGAGTAGCTATGTTCGGAATTGATAACCGCTGAAAGCATCTAAGCGGGAAGCAAACTACAAGATTAGATCTCACTGGGGCTTCGGCCCCCTAAAGACTCCTTGGAGACTACGAGGTTGATAGGCTGAAGGTGTAAGTGTGGTAACACATTGAGCTGATCAGTACTAATAGGTCGTGAGGCTTTTTTAAAATTTTTCTTCTCAGGCTTCGGCTTGACGAAGATTTCGTCTCAAAGACTTCCTTTTAAAGGAACGAGAGACTAGCTCTCTGAATAAGTAAGAGAGTGATTGATGGGACTAACCGTTAATCGCTAAAAATCAATTAAATCAATCATTCGATTGTAACTAAAAGAAGTAACTTCTCCATTTGTGTTGGAAGCAAGTTGCAAAGAACAGAAAGGTTAGTGTAAGAAGCTAACCACTTTGACTTAATAAACGCTTTGCTGGTGTTTATAGCAGAGGGGCCACACCTGATCCCATTCCGAACTCAGAAGTTAAGTCCTCTTGCGGCGATGGTATTGCATGGGCGACCATGTGGGAGAGTAGCACGATGCCAGCTCTTTTTTACTCGAACCCGACTTACGAAAGTAAGCCGGGTTTTTTTTTGTCTAAAACTCAACTCGATTTCAGAATCTACCCTATCGATATGGTGAATTCCTCAAAGCTCCCGGGTTGAGGACTCTGCTGCGTGCTTAGTATTCTGCCTATTTGAGCATTATCGCCTCAATCAGACGCAAAAATGGATTTCTGAGTAGTTCCGGCTGGGATGATGACTGACACCGCTGGTGACTCTGCCAGCGCCTTTTCTTTTATTTTCACTTCAATCGGAGACGTTGAGTTGGGCCTTTGTAGGCCCATTTTTGTTTCAAAATGGGAAAATAAATAAACATAAATATGTGTAATTAAACAAAATATGGGCTAAAAATATTCGCTGTGTCTCATGTCTAAGTTATCGAAAAGACTGTTTAATCTCATTGAGGTCGAGTCATGAGAGCTTTTTTTAAAGAGCTGTGGTATTCTAGTTATATCAAATACAGGAATCTTTTCCTGTTCGCTTTTTAAGTCTTTTTTGTCGACTGGTTCAAAAAAAGATCTCTCGGGGATTCACCCGAGCACGGGGAAACAAAAATTGAATAGACAAAAGAAAGGGTCGAGATGCGACAGGGTGTCTTATGGCATACGTGTATCTTGCAGCAGCAATTATCTTTGAGGTTTTTGGAACGATCACGATGAAGTACTCAGAGGGGTTTACAAAGGTGCTCCCATCCGTGCTCACAGTAGCATGTCATGGAATCTGCTTTATAAGCCTCACTGTAGCCTTAAAGTATCTTCCAGTAAGTAACGTCTATGCCATCTGGGCAGGCGTGGGAACGGCGCTAATGGCGTTCCTGGGCTTGGTTATTTTCAACGAGCCTCTTCCGCTTCAGAAAGTATTGGCGACCTCCCTGATTATTTTGGGAGTTGTTATGCTGAATCTGGGTGATGGCAAAAAAGCAGAAGAGCAGGTTGCAAAAGTGGAAGCTCCGAGTATGAAGGCCATACCCGCAGCGGTCGTGCCGACGGTTCACGTCGACCCACCTCGCAATGCAGGCTGAGAATTTCAAAATATTTAAAACTATTGCTGGCTGTTGTTCAAAGGAGAGGTTGATCCTCTCCTTTTCTTTTTTGGAACACCTCGTGTCGCATCGAGGGCTACGCCACATCTTGCGGTTCTTTTCGGGAGTTGTGCCCTAAAAATTATTTGCTCGAAAATGAAGGTGCTGCCTTCATTTTGGCTTTTGCAGTCTTTCTTCAACAAATTCACTTAAGGCTTCAAATGGGGTTTCCTTGCGCGCAGCATAGTGAATGAAATCCAGAAGTAAGTTTTTTAAGCGCTCATCTTGTTTTGCATCAATGAGTTGATCTTTCTCATCATACGCGGAATCCGCCTTCGCCAAGCCAAAGTATTCTGGGTACAGGTAAGTTCCAAGGATGTGGAAGGGGGTTCTTGCGTGGATGTTCCCGCGAATGCCCCCTAAAGACCCTGGCGAGGCCCCAATCAGCAGGATCTGCTTTTTGGCGATCGGAAGTGGTTTGATACGGGAAACCCAGTCCAATGCATTTTTAAGCGTTCCGGGAATGCTACCATTGTATTCCGGGCTGGAGATGACAATGGCGTCGGCTGATTGGATTTTCTGCGCCAGTTTTTGCACGCCCTCAGGAATTCCCTGGGAGGACTCAAGGTCGCCATCGTACATCGGCATGGGGAAGTCGTTAAATTCGCACAAGTCCACCTCGCAGAAGGGTAATGTGCGAAGATGTTCGGCGGCGATTCGAATCAGTTTTTTATTGTAGGATCCCTTGCGCAGGGAGGCCGCAAAAAGGAAGACTTTCATGTTCCGCTCCAATTCTTCTTATTTTCACATTCATCAGGGGTAAGAGCACCTGTTTAGGCCCTCTATTTCAAAATACAATTTCTATTATCCAGGAGAGAGCTTCAGATTGAATGGCGACAGAGGGGCCAAGTCATTCGGGGTACTTTATTCTGCAGGGCAGGCCGAAACCTGCCCCCGGTGTGACTACTTTTTCAGGATGGATTTTTTCAAGCTCGCAACGCCATCGTCGGATGGTTTCCCCAACCAGATCGCAAAGACCTTTTCGATGAAACCAGCAGGTCCTTTGATTTCAGAAACATTTCCTGAAGTGGTTTCGTAGAACACAGATTCAGAACCGTCTTTCAGTTTTGCACCCAAGATTGTCAGTGCTTTGCCGTCTTTCGCCTCGCCACCTTTGGAGACAGAGTCCAGGAATTGTTTTACTGCGGCATCGTCAAGGCTGACGTTGTTGGCTTTCAAGGCTTCCTTGAAGGATTTTTGCACATTGTCCGCATCCACATCGCGCAAGAAGTGAAGCTGGATGGCTACAGCCTTTTGATCTTTCAGGGATGTCAGGGCTTCTGAGTCAGTCTTTTTGAAACTCTCCGGGGTGCTCACGAACAACTGACCGACGTACACCTTCACATTGACGAAAACAACTTTCTTAGCGCGAAGTCCGGCCCCGACGGAAGTTAATTTTACGGCTTCGTTTTCAACCTGAGCCGTTGCTGAACTGGAAAGAGTGACTTTTTCGATTTTCTCACCACTGCCTTCGGAAGTCAGAAGGGCGGCCGAGGCATTTAAGGACAAAAGAACGGTGGCAAGTCCTGCGATAAGGTGCTTCATGAATGATCCTTTCTCGATATGGTCCAGATAGGATTCGTTGGAGGGGTGAAATTGTCAACCCGTAAAAGTTTTGTTGGCAGGTGGAAGATTCCTCATTAAGCTTTTAAAGACGCGATGTTAGACACTAAAATGCCACCTCCTATGTTCAGACAAAAGCTGGAGCTTCTGATTCTTTCTGGAAATGAAAGGATTCTGAATCGCGCCAAGCACATTGTGTCGCGCTACTTCCTGACATTTCAGCACATGGATTTTTCAGACCTTAGCAAAGGGGCCACGCTGGACCTGATGCGTGCGCAGTTGATTCTTCTGAGTCAGGAGGATCAGGAATCTTTGCAGGATTTTGCAGTCCGGGTTGATCAGGTTTTGCATGCGTTCCCGCGCTCTCGTTTGGTGACGGTGATGGCGCCGTCCTTATCACGGGAAAATCTGGAGGGCACGGCGAACACCCGCATAACACCGCTGTCGCAGGCGGAATATTTTCAAACGATGAAGTTCGAATACCTGTGTCTGCAACGTTGTCGGGCTCAGTATTTCGATATAAAAATCAGTGATCTATTCCCGATGACAACCCTGAGTTTTCCGGTATTCATCCGGCAGCCCTTGAATCAGCGCTATGTGGCTGTGACTCATTCAAATTCTGTCTTATCTGATGACCGTTATCAGAGAGTCTCTGCTGCAGACGGGGTTTTCATCCTGCAGAAGGACAGTGAGCGGTATTCTCAATACATTGCAAGCTACTATGACACTTCTGGTAAAGGCATGAGAATGCGGGCCCGGGCTCAGTTTTTGGCGCTTTATCAGGCCTCTTTGCAACTGAATGAAATTTTGCTTTTTGATTTTAAATCCTCGTCCCAGGAGTCTTTTGTTGCCGCCTATGAATCGCTGCAGTCCGCTGGTGAGGAGCTGCTGAAAACCTTCGAAGGTCAGGAGGATCTTTGGGATCTGTTCCGGGAGTCCCTGAGTGGTGACTTCTATCGTTTGTGGCGGGCGCCGTGGATTGCGGCGTATGCCGCACTTATTTCCAAGCGCAGTGGACAGGGGAATCCGCGGGTGGCCCTGATGTCGGGTCTATTGACGGATGTCGGGCTGCTTGATGTCGAGGAAAGTCTTGTGCGTCGGTACCTCTTGGGAGATGGCGGCAAGCAGGGGGATAGTTCCGAGTTGCCACAATCCTTTGGATATCACCCAGTGCTTTCTTTGAATCGATGTCTTGGCAAAGGAGTGCCGATCAGCGAGGCAATCAAGGCCGCGATGGTCTGCACACATGAGCGCTTTGATGGCAAGGGGTTCCCAAGCCAGGTCCCTGCTGACAAAGTGCCGGTGGAAGCGCAGATAGTGATGTTTGCCGAAAAAATTGATCAGGCTGTTTTAACGACTATGCAAGAGACCGGTGTGGGGTTCCGCTTTCTGAAAGAAAAAGTCTGGGAGCGGGAGAGTCAAAAGACGGATGCTTTTTCCTCTGACTTTTTGGCGGCGATTGCGGATTCACTCATCTGACGGGCGTTATTCACGGACAGATTTCAATCATTCCGCCCAAGGGCATGCGGGCAAAGATTTCTTCAATCTCAGAATTGGTGACGGCCATGCACCCCTTCGTCCAATCGCGGGGGTGGCGGATCAGTTTGCGTTTAATCCAACTATTGGGAAGGCCGTGGATCATGATGCTGTCACCAGGATCTTTGATCCCATTCTTTAAAGCGTCGGCCTTGTCTTTACGGTTGGGATAGTTGATGCCCAGGCTTAAATGATACTCACTTTTTAGATTTTTCACTTCGAAGATATAGCGACCTTCGGGCGTCTTTTCGTCGCCTTCTTTCTTTTTGTGGCCCACGGGGCTGCCGCCAAGAGCCGTAGAGTAAGTGGCCAGAATCTGTTCCTGTTGCATGAGATGAATCAGTCGACGTTTTTTATCAACCAGAATCAAGTCGGCCTCCGCCTCGAGAGCCGGACGTTCCCAGCGGGATTTGGCGGCAAATTCGCCAAGGCGGGGACAGTAGCTGGGAAGAGCGGCTTCTTCGATGGCGATTTCGAGCATTTCCTTTTCTTCCGGACTTAAAGCCACCCAATGATCGCCATAGACGACGGCATGAGCCTCAGAAAGAACCAAGAAAGATATAAGAATGCAGAAAATGAGTTTCATGTGCTCCGTTTCCCACGAAAGTCGCAAGGACACAAGGAATTGACACCCGTTGTAAGAAGTAAAATCCTTTGCCCCGGTTCCCAGTTTTGCCTTTAATAAAAAGGCTAAATATCCCAAAACAGAGGAGAGAAAAGTGCTTAAAAAAATGGCGTTGGCTTTGTGCTTGATGACAGTAGGATTCACCGTTCAAGGTCAGGCGAAAGAGTTGACCAACCGTTTGGGGGTGGGTGTGAAAACTCATTCGGCTTTGAACCTGCCGCAGCTGGCGGCAACTTATTACTTCGCGCCGGACATGGCTTTGGCGGGAGGTCTTGGTGTTGACACGCAGAAGGACTACTCAAAATTTGCCTTCAACGCGGGTATTCGCCGTGTGGTCTTCAAAGAAGATAACATGAACTTCTATATGGGTGGTTCAGTTGGTGTATTGAATGAAGAAACCAACGGGGATAAGCAGTCCGGCTTTGAACTTAATGCCTTGTTTGGCGGCGAGTTCTTCTTTACAGGTTTGGATTCTTTGGCCTTCACCTTCGAAGGGGGGGTGGGTGTTGTTTCAATGGACAACGTACGCTTCAGAACTATCGCTGACAGTCCATTCAGCGCGGGAATCATTTTCTATTTCTAATAAACTCTTAAGGAGAGATTCATGAAAAAAGTAATTCACACAGACAATGCACCGAAGGCCGTGGGTCCTTATTCTCAGGCTGTTCAGATGGGTGATTTTTTGTTCTGTTCCGGTCAAATCTCGATTGATCCAAAGACGGGTGAAGTTTTCACCGGCGATATCAAAACCCAAACTGAAATGGTTCTAAAAAATATCGAGGCGGTATTGGCTGCAGCTGGAATGAAGTACAGCAATATCGTGAAGAGCACCATCTTCCTGACCAACATGGCGGACTTCGCGGTTGTGAACGAGACTTATGCTAAAGCTTTCACAGAAGCTCCACCAGCACGTTCCACTGTTGCTGTGGCAGCTTTGCCTAAGGGTGTGAACGTGGAGATTGAAGTCATTGCGCATCGCTAAGTCCTTGTTGAAATCCCGCTCTTTCTGGGCGCTGCTGCTGCTAAGTGCAGTGGTGCTCTATCGTTTTGTGGATGAGTATCACAAAGTGCAGGGTGAGAAAATTCAGTCATGGACGAAGACTCCCACTGCAGACTGCGCCGTCGTATTGACTGGCGGTGCAGGCAGGGTGCGGGAGGGGTTTGACCTTCTGGCAAATCAGAATGTCAAGAAGCTGGTCATCTCGGGTGTGTATTCCAATGCGCGTTTGCGCGAGATCATGCCGGTGTGGCCCTTTTATGGAAGTTTGAGCGAAAATGATGTGGTTCTGGACCGTCGTTCAGAGACCACCTATGGCAATGCTCAACAAAGTCTTCCCATCGTCGAGGCTTTGAAGTGCCGGGATATTCTTCTGGTGACCTCACGCCTGCACATGTATCGTTCTTATCAGACATTCCGGGCGACCTTTCCGGAGAATATATACATCGAAAAACACGCCATTATCGGGGGACGTTTTGAGTCTTCTGTCTGGGAGTCGGGGTTTGAGGCCCTGAAATCCTTCTTTTACTCTCTCTGGGCCTACTAAAACCAGACCTTCGACTTAATATCCTTTTCCTGGTTTGATCCGATAAAGTCCCTAGGAAATCGAGGGTGGATCATGACTTCTTTACTGGCGCATATTGACTCGCTAGGAAGATCTGTAACAAAGAATCTGGAGTACACGGCGCGTGTTCTCCTGATGGTCTATCTTTCTCTTCGCGCCACAATCATGGACCGCGCTCAAGGCTTCCGGCAGATCGTGGGGGTCATTTCCGCGCAGATTTATTTCACTGGCTGGCAGGCATTACCGCTGGTTTCAGTCCTGGCGCTGGGAACAGGATCCATCATTCTTTTGCAATCCGTTTCCAATCTTTCCATGCTGGGTGGGACCCAGATGATCGGGAATTTCCTGATCGTGATGATCGTGCGTGAGGCAGGGCCCCTGTTGGTGGCGCTGGTGGTGATTGCGCGTTCGGGAACAGCTGTGGCCTCGGAAGTCGGGAACATGCGTGCCAATCGCGAAATCGAAGCCTTGGAAAGTATGGGCATAAACCCGCTGAGTTTCATTGTTTTCCCGCGGGTTTTGGGTGGAGTGATCAGCGTTCTGGGGCTGGCTTTCTATTTCAATTTCATCGCCTTGATCGGCGGTTTCCTGGTGACGCGCTTTATTCAGGATCTGCCTTTCGCGTTTTACACCGATTCTTTGATGCGTGCTTTTGCCAAGGAAGACGTGCTTATCTTCCTTTTAAAAAATGGATTCAGCGGAATGATTATCTTTGTGGTGTGCTGCTATCAGGGCTTGTCCGTGAAGCGCAGTCCCCATGAGGTTCCGCAGGTGACGACTCAGGCGGTGGTGAACAGCATTATCTTTGTGGTCGTCTTTAATCTTATGGTCACAGCATTGTTTTATCTAAATCAACTTCGCAGTTTAGGGGTGGTCTGATGAAAATCGAAAGTCTTAAATTTGAAGGCGTGTCTTTTACTCATGAAGGACAGGAACCTATCGTCCAGAATGTGGAATTCGATTTTCCCATGAATGAAATTTTGTGGGTGAAGGCCGAAGAGGGGGCAGGTAAAAGTTCGCTGCTGCAGATTCTTGCAGGCCTGCAGATCCCACAATCCGGGAAGTATCTGATCAACGGTGAAAATGTGGTGGACATGTCTTTTGAAGAATTCCTGCCATACCGTCTGAAGATTGGTTACTCCTTTGACTATGGTGGTCTGATTAACAACCGCACCCTGTATGATAATCTGATGCTTCCCCTGTTGTATCATAAGATTTTGACGCCGGAAGAATCTAAAGCTCGTGTGGAAGCGATGATCAAGGAATTCGGAATCGAAAAATTTGCCCACGAAAGACCGGCGCACGTGCCGGGGCGTATTCGTAAACTGACATGCTTGATGCGGGCCGTGGTCATGCAACCGGAAATGTTGTTGCTGGATGATCCCAGTGTCGGGCTGGGGCAGGACAGTGTTTATATTTTTGCCGATCATGTTCATCGTTTGCGCAAGGAGGGCCTGCTGAAGCATGTCTTCATCAGTTCATACGATGAAAAGTTCATGAATCTTTTCAACTATCAGATCATTCATCTGGATGAAGGACAATTGTACTTCCAGGCGGTGGATCCGGAGAAAAGAGTTGTTCATCTATGAAAGTAAAATTCAACAAGTTTGAAAGAGTGGCAGGGCTGTTCGTGATGCTGGCCATCTGCGGGGTGATCCTGACAGGGGTGAGTGCCGCGATCAAGCAGGGGTGGTTTGAACCCAAGGTGCGCTATACGACGACTTTTGAAAATGCCGACGGAATCCACCAAGGAACGCTGGTGCAGATGGCCGGTCTTCGTGCCGGTGAGGTTGAAACTGTCGAGCTTGAAAGTGACAACCGCATTCGTGTGAGCTTCTATGTTCTGGGGAAATTCCAAAATCGTGTGCGTGAGAACAGCACGGTGCAGTTGATCCGTCCCTTCATCATCGGGGAGAGAGTTTTGGAGCTGACCGTTGGCGGGGAAGAGTACGACGTGATCCCTGATCAGAGTGCCATTAAGTCCATGGAGACAGTGGATCTGATGACGTTGATGAGCGGAAAACATCTGAATTCTTACTTGAGCAAGTTGGGTGGTATCCTGGAAAGCGTGCAGGTTCTGGTGGATGCTTTTGCCGACAAGAGTCGTGCCGAGAGCCTGGTTCGTGTGATCGACCGTATGGATCCATTGGTGAAGAATCTTAATACGATGTCCATGGAAGTAATTAAGCTTTCCAAGCAGGCAACTCACGATGATGGGGTGCAAAAGCTGGTGGGTAATCTTGCTGTGACGACTCGGGAGATCAATAAAATTTTGCCGGAGTTGAACGAAGCTAATCCTGCCATGGCCAAAGACCTTGCGGTGATGACCCAGAACCTGGCAGTCATGACGCGTGCCCTGGGACCAGCCGTGAAAGAGGTTGAGGGTGAATTGCCAGGTGCCAGTGTGCGTTTGGTGCAGGCCTTAAATGAGACAGTGGTGGTTTTGAAAGCCATGCAAAAAAGTTTCTTCATGCGCAGTAGTGTGAAGGAAGTTAGGGAAGAAGAAGATGCTCGCGTTCCAGCGAGTCAGAAATAGCCATGCGTCCCGATCTGGGGCGCAAATATGAATTATCAAATTAATTTAATTACTCTTCAGCAATAAAGAAGTTTGCACGATAAGACCTGTGCTCGTCAGAGCAGGGGAATGGTGAATCATGCAAACGATGCGTTTGTTGGCTCAAATGATCGCAGTTTTGTTTGTGGGCTCTTCGGTTTGGGCCAAAAGTGAAAAAACGCTGGCAGTGGCTTTTGGCAAAGCCCGACCGCCCTATGCGTTTTTAGAAAACGAGCAGTTGCGAGGGATCGAAGTCGATCTGGCTCGGGAGGTCTTAAGCCGCATGGGCTATCAAATGAAGCCTCAGTCCATTTCCCCTTATCGCATCGAGGCGGAGGCGAAACACGGAAACAGCTTCGATGTTGTTGTCGGTGTTCCCTTAGGTAGTGATGGATCTCGTTATTATTCCCAGGCGTTTGTGATCTATAACAATGTGGCGATGAGTTTTAAAGCCAGAAAACTTTCAGTCAAGTCAGTGAAGGATCTGCAGGGGCTCCGTGTGGGGGCTTGGGTCAATGCATGGAAGGATTTGGGGAAAGATTTTTCGCGGCATTTTTCTCCACGGGCATCGGGCATTTTGCCAAATATGTATGTGGAGTTTGCCAAGCAGGACGAGCAGTATAAAGCCTTTTGGAACGAGAAGATTGATGTGTTGATCATGGATCGTTCGATCTTTGCCTGGTTCAGAAAAACCATGGTTCCCCAGGTGGGGGTGTTGGAAGATATTGAGGTCTTTCCAATCTTTGAAGAGCCGAATAAGTCCTATGTGGTATTTCGTGATCAAAAAATGCGCAATGACTTTGATCGCGAACTCCAGAAGATGCGTGATTCCGGGGTCTATGAGCGCATTGTGAATAATTATGTCGGCGAAAAGCTTGCCGCCATGTTTAAAACCAACGGAAAAACTCACTAACGAGCTTGTGCGCAGCTTCCTGACCGCCTTATGATTCTAGGATGCTGGTTGGGCACTTATTCCGTCATTTTATTTTTTCCAAAAGAGCCGGGGCGCTGGTGCGCCGAATTGCCTGGCTTTCCATGGTAGGCATTTGTATCAGCGTGACTGCGTTTTTGGTTGTTCTGTTTGTCATGAATGGTATGAACGGCAGCATTCGCCAGCGCATTCTGGGGCTGGAGCCTCATCTCTATATTCAGGTCGCCGGGGTGGGGACTTCACAGGGACTTGAAAGTCATCCGGTGTTTCAGCGTTTGAAGGAAAATCCTGCGAATCGAGCCTACGTCTATGAGTCTATGGACGTCATCATTCGCAGTCAGGATGGACAGTTCCGGGGTGGAATCGCCCGTGGGGTGACCCGCGAAAGTCTTGAACACTTTATTGAACAGCTGCAAAAGGTAGATCGCAAAAATGAGGACCGTAGTTCTCCGGCTTATTTCTGGGATCCCGAGGATGTTCCTGGCAAAGGTGAGGTTGTCGTCGGGGTGGATCTGGCGCAGTCATTGGGTGTTTTTGAGGGGGATTTCCTGACGGTGGTGTCGCCTTCGGGGTTGTTGTTGCCTCCAGGGGAAACCCCCAAGTTTGAGCGCGTTCGTATCAAACGAATTGTGACTACCAGTCTGCCGGACTTGGACAGTCAGTATATTTATTATCAACGTGGTGAGGCTTTGAATGCGCTGACCACCGAAGGTATGCGCAAGAACGGTATTGAAGTCTGGCTTGCGAATGAAAAAGATGTCCTGTCTGTTCGCGATGATCTGGCGAAGTTTGAGGGTGTCAGTGTTGAGACCTGGATGGATCGCAATTCGGCCTTGTTGTATGCGTTGAAACTGGAAAAACTGACCATCGGCATCTTCCTGGGGCTGGCGGGAATGATCGCGGCAAGTTCCATCATGAGCGTCCTGGCCCTGTTGCTGTCGCAGAAAAAGCGCGATATTGCGATTTTGCGTGCAATAGGATTCTCTGCACGTCAGACGGTGATGACCTTTACACAAATCGGCTTTTTCCTGGCTTCGATTGGCGTTGTCACCGGTACAGTCTTGGGAACAGGTATCAGTCTGTATATCCAATACAATCCCATCAAGTTTTTGCCTTCAGATATTTATTATGACTCGTCGATTCCCGCGTTGGTGGACTTCTGGCTGGTCTTTGGTGTCTTGATCGTCAGTGCCCTGATTGCATGGTGGGGATCTTATATTCCTGCAAGAACGGCTGCAGAAGTGCAGCCGTCCGATGCTTTGCGAATGAGATAATTCGAAAAAAATTAAACGCTGACCTGATGATCGCGAAGAGCATCAGTCAAGGATGTCTTCAGATCGGTGCTGGCTTTGCGCTTACCGATGATCAGTGCGCAAGGAACACCATAGTTTCCGGCGGCAAATTCCTTCATCTGTGTCCCTGGAATGACCACCGAGTTGGCAGGAACGCGCCCTTTGTATTCCACCGGGGCGGAACCCGTGACATCAATTATCTTTGTGCTGGCAGTGATGGTGACCCCGGCGCCCAATACAGCCCCTTCTTCGATCACGGCCCCTTCGACCACGATGCAGCGGCTGCCGATGAAGGCGTTGTCTTCAACGATCACTGGAGAGGCCTGGATGGGTTCCAAAACCCCGCCAATGCCCACACCGCCGGAAAGATGCACATTTTTACCGATCTGCGCGCAAGAGCCAACGGTGGCCCAAGTGTCCACCATGGTGCCGGAGCCGACATAGGCACCGATGTTCACGTAAGAAGGCATCAAGATGGCCCCTTTTTCGATGAAACATCCTTTGCGGGCCACGGCCGGAGGAACGACACGCACGCCATCTTCTTCGCTCCATTGTTTTGTTGGAATTTTATCGAAGAAAGCAAGATCCCCGGCTGACATGGCTTCCATCTTTTGGATGCGGAAATAAAGCAGGATGGCTTTTTTGATCCATTCGTTGGTGATCCATTGACCATCTTGTTTTTGACTTACGCGCAGGCGACCGGCGTCCAGGCCCTCAATTGTTTCAAAGACGGCCTTGAGCTCCTGAGTGCTCAGTTGATCAACGCTTTTTCCGCCTTGAACGTCAGCAAAAATCTGGGTGACTTCTTGTTGCATGAGATCTCTCTTTCTATTTATAAACTATTCCAATACTTTCAGGGATTCCAAGATGGCCGGAACATGGATTTCGATAATTTTTTCAGCGGCCAGCCCTCGCTCAATTTCATAAGTCAGTGTCGGGCAGTTTCTTTCAAGACCGGCATAAGTTCCCAGGCAGCCTGGTGTGGGATAACCGATATCGTCATCAATTTTGTAACCCGTGAGTTTGGCCAAAACTTCGGCCACCTTGCGGCAGTCGCCATTCACATTTAAAACCGGATGCCAGGAGTGCAGGGATAGAACATAGATTGGCTTTTTCTGGTCCAGATAAGTCATCAGACCGTGGTTTTCATTTTCGCTTCCTGCAAAAGGCCCTGGATGATAGCGCGGAGTCTTTACTTCAGGGGACCAGTCTTTTGTGGGCAGGTTTCGGTTCAGATCCACGCCGTTGCCATTGCCTCTGGTTTTGAAGATGACACCTTCTAGATTGAACTGCGGGACCAGAGTCATATTCAGTTTATACGGGAAGGCTTGCATAAAATGCTTCAAAAGTTCTTGCGCGGCAATAACCCCTTCAACTTCGTCACCATGAACTCCGCCCAAAATCAGAACTTCAGGGCCGTTGTTTTCAAAGTGATAAGCCGGTACGGGGAGGCCTTTGGAGGTATAAGTAAAAATGGAAGTTTTCATAGCGAGCCTGTCCTTTTGGCCCACCATCTTAACATCCTCATTGCTGGTAACGTCAAAACGATTCTTCTGTTACGCGAGAGAACACAAGTTTTCATGACAAACTTTGGTGAATCAGTCATCATAACGAAACCAACGAGGTTTCACTTGGAATATATCAATAACGAACTCTGCCTAGGCCCTATGAAAAAGCCCTTAAGTCCTCTGGTGGCAAATTATATGCGGCCTATCTATGTCTATGACCTGGATTTTATAGCTCAGAGATTTAAAGCCATGACGAGGGCTCTAAAAGGTGTGCGTCTGTTCTATGCGATGAAAGCCAACTCCAATCCCGGAGTGCTGAGTAAGCTAAAGTCCCTGGGGGCGGGGGCGGATGTGGTTTCCTTGGGTGAAATCAAGCGAGCTTTGGAATGCGGTTTTCAGCCTCAGGATATTGTTTATAGCGGTGTTGGTAAGACAAAGTTTGAAATCAGTGAGGCCCTGAAGTTGGGCATTTATCAGATTAATGTTGAAAGCCTGCCGGAGCTTGAGCGCATTGGGACACTGGCGCGTGAGATGGGTAAAAATGCGCAGGTGGCGTTGCGCTTAAATCCCGATGTGGATATTAAGACGCACCCCTATATTGCCACCGGCCTAAAGGATAATAAATTCGGGATGGAGTTGTCGTTGATCCCGGCGCTGACTTCCTGTTTGAAAAGTTATTCTGATTCTATTTCTTTGGTGGGTGTCAGTCTGCATCTGGGCTCTCAGATGCTCGAGTTTTCCGGCTATGAGGAAGCTCTGCAAAAACTTAAGAAAGTCTATTTGGATCTGCAAAAGGATTTTCCGGAACTCAAGAAATTTGATTTCGGTGGGGGCTTGGGTATTTTCTATGATCGCGTGGATCTGGAGTTGGAAGAATCCCTGCTGCAACAATATGCTAAAATCACGCTGGAGACTTTGGGCGACTTGAACTGTGAGTTGCAGTCAGAGCCGGGGCGCTGGTTGGTGGCGCATTGTGGGGTGCTGATCACTCAGGTTCAGTATATTAAAGAAACTTCAGCAAAGACATTTGTGATCGTGGACGCAGGGATGAATCATCTGATTCGTCCGTCGTTGTATGAAGCCAGCCATCGTATTGAACCCCTATGCAAAGGAACTTCGGCGATGGTTGTGGACGTGGTCGGCCCTATTTGCGAATCTTCGGATTTCTTTGCAAAAGATCGCTCTTTGACCACGGTGAAAGAAGGTGATTTCCTGGCGGTGATGGATTCGGGTGCTTACGGATATTCCATGGCCAGCGTTTATAATCTTCAGGAACTTCCTCTGGAAGTTTGTATCTAGTACGCTGTCGCATGAACTTCTGCAGCGTACTAGCTAATTAGACGTCAACAACAGCAAATGAGTCCGCTTTGGCGGGCTTCAAAATTCTTTGCGCCATTTCTGTGAAGTGCGCCGAGGAATCCGTGGTCATGATATTGATCTGGCGGGTTTCGCTGCTTTGATTTTTACCCAAGCGTCCACTTTGCATATCGCGGGACAACCAACGGGCAATCGCTTCGCCAGAATCCACCAGTTCAATTGAACTTCCAGTCACCCGAGCAATGGAGTTTTTCAAAATCGGATAATGCGTGCAGCCCAGGATCAGGGTGTCGATATGCTGCTGCATCAGCGGGGTCAGATAACGGAAGACAATCAGGTTCGTCACTGGATCGGAATCCCAGCCTTCTTCTGCCAGAGGAACAAATAACGGGCAGGCCTGGTCAAAGACCTGTGCGGAAGGATCCAGAGCATGAATCTTGTTTGTGTAGGCCTGACTGTTGACGGTGGCCCGGGTGGCCAGAACACCGATGCGTTTGCCACTGGAAAGCTCCAGTGCGCGTTGAGAGCCGGGTTCAATCACATTGTAAATGGGAATGCCATCGATCTCTTTTTCTGAAACCTGGCTGGAGGCCGTGTTGCAGGCAATGACGATGGCTTTGACGTTTTGTTTTTCCAGGAACTGGATGATCTGCTCTGAATACTTGCGGATTGTTTGAGGGGATTTAGACCCATAGGGCAGGCGAGCCGTGTCTCCGACGTAGAGAAAGCTCTCATGCGGGAATTGCAGTGCCAGTTCTTTAAGAACCGTCAATCCGCCAATTCCTGAGTCAAAGACACCTATGGGTCGAGAATCCTGATCCGCCATCTTCTTAGTTTTTCACTCCATGTGCACGAGATTCAGAAATACCATTGGAAGACATTTCCATAAAGAGGGCTTTGTCTTTAATTTCAGCAATACTCGTGGCGTTGATGTAGCTCATGCCGCTGCGAATCCCACCGGTGACTTCCAGGATCACATCTTTCACGTGTCCCTTAACACTGACTTGAGTGGATTCTCCTTCCGGGGCCATACCCTCTGGAACACCTCCGCGCCAGGAGTCTTGAGCGGAACGAGACGCCATGCCACGGTACTGCTTTTTGCCGTTTTTGATTTCACCCGGAGTTTCAATGGTGCCAGAAAGCATGCTTCCCAACATCACAGTGCTGGCGCCTGCTGCAAAGGCTTTCACCATATCACCTGAGGTTCGAATGCCGCCGTCAGCGATCACGGGAACTCCGTAGGATTCGCCGACCTCGGCGCACAAGGCAATGGCCGTCAGTTGAGGAACGCCACAGCCGGTGATGATACGAGTGGTGCACATGGATCCCGGGCCAATGCCCACCTTAATGGCATCCGCACCGGCTTCGATCAGGTCACGTGCCGCGTCCGGAGTCGCCATATTCCCCGCGATCAGATCCACTTGCGGGTATTGGTCTTTCAACCACTTCATGGTTTCCATCATCTGCACCGAGTGGCCGTGAGCAATGTCGATTGTGATAATGTTCACGCCGGCATCGACCAGGGCTTTGGCGCGGGTTTTAAATTCCTCTCCTACACCGACGCTTCCGGAAATGACCTTGACGCCATTTTCTTTCAGGCGGCGGGCTTGTGCGGCTTGTTCTTCGATGGAAAGGAAGCGGTGAAGAATACCCAGGCCTCCCAATTGGTTCATGGCAAAGGCCATGTCGTATTCAGTGACCATGTCCATGTTGGCGCTGACAATCGGTGTTTCAATCGAGAAGTTCTTGGTGATTTTTGAAGTCAGACGCGGATCACGACGTGATCTGACGTCGGATCGTGCCGGAACGATCAGAACGTCATCGAAAGTAAGTCCCTTGCCTCTGTTTTTGATGTCTTTCCAGTTAAACATGAGCGTCATGTCGCTTTACCTCACTTCTAAAAATATTGAACAAGATATGAGTCGATAACAAAAGCAGATAGGTGTCCAGCGCCGATAAAATCAGGCTTTGTACTGGAGTTTTCCAGATCAGGCGATAGGCATCAAACAAAGTTGTCAGCATGCCCGGAATCAAAAGGTGAAACAGAATCAGAATCGCGATTATTTTAAACCAATGACGGCGTACAATGGTCGCAGAACCTTTTAAGGCGTCCAGGCGGCCTTCGTCGTACTCCTTCGAAGAGGTTACCACGAACGGGACCATCGTGTATTGAATGTACTTCCAGACCCCCGGAAGGATCAGCGCCAAAGACCACAGGAGGGTCTTGCCCCAGGATCTTAAGGTTTCAATATACATTTGATTTAGATAGCGTCCCCAGAAGTCATGCAGGCTCTTTTGCAGGTTCTCAAGGTTTGCAAAGGCAAACAGCGCCACACTCACCAGCAGAACCGGAAAGAAAATGCTGCTGAGGATGGAAAGAAAACCATAGTAAATGACCTCGGTTTGGACTCCCAAGGGATTGCGCAGGGCATTTTCCATCTTCAGATTTAGGTATTGATCGATGTTGTTCGACAGGGCAACCAGGGCGAACAGGGGCAAGAAAACTTTTTTAAAGACCTTCAGGTTCTCGGCAAAAAAATTCACTTAAGTATTTAGAGCCTCAAAGGGTGGGGGAGTCAAGCGGACTCTTGCCAAGAAACACATCTGAGGGGCTCTGGGACTTGGCATAATAGAAATTGGAGGCGCTTATGGAACTACAAATAATGGTCACGGGGGCCACGGGTACCATTGGAAGCGAGTTGGTAAGGGTCCTTGCTCGTCAGGGTGTGGACGCCGTGGCGGTCAGTCGGTCCTTGGAGCGCCTGCCGTCCGGGCTTCGGGGGATGCAGTTTCCCCTTGAGAATCGTTATCTTTTAGAGCAAGCGCTGAGAAATGTGGATGTTCTGGTTTTTATCCAACCGCTTTGTGACAACATGCTTGAGCAGGCTCGGAATGTCGTGGCTGCAGCCCGTGCATCGGGGGTGCAGTTCGTTCTGAAGATGTCAGGGTTTGGAGCGTCCTCGGTTTCCAAGTACCTGTATCAGCGGATTCAAGGGGAGGCTGACGAGGTGTTGCTTGATAGTGGCCTCCGCCACGCTATTCTGCGACCCAACATCTTTATGCAGTGTTTTTTAAAGATGCACCATGAGGCCCTGATGCAGGGAATTCTCTATCTGCCTCAAGGCGAGGGGCGCACCAGTTTTGTCGATGCCCGGGATGTGGCGGAAGCCGCCGCAAATATTCTGCGTGATCCCTGGGGCTATAATAGAAAAATCATTAATTTAACGGGTGCAAGAGCGCTTTCCAATGCAGAAGCGGTGTCTTTGATAGCTCACTACTCCAAGAGAAGACTGGCCTACGTGCCCGTCACCGAAGAGGCGTGGCTGCGACTTATGCAAAAGAGCGGGGAAGCCGAATGGGTGAAGCAGGCCCTTTTGAGTTTGCACCGGGCCACGCGCGAAGGTGCGGTTGCCGAAGTGGTGCCGGGTCTGCCGAAGCTTCTGGGGCGGGACCCCCGAAGCTTCGAAGCCTTTAGCGAGGACATGAAGCAGGAGTGGATGTTACCCCTGCCTCAGGAAAACTTACTCTGACCAAAGCTCACGGACATCAAGAATATTGCAGTGGAAATCCACTAGAACTTCGTGAGCGGCATCGCCGCCTTGCAGGTTTGTACGAACGTAGTAAACTTTGTCGCCATTTTCCAGTGCCTTTTGAAATTCGGCCTGGCGAGTTTGATATCCTTGTGCACGGAAATAATCTTCGATTTTGCCAGTGCAGGAGCGGCCGGCAAAGCTTGTGGAGGACAAAAGGGCTGTAAGAGCAAACACCAAAGTCTTCATATCAAATCCTTGTTAAGGTTCTGCGCCTGATATACCGATCGGCTCGGGTATTTGCCAGTCAAGATTGTGTTTGGAAATCCTTTCAAGGGCGCTAGTCGTCCAGATAGGATTTCAGCTCCTTGAGGTGGTAGCTCCAACCCAGTTTAAAATCCTTCATGGCGTTCTTTTTAAGCGCTTCTGGCAGCGTTTCCCAGCCTGTATGAGTCAAAGTGAGGATTCTTTCTTTCCCTGTATCTTCAATCTTCAGGGAACACTCTGTGACGGCGTCCTTGGGCCATGTCTTCTCTTTCCAGCTAAAGACGATGAACTGCTCTTTTTTGAGTGCGATCACTTTGCCGGAAGCCAATTGGCGTTTTCCGGTGTCATCCTCCCAAGGCTCTTTGAATGAACCGCCGACTTTGGGTTCCAGGACAACGTCCTCGCTCCACCAGTTTGCCAGCTCGCCCCGGTCGGTCAATGCATTCCAGATCCACCCGGCGCTGGCTTTAAGTTTCACGGACATTTCAATGCTGTCTTTCATCGGAGCTCCTAGGGAAGTTGCACGGCGGCTTGGCATTGATCTTCCGACAAAAATTCCTGATTGGCAAAGATCTTGGTTTTTAAGTACTGATACTTTTCCGGCTGCTGGTTCAGAAGGTCGCGGCCTTTAAAACGATAGGCGACCACGGATTCGGCAAAGTCCTCAGACGGATTGAGTGTGCCATATTCAGAAACGGCCTTTTCGGGCTTTTCCAGGACATAGTCTTTATAGCTGCGTCCCTCATAGCTCTTTTGCACTTCCTTCCACCCCGCGATGCGGAGCCAGTCTGCGGAAGTATCCAGTCTTTGGCGGTAGGCCAGGGTGTGTCCGAGTTCATGGAGGAAGGTCTGCTGGCGCTCACCAAAGGGAAGCTCGTTCCAGCGATCAAAAATTTCCATGCTGGCATTGGCAATGATATTTTCACCAAAACTATAGCGCTGGCCGCGCGTGAAGTGAACCAGGCGCTTGTTGTAGGCCACCGGGTAAAGATGCAGGGGGTAATCCTGCAGTGCCTGTAAAATCTCATCAAGCTCACTGGCGTACCACGCCGAAGCCTTTGTAGTGCGCAAATGAGACCCGTTGAACCCAAACTGCTTCAACAAGAACAGCAACTGCACGCCTTCTTTTTCCCCATAGATCTCTTTCATGGCGCAGAGAACTTGATTGCAAGAACTGGAAAAACGCAGTTCGGGCTTGCCGCGAAGGCTTAAGTCAAAAGTGTGCAGGTCGGAGAAAAGCTGCAGCAGGGAGCTGTTTTCATTTTTAAAAGAAATGCCATGCAGAGTTTTGGATTGGGTGGGCCCAGGCATTTTCCTTAAAGAGGTTTCCATAAATTCGACTGTCGGTGCACGTTGGGATTTGCAGGGGGCCTGTAGAACCTCGTCGGCGCTGGCTGCCCACCAGGGAAGCTCCGGCATCGCCCCGGAGTTGAGACTCCAAAGTACCAAAAATGCAGAAATATAAAGCCTCATGTGATCCCCTTGACCTGAGGCAGGGTCTTAACACCGCTCAAGGACAGAGGCAAAAAGTCCATAGTCAGAGCGAGAGAAATGAGTTGAATTAAGGTGTCTCTGAAAAAAATTCAGCAGCTTTGGGGGGGCGCTAAGCGAGGGGCTTTTTAATGCGCACAGTTCCTGGTCGTGCAGTCCTAAATTTCTGTGGCTCCGGCACGCGCCAGAACCTTCAATTCAATGCCGACGACCGCAAGAATCACCAATATTTCGGCAAGTAAGATGGCCTGTCCCCAAATTGTAATATCGGCATAGGTAAGAAGAATAATTCCGGAAAGAAGACAGTAGCCACTGTTGGCCGAGATGATAGTTTTCAACATCCAACGGGCTGTTTCTTTGGCAAGATAGTAGCAGCCCAAAGAAAAGATTGAATAAACCAAAGGGAAGGAGGCCAGGATATACAAAACATGACGAGGCAGCCCGATTTGCTCAGAAAAAAATGGAAGAAAAATCCCGGTTAAGATCAAACTTAACAGGGCACCCAAACCATCAAAAAGGAAAACTGTTCTACTAGTAAGTTTTTTTATCAGAGGCATTGTTGTTAGGTTAGCATTCTGCTTTTCAATGGCAATGAAGAATCTGTTGGATTCGCTAAACTCGTTGGTTCGTCCGATTGGAGCGTGAATCCAATTCGAACCTATTCGGTTTAAGACTCGTGTTATTCCTTTAGTGATCGGAGGGAGTATTTTCTTATTGTCTTAAGAGTGACTCAATTTCTAAAATTGAAGTAATTCGATCCGAACGAGTTATTAGAGGGGAATTACTTGGTCTCAAAAGTAAGAATGGGAGCGCTTTCCTAAGAAATCAATCGATATACTCCTTTCTTGGGCAATACAAAAAGCATCTGCAGCGGATGCTCAGTAAATGAGATTCAAACGGATCAGTTGATTCTGGGAGCTATTATTAAAGATACATTCAAAGTTTCACGATGGCCTTATAGCGATGGCGACACAATCAAAATGGTGGCCGAAGATGATATTTGGATTAAAGAATCCGCTAAGCCCTGCCAGTACTAACCATGAGCACCATTCCTTCTCTCTTGCGCGAGATTCCCCAATGCGTGTCACCACTTCCTCTTCTTTTGCGAGTTCCGCAGGCCTTTGTAGTGAAGACGAAGGCAAAAGAAAACCATCGAACCGCTAAACCAACAAAATGAAACGTAAAACAACAAGAGCGAGGACTGTCCGAAGCAAAAGAAGAGGAAGTGGTGCCCCGGGCCGGAATTGAACCGGCACGCCCGTTTAAACGAAGCCCAGGATTTTAAGTCCTGTGCGTCTACCAGTTTCGCCACCGGGGCACGCGAAGATCAACTCAATCATTTTTGGCAGCAAACGTCAACGTCTTCATGAACTGAAGCATGTCTTCAGGAACTGCACATTCTATACGCACTTGTTCGTGAGTGAACGGATGCACGAACTCCAAAGAGTGAGCATGCAGCATCAGTCGCGGTGCTTTGGGTTCTTTCGGTGCTGGATAAATATCATCACCGAAAATGCCCATGCCCCGGTCGGCAAGATGCACCCGGATCTGGTGCATGCGTCCGGTCAGGGGTTGAGCTTGCACCAAAAGGGCCGTCGGAAAGACTTCCAATTTTTTGAACAGGGTGTGGGCTTTGTCGCCGCCGGAGTTCACGCGCACCATCTTCATTTTTTTTAGCTTTGCATCGCGCATTTCAGCCAGATGGTTTTCGACTTCCCAGGCGTCGGCCGCTTTTTGCGTCCGTTTGGTCAGGCACAGATAAGTTTTTTGAATGCGGTGAAACTTGAAGAGGTCCGCCAGGGGCTCGTTGGCTTCCTTGGTCTTGGCAAAGATCATTACACCCGAGGTGTCCCGATCCAAGCGGTGATGAAGGGCTAAATAGAAGTCTTTGCCTCGCTCCTGTTGCAACTGCTGCTTCAGAGCTGTAAAAAAATCCGGACGGCTTTTGTCGACAGTGGGTTGTGAGGGAAGGCCCGCAGGTTTGGCAGCGGCTAAAAAGTAGTCGTCTTCAAAGAGGATGTCGAAGGTCATCTCTTGTTGATCATGCAGAAATCAAGATTGGCGTTGATGTATTCACGCTGTTTCTCAAGTTCAGCTTTCGTGAAACGGAAGTCAGAAACTTTGCAGCCATAGTTATTCACGACCTCGTGAATGGCCTGCACTTCATCCATGGTCATGTTCAATTTCCAGATCAGCTTTACAGCCAGCCAGTCACGCACGTACTGACAGCGGTAAGAGAGATTGGCCGGCAAATAACGGTCTGGAGCACGGTCGCCCTTGGACATATTCTGGCTGGCATCGGAAGAGATCAGGTGATTCTTGTAGCCCATGTAGTTTGCATACAAGCAACGGGTCTTATAGTCCCACTGCCAAGCGCCAGACATATACGCATTTTTCAAAGGAACCATGTGGTCAATCTGGATTTCGCGGGCTGAAACAACTTCTTTGCCAGCATAAGGGTCGTTCCAGAGGCCGGACTCAACTACGCACTGCTTGTTGCCGCGGTAAGTGACGTCGGTATTGGAGTCACGCACCAGCACTTTAGCTCGGGTATTCATACACGTGTCGTCCGTTGGATCATTGATCCAGCGACCGAAGTGCAACTTGCGCATGTATTTTTCTTCTGGAGTTGGTGGCGCTTCGGCATGCAAAGTCCACTTCAGCAGATTCACGACCAGCTTTTTAACCCCTTGAATAAACTGAGACGGGCCCAGTTCTGGCGAGTATTCCATAAAGGAGTATTCGTTGCGGCGGGTGGTGTCTGTTTCGAGGTTGTCTTCATCAACAGTGAAGAACTCATTGCTCGGAGCCGGGGCGGTGGTGGCAGCTAAGGTCGGTGATGCGACGAATGCGATCAAAAAAATGACCGCAAGCAAGCTCACTGTGTTCCCTTTAAAGCGTTTCATTCTCGGTTCCCCCTCCGCGAATTGGACTCATTAAGCCCCAGATCGAAGGTAGTTTCAACAAAACAATTCGTCAGGATTTGGTTCGACTTGCATGCTGCGCATTAAGTTCCTAATGGGACGTTTAAATGCTCTAACTTTGCGCAATTTTAATGGTTTTTGGATTTCTCACTGCAGAAAAAATATAGCATGAAGCCGCAGGTTGGCACTCTGCGCAGGTCCGATGGGGCTAGTTCAAGGGGGGTGTTCCGGGGTTTTCTTGCGGAAATACAGGGGGTGTCGCTAAGCTGAAGACTCAGCATAAAGAGGAGTGCATAGAATGAAAATGCTTTTACTTACATCTGTTTTGGTATTTGGTTTGGCAGCTTGTTCCCACAAGGCGCACAAGCATGAAAATTGTGGCTGTGGTGGTGCGAAGGCTGAGAAGTCTGAGTGCTCTGGTAAAGAGTGTGGCATGAAAAAGGGTGGCTGCGCTGATTGTCAGGAATCCTCCGAATCCAAATAGTCACCCGAACGACGAAAGAAGTGTTCGCAAGGCTCAAGGGAAATCCTTGGGCCTTTCTTTATTTATGCACCCCCGTTGCCTTTGAATAATCCGTTGCCTTGAATAATCCGCTAAATTACTTTTTGATTGTCATATTTCCATTTCGGAAGGGATTTTGGACATGAAAAAGTGCGCCCTTTTAGGCCTCTTGGTGCTGGCTTGGCATCCGCAGGTCTTTTCTATTGATCTTCACGAATATCTGAAAGTCGTTATCGAAAAAAACAAATCCGTCCAGGCTCTGGATGTCTCTAAGGAAGCGGCGGAAGACCGCAAGACTTCCGGAGACATTGAACTGGTGCCCGTGCTGACAGCAGGGGTGGGATATCTGAATGACAAAAGTCCCTTGGGGCAGTTTGCACAGTTGGGGGGAACTCAAACCACGGCAAAAGATCTTAAGTTGGGCTTGATGAAGCGCTTTTCAACCGGGACCGACGTCAGTGTCACGGCAAGTGCCAGTGAGGTCGAAAATGAAGGGACTTTGCTGAATCCCGCCTTTTCACGTTTTGCTTATGGCAGCCTGGGTGTGGGGCTGGAGCAGTCGTTGTGGAAAGACTCTTTTGGCAATGCCACCAGTCTTCGTTGGGAGCGTCAGGATGCTGTGACGGCCGCAGAGGTCGGGAAGTACGATCTTCAGAAGAAACTGCTTTTGATCGACGCGGAAGCGGCGTACTGGGACTATGTTTATCAGAATGAAAACCTGCGCATCGGACGAGCCTCTTTGGAGAGAGCCCGCCGGATTGAGTCCTGGACACGTCGTCGTGTGAACGATGGTATCAGCGACCGGGCCGATCTGCTTTCGGCGCAGGCTCTGGTGTCAGCTCGTCAGTTGCAGCTGATTTCCGCAGAAGATGATATGGCGGCAGCAAAAAGAAGAATCCGCGACTTTATGGAACTGGGGGATTCTGAACCCATCCCAGAGATCACGGGGAATATTTCCCAGGCGCGGACTTTGAGCTCCATGGTAGACGGCAAAGGTGCTCGTGTGGTGGCGCTGGATGCGTATCTGGCTTCATTAAATTCCAAGGCCATGTCCCTGGTCGCCAAAGAAACTGAAGACGGCTATCGTCCGGATCTGGTTTTGTCGGGGGCTTATAACACCAACAACTTCCAAGTGGGAAAAACTGTCGGCGATGCAGCCTCCAAGTGGACAGACACGGAACTGCCAACCTGGAAGGTCGGTTTGAATCTGATTTACCTGTTTGATACGGACGTGAAAAATGCGGCTCAATCTGCCGCACGTAAAGATGCGCTGGCTGCAAAGTTGCAAAGCGAAAGAAAAATGCTGGACAGTGAAAGTGCGTGGGTTGAAATCAATCGCCGCTATTCTGAGATGAATAAACGTATTGATGCGGCCACACAGATTGCGCGACTGCAGACAGATGCCGCCAAGGCGCAAACGGACCTTTTCAATAAAGGCCGTTCTATCACTGCCAACGTGATCAATGCCGAAGAAGATGCCGCCGATGCGGAATTGAATTTGACCAAGCTGAAGTCCGAACAAAGAAAAATGGAGGCCCAGGCCCGTTTGTTCATCGCCGTCGATGAATCTGGCAGTGGCGAGGGGAACTAATTTATGAATTTACCGAGTCTGTCGATTCGAAGACCGATTTTTATCTCCTGTATCGTGATCCTGATGTTGATTCTGGGGGCATTTTCTTTGCGCAAGATGCCTGTGGATATGTTCCCGGATGTGACCTTCCCGGTTTTGTTTGTGCAGGTGACCTATCCTGGTGCTTCGCCATTGGATCTGGAAAAGCAGGTTTCAAAACTGATTGAAGATGAAGTCGGCAGTATATCCGGTCTGAAAACTTTGACCTCAAACAACTTGGATGGCGTGGCCATCATTGTTGTCGAGTTCCAGCTGGGAACAGACATCAAAGAAGTCGAACAAGAGGTCCGTAATCGTATTGGGAATATCCGCCGGGATTTGCCGGCGGATATTTATGAACCGGTGATTCGTCGTTTTGACCCGGCCGATCAGCCCATTGTAACCCTGGCGGTGACTTCGGATCTTCCCGAGGGGGCAGCCTATGATCTGGCCAACGAAGTTATCAAACCCCGCTTTGAGCGCATCAAGGACGTGGGGCAGGTCGACATCTTTGGGGGCCGCAAGCAGGAAATCCATGTTCTTGTGGATAAGAACAAACTGCAGGATCGTAAAATTTCGATGCTGCAGGTGTCTCAGCGTGTGATTGACACCTCCAAGGACATTCCAATTGGGAAGATTGAAAACGACAAGGATGAAACAACCTTGCGCACAAATGGTGAATTTGAATCTTTGAAGCAGATCGAAGAAGTGAATGTCAACTTCGTCGGATCTGACAAGGCGATTCTGGTCAAGGATGTGGGCCGGGTGGTGAAAAGTCTAGAAGACCAGAAGACCATGGGGCGCATCCGCGGAGAGCGGGCCCTGTTGATGAATGTTTATAAACAGCGGGGTGCCAATACGGTGGCCGTTGCCGAGGCTGTTAAGAAGAACATCGAAAAGGTCAATGCCATGCTGAAGGAAAAAGGCATGAAGGGTGCGGTGACGATGGTGCGTGATACGTCTCGCCCGATCCAGCTGAACGTCTATGACGTGAAAGAATCCATCATCATCGGTATTATCCTGTGTGTGATCGTGGTGTTCTTCTTCCTGGGGTCTGCGCGTTCGACCTTTATCACGGCGATGGCACTGCCGAACTCCCTTTTGGGTGGTTTTGTCATCATGTATGCGATGGGTTTCACCATCAATCTTATGACTTTGTTGGCGTTGTCTTTGGCTGTGGGTCTTTTGATCGATGATGCGATCGTGGTGCGGGAAAATATTTTCCGTCATCTGGAAATGGGTAAAAAACCGAAGGATGCCGCACTGGAGGGAACCAAAGAGGTGGCCATGGCCGTCATTGCCACGACTCTGGTTGTTATTGCGGTGTTTGGTCCGATCTCTTTCTTGCAGGGGATTGTCGGTCAATTCTTCAAGCAGTTTGGCTTGACGGTTGTCTTTACGATGCTGATTTCGTTGTTTGATGCTTTCACGGTGGCACCGATGCTGTCTGCTTATATGGCTCACCCGAATGAGCACGTCAAAGGAGATGGTATCATTGGGCGTATGCTGGCGGGCTTTGACCGCTTCCAGACGTGGCTTGAAAACTGGTATGAAAAGGGGCTTAAGTACACTTTGGGGAACCCGAAGAAAGTGCTTGCCGGTGGAGCTGTTGTCTTTGTGATGTCCATGGGGACTTTGGCCTTCATCCCAGCAACCTTCCTGCCATCGCCGGATAACGGGGAGTTCATGGTGAACATCGAGTTGCCGGTGGGATCGTCTTTGATGGCAACCAGTGCTTTCACCGAGAAAGTGGAAGCGCTATTTGAAAAAGACCCGGCTGTGGACATGGTTATGACCATTGTGGGGAACACGAATAACGAATCCAACAAAAGTTCCATCTTCATCCGTCTGGTAGAAAGAAAAAACAGAAGCATGAACACCACGGACTACAAAGAGTCCCTGCGTAAGAAACTTCCGCAGTTTGCCGCAGAGGCGACGGTGTCCCTGGGGGACATTGATGCCGTGAACTCTGGGCAAAAACCTTTGAATGTGAATATTCAAGGGGAGGATCTGAATCAGTTGAACGAATACGCGGTCAAATTGGTTGAGCGTTTTAAAAAGATCCCGGGTTTGGTGGATGTGGATACCAACTTCCGTTCTGGTAAGCCGGAGTTTCATGTTGTCTTTGATCGTGCCAAGTCCGAAAAGCTGGGTGTTTCCACGGTGACGGCCGGAGCGGAACTTCGTAATCGCACGGAAGGGAACGAACAGGCGATTTATCGTGAAAACGGGATCGACTATAAAATCCGTGTGCGTTTTGAGGAAATGTACCGTGATCTGCGCACGCAGTTTGCATCGACCTTTGTTCCTAATGCGAACTACAACATGATTCCACTTTCTCGAGTGGCACAAGGTGAAAACGCCTCTGGATTCTCACAGATTAACCGTCAGAACAAAGGCCGTTACATTCAGATTTCCGGGAACCTTGCCAAAGGTGGAGCCTTGGGCACGATTTCGGCTGAAATTGAAAAAGTCATCAAGAATGAAATCAAGCCGCCACCAGGGGTTGATTTCAGCTTCCAGGGGCAAGCTGATGACTTTAAAGAGCTGATTGAAAATATGCTCTTGGCGATTTTCCTTGGTGTGATCTTTATCTATCTGGTTCTGGCGAGCTTGTATGAAAGCTTTATCACTCCATTCACGATCTTGCTGGCATTGCCACTGGCGATGACGGGTGCATTCCTGGCATTACTGATCTTCGGTAAGACCATTGATATCTTCTCGCTGATTGGGATTGTGCTGTTATTAGGTGTCGTGGCGAAGAACTCGATCTTGTTAGTGGATTACACGAATCATCTGATTCACGAGGGGATGGAGCGTAATGAGGCGATTATCAAAGCCTGCCGCACGCGTCTGCGTCCGATTCTGATGACGTCCCTGGCGTTGATTGCCGGGATGGTCCCCATCGCGATTGGTCTGAATGAAGCCTCTGCGATGAGAACCTCCATGGGGGTGGCCATCATCGGCGGTTTGATCAGTTCGACTTTGCTGACACTTTTGATCGTGCCAGCGGCGTTTGGTTTCGTTGAAGACTTCAAGGCCTGGTTCCGTGCGAAACTGGCCCGTGTCACCGGTTATCAGCCGTAAAGACCCCGGAAGCTTCGGATCTGTTGAAGCTTTCGTTCAAAGGGAGCCCAGTCGTCGCGTTCGGCGATGGGCTTCCACAGTGATTCCAATTCATCAATAATCAATGAGCACGCATGGCCTGTTTGCAGGTAGGGGTGTTGTGCTTTGGTGGCATCGGCCACTTCGAAGTAGGACAGGGAATCCTGTAGCTTCTTGAAGGTTTCTTTCTGGTAAAGCTCTTTTTGCGGCGAGCGTTCCAGGCGTTCTGCGATTGCGCCCGAGTGCAGATCATACAGTGTTTGTTCAAACAGACCTTTTTCCTGATCCAGGAACTGGAAAAGATGAGTGACCAGTTCTGCGTTCAGATCGTAAATTGCGGCACCTTCTTCTAAAGGGTTGTGCAGATTTAGGCGCAGTAAAAGTCTTCTTTGAACCTCGAAGTTGAAGGCATCTCCATAATCCTCAAGAATTTCTTCGACGGGCAGATCCGGGAAGGCCACCTTGAGGGCGGCCCCAAGTTGATGCAGGTTCCACAGAACGGCTGTGGGCTGACGTCCAAAACAGTAAAGCCCGGTCTGATCAAAGTAGGCGGCAGTGAACGCCGGATCATAAACTGGCAGGAAGCGATAGGGTCCGTAGTCAAAACTTTCGCCGGTGATGTTCATGTTGTCGGTGTTGAGAACTCCATGAACGAATCCCGCCATCATCCAGGCGGCGACGGTCTTTGCTGAAGCATAGGATACTTCGCGCAGAAAAGCTGCGGCTTGTTCTGTGTCAGCAAATCCACCCAGTGAAGGATAAAAATGCTTCACACAATAGTTCAGTAACTTTTTGATGTTCTCGGCCTGATTTAAAAAAGCCAGTCGTTGAAAAGTTCCAAAACGGACGTGACTGTGGCTGAGTCGAACTAAAACTCCGGCGCGGGTCGGGGAAGGTTCGTCATGTCGTTGCAGGCTTTCGCCGGTTTCAAAGACTGAAAAAGTTTTGCTGGTGTTGACCCCATAGGATTCCAAAAGTTCGGTCGCCAGAATCTCCCGGAAGGCTCCCTTGAGAGTCAATCGGCCATCTCCGCCTCGGGAATAGGGAGTGCGCCCGCTGCCTTTGGTGCCCAAATCCAAAAGACGGTTTCCGGCCTGAAATTGTGCAAACAGAAAACCTCGCCCATCCCCTAGGTCCGGGTTGTAACTGCGAAATTGGTGGCCATGATAGCGCAAAGCCAAAGGGGACGTGATGTTCTGAGGCAGGCTTTCAAACTTCCAGAAGTGTGTTTGCCATTGTTCAGCCGTCAGGTGGCCTAAACCCACGGATTCTGCGGCGCTTTGATTGCGATAGCGCAAAATAGCTTGCGGGAATTGGGCAGGTGGCACTTCGTCGTAAAAATCAGGGCCAAGCTCATAAATTGGAGGTACAAAGGACGTCATGACCCCTTATCTTCTTTTCCCGGTTCAAACGCAAGGGGGTCTATTCTAGTTGACAGTGATTTGCATTTAGGGGAAAACAGTGACACCAAAGGCGGTCTTGCGTGGACGAACAAATTCTTACCCAACCCTCAGCTCAACAAGATTCCTGCTGCGAGGTGGATCACACTCAGCATGAGGAGTTTGCAGAAAAAACAGAGAACTGGGACCGTATCGGCATCTTCCTGTCTTCCTTGTGTGCCATTCACTGTCTGGCGACGCCGCTGCTGGTGCTGTTGCTTCCCGTATTCGGGGAGTTTTTCCATTCTGAGTGGGTTCATTTGACCATGGCGGTGGTGATTCTGCCGGTGGGACTTTTTGCCTTCTGGTCGGGTTATAAACACCACAAGCAGGCGCGGGTCTTTGCCTTGGGTGTCTTGGGGCTTTCGATGGTGGCAGCAGCGTCGGTCCTTCCCCATGAATGGGTGGAGGTGATGGAGCACGATGTGGTTACCATCGTCGGCAGCTTTTTACTGATCACAGCCCATGTCCTTAATCGCCGTGCGTGCCTATGTCATAAGCACGAGGCGACCCGCCTAAAGTAGTATTTTGAACTTCAGTCAATGCAGCTTTTTGTGGCAGGCAGTGCCTCATTCTGCTGCGATTTTAGTAGGTTAGCTAAAGGAAATATGCGCCATCGCATACTTTTTCGCGTTTTTCAATTGAAAACCAAGTGAAAGATAGTAGTGTTTAGTTGAAAACTAAATGATGGAGGCATCTATGATCGAATCTAAAATGAACCGTCGCGGTTTCTTCTCAACTCTTGCAAAGATCACTGGCGTTGCTGTGGTTGCACCAGCGGCTTTGTCTGCTGTTTTCTCTTCAACGGCTGAAGCTCAGAAAAAACGTGGTGGCGCTCCGGAAGCGGGCGGTGCAGCGGCAGGTGGTATGCCGATGGTGGACCCTAATGATTCCGTGGCAAAAGCGGTAAAGTACGTTGAGGACTTTAAAAAAGCTCCAGAATCCAAAGGCAACGACTGCATGGGTTGTGGCTTCTACGCTAAAAAAGAAGTTCGTAACGGTAAAGAAGTCGGCACTTGCACAATCTTCGCTGGTAAACTTGTTTACGGCCAAGGCTGGTGTGCTTCCTGGAATAAAAAAGCGTAAGCTTTCAATTTCTATGAAAATAAAAAACCCTGATAAGAATTCTTATCAGGGTTTTTTTATATCACTGTGTTTGATTATTTGGGGGTGTCGCGCAAAGCACGGCGCAAGATCTTACCGACATTTGTTTTCGGCAATTCCGCGCGGAATTCCACAAGGCGTGGCACTTTGTAGTTCGTCAGGCTCTTACGGGCGTGAGCAATCACATCTTCCGCCGTCAGGTTTTGATCTTTCTTCACGACCACTGCCTTCACGATTTCGCCGGAATGTTCGTCAAGTACACCGATGGCCGCCACTTCCAGAACACCTGGATGGGAAGCAATGGCTTCTTCCACCTCGTTTGGATAAACGTTGAAGCCTGACACTAGAATCATGTCTTTTTTGCGATCCACGATCTTGAAGAAGCCGTCGGCGTCTGCCACGGCGATGTCGCCGGTTTTCAGCCAGCCGTTGTTCAGCACTTGAGCTGTTTCATCAGGACGATTCCAGTAACCGGCCATCACTTGAGGTCCACGGCATACCAGTTCACCTGGCTCGCCCAAAGCAACCTCTTTACCGTCGTCGTCAATCAGCATGATGTCAGTGCTTGGGAACGGCAGGCCAATGGTTCCTACGCGGTCTGTCCCGTCGATAGGGTTGCAGCACACCACGGGGGATGCCTCTGTCAGGCCGTAACCTTCCACGATCACGGATTTGGTCAGCTCCATCCACTTTTCAGCAACAGATTTTTGCAAAGTCATTGCACCAGCTACGCTGACTTTCACGCGGCTGAAATCAATGGTTGTAAATTCAGGGTTGTTCATCAAAGCATTGAACAACGTGTTCACGCCCGCCATCACGGTGAACGGAGTTTTCTTAAGCTCTTTGATGAACCCAGGGATGTCGCGGGGGTTGGTGATCAGAACATTTTCGCTTCCGTAGCGCAAAAGACCCAGACAGTTCAGAGTCAGGGCGAAGATGTGATACATCGGAAGGGCGGCAATCGCGACCTCTTCTCCTTCGCGCAGTTTCGGAGTCATCCAGTCACAGATTTGCAACATATTCGCCGCAACATTTCTGTGCGTCAGCATGGCACCTTTGGCCACGCCTGTCGTGCCACCTGTGTACTGCAGGAAGGCGATGTCTTCCAAAGTGGTCGGAATTTTGGAAGAAGGTTTCATCGCACCCAGTTCCATGGCCTGACGGAAAGAGTAGGCTTGTGGAATATGGTACGGTGGAACCATTTTTTTAATATAACGAACTACCGAGTTTACCAAAATTCTTTTCGGAGTCGGGAACAGATCCGCGATCTCAGTGATGACAACGCTTTCGATGTCAGTTTCCTTGATGATCTCTTGCAGAAGGTGGGCGTAGTTGGCCAAAATCACAATGGCCTTGGCGCCAGAGTCCTTGAATTGGTGGCGCATTTCTTTGGCTGTGTAGAGCGGATTGGTGTTCACGATGGTCAAGCCTGAGCGCAAAGCCGCGAAAGCAACAATCGGGAACTGCAGTAGATTTGGCATCTGGATAGCGATGCGGTCGCCTTTTTTAAGTTTCAGTTCGTTTTGCAGGAAGGAAGCGAACTGATCCACTTTCTTGTCCAGATCTGAGAAGGTGAGACTGACTCCCATGCTGGTAAAGGCTTTTTTGGAATTGAACTTGCGGATGGCCTCTTCATAAACATCCACCAAGGAGTTGTAACGTGTCAGATCCACCTCGTGCGCAACACCTTTGGGGTAGTTCTTGAGCCAAATTCTTTCCATGGAGACCTCCTGCTAAAGTTGCATCAATTTGATTCTCTGAAAGTTTAGAGTAAAGATTCGAATGAGGTAAAGTAAATTCTTGTTTTCACAGGGCCTATTTGCAAAACTGGTGGTATGAAACTTCGCCGCCTCATCATCTTCGGAATCGCTCTGTCTCTGCTGACTTCCTGTTTCGGGAAGAAAGAGGAAACGCCTGTGGTAACACCGCAGAAAGTGGTTAAAGTGCTCACTCCGAAGGCAGATGAGGCTGCAAATAAAGATAAAAGTCAGGAATGGATGGTGCGCTATCTTTCCGAAGCGGACGGAATTCATCGTGAAGCATGGTGGGTTTTGACCGCAGCACGTCCTCCCATCGGAAAGTCACCCTTTGGAAAGGCCCAAAGAGCGTTGTTGGCCTCCCAAAATATCAAGCTGACGAACAAGTCTTTGTTCCGGTGCGATCGGTACCTGGTGAAGCGCGATGTTCTGGGGCTGGCCGGTTATCCGCAGAAAGGCGAGATTTTTGAAAAGTGCAGTGAAAAAACTGAGGCCAAACGTCTTGCCAGCTTTGATGTCCCCAAAGATGGTGAATTGAATCTGATTTTCTATCCCGAAAATTTGCAGGAGGTTCTTGGATTGGGTGCGAGCATCCTGAATAAGCAGATTCACTGTTCACTGCGCGGTCGGGATAAACTGGAAAGCTTAAACTGTAAAGACTGGGCGCAGGATCGCAGCAAAGAACAAATGATCCGTCTGGACGTGTATGAATATCAGAAGTCCGGAAAGAATTTGATCAAGCTGCGCGGGAAAGTGTATGAAAATCTCACGGACATTCGCAAGATCGAAGCAGATGTCCCGATGGAAGGTAAGATCACGGTTCTGGAAACAGAGCTGTATGCGCCAGAAGCGCCACCGGTTGCGGTGACACCGACACCAGCGGGGACTCCGACAAAACCGGGGGCTCCGGGCGCGATTGCGCCGACAGGCCCCGTTGCCGTTCCCGGAGTGAATCAGCCTCTGGAACCGGTCAGCGGCACTCCTAGTTTGGGAATGCCTCCACCACTGGACCTGCCAGGCGGGATTGATCCGGATGTGATGTTGCAAAGAGGACAGCAACAACAAGGGCAGGGGGGAGAGGCCGCTCCTGACGAGCCCGGCGCCGATGGGTGGCCGGAAGGTGAAGCACCACCGCAAGAGGGATTGCCGCAGGAGCCCCAGCCTGAGGGGGAAAGTGACCCCTCTATGCTTGTTCCGGAGCCGATCCCGCAACCAATACCTCAGCAAATAGAACCAGTAGAAGGAGCTCCACATGGCCGCTAAAGTTGAAATGGGTAAGAAAGTTCCAAATTTTAAAATTCCATCCTCCAGCGGAGAGACCTTAAGTCTGTCCAGTCTGAAAGGGAAAAAGGTTGTTCTTTACTTCTACCCAAAGGACAGCACACCGGGATGCACAACAGAAGGGATTGAGTTTAACGAACTGCTGCCGCAGTTTAAAAAGCAAAACACCGTGGTCTTTGGTGTTTCCCGCGACAGCCTGAAGTCGCATGATAAGTTTATCTGCAAGTACGATTTTAAGTTTGAACTTCTCTCAGACGAAGACGAAGAGCTATGCAAGCTCTTTGATGTGATCAAAGAAAAGAACATGTACGGCAAAAAAGTGATGGGTATTGAGCGCAGCACCTTTGTGATTGATGAAGATCAAAAACTTGTCGGGGAGTTCCGCAAGATCAAAGCCCCAGGGCACGCGGCGGAGATTCTTCAGTTTTTGAAAGAACTCTAGACATCAGAAAAAGCGAGCAGGGCTACCAGCCAAGGCCGATCGAAAAAACCATACAGCTAAGATCGTATTTGGACTTAAACAGAGTTGCGCTCTCGCTTTTATAGAGAACTTCGGCATTGAAGTTCCATTTGTTGTTGTGGGCGCTGGTTAAAATCCACTCAGAGCCGATTCCGGCAGCATAACCGACCGAGAATGACTGATCGCTGCGGTGAATGTTCTCCAGTTCCACCGTCTTTCCAAGGGCTACAAAATTGTATCCCAGCACTCCGCCAGCAGAAAAATAAGTATTGAAGCCTCTTTTTTTTCGTTCAATCACGAATAATTGAAGGCCGGCTTCCGCCGTGGAGTTGTAGTACTTAAAGGAGCTGGAAACTTCTGTCGTTCCATCGAGAAATGTTTGGGTTCCCGCCATACTTCCAACCTTGAAGCCAAAGTAGGGAATCAGGCGTTTTCCATCCATAAACACGGTGAGGCCCGCCACCAGGCCGGTGGCTGTTTCAGCAAAGGACTTGCCCGGTTCGCCAGAGTAGTTGCTTTGATAGGCGCTGAATCTTGTGCTTGGAAAAATTCCGGCCTGATTCGCTTCACAGTCTTTCGACGCTGTGAAAAGTGCGCAAAATAATGTGAAGTAATAAAAATATCTCAGCATTAGAAAAAAGATCGGAAGGTGTTAAGGAAAGTTAATCGCCTTTAAGCTTCTTCTATACAAAGGCCCCACCTCCTTTGCCGTCTCTTAATCTTTCTTTGGTGGAAATTACAGATCCGAAATGAAGATCGATATCCCCTTGAGTCGGGTTCGCTGGGCGAAAAAAAAGCTCCCCTGATTCTTTGGGGAGCTTTTGGGCGTTTAGTGTTTGGTGCTGTCAGCGGCCTGAACCATCAGTTCGGCAATTTGTTGCGAGAACTTCACCGGATCAGGAAGGTTGGAGCCTTCTGTTAGCAAAGCCTGTGCATACAAAATCTCGGCCCACTTTGTTTGTTGATCAGGAGAGGCCTTCAACATTTTTTCAAAGACCGGGTGATTCGGATTGATCTCCATAATGCGTTTGATGTTTTGACCAGCATACTCTTTACCCATCTGTGACATCAGCTTTTGCATGTGTGCAGATGGGTCAGAAGAAGATGCCACAAGGCAGGCCGGTGTATTGGTCAGGCGCTCAGAAAGAACCACGTCCTTGACGTTGTTCTCTAAAGTCTTTTTCATGGACTCCAAGACTGGCTTCAAGGTGACCTCGGCCTGTTTCTTTTCTTCTTCTTTCTTTTGTTTTTCTTCCGCCGTGTCCAAGTCCAGGCCTTCGCGCATAATGGATTGCAGTTTTTTGCCTTTGAATTCGCTCATGGCATCAACAACCCATTCATCCACAGGATCTACCAGCAGAAGAACCTCAAAACCTTTTTCCTTCAGCTTTTCAAGGTAAGGGCTGTTGGACACCTGAGACAGGGAATCACCCGTGATATAGTAAATATCCTTCTGATTTTCCTTCATGCGCGCAACATATTCATCCATCGTTGTCATCTTGTCAGAGGACGTAGAGTGGAACAGCACTAGATCCTGAAGCTTTTCTTTGTTGGCCGGATCAGAAGGGATGCCTTCTTTCAATGTGGCGCCGAACTCCGTCCAGAAGTCTTCATAGGCACTGCGTTCTTTCGTCAAAAGGTCCTTCAACGTGGCCAGTGTCTTGGTCGTCACATTTTTGCGAATCTGTGTGACTTGGCGGTCTTGTTGCAAAAGCTCACGGGACACGTTCAGTGATAAATCACTGCTGTCCACAAGGCCTTTTACAAAGCGCAGGTATGGCGGCAGAAGATCTTTGCAATCAGCCATAATGAACACGCGTTTGATGTAAAGGCTCAAGCCGTATTCCATGTCACGCATGTTGTAGTTCCATGGTTTTTTGCCCGGAATGTAAAGCAAGGCATTAAACTCCATCGTGCCTTCAGCTTTGTAGTGAACGGTGCGCAGAGGTTCGTTCCAGTCTTGAGTCAGATGCTGGTAGAAGTCCTTGTATTCCTCTTTGGTCACTTCAGACGGTGACTTCAACCAGATGGCTTTTTGTGAGTTGAGTGTCTCGTCTTCCTTTTCACCCTGCATTTTGATCGGATGAGCGATGAAGTCGGAATACTTCTTCACCAGGGATTTTAGAACCCACTTGTCTGTGAAATCCTGAACTTCGTCTTCTTCCTTGAAAGTTTTCATGTGCAGGGTGATGGTCGTGCCTGTGCCTTCAGGACGAGGAACGTTGTCTAAAGTGTAGGTGCCATCTCCTTGGGATTCCCACACGGTGCCGTCGTTAGAGCCCGCCTTTTGTGTGTGCAAGGTCACGCGGTCAGCCACCATGAAGGCGGAATAGAAGCCTACACCGAACTGACCGATCAGTTCCGGCTTGGTCTTCATCTCGGCATTCATTTGCATGAAGGCTTTGGCTCCAGAGCGAGCGATGGTGCCGATAAACTCGACAACTTCTTCCTGAGTCATCCCGATGCCGTTATCGATGATTTTCAAGGTCTTGGTTTCACTGCTGGGCTCTAGACGAATGTGTGGCTGCCAGTTTTCAGGCAGAAGGGAGGGGTGAGTCAGGGAGTTGAACTTGAGCTTGTCGATCGCATCAGACGCGTTGGACAGAAGTTCGCGGAGGAAGATCTCTTTGTGGGAGTACAAAGAGTGGATCACGATATCCAGAAGTTGTTTAATTTCTGCGTTAAAATTTTGCACCTGCTTGGCCATACTAACTCCTTCAAAAGGTCAAAATACCTATTGAATGTGAGTCCTTGGCGGAATTTGGCAAGGTCAGAGAAAAGAAAAAAGGTGCCTGATGACTTTTTCTAACGCGGCGTGGGTTTAAAAAGTCATCAGGCACCTTTTAAATTTATGGCAGCTCTAAAAATTACTAATTGGTCGGATATAGATGCTTTGTGTTAGCCTGATTTTATGAATTTTAGCCAATCGGCGAACCTTATTTTAGCTCTCACCATCACCACCCCGTAGGGGTTCAAGCTCTATTTTGCGGCCCTGTGTGGGCGCGCTTCGAAAAAACCAATGTCATTTTCATAAATTTTTTACGTCTGCCCAAAGTGCTGGCAGAGGAGTTGTTTTATTATGTCTTCCGTTAAAAATGGACAGGCCGGAGTGAGCCTTGTCCAAAAAGATCATCGAGAGCTAAACCATGAGCTGAATTACTTCCAGGTGGATGAGGCCATTGGTGCGGGGTTGCCCTTGTGGTTGCCTGCGGGGGTGGTGATTCGTGATGAGCTTGAAAAACTTATGCGAGAGCTGGAGTTTCTGGCGGGTTACCAGCGCGTCGTCAGCCCCCACATCGCCAAAGAGGATCTGTATTTCCAGTCGGGCCATCTGCCTTATTATGAAGAATCCATGTACCCCGCCATTGATCTTGAGAGTGTTAGATATCGACTGCGCCCGATGTGCTGTCCCCATCATCACAGAATTTTCTCGGCCAAACTGCGCAGCTATCGTGATTTGCCGCTGCGGTTGGCTGAATATGGGCAGGTCTATCGCTATGAGGGGTCGGGTGCACTGTCTGGTCTGATGCGCGTGCGCGGGCTTTGTCAGAACGATGCTCATCTGTATGTGCGTGAGTCCCAGGTGAAGGAGGAAATCCTGAAAGTCCTGCAAATGTATCAAAAGGCTTATGAGATTTTAGGCATTAAAAAATACCGTCTGCGTTTGTCGAAATGGGATCGCAGCGGGGATAAATATGTTTCGATGCCGGAAAAGTGGGACTGGGCGGAAAATGTTTTGCGTGAAGTCCTGCTTGAAAGCGGACTGGAGTTTGAAGAGGAGTCTGGCGAGGCGGCCTTCTATGGACCGAAAATCGATATTCAAATTGAGTCGGTGCTCGGGAAAGAGGAAAGTGCCTCCACTGTGCAATTGGATTTTATCAGTGCTGAGCGCTTTGATTTATCCTTCATCAATGAGTCCGGCGAAAAAGAGCGGCCCTTGATTTTGCACCGGGCGCCACTTGGTTCGCACGAACGCATGGTGGCCTTGCTGGTGGAACTCTATCAAGGAGCGCTTCCGTTGTGGCTTTCGCCTGAACAAGTGGTGATTGTCCCCTTGGCCGACAGGCATGTGGCCGCGGCCGAAGACGTGCGAAGCGTGTTACATAATGCTTTCTTGCGGGTGCGAGTCGATGGCCGGGTGGAATCGCTGCAAAGAAAGTTGGCCGAAGCGTGGCAAAGCAAGGCCTGTTATGTCGTGGTCATCGGTGATCGCGAAGTGGAAGAGGGAAAGATCAGCGTGCAGCGCCGAGGAGAACCGGTTCGGCAGAAAATGGCAGCCGAAGATTTGCGGGATCTCTTACTAAAAGAGGTCAGCTCCCGGCAGTAAAAGGTGCCTGGTTGTTTTTTCTGGCTACGTCGCATCAGGTGGCGTTCTGGTTATAAAAAAAGCCCACAGTGCTTGTGCCTGTGGGCTTTTTAGTTTTTATCTTTTACTGCTGCGCTGTAGCCAGAAAAAACAACCAGGCACCTTTTAATAATGGAAGCTCATGCGGTCGGCGATGGATTTCGGCAGAGGTGGGACCTGCGATCTTGGGATCAGGAACGTGGTCAGGTTGAAGAAATCGCCGAAGATCTTGTGTTTGGCCGTGGCATCGGCCAGGTATTTGTGACCGCTGGAACCACCGGTGCCGATCTTCTGACCCAGCATTCGCATTGCCATCAAAGCGTGGCGATAGCGCCAGGTTGTCATCGTTTCATCGATATCCAGAAGCGCGCGGATGATTCTAAATGGTGTTTGCAAGATCGGTTGATCGCGGTGCAGTTGAATTAACAGGGCTGCATGCATGGCCTTGTGACTGAGGCGGAACTGTCCTTCGGCGCGCAGCTTTTCAAAAGCTTTTTCGTCAAACAGGGCGTCGAAGCTTTTGAGGGTTTGTTCCAAACCTTCCACGGTTTTCTTTTTGATGTCCTCTGTCAGCTGCGGATTCTTATTCACGGTATTGATGTCATCCTGGAACATTTTGTTCACAGCTTCTTTGTAGGATTCCCAGAAGTTGAAGTTTTCACCCTGCAGGAACGGTGTTCGTTCCAGCCACTTTTCCACGCAATCATGCAAGGACGGCTGATTCAGGACTTCCAACATCTCGGTCTGCTGGGATTCGCTTAAGGATTTATAGAACGGGGACTGGTTGTAAGCCAGGCGATCTGTCATGCGCAGACCCAGCTTTGTTTCAATCAAACGCCATTGGTAGCTTTGGAACCCGGAAGCCGGATAAAGCATGTCACGGAAATCCAGGAAATCCAGTGGAGTCATGGTTTCCAGCACATCAATCTGACCGATGATCAGTTTTAGAATGCTCACAATACGTTCCAAGCGCGCACTGGCCATACCCATTTCAGCTTCCGCCACCACCGGCTTTTGGAAAGTCGAAAGAACCGAGTTCAATTCAAAAAGAATCTGTTTAAACCACAGCTCATATGTCTGATGAACGATGATGAAAAGTAATTCGTCGTGGGCGGGCTTGCCGTACTCCACACTTTTGGGATGCTGGGAATTCAGCAAAGGATCCAGGCCAAGATAGGAATGATAGTGCACCGGTGGGTATTTCATTGGGAAAGCTCCTTAAGTAACTGGACGAAACCGTCGATGTCCTGCTTTTGGGTGTCCCATGAGGTCATCCAGCGGCATTCAAAAGTGTTTTCATCCCAGACATAGAAAAAATAATGTTCACGAAGCTTCTTCACCCAGTGGCTGGGTATCGTCGCAAAGACAGCGTTGCTTTGCGGGAACTCCCGCACGCTGACGCCGGGAATGTTCCTGCAGGACTCGTAAAGATACAAAGCCATTTCATAAGAATGTGCCGCGATCTCCTGCCACAGATTGTTTTTGAAGTAGGCTTCGAACTGACAGGCGATGAAGCGAGTCTTCGAAGGCAGTTGCGCCGACTGTTTGCGAATGTATTTAAAATCCGCTGCCAAATCCTTATTCAGGATCACAACAGCTTCGCCCATCATCAGTCCGTTCTTGGTGCCCCCGAAAGATATAATGTCCACGCCGAGGTCCGTGGTGATTTCCTTGAAAGTCTTCTTCAGGAAAAAAGCGGCATTGGAAAGGCGGGCGCCATCAATATGCACATACAGCTTGCGAGCCTTCGCCCATTGAATCAGATCTTTGAGTTCTTGCACAGAATAGGTGGTGCCCAATTCAGTCGGTTGAGTCAGACTTAGCACTTGGGTCTGGGAGTAGTGCTGATCTCCGCGGCGAATGAAGGCTTTTTCCAAAGTCTCCACCTGAAGCTTTCCCTTCACTGATGGCAAGGGCAGTAATTTACAGCCGACCATGTATTCCGGGGCACCACATTCGTCCACATGGATGTGGGCGACATCAGAGCAGAAAACCGATTGATGAGGCTTCGCCAAGGCCCGCAGTGCTGTCACGTTGGCGGCCGTGCCATTAAAGACAAAGAACACCTGAGCATCCGGACCGAATTGTTTTTTGAACTCTGCCACAGCGGCTTCGGTCCATTCGTCAGTGCCATAGGCCGGGGCGTGTTCAGTGTTGGCAGCAAGCAATGATTCCAGAATACGAGGATGAATGCCTGCGTGGTTGTCGCTGCCAAAACCGCGTTTCATGATCTAGCTCTTCTTTAGATTTGCAAAAATAAAATTGTGTGCAAGTAACGCCGCCAGCTTGCTGGTGCGATTGTCCTGATCCAGAGGAGGGGAAACTTCGTAAATACCGATCCCGCGCACATCAAAGTTTTCAATCATCCAAAGATAGCTTTTTAAAAACTCTTTTGTGAAAAGCCCGGTGGTCCAGGACTGGCTGCATCCCGGGGCTTCGCTGGAAGTAAAGGCATCAATGTCGATGCTCAGGAAGATTTTCTTTTTCTCTTTGCCTTTAAGATAACCCTGTAAAACATCCAGCAAACCGCGCTCGTTCACGTCATCCAAAGTAAAAACCTCGGCGCCGTGATTTTTGGCCCATTGGATATGAGCTTTGCTGTTGCATTGATTTTGGATGCCGACCTCTGCGAAGTCCACATGGCCTTGGAACTCGGAAAGCACGCGGTGGAAAGGAGTGCCGGAATTAAAACCTTTATCTGTTGGGCGCACATCCATATGAGCATCAAAGTTAATCAGAACGGCCTCGTCCTTAAAAACATCCAAGAAGCCTGCGCCATCGCAATAGCCATAGTCGTGCCCCCCACCCAGGGAAATCCAACGCTTGCCAGTTTGAGCCAGAGTTCGCGTGGTTTCGCGTGCCCGTTCGTGACGTTCGGCCAAAGGTTTTTCTTTGTCGATCAAGTCCCCCAAATCCAGGATCTGTGGCAGACGGGTGCTTTGTAAATGCGGGGTCATTTTATAAAGGTATGTGCGGATTTCACGCGGAGCCACCTGAGCGCCGACGCGGCCACCATTCAGGCCGATGCCTTCATCGTCAGGAAAACCGATGATAGCAAAATCAAAATTGTATTCAGGAAGTTTGCTTAGGTCGCCTTTAGCAAGGAGCTGGACGCATTCACCGAGACGCGGATCCTCTTTATCGTTTTTGGTGAAAAGAAGATGTTTGTCGATGGAATGTAACCAGCTCATTATTTCAATTCGCCCCACTTACTTAGGTGAAGAGTCCGAGTCACGTTGCCCGTTTCGGAATCATAGATTTTCATCGTAGCACGGGATTTATTAAAGCGGATAGTGGCAAAGGTGGTGGACGTTGCGTCAGACAGGAAGAGAACCCAGTCTTTCCCCGTGGAGGGAGTGACGCTGTAACGATACGTGATCGGGTCGATGATTGCGTAGTCCTGTCCTTTTTGGAAGTCTTTTACGCTGATCGGATAGAAGCTCAAAGAATTAAAGTCACGCACAGTCAGCAAACCATCAGAGCTGTGCCAGTAGCCCAGCATCTTCTTCAAGCCAACATAATCCACGCTTTCGATGTACGCCACGCAGCTGTTTGGATCCAGAACACCGGAAGCTGTCACAGTGTCACCCGTGGAAAGGCGGCGAATGTTGGCTTCCGTATCTTGAGATTCGGATTCGACAAGATAACGAACGCAAGCAGAATCGGCTCTCAGGTAAGTGCCTGTAATATCGCGCTCAATCGTGCCCGAAAGAGGGCGCGCAGAAAAGCCAACAGATCCTGAAATCAGAATGAGGACGAAAAGCAGAATTCTCATGCCCCACCTTTTTTCATGGGAGAATAACCCGGTCAATAGTATTTCGACGACCTTTTTTGACTCAATGAGTCAGTTGCTTATATGTGTGGCATTTATAGGGAAACAACCGAGTAAAACTCAACATTTCTTGCTCGTTGGCCATGTGTGCTTCTAGGATTGAAATATAAATGACCAATGAGAATCAAATCTGTCACTTGTTTTTCCCCTGGAATGGGGAGCTGCCTTCGCAAGAGGTGGTTGTCCTGCGCGATGTGGAAATTGTCGGAGTCGGGGCTTTACGCCGTCATCAACTGGAAACCCTTAAAGAATCAAAAAAGCTGGTGGTGCAAACCCATGAGTCGCAGATTCCCGATCAGGTGCGAGCCATCTATGATGCCGAACTTTTGCGAACGCTGGAATGGCTGCGTCCCTTCAAGGTGGAATCGGGGCAGGCGTTTGAGTTCACGGCCGAGCAATGGCGTCTGTTTGCTTTGCTTTTTCCAAAAACTCGGGGGCACTTGGGGCTGGCGGCGGATCGCTTGCGTGATGAGTATCTGCAAAACATGGGCTGGAGCAGTTGGCTGCTTCAGGATCACTGGCGTTACTTCGTTGGCTTTCTTCGTCAGAAGTTTCCAGGGCAGGCAGAGATTCTGGAGACCGCTCACTGGGAGTGGGTGCAGGCGTGGATCGAGATTCAGCCCTTTGATGGCGAAAGTCTTTCAGAGCCCGGCATTGTTGCCTTAACCCCCAGCCTGCAGATAGTGACTTTGTCCCGCAAAAATCCGATCCTGAAGCGAGACAAAGGTATGTACGCCTTCGTCTATAATTCTGCGACGGCCACTGTGGGAGAAAGACCACTGGACCTGGTGGATGCTCTTTTCATCGACTTATTACAAGAAGATAGGAAGTATTCAAAAAAACAACTTCTTGAAATGGCCTCTTTAAGCCTGAAGGCCGCGCCCGCACTATCATCTGAAGAAATGGAAAAAAAGTTTTTATCTCTGGTGGCTGACGGTATACTCAAAGACGTTCCTTAAACTCTAGGAAGGAGTCTGAATGAGTAAGTTGATTTTAGTACTGTTGGTGGCAGTCAGTCTGTTTTCAGGGATATCTCAGGCGGCGACCTCCAGTGGTGTGATGTTGACGGCAAATGCATTTATGTACAACACGACAGCCGAGATCACTCCGGGCACCAAAAGTGAAGCCAAGTCGAGCATCTATGACATCAAGTTGGGATATCTAAGTGGTAACGGTGTTTATCTGGGCGCCATTTATACAATCCGAAATTTGCAGGAAGATAATGACACCACAGAGGGGCATGCAATGGGGGCTTCCCTGGGTTATGTGGGATCCAGCGGCTTTTACGTGAAGGGACATTATCTGGCCAGTGCTGAACTGGGCGACAACAAAGAGGGCACTGGGATCCAGGGGGATCTTGGCTATCTGACGAATGTCACTGGTGCGCTGATTGTCGGCGTGGAATTGACCTATCGTTCAATCGAATACAAGAAGAATGAAACTGCTCCGGGAATGGAAAAGCTGAAGCAAGATGAGTTGTTCCCAATGCTAACCGTAGGATTTGTGTTTTAGTGGAAGCGATGCATGGATGGACAGAGCAAAGAGCCTCTTATTGAGGCTCTTTTTTTTGGCGATCATGAAGGAAGTCTTCTTTGACCAATTCATAGAAGGAGTGTTTGTGGAACATGCGAGAGGCACCGACTGCGATGGCTGCACTGAGCATCATCGGGAACAGGGCTGAGTGGCGGTCGGTCATTTCAAAGATCAGAATAAACGCAGTGAAGGGTGTTTGCATAAAACCGGACAAGAATGAAATCATGCAGGTCAGAATCAGGAGATGATGATTGTGAGGCCAGGCCACTTGTGCCATGAAAGAGCCCATTACGGCGCCAATCGATAGTGAGGGGGCAAACAGACCACCAGCAGCTCCTGCCAGAGCCATCAAGAGCGGCCCCGCCAATCGTACCAGGACATCTTTTGCCTCTGCAGAAGAATCACGGAACAGCAGGTCCAAAATCAAGGTCTTACCACCACCGATAGAATGGTGACTGATGAAAACGATGCAAAGCCAGAAAGTAACGCCACAACTCACATTTAGCACGCTGAGTTTGATAAACGAAGTCAGGGATTTTCTTTTCTTATGAATGGAAAAAAGAACCGAACCAAAGCTGGCACCGGCAATTCCGGTCAGTGCCGAGGTGATAATAACCCAAAGGTAAGTTTCCCAACTGATGGATTCAATACTTGGGAATCCCAGATACAGATAACTTCCCTGGAAGGTCTGAACCAAAAGCCCCGTCGTTATGACGGACCAGATGACGTAAGTTTTGAAGTTATTGAAGTAATCTTTACTGAGTTCTTCCAGTGCGTAGGCGATACCGCCCAGGGGGGTGTTGAATGCGGCGGCAAGCCCCGAAGCGCCCCCTGCCAGGATGAAGGAGCGCATGGAAACTTGTTGGATCCACCGGGTTGACTTTTCGCCAATGCGATAAAAAAGGCCCGAGGCAATCTGAAGTGTGGGGCCTTCCTGTCCGACGGCGCCTCCTCCCAGAACACAGGCGATGGAAGCGATGATTTTCATAAAAATTGTGCGAAGGCCGATCAAAGAACGAATCAAAGTCTTGTCAGAGGCCGGGTCCAGTTCATTGGCAATCAGCATTTGTGGAATTCCACTGCCACCGGCTTGTTTGGAAAATCGATAGGGCAAATACCAGCTCAGATAAATCAGAGAGACCGTTAAGACAAGTGAAGCACTCCAGTGCAGGTGTTCAACGGCCTTGAGGGCCACCTCTTCGCTCCAGAAAAAGGCCTGTGAATAAAGCACAGAAGTCAGGGCGGCGATTAAGCTTGCAATCAAAAATGGAACCAGGCGTAAGGTGTCCTGATACTCAAACTTGCTGACGATATTTAGCCAGTTCTGGCGCAGGGAAGTAAAGGTCATGTTTAACCCTTACTCCTGTTAAGCCCTGGTGAAAACCTTTTTCTGGTAAAAAATCACAGCCCTTTGAGAATGTCATTCAGATGCTGCAAATGATTCAGAGGATGCTTTCCAACGTGCTCGATCATCAACTTTTTAGCGGCTTCATTCTTGGCAACCCCCTCAAAGGTGATCAGACGATCCAGGGCGTTCGCGGACGACACCAGCACAGCCAGCGGATCCATCTCTTTTTCACGCAGACCCTTGGGGCCGGAACCATTGATTGTCTCCTCATGCTGGCCGATGATGTTGATCACGGTCTGATCAAAGTGTTTTTTGTCCTGAACTTTTTGTGCACCCTCTTCCGGATGTTTTTTCCAAAGAGCAGTATCCGCAGCACTCATCTGAGTCAGAGGCTGATTTAAGTTCAGTGGGGAGGCGTGGTGGCCATAGTCATGCAGCAAGGCTCCCAAGGTTAAAAGCTGGGTCTTCTTAGGATCTGTGATACCCAGTTTTTGCGCCAGAGCAATCGAAAGGGTTGCCACGGTGACCCCGTGGTGAGAGATCGTCTTGTCCGTGTTCTCGATGTTCATGACTGCCGACATGGCCTGAGCATTTGTTAGCAGGAAGTTGACGTATTTTCCAGCCGCGTCTTTGGCGTCATTGTAGGTGGCCACGTTGTCCGGATTTTCAAAGACCTCTTCGGCGTTGCTTTGTTGGGACCCCTGAATGATATCCGCACGGGTTTGAATATCCTTGTTGCCCGTACCGTCATAGGCAGTTTCAATATTTCTTTGCAGATAGCTGCGATAGTTGTTTTCCTCGTCGGTCAGGATGTACATCTTGCGCAGTTTCTTATCTTTCAGGCGCTTTAAGCGTTCCCCTTCAAAACTGTCTCCGCGACGAAGGTACAGGATCATCTTGTCGTTGATCTTCACGTAGGCATTGAAGTCGATTTTTTGATCACCACGCAGGGTGCTCACACGAATAGAAACATAATCCATTGCCTGGGTATCCTTCGATTGTTATCGTTAATGGAATGGCGATTGATAAAGAAATTGTAGAAGATTTTGTGTCCGAGTCAAAGTCCTTGATTGAAGAGCTTATCGAGCTTCTCGAAAGTATTGAAGGTGATTTTTCTCAGGTACAGAGGCTGGCGGACTATGGCAACAATGTCGATCGTATCATGGGTGGGGCCAAGAGTCTGGCCTTGATGGCGCCTCCAGATCATGCATTGCATATGATTGCGGACTACGCCGGTATCTGCAAAGCGGTGGGATACAAGGCATCACAGATTCAGGAAAATGAGCAATTTTTCGATATCTGCGTGGCGCTTTTGTTGGATGCCACAGAGACTTTGGAAACCCTGTTAGGGCGTATTCATCAGGAAGGTCGATTGTTGCGTGAAACCATCCCTCAGGCCTTCATCGAACGTCTGCGCTGGGTTTCCAGTCAGTTTGGTGAATCTGTCAGCGCCAGCGTGGGGACCGGAGTAGCCCCGGCCAAAATGAATCAATCCGAAATCGATGATCTATTGAAAAAACTCGGTCTCTAGTTTGAAATTCGGCTCAAGGTCCATTGAGCCAGCTCACCTAATTTTTCATGCTTCAGAAGAGCTTCCACCTCGGGTCGAAGCTCTTTCAGGCCGCGGTTGGCACACACCAGCAGGGCATTGCGCTTAAGTCCGAACGAACCTGCCCGGGCCAGCGGAGTTCCCAGAAAGTCTTTGCCTATTTTCTTGCCTGAGGCGCTTAAAATATAGCGCAGATCTTCAATCAGAAGATGTTCTTCGCTGTGTGAAAGGGGAAGTGATTTTTCTATCGACAGCTGGCCTTTGAAAACTTTTTGGTTCCACGGGCAGACGGTCTGACACAGATCGCACCCAAAGAACCAGTCGCCAATGGCTTCACGCAGATCTTCCGGTGGCACCTGGCGTGATTCAATAGTCAGATAGGAGATGCATTTGCGTGCATCCATCTTGCGCGGCTCAAGCAGGGCTCCGGTGGGACAGATATCCAGGCAGCGTGTACAGGTGCCACAGAAGTCCGGTAATGGCTCGATCTCTGTTTGCAACTTCAGGGATGTGTAGATTTCGCCAATAAAAAACAAGCTGCCTTTTTTGGGATGAATCAGGCAGGTGTTTTTTCCCACCCACCCCAGTCCGGCGCGTTTGGCAAGATCCCTTTCCAGCACCGGACTGCTGTCGGTGAAGGCCAGAAATTCTTCCTCGGGAAACTGGTCCTGCAGTTTCGCACACAGTTGTCTCATGCGATCCTTGAACCAGAAATGATAGTCCATACCCTGCGCGTACAGGCTGACTCGGGCCTGTTTTAAAGGGAATTCCGCTTTTTTCTCGGGGTGGGGGAAGTAACTCATGGCAAACACCAGGGCGCTTTGCGCCCGGGGCCATTTGCTTTGGGGGTTTTCTTTGATGGGGGCGTGCTCTGCCAGATAGGTCATGTCCCCATGCAGTCCTTCCTGCAGCCATTCTTTGTAAAATTCAAAGCTCAGGGGTCTGCTCAATGGCGTCAGACCGAAATGGGAAAACCCCAATTCGGCTAAAGTTCCATCTATCAGACTTTTCATCTCCTGTGGCGTCACAAGAACAAACTCTTTCTTTCGGGCCGGTCTTTTTCTACACTGTCAGGGTGAAATCAGTTCAGGAACTAATTCATTCGCACCCTCATTGGTCCGCTGTGGAGTCAATCTACCACACTCTGCAGGCCCATGGCTACAAGGCCTTTTTGGCCGGGGGCTGTGTGCGCGACGCGCTTCTGGGGATTCAGGCCAATGATTTGGATGTGGCCACGGATGCCACACCAGAGCAGATTGAAGCTTTGTTCAAAAAGACCGTCAATGTGGGAAAAAGTTTTGGCGTGATGCGGGTTCTGGTGGAGGGGGCCGACATTGAGGTGGCAACCTTCCGCAACGACGGTGCCTATCTGGATGGGCGACGACCCGAGTCCGTTGTTTTCTCTACACCGATGGACGATGCCCAAAGACGGGACTTTACTGTGAATGCCCTGATGTATGACCTTTCAACGGATCAGGTCTTGGACTATGTCGGCGGGCAGGCGGACCTGAAGGCGGGTATTTTGCGAACCGTGGGAGATGCTGAAGGGCGTTTTTTAGAAGATCACCTTCGCTTGTTGCGGGCCGCGCGCTTTGCCGCGCAATTAAATTTTGTAATCGAAGATAAAACCACTCAGGCGATGACTCGCATGGCGGCCCTGGTTCGGAAGGTCAGTGGCGAGCGGATCCGCGACGAAATGAATAAACTTTTGAAAACCCAGGCCGCGCAACGGGGGCTGGAAGTCATGGTGCAAACCGGATTGATGCGGGAACTGTTTGCGTTCCGGGTGCGCGATAATTCCTGGTGGTCATGCTCTTTGGTTCAAGAGTCCTGGCAATCCCTGGCGCTCTTTGTGCGCAAAGCTGATTCAGTGGAAATGGAGCAGGCTCTGGACCTACTGAGACTGTCCAGTCGCGAAAGACGATGTATCGAAGATTCTTGGGGTGTGTGGCAGGATGCCCTCGCCCTTTTAAACCTGAATATGGGTAAAAAACTGCAAAAGATGACCCGCGACGGAGTGGTGTTTGCGTTGCGAGTTCTACTCTTGGAGTCCCAGCATGTGGCTCAGATACAAGAGCTTTTTGCTCAGTGGGACTTGTGGCAAAGGCAGCTGCCTCGGCCGTTTTTAAACGGTGAGGATGTAAAGGGTTTGTTGACCGGCAAGGCGATTGGCGACTGTCTGGAGCGGGCCTTTGAACTGCAGTTGGAAAGATCGCTGCAAAGCCGTGATGAGGCCTTGCAGTGGTTAAAGACGTATTTAAAGAAAGAAGTATGATGACAGAGGCATATGTTCCCAGCACTTGGAGAAGGCTTTTTGCCTACAGTGTAGATCAACTGGTGGTCTTGCCATTTTATCTGCCGTTTGTTGGTGTGTTTTTTAGGCTCTTTTTTTCGGATGATGAGGTTCTGGTCAGCCTGAACCAGTTGCTGGTGCTTTATTTGATCCCTGCAGTTTATGAATGTGTCTTTCTGATTCTGATGCAGGCCACGCCGGGGAAGTGGCTGATGGGATTGAAAGTTGTGCCTTCGCAAAACTATACCGAGAAACTGCATTGGTCCCAGTGTCTGTTGCGTCCCCTGGTGGGGCGATTGAGTTTCTTCTTTTCCGCGGCGGTGTATGCGGTGGCTTTTTTCCGCTATGATCGCACGCATCTGTGTGACTGGGTGGCGGAAACGCGGGTGGTGCAGGGGAAGCCCCGTCCCCGAAAAGCTCAGATCCGCTGGATCCTGGGCACCTTGGTGGTTCTGCTCTATGTCTATGAGGGGATGGTGTCTGCGGAAATGGTTCTGAAATCCATCAAATGGTCGGAAGGTCAGGCGGACCTGCGTGAGGTGTTTGATCTGCAGGACTACGTCGACGTCAGCTTTGAATAGTCTTCGCAGTACGCAGGATCAGGCTGCGGGTTTCCACTTTTTGAACAGAGATGTTGTCAGTAGCAGATCCACTTCGCCACTGCCACTCATGGCAGCATCGCGAAGGTCGGCAATGGCTTGGTTGGCCGTTTTGGCTTTGTGATTTTCCTGCAGGGCCGTCATCTCATGGAAACGATAGGCAAAGCCCAAAAGTTTACCCAATTCTGAAATGTCGCCCCCCTGAAGTTTTTTGGGGAAGCCCTGACCGTTGGTGCTTTCACGGTGCTGGCCAATGGCTTCGGCAATTTCCAAAGGCAAAGGTACTTTCTTGGCTTTCACCATGTTGACTGAGCGCTCGGGATATAGATGATATTCGGCCATTTCTTCGTCGCTGTATTGGCTCAGCGGCTTGCAGCCGACGCTGGCAGGAAGTTTGGACAGTCCAATGTTGTGCAGAAGTCCTGCAATGGCGGCAGATTCACGTTTTTCCGCTGGCCACCCCAGAAGCTGGGCAAAGTAGGCCGCATAAGCGGACAGGCAGATGCAATCGTGATAGAGTGTGCGGTTGTTACCTGAGAAGCGGGAGATTTCATCGAAAATTTCATGCACGCTCAGGTCCTTGGTCAGCTCAAAGTCTGCCACGATGGATTTGCATTTCTCCAGAATTTCTTTGCCTTCTGAATAATCCGTGGCAGATCCGCTCAGGAATTGTGCCATGATCTGATAGATCACCTTTTTCGAACGATGGAACTTTTCGGTCATTGAAATTGGAAACGGTACATTACGCATGCTCATCACTGTGCGTGCGTACTCAAAGAACTGGTTCATCTGGGTTTTCTTGATGTACATCTGCTGGCGCAGGTTTTTGAACTTATCCAGATGCTTTTGATCCACGACATCCCCAGCTCTTCGCATCAGGACCGAGCGATGGTTGGCGGGTAGATGGACATAGACATCAAAGTTGATCTGAGTGTCGGCATCCATGTCACGCAAATCCACGGGCATCAGGGCCGTGATCGGGATTTGATCGCCTTCCATATTGATGGGGGCCAGTTGTAGAACCATGTCCGAAATGAATTCGCGATCGAAGTTGATGTGCATGATCTGATCCGCACCGTTTTTCTTCAGAACCTCGAAATCCAGCGGAGCCAGCGAAGAATGCAAAACGATCACCGGGCAGTCCGGAAAATTCATTTTGGTGGATTGAATCCATTCGCTGGTCAGGTTGGTTCCATCCTGTCCGTCAATCAGAGCCAGGATAGGAGAAAAGCCGTCAGAACTGTCGTGATCCAGGGCTTCTTCGATGGCGCGAAAATGCTTCAGCTGATAGGGATAGTAGCCCTTCAGGGTGGCGGTGATGGTTTCCCAGAAGGAGTCACGGGGACTCCCGATGAGAACATCAACCGTCTTGCCTGAAGTGGAACTCATTGTTGTACCGAAATCTCGACGTAGAATGTGGAGCCGTTAGTCAGGTTAAAAGGGATCACCAGGGTCGCGCCTTTGTCAGCGTGGGTGATTTTGAAATCACCGGAGATGACAGTCGGAATGGCCATTTCAAAATTATAACCTAGTTGGTTCAGCGTTGTTTTGGCGGAACCATAGATCATATTGGTCATCTCACCCACGGCATCGGAAACATCGCCATTGATGGCGGTGTACTTTTCACCCAGCATATTTTCCAGAATGTGGAAGATGCTGTCTTTGCCATAGGAAATCAGCAAAGTGCCTTTCAGTGGGGGTGCCACCATACCGACCATGCCGGCAATTTCCCCTTTGAGCACAAATTGAGGCTCAATGAAGGGTTTGCCTGGCGAAGCGTCTGTCTGCGCCATGGTCTTAAGGGTTTTGATAACGCCATCAACAAAAGCGTTGATCAGACGTTTATCGAACAGGGGATTGAGAGCCTCTACTTTTGGTGCAGCAGACATTGAATTCTCCTGGGCAAAGGCTTAGGAAGCTTTGGCCTGAGTTGAAGGGTTGTGTTTAGCCCAAACGCGCTCCATCTTTGCTTTCAAAGTCGCTGAGTTGAAAGGCTTTACGACATAGTCCGACACACCGGCTTTGGCAGCCTCAAGAATGTGCTTTTGTTCAGACTCTGCTGTCACCAGCATGAAAGGCACAGACTTAGTGCGGGGGTCGGCTTTGCAGGCTTTCAAAAGGTCGATGCCCTGCATTCCTGGCATATTCCAGTCCGAAATAATGAAGCCGTAAGGCTGTCCTGCATCATGAGCGGCCTGGATCATCGGCAGGGCGGTTTTACCGTCGTCAGCCTCCTCAACATTGGTGTAGCCCAGCTCATTTAGCACTTTTTTAATGATTTTTCGCATAGTTGCGAAGTCATCAACGACCAAAAACTTTGTATTTGTGGGAAACATAATATCTCCTGAAGGTTGTAAACTATGTAAAATCCTCATGCTTATCGGTCTAGTTTTTTAAAACTAGAGTCCAAAGCTATTGCGATTTTCAGTTTTTGTTGTCAGACTTTATTACAGGTGGTCGAGGCTACTTTTGGACATGAGTCCTGGGTGGCGTTGAAGGTTTAGACGGATTTAAAAACTAAAAACAATTAGCGGGAGGGAGCAAGGATGCTCAGAGATGTCCTGATTCAAAAAGGTCTTTCAAATAGAGAGGCAGAAGTTGCTGAACTTGTGTCTAAAGGCTTGTCCAACAAGGAAGTTGCGAACCAGCTTTTTGTAACTGAGAAAACAGTTAAATTTCACCTCACAAACATCTACAAAAAAATGAATGTGAAGTCTCGTGCACAGTTGATCGTATGGTGCTTGCCTCACCTTGGCTTTGTTGAAAGCGAAATTCGCGCTGAAAACAACAACCAAAGTGCAGCTGCCGCGACTGCATTCAACAACAACGCAACTCAAACGATCCCAGCTGGATCTGCGACAGTTGCAGGTACTACGACTCTACCAGGTGGCGGTTTGAACCGTGGCGGTAATTCCGATATTGGTATGGGCGGCATCTAATCTTTATTGATTAGATTGACTCTAAGGCGCAGGATGTGGAGACACAGACCTGCGCTTTGTTTTTTTAGAAAGGGGCTGCACCTTGGCTGACGCAAAACCTGTATCCCAATCTCAAGTGGTCATGACCCAATTGGTTCTTCCTTCCCATACCAACTCTCTGGGAAGCGTCTTCGGCGGAACGATCATGTCCTGGATCGACATCTGTGCCGCTATCTGCTCGCAAAGACACTGTAATAAGGAAACTGTCACAGCCAGTATTGACCGACTGGACTTCGTGGCGCCTGTCTATAAGGGATGGGTGGTGAATTTGAAGGCCAGTGTGAACTACACGTCCCGCACTTCCATGGAGGTCGGGGTCAGGGTGGATGCAGAGAACCCCAAGACAGGAGAGACTTTCCACACAGCTTCCGCCTACCTGACTTTTGTGGCTTTAGGTTCGATGGGAAAACCCACGGCGGTTCCAGCTTTGATTCTGGAAACTGACGACGACAGACGTCGCTTTGAGCAGGCAAAAAAACGTCGCGAAGTCCGACTGCAAAACAAAGCAAAATAGGCTGTGACGCCAGAGAATCAAGCCAATCCATTCGGGAAGCTTGCCAGCACCAGTCCAATGGTGCAGGCGACGTTAGGCTTTAACTGGTCTCAGACTGAGCTGGGGCCCATTGAAAAGTGGGATGCCGGCCTTATCAATTCCTTGCGCATTCTTTTTAGTTGTCCTGTTGGGATGTACTGCACATGGGGACCTCAGCGCCGTGTGTTTTACAATGACGCCTATATCCCCATTTTAAAACATCGCCATCCACACGCTTTGGGGGCGGCACTTCATGACGTGTGGCCCGAGGTTTGGGATCAGGTGCATGCCATCGTCAGACAGGTCGAGGCCGGAGGGAATGTCTTAGAATCCGATGTGCAGTTTGATATCGAAGTCGACGGTAAACCCCAGGGAAACTATTATACCTACGGCAATTCCCCGCTGTTTAATTCTGAAGGAAAAATTTCGGGAATGCTTTGCACGATTCTGGATACGACAACATCGGTGCTGCGAAATCGTGCAGCCGACGAAATTTTAGCTCGTTCCAATCAAGAGGTTCGGGCAGAACGCAGGAAGTTGCGTTCTATTTTGGAAAAAGCTCCGATTGCCATGGCTGTTGTGGAGGGGCCTGAGCATCGTTTTACGATGACGAATCATCTTTACCGCGAGCTGTTCCTGGGCGGGCGTGATGTCCAAGGGCAAAGGATCAAGGATTTATTTCCCAAGATGGAAGAACTCCAGGTTCTGGCACGACTTGATGAAACCTATCAGACGGGAAAAATCTTTGAAGCACAGAATTTTGAAATTCATGATCGTCGTGTTGACGGTGAAGAGATTTCGATCTTTGTCGATTTTGTCTTTCAGCCCATTTACGATGTGAACGATCAAATTGAGGGCCTTGTCCTGGCTATTAATAATGTCACCGATCGGGTGATGGCAGAACGTGCTCTGCAGTCTGCCAAGGTTGCTGCTGAAAATGCGAATCATGCAAAGTCAGCCTTTCTGGCGAATATGTCCCACGAAATTCGCACTCCTTTGGGCGTGATCCTTGGGTTCTCGGAAATCATCGGAACTCAGGATCTGGAGCCGGAAGAAAGAGAAAAGTATAGCGAGATCATTCATCGTAATGGTTTGTCGTTGACTCGGATCATCGATGATATTCTGGATTTATCCAAGATTGAGGCTGGTAAGTTTGAAATCGACATGGCTCCGGTAAGGCTTAAGAAGTTGGTTCAGGAAGTCCTGACCATGTTCTTGGATCATGCCTCCAGAAAAAATATTTACCTGAATTTCGATCTGGCCGAGATTGCGGATTTGGTTGTTGTTTCCGACGCGGTCCGAATCCGTCAGGTGTTGGTGAACCTGATAGGCAATGCGATTAAATTCACCTCGGAAGGTTCTGTAAAAATTTTGGGGCGTGTTGAATCCGTGAATGCAACACGCAAGAAGGTTGTCTTTGTCATAGAGGATACTGGTATTGGCATGACGCAAGAACAGGCGGATCGATTGTTCCAGCCGTTCACGCAGGCGGATATCACCTCGACCCGTCGTTTTGGTGGCACAGGCCTGGGGCTTGCACTATCCAGAAATCTGGCACATGCCCTTGGGGGTGACGTCAGGATCGTTCGCTGTGAACCGCAAAAGGGCAGTGTCTTTGAATTTACTTTTCAAGGTGAAGATGCAAATGCTGTCGTCCCCAGGGGCATTGTCGAGACTTCGGCTGTCATAAAGCAAAGCCCATTTGCGGGCATCAAGGTGCTGGCCGTCGACGATTCGTCGGACAATCGGGAATTCATTAAACGAATCCTGAGTCATTCGGGGCTTGAAGTCTATGAGGCTGAAAGTGGCGAAGAAGCCCTTCAGCAGTCACTAAAACAGCATTATGATCTTGTTCTACTGGATATTCAGATGCCAGGATTGGATGGGTATGGCACGTTGTCAGAACTTCGCAGATCAGGTTTTCAGGGGCCTATTATCGCCTTGACCGCCCATGCGATGAAGGAAGACAAAGAGCGCACTTTTGCAGCGGGATTTGCTGACCATTTGACGAAGCCCATTGATTCGAAGACTCTTCTGCGCGCCATTCAGTCACATCTTAAAAGGATGTAAAGCGGGCGAGGGGTGCGGCAGTCTATTTGCAAAGAACTTCGATCCAGCGAAGAGCTTCTTTGGCGTCAGTCGTCAGCTCTGCGCCGTCCTCTTTTCCCAGGCTGTTACTTGAGCGCACGGCTTGGGCCGACTGTTCGCATCGAATTGCGTCCTTCTTTTTTTCAGCCGCAAGATCAAATGCCGGGTCCAGGGTGTACAGGAAGCGGGAGACTTCATTTTCGTGTTCGCCGCCGCCCAGAGGACTTTCTTTTTCGTATTGATCCAGAGTCTTTTCAAGCGACGCCTTTAGTTTTCCCAACAAAAGCGCACGCTTGTTTTTGTCGGGCTCTTTTTCGGCCTTGCTGATCAAAATTTGGGATTCTCTGGTGAAATCAGCCCGCACTTTGAGTCCGGCCCAAGTGGGTTGAACAAAGAGCAGAGCGCAGGCCAGGGCTATTGCACGCATGTGTCCCCCTTGATGGCACTCTTGCTGTGTTTTTCTTTTTGTTCAGGTTGCAGAACATCCAAAAGTTCTTCCATTTTCTTTTCAGTGGACTTCAGATAGTCGCTGGCCCCTTCGATCTTGGCGCGAGCCTCGCCGGGAGGAGTGTTGTTGTTGATGCGAAGCTGGCGTATGAGGGTCTTGGCGCCGCTAGGTCCATCGGGTCCGTAGGCGTGCAGTGTGAGGTAGTTCAGCACCTCGGCGTTGTTGGCCAGTTTGCTGGCGCGTTTTTCCAGGGCTGGTTTGATCACTTTGTCGCGCACATGCACATAATAGCCCAGGCCATAGATCAGGCTGCGCGCCAATCCCTTGTCCGGAGAAACCCACGTGCAGTAGTTTTTAGTGGCGCCACCGTGAGCTGGAGGCGTTTGCAGGTCTTTCTGAAGAATGCTTTTGAAGGCAGCACAGGCGGGATGAGAGCTATTCATCAGATCTTCTAAAATATAGGAGGCATTGCCTTTGATGAATTGACCGTTTTTGGTGTATCCGGCGATGTCCTTGACGGGATCTGAAACCAGTTGCCCGATGCCAACGCCACCAGGATAGGCGATGTAAAAGTTAAAGGCCGTTTCATTGTTGATCTTTTTCAGAATAATGCGCGGATCAATCGGCATTCTTCCGTCCGAGATGCAGGCCGTGGCTTTGTTAATCGCAAAATGCAGGAAGTCCACTGTGGTGCGGTTCAGGCACGGTGCGGAACTTCCGGAGTTGGAAAACTTCTTGGGCTGACCATTCAGGCAGCTATAGCCATTGTTGCCGGGTTCGCGTTGCAGAGAAGCCTCGATGCAGGTTTTCTTTATCTGGGGAACTGAAGTGCGGGACAAGGTGCTTGCCAGACTGGTGAGAGTGCCTTTGACCGCTTTTGTTCCCGATGAGCCCGTCGGTTCACATGCAGGATTTTTTCGTTCGGCCTGAAAAGCCGCATAAAGGGCATCTTTAGAGCTGAGCAGGGCGCGGTTGATGTCCTGGTTCGTCAGTCCGCGTGTATCACCCTTGTCATTCACGCAAATGGGCGTGTTGGCCAGCCCCGTCGCTGCTCCGCTAAAAATGCTGAAGATAATAAGAAGGGCCCAGTGTCTCACTTCAGGGCTTATCGGACCAATTGTGGAAAAAATAAGTTAAAAATAAAAAAATCCCAGGACCTTCATCCTGGGATTTAAAAGGAAGTGATCCTTAAGAGTCGGTGAGCTACTTCACCAGATACTCTTTCCAGCGATTCAGCAGTGAAGGTGTGAGTTGCGTGTAGCAGACCGTTCCTTCGGTGGCAGTTTCCTTGCGCAGGATCTGGGCTTCGCGTCCCAGATCGAAGATTTTGTATTCTTCTGATCTTGGGAAATAAAGCTGAACATCCTGTTGCATCTCGCTCACGATCTGCGCCATTAGTTTTTTCAACTGTTCCATGCCTTGTCCGGTCAGCGCGCTGACAAACACGCGGGGATAGGCTTTGACTCTAAATTGTCTTTCCAAAGGTGCGATATCACTTTTGTTAAAGACGTGAATAATCTTTTTGTCCTGCCAGTTGAATTCCTTAATCAGCTCTTCAACCACTTCAATTTGTCGTTCCATATTGGGAGAAGACAAATCCACGACATGCAGTAAAACATCGGCCTCAGAGGACTCTTCAAGTGTTGCTTTAAAGGCTTCAATCAGCTGTGTCGGCAGTTTGCGGATGAATCCCACTGTGTCGGTGACGACGGCGGGCGGGCCATCGGGCAAAAAGATCTTACGTGTTGTCGGGTCCAGGGTGGCGAAGACCTGATTTTTGGTCATCACTTGGGCACCGGTCAAACGGTTGAGCAAAGAGCTTTTTCCGGAGTTGGTGTAGCCGATCAGCGCAAAGGACGGGATCTCGTGACGACGACGAGATTGCCTGTGTTGCGCGCGGTTTTGGCGCACACTTTCAAGTTTTTTCTTAATAAGTGCCACGCGTTCCCGGATGCGACGACGGTCGTTTTCCAGGGCTGTTTCCCCGGGCCCACGAGTTCCGATACCGCCCCCTTGACGAGACAGGGAGTCCAACCAGGCGCCGACGTTGCGGGGCATTTGATCCAGCAGCTGTGCAAGTTCCACTTGAAGTTTTCCTTCAAAAGTCTGCGCACGCTGAGCAAAGATATCCAAGATCAGCTGATTGCGGTCAATCACGCGGGCTTTGACGATCTGCTGAAGATTTCGCTGTTGAACCCCGGAAAGCTGATGGTCCATCACCACAATGGTGGCACCACTGTCGCGAACCATTTCGGCCACTTCCTCGACCTTGCCGGTTCCGATCAGGGTCGCGGGATTCCACTGCGGCAGAACTTGAATAAGAGATCCTACGATTTCTCCGCCTGCGGCAGAAACCAGCTCTTCAAGTTCCAGCAGATTTTCTTTGATTTCAGTAAGGGGTTCGGTCTTCAGACCGACACCAATGACGATGGCTCTATCCTGGTCTTTTACATGGGCTTGATTATTCAATCAGGAAAACCCTCCCTTGGTCTTAATTTTAGCACGGTCGCACAGGCTCACAAAGTTAAATTTTGTACTAACAACGAAAGCAGGCCGCCCCCAAGAATCAGAGCCGCACTGGGAAGGCGCCGAGCCAGCAAAAGCAGACTTAGCAAGAATAAGGTCCAGCTGAAAAATCCGGTGAGTGTCCCCGCAGCCAGGGAAATAAAGACCGAAATCAGAAGCCCCACGGACACGGCCACCACGCCTTTTAAAAAACGTTGAAGCCAGTCGGAACTTTCCAGACGACGATGCAGAACGATGCTAAGAGCCACGAATCCAAAGGCCGGAAGGAAAATGCCCAAAGTGGCAACAACGGCGCCCCAAAGGCCTTGCACCAGGTAGCCTATGAAGGTGGCTGTGGTGAAGACCGGACCCGGCGTGAATTGGCCGACGGCCACGGCATCCAGCAGTTGGGTTTGTGTGATCCAGCCGCGCTTTTCTAAAAGTTCTGTTTGCAAAAAGCTGAGCAGGACATAGCCGCTGCCAAAAAGAACGGATCCGATTTTAAAGAACACCCAAAAAAGTGGAGCCAGATTCCACAGCCGTTTTTCCGGAGAAAGAATCAGCCACGCCAGCGCGCCCCCGACAAAAAGCAGCGGAATTTCAGAAGTGCCGCGCTGGTGCATTGCCACGGTCAAGCCCACGGCGGACGCCATAAAAAGGGAGGCTCTTGTTTTTAAATCTTTAAAGTGAAGAAGTTCGCGGTAGGTTCTTTTGTCAAAAAGGTTCAGGGCAAATCGTCCCAGAGCCTGAAGGATGATGGCCAGGATGACCGCCTTGGCTCCCAGTAGGAAGGATTCTGTTTCAGGGAGTTTTGCATAAAGACTGTAAAAGTGCGCCAAGGTCAGAACAATCAAGAAGGCGGGCAGAATAAAACAGACACCGGCAATCCAGAATCCCCTCCAGCCATCACGGCGATAGCCGATATGAATGGCAAGTTCGGTAGAGTTCGGACCGGGGATCAGATTGGCCAGCGCCAGCAGTTTTAAAAAGTCCTCACGCGAGATCCACTGCCTGCGGTGAACAAACTCTTCTTCCATCATAGAAATATGAGCTGCGGGGCCGCCAAAAGAGGTGGCCCCCAACTTCAGAAAAAGTCCGGCAAGCTCTGATGCAGAGCCGGTCTGACTATTTCTTTTCACGGTTCTTCAGAACTTCCTTGATGAACTGCGCTTCCAATGCGGTGAAGACCACGGAGTTTACGATGCCATCCACGGTCGTCGTTCTTTGCAGAACGTTGGCGGATCTGCGAATGCCCGTCAGGAAAGGTCCGATCACTTCCACTTTTCCAACCTGCTGGATCAGTTTGTAAGTAATGTTGGCTGATTCCAGATTCGGGAACACCAGCACGTTCGCGCCACCTTTCAGGCCTGAGAACGGGAACAGTCTTTCCATGATCTCAGGATTCACGGCTGTGTCGGCTTGCATATCACCTTCAACCATAAGGTCCGGGCGGATTTCACGCACAAGTTCCGCCGCACGTTTCATTTTCTTAGGTGTGCCGTCAGCGCCGCTAAAGTTAGAGTAGCTCAACATCGCAACCCGCGGCTGGATGCCGAAGTATTCCACAATGCGTGCAGCCTGCAAGGCAATCTGCGCACACTGTTCAGCTGACGGGTTGAAGTTCACGGTCGTGTCTGCCAGAACCAGGAACTTGTCTTCCAAAAGAACAAAGTTCAAGCCCGCCGGAACACCGTCTTTGTAAGTGCCAATGGATTGCAGGATGGGACGAACTGCATCTGCATAGTTGATGGAAGCGCCACTAACCATGCCGTCAGCATCGCCCATGCGAACCATCATGGCAGCAAAGTGATTAGGGTCCGCCATCAGTCGTTCGGCTTCACTCAGGTTGACACCTTTACGCTGTCTCAAAGAATAAAGCTTCTCTACGTAGGAATAATACTTCGGATAAGAAGACGGGTGGATGATCGTCACATCTTTCAGCAGTGGAACATCCAAAGCGTTGATTTTTTCTTTCACGCGGTCTGGATAGCCCAAAAGAATCGGCTGGCAGATTCGTTCTTCAACCAAAGTGGCCAGCGCCTTTAAAACTTTGGTGCTGGTACCTTCCGGGAAGACGATGCGTGGCAGTTCGCCGCCGTTGGCATCAGCGTTCTGGTGCACGCGGTTGATCGCAGAGCGGATGAAAACTTTGGATGGACCTTGCAAAGCCTCCAAGGTTTCAAGGTAAGAATCCCAGTCTTCAATTGCACGCGTCGCCACGCCGGACTTCATCGCCGCTTTCGCCACTTCCGGAGCCACACGCAAAAGCACACGTGTATCGAACGGTTTTGGGATCAGATAGTCGCGACCGAACTTAAAGCTTTTGCCGCCGTAAGTGGCAGAAACTTTGTCCGGCACATCTTCGCGCGCCAGTTTTGCCAAAGCATGAACTGCGGCGAGCTTCATCTCTTCATTGATCTGGGTGGAACGCGTATCCAAGGCCCCACGGAAAATGGACGGGAAGCCAAGAACATTGTTCACCTGGTTCGGATAGTCCGAACGGCCCGTGGCTATAATGGCATCCGGACGGGCTGCGCGGGCTTTGTCTGGAGTGATTTCCGGCTCTGGGTTGGCCATGGCAAAGATGATAGGATCTTTGGCCATATCCTTCAGCATTTCCGGAGTTAGGGCACCCGCCACGGAAAGGCCGACAAACACGTCAGCACCGCGCAAGGCCTCGGAAAGTGTGCGCACTTCAGTTTCCGCTGCGAAGAACTCCTTGTACTTGTTCATGCCCGCCGTGCGGCCTTTGTAGATCACCCCTTGAGAGTCGCACATGATGATATTTTCACGACGTGCGCCCAAGGCGATGAAAATGCGCGCGCAAGAATTCGCAGAAGCACCGGCCCCATTGACGACGATACGAATGTCTTCCATTTTGCGATTTGTAATCGCGCAGGCATTTAACAGCGCTGCCCCGGAAACAATCGCGGTTCCGTGCTGATCGTCATGGAAGACAGGGATGTTCATTTCTTTTTTCAGGCGCTCTTCAATTTCAAAGCACTCGGGAGCTTTGATATCTTCCAGATTGATACCACCGAAAGTGGGTTCCAAAACACGAACGGCATTACAGAAGACATCCACATCTGTCGCTGCCACTTCGATATCGAAAACATCAATGCCGGCAAATTGTTTGAACAAGATGCCCTTGCCTTCCATCACCGGTTTTCCGGCAGCAGGGCCGATGTTGCCAAGACCCAGAACAGCAGTCCCGTTGGAGATTACCGCCACCAGATTGCCTTTTGAGGTGTAATCATAAACTTTGGAAGGATCTTTTGCGATAGCCTTGCAGGGAGCGGCCACGCCCGGGGAATACGCCAAAGAAAGATCTTTTTCCGTCGCACAGGGCTTGGATGAGATCACCTCAATTTTCCCCGGTTTGCCCTTCTGGTGATAGGCCAAAGCTTCTTGATCGAAGTTCGTCGTGCCGGTTTTGATATCGTTTTTCGTTTCCAAGGATGCTCCTTTTTCTTGCCCGTTTGTCGGGACAGTTGCCAGGCTCCCACAGAGAAGGATTTTGCGACCCATTTCAATGGGTTAGGGGGAGTCCAGTTACAAGTGCCTTTACTCTACCGAGGGGGGCTAGGTGGGTCAATGAATGGGCTGATTGGCGCAGCGAGCCTTGTTCGTAAAAAAAAATCTATCAGAGCGAAAAGTGCTCGCTTTTAGAGCAGAATTTCTAGTTCTGACCGAAAAGCCCGCAGGGACGCGCCTTTCCCGTGCCTAGACCAATAGTCTGCAGAGTTTTGCTTCGGGCTCCGACCCAGATGGGCCCCTTTTACTATTTGGTGGAACTGCCGAAAAGACATATCATTTTAATGGGTTATACAACTAAGGAGTCAGTTGATGAAATCACCACGTGATGTTGTTCTTGTAGAAGGTCTGCGTACACCTTTCGCAAAAGCGGGAACAAAACTTAAGAAAGTCCACCCAGCAGAGCTGGGTAAAGTTGCACTGAAGCAAGTGATCGCCAATACAAATCTGGATGTGAATCTTGTGGATGAAGTGATCATTGGCAACACGGGTAATCCTGCCGATGCAGTCAATATCTCTCGCGTGGTGGCGTTGAATGCCGGCATCCCTTTGAAGACGTCCGCTTACACTGTGCACCGCAACTGTGCTTCCGCGTTGGAATCCATTTCCAACGGCTATGAAAAAATCAAATCTGGTACCATGGATGTGATTGTTGCCGGGGGTACGGAGAATATGTCTCAGATGCCAACGCTTCCTCCGAAGAAGTTCCAGGAAATTTTTGAAAAGTTGTTTGCGGCAAAAGGCCCGAAGCAGGCCCTGCCTCTTTTGTGGTCCCTGTTTAAAGCCGATATGAAACAGATCAAGGCTTTGCTTTCTGGAAACATGAAAGATGAATACTTCCCGGTGATCTCTGTGATGATGGGTCTGACAGATCCTTTCGTCGGTATCAATATGGGTCAGACAGCCGAAATTCTGGCGAAAGAATGGGGTCTTTCCAGAGAAACTCAAGACAAGTTTGCTCTGCGTTCTCACTTGCTGGCGTCCAAAGCCATGAAAGAGGGCCGCATGCGTGAAGAGATTGCTCCGGTTTATCTGGCTCCTGAATATAAAGAAGTAATCTCTGAGGATATCGGGCCTCGTGAAAGTCAGACGCTTGAGGCTTTGGCGAAATTGAAACCATTCTTCGATAAGGCGACAGGCTCCATCACAGCCGGAAATTCCTGCCCGATCACTGACGGGGCGGCGATGGTGCTTTTGATGTCCCGTGAAAAGGCCGAAGCTTTGGGTTATAAGCCGCTGGCAACCATCCGCTCTTATGGATTTGCCGGACTGGAGCCAGAACGCATGGGCTTGGGCCCGGTGTACTCTTCACCTGTGGCGTTGAAACGTGCGGGATTGACGATGAAGGATATCGGCCTGGTGGAGCTGAATGAAGCCTTCGCCGCACAAGTTCTGTCCTGCCAAAAGGCATTTGATTCTGACAAATTTGCTCAGGAAAAACTGGGATTGTCTTCCAAAGTCGGGGAAATCCGTGATGAGATTCTAAATGTCAACGGTGGAGCGATTGCACTTGGTCACCCCGTGGGCGCGACGGGAACTCGTATTGTTCTGACTTTGGCCAAAGAAATGAAACGCCGAAATACGCAGTTTGGTTTGGCGACTTTGTGTATTGGTGGTGGTCAAGGCGGATCCATGATCCTTGAGAACGAGGGCTAAAAGAAGCTCTCGGTCCCGCGGCCTCTGGGGCTGGAGCCCGGCTCCGAACTCAGTGGCTGCGAACAGTCCTCGCGGACGCCATCCCGTTTGGATGAGCTGCTGCGGAACTTGCCTCTGAGCTCGGCCCCAGGCTCCAGCCCCAGAGGCCGCGGAAGAGATTTCTTCTCTGTTCACAAGGACTGATGGTTGGTGTTTTAGATTTAGAATGTTTTTAGATTTGCAACTTAGGAGTTTTCAGAATGTCGATTCAGGAAAGTATTAAAATTGTTCCTCAGGGTGAGGTTGCTGTTGTTGAGTTTGATCTGGTCGGGGAGAAAGTTAATAAGTTCTCCACGCCCGTGATGATGCGCCTTAAGGAAGTTGTTGAGGAACTGAAGAAGTCCTCATACAAGGCGGTTATTTTTAAATCCAATAAGCCTAAGATTTTTATTGCGGGTGCGGATATCGAAGAAATCAAAAGCATGACCAAGGCTGAGGAATTCGAGGCTGCGGTAAAAGGTGGGCAGGAAGTTATCAGCATGGTGGAAGACCTGCCGATGCCGACGATTGCGGCTGTGAATGGTGCCTGCATGGGTGGTGGTTGTGAGTTCATTTTGGCTTGTGACTATCGTATTGCTTCTGAGGATTCGTCCACGAAGATTGGCTTGCCGGAAATTCAATTGGGCATCTTGCCTGGTTTCGGTGGCTGCGTGCGCATGCCTCGCGTGATTGGTTTGCAGGCGGCATTGGATATCATCCTGGCCGGGAAGTCTGTGAATGCCAAGAAGGCTTTGAAAATCGGCCTGGTTGACAAGATGGTTCACGCCAATTTGCTGGAGTCCTTCTCTTTGAAATGGGCGAAAGAGATTATTGCCGATGGCGGGAAAAAGCGTCGTAAAAAGTACCAGCCCAAGGGAGCTGTGAACAGCATTCTTGAAAGTGCCTTGGGGCGTGGAATTGTCTTTAAAAAAGCCCGTGAAGGTGTTTTGAAGGCAACCAAAGGCCACTACCCAGCGCCACTTCAGGCCTTGGAAGTGATTCAAAAAACTTACGGCATGTCTGATCGTGAAGCGGCTTTGCGTATTGAGCGTGAAGGTTTCTGTAAGTTGGGCGTGACCGATATTTCTAAGAATCTGATCCACGTTTTCTATTTGACCGAGATGGTGAAAAAGCAAAACGGTGTTCCGGGTGTCGATGTGAAACCTCGAGAAGTGAAAGGTTTGGGTGTTTTGGGGGCGGGCACCATGGGGGGCGGTATCGCCTACGTGGCGGCCGACAAGGGCATTCAGGTTCGCATGAAGGACTTAAACACCGATGCTTTGGGGAAAGGTCTTAAACACGCCAGCGATCTTTGGATGAAGCTGGTGAAAAGAAAATCCATCGATAAGTATCAGTTCCAGCAAAAAATGGACATGGTATCAGTGACGACGGATTATTCCGGCTTCAAGAATCTGGATGTGGTGGTGGAAGCCATCGTTGAAGATATGGGTATCAAACAAAAAGTCATCGGTGAGTGTGCCGGTCAAATGCGCCCTGACGCGATCATTGCGACCAACACCAGCTCCTTGTCTGTGACAGAGATGGCCAAAGGTCATCCGCGTCCTGAATACTTCGCCGGGATGCACTTCTTCAATCCGGTGAATAAGATGCCTTTGATTGAAGTCATTCGTGGAGAAAAAACTTCTGATGAAACCATTGCGACAATCTATGAGTTGTCCAAAAAAATGGGCAAAATGCCCGTCGTTGTAAAAGACGGTCCTGGCTTCCTGGTGAATCGTCTGCTTTTGCCATACATGGGGGAAGCGGCGTTCTTGCTTCAGGAAGGCATGAACATCGAATTCGTGGATAAGGCTTATGTGAAAGAATTCGGTATGCCGATGGGTCCGTTTGAATTGATGGACGAAGTGGGTTTGGACGTGTGCTTGAAGGTTCTGAAAATCTTCAAAAAAGCCTTTGGTGAACGCATTGAGCTGGCGCCTTGCATGGAGGCTTTGGGTAATTCCGGTCGCCTGGGTCGCAAGAATGGCAAAGGTTTCTATACATACACTGAAGACGGAAAGCGTGGTGCAGTTGATCAGACTGTTTATGCAGCTCTGGGCCTGGTTCAGCCGACCAATCCTTATGACTCTAAAGAGTGTATCGAGCGTGGTGTGTTTGCCATGGTCAACGAGTGCTCTTTGGCTTTGATCGAGGATCGCATCGTTGAAACACCACATGAAGTGGACCTGGCGATGATCATGGGTACGGGCTTCCCACCATTCCGTGGGGGACTGCTGAAATACGCTGATAGCATCGGAAGTCAATATGTGGCTGATCAGTTGGCAATGTATGCTTCCAGTCGCAAGGCGGCTCGTTTGAAGCCGGCGACACCGCTGACAAACATGGCCAAAGCCAACAGCAAGTTCTATAAATAGATTTTTTAAAAGAAGAGATCTGCGAAGGCCGGGCTCCAACAATGGAGTCCGGTTTTTTTATATGGGCATCTCGTCATACCCACTGCCGCGACCGACATTGAGTTTGAATCGAAACTGAGACTGGTCCCAGTGAGCGTGCAGGGCGATGGGGTGACAGCACACCTCACAGTCGTAAATGAACTCCTGATCTTCGCCGTCCTCGCGATAGATGGTCATCCAGAACTTCTCTCTGCAATAGGGGCAGATGACTTTATATTCCATAAAACCTCCTGAAGTCCTCCCTTTCATTTTCCGACGACGGGTGAGGACTTCAAGCGACTTTGTGTAAATACAAATCTAGACTTCTTTCCCCAAAGCTTGGGTCAGGAATTTGTGACAGAGGAAGAACAAGATCGCAGGAATCAGGCTCAAGCCCGCCAGAAGCAGGAAAAAGTGATCTTTCCCCATCTGTTCGTAGTACATCCCGATGTAGCCTGCGACATAGTTTCCGAAGAACGACGACAGGAACCAGACTCCCATCATCATGGACACGATTTTAGCCGGGGAGACCTTGGTCACCAAGGAAAGCCCAATTGGAGAAATATACAGTTCTGCCATCGTCAGCAGGAAGGTGGAACCGAACAGCCATAACACAGATCCTTGTCCTGTTCCCACCACTTGAGCCGCGATGTACATCACTCCCAAGGCCAGAGCACCAATGGCGCATCCCAGGGCCATCTTGGTGACTGTGGAAGGGGCGTTTTTGTGGCGGGCTTGCCATGCCCAGACACGATCCAGCAGTGGAGCAAAAAGGACGATCACGATCGGATTGAAGGACTGATACCAGGTCGACGGGATTTCCCAGCCGAAGAACACCCAGTCCGTATTTTGGTCGGACCACAATTGCAATGTGTTACCCTGTTGCTCGTAAACTCCCCAGAAGAAGATCGTCACCATGCACAGGAAGGTCAGGGCCCAGGTGCGAGTCCATTCCTCTTTGGTCAGGGGTTCGTGAGATGCGGCCTCTACTTCTTTGATGGAGACTTTGTGTTCTGTCTCAGGCAGGTGCTTTCCACCCAGGTGATAAATGGCCAGAGACAGCAGCATTCCCACCCCGGCAGCGCCAAAGCCCCAGTGCCATCCCACTTTTTGCCCCAAAGTGCCGCAGATCAAAGGGGAAAGAATCGCTCCCAGATTGATCCCCATATAGAAGATCGTGTAGGCGCCATCGCGGCGGGTATCACCTTGGGCATATAAGCCACCAACTTGCGTGGAGATGTTGGGTTTGAAGAAGCCGTTACCCACAATCAGGAACAGCAGGGCTGGGAAAAACAGGCTTTCCACCGCCATCAGGAAGTGGCCAATGGCCATCAGAAAGCCGCCGATATAGACAGAGCGGCGCTGGCCGATGAAGCGGTCGGCGATAATTCCCCCAAAGAAGGGTGTAAAATAAACAAAGCCTGTGTAAAGGCCATAGATCTGCGAGGACAGAGCCTGATGGGATAGTGTGCCGAAGAAGTACTCATGGATGGCTTTGATTGTTTCATACCCCCAAATAGTTTTGCCTTCCTGAGCCTGAATGAAAAGGTATTGAGTCATATAAAGCACTAGAAGAACGCGCATCCCGTAGTATGAGAATCTTTCCCACATTTCTGTGAAAAACAGTGTAAAAAGTCCTCGCGGATGACCGAAGAAGTTCTTTTCAGCAGTGGCGTTCATGATGGGTCCTCGTTGTCTAAGTTATGAACATTGCAAATTTTCTTTTTTTCAGATGCCTTTTGATCTTGGCAAGAGTTTGGCATAAAAGCACTCAAATTGTATGTTCGCGGGAGGGTCCTTCATGACATTTAATAAGCACATCATGGTTGTCAGCGCCTTGATTTCTACTTTGGCGATTTCCGCTTGTACGAAAACCGAAAAAGAGATCATCCGTGAAAAGCAGGCTCCCACGAATGTGATGCAGTCCTTCAGTCAACCGACCGTGCAGGATCTTTGCGATAAAGCCTCTTGCATCAAAATCCAAAAAGACGCTTTGGGGAAGGTCTTTCTTTTGATCGCCTCCGGTATCACTTCAGGCTCGACACCTCAGTGGTATGACCTGAAGCCGCTGGTTGTCAGTTTTGAGAAGTCCGGCAAAAAAATTGCGCTGATTGGTGAAAACTATAACAGCATCTATGAAGAAATCCGCACTGTGAACTTGATCCAGAGCTTTGATGTGATCACGGAAGACGAAAGTTCTGTGACCTTTGATTGGGGGCAAGGATTAAAAACCTTTGTCCTTCAGCGTTCTTATGATGTGGATGCCCCTCGTGGCAATGTGGACCTGACTGAAAGTTCTTTAAGCTCTTTGCCGGTGATTGATTCCTTCGTGACGGGCATCAAGTACGATGAAAAGAACATCGAACTCACCCAGCTTTCCAAGGTGCGCAGCGATGTGATGCGCATGAACTCTGATAAGAGCTTAAATGGGGAAGCACGCGAAGAAACCATCAACATGAATATTCAGATTCGCACCTATGATCTGGGCGACAACTTTAAAAAGAAAGAATACGACAAATCCCGTCGCGTAGGTTTCTTTGTGACGAAGGTGGCAAAACCTGGTTACAGCAAAGAGATGACAAACTTGATCACCAAGTGGGACCTGTCTTCACAAAAGGGCCCCATTGTTGTGCGTATTTCTGATGCCGTTCCTGCTGATTACGAGCAGGCGGTGATTGAAGGGGCGCTGTACTGGAATAAAGTGTTTGGCCGGGATGTGATCCAGGTGGAAACCAAAGTGCCCGCCCATTCCGCACCGAAAGACCGCACGATCATGCTGCGCTGGATCCCTTGGCTGGATTCCGGTGCGGCCTACGCCATCGGTCAATCGGATCCTTTGACCGGCGAGCTTCTGCGCGCTCAGGTCTTTATGCCGTCCGTCTTCACGCGTGTGGGGTCTGCGGATCTGGTGAAGCTGAATGGTGATATTCCCGTGGTTGCGGCAGGGGCCGTGGCCTGTGACCTTTCGCAATCCCTACTGGCTCTCAACAAGCTGGCTCGCGAAGCCAGTGATTCTCAACGTCTGCGTCTGGCCCAAGACAGTGTGCGTTCGACCGTAGCCCACGAACTGGGTCATGCTTTGGGTCTTCGTCATAACTTTGCGGGTTCTTCTTCGGCGAAAGTGTCCACTTCAGAGATCTATGAAGCAGCAAAAACCTATCTGAAGGATCTGGCTCACCAGGGGCTTGAGACCACGACAAGTATCATGGACTATGTCAGTGGCATTGATGATGTCCTGATGTCAGCACGTTTGAAACATGCCCCTTTGGCTTATGATAAGATGGCCATGGATTGGGCTTATGCTGAAGATGATGCGGCTTTGGATGAAAAGATCTCGCGCTATTGTACAGATGACGACATTGCAGTTGCCAATTCTCAAGGATTGCAAATTTACGGGTGTGAACGATTTGATGCCGGGAGCAATCCTTTGCAGCGAAAGTATCTTGATGGCCTTGATGAACGGGATGGTTTGGTGAATGTCCTGTTTGCGTCAATCATGGGACGCCTGCTACCGGGTGATCAGCCTGATGTTGTCAATGATCTGGATGCGGTTTTAAAAGATACGGTGAAATGGTCCAAGGCGAACATAGACATGTCGTTTGTTGCTCAGGCTTTGTTCGACAGCACAAAAAATGGGGCGCCGGCAGCGTCTTTTGCTTCCTTGACGGGAGTAAAAAACGGTCAGGTTATTTACGCGCGCTTTGGCATGGATCAGACCTTCAAGGCGGATCGTCAGCGGTCCTTGCAGGCCGCCGGTGGTTATGCGGCCCTGTTGAACGGTCTTCTGCGCAACGAAGAGGGGCAGATCAATATAGACTGGTTGGATCGCCAGATTGCGGCGCTGAAGAACAGTTCTTATCTGGCCTCTGGTAAGACTCTGGCGGGGCGTGAGTATACTTTGACCCAGGAGCAACAGCGCAAGATCGTGCGCTTTATGGAATCGTTAAAGATGCCTAACGAAAAAGTTCTGCTCAGTGCGGCGGCTGCCATTTTGCCTCGTTTGAATGAGAAAGTGGAAGATGAATCCGGCAAAGAAGTTCTGATGACATCGTTGTTGGCAGAGAATGTTCTGACTGAGTCCGATGTGGAGTCCTTGGCGCAGCTTTATCTGGATCTGGTTTCTGCGACAACGGGGACGGTGTCAGTGCGCGTGGGGGCCGGTTTGGCTCAACAGGTGGTCTTGCCTTATTATTACCTCAACGGAGAAGAAAAAGCGGTCTTTGCCAAACTCTTATCTTCAAAGGGTCTGCGATTTAATATGACTTTGAAGGTGGCTCAGGCCAAGGCGGAGCAAGAAAACAAGATCAATGAGCTTCTGGCGGACATTGATCCATCCTTAAATATAGTCACGGAAGCGGACCCCTCCACGCTGGCTTTGCGCTTGTTGCAGGCGGGCTTGGTGGATTCCGGGGCGGCAGCGTGGTTGAAATCGGAAATCGCAGTGCTGACGGCTTTAAAAGCCGTGCAGTAGTTGAACTGTTTCAATTTGAGATTCATTGAAGGCATGGTTCCATGAACCATGCCTTTGTTGTTTAAAGTTTAGGCGACTGATTCCCAGAAGTGGCCCAGGGGTGTTATTCGTTTCAGCGTGAAACGAAGCTGCGGCGCCATCTCAAATTTAAGCCGGGCACGCCTGGCCCGGCTCTTGCCTTAGTGATAGGCAGGAGGCGATTATGACTAACTCTTTCTTTAAAAACAAAATGCTGGGTGTGCTGCTTTTGGCGGTTCTTTCTCTCAGTGCCTGTGCCAAGAAAGACGGAAGCGCCATCCGAGTAGCAGGTCGCGGAGCAGCCACAGGCGGAGTATCACAAGGTGGTACGACGACTGCGCCTAATGGCTCCTGCAACACCAGCACCGCAGGTAAGATCTTTGACCCTTACGCTGCTTCCACTTTTGAACAGCAAGTGAAAAGCTTTGTTTCCGCGACTTTGGATCCGCAGAATCTGGGTTCCATCAGCGGTAACATCTACGACAAAACAGGAATAGATCTTTTTGCGACCTTCCGCTTCGACAGCACAGGGAACATTGTGGCGGGCAGCTCGAATGTGACAATCAAGATCTTCGATTCTTACGCCAAACAGGTTTACAACGGTCAGGTGATTGAACCTTATGTGGTTCAGTTCAACGCAGCCTCTGAAGGCATGATTGATCGCAATACGCGTCAATTCCAGGTCAAGTTCAGAGACGGTTATGGTGAGATCATTTTCCAAGGTTCTTATGACAACAGCATCGCGCAGGGTACTGTGTACTATCAGAACTATACGGCGGTGAGCGGTTACTCTCCAGCCAGCGGGACTCTGGGTTCCTTCCGCCTGTACTCTTGCTCTTTGATTACGCAATAAGCGGCGCGTCTTGCCTCGCCCCCTGTCGAGTTTAAGATAGGGGGATGCCTCAACGTTTCATTTTCGACTCATCTATACTGGACTCCGTTGTCGGAGGACATTCAGCCATTGATATTCCAAGGCTGAATATTCATTCTCTCGAGGCTGCCAGTTCCTTTTTGTTAAGCTATGGCTTTGATTTGAACCAACAAACCGATGAGGAAAAGCTTTGGTACTACCATCGCCGCGCCCTGGTGTTGATGTTGGAAAAGTTGGGTTTTCAGGAGGCCGAGCTTCCGGAAGTCTTTCGCGACCGTAAACAGCTGGGTGATATTCGCCAACTGTTAATCTATGCCAGCTCTCAGAACCCGGAAGAACAAACCCTGCAACGCTGGGCCTGCGCGATCATTCGCTGCATGCACGTTTTTGTGCACGCTGAAAATGATCTGTTCAGTTCTTTTGCCGAGGAAATTCAGTCCCAGATTCTGACGCCGTTTCAGGATTGTATTCTGCATGACGGCAACACGCATCGCACTTTCCTGAAGAGTCCGGGGGACCACCTGGATCCGATTGAGCTTTTGGGTTTTGAAGTAAAGCCTTTTAAAACCTCTTCCAGTACGGTGATCAAACTTCTGGCCAAGCCGGATGCTTTGGCGATGAAGATCTTTGATAAGCTCGGGGTCCGTTTTGTGACCCGTAATTTGTTTGATACCTTCCAGGTCGTGCGTTTTCTGGTGAAGGAAGATGTGATCAGCTTCCCGCACATCATGCCGGATCAGAGCTCCAACAATCTGTATCCCGTCAGTCTTTTCATGAAGGTTTGTGATGATCTTTCCCATCGATTGGACACTCTGGATGAAAAAAGCATTCAAGAGGCCTTTGATCAGAAACTTCAGGAAGAGGGCGACAACGTGAAGTTCTTGCGCAAAGAAAATTTCTTCTCGGGCGAGGACTACCGTTTTATTAAATTTATTTCCCGCAAACTGATTCATATCAAACCACAGGGTGGCAAAGAGGCCTTTAGCTTCTTCTATCCGTTTGAGGTGCAGATCATGGATCACGCCGCTCACGAGCGCATATTGTCCGGGCCTTCAGAACATCAGGCCTATAAAGAGCGTCAGCGTACGGCGGCCCGTAAACGTCTTTTCCCGGACCCGAGCTGATTATGTTTTTAAAGCTGTTGTCTTATCCTCGTTCATTGATCGGCGTGGTGTTGTTGCCTATTCACACGGTGTTGTGCGCAGGGGCCATGGTGATCGTCAATATCCTGTTTAATAATCGCAAGATTGAAGATCACATTGTGGAGTTCTGGACTCGCAACTGCTGTCGCATGTTTGGTGTGAAAGTGGTTGTGAAAGGCCTAGAAAATCGCCCGGAAGGTGGATTTTTGTACGTCTTTAATCACACCAGTTTTTTTGATATTTTTGCGATGAATGGCTGGTTGGGAAGCTTCCGTTTTGGTGCTAAAATTGAGCTGTTCAAGATTCCTGTTTTTGGTGCCGGGATGAGACGAGCGGGCATCCTGCCTATTGCGCGCAATCGGCGGGACGAGGTCTTTAAAGTTTATCAGGCGGCGGAAGCGCGCATTCGTGCGGGCGAACGCTTTGCTTTGGCACCAGAAGGCACACGCCAAGAGACCGAGACGCTGGGTTCCTTTAAATCGGGTCCGTTTATCTTTGCCATTAACGCGAAAGCCCCCATCGTTCCAGTCATTGTCAAAGGGGCGGCGGCGATTATGCCCAAAGGCTCTTTCCTGCCGAACTGGGGCGTATGGAGTCGCACAATCACTTTGGAGGTTTTGCCTCCCATCAGTCCGGAAGGTTACACTCTGGACCAGCGTCCGCTGTTGCAGGAAAAGGTTCGAAAAGTCATGGAACCGTACTTCGCCGTGGATAATTTCTAAGAGGCCTGGGAAGAACAGGTGTGCGGGGGCGTGGAACTAAGCTCTGCCGAAGAGCTTAGTTGCGAACGACATTCCAGGTGTTGCCTTCCAACGAGCTGCGCAGTTTCACGCGCGCACTTCCGGTATCCACATGAATCTGAATTTGTGAGTTAGGCAAGGACTCAATCTGGGTCAGACGCAGAATCTTGGGGTTGCGGTGATACGCTGACTCAATGGCTTGCGCCAGTTTGTCCCAGCGGATGAAGGGTTCAAAGCTTTTTCCCTGATTGGTGCTTTTGAAGGACCCGACGAACCATACGCCGCTAGGGTGGATGCTGACGGGATAATTTTGCTTTCCAAATTGCGGGATGGCGGTCCAGGTCAGGCCGTCGTCAGTGCGGTAGACGCCTTCTGAAGAAACCAGTCCCCGAACAGAGGTTTTGCTTTCAAAGGCGATGGAATAGATTTCTCTTTTCAAAAGCGTTTCGGTCAGAATGTTGGAGGCAGATTCTTGTTTTACCTCTGGCAAAAGCAGGTCAGTTTTTTTCCACCAGACTTCGCCGTGACCGTCGATGCGACTGACTCCCCAGATATGAGCTTCCGGTTTTTGAATCTCCACACGGGCGCGCAGAGGCGGGCCGTAGGATGCAGAATCCGGGCGCACAACGACTCCACGCACAGGGCTTGTGACGTAGCCCAGGATTTCGCTCATGGGAACGTTTTCACCTTTTTTGGTCAGGATTTTGTTGTTATTGCGAAAGGCCACCGTGATCCAGTTTTTCTTAGGATGGTAAGCTAAAGTGGCAAAATCCGCGCGGTTCACAAAATGGGTGATATCGACATACCCGATGTGATTTTTATAGCGAATGCGCAGGAAACCATCGTTGGTCAGCAGCGGAGTCACTCGTTGCAGACGGGGCAGGGTGGTCAGCACTTTGCTGTCGCTGGAAGGTTGTGCCCGAATGTAGGTGTCGATCAGATTGACATAAACACCGGCATCGTCATGGCGTGAAGTCAGGTGCTGCAATGCCACCCAGCCTTCCGAGTTGGTTTTCTTATCGCGCACTCGCGCCCAGTAGTCATCACACTCCAGAACTTCCAGTGTGTACTTTCCAGGCACCCCTTTGACGATCGAGGCATCACTGCGATTCAGGCTTAGCAGGTTGATCGGGTAGCGCGTGTCGACAAAGCGGGCGACCTGGATGTCGCGCAGAATGCGATCCCCCGTCATGGTGTATTCTTTGTGATCCCAGGCGACCTTGAAAGAAGCGTCCATCTCCGAACGAATCAGGGCTTTTTCCAGAGAGCTTCGACTCACCTGGCCAGAGGGAAAGGCGCTGTTTTTGTTGCGGTAAAAAGAGACGGCCGACGTAGCGTCGGTGGCTAAAGCCGCAAAAGTGCTGGAGGAGGCAAAAATGATCGACAGGGACAGGTTTAAGACTGAACGCATTTCTCTATTGTGAGGGGGCGAAGGACGTCCTCTCAAGACCAGAAGTGAGAACTTTTGACGTCAGGACCAAAGTGAAGTACGAATTCGGGGTTGGTTTTTGTTTTTATAACGCAGAGTGAGGTTTTTATGGAGATTAAATCTATTGGTGTTGTTGGTGCGGGTCAAATGGGTAATGGGATTGCTCAGGTGGCGGCTCAGTTCGGTTTCAATGTCGTGATGATGGATGTCAGTGGGGCGGCTTTGGAAAAAGGCATGGCCACGATCTCTGGCAGCTGTGATCGCCTGATTAAGAAAAACGCCATGACCGAAGCTGATAAAACAACTCTTTTGGGACGTATTAAAACTGTCCAGGAAACTGCTGGCCTAAAGGATTGCGATATCGTGATCGAAGCCGCGACTGAAAACGTCGATTTGAAGCTTAAAATCTTCAAAGATCTGGATGCGATCGTAAAACCAGAAGCGCTGTTGGTGTCTAACACATCCTCCATCTCCATCACAAAAATTGCAGGCGTGACCAAACGTCCAACAAAAGTGGCAGGTATGCACTTTATGAATCCGGTGCCTTTGATGAAGCTGGTGGAAGGCATTCGTGGCTTGCAAACTTCTGATGAAACCTTCAAGACAGTGAAAGCTCTGGCGGAAAAAATGGACAAAGTTTTTGTTGAGTCCGTGAAAGACATGCCAGGCTTTATCGTCAACCGCATCCTGATGCCAATGATCAACGAAGCTGTTTACACACTTCATGAAGGTATTGCTTCTGTTGAGGCGATCGACAACGCGATGAAGTTGGGAACCAATCAGCCAATGGGTCCTTTGACTTTGGCAGACTTTATCGGTTTGGACACTTGTCTTGCGATCATGAACGTGTTGCATGAAGGTCTGGGTGATTCCAAATACCGTCCATGCCCGCTATTGGTGAAATACGTTGAAGCGGGTTGGTTGGGTCGCAAATCAGGTCGTGGCTTCTACGACTATTCTGCGAAGTAATTTTTAGCAAGGACTGATAATGGATTTCTCTTTTAGCACGATTAAACTTGAACAAAAAAGCAACGCTGTCTGGCTTCTGACGATTCATCGCCCGGAAGCTTTGAACGCCTTGAACTCCACGGTTTTGAATGAAATGGGCGAAGCCCTTCGTCAAATCGGTGAGATGGACTATTCCGATGCGCGCGCGCTGATCATCACAGGTAGCGGTGAAAAAGCGTTCGTGGCTGGTGCGGATATCAAAGAAATCAATGCGCTGGATGAAGAAAAAGCGCTGACTTTCGCTGAACGCGGTCAAAGCATTTTCCATGAACTGACGTTGTTGAAAATCCCTGTTATTGCGGCAGTGAATGGCTTTGCCCTGGGGGGCGGCTGTGAACTGGCTTTGGGGTGTGATTTTATCTATGCCTCTGAAAATGCCAAGTTTGGTTTGCCGGAAGTTTCCCTGGGATTGATCCCGGGCTTTGGCGGGACTGTGCGCATGGCTCGTGCCATCGGTCAGCGTCGCGCCCGTGAGCTGACCTATACAGGCGGCATGATCAATGCGGCGGAAGCTCAAGCCTTGGGTCTGGTGAATAAAGTTGTTCCACAGGCAGAGTTGATGAACACCGTGATGAAAACGGTCGAAGCGATTTTGTCAAAGGCGCCGATTGCCGTGGGTTCTGCGAAGTTCTCTATCAATCAGGCCTGGGACATGGACGTGGAAGAGGCGCAAAAGAACGAAGCAAGAATCTTTGCTGAGCTCTTCTCTTCTGAAGATGTGAAAGAAGGCACAAGCGCCTTCATTGAGAAACGTAAAGCTGAATTTAAAGGTCGATAAGACACATGGCATACACACCGAAGAATCCGATCCGTATCGTAACTGCCGCCGCTTTGTTTGACGGCCACGACGCTAGTATCAACATCATGCGCAGAATCCTTCAGGACATGGGCGCGGAGGTCATTCACCTGGGGCACAATCGCTCAGTGAGTGACGTCGTCAAGGCTGTTCTGCAGGAAGGCGCTCAGGGCGTCTGCATCAGCTCCTATCAAGGGGGCCACATGGAGTACTTCAAGTACATGAAGGACCTTCTGGATGAAGCCGGGGCTGGTTATGTTCGTATTTACGGCGGTGGCGGCGGTGTGATCGTCCATGACGAAAAAAAAGAGCTTGAGGCTTACGGCATTGCTCAAATCTTCCACCCGGACGACGGACGTCGTTTGGGTCTGGAAGGCATGATCCAGATGATCGTGGAAGGTTGTGACTTCGACATTCTGGCAAAACAAAAAGAATTTAAAACCAAAAAGAATATCTTCAAAGGCGACTCCATTCCTTCTGTGGAATTGGGTGTGGCTTTGACGGCGATCGAAAATGGTCACAAGGATTCTTCCTTGAGTAATTTCGGTCTGGAGTCTTTTAAAGCCAAAGACCGCCAGCCGCTGGTTTTGGGGATCACCGGAACGGGTGGGGCGGGGAAGTCCTCTTTGATTGATGAAATGGTTCAGCGTTATCTGAACGCTTATCCAGACAAGAAGATTGCCGTGGTGTGCGTGGATCCGTCCAAGCGCAAAACGGGCGGTTCCTTGTTGGGCGACCGTATTCGTATGAACTCTTTGTCCCGCAACCACGTTTACATGCGCTCTGTGGCTTCCCGTGGTTCGGGACGTGAAATTGCCTCCTCTTTGCCGGATATCTTGAAGTTCATCCGTCAGTTGGATTTTGATTTTATCATCGCGGAAACCTCCGGTATCGGTCAGGGCAATATGGCGATTACGGAAGTCAGCGACATGTCTATGTATGTGATGACGTCGGACTTCGGTGCGCAGTCTCAGCTTGAAAAAATCGACATGATTGACTTTGCTGACCTGGTGGCGGTGAACAAGGCCGACCGTCGTGGGGCTTTGGATGCTCTTCGTGATGTGACGAAACAATACAAACGCTCGCGAAAAATCTTTGATGAAAAAGTTCAGGTGCCGGTGTTCCTGACTCAGGCGTCTCAGTTCAATGATGGCGGCGTGAACAAGTTGTTCTTTAAACTGGCTGATATCTTAAATGAAAAACAACCCGGTCAGTGGGTGATCGACAGCAAGTACAAGGAAAACATCCTGTCTGCGGAAGAACATGTGATTATTCCGGCAGATCGCCAGAACTATCTGGCGGAAATCACCTCCACAATTCACAAATACAAAAAACGCACGGAAATTTTGGCCGAAAAAGCGTCCCAATTGGGCGGCTTGCAAAAAGTGGCTCCTCTTTTGGGGACAGACCCAGAGACGGTGAAAAAGGTCGAGGCAGAGTTGTCAGCCGAGTTCACACAGGAAGAAATCGATCAGCTTAAAAACTATGAAGGTCTGATCGAAACCTATTCCGGCGACGAACTGGTGTTCAAAGTTCGCGACAAAGAAATTCGTCAGCCCTTGGTGCGCGAATCCTTGTCGGGAACAAAAATCCGTCGTGTGGTGGTGCCTAAGTTTAAAGACTGGGGCGATCGTTTCCGTTATTTGAAACTGGAAAACGTTCCTGGTGAGTTCCCGTACACGGCAGGTGTGTTCCAGCTGAAGCGTGCCGACGAAGATCCCAAGCGTATGTTTGCCGGGGAAGGCACGCCGGAAAGAACCAATCGTCGTTTCCATTACCTGACCAAAGGTGAAACAGCTCATCGTCTTTCCACGGCCTTTGACTCTGTGACGTTGTACGGTCAAGATCCTGATCAGCGTCCGGATATCTTCGGTAAAGTGGGAGAGTCCGGTGTCAGCATCTGTACATTGGATGACATGAAAAAGCTTTATGCAGGCTTTGATCTGATCAATCCAAATACCTCTGTGAGCATGACCATCAATGGTCCTGCTCCGATGATTCTGGCCTTCTATTTCAACACCGCGATTGATCAGCAGGTGGAAAAGAAAGAAAAAGAACTGGGTCGCAAACTTTCTCAGGAAGAATGGAATGATCTGGCGACATGGACGCTGCAACAGGTGCGCGGTACAGTTCAGGCTGACATCTTGAAGGAAGACCAGGGTCAGAACACTTGCATCTTCTCTATCAACTTTGCCCTGAAGATGATGGGTGATATCCAGGAATACTTTGTAAAAAGTAAAATCCGTAACTTCTACTCTGTCAGTATTTCGGGCTACCATATTGCCGAGGCCGGTGCGAATCCGATCTCTCAGTTGGCCTTTACACTTTCCAATGGTTTCACCTTTGTTGAATACTATTTGGCGCGTGGCTTGAAAGTGGACGACTTTGCTCCGAATCTTTCGTTCTTCTTCAGTAATGGTCTGGATCCGGAGTATTCTGTTCTGGGACGTGTGGCCCGCCGTATTTGGGCCGTGGCGATGCGTGATCTTTATAAGGGCAATGATCGCTCTCAGAAGTTAAAATACCACATCCAGACTTCCGGGCGTTCTTTGCATGCTCAGGAAATTGACTTTAACGATATCAGAACAACACTGCAGGCTTTGATTGCTCTTTATGACAATTGCAACAGCTTGCATACCAATGCTTACGATGAGGCGATCACCACGCCGACGGAAGAATCCGTTCGTCGTGCGATGGCGATTCAGTTGATCATCAACCGCGAGTTCGGCATGACGATGAATGAAAACCCAATGCAGGGTTCTTTCTTCATTGATGAGCTGACCGACTTGGTTGAAGAAGCGGTCTTGAATGAATTCAAGAAGATCAACGAGCGTGGCGGCGTTTTGGGCGCGATGGAAACTCAGTACCAGCGTTCTAAAATCCAGGAAGAGTCTTTGTACTATGAAAGACTGAAGCATGACGGCACTTTGCCGATCATCGGTGTGAACACGTTCATCGATCCAAAAACGATGGCAGCAGACTATGTGCCACCGAAGATTGAACTGGCACGTGCTTCTTACGAAGAAAAGAACGCCCAGTTGGACAATGTTCACAAGTTCCAGAACAGCCATGCTACCGAAGGCGAAAAAGAACTGCAGAACCTCAAGAACACAGTCTTGAATGGGGGCAACATCTTCGCGGCATTGATGACAGCGGCAAGACATTGCAGTTTGTATCAAATGACCCAGGCGTTGTATGAAGTGGGCGGCCAATACCGCCGCAACCTCTAGTAAAAGGTGCCTGGTTGTTTTTTCTGGCAATAGTGCATTAGGTGTTTTGAGGAGAGATGGGGAGTCTGATGGTGAGTCGGGCTCCCTTTGTTTTTATGCTTCTTGGGGAGACTTTGGGGAGGGTTTCCCGCTGCGAGGAGAAGTCTCATAGTAGTGTTTCAAAAATAAAAACGGCCCCGCTCCTATAGGTGGAGGAACGGGGCCGTAACCTTCAGGACCGTTAGAAGGTTTTATTCACGATAAATTGAACTTTCTGACCACCCAGGTATTGGGCACTGTCACGACGAACCACAAGGTCCATGTACAGTTTTGTGGAAGACGACGGGTTCAGATTGATCGCTTTGAGGGCGATCCCCAGCTCGTCACCCGCCAAAGTGATGGCTTCACGAGTGAAGTTTTTCTCTCCCAACCATTCAATCTTGCCATTCGACAGTTTTTTCCAAACAACAAGTTTGTACTGGGACTGAACTTCTTCCATCGCTGGAGTCTGATCGCGGATGATCACCACACGCTCAGCCCCGGTGCCTTCAATATGCAGGATCTGCACCTGAGACGCATTCTTCAGGTTCTGTATTTCGTCCTGGTCCAGGTCTTTCTTTTCATAGACGGCCGTTTGCTCAAAGCTCAAGGCGCCGGAAGCCACGTTGACACCATGGCGTTCTACACGCAGCAGGATGCTGTATTGACCTTCACGAGCCAGGCCCGGAGTCGCAATTGTCACGATCTTGGCAGTCGTGTTTTCCGCACGCTGTTCAAAGACCACGGCCTGGCTTTGTTGATCACGAATGACTACTGTATAAACAGTAGTCATTCGCGCAGAACCGATTGTTTCTTTGAAAGTAATCTGGCCTTGCCCCTTATTGAACTGAAGCTTCAGGCCAGAAACAGTTGCGGTGCCTGCGTTGGCATCATTCCACTTCGGAGTTGTTTTCATCACGAAGACTTTCTCCCGGCCTTCTTGTCTGGATTCAGCCACAACATAAGTGAAGATCTCAGACTGTACAGTCACTTGAACTTCCGGTTTGGCTTCTGTGCCATTCAGAACAAGTTTGATTTTCTCAGACTCATCAGCCAGCAAAGCTGCCTCTTGCGGGAAGATCACAGACACTGGTTGAGTGTACTGATGATCGAACACCTCACGATATTTAGTGACGCAGCAACGTGTTTCTTCACGGTACTTTGTGACTGTGCGAGTGCGGGCCTCAGAGCGATACTTGGTCACTGTGCGAGTTCTGGTTTCCTGACGGTATTTGGTCACGGCGCGTGTGCGCAGTTCTTGTCTATAGTGGGTTTCTTCGCGGTAGCGGGTTACAGGACGAGTTTTGCGAACACGTTCGTGGCTGCATTCGCGGTCGGTGTAGGGAACCTGGCGGCAGCTTGGAACATCACGGCAGACGCGAGGCCCTTCGGTGCACTCGTTGCGCGTTTTGCAGATGCGTTCACCGCGAGCATTGGTGCCACATTCGGTGATGGGTTGGCAGGTGCGGCCACCGGGTTCGCAAAGACGTTCGTTGGAACATTCCTGACGATACTTGGTGACGTTGCGACATTGATATTCCGTATCCCAGTATTCTTCATAGTCGGTGTAGGACACGCGTTCCGTGTAAGGAACGTTTTCGTAGTAGGTTTCGGTGGTTTGGTAAGGAACATCAACTGTGTAGGTTTCTTGGGCTTGATAGGGAACATCGACGTAGTAAGTTTCTTCAGCCTGATAAGGAACTTGCTCGGTGTAGTTGGCCTGATAGGGCTCTTGTTTGTACACGTTGGCAGAAAGTTCGCCTCTGATAATGTTTCCGGATTGAGTGGTACGGGTCAGTACGGTTTGCTTGGTTTCCTGCGGAGCCGCAGACGCCGAAGCTCCGATCATCAGAGTCACAATGGCTCCGATTAGTGGTTTGAGTGTCATGAATCCCCCTTCATTTTCGACGAAGAGGGTATTTGCAAGCACCACGCCAAGACAAAAGGTGACTGCCGGGCACACCTCCGCAGAAGGGCCCACCCGGTTTTTCTGGCTACAATGCATCAGTAGGAGTGTTCGAAAAAAAAGAGCCCACAGTTTGAGGGCTGTGGGCTTTTTATTGAGTATATATAGTACTGCTGCGCTGTAGCCAGAAAAAACAACCAGGCACCTTTTCCTAGAGTTGGGCGATGATTTTTTCGGCTATGCGGACTCCGTCGCAGGCGGCGGAAGTGATTCCTCCGGCGTAGCCGGCACCTTCACCTGCGGGGTACAGTCCTTTGTGGGAAACACTTTCCAGAGTTTCATCGTCGCGGGTGACACGAACCGGGCAGCTTGTGCGGGACTCGACGCCATAGACTTGCGCATCCTCTACCAAGAAGCCCTTCATGCTGCTTTGGAATTTTTCAAAACCTTCGCGCAGACGATCGCGCATGTTTTTAGGAAGAAGTTCGTCCAGGCGGACATTCAAGGCTCCCGACGGGGATGAACCCGCACGCAAAGGACGTGGGCCAGTCTTGCTGTTGGTTCCATACAGGAAGTCCAAAAGATTCTGTGCAGGAAGTTCGCGTGTGCCTCCGGCCTTCACAACCGCCTGATAAGCGCGGGTTTCCAGCTCGCGACGCATTTTCATGCCACCAAAGACGTCGTCGCCGAAATTTTTGTCGTGATCAATACTGACCACAATCGCGGCATTGGCAAAAGGCGAGTTGCGGTTGTAATTGCTCATTCCATTGCAGACGATCCCATCAGCTTCGGTGCCTGAAGACAGAACATAACCGCCCGGGCACATGCAGAAAGAGTAAACCCCAATGCCAGACTTGTTGTCGTGATGGGCCAGCTTATAATTGGCAGCACCCAGTTTCGGGTGTTCTGAAAACTGACGATATTGAATCTTATTGATCGCCGCCTGAGAATGCTCCACACGAAGACCCATGGCAAATGACTTGCCATCAAGTTTGACGCCGATGTCGCGCAAGTGATTGATCATATCTTCGGCCGAGTGCCCCGTGGCCATAACCACATGAGGTGAGCGGAATTCAGTTCCGTGCTCTGTGCGCACACCCACGACCTGCTTTCCTTCCAGCAAGACTTCAGTGACCTGAGTGTTAAAATGAATTTCGCAACCATTGGCGCGCAGGAACTCGCGCAGTTTTGGGATCACACGACGAATTCGGTCAGAACCGACGTGAGGATTTGACAGCCATTGAATTTCTTCAGGAGCCCCGAACTGAACCAAACGGTTCATGACATAAGGAATATGCGGGGACTTGATACGGGTGATCAATTTTCCATCAGAATAAAGTCCTGCGCCACCTTCACCGAAGCAGACGTTGTTGCGTGGATCCAGCTTGCCGTAGCGCCAGTACTGGTTAATACCTTTGATGCGCTCGCCACTGTCAGAACCTCGCTCAAACAACACACAAGGCACGCCACGTTCCACAAAGCGCAAAGCTGCAAATAAACCCGCCGGGCCGGTTCCCACAATCAAAGGTTTTTCCTTGGGATTTTCAATGCGCTCCATTTTAAATTCGGGCAAAGACAGGGTTTCACCTTTTTCCGCCACTTCAATCGTATAAACAAAGTGCGGAGAGTGAGAGCGGCGCGCATCGACGCTTTGGCGCAGAATTCGATAGGGGCCGTGCTCAGGCATCAGCCACTGGAGCTTTTCATCAAGGTCTTGATCAATAGGAATTTCGAGATTCTGGAAAATCTTGGACATGCTGCTTTGGACTCCGGGTCCCTGTTAAGGACCAAAAGGGGGTGTGTTTTGAGAACTATCATACTTGAAAGTCCTTTTGGTGACAAAGGGGTCTGTCTTAGATATAAAGATTTCTATGTCAGCAATTACAAGAATTCTTCCAAAACGTCGCCTCAGCCGCTGGATCGGTTATTTCATGCACTGGCAGGGGCCTTCTTTGTGGGCTCGCCTGTCCATCCGCGGCTTTGCGTGGATGTACAACATCGACCTGAACGAGGCGGAAAAGCCTTATAACGAATATCCTTCCATTGGGGAGTTCTTTGTCCGTCGTTTGAAGGCGGGCATCCGACCTGTGGGGTCTTCCTGGGCGGTTCACCCGGCCGACAGTAAAATCACCCAAGCGGCGCCTATTGATGATGCCACTCTGATTCAGGCAAAAGGGCTTACCTACAAACTCAGTGAGTTCACGCAAGATCCGGACTGCTCAAAAAAATGGGCCGGTGGCTTCTTTATGACCTACTATCTTTGCCCGACAGACTATCACCGCGTGCATTCCCCGGTGGATGGGCAAATCACCGATGTTCGCTATATGCCAGGCGAGCTATGGCCGGTGAACGAGTGGAGCACCACCAATGTGCCGAACTTGTTCTCTGTGAACGAACGTGTTCTGGTCGAGATTCAAACGGATCTGGGGCCGGTGGGTGTTGTCTTTGTGGGGGCCACCAACGTGGGGCACATCGTTTTGAGTTTTGATGAGACCATCCGTGGCAATCAAAAAGGCCCGCACATCTTCCAGCATAAACAGTATTCTCCGGAAATTCCGGTTCATAAAGGCTCGGAACTGGGCATGTTCCGCATGGGATCCACGGTGGTGATGTTGTATCCACCGGCGTTCCGTCAGAAGTATGAAAAGAATCTGAATCTGGGGCCGGCCGTTCGCGTGAACGCCAGCCTGATTTCATAAGAAACTAAGCCGGGTAGGAACACTCTGTCAGGGGTGTTTCTGCCACAGTGACTTTCGTCAAAGTTGGCAGCACCAAACGGGCTTTGTCATAAAGCCATTTTGCCAAGAGTTCGGACGTGGGATTTTCAAGGCCTGGAACTTCGTTCAAAACGCGATGGTCAATCTGCTCTAAAAGAGGCTTCATCGCGGCCTGGATGTCATTGTAATCAATCACCCAGCCAATTTGCGGGTCTAAATCGCCCACCAATGTCAGGATCAGCTTAAAGCTATGTCCATGCATGCGAGAACACGGATGACTTGCCGGAAGGTGAGGCAGGAATCGGGCGGATTCAATTTGAAAATGCTGCTTGAGTTCGAATTTCATGCTACTACTATAGTCATTCCGAGGTGATTATGTCCACGACCACATTGCATTTGGCGAAGCAAAATTTTAAGTTTTCCGCCGCGCACTTTTTGATCTTTGACGAAACGCACGCCGAGCGTCTGCATGGTCATAACTATCAAGTCAAAGTGGACATCAAAACACCGTCTGAGGCCGAATTGCATGCAGACGGTTATTTTTTGGATTTCAATGTCTTTAAGAAATACATCAAGGCCCGTCTGGATCAGTGGGACGAAATTGTACTGTTGCCGGAAAAACAAAAAGACATGAAATTCAAAAAGACGGACCGGTCTTTGGAGGTCACCTTCCGTGACCGTTTCTATGTTTTCCCTTTAAATGAAGTGACGTTGTTGCCTGTCACCAACACCAGCGTGGAACAACTTTCCAGCCTGCTGGCCGAGGAATTCTATTCGGAATTTAAGAAGTACGGGGTTAAAAGCGTACGAGTTTACGTGGAGGAAACCCGCGGGCAGGGGGCTTCCACCGTAGCTCCTGCTAAGGTTTAAGTTTCCCTGAAGAAACCTCTTCTGCTGAAATTTCTTTTACCACACGATAGCGCCAGAAACAGATGCGACCGCCTTCGTTGAGCTTTTGCATCAGGCGCTCCTCCGTCAGTTCCGGACTGCCATCGCAGTCGATATGCGCAAAGTCCGCAAACGCATCCACGCGATTCACAGACCATGAATAAGGCGATTTGTCGCGCGATAAGAAGGCCCGGTTAAAACCACCATGGCCCAACTCAATGCCCGCCACCACGATTTTTTCCAAGGCGGGATTGCGAATCTGCTCCCGGGCGGTGGCGATTAATTCAGGTTTATCCAAGGCAATAACGAAGGCTTCCTCAGGACGGGCATCTCGGGTGGAGACCAGGAAATAGGTTTTTGAAAGGTCTACGGACAGGCGCACTGGCTGCATCGCCAGCGCAGGACTGACCCTCTCAGAAGTGCCGGCGTCGTAACTTAGAACGGAGTGCAGACGCTCCTGGCCTTGAATTTCGATACGGGCAATCTCTTGTCCCAGGGACCACTTGAATGTCTCTGTATCATAATAGTTCTTCAGTTGAATTTCACGGGTTCCAATCTCAGCCCCCAGGCGGTTGAAGGCCTTCAATTGCACCGAGTTGGACTTCAAGTAAAGGTTCATAATATGAAGCTTTACGGTATGCACAGATGACGGCAGCCAGTGAGTCACTTCAGGCGAGGTCGTATCATTCAAGGGAGTGCTGAAGGAATCCGCACAAGTGCTGCTGACTTGAACAACATTTTTATCCCAGGCTTTGATGGAAAAGCCCTTAGTTTCAGGCAGGAACTCCGTGCCGCGAATTTTGATTTGGGACTTGGGGTCCAGATCGTGATGAAGTTCATCAAGTTCGTGGTTGAATCTCACCTGAGTCCAGACTCGCTGCGGTTCTGAGGATGTGTTTGTCACAAAGATGGTAAGGTTTTCAGGGGGGCACAGCGCAGGGGAATAAAACAACTGCGAAGCCGCTGCAGGAAGGTGGGTTAGAAGGATCAAGCTGCTAATACCGATTGAAGTCTTAATACTAAAATCCATATAGACTTCGGATCGGCTTTGAAGGCTGGAACTTAACCAAAGGTCCTAAAAACCGGACTAAGATAGGGCGTCTGAGTGGAGCTCGGAATCATTTTCATTTAGTTTTCAACGCCCCAGGGGCGGGTTAAAGGACTTCCCTTTAGGTCGGCAAGCTCTTAACAAAGAGGTACACAGACAGAGGAAAGTATGAAGTTACACGATACTGCGATCAAAACCGGGCAACGAGTTGAGATCACTGGATTTACCGGTGAGGACGTCTTGCGTGAGCGTTTGCATGAAATGGGGCTTCGAGTGGGGTCCCTGATCACGGTTTTGGGTAAAGCCCCGTTTGGGGGGCCTTTATTGATTCGTTTTAACACCAGCTTTCTGGCCCTGAGAAGTGAGGAAGCCGCATGCGCTCAAGTGATGTTGAAGTAGCAGTTCAAGAAAAATGCATAGCTCTGGTGGGCGCACCGAATTCCGGTAAGACAACCCTGTACAACTGGTTGACCGGCTCACGCTTTAAGACGGTGAACTATCCGGGGGCAACGGTGGAATTTTCTATCGGCCATCTGGCGCCTCATCTGGGTGAGGGGCTGCTGGCGATGGATACGCCTGGGACCTACAGTCTGCACCCAAAGTCTGCCGATGAATGGGTGACGTTGCGTTCAATCTATGAAAATCCGAAAGTGAAAAAAATCGATGGCATCATTGTCGTGGTTGATGGGACACAAATTTCCCGCCACCTGCAACTGGTGATGCAACTGAAAGAAACCGGCTTCCCGATGATGGTGGTGATCACCATGTCGGATCTGCTTCGTCGTGAAGGGGTCGAGATTGATTTTGATTATCTAAGTCAAACCTTCGGCTGTCCTGTGATGGCTTTTGATGGTTTGCTGGCTGGCGGTCTTCGTGAAATTGTGGCGGCCGCTCAGAAGCTGGGTTCCTCACAAACTCCGTCGCGCCCGGTTCCTTGGGGCTTTGAGCTGCAAGAACAGAAACTGAAGGAATGCGAGCGTATTGCTCAAGAGGCTTTGCGACATAAAACGGATCATGCGCAAGAGCGTTTGAATCGTATTGTGGCCACGACGGAAAAGATGGATCGTTTCTTGTTGCATCCGGTTTTTGGATTTGCGTTCTTCATTCTCATTATGGGTGGTTTGTTTGCCAGTGTCTTCTGGCTGGCAACACCGTTTATGGATGCCATTGATGGGTGGTTTACAGCTTTGGGTGAACAGGTCGCCGCACTGGGGCCTGGCACTTTGTGGGCGGATTTCCTGTCTAACGGTGTGGTGGCAAGTTTTGCAGCCTTTTTGGTTTTTGTGCCCCAGATTTTCATTTTGTTTATTGCTATCGGCCTTCTGGAAAGCACCGGCTATCTGGCGCGAGCGGCCACTTTGATTGATCGTCCGTTTTCGGCGTTGGGAATGAGTGGACGATCTTTCGTGCCATTGCTGTCAGGGTTTGCCTGTGCGGTGCCTGCGATCATTGCGACCCGTAATATCCCGTCGACCAAAGATCGGCTGATCACGGCCTTTGTGATCCCGTTGATGAGTTGTTCGGCGCGTTTGCCGGTGTATGCCTTGTGTATCGCGTTTTTGTTCCATGGACAGTCCGCTCTTTATGCTGGACTTGCGATGGCGTCTCTTTACCTGGGATCCATCATTGTGGGGGCGATTGCCGCTGGCGTGGTCAGTAAGTTCATCCCTCGTAAAGAACCTTCTTTCTTTATGATGGAGCTTCCGATTTATCGCCGTCCGAAGGTGCGTGTTCTTCTTCGTCAGGCCTGGACCCGAACTCTTTCCTATGTGAAACGTGCCGGGCCGATCATTTTCACTTTCGCTGTGATCATCTGGGTGGGAACAACTTTCCCGAATTACCAAACAGAAGATGCTCATCAAAAGCTGGAAGACAGCTATGTGGGTCAGATGGGTAAGTTCATCGAGCCTGTGGTGGCCCCTATGGGTGTGGACTGGCGTGTGGGTGTGGGATTGATCTCAGCCTTTGCCGCCCGTGAAGTGTTTGTTTCGTCCATGGCGGTGACTTTCAATATCACGGACACAGACGAGGACACTCAACAACAGGCCCTGCTGACACAAATGAGCACGGCCACCAATGCGGCCGGAGAAAAGATCTTCACTGTCAGCTCTGTGATAGGTTTGATGATCTTCTTCCTGATTGCTTTGCAGTGTATGTCCACAGTGGGCGTGCAGATCCGCGAATCGGGATCGTGGAAGTTTGCGATCATGCAGTTGGTGGTCTTTAACGTCGGCGCTTACTTGATCGTTGTGGCCGTGGTGCAAGGACTCCGCGCTCTGGGAGTCCCCTAGGTTTTCCGTCTTATTTTAGGACAAAGTCCGGATAGTTCTGCAGGTGAGTGCGCAGATAGTCCGGGCAGTCCGCCAGAGGATCGACGATTTTTGTTTTAATACCCGTTCCGAACAAATCACCGCCGGAAGAAATCAATTGGCGAATTCTTTCCGGGGATCTGTTGGCTTCGGTGTTGTGCTCCTGGTGAGAATAAGCGTCCAGCTTTTGCAGAACTCGATCCACTCCGCCCAGCCAACTATAGTGCCAGCCCCCATTTTCGATGAAGCTGCGCTTGGTTTTCTTCTGATTGCGTGACGTGCGCAGATCTTCGAAGTTCGTGAAATCCTTATAATGAACCGCAATGCTTCCATGCCATGGCATATAGCCCTCTGCACAGTATTCGATGGGTTCGTTATAGTCGTACACAAAACAATTTACATAGTAATAGAACATCTTCTGCCGGAAGACCTTCAGGTAAGGCAACGACTTGGCTTTTTCAATAGCTTCTTTGCGTGGAATTTCATCCACGTCAGACAGTAAGATCAAATCGTCCGGCTGGCAGTCCGTCAGACCTTTACTGACAAAGTCCCTTTGATTGCGCTCAAAATCCCAGGTTTTGGTGCGGCGAAAGCGGGTGAAAAAGGTCGGGTATTTATCCACGACGACATGGCGGATTTTCGGCAAAAACCTGGCAAAACGCTCTTTGTTTTTTTCAAAGATCAATTCCTTAGGTTTGTTCTGAAAGGTGCGGGTGGCTTCGACTAAAACGAAAACATCAACAACGTCATTAAGTTCATTCAGGCGAATTTCCAAAAGATCCAGTTCATTGAAGAACGAAAAACAATCATAGACTTTTGCCACGACTAATTCCTTCCCAGCTCATCATACAAGGCCAGGGTTTTGGTAAGGGTTTGTTGCCACGAATGTTGCGCCAGGGTCCACTGACAGGCCTTGGCGCCTTGCAGGGGTACCTGATCCGGGTTCTGGATGTAATATCGCAAGGCCTCGCTGAGACTTTTGGCGTTGCGGGGGGCTGTCAGAAAACCACGCTCATTTTGACCGACTTGTTCCGTCGTGCCTCCGGCATCTGTTCCAATGACAGGTTTTTCCATCAGCATGGAATCCAGAACGCTCAGTGAATAGGTCTCGTTGTAAGAGGCCAGGATAAAAACATCCAGAATATCAATGTAAGGGATGAAATTTTTTTGAAAGGGCACGCGATGCAGGTGTCCTTTTAAGCGGGGCTCTGAGGCTTTTTTTGTGATCCAGTCCGCCAGCTCGATAGACTGGGTTTCATAGGTCAGATGACCTTCTGATGTGCGCCCCAGAATTGTCGGATCACCCACGATCACCATGTGAATCTTTTTGATTTCTTCATCACTGAGATAATCCAGGGCCTCCACCAGTTCGCGCACGCCTTTGCCGGCATCAATGCGGCAAAGTGTTCCAAAGACCAGATCACTTTTACCAAGCCCCATTTTCAGACGCAGTTGTTCCCGTTGTTCGGGATTTGTGTGATAGTCCTCAGTCTTGCGTCCGTAGCGCATCAGGCGCAGTTTTTTCGGATCAATAGGGAAGTTCTTGCGCGCCTCACTCAGAACCCATTCAGAGGAACTGCATAAAGCATCGACTTTGGAAAAAAGCCAGCGATGAACCAGATCTTTTTTGGGAAGAGCGTTCATGTACAGGTTGTAGATATGCTTCGGATGCGACGAAGCCCAGCGCGACAGCACGCAGGACCACATGTCTATGCGGGTGTGCGAGTGCAGATGTGTGATCTTGTGTTCACGGCAGATTTTTCGAATCAGCGCGGCCGCTTTCAGTTTGGAAAGCTTTTTCTCCGGGAAGGTGATCAGTTCCACGTTGGTATGACGAAGCTCCTCGGCCACGCGAGAGTGGGCTGAGCAGAACACGCGCTGATCAACGCCTGCTTCAGCAAGCTTTTGAATCAGCTCGGCTGTATAGATTTCCAGTCCCCCCCAGGAAAGGGACTGGATACAGTGCAGGACTTTTATTTCGCCCATAGATTTTTGAAGTACTCAATTGTTTTTGCCAGTCCTTCTTCCTCAAAGCGCACTGTGGGATTCCAATTCAGCTCGCGCTGGGCCTTGGAGTAGTTAATCGCATAGCGGAAGTCGTGGCCTTTGCGGTCCGTGACGAAGCTGAGCAAAGATTCAGGCTTACCCAGATGCTTTAGGATCATCTTGGCAACATCCAGGTTCTGTCTTTCCGAGTTTCCACCCAGATTGTACACTTCGCCGGATTTTCCTTTGGTGAAGGCCAGCCACACGCCTTCGTTGTGGTCATCCACATAGATCCAGTCGCGAATGTTCATGCCTGTGCCATAGATGGGCAGCTTTTCATTCGCCAAGGCACGCTTGATCATCAAAGGGATGAATTTTTCCTCAACTTGCAAGGGGCCATAGTTGTTGGAACAACGAGTGATCACCACCGGCAGTTTGTAGGTTTCAAAGAAGGCCCGGCACATCAGGTCCGCACTGGCTTTCGACGCGCTGTACGGGCTGTTAGGGGCAATCGGTGTTTCTTCGGTAAAGGCCGGATCTTCCATGGTCAGTGTGCCGTAGACTTCGTCCGTGGAAACCTGAAGATAGCGGAAGTTCGGATTCTTTTCAAAAGCCGCCAGACTTTCTTTTAAGAGATTCAAAGTTCCCAGAACATTAGTTTCAACAAAGATGTTCGGATTTTCGATCGAGCGATCCACATGGGATTCCGCTGCAAAATTTAAAACCCCGGTGAAATTGTACTTTGTGAACAGGTCGTGCATTTTTTGTGTGTCACGAATGTCTGCTTGAACGAAGGTCAGGTTGTTGTGGTTTTGCAGTTCTGCCTCGATATTGGAAAGGCGGCCGGCATAGGTCAATGCATCCACGATTACAAAGTCGTATTCCGCCTTGATAGCCTCGCGGCAGGCTACGGTTTTTACAAAGTTAGATCCAATAAAACCGGCACAACCGGTCAGCATGACAGTCTTTCTCATAGTTCCTCAGAGATAATTTTTTCAAGATAGCTGCGGTAAGAGCACTTTGGCAGCTCCGCCATTATGGACTGAAGCTGCTCAAGAGTGATGAATTTCATGCGGTAAGCGACTTCTTCCAGGCAGGCCACTTTCATGCCCTGACGTTCTTCGATGGCGCCGATAAATGAGGCCGCATCCAGCAATGAGCGAGGTGTGCCTGTGTCCAGCCATGCCAGGCCCCGGTACATCATTTCAACACCCAGGGTGCCTTCGTTGTGGTAAGCCAAAATCAGATCGACGATCTCTGTTTCGCCACGCGGGGAGGGTTTTAAAGCCTTGGCGCGTTTGGCAACCGTGTTGTCGAAAAGATAAAGTCCCGGAATCGCATAATGGGATTTGGGAACCTTGGGTTTTTCCTCGATGGACTTCACTTTCTTGGTGTTCTTGTCGAATTCAACTACGCCATAGGCCGATGGATCGGCAACGTAGTAAGCAAACACACGGCCATTCAGACCATTGGTTTTGTTCTTCTGTGCCTGAATCGCATCCCGGAAGAAGGTCAGATCGCCATAGAACAGATTATCCCCCAACATCAGGCAGACATCATCATTGCCGATGAAATCTTCACCCAGTACGAAAGCTTCCGGAAGCCCGTTGGGCTTTTCCTGGATTTTGTAAGAAAGCTTGATTCCGAATTGGGAGCCGTCGCCCAACAAACGCTTGAACAACGGCTGATCGTCCGGAGTAGTGATCAGCAGAATGTCCTTGATCCCCCCCAGCATCAGAATACTCAGGGGGTAATAAATCATGGGTTTGTCGTAAACTGATTGAAGCTGCTTGGTCATCACCCGGGTCATTGGGTAAAGACGGGAGCCAGCTCCGCCGGCAAGGATAATGCCTTTCATCGGGTCTCCTTAAAGAAATTATGAACTTCGTCCAAAACGGTCTGTGCGTCTTCCGCAGACAGATCAGCGTACATCGGCAGGCGCAAAAGGCGCGCAGCCTGATCCTCAGTCACAGCAAGGGAACCCGCTACGCGGCCATACTTCAATCCTGCCGGAGCCGAGTGCAGTGGCACATAGTGGAATGTGGACTGAATGCCGCGTTCTTTCAGGTAAGACCACAGATTCTGACGGATTTGTGCGGTTGGCAGCAACATATAGAAAATGTGCGCATTGGGGTGGGCTTCACCCGGGACCGTCATGCGCTGAAGTTTTCCGGCTTTTTCCAGGTCAGCGAGGTTTTGATAGTACTTATTCCAGATCGTCAGGCGTTTTTTTGTGATCTTTTCGCCGTCCTCAAGCTGTGCATACAAGAAGGCTGCGGCCAGTTCTGACAGCAGATAGGAAGATCCTTTGTCCTGCCAAGTGTACTTATCAACTTGGCCGTTTAAGAACTGCTGACGGTTGGTTCCTTTGTCACGCACTATCTCTGCACGTGCCAACAGACGGGGATCGTTGATGGTTAAAGCTCCCCCTTCACCGCAGACGATATTTTTGGTTTCATGGAAGCTGAAGGCTGCCATGTGGCCCCAGGCTCCCAGGTTCTTGCCTTTGTAAGAAGCAAAGATTCCCTGAGCCGCGTCTTCCACAACCCAGATATTGTGTTTGTTAGCCAGATCCATGATGCGATCCATCTCGCAACCCACACCAGCATAGTGAACGGGCATGATCACCTTGGTTTTCGGCGTGATCGCTTTTTCAATGGCATCAACATCAATATTCATTGTCTTGGGATCGATATCAACAAACACGGGTGTGGCGCCATACAGGGCAACGACATTGGCCGTGGAGGTGAATGTGAAAGAGGGCAGGATGACTTCATCTCCCGGAGAAAGGTCCGCCAACACCATCGCCATTTCAAGGGCGGAAGTGCAGGAGGGAGTGATCACCGTCATCAGAGTTGGGATGTTTTTATTCAGCCACTCAGCGCACTTTTTGTTGAACTGACCTTCGCCGCTGAGTTTTTTCGCGGCGATGGCTTGAGAAATATAGTTTTCCTCGTTGGAACTTCGAGGTGGGATATTAAAGGGTATTTTCATGCTCCCACATACTAGCTGAAGGCCGTTGTGGGAGCAAATCTTTAAAAGCCGTCAGTGGTTCCGACTTTGCCGCGTCCTTCGTCTTCATCGAACGGGATAACGGCGCTGCTCTGTGGCTTTTTTTCCACTTTTGGAGCTGGGGCTTTAGCCGGCTGTTTCGGGAAAGGAATCACTTTTTTAGGGGCGGCCGCTTTCGGGGTCGCTGTTGGGGTGGATTTTTGGCTTTTCGGTGTGACTTTGGGAGGTTCACTGTGGGCATGGGCTCCAGCAATAACCTCGTTCAAGTTGACCACCATGGATTGCATCTGAAGGGCTTGAGCGCTGATTTCTTCAGAAGAAGCCGCGATTTCTTCAGAGGAGGCCGCATTGGCCTGAGAGCCCTGGTCTAACTGATTCATGGCTTTGGAGATCTGCTGAATTCCGGTGGTCTGCTCGGAGCTGGCCGCTGCGATTTCATTGTTCAGGTCAGAGACCTTTTTAACCGAGTTCACAATTGTGTTCAGGACATCGCCCGAGCGGTCTGCGATCTGAGAACCTCGATCGACTTTTTCCACGCTGTCTTTGATAAGCGTGTTGATGTCTTTGGCTGCGGATGCGGAGCGTTGAGCCAGGGCGCGAACGGCCTCGGCGACCACGGCAAAGCCTTTTCCTTGTTCACCGGCCCGAGCCGCCTCAACAGCTGCATTCAGAGCCAGCAGGTTGGTCTGGAAGGCGATATCGTCGATGACGCTGATGATTTCCTCAATCTTTTTGGAAGAATGGGAAATGTCGTTCATGGAAGTGATCAAAAGCTGAATTTCAGACTGACCTTGTTCGGCAGCGTCTTTGGAAGACTGGGACAGGGCCGCCGCTTGTTTGGCATTATCAGAGTTCATTTGAACCATAGAGGACATCTCTTCAAGGGACGCCACGGTTTCTTCCAAAGAAGCAGCAGCTTCTGTGGAGGATTGAGACAGAGTCTGGCCTGCCGCTGTCAACTGAGTGATCGCACTGGAAACCTGCTGGCCCGCCTCAGAAAGACCCGTGGCGATAGAACCCACAGTGTTGGAAACGCGGTAGGCAATCCACATAAGAATACCAAACACCAGGAAAGAACAGAATGCAGAAATCAGCCACAAAAGCTGGACTTCGTGCGCACGAGATTCTTGTTGAAGCTTATCATTGGCCGCCGAAACCTCGCGGTAAATTTTCATGTTGGCAGCAATCATGTCCTGATAGGTGATGGCCATGATATGCCATTCGCCACCATTCATAGCCTTATGAACTTGTTTGTTGGCTTCAGTAGTGTTTGCCTCCAGCAGATAGATCATCTGATCTGTCAATGCATAGAACTTGCTCTGGATCTCTTTGGCTTTAGCATAATTCTTTTCTTCTTCTGGAGTGAAGCTGGTGCTGGAGTAAACAGCCTCATACTTTTTAAATTCATCAAAGGCGCCGCGGGCTCTTTTGATGAAGTTCTCGCGTGACTTGGGATCTTCATCGTTGGCCAAGGCGGCCCAGATAAAGTAGCCAATGCGTGCGCGTTGCATCCCGATCTGTCCAAGCGCATCCATGTTTGGGACGACATTGGTGTAAGCGTCAGTCAGCATGCCGCCAAGATTGTTCATCGACTTCCATGCAATCCCCGTAAGAATGGCAAAAGCAACAACTGGAAGTGTGGCAGAGAAAAGCAGACGTCCGCGTAAGCCGCGGAACCAGGTCGTAATGGAATTCATGAATGGGCTCCTTCAATCATGGAAGATCTATTGATTCTTTCTTTTCGACACATGCATTGCGGATCTTTAATCAAAGATGAGGGTTGTAATGTTAATGCTCGACCAAGGTGTGGTGCATCATAACATATTTAAAATATTTGAGTTTGTCCGCATCATGTTGATACGATTTTTCATACGTCTAGACTCAAGGAGGGGAAAGTCATGACAAATACGACACTACGTCGTGCGTTAGCCGTTGTTGCATTGGTTGCAACTGTAGGCTTCACGAACCAAACAGCTACCAAGGAAGTAAGTGAACTGTGCGCTGGCTTTGTACCAGAAAACAATCTGAACATTCCAGTGGGTCTATTCACTGTGGGCGGTATCACAGAACAACAATTTAACCAGGTCATCGATCGTATGGAGAGGCTTTACGCTAAAGACGTGGAAGCAATGGGTGATCGTTTGAAAATCAACCGTCTTTGGAATGACGGAACTGTGAATGCGTCTGCTCAAAGATCAGGCAATACGCAGGTTGTGAACATGTACGGTGGTTTGGCTCGTCACCCGGCGACAACTGTTGAAGGTTTCGCCTTGGTTATTTGTCATGAGTATGGTCATCACAATGGTGGTGCACCAAAAATGCAAAGCTGGTTTGGTGGCGCATGGGCGACAAATGAAGGTGGCTCTGACTATTTCGCAGGCTTGAAATGTCTTCGTCGCTTCTTTGCTGAAGACGACAATGCCGCGATCCTGAAAGACCTTGAGTTGGATCCAGTGGCTGAGGCGGCATGTACGGCTCAATTCCCGGAAGAGCAAGATCGTCTGATCTGCTTGAGAACTTCCTTGGCGGGTCAGTCTGTCGCAAACCTTTTCCAGGCTTTGCGTAAAGAAACAACTCCACCAACATTTGGCACTCCAGATAAAAAAGAAGTGACTCGCACAGATGACAGACATCCTGCGACTCAGTGCCGTTTGGACACTTACTTCGCAGGCAGCTTGTGTGTTGCTAAAGAAAGTGAAAAGCTGAGCAACTCTGACTACAAAGCCGGTTCTTGCTACACTCCACGCGATGCTGTAGGTGCGCGTCCACGCTGCTGGTTTGCTCCGGGCAATTAATTGCCGGGAAATATCATAAGCAATTCTGCAAAAAGCCGGGAGATCCCGGCTTTTTGTTTTTCTTCAAGTCTCATCGTATCAAATTTGCCTTTATCATCCTTGGGGCTAGGCTTGAGGGATGTCCAAAAAGAAGATTCTGCCTCTGATTGTTATTCTGGTGGTTTTGCTTCTGGCCTATCTGGCTAAAGTCTTTCTTTTTAAAAGTTCTTTTTCTTATGCCGGAACGGTGGAAGTCACCAAGGTGGACATTCCAGCTAGGGTTTCATCTGTGATCGAGGCCTTTTTGGTGAAAGAAGGTCAGACCGTACAAAAGGATCAGATGCTGGTTCGGCTGACTTGCGAGGAGATCAAGCTGGGGTACGACCTGGCGAAGCGAAACTTTGATCGGGCTGCACAGCTTTATCGCAGCGGCAGTATCGCACAGGAAAGTTACGACCAAATAAAGAACAAGAAGGACGATATTGAAACCCGCAAGGGCTGGTGCTCGGTGGCGACGCCGTTAAAAGGAACGGTGCTGAACACTTACTTTGAGCCCGGTGAAATGGTGGGGCCTGGATCAAAGCTTTTGACCATCGGTGATCTGGAGGAGGTCTATTCTTATTTCTATCTTCCTCACGATGAAATCGCCTCGTTGAAGCTGGAGCAAAAAATTGAAGCAACACTTCCGGAAATAAATAACAAAAAATTCCCCGGCACAGTGAGCTACGTTAATCCCGAAGCCGAGTTCACCCCTAAGAACGTACAAACCCGCCAGGAGCGGACACGTCTGGTCTATGCTGTTAAAGTTCGTTTTAATAATCCAGACGGCATTTTGAAGCCTGGAATGACTTTGGAATGGCAAAAAGACCGATGACAGCCTCAGGCGTTTCCCTGCAGGTCTCAGGGCTATACAAAAAACTGCGACGGACCCAAGCTTTGCACGGGGTGGATATGTCTTTCGAGCCAGGACTGATTCACGGGATTATTGGTCCCGAGGGTGCTGGCAAAACCACCTTGCTTCGACATCTGATTGGGTTGTTGCGCGCCGATAGGGGTCGCCTTCAGTATTTGCTTCAGGGGACAGAGATTCCCCTGACAGAGATTCGCCAGAGCATCGCTTACATGCCTCAGACACAAAGCCTGTACCCGGAGCTGAGCATTCATGAGCATCTGGAATTCTTTCGCACATTGTATCAGCTTTCAGACCGCATCTATGATCAGCGCCGCAAGGCCTTGTTGCAAATGGCGCGTCTGGAAGAATTCACAGATCGACTGGCTTCGCAGCTTTCCGGAGGCATGTATAAAAAGCTGGGATTGATCTGCTCTTTACTGGCATCACCCAAGGTCCTGCTTTTGGATGAACCGACCAATGGAGTGGATCCACTCAGTCGTCGGGATTTTTGGCAGCTTCTGTATGAATTGCAGAGGTCCGAGGGGTTGCTGATTATAGTGACAACCTCTTACATGGATGAGGCCCTCAAGTGTCAAAAGGTGCATCTGCTGTTTAATGGTAAAACTTTGCTGGAGGGCGAGCCTCATTCGTTGTTGAAGCAAGAAAATTGCAAAAGTTTTGATCAGATATTTCTGCAGTACGATGCTTTGGAGGACACCCCATGAATACCGTGGAGGTTCGCGATCTGTCGGTTCAGTTTGGTGACTTCTTTGCCGTCAGTGGGCTTTCTTTTTCTGTAAAAAAAGGGGAGGTCTTTGGCTTTTTAGGGGCCAATGGGGCGGGGAAGACAACGACGATCCGGGTGTTGTGCGGTCTTCTTCTTCCAAGTGCGGGGCAGGCTTTTGTGTGTGGACTGGATGTGCTGACCCAGTCCTTTGAGGTGAAGAAAAAGGTCGGTTATATGTCGCAAAAATTCACTTTGTATGATGACTTGACCGTGAAGGAAAATCTGGATTTCACATCGTCCTTGCGCAAGATGGACCCCAGGCTGTTTCAACGGCAAAAAGAAAAACTGCTGGAGATGATTCGTTTTAGATCTTCGGAAGGCACATTGGTTCGGGATCTTCCGGGGGGGATCAAACAGCAGGTCAGTCTGGTGGCGGCAGTGCTGCACGATCCCGAGATCGTTTTTCTGGATGAACCCACGGCGGGAGTCAGTCCGGCTTTTCGTCAGCGGTTTTGGAAGTTGATCGACAGTCTGGCCAGTGAAGGTAAAACGGTTTTTGTGACAACTCACTACATGGATGAAGCTGAACAGTGTGGGCGTATTGCCCTGATGCGCTCTGGAGAGTTGATTGCTCTGGATTCTCCGGCAGCATTAAAAAGAAACAGCTTTCCTGACAAAGATCCGGATCAGATCAGTTTGGAGGACGTCTTTATTGAGCAGGTGGAGGGAAGATGAGACTTCGTTCCGTGCAGGCGATTGCAAAGAAAGAGGTGTTCCATATTATCCGCGATCCGTTCACTTTGGCGCTGGCCCTGGGTATGCCGGTGATTATGGTGATCTTTTTTGGCTATGCGATTGAATTTAATATGAACCACATCTCGTTGGCTGTCTTTGATAGCAGTAAATCGCAGGGCTCACGGCAACTGCAGAGGAGCTTTGCCAGTTCGTCGTATTTTCAGTTACTTCCCGTGCACAGTCCCGCCGAGGGGCTGCAGGCTTTGGATGAGGGGCGGGCGCATGCCGCCTTGTTGATCCCCCCGCAATATGTCGAAGATTTGAGACCCGGATCGGAAAGTTCTGTGCAAATCCTGATTGATGGAACCGACAATTCTTCTGCGGGCTCAATTTTGGGCTATCTTGGGGGGATACAGCAAAAAGTTCTGACGGATAAGTTGGGGCCTTTTCGGGAGCCTATTGTGATTCGCTCGCGCTTTCTTTTTAACTCCGAACTCAACAGCCGGTGGTTCGTGGTTCCCGGACTTGCCGCGGCCATCATTGCCATCCTGTCGATTCTACTAACGGCGCTGACGGTGGCCCGGGAATGGGAAAACGGCTCGATGGAACTTTTGCTGTCAACCCCGGTGCGGCCCGTGGAAATCATTCTGGGTAAACTGTTGCCGTACTCGGTGATGGGGCTTGTGGCGGTGTTTTTTGTGTTTCTGATGTCGCAGATTGTTTTTGCGGTGCCCTTTCGGGGGAATTTTGTGGTGTATCTAATTTCGTGTTTGATTTTTCTTTCGACCTATCTGGCGCAGGGGTTGTTGATTTCAGTTGTGACGCGCAAGCAGCAGCTCAGTATGCAGATGGCGATGCTGTCTGGTCTTCTGCCGACGATCCTTTTGTCGGGATTTATTTTTCCGGTCGAGCACATGCCGCGGTTTTTTTATTATCTGACCATGTTATTGCCGGCGCGCTGGTTTATTTCTTTAAGCCGGGATCTGTTTTTAAAAGGGGCCAGTCTGCAAAGTGTCCTGCCCAGTTTTCTGGCGATGTGTCTTTTGTTCTTCCTGATGATTGGCTTGGCGACCCGGAAGTTTAAAAAGGATGTGGAGCCATGAGAACACTGTGGGGGTTTGTGCTTAAGGAGTTTCGCCAGACTTTGCGCGATCCGCGGATGCGGATATTGCTTTTTCTGGCTCCCTGTGTGCAACTGACGATCTTCGGTGTGGCGCTTTCCACCGAGGCCAAGAATATCCGCTTAAGTGTGGTGGGGGCTCCGGGTGATACAAGTCTGCATCAGATTCATCGTAAAGCTCTGGCATCGGGCTGGTTTGCTCCGGCAACAACGACATCCAACGATCCTTTTTTGCAGATTCAAAAGGATGAAGCGGATGCCGTCATGGTGGCGCCCGCAGGTGGATTGGATGCCCTTGTCGGACGGGGGCAGGGGGAGCTTCAACTTCTGATCAATGCGACCAATGTCACACGGGCGCAGGGGATTGAAAGATACTTTTCCGCCATCGTCAGATCCCTTTATGAATTCAATCAACCTTTGCGTTTTGATGTGCGGGTTTTATACAATCCCGCCATGCGTACATCGTTATTTTTGGTTCCTGGGGTGATGAGTATGCTGGTGTGTCTGATCACGATTTTATTAACCAGTATGTCGATCACTCGTGAAAAAGAATTGGGAACCTTTGAGACTTTGATCTCGGCTCCGGTAAAGCCCGAGGAAGTAATTCTGGGAAAAACAGTTCCTTTTGTTCTGCTGGGGATGAGCAATGTGCCCTTGATTGTCGGTGTGGCGATGGTGCTGTTTGGAATGCCTTTGCGCGGCAGTTTGTGGTTGTTGCTTTTGTCGGCCTTTGTCTTTGTTTGCTGCACAGTGGGGATTGGATTGTTTATATCAACCATTGCCCGAACTCAGCAGCAGTCAATGATGGGGGGATTTTTATATCTGTTTCCTTCAGTGCTACTGTCGGGGATGGTGTTTCCTGTTGAAAATATGCCGTGGGTCTTGCGGGTGTTTTCTTACATCAATCCGCTGACTTATTTTATCGAACTTTTGCGCAACATAATGCTTAAAGGGGGAGATGGGCGTCTGATCGTTTTTAATATTCTGATTTTGTCTGCCATGGCTCTGTTGGCGATCACAGTCAGTTGGAATCGCTTTAAGACCACGCTGTCTTAGGGGAGCTTGTCCAGGTCGACCTCAATCACGTCCAGAGTTTTCGTAAGATCCGAGCGCAGATGGACAGAGAGGTGGTAAAGACCATTTTTAAGTCGTCGCAGGATCACCACCTGGCCCCCCAGTCGGCCCTCGTTACTATAGAACCCAAAGAAGTCGCCTTTTTCGCAATAGCGGGCCGTTGGTTGATCTTTCAAGCTGCCGGGAAGGGTCAGGGTTAGGGTGTTGTGCTCTTGCGATCCGTCGTCCATAAAGGTGATCGTGGTGAAGAAGGCTTCACTGCGGAGGGTGACTTGAGCAAATTGGCAAACCGAAGTGTGCGGTGTGGCCCCCAGATTCTCGCAACCCAGAACCTGGTAGGCTCCCTGGAGTTGTGAAAACAAGGCGGCATGAGCCGAGTTTGTGGCAAACAGGCAAAAGATGATTCCCCAAAACGCTTTCATGCGGTCTCCTTAAACTAAAGTTAGTTCATGGGGCCTTTTCGGGGGCGAGTCATGTTTTAATCAGTTAACCTAGATGACGATTGGGTAGGCATTATTGAGGGTTTGTCAGAACCGGAATTGGAGTCGGAGGCTTTTGTTTTTGGCTTTGCCCCCAAATATAGCCTGCAAAATAAGCAGAACAGCCTATAAGAGCAAAAATCACCCATTTTTTGATGCGTCCGTACAATAAAGTCTTCATTTTTTTGATTTTTACCCGTTGACAATAGGGTGAGGCAACTGTAATTTTGGTTCTCTCGAAACGAGACTGCGGGAGTAGCTCAGTTGATAGAGCGTCGCCTTGCCAAGGCGAAGGTCGCGGGTTTGAGCCCCGTCTCCCGCTCCAAATTTTCTACCTAGAAAATATTGAAGCAAAAAATCAAAACCCCTGTGAGAAATCATAGGGGTTTTTTCTTTTCAAAACTCTACAAATCTCCGTTGATTGACTATCGTGATTAGGGTTCGGAAAATTAGCTTCTTTGGAGTTAATTTGGAAAATTCTGCTTTTAATGCCCAGATTCTGATGATGGCTTATTTTTTTGGGGCCATGCTGTGTGTGTTCTTTGCCGGGGCCTGCTTGGAGTATCGTCAGAATATTGCGGTGAAGATCTATATGGCCATCATGGCTATGTACATCGGCTGGTTGATCATGAACCTTCTGATGGTCTTCAGTGTCACTGTTGAAACCAAAGAAGTTTTTGCCCGCCTGCGGTTTGTCTTTATCACTCCGTTGCCAGCGCTGTGGCTTTGGTTTGCCAAAGAACTTTTTCGCGAGCCTCAGAAGGCTCCCTCAACAAGAGGCATTGGCTGGTTCTTTGTTATTCCTTTGCTGATCATCGCTGCGTGTTTGATTCCACAAGGTCATCGGTTGGTCATGACCGATGTGCAGCCGTTTGAATCCTTTGGTATTGCGGCAATTCGCTGGAGGCTGGGATGGCTGGGGCAGCTTCATGTGTTGTATTCCTATGTTCTCTTGGGCTTTGTGATTTCTATCTGCAGTCGCGGAGTCCGTCAGGCTGGAAGAAATAAAGCTCTCTATTCTCGTCTGATGTTGTTTTCGCTGTCTTTGTATATTGTGGCTGATGTGTCGGGTCTTTTGTTTTTGCCGCGTTTTAGATTCTTGGGGATGCCCATCTTGACTCAGATTGTGTCTGCTTTTGCCTTTTACTATATTCTGCGACGGCAACAGGTTGTAAAACGTTTGTCTCAGCGCAGTCATCGTCTGTTTGAGGCTTTGCCAATCCCAGTGTTGCTGGTGGACTCCGAACAGCGGGTGGCATTGTTCAACACCCGTGCTGCCGAACTTTTTGATCTGTCCATAGCCAGTGTCGGGGCTCTGCTGAAAGAGGTTTTACCCGCGTCTTTGATGAAGGGCATTCCTCCCTTGAACCAGAAGCCCGTGGATGTTTCGCTGGAGCTGCGAACGGATGAAAGTGCCGCCACAGCTAAGGGCAGATATTTTGAAGTGACCTGTCAGCCCTTAGGGGAGGTTCTTCCTGCGGGGCCCGGGCATCTGATCGTCTTTAATGAGGTCACAGATTTAAAAGTCACAACCCAGGTTAATCAGCGTCTGATGTCCCTGCTGTCCCATGACCTATTGGGGAATTTGTCAGGTATGTCTTTGTTGGTGGCCCACCGTCGCGAACAGGATTGGGATTTGCTGGCTGAAACTGCCAGATCCTCAATGGATTTGGTGCGTAATATTCTTCTTTGGACCGCCACCAAGGGGGACTTTTATGAGATCTGCAAAGAACCGACAAAGATTTCGGATTTGGTAAAGTCCGCCATAGGACAGGTGAAGCCGGCCCTGAACGAAAAAGATCTTACGGTCGCCGGCAATTCTCTGCGCGATGAAACCGTGGTTCATGTGGATTTAAAAATGTTCGAGGCGATTTTAAGAAATATCATTAGTAATTCCATCAAACATTCCCCCAGGTCCTCGGTGATTGAAGTCAATTCAGAGATTCTAAACGGCGAGGTTCATCTGAGTGTTATCGATCAGGGGCCCGGGTTTGATGCGGAAAGAATGCAGAAAATTCTAAGCCATGCCGGCAGCAAGCCATCAGGTCAAACCACTTCGGCGGAAGGTTATGGTCTGGGCTTGTTTTTGGTGAATCAGTTTGTGCGTCTTCATCAGGGCCGTCTGGAGTTTTCTTCACGCAAGACCTGGGGAGGTAAGGTGACGGTGATTTTTCCTGCGGATCAGAAAAGTTAACTCGAGGGCGGGGCAAAGCCCTCGCCCTGAGGGTTAATGCGCTGGCAGGTCGGTCATTTCAAAGAAGCTCGTTGAAAGTGCGAACAAGGAATCTTTGTCTTCGCAGTTTTGCAGATCCTGCATCAGCTCCAGTCGGAACTGGCGGATTTTTTGTGCAACTTCTTTGGCTTTGTCACGATTGGTGGGCACCATGGTGCAACCCATGTCCCAGCGGCGTTTGTTTTCAGCACTCATGGCTTCGACTGCTTTGTTTTGCATCTGCAGGAAGTAATTGCGAGCAGCTTCTGAGGATCCGCCATAGCTGGAAGAGTATTTGCTGTCGTCCGCAACCCATCGGCCTTCGGGAGTTTTCATGACAAGCTTCAGTGCATCCAGGCGTTCCAGTGCCTTTTCGACCGTGTCCTGTGTCAGTCCCAGGCGGTGAGCGATATTTTCGATGGATGGATCAAAGTCTTTAAGCAGAAGAATCTGAGTGATCGCAGTGTGATACCAGTCAGAAATTACTGCAAATTGCTCTTCCCCGATTTTTCCGAAGGCTTCCTCGCGGGCTTTCACTCGCTGGGCCGCTAGGTCACGCAGAACAGCACTGCGCGCATGTTCTGATAAAGCCAGATCCACAAAAAATTCCTGCTCCGAAGGGGACAGGTTCAGCTTTGAGGCCAAATTTACGGCGCGGCTTTCAGACAGGCCGACCTTTCCATTTAGAATCTCTGACAGGCGCGAGCAGGGCACTTCCAGGTCTCTGGAGAAGGCGCGAAGGGAATAGGAAGGATTCTTGCGCTGACGTCGTTCAAGTTCCTTCAGGATATAGTCTCTATAGTGGTGCTTCTTGGTCATATCGATGCTCCCTAATGAGTGGCTTTTATATATCTGATTTTCACGAAGTCATCTAGGGGAGGCCGGATCAGTTTGCATTTTGTTCCGGGTCCTTCCGCGATATTCCGATTTTGGAACCTTCCATGAATCTAGGCACTTAAGAAAGATATCCAGGCGGGGCTTAGAAGTCTGTCGAGGGGCCATTAAATGCGAGATGACGGGTTTTGGGGGAGTTCCAAAGGATCGGCGAAGTTCCTTGAAGTGCAGAGCACCGCGGGGCCGTAGTAAAAAATTGTCTTAGGGGGCTTTGGTAAAGATTTCTCGTGTGGGGTGGTCTTTGGGAGCCTTAGAAAGGACCCGTCAGTCAAAACAAAGAAAGCCGCTGTTGGCGGCTTTCTTAGTGGTGCGCGAGGGGGGACTTGAACCCCCACAGGATTGCTCCCACAGGCTTCTGAGACCTGCGTGTCTACCAATTCCACCACCCGCGCATCGAATGGAAGAACAATCTTGAACTATTTTTTCACAACTTAGAACTGTTTTCGCGGGCGGTCATGAAAGGATTTTTTTGGAGGCCCAGATCCAACCTATTTGAGGTGGCGTTGATCACTTATTTGCCCCTGGGAATCTGGTCTCATGAGGTGTCAAATATCTCTTAAATCACAAGTATGAAAGGAACGCAGAGCATGTGCGCAAGATATGGTGCTTTGGAAGAGTTCAATTTATTTGAGCGGACTTATCGAATTGCGTTGCCTGAGATTTTTGTACTCCCAAAAGAAATCATCTACCCCCATCGGCCGGCTCCGGTCGTGGTCTTAACGTCATCCGGGCGTGAAGCTCGGCTGATGAACTACTCCCTTATACCTTCCTGGTCGAAAACGCGAAGGCCTAAGTTTGCAACTTACAACGCACGCATTGAAGAGGTCCTGAACAAACCTTCTTGGCGGGAGCCTTTTCGATCCCGTCATTGTCTGGTGCCGATGTCGTTCTTTATTGAATCCGTTCAAACCGGGCGATTTGCTGGACACAACATCGGTATTTTTGCAAAGAACCGCCAGCCTTTGACTGCCGCTGGCATCTGGGATTCCTGGACAGATGAGACCACAGGAAAAGCTTTTGAATCTTTCGCGATTCTCACTGCGGAACCACCAGCCGACATTCTGGAGGCGGGGCATGATAGATGTCCTTTGTTTCTGCGTGAAGATGCTTGGGATCCTTGGATGGAAGGGCAGTTGTCGCCGAAGCAGTCTGTGGAGTTTTTACGAAATAGCAGGGAAGTGGTGGAGTTTGAGTTTGAGGAGAGAGAAGCACTAAAATCCTACAATCCGCAGCAGCTTTCTCTTCTGGGGGAGAACGAATCTGAATGAACATTGGATAGATTTTTCGCACTGCTTTTGTGTGGGGAATCCTGGACCTGCACGTTAAGATTTCTTGATCGTGTCAAGAAATCTTGTTTGAATAGGGCATGCGTGAGAAAAAGACATTTGGACAAATTCTAAAAGCCAAGCGCCTCGCTGCGAATCTTTCCCAGGCTGCCGTCGCAGAACATTTCGGATACTCAACGCCTCAGTTTATTTCAAATTGGGAGCGAAATGTATCCATGCCTCCAGTGGAGTCTTTTAAAAAGATTGGTCATCTTTATGGAATCTCGGCCGAAGAGCTTTTCGAAACGGCCCTGAATCAGAAGATCTCAGAGATCACCAAGGATATGCGTCGAAAATTTTACGGGCGCTGAGGTCCTCTTCAGGTTATGATTGCTTCATAGGTGTGGAGGTCATGGCATGAAGAAATTTTTGCTATTAGTAGCAGTGTTGGGCTTGCCTTTTTTCAGTTTGGCTGAAGAGGCCGCCGTGAAAGTTCCTGTTCCTGAGGGTTTCCAAGCCATGGAAATGGAAGGAATGCCTGCAGAGGTTTCTCAGAAATCAAATTCTAAAGTCACTTTTTCATCCAGCTGCACCGATGTCACCGGTCGCACAATCAAACAGGGTGAAGCCGGGTATGAGACCTGCCTCAGTGATGTGAAGTTTAAAAATACCAATCCCGAAAAGACGGGCAATTCAAAGTCCACTACGCCGGGCCCGCAAATGAATATGAATTTCAGTGTGGGTGATTAAGCCCCGTCCCTGAGGGGATTTCCAGTGTCGGGGGTGGTAAATGTTCCCGAGCAACTTGCGAACAGGCAGATGTAGACCCCATCCCTGACGATATTTGTAACCCATTGTCTAAGGAGTGAGTCGGAGCTCGCTTTTATGGCAAATATATCTCATTTGGAGCTGGCGAATCGCTTGCATCGCACCAATGGACTAGATCAGGCAGGTGTGGTTGAAAACAAAAGTATGGCTCCTATTTTTAATTCTAAGCTCTGTAGGTTATGAGGCCTCAGCCGGTATGTTTACGTGGCGTCGTTGGACTCCTGATGCCGTGAAAGTCTGTTTCGCGAACCCTGTTGAAAACTCCAGGGACGGTTACCGCAGAAGTAGATGGAAAGCCGAGGATAAAGCCCAAGTGCGCCGTTGGGTTGAGGATGAGTTCACCCCAGCGCGCACGGGTATTCACTTTGTGGGTTTCCATGATTGTGTGCCCGGCGAGAAAGATAACGTCATCATTAACTTCCGCCCCAAAAATGTTTTGAGATGGCTGGAGGGCACTCGGGGCAGTGCTACGATTGGATATCAGCTCTTCCGTGTTTCTAAGGATTTTCCAAATGTAGCGGGCAACATTCACTTTTTTGTTGGAGGCCTGCGGAAATCCACTGTGATCCATGAATTCGGTCATATCGCCGGATTGTATCACGAACATGACCATCCTCACTCCACATGCAGCATCGGTGGTGAAAAGCAAGAGGGCTTGAAATGGGGCTTTGGCTACACCGAGTACGACCCGAACTCAGTGATGAGCTACTGTGTCTCTCGCGGTTCGGATGATCGCGGACTTAGCGCCGGAGATTTGTTCACGTTAAAACTGATGTATATCGATAGAGTTAATGCGATGACGTCTTCAGGAATCCTTCGATAAAGAGTTCATAAGCTGACTGTGGATGAAGCGAAAGATACTCACGAAAAAACCGGCAAACGAGGGTTGTGCGAAATCACAAGTGTGCGTATCCTTAAAGTATGTTCCGGCAAAGCATTGTTTCTTTTTTCTGTGCGTTGCAACTGGGTTCACTTGCTTGGGCGTCGGACTACAGCGCCGAAGTCGCTCGCTCCGCCCAGAAGTACCAGATCTCTCTTTCTGATTTGTCAGCATTGATTGTCACCGCTGATAAAGCACCCAAGATCTTGGTCGATATAAATTCAGATCAGCGCATGAGTCTGGCCTCCGTTTCAAAACTCATCACCTCAGTGGGCGTCTTAAGCAACTTTGGCGCAAAAGAGCGTTTTGAAACCACGGTGAAACTGGCGGGGGCGGTTCGGGGGGCTCTGTATAAAGGGGATCTTTACCTGGTGGGCGGAGGCGATCCTTCCTTTGGAGTCGCCGGGATGATGGATCTGGCAGCTAAAATCCAACAGAAGAAAATCAGAAAAATCCAAGGCGATCTGGTTGTTGATGAATCCTTGTTTGATCAGGTTCGCTATGACAGTCGCGACTACGACCGGGTCGATGCCCTTCACGATGCACGCATCGGGGCGATGAGTTTTCATTGGAATTCATTTAAAATCGTCGTGCGGCCGGGAGCGCTTGGCAAGAATGCAAAGCTGCAAATGATTCCTGCCAACGACTACATTAAAATTGTGGGGCATATCAAAACAGTCAAAGGGTCTGCCAATGGCGTGATTGCAGAAAGAAGAAAACTGTCTTCGGGGCAGGAGGTTCTGTTCGTCAAAGGAACGCTGGGACGTGGATACACTGAGTATGAGTTTGAAAAGAATGTTTCCAGTCCTGCAAAGTGGTCCGGGCATGCGTTGAAATATTATTTGAAGCAAAAAGGTATTCAGATCACTGGTCAGGTAAAGCTGGGGCAGGCCCCAGCGGACGCTGTCACGGTGGCATCTCATTCAGGCAGAACCATTGCGGAGTTGTTGGCCGACTTGAATAAGGAATCCAACAACGTGGTGGCAGAGATGCTCGCCACACAGATAGCAATCAAGCATCGTCGCAGGGCCTCTGTTTCGGAAGGTGTCGAGATCATCAATCAACAGCTGCAAGCGATGAATTTTCCCAAAGGCAGTTTCACCTTCCTGAACCCGGCGGGATTAAATCATGGCAATCGTACTTCTTCGCGGAATATGTTAAAAATCCTGTCCAGTGTGGTTTCGGATGAAAAACTCAGACCCGTGTTTATGGATTCGTTGCCAATATCCGGGGTTGATGGAACGCTGAAGAAGCGGGGGCTTGCCTCCAAAAGTATCGAGTGGGTGAAGGCCAAAACCGGATACATGAAAAATGTCATCACCATGGTGGGGCGAGTGAAGGGCTCTGACGGGCGGATTTTTAACTTCAGCTTTATGTACAATGGTTCTGGCTCGGATCGAAATGTGATGCGTTTTTACGATGAACTTCTGGTGAATGTTGTGGAAAAAGAACTTCAAGCCTACGGGGGGAGTTAGTGTATGAAAACTGTCTACTATGGTGCCTCCAGTTTAAACGGATTTATTGCTGATCAGAGTAATTCTTTGGAATGGCTTTTTCAATTCGACGGGGGCGCCGGGGCTCCGGATTTTGAATCCTTTATTCGTGATGTCGGTGCCATCGCCATGGGTTCCACCACTTATATGTGGTTGTATGATCATCTGTTGAAGAAAGAAAAACCCGAAGCCTGGCCGTATAAAATCCCCTCCTGGGTTTTTACAACCCGTCATTTGCCTCTATTTCCTGAGGCCGACGTGCGTTTTGTAAAAGGTGATGTAAGGCCCGTCTATGAAGAAATGAAAGCGGTGGCCAACGGGAAAAACATCTGGCTTGTGGGTGGTGGGGAGTTGGTGGGGCAGTTCTACGATCAGGGTTATTTAAACGAGATCGTTCTTAATATTGCGCCGGTGACCTTATCCGGCGGTGCCCCGCTTCTTCCTCGTACCATGCATCCTCCAATGAAACTGAAAGCTGTCTTGGATCGCAGCCCCTTTGTGGAGCTTCATTATGAAGTTCCGGCGCCCAAACTCTGACTTCTTTTGACTGGATCGTGTCTGCACTGTAGGCTTCCGTTCATGGACAAGAATGAACTGATAATTACGGACACTGTTGTTGGAACCGGCGTTGAGGTTGTTAAAGGCGCGCTGGTGATTTGTAACTATGAAGGTCGGCTTGAGGACGGAACCAAGTTTGATTCCTCTTATGATCATGGCAGGCCTTTTCAATTTGTCATCGGCTCGGGGCGGGTCATCAAAGGCTGGGATATTGGTTTGATGGGGATGAGAGAAGGCGGTAAGCGCACTTTGTTTGTGCCCGCGCACCTGGCGTATGGTGATCGCCAGAAGGGACCGCACATCGCGCCTCATTCCAATTTGATCTTTGATGTTGAGATGATCGAAGTTCGCCCGCGTGAAAGCTGATCATGAGAATCAGGCAAGTTGGCTTTTCATCAAGACTTAAAGCACACCGCAAGCTTCTGACTTTAGAGACTCTGAAGTTCATTGTTGAGTATCTCAAGGACGGCAATGCGCGCATGGCCGCTCTTCGCTCTGGGGTGCCGGAAAACTATGCTTCCAAGCAGGGGCAGTGGTTGAAAAAACATCCCATTGTCCTGGCCGCGATGGAAGCTGAAGTGGACGAGCGTGAAATGTTGAAGTTGGAAAAGTCCTTGGCTGAGATTGAGCGGCATATGGAATCTTGCAAGGAGATTCTGGGGTTACAGGATTTTTAGGCTCTGAAGGTGTCTATATCTTAGACATATTAAGACCTTAAGTATGCATTTGATGCATATCTGTTTTCCATAAATGGCCTCACTCCCGGCGGGGGGACTCTGTTATTGTGTGTTCATGAAGCAATAACAGAAAAAGGAGGCTTCTATGATGGAATTTCTTTCATCCCTAAAGGTTAAATTGTTCGGTGATTCTGCAGATATTGAGGCACAAAACTCCACTCTGCTGTCCTGTTTGGCTCATCTCGAATAGGTGACGCTAAGCAGGGGCTAATGCCCCTTTTTTTTCATTTTTCCTTTCTCTGACGTTTATTTGTCCTTTTCATGATCCTCCTCCGGTGGTACAGAAATAAAAAACTACCTTCAACGCTAGGATCGCCAGTGAAAAAAGAAATCCTCAAGATGTATGCCGGCTTCCGCCGATTTCACGACCGCTTTTTTAACGAAGAGTCCTCCGTCTTTAGTCGTTTGGCCACGGGGCAAAGTCCCAAGACATTGATGATCGCCTGCAGTGACTCCCGTGTTGACCCTGCTATTTTATTTTCATCCTCGCCTGGGGAAATTTTCTGCATTCGTAACGTTGCCAATCTGGTGCCGCCTTTTGAATCCTCGGTTGGTTTTCACGGGGTGAGTTCGGCAATCGAGTTTGCTGTGGTGAACCTGAAAGTCGAAAACATTGTGGTTCTGGGGCATCGTCAGTGCGGGGGCATCCGATCCCTGTTCCAAACTGAAAATGTGAAAAAAGACGGCTTTGTGGCGCAATGGATGACCATTGCCCGTGATGCACGCGAAAAGGTTCTAAGTCGTGCTCCTCACGCTGATGTGGATACTTTGTGTAAAGAGTGTGAAAAGGAATCCATTGTGACGTCTTTGCAGAATCTTCGCACGTTCCCCTTTGTTGAAGAGGCTGTGCAGAATCGTGGTCTGCAGCTTCTGGGGGTTTACTTTGATTTGGAAAGTGGACAACTTTGGTACTACGACGAAACCACCCACGCATTTTCTGAATTGAGTCTTTAAAATAAAAAAGGCGCCTCATGGGCGCCTTTTTTATTTGGACTTTTCTTTTTTGCAGGTGGGATGAACAGCCTGACCTGACCAAACTCCATCTTTACAAGTGATCGTATCCGAGATGCAGATATCATCGGCGGGGACGACGGCCTGAAGGTATCCAGTGGCTTTGCCACCGTCGGGAATCGTGCCCAGCGGAGAGTCGCAGCTTTTTCCTTCGACCACGGTCGGGGCGTCTTTGGCGGGAGTCAGCTCAATGGCATTGGGAGCCGGGGTTCCTCCATAGGTCTTGGTTCCGCCTCCAGGTGGTGGAGACGCCTTGGGAAGACGGGCTTCGGCTTCTTCGGTGGTGATCTTGGGCTGACTGGAGCAGCCGGCAAATAAAATCAGGACGGAAATCATCAGTAGTCTTTTCATAACTTTTATTGTGAAACAAAATGCAGGTATTTAACAAGCCTGAACTGGACCATGAAAGATAGCACGATTGGGATTCTTCGTTTGGCCCAAGACTCTCTATGATTTGTACTGTGTCCAGGAGGTGACTATGGTTCGCTTTGCCATTGTCGTCGGTGTCCTGTTTATGTCCCTTCAATTAATTGCCGCGACTCCTCGGGAAGCGGATCTTGTGATGGATCAGGCACAACAAAAGGTGTTGGCTTTGGTGGATCGGCTATTGAACACAGGGCAAATCACCGAGGCGGACAAGGTTTTGCTTGTTTCAGATCTTACGGGCCACAAGGTGGCCTATAAAGCCTACGCCAATGCGGCGGCGCAGACGCACACTTATCTTAAAAACAAAAAACAGCGTGAAGAGCACTACGCCAACAAGATTTTATATGTGTCGACTCGTCTGGAAAATTTGGCGTCTCATCATTTGGGGCAGATAGAAGATCTGACGGAAGAGGTGACAGACTTCGTTCCCGCGGATCGCAAGTGTGGTGTTCCCGTGGATCTGTCTTGCGTGGCCCTAGAGGTCGAGCGGCGGATGGATCTTATTTATTATAATATAAGCCGACGAAGTTCCAGTGTGAGGGCGAAATTCAAAAATGTCGCGGATCAGGGGTTGCATGCGGCAGAGCTTTATGCGCGGATTTTGGCCTCACTGCGGACTGACGGTGGGGTTGCATATCCTGCAGAATATATCTATGCCAAAGATCGAATCGTCATGGGTGTAAAGCAGGAAATCGAAGAGGGGTACTAGGTGCGGAAGTCATTGGGGCTTCTGATGCTGACGTTTTATTCCACCGGGATGATTCTGGGGGCGGGGGTTTATTCGCTTATTGGCAAGGCTGCGGGAGTTGCACAGCAGGGGTTGTGGTTCAGCGTGGTGCTGGCAGCCGTGCCTGCGCTCTTAACGGCTTTATCGTATGCTGAATTATCCACATTGTTTCCGAAAGCGGGGGCTGAGTATGTGTATCTTCGGGAGATCCTGCCTCAACATAAAGTGTTGTCATTTCTGTGCGGCTGTCTGATGGTGTTTGCCGCTATTTCTTCGGCCAGCACGGTGGCGCTTTCCTTTTCCGCCTATATGGGGGTGTTTTGGGGTGTTTCTAAAATCATCTGTGCCATAGGGGTTCTTGCGGTTTTTACGCTGATTAATATCTGGGGGGTCCGTCTGTCGGGCTGGCTGAATATTGTCTTCACCCTGGTTGAGATTTCAGGACTTTTGGTTTTTATTTATTATGGAATTCGTCAGCCGGATTTTGGTGAGGCGCTGAAGGCGCCGCTGTCCTGGGGGGTGGCTTCGGGGGCCTCTCTGATATTTTTTGCCTATCTGGGCTTTGAAAGTATTGTGAATCTGGCAGAAGAAACCAAGAATCCAGAAAAGATTATCCCACAGGCCATATTGGGAAGTTTGGCCCTGACCACGGTTCTTTATGTTCTGGTCAGTCTGTCTGCTTTGGCATTGATGGATGTGTCGGCGTTGAGTTTTTCTGATACTGCCCTTAGTGAGGCTTTGCGTCCGTATTCAGTCAAAGCCGCCGGAGCTCTGGGGGGTGTGGCCTTGTTTGCCACGGCCAATACGGTGATGATTTCTTTGCTGGCGGCCAGCAGAATTGCTTTGGGGATGGCGCGGGAACGAGATCTTCCCCGGGCATTTGCGATGATTCTGCCCCGCAGGCAAAGTCCCTGGTTGTCTTCTATTTTCATCTTTTTTGTGTCGCTGATCTTTCTTCTTTTGGAAAAGATCGAGGTCCTTGCAAGTGTGTCCTCGTTTGTGACGATTGTGGTTTTTGTTATCGTCAATGGTGCTGTGATCTATTTTCGGCGCAAAGAGCCGCTGCGAAAGAGGGCCTTTATTGTTCCGTGGTCCTGGCATGGTTACCCCGTGCTGCCAATGATGGCGGTGGCAGCGTCGTTGTTCCTTTTGGGAAAATTTGATCAGCAGGTCTATCTGGTGGGTTCTGGTATTATAATGTTTGTGTTGCTAAGTTATCGGCTGCTGCAATTAAGAGCTTTTTAAGACGTTCCTAATTTCAACAAAATGGCTGACAACATTTGCAGGCTTTCAATAAAATTCTCTGGTGGGAGAATTTTAAAATGATGCGTCCTTGGGTCATCAGATTTATGAGTTTCTGGCCTCCGTTCGTCGGGGCTGGTGTTCGTGTGAAAAAGGTGGCGCCCAATTTTGACTATATCGATGTTGAAATGAAGTTGCGTTTTTGGAATGCCAATTACGTGGGGACTCATTTTGGCGGATCCATGTATTCGATGACTGATCCCTTTATAATGCTGATTCTTATTCAGAAGCTGGGACGTGACTACATTGTGTGGGACAAGTCTGCGACGATTCGTTTTAAAAAGCCCGGCAAAGGACGCATTCGCGCGCGCTTCTCCGTGACGGAGGACGAACTGAAGTCGATTGTAGAGCAGGCTGCCGCATCCTATAAGGTTGAACCTGTATTTGTGGTGCAGCTCTTTGATGAACAAAATGAAGTCGTGGCAGAAGTGGATAAAGTTCTGTATGTTCGCCGCAAAGATAAGGTAAAAGAGATTCCTATTTCTTAGTCTGTCGCTTCCAGCCTTCATAAAGGCGTTCCCGAGCGCCAGTGATAGAATGTTGTTGTACGTTGATGTTCTGCAAACCCAGAGGTTTTTGTATTTCTTCATAGATCTTTGCCGTGGACAATCCATAAGGTTCGGCATCTGCATTTGAAAGTACGAATTACACTTCTTTGATGCCTGTTAAATGCATTGCGCTCAGACACATAGGGCAGGGCTGGCCGCTGGCATAAATCACGCAACCATCAAGACGCGGTGATTGAAGCACCTGACTGGCCGCGCGAATCGCAGAAAGTTCCGCGTGGGCCGTGGGATCTTGAGTGCTTAGAATTTCGTTAACTCCGGTGGCGATCACTTCACCGTCTTTGACTAGAACTGCACCAAAAGGGCGGCCGTGGTGTTCTTGCAAATTCTCGGCAGCAAGGTTGACGGCCATTTCCAAGAAACGAATGTGCGCGGGGGTCATGTCGAATCCTCTTAAAAGATTCGTTGAAGATACTTTCCATCTTCGGTCTTATTTTGTTATTTTTCAGCTGTCGGGGGACTTTTGTCATATCTCTGCTCTCGGGTGACGCTTAGGCACCTTGTGATCTCAAAACGAATTGGCTATATTACGAAACCATTGCGGCCAGGTAATTTCATTCGTGAATGCGACTCGTTTTTCATATTTCATGGATTTAGTAAGTTCACAGGCCTCCCGATCTTATAGATATGAACTTTTTTGGAACGTGTCGGGTCATTGTCGGGTTGGGTTTGCTTGTGTCATCTCTGGCACAAGGGGCTCCTCAGTTTTTGACTTACCAGGGGCGCATTTTAAAAAGTTCTGGCCAGCCCCTTGAATTTTTCAACGTCAGCTTTAACTTTGAAGTCACAAGCCCCGATGGGCTTTGTGTGCTCTATCGTGAGCAAGTTAACGGCATCAATATGGTGAACTCCGGAGGGGTTTTTGATGTGGCGATTGGGACGGGTGCGAAGCAGTATCCTGCAGATGCCGGATTCAATATTCTGGATAGCTTTAATAATTCTGCGACCTTTGTGTGTGATGGTGGTGCCAGCTACAGTCCGGCCTTTAATGAAGGGCGGCGCTTGCGTGTGAAGTTTCACGACGGTGAAGGTTGGAAGACGATTTCGCCGGATTCTTTGATTCGCTCTATTCCCTATGCGGCATACGCTAGCAGTGCGGCGAAGCTGGGGGCTCATAGTGCATCAGAATTTGTGCTCAAAAATATCCTTCCGATTTGTTCATCGGGAACTTTTCTTTCTTGGGATGGATCCGATTTTATTTGCGAAGGAATTAGTGGGGCCAATGGTGGAACGGTCACACAAGTCAGTTCCACGAACACGTATCTGACGATCTCAAATGGAACATCAACTCCCGCGCTGACTTTAAAAGTTGGGACCGTGGCCGGAACCGTGGCTGCCGGTGATGATGCTCGCTTGTCGGACTCTCGTGTGCCGAAGGGCTCTGCAGGCGGGGATCTGTCGGGAACCTATCCGGCTCCAGCGGTCAGCGCTTTGCAAGGGGTTGCGGTTTCAAACAGCGCCCCGGTGGCGGGGAATTTCTTAAAATACAATGGGGCGCAGTGGACCCCTTCGGCCATCGCCACAAGTGATGTGAGTGGTCTTGCGACGACATTGAGTTCCTATTTGACACAGTCGGCGTTTAACAGCGCAGTGGGCTCGGCTAATTGTTCGGTGAACCAGGCTCCGTACTGGAATTCAGTGGCGGGAAGTTTTCAATGTCAGAATCTGGGATTGTCCTGGAGTCAGATCACATCGGGTTTGCCAACGAGTCTGGCTGGATATGGAATCACCAATGCGGTGACAAACCTGGGAGGGACCCCCAGCTTGCAATCAGGCACTGATGCGGCAAAACCTGCGGCGGCCGTTGCAGGCCGGTTGTATGTTGCCAGTGACAGCAAACGTATTTATCGCGACACCGGCAGTGTTTGGGAAGTGCTGGCTTCAGCGGCGGGATCCGGTGGGACTGTGACAAGTGTGGCCACCGGTACGGGGTTGTCCGGCGGGACGATCACGGGCTCAGGAACGATTCAACTGGCGAACACGACGGTTGTTGCTGGTAGTTATGGATCATCGACTCAGGTTCCCGGCTTCACCGTGGATGCGCAGGGGCGCCTGACGGCGGCCTCGAATATTACCATTTCAGGGGTTGTACCGGGTGGAAGTGCCGGAGGGGATCTTGCCGGAACCTATCCCAATCCCTCTTTGACAGCCACGGGAGTGGCGGCGGGAACTTATCCCAAGGTCACAGTGGATACCAAGGGGCGGGTGACGGGTGGAGCTGCTTTATTGGCTGCGGATATTCCTGTGCTGGATGCCTCAAAAATCACTAGCGGCACTCTTGCGGCGGCGCGGATGCCAGCTTTCACTGGGGATGTGACATCCGCAGCGGGTTCCACCGCGATGACTTTGGCGGATAGTGGAGTGACGGCAGGAACCTATAAGTCAGTGACAGTGGATGTGAAAGGGCGGGTGACCGCTGGAACCAATCCGACCACTGTGGCTGGTTATGGAATAACCGATGCCTTTGTTATTGGTGGTAATACGGTCGCTGGAACAGCGGTGCTGGGCACAAACAGCTCTCACAATTTGTCATTGGAAACCGCGGGTGTCGCACGAATGACTGTGACCGCCGCGGGGAATGTGGGAGTGGGAACGGCTTCTCCAGCCCAGGCCCTTCATGTCAGCGGGAATATCCGCGTCGACAATGGCAGCAGTGCCACTATTTTCAACAGTGGCGGAATGTACTTCAGTGGTGTGCCGACAGCAGGCACACATGCAAGCTACGTCTTCAGACCGGGTTGGGGCAGTGCGGGGAATCGACTTGCCACGATCACGGTGCAGAACTCGGATGCTTCTGGCAACTATAATGATTGTTCGCATCTTTCCAGTTTTGGAGCTTCTTGGGTTGTCTGCGGTGGTTTTGGAGTTGGAACTAAGACCCCTAATGCGCAACTTGATTCGGTGGGAAGAATTCGCGCCACTTCAGCCACGGGACAGATGTCGGCCTTTGAGTTGTACAACCCCAACGCGCCAGCAAACATGCGTTGGACCGAATTCTATTCTGACGAAAACGGCAATGTCGCACTTCGTAATATGAACGACGCTTATTCCGCCGGATCCACCATTCTGCACTCGTATCGGGTTGCCGGCAGTCCCAACGTCAGTCATACGATCCTTGGAGGCAATGTGGGGGTCGGCATCAATCCAAGCTATAAGTTTCACGCCAATGGAACAGTGGCAGGGGTTGGGGCTTACGTGAACGCTTCAGATGAACGTCTAAAGAAGAATATTGTCCCCATTGAACGAGCCCTTGAAAGAATTCTGACCCTGAAAGGTGTGTCTTTTGACTGGCGACAGGATGAATATCCTGACTGGAACTTTGAGCAGGGACATGATGTCGGTGTGATTGCGCAGGATATTGAAAAAGTCTTCCCAGAGGCGGTTAAAACAGATTCCAAAGGCTTTAAGTCGGTGGCGTACTCAAAGCTTGTGGCGCCGTTGATCGAGGCGGTCCGCGAGGTGAATGGCAAGTGCGAGATGAACGAGGATCAAATCCACAACCTTGAAAGTAAAGTCTTGGCCCTGCAAAAAGAGAACGAGGAACTAAAGCGTCGACTGGCGGCGATAGAAGAGAAACTCAAGTAAATTGTTCGAGTTTTTGATAGATCACATTCGCGTTCGTCTGCGCTTTTTGATGCAAACGCAACCCACCTGTTTAGTAGTCTGAAAACATTGAAATGATTGCTGAGAATCGATTGAAGGACTTTGCACTGTTGTGTAGGTTTAATCATGATGATTCCTGGGTTTCTCCAAGCCACACTTAATCTCCTGGCAGCAGTCATTTTAGGCTTAAGCCTTAGTGTCAAAGCGGACTCTCGTACTGTCTTGAAAATCTCTGCCTCGGATGCACATGTCGATTCCACGCCTTACAAGGAAATCATGCGCTTTATCAAAAATGCCTTGGCCCGGGACAATATCGAAGTCATCTATACGTCTCTTCCGATCGAAAGAGGCAGCTTTCTTGCAGATAAGGGGGATATGGATGGGGAGTTGGCTCGGATCAAACTTTCTTCGGACGGTTACAGTAATCTTGTGGAGACTTCATTCCCATTCATTTTAGTTCGTTACATCTTAGTGCATAGGCAGAATGAGGTCATAGATAAGAAGAATATATCTTCTCTTCAAGGTGTGCTTCCTTTGAACGTCAAAGGCATTGAAGATTTTATTGCGCAAAACAAGCTCAGGACTATCGGTGTAAATACATTAGATGCGGCATTGGATATGCTTCTTCATAAACGATGCGATTACGTCATTATGAGCGATGCCGTTTTTTCGGAGTATAAAAAAACAAACAAAAGATTTATAAGTTTGGAGCAAGTGAAGGATTTTTCAGTCACGGTGCCACTTTATTTTAGATTAAACAAGAAGCATAAAAACCTCATTCCGATTGTTGAAACCGCAATTAAAAGAGAGCGAAGTTTGCACGGCAGCGATTATCCAATGTTTGAAGGATATTACGGGTTCTGAGCTGATGAAAAATGGGATGTTCTATGAATCTAATCCACTTCCAAAGTGTGCTTGTTTTCAGCTTGTCTTTGATTTTATCCGGTCGCGTGCAGGCTGAAAGTCTTCGTCTGTCAGAGGCGTTGAATGAGGCTCTTGCGCAATCACCCAAACTGCAAAGATCTGAATCGCAATATCATGAAGCCAGTTGGAAAAAGAACGAATCCTTTTCCGGCTTTCTTCCCACCTTGTCTGCTCAGGCCAGTTATTTGTTTGATAAAAAATATGCATTGATTGATGTGGACATCGCAAACTCCTCTTTTTCCATTCCTCAAATCGTCCCCACGACAAGTGCCTCTTTAACGGCTCAGTGGTCCATCTTTGATGGCTTTTCAAGCACGAACAGGTATCTCGGGGCCAATGCCTTCATGGAAGCTGCCAAAGACGATCTTGAATGGGTCCGGTTTCAGTTGCAACGAGAAGTTACGCTGCTTTTCTTTAAGGCGGTGGCCGCGAAAGAATTGAAAAACGTGGCAGAGAAAAGTGTGCGGGCTTTGCAGGATCACTTAAAAAATGTCCGTCTTTTTGCGAAGGTCGGTTCATCCACCAACTACGATGTGCTGCGGGTTGAAGTGCAGGTGAGTGAGGTGCAATCGGAGCTCTTAAATGCTCTGGACAATGTCGAGCTAAGTCGGGGGCGTTTGAGTGAGGCCTTGGGGAGAGAGCAGGATTTAACAGACGTGGAGGGGACGCTGCCGATACTGACACCAGAACTGGTGGCAAAACTCAAAAAGGCCGATCTGACCGAGCGCAAGGATCTGCGCTCACTTCGTCGTAAGGCGGAAAGCTTTGCCGACCAGGAGGCGGCGACAGAACGCTACTGGGTGCCACGTGTTGCCCTGGTGGGGCAGTATCAGTACTACAACAATCGCAATGATCGATTTGATGACTATGAGAGCTTCAGGGAGGCGTATCAGGTTGGGGTGACGCTGAGTTGGAACATCTTTGATGGAGCATCGATTTCAAGATCCAAACAAAGTGTTGAACAGAGATATCAGGCAGGCAAATCCGTGCGCCTGGCTGAATTGAAAGCTCAACGTGATTTTGATTTCTGGCGCAAAAGATATCTTTACCATTGTGCTGTTTATGAGGCGCGAATCAGTGACGTGCAAAGGTCTGAAGAAAGTGTCCGTCTGGCCCGTCAAGGACAGCGCGTTGGTGTGCGGACGAATACAGATGTTCTGGATGCGGAGGCCGAGTTATTTAGGTCCCGTGCGGGGGTCATCAATGCGCAGTTGGGGGCTTTAGAGGCTATTGTGAGTCTGGAGCTAAATACCGGTCAGCAATTGGTTCAGTTTTAACGAAGAGCAGAGATGATAGAGGCGCTGGCGTATTGGATTGGACTTTGCGGTTTCCCAGACGAAAGCTTCACGAAGCTGCATAATAGCAGCGCCAGGAAGATAAAGAACCAGTTGCTGGGGGTGTATTGCATTAACATACGTGTTTTCGCTCAGTCGGTCTTGCGACTCTTAAGATAACCTAAATAGTATTCAATACCGCTGGTTATACTCAAAATGACGCTGACCCACAAGACTCCGTAGCCGATTTTGTCCAAATAGGGCACGATCGGGTCCATATTTCCAATAATTACAATAGGAATGGCGACCATCTGCATGGCGGTCTTCCACTTGCCAGCCGGTTTGGCGGCAATGATAATTTGATCTGCCGCAGCAACGGAGCGGATCCCCCCGATAAAGTTGTCGCGCGCCAGGATGATAATCACCATCCAGGCGTCGATTTTGCCTTGGGCTAAAAGCATGGCCAAAACGCTAGTGACCAGGATTTTGTCAGCGATCGGGTCCATGAATTTGCCGAAATTGCTGACGGCATTGTACTTGCGGGCATAGTAGCCGTCATAGTAGTCGGTGATGGAGGCTAGAATGAAGCAGCAGGCAGCGGCAATATTCCAGGGCAGCGTGTTCTGCCACATCAGTGCCACAATAACAGGCACAAAAAACACTCGGCTCAGAGTGATTCTGGTTGCAAGATTCTTCTGAAACTCTGTAACGGCCACAAGCTCTCCATTCCGTAGAATTGCTAGACTTAAGGTAGCAATTTAGACTAGAAATAATCAATGTTTATTCATCGTCACAAAGTGCAGTTTTACGAAACAGACCTGATGGGGATTGTTCACCACAGCAATTACCTGAGATTTTATGAAGAAGCCCGGGTTGCCTGGGCGCATTCCAAAGGTTTGCTGGATTATCAAAAGCCCGGGTCTGCCAGTCATTTTGCAGTTTATGAGACGCAGGTAAAACATGTGAAACCCACATTCTTCGGCGATGATCTGGAGATTGAGGTTCAGGCCCGCACCGAAGGCAATCGACTGGTGTTCCAGTATCGTTTGCGTGGACGTGGTGGCGAGGTGTGTTCGGTCGCAAAAACCATCCACGTCCCACTTGGGTTCGATTTAAAACTATTAAGACTTCCGGCAGATATGAAAGCCATTGTGAATAACGAACTGGAGAAAGAACCATGGACAGAAACCTGGCTTTAGAATTCGTACGTGTAACCGAAGCAGCCGCTCTGGCTTCCGCTCGCTGGGTGGGCCGCGGTGAAGAAAAACCCGCTGATGCCGCCGCCGTGGATGCGATGAGAAAAGCTTTCGACATCATCCGCATGGATGGCACCGTGGTGATCGGGGAAGGTGAGCGTGACGAAGCACCGATGCTTTATATCGGTGAAAAAGTCGGTGACACCTCGGGTGGCGATGCTCCGGCATTGGATATCGCTTTGGATCCACTGGAAGGTACGACTATTTGTGCAACAGGTGGAGTGGGCTCCATCTCCGTGATCGCCGTGGCGGAAAGAGGTAAGTTCCTGCATGCTCCGGACACCTACATGGACAAAATCGCCTGCGGTCCGGCGGCCAAAGGTTCCATCGACATCGATAAATCCGCGACGGAAAACATTCATGCTGTGGCCAAGGCTTTGGATAAAGCGGTGAATGATCTGACCGTCGTGATTTTGAACCGCCCACGTCATGAGGCTTTGATTGCGGAAGTGCGCCGAACGGGTGCGCGCATTCACTTGATCGGGGATGGTGATGTGTCAGCGGCCGTGGGGGCTGCATGGCCTGATTCAGGGATTGATTTGCTGATGGGCATTGGCGGGGCACCGGAAGGGGTGATCTCGGCAGCGGCGATGCAATGTCTTGGTGGTGATTTCCAAGGACGTCTGAAATTCAGAAACGATGAAGAACGTGCGCGCGCGACTCGCATGGGCATCAAGGACCTGGATAAGAAGTTCACAGTGGATGAATTGGCCTCGGGCTCTGTGATGTTTGTCGCTACTGGCGTGACGGACGGGCCGTTCTTGAAAGGTGTTCGCTTCCTTCCTGATGGAAAGGCGAAAAGCCACTCTGTGGTGATGCGTTCTCAGACAGGGACCATTCGAACCATTGAAGCGTTCCATGATCTGCATCGCAAGCCGAGCAAGTAAATATGGCAACAACATTGCATTGTTTTAATTGCAACAAAGAGCTGACGTTCCTGGGGAACGTCGGCCGCCGTGATGAGTGCCCGCAATGTCGTTCGGATGTGCATGTGTGTAAAAACTGTGAGCACTACGATCCCAAGGTTTACAACGAATGCCGTGAGACTCAGGCGGACGTGGTGCGTGAAAAAGACCGTGCCAACTTCTGTGACTACTTCACGCCTCGCAAAGGGGCCAATTCGGCTGAAGATAAAAAAGCCGCGCTGCGAGCTGCTGCAGAAGCTCTTTTTAAGAAAAAGTAAATAGAATCCCTTGTTTCGAGCAGAACGAAATCTCGCGATTCTCATCTTGAAACGCAAATGGGGCTTATATGTGAGGAAATACTCTCCGAAAAGAGAGTATGATTTCTTTTCGGTATGTTCTGGCACTGATCGGGTTTTCCGTAGTTCCCCTTCTGGGATGCACCTTGGCTGCATCCATCAGTCGGGAGGCAGAGTTTTCTTCTCTTCAAGAAGTTAAGATCTTTCTTGCACCTGAAGCGCAGAGTGCGGTTTCTGTGGGGTCCTCCAAGTCTTACAAAGTTCAGTCTTTAAATCCCATCAAGCCTGAAAGTCTTGATGTTTCGGACTTCGTTCAAAAAGGCACCGCCGAGGGTCTGATTCTGCATCTGACTCCAGGGGCTCATGCCTTGGAGTTTGATTTAACGGTTTCGGTATCCACCCGGGCCGGAACGATTGATCTGGAACTGCCAGCAGGCAGTGTTGAGTTTGATGATGGGACCGTTAATGTCGCCTCTCGCTCAGATGTGTCAACAGTGGATCGTGCGCAGACCTACTCGCGCATGAACGTGGCGGAAAGCACGACTTGTTATATTGATTCAAATTCACGAGTCCGCTGCTTCGGAGACTACTATGGCGGGCAGGTCGGTCGTGGAGTGGGCTATGGTCTGCAAATCAGCGCTAAGGAAGTCAGTTTAAGTAATGTCGTGGGGTCCCCTTCCTTTGTGAAGATGAGTGGGGGGTCCTATGCCTCCTGCGCGCTGAATTCAGACGGATTGATTTACTGCTGGGGTGACAACTATTCGGATGAGGCGGGCATCGGTCCTGGGGTTTTTTCAGTCTATGAGCCGACCCCGGCGCTGATGACAAATGTGGAAGGCGAAAAAAAGTTTGTCGACTTTGAGTCCAACTGGGAAAGCACCTGTGCTGTCTCGGCAAAACATGAGATGTATTGCTGGGGTTTGTTGGATGCAGCGGTAACTGGGATTCCCAACAAGGTGGATTTAACACCGCTGGGAAGTTCCGTGAAGGTTCTTCAGGTCGCCGTGGGGCTGAGTTTCGCCTGTGGTCTGACGGATCGCGGAAAAATTTTTTGTTATGGTGCTAATGATCAGGGGCAACTTGGCGATGGCACCTTGGTGGACTCCCCAGCGGTGAAGTTTGTGGACTTCGGTGCTGGAGCGCCTGCAGCACCATTTGTGCATATTGCTGCAGGGGAAAGTCATGTCTGTGCTCTGAATCTTGAGGGCGCACTGTATTGTTGGGGGGCCAACGGTCGTGGGCAGTTGGGTCTCGGTACAACCGTGGATAGTTCCTTGCCACAGCTTGCGGATTTGTCGGCTCTTGCTGACGGAGAAAAACTTGTCTCAGTGGTCGCAAGTGTATGGGCCACGTGCGGGGTTTCGTCAAAAGGTAAGGCCTACTGCTTTGGATACAACTGGCATTCTTTGACGGCGGACGGTGGAGCTACGGATATTTTAATACCAACACCAGTGGATCAGACGCCTCTTGCGGGGGGGACCTATTTTGTAAACCTGGCGATACATGAAGGTATCTCTTGCGGAGAGACCAATGGGCGCACCGTCTATTGCTGGGGCTATGCGGACAGCGAGGTTCGGTATAAAGATGTTGTCGCCTATCAGCCGCAGGAGATCAGCACGTCAGTGTTGCCTGCCGGGCAGCACTGGGCGGGGGTTTATCCTTCTTTTGAAAAAAATGTATTGTTGTTAAAGTCCTCTGACGGGACAGCCTATTTTTGGGGCTATTCAATCGGGTTGAATGCAACTGCTTATACACCAACACCGCTGGATACCAGTACTATGACTGGAAGCACGAAGTTTAAAACGCTGGCTGCCGGTTCTTATTCGTTTTGTGGAATCAATACGGATGACATTCTTCACTGTGTCGGCAACGGTGCGACGACGGGTCAGGGGGGCTTCATCCAGATTCAGGCCACCATGAAGGCGGTGGATACCAGCGCAGTCACAGGCGCTACAACTTTTGCCAGTGTGTCCATTGGTGAAACTGTAGCCTGTGCTGTTGCGACAGATGGTGTGGGATATTGTTGGGGTGGTAAAGGGTTTAGTCATTCCCTCTATAATCCCGTTCTGGGGAACGGAACTTCTGCGCAACGTTACAGCCCGACCCCTATTGATGTGTCGACGATTCCTGTTACGGACTCAAGACTCTTCAGTAAGATCGTTGTTTCTGAATTTCACGCCTGTGGGCTGATGACAGATCAGAAGGTCTATTGCTGGGGAAATTCGGGTTACTCGCGATCAGGGCATTCAAGTGCTAATTCAGTCTATAGACCCCAACCTTTGGACACCTCAGGAATGTCGGGGGCAAAGCTGTGGAAGGATATCTACGGGAACAAAGAAACCTTCTGTGGTGTTTCAACGGATGACATTGCCTATTGCTGGGGTGATTCGTTGTGGGGGCAGCTGGGGAATGGGGTGGTGGCTGGATCTTCCAGTACTCCGGTACCAGTTACTGTCACCGGTCTTCTGGCAGGCGAGGCTCCATTGATGGTAAAAGGGTTTGATCCTTACTCTTGCGGGATTTTGGATATCGCGAAGAACATTTACTGCTGGGGAAATGAAGGCACCTCTTTGGCCATTGAGGGTAAAAGTGCGGTTCCCGTGCCAGTCGCTCGCACTGGCATGGTCGGAAATCCCACACAAATCGATGGCGGTAAGAATCTTTATATCACCACAGATGCAAATAAGATTTACTGTGTGGGTTTCGATTGTGCGCTTGAGCTGATGCGCCGAAGTCTGACTCGGCAGTACTTTGATAACTTCTAAGCATATGTAACATAATCATTCTGTGGTCTAGGCCTGCGTTGACTCGCTGTAAACAAATAGTCACACTAAAGGCCTATGGCAAAAGCATCCACAACAGAAGTTTTTAATTGTACAGTCGAACAATTCTTTAAAATTATCTCTGACTACGAAAAGTATCACGAGTTCCTGCCAGAAGTTAAAAAATGCACCGTGCTTAAGACGGAGGGCAATCGCAAGCTGGTGGAATACAATGTGGCTGTTATTAAAAGTTTCAAGTATTCTCTATGGATGACAGAAACAGCTCCCAAAGGCATCACGTGGGAATTTGCTTCAGGTGATGTGTTTAAAACCTCTGTGGGTTCCTGGAAACTGGAAGATGAAGCTGGCAAAACAAGAGCGACTTATTCTGTGGAAGCCACGTTCAGCATGTTTGTTCCAGGCCCGATCGCCAATGCCTTGGTCAGCGTGAATTTGCCAAACATGATCAGCAGCTATCACAAGCGGGTGAAACAACTTTATGGCAACTGATGGAAGCAAAAAAGACGACAAAGATCAGTCCGGGGACCTCAAGGGTCTTCTGGGTGATACGGTGAAGAAGGTCTTCACCGCAGGCGTCAGTGCGGCTTTTATGACCGAAGAAAGCTTGCGCGCGTATGTGTCCGAGTTAAAACTTCCCAAAGAGGCCTTGAATTTACTGATTCAGGGAGCCAACAAATCCAAGGAAGAAGTCACTCAAAGAGTGACAAAAGAAATTCTTGGAATCATTCAGAAAATTGATTTCGTAAAAGAAGCTTCGAAGTTTGCAGAAACGCACAAGTTCAAGATCACAGCTGAAATTGATATTATCAAAAAAGACAATGCCGACTCTTCAGAGGAAAAAGCCTAGCACTTAAAGCTGGACCTAAGTAGATCTCAAGTTGAGACACTGTCCTGCCGAAGAGTTTGGTATGGAACAACTTCTTCTCAGCCTTATCTCTGTGACTTTATTCTGCGCTTGCTGTCACCAGTTTATTAGAACGGTGCTAATGCCTATTCCCACTCTGGCCACGGAAAGAGCCTATGCTCGAGGCGCCATGCAGCTTGGCAAATTCTATAAGTCCTTGGCATGGGGAACGATGACCATGGCTTTCCTCGGAGGCCTTATCATGTCCTTCCAGGAAGTCTTTTTCACCTTGTAAAATCTCATCCGACGCGCCGAGAGAGGCGTGAGTCCTGCAAATGTGGCAACCTTAAATCTTTCGGAGGTTGTCATGAGCAGTTTTCAAACCGTGAACCCTGCAACTGGGGATATCCTTAAATCCTATCAGCATCTTTCGTGGGCCGAGGCAGAAAAGCAAATCGAGCAGGCGGCCAAAGACTTTCAAATTTGGCGTAAGGTCTCTTTTAAGGACCGCGCGGAAGTTTTGCACAAACTGGCGACGGCTTTGCGTACCCATAAGACAGATTTGGCTCAAGTCATGAACCAAGAGATGGGTAAATTAATCTCTGAGGGGAAAGCAGAAGTTGAAAAATGCGCTGTGACTTGTGAGTACTATGCCAAAGAAGCTCAAGGCATGCTTAAGAATCAAGTGGCGGTGTCTTCGCCCTACGCTCATGCAGAGGTCAGCTTTCAGCCCTTGGGGGTGGTCTTTAGTGTGATGCCCTGGAATTTTCCACTGTGGCAGGTGTTAAGATTTGCGGCGCCGGCTTTGATGGCAGGCAATGTGATTCTTCTTAAACATGCGGATTTAACCGCGGGAACGGCCGAGCTGATTGGTAAGATCTTTAACGACCTGACGGCGGACTATAAACTTTTGCGCAACTTGCAGGTGAATCATGAGGTTGCAGCTCAGGTGATTGCACATCCCGCTGTGCACGGTGTGACCTTTACGGGAAGCAGTCAGGGAGGAAAGGCTGTGGCGATGGAGGCGGCCAAGAATCTGAAAAAGATTGTCTTGGAGCTTGGTGGCAGTGATGCCTATCTGGTTTTGGAGGATGCCGATGTCGAGATGGCGGCTAAGACCTGTGCAAAGGCGCGCCTGGTGAACTGTGGACAAAGCTGTGTGGCCGGCAAACGCTTTATTGTGCATGAAAAGGTGGCCAAAGATTTTCTATATCACTTTACAAATGAAATGAAGGCGGCAGAGCTTGCTCCTTTGGCTTCGGTGAAGTTTCAAAAAACCATTGTGAATCAGGTGGAAAAGTTAAAAGCCTGGGGCGGGAAGGTGGTGCTTGGTGGGTCTGCTCCGCAGGGGCCGGGGGCATTCTATCCTGCAACAGTGGTGGTTTTTGAAAAGGACAACCCGGACGTTCACAAAGAGGAAGTCTTTGGGCCCGTGGCTTCAGTCTTTATAGCCAAAGACGAAAAGACGGCCTTGGAAATTGCCAATTCGTCTCCGTTTGGTTTGGGTGGGGGTGTCTTCACCAGAAACATTCAAAAAGGAAAAGAGCTCATTGAAAAAGAGTTGCAGGCCGGATTTGTCGTGGTGAATGATTATGTGAAATCCGATGCGCGCATTCCCTTTGGCGGAGTGAAAGAATCCGGCTATGGTCGGGAGCTGGGGCATTTCGGAATCTTGGAGTTTGTGAATATCAAGACAGTCGCTGTCGCGGGAGTTTAGGTGAAGCTGACAAGAGCAAAACAGGATTTGGATCATCATGTTTGGAAGTTGATCAAGCTACACGGTCTGAAGGACAAAAAGATTCTGGTGGCGGTGTCCGGCGGCACGGATTCGGTGGCGCTGTTGCGAACTCTGACCAAGGTTCATAAAAAGGAACTTCTGGGGGTTTGTTATTTCCATCATGGCGAGGATTCCAATCAGGAGTATCGCAAAGAAGCCCAGGTTTTCTGTGAAAAGTTGTGCAAAAAACTGGCAGTGGACTTTTATCCTTTAAAGGCTTCACAGCTGGCTAAATCTGAAGCCGAGTATCGTGACCTGCGTTATGAGGCTTTGGAGCGCCTGAAGAAAGAGCAGGGATTTGAGATTGTTGCGGCTGGACATCATCGGGATGATCTTTTGGAGACCCGACTGATGCGACTGATTCGTGGGACAGGGGCGCAGGGGTTTACCGCGATGCATGTTTTGCGTGATGGATTGTTCCGGCCTTTTTTGGAGCTTTCAAAGCGAGAACTGAAAAAGTACCTGCGCGAAGAGAAGCTGCGAAGCTTTGAAGACCCAAGTAATGAGTCCCTGGACCCCTTGCGTAACTGGGTGCGGGAGGATTGGTTGAAAGTGCTTGAAAAACGCTCCAGAGGCTCGACTGCGGCTTTGGCGAGGTCTTTAGAGACCATTGCGCAGGAGATTGAAAACCGCCCGTGGGGAGATCTTTTGAGCCAAAATGAGGCTTATAAGTCACAGGGGTTGCAGAGGGCGTTTTACCTCACATTGAGTCCTTTTGAGCAAAAAAGGCTGCTGGCTCAGTACCTGTACTCGCTGGGGAAAAAAGATTTTTCCCAGTCTCACCTCGAAGAAATTCAAAAGCGCCTGGACAAGTCGCAAAAAGTGATCACATTTAAAGTCGCAGGTTGCCAATGGGAAGTTAACGCAGAGCAAATCAAGGTCCAGTCCTGATTTGAGAGGACTGAATTCTCACTCTAAAGTTTCTTTTTTTGAGATGGTAATCATGCTACCCTTGAGGGGTAATTAGACCTTCGACTGAAAGGAACTGAAATGCGATCAACCCAGAAAACGCTGGCTCTATGGTTCTTCCTGATCATTATGGCTGTGTTTTTATTCCAAGCCTACGAGAGCAAGCATCAAAAATCGATTGCGGACTTCAATTTCTCCAAGTTCACTGAAGCGGTCAAAGCGGGTGAAGTGGCGACTGTCACTTTCCGTCAGGACACCAGTGAAATTATCGGCGAGATGAAGCCTGACTTTGAAAAGAAGTATAACGGAACTCATTTTGCCATCATCGGCAACACGCAAGATGAAGGATACAAATTCCTGCAACAGCACGGGATCACTCCGAACTACGAGCGTGCAGACAGTGGCGGATTCTTCCAGTCTTTGATTGTGAACTGGTTGCCATTGATTCTGATTGTGGCGATGTTCTTGTTCATCATGCGCCAGATCCAAGTCGGGGGTGGCAAGGCTATGTCATTTGGCAAGTCTCGTGCGCGCCTTCTGACCGAGCATAAAAACCGCGTGACCTTCAAAGAGGTTGCAGGTGTGGATGAAGCCAAAGAGGATCTGCAAGAGATCGTAAGCTTCCTGAAAGATCCCAAAAAATACACCAAACTGGGCGGCCGTATCCCGAAAGGGGTTTTGCTGGTCGGTTCTCCGGGAACTGGTAAAACCTTGCTGGCTCGCGCCGTTGCGGGTGAAGCGGGCGTTCCATTCTTCACAATTTCCGGTTCTGACTTCGTTGAAATGTTCGTCGGTGTCGGTGCCAGCCGTGTTCGTGATTTGTTCGAACAAGGTAAAAAGAATGCTCCATGTTTGATCTTTATTGATGAGATCGATGCGGTTGGACGTCATCGTGGTGCTGGTATGGGTGGTGGTCACGATGAGCGTGAGCAAACTCTGAATCAGTTGCTGGTTGAGATGGATGGTTTTGAATCCTCTGAAGGTGTGATCATGATCGCTGCGACCAATCGTCCGGACGTTCTGGATCCTGCCCTTCTTCGTCCAGGTCGTTTCGACCGCCGTGTGATCGTCAATAAGCCAGACCTGAAAGGTCGTGAGCAGATTCTGGCGGTTCATATGCGTAAGACTCCATTGGGTCCTGATGTGGATGCGTCTAAAATTGCACGTGGGACGCCAGGCTTCTCGGGAGCGGATCTGGAGAACCTTGTGAATGAAGCTGCTCTTGTGGCGGCTCGTTCAGACAAAAAGTATCTGGACATGGAAGACTTTGAAAAAGCCAAGGACAAGGTCACGATGGGTGCAGAAAGACGCTCGATGGTGATCTCTGATGAAGATAAAAAGGTCACGGCATACCATGAGGCGGGACACACGCTGGTTGGTAAAAAACTCAGCGGCTTGGATCCGATCCACAAGGTGACGATCATCCCTCGCGGTATGGCGTTGGGTGTGACCCAGACCTTGCCTGAAAAAGAAAGTGTGTCTTTGTCCAAGTCCAAAGCTGAAAACATGATTGCCTTCTTGTTTGGCGGTCGTGCAGCGGAAGAGTTGATCTTTAAAGATATTACGACAGGTGCTGGTAACGACATCGAGCGCGCCACCGAGATCGCCCGCCGCATGGTGTGCGAATGGGGTATGAGCAAATTGGGGCCTTTGGCTTACGAAACGCGCGACAACCCGGTCTTCATGGGCATGAACTACGGCAACAAGCAGAAAGAATATTCTGAAGCGAAGGCCGAGCAGATCGATGCGGAAGTTGAAAAGATCATCAAGACTGGTTACGACATCTCTATCCAGATTCTGCGTGACCATCAGGACGCGCTGGAGCGTTTGACTCAAGCCTTGCTTGAGTACGAAACCATCGACGGCCACGAAGTGGACATGCTGGTGAACGGTGCGGCAGTTGCGGAAATCGAAAAATACCGCAACACCAAAAAAGACACCAATGCCGCGATCATGAGTGCCGCGGAAAAGAAAGGATCTTCCGGCGACCCGGTAGGCAATACCGGACCGGTAACGATCTAAAAAATATCTGAACATTGAACCTGCCGACGTTTTTAGTCGGCAGGTGTTTTTAACGACAACCAGTTATAAAGGCATCTTGATGTTGCAGCAATTCATCGACAATCTTGTCTTTATCGTCCAGCACCTGCGGGTGCAGGATGCTATTGACATGCTTTTGGTGTGGATGGTGGTTTATCGTATCCTGGTCCTGATCAAACGGACGGGTACCATCCAGATGCTTTCGGGTCTGGGGGTTTTGGCCATCGGCTATATCCTCAGTATTTGGCTGGAACTTTTCACCTTCAACTGGATTCTGGAAAAGTTCTTCTCTAATTTGTTTGTGATCGTGGTGGTTCTGTTCCAGGGCGAGATTCGTCGTGCCCTGGCTCATATCGGCAGTAATCCGTTCTTCAGTGACGCTTCCACGATTCAGGAAACGCAAGTGATCGAAGAAATTGCCAAAGGCATCATTCTGACGGCGCAAAAAGGTTTCGGAGCGCTGGTGGTGGTCGAACGTGAGATCGTGATCGATTACCATATTGAATTCGGAACTGAGATGGAATCCAAAGTCTCGGCCGAGTTGTTGGCCTCCATCTTCCATCCGGAAAGTCCGATGCATGATGGGGCTGTGTTAATTCGTAATGGTAAAATTCATTCCGCCGGTTGTTTCCTTCCGCTCAGTAAAAATCCGGCTTTGGATAAAAATCTGGGAACTCGACACCGAGCCGCCATCGGTTTGACCGAGGAAACGGATGCTCTGGTCTTTGTTGTTTCTGAAGAAAATAAATCCATCGGTATTGTTCAAGGGGGCCATTTAAGTCCTAACGTCGAACTCGGTGATATCCGTAAAGCCCTGTATGAAACCTTCGGACTAAAGTACAAAGCCTTCTCTCAGCAGGGGGAGGTTTCATGAGACGCCGCTGGTCGAATGTGATCACTGAAAATTTCAGTTATAAAGTCGTCGCGCTCTTCATTTCCCTGATTTTGTGGCTGACCATTTTGGGGCGCCGGGATTTTGTCTTAAGTAAAAATATTGATGTGGATCTGGTGACCGCGCCGGGCACTCATGTGGTGGCTCAGACGACGGATCATATCAAGGTGAAGGTTTCTGGACCGAGATCTTCGTTAAAGAAATTTTTGGAAAGCTCTCTTTCGCAAAATATCACTCTGGATATTTCCCAGCGTGGCGAAGGGGTTGTGAATGTGGATATTCCGCTAAGTAAGATCGAAGTTCCTCTGGGAGTTCGTATCTTGGGAGTCCGCCCCAATCAAATTCAAGCTGAAGTATTGTCTATAAAGGAAAAGCCTCGTGACGAACAAAAAGGCCAATAAAGTGGAAAAAAAATCAAGATTGTTTGGAACAGACGGTATTCGTGGCACTGCAAATCAGTGGCCCATGACACCGGATATGGTTGTAAAGATCGGTCAGGCGATCGGTTATCTGTTGCGCAAGGAAGTGGAGCACACTCCCGGCGCCGTTCGTAAAGTTGTTATCGGAAAAGACACACGCCTGTCCGGTTACATGATCGAACAAGCCTTGGCTTCGGGTTTGAATTCCATGGGTATTTTCGTTCAGCTGGTGGGACCACTGCCAACACCGGGGATTGGCTATCTGACTCGCACCATGCGTGCGGCGGCAGGTATTGTGATTTCGGCTTCTCACAACCCGTTCCATGACAATGGGATTAAAGTGTTTGGTTCTGACGGCTTTAAAATCTCTGAAGACATGGAGCGCGAGATCGAACGTCTGGTGTTGGAAGAGGATCTGACGCCGCATCTGCCTCCAAGCAAAGAGATCGGTCGTACACGCCGTATCGAAGACTCTCAGGGACGTTATATTGTTTATGTGAAGGGCACTTTCCCTCTGGAGTACACTCTGGATGGGATGCGTATTGTTCTGGATACGGCTAACGGAGCTTCTTATAAAGTGGCTCCCTCCGTGTTCCAGGAATTGGGAGCTGAAGTGATTCAGCTAGGTGATGATCCTAATGGCGTGAATATCAACGACAAGGTCGGTGCCTTGTACCCGCAAAAGTTGGCGGAAGCTGTTTTGCAGTACCGTGCGGATGTTGGTATCAGCCTTGATGGTGACGCGGATCGCGTGATCATGGTGGATGAAAAGGGTGAGATCGTTAACGGAGACCGTATTTTGGCAATCTGTGCGCTTCATATGAAAGAGCGCGGGCTTCTTAAGGGGGACACTCTGGTGGCGACACAAATGTCCAACTTCGGTCTTGAGAAGCGTATGAATGAGGCCGGTATCAAGCTTGTGAAAACAGGCGTGGGTGACAAGTACGTTGTCGAAGAGATGCGCAAGAACGGTTACAACCTGGGAGGCGAGCAATCCGGGCACATTATTTTCCTGGATCATACGACCACAGGGGATGGCTGTATCGCGGCTTTGAGTGTGCTGGCAGTGATGAAGCAAACAGGGAAAAAGATGAGTGACTTGAATCACGTCTTTGAAGATGTGCCGCAAATACTGATCAATTGCCGCGTAAAACGCCGTGCGGAGCTGAATGAACTTGCCGGATACAATGACATGATTCACGCCATTGAAAAAAAGCTGGCGGGGACAGGTCGTGTGTTTGTGCGATTCTCCGGGACAGAGCCGGTGATTCGTGTTCTGGTGGAAGGCTCTGACAAAACCCAGATCACTCAATTTGCAGAAGAAATTGCCTCGTTCCTGGAAAAAGAACTGTCTTAAGTAAAAAGGAGGGTGATCCCGCCGGATCATCCTGGAAAAATATGAAAAATAAAATTCGTCTTGGTGTGAATGTAGATCACGTGGCAACGCTTCGTCAGGTGCGTGGTGGAACAACAGCTTATCCAAACCTGTTGGATATGGTTAAGAAGTCCGTGAAGGGCGGTGCAGAGCAGATCACCATTCATCTGCGCGAAGACCGTCGCCATATCCAGTTAGAGGATTTAAAGCTCCTGTCAAAGCAGTGTCCGGTGCCATTGAATCTGGAAATGGCAGCGACTTCCCAGATGGTCTCCTTTGCCAAAAAGTATCGTCCGGACTGGGTGTGCTTTGTTCCTGAAAAACGGGCGGAACTGACCACGGAAGGTGGTCTGGATGTGAAAAGAGGCCTTAAAAAAATGCTTCCGATGGTTGAAAAGCTTCAGCGCATTGGGATTGAAATTTCCATGTTTATTGAGCCTTCCATCGAGCAGGTTGAGGCTTCCTATGAGGCTGGTGCGGATGCTGTTGAGTTCCACACGGGTAAATGGGTGACGCTCAAAGGAGCTAAGAAGAACGCGGAATGGAAGCGTTTGTGCGAGGCGGCCGAGTGGGCTCATTATCTGGGGATGAATGTTCATGCGGGGCATGGTCTGGATTACGAACACTCCAGGCTTATCAATAAGTTGCCGCATCTTCAGGAAGTAAATATTGGACATTCTTTGGTGTGTTATGCGCTGGAGTATGGCATGGAAGAATCTGTTCGTAAGATGAGAAAAATCTTAAAGTAACATGTCCACTATTTTGAATTCCCAAAGAATTGTGAAGAATCTGGAGGAACTTAAAGCCTTTTGGCAAGAGTTCCTGCTTCATTTAAATGATCGCTGCATTTTGTTGATGAGTGGTGATGTGGGGGCTGGCAAAACCACCTCCGTGCAGATGATGGCTTCTGCTTTGGGTATGCGAGATGTTCAGTCGCCGTCCTTTGCCATTCATCTGCGCTATGAGAACGCCGAGGGCAAAGCCATGGATCATCTGGATCTTTATCGGCTGAAAGACGATGATGATCTGGAAAGTTCGGGTTTTTGGGATTTATTTGCGCAAAAGAATTCACTCATTGTCATTGAGTGGGCCAATCGACTGGACTTCGATTATTTGCCTTTGAACTGGCAAAGAGTCGAAGTCGTCTTCGAAAAACTATCTGACACCGAAAGAAAAATCACCACTCGCCTGGTTTAGTTGTAACCGTTCTGATAGGCCATTTCGTAGTTAGGGAAGAAGACTCTTTTCCAGACGGGAATTTTGTTGATGTCTTCAGGTGGCAGGATCTTTTTTAATTCCAAATCGCCCACGGGGTTTCTGCCAACTTGTTTTTGCACCTTCATACGGAACTGGTAGGGCTCTTGCGTCTGGCGATAGTCGTTTGAGAAAACGCCGCGGCGGTTGTCATAGGCCTCTTTAGAGGCACGGCTGTAATCGCTGACGATGCGCTTTTCAAAGGGGTAAATAAAATAAATCATACCCCAGCCGTTTTTTAGCATTTCCATATTCAGATCTTGATTGCCAACAAGAAGTCGCCCCAGGATCCGGCCGTGCTTATCGACCTGGCTGTCGTCGCTTAAAGTGATGATGCCGTCAGCAGGAATCAAAGACCTCAGAAAGTCCCGGGCGGCCAATGCCACTTCGCCTTGAGTCTCTTTCATGAAATCAACTTCCGGAGTATCCACGCCCATCAGGCGAACCTTGTAGCGCAGGGTTGGGTCCTCTGCGCCCACAGCCGTCAGAGTGTCGCCGTCATGCACGCTGATCACTTTAATGCGTGTGCCTTGGGCAAAAAGAAGGGAAGGAAACAGAAGGACTATGAAGACATAGGACAGGTATTTCATGACCCAAGGAAGTAACCGGTTTTCCAGAGGATTTCAAGGCGGGGGCTGAGAGAGCGTATTAATTTCCCGCCATGCCGGATTTAAAAGCGTTTATCGTGTTCCGGCGGTGGTTTTATTGGTGCCTGCTGAGGCGGGATGAAATTTATTACCGATGCCATGGGATTTCAGATTGTTCACAACCTCTTTGCATTGGGAACGATTTCCACGATGACGCCAGGAAAGCTGGGCATCACCTTTGCCGCCGGGCTGGGCATCAATATGAAGCTCGATGCGACGGCGCAGATTGCGATTAAAGGACTTTTCCGGAGGAGAGCAGGATTCCGGAGTCATCAGGAAGATGACCTTGGCAATGCGTCCGCGAGAGGCATCCTGAACACTTTCAATTTCAAGGGGACAGGTCACCGTTTCGGTCGAAGACTGAATTTTCAGACTGGCATGATCCAGATCCTGAATGTCAATGCCGGCGGAAAGCTTTTGCCCCTGCAACCACTTGTCCTGAAGCTCGCAGGAGTACATCAGTTTTTGGGATTGAGCCTGGGCTCCTGAAACTCCCACAAGGGCCAGGCTGATCATGAGGATAAGACGAATCATTTCTGGCCTCCTTGAGGTCGGCAATAGCGCATGGCATGGCTTGAACAGTGCAGATTTCCGTTGAGTGTGTGGGCAAAATGCGTGTCGATGTAGTCAGTTTTCAGACCCAGATCTTTTATAGACTTATCAATTTCCGCTTTAAAAGCGGGATTGACGGGCTCTGGCAAAATGAAAGTACTTTCCACGATCTCGCCATTGGTGGGATTCGGGAAAACCGAGTCCGCAGTCCCTATGGCATAGGTGGGTTTCTCCGAGTCGTAGTTCATGTCACCCAGGAACAGGTCCGGCAATTCCACCGTCTTGGGATTGCATTGGGGATAGGATTTTTTTACTTTTGCCAGCAGTTCCTTTTTGAATTTTTGAGTCGCCTCTTCCACAGATTCGTTAAATTCTTTCATCTCGTAGTCGTCTTCAAACATGTCCGCCAATTCTTTGTTCGTCATGTTGTAACAGTCTTTCAGGATGGAAGAATCGCTCTGAGACTTCAGAATTCCGGCTTGGCGAAGCAGGGCGCGCTGCCGGTTCAGGCGATCGATTCGCTCTTGCCGTCGGTCGCGACCGCGATCCAGCGGCGGATCTGAAATGCCATCCTCGTCTATCTGCTCCAGATACTCGTCCATGCGCAAAGATTCCGGGTCTTTCAGGGACGCCACGATGTTTCCAGCGGAGACAGGGGGGAGGATGATGTTAAACAGGAACTGGGAAACTCCGCGAACACGTTTTTCTTTGCCGTTGCCGGGTCTGTTGCCACGACTTTTCATTTCTTTGATGTAGGAAAACTCACTGCAGATGCGGTTGTAAGGCGCTTGTCTCAGGCGCACCATGATTTCATCCGGGCTTAGATGTGAAAAATCAAAGGCGCGTCCCTGAGGATTTTTCTTCAAAATCTCAAGAGCTTTTTTCGGACTGGCAAAGGCCAGACTGAAATCACAAGGCGCCTTCTGGGTGGGATCTTTGAGTGTTTTAAAGAACTCATCGGTGTGGCCGACATTGAGGAAATCAGAAGGTGTTTTTACAGCAGTCGCCGGATTTTCGCAGGTGACTTTTGCGTACTTGTCCCACTCATCACCTTCAAAGTGGTCGGATCCCACAAGGCACAGGCCGTTGACGGCTTCAATATTGCCGCCGCTGTGTCCTGATTTGTATTGGTCGTTGCTCAGTTGTTTGCCAGCGTTGATGGAGCAATCCGCGCTGGATTGTTTGACCAGATCCTTAAAGGCATTGCCGTGGCGGCCATATCCCTGTACTTCGCGCAGCACAGGCTTGCCGGTGTTGCTGTCGAAGAAGCTTTCAAAGTAGTCCTGTTGCCAGTTCCAGCGGTGGCGGGTTTGCACCCGGCTTAAGCCAGCAATCCAACGTTGGGCTGTGGCTTCGTCGGGGGCCTGCTTTTTTATTTCGCGCACCACCTCATGCCAGGTTTGATCTGTGACGTGCAGAAAGAACTGCGGAGATTTGGAGGGCTGGGCTTTTAAAACCTTGGTGACGTATTCTTTCACATAGCGGGAACCGCCAGCGTCGTCAGAAACCGTGGCGGCCATGATGGGATAATTTTCCGATAACAACTTGCTGCCAGTGGTTGGGCAGGCTGGAACATCGGGGCTCATGGGATTGTGTTGGCTGCAGGAGTTGGAGTTTGCAAGTGTGACGTTCAAGAGAAGATGCAAAAGAAGCATCATAAATTATGCCGCCTGAAGACCCTTGGTGAAGTCGGTTGAAAGTTTTTCCGCTAAATTCAGAGAGACCTTGTTGTAGGCTGATTTTTCCGCAAATCCCATCAGCATGCCCACCAGTTTTTCATTGATAATGATCGGTGTGATGGTGACATGATCGGGGATACGGCCCTGATTCCAGCCTTCAAAGAACTTTTCGTTGGTTTCATTCAGGGAGATGTATCCGTGGTAAGGCTTTTGCGTGGAAGCCACAATGCTGAAGATGCTGGGCACCTGCAGCGGGAAGCGCATGGAAGTGTCTTTCATGCCTTTGAAGTTTTCATCCCAGGCAAAGGCAATCATCTGCGTTTCTTGCTCATCCAAAGTCAGAATCATGGATTTTTCAAAATGAGCCTTCATCTCGCTTAAGACCAGTTTGACTTTTTCATTCAAAGCCGCGGCATTTTTCTTTTTGATTTTATCCAGCGCAAAGTGACCTGTGGCCACGGGATTGATTGTGGGTTTAGCCACTCCCGCCGGACGAGGTGTGATGGCAACAGGGCGATTACTGAAGCTGTCCTCAAATGGAGGAGGCAGTTCGGATTTTGGCGGCGGCGGAGGTGTTGCTTTTTTAGGAGCAGAGCTTTCCGGTGCTTGCGCGACAACGGGCTGCGACACCACAGCCGGAACCTCCTCAACGACAGGAGTCGTGGAGGCCGCTGGCAAAGGCATGATTGTTGTTTTTTGCTCGGTTTCGGGGATTTCCGGTGTCAATTCGATTTTGGCAGAAGTTGAAGCCTCCGCTGCAGGTGTCCCTGCCGGGGCTGGGCTGAGGGCCTCCAGACGAATCACGGTCGGGCCATCGAAAAGACCGTCAAGTTTTTCTTCCGGAGCACCTTCGACAGAAAGTTCATCAGAGGACAAAGGTTCAAAATTCGGAGAAGATCCTTCAGAGGCCACGCCCAGATCATCAAACGAGAAACTGTCAGAGCTTTGTTTTTTCGGTGTGCTTAAGGAAAGATCAATGCCTTCCGGGGCTGCGTCGGCAGCAGGGGTCGCTTGTCTTTCCGGATGCAGTTGTGTCCAGACCTGTTTCAGATTTTCATAAGTTGCCAGCACCAGGATGCTGGACGGGAAAGAAGGAAAATCCTGCGGCGGCTGAAGACATGCTACGATGAGGGATCCATCCCACTCCGCCACAGGCAGACACTCCGCAGACCACGGATAATGGGTCGCCCACTTCGCGAACATTTCCTGGGACACGGGAGTTTCTGTAAAAAATCGTGACTGAAGCAAAGGAAGTCTATGGTGAGTCATGGCCCATTGAAGATAGGCTTCAGAGCTGAGGCGTTGTTCCTTAATGGCGTAGGCCAGAAGGCTCAAATGCGTTCCGCTTTGTTCAAAGGCTTCGGTAAGTCCTTGAAGTTGCTCTTTAAAATGTTCAAACCATAGGTGATGACTCATCACTGTGTTTATCGGAATTCTTTACGAAAACCTGAGTAAAAACTGAGGTCTAGTCCAGTTGACCCCCGGGGAAGGGGGGTTTGGGGTGTAGAATTTTCCTGAAGTGTTAACGCGCTGGACACCCGGAATTGGCAAATTATCTTAGAAGTTTTCAATACTTAAGAACTATGATAGGTTCCGTGCGCTTATGATATCAACCAAAGTCCTTCACTATTTCGATCACAATGCCACGACCCCCGTGTGTGCAGAAGTTCTGGCTGCTTTGCCAGAACTTGCGCAGGCCTGGGGGAATCCAAGCTCTATCCACTGGAGCGGTCGTCAGCCGAAAAATATTCTGCGTGACGCGCGCAAAGCCATGGCTGATGCCGTCGGGGCTCATCCTTTGGAGATCATTTTTACCTCTGGCGGCAGTGAGGCCAACAACACCGTTTTAAAAGGTCTGTTTGACTACCACCAGACAGCTCAGTTTCTGACGCCTGAACAGCGTGGTCGCACACACTTCATGTGCTCCGCCGTGGAACATCCCAGTGTGATGAAGACCATGGAGCATCTGAAAGCTCTTGGCGCGCGCGTGGATTTTATTCCCGTGAACCGTCAGGGGCAGATTGATTTGAAATTCTACGAAGAGCACCTCAGCGAAGAAACCGCATTGGTGTCGGTCATGTTTGCCAACAACGAAACAGGCACCTTGTTTCCGATTAAGCAGATGGCCGAGATGGCCCATAAAAAAGGCGCTCTCTTCCACACGGATGCGGTGCAGGCTTTCGGCAAAGTACCGGTGAATCTGCATGAGCTGAATGTGGATTTTGCCTCTTTCTCGGGTCATAAATTTTATTCCGTAAAAGGCACCGGGGTTCTGTATTCCAAAAAAGGCTCTAACGTGAGTTCTCTGATTCACGGTGGCGGTCAGGAAAGACACCGTCGTGGCGGTACAGAAAACACTCTGGGGATTGGATGCCTGGGTGTTGTTGCCAAACGCGTTTCCCTGATTGAGGAAAAAGCCCGCGCCATCGCAGCCCTGCGCGATCATATGGAGACTCGTATTCTGGCTGAGATCTCTGATGTGACAATCACCGCCGTGGAAAGTCCACGTCTGCCGAACACCAGCTCCCTGATTTTGAAAGGGGCTGATGGCGAAACGATGCTGATGTCTTTGGATATCAAAGGCTTTGCCGTATCCACAGGGGCGGCTTGTTCATCTGGAAACCCTGAACCCAGCCCGGTTTTGTTGGCCATGGGGCTGAGTCGTGGTGAGGCGCAGAACAGTTTGCGTGTCAGCCTAGGTTGGGAAAGCACTTTGAGCGAAGTGGATTTATTTGTAGATACATTGAAAACAGTGGTGGATCGCTTGCGATCACTGAACGACGACGAAGGAGATTCTTGTCATGTCTAAAGGGAGAGTCCTTGTTGCTATGAGCGGAGGCGTGGACAGTTCCGCCGCGGCTGCGCTCTTGGTCGAACAGGGGTATGAGGTTATTGGGGCAACAATGCAAGTCTGGGACTATTCCACTTGCGATATCGAAGAAGGCAATGGTACGTGCTGCTCCAGTATTGATGTGGACGACGCCCGCTCTGTGGCAGACCGCCTGGGGATTCCGTTTTATGTGATCAACTGCGAAGCGAAATTCCGCGCCGCTGTGATTGATCCTTTCCTGAAAGCCTATCTGGAAGGTCAGACACCGCTTCCGTGTGTGAACTGCAACACCTATTTGAAATTCGACCATCTTGTTAAAAAGATGAAAGAGCTGGAGTGCGATTACATTGCCACAGGTCACTACGCCAAGATTGTGACTGATGAAAATGGGAAGTCCTCCATTCACACTTCGACGGATGACTGGAAAGATCAGACCTACTTCCTGTTCACGATTGATCCGGAGCTGGTGCCAAAGCTGTTGTTCCCTGTTGGGGATATGAAGAAACCGGAAGTGCGTGCTTACTCTGAAAGCCGTGGTCTGGTGACGGCACGTAAAAAAGATTCTCAGGGGATCTGCTTTGTGGGTGGACAAGGGTATCAGAACTTTATCAAAGGTCAGGTGAAACCGGAAATTTTGGCTTCCAAAAAAGGCCTTCTGAAGCGTTACCCGACGGGTGAGGTGATGGCACCTCATAACGGGATTCATAACTTTACCTACGGTCAAAGCAAAGGCCTGGGTATGGATCACCATGAAAAGCTTTTTGTTATTAAAATTGATGCTACAGACAACACGGTCTGGGTAGGCGATGAAAAATATCTTTTCGCCGACGAAGTGGATGTTGTGGATCCGAAACTTCTGGATGAAATTCAGGATGGCGAAGTCATGAATGTGAAGATTCGCTATCAGCACAAAGGGTCTGAAGCGAAAATTCATAAGACCGCCACGGGCTTTAAGTTAAAATTCTCTGAACCACAAAGAGCAGTGACTCCCGGCCAGGCGGCGGTGTTCTATCGTGACAAGCAGTTGGTGGGGGGCGGATGGATCACTCTATGAAGTATCAGGTCCACACCTTCGGCTGTAAGGTGAATACATATGATGCGGGTCTGATTCAGAAGAATCTGAATGCCAGTGGTTTTGCCCCGGTGGTGTCCGGTGAAAAAAACGCCCGTATTCATGTTTTGAACACCTGTGCTGTGACCGCAGAGGCCACGAAAGAGGCTGTCCGCTATATCCGTCGTTTGAAGGTAAAAGATCCATTTTGCACAGTGGTGGTCACGGGATGTGCGGCCCAGGTCGACACCGGGTCTTTCTCCAGCTTGCCGGGGGCGGATCTGATTGTAGCGAACTCTCACAAAGGGTCTTTGCCGGATCTTCTGAGCAAACACTTCCGTGGGGAGCTGACTGAGAGGGTGTTTAAATCCAACATCTTCAAAAAAGAGGACCTGGAAGCCGGCGGTGGTATTGAAAAAGAACACACGCGCACGTTCCTGAAGATTCAGGACGGCTGCAACAGTTTCTGCACTTATTGTATAATTCCGTATGCTCGTGGCAAGAGTCGCTCGATCCCGGTGGCGGATCTGGTGAATCGTATTAATGATCTCTATGCGCAGGGTTCCCGCGAGGTCGTTTTGACCGGTGTTCACATTGGTGATTACGAAGACAAGGTCGGTGGCAAGACCTACGTGATGGAAGACCTGATCGAAAATCTTCTGGCAAAGACAAAGGTGCCTCGGTTCCGTTTGGCAAGTCTTGAGCCGGTGGAGGTTTCCGAGCGTCTTTTGGATCTGTATCAGGATTCCCGATTGTGTCCGCACTTCCATATGAGCATTCAAAGTGCCAATACGGATGTTTTGTTCCATATGAAGCGCAAGTACACCCAAGCCGACGTGCAAAAATCTCTGCGCGCGATTGCAGACCGTGTTCCCGGCAGTTTTGTCGGGATGGACGTGATCACCGGGTTCCCGACTGAAACAGATGAGCAGTTTCAAGACACTTATGACTGCCTGAAGGATCTGCCATGGACCAAGCTGCATGTTTTCCCTTACAGTGAACGTCAGGGCACGCGGGCTGCGGCGATGGATGTGTCAGTGTATCCGCATGTTCGTGCCGAGCGGGCTGCGCGTCTGCGTGACTTGAGTATTGCTCGTTATTCCGAGCAGGCTCAGCTTCAGGTGGGCACAACCAAAAAAGTTTTGGTTCTGAAGAATGCTGCCAAAGGCGGCCAGGGTCTGAGCCATGACTATTGGCCGGTGGATATCACGGGAGCCGAGAGTTTCCTGGATCACTGGGCGGGACAGGAAATTGAGGTTAAGATCACAGGGTATGATCATTCCAACAAACAACACATGGAAGGTCACCTGGTGGGCGAGGTTCTGACATGAACGATCAATTCCGAAAGTCTTTGGAAGAGCGTCTGGGATATCAGTTTCAGAACCAGGCACTGCTGGAGCGCGCCCTGACTCACAAAAGTTTTGCCAATGAACTGCGTAACTGTGTTGAGCACAATGAAAAGCTCGAGTTTTTGGGTGACGCGGTTTTGGATCTGGTTGTGGGTGAATTTTTATATGAAAAATTCCCGACGGACACCGAAGGGGGTTTGTCGAAGAAAAGAGCCAGCATCGTCAATGAAGAAGTTCTTTCCGAACTGGCGTTGGATCTGGGACTCAACAAGCTGATGCAGCTTGGAAAAGGGGAAGCGCAGACGGGTGGTGCTCAAAAGCCCCGTCTGATTGCTTCCTCCTTTGAAGCCATTGTCGGGGCGTTGTACCTGGACGGTGGTTTCACGGTGGCGCGCACTTTCATCCGCCAGGAGTTTGTTCCGTTGGCGGATCGGGTGTGTCGACATGAGGACTTCGAGCGGGATTATAAAACCCGCTTGCAGGAACTGGTGCAGAAGTCCTCGAAAGAAACGCCAAGGTACGAGGTTTTGGCTGAGGAAGGACCTCCGCATGACCGCGAGTTCCTGGTGTGTGTGAAAGTTAAAGAAGATATCTGGGCTCAAGGGCGGGGTCGCAGTAAGAAAAACGCCGAACAAATGGCGGCAAAGAACGCTCTTGAGATGAAATACAAGGAGACGAATTAGAATGAGTTACAAAGCCGGATTTTTAGGTCTGATTGGACAACCGAACGCAGGGAAGAGCACGCTGATGAACTTCCTGGTGGACGAGAAAGTTTCCATCGTCTCTGCAAAACCCCAAACAACACGCCGTCGTATTCTGGGTATCTGGAGTACTGATAAAGGTCAGATCATCTTCGTCGATGCGCCGGGATTGATCCGTGCGGACGAGGGACTCAATGGCTTCCTGGCTCAGGAAGCCAAAGACGTTATTGGAAGCTCTGATGCCTTGTTGGCGGTTTTATCTGTGGACGAAGAGCGCCCCGAGGACGCAGAAAAAGTAATCGAAATGGTTTCCAAAAGCGGCAAGCCCTGGGTGGCGGTTATCACAAAAACGGATATTGAGGAAAAAGCTCACCGCGTGATGATCCTTCGCAAGATGGTCGAGGATGCCGGAGGTAAAGCCTTCTCTGTGTCTGTGAAAGATTCCAAGGATGATCAGGAAGAGCGTGAAGCACTTCTGATTGAGTTCTTGGAGTTGTTGCCGGAATCTCCGGCGCCTCTTTATGACACTGAACTTTACACCAATGAAAATGTGCGTGAAATGGCGTCAGAAATCATCCGTGAAAGATGTTTCGATGCTCTTCACCATGAGGTTCCTTACTCGATCGCAGTTCGTATTGTGAAGTTTGAGGAAGATGCCAAGCCAGTGCCGAAGATCTTTGCAGAAATTGTGGTGGGTAAAGAAAGCCACAAGGCAATGGTTATCGGCAAGGGCGCTGCCATGATCAAACAAATTGGTATGGAAGCACGCAAAGAAATTGAAAAACTGATGGGAGAGAAAATCTTCCTGGACCTGAATGTGGCGAGTAAGCCTGAGTGGTTCTCCAATAAACGCATGATGAAGGAGCTGGGCTATGTCGTTGAATCAAAGGACTGAGTTTGCACCCAAAGTGGCGATCATCGGTCGCCCGAACGTGGGTAAATCCACACTGTTTAACATTATCACTGACACGCGCAAAGCCGTGGTGAAGAATCAGGCGGGTGTGACCCGCGATATCATCATTGAGCCGGTGGATATCTGGGGCAAGCAGTTTGACCTGATCGATACGGGCGGTATCACCGAAGCTGGTGATATTTTCTCTAAACTGATCAAAGAACAAGTGACCGAATTCCTGCATTCTGTGGATCTGATTGTGGCGGTGATGGATGGTCGTGCGGGTCTGGTGCCGGAGGATCGTGACATCATCCGTGTGGCCAAGCAGACCGGGAAGCCCTTCTTGTTGGTGATCAATAAGGTGGATCGCGATGCCGAAGCGGATATGGCCAAAGCGGACTTCTATGAGTTTGGCGTGGATATCATTTCTGCATCTTTCGAGCAGCGTCGCGGTGTCGCAGATGTTCTGGAGTGGATCACCAAGCAGATCCCTGAAAATCCGGGGACGGTGAAAGAGGGCATCAATATCGCCATCGTAGGTAAGCCCAACGTGGGTAAGAGCTCTTTGTGCAACGCGATCCTGGGTGTGAATCGCATGATCGTGTCCGATGTTGCGGGTACAACAATTGATTCTGTTGACTCTCCGTTCATCTATAACGGCAAAAAGTACACTTTGGTGGATACGGCCGGTTTACGCCGATCTGCCAAGCGTGAAGAGGATCTGGAGATCATTTCTGCCTTTAAATCCCAGGAAGCCATTCGCCGAGCGGATTTGATCCTGCTGGTTGTCGATGGAACAATCGGACCGACGGATCAGGATGCACGCATCATGCAGTCTATTCTGGAGGATCATAAAGGTGTGATCCTGGTGGCAAATAAGTCTGACTTGGGTGGTAAAGAGATTCCGGAGTATCGCAAGACCTTCCGCGAACAAGTCGAGCGCGTGTTCCACTTCTTTACCGATGTGAATGTTGTCTTCACCAGCGCCAAGACCCAGTATGGTCTGGAGGAAATGTTCGAGATGATCGAGCGTGTGGCTGATCAGATGACCATGCGTATTCCAACGGCTGAGCTGAATGACTTCTTCTTTGAAACGATTCGTAAGGCGCCGGCTCCGGTTTGGGGCACGACGAACGTGAAGTTCTATTATCTGACTCAGACGTATCAAAGACCACCGGCCTTTATTGCCTTTGCCAATCATCCCGACGGGGTGACGAATTCTTATCGTCGCTTCTTGATTAAAAACATCAAGGAACGCTGGGACCTCCATGGAATGCCGATTCGTATCTTCTGTATGAAATCACGCCGTGGCGGCAGTGGTGGCGGGGAATAATGGCCAGTAAACGCGGCTCCTGGAAAACACGCTATGGATTTTACCTTCTGGCCGTGGGCTCTGCCTGCGGTCTGGGGAATCTTTGGCGTTTCCCTTACGTCGTGGGGGAAAATGGAGGCGGTGCTTTTATTTTGCTTTATGGTTTTATGGCCCTGGCAATCGGAGCTCCGCTTCTGATTGCCGAGCTGATGCTGGGAAAAGGCACACGTCGTTCTGTGATCGTGGCGACCCAGCAGATGGGACAGAAATCCGGCGTGCGCTCTTTGCGTTGGGTCGGGCGGCTGGCCGTGTTAGTCAGTATTGTCGTTCTGTCTTACTATTCCGTGATCAGCGGCTGGGTTTTGCATTTTCTAACTCAGTTTTTGATTTCATTGTTTTCCACTTCGGATCAGGTCGTCGATAAAACCAATCTGGCAGCCCTGATGTCCAATGGCTGGTTGCAGTTGATGCTGGCCAGTGCCCACATTCTGATTACGGTTGTGGTGGTCGTTAAAGGGGTCCAGCAGGGGCTGGAGCGATGGATCGGCTATACGATGCCCCTCTTTGTGGCTTTGGTTGTGATTCTGGTCATGCGGTCTTTTTCGCTGCCGTCGACTCCGGAAGTTTTGCGCTTCCTTTTTTATCCTGATTTTTCCAAGTTGACCTGGTCCTCTTTGAATCATGCCTTGGGACATGTGTTCTTCACCCTGTCTGTGGGCTTTGGGACCATGGTGACTTTCGGTTCTTATATGCGTGAGGAAGATCACGTTCCGACCGCGGGCTTTCGGGTGACGATCGTGGATACGATCATCTCCATGATTGCGGTGGTGATGATTTTCCCGGTGGCGTTCCAGGCGTCCAATGTTCCGCTGACAGATCCGGCTTTGATGTTTGAGGTTCTGCCGAAGTATCTTTTGGGCATTCCGGGGGGAGTCTTATTCGGACTGGCCTTCTTCGTGTGTCTGTATATGGCGGCCTTGAATGCCAGTATCGGCCTTTTGGAGGTTGTAGTTTCAAACTGGGTGGATGCGCAGAAGAAGATGGAGCGCGGTAAAGCGACCTGGTATTCCGGGGCGATCGCCTTGCTGTTGACGGTGCTTCCGGCTTTGTCGAGTTCAGTCTTTAAAGACGTCCGTGTGGGCGGGCGCTCGTTGATTGAAAATCTGGATTCACTGCTGATCAACTGGCTGTTGCCGGTGGTCGCCTTGGGGATCCTGATTGCTTTTAATAAGGGTATTTCAGACAAGGAAAAAGAGCTGGGCTTTGTCGATAAGGACAAGTTTGTCAGCTACTCCATGTATCCTCACTGGTTGTTCATTTTGCAGTGGGCGGGGCCAATTGTAATTGTACTGGGGTTGTTGCTTCAGGTTGTCGGCGTCTTTGCTTTGTGAATCCGGAACTAAAAAGGGACCTTGAAGGTCCCTTTTTTATTTTGTAGCGCGCTGGAATCTAGAAATTCATCCCCAGAATAACCAGGAAGTTATAGAAGTCCCCGGCCAGATTCTTTTCCAGTTTTTCGGTGCCATCGACATAGTTTTTATTTTCATCACTGAAGTTCACATAGTGATAAGTTCCTTGCAGACCCAGGTAGGCTTTTTTGCGCATCAAGGGGATCTCCAACCCCGCGCCGATATCAAAACCCATGGTGGAGTCTCGGCTGAATCCGTCAAGACCTGCGATGGTATAGGTGCGATAAAACTGACCCAGACCGCCCAGGATGTAGGGATTTAGATCGGCCAGACCCCGCGTCACATTCTGGGTGTTCATGTAGTACTTCAAGTCAAAATTAACCGCTGTGATGGAAACATTGCCTTCGTAAGGGTCGGTCTTTCCTAGGACCTTGAATTTCACGGCATGATCGCCAGTTTGGAAGCCCAGGGACATCGCCAGGCGAAGATCAAAGAAATAAGTCAGAAAGATACCGAAAGTCGGCGCCGCTGAATAGGCATCAGCGAAGTTGCCGGTAAAACCACGCATACCGCCAGCAAGACCGATAGTAAAGAATCGTCCGTTGCGGAAGAAGTTGATGTCCGCCTCTTCGTCAGACTCTTCTTCAAATTCACTGTAATCGGTAAACGGATCATAGGCTTCATCCACATCAACCTGAGAAAGCAAGTATGTTTTTTGATCAGACTGAGCCAGGGACTTTTGGGGCATGGCCACGGCCATGGAAAAAAGAATTGCAAGAAGGCTGTATGTACGTAATCGAGCTGTGGTTTTCACAAGTTCCCCCTCTTGATATTATCGAATCAAAACGGGGAAAACTTCAAAGTAAAGTATCAAAACGAAGTCCAGATATCGCAGTTTGTCTCAGGGTGAGACATCTATAAGGGCTCATTCAGCGCTTTTTCAACCGCCTTGGTGATACTTTCAGAGGAGGGCTTGGTGATGGAACTCCATCTTTCAATGACCTGTCCTTTGCGGTTGATCAGAAACTTTTCAAAGTTCCAGGCAACGTCCTTGAACAGAAGTCCCGGCTTCTGCGTGGTCAGGAACTGGTACACCGGCTGCTTGTCTTTGCCGGTGACGGGGGCTTTATCAAAGAAAGGGAAGGTCACGCCAAACTCTTTTTCAGCAAAGCTTTGCACTTCTTCGTTGGTGCCTTTTTCTTGTTTGAAGTCATTGGAGGGGAAGGCCAGAACAATAAAACCGCGGCTTGCGTATTTTTTGTACATTTCTTCCAGTTCTTTAAGCTGCGGTGTAAAGCCGCATTGAGATGCCGTGTTCACAACGAGAACGACTTTGCCTCGGTAAGTAGAAAAGTTGATCTTCTTCCCGCTTAAAGAATTAGCAGAAAGATCGAAGAAGTTTGTCGCAACGGCAGACTCGTTTGCCCAGGAAAGCTGAGAGCAGAAAATGAGGCCAAGGAGAGTTAAAAGACGCATGAGTTCCTCCTGATGAGCGTATTGTAGGTCCGCCATCGGGAAATCACAAGAAAAAGCCCCGGAGGCACTTTGGATGCAGTGCGCACCTTTGACTTTATCAATTCGTGATTTTCTAATCATTAAGAGCCTTTAGGATTCAATTTCACTTCAAAAACAGGAGACATTTGCGGCGATGGAACTTGGCAGTCCCGTTATCCTTATTTCAGCTTTTGGTCGGGGTCATTGGTTGGCTGCGGCTCTGGCGAAAGAGGGAATTAAAACAACTCTTGTTGATGTATCCAGCAAACTGGGTGTGTGGCCTTCAGAAGATGTGGAAGGACCTTTTGGTTTCTTCCGCAACGAGCGCATTTCAGAATCCCAGTCCGAAAGAATGTATTCCGACGATCCGTTTGACGAAGTTCCAAATGGATTTACTCTGTGGCTGAAGGACGGCCCTTTTGAGTTTAAGGGGCCGGTTACAAAGTATAAAATTGACCAGTCCACTTTGGCGCCGTCTGTGAAGGAGCATCTGATCGGGGGCGCGGGCGAAAAGGCGGCAAAGTATCTTTACAAGAATATTGATGCCCTTGATTTTGATTCAAGCTGGATTCTGCATCTGGCGCACCAGTGGTCGGGAACAACTTACACCTCCAACGCCAAGGGGGCCCGTCTGGGGGTGCCGACGCCGCTGACCTCCTCATTCCTGGTTCGTCATGCGACTCGCAACGGTTTGGAAAAATCCTTAAGCTGGCTGACCAGCAAAGGGGTGGATGTCATCCGCCCGCACCAGATCATGGACGTTTCATTCGGTGGTGGTAAGTCCATCACGGGTCTGGAGCTTTCCGGCGAAAAACAAGGTTTGTTCCGTTTGGAGCAAATTGTGTGGATGCTGACCAGCGAAGAAAGTTATTTTTTGAATGAACGCCTGGGTAAATACTTCTTCCCGGAAGGAGCCTTGGAGCCTGAATGGTGCTGGGTGCGTTACCGAGTCGGTCTGCAGGCGTGCTTTGAGCGGGATCGACTGCCTTTGCATACGGTGATGATTGGTGATGTGGACTCTCCGTGGACTCATGAAAATATGATGGTGTTGCAAAGAACCACGCTGCCAGAACAATTTGATGTCTGGATGCGAATCCCCACTGTGCAAAGGTTCAACAAAGACTATCTGACCGTTCGCAGTGAGCGCATGAAGAACCATCTTAAAGAGCGCATGACTTTGACTGATCCTCAGATCCTGAGCTTCCCGCAGGAATACTATTACACCTATGCCCAGTTGGGGGCGTCTCGGTTCCCGGTTTTCGGCGAGAAGCAGAAAGCACGACGGGGTCGCAGTTCTTATGGGAATTTGCATTTGGATGGACCGGAAGTTTGGCCGAACTATCACTGGGGCTCTTATTTTGACAATCATGAGGCCATCCAAGGCCGTATCGTGAGCTGGTGGAAAGAAAAGCTGCTCAAGGAACAAAAGGAAAAGAAGCGAAAGGAACAGAACTCGTGATTGAAAGATACACTCGCCCTGAGATGGGCCTTCTTTGGGATTCTGATCACAAATTCGGCAAGATGATGGAAGTCGAAATCGCTGTGGCGCAAGTGCAGGCGCAATTGGGTCTTATTCCCAAAGGGGCGGCCAAGACGATTGCGCAAAAGGCCCGCTTCAACGTTAAAAGAATTTCTGAAATCGAACGTGAAACCAAACACGACGTGATCGCTTTTGTTTCCAATCTGGCTGAAAATGTCGGTCCTCAGGGGAAGTTCATCCATTATGGCCTGACTTCTTCGGATGTGTTGGACACAGCCTTCAGTCTGCAGGTTCGTGAAGCGGGTGTGGTGCTGATGAAATCCATAGAGGCTTTGGAAAAATCCCTGAAGACCCTGGTGAACCGTCATGCTGAAACTTTGTGTGCAGGGCGCACGCATGGAATGTTCGCAGAGCCCACAACTTTCGGATTTAAGATGGCCGGCTTTCTGGCTGAAACTCAGCGCAATAAAAAGCGAGTGAAGGCGGCGTTGGACAACATGATGATCTGCAAGCTCAGTGGAGCTGTGGGTACGTACTCCAGTCAGGCGCCGAAAATTGAAAATCTGGTGGCAAAAAAGTTGAAGTTAAAAACAGAAACCATTGCCACGCAGGTGATTCCCCGCGACCGGCACGCCGAGATGCTTTCAGCTTTGGCGATCTTTGGCACGGGTCTGGAACGCCTGGCTGTGGAGCTTCGCCACTTGCAGCGCAGTGATGTGGGAGAGGTGACGGAAGGTTTCACCAAGGGGCAAAAGGGATCTTCTGCAATGCCGCACAAGAAGAATCCCATCAGTGCGGAAAATATCACGGGCCTTTCCCGCCTGCTTCGTGGTTATGCGATCGCTGGTCTGGAAAACGTGGCCCTGTGGCATGAGCGCGATATCAGTCATTCTTCGGTTGAGCGTGTTGTCTTCCCGGATGCTTTCATCGTCGCGGATTATGCGTGTCATCGTATGACGATTCTTTTGGATGGTCTGGATGTGAATAAAAAGCGCATGATGGACAATATTGAAAGTTCTCAAGGTCAGATTTTCAGTTCTCATGTTCTGCTGGCCCTGATTCAAAAGGGGATGATCCGTGAAGAGGCCTATGCGTTGGTGCAGCGTCTGTGTCACTCCCTGGCTTATGGAGAGCACTTGAAAGACAAACTTTTGGTGGATGATCAGATCAGTAAGCTGCTAAAGCCGAAAGAAATCGACGAGATTTTCACAGGGAAAAAACATAAAAAAGCTATCAAAGATATTATCAAACGGGTGTAGCGGATGACAGGCAGTTGGAAGTTTTTAAAGGAAAATGATGTCATTGATGTGGTCGCTCCGGGCTATCCGTCAAAGCCTCATGAGGTCGAAGGTGCCCGGGATTTTTTGTTAAAGTGGAAGCTTCAGCCGCGAATTCCCAAAGGCATCATCAAACCGCATTTTCTGCATGCGCATGAAGATGAGGCGCGCTGGAGTTTTCTGAAGGCTGCGATTGAGTCCAGGGATTCCCAGGTGATCTGGTGTCTGCGGGGCGGTTATGGCAGCAATCGTTTGTTGCCCTATCTGGCGAAGCTCAAAAAACCAAAGACACCCAAGTTGTTGATTGGGATCAGTGATATTTCCTCTTTGCACACATTTGTGACTCAGGAATGGGGCTGGTCCACGTTGCATGCACCACTTTTGGATCGTTTGGGGCGCAACCTGGTGTCTGCCAAACATGAAAAAGAAATTCATGATGTGCTTTTTGGAAAGACCAAAAAAATTGAGTTTAAGAAACTCAAGCCTCTGAATCAGGCGGCACGCGAAGCTAAAACGATCAAATCCCGTATCACCGGGGGGAATCTGACGGTGTTGCAGTCCACTTTGGGAACGCCATGGCAGATTAATGCCGACAAGAAGCTTCTTTTTGTCGAGGACATCGGCGAGCGTGGTTACCGCGTAGATCGTATGTTTGAGCAGTTCCGTCAGGCGGGAATCTTTAAAAAATGCCAGGGTCTGATTCTGGGGGACTTCTTCGGTGGCGAAGAACCCGGGGGAACCGGCGCGGATAAAACGAATAAAGTCTTTAAACGTTGGGCCGAGGATCTGGAGATTCCTCTTTTCAAGGGCCTTGAGGCGGGACACGCGCCAGTGCAGCGACCCGTTCCTTTTAACACATCCTGTGAATTGACCGTCAATAGTGGTCGGGTCTTGTTACAGATTGAAACCGGAGGACGTCCGTAATGAAATATTCTGTTTTGGAAAGAAATCTGATCTCGCAGTTGGAAGAGCGCATCCGCGATACGACTCCGGGAGTGATGGTAAGAGCCTATCAGGGAGGACGTATTATCTGTGATGTGGCCGTGGGTAACACCTATGCCTATTACGATCTGGCCAGCCTGACCAAAGTGATTTTCACCACGCAGGCGATGTTGCAGGCATTTGAAAGCGGCAAATGGAATTTTGAAACCAAAGTCAGCGATCTCTTGCCGTGGTTTCAGCATAAAGACACGAAAATCACCGAGCTTCTGACTCACAGCTCAGGTTTGCCATGGTGGCTTCCTCTGTATCAGGAAATCAACACGTCGCTTTCGCGGGAAAAACGCCGCGAACAACTGCAGTCGATCCTGCAGGGTTTGAAAATTGAAAAACAGGAAACGGCCATTTATTCGGATGTAGGCTTCCTGGTGCTGGGTTATATCATTGAAAAAATCTATGATAAGTCCCTGGATGATGTCTGGACGGACATTAAAAATAAATTCTATCTTGGAACCACGCTGGAGTTCCATCCGGACAATCAAGTGACCAACAAACTTTCCTTGTATGCTCCAACTGAAGAATGTCCGGTGCGGCGTAAACTGGTGCAGGGTGAAGTCCATGATCTGAATGCCTGGGCACTGGGGGGTGTTTCCACCCATGCGGGCTTGTTCGGAAGCATCGATGATGTGGGTTGGTTCTCGTTGCACCTGCGATCACACTTGTTGGGGATTGCCCGTTATTCCATCCGTCAGAAGACGGCTCAGCTTTTTGCCAAACGCGCGCTTCCGGAAGGACAAGGCGACTGGGCGATGGGGTATATGATGCCGACACCAGGTTCGGCCAGCTGCGGGACGTATTTTTCGCTGGATTCGATTGGTCATACGGGCTTTACCGGGACCTCAGTCTGGTATGATCCGAAGATGGATTTGAGTGTGTGCATCCTTTCTAATCGCGTTCTTTATGGAGCCGACAACAAAGCCTTTGGCAAACTTCGTCCGGATATCCATAATTGGATTGTTGAAAACTACAGAAGAAGTGGACTTTAAAATGAATATTAAACCAGGCAGTCACATTCACTTGATGGGTATTTGCGGAACCGCGATGGCGTCGATGGCCGGTCTTTTGAAAGACCGCGGTTTTAAAATCACTGGCAGTGATTCCAATCCGTATCCTCCGATGTCCACGCAACTGGAAAATCTGGGGATCAACATCATGAAGGGTTATAAGGCCGAAAACCTGCACCCGAAGCCGGATTTTGTGATCGTGGGTAACGTGATTTCCGCCAGCAATGAAGAGGCCCAGGAGTTGATGAAACTCGGGATTCCGTACACATCGCTCCCTAAAGCCATGGGCGAATTTATCATTGAAAATCGCGAAAGTGTCGTGATCTCGGGGACTCACGGGAAAACCACGACGACTTCGATGATGGCCTGGGTGGCGGAAAATGCCGGAGTGAAGCCGGGCTTTTTGATTGGTGGAATTCCGAAAAACTTCTCGCAGTCCTTTAAAAATCCGGAAGGCAATTATTTCATTATTGAGGGGGACGAATACGACACGGCCTTCTTCGATAAGGTTCCCAAATTCATTCACTATCGTCCAAAGCATGTGATTCTGACTTCGGTGGAATTCGATCATGCGGATATCTATAAAGACCTGGATGATGTGAAGAAATCCTTTGCTCGCTTGATGAATCTGATTCCTGCAGAAGGCACGTTGCTGGCTTGTTCTGAAGATGCCAACGTGATGGAACTTCGTAAGCTGGCGAAATGCAAAAATTCTTTCACTTACGGTTTTGGCGCCGAGGCGGACTTCCGTGCGAAGATCATGTTCCAGAATGCCAATGGTCTGGGCTTTGAAGTTCATCACAAAGGTGAAATCCTGGGCCCTTATGCCATGCAGATCACGGGCGATTACAACGTTCTGAATGCGACGGCGGTGGTGGCGATGTCCAAGATGCTGGGGTTCTCGGAAAACCGCATTCAAATTGCGCTGGAATCTTTCGAGGGCGTCAAGCGCCGTCAGGAAATTCTGGGCGAACCGAACGGAATTTTGGTGATCGAAGACTTCGCCCACCATCCAACAGCGGTGCGTGAGACCGTGAAGGGCATTCAGAAGAAATATCCGGGGCGCAAGGTTTTCTCGGTGTTTGAGCCCAGAAGCGCGACCTCCCGTCGCAAAGTCTTCCAGAAAGACTATGTCGAAGCCTTCAAGGGTTCGCATGAAGTGTTGCTGGCCAAAGCCTTTGATCAAAGCAAGATCGACGAGGAAAATCGCTTCTCCAGTCACGAGCTGGTGGATGATTTAAAGAAGTCCCAGGTGACAGCCGCCGACTTTGATACGGCCGATGATATTGTGGCCGCCTTGAAGTCCAAAGCCCACAAGGGCGACGTGATTCTGATCATGAGCAACGGCGGCTTCGACGGAATCTACACCAAACTAATGAAAGCCTTGGAATAAAAGGTACCTGCTCACTTTTGCAGAAGCGTCGCGACATTCTTCGCGGCGCTTTTTTAATATGGATTTAGGAGTAACTCTCTCGGACGTCCTGTCCGCCGATCGGTCGCAACATCGAAGACCCCCTTGCGTAGGCTCTGCTTTATAATCTCTGTATCATAAGAGTTGGGAGTCTCATTGACCCATCTCAAAGTCTGATCGATTGATTCAAAAAGAATTTCGTCTGGGTAAAGAGGAAAATGCAGGCGCCCTTTTCCAAGAGAAAGTCCCCCTTTTCTAGGCATATCCCGGAGTTGTGTAACTCTTAGGCAGCACAGAAACGTCAATAAATCCCTGACTCAGAGGGGGTTAAAATCGAATTTCGGAGCAGTGCTTCTGCAAAAGTGAGCAGGTACCTTTCGGGGGTGCGCGTCAATGGAGGTTTTAGGGTGAAATAGGGCCGAGGTTTCGTTAATTTTTTTGGCCTATGTCGAATCTTACTCCGCTCATGAAACAGTTCTGGGACATCAAGTCTGTCCACCAAGATAAAATCCTTCTTTTCCGTATGGGGGACTTCTTTGAAATGTTCTTTGATGACGCTGTCAAAGCCGCACCGGTTTTGGGAATTGCGCTGACTCAAAGAAATAAAAAATCCCAGGATGAAACTCCGATGTGCGGAGTCCCGCACCACTCCATCGCAGGACCCATCAACAAGCTTTTGGCGCACGGTTTTAAGGTTGCCATCTGTGATCAGCTGGAGGATCCGAAAACAGCCAAAGGAATTGTTAAGCGTGGCGTGACCCGCGTTCTGACGCCGGGAATGGTTTACGATTCAGACACCTTGGATGGCACTAAACCGCACTATCTGGCAAGCCTTGATGCTGAGTCTTTGAGTTTCCTGGACACCACCACGGGAGAGGCTTTCTTCTTCCGTTCTAAAAAAACGGCGGAGCTTTTGCGCTTCCTGCAGATTCTTCCTGTGGCGGAGATAGTCATCAACAAAGAGGATGAGTCCCTGCTGACGGGTCTTGATGGAATTCTGATCAGCCATCATGAAGACATCGCCGATGCCCTTCATCCGCTTTTGAAAAATGAAGCACCGATGTCAGCAGCACGTCTGGTTTCTTATGTCAGCAACATGTCGGGTGATGAATCTTTGGCGACATTGTCTGCGTTTGAACTGCGCGATCTTGAGCACCGTCTGGAGCTGACCGCAACAACACAGCGTCATCTGGAAATCTTCTCAACTTATAAGGGCGAAGGCCTGGGCAGTTTGTTCCATGCCATCAACCGCACTCAGACGTCCGCCGGCAGCCGTTTGCTTCGTCAGTGGTTGAGCTTCCCTTTGCGCGATCAAAATGCGATCGAGCAGCGTCTGACCAATGTTGAGTTCTGGCGAAACCATGTGCTGGAGCTCAAACGCGTGCGCCAGATTCTGGGGCAGATGGGCGATATCGAACGCCGTTTGGGTAAGATTTCTCAACCTCAGTGCAATGGCCGCGATCTTCTGGCTTTGGCGGGAAGCGTGCATGCCGGTATCAGTTCTTTGGAGGTTTTGGTTCACGCCACGGGCGGGACGGCTAATTTTGAGGCCTTGCGCGAGCTGGCTTATAAAATTGAGCGCACTCTGGTCGAGGATCCGCCACTGACGACCAAGCAGGGCTATCTGATCCGCACTGGGGTTTCGGCGGAACTCGATGAGTTGATTGAGCTTTCCACCAATGCGCAGGCCATGGTGTCGCGCATGGAAGTTGAGGAAAAAGAAAAGACTGGAATCTCCAGCCTGAAGATTCGTTATAACAACGTTTTTGGTTATTATATCGAGATCACCAATTCTCACAAAGACAAGGTGCCGGCGAACTATCAGCGTAAGCAAACCCTGACCAATGCCGAGCGCTATTGTACGGAAGAGCTGATCGAGCTTGAAAGAAAAGTTCTTAGTGCCAACACGAAGCGAGCAGATCTGGAATTTGAATTCTTTGAAGCTCTTCGCAAGGAAATCCTTTCTCAGTGTCCGGCTTTGTTGGGGCTGGCGCATGAGTGCAGTGAAGTGGATGTGGTTTCAAGTTTGGCTTGGCTCAGCCTTGAAGAAAAATATGTTCGTCCAAGTTTCTCTGCCGATGGGTCTTTGAAAATGAAGGCCAGCCGCCATCCGGTGGTTGAACAAACTGTGAAGAAAAACTTTGTGGCCAACGACATTGAGCTTCGCCAGCACTCTTGTTTGCTGCTGACGGGCCCGAATATGGCCGGTAAATCCACGCTGATGCGTCAGGTGGCTTTGATTGCCATCTTGGCTCAAATGGGTTCTTTCGTGCCTTGTGATGAGGCTCAATTGCCAATCTTTGATGCGATCTTCACCCGTATCGGGGCGAGTGATCAGTTGTCCGAGGGGCTATCCACGTTCATGGTCGAGATGACTGAAACATCCGCGATGCTAAAGAATGCCACCAAGGATTCTTTGGTGATTCTGGATGAAGTGGGGCGCGGAACCAGCACGTTTGATGGAATGTGTCTGGCCCAATCGATTTTGGAACATCTGCTGAGTGAGGTGAAAGCTCTGACGTTCTTTGCCACTCACTATCATGAGCTGACCTCTTTGGATCAAAGTTTTGGTCAGATCACCAATGCGCACATGACTGTGGCCGAGCGAAACGGTGAAATCCGCTTCCTGCATACTTTGGTAAAAGGCCCGGCTTTGAAGTCCTACGGGGTTCAGGTGGCCGAGTTGGCAGGCTTGCCAGCAACGGTCACTCGTCGCGCAAAAAGTTTGTTGAGAGACATTGAGTCCAAGCGGGTTCAGGCCTCCAGCCAGCTTTCTTTGTTGGACTCTTTGTCTGCGGAAGTCGAAGTGCCAGCCATGGACATGGATCTTGCCGGGGCTTCTCAGATCTCTGAAAGTCTGAAGAACCTTTTGGATGAAGTGGAAAAATACCCTTTGATGCAGATGAGTCCGCTAGAGGCCATGAACCAAATCGCCAAATGGAAAGAACTAGTCTCCAATCAGTCTATAAAGGCTTGATCCTGCGTTGGTCGGGCGGACGCTTGTGCGGCCTACATTGAGTAGGCCTCCGCGCTTACCTTCCTCCCGCCTTGTCTGAAGCCTTTATAGCCCGATTGAATACTGCAGATGGATCGGGCGCATTGATCAGATTGGTAACTTAAGGTTTGTTTTCGGTGGGGCTTCGTTTACCATATTTTTATGGCGCAGAAGTCTTTTTTGAATTCAGAACAATGGAATCAAGCTCAGGAGGTTTTGGTGCCTCCGCTGATGACACCTGACGGAGATGTTCGTCAGGTGTTTTGTTTTTCGTCCGAGAATTTATCTTCCTGGCTGGGAGATCGGCTGGAAGAGCTTTTCAAAACCCGGCCTGAGTGGAAAGACTGCCATCCTATTATTATCGGCTCCTGGGCGCGGGGTGAACTCTGCCCCAAATCTGACATTGATGTTTTGTTCTGCGGTGATGAAGGCAAGGTGCGCTCTTTTGTGGATGCCTTGCAGGAGCAAGGGCTTAAGCTGCGCTATCGCATGCCACACAATCCAGCGGACTGGACTGAGAATGTCGAGGCCTTTGATATTCTGGCTCTGCTCAAAGCGCGTCCCTGGACGCCCGAGGCGGCCCAAAAACTTTTCGAACAACAAAAGCGCATTTGGAGCAAGAAAAACCAATACCGCCGGGGACTTCTGCGGGCCGTAAAAGAAGAGCGTCAGAACCGCGAAAAGCGCTATGATTCCATCACCAACTATCTGGAACCAAATATCAAGTTTGGTCCAGGAGGCCTGCGCGATCTGGAGCAGGGCCTTCAGATCTATGAACTGTTCGCGGAAAAGTTCACCAATCCCGGACATGCCCTGAATGTACTTCAGTATTATCGCAGTTATTTCCTAAGTTTGCGCCAGAAGCTTCATCTGGATGGATATGGTGATGTTCTTTCCGGAGCGGCACAGTTTGATATGGCTCAGTGGATGGGCTTTAAGTCGCATAAGGATTTTATGCGGGATTTGCAGCGCGGATTGTCCCGCGTGCATTTCTATTCGGACTGGATCGTGGAGGTTGCTGAAGCCTCCGAAAAGGATCTGAAAAAAATTGAAAGTCAGACCTTTAGAAAGTTCGAGGATTTTTTAACTGCGTTACATAAGAGTTCCCGCGTTTTGGTTCAGAAAAAGGTCCGCGAGAATCTGGATATCTTGCTGCCGGATTCCGTCGTCAAATCAGCGGCGAAACGCCGGGGGCAGGTGCTTGATAAGATTCTGAATGTGAAAGCGTCGGATGAGCTGTTGGTTAGTGTGTTTCGTTCGCGGTTGATCGATAAACTGGTGCCTGAAATCAGACGGTTGGTGGGCTATGTTCAACACGATCAGTACCATCGCTTCACCGCGGATTCCCACATCATGCAGGCCTGTCGCGAGGTCAAGCGCGTGTATAAAAAGCCTTCAGGTCTGGGGCCGTTAAAGTTTATTGCCAAAGATCTGACGACCGAAGACTGGCGTATCTTGAGCTGGTCCTGTTTGTATCACGATTTAGCCAAAGGCATGGAAAGCCCGGAACATCATTCCGATCTGGGGGTGACGCTCACGGAGCGCGACTTTAAAACCTACGGATTTGGCAAAGCCTTCACTGCTGAGGTGAAGTGGATGGTGCAAAATCACCTGGAGCTTTCTCAGGCGGCCTTCCGTAAAGATCCAAAGGACCCTAAGGTCTGGCAAGAACTGCGTGAAAGGGGAGTCGGGGGTTCCCGTCTTTTGCGTCTGGCTTTATTTACAGCCATTGATATTCGGGCCACCAATCCCGAGGCTTGGAATGAATGGAAAGCCAAACTTTTAAAGGACTTAGTGTTAAGTCTTCAATCAAAGCGTGCGCAAAATTATTTCGACTTTGCGGCCTTAAAGAAAAGCAAGAAGTTGCAGGTGGATGCTCAGGTGGTGGAAGAGCTGGGTGTGCAGTTGCTTGAAAGTGTTTCTTTAAAAGAGCTGGTCACAGATCTGAAAAAAGCCGAAAGCAGCGACAATTCATTAAAACCCCTGGTGCTCAAGACACGAAAAGGGGATCTATGGATTCGCTTCCACAACAAAGAAGATCGTCAGGGGCTGCTCAGTGACTATGTCGGGCAGCTTTATTCCCTGGGATTGGGGATTCGTCATGCGTCCATTCAAACTTTGCCGAAGGTGGGGGTTTATGACTGGTTCCAGGTCAGCAGTTCGCGGCCCGTGGCCTCTTTGATCAAGATACTTGAAAACAGTTCGATGCAAAGCAAGCCTGCTCCAATGGTAAAATTTGATTCCATTCAACTGGTCAGTGCGGATGAAAAAGAATGGGTCGTGAGTTTCAAAGCGGCCGATCAGTCGGGACTGTTGGCTTCTGCGGCCCGGGCCTTGAGTGATCTGGGGATCAGTATCAAGTCAGCTCGGGTGCATACGTGGGGGCGACAGGTGGATGATATCTTTGTCGTCAAAGCGCAAGGGAATCCTGAACAAATCGTGAGCGCTCTTCAGGATAGATTCCGCTCAACCTGACCGCCGTCATGAACCTTGTGTATTTCTAAAAAGTAATAAATCAGACTCACCGATAGATGGGACATTGCAAGAGGTGAGTTATGAAGTTTCTGAAAAGTCTCAATGGCAGACTGTTGTTGTTATCAGCAGTTCCTGTAGCGGGTTTGATTCTGACCTCGGTGGTGGCCTTAAGGGGAATTCAAAATTTGGATGAGGTCATCACAGGATTGAGCGCAAAAAGAATTCCCATCACGCAGATGATCGGGGATGCGCGGATTCACTCCAACGCCATTGCCAGACTCCTGTGGCAGGAAATCTCAGCTCATGCCGGAGATCAACAAAAGGTCACAACCCAGGCCCTGGAAAAAAGATTTCTTGAGATGGATCAGACTATACAGGGACTGCAGGGCATCGGTCTTGTGGCTGAGAATCAAAAGAATCTGAAAGACTTTGTGCGGGTGTGGGGAGTCTTGCAGAAGGACTACCGTTCGATCCTGTCCCGCGTGGGCTCTGTCGAAGACAGTGTGCTGATAAAGGAAATGGCCGGGACCGTTGAAAAAGCCAATGAGCTGACCAAGATCCTCTTGCGTATGGGGACGGTGCTCAAAGAGGCTAATATGAAATCCATCGCAGAGGCTGAAATCATGCGTGAAAAAGTACTGTTCACGATGTGGCTGTTTGCGGGTCTTTTTGCCGCGGGCAGTTTGATTTTCGGGGGTCTGTTGAGTCGCAAATTAAATAAAAACTTTGCCGAACTCTCGGCGACATTGGATGAGTCCGGATCGCATGTCGAGGCAGCTGCTGCAGAGATGTCAAAGTCCAGTCAGGCGCTATCCAGTGCCACAGTTGAAGAGGCCGCTTCCCTGGAAGAAACAGTGGCCTCCTTGGAGGAGATTAACAGTCAGGTCACGCTGACCTCTGATCGCGCCGAAATGGCGCGGGATCTCAGTGCCATGGCCATGCGGTTTTCTAAGGAAGGAGCGTCTCAGCTTCAGGAACTTTTGAAATCTATCGCGGACATCGAAGTCAGCTCCCGGCAGATTCAGGAGATCGTGGGAATCATCGACGATATCGCCTTTCAGACAAATCTTCTGGCTTTAAATGCCGCCGTGGAAGCGGCTCGGGCCGGAGAGCAAGGGCGTGGATTTGCCGTGGTCGCTGAGGCGGTTCGGGGTCTTTCCCAGCGCAGTGCCACCTCGGCGCGCGAAATAGCCCAGTTGATTTCACAAAGTGCAGTAAAGACCGGACAGGGGGCGCGACTGGCCAGCAGCAGTCATAAAGTGATGGGGCAGGTCTTTGATGCGATTGAAAAGCTGGCTGCCGTGAATTCAGAAATCGCGGTGACCTCGCGCGAGCAGGCACAAGGTTTGGCGCAGATATCCACCGCCACCACCCAGTTGGATTCAGCCACGCAGGCCAATGCAGCTGCCGCCGAAGAAACATCAGCCGCGGCAGAGGATCTCAATGCGCAAAGCAAAGAGTTGCGCCGACTGGTGGAGATGTTGAATTTGTTGGTGCGCGGAGAAGAATCAAAAAGAATGGCGGGATAAAAACAAAAAAACCCAGCTTCGCAGGCTGGGTTTTTTTGTTTTTATGGCAAAGAGGTTTAGTTGCTCTTCTTTTTTGCCGCACCGGTAATGCCGGTGTGGTTACGCCAATTGTATTCAGGGTGAGTCTTCGTGCGGTTGTGCCACATTTCCCAAGTTTTCTTTGGAAGTTTGTGAGAGACCTGACCCTTTTCATCAAAGATGTCTGGATCTTTACCAACTAGAAATTGACCGATGGATTTAAGAATTCCCATTATAAACCGCTCCTTAGATTGCTTGTTTAATATAAGCGACCTCCGGGGCCACGGCAAGACGCCAGCTGCCTTTTGCAGAAGCGCTGCGTCTTTGGTCGTAACTAAGAACGTGGGTTCGCGCAGACGTCGATGATATCCAAGCCGCGGTCTTCGGAAACTTTGCCAGCGCCTTTGTAGAAGCTGAAACACTGTTGGGCGGCCTGTTCATAGGCTTCCTCGTAGCTGCCTGCGGATTTTTTAAGCTCCAGGCTTTGGCCCGCCATCTTGTATTTGAAGGTGTACTCTTTAGAAGCGGCATCACGGCTGCTCCAAGCAAAGGAAGAGCAAGAGAAAGCCAGGATTGCGATAGTGATGATTGTCTTCATAAGTCCCCCTGTAATCAGGTTTGTTTCGTTACTTTTACATAGAGCAATCCGCAGGCCAGGGGGTGCCGGGGCGAGGGTGGTTTTTGGTGTTGTAAGATATTGAAAATACACGTGAAATAAGTCTCAAGATGGGGCGTCTCAAAGGGGTATGCAGGAACTCGACAGGTGACATGAAGGGGAATGCGGTTGATAAACTTTTAGACACTGCTTAAGCTTTGAGAAGAACTCAAAAAACAACAACAAGGACGTGTCTGTGAGAATTCTTCTTTTTGCTTTGATGATGCTTTCGGTTTCCACCTCCTTTGCAGGAACCCGGGGCCAGTTTGTCGGGATGCAGTTCATCGTGAATATCGCCTCGGTCATGTACGATGGCTCCAATGACAGCTCGCCGCAGATTCTTTTTGAAACCATGAATCGTCCTGAGCAAGACTCCATGATTGGCCGGGGAAAGGTGCTGGAAGCTCCACAGAAGGTTTTGAACTTCATCTGTGCCCGCAAAGGTGAAAACAATTATCAGTGCTCGATCTACATCCATCAATCCGCCCTGGCTCGCATTGCTCCTGGGAAGGCGTACTTTGATGCCCGCGGTGATCAGGCCCGCGCCCTGTTTGACCAGTTCCACACGCAAAATGGCCGCCTGTCCTACAAAGATGGCGATGGCGTCTTCCAGATCGAAGCTACGCCCGAGCGATTTGTCATGAAATTCGACGCTCAGGGTGTTTAATACAGGGTTTCCTGAAAAGGCCCTATGCCAAGGGCCTAATATGTTATAAAACCTCCTGCTTTGAGGGAGGTTGAAACAATGAAAACATGGATCGCTTTTGTCCTGCTTCTTCTTGGCATTTCGGCTGAGGCCAAAACTCTTTTAGTCAGTGATATCGACGACACTATCAAACTTGCGCACGTGAAGGATCTGTCTGAGGCCGCACGTTTTGCCTTTGATTCCCAGAGCCGCTTCCTGGGCATGAGTGAGCTTTATCAGCTGATCGATCAGGATCAGCCCGATCTGGATATCGTGTATCTATCCCGTGCGCCGAACTGGCTGATGGGTCGCACCCACCGCAAATTCCTGGTTAATGGTGGATTCCCTGAAGGTCAGTACATCAATCGCACCAATTACGATTCCGACGTTCATAAGCTTTATTCTTTACGGGACATCATGAACCGGGTTCGCCCTGATACCGTCATTTTCCTGGGCGACAACGGCGAGCAGGATGCTGAAGTCTATCAGCAGATTTCCCAGGAGTACGCCAACAAAGGAATCCGCTTTCACCAGTTCATCCGGGTGGTTTATTCCAACACAAGCTTTATGATTCTGGACACGCGCCTGCAGTCTGGTCAGGTCGGCTTTGTGACACCGATTGAGGTGGCTGTCGAGCTGGAAAAGGCCGGTATTCTGAAGACATCGTCTGTGGATCTTCTGATGGACGCTTTGATGCCGGAAATTATGATTCAGAAAAACTACACAGCCGAAGGCGTGGTGGCATTCCCTTACTTTGTGAACTGCCGTGACTTTGTCTGGAGATGGGATGCGGACGTGGTTCGCTTTGCTCCCTTGAAGGATCTTAAAAAGCGTGTGATTGAACGCTGTAAGATTCGCCCCTAAGGCTTAGATCATGTTGTTAAAGTATCAGCTTCCCCGCATTTACGAAAACATACTTCCGCGAGAGATTCTGCAGTTTTCTCCGGAAGAAAAAAAGGCCACCTGTGACACTTGTGCCATGGCTCGCCCGCGCAACAAGGCCAAGATCCACTATCGCGAGGATCTGAAGTGCTGCACCTTTCATCCTTTCTTGGCCAACTATCTGGTCGGAGCGACCTTTTTAGATGAATCGGCCACCGAGGCTCATCGCATTCTGCGGGATAAGATGGCCCGTCGCGAATACGCCCTGCCCATCGGGATGGTGGCGCCGGTCAAGTACCAGGTTGAGTTCAACAATCGTGAAGAGGGTGACTTCGGTCAGCGCGAAGACTGGCTGTGCCCGTACTACAATAAACAAACACAAAACTGCAACGTCTGGCGCAATCGCGGGGTGGTCTGCACGACCTTCTTCTGCAAAAGCTCTTATGGTAAGATGGGTTTGAAATTCTGGGAAAAGTTCAGCAATTATCTCTGGTATGTCGAGCTGGCCCTGCTGGAAGAGGCTCTGGCGATGCTGGACTTCTCTCCGCGACAAGTTATGACTTTACTTGATTATCACAACCGTTTTGATGGCACAGTCGCCGAAAAAAAGTCCTGGGTTTTGCCGGAAAAAACCGCGCGCGAGCTTTGGAACGGGTATTATGATGATCAAGAGGGCTTTTATAAAAAGAGCTTTGAGATCGTGGCGAACTTGGATAAAAAGGCTTTCCACGAATTGATCGGTGAACAAGGGCAGTCTTTGGAAGAAGAGCTTTTCACCATTTTGCCGAAACTGAAAAGTGAATAAATAAAGATGACCATTCAAGAAAAACAAAACAAAGTGATTGCCGATTTCTCCGCTCTTTCTCAGTGGGAGGATCGTTATAAGAAAATCATCGAGTTGGGAAAAAGCCTGCCGGAAATGCCCGAGTCTTTGAAGATCGAGCAGAACATGGTGAAGGGGTGCCAGTCTCAGGTCTGGCTGTCTGCCAGCTTGAACGATCAGGGGCAGATGGTTCTGCAAGGGGACAGTGACGCTTTGATCGTGAAGGGTTTGGTCGGACTGGTTCTGAGTGTTTATTCCGGAGTGACGCCGGCAGAAGTTTTAGCGACGCCGCCGGAATTTTTAAAAGCTTTGGGGTTTGAAGGAAACCTATCCCCGAGTCGCGCCAACGGTCTTCATTCGATGCTAAAGCAAATCAAACTCTATGCGACGGCCTTCGATTATTTGTTAAAAACAAAAAAATAGTTTGTTTTTCCCTGTATTTTTACACAGACTAAAAGAGGTGGATGACCATGAGGGTCGTTCAGAGGGGAAATCGTGAAAAGGAATTCATTCGTCGCGGCGCTTTCTGTCGCTGTTGCAGCAACGTTTTCAGTCGGATTTGTCAATATCACTCCCAAAGTCATTTACGGTGAAGATAATCGAGTCGATGTTTACCAGGTTCAACGTTCTGACATCCGTGAAATCGCGGATTCGACGGTGGCTTTGATTCCTAAAAGTTCTTTGGTCCCAGGCGCTGAAGGCAAAATTAAAATTCACGCAAAAATTTACGGAAAACAGATGAATCTGTGTTCTTCAGAGCCCTTCTTTGATCAGCCGGCGGCGGCCAACTGTTCGGGTTCCCTTGTGGGGGAAGATCTGATCGCGACGGCCGGTCACTGCATCAGCAGCTCGGATTGTGCGAAATATGCTTTCGTGTTCGGTTATCGCATGATTGATGAAAGAAGAGCCCCTTTGTCTGTGGCTGAGGAAGATGTTTATTCCTGCAAAGAGATCGTTGCGCGCGAATACACTCGTGAGCAGGATTATGCTTTGGTTCGTTTGGATCGTCCGGTGCGTGGTCACCGTGTTTTGAGTTTACAAACAACACCTGTTGAAGCCGGTGATGATATCTACGTTGTGGGGCATCCGTCCGGATTGCCAACCAAGATTGCTGATGGCGCCAAAGTGCGTTCTCAGAATGGGGCTTACTTCCAGGCCAATCTGGACACCTATGGTGGCAACTCAGGTTCTGCCGTTTTTAATGCCAGAACCAATGAGGTTGTCGGAATCCTGGTTCGTGGGGCGCAGGACTTTGTCTTTGACCGCGAAAATAAATGCACGGTCAGCAACCGTTGTTCTGATGAGGGCTGCCGTGGCGAGGATGTGACGAACATCTCGTACATCGTAAAGGCTTTGCAGCAGTAATTTTAAAAAGAATCTGAAATAAGCAAAAACCCACAGCTCCAACTGTGGGTTTTTGTTTTTCTGGGCACCTACTGGAAGCGCAAAGGTCTTCCGGGATCCGGGACATTGGAAGGAGCCAAAGGATGACGTTTGATTGCGCCTTCGTTCGGACAACTTTTGTCGGTGCTTTGCAGTCTGGCCATGTCTGACAGTTTATCCCTTGCAGCTTCACCGGCGCAGGGGAGTAAAGGAGAATCTTTCTGCGAAGTGGCGGGTTTTCGCTGAAGCTCTTCTAAGGTGATAGAGCTGCTGCCGGTCGTGTCTTTGGTTTCGGCCTGAAAAGGCGCACCCTCAGTGAGATGCGGGATTATTAGCAAAGCGGCCAGAAGCCATAAAGCTTTGTGTTTCATAATGGCCTCCTTTGTGTTGAAGGGCCTCTTTTTGAAACGGGAGCTATTGTTTATTATAGCACAAATGCAGAAGTCCCAGACGATGTGTCCTGGCACTGGGCTTAAAACAAAAGAGGAGACCATGGGTCTCCTCTTTCTTAAGGCGTATTAAATTAAAATATTTTTTAGATTGTCGCGTGAACGCGGTGAGTGTCGTCCATGTCATCAAGGTAGTTCAAGAACTCCTCAACGTCTTTTCTTTGTTCGTCTGTCAGCTCGGTGATGTTCTTGGCTTTGTAGGACAGTTCACCTTTGGTGATTTTCCAACCACGTTTGGTCAACGCTTCACGAACAGCATCCAGATCATCTGCCGAAGTGTAGAATTCGTAGGTGCCCTCGTCTTCATAGACCTCGTTGGCACCTGCTTCAATCGCTTCTTCGTCCGGATCGAAAGTTCCTTCTTTGGTGCCTTCAATCAGGCCGACACGGTCAAACATCCATGCCACGGAACCCGTTTCACCCATGTTGCCTTCGTGAGATTTGAAAGCATGACGCATGTCCGGAGCGGTTCTGTGTTTGTTGTCGGTTTGACATTCCACGATCACGCCCACGCCATGAGGGCCATAGCCTTCATAGGTCAGCTCTTCAATCACCTTGCCATCATCCAGAAGACCGGCACCTTTTTTAATAGCGCGCTCGATCGTGTCGTTCGGGCAGGAAACTTTTTTAGCGGCATCAATAGCCATGCGAAGGCGTGCATTTCCGTTGGGATCAGGGCCACCAGCCTTTGCAGCAACAGCGATCTCGCGCGCAAGTTTGGTGAATATTTGGCCTTTTTGTTGAGCTTTCTCAACTTTACCGGCGTTTTTCCATGATTTACCCATATGTCTCCTTCTTCGCCTTGGGAGATATATTGCAGCAAATCAGTATATATTTGGCAAGAATGGGAGCGGGATGTAAAAGGGGCTATGTTCAGTTTTTCCATCCCCGATGTCTGGGAAAAAATAGACACGATCGAACAAGCATGTGAGGCGGCTTTTAAATTGAAGCAGCCGTGGACGGATATTCCCGAGGACCCGGCCCGCGACGTCTTGTTGCTGCACCCCAAAGAGCACCCTCCCAAAAAGGGTTTTGCGACCCCCGAGGGACAGGCCCGTATGCTGCACGATCTGGCCAGCATTGAACTTCAGGCTATGGAACTGGGGGTTCGTACCCTGGTGGAGTTTCCGGAGGCGCCCCAAGGCTTTAAAGAGGAGCTTGTCGCCGTCACGGTCAGCGAAGCCCAGCATTTACGCATGTGTCTGGAGGGGATTGAGGCTCTGGGGTTCAAGTGGGGGGATTGGCCTGTGCATTCTGCTTTGTGGCGCGCGGTCAGTTCTGAAGACACTTTGTTGGATCGAATTCTGATTGTGCATCGTTATCTGGAAGGCAGCGGACTGGACGCGGGGGATACTTTGATCCGCCGCCTGGAAGGAACTGCCGGCAAAGATACCATCCAAAAGATTGTGAAGCAGATCAACTTTGAGGAAATCGGGCATGTGAATTTCGGTTCCGTCTGGTATCGCGAAATCTGCCGGGAAAACAAGATCGACGCGGCGGTGGACTTCAAAGAGCGCATGGCCTCGCTGCGTGTGCGCTTGCCGAAGCGGGTCGAGCCGATCAATCGTATTCTGCGCACCAAGGCGGGGTTTTCTGAAGATGAAATCAAATACTTCGAGGATCTGCGTCTGGATTTCCTGGCTCGCAAAGCCTAAGAGCTTGTCAGTCTAAATCTTGATAATAGGAAAGAGTGAGGGACGCGAAGCTGTGGAAGTTTTCGCGTTCTTCAAACTCGGGCGATGTGGTGACAAAGCGCCAGATAAAACTCAGGTTGTAATACTGCACGCCATAGCCGAACTCCGTTGTGGCGGTCAGCGTTTTGCGGGTGACACTGTGGCTGCCACCAAATGTGTTTCCATCCAGAAAGATATCCCTGCCAACGATATTGCCTCGGGCCGCAGCAAAGCCGTAAACTCTCCAGGGGAGCTGGGCCTTGCTTTCGCGGGGATCTTTGATCATGTCGCCGTCAGAAGCGGAAGGACGGGTGGGGCCGAAGTCATTTGGCAGGTTGATGCCCAGGCGGCCAATCACACCCACGTGGCCGGCGATCAGTACATTTCCCAGGGACGCCCCCATGTACGGGATGATATCAAACATGCGCCCGGCATCTTTATCCAGATAATCGACAAAGCGGTTTTTTTGAAAGTACGAAAGTTGCACCGTGGGTTCGGTATTTAATTGGTTCTTCCAGCCATAGGCGCGGTCCACGTCAATAAGGTCGTGAAAGTTGTTCTGAAATTCTTCACCCAGAGAGTCCGGACCAACAACCCCTAGATCCAGTTCCAGGGTGTGACTGCGGATTTCAGTTTTATAGTTCGCAGTCAAGCCGACATAAAGCCAACCCGCATAGGGACGGTCATCTGTGATCAGTTTTGTTTCCTTGATGTCTTCTGGTGTGTAGATTTTCTGATTAAGCGAAATACCAAAGTTGGTGGTGGAGTTTTTAAACTCCTCCTGAAGCTCTGGTGTCCAGTTGGTTAAAAAAGGCACCCAGGAAGGCACGGTGTCTTCCGCATAAAGGTAGGAGAAACGAAAGCCATTGGTGTAGCCATTGTCCGAGTTCGGTCCTCCCAGGCGGCGCGTATCGTTTTCGATAGAGACGGTAAAGGCCTCTCCTTGATTGGCTTGAAGTTGGGCAGAGGGGGCTAAAGACAGCGGCAGAAGCAGCCCTAAGAATTTAATCCAGGCTTTCATCGTCCTCCAGGAAGCGCCACTGACCTTCGGGAAGTTTTCCCAAACGGATGTTGCCGATGCGCACCCGCTTCAGACCCGTGACTTTCAGGCCCACCAGTTCACACATGCGGCGAATCTGGCGCTTTTTACCCTCTTGCAGAACAAAGCGCAGCTGATCTTCGTTCAGCCATTCCACCTTGGCGGGTTTTAGTTTTTTCCCATCCAGGGAAAGGCCGTAATTTAAAAGTTTTAGTTTATCCGGTGGAAGCTTTCCTTCCACACGCACGATGTATTCTTTTTCCAGTTTGGACTCTTCACCAATAATGCGTTTGGCGATGCGACCATCCTGCGTGAAAAGCAGCAGCCCTTGTGAATCAATATCCAGACGCCCGGCCACGGCCAGGCCCTTGAAGTGTTCTTCTTTTAAGCGCATCTTCGAATTGCCAAACTGATTTTGCGGCGTGATCAGCTTGATGGCCGGTTGATAAGGCGGCTCGGGCTGGGCTGAGACATAGCCGACAGGTTTGTTTAAAAGAATCGTCGCCAGTCGCTTTTGTTGTTTTAAAGCCTGAGCTTCCAAAGTGATACTGACATCAGGATCCACCTTGGTTCCCAACTGGCTGATGATTTCGCCATTCACACGCACCAGACCGCGAGAGATATAGTCATCCGCCTCTCGACGAGAGCAAATCCCGCGTTCAGCCATCAGTTTGGAAAGGCGCACTTTATTGTCGTCACTCATAAGCGGATCTCCGTCCAGATCGTATCCATTTCATAAAGGCGAAGGTAAGAAAGGCTTTCGACTTTGACCTGCTCTTTAAGTTTATTCAGAAAATACAAAGCAATATTTTCGGTGGTTGGGATGGTGTTTTTAAACTCTGGGATCACAAAGTTCAAGTGCTCATGATCCAGTTGGCCGGTGAGTTGGGATAAAATATCCTGTAAATGGCTTTTTTCCTGTTCCCACTGGGTTTCTGCCACTTTAAAGCCCACTTCCAGAGTGTAATTGTGTCCATGCCCATATTGTGTGAAGCAGCGACCAAATTCCGCACGATTGGTTTTGTCATCCCATTGGGGCTGATAATAAAAGTGCGCCGAGCTGAAGGGGCTTTTTAAAGTTAAAATCACAGATTGATTCCGCCATCCACAGCAAGGACCGCTCCGGTGGTCCAGGCGGACTGATCAGATCCCAGGAAGTAGGCGGCTTTGGCGACATCTTCGGGTTGGCCAATGCGGCCCAGTGGCTGCAGGGATTTCATCTTTTCCACGACTTCGTTTTTCTTTTCTACCGGCAGGCCGTGGAAGCTGTGAATGGGTGTGTCCACGATCCCGGGGCAGACGCAGTTGGCGCGGATCTTGTGCGGTCCCCCCTCCGCCGCCAGACTTTGTGTCCAGTTGATCAAAGCCGCTTTCACGGCCGAGTAAGAGGAGGTCGGTCCTTGCGGGCGCAGGCCCAGCGTTGAGGAAATATTCACGATGCTGCCACCACCTTGTTCTTTGAAGTAGGGGAAGAAGGCGCGCACAATGCGCAAAGGTCCCAGCATGTTCACTTCAAACTGTCGTTGCCAGATTTCATCACTGCCTTCTTCAGTGGAGTGAGCCTCATAAACTCCCGCGCTGTTCACGATGCATTCAACGCGGTGGATTTTTGCCCCCAGAACCTCGCCCAGGCGTTTGTTCAAAGCGGCCTCGTCGGCAAGATCGCAGGACACAATCGAAGCCCCGCTACGGCATTTCAAGGCCACGTCCTGAAGGCGTTCCTTATTGCGTCCCATCAGATAGACAAAGTATCCGTTTTTGGAAAATTCGATGGCGGTGGCGGCTCCGATGCCACTGCTGGCTCCGGTGATAAGGGCGGCTTTTTTCAATGTGCTGACTCCCGTTTTTTGAACTGGACTTATGGTAGCAAAGGAGAGGGCCGATGAGAAGTTATGTCCTTGCGCGAAGCGTTTTCTATTGGAATAAAGTTCTTCTTTGTCGGCCTGATGATCTTCGGCGCCTTTCTTATTCAAATCCCTTAAATCTTCTTTTAAGCGCTGAGGCTGTTTTGTTGCCTGTCGTCGAATAAAAAAAGCCGGGTGGGAAACCCGGCTTCACGGAAGAATTCGAAATAGGAACGGCTTTAAGCCACTTTTTTGGCCGCCGTGTAGTGATAGTACTTCTTGTCGAAGTCCGGCGCCTTGGCGCCCTCTTTGGTGATCAGACCGGCTTTAAACCAGTCAAAGTGCTCAGCGCAGAAACCTGCTTTTTCGGATTTCTTTTTGCAGCCTTCACCGCAGCAGCGAGCGGATTCAAGAGAAACAACATTGTTTGGAATCTGTTTTGAAAAATTTTTGTCAGCCATCGAGTGACCTCCAGATGTAATCTTAAGCTGGTTAATTGTCTTAAGACATAAGACTTATCGGCGAAGGTCTAATGGACTTTAGGAAATATTCTCAGATCTGGAAGATCTCAGTTTGAGACAATAAAAAGATAGCCAAGCAAGGCTTGGCTATCTATGGAATTGGATTGGTAAAGTCAGAGGAATTAGATCAGTTTCAGGAAGCGGCCCAGATCCACAGGTTTAGAGAACAAATACCCCTGACCATAGCGAGCCCCCAAAGTTTCCAGAACCAGGGCTTCTTCATGGTGCTCGATACCTTCAGCGATAACCTCGATATCCATGGCGTGTGCCAAGTGAATAATGGAACTTACCACGGCTTTGGATTTTGGATCGCTTAAGATTTTCATCACAAACGAGCGGTCGATTTTCAGGAAGCTGATCGGCATCTGAGTCAGGTATTGCAGACCCGAGAATCCGGTCCCGAAGTCATCAATGGAAATGGCATATCCCAGGCTGCGGCACTGGTTCAGGGCGTCCAGGGCAATGGCTCCATCCATCATGATTCTTTCAGTCATCTCAAGTTTGATATTCTGAGTTTGCAGATCATGCTTTTCACGTAAATCTTCCAGATTGTTCACAAAGTCAGAATGTGTGAACTGGCGACCGGAGATATTAATACTCATCATGAAATCGTCAGACATCTTTTCTTTTTTATTTAAGCGCAACTGATCCTGAATGGTGCGCAGATCCTTCAGGGCCTGATTGATGATCCAATGACCAATCGGGATCACCATGGACGAATTTTCGATGATATCAATGAACAAATTCGGGGACACTAAACCATGCTGCGGGGAATTCCAGCGCAAAAGAGCTTCACAGCCTGTGATGGTTTTTGTTTTCAGGTTTACGATGGGCTGGTAGAAAAGTTCGAATTCCTTGTTCTGAAAGGCCTGGAAAATCTGATTTTCAAGTTTGATCTGATCCAACGCACTTTGGGTGCCATCGGTGCCAGCTCCGGAATTGTCGATTTCCACTTCGGACAGTCGTGCTGGACCGCCCATGTTTTTGCGGCGCAGACGTTTTAGCAGGACTCGCATCAACAATTGAACGACTTTGTCAGCTGTGGAAACGCGCTCTAAAACCTGCTGTTTGGTGACGATCGCCAGGCGCACGTCCTCCAGCGCCCTCACGGAAGCAGAGCGATTCTGGTTGTCGATCAAAGCCATTTCACCAAAGATCTCGCCTTCACCCAGGATCGTCAGAGGGATTTCCTCTTTGTCCTTGGTCAGATAAATAAGAACCCGACCTTTTTCGATAATATAGGCACAGTCACCCTCATCACCTTCGCTGAATATAATCTGGTCTTTGTGGATATCGACGGACTGAGTTGCTTCATTCATAGATGTTTATCATAGGGTCTTTAGTGCAGGTTCGACAAGTCCAGCTGATTCATTTGATTGATTTTCCAGCCGGTAAATTCTGGCTTTGCCAGCATCGAGAAATGAATTCCACCCAAAGGGATCCAAAGGTGCCGCTGTATCAGGAAGTCCATTCCGGCCTGGCACCATTTTTTCTGCTCAGCACTTTTTCGTGCCTGTGCAAGTGAGGACAAAATGCGATCGTATTCAGGGTCCTTGAGGCGGAAGTAATTTTCGGGGCTTTCCGGGGCAAAGGTTTCCAGTGCGGCCAGGCAGGTCGGGCGGTCTGGAGAGACTCCTTTGCGGAACAAAGCTGGTGGAGATTTCTGCAGGATCTGCAGATAAACTTTGTTCTCTTTGGCTTCAAGATGGGTTTTAAGCCCCGCATTCTTTATCCACTGATTCTGCATCCATTCCGTTGCCCGCTTGTGATCTTCGCCGCCAAGGCTGGAAAACATGAACGTATAAGTGCTGCTGGAAAGACCCTTTGTCACTTTCTTCAGGTCAAAATCATAACAGGGGGCTTTTTCCGGGAACCAGGAATCCGGAACTCCCACACAACCAGGACGCCCTTCAGACGAAAAAATCTTCTGCAGTTCCACGTAGTTTAAAGAATAAATAAAGGCTTTGCGCAATTCCTCTCGATCTTTCAGCTCAGGCCCAAACCCTACATAATCCAGGCGTGTGACCGGAATCCAGTGAAAATCCGGGCGCTTCTTATGGCTAGGGATAAACAGAGTCGGCAAGCGGCGCAGGAACTGCAGTTCATTCTTTTCATAAAGCTGCAGGGCCACGGTGTCTTCCTCAATGAACAGAAACTCTACCTGAGGGCGTGAAGCATGACCTCCGTGATAGCTGTTGTTGGGGAGAAGAATGATCTTTTGTCCTTTTTTCCATTCAGCCAGTTTGTAGGGGCCGGAGTAAGCGGAAAGATCGCTCTTGGTCGGTGCCAGAAGGAAGCTTGCCAGATTGTACTCAAAATCCGGATCGGCTTCCTGGAATTCAAAGCGCAAAGTGAGGGCGTCAGGGGTCGTGATCCCCAAAGAAGTCATTTTGGCTTTGCCGAGGTAAATGTCTCGGGCATTTTTAATTTTAAAAAGTAAATCCGCACGGGGAGCCGCCGTTTTTGAATCCAGAATCTTTTTGTAAGTGCGCAGGAAGTCCTCGGCGGTCAAAGGCGAGTTGTCGCTCCATCGCAGATCCTTCTTCAGTTTGCAGGTCAGAACCTGTTTTTTGTCGCGGGAGCATGAACTGCCAAGGTCTGGAACCAGTCCGGCCTTGTCATCAAAAGTGAAAACATTGCGATAAAGATTTCCCAATAAGTAGCTGGACGCTGAAGTTTTTTGTTTGTTCGGGTCCAGGCTGCCGGGCTCTGTCGCCAGGTGCAGGCGGAAGACTTTGTCAGAGGCAAAGGTCATCGAAGGGAATGCCAGAAGGAGTGCAAGGATGATTTTCATGTTTTTGATCTTAGCGTAGCGGGGCTGTGAATTGAAGCGGGAAAACGTCCTGATAAAGGGCTTTTTGTTGCAAACTTCTTGCCGCAGAAAAGTCCCTCCGCTCAGAATAAAGTTCTTAAGAGGGGTTATGTTAAAGCTTATTCTAGTGCTGACGTTGTTATTGTCATTGACGTCCTGTCGTTCTGCCTCGGTAAAGCCTGAAAATCAGGAAGCTCCCCGTATGGAAGGTTCCATTCCCAGTGGGGGCCGCTGGGCGGAGGGCAGAGGTGTTTCGGGTTGGAATGTCTTTGTGGAGCTGGAAAACAAGTCCCAAGAACTGACGCAAAAGAATCTTCTGTTAGAACTTAAAAAAGAGACCGAAAGCCAGTTGCAGGCGTTGGGATTTAAACTGGTTCCCGGCAAAGTTGACGCCCATGTTTTCATTCGCATGAGCTATTCCGAGGTCAGTTTTGCGACTGCATTTCCGTTTGAAAACGTCGGCCCACTCCCGCCAGAAACAGAAAAAGGGGATGCTCCCGCGGAGCAAATCCCGACCTCCTCGCAAAGAAGTGTGCAGGTTCTCATGGATGGAAAGTTTTATTCACTACGCTCAGAGCAGAATGAAAAAGTTGGCGATTACTACCTGACAGTTTATGCGCAGAATTATGGTGAGCGGCCACAGGATATTTATTGGATGCGCCAGCGTGGATTGGTCGGATCAGAGGCTCTTCGCAAGGCTATTGAAGAGTCCACCAAGGCATGGATCACAGGTCTGGAGACCCTCAAGAGCCGCGTGCAGGAGCATAAACAAGCCGGTCCCCCCGGGTGCCTTCCCAGGCTGGGCTTTGCCGTCGAACCGGTTTCGATAAATGGGCAGTTGAAGTACCAGGTCACCACTGTTGATAAGAAATCGCCGGCGCAGAGGGCGGGAATGCGAGTTGGGGACTTCGTGCTGGAAGTGGACTCGCACTCTTACGGTGAGTTTTCAAAAAAACCTGAATTTAATAAAGCAGCCTACAAAGACTTAAAGAAAGTGCCTTTAAAACTTTTGCGCGGAAAAAGCGAAATTGTGACCCAGATTCAGGCGCAAATGGTTTGTCAATAACCTAGGGAACCCATGGCAGTGGCAGGCGCAACAAAGTGTTGATTTGCGCTGTTGCCAAAGAGGCAGAGCCTTCAACGGTCAGTGAGACGGGGCTGTTGTTGGCATGCCCGACGACCCGAATGATGTCACCTTCTTTGGTGATGACCAGTTTGACCGGGGTGCCTCGGGCGAATCCCTTGATTGTCTGCCCTTCAGGGGTGACAGAGAGGCTCAGAGACACCCGCTGCCCATAGGCGTATCCCGAAATCACACTTCCGTTTTCGGATTTAAGAATTTCCAACGACAGCGGTTGTCCGTCTGCGTGACCGGAAAGTTTGGTGATGGTCTGATCCTCTTGCAGACTGAGTGAAATCGGCCGGTTGTTGGCGTGACCGGAAACGCTGGCGGCTTGCGATGAAAGGGCGATCATTAACAAGGCGGGAGCGACAATCAGAAACTTCATAAACCATCTCCTGGAACATAATTTTTGTGCGATTCTAGGCTGGTGGTTTAAGCTTTTGCAAATTTGAATTTGGTAAGACAATCAGAGATGTTTTTAAGGTTGCAGGCTTGCAACAGAAAATAAAAAAGCTGGGAGGTTTTGCCTCGCCAGCTTTTTTTCGGAACCAGATAGAGATAAAAACTATTTATCCAATTCCATTTTTGCGATCGTTTGCAATTGCATGTTGGTTGTTCCTTCATAGATCTGACCGATCTTAGCGTCACGCCAGAATTTCTCAACCGGATATTCTTTCGTGAAACCGTTACCGCCAAACAAGTCGATGGCTTTGGAAGTGATTTTCTCTGCCGCGCGGGAAGAGTAAAGCTTCGCCATTGCGGCAGCTTCGATGAAGTCCTGACCCGCGTCTTTCAAGCGAGCGGCATTGTAAACCATCAAACGAGCTGCTTCCAGCTCCGTGCGCATTTCTGCCAACTGGAACTGAACACCCTGGAAGTGAGCAATCGGTTTGCCGAACTGCTCGCGACCTTTAACGTACCCAAGAGCGGCTTCGTAAGCACCTTGAGCGATACCGATCATTTGTGCGCCGATACCGATACGGCCTTCGTTCAGTGTTTCAATCGCGATCTTGTAGCCTTTGCCGACTTCGCCCAAAACGTTTTCTTTTGGAACTTCGCAGTTTTCAAATAGCAATTCGCAAGTGGAAGAAGCGCGGATGCCTAACTTGTCTTCTTTTTTTCCTACTGTGAAGCCTTTGAAGCCGCGCTCAACGATGAACGCCGTGATGCCTTTGTAGCCCTTTTCTGGAGCCATGTTCGCGAACACGATAAAGATATTGGCCTCGTTACCGTTGGTGATCCACAATTTGGAGCCATTCAGGACCCATTTGTCACCTTTGTCTTCGGCTTTCAATTTCAAGGCGAAAGCGTCAGAGCCGGAAGAGGATTCAGACAAAGCATAAGCGCCCACGGATTTGGTCGCCATTTGGCTAAGGTATTTTTCTTTCTGAGCCTCAGTGCCCCATTTCAGGAAGGCATTGGTGGTCAGAGTGTTTTGTACGTCCACAAGAACGGAAACAGAACCGTCGACGCGACCGATTTCTTCAACTGCCAGGCAGGCCATGAAGAAGGTGGAACCAGCGCCGCCCCATTTTTCAGGAGTCTCGATACCCATCAAACCCATTTCGAAAAGTTTCGTCAGGATCTCTGGGTTCATGGCCGCTTTTTCGTCCATGTGAGTGACGTGAGGTTTGATTTCAGATTCAGCGAAAGATCTTACCGCATCACGGAAAGCCACTTCGTCTTCAGAAAGTGTCGTAAGAGCGGGGCGAGCATTTAGAACATCAGACATTGAATTTCCCTTCGATCGGAAGCCACCAGCTTTAGGCCTTACCTAAACCCGCTCCTTCGGACAGTCCTCGCGGACGCCTCCCTTCGGGAGTTGCTGCTGCGGAACTTGGATCGGGCTTAGGTAAGGCCTAAAGCTGGTGGCTTCAGTTCTTGTTAAAACGTGTATGAAAAGCGGGAATGACCGTATCTGTTTTAAGGGATGAATTCAAGATTTTGAGAGGACAAGAGGGATACTTTTAACGAGCTGTGTTAGACTGATTGCACTTTAAATGTGCAACTGTTTCGCTACACTAGACAAGGGTCTAGGTGTGTTTTAGCGTGAGGGTCTATGGATTTGATGGAAATTGGTGCCAAGATAGGCGTTTACTTTATTCCTTTCCTCTTTGCGTTGTGCTTCCACGAGTTTGCACACGGATGGGTGGCGCGTTTGCGTGGTGATAACACGGCAGAGCAAATGGGTCGTTTGACGATGAACCCTTTGGCGCATATGGACATGATCGGAACCTTCATCCTGCCTTTGGCGGCGATCATCTTCTCTTCGCCGATCTTCTTTGGGTGGGCAAAGCCGGTTCCGGTGAACTCGCGCAATTTGAAGAACCCCCGGGTGGATATGTTCTGGATCGCTTTGGCGGGGCCGCTGTCTAACATCCTGTTGGCGTGTGTGGGGGCTTTTGTCATCGCATTGGTCGCGAAGTACTACTCTTTCGGCATGTATGCCAAAGGGGCGGTGACCATTTTGCAAACGTTTATTGTGACTAATATGTTCCTGGCTTTCTTCAACCTTTTGCCGGTGCATCCTTTGGATGGTGGCAAGGTGCTGGCGCGTTTCCTGCCAGCCAGTTTGAATTATAAGCTGGAGCAAAACGAGCACATCACCAGCATGGTGCTGATGGTGCTGGTTTTAACGGGTGTCCTGCGCTTTTTGGTGGGCCCGGTTATTTGGAGCTCTGAGCGCCTGATCGGTCTTGCGATGGGCGGAGTGGGTATCTAAAAAGTTGTTGAAATAACACAAGCGGCTTGATTGAATTGTCGCCGCTTGGCTTGTGGAACGAATGCAGAACGTTCTCAAAATGAAATTGGTAGAGGGGACCATCTTTCATGAGTATTACAGTACAGTTGCCTAAATTCGAGGGACCTCTAGGGCTGCTTCTTTACCTTATCCGTAAAGAGGAAATGGACATCATGGACATCAAAGTCCATGAGATCACCAAGCAATACCTTGATTACATCAAATTGATGAAAGAACTGGATTTGGAAGTGGCAGGCGAGTTCGTGGCGATGGCTGCGACCCTGATTCAGATCAAGTCCCGCATGCTTTTGCCTCAGTATGATGAAAACGGCGAAATCGTTGAAACCGAAGACCCACGTAAAGAGCTGGTGCAAAAGCTTCTTGAATACCAAAAATATCAAGAGGCCGCGAAGCTTCTTTATGAGCGCCCGTTGGTGGGTCGCGATGTGTGGTTGCGCGGTATGCGTGAATCTCTGGATGAAAAGGAAGAAGAAATTGTCCTGGAAGACAACGCCCTGTTCTCTTTGATCGCCAGCTACCGCAAAATGCTTCGTTCCGTGAAAAAGAAAGTGCACCAGGTGGCGGCGAAAGCTCAGTCCATCTCCAGCCGTGTTCTGGAAATTAAGGACCGTCTGATCGTGGGTCAGAAGACCACATTGATGGAGCTTGTGACGGCGACAGAAGATCGCGCTCGTCAGGCTTTGATCACGTTCCTGTCTTTGTTGGAGCTGGGTAAAATGGGCTTTGTCGGTCTTTATCAGTCCGAGGCCTATTCTGACATCTGGGTGGATACGAAAAAGCCGATTGAAACAGACGTCCTGAGCCGTGTGGAAGAATACGACTCCATGGGTGCTGATCAGGTGGCGGCCAAAATGATGGAAGATTCAAAGAAAATCGATGCTGACGAAGAGTTTATCCTGACAGATGCAGAAGATCTGTTGGAAGAAAACAGTCAGATCCAAATGGAATTGGGTGCTGGTCTTGCAGAAGGCACAGAGCTGGTTGAAGGCGCTGGTGCTGACGATATCGCCACGGACGACGAAATCTTGGCTGCAGAAAATGAATTGTTTAAAGATGACGTGACGGAAGTGTAAGAGGGGACCATGTCTGAAGAAAAAGACGAATTGTTGAATGATGAAGTAAATCACTCCGAAGATTCTGAAATGGTGGATGCTGAAGCCGAGGAAATGTCCGACGCTGAGGACTCCTCTGATGAACTTTCTGCCGGAGACGTGGATACCGAAGCCTCTTTGTTCCTGCAAGAGGAAGAAGAAACTGAAGGTTTCCTTCCTGAAGTCAGTGAAGACGAAGTCGCTGAAATGGAAGCGGCTTCTGATGACGAAGTTTCCGTGGATGGCACTGAGCTTGACGGCTTTGATTCCGCTGAAATCGAAGAAGTCGAGTTCGTTGAAGAAGAGCGCCTGGAAAGCATCGTGGAAAGCGTTCTGTTTGCGTCTGATCGCCCGGTCAGTCTGGCGTCCTTAAAATTGCTTTTCAAGGGTACCAACATCCGCGGAGACAAAATCCGCCGCGCCCTGGACCAACTGGCGGTGGAATACGCCGGCGGCCGTCGTGGTGTGACTTTGGAAGAAGTTCCAGGTGGCTATCAGTTGCGCACTAAAATCGACAATATGGAATTCCTGAAGCGCACTTTGAAAGCTCGTCAATTCAAGCTTTCGGGTCCGGCTTTGGAAGTTCTTTCTATCGTGGCTTACAAGCAGCCAACAGTTAAAGCAGAAGTTGATGAAATCCGTGGCGTTGAGTCCGGACACTTGCTGCGCGCTTTGATGGAAAAAAATCTGGTTTGCTTTGAAGGTAAATCCGAATTGCCGGGTCGTCCTATGCAATACGGAACTACTAAGAAGTTCCTTGAAATCTTCGGCCTAAGAAGCTTGAAAGAGCTTCCAACTTTGTCTCAGATCGACGAGTTGCTGCCCGAAGGTATCGACGAACAGCAGGCTGAAGAAAAACCAACTTTGGCGATGATCACGGATTCTATGTCAGAGACCTTTGTCGGTTCTTACTCTCAAGGGGAAGAAGAATTGATGAAGATTCAAGAACAACTTGAAGATATTGCGACAACCAGCAACTTCTTCGAGGAAGAAAAACGCCGTCAGGCGGAAAAACGTGATCAGGAACGCGCACAGAACATCCGTGATGCCCTGGCATTCGGCGAACCTGTGTCCACGCGTGATCAGAACTGGCTGACCAAGTACGACGAGGCTTTGGCTGCGGGTACAACTTTGGTCGCGTTGGCTGCTGAAAAGAAAGCGGCAGCATTCACCAAGAAACCTAAGTCTTCCATGGAAGAAGGCGAAGGCGGTGAAGAGATCTCTGCAGAAGGATCTGAAGAGACAGCTATGGAGGCTCTTGAAGAAGGTATGGAATCCACCGGTGAGGATGATTCCGACCTGGAAGAGGCTATCGTAGCATTTGATAATGATGAAGATCAGGATGAGGCTTCAGACGACCAATTGTTCGCTGACTCTGACGACGAATCTTCTGACGAAGACGAGGAGTTGCCTTTCCTAGGCGAGGCGGACGATATTGATGAAGAAGGTGAAGCTTCTGTTTAAAGCTCTTTTGAGCTTGTGGATTGTCTATAATATCTTTGTGATGTTGGTCATGCCCAATGTAGGAGCCTACTTTGGGCGGGTCACCGCGAATGTGGTGACCCCTTATGCCAACACCGTCGGTTTGAACGCGGGCTGGAACTTCTTTTCTCCGGAACCCGCGCACCCGATGTATCTCAAATACACCGTTTATTACCCTGAATCTGAAAACCTGGAAGGCGAGACTTCTCAGGAAGAGCGTGAACCTGTCGAGGGTTTTTTCCCTATTCAAAACGACAAACGCAATGTTCCCAATATCACCCACAAGCGTGAGTGGGCTTTGATGCGCTATATGGTTTTGGATGCGAAAAGACTGCGCCTTTTGATGGGGCCTTGGCTGTGCCGTCAGTACCCGGGCGCAGCTTCTATTGATATGGAACATGTGATCGAGACCATTCCGTTCTTGGATCAGGCCGTGCGTTTTCAGGAAGAAAGTGTGAAGGATCTCTCCAAAGAAGTGCAGTCCGTGCGTGAGTCCGTGTCCTGCCAGGGCGGGATGGACGAGGAGAGCTTATGATCAAAAAAATCTGGGCTCAGTGGGATCAGTTCTGGTTTGCCCCGCAAAATCTGCTGGGATTGGCCTATATGCGGGTCATGCTGTGCGGAACCCTGCTTTATATGAATATCACGCGGTTCTACAATCTGGAGTTTTACACGGACTCCAGTTGGATTCCCCGCGTTCGCGCTTTGGAAGTGATGCCAGAGTTGGGGCGTCCTTTGTTTATGTGGATGTTCTGGCCAGACTCCATGAACTTTGCCATGAACTTGGTGCTGGTGGTTTTCCTGGCTTTGTTGACCTTGGGCATCGGTGGCCGTTGGTTGATGTGGATCACCTGGATCATCAATGCAGGCTTCCTGCAAAGAAACTACGCAGTGAACTTTGGTGCGGACATCATCGGGGCTTTGTTCCTGTTTTATATGTCTTTCACGCAGTCCTGCGAACGATTGAGCCTTAAGAACCTGATTTTGCGAAAAACCCAATTCCGACAGTCGGATGTTCTAAGTTCCGCGATGATCCGCATGATGCAGGTTCAGATCAGCGTGATCTATGCCTACACCGGATGGGAAAAACTCAAAGGCGGCAGTTGGTGGGATGGGACTGCTTTGTGGAGTGTTCTGGCCAATCCGCAGATGACGACGATGGATTTTTCTTTCCTGAGGCATTTCCCATGGGTCATTCCAGTTATTGGCTATGTGACGATCCTGTTTGAAATCTATTTCCCGGCGATGGTGGTCTGGCACCGCACCCGTTACTTGTGTCTGTTGGTGGGTTTGTCCTTCCATGCGGGCATTGGGATCTTTATGGGGCTGATGCCATTTGCCACAGTCATGGTTTCAACCTACTTCCTGTTCCTGGATCCACAACTACTGGAAAAAGGTACCTGCTCACTTTTGCAGAAGCTGCGCATTAAAAGCCGAACGCCGGGCGCCTAGAATCGTGTTTTCGAATTAAATGCTAAAAGGAAAATGCATGACTTGTCGCTTCTGCAAAAGTGAGCAGGTACCTTTTAGTCTCATTTTAGGACGGGTAAATTAGAAAAAATTGCTGGAGACTGTCTCTATGTGAGATAGGGGTTATGCCAATGGTTTAGTTTGCCGATGAAGATAGGTATCCTTTTTGAGTGGGGGATTTATGAGATCTTCAGTGCGGTATTTAGCAGGACTTTCGGGTCTTTGTCTGCTCGTGACGGCTTGTCAGCCGATCCAGGGGGATTCTCTATTAACAGACCGAAAAGACGATTCCAGCGCTCACACCGTCAATAAAGAACCCAAGTCTGAAGAGCTGATGCTGCAGATGTATAATCCCAATATTAACATGACCAGCACGGACACCAAGGCCGAAGTCACAGGTGAATGTTACGTGTCCACCTATCCCTCTCACTCCATCATCGTTCTAAATGGCAGTACGCCATTGCCGGTGACAGATCTGAACTCGAACACTCCACTGAATTCTGGCTACGGGACCTGTCGCAATGGAAGATTCAACATTCTGGTCAATATAACGTCACTGGCCTCTCCGGCCGTTCACGCTTTGCGACTTTATCTGCAGGCCCGCGATGCGGACGGGAACGTGGTTATTAATGAGGCCCGTGGAGCCCCGCAATTCAATCTTAGCAAGTAATAGAATCTTATAAGTGAAAGAGCAGACAACGACTTTAATGAAACCCTAAAGGGTGAAGTTAAAGTCGTTTTTTAGTTTAAGAGGGGCTTCCTGATCCTTGGATTCAAGAATCAGTGTGTCTTTTAACTGCAAGTCGCGGATAAAATCGGCGCGGCGGTGTAAAGGTATCTCTGTGGCTGTCACATTGGAGAAAGTCGAGTTAAACGGAGTCTTCAACAGACTTTTTTCCTGATGCTCTGTGGAGGTCAAGGTTTCGAGAATTTCCAAAGCCACTTCTTTTTGTGTGGAGTTGACCGGAATGGCGGCTCCCCAGATCAAAAGAGCACTCAAATAGGGATGAGAGCTTTCTTTGAACTCACGATTCAAAGGAGTTTCGACAGCTCCTTCATCACTGGTTTTTGAAAGTTGATCGAGCTGTAAAGTCAGGATTCTTTTTTGAGAAACCTGATCCCAAAGTCCCTGCTCTTTCCAGACCTGGAAATGTTTTAACAACAAATCCTCGTCCGCCAGCAAGAAAAGAAAACTTTCCTTTTTGTTTTTCAGGAAGTCCAGGAATGTTTCATCCAGCGGCGTATCGATGCCGGTTTTGATCCAGTAAAAAGGCAAAAAGTAAAAATCTTCAGGCTTTTTACTTTTCACAAAGTCCGAAGCCACTCGCTGTAAAAGCTCACCACGATTTCCTGCCGTATTGGCCAGAAGGCTCTGATGTGCCAGGGTGTTGGCCCAGTACGAAGGCAGGAAAATCAAATCAGCAGAAGGGCTGGCCACCACATTCGCCAGCATGGATTCCCAGTCGCGAGTGACAGTCACTGAGAAGCGAACATGCAGTTCCTCTTCCAATTCCTGGCGCAGACTTTCCGGAAAAAGAATTTCATCAGTGGTCAAAACCTGAACTTTAATTGGACTGACAAAATAGGATCTAGAAATGCCTTGGGGCAGGACTCCGTGTAGAAATCCCACCCCCATGCAGATTAGAAAAAATAAGATCCAAAGAATGTTGCTTTTCAACAATGTTCCTTAAAGCCAGTTCAGCTTGAGTGACCGCTAGCACTCCGGCGTTGCCGGAGTAGCGGCACTCCAGCCTCCTCGGCGTGGCCGACTAGAACGCTTCGTCGAAGGCAACGGCGCCGGATACGCCTGTTTGGTAGGCGGAAACGCGTCTTTCGAAGAAGTTGGCTAGTTCTTGCATGTCCTGAAGTTCCATGAAGATGAACGGATTTTTCACGTTGTAGCGTGGAGCAATGTTCAAGCTTTCAAGGCGTTGATCAGCGCAGTACTCAAGATATTGTCTCATGTCTTTCGCAGACAATCCGGCAACACCCAGGTTTAGTACGTCGTGAGCAAATTCCATCTCGCACTCGATGGCGTCTTCAAGCATTTGCACAACCATGTCTTCCATTTGCTGGTTGAACAATTCTGGCTCTTCTTTGCGAGCTGTTTTAACAACTTCGATCGCAAAAGCCATGTGCATGGACTCATCGCGGAAGACCCAGTTGGTACCAGACGCCAAACCGGCCAAAAGACCTTTGGAGCGCAGGAAGTAAACGTAAGCAAACGCTGCATAGAAGAACAAACCTTCCACGCAAGTCGCGAAGCAGATCAAGTTCATCAGGAAGCGGCGACGATCTTCGATCGTGTTTAGCTCATTCAGCTCGTTGATGGAATCAATCCATTTGTAGCAGAAATCCGCTTTCTTTTTGATGGACGGGATGTTTTCAACAGCGGCGAAAGCCTCAGCGCGTTCATCCGGATTTGGAATGTAATTGTCCAAAAGTGTCAGATAGAACTGCACGTGCAAAGCTTCTTCGTAAAGCTGACGGGACAAGTACATGCGACCCTCTGGAGAGTTCACGTGCTTGTAAAGGTTCAATACCAGGTTGTTCCCCACGATAGAGTCACCCGTTGCGAAGAAAGCCACCAAGCGACGGATCAGATGTTTTTCTGATTCAGTCATTTTGGAGTGCAAGTCCACAAGGTCTGTAGAGAAATCAACTTCATCTACAGTCCAGGTGTTTTTGATCCCGTTTTTGTACATTTCGTAGAAAACAGGGTATTTCATTGGGCGCAAAGTCAGATTAAAGCCAGGATCTAGAATCATAAAAATCTCCAAAAAAGTACTACGCGCTTAAAGCGCTGGTTCAGCGACTGAGGCACCGCCCCAGTCAGCACTCCGCAGCTACTGCTGCTGGTTCAGAGGTCCGCGAGTGCGGACCTCTCTCCGCGGGTGAGCCGCGACTACTGACAAGCTTCGCAGGCTTCTGGATTTTCCAGGGAGCATGCGATCACTTCTGCGTCAGAGTAAGACTTCTTAGTTTCTTGAGCAGGAGCTGCATCCATCATGCTTTCAGAAACATTTGGATTTGCAGAGTTGCTGGAAGCTTTCACTGTCGTTTTTGCGATTTTGGTCGCAGGACGAGAGCGAAGGTAATAAGTCGTCTTCACACCTTTTTTCCATGCATACATGTACATGGAGGAAAGTTTTCCAATGGTCGGGCTTTCCTGGAACAAGTTCAAGGATTGAGCCTGGTCGATGTAAGCGCCACGATCGGCAGCCATATCAACCAAAGACTTCATCGGGATTTCCCAAACAGTGCGGTACAATTCCTTGATTTGTGGAGGAATCATCGCCACGTCCTGAATGGAACCGTCTTGCAACTTGATTTCGTTGCGAACGTCTTCGTTCCAGATGCCCATCGCTTTCAGGTCACTCACAAGGTACTTATTGATCTGCATGAATTCCCCGGAAAGGGTTTCACGTTTGAACAAGTTGGAAACCTGTGGTTCGATCGCTTCGTAACAACCCACGATAGACGCGATTGTTGCCGTTGGCGCAATCGCAATCATCAAAGAGTTTCTCAAACCGTGCTTCTTGATTTTCTCTTTCAACTTCTCAAATCGTTCTGGTTGAGAAGGTGTCACACCCCAAAGGTCGTATTGCAACAAGCCTTTAGCGGCTTTGGTCTGCTCAAAAGCACCGTGAGGACCATGTTTTTCAGCCAATTCGCAGGAAGTGACCAGCGCATTGTAGTAGATCTCTTCCTGAATTTTTGCAGAAAGATCACGGGCAGCAGCAGAGTCGAACGGAAGTTTCATCAGGAAGAATGCATCCTGAAGACCCATCACGCCCAAGCCCACGGGACGCCATTTGTGGTTGGAGTCCTGAGCTGTCTGAATAGGGTAGAAGTTGATGTCAACTACGCGGTCCAGGTATTTCACAGCCGTGCGCACAGAACGAGCCAGTTTTTCGAAGTTGAACTGACCGTTTTCCACGTGGCGAGCCAGGTTCACAGAACCCAGGTTGCACACCGCAGTTTCTTTGTCAGAGGTCACTTCAAGGATCTCTGTGCACAGGTTGGAAAGGTGGATCACATTTCCAGCTTCGCCAGTCTGGTTGGCTTTCAGGTTCGCGTGGTCTTTGAAAGTCATCCAGCCGTTACCAGTCTGAGCCAATGTTTTCATCATACGGCTGTATAGGTCGCGAGCTTTGATTTGTTTGATGTAAAGTTTCTTTTCTTCCGCTTCTGCGTAAGCTTTTTCGAACTCTTCACCGTAAGTGTCTACGAAATGAGGAACCACTTTAGGGTCGAACAAAGACCACATCGCATCAGCTTCAACGCGCTTCATGAACAAGTCTGGAACCCAGTTAGCCAGATTCAGGTTGTGCGCACGTTTTGCTTCGTCACCCGTGTTGTCGCGAAGTTCAAGGAACTCCTCGATGTCACCGTGCCAAGTTTCAAGATAAACGCAGGCAGCCCCTTTACGTTTACCACCCTGATTGACCGCCGCTACGGAGGAATCCATGGTTTTCAGCCAAGGGATGATACCGTTGGAGTGACCGTTTGTTCCTTTGATCAAAGAACCACGGGAACGAACGCGGGAGTAAGCCACACCGATACCGCCGGCGAATTTGGACAGAAGGGCGATGTCCGTGTATTTTTGGTAGATGGCAGACAAGTCATCGCTTGGAGAATCCAAAAGATAACAAGAAGACATCTGTGGACGCATAGTTCCGGAGTTGAACAAAGTCGGGGTGGACGGCATGTAATCGTGAGAGGAAATCAAACGATAGAATTCGATGGCTTCTTCCACAGATTGAGCCAAACCACAAGCCACACGCATGAAGAAGTATTGAGGAGTCTCAAACACCTGGCGAGTTGTTGGGTTTTTCAATAGATAACGATCGTAAACAGTTCTTAGACCGAAGTATTCGAAACGGTCTGTTCTGTATGGTTCAATCGCCGCGCAAAGAGCTGCTTTGTTGGCTTCAACGAATTTGAAAGTGCTCTCAGCCAGAAGACCTGCCTGGAAGCCGAAGCTTACAGAGTCTGCGAAAGATTGAATCTTTTGAGAGCGAACTTCTTCGTCAATATAAGTGGAAAGAAGGCGAGCTGCCAGACGGGAATACTCTGGATCTTCACCGATCAGCAAAGAAGCTGTCTGGATACACAGATTATCAAGCTCTTTTGTAGAGGCGCCGTCATAAAGACCGCTGATGGCCTTAGTGGCAACACGCAAAGGATCTACCTGAGTCAACCCCTGGCAGTTCTTGGTTACGCGCTCAACGATTTTCGTTACGTCCACTGGCTCCAGTGTGCCATCGCGCTTTTTAACTCTCATGATGTGAGCTGTTGTTTCCAACATGGCTGTATCCCCTCTGCCCAGTTCCGTTTGGGCAAAAAAATCCCGCCCCAAAATCTTCACCCCTCGTAAAGACTTAGGTCTGGTTAGTGCATATATAAAGTTGTGTGGTAATTTAGTGAGAACGAAGTTGCTAATCCTTAGCTGTTTCCCTTAAATCCCCCTTAGCTGCCTTTCGGCTTGCCACTAGATCTAGTGGTCTCTAATTGGTGACATATCCATATGCCGGGTATCCATCTCAATTCCGATCTTGTAATTCTTTCGGGAAGGTTTCAAGCACATTTTTAAAAATAACGCCGATTTTTCTGTGACGTTGCCCATCAAATAAGCAGAAAAACACTTCCCCTTGACTCGATCTGTCTGCACTCAAAACTAGCAAGAGGATGTAATTCTACGTCGTAAAACTTTGGTCGAGGTTTAAAACCCATGTTTTGGGCCAATAAAGCTGAAATTTACCTGTACTGATCTTACAGAATCTTAAATTGCGCGGAAACTAAGCACGGACTGCGTCTGATCTTTGCGATTTTTCGAACAAACGCCGTTGCAAAAGGATTTCGGATTCGTTCGCCGGCTGGAAATTCTGAGACTGATAAGCGCCGTGAGCGCGAAGGACGTCAATGATGTGCTGATGAGTGCCCATCTTGTTCTTCGTCCAATCAGGCGCGACCAGTTCATCCCAACGAGAAGAATAAGCCGCCAGACGGTGCAATGCCAAACGGGGGGAAAGGTGCTGCAGGAACAGTTCCACACGGCGAGTGTAGGTGTCCTTGTCGATCGGACTGAACTCGCCCTTGCGATACATCTCCTCCAGGGGAGTGTTTTTTAGAACGTGCAGGTTGTGCAGCTTCACGTTTGTAATCGGCAGGTCGTTGCAGATCTTTGCTGTCTCAATAATCTTTTCGTCGGTCTCTGTCGGGCTTCCGAATATCAAGTGAATTCCCAGATCCACTTTCGTGTTTTCTGCAATCTTATGAATGGCGGCAATAGAATCTTCCGCAGAATGCCCGCGGCGCATGAATTCCAGTTGGTCGTTGAAGAAACTCTGCACACCCAGCTCCACCGCCACAAAGGATTTTTCGTGATACTCCTGCCATAAATCCAAAACTGATTTGGAAAGACAGTCCGGGCGGGTGCCCACAGTGAAACCCTTCACCCATGGGTAAGACAGTGCCACATCAAAATTATGACGAAGGGCCGAGACTTTGGTGAAAGTGTTTGTGTAGGCCTGGAAGTAAATCAGAAAAGCCTTGGCGTTGTACTTCTTGCTGATAAGAGCGTGATACTTTTCAATCTGCGTGCGCAGCTCCATGGAAAGGCTTTCGGCATTCGCAGCAGAGCCCCAGACGTCACAAAAGACGCAGGTTTGCATGCCCTTTAAGCCCCGTCGGTTCGGACAGTCGTCCACGACGGACACCGGCACCTTATAAACCTTTTCTCCAAAGAGTTTATTGTAGTGCTCACTGATAGTATGATAGGGAAGCCCTAACCAGCCTTTTTCCATAGGCACTTGTACAGTTTTCTTCTGCGGGAAGTCAATCAAATGAAGTCATGGGTCGATATTGGGTTTGAAATTGAAATAACGGGTGACGCAAGCCCGAGTTTGCGTCTGCTTCAGTCTGTGGATGCCAGTAAGGATCGGGGTGAATCCATGCACCACTCTGGCGGCGCTTGTGCAGAAACTCTGATGATCTATGGCGAGCCCATCGCACAGGTCGTGCGAAAGATTTCAAATCCTCACTTTTTGATTGTCGGTTTGGGTTTGGGATACATTGAATTGGTCATCGCCCGGGAAGCTCTTTTGGCGGGAAAAGAACCCGAGGATATCGGGTTGATCACCAGTTATGAAAGCGTGCCGGAGCTGCGCGAGTTCTTTTATCAGTGGCTTCATGATCAGGACCAGAGTCTTCATCCCGAAGTCAGGGCAACCTACGATCAGGTGCTGGAACATGTGATTCGCGAAACTGAACTATCGCCCGGAAAGCTTAAGTTTTTCTTGAAGAAACATTTTAAAAACCTTTCGGACATCCAGACCTCCTTGAATGCCGATGTGGTTCTGCCATCAAAATACCACTGCATTCTTTATGATGCTTTCAGTTCGAAGACGTCGCCGCATTTATGGGAAGAAGAGTTTTTGAATTACATCCTGAAAACAGGGACTTTTGAACGATGTGTGGTTTCAACCTATGCCTGCAAGGGGACTTTAAAAAGAGCCCTTAAACAGCAGAATTTTGAAGTGATTCTGCGGGAAGGTTTCCAAGGTAAACGCAATTCCACGTTGGGCTTGAGAAACCTCTAAAATTTGTAACGATAGGAACGGGGAAACCCCTTGCTAAAAGTCATCAATAAATCTTTACTTAATTATGTCCTTACTTCGGAATGTGACGGCACTTTTTATTTTTTGTCCTGTTGTGGCTTTGGCAAAGCCCATCGTTCTGGCCACTTTTGCAATTCCTCTGATGGTGGAAAATCCTGACAAAGGGTTGTTCATTTCTCTCACTCGCGAAATCGCCAAGCGCAACAATCGGACCGTCGACATACGGGTTCTTCCCACTGGAAAAACGCTGCTGGCGTTCAGTAATGCGAAAGTGGATGGATTTTTTCCGGCTTTGGATGTGTATGTGCCCAAAACTTCGGCTAAATCCACGCCGTTTTATCGCAAGGTCGATTATGCCTTCTTTCGCAAGGTGTCCCCTTTGCGCACTATGAAGGATTTAGAGGGGAAAAAAGTCGGTCTGACGTTCCGCTATCCCTATGGAAAAGAATTGATCGCCAATAAAAAAATCAAATTTGAATATGCGGCGGATGATATCCAGAATATGCGCAAACTGGGGCAGGGGCAGATTGATGCTTTTGTGGTCGAGGAAAGATCCGGCCTCAGAGCTTTGCAGCTCAGTGGTGAGCGCGGTATTGATTTTGATAAAACGCAGCCCTTGTCAGAGCAGAATGTTTATTATGCATTTCATGACAATGACGAGGGGCGGAAGTTGGCAGAGATCTTTTCCAAAACCATCGAGGTCATGAAAAAAGACGGCAGCCTCGATCGGGTCCTGACCGAAGCCGCCCTCGCCCAGCCCTAGGTTACTCAACAGTTCCCAAGCGGATCTCGGCGTCAAGAACAACATAAAGCTGCATCTCTTCACCCAAGCTCCACTGCAAATCGTAGAGTTCACTTTGGCGCGGATATTTTTGTATTAAGGAATTCAGCAGCGTGCGTGCCTGATTGCGATAAAGCTGCTGTGCTGCGCGGGACTGACGGACTTGTGGTTTCAGAGTTTCAGCTCGGAATCTCCACAGATCCAACTGGAAGGACTCGTAAGGATGCAGGCCGTTCCCTAAGCGCTCTGCGATCTCAGAAAGCTTTTCCTGTGCGTCAGAGAGATCCTGGAAGGCGAGCTCACGTTGTCCAGCCATAATATTCTTAGCTGCGCGCAGGACCTTCATCCTTGCCCACATGAACTCATACGGGAATTCATAGACATCATCCTGGGCCGCCGTCAAAGAGGCTGCTTCTAAAAGTCCCAGCGTGCGATCAAGCCCTGCAATGGTTTTGTGATCCTGTTCATTGCTTAAGTAAGCTTGAACATAATATTTCATAGAGTCATACCAGGCAGGTTTTTTCGCATCTTCCCAAGCCTTCGTGGTTCCCAGAATCTGCACGGGATCTTTTTGATCCGGACCCAGAAGTCGGAAGCCAACAAAATGGGACCGATTGGTGGGGTAAGTTTCCGCGACACTCATCCACCATTCCTGACGACCGGGTAGCATCACGTGGGTGGCGGCGGTGTAGAGTTTGGTGGTGGTGCGTCCGAAGCTGCGCGGACCCACCAGTTCGTCGGTGTGACCACTGAGACGGTTGATAACCCACTGGGCATCAATGTGACCGAAATCTTCCGTCATCGTGCGCTCCACATGAGACAGGCGGGCACGGGTTTCCAGGGTTTTATTCAGGCTGTATTCATAGCCCTCTTCACTGGTTTTGCCTCCCAGGAAGTGGTTGCTTTGTCCCAGGAATTTCTTTTGAGTCCGGCGAGCCACCACAACCGTGTCACCGCTCAGCTCAATTGAGGCAGACTCATCAGTCTTGGAGTCCGAAATGAAGAAAGTCCAGGCGCCGAAGCCTTTGCGTGTTTGAATCATCGCAATAGCTTCATTCAAAGTGCGGGCTTTCATGAGGACTGAGTGCAGAAGGTAAGGTGCAATATCGGAAGAGCCACTTTCATAACTGATGCGGGTGCCTTCAGTCTGCAGTTCGTGCAGGCTGACTGAAAGACCATAGTTATTAAAGCCACTGATACCGCCAGCGTAATGAAGTCCGGCAGAACCAATGCCCACGGATGTCATTCCGTTTTTCTGGCGATTGATTACGATGACCTGTTCGGGTTCATAGAAACCCAACAGTCCGGTGTCGAAGTTGCGACCATGAATAAGAGCTCCATCCCTGGAGCTGTTCGCAGATGCACTGATCCCTGTGCAACCCATTTTGAGGGCACGAAGACCCTGCGCCAGCTTTTTGAACGGCTTAGCCAGGGTGTTGCCAATAAAATAGGGCGCGCAGGAGGCAAAGACTTTTAAGGAGCCTTTGCGCGGGTTTGTGTCGAGCTGGCGTTGCATGGAATCAGCAAAGATGGAAAACTCCACCATGTAATTGCTTTCTTCAAAATGTCTCCAGTCCACGGGGCTTCCGGCAGCCTGAAGACCACGGTGCAGATTCTTTAAGCCGTCTTTAAACTCATCAGAAACGCTGGCGCGGTAATTGTTGATGACACACTTTCGGATCAATTCGATCTTTTCTCGGCTGGATTTATCCAGATCCGAAAAAGCCCGTTCGGTTCGGACCTGGATGCCCTTAAGAACTCCGGATTCGATTTCTTTTCTCAGGAAATAGCCGTGATAGTAAGCGGTTTCTGCAAAGCCACCCTGTAAATCCAGAACATGCACAGACTTGTTTGTTCCCTGAGCCTGACAGATAAAATGCTTTTGACCTTTAAGTTGATTCTTTAAAACACAATCAGCAAAGGCACCCGTCGGCAGGGAAAAGGCCAGAAGAAGAGCGATCTTTTTCATAAAATCTCCAAAGAAAGATAAATTGAAAATCCCAGGAAACCGCAGGCTGCGACAATTTCAATTTTACGCAGGAGTTTCTTTAAGGGACCGTGAAGCTGTTTCAGGCCCCACAAAAGTCCCAGGAAGCTGAAAACAAAGGTCAGAACATAGACGCCGACACCCATCCACAGTGCCGCTGTCTTTTGTCCCGCCAGTTGCACGAACAGACCAGCATAGATCAATACCAGATGAAAGTTGCTTAAAGTCAGTAATAGACTTTTACTGAACCCCTGAGCTGGAACTTCCAGACTTTGTTGGGGGTTTGTTTTGCTTGTCAGTACTTTTACAGAGTACAGCAGCAAAACCCCTGCTGTCAGAGCTGTCAGCAAATTCTTCAGCCAGATTTCATGCAGCAACGGGCTTTGCAACAAAGCCATCGCCAGAACGATATAGATCAGATCGCCCACCAGAAATCCCGCGATCGAGGACCACGGCCACTGGCGACGGGACACCAGACTGCGAATAATGCTGAAGCTGGCAGGTCCCAGGGCGAAGGCAGAAAGGAATCCGACGATGATCATCCAAAGAATCATTGAACAGCCCCGGCTTGTTCCAAATGAAGGCTCATAAAGTTCAGGTATTCTTCGGCCGTTTCAAACGTGGTTTTCATTTTGAACTGGCCACGGCCACGGTTCTTTTCGAAATATTTTTGCAGGTAATCCGCACTCATCAGGTGAACTTGGGCCGGCCCCAAAACCCCCACTTCGCGGCAATCATGATAATCGCCGTTTTGTTTTTTCATTTCCTCGTCCAAAGCCTGTGCCAGAACTTCCGGATTCACCTCGGTTTTGGCAGGAACAAACAAAGTCCAAAGGTAAGAGGCCTTGCCATCTTTCATCTGCGGGGACAGGAAGAAGTGTCTGAGATCCACGTTGGTGGCATTTTTTGTGTTTAGATAGCAGTCCAGGATCTCGTCATCGCTGACTTTTTCAGCTGCCAGATTCATTCCAGTGCTTTTGCGGCCGACAAATTCAAACACCAGATCGTCATTGTGACGTTCAAAACTGATCACGTCTTTCATGGAATAGTGGATCATGCCGTTGGGAGTCCCGATATTGATGTAATAAGGAACACCCATTTCAATTTCATGCAAACCCAGATTCTTTTTTGCGCCTTCCACCGGAGTGAAGGAATAAAGCAGATCCGGATTCAGGAAATATCTTTGGCGGCCATTTTGATATTTTTCATAAGGCAGACCGATGGCCGCTTCGGTCGCGGCATAAAGACCATAGTAACTCAGTTCGTGTCCCACCAGGCGGTCGATACGTTCCTTGTATTGTTTGATCGGAGTCGCAGCATAGACAAAGACCTTCAAATTCGGCCAGATCTCACGGATTGTCTTTTTACCGGTCTTCTGTAAAACCGCCTCGAAGATGCTGATAATATAAGTTGGGATTCCGCTCACCACCTGAATGTCCTGCTGGATGGATTCGGAAACCAGCATTTCAATCTTTTTGTCCCAGTTGGAAATAGCCAGAACCTCCCGGCAAGGGAAGGTGTTCTTGGCCAAAGCCTTTGGAACGCGGGTGCTCAGAATCCCGGAAATGTAACCAAATTTGAAGCCGTTTTGAGAATACAGATAAGGATCAGAACCGAAAGTCAAACGGCCGACTTTCAGGAAGTTGATTTCAGGTTCCAGCGTGCTCAGTTTGCTGGCCACACGCTTCTGGGATTTTACAAACATGCGGATCATGCGTTCATTATAAGGAACGCGTTTGGAGTCTTTACCGGACGTCCCAGAGGACAGGCCAAAGTATTCAACCTTGTCTTTGAAAAGAATGTCATTGTGGCCCGCCGCGATCATGTCAACATAAGGGGCGTATTCGTCATAATTATATACAGGGACATGGTTTACGAACTCTTCATAGGATTGGATGTGGGATAGGCGCAGATCTTTATAAAGGCGGGTGCCGACAAGTCCCCGTTTCAGGCTGGCGAAATTCTTCTCTTGCTTGGTGAGAAGGTCTTGATGTGTGACGGTCATTCTTTGACCGTAGGTCTTCAGATACTTTTGGCCCAGAGACTGAACAACATGATTTACTGCGAACATAAAAAACTCCTTCTTTGGAATGAGGGCAATTTATTTCGGTTTAGGGTGCTTGTCGCTTCCTCGCGTTGACAGGAATGGGCTAAATCTGTCGAATATGAGGGCTTCCATTGACAGGTTTTGGTCTTTTTTGTCAAAATTACCAAATGGCAACTCAATCGAAGGAAGAAATCTATTTCGCTGTTTGTAATGCGATCCTGAAAATGGAGGTCGCCAAGGGGCATCTGGCATGGACTCTGTCGGACATTTCCCGAGAATCCAATGTCACCCGGTCCTTGATTTACTACTATTTTGGTAAAGAAAAGGAAGTGGTGCTGGAAGAGGCCTACAAGTTCGTTATTTCCCACGTCTTTAATATCGAACGTACAAAGTCGGTCGGCATTCGCGACCGCTTGCGTGCGATATTAAGAGACGTCAAGAACATGCCTTATCTGTTTGTTCTTTATTATCTGGAAAAAAATGCCGGGACCCGCTTCGGAAAAATGATTCATGAGGCGGAGGCGCTCTTATTGAAAGCCATGAAAAATGAGTTTCCGGATCTGCAGGAAAGGCAGCTTTTGGAGGTCTATTTGAAAGAACTCGGTGCGGTGGCCTTTCAGCTTCCGCCCGAGCAGGTGGATAACTTGTTTGAGGACTACATCAAAAAGCCGACTTAGTCTTCGGACAAGGCTTTGGGCGTAAAACGAGCAGCGGTCAGCCCCTGATCCAGTTTTACTTGAGAAAGCATGATGACGGTGCCGCGTTTGTTTTGCACGTTCTTGATGCTGATTTTGGAAGCCCGCATTTTTGTTCCGCCGACATTTTTGTATCCTGTAAAATCCAGGACCTTTAATAATTTTCCTTGTTTGTCGAAACACTCCACTTTCACCGGGACAAAGTCCGTGGCGGAAACATAGCTGACGATTTTTGAATAGTTGCTGGATGTGCTGGCGACATCAGACTCGATCAAAAGATATTTCTTTCCTTTGATGTCGAGTTCCTTTTTTACAGAACTTTGGGCGCTTTGGTCGCGATTGAAATCAAAATCCTCGGTGCTGAGTTCGGACCCCAGGATGCCACCCTGACCGGATTCACCTGTCAGCCGGCGTGTTTGTTTGGTTGAAGGCAAATAGATCCATTTATCCTCTTGCTCACCCTTCAGAGTCGCCAGCAGGGCGGTGCCTTTCAGGTCCTGGGGCTTTTGCATGCGCACCAGCAGGTAGTGTTCTTTTTTTGCCGGACTCAAGCGCCAGATCTTCATTTCACGATCTTTGCTGGACCCATCTGCTTCGATGATTTTCATTTTCACCAAAAACTGTTCATCACGCGAACGCAGGCGTTGGCTCATGGATTCGCCGACTTTTTCTATGGTGGGCATCTGGGCCTGTGTGCGCGTCGGAGTCAGTGTGATCATGAGGGCAAAGAAGATCATTGCGACTGTTGCCATGGTTTTCTCCTTTTTCCAAGGTACCGGGGTCAAGAGCCAAGGGCAACTTTTCAGCATTGTCGGAAGAAGAATCAAATCGCCCACAAGTCCTGCGAGCATTGACAATAGCATGTAGAAGCCAAAGATTCGGTTCATGGCAAAATAAGATGCCAGGAAGACTGAAAACCCAGCCAGAAGGACCAGTGTTGAAATCAGACAAGGGTTGCCCTCGCGCCACAGGGTCTTTTCAATTTCCAGCTCTTTGCTTTTGGAGTTCTTCTGAAGGGCGCGCAGACGTTCCAGCAAATAAACAGTGTTGTTAAATGCCAGCCCCAGAGCGATTGAAAAGATGATCGCGATACTGGGTTTGATGGGCGTTTCAGAGATCGCCAAGAAACCTAAGAGGGCGGCGGGAGGCACCAGATTCGGAATGCAGGCCACCAAGGCCCAGCGCACCGAACGAAAGACAAAAATAAGAACGACAGCAATCGCCAGCATCGAATGCCAGAAGCCAAAGATCAGCTGTCTGGAAAGATCGTTGTTCAGGTGGTGGATTGTGGATCCCATGCCTGTGACCTCAACTTGCATCTGAGGGAAGGTGGTGGTGGCCTTTTCCTTGATTGTCTGCACAAGCGATTGAAGTTGATTTGAAGGCAAGTCAAAGGTTCTTACTGAGATTCGGGTGTTGGATGAGTCCGTATTCAGGAAGTTTTTTAAGGGACTGTTGCTGGACAGCGAGTACAGGAAGAAGATTTCCGCCGTTTGCGATCTGCTGGCTGGCAGACGTGTGTGGTGAATGTTGGCCGCAGCCACCAGATCAGGCAAGCCGACGACACTGCCCACACCTTGCGTTTGACGGATGTCCTCTAGAAGCTGGTCCATCTTGGCCAGCAGTGCGGGATCGTTCCACGAATCTGCAGGACCCTTGATTTCAATATCTAAAGGAATCATGCCCCCCAGTTCCCGATCAATCGTTTCGGTGGAAAGTCGCACCTGATGATTCTTGGGAAGATCATCAAACAGACGGGCAGACCAGGACAGGCTTTGTCCTTTGATTGCCAGTGCGGAGCACACCAGAATAATTAAAAATGCCCAGATGCCGGAGCGACGGAAGAGATACAGCCCCCAACGCGCTTTGGCCCAGGCCCAGTCCCGGGCCTGCGGTCCAGGCAGGAAATAAAGCAAGGGGAACAAGGTCAGTGTTGTGACAATCCATCCAATCACAATCGCACCAGCAGCGGTCAGGCCGTAATCCCGGATCAGGGGAACCTTTGTGGCCAGCAGACTGAGGAAGCCGATCATAGTGGTGGTGGAGGCGAAAAAGTTAGGCCCGAGCAATACCCTGAAGGTATAGACGACGCGTTCCTGATGACTGAGTTGCGGCTGATTTTTTTGTTCTTCTGAGTATCTAAGCAGAGTGTGAATGATCAAAGAGACCACATCCACAGTGGTCAGAATCGGTATCGTGGTGGATAGAACCGAAAATGGATAGCCGGCCAGCGCCATCACAGCAAGGACAATGATATTGGCGCAAACTATGACGATGAAAGATATAATCAGCGGTGTCCAGTTGGCAAAGATCAGGCCCAAAACCAGAAAGCAGGACAGAAAACCCAGAACCACAAAGTTACGAAGCTCTGTCTGGAGTAAAACCCCGACGTCAGTCTGCACGGCGGGTGTGCCGCCGATCTCAACATGAGCAAAGGGGACTGCCGCCGCGGCGGTGACCTCGAGATTCTGGCGCAGAGCCAGCAGTTCCTGCGTGTGCAGAGGTTTGATGTTGACTATCACCGAGGCTGTTCTGGCGTCCTGTGAAATCAAGGTGGGCGAGATCAGGGGATTTTTAAGAGTTTCCTGACGCCACTGATTTTCGGGCAGATTTTTCAGCAGGGGGCCGACACTAAGACCATCGCTGTTGCTGATGGCCCCTTGTACTGTTGCCAGGCTGAGCGTGTTTTTCACGCCAGGATAATTGACCAGAAGATTGGTCAGAGACTCCAGACTGCGGATCTTTTCCTTATTAAACCAGGTTTCGGAATCGGCCGTGATTCGAGCCGTGATGATGAATGGCTGTGAATCAGACAGTTGGAAGAGTTGTTTGGTGTGATCATCTCTTTCCAGCAGGGGATTATCCTTGGGAAGAAATTGTTTTAAACTGTACTGCGTTTGTAAACGGGGAAGCGCGAACAGACCAAGGATGGTGATCAGAAAAACAAAAAGAAGAGTGGAAATGCAGAGAGTTTTGACGGAAAATTTGGAAAATAGTTTGGCGATTTTCATATTCTTCATTGAACTGTCTTCTTTCGATTCTGCTGGTAAAAGTTCCTTTAGATTTTTCTGTTGTAGCCGTAACTTAAGAACATGATGTCAGTCGAGATGAGGAAACGAAGTTCTATGATGACAAGAAAACTATCGGTCGCGCTACTCACATTCTTTACTACTATACCCGCATTTTCCGCTGCAGTTGTGGAATCAGAGTTTGAGTTGAAACTACCTAGACAGTTTCAACAAAGTTTGATTGAAGAAAAGTGGAAAAGCCTCATGACTGAAAAGTTTCAGGCGAAATGGCAATTTCCTGATCAGCATCTGGTCAGTCAGGATATCCCGGTGGATATAAAAGGTCTTTCATTACAAATGAAAACCCAGTTGCAAAAGCCCGCCCTGGGCTCGGGGCAGAGCACACTGACTCTGACCTCCAGGGATCTTTCTGCGCAGTTATATATTGCTGAGATTTCGGTGGATCACGTCATCGAAAGAAATGTGGGGGGTGTCATCGGCCGGTTCCGGGTTCAGGCTTCCTGCAAAGACATTGTGCTGAATTTAAGAAAGAATCAGGGTAAGTTTGAAATTAATCTTTCACCTCAGGTGTCCGGAACGCAGGCAGGTGCTTCGGTGAACGCAGTGGATCTGTCCTGGAGCCCCGGAAGTTGGGAGTACAGTAGTGAATTCCTGTGTCAGGGCGCTCAGGGATTTGATTCCATCTTAAGAGACGAAGTCGATAAGATAGCCAATGATTCAGTCCGTTTTGTTGAGCCTCAGAGGGATCTGCTGAAGAAATATGTGCAGGACTATTTGCAGAATGTCGTGCTGGATTTCTCGTCGCCCCGCAAGCTGGTTGTGGCCCGACCTGATATTGACGTGACAATGAAGGTTCAGGAATTCACGGATCTGGGAGAGGACGGTTTGCGCGCCAAAGGTGTTCTTGAAATCACCTTTGCCCGGGCGGCTGAGGCCCCACGCACAGTTTTGAAACTTAGTGGACCGTCAGAAAAGACAGCTTCGGAAATGGCGTCTTTGCGTCTTCCGAAAGAATTTATTAAAACAGTTCTGGCTCAGGCTTACCGTGCCAATACCTGGCTGCATCAGGTGAGCTCCGGTCAGTTGCCTGGTTTTTCCACGGTGATGAATTCGCGCTTTGTGCAGTTCTTCGTGTGGCCGGCCTTGATGAGTTTTTCCAAATCCGCGAAGTTTCAGTTTGATGTCTATTCAAATAAAGATGTGAGCATCTCGGGGCAGCGCCTGCAATATCAGGTGAAGAATCAGCTGTATGCCCGTATGCAGGCACCTAAATCCGGTAAGTATGTTCCGTTCATGAACTTCTCTTTGCCCTTTACGTCTTTGATAGATGTGAAGGTGAGTGAGGGGGTTGCGCAGGCGAAGTTTGTGAATCCGAGTCTGGGGATGGTGGCGTCGTTTGATGACTCTTATGTGGCAAGATACCACCCTTCAACCAGATTTTCGACGTCAACAATCCGAGATCGGATCGTCGGTGGTTTGTGGGGACAGACGGTTCGTATGACGATCCCAAAAATTCCTTTGGCGGAAGGCCTGGGGTTAAACGTAAAAAAACTGCTGACGACAGATTCTTCAGATCTGGTGTTGCAGCTGACGCCTTAAAAAGAGCGGCTCAGTGAAATTGAATACGAGCTGTTCTTGCCATACACTCCCAAAGGTGTATCGTCAGAGCCTTGGATAAAGCTTGCTGTGCCGCTAAGAACCCACGCGTCCAGAAAACGGCGACTCAGGCTGTATTCCTGATAAGTGCTTCCGTGAATGCTGTCGTAAAGTCCCAGGAAGTTGGCGCTCCAGACTTCTTTCCAGCTCAGGCGCCCGCCCGCCATATAGGCACTGCGGAAGATTTCCGAGACAGACAGATTTGAATCGTTCTTTTTTTCGGTGTTCAAAAAGGAATACTGGAGGATCGCAATCAGCATGCCGCTGTCACCGAAAGTAAAAGTTCTTTCCAGACCCAGGACATTTTCATTGGTCCATTTTTGCAGGTTGGGGTTGTCTTCCAGAGTTTCAGTATAGCTGCCGACTGCTTTAAATAAAAAATTCATCTGATTGCTGACAAAAGAAATTCCGCCCTGGCGAATGCGATAATTATAGCTGTTCAAAGTCACGTCCGGGTCCACACGGATGACTGTTTTTGGTGACACCTGCACGATAGCGCCTGTGACTTCCGGGACAATCAGGGGGAAGCCTGCGGCGCCTTCATAGGCGCTGAGTGAAAAATCAATGAACTCGCCCCGACGTTGCAGGCGAAACGCATAGTTGTTTTCAGCTGAGGTTCCCAGGTTCTTGCGTGCGCGCGAGTGATAGCGAAGATTTTCCGGCAGCAAAAGGATCAGGTCATTGTCTGCGGTTTGTGGCAGGAAGATCTCACGCGGAAGCCAGCGGCTGTTATCGCCCGGTAAAAGAGAGCCTTGATTCAGCGGAATGAAAACCACTTCATAGTCCCAGCTTCCCAGGGTCTGAGAGTAAACCAGCGACAAAAGCCCCAGCTTGCGACTGTGCAGGGGGTCGAAGTACTGTCTGGGATTAAGAATGTCCAGTGGGTTGTAACCATCCGTCACGCCCCAGGAAAAGATATTGTAGCCGGCTTGCAGGGATAAGTTTTCCCGCTGATAGCGAACAAAGGTTTCGCCAGGATCAAAGAAGGTCTGTTCCTCGGTGGATTTATTGTTGGGATTGGCGACAAAAAGAGGTTTGAATGTGAAGCGGATCGAGTCCAGATATTTCCAGCGATAGATCGGATTCAGATCCAGCCGATAAAGATCATCGTTGGTGTCTTCTCCGTAGGACTGCGGGAAATAGACGGCCTCGATCCTGCTGTCCAGATGCAGGCTCCACTCGGTCTTGCGAGCCGCAAACGAGTTGGTCGCTGACAGCAGAAGTATTAAGGAAAGATAAAAGGCAAGAGATGGCATTCTTCATAGCACATCACATTTGCCTTTAAATCGCCACGTCAGGACTGATGTTAGATTGCAGGGGACTTAAACGGTGGCAAACTTGCGAACATATTCGATGATGGAACTTTTAAATTCTTCCGGCAGTCCCACAAAGCGCAGGCCGGCGTATCCGTCATTGCCAACATAGACAACTTCACAGGTGGTGTTGATTGTCACAAAAAGATTGGGGCTGGTCAGAGTGCCCTTAAAGCGTTCGCCGATTTGCAGGTTCTGGGCGTCGTTGACCCCCAGCCCCCCTTCACTGATGGAGATAACCCGACAACTGAATTCCCCCTTAGGGCTTTCACAAGCCAGGGTGCCGATCATAGGAACCCGCGGATGAGAGCGCCGACTGATTCCCAGATCGTCAACAATACGTGGGATGGAATAGATCTCTTTCCAAACTTTGGAGTTGTCCGTGCAGATGTCCACCGCAGAATAATCGCGAAGTTTTTTAAGAGTCGCAATCAGATCCGAATATTTCATGGGCGGCTGTTCTTTGCCTTCGATGCGGATTTTCCAAAGACCTGGGGGTTCATTCGAAGCCGTGGTGATCTGGCTTTGTTCTTTAAGTGATTGGCGCCACTTCGAAGGTGTCATCCATTCTGACTGACCTCGTCCCCAAATCTGGGCTTCTGGTGCAGTGCTCAGGCGGGACTCGATCTCTGCGTGATCGAAGGGGCCGGTGACCTGTCCTTCAGTCAGAATAAACCAGATTTTCGGATTCATGGTAGTGCTCCTCAGCTTCAGTCTTGTGTTTTATTACAGCGAAAGGTATATGACTTTGTCTAGGAGAATTACTCATGAAATATATCATCGCCGGAACAGACCGTCCGGATTCAAATACGCTGAAAGTCTCTAAGATCATCCAGTCTATCTATAAGGATTTGAATGAGGATGTTGAGATTATCAACTTGCAAGAAATTAAGCAGCATCTGCATGATGATGTTCAGTATGGCAAACCGACCGAAGCACTGAAGCCTTATCTGGAAAAAGTCCTGGCTTCTGATGGTCTGATTGTCGTGTGTCCTGAGTACAATGGCTCTATGCCGGGCATCTTGAAATACTTCATTGATCACTTGAAGTTTCCGGAGTCTTTTGAATATCGCCCCGTTTGCTTCGTGGGTCTAGGGGGACTGTTCGGAGCTCTTCGCCCTGTCGAGCATTTGCAAGGGGTTTTCGGATACCGCAATGCCTTCGTTTTCCCTGAGCGTGTCTTCATGATGAATGTCTTTAAGATCATCAATGCCCAAGGGCAGTTGACGGATGAATTTATGAAGTCACTGCTGGTCAAGCAAGCGCAAGGATTCCAGAAATTCGCTCAAGCCTTGAAAGCGTACGGGCTGGATGCGAATTCGGTTATTGAGAAAAAGAAGTCGACGTAGGTTGACGGTTGTCCGCCAAGCGATTCTGCACGCGGCCCTCAAAATAGATCAATCCAAGGATTAAGAGGGCTGCCAGAAACCATTTCGATCGAAAAAGAGCATTCCGTACCATCCCTTAATGATGGCAAATAGCTTAATTTAAAGGCAACTGAAGAACCTGTAATTGAGCGGTCCCGCGTCATATTTTCATTGGGGGTGCTGACAACTGGAGTCTTCTTCTCTAGACTAAGCGCCAGTTCTTCAATTTTAGACGGGGTCTTTTCTATCGAAAATCCAGGTCATCAAAATAAAAATGCCAATATTTTAATGCTCTCTTTAGGAGCCCTTGGGGTGGTCTTTGGAGACATTGGAACAAGTCCACTTTATGCCATGCGAGAGTGCTTTGGAGAATACGGCCTTGCGCCGACTCCGGAAAACGTCATCGGTATTTTGTCTTTGATCTTCTGGACGCTGGTTCTTGCGATCTGTATCAAATACATGGCTTTCGTCATGAGAGCAGACAACAAAGGGGAAGGAGGAATTCTTTCCCTGATGGCACTGGCCGTGCGCAGTCAGCACGCCAAAGATATCTCCCGCCGCCGATGGGTGATGACGATTATTGGTTTGTTTGGGGCGGCTCTTCTTTATGGTGATGGCATGATCACCCCTGCGATCTCGGTTCTGTCGGCCATGGAAGGTCTCACCTTAGTGGCGCCACAGTTCAGCCCCTACGTTATCCCTCTGACAGTTTTTGTGATGAATGCCCTGTTCCTGATGCAGAAGTATGGTACTGCGCGAATTGGCGTCATCTTTGGTCCCATCCTTTTGGTGTGGTTTACAGTCCTGGGATTGCTGGGCATTCGTGGTATGGCGGAAAATCTGCACATCTTCGAGGCTCTTCTTCCGCATCACGGGATTGAGTTCATGATCAATAACGGCACCGCTGGCTTCCTGGTGCTGGGTTCAGTCTTCCTGGTTGTGACCGGAGGAGAGGCCTTGTACGCGGATATGGGGCACTTTGGAAAAAGGCCCATCCGTCTGGCATGGTTCTTTGTGGCTTTGCCCGCGCTGGTATTGAATTACTTCGGACAAGGGGCGTTGCTGCTGAATAATCCGGAGGCTGTTTCCAATCCGTTCTACATGCTGGCTCCAAAGTGGGCGCTGCTTCCGATGGTCATGCTTTCCACGATGGCGACCGTGATCGCGTCTCAGGCATTGATTACAGGGGTGTTCTCAATCACTCGTCAGGCCATTCAATTGGGTTTCTGTCCACGTGTGAACATCATTCACACCTCCAGTCAGGAAATCGGGCAGATCTATGTTCCGATTGTGAACTGGTCCTTGTTCATCGGTGTAATCTGGCTGGTCTTGACGTTTAAAACTTCCAGCAATCTGGCGGCGGCTTACGGTATTGCTGTCACCGGCGCGACCACGATCACAACTATTTTGGCCTTTGAAGTGGCTCGTCAAAAATGGAAGTGGAGTCTTCTGAAGTCCACTGCAATCTTTGGAACTTTCCTGGTGATGGATCTGGCTTTCTTTGGCGCGAATCTGCATAAGATTCCACATGGGGGCTGGGTGCCACTGCTGATTGGGGCTGTGATTTATCTGTTGATGACGACCTGGCAGAAGGGACGTCAGATCCTGTTCCGTCGTCTGAAAGAGCGCTCCATGCCGATCGAGGACTTCTGTCAGAAGTTGTTGCGTGAACCTCCTTTGCGAGCCCCGGGGACGGCGATTTATATGGCGGGGGATCCTTGGGGGGTGCCTGCACCGCTATTACATAATCTAAAGCACAACAAAGTCTTGCACCAGCGTGTGGCGATTCTGACGATTCAGACAAAAGAGGTCCCTTTTGTTTCCAAGCGGGATCGGATCTCGATTCAAGAGGTGATTCCAAATATTTATCGCATCATCGCGAATTATGGCTTTATGGAAATCCCGAAGATGAAGCACATCCTGGAAGCCTGTCGTCAGCGGGATATCAACTTCAACGTCAACGAGACAACTTTCGTTTTGGGACGTGAAACCATCATCGCGGAAAAAGGTCCAAACCGTCCGGGTGAAGGTGGTATGGCGCATTGGCGTGAGCGCTTGTTTGCAATTATGTCCAAAAATGCTCAACGGCCGACAGCCTTCTTCCGTATTCCGCCCAATCAGGTGATCGAAGTGGGTATTCAGGTCGAAATTTAAGGTTCCAAGAGCAGACGAAGAATCTGCTCTTTTTCCCTCAGTCCGTCCTCGTAGCCAATCTCCAGAAGTCGTTCTGAATAGGATTTTTCAAACAGAAGAAAACTGGCAATCTCACTGGCTTCCTGCAAAGTTCCCAGGCCGCGCAAAAGATAGCGAATCATCGGAGGCAAGGACTGGGTTTTGTCTGAAGCAACTTCTGATAGATCACGTGAAGGTGAGATCCACAGATGTTCAATCTTGCGAACCGGGATCAATCCCAACTCCTTGGCTGTCAGATTGGTCAGGCTGGTGTTGATACGCTCCAGTCGCTCGATATCCACTTCCAGTCCATCCATCATGACAGCGTTAAGCATAACACTTAAAACCCGAGCAACCGAGGGGGGCTCTGAAGTGTTAACCCTCTGTGAGGCATAACAGACATCCTGTTTCTTGCGAACACCAATGGCTAGCAGCTTATCAGCGCCCAGGTAAATCGCTGGTGCACAAGGGGAATGATTGCGTATGCTGCCGTCCCCAAAAAAATGTCCATTGACGGTGACCGGGGGAAACAGCAGTGGAATGGCGGCCGAAGCCAGAACATGCTCGGTGGTAAGAGAACTGTTAATCCCCACTTTGCGAACACGCCGCCAAAGGGGAGCCTGTTCCAGACTTTGGACGAAGCTGACCGTCGAGGTCGTGAAGTAGTCCAGAGCCGACACACAGACGGCCCGAAACTTTTTTCTTTCGATATTCTTCTGAATATTCTCAAAATTACAATTGTCGGAAATGAGTTTTCGCAAAGGTGTGGTTTCCAGCAGCGAACGATGAGGAGGGGAATTTCTTAAGCCCCCCAGAGACAATGCTAAAAGCCAGTGCAGCCCGCCCTTAGAGAGAGACAGCGGTTCGGTGATAAAGATCTGCTCAGAGGATATCTGCCGCCAGAGTTCAGTCAGTTGTCGGGTGCTTTCATCAAATTGATCATTCGATTGGGTTGTCAGGAAGGCCGCATTGATCGCGCCGGCACTGATGCCGGTGTAGAGCTGAAAAGGGTTGGTAATGCCCTCTTGTCGACAGATATCCGCGATGGCATTTAATACGCCCACTTGAAAGGCGCCGCGCGCTCCGCCACCAGAAAGAACCAGCCCCAGAGATGTCATGAGTCTCTTCCTCTTTTAAGGGGAGAATAAGCCGGACGCCGGGCGTTTATAAGACTTTTTCTGGACTTGTAGAAAAATACAGAAGCGAGATACTAAGCATGAACGAGGTCACAGTAGTCTTTCTCAGATTACTGATCCCACTGAAGGGAAACCTGCCTCGTAAAAGGGAGTCCGAGCGACTCCCTTCTTTATTTATGCAGAGCCTAATACCTAGCACGTCTAAATATTCTGCGGGTCTTTATATTTTCAATTCATTTTCAACTTCGCCAATCAAAGTCTTGGTTTCCGGATCTTGGTGTTAATCTTCTTTTCTGTGTTGATCTCTGTTACATTTTACGGGAAAGTTTTGATGGTTGACAGTGATGTTAAACAACGGGAATTGCGAAGGAGAAAATTGCAATGTTTAAGACTGTTTTTGCGGCTCTGATGATGGTGGCCGCGGTTCAAGTGCAAGCAGCAGAAGTTTACAAAATTGATACCAAAGCAAGCACAGTGGCTTGGAAGGGTACAAAGAAAATGGGCGATGCGCACGTGGGTGGCATCTCTGTTAAAGAAGGTGAAGTGACTGTTAATAAAGGTCAACTGACTGCGGGGAACGTAGTTGTTGATATGACGACGATCACAAATTCCGACGTGAAGGATCCAGGTTACAACAAAAAACTTGTGGGTCACTTGTCCACGGAAGATTTCTTCAATGCCGGCAAGTTCCCAACGTCTACTTTCAAAATCACTTCTGTAGCGCCATCTAAAACTAAAGGCGAAGTGATTGTAAAAGGTGATTTCACGATGATCGGTGCGACTCATCCTATCGAGTTCCCGGCAAAAGTGACAGTTGATAAAGGTGTTGCAACAGGTGAAGCCGTTGTGAAAATCGACCGCACCAAATGGGGCTTGAAATACGGCTCAGGCAACTTCTTCAAAGAACTTGCTGGTGACAAGATCATCAACGACGAATTCGAACTTACTTTGAAGCTTGTGGCGAAGAAATAAGTCCGAAGATTCAGAAGAAAACAAACGAAGGCACCCTCGCAGAGAGGGTGCTTTTTTTTTGTCTAATGAGTGTGCAAAGCCTGGCTAAAAATGTTACCCGACCTGGATGTGTTTTGAAATGAGACGCGTTTCAGGGTGAGATTCTTCACAGGTAACAATGGCTTAGCAAAGAGCCGAAGTGGTCAGTTCCTTGCATTTTAAGAAGACGAGCAAGGAGCTGACTATGCAAAAATCCAACTTCTTTTTTGCCCTTTTGTTGCTGGGATCTTTGGCGCTGACGGCGTGTGCGAAGAAAGATTCTGAGTTTGCAGCTCGCTATGCAAAGAACCGTATGGGAGCCACAGTTGTGGATGGCGTGAAAACTCAGCAAGCGGCGGAACAGGCCGCCGCGCAGGGGCTTGAAGCCGACATCGTGGGTGTAAAACGCTATTGGACTCCGGAAGGTCAACCCGGCCCGCGCGTCGTAATGGCGACGATCCTGATCAATAACACGGAGTTCCCGGTAACCAGTCATCACTATGGCACTGAAACCGTTAACGGAAGCGTGACGGTGGATGGATATAACATCAGTTACGAGGCGATGTGTGGTGATACGAATTGCAATCCCTATTATGCTTCGATGAAAGTTTACAGCAACGGTCGCCTGGTGATTCAGGAAGGTGTGCGGATTTACTTTGAGCGCAGCAGTGCAGCCCACACGGATCTTTATCAGTGGCTGTCTCCGGGGCAGGAGCTTCCCTTCATGGGCTCAGATGTCCAAGACGCGCGGGGTATGGTTGGTTATTTGAATCAGTACGGCGCCAACAGCGGATCGGGTGTTATTCAATAAGCACTTTGTTTGATTTAATTTACGGAACACGAGAGGAAGGGGTTTGCATGGATCTCTTCCTTTTTTCTATTTGTATCTGTTCGTTCAAAAGTTCGGAAAGTAGAGTGTGTCGGGCCTTGATTTGATAATCGATTTTTACCAGGGAACTGGCAAGATTGCTGAACAAACGCTCAATTTCAGAATCTGTTTCCAGTCTTCCTTCCTCTTCTTTGATCTCTTCAATCAATCGATCTATTATAAAGAGAGCTCCGTTGAGCGAAACTCCGATCTCATGAAGAAAAGCTCTTTCGCGATCCAGCTCCGCAGGTTCAGCCATAAAACCCCCTTAGAAAATTATTGAAATGCGAGATGCTTTCGGCAACTTGTAGGTTTGCAGGGACAATTTGCCTCTGGAGAAACTTCAGGGCTACGTGTCATTAAAACAGGGTGAAAGTTTAATGAATCACGCTGACACCACCTAATTATGGGTATTTTTAGCTCAAATCGAATTAAATCGAGTTTGGTAGACAGTTTTTTTAGATATCCGTCAAGAAATGCTATTGCAGCATGACCAAAGTCGTGGCACCTTACTTGCTCTAAAGGCTACGTGGCTCCAATTTGGGACCATTTTGGCCCTTTTCGGCACCAGGGGATATTCCGGGGGCCGAATTAGTTGAAGAAGATTTTAAGTCGAAAGACGGAAATAAATTAAGAAACATAATTAACCATTATCGAAAGGGATAAAAACAGTGAAAACACAAATTTTGATGTCACTGATTTTGGCAGCTTCCATGACTTCTGTGGCACAAGCAGAAGAGCAAAGCTCAAACACAAGCACAGTAAAAGTGTCTGATGTTCAGGCTAAAGACGAACAAGTAAAAGACTTGGACCAGGAGATCACAAACGCGAAAATGCGTGCTGAATCCGGTTCTAAATCCAAATGGTCCATGAGCGCTGACCTGACTTTGAACGGTGGTAACTTGGTTGAGCCTTTCGGAAAAGTTCGCCCGAACTATTCTGGTGAAGCAGCTCTTGACGGCAGAACAAACATTTCTGGTGATATCGGTGTTTCTTACCGTGTAAATCCAAACAACCGTGTGAGCTTGTCTACTGGTGTGTCTATCTTGACTCCATTCCAGAGCCGTGGCGAAGACATGTTGAAAATGGCTAAAGACGGTGGTGCTTCTGACATCTCCACTCCATCCATCACTTGGGGTAACACTCAGCGTATCGGTGGCACTCAGAACTCTTTCTCTGTTGGTTACAGCCACGCGACGAAAGAATTCTACACTGACGTTATCAAATCCGTTGGTGACTTGAGCTTGAGCCACGTTGTTATCTTCGATATCGCGGGTTCTAACTGGCAGCCAGGTTTCTCTACATCTGCTTACTACAGCTTGTACAGTGACTCTGCTCAGAGCTTCGACGTTATCGGTAACGATGACAGACGTTCTGACTATGGTATCGGTTTCTATCCATTCGTAGAGTATGCGTTCAACGACACATTCTCTTTCCGCACAGTATTCCGTCCTTTCACTTACAGCCACATGAGATCTGATGATGCAGGTACTTTCGAGACTAGCATGTACACTCAGTCTGTTGGTTTGGGTATCGCGGTTACTCGTGACATCTACTTGTATCCAAACATGCAGTTCGCTCCAGAGAACCTGAAGCCAGAATTGACAAACGTAGGTCTTTCTACGACTTTGAACGTATTCTAATTATTAGTTAGAAATTACGAACGAAGAAAAAGGCAGCCTCTGGGCTGCCTTTTTTATTTCCAAGCCTCTAGTGTTCGGTCAACACAGGCGAACAAGTTACAACTTTGCAACAAATGTTCCGATCTGAGATTTCACATCGTCTGGTCTTGTCTTTGTGATGATAGAAAATATCCTTTAAGAATGATGTTGCAGTACGTGTTTGTTATGTTTGCATCACTCGTTGCGTCAGCTTCACCCTCACAGCTGACTTATCAGGGACGGATTTTAAAATCCGATCGAACTCCATTTGAAGCAGACAATGTTAGCTTCCTCTTTGAAGTCACTTCCTCCGATGGTCAATGTGTCTTATATAGAGAACAGAAAAACGGCGTCAGTTTGGCGAATTCTGGCGGAGTTTTTGATGTGGCTATTGGTAGCGGAACCCGATTGTTTCCGAAAGCGGGACCGTTTGTCCTTAGTGATGTCTTTAATAATGCGGGCTCGTTGAACTGCGGTGACGGCAATAATGATGTCTCCGGGACTTATGCCCCTTCGGGGGATTCTTCGCGTAAGCTTCGCGTTCGCTTCCACGATGGACAGGGGTGGCAGCTGATCACGCCAGACAGCGAAATCCGCTCTGTTCCTTATTCTAATTTCGCTACATCGGCGTTGAAGCTTGGCGGTTTTTCAGCCACGGACTTTGTTAAAGCGACTCTGTTACCTCCGGCAAGTTGTACGACCGGACAGGTTGTCTATTTTGATGGGACCAGTTTTTCGTGTGTGACTGATGCAGGTGGCTCGGGAGTGGTGACTGATATCACTGCGGGCGCTGGAATCAATGTGTCTGGGGCGGGTACGAAAACCGTTGCCGTTACCTTTGGGGCAACGGCGGGAACTGTCGCGCAGGGGAATGATTCGCGAATTTTAGGGGCATTCCAAAAAGCTGATTCTTTGGGCGGGGATTTATCCGGCACTCTGCCCAGTCCCACGGTGACGCAAATTCAAGGACAACCGGTAAGCTCTGCGGCTCCAATCAGCACAGGACAGGTCCTGTTGTGGGATTCGGGTTCCTGGAAACCTCAGTTTGTGCGCATGCAAGACGTGCGTAATTCCTGGGGTGGACAACAGATGATTCCATCATCGGCCTGTACGGCCAGTCAGGCTATGGTGTGGAGCTCAATCACAGACAGATTTACTTGTCAGTCGATAGGCTCACTGGATGCTTCAGCCATTTCCGGCGGAACGTTTGCCACCGCCCGATTAGGAACCGGTACTGCCAATGCTTCCACATATTTGCGCGGTGATGGCATCTGGGTGACGGCTCCAGAGGATTCCACGAAACTGCCATTGGCAGGGGGGACTTTGACGGGAGCATTATCTGTACCGCTCAATGGCTTAACTGTCGGAACCAATCAACTGGTTCTCGAGTCCGGTAAAGTAGCGATTGGCACCACCACCGCAGAGGCAAAACTGACTGTTTCAGGGAATATGGCGACGCCAACCAATCAGATCGCCAGTGGGGCGAGTGTTAACCTGGCTCTCAGTAATATCCATTATCTGGAATCGGTTGGGACTTCAAATATCAATTTAACGAACATGGTCAACGGTGGCGTCTATACGATCGTTATCGCAGATACGACATCCAGAACGTATTCCTTTTTAGGCTGCAATAGCACGCACTTTAGTCCTCCAAACGGAGCGACAACTGCTCAGTCCATTTACGGGGTGACGACCATCAATGTCGGAGGCAGCTGGAAATGCTACGTCACATGGGCCACAGACTTTCAGTAGTCTTTTGTAGACATCTTATCTTGGCGGCAGTGCTGTTGGGCGGAAGTTCTGCAGTAGCGACTCCCAGTCAAAGTATTTTCAATATGCTTTTAAGTCAGTGCCCGGCAACGGTGGCCTCTATCGTTTCTCAGAATAACTTTGTGGTGACTGAAGCGAATACGACGGTAAATATTTCCGTCAATCTATCCAAGCCAGCATGTGCGGATATTCCTATTTATTATGGTGCTTACACAGATGGAGTTCAGGGTACGCACTACTCGGGTTCATTGAATGGCAGTATTACTATTGCCAAGGGTGCCACTGCCGGCACGATCACGATTAATCTGAGTCAGAATGCGCTGGCAGAGATCGAAAAGAAAATCTACATTTCTCTGCAGGGTACCACTCAGTCCAAACAAAAGGTTCAGCTCGGAGTATTGAACACCGCACTTGTCCAGATCACTGATGATGATTCAACTTATGGAACAATCACTCAGGCCGGGACCGGCGGGAGCTATGCCTGTGCCATTAAAAGCTCTGGGGCTTTAACTTGCTGGGGTTCAAATTACAGCGGCCAGTTGGGGGACGGAACTACTGTTGATAAAACCACCCCGATCATAACTGACTCTGGTGTTAATTATAGTCAGATTTCTACGGCTCAATCGCATATGTGCGGTATCACCACGGCGGGTGTTTTAAAATGCTGGGGAAGTGGCTTTGGCGGGAAGCTGGGAACAGGTAATACCGCCGATAAAAAAAGTCCCACTGTCATTGATGCCGGGGTCAGCTATTCGCAGGTGTCTGGCGGAGACCGTGCCACTTGCGGGATTACCACCACCGGGCAAATGAAATGCTGGGGGGAAAATAACAGCGGCGAGATTGGTGATGGAACCAACACCGCCCGCTACAGTCCAACAGTGGTAGACGTCGGTGTTACCTATCAGAAGGTCTCAGTGAACGGAGTCAACGGCGGAGGAAACTTCGTCTGTGCAATCACCACGGCCAATAAGTTGCGCTGCTGGGGAAGAAACACGGACGGACAACTCGGAATTAATAGCATCGTTAATCAAAACCTTCCCGTGGATGTGGATGCTTCTGAAAGTTATACACATATTTCCAACGGTACCGTGCATGCTTGTGGTATCACAACGACTGGTGTGTTGAAGTGTTGGGGTGGCAATGCCTATGGGCAATTGGGGGATGGCACAGCAGTCACCAGCAAGACGCCAAAAGTGATAGATGTCGGTGTTTCTTATATCCATGTTTCTGCGGCCGGAGAATTTACCTGTGGGGTGACTTCGACCAATAAGTTGAAATGCTGGGGACGCAACGTTCAAGGTGAGTTAGGAATTGGTTCCACAGTGATGTCACGTGTTCCGGTTGAGGTTGATGCGGCGAATACCTATTCCAAGGTTTATGCTGGGGGCGGACATCTTAATGGGCCTAACCCATCAGCTTGTGGTTTAAGGGTGAATGGTCAGCTTCATTGCTGGGGAAGTAATAACGGTCAGTTGGCAAACGGATTTCCTATTGCTATCGGAACTCAAGTTTATATCGATGCGGGAACTCAATACAGCAAAGTCTGTGTCGGGGGTTCCAACACCTGCGGCATCACAACAGCAGGCATATTGAAGTGTTGGGGTGTTAACAACAAAGGGCAGGTCGGTGATGGGACGAATGATACCCGCTATTCTCCGGTGATTATTGATGCGGGCGTGACTTACAAAGAAATTTCGATTTCAGCCTCAACTCAAACCAGCTCTCGTGACTCTCATGCCTGCGGTATTACCACGGCCGGTGTACTGAAGTGCTGGGGGAATAATGCCAGCTATCGATTAGGAGATGGCACGACGACCAACAAAAACAAACCTGTTGTCATTGATCCCGGCGTAACTTATTCCAAGGTGTCAGTGGGTCATGCCAGCAGTTGTGCCATCACCGCCACCGGTGAGCTGAAGTGCTGGGGTCTCAATAACAGTGGCCAGCTGGGTGACGGAACCGCGACCACAAGAACTCTTCCCAAGGTGATTGATGCAGGAACAACCTATAGTGCCGTGGCGACTTCAGAAGGCTACAATACTGGGAAAGCTCACACCTGTGGTATTACCACGGCTGGGGTACTGAAGTGCTGGGGGGACAATTCGCATGGACAGTTGGGTAATGGAAGCACATCCAACAGCTCGGTCCCGGTGGTTGTTGATGCTGGAGTGACTTATTCCAAGATTTCTGTCGGTGCCGCCTTCTTGTGGGGATTTACCTGTGGCATCACGACCGGTGGCGAGCTGAAGTGCTGGGGCGGAAACGGTCATGGTGGTTTGGGTGATGGAACGACCGTGCAAAAAAACTCTCCAGTGCTGATCGACTCTGGAACAAGCTATCTTGATATATCTCTTAAAGGAGAGCAGAGTTGTGCGATCACTTCTGCGAATGTTCTTAAATGCTGGGGTTATAACTTTTATGGACAGGTCGGAGATGGGACTACTACCAATCGGACCACGCCCGTGGTTATCGATGCGGCAACGGGCTACACTTCGGTATCAAACGGTCACTTTGCCTGGAGTGGTTCCAATTCCTGCGGCATCACGACTGACGGTCTTTTGCGTTGCTGGAATAAAAACGTGTCAGGAAGCATGGGGATTCCGTCTTCAGATATGTTCCCAAACTTAATTCCGAAAATTCATCAGACCCCGTAAGGGGTCTTACAATTTTGCTGTGGCAACTTGTGGTAACAAAGGAAGCGGGTCAATCGGACCACGGTCTTTGCGGATTTCAAAGTGCAAATGAACACCTGTAGCACGCCCTGTGCGGCCCATGGCGCCAACAACTTCACCTTGGCGGACCTTTTGGCCTTCAGCCACCAGAATCTTGTCAAAGTGAGCATAAAGCGTCGCCCAACCATTGCCTGACTCGATCAGAACCATTTTGCCGTATCCACGGAATTCACGGCCAGCGTAAATCACTGTGCCAGCTTGTGCCGCCAAAATAGGGGTGCCCTTCGGGGCCGCAAGATCAATTCCCAAATGCGGACGACGTTTATTAGGTAAAAACCCACGGGTCATGCGCGCGCGGTCCACGGGCCAATCAAAGGTCAGGGACTGCGGTTCAATCATAGGACTGTGGTCAGAGGCGGTGGCGCGATGGTTGGTGCTGTTTGGGGCAAAGTACTCGCGCGATAGGGGTGTGTGAAAGGTCGAGCAAGAGCCTAATGCTCCCGCCGTAACCATGCATCCTGCATATTTAACTAGTTGCTTCCATCCTGGTGTCATTCTTTGAGTATACTTGATAAGTCCTTGGTTCCAAAGATTTTTTTGACCAATGACTAGTTTTGGCGCGCTGAAAAGGGCCGTTTTTTCAGCAAGATGCTGACTTATTAAGCGAAGACGCTGGTCTGGAACATATATGTGGCGGCGAACAGCGGTGACACATATATGTTCCGGATCCTGATAGGGATTTCTAGTAGATAGGGAACTGCTTACAAAGCTGTTTTACTTCTTCGTGAATACGGTTTTTTAGCTCCGCATTGTCAGCGTTATTCAGTACTTGAGAAATCCACTTCGCGATCTGCTTCATCTCGGAAGTGCCCATACCTCTTGTGGTTAAGGCCGGAGTCCCAATACGAACACCACTTGTGACAAATGGAGATCTTTTTTCGTTTGGTACCGTGTTTTTGTTCACAGTGATGCCTGCTTCATCCAAAGAATTTTCAGCGATCTTCCCGGTGATCTCTCGATCACTCAGGTCAATCAAAATCAGATGATTGTCTGTTCCACCAGTGACCAATTGGAAGCCTTCAGAAAGTAGGGCTTCAGCCAGCACTTGAGCATTGTTGATGACCTGCTCAGAATACTTTTTAAATTCTGGTTTTAGAGCCTCCCCGAATGCCACGGCTTTGCCGGCAATCACGTGCTCTAGTGGACCGCCTTGGATCCCTGGGAAGATGCGAGAGTTCATGATCTTGGCTTTTTCTTCAGAATTCGTCAGGATCATGCCCCCACGAGGTCCGCGCAAAGTTTTGTGCGTTGTCGTTGTGATGTAGTCTGCATAAGGAACAGGGGACGGATGGTGGCCTGTAGCCACTAGGCCTGCGAAGTGGGCCATGTCCACCAGCAGTTGAGCGCCGACTTCATCGGCAATTTCTTTAAACTTGGCAAAATCCAAAGTGCGCGGATAAGCGCTGTACCCTGCGATGATCAGTTTGGGTTGAACTTCTTTTGCGGTGGCACGAATCGTGTCATAGTTGATCCGACCAGTTTCTGGGTCCAACTTGTAAGAGGCTGCTTTAAACAATAAACCACTGAAGTTCACCGGAGATCCGTGGGTCAAATGCCCGCCATGAGAAAGATCCATACCCAGGATGGTGTCGCCGGATTTACAAGCCGCCAGATAAACACCCATATTAGCTTGTGAGCCTGAGTGCGGTTGAACATTGGCATATTGCACGCCGAAAAGTTTTTTGGCTCTTTCAATGGCCAGAGTCTCCACCGTGTCCACGTTCACGCAGCCACCGTAATAACGCTTGCCCGGATAACCTTCGGCGTACTTGTTGGTCAGAATGGAGCCTTGAGCTTCCATCACGGCCTTGGAGGTGTAGTTCTCAGAAGCGATCATCTCCAAACCGTACTGCTGACGTTCAGCTTCCTTGTTGATCGCGGCCAAAACTTCAGGGTCCACTTGGGCCAAAGACAGGGATGTAGAATGCATAAAGACTCCTTGAGCTCATGGGCTCACCTAACGGATATCCTTCAAGAACTGAAAGATGGGTAAATCAATCTTTGAAATTATGACTTGAATAGCGGGATTTTAAAAGTCTCAACAACCAGTGTCGCTTGCAAGCTTGTCCACGCGTTGCTGGTGACGTCCACCCGCAAAAGAAGTGGAAAGGAAAGTTTTGATCATCTTCACGGCGTCATCCGGTGAGGAAAAACGGGCACTCAAGCAGAGAATATTGGCGTTATTATGTTCCCTGGACAGACGAGCGATGTCTTCACTCCAGCACAAAGCTGCACGAATGTTTGGGTACTTATTCGCGCGAATAGCCATTCCTTGACCTGAGCCGCATATCAAAAGACCCAAAGCAGGCCCCTTTTGGGAATCCACAATGTTATTTTTCTTATTCTCAAGATCTACTTTAACAATTTCAAGGCTGACGAGGTCGGCGTAATCTGGATAATCCACAGAATCCGAGTTGTGAGTGCCGACGTCCTTCCATTGAATGTCCGGAAGAGCTGCCATCACTTTAAGTTTTAAATCCAACCCAGCGTGATCGCAGCCAACATAGACAAGCATGTTTTTACCCTTCGTATTTAGAGAAGATCATAGAAGCATTGGTTCCGCCGAAACCAAAGCTGTTATTGATGACGTGATTGATCGTGCCCTTACGTGCTTCGTGAGGAACATAGTCCAAATCACAGTCTTCACTTGGATTTTCCAAGTTGATCGTCGGTGGAGCGATTTGATCGCGAATTGCCATAACACAGAAGGCAGATTCAATCGCGCCAGCTGCGCCCAAGGCGTGACCCATCATGGACTTGGTGCTGGAAACCCAGACCTTTTTCGCATGATCACCCAGCAAGCGTTTGATGGCTGCGGTTTCAAGGCCATCACCCACCGGCGTGCTTGTACCGTGAGCGTTGATATAGTTGATGTCTTCTGCCTTCAGACCAGAGTCTTTCAAAGCCATGGACATTGCGGCATAACCACCTGCACCTTCCGGAGCCGGAGAAGTCATGTGGTAAGCATCGGAGGAAACCCCGTAGCCTGTGATTTCGCAAAGAATATTGGCGCCACGTTTGACAGCGTGCTCAAGGGATTCAATGCAAAGTACCGCTGCACCTTCAGCCAGAACAAATCCGTCACGGTCTTTATCCCAAGGACGGCTGGCTTTTTCAGGAGCATCATTGCGAGTGGAAAGAGCTCTCATGGAAGCAAAGCCTCCGACAGCCAGTCCACAGATAGTGCTTTCTGCGCCGCCCGCAAGCATCACATCCGTCACGCCGTCACGAATATAGCGAACAGCATCTCCGATGGAGTGAACACCTGAAGCGCAGGCAGAAGTCACAGAGTAGTTAGGACCTTTCAGGCCCATCGCGATCGTCACCTGACCTGCGGCCAGGTTCGTGATCACAGAAGGGATGAAGAACGGACTGATACGGCCCGGTCCTCTTTCCTTCATTTTGATGGCGGTTTCTTCGATGTTTGCAAGACCACCGATACCGACACCAATAATCACTCCCGTTTGATTTTTCACTTCTTCGGTCAGCTCCAGCTTGGCCATTTCCACGGCCATTTTGGAAGCTGCGATCGAGTAGTGAATGAACTCGTCCATTTTCTTTTGCTCTTTTTTCTCGATGTATTGGTCTGTATTAAAACCCTTTACTTCGCCGGCAAAAGTCACATCGAAGCCTGTCGTGTCGAACTTGGTGATCTTGGCGATACCAGATTGTCCACGTTTTGCGGCTGACCAGCTCTCCTCAATGGTGTTACCCAGGGGAGTGACTGCGCCCACTCCGGTGACGACAACTCTTCTTTGTGGAATGGATGGACGTTCAAATCGGGAGTTCATAATAAATTAAGCTTTTCCTTTTTTCTCAAGGTAAGAAGCTACGTCTTGAACTGTCTTCAGCTTTTCAGCGTCTTCGTCAGGGATTTCAAGATCGAATTCTTCTTCCATTGCCATCACAAGCTCAACGATATCCAAGCTGTCAGCGCCAAGATCGTCGATGAAAGAAGCTTCCGCTTTAACTTTATCTGGATCTACGCCAAGTTGTTCTACGATGATATCTTTAACCTTTGGATGAATAGCCATTTGTGCCTCCTAATAGTGCGTTCAATATTACTTATATTACAAGTCTAGTCTAGTGCATTAGCTCTATCATGTCGCTTATAGGCGAGATGATTTTGTTCGCGAATAATCTCGCGAATTTAGTTCATATGCATGCCACCGTTCACATCCAAGGTGTGACCGGTGATATATTTGGATTCATCACTGAGCAAGAAACGAACGGCCTGAGCCACGTCACTGCCTTCGCCGATCTTCGCCAGAGGAATCTTTTCCATCATTTTCGCTTTCACGTCTTCAGAAAGAACTTCTGTCATTTCTGTGCCAATAAAGCCTGGTGCGACGTTGTTCACGCGCACGTTACGAGAAGCCAGCTCAAGTGCCACGGACTTGGCAAAAGCAATCGTTCCAGCTTTGGAAGCGGCATAGTTGGCCTGTCCTGCGTTGCCGGTTTCACCGATGATGGATGTGATGTTAACGATAGAACCTTTGCGCGCTTTCATCATGGGTTTGGTGAAAGCCTTTGTTACCAGGAACGTACCACGAAGGTTCGTGTTGATAACAGAGTCGAAGTCTTCAGCCTTCATGCGCAGCAAGAGCTGATCTTTTGTGATGCCGGCATTGTTCACAACGCCATCGACATCGGTCCATTTTTCCAGAATATGTTCAACCGCCGAGTTCACGGACTCTTCGCTTGCAATATCCATTTTGATGTAGAAGTGGCCTTCTCCCGGAAGGGAGTGAGCCACCTGTTGTGCGGACTCTTCGCGAGAGGAATAGGTGAAGGCAACTTGTGCGCCTTCTTCCGCCAGAAGTTTTACAATCGCAGCGCCGATTCCACGGCTGCCGCCAGTCACAACAATTTTCTTTCCTTGAAGCGATTTTCCGCTCATGTGCAAAATCCTTTTAAGCAGTACCCTGTGTTGTTTTCAGCACACTTTGGCCGAACTCTGAGTAAATCTCAAGAAAATTTAATGACTCGTAGCTTTCAGGGAATCTTCAATAATTTTCACATCTTCCATTGAAGTTGTCGTCATGACTTTGAAGAAATCCGCATCGATCTTTTTAAGCAGTCCCTGCAATACTTTGCCGGCACCGCACTCGATAATTTGTGCGTGTCCCATGCCTTTGAGAACTTCCATGCTTTGAGTCCAGCGCACGGGGGCAGAGACCTGACGAATCAGATTTTCACGAAGCACAGGGCCTTCCACTTCAGCTTTGGCGTGGAAGTTTTGAATGATAGGGAATGCGGCTGTTTTGAATTCCATCGCGGTCAGAACCTCACGCATTTTGTCTTCGGCGGGTTTCATCATTTCGCAGTGGAATGGAGCAGACACAGACAAAGGAATCAACTTCGCTCTTTTTGGAGCTTCCGCAAAAATCACTTCCGGCTTGAAGTTGTCTTTAAGCCAGTTGATTGCATTCTGAGAACCAGAAATAACAATTTGCCCTGGGGAATTGAAGTTCGCCGCAGACAACGGGCCCGCGCCAGAGTTTTTCACAACGTAGTTGCAAAGAGTTTCCACTTGATCCGGCTCAAGACCCAGAACAGCGACCATTCCGCCTTTACCCACCGGAACAGCGGACTGCATCGCCTGCCCACGGGTTTTTACCGCACGCATGGATTCATCAAAACGAGTCACACCCGCCGCCACCAAAGCAGCGTATTCACCGATAGAATGGCCCGCTGCCGCCACGGCTTTGATGCCGAACTCTTTCGTTAAGACTCTTTGAGTCGCTGTGGAGACCAAGAGCAATGCGGGTTGAGTGTTTTCAGTCAGTGCCAGGTCTGCTTCAGAACCTTCAAAGCACAGTTTTTTCATGTCGATCTTTAGAGCCTCAGATCCTTCTTCGAAGGTTTCCTGAGCGATCTTGAAGTTTTCAAACAAAAAACGGCCCATGCCAGGTTGCTGGCTTCCTTGTCCAGGGAATACAAATGTAAACATGTTTTAGTACCTCAAAAGAATACTGCCGGATGTAAGACCTGCGCCGAATGCGGTCAGCAGAATCGTCTGGCCTCTTTTGACTTTTCCGTTTTTTACGGCCCAGTCAAATGCAAGAGGGATGGATGCGGCAGATGTGTTTCCAGTTTCCTGAAGATAAACAATCACGCGTTCCATTGGAAATTTGAATTGATCAGCCACAGCCTCGATAATGCGCTTGTTGGCTTGGTGAGGAATAATCCAGTCCACTTGGTCCGGACTCACCTTGTTGTGCTCCAGAGCTTCCTGGCAGCACATGGCCATCGTGCGAACCGCGTTCTTAAAGATTTCGCGGCCCTTCATTGTCATGAAGTGAAGGCCTTTGTCGATAGCTTCGTGAGATTGAGGGATTTTGCTTCCACCCGCAGGAAGGATCAAAAGATCCGCGAGATTGCCATCCGCATGCAGGTGAGTGCTTTCGATGACATTTTTTTCGCCCTCAGCGGCACGAGAAAGAACCCATGCTCCGGCGCCATCTCCGAAAAGAATGCAGGTCTCACGGTCTTTGTAGTTCATGTAGCGGGAAAGAACTTCGGCTCCGATCACCAGAATATTCTTATACATTCCTGTGCGGATGAATTGATCGGCAATGCTGACGCCATAAAGGAAGCCCGAGCAGGCCGCATTCAAATCCACAGCCATGATGTTTTTTGCACCCAGCTTGGCCTGAACAAAGCACGCCGTCGACGGCATCTGATGGTCACCAGTGACCGTGCCCACCAAAATCATATCGATGTCTTCGATTTTCAGATTAGCATCTTCAAGCGCGCGTTTCGCGGCGATGACACAAAGATCAGAGGTTGCCTGATCTTCGGAAGCAATATGGCGGCGTTCGATCCCGGTTCTTTCAACGATCCACTGGTCGTTGGTTTCTACCATCTTTTCCAGATCCGTATTTGAAAGGATCTTTTCTGGTAGATAGGAGCCTATCCCTGAAACTCGAGATCGATACATTCCTGCCATGGAGTCAACCTATTCTGTTATAGAGCGAAATTACTTCGCTGCGCTGATTTGTTTGCCTTTGTAGTACAAAGCGCCATCAGCACCTTTGGATGCACGGTGAGGACGAACTAGCTCACCAGTCTTTTTTTCAACAGCTACTGCTGGAGCAGTAAGACCATCGTGAGAGCGGCGCATGTCACGCTTAGAGCGGGATGTTTTTTTCTTAGGAGTTGGCATTTCAAACCTCGTTATTGAATCAGTTCTAATTGAAGCACGTTAATTTAACCAAAGAATGATAAAAATCAACAATTTAATTAAGTTTTAAGTTCTTTAAGGCAGCAAAAGGGCTCTGGGGCTTTTCGACAGGCATTTCCTCGTCATAGCTAAAGAGCTGACCTTCCTCAGGAATTCTGCAATCTGAGGGTTTTCCATCAATGGTTTCTGGACATGCTGGATTAAAAGGCGCAGCAAGAGCGACCACTTCGTGCAGGAATTCACCCATATCAAACACCATGTTTTCGTACTCAGAAAACTCGGGGCCCCCTTCAGGCAGGTCGCTGACGTGGTTGACCTTGGAATACTTCCCATTGCGGGGTTGGCCTTGTTTGGGGATCAGGATCTCGTGGAACTTCTCATTGACCGGATAATCAATGTCAATTCCGCAGCGAGAGCAGATTTCCGGAGATTTTGTCACAATACGACCCGTCAGCTCGTAATCCTTGGAGTTGAGCGGTTTAATGAAAAACTCAGCTTCATAGGGATTCTTGCCCACGATGTCCGCCAGAACCGCATTGGCTTCGCCTGTTTTGCTTGTCCAGACGTAGGATCGGCCTTCTTCAGGCACCTCAGTTAATTTGATTTTCATAGAAACTCCTCGGTTCTGCCACGGGAAAGTAAGGGGCAGGGAACAGGAGGTTTTAGTTAATTTGGGGCGCTTGGTCAAGGACTGTTTTCGTCCAGCAGACCTTGTGGCGGTCTTAAATGGGAGTAGTCTTAGGCTGCAACCTGAAAGGGGGTCTTATGGCAACCTTAAGAGTCAACGGTCATGAGTATTACTATGAAGAACATGGCCCCAAAAATGCCCCCTGCATCGTGCTGAGTCCACTGCTTTACACGGACACCACAGTTTTTGAACCTCTGACCCGAATTCTGGAGGATGACTATAGAGTCATCTGTTATGACCACCGGGGTCTGGGGCGAAGCGCCGGTCCAACCATGAACAATCTGGAAAACAGCGCCAAAGATGTGGCTGCCTTTATAGAGCAGCTCAATGTGGGACCCTGTCACTTTGTAGGAAATTGCCTTGGGGCTTATGTGGGGCTGCAGCTAGCTATCCATCGTTCTGATCTTTTGAAAAGCTGCACCTTGATGGGGGCCACTGCTGAAGCAGGCAGTGATGAAGCCATCAGGCAGATGGACGGCTTCGTCGCGAAAGCGAAGAAAGAAGGTATGAAAGCCAATGTGAAGGATTTTGCAGACATGTGGTTTGGTGCCACCTTTAAGGCCACCAAAGATCCCGTGCAGGTCAGTCGCCGGGAAAAGTGGATCAGTCATGTCCGACATATGAAGCCCGAGGAAATTGATGCCGCAACACAGATCTTCCACAGAAATGATCTTACCAAAGATCTAGGCAAGATTCGTTGTGCCACATTGATATTGGCCGGAGATGAAGATGCGCCAGCCAGTCTGGAAGCCTATCGTCGCTTGGCTAAAGGCATTACGGGTGCGGAATACCGAGTTATTCATCATGCGGGATATGCGCTGGTCATCGAGCAGCCTGAGGAAGTTGCGGAAACAGTTCGTAACTTTGTTGGCAAGGTTGAACGTCAGTGGGCACGCCAACGCAAGCAAGCTCCGCGAGACTTGGGCGCAGAAAGATCCTTGTAGTTGAATTCGGCATCAACCTCTCTTAGGTGAGAGGTTGATGCTTAAATATATTTGGTGATCTCTTTGATCTCATCCAAATCCAAATCCTTATGATTTCCATCCAGACAGTGTTCGATGTGATCGTGAATATAAACGCTCTTGGCGGCCGAGATGGCTTTGGCCACGGCGTGCAGTTGGCGGGCCACATCCACGCATTCGCGTTCGTCTTCGATCATCTTGATAACGGTCTCAAGATGCCCTTTGGCGCGCTTCAGTCTTTTTGAAACATCCTCATGACTTGCGTGTTGCTTTTTATGTGACATGTCCCTAGTATCCCCTCCCGGGGGATAGGATGTCAAGAGGCATGGATAGACTGTTGAAAATTGAAACTCAGCTGTTGCTGGGAAGATTGTTGACCCGCTCTGGAGATCAGGCCTGGGATTTTGTGGTGCCGTTTGCATTGCTGCATGTGTTTCCGGGAAAACTCCAGATGGCGGCTCTGTATTATCTGATCATCAAGGTTGGGACTTTTCTTCTGACCCCCTGGTCGGGAAAGTGGATGGATTCCCAGCAGCGCGGACATATTGTTAAAGTCGGGGTGTGGATTCAATTTTTTGCAGTTCTGGGCGGCGTGATCTGTTTCTTCGTCTTAGATAAGACGGTTCATGAACATGGCCCGGAGTTCTTGGGGGTGACATTACTATTTGCCGCTTTGGCGTTCTTTGGAATACTGGCTTCGCTGGGGTCTCTGATTACGGATATCTCTGTGGGAAATGATCTGGCGCCGTCTCTGATTCCGCATGACAGACTGACCCACTTCAATAGCTGGTTGCGCCGAATTGATCTGGGAACTGAAGTCGGGGCGCCCATTCTTGCCGGGATCCTGTTTGCAGTTCAGTCTTCTTATCTGCATTTGGCGGGACTGGTTTTGATCGCAATTTGGAACCTTTTGTCGTTTGCCCCGGAATATTTTCTTCTCAGGAACGTGATTCAAAAATCCGGTCTTCAAAACAGAAAAGTCCGAGCCCTTCAGAACTGGAAGGAACAATTTCACTTTAACCTCAAAGAGTCCCTGGGGAATCCGATATTTTGGCTGATTCTGAGCTATGCTCTGCTGTGGCTTTCCGTGCTGAGTCCGCATGGGGTCTTATTGGCGGGATATCTGAAAGATCAGATGGGTTTGCCGGAGGTGGAAATTGGCCTGTTTCGCGGTCTGGGAGCTGTGTTTGGGTTGATCTCAACGCTGACCTTCCCGTATTTGGTGGCAAAGACGGGGTTGATTTTCAGTTCCAGATGCCATCTGGCGTTTCAAGGGGTGACCTTGACTGTCGGGTTGGGGGCATTTGTGCTGAACACGCCAGCATCGGTCTATGTTTTCCTTGGATGTATTTTGCTTTCGCGTGTGGGTCTTTATGGATTCTCCAATGGTGAATTTGAGTTGAGGCAAAGATTGATTCCAGAAGATCAGCGGGGGGAGCTGAATTCTCTGAGTTCCCTGACGACGACATTGGCGACGCTGATTCTTTTTGCACTGGGAAGCCTTCTGCCAAACACAGAGGATTTTAAATATTTAGTGTATCTTTCTTTGCTGGCTGTGGTGGGGGCCAACGTCGTGTTTTCCCAGTGGGCGCGCCAACATCAGGATGACAAATAACGTCCCCTGCGAGAAAGGTTTTTGTAACTCACCATAAAGGGAGTCTTCGAATTGATAACCAGCCTGAAGAAGTTAGAGTTTGAATACCCATAAGCAAGGAGGCATTTGTGGTATTTGATAGAATGAAAACTCTGGTAAAAGGCATGGTTATATCCGCGATGTTTACGTCCACAACGGGATGGGCTCTTGGTCCGTCATACACTTCGACGAAAACACCGGTCGGACCTGTGATCTCTGTGGATAGGCATGAAGTGAAGAACGATCCTGTGAAGCTGCGGGAAGATCTGCGCAAGCTCTGGGAAGATCATGCGACCTGGACCCGGCTATTTATCATCTCAGCCGTCCATGAGTTGCCTAATTTGTCCGTGACCACCCAAAGGCTTTTACAAAATCAAGTGGATATTGGTAATGCGATAAAGCCTTATTATGGTGAGGCAGCCGGAACCGAGCTGACCCGTCTTTTAACTGATCATATTCTTATCGCCTCAAATCTCTTAACGGCCGTAAAAAACAACGATTCTGATGCAATCACCGAGAACAATCGTCTGTGGTATGAAAATGCTGATGCCATTGCGATGTTTTTATCCAGCGCCAATCCTGAATATTGGAAGGTGGAGGATCTCAAGGGAATGCTGCATGAGCATTTGAGCCTCACGGCGCAAGAGGCGATAGCTGAAATTGGCGGGGATTATGAGCGCAGTGTGGAGATCTATGATCTGGTTCACGTACAGATTCTGCACATGTCCGATATGCTCGCCGACGGTATCAGCAAGCAGTTTCCATGAAAATGGCAGGGGCATTTTATCCATGCCCCCTATGTTTATTTAATATAAAGATCCGCAGCCTTGGGCGTGGTCTTGATCAGTTTGAGTTTTTTAAGTTGCTGAGTCAGGGTTTCCCAGCGCTCATCGCTCATACTCCCCAGGGGGATTCCTGCAGGTTCAATCAGAGGCTTTTGAATCTCGGCGGCCTTGTTGAAGGTCTCCAGATCTAAGGCCTTATTCAGTTTCGCCATGTGCTCGTTGGTTGATTTAGGATCTTTTTGATAAGCCATCCACCCGGCGCGCGTTCCCTCGACCACTTTCTTGACCAGGTCGGGTTTGTTTTTCAAGACCTGCTCGGTTGTGGCAAGCACAACCAAATAGGGGTTAAATCCTTCATCCGCAATCAGGAAGGACTTCACTTTCGCGCCCGCTTTTTCTGCCGTCAGTGGTTCGGTGGTGATGAAACCCTGCTGAGAGAAGGTCTTGTCGTTGAGGAAATTAGCAACGCCCCCCGTGTACGGGACCACACGAACTTTAGGTTTGCCAAACTTTTGCACCAGATACTGAAAGTAGGGAAGGCCGGACTGCATGGATAAAAAGCCCTCGCTGATAAAGACATCCTTCAATGTTTTGAAGTTTCTATCCGCGTGAGTCATCACGATGTAAGGAGAAACTTGATAGACCGCAAACAGGGCTTTGACTTTGTTCAGCTTATTGCGATCTTGAGAAATGATCAGCTCATCCGCACTAACAATGGCAAAGTCCACTTTACCATTCGCCAGCATTTGCACTGTCGGCGTGCCAGAGCCTCCTTCTAAAATCTTCACATCCAGACCTTGGGCTTTGTACAAACCCTGCAGGGAAGCCGCATAGAAGCCTCCAAATTCAGGCTCTGCCTTCCAGTTTAAAGCAATTTCCACCGGAGTGTCGGCAGCCTGAACTGCAAAAGAAAATAAAAGAGCTCCAAGAGCGATCCAAGATTTCATTAGCATCTCCTATTCCTGAGATAAAGTGGCCAAGGGGCGTTTGTTTAAGATGATCCGGTTGATTAAAGCCATGGCGCCCACAAAGAGCAACCCCATAAGTGAGAGCAGCAACAGTGCACCAAAAACGATGTCCACCCGCTGCTGTGTGCGGGCGGAATCAATCATGGCGCCCAGACCGCCGCCCGCGACAAATTCCCCGGCAATGGCTCCAATGATCGAGAGTCCCGCAGAAATTTTAAAGCCCGAATAGATGTAGCTGTAGGCATGGGGTAACTTCAGTTTCCACAGCGTTTGCAGTGGTGTTGCTTTATAGATGCGAAAAAGGTCGCGTTGGGATTGGCTGGCGCTTTCAAGTCCCATCAGGGTGTTGGCGATGATGGGAAAAATGGAAACAATAAAACTGGAGGCAATCACTGTCGGCGAACCGAAGCCAAAGTAGATGACCAGCAAAGGTGCAATGGCGATGATTGGTACGGTCTGAAAGAAGATGGCAAAAGGTAAGATCGCCCGTTTTAAAAGGTCCGACAACGAGAAAACAAAAGCCACCAGGCTTCCGATGACAATACTTAAAAACAATCCAGCCAGAACATTCAAAAGCGTTTCTTTGAAAGCTACGATAAAATCACTGCGCATTTCAGTCAGACTTTGCAAAACCATGGAAGGGGAGGGAAGCAGGGTCTCACTCACCCACCCGCCACGCACAATCAACTCAAGACCAAGGGTGAGGATGATAAAACTGAGCAATGCAGGCAAAGAGCGCTTCATGCACGCAGCCTTTCTGAAAGACCTTCGACAATCTTATTGAAGGCTTCTGTGGTGCGCAGGCTCTCTTCTCTGTTGGTTGGCAGAGTCAGCTTTTGATCCCAAACCACAGGGGCCCCGGCCCCTTTCAGCATGATGATTCTTTCGGATAAGAAGGTGGATTCAAATAAAGAGTGTGTCACGAAGATCACCGTCATTCGCTCCTTCATCCAAAGGGAATGCAGTTCACGCTGCATTTCAAAGCGCGTGCTTTCGTCCAGAGCGGCAAAAGGTTCGTCCATTAAAAGCAGGCGTGGAGAGTTTACCAGGGCCCGTGCCAGTGAGACACGCATCTTCATCCCGCCCGAGAGCTGGTGCGGGAAGAGATTTTGGGACTCGTCCAGATGCACCTTTTTAAGGGACTCCATGATGCGTCTGTGCTGCTCGCCGGGGGGAACACTTTTAAGATGATCGTTCAGTTCAAAAGGCAGGCGCACATTTTCGTAGACGGTTCTCCAGCTCAGCAGGTTGGGATCCTGAAAAACAAAGCTGAAATGGAGTTCTTTTTCTGAAGCCTTTTTGAGCGTTCCGGAAGAAGGTGCTTCAAGGCCCGCAATCAATCTTAACAGAGTTGATTTTCCACAGCCCGAAGGACCCACGATAGAAACAAATGAACCCGCTTCGATGTTGAGGTTTAGATTCTCAATCACCTTTTTTCCGGCGAATTCCTTATGCAGGTTTTCTATCTGGATTCCAGCAGCTTCTGGCATCACTACACCCAGTCGTAATTAAAGCTGATGCTGATGCGCTCTTTGTCGGCCGCGTTCTGAGGAACTTCGTGTCGGGTCCAGGATTCAAACAGCACGACATGGCCTTCTTGTGGGGCCAAGGAGTAATAGCGCTGATTGTGAACTTTGGCGTCGTGTTTGCGCGGCGGTGAAGCCATGAAGGATTCCATACGAGGATCTTCAAATTTCAGCGCAGAGCAATTCTTGGGGGTTTGCACATAATAAGTCCCGCTGATCACAGAAAGCGGATGAATGTGCATGGTGTGAATCACATGGGTTGGCATGATATTCACCCAACAGGAGGTCATCTGCAATTCACGAGGGTTGATGTCCATTTCAAGATGCTTTGCGAACTTACGAACATGCTTATCCAGCATTTTTTGCAAGTCACCAAAGGTGGAGGAAAACTGATGAAGCTGACTCATGGATCCGTAAGAAGTGTAGCCGCCTTTGTAGTTCTTTTGAGACCAGAGCTGACCTTCCTCGTCGATTTCAGCAATCTTTAAGGACTCCGCTTTTAGTTCTTTATTTAATTTAGTGACTCCCTTGGCGGATGTTCCGGCCACGGGGGCATAGTAAACGAAGGTGGGAAAAAGGGCTTTTATCATTCTGAGACACCTATAAATATACTTTTCACCATAGGGCTAATTCTGTTTCATTACAAGAATTGATAGCTACTTCTTAGACAGTTGTAAGCGACTTTGTCGGGAGTTTGTCGTCTAAAGCAATTTAAGCGTGCACCGGATGGCATCAGCTTTGCTTTAACTAGAAGCATCCAGCAAGGAGTTAGTATGAAGAAGCAAGCACTTATCGCAGTTATGACCCTGATCCCAGCAATCAGTTTTGCCAAGATCTCGGACTTTAACGCTTTGATCAGTGAAAACACCAAAGCGCAAAGTGAGCTTCATCATAATGTTCAGAGTAATCTGGAGTCGACTCGCGACAAGGTGGCAGCTCAGGAGAAAATGCGTGAGCGCATTGTTGTGGTGGAAAATTCCGGCACTTCTTATAATGCTCCCACTAAAAAAGACTTGCTGGCCTTCAAAAAAGAAAAATCCAATCACCGCGCATCAGAAGAAAAGCAATTCGATCGATTGGCGAACGAAATTCGCAGCATCGAAGAGTAACTATAGAATAAGCTTCCGCAGCTCCTGTTGAGAATAAACGTAATCCGCATAAACCATGGTGTTGGCGATGTTTCGATGTCCCAACGCCACCTGGACCAGCCTTAAATCCTTCGTCTTCTGATAAAGTTCGATCGCAAAAGTATGTCTTAAAGAATGAAACTTCTTTGGGACGGGGCGATACAATTCCCAGATTTGAAACAATCGATTGTATGAAATCGGAAAAACCGAGGTTCCGCCTTGCTGTTCGGCGAAGCGATGAAGTCTTTCGAAAAAGGCTGAATGAACCGGGATTTCCCGGTCATTGGAGTTCTTTAAACCCCGGATAAAGATGCTTTCATCGTAGGGGTTTAGATCCGACCTTTGAATATTTAAGACTTCCTGAGCCCGGGCTCCGGTTCGTAAAGCCGTCCAGATCATCAAACAGTTACGGGGATCCTTGTCTTGAAAATCTGTGAGAATCTTTCGCAAACGTTCTGATTCAGGTGCGAGCAGATATTTGTTCTTGTTGAGTTGATACCGAGGTGCCGAAGCCATGATTCATCATTCAAAATGATGAGGGCCTTTGACAAGGGGTATTCATAACGCTACGCATTCAAAGTGGTGATATGTATAAATATTTTGTTTAGTCCAGTCCAGGTTCTGCATGATGCTATGCAGCATGACAAACCACTCAAATATCCACACCAATAAAAGCTAGTAAAAACAACAACATAGCACTAAAGATTATGGCTATAAGCTTTAGTCTGTTTTGAAAAAGGGCATGCTGGGCTATGCCTTTAAGGATTCTTTCGTGGTTTCAATAACTTAGCTTGACCTTCCAAAATCAATTCTGGAATTATATCTGTATTATACAACGACCTACATTGTGAAAAACAATATAAATGTTGTGTAATGCAATAGTCTAGAGGGGTTTAAATGGAAAAGGATCTCCAGGGTCTGGTCGAGGACCCGCTGCAAAAGGCCACTTTAAACGAGAGCTTTATAGAGGATGAAATAGGCCCTCGCTCAAAGACCTCGCTGCGTATGCATTATGAGGCCCAGGTTCAGGTCATCCAGAATCAGATCGGGGATTTGGAGAAAATTCGCGCTGATTTGGGGCTTTCTCAGCGCAAGATGGCGCAACTTCTTTTGGTCGATCCATCGAGCTGGACTCGCTGGGTGAAGCAGGGGGATGAAGCTCCTCCACATATTTGGCGGGCTTTGCAGTGGTATTTGACCCTGCGGGAAAAGATCCCGGGACTGACGCCGAATTACTTCTTAGGATCGAGCCCCCAAGTGCTGCATCAGCAGGCGCTTCAACAGTTGGATTTGGAGCGCCAAACCCGCAAAGAAGAGATTGAAAAGCTGTCAGCAGATCTTAAAGGTGTGTTTCTGGAGCGCGATCGCCTGCAAACGGAGCTTCAAGTCTTGAAAAAAGACCTGAAATTTCACAGAAATACCAGTATAGTTGTCCTTCTTGTTTCACTCGCCTGGGCGGGCGTCTTTTTCTTTTGGAAAGGTCTATGATTAAACACGACTCCATTCGATTGCTTGCGACAAATCTATTAAAATCCGCGATTGGTCGCGCTTATCCAAATACAGATGTTTCCGCTCTTGAAGACGACATTTATAAGTCTTTGGTGAATCCTCCGAAATCAGAGCTTGGCGACCTGGCCTTTGGCTGTTTTATCCTGGCTAAAAATCTTAAAGCGGCTCCCCCGCAGGTGGCAGCGGCCGTGGCGGCTGAATTGATGGGAGCAGCCGGTGTACAGGAATCACAAGGGGCCCTGACGGCCGTGGCGGCCGGTCCTTATATTAATATTCGCTTCAATGAACAAACACACGGGGAGCAGGTTTTAGCAACGATCCTGAATGGGGCGTTCTTTAAGAAGCAACTGGTTGAAAAAGCCCCAAAAACCATGATCGAGTATTCCCAACCCAACACCCACAAGGAGCTTCACGTGGGTCACATGAGAAATCTGTGTCTGGGGGATGCCATTGTCCGAATGCTTCGTTATAGCGGCCGTGAAATCGTGTCTTCGACTTTCCCGGGCGACATGGGTACGCACGTGGCCAAATGTCTTTGGTACATGAAAAAGCACAATCAAGAGCCGGTTCCGGAAACAGGAAAAGGTGAATGGTTGGGCAGCATGTATTCCAAAGCCAATCTGCTTTTGGAAGATCAAAACGGAACTCCGCAGGAGGAAATCAATCGTCAGGAACTAACGGCGATCCTGCACCAATTGGAAGGCAAATCCGGTCCTTATTATGACCTGTGGCTGGAGACACGCGAATGGTCCATTGCCCTGATGAAGAAGGTCTATGACTGGGCCGATGTAAAATTTGATGAATGGTATTTTGAGTCTGAGATGGACACACCTTCTGCGCAATGGGTGAAAGAGCTCTACGCCCAAGGCAAACTTGAGATGTCCCAAGGGGCCATAGGTAAAAACCTAGAGGAAGAAAACCTGGGTTTCTGCATGCTTTTGAAGTCGGATGGCACGGGGCTTTACGCCACCAAGGACTTGCTTTTGGCGAAACACAAGTTTGAAGATGTGCATATCGAAAAGAGCGTTTACATCGTGGACATGCGCCAGGCTTTGCACTTCAAGCAGGTCTTCCGTGTTTTGGAATTGCTGGGCTTTGAGCAGGCAAAAAACTGCTTCCACCTTCAGTACAACTATGTCGAGCTTCCAGACGGCGCAATGAGTTCCCGCAAAGGCAATATCGTGCCTTTGACCGCGCTTGTTCATAATATGGAAAACCATGTAAAGACCACGTACTTAAGTCGTTACAAAGGTGAATGGAGCGAAGAGGACATCGAGAAAATCGCAGGTCAGGTGGCCAAAGGGGCGATCTTCTATGGAATGCTTCGCATTGATACCAACAAAAAGATCGTCTTTGATATGAACGAATGGCTGAAGCTGGATGGTGAGTCCGGTCCATTTGTGCAGTACTCCTATGCTCGTATTTCCAGCTTGGGCCGAAAGTTCCCGCGTACGGCTGGAGCTAAAGTGGATTGGAGTCGCCTGTCTCACGCCTCAGAACGTCAGTTGATGCAGTCTGTGGCAGGTTTCAACAGTGCGGTGGCTCAGGCGGCCGAGAACTTCAAGCCCGCGGCTATTTGCACTTATCTGTATGAGTTGGCCAAGAGCTTTAACGTCTTTTATCACGAGTGTCCGATTGGGACGGAAAAAGACGAGGCGGTTCGCGAAGCGCGTCTGGCTTTGAGTGAAGCCGTAGGTCTGGTGCTGAAGAACGGTTTGAATGTTCTGGGAATGCCAGCTCCTGAAAAAATGTAGTTTTATTGAGCATATAGGCCTCTGATTGAAAATGCGGAGGCCTCACCTTATACCCCGCATTAACGCTAGTCTTTTTACTCAATTGGACCCATGATCTTCCGGCAATTCAAAAAAATGAAGGAGCCTACATTGGGAACTTTTGAGATTATCTCTAAGCATGGTGATCATGAGCAGGTTGTTTTCTGTAACGACCCTCATGTTGGTTTGAAAGCGATCATCGCTATTCACAACACCTCTTTGGGGCCTGCATTGGGCGGCACCCGTATGTGGAACTATAAGAACGAAGACGAGGCTCTTGTTGACGTTCTTCGTTTGTCCAAAGGTATGACTTACAAAGCAGCCGCTTCCGGCCTGAACTTGGGTGGTGGTAAGGCTGTAATCATCGGCGATCCTAAAACTCAGAAATCTGAAGGTTTGTTCCGTGCCTTCGGTCAGTTTGTGAACTCTTTGAATGGTAAATACATCACGGCTGAAGACGTGGGTACGTCTGTTCAGGACATGGAGCACATCTATATGGAGACTCCTTGGGTGACTGGTATCCCGAAAGATTTCGGTGGATCCGGCGATCCGTCTCCGTACACTGCGCACGGTGTTTTGATGGGGATCAAGGCTTCTGCGAAGGAAAAATTCGGCACAGACGCTTTGAAAGGTCTTCGTATCGCAGTTCAAGGTCTGGGGAACGTGGGTTCCAACCTTGTAAAATACCTTGTTGAAGAAGGCGCTGTGATCACAGTGGCTGATATCGACACGAACCGCACTAAAAACATCGCAGACAAATTCGGCGCAAAAGCGGTTAGCTCTGATGACATCCTATTCACAGAGTGTGACATCCTGGCTCCATGTGCTTTGGGGGCAATTGTTAACGATCAGACCATCACCAAGTTTAAAACAAAAGTGATCGCGGGTGGCGCGAACAACGTCCTTGCGGAAGCTCGTCACGGGGATCAATTGAAAGAACTGGGCATCCTTTACGCTCCAGATTACGTTATCAATGCCGGTGGCTTGATGAACGTGTTTGTTGAACTTGAGGGTTACTCTCCAGAGCGTGCGTTTGAAAAAACCAAGCGCGTTTATGACAATATCCTTAAAGTTTACGAAATCGCAAAACGTGACAATATCGGGACTCACACAGCTGCGGACCGTTTGGCTGAAGAGCGTATCAACACAATTGGTCGTCTCAAACAACGTCACCCAGGTAAATCTTCTCGCGCGTTCACTACGCTTCGTGAAGTTCACAACCGCTAGTCGGCTGGTAGGCGGCAGAGCTTCGGCACTGCCCGGCAGAGCTGGAGTGCTGGTAGGCACGCAAGCTGAAGCAGCTTAAAATTGGGGTCGAAAGACCCCTTTTTTTATGCGCCGAGTGATTGACAACCCACCTCGACCAAAGAACAATCTTTCCTCGTAAATAGTTATTTTAATTAGCCGTTTCAGCGAGGAAGAATGAGCACAAAGATTACTAAAGACGATTTGAAGTCCCCAGATCAGGTTACACAAACTTTGAGAAAAGGTTTCGTATGGACGACGGGCCACTCCAAACTTGTGATCACAGCCGTGGCTGTCTTTGTGGTTGTGGGTGCCGGGCTTTCCCTGATGGGTTACCTTGCAAATAAAAAGGAAACTGAACAGCAGGAAAAGTACTTCGTACTTGAAAAAGCCTACACCGAGAAAAAACGTGGCTTTGAAGAAGCGGCTCGTGCTGAAACGATCAATGCTCAAAGCAAAGACAAAAAGAATGTTCCTGCATTTGATCCTGCCAAGAAAGCTTCCGGCGATCTTCAGAAGGACTATGGAACTGTGGTTGCTGGATTTGAGGCCTTCATCAATGAGGCTCCCAAGACAAAAGCTGCTCAGATGGCCGCTTTGAACCTGAGTGAAATCTATATCAACTATAAAAAATCAGATGAAGCTTCCGCGGTCTTGACGAAGGTTGAACCAGGACTTTCCAAGGGTGATGTGCTGACGGGTCTGATTTTAATGCAAATTGGGAACGTGTTGGCAGACAAAGGTGATTGCAAAGCGGCTGTTGAAAAATGGCAGACTCTTGTAGACGCCAAAGGTCTGGCTTTTGCGCACGACGAAGCGAAACTTCGCATGGGTTTGTGTTTTGAATCCATGAACGATCTGGCAAAAGCGGAAGCGCTTTACACGGAAATCGCACAAAAAGAAGATTTGAACACGACCGACTTTGCCGCTTCTAAAGAGGCTCAGAAATATCTTCGTCTTTTGAAAGCGAAGAAAAACCTTTAGTCCTTATTGAGGGATATCAATGAAGATTGTCCTGCTTGGCGCTCTTTTGATGACTTTGGTTGGGTGCTCCACTCTGAACTCCGGTTTGGAAAAATGGAGCTCCCTGAATAACAGCAAACGTGAATACGAAGTCAAAACCGCCTGGGTTCGTCGCACCACCGAAAAAGACAATCTGGGATTCCGTAAAATCAATCGTATGACTCCGGTTTTGGCTGGGGATCTGATCATCCAGGGTAACGGCATGGACGGGATTGTGGCGTACAGCCGCGATAACGGCCAGGAACGCTGGAGACTTCCGATCTCCAATGGGGCGGAACCCAGTGCCACCCTGATCCGCGACCGTCTTTTTGTCGGGGCCAGTGATGGAAACTTCTATTCCATCGAAGCCAGCACCGGCACGGTTCAGTGGACCTTTGCAACCAAATCTGAAAACCTAGCGGCTCCATTGTTGGACGACGGCATTGTCTACTTCCTAGCAGGCAATAGCGTATTTTACGCACTGGATGCGGCTACGGGACGTCAATTGTGGTTGCATTCCCGTCAGGACACATCGCAGTTCTCGATCCGTGGGGGCAGTCAGGCGGCCTTAAGCAACGGCATTTTGTATGTCGGCTTTTCTGATGGATCATTGGTGGCTTTGAATGCCAAAAATGGATCTGCGATCTGGGAAGTCCAGTTGAATCGCAACAAGCGCTTCCGCGATATTGATGCCACCCCGGTTGTCGATGGCAATCAGGTCTATGTGGCAGGTTATGACGATAAGCTTTATTGCATTTCCGCAGACAAGGGCGAAATCCTTTGGCGTGTGGATGGTGGCGGCTACAGCGCTGTGACCATCGTCGGGGAGAAGTTGTATTATCCTACAACAAACAGTGAAGTTGTCGCTTTAAAGAAAAGCAACGGTGATAAACTGTGGTCCTATAAGCTGAAGGAAGGCATTGCGACCCAGATCAAGCCCTATAAAGGGGTCTTGGTATTTGGTGAGTCTCAGGGCTTCCTGCGCTTTATGGATGCGAACTCCGGGGCTGTGATTGGTGGCTTTGAGCCTGGTCGCGGTATCCTGTCAGCGCCGCAAGTGGATGAAAAAAATGGTCGGGTTTACTTCATCTCTGGTGAGGCGAATCTTTGGGCCATGGACGCTGGATGGATTAAAACCCCTTACTTTTAGGAGTAAGCTATGAAAAAGTTCGCAGTATTGTTGCCTGTTTTTGCGTTGTTGGTCGGTTGCACACATGGCAATTGTCGCACACAAAAAGATGCCAGAAAGAACGCCACTGCAAGCGAGGTGATTGTGGATAAATCCAAATCGACAGATCGTGTGAAGGTGTTTAAATACGACGGCTCTTTGCAATGTGGTCAGGGGAAGCAGATTCCCGTGGCTGAAATGCAAAAAGACCTGAAGGGTATCCAGGTCTTTTCTTCATCTAACCAAAATGACGGAATGATGCGTATTCAGCTTTGTGGAAGTCCTACAGGCAACGCTAATGTTTACGAAATTGATCGTAAGGATTTAGACGCTGCCCTGAAGCTAGGCTTTAAAGAGTGGCTGGCTGAATAAACACGCGCTCTTTAATTTTCTCTGTCGGAAGAGGTCCTTCACCTGGGACATAACGTCCTTCGATGATCAGGATCTCATTCGGCTTTTCGATATTTCTTAACAATGTTTCCATCACTTTACCGGTCGCATCCAGTCTTTGGATCAGCATCACTGCATCCGGATCTGTGGCACCGATACCCATCACTTCTGCCTGACGGCCGTAAGTGTAAGCGAAGTCATTGTCGAAAGCTTTCAAGCGGCCCAGATCGACGTCCTTCATTGCGCGGAAGGAAGCTACGTTGATACGGGATTTCAACTGAGCCTGCAGGGCTGGATCCATGTGTTTTCCGTACTCACCAACCACCATGGCACCCATAGCGAAGGCTTTACCGACCACTTCACGTTTGGACGTGGAGTACCCGTAAGACACACCGTATTTAGGACCACTTCTGTGGTGATCAATCGCCATTTCGATCATGTCTCCATTCAGAGTTTCTTTGTTGTACAAAGCAAAGTCCTGCTTAATAGCTTCCAGCAGTGGAGTGCCATTGCGGATCGTTCTTAGAACATTATTGGAAGCCAGGTGAGTTGCTGGTTTTTTGAAGTAGTTCAGCAATTCAGCGCGGGATGGTTCCGCTGTTCTGTTGGAAAGACCGCGCCATACAAGCAGGTTCTTGTCGTACCAGCGGTTGATTTTAGCGTCCCAACGGCTCTTGGAGCTGGCTGTTGTGACACCGAAGGTGTCGATAAAGTCCGGTTCAACCAAACGAACACCGATCTCACGCTCACCATCTTTGTCGTGCACGAAGCGCACGGTTTTGGATTTATAGTATTCCACGAACATGTCAGCGATACGGGACATGGCGCGCAGACGGTCAGTCTGGATTTCCTGCTTCAACTGCGGATGTGTCTGCACCAGAGTTCTCAGGAAGGCACCGAACTGATCACTGTTCAATTTTGTCTGAGCATAGTTTTCAACTTCTTTCGCAGTTCCTTGTTTTTTCAGGGAAATATTCACCATCTCAGGCAAGCCCGGGTACAACAGTTCCGGAGAGTATTCCACCGTCAGACCGTTTTTGATACGGTAAGCGATGTCCGCCTGCAACTGGGCACTGTTAACCACGCCTTTGTGAACGTATTCACGCCATTCTTTTTGAGAAACCTGAACATCCAGGAAAGGATCCACCAGGCGCACTGGAGGCAGACCTTCTTTGGTCAGAAGATAGTTCATCACCAAACGAGTCGTGCGGCCGTTCCCATTTAAAACCGGGTGGATAGCCACCAGATCGCGCTGCAAATCAGCTACGATATCGATATAACGTTGTTCGTTGGCTCCGACACGGATTTCACCCAGTTCGGCGCGCTCTTTATTGAAGCGGGCAAAGCGTTCTTCCACCAGAGCTTTGGTGAAGGCCTGCTCCAACGCCGCCGGACCCTGGCCTTGGTAGCTTGTGCCATGCTGGGCACGATAGTCCATAATCTGTTTGTAAACTGCCGGGTGGGAGTTTTTGATGATATCAACAGTGGCTTGCTTTGGCGTTGTCACAAAAGGATAGTGGATACGGCCACTGATTAAAGTCGTGTCGCCGGTCTCCATCACCATGTCTTTGTGCTTGCCCCAGATCTTGATGTTTCTCCAGACATTTTCATTCAAGTTGCTGCGATCGTGAGAACCTTCTTCGAAGGAAAGGTAAGGATTTTCCTTAACAACTTCCACTTCCTTGGGTTTCATTTTAAATTCACCGGCAACATTACCCATCCAGTGACCATTGCGCCATACACCCAACTGTTCAGAGCGAATGCCTTCAACTCCGTCCACCATGATACGCTTATGGATTTCAGTCAGCAGCTCTGCGGTAACCGCAGGTTTTTCTTTTCTTAGATAGTTATCACGAGCGTTGATAAAGCCGTTGAAAGGTGCCCCTTCCCTTAGCTCGCCGCGATCGTACATCTTGGTAAAGTCAAAAGTCTTGCGAGTGCCTTCCAGGAAGTTGGGAAGAATCTCTTTGGCTGTGTGAGTGTAGTCGAAGAACTCCACGGCCGCGAGCAAGTGCTCGACTTCGGCCTGTCTTTTAGGCGGCAGGGTTCTGATGGTGCTCCAAAGATTGGTTTTGATCTCTTTATAGTTCAAGAGCTCTTTTGGAGTTGGCATCTGTTTGGTTTCGGATCTGAGACCGAAATCCACACCACGGGCCTTGATTTGTGGATCTGCGAAAACGTATTCGCACATCGGGGCCGCATGAGCAGGACTCAAGAAAGCCAGGGTCATCCAAATAGATAAAAACAAACGCGTCACTTTATGCCAAGACATAAGCAAACTCCTCTTCCTCATGTCCTTACCAAAGCAACGCCCGTGCTAGGTGATAAGCAATATAAAGGACTTAAAAGGCGGGGAGAGCAGGACTCCCCGTCTCAGAATGAGAAAAGCGCAATTTGCGTAAGCAGCCGATCAGAGTTTAGACAAGCCTGAAGGGGAGCCAGCTTTAAAGATTCAGCGGTGTTTTAGAAGAATCTGAACCGCTTCTGTGAGTTCTTCTTCAGTGTTATGAATATGCGGAGTCAGGCGCAGCAATTGAGCCCCCGGCAAACGTGGCAAACCCACCTGCAACGGTGTGTTCTCAAGGAAAATCCCCTTAAAGGTTGCTTGAGGAAACTCGCTGGCGTTGTAACATAAAAAAGCGGAGTTATAATTGTTCACCCGCATGAAAACTCCAGCTTCAGCCAAAGAGTTTTTCAGGTATATCATGCGCTCTTGAATCTGCGCCCAGATCACTTCGGGTTTGTGAAGATTCCAGTAATCCAGGGTGGATTCCAGACCATAGTACGTCGAAAAACTTTGTGAATGAGACCACAACATGCGCGAGGCAAATTCTCCGGGCTGGCCAAAGCTTGACATATTGGGCGGCGGATTTTCAGCTGTGGTCCAGGAGCCGTATTGCGGATTTAAGTGCTTTTGATGATCCGAATGAACCCAGCCAAACGCAGTTCCTTTCGGGCCCATAAACCATTTGTGAAGATTTCCGGCATAAAAATCCACATCCTTCAGATCCTGCGTAAAATCCAGCTCCAATAATCCCGGTGCGTGAGCTCCATCAACCACCAGTAAGACACCTTTTTCACGCAACGCCCGGGACAGTTTTCCCAACGGGATCACCAGACCATTGCCGGTGAAGATATGACTGATTAAAAGCATCCTGGTTTTTTCCGAGATCGTTTTAAGAATGACTTCGATCACGGACTCATCGCTTGAACAGTCATAGAGGGCGCTCAGATCCTCGCTGCGCAATGATAACCTATCACGCTGCGCTTTGTGCTTCAGGATGTTGACGACAGCGCCGTACTCAAATGTGTTTGTCAGAATCTCGGAATTGGCGGGGAGTTGAAGCCCCATGATGATTTCATTTAAAGCCAGAGTGACATTGGGGCGCAAAAAAAGATCTTCAGGCCGGGCCTTTAAAAACTGTCCCAAACCTTGCTGAATTTTCCATAAACGAGCCCAGGCTTGGCTATAACCGGAGGAGGTGTTCTTTTCAAAAGCTTCCAGTTCGGCCTTTTGCTGATCAATCACCACCGAGGGACAAAGACCCAGGGTGCCGTTGTTCAGATTAATAAACGAAGTGTCTTTGTACTTGGCAAAATCCTGGGAAAAGTTCTGAAACATAATCTAGTTGTTACGAGCTTTGCAGTTTCGCAGGGACAGGTCTTCGCTGGTTTGCAGGGACAGTTGACCGCTCTTCAAAAGTTCACGGATATCCATCCACAGCAAATAGTAATGCCATTCACGAGGAGCTCTTTCGGATACGCCGTGATCTGGCAGAAGTTTTAGATCTTTGGTCGCCAGAACCACTTCAAGAACCTGAGGGTTTTGGCGAAGCTTTTCAATCAAAGCCTCCCAGATCAACTGATAATGTTCCTGAGGCTCTTTTGTGGCAAAAGGAATCACTTTGCCTTCGAAGGTCACCCAGTTGGCGTCGTTTTTTTCCATCAGGAAGTTGGCATACCCACCGGCACTTTTAGCGGCATAACCATTCATTTGAGACACTTGCTGGCGCGTGTATTTCCAGTTCTTCGCCCATTTCCAGCGCGGATCATTTTCAGTTTCCGGGTATTTCATCATCTGCCAGAAAGCTTCCACCGTCGGATAACAAACACCACGGAAGACAAACGGAGTTTCCGTGAAATTTGAAAGCAAGCCCAGTTCGTTGCGTTTACTAAGCACAACTTCTTTGTAACCCGCATCCTGCGGAAGAATTTCCCAGGACTTGGCCTCTTCGCGTGGTACCGGTTTCCACCAGTGCGCAGGGAATTCATTCTTCCAGGAATCATCTGTTTGACCTGCCGGCGTGATCGGTTTTTGAGGAGCCTCTGCTGAATTAGGCTTGGTGCAACCCACCAGAAAAGTCGTTGGGATCAAGAGCCATAAGATCCAGAATGCTTTCATAAAAGTCCCCCTCAAAAAGTTCGTCCAGAGACTAACGAACCTTGCGCCGGAATACAATTCTGACCGAATGCATTAATGGTCAAAAAACGGTTCGTTTAGGGAGTACTATTAATAAAGCTCTTTGGAGGGTTCTGCTTATGGAAATCGGCTTTTTTGGTGCTGCAGGAACGGTGACTGGTTCCAAGTTTTTAGTCCACGATGATGGCACACGTATTCTGGTCGATTGTGGGATGTTTCAAGGCTTCAAAGAGCTCCGCGAGTTGAACTGGGATGATTTCCCGCTGGATCCCCGGGATCTGCAAGCTGTCGTGCTGACCCATGCTCACTTGGATCATAGTGGGGCTTTGCCTTTGTTGGTGAAGCGGGGATTTAAGGGGACTATATACTGCACCCAACCCACATTGGAGCTCACGGAAATCATCCTGCTGGATTCCGCCAAGATCCAGGAAGAAGATGCGGAATACGCCAATAAAAAAGGGTTCTCTAAGCATGCTCCGGCTCTGCCTTTGTACACCACAGAGGATGTAGAAAGAACCTTGCCGCTGTTAAAGGCGGTGCCGTTTCATGAGGAATTCCAAATTGGCACATTAAGGGTTTGTCTGTATAGCAGCGGGCATATTCTGGGAGCTTCTTCCGCATGGGTGTCCAACGGCGAAAAAAGCATCTATTTTTCCGGCGATTTAGGACGAAATAATGATCCATTAATGCCACCCCCAGAGCCTCCGGCAGAAGCTGATTATATTTTGATGGAATCCACTTATGGAGACCGTGATCATTCACCGGTCAGCTCTAAAGATATTCTTAAACAATGCATTTTAGAGGTGGCAAAATCACGGGGAGTTTTATTAATTCCAAGTTTTGCCGTCGGACGAGCGCAGAATTTGTTGCTTGAAATCACGGAGTTAAAAAGAGACGGGGAGGTCCCCGCCCAAATCCCCGTTTATTTCAACTCCCCCATGGGCCACGAAGTTGCAAAACTCTATGAGGAATTCCCGCACTTCCATCGTCTAGGTCCGGGTCAATTTGCTGAAATCATGGCCGAGGTTCATTCAGTCAAATCAGCCGAAGATTCCAAGGCGCTCAATGATGATAAATCCGGGCCTAAAATCATTATTGCAGCCAGCGGAATGCTGACTGGTGGCCGAGTTTTACATCACGTGAAAGCTTTTGGACCGGATTCGCGAAATATCTTGCTGTTGGCAGGCTTTCAGAGCCCGGGAACTCGCGGACACAGCTTATTAGCTGGCGCTAAAGAGCTTAAAATCCATGGATTTTATGTGGATATAAACTGCAAAGTGGTTCCTTCGGATTCGTTTTCAGCCCATGCGGACCGCACAGATCTGATCAATTGGCTTAAACAGGCACCTAAAAAACCGGCCAAAATCTTCCTGGTTCATGGCGAAAGCGTGGCTGCGGATGAGCTTCGTAAACGCATCGATAAAGAGCTCAAATGGATCGTTTCAGTGCCTAGAATGAACCAGATTATAAGCACTTAGAGGGTTTTTCTTAGGAAACCCCTCTACCTATCGTTACATAATATAACTTATCAGAAGATTGTAAGCCCATGCCCCCGCCGCGTTCTGGGCTTAAAAATTCGTATTTTACCAGAATCTACTATTCACAATCTGATCAAATCATTAGAGCGCTGATCGCACTAAAAATGGCACTTTGTTTAAGCTCTGAGCGCAGAACTTAACAGAGTCTTCGTTTAATTCGTTAATAAATGGCTCGGAAATGGCACCAGGATCTTTTATTGCTTAACAAAGGAGATCCTATGAAAAAATCAGTACTTCTTATTGCAGGTCTTTTAACAACTCTGGTGTCAGCTCAGAGCTTTGCCGCTCAAGCATGTTCCGCGCATTATACCGCAGGCCTGGGGCATCTTTTCAAAGGTGAATCCCGTCTTTTGGGTGAGGTTGAAAAAATCAAATTGGGTCAGTCTTCCTCGGATGAACTTTACACCGTATCTCTGTCCAAAAATGGTGAGGTGTCTTTGACTGAAACCAAAACCGGTAAGAAAGTTGAATTGAAACGATCGGATGTATCCCCAGAGCTTCAGATTCATGTCACAAATGGCAACCTGAAGCCTTATCCAGAAGGTGTCCCAGGCACATTTGTGGATGGTCGTCGTTTTATCGCGATCATGTGTGCTGACGAAAGCAACTTCTAAGAGCAATTTTTTAAACGGGGACAGTGTCATTCACTCTCCCCGTTTTTCTTTTATTCCTGGACTGTGCCGTAATCATTGATATTGATATTCGAAACCCGATCCAACAAGAGCAACGCCTGGCTAATATCTGATGCTGTGACGTCTTCAAACACGACATCCTTAACGGATGATCCATTTAATGTGGCATAAGAGATTCCGCCAGAGCCATCCAAAAAGCCCTGACCAATGGCGATGACAATGCGATTGCGATCTGAAGTTGCCTTGCCCCAGAAAATAAAGTCCTCAAGCTGAGTATCTTCTGTCTCCATCCCTAAGAAAGTTCCAGTTGAAGTGTTATTGAACTGGGTATTGGTATCACTGCCCATCTGAACCGGCACCACATAAGGTAAAGCATAATCAAAATTAACGAGGATGCTTCCGTCAGAATGGCTTAAACAAGAGGCTTCAGAGGCATAACTGATACCCCAAATTTTCATCCGCGTGTCGACGATGAAAATATACCGCAACCAACTGTCACCCATAACTGCACAGGTGGAAACCCAGGCCTCATTATTGGTCGTCTTAAAATCATCCACTTGCCACACGGAACTTACAGGTTCAGGTTCGGGTTCTTCGTTGGTGCCACCATCGTCACCACCACCAACATCACCTTCTTCATCTTTGATCGAAGGAAGATTTTCGACAGGTAGTCCGCTGTCCAAGCAGCCTTGCAGGGTCAGCAGAAAGCCAAGTCCCAAAATGAACATCTTTAGAAAATCTCTCACAAGAACCTCCAGAAAAACGTGCCGCTTTATTCATCTTTTGACAGTATTCTGATCGGCTTTACCTAGACCTCCTTGATATTTCTTCGTGTCTTTGTGTTCGACATTACACAAATGTTAAAAAGCTTTGATAGATTTTCTTATTCTGAGACACATTTGTGAGGATTGCCCTCTTCCCGTAAGCGACGCAGATGGGCTCGTGCAGTCAGGATCATTTATTCTTCCGTATACTTTTTATAGATGGCGCGAAAGGCTTTTTGTGAATCCAGCTTTTCCAGGGACTCATTGAAGGAATCTCGCAACTTCACATCGCGAAACGCCACAGAATAACGGGACTCGCCGAATAAGGCGTGCTTCTGCAATTCGGGAAGTTTCTTTTTACTGGTGCCCTCGATGTCTTTTTTATTTATCTGTAGTGTACGCTCTTCGCAGATGATCACATCCACGCGATCTGCAAAAAGCATTTTGAGCTGTCTTTTCTGATCGGCGTATTCTTCGTAATTTGAATTTTTCTCTACAGCCTTGTTGTACTGCGATCCAAAAAAATAACGGGCATTTTGAAAAGCTATAACTCTGTAACGGCCCAGATCATTCAGGGCTTTAAGATCAATCTTGCGATCTTTCAGGGTCCAGGCGAAATTTTTAAATGTGATATAGGGTTCTGATAAATGAAATTTTGGCATGTTGGTGATCGTGGCCATCGCATCCACCCGCCCCAGTTCCAGACTTCTTACAGATCTTGCCGGAGGTTGAAAGATCGGGGTCATCTCATAACCCATGTCCAAAAAAACCCGACGAAGAATTTCAACTTCCAGGCCGCTTTCTGTGTCTCGAATCACATAAGGGGGTTTGTCCAAAGAAAAGGCCACCCTCAGCGGGGTCAGAGCTTCACTGAGGGATGTAAAGGCCAAAATAAAAAAAACAACCAATGCCTTCAAACAAATCTCCAGTGATTATTATCCCTCCACGGCTCGCCATTCAAAAGTCTTATTTCAATCTTAAACATTACATTATGTGCGACGACATTCTTTTTCGTCCCCTGAGGATTGTGAAAACTCACTGTAAGTTTCATTTGTAAGAGACTATTTCTTTAGCAGGTTTTGAATTTCCGAGAGATGGGTGATTTCGTAGTCTGGTTGAAAAGAAAAATTATGTTTCGACTTTTCCGGATTAAACCAGCAACTGCGCAAACCAAAATTACATGCTCCCAGGATGTCGGTTTCCATCCGATCACCAATAACCACGGCAGAATCCTTATGAAACCTTTTCGCCATCCTGGCGCTGTGCTCGAAAAAGCGAACATCGGGTTTCGCATAACCGCATTCTTCCGACACGCTGGTAAAACTGATATACGGAGCCAACTTTGAATTTTCAATGCGCTTCATCTGAACCGCGTGCATTCCGTTGGTGATAATGCCAATTTCACCCCGGGCCGCCAGCCACTGACAGATCTCTTCGGCGTGATCCATCAGCACCACGGTTTCTGGCAAAGCCTCCAGATAGCGGTCGCTGGCCTTGTGGGGATCGATTTCAATTTTAAAGGCCTCAAAGACACGGCGGAATCGTTCCACCTTCAGGTGTTCTTTGGATGTTTTGGCTTCTTCAAAAAGAGTCCAAAGCCGGCGATTTTCCACCTGGTACATGCGATACAATTCATCCAGGCGATCATGCACCCCCAAGCTTTGTAAAACAGTTGCAAAAGAAAGCCGTTCGGATTCCTTGAAATCCAGCAGGGTGTCATCCAGATCAAACAAAAACAGATCGTATGGCATAAAATCAGATTAAACTTTCCAACGACAAAGACCTAGTCCAGTTCCGCGGACGCCTCAAGTCCCCGCCGAATCAACTCCCGCCCGGCTTGAATTCTTTTTTGATGGGACGGGGAGCCCAGTACAACAGCAATCGTCCTCTCCCCGCCTTTTGCCAAAGCTTTTTTCGCACTGATCATCACACACCAACCCGAAGCTTTGATATACCCGGTCTTCATCCCATCCACGGCCGTCGAGGAGCCCAAAAGTTCATTGGTATTTTTCTTCCTGAATTGATTGTAAGTGAGCTCCGGCAAAGAGGAATATTCAAAGTACTCAGGATGTTTTTGACTGATCGCCTGTGCCAGCTTCATCAGATCCCGGGCCGTGGAGTAATGGCCAAACGTAAATAATCCTGTCGGATTCACAAGCGAACTGTTCTGCATTCCGATCTCCTGGGCTGCCAGGTTCATCATACCAACGAAGCGCTTCAGGCTGCCCCCGACATGGTTTGCCAAAGCCAAGGCCGCATCATTGGCGGACACGACGATAAGCCCTTTAAGGAGCTCTCGAATGCTAATGTATTCACCTGGCTTTAATTGCATCTGCGATTCCCCTGGGCGGGTTTGCAGGACCAATGCGGGTACTTCAATCTGAGTCCTTAAGCTTAAACGCCCTTCTTTGATTTCTTTGAAAACCACATAGGCCGTCAGGACTTTTGTTAATGAGGCCGGTGAGAATCTCTTGTCGGGCTCAAAGGCGTCCAGGATTTCTCCGGAGGGAGTCTTAAAAAGAACCCACGATTGGGCCTCAATATTGTGTGCCTCAACGGATTGATGACTTAGAAAAAACAGAAGGAACAAGCCTGCCGCTTTCATAAGAGCCTCGTGACATCAAGATACCACGAAATCATCTGTTCGGACTTCTTCAGGCCGACGGGCTGCTAAAGACCAAGCTTTTCCCAAAGAATATGAAACGGCACAAATGGAACGTCTGGAATAAAGACGCGGGCCCGTTCGTTGTTATTGAGATAGATCTCTTCCTGAGCCCAGACATAGTGATCGCTGTGACTGCCCCAGGCCTTCGCCCCATCATTTATTTCGTCTGACGTTAAGGGATTCAAATCCAGATACGCTTTCATGAACACCCGGGTGAGTTCCGGCCGCAGATCAAACATGTACGAAGCCACACGCACCAGCTCAAAGGCCCGTGGCATATACACAGCCTGATCCCAGTCGATCACTCCACACACGGTTTCTTTCTGAAAGAAAAGATTTCCCTGGTGGTAATCCCCATGCAGAACCTGGGCTGGATACTTGGGAATATAAATGTGCACACAGGCGGGATTCTGCATCCAGTCCCTTTGTGCCCGCAGTCTTTGTAAGACCCACTGATCCGCATCACTTAAAGAAGATCGGGCCAGAATCGCTGTTTCGATACGTGTCAGACGCTCAACCCACTCCGGCCCATTCCAGCTCAAGGAATACTTGCGATATCCCACATCCGGCAGTGGTTCCAGGATCTTATGCAGCTGAGCTAACATTTTCCCTGCAGCTTGAGCATGCACAGCCGTCAGTTCAGATTTGGGTACCTGTTTTCCCGGTGATTCAAAATAAAGAGCGCCAAACTTACCGTCATGCTCAATCAAAGATGAACCATAACGCGATGGCAGTGTCTGCACGGCGGGCAGATTATGGGCCGCTACATACTCCAAAAGAGCATGTTCGCGTTCCACCCGGGCACGCTCACTGGTTTTATACAGACGTAAATAAAAGTTCCCCAGACTGGCTTGGACGCGATAAACCTGATTGACCGCACCGTTGAGTATTTCATCAACAGAAGAGATGGAGCCCAAGGGCCAGTACTCCAAAATGGATTGCAATCGTTCACGGTCCGCCGAATTTTTCATCACTGGATCAAGAATACATGCGCCGCAAGCCAAAATCCAAGTGGAATTACAAACTTATTGCAGACATCCCGTAAAATCCTTAAACCGGTATTTCGACAATCGAACGAATGCCTGTCCGTGCCGTCATGGCATGCACAACAGCCCGCAGCCCCATGATGGTCTTGCCCTGTGTGCCGATCACCTGCCCCAGATTTTCCTTGGCGCAGTTCACCCGATAAACGGTGGTTTTGGGCCCCACATAGGTGCTCACAGTCACGGTGTCAGGGTGATCCACCAGAAGTTTTACGATATGTTCTATCAGCTGACGAATCTCCTCCCGGTATTGCTCCGGATCGATATCAGCCCCTTTGATCTTACGTTCTTCATACTTAAAGGCTTCGATGTCACTCATAGAACCTAATCCCCCATGATGAAATTAGCTGTGCCAATCCTTTTGAAATTACAATGCCCACCCGGCACCGGGACCCAGTTAAACAGGAAGGAAAATGCACTGGCCCTTTGTGTGAACACTCTGGACCCTTCCTGGAAACCATAGCCGTCACTGGTGCCGACGGAGACATAAAACCGCGGTTTTTTGCTGGAAGAATAATTCTTCATCAGCCGCAAAGGATCGTGATTATCCCAATCCTTTTTATCGATGAAGACGGATCGCGAGATTCGCAACATCTTATTCACCAGACGGCGCCGTGCCCCCGTGCGCTCGATATAGTCCTCGATCTCACGATCACTGGAGTAAGGCCCCACGGTGGCAATTGCCGGACAAAGTAACGCCACTCGGGAAAACATTCCTGGCTTTTTCAAGGCCAACTCAGCTCCGTTAAATCCACCCATCGACTGGCCGATAATGTGCCGTCGCCCGCCCCGCAGCCCGCCCATTTTCTTCTCCAAAAAGGGCATGATCACCTTGGTGAAGTAGGTGATCAGGGGATAGCGTTTGTTGTCCACCATCAACCACTGGGATCCAAAAGACACCGAGACCACACGAGGCCGGTACCCCCGCAAGGTCCACCAGTCCTGGATCATTCTCGTTCCCAGAAGCTGACGGTGCCAGGTTTTCTCTGACCCGCCCAAGCCGTGGAAGAAGTAGACGATATCGCTGTGATTAACCCCATCGGGATCACGAAAGCAATATCGGAAGCTCCCCCCTTGCAGTTCTTCTGAACCGCAGATGAAACGACTGAACTCCGTTTCCGGCACATCTTCTTCGTATAAAAGATCTTCACTTGCGTAAGCTGTCAGCGAAACGTACAGAAGGAGAAAAGCCAAAATCAGACTTTTCATAAAACCCCCTCTACACTTGTAAAAAAGGTTCCCTTGGTGAAATGGAAAAATCAATTTGCAATATCGAAATCTTCGCGAACTCTGTGTTTAGACACGAGCACTTGCTCGCCCGTATTCAGGCAGCGCAGATAGAAGTGATTGTAACCTCTGTTGGTCACCACAAAACGACGGGGACTTTGTGGAGAAATCTTTTTCGCCAAGACCGACCCCACATCCAGCTTTTCGTATTTGCTCAGCAACTTACTGCCCACCTGAGCACGCAGAAGATGAAGCAAAACAGCTCCAGCCACAAACAATGCCGCCGCCGAGCCTGCCAAAAGCCAATGAACTTTTTGATTGATCAACCAGGTAAAAGACACAGGAGCAAGGACTGACAGCAGAACAAGTCCGCCGGTGCACATTCTTTCTTGTCTTTGGTATTTTTTGAACTCTTCCACAAATGAAGACATGAACCGCTTCCTCGCTCCTAGAGAGACTCTTATAAAAACACAATCGGTTAGTGCCAATCGAGTCCAGATTTGGTTATTTTCCTTGCCGCTCTGCCTCCGAAGCTGACAGCCTGTTTTGACTGGGTTCTGCTTATTACAACGAGGTGCACATGAAACTACTTGGAACCATCTTTTTCGTATCGACCCTTTGGACTTTTCAAGCTTCCGCTCAAGAGCAGGCGGCCGTCTGCCAGGATGCCGTAGAAAGACGAGGCAGTATTCAGATGCAGATGATCCCCTCTGCGGATGGCAATAATTGTTTTATTTCTGTTCATAACCGCAAAGCTCAAGGGTTGCTTTACCGTGACTACCTTTTCACGGCCGATGGCGAACTGATGATTTTCAATTCGTTTGGGCCCGGGGACGAATCCCAAACCACTGGCGCACGTGAGTTCTTCATGTTTCCCCGCGTGCAAGTCACCCCGACTTACGAATGGAACGATGAAACCCGCCGCCTGATTATCACCACTGTGAACGGAAACAAGGCCTATTTCGATTACGAGGACGCCGAACTTGTGGGAATGAGCGGCGCCACCATTCGCCGCGCCACCGACATCCATCCTTCCAATCGCGGGGGCATTGAGATTCTAAACTATCAGGGGCTTTTACTGGACGGAGGCTTTAAGATGGGATCAGCTCCCACCGGGAACTCTCGTGCTTATTCCACCTTCACGGACCGCAACGGAAAGACCTGCCGCCTTCAGAACTACGAGCTGTTCAAGTACACCTCCGATGGCGATGTGATCTTCAAACACTCCGACAAAGGACTGCAAAGTCTTTTAAAAAGCCGCTGTCCGCAACTGACCTTCTAAGTCCTGACACAATTCAGACATAAAAAAAGACCTGAAGAATTCACTTCAGGTCTTTTTGTTTTTTCAGTCTTTATAATAACTTACTCTTTTAACTTCGGAGTGATTTTCAACTCCATCGGTTTGCCTTCCCGCAGGATCTTTATGACTGTTTCCTGATTCGGTTTCACTGACTGAAGGGTGTAGACATAGTCATACAGATTCTCAATCTTGGTTCCACCGAACTCTGTGATAATGTCTTTGTCCTTCAGGCCGGCTTTTTCCGCAGGACTGTCTTTGGAGGCTCCAGAGATGCGCACCCCTTTAACACCTTCCTGGGAATAATCCGGGATCGTTCCCAGGTAAATGCGGAAGCTGCGGCCTTCAAGACGATTCTGGGCGCTGGCCACCTTAACATATTTCACCATCGGAAGTTTCGTATCCACCAACAAGTCCGTCAATCCACGAACCGCAGAAAGCACGCGAGCGACACCTTCGTAATTGATCAGCTCCGCCGTATCGCGCGGGCTGTGATACTCCCCATGGGATCCGGTAAAGAAGTTGGCCGTGGGAATGCCGGCCATATAGAAGGCCAGGGAATCCGTTGGCAGATAAGGATCTTCCTGGACGATCATCGGCACAGCTGTGCGAACACCAACTTCCTCTGCCAGACGGGTCCAGTTGTCAGCGGATCCTAAACCTTGAACAAAAACACGGTCTTTGAAGCGACCGATCATGTCCATGTTGATATAAGCGGCGATATTATGTTTCGCTGAATTCTTAGTGAAATAAGACGATCCCAAATTCCCCAGCTCTTCGCCAGACCAAACAGCAAAGTACATATTCTTTTGAAGTTTATGTGCAGCTGATTTCTTTAACTGTGCATAATGATGGGCTAATTCCATCACACCAGCCACTCCGGAGGCATTGTCATCAGCGCCCACGTGCGCCTTTCCAACTTCGCCCCCTTTAGCCAGGCTGCTGCCGAACTGCCCATAACCCAAATGATCCCCGTGGGCTCCGATCACAATCGCAGACGTGGCGCCAGACACCGGCAGCTTGGCTACGACATTGATCCCTTGCGCCTTCTGGAACTGCAGATCCACTCGAGCTTTCACATAGGTAGATGGAATCGCAAAGCCTTCAATCATCTCGCCCTTGTCCAGTTTCATTTGCATCGAGATCAAATCGCGTCCGGCATAGCGCAACAACCCCGAAGCCGCGTCCGTAGAAAGGCGAATCACCCCCAAGGTGCTTTCAGACAACGCCCCTTCGAATTTGAGTTTGCCAAACTTTTCAGGCAGTCCGCTTTCAGGCCCGTTGGTAACCAGAATACCCACAGCACCTTCGTTTTTCGCAACGGTCACCTTGTGTTGCAAACGAGAATACAAATTCAAATAATGACGACGCTGAGGCGTCACATTCGCAGGAAGATCTGCTAATACCAACACCCACTTGCCTTTAACATCCAGACCTTTGAAAGAATCATATTCCGGCTCTTTGTCACTGGCAGGGGCTTTGATGCCGTATCCAGCAAACACAATGGGAGCTTCTTTGAACTCTCCGGTTTTGGAGAACGATACGGGTTCGAAATCCTTGGAAAGCACATAGTTCTTTTTATAAGAACCCACTACTTCAAGTGAATTGTTAGACCCCAAATTCACCCCTGAAGTAAATTCGAAGGTTTCAAAGAACGAACCTTGCGACCCCGCCCCGATTAAACCCCAGGACTTAAAGGCCTGCGCGATCTTTTCAGTGTAAATCTTCTCTTCGCCAGTCCCTGTGCCGCGACCTTGCAGCTCAGGGGAGGCCAGATAGTGAACCCATTTTTTAATATCTTCCACTTTCACTTCAGGACTAAGAGGGACCGCCAACGGGTCATGAGCAGCAAGGCCCAGAAGTTTTCGCGCCTGCGCATCATCCCATTTGGAAATAAAGATTTGCGAATCCCCTTTTTCATTTCGATGAGTCCAGGACAGACCGTTGCCATCAGGAGTGAACACCGGCAAACCATCAAAGCCTTCATCAAAAGTCACACGCACCGGTTCTTTCGTGCCAGCCGCATCCACGATAAACAGTTCAAAGTTGGAATACCCCAGAATGCTGGACCCAAAAATAATATAATCCCCTGATGGATGGAAGTACGGAGCCCAGGACATGGACTTCAACTGAGTCACCTGTGTCTGATTGCTGCCGTCCACATTCATCGTGAAGATTTCCGCCGTGGAACCGTTCGGAGAGAATCGGCGCCAGGTGATTTTTTTTCCATCCGCACTGAAGAACGGACCACCGTCATAACCTTTGGAGTTCGTCAGGCGCTTCACCTCGGTACCATCCGCTTTCATGATGTAGATATCCATCATGTAGGAGGGATCCTGTTCAAAGAGCTTCTTATCCTCACCATCCAGTTTTTCGGTGTAGCCGGCGCGATTAGAGGCAAACGCGATCCATTGCCCATCCGGGGAGTAAGACGCTTCGGCATCATAGCCTTTTTCTTTGGTCAGGCGCAAAATGCCCTGCCCTTTTAGATCCGAACTGAAAATGTCGTAGTTTTCATCAAAGCTCCAGGAGTAACGGGCTTTGACGGCCTTTTTACGATTTTCAAACTCTTCCTGAGCCTTCCTGTCCGTCTGCGGATCCAGATGCGTCGAGGAATACAAGACCTTCTTCATGGAAGGATGGATCCAACCACAGGTGGTTTTTCCTTTGCCCGGGGATACCAAAGTGGTCTGTCCGGACTTCAGATCCAGAATGTACATCTGATAGAAAGGGTTGCCAGCATGTCTTTCACTTTGAAAGATCATCTTCGTACCATCGGGACTGAAATAACCTTCGCCCGACTTAGGCCCCGCAAACGTGATCTGACGGGGATCTGTGACTAGTGTGTTGGGCTCGTTAACAAAAGATCCGGTGGCTTTTGCCGGAGTCTCAGAACTGGATTTTGCCGGTTTGGTATCCTTCACCTGGCAGGAAATTAGCGAGAAAATGCAGGCACTTGTAAGAAGAACTTTCACTTTTTTCATAGTCTGTGTAGGCTAAAAGGAGGCCCACCTTAAGTCAACTCAACCGAAAGAAAAGGGAAATCATGATGCGTGCGTTTCACTTGGTTATCATCTCGCTTTCACTGACTGCCTGCGCCAGTAAATCCCCTTATGCTCTTTCCTCCCTTTCGTACTCAAATGAAGACTTAAAGCCACAGGCCACCCGAAGTGTCGCATCAGTTTCTTCGCACAAGGAAAAATCCAAAAGTTACCTTTCCCTGGATCTTCCCTATGCGGCCTTTGAAAAAATGCGCCATGAGGTGGAGAAAAACCAGCACGTGACCCTTCAGCACCGGGGCGAAGCTCACATCACGGTCGTCAATCCTGTGGAATTCAGCCGATTAAAAAAGAAAATCTCCATGAACGAGATCCACGCTTTGGCAGAACAAATGGATCTGCAAAAAGCCCCGTATCACCTGCTGTGTGTGGGAAAAGGGACTGTCAAAGAAGACAGCACTTATTACGCTGTGGTTGAGTCTGATCGTCTTTTCCAGATTCGTAAGGCGATTCACATGCTTTACACTTCAAAAGGCGGCAAGGCTGAAGACTTCAACCCTGACCAGTTCTATCCGCATGTGACTTTGGGATTTACCAAAAAAGATCTTCACTTTGAAGATGGTGTGATCAAGGACGCCAGCTCTTGCATCTATTCGCTGCGCCCCGAAGAGCAGAAGAAAAACTAGTACGTCTTAGACAACGCTTTATCCAGGCCTTGGTTGTCATCTGACCCCGGGCCCATCCACAAAGTTGTTTCTTCAATCAGGGAATGATCTGAAAACTGACAAAGATTGAAGGTCTGACCTTCGCTGTCTTTACCCTGAACAACCTCCGCATCAAAGGAACCACACACACCACCGCGAGCTGAAGAAGCGTTGCGCCCCTTGTAAGCCTGAAGGGCTTCAGTCGTGCCCGTCTTAGCTTTAAACATGAATAGTGCTTCCGCTCCAATGGCGGCATTGCCAAAGAAGCACATGGAGTATTCCTCAGACCCGGCTTTAAGAACCCAGAATTGGCCTTCTTCAATGCGGCATGCGCGCATCCAAGGGTTGCTGGCGACCGCCAAAGTGACAGTTCCGGCGAAGATCATCATGATGCCAGCAAGCAATAAAATTCTCACCATTCCCCCTAAGTTTTGCTAAGATGTGGTTTTGATATAACAGCAATCCGGCCGGGGCAAGCATTCAATGCCAAACTTCCATGATTTCGAAACCTTTGACAAAGACCTCAAGGTGAAATGTCCCTACGCCCAGGACTGTGGCGGCTGCCAGCTTCTGGAAAGGCCCTACAAAGACCAGATAGAAGGAAAAAAGGCCGAGCTTTTGCAGCTACTTAAGGGGGCAAACATTCCCCTTCCGGCAGATATTAAGACCCTCTCAGCGGGCGCCTCGCACCTGCGGGACCGTTTGGATTTCAGTCTGCAAGACGGCCGCCTGGGGCTTTATCGCAAGGACCGTCACGAGGTTTTGGATATTGAAGTTTGCGCCCAGCTTTCACCGGAATTGCAATCCTGGCTGACGGACTTCCGCCAGATCCAGTGGCCCTTTAAGAAAGGCTCCTTCCGGCTGCGTATCGCCCCGCACGGACGCCGCGGGGTGTGGATCGACCTGGCCAATATCGATATCAAAACCCTTTTGGATGAACAGAATATTTTAAAGAAATTGCAGGCCCAGGCCTTTGTGGAAATTGGCCAGCGCCGCAAAGTGCCGGTTTGGACCGGGGCTGAATTCAAACTGCGCGATCCGGAACACCATACGTGGTTTCAATCCTGGGTGGGTGAGGTCCCGGTGGATCTATACTGTCAGGTGGCGAGCTTCACTCAACCCAGCCACAAAGCCAACAAGTTGATCTGCGATGTGATTGCCTCATGGGTGCAAAAGGCGCCCTCGTCCCGGGTGATTGAATTTGGCTCTGGGATTGGCAATCTGACCTTCCCGGCATTGTCGGAGGCCGACAGTCTGCTGGCTTGCGAAATTGATGATCTGTCCTTGCAGGGGTTGGAGCATTCTCTGGATCAACTTCCCCCCAGTCTGGCACATCTTAAGAATCGTGTGCAGATTTATCGCGGTGATTTTCAGAAAAAACTGACACAGGATTTTTCTGACTTCGATCTGATCCTGGCCAATCCTCCGCGTTCCGGGCTGATGAATTTTCTGAATCCACTGAAAGAACTGTCGTTGCCACAGCGACCGGAGTTCTTCATCTATATGTCCTGCTTCCCGGAGTCTATGACCCGGGATCTGGTGACACTGAATGAATGCGATTATCAGATCCAGGAACTTTATATCCTGGATCAGTTTCCGCAAACATCGCACTATGAGGTTTTAACGTTACTTCAAAGAAAAAAGGCGTAATCCGGACAGAGAACCCGCCAGATCTTTTCCAGACACCACAGATAAAAGTGGCAGTGTCACAATTCCCGTTATCAGAATCAAAGTGCTGCGTAAGGCGACCTTGAAGACATAACTGACATGCAATCGTTCGTGCGGCTGCCCCAAGCGCAGATCACACGCCCATTCACCGATCGTTGAGCCCATCAGGCTGCGTATGGTGATCATATAAAACCAGGCAAAAACCACAAACACTTCAGCAAAGAAGATCATCTGATGGCGACTGTGCGACAGGCCTTTCAGCACATGCCCCACAGGTGTATTCAACATCAGCGAGAACATCAGCATAAAGACACAGCTTAAGGCGATCAGAATCAGGCCGTCGATAAAAGACGCCAGCCATGACCACAAAGCCAGACGCGCCCCTTTACGACGAGAAGGGCCGCCATGAAAACCCGTGCCTTGTTCAAAACTCAATCCCTGACGGTTCTTAAACAGACCGTTTACACGTGAAGGGGCTGGCGTTGCCGGTGCCCGGCGACGCCGGACCACAGGCCCCCTTAACGGCACAGGGGCTTCCCTTTGCTGGGGAGCCCGCTGTGGAATGATTTTATCTTGATGTCTGTCGATATTCATTCAGTTGTGGTTCCTTAGCGGACCCCGCCTGCGCGGATGGAGCCGTCATTCAAGGTGCCACCTTCGGAGTCCGGAGTCGGCGGAGGCGTCACCACCACCGGCACACAGACATTATTAACCAACTTGTTCGGTGCAGGACATGGAGCCGTTGGAGGTGGATCCACTGGAGCCGGAGTCACCGTTGTTGTCGCCGTGGCTGTTGGAGCTGGCGGCGCTACTGGTGGCACGTAGTCATTGGTGTTGTCCTTGGACTTAGACTTGTTCTTGCTGAACAACCACCAGAAGGCACCCAGAGCCAACAAGCCCACGCCCACTGGGATGATCCAGTTTTTATTACGACACCAGAAGCCACAACTGTCTTCGGCACCCTGACCAACTTCAGTTTTACCATCAGGCAACTCACCTTCGCCGCCCGTTTCGATGACGACGCAAGTCGGTTGAGAGTTTCCTTCTTCTGGTTCAGACTCTTTCGTGCCTTCAGGGCACACACAACCTTTACCGTCAGCACCTGTCACTGAGCCTGGCTTGTTTACTGAACAGTCGCCAGCCACCGGACCTGGAGGTGGAAGAGGTTCCGGAGAAACCACGAAGGATTGCAACGAGAACGCACGAGTTCTGATTTCATTACATGCAGACACCTGGTCTTCACGATGTTTTTGAATGTCTTTCAACGGAGCCTGGTCACACGCACCTACAGCCGTCTGGATGAAGGATTCAAGATCACCCAAATACTTGGAGATCTGATCAAACTGTTCCTGGGAAATCTTCCCTTCCTCATTCAGAACCAGATTGATGTCCTGACCATTTTTCTTCAAGTAAGATTCAATAATACGTTTCTTGTCTTCACTCTCGGACTTGATATCACCGCGACGAAGAGGGGATTTCTGATTACAAACGCGAGTGGCATACTTCACATCCGAACGACTCACGCAGTGCGGGGAGCCGTTACCATCATAGCCATACACCATCGGGTTACAAGACACCGCGTTGCCAGAGCACATCGCGTTCATGCCGCGCATCTGACGAGTCAGATCTTCAGCTCCGCTTCTGGAGCCACCGCAGGAACCGTTTTCACCGTAAGTGGATTTATAACCTGCCACGATACAAGGCTTGCCCGTCAGGCTGCTGGAAGCCGCATAAGCCTCTTCACCGAAGAACGTCTGATACACCCACTCGTACTTGTTTTTCATCTCATTCATGGCCTGAGCGCCATAGATCACCTGATAGACTCTTTGCGCAGCCTCCATGGCTCCACGAATACGCACGAAGTACTCCGCTCTTTGGCGCGGAGTCAGCTGATTGAACTCTTTGTAGGTCAGACGCAGGTTTTTGCTCAAAGGCTTTTGCTTGCCGGTTTTCAAGGCCTTAGCCACCACTGGATCCAGCTTGGCCATTTTACCGGCGATCTTGTTGAAGCTGTTATAATTCATCAGTTCTTTGCGACCGAAAGAAACACCGTTAACTTTTAACGGAGTGTCCTCATCACCAGTGAAAGTCAAAGTCGTCGTTTGACCGGCATGAGTCAGTGTCAAACGCACTTGTTCTTTTCCGCTGGAGTCTTTATAGCTGGAGGCTTCCACCGCAGGCATCATTTCGTGACGATTCAGCGCCACCCATTGATCCATCTGCCCACGCAGTTTTTGCGGATAAACGTGGCGAACCATTCTGTAGAATTCACCCACAGTCATTTTCTTCGTAGTGAGCCCAGTCTCCTTCAAGTATTGATTGATCAGTTTTCTCTGATCCTTCGCAGCCGCGCCCTGCGCAACAGGAGCCATACACATCGTAAACGCCGACGCGCATGCAGCAACACTCTTTACTAATGACTTCGGTTTAAACATCCATCTCATAACGACCTCATGCTTTTGAGTCTTTTCGGTACACTTTTCAAATTACTTAACAAGAACCCGGACTTAACCTTGCTTTTCCGGCATTGTCTCAAGTTGAGACCGCAGCCAGTCCTGCAAATAGGTCCGATCCCGACCCGTAAGGTCCTTAAACTTCAGGCGAAGTACATTGTCGCGATACTCCACGACTCGACTTTTAACCTTAATGTTACGAACGTCAGGAAAAATCACATCCACAAAACGCAACTCCTGCGCTTTTTCCAGATCCCTTTGCAGACGAACCCGGACACCGCTTAAGGAAACCGATTCTGTCACCCCACTAAAGATATCCTGCGCCACCACATCCACCGGCGTTCGCAACTCATAGCGAGCGGCCGCTTGAAACATCCATTGCGCACGACGATCCAGATAGGGGAAGCGGAAATAAAATGCCAGCAACAAAAAGAACGCCGTGATCAGACACGAAATAAAAAGTTGCCCGTGAATCAAGGCACCACTTTCCTCGAACTCTCCGTTACCCCAGCGGTAGAGATTAATAAACAGCACCAACATCAAAGTACCGATTGCCAGGGACCACGTGGCCTTGTGCGGTCGAAGCAACAAAATTCCTGTCAGGCACAAAAGCCCCAGCCATAACCAATCCAGCGTTGTAATTGAATTTAAAGCAGACAGCCACTGCAGAGGATGCTGCCAACTGACAGCACCACCACCCCAAAGACTTAAAAAGATGTTCCCCAAAGGAGCAAGAATAAAAAGAATCGCCAATAGGTAAACTCCTGTTGGCCTTTTTAATTGCTCACTTTCCATGAAACCTCCAAAAGTATGTTAAACGAAAGCAACTTGACCGGGAATCATCTCTTGAGGTCTCTAGACCTTAGTTATGAACAAAAAAGCTTTATCTCCCTTACTCTCGGTCGCCCTTCTTTTAACTTTGCTGAGTCCCCGTTCCGGAGCCTCACCCCACAAGGTGATTTCCGACTCTTTGGTCGAGAATCTGGCCTGTTCGCGGGTTTCCACGGACGAAATCTATCGACGTATCAGGCCGGAGGCTTTCTCCAGCCAGTATCACAATCTTTCCGTCAACTGGCCTTTTGCAACTAAACTTTACGACTTGGCCGCCTGTTGGTCCTTGGCGCGCACACAGAGATTGTTTTTCTATCTGGCGCGATGGAATCATCCGCAGGACTCAGCCCGGGTTTCAGATATTCTGGATATGGTTCGCGGCAGCAGGCCCTATCTGACCAAGTATCTAAAGCGAATAGAAGAATCCCCCGTCACTGATTTTAAAGTGTTCACCCAGAAAGACCCGACCTGGAAAAACACATCCCCTTTGTGGGCGGGTCTGCAGTATGGTTATACGCAGAATCTAGGGGCAGGAAAGTCCTTGTACCGATCGTGGAAGGGCGACATTGAACAGTATCAGAAAGAGCGCTTTCATGAATTCGCAAAAAACCTGAAGTTGGTGATTGGAGATGATGCCCGCAGCGCCAAAAAAAATCGACTCACCCGCAACCAGATTCTGAACAATCTGGAATCCCACCGCATGACCTTGCTGATTCTGCGCCCCACCCGAATGAGCCAGCACGTTGTGATTGCCAAGTCGTTCCGCCTTCTTAGCAATGGCCGCACTGAGATTGTGGTTTATGATTCCAATCAACCCTTGCGAGATCAGATTCTGACTTATGACGCCAGCCAAGAGGATTTCTTTGCCCCGGAAATCGTGCGGGGACTTGCTAAGGTGAAAGACCCCCAGGCCGCCCTGGGTGTTTTTGTAGTGGATGAATATGATCGCAGCCTGATTGAAACGGCTTTGATGAAATACTATAAATCGCAGTGTCTTTAAAAAAACAAGACCCCCGGAATTGCTCCGGGGGTCTTCGGTGTGTTTTGGGAATTAAAGTGTTATTGCGCTTTACCCGGGATGCTGATGTTTTTTAGTTCGGGTTCCTGTTTAGCAATGTCTTCAGCCATCTTAAGAGGGTTCGAGGTCGCACCTCGTTCGCGAGCGGGGCAGATTTCCACCTCCGCTTTTACCGGAACCAAAGCATACAGCTCTTCGATTTCGGCATTCGTCACGGCAATACATCCACGAGTCCAGTTGATAATCGGATGAGCCAACCCCACCAGCGTCTGTGAGGTTTCATCATTCGGAAGACCATGGATCATGATATCTCCACCGGGACTCAGCTCTTGACCAGTCTTTTTGGAAAGCTCTTTGGTTTGAGCCAGGTCCTCTTGATTTGGGTAAGAGATGTGCAGCGCGCGATGGTATTCACTTTGTTTTTTCTTGAAATCGACGATGTATTTTCCTTCAGGGGTCTTATTGTCGCCTTCTTTGAGTTTGTCTCCATACGGAGAACGCCCCAAAGCCACCGGGTACGCTCTGAGAAGAGTGTCCCCATTAAACAGGTACAGCTTTTTACCCTCTTTTGAAACCACAATACGGTTTCCAGAGATCTTCTTTTTCTGCAGCGAGGCCACAGTTTCGTTGGATAGGTCCACCAAAGCCGAATCTTCACCGATATAATCGATATTTTTGCAGTCGTACTTATTCGCCAGCGCCGTTTGAGTTAATCCCAACAAAGTCGCTATCAAGACCAATCGTTTCATGAAGACCTCACATCCTCGGAAATTATTCCACAGGCTCCAATCAGCAACTTTAAGGCCGCCCCGGAAAAGCGTTTAAATCCAAGGCGGCTGTCCAAGACCTCGACAGTCGCCTATTTTGGGCCTCCAGAGCCCCATAAAAAAAGCCCCCATCCACATGGAAAAGGGGCTTGTAAACCGGAATTATAGCAGTTGGATTTATTAGCGACGCAAGGAGGAGCAGCCCTGGATACAAGACTCACGAGCCATCTTCACACGAGGAGCCATGCACTCGGCCGTCCCTTTGTGGCGAACCACTGACAGGGTTCCCAGGTTCGGCGTGTAGGTCTTGTTATTCACCTTCGCAAGACATGCATAGTAAGCGTATTTTTCCATACCTGTCTGCATCTTGGAACTTGTTGGCAGATACACACGAGCATCGAAGAAGTTAATACCCACTCCTCCTTTGCTTGGTGAACTTTGTGCCACCGTGAAATCAAAACCTGAAGATTTCAACTTGGAACAATCGCTTTCTGTCTTCGCATTGCGAATACCAAAAGGATCTGCACCCGCTTTATCGATAATCAGAACGTGACCGTACACCGCCACGATGTCCCCCGCTTTCAAGGATGTCGTCGGCGTCACAGAGATCTTATTCAGGCAAGTCAGGCCGTTGTTCTGAGGCTCCACGTAAGAACTAGAACCCCAAGCCCAGGAATCCGATGCCTTCAAAGCGCGGCCCGCCTTCAGGCGCAAGCCCGCTGTTGCCATGGACGTGTAAACGTAACCGGAACAGTCAATCCCCAGAACCTTGGTGCCGTCGCCGTTATTTTTAAACATATCAATAGCTGAATCTGCAGCCGTGGTCCCGTAAGGTTTTCCACCGTAATCATAGATCAAAGGATTGGACTTCACATTAAAGCAGCCTTCGCCATAACTGGTGACATTCTTGATATAGGGATGTGTGCTTTGCACTTGTGACAAGCTGGCAATCTCTCGTTTGCTGCCCACGCCATCCGAATGCTTGCCTGTGATCTTGATTCCTTGCAAGTCCGGCGTTTGCGCGTCCATGTCTGGAAGGCTCACGCTTTGGCACGTTTGATAAGTCGTGGCGAAGGCCCAACGCGCGCCAAAGACTGCCAGGGATTCTCCGGCATTAAGAGCCTGAGCTTTGTGGTAGGCATAATCGCGGTTCACTTCTGCAGGGAGCTCTTCGACCACGTTATTGCTCTGATCTTCGCCCCCTTCATCAGGAGTGGACGGCGTGCCGGAAGAGGCGTTGTCCTGACTGCTGTCACCTGAAGGGCAATTCAGATCGAAAGTTTCAATGGTTTTGTTCAAACGGGCAAAGTCCCCACGAACTTTATCCTGCATGTAGGAACGGAAAACTGTGGAGCGGTCGCCGACGTCAATAGCCGACAAAAGCATCAAAAGTTGTTCGGGTGTTTCCACACGCTCCCCCTTCGGGGCCTCTTCCAACAAAGACACCACCAACCGTTCAAGATCAGCATTCAGACGTTCTTGATCTTCTTGGCGCATTTGGGGGTTTTCATCTGCCAGTTTTTGCACTTGATCACGCAAAGCCTGCTTTAAAGCTTCGGCGGATGGCAATTCCTTTTGTGCAATCAGATGCTCCTTCAAACCGTCCCAAAGCTTCATCTCCAGCTTTGAATCCTTACAGGCAATGTCATTTGTGACATTGGAAGCAATATTGTTCATGGCCTCGTACCCTTGTGGAGCGCAGGCCGTCATCATCATCCCTAATAACAGTGTCATTCCGTAGTTTTTCATACCGAACTTATCGGCTGGGTGACTGCGACAGATTACGGTCAGGAAGAATTTTAGACTCGACTAGACTAAAAAATAGTCACTATAATCGAAGTTCACGAGGGACTAAAAAACATGGCAGAAAAGTTTATCAAAATTCAGGCACTTTACGGACTTCTGGAGCTGGAGCCTTTTATCCTTTTGGGCTGCCTTATTGCCATCACCTGGGTGTTTTATAAGTTCTTCCTCAAGGAAGCTTCCGACGAACGCCATCGCAGTATCCGCAATCACTTCCGCACGTTGCTGCGTCATTACATCATTTTGGCTTTCCTGTTTTTGACTTTCATTTTTCTGCAAACTTCAGAACCCCAACTGGGTCGATTGGGCAAGTTTATGCCCTACATCGCCTTTCTGACGTTCCTCTGGGGCAATATTGTTTTTGTTAAGACCTCCCGTCTGATCGTCCTGCAATACCTGTTTTTGGGCTCGATGAAACACGGTGTTCCACTGTTGCTGGTGAACATTTTCTCGCTGATTCTTTCGATCGTATTATTGTTCTGGGGTATCACTCACGTCTTTGGTTTGGAGCTGGGACCTTTACTGGCAACGTCTGCCGCTGCCTCCGTGATTCTGGGTCTGGCGTTGCAAGACACGCTGGGAAATCTTTTTGCCGGGATCTCTTTACAGCTTGATCGCAACTTTGAAATCGGCGACTGGCTGGAAATTACGAGTGGTATTCAGAAAGCCACAGGTCAGGTTCGTGAGATCACCTGGCGCTCCACCACACTGGTGGGTTTTTCCGACGAGTTGATCACCTTTCCGAATCGTTTTATGGCCAATGCTCAGATTTCCAACTTCTCTCCACCGGAGAATCCCATTGTCCGCCGTCAGATCTTCCGCCTGGCCTATGGGGAAAATATTGAGCTGGCCAAGCAGATTCTGGAAAGAACGGTGGCCGGTATTGGTGAAATCCGCGGCATTCCAGCCCCGTGGGCCTATGTCAGTGACGCCAATGAAAACTGGGTGGAACTGAAAATTATCTACTTTATCGATAATTACGGATCTCAGTTCAATATCGGCGACAAGGTCTATGTGCGTGGAATCGAGGCTTTGAAGGCTCAGGGCCTGAAATTAGCTCGACAAGTCATTGAGCTATCGGATAAAACAGCGGGCCATGACAACACAAGCAGTCAACTTTGAACACCCCTTAGCGATTAAAATCCGCAAGCAGATCGTGCAGGCGCTCAACGACTTCAACATGATTGAAGACGGCGACAAAATCATGGTCTGCGTTTCTGGCGGCAAGGACTCCAGCGTTCTCTTGGCTCTTTTAACTGAGATCCAACGACGTTCTGAGCGTAAGTTTCAAATCGAAGCCGGGATTTTGGATCAAAAACAGCCGGGCTTTGATGCCACTCAGTTCAAACTTTGGGTTGAAAGCCTGGGTGTGAAGTTGCATGTCATTGAAAAAGACACCTATTCCATCGTGAAAGAAAAAGTTCAGGGTGGAACCTTCTGTTCTTTATGCTCCCGTCTGCGCCGGGCGATTCTGTATGATTTTGCCCATGACAATGGCTTTACCAAACTGGCCTTGGGCCATCACCGCGATGACGTGGTTCACACTGCTTTGTTGAATTTGTTCTATGTGGGAACAACTGCCAGCATGCCACCAAAACTGAAATCCGATGACGAGCGCAATATTCTGGTGCGCCCGTTGTGTTATGTTTCAGAAAGGGATATTGAAGAACTGGCCGCTGCCTGGGCTTTCCCGGTGATTCCATGCAATTTGTGCGGGTCACAAGATGGCTTAAAACGCCAGCGCGTAAAAAGACTGGTTCGAGACCTCGAAAAAGAGATCCCGAACATTTACGCCTCCATTCAGACAGCGATGTCGAATGTGAAACCCAGCCAGTTGATGGATCAAGAGCTCTGGGATTTCAAAAATCTGAAGACATAATCAGCAAAAAACTTTGCTTATACCATCGCTTTTTTGATGGCCGGGCGCTCTGCCAAACCAGTAGCCCAGGCCTTGATGGCCGCTTTATCCTCGAACCATTTCGGCTGGGCATGAATAAACCCGGCAATCCAAGGATAGGTGGCAATATCGGCGATGGTGTACTCGGGCCCCGCCAAATAATCGTTATCACTAAGCTGCATTTCCATAACCCCTAACAGTCTCAGCGCCTCTTTTTCAAACCGCTCGATGAAGCCGGGATTATGCGGCTTTAAGGTGTTCAGACCGTAATAGTAATTTCCAAAGATCGGTCCGATCGCCGACATCTGGAACATCACCCACTGCATGGCGTGAGTTTTTTCCGTCAGACTTTTTCCAATGAATTTTCCATATTTTTCTGCAAGGTAAAAAAGAATCGCACCACTTTCAAAGACCGTGGTTTTCCCTTGTGGGCCTTCGGGATCAACGATAGTGGGAATCTTCCCATTGGGATTCATTGCCAGGAATTGAGGCTGCTTTTGCTCTAATTCCTTCAAGTTAATCTTGTGCTCATTGTATTTCAGGCCCAGTTCCTCAAGCATGATAGCGACTTTCCGACCATTTGGAGTGGGAGCGGTATAGAATTCAATCATTCAGATCTCCTTTGCGGACTAACCCCCAGAGCATAGGTCCATATTCTGCAAAACGGGACTCTTGACCAAGTGCATCTATGATTGCCGGGTCGGTACTATTCAGATAGATTTTTTGCATTGTGCGGATATAGCGTAGTTGGTAGCGCGCTTCCTTGACATGGAAGAGGTCACTGGTTCAAGTCCAGTTATTCGCACCATTTTTTTCTTTCTGCCTGATCTTTAAGTTCTCCTCTCCAGATCAAAACAAGAACTGATAAGGCACACCGGTTTGCGTAATGCCACGATAATTCAAATAGGCAATCAGCTTTTCCTGATAATTCTCTTTTAAGCTTTCTGACGTGTTTAAATACACCCGCACCTCCACGATTTTATCATCCGCATCTTTTTTCAAAGACACTTTACTGATAGCCACGCGGTTGTGCATCTGGGCCTCTTGCAGCCATTCTTTGCCAAGATCCTGCACCACCCTAGCCTGATCCGTGCCCAGACTGTGCCGACGATGGTAATCCTGATAGGACGTCACCGCTAGCACACCGCAGACTATCAAGGTCGTCCACACGGCTGTTATCACAAGATTTCTTGCAAAAGGTTTCTTCTTCATACCGCCATCACCTTAAGGGGTGTCCACAATCTCAACCAAAGAAGTCAGGCCATTTTGCACGATCGGGAAGACAACCGTTCCTCGAGCGGCATTGTAGTGAATTGAATATCCGTTACAAACATAAGCAGAACTTGGCCATGGAAGTGCGGTTTCAGTGCTGGTGGCCACGTTGTATTTATAAATACGCCCTCCGCCGCAATAATACAGAACGTTCTGATTACTGGCGTTCTTAACCACCGTCATGGACGAATACATTCGCGGCAAACCTGACTTCACCGTCGTAATCACACCGCCGGGAACATAGGCTTTTAAAGTTGTAGTGCCGGTTCTAGGGGAGATCCAGCCCATAAGCTCCGTACTCCATTGCGCTGGCATATGCAGATTCGAAGACATGTTCCCCGTATCTGCCGTTGCCGTGGTGGTGCCGTCTGCTGGGTAGGAATTAACACAAAGATTCTCATTACCCGCGACATGGGACTGCGTAAAGCTGTTGGCAATGTCATATTCTTTCATGAAACAGCGATAGTTTTGTGCACTGGCATTACGTGAACTCGTCGCCACCAACAGCTTCCCGTTGGTAACAGCCATCAACTGAGCACTCTCGCCCCCTGTCACATTGATAGAAGATCCTGGCAAACCATCCGCCACAAAGTAGCCGGTTCCGCCCAATCCCACCACGCGGTAGATGTTGCCATCAGCATTTGAAATACGACCGATCCAACTTCCCTGGTTGACGTAAATATCGTCTGTGGCTTTATCCACGAAGACCTGATAACGACCACCCCACCAAGACCCTGTCAATGGCGAGGTGACTGCCGGAGATCCGCTGGTTGCATTCTGCGCATTGCCATTCCCCATCACCAGACTGATATTGCCACCCGGAGCGAATCTTCGGATGACGTTCTGAATGCCATCAATGAAAACAACATCTCCAGAGGATGTGAAGTCGAAGAAGTTTGCTGTCTGAATGCGGGCTGAAACGGCCAAACCGCCATCACCAAAGGTCAAACGCTGCCCGAACAAGGTGCGGACTTTGTTTTCACTATCCACTGTTCGAACCAGACCGTTGTCGATGAAGAAGATGCGACTGTCGGAGGTCACAAAGGCATCCATGATATTCACATTACAAGCCAATGCATCAATCCCGTCTTCGCAGAATCCGATCGCACCCGTCCCAAGAACCGGCGTCCAGGTGTTGGTGTCAGCATTGTATCGTCCCAGACGTCGACTGCCTTCAACAGAGACTAAATAGATTTTTCCATCCCGCGCAGTCACACTGGGTTTAAAGTTGCCGCTTTGGAAATTTGGCGGAGTCGGCGATGTGATTGTCTGCCCCGTATTTGGATCGATAAATGCGGGAATACCATTGGCGCCGCAGCCGGGGCAAACCGTCGGGTGGAATTGAGTAATGAGCGTCGTGATCTGTGAACTCGTCACATCAAATGCCGCCGAGAAGTGGCGGAAAAGATAATCTGCAGAAGCAATATCATCTGTAACCGGACGCCCCGTCATCCCGGTCCCTGAGATAGGCAAGCCATAAACTTTCTGATCCGAGGCCTGATAGCGCCAGATCACTTTCTCTGTGCTCAATCCATCAAAGAACAAGATGTCTCCATTTGGCAAAGCCGTCAGGGTGCAAGTATTACATCCCGAAGAGACCGTGAGTTGGAAACTGCTGGCCGCTGTGCCAGAAGCCCGGGTCGAACCTCCACCGATCAGCGTAGAGACTGTATTTGTTGTGAGGTTCACTTTGCGAATACGGTCATAGTCCATAATCAGAAGATTATTGGCAAAATCCACACTGATGCGGGCACTGGCATTACGTAATGTCGCCGTTCCAATCGGACCATCATTTATGACTCCGGTTGTGGGGATAAAGCTTTCCACAAGACCCGTCGCAGGATTGATACGCAGGATTCCGTTAAGGGTGTCCCGAACAAACACAGTTCCGTCATCGGTGATGGCAAGGGTTCCTGGAAGTCCGGACGTGGTCCCGGAGGAATTCACATTGAAGACCGCACTGTTGGCACTGCCTCCAATTCCAGTTTCGGTGTTGCCCGCTAACACCCGGAAAGCGCCCAGATTGTTGGGTAAAGCACTGGCCAATGACACCTTCTGCGAAGAATCCAAGACTGACAATCGCAATTTAAAGTAGGCCGAAGAAGGTGACGTCGTCACATAACAACCCGTATAGTTCACTCCATCCACCGAACAACCACCGTTGGCCTGATTGGAAATATTCTCCGCTTTCAAGGTGTAGTTCTTCTCATCCAGAGTGTAATAGATCTTAATATTGTTATTTGGAAGGGCCGCATCGTCAGTGATCTTCCACTTCACTATCAAAGTCTGCCCCGCCGCGACCGTCGTTTCAGTCGATGTGGGAGGCGTCGCATGAGTGTCTGCGCCAACACCGATCACGTTAACAACCGTCGCTGGCGCTCCTGGAGCATACTCCACTTCTCCTTGATCCACACCCAAGGTACCATTGCCCGCGGCACTCAGTTCTGAGATCAGACCCGCTTCACTCTTTACCCATGAGAAAATCCGGTAATGACCATTGGTCAAACCCAGAGCATAATAGAAACCGCTGAAGTTAATGCTCAAGGCCGGACTCACACCCGGAGAAGGCGCATTCACCGCCACCCAGCAGGCATCATCGACAGCGGGTGCCGAGGGCGTCTGCACACCCATCGTGTACTTCAAACAGAAATGACTGATTTTCGAAATATTATCCTGGGCAGAAAGTCCCACGGGGACCGTGCTGGAAGTGGTCGTCGCCACACCGCTATTCACAGCAAAAGAGTTTACCAGCGGTGGCGTGGAATCGATAGTCAGAGCCACAGACGAAGTCACCACAGACTCGTATCCTAATTGATCCCGGGCCGTGATTCTCACCTTCACCTGAGTGCTGTCAATTGAGGGAAGGCTCCAGTTATAACAGCCCGTGCTGCCCACGGGGACCGTGCATGAGTTCCCGGAGTTCGCCACACCCGCAGTGACCGTCTGCCAACTGGTGCCGTTGTCTTGGGAATACTCAATTTGAATCGGTGTCGCCGTAAAATTCATATCCGATGCATTCCAGGCGATGGCCCTTGTCGTACCACCTGGGAAGGCCCCAGCCTGGAAGGTTGTCAAAGCCAACGAAGGCACGGTGGTATCCAGATTCATCACCACGGACGATACTGCCGAGACATTGCCGACAAGATCCTTGGCCCACGCATAAACTGTCTTGTTTCCATCTCCTGCTGAAACCACAAAAGTTTTTCCAGCTCCGCAAGCTTCCCAGTTCGGGGATGCTAAAGCCGGAGTACTGGCTGATTCGCTAAAGATCATGTGGGTGGCATCGCCAGAGCAACCCGACACAGAGATCTCCACATTGGATAAATTGCTAGGGCTGCCAGAGGTGCGCGTCAGACTCAAGGCCGAAGGAGCTGTGCTATCAATCACCAGACTGCCTGACGACGTCGCGCTGTTGGTGTTCCCTGCCAGGTCTGTCATGGTGACACGCACCTTGACCAGACTGGAATTTATCGAAGGCAGTGTCCACGCATAGGATCCACTGTTAGAAATACTGGTCTGAATTGCCGTCCATGCACCACCATTGTCACTGGAATATTCAAGCTTTATCGGAGTCGCAGAGACATTGATGTCGCTGGCAGTCCAGGTGAGGCTCTGCACTTCTCCTCCTCGGAAGCTTCCCGAGTTCAAAGAGGTCAAAGAGACCAATGGAGCGGTCGTGTCCAATGTCATACTTTTTGTGACCGAGCTGGAGTTCACATTGCCCACAGAATCCTGAACCCACACCTGCAGAGTATGAAGTCCCTCACCCGAAACAATATAGGATGGAGTTAAACTACAAGCCTGCCATCCCGCCGCACCGGCTCCCGGAGTCACCAGAGATTCATTTATCAGAATCTTTGAAATATCGGAACAACTCGAGAGACTGAGGTTCACAGTGGCACTGTTGGAATAGACACCACTGAGCAAGCTGACCGTCGGCAGAGCCGGAGCTATTGAATCAATGGTTATTGCCGACGCCGAAGAAGCCTGGGACACATTACCAACAGCGTCTGTCGCAGTCACACGGATACGCACGACGGATGAATTCATCGTCGGCAGGGCCCAGGAATAAGTTCCCGAGTTGGCCGTGGCCGCAACAATAGAAGACCATGTACTGCCGTTATCCGCAGAGTATTCAATCTTTATCGGCGTCGCCGACAGGTGCAGATCGCTGGCACTCCAGGTGATATCCTGAGTGCTGCCACCACGATAAGATCCCGAGTTCAAAGACGTCAGACTCAGACTCGGAGCCGTGCTATCAATTTCAAAGACTGCAGATTTGATCTCACTCCAGTTTGCGGCTCGGTCCCGGGCCCGCACTCTTAAAGCTCCCGTTGTTGTGTTCTGAACAGGCACTGTCCACGAGAAATTCCAAGAGGTTGCACTAGGGTTGGTATAAGAGGTTAACTCAGAGAAGGTGGTGCCATCCGGAGCGTACTCCAGTAGCACCTGTTCCACGCCGACTCCCAAATCCACAGCCGTAAATGCCACATTCTGTACGGAGCCACCGCGGATAAGACTGGCCAGATTCTGAAGGGTCACCACTGGTGGATTCTGCTCCAGAATAATATTTGCGGAACTTGCCACCCCGGAGATATTATTACTGGCGTCCAGGGCCCACAGGCGAAGCACCTTGCTTCCATCGCCTGATGGCAGCGTGACTGCCTGGGTCTGCGATCCAGCCTGACTGCAAGTGATGTTGTAGCGGGACAAATCAAGCGGAGCCGTCGGTTCATCCACCGTCAATGCCAACTTTGAAAAGCTGGCACAATTCTCCAGTCCCGCACCTGTGTTTATCACAACTTGGATATTATTTACGCTCGTGGGCGAGGCGGTCACCAGAGTCAAGGCCGGAGCTGTGGCTGGAGCTTCGTTTTCCACCACGATCGCCTGTGAAATGCTTTTGTATGGTTTCGTCAAATCCAAACCACCCAAACCATCGTCCTTACCGATATACAACCGGATCGTGTGCGCCCCCTGACTGTTGGCCCCAGGGGTGTAAGTGGTGCTGGCGTTCGTGGAATGGTTGGTGTTATCGATTTTCCACAGATAGACGGTCTGATACGAAGGTGACCAATGACTGGCACTGACAGTCATTGAACCGGCCTGAAGCTCGCGGAACGTTGTCGGAATCTCCAGAGACAGAATCTGCGGGGACGCCTCTGCCAGGATCATCGGTTCAACACCAAGGATCTCCACAAAGGTGCCTCGGATATCCGAATTTGCTGTCAGATTGTTATAGGCTTCTTCCACCGTCCCCGCATTTTGCAGGGACGAAATCATGGATTCGATTTTTTCTTTGTTGGTCAGAAGACTTTCGACAAGTTTCTTTTTTTCGCCGGTATTTAAAATATATCCCAGCAGTGTAGATCCCTGGGACACATCCTGATCTTTAATTCCCGTCACAGGACGACTAAGAACATCCCCACAAGCTTCGATGTTCACCACCAAAGGAAACTCAGGGCGGCCTTGACTGATCTTCACCCCTATTTCGTCGGCGTTAAAAGAGTATGTCCCCTCAGCAGAAAGAGTTTTTTCCCCCAGGGATGGCTTTATCACTTCACCATTTGAGTCGAGTTTATAAATTTTGGCCGTCGCACCAGAGCAGGACAAACTTTCCGCGACTGAATTGGCGCTTTTGTTTTGCAGGGTCCCCGCGGGCTGCACCAAGAGTTTTCCCGATATATCCACAGCCTTTGGCGTCCACGCCAAAAATTGATCTGTACAAGCAGTTAAGATCATCATGCCAACAAGACCTGCGACAGATCTCCACTGCTGACATATTCTTTTTAAGAACTGATGATTCCTCAACGTACAATCTCCCATCACTTGAAACTTCTTATCGGATCCCTTCGTTACAATCCTTAACTCACTCGCAAAAAAGTGCTGCTTCATTCCTAAAATGTGGCAGCAGCACCACAATTCTCATATTACGAATTTGAGTATTTTCTTATTCGAATTAATGTGATTTCGCTTTCGGTTTTTTCTTGCGAGCACGCCGTCTCACAAGGGGAATCACACCGACAGAAAGAATGCCAAGGAACTCCCAGCCGAATCGCACTTGAATATTTGAGTTTAACAGGGATTGGGTTCCTGAAACCGGAGAACCGTCACGGTCAAAAGTATAGTCATAACTATTGTATTGTCCGAACCAATACGCTCCCACACGCAGATGCTCGCCAAATTTACGGGACACTCCCAATGAACCGTCAAACATCATCTTTGGAGAAGTCGTAAAGTCATATCCCTGGGCTGACTGCGCACTGAGAGGGTGCTGATATCGCAAGAACGCTTCATAAACCCATCCGGAATCGCCAAGATGAGACACTTTGAAACCCAAGGACCCATTCATAAAATCATTTTGCAGAATATCCACAACGCCATCACCTGCGGTGCTCAGGAAAGGGATCTCATGCCGCTGCAAACCTAAAAGCAGACTGTACCGACGAGGCCCTTGGCTGGAAAACTGGTATTGATATTCCGCGAGGTAAGAGTTCCAGTTAAATGTGTTTTCCCGCAGGGTCGCCATTGCTGGATCTGCCCGCACCTCTCCCGGCCAAGAGTTGTACTGCAACTCCAAAGAATGCTGCTCGTTAAAGTGAATTTGTGCCCCTATGATGGCCGTGGGCCCTTTTAAGGTTGCATACTTCCCCGACTCGGTGTTGTCCGAGCTTATTTGCTCCATCGAAAGATAGTTTGCACCCGTTCCCAAATAAAGATAAACCCGCCGCACATCTGGCGGCGCCGCCAACTCAGGAAGACGCAAAGTCTCTTCAACAGGGCGATCCTCAGGGGCTGAAGCTGCCACTTCTGTAGGAACTTCAGAAGGAAGATCCACCGAGGCCACGGGAGCCTGCCGCGTGCGAATTTTCTTTTTGGTGGACACATTCGATGCCTGAGTTATTTCTGTGCTCTCCAGATCTGGAGTCACCGGCGTGTGCGAGTCTTTGGCGCGAATATGAAGATGTCCAATCTTGGAAACCAAATCAGCACGCTCTGGATGACGTGAAGTCACTCTCCAGTAATACGTTCCCACCTTCAGGTTTGGAAGAAGCAATCGGCTCTTAGTTGTTTCCTCAGCGTGCACGACTCGACTGAAATCCTGAACGTCACTGATCTGGAAATCATAACTTGAGCTCAACGACGGATCGGTCCAGACAAAGATCATCGGGTTCTTCATGTGCCCACGCTCGTCCGGATCTATTTCAACAGTGGCATCTGCAAACACCATTGGTGCCAGCAATGGATAAAGTGAGAATGACGAAACAGGATTACCGGCCGGTTCAATGCCCTCCCCACGCACGCGCCAATAATAGACGCCAGGGGTGTTTAAACTCAAAGAGGCCGAAGAAGTTCCGGCCTGGCTCTTGGCCACGATTTTAGAGAATTGAGGATCGCTTGAAACCTCAACTTCAAAAGTCGATGGCATCTGGTCCGGATTACCTTTAAATTTCCAGGCAAATGAGACATCACGTTCCCGCCCCCACACAATCTGTTCAGGCGTTGGTTGCAAAAGCTCGATATCCACAGGGCTGATGTTAGCTTGCTCTGGCCCAAGCAAATACGCACCCACAAAGATCAACCCCAGCAAGGATAAACCCATTATTAGTTTAGTCGTGATCTTTTTTTGCAGTGGACCCACGTTCATAGCCTGCCCCATCGGAACGAAGAGTCTGAATTTTAAGTCTTGATTTGATCTTAAATGCTAAATTCTTACATCACAGTCGAAAATTCCCAAATTTCAGAGTTAACTCGCATTCTGTGTTTATACTCGCGTGAAAACGATTTCTAAAAATTGTTGGTAATTTGCCACGGCAGTTTTCTCCACCCCCGATTCATAAGGAAAATGTGTGGAACACCTCTGAATAAAGTGCTGCATTCTCACAATTCGCGCAGCACTTCAGTCCGCTTCACTTTTGAAAGAAAAATTCATGATCATATTTCTGATGTCACAACCGAAGAACAGAAATGGGCGTGAGGCAATTTGACTTTCCCATGCTCCTTGTTAACTTGATGTTATGTCTGTCACCCGCAACCCCTTTTATCTCCAAATTCTGCAAAAAGAACTTGCTGAACGAAGAAAGCGAAACCCACAGTATTCCCTGCGGGCCTACGCCAAAATGCTCGGAATGAATTCGGGCTCTCTATCACATATTCTTGAAGGGAAACGACGTCTGCCTGCTAAAGCCTGCCTGACTGCGTGTGATAAATTGGGACTCACCTCTGAACAGCGTAGACTGTTTATCGAGAGTGCAACAGGACCTGCGACGCAAAAACTGCGCCCACATTCCACAGCTCCGGGGGGACGTGAGGCATTGAGTCTTCACTTTTCATTGGATCGAAAAGATCTGGAGCAGATCAAGGATATGCTTATCCAAATGCACCGAAAGTCTCTGGAAGCAGAAATGAATCCTGCAAAAAAGCAGATCTATGAGGTGACTTTACAATACAAGCCTGGCAGCTCACGCTGAGCGACCAAGCCCACTGAAAAGTTAGACTTCGATAAGTCTATTTACAGGAAGCCTGAAACACCACATTCTGCGCGGCAAACACAACGTCGTAGTGACCTTCCAGCGTGTTGTAGTTCATCGTCAGGCGGCCCGCATTCAGATAAGCGCCACCAAATACAGCCTGCAGATCACTGACAGACACGATCGCATCCAGCTGACCAGCGGCTAATTTCTTTGACAAAAGTCCGTCAGCAAAATGAGAGTTCACATAAGTCGTCGAAGTTTCACCATCCATCGCATAAACGATAACGGATAGTTTTTCATGATTCTTATCCAAGGACTCAACCTTAATATCCATATCAGCAATATCACCCATGCGACAGATCAGAGTCTTGCTTTGGGCATTCGCGGTAATGGACAAAAAACTCATCACAACAAGTATTAGTATATTTTTAATCATCGCAGTCTCCGTTTTATTTAAAAAGGATAAAACTTGACCACAATAAACCAAGGCCAACAATTTATTCGAATTATTTGAATTTAATAAATGAAGTGCATGTAAGAACTTCCGACTTGTAAACAAACTCAACAACCCGGAAACGCACACTCCTATCGCGATATAAAATCAGCCACTTTCTGAGTCACCCTGTCATCCTTCAGAATCCGCCGGTGCCCCAAACCTTGAGTGACCAAAAGTTCGGTGCCAGGCCACGCTTCGTGGATTTCAAGCGCCGCTTTAAATCGAACTTCCTTGTCACCTTCATCATGCACGATCAACGCCGGAACACTCAGGTCTTTTCCAAGACGCCCCACATTCATAGCTGAAGCTGGCATACCAACCTTCAGCTCAAGACTGCGCAAGAAGTGCTTCTGCGCCAATGAACTTATGCCGATCGATCGAAGATAGTTTTTTACAACCAGTTCGTAATGCGACGGCCCTGCCACTAGCACCAGCTTTTCAGCCTTCATACCGCGCTGAACTGCCAGCACCGAACAGCCCGCACCAAATGAATGGGCCACCACGGCCTTTAACGGCCCCAGCGCTCTTTGCACCTCAATCATAAAACGGGCATAATCACCCACATTGGTTCTTAAGCCGTCCGAGGACCCATGCGCCGGGCCGTCCACAGCAACCACGCGGAAACCTTTCTCAACCAAAGGTTGGGCAAAGGCGCCCATCTGTGTTCCCCGTCCGCTCCAACCATGCACCAGCAGAACCACCGGGCGATTCATCGATCCCCAGGAATAAGCAGCGATTCCACCAGGTAATGTCGTTTTCTCTGAAGTCTGATAAAACCCTTCTTCAGAAGAAGGACGCGGCACCCGGGTCGGAGTTAAGAATAATTCCTCTGCCCACAAAGCCGTCTGCCGTGGCAGCATCCAGGAAAGATACCGCCACGAGCCGATCCACATTTTCTGCCTGAGGGACATCTTCATAAATCACGGTCTTTCTACGATCGCCGTCACACCCATCCCGCCTGCAGTACAGATGGAAATCAAACCACGGCCAGAGCCTTTTTCTGCCAACATCTTCGCAAGACTTGCCAGAATTCTTCCACCAGTGGCGGCAAATGGATGTCCCAAAGCAAGACTTCCGCCTTTGACATTCATCTTGGTGCGATCAATTGAACCCAGAGCCTTTTCTTCACCCAACTTACGGCAGTAATCATCAGATTCCCATGCTTTCAAAGTGCATAAGACCTGACCTGCAAAAGCCTCGTGAATTTCATAGAAATCAAAATCCTGAAGCTTCAGATTGTTTCGGCGTAACATGCGCGCAACCGCATGAGCTGGCGCCATCAGTAAACCTTCACCATTTACGTAGTCCACCGCCGCATATTCAGCATCCACCAGATAGGCCAATACCGGAAGATCAAGCTTCTTTGCAAAGTCTTCGCTACCCAAAAGCACGGCAGAGGCTCCATCAGTCAAAGGCGTGCTGTTTCCGGCTGTCAGCGTCCCAGTCCCGCTGAAATCGAAAGCGGGTTTGAGTTTAGCCAGCTTCTCCATTGTGGTATCAGCCCGCACAAAGGTGTCTTTATCAAGACCTTTGAATTCAAACACCAGGTCCTTATAGAATCCAGACTCGTAAGCCTTCGCCGCGTTCTGATGACTGTGATATGCCAACTCATCCTGCGCCTCGCGACTGATCATCCAGTCTTTGACCATCATTTCACAATGCTGTCCCATGGATAACCCTGTGCGCGGCTCCTGCACATTGGGGAAGCGGGGCTTTAAATAGCTCAGTTTTAATTCAGAAAATTTCTTCAAGCGCGCAGACAGTGATTTTTCCTTTTGCGCTTCCATCATGATCCAGGAAAATTCATGCGGCAAGACGCCCGCAATGTCACTATTGGTGTCCGTACCACCGGCAATACCACTTTCAATCTGACCTGCCGCAATTTTTAAAGCAATGTGTGCGGCTGTTTCCAGTCCGGTCCCACAAGCTCTCTGCACATCATATCCCGGAGTGTGAGGATCCAGTCCGGCCCCCAGCAGGGATTCGCGCGACAGATTCCAGTCCGAAGCATTTTTCATCACCGCCCCGAGAGCCACATCCCCCAGACGCGCCCCGCGCAGATTGGTTTTATCAACCAAATTCTTCAGCGTAGCGGTCATAAGCTCCCGATTCGAAGTGCGGGAATAATTCGTAAAGGACTTTGTAAAAGGGGTGCGAGATCCAGCCAGAATTGCCACGGGTCGAAGTGTCTTATTGCGAGTCATATCTACCTTTCCTTTTTTTCTTGCTACCTACCTACTGATAGGTAGATAATAGGTCAGAGTGATAAACAAAGCAAGGACTGATAATGGATACACGAACACGCGCCCTGGACTTAGCTCGTCACTACCTGCAAACCCTTGGATTCAATGGGTTTAGCTTTCAAACGGTAGCTGACGCTCTGGGTATTCGTAAAGCGAGTCTTCATTACTATTTTGCATCAAAAGAAGACCTGGGCATGGCATTGATTGAGGACTATCGCACGCACTACGAAAACTGGGCGCGCAAGAACGCTTCTTTGCCCGCGCTTGAAAAACTTGAATTGCTGTTTGTCATGTTTAACAAAATTGCGTCGGACGAACACAAAATATGCCCCGTGGGAGTTCTGACTGCCGACTTTAACAGCCTGTCCAAACCACTTAAGAAAAAGATTTTGGAATTTCACCTGGGACAACGTGCCTGGCTAATCAGAACCTTTAAAGAAGGCCTTGAACAGAAATCCTTGCGCAAAGATCTGGATATTGAAGCCACCGCAGAACTATTCCTGTCCAGTATTCAAGGCGGATTACTGATGGCTCGCCTGCGCAATGATCCAAAAGTCTTCAAAGATCTTTGCAAGAACCTGTTAAAGAGTATAACAGCGACTTAGCATCACTCGGAGCGAATCGACAAACCATGCACGCTTTACATCGTGATATAACTGGAGGCGGAAACATATGAATCGATCTCCGAAATTCACAAAAACTAATCGTGAGACAAAAGGTGCCAGTCCTTCAGACTGTAGCGTCCCAGGATCTTTTCAAGCTCGCCAGAACTCCGAGCGCGCATAAACCAGTTGTTCAGGTGCTGAGGCACAGAGCCAAATTCAGGCTCCTTGGGAACACTTACCATTACCAACGAACTAAATCCCGCCACCGAAGTAGGTACCAACTTCAAACTGACACCCGACTTGCGACCCATGGAATAACTCAGAAGATTATAATCTCCCAAAGCCATATCAACCCTTCGATCAGTCAGCATCTTTACCATACGATCGACAACATCCGATCCTGTCAGCTTGATCACTTTACTGGAGCGGCTTTCAGACAAAAACTCCGGTCCTTCGCCGCTGCCAACATCGGCATAGACGACCTTGCGCGAAACAAGCTCATCCACATCAATCAGGGATTCTTTAAATGCGTTGGGAACAAGCGCCCCCAGGTAGCTCATCCCTAAAGACGGTCCCACGATCCGGATATCCGGCAGATAGCGAACAAGATAGGCCGGAACGATAACATAGTTAAACTTTCGTGCCTGAAGACTTGCCACCGCCCGGGTGTTAGAGATGCTCTCTATTTGCAGAATGAATCCCTGCTCTAACGAGACCTCTTTCAAAATATCATAAATATAGCCACCCCAAACACCCGGACCTTTTTCGCAAAGATACGGGCAAAGCGGAGCCGCGCCGATTTTAACGATCAAACGATTCGAGGAACGGGGACTCTCAACAACCTTACTGGTGGTGGTGGCGGGTTTAAGGATCGCCGGGGGCGCCTTGGGCGCTGGAGTCGGTCGCCCCATCCACCCGGGATAATCTTTTAGACTTTGCGCCGTGACCGGATAGGTCGGCACCAGCACCTTGGGTGCCACACGTTTCTTCTTAAGGTAGGAAATCAAGGCCCGCGCAGTTTCCCGTCCCAATTCGGCGCAAAACTGCGCGGAATCGATGATGGTCAGACGTTTGTTCTTTATGTTCTCCACAGAAGCCGGATCACCGTCAAAGGTCGCATGTTTGATCTCAGTCCTTTTCTTGTCCCAAAGGGATTTGACGATGGAAAGGCCGCCACCGTCATTGACCGTCACAATCAAATCCACACTTCCTTTATCCGGAAAGTCTTTCAGGAACTCTTTCGCCGCTGCCTCGCCGGAACCGGGATCCACCGCCTCGTATCTTTTAAGAACCTTGAAGTTACGATCGCGCGATCTTAAAGAGTCAAAGAACCCATCGACTCGATCCATTGTGGAAGAGACCCGCGGATACTCAAACACCACAATCCGGATGGTTTTTCCTTTTTCAAAAAAACTGTCGACATAGTCCCCATTGTCCCGTCCCCCCTGATAATTATCACTGGAAAGAAACGAGGCCAGATTCCCATTTACGATGTACTGATCATAGGCAATGATCGGAATGCCCTTCGTGTTGGCCTGCTGCAGCCCCCGCGCCAAGGCCGAATTGTCGGTGGGTTGAATCACAATTACATGAGGGTTTCCTTTGAGGGCTTCATCCATCTGCTGAATCTGGTTCAGAACACCACGTCGCCCTTCTCCGGCCACATAACTTTGCAGATTGATCTTGTCAGCACCTGAAGAGTTGAACTTGTGAATCTCCTCTTCAAAGCCCTTGCGCATGGCCATCTGGCCCTCGATCTTCATACTCCAGTACAAGACCGGAACATTCCAATTAGTTTCAGCAACTGAGGATTGAAAGAAAAAAAATGCAGTACAAAAAATAAATAGAAATAGTCCCACGCAGGGATTGTACCCGAGTACGGCACCGACTCCAAACAGGCAATCCATGATTACTATCTGTTAATCTTTCGTCGGTGCTCCGTCACACTCCAGGATATACTTAGGAACAAAACAATCTAGTATAATTCAACACGGTCATTTTCGCGGAAGCCTGAGCCTGAGTGAATCACGGCAATAGCCCCATCATTTCCAAAATAACTGATCACTTCCAAAGTCCCCTTCAGTCGTCCGGGCACGCGACCAATATGCCCCCCGCTTTCAGGGTCATAGATGTCATCACCATCCTCGGTCACTTTCAACAGATCCCCGACCTGAATTCCGGAAACTCTGCCAACATTCAGATAAATGCGGTCCCCGTTGATAGCAGCAATACGACCTTCCCAAGTGACCTTATCCAAGGAAGCCAGCACCTGAGGGGTGAAGTCCAAAAAAGCATCCTTCACAATCACGGTAATCATCTCGGGATTGTTGGCCAGGAACTTGTCTGTCTCCACACGCTCGCCGACACGCACACCTTGTTCTTCAACGGTGACGGTCTTGATCGTGTTGAATACTTCGCGCCCGGCACGTCCCGTGACAACTCGAACCTGCGCAACCACTTCAAAAGCCGTGGTCAGGTGACGGACCACACCGACGTTGTCCGCTTTGCGCTTGATTCGAATATCAATGATCTTTCCCTCCAGGACCGTGCTGACCCCCAAAGCCTGGGCTTCTTTGGCGATCTCTTGAAGCTTGTACTGACCATTTTGAATGTTCTTGGCCAGATCCACCTTCAATTCACGACTGTCCAGGGCGATCACTTCGCCTGTGCGATTCAGATCTGCGATAAAGGCACTGCGGGCCTGATCGCGAAGCTCCTGGGGTCTTTTATCCCCGGCATCCAAAAAAGGCAGCACCATGATTCGCTTGCGAGGCGCAGAATCATCACGACGAGCTTCATAATTCACATCCTTGATTTCACGTCGCAAAGTCGGGTTGGTGCGATCAAAAGTCGTACAGGCCCCCAAACAAAGTACTACAACTGCCAACAGGAAATTCTTCACAGCCAACTCCTTTTTACTGTGCCCACTTCAAAACAATTTCATTTTGCCCTTCAGAAACACGCGACAGCTTTTTGCCGTCCAGATCCAGGGCTTCCAGCTTCCCAATCAATTCTGCTGCCGGCACCGATGTATCCACCTCAAAGCTGACAGAGTCCGCACTGACCAGGCGTTCACGGATGTTTTTCACTTGAGTCAATTGAGAACGGATCTTTTCCTTAACCCCTTCCCAGACTGGAAGCGCCTGACGCCCTTTGATCGTCAGGCGAATCACAGAGGTGCCAACCGAGCCCCGCTGCCAGGCTTCCATCACTTGTGCAGCAAGATCATTGGCAGTGCCTTCCAAAACCTCACGCAGCTTTTTATCCACGGCACTTTCAAAAGAACCACCATCCGTATCAAAGCGACGGGACACGTCCGCGATAGCACGACCATTGCTGACCTGAATCGCGGTCAGACGAAGTTCAATGCGATAGTTCTTAGTCTCTCCCTTCGTCAAATTCACTTGCCCATCGACAATCACCGGTGCATTGAAAAACTGAGCAAAGAACTGTGCGTCTTCACCACCGACCTTTTCATTCTGAAAGTCTGCAGGCACATTGGCCGCAAGCCCTGCCTCCTGAGGCTTAATCAGGTAAAAATTATTTTTCTGGAAAGCTCCGCGCAAAGCCTCTTCCAACAAGCGGCCTTCCTTCAAAAGGAAGCCCGCCGGATTTTTATCCAGGGACAACCACCAGCGGTAGCTGCGCCCCTCGACCCGATCCTGCCAGCTGATCATTGGAAGCACCACCGGAGCCGCATCGTTTTCATTCAACAGGGAATTGTCCTGAAGCATCTGCTTCAGGTCTTTCAGCGACACCTTCATCGCCACAGACATTTTAAATTCCTCACCGGCCTGGGTCATTGCTGACGGTTTGGTGAAGGGAATATATCGGGCAGAGTTTCTGATAATCTTGCTCTGAATCAGGGATTTGTTTTTAAGAAATCGATCGCTGCCGATGAGTTCCTGAATAATTTCCTCAGAGACCTTCTGAAAAGCCTCATCCTGGATCACCTTTTTGGCGACCTGAGGGTTGGTTTCCTTGGACACCCCTGAGTAAGTTCTGTCGATCAGTTCCGTTTGCTGTGCCTTTGCGCCGAAGCCCAAAGCGAAGATCATACCTGCTGCTGCCACTACACTTGCTAAACGCATTCCTAGCTCCTCAATTCAATAAAGTCAGTTCTTCCAAACAGAGAATGAACGCCTTCAAAGAATTCATTGTTCACATTGATCCCTTGAGCTTCCTCCATCTCCATCAAAACACGGCGATTGAGCTCGGCCATCTCGATTTCCAGGCTGACTGAAGTTGTTCCGGGGAACTCCTTCATCAAAGACTGCAATCGAGGATAGTCATCAGGATCTATCTTATCCAATCTTAAAACCATTCGCTTGGTTTTTTTAAGAATATCTTCCAACGGGGACACGGTATCGACCATGATTTTAGCGGCCCCTTCCTCTACTTCCAGACCACCGCCCACCAGAACAGGTCGTTCATCGCGAAGCTGCGCCTCAAAACGAGCGTAAGAATCCGGGAAAATCACCAACTCGCAGCTTCCGGTCAGATCCTCGACCTTGCCGAAAGCCATACGTGTTCCTTTTTTCGTAATCAACTCACGAAGCTCCGTGATCAGCCCCGCCACAACCACACGCTTCTTTCCAGCGTCCCGGTTTTTCCAGTCTTTTTTGGCCGCCTTCAACGCTTCCGCCTCCGGACTTCCCGGGGCTGGCATCTGTGCCGGCAGGTCGATCACTTTGCATGTCGTCCAAAGCTCTGAAAGAGTGTCAAAACCCTTCAACGGGTGATCACTGAGGTAAAAGCCCAGGACCTCTTTTTCATAGGTCAAAGACGCGGTACGAGCCCAGGGCTTCACATCCTCCAGAGTCACTTTAGTCTCGGTGGAAGGCCCCAGATCAAATAGGGAAGATTGACCCATCTCGCGATCTTTTTGCAAGCCAATCGCGCGGTCCAGATACTTCTGATAACCGGCCATCAACTGAGCACGATGAGCCCCGAAACCATCAAAAGCTCCGGCCTTGATCAGACACTCAATCACTTTCTTATTCACACGACGAGTATCGATGGAATTAAAGAACTCATCCAAAGAAGTGAACTTCTTATCCGGCAGATTGTTGCGGGCCTCGATAATAGCCTCCACCGCATTCTGACCGACTCCCTTAATCGCCCCCAGGCCGAAATAAATTTCATCACCATGAACGTCGAAAAGATAGTCAGAATAATTCACGCTGGGTGAACGCACGATCAAACCGCGCTTGGTCGCATCCTTGGAGTACTTTACGATTTTATCTGTATCGGAAAGTTCGGTACTCAGAAGAGCCGCGAAAAACTCTGCCGGATAGTGACACTTCAACCAGGCCGTTTGCAAGGTAACAACTGAATAAGCGGCCGCGTGGGATTTATTGAATCCGTAGTCGGCAAACTTATACATCAAATCAAACAGATCGTTCGAGCGCTGTTTGTCATGCCCGCGTTCGATCGCCCCTTGCATGAAGCGTTCACGGTGCTTGTCCATTTCCTCTTTGATCTTCTTACCCATCGCACGACGAAGCATATCCGCTTCACCCAGGGAATACCCGGCAATGCGAGAGGCGATACCCATAACCTGTTCCTGATAGACCATGATCCCGTAGGTCTCGGACAGAACCTCACGGGTGTCTTCCAGCAGGTATTCCACCGGGGCTTTTCCGTGCTTACGATCGGTAAAGTCCGGAATGTTCGCCATTGGACCCGGACGATACAAAGATGTGATCGCGGTGATATCGGCAAATGAAGAAGGTCTGATTTTACGGGTGGCATCGGTGATGCCCTCACCCTCAAACTGGAACACCCCGGCGGTGTCCCCGCGGGACATCATTTCAAAGGTGGCCGGATCATTCATCGGAATCATCTGCGACAGTATTTTTTTGCCGCGATTTTTCACAATCAGTTTCAAGGCGTGATTGATATGAGTCAGGGTCTTCAACCCCAGGAAGTCGAACTTGATCAAACCGATTTTTTCGGCGTGCTTCATGTCGTACTGAACAACCTGCTCGCCATCAGCACCCTTGTAAAGCGGAGCATGACGAACCAGTTGTCCATCGGCGATGATAACCCCCGCGGCGTGGATACCGGCATGGCGAACCATCCCTTCCACTCTTTGCGCCAGATCCATCAGCGTGTTGACGGTCGGATTCATCTCCATCATTTCACCGATACGAGGCTCCATTTCCATGGCCTCTTTCAGGTTGATGCCGAGTTTTTCCGGAATCAACTTTGTCACGGCATCAACTTCCGGGAACGTCATTCCCAGAACTCGGCCCACGTCCTTGATGGCGGCACGGGCCTGCAATTTTCCATAAGTGATGATCTGCGATACGGATTCCTGACCATACTTGCGGGTTACATACTGAATCACTTCCTGACGACGATCCTGACAGAAGTCGATATCGAAGTCGGGCATCGAGATACGTTCCGGATTCAGGAAACGCTCAAAAAGAAGGAAGTTCGGAATTGGATCCAAATCGGTGATACGCAAAACATAGGCAACCAAAGACCCCGCACCCGATCCCCGTCCCGGGCCCACCGGGATATCATTGGACTTGGCCCAGTTAATGAAGTCTTGAACGATCAGGAAGTAACCATTAAAGCCCATACGATCGATGATGCCCAGTTCGTACTCAAGGCGTTTGTCGTACTCAGGCTTTTTATCCTCTGGCACCGCTTCACCGCGCGCAGCCGCCTCTTCAAAACGCACCAACAATCCGGCCTTTGCCTTGCGGGCAATATCCTCTTTCAGCGACAAACCATCTTCCGTCGGGAACGTTGGCAGGTGATAGATCGGCTTGCCTTGATCGTCTTTCAATTTGAATTTTACATCACAGCGTTCAGCAATTTCCAAAGTATTGGAAATGGCCTCGGGGATATCAGCAAAAAGCTCCTGCATTTGCTCAGGCTTTTTCAGATAGAACTCATCCGTCCCCAAACGGAAGCGGGACTCATCACTCAGGGTTTTATTTGATCCAATGCAGATCAATACTTCCTGAGCCATCTGATCATCCTGGGTCATGTAATGAACGTCATTGGACGCCACTACTGGCACACCCACGATCTTGGAAGCCTCCAGCAGGAAGGGATTAATGCGATCCCACTCGGAAACTCCGGTGCGACACATTTCCAAATACAGGCGGTCGTTGAAAATCTCCTTCAACTGACGAATTTTTGCCAAGGCCGCATCAGGACCTTCCCGCAAGAAGGCTTCCGCCACTTCCCCCCGCAACCCCCCTGTCAGGCAGATCAGGTTTTCATTGTACTGCTGAATAACCTCGTAATCGATACGCGGCTTCCAGTAAAAACCCTCCTGATAACCTATCGAGGAAAGTTTGCACAGATTGCGATAGCCTTCGTTATTTTGCGCCAACAGCACCAATCGTCTTGGACCGGAACTGACTTGATCACGATCTTGCTTTTTCTCTAAACGTGATCCGGGAGCAATATAGGCATCCAGCCCCAGAATCGGTTTTACGTTGTTGTCCTTGCAGGCAAAGAAAAATTCAACAGCACCGAACATATTGCCGTTGTCAGTAAGAGCCACGGCCGGCATCTGCATCGCAGCTGCTTTTTTAGCAATGGCTTTAACCCGGCAGGCGGCTTCCAAAAGGGAGTATTCTGAATGGACGTGTAAATGAACAAAAGACATGACAATTTCATATCTTAGCCCCCTTTTTGATTCAATAAAAGGGGGTATTCCAGTGCAACTTTCACACTGCGTTACATTGTTCGGAGCTGCACGATGGGATGAATAGAAACTCCCTCAGGAATTTGGGCCGAATTCAGATCCAATCTGTCGTTTTTTACTGGAATTTTGATGACTTTCTGACCTAGACCCGCATCCAAGACGACTTTAAGAAGCACTCCGGAAATATGACTGGGAAGGGTTGTTCCGTCGACATTCCACAAGGTCGCCTGATCTTCACGGAATTCGATCTTATCACTGTTAGGAGCTGTCGGATCCTTTTCCAAGCGAACCTCTAATACACTGGGCGCATAACCTTCTTGAACTTCCATATCCACCTGGATTTTCTGACGAAGCATTTCATTGGCATATTTGATCAACAACGTGGCTTGTTTACCTGCCACCGGATCAACAAAGTCACGATCGCGCGTGCTGTCTTGAGAAATCACACCGATAAACCGAATCGCCAGAGGCGAGTTAGGAACTTCCAAAGAGAAAGGCTGAGTTACTTTCTGGCGATAGTTGAAATCATTGAACGACATAAGCAAACGACCTGTTTCCAGATTAAACAGTCGATACCCCGTCATTTCCGCACAACATCCCACCTGCCCTGACACCAACACAGGATAACTGTCATGCACAGTGAGTTCCGTCACAGTTTCTGTTTTCCCCCAGAGCACCTGCTGCAAGCGATCCCCCTTGCGCACGCTCCAGGAAATACTGCCCGAAATGCCCTCTGCATCCAGGTACTGCTCTGAAGTCTTTGCACTGGAAACAAGGAACAGTTCATCCCCGCCCTCTTCCGTATAACGACGGTAGGTCTGATAGTCCTGCGAGGCCCGCTGAATAACCCGCATTCCCTCTTCAGTCTGTTTTAACTTAAAACTAGAAATCCCCGAACTTTCAAAAAGAATCTGCCCGGCAGCAGCCAAGGCCGCCACACAGGAAAGAACGATCAATAATGTAATACCTTTAGAAAATTTCTGAAGTGCTTTTGTTTTCATTTCATCGAGGCTAACAAAGCCCCACCAACAAAAGCAGTTACAGAAACATCATTAAAAACATAAAAGGTACCTGCTCACTTTTGCAGAAGCAGCAAGTCATCATGCTGCCTTATTGAGGTTTGATTCCTATTAGACTTTTCAAGTTCCGCGAATCGGCCCTTGACGCCAAGCTTCTGCAAAAGTGAGCAGGTACCTTGGATTATTCCCACTCGATGGTGCCGGGGGGTTTACTGGTGATGTCGTAGACGACGCGGTTGACACCTTTGACTTTGTTGGTGATCAGGTTGGACACTTCACGCAAAAATTGGAATTCAAACGGATACCAGTCTGCGGTCATGCCATCGCTGGAGGTCACAGCACGCAACGCCAGCACGTGATCATAGGTCCTGGAGTCCCCTTGAACACCCACGGTCTTTACCGGCAAGAGCACACAGAAAGCCTGCCAAATTTTCTCATAAAGACCGCGCCGACGAAGCTCTGAAATATAAACTTCATCCGCCTCTTTAAGAATTTTCAATTTCTCTTTCGTGACCTCACCCAACACTCGAATGGCCAAGCCAGGTCCCGGGAAGGGGTGACGCCACAACATTTCCTGAGGCAAACCCAACTGCGCCCCCAGCGCACGCACTTCATCCTTAAACAGTTCACGCACCGGCTCGACCAAACCAAGCTTCATCTTCTCTGGCAGACCACCTACGTTGTGATGCGATTTAATCGTCACACTGCCGCCTATCGAAGACACACTTTCAATCACGTCCGGATACAGCGTCCCCTGGGCCAGCCACTTGATCGGCAAACTGTGATCGTAGCTCTTATCAAAAACCTCGATAAAAACACGACCGATGGTCTTGCGTTTGTCCTCCGGATCCTCCTTGCCTTTTAACTCAGACAAAAACTCTTCCGAGGCATCCACGCCCTTCACATTCAAACCGATGCCGCGATAGGATTCCAAGACACTTTCAAATTCATTTTTTCGAAGCAATCCATTATCAACGAACACACAATGAACCCGCTCTGCCCCCAAAGCCTTGGTCAGCAGTGTCGCCACCACGGTGGAATCCACCCCACCACTTAAGCCCACCAGAACATGATCTGTCGGACCCACTTTTTCCTGAACTTCCTTGATCAATATATCTTTAATATGAGGTGCATCCCAGTCGGCCGGAGCCTGACACATGCCTGAGGCAAAATATTTCAGAAGATCCAAACCATGATCCGTGTGCGCCACTTCAGGATGGAATTGCACAGCCAGAACACCTGGCCCCTGCATCGCCGCAGGATGATGACCGTCTGACATACCGATGATCGAAAAACCTTCCGGAACCTTCTCAACCACGTCGCCGTGGCTCATCCAAACTTTTTGTTTTTGCGGAACCCCTGGAACCGGACTGGACCATGTTACATAATTCAAGCCGTACTCACGATGATCCGCCTTCGTGACTTTTCCACCCAACTGATGAGTCAAAAGCTGCATCCCATAACAAACACCCATCACAGGACTTATGTTACGAAGCTCTGCGACGTCTCTTTGCGGAGAACCTTTTTCATAAACCGAGTTCGGACCACCGCTCAGGATGATTCCATAGGGATTTTTTTTGCGAATCTCTGCCGTAGGATATTCGAAAGAATGAATTTCTGAATAAAAACCCAGTTCGCGCAAGCGGCGGGCGATGAGCTGGGTGAACTGGGAACCGAAATCAAGAATAACAAAACCACGCATAACTTACGACTCACTTCTGTAGTTAGGAGCTTCTTTGGTGATACTGACATCGTGAACGTGAGACTCGCGCAGCCCCATAGCGGAGATCTGCACAAACTTCGCCTTGCTTTGCAGTTCATCGATATTGCGTGCGCCCACATATCCCATACCGGACTTCAAACCACCAACAAGCTGATGGATCACACCGGAAGCGGAACCCTTGTAAGCCACTTTGCCCTCAATGCCTTCCGGGACAAGCTTGTCATTTTCTTCCACATCCATCTGACCATAACGATCTTTGGAGCCTTTGGACATGGCACCCAAACTGCCCATGCCGCGATAAACCTTATAAGTTCGCCCCTGGAACAAAATGGTCTCTCCCGGAGATTCCTCCGCCCCGGCCAGAAGATTTCCGATCATCACTGAATTAGCCCCCAAGGCCAGGGCTTTGGTGATATCACCCGAGAACTTGATGCCTCCGTCTGCGATAATGGTTTTACCACGAGCGCGCGCCACCTTGGCGCACTCGATCACCGCAGAGATCTGCGGCATACCGACTCCGGCCACCACGCGGGTTGTACAGATACTTCCCGGGCCAACACCGACCTTCACAACCTCCGCACCGGCGTCCAGCAGGGCCAGAGTCCCTTCGGCGGTCACCACGTTACCAGCCACCACAATCACATCTTTGTGCTTCTGAGAAATATACTTCACCATTTCGATTACGTTTTTAGAATGCCCGTGAGCCGTATCCACACACAACACATCCACGTCGGCGGCCACCAAAGCCTCCACGCGGTCGCGAGAATCCGCCCCCACGCCCACTGCGGCGCCGACGAACAGACGTCCGTGCTCGTCCTTGGTCGCCTGTGGATAATTCTTGGCTTTTTCAATATCCTTGATCGTGATCAGACCTTTGAGCTTACCTTTCGCATCCACCACCGGCAATTTTTCGATGCGGTGTTTTTGCAGGATCTTTTTTGCTTCATCCAACGTGGTTCCCATTTTCGCTGTGACCAGATTTTCTTTAGTCATCAGATTACGAATGGGCTGATTAAAGTTTTCCTCAAAGCGCAGATCGCGATTGGTCAAAATCCCCACCAACTCGCCGTTCACCGTCACCGGAACACCGCTGATGGAATACTTCTCCATCAATGCCACGGCTTCTTCGACAAGGTGATCAGGCCCCAGTGTGATCGGATCCATGATCATTCCACTTTCGTACTTTTTAACCTTCTCGACTTCCAAGGCCTGCTTTTCGATGTCCAGATTTTTATGAATAATCCCCAGACCACCATGCTGAGCCATCACACGCGCAATGCGGTTTTCTGTCACCGTATCCATCGCCGCAGAAATAATGGGCGTATTCAGGTACTTTCCGCGAGCAAACAGCGAGCGAGGCACCACATCCGTGGGGGTGATCTCAGAATATTGGGGAAGAAGAAGAATATCGTCGAACGTCAATGCGTAAGGGACTTCACGATCCATAACAAAGCTCCTAGAGGCAGGTTTTTGTTATTTTGTGCGGAAATCCCCTTCAGTTCAAGAAAAACCGGGACAATAATTTATTCGTACCAGGTCTTGTAGAGAAGGTAGTTATCGGCTGATTTTTCCAGCAACGCCACTTCTTCATCCGTCAGAGACCTTTTCACTTTTCCGGGTCGCCCCACGACCAGACTGCGTGGCGGAATTTCAGTGCCTTCGACCAACAACGTTCCGGCACCAATCAAACAATGTTCGCCGACTTTACAGCCATCCATCACAATGGAACCCATTCCCACCAGGGTGCCTCGACCAATCTCGCAACCATGCAACATCACCAGATGCCCAATCGTCACACGATCATGAAGCGTTGTTCCCCATTTCCCATAGGTACCATGCAAGACGCTGCCATCCTGAACATTGACCTCTCTGCCAATTCGGATAGGCATCACATCACCACGAACCACCACATTGTACCAAATGGAGGACCCTTCACCAATTTCCACATCACTGATGATTCGGGCGTTATCAGCAATAAAAACTCTTTCAGCAATAACCGGGGATTTGCCACGGGCACGTACTAATTCACTCATAGACACCTCAACTTTAAGGCTAAAGTCTTAAGTCTCAGGAGGCAACCTGTACTATGCGGATCTTGACGGTTTCCTGACAGATTCCTGGTTATTCTGCGTCAGGAACTCCGTGATCCGATCTTGTTCTTTCATTCCGTCTGAAAACCCGATTTCGATCAATTGACGGCAGTATTGGGGCGTAAACATAAGATAGCTGAACATCTCACTGGACTCATCCAAAGATCCCGGCCCCCGCAAAATATAACGAATGATTCGTGGCAGCTCATTTTCCCTTTTTTTTGCCAATTCCGAAAAATCAACTGAGGGCGCAATCCACAAAGCATCGACTTTACGCATAGCAACCCGAGCCTTTTCTTCCTCAGACAAAGCACTCAAGCTGTCATTAACCTGATTGATTCTTTGAATATCGGACTCCAGCCCATCCATCATCACCGCGTTCATTAAAACATTAGCCACGCGAGCCACCGTAGGAACCTCCGAGTCGCCTTTATTGTGATAACTGTAGAACGTATCCTGCCGACGACGCACACCGATGGCAATCACCCGCTCGGCCCCAAGATAAATGGCCGGACCACAAGGCGACTGATTGCGAATACAGCCGTCGCCATAGTAACGCCCCTGAATCTGAATAGGAGGAAACAGCAGTGGAATAGCCGAGGAGGCCATGACATGTTCCACCCCCAAAATCGCCTTTTCACTTCGATGCATTCCACGCTCCCAGGTCGGCAAATCAGATTGCCCCTGAAAAAATGTCACCGTGGCGATACTCTCATAATCCAATGCTGACACTGACACCGCTTGCAGTTGTCCCGCATTGATCTTTTTCTGAATTTCCTGAAACTTGCAGGCCTCCGTCAGAAAGGTACTCAATGGATGAGTGCTCAGCAGCGATCTCAAGGCCATGCCATCTTTACCCCGACTTCCCAGAGAAAGTTCCGTCATCCACTGCAAGCCCCCGCGGGACAGCGCCATCAAATCGGCGTAGAAAACATTGTCACTGTCGATTTTACTCCAGAGGTTGACCAAATTTTTACTGCTGGGAACAAAGTTGGAAGCTTGTGCCGCTAGCAAGGCCACGTTGATAGCCCCGGCACTGACTCCGGAATAAATTTGAAAAGGATTTTCAATTTTCTGGCGCGAGCAGATATGGGCTATCGCCGCAATAACACCGGCCTGATAAGCCCCACGGGCACCACCACCAGATAAAACAAGGCCCAGGGTCGGCATAGCCCCTCCTGCTAAAATTTTAGGTAGCGGAAGAGGCCTGAAGCAATGAAAAGAGTTTTAAACTGTCACCTGACTTTGCTTTTTGTCAGAGACCAGCCATATCAGATCCCCCTCTTGCAGAACAAAACTGGCCCGCGGGCCCAAAATCCGCTGCGGACCTCGCTCTATCCCCACGACCATGCCGTGGTAGGCCTCTCGAATCCCGCTGTCGCGAATAGTTTTATCTTTGCACTTGGAAGTCTCATTCACCACAAAGGACGACAAACGATAATCTTCCTGCCGCGTGACTGCTTCGGGATTCAGAATCTGCGCCGCCTTTTCCTGCTCAAGGAACGTATGAAAACTTTGCAGCTCTTCTTCACTGCCAAAACAAATCAACTTATCATAGGGCCACAGGACAAACTCGCCATCTGGCGCAAAATAACGCTTGGAACCACGATACACTGCTGCCACATTCACGCCGTACTTTTCTTTGAATGAAAGACTGCGCAGATTCTGACCCACCAGCACCGACTCTGCTGAAAGATCGTAACTTCCCAAGCTCGCATCCCAAGGAAGAAAATGTTTCGCCACGTCGGAAGAAATCAGTTCTTTCCTCTCTTTTTCAGTCAGATTCTTGAGGAAGTTTTTTTCAATAAACTGATACAAACGGCGAACCCAGAACTGTCCGGCCAGCGCGGCAATCGCAATCACCGCCACGATCAGCCCCAAAGCCATCTTCAAAGTCACAAACTGAATGACGACAGCATTTAATAGCAACAATGCCAGAACAATACGCCCTACAAAAATTCCAAATTGAAGACCTCGCAGCTTTTCCAGCTCTTCAAATTCGCGCTGCGCTTTTAAAGCAGGTCCTCCCATCACCAAGCCCCAGAAGAAAGGAGCCATCAAGACCAAGCAGATGAACAATGAAATGCCGCCAGCCCAGGGACTTTGCTCCATGTAACGTTGAACCTCTGCGTTCAGCAAGGCTTTGTACGCCCCCAGAATGGCAATGACCATCACGGTATTTAGCAGAATCTTGATGCCATAGGTTTTCAGAATCAAAGAGCCCACACCGTTGGAACCTTCCCGATTGAAAGAAGCCTGATAACGGTCCAGCATATTTTTAATCCCCTCGGGAAGCCGAGCCTCAACCCAGCGATACACGGGTTCCGCCACTTTTGTCAGGTAAGGTGTCGTGAATGTGGTCACCGCCGAAACGGCGATCGCCAAAGGATAAAGAAAGTCGCTGGTCACTTTCAGAGTCACGCCCAAAGACGCAATGATAAATGAGAATTCTCCGATTTGCGCCAGACTCATCCCCGCCTGGAAAGACTTCTTTCGGCTTTGTCCGGAAAGTATTGCCCCCAGGAAGGTGCTGATGAACTTACCGACAATCGTCACCAAGGTCACAAGGATCACCAAATCCCAACGCTCAATCAGGATCTTGGGGTCAATCATCATGCCCACGGATACAAAGAAGATGGCGGCAAAAAGATTTTTCACCGGAGTCAGGACATGCTCCATTTTATGGCCTTCGGGGGTTTCAGCCAGCAGGGATCCCATCACAAAGGCTCCCAGAGCCGGGGAGAAACCCACACCCGCGGCAATAATCACCATCATAAAGCAAAGACCTATGGACACCAGAAGCAGGGTTTCCTCTTCCAGAAGCCGACGTATCTTTCTTAAGAAGATCGGAATCAGGAAAATACCGACAACAAACCACAAGGCGATATAGAACAAAAGACGCAGACCTGAAAAGGCCAGCTCCGATCCGGAGACCGCGCCGGAACCGGCAATCGCCGCCAATAGTACCAGAAGCAATATCGCAACAATGTCTTCAACAACCAAAATCCCGAACACCAGCTCTACAAATTTCTGCCCTTTCATTCCCAATTCATGGAATGCCCTGACAATAATCGTGGTTGAGGACATTGACAGAATGGCTCCGAAGAACAAACTGTCAATGTTGTTCCAGCCCAGCATGCGCCCGACCAGATAACCAAAGCCGATCATAAAGATAATTTCAAAGACGGCCGTGAAGGCCGCAGATCCCCCGACCTTGAAAAGCTTCTTGAAGCTGAACTCCAGACCCAAACTGAACAAAAGAAAGATCACGCCGATCTCTGACCAGACTTGAATACTCGCCTTGTCTACAACCGTCGGAAGAAAGGGCACATGGGGACTAACCAAAAAGCCCGCAATCAGATAGCCCAGAACCTGAGGCTGGCCGAGCTTTTTAAACAACAGCGTCGACAACGCTGCAATCATCAGGATAAAACCAAGATCCGTAATCAAATGAGGCAGATGATGCATGCCTCAATGATTACAAAAACTAGTTCAAATATCCAGATCCTTTGTCCAACAGACCAAAATTTTGCAACTTTTGTGCAGCGCCCTCAGTCTCAGCACTCATCACACGAGAACGACCGATAAAGCTTTTTGTCGCAAATAGAGGCACTTGCAGATACAAGCACAACGACATGGCCTCATCCGCACGCAGCTTCACCGAATTCATCTGCGGATGGCCGCTGATATAAAGACGCAGATACTGATGGGCTCCTTTAATTTCAACAAAGACAGCCTGTTTGATTTCAATTCCCAAAGAATTCAAAAGCATCGCCGTGAACTTGTGCGGAGATGATTCCAGAATCATACGATTGCTTTGAGACAACGCAACCCCTGCATCAATCGCACTGACCGCCACCGGAAGTGTGTACTGATGCCCTTCGTCCTTTAGAAGCAAAAAAGGGCGAGTCGCATCTGTGGTCACGGAAAGCCCGTAAGGAAAAAGTTGCACCAGCTCATTTTGATGGAAGATTTCCTCTTCCTGAGTCTCATTTGCAAAGACGATTTGCGCTTTGAAATTCTCAAAATCCAAAACTTCTTTCATGATTAAACCATCTCTCCTCTAAACACCGCAGGGAAGGCTTTGGTGATTTTCACATCGACCGTTTTACCGATCAAATCCGCCGTCCCCAGGAAGTGCACAAGCTTATTGCTGGTGCTGCGTCCCTGAATTTTTCCGTGATCCCGATCCACACTTTCCACCAGAACTTTCATGGTGGTGCCCTCGTACTTTTTCACAGCCTCAAAGGCCATGGCCTCATGAACATCAAAAAGACGATTCAGTCGTTCGTTTTTGACGTCTTCAGGCACCTGATCCTCGAACTTCGCCGCTTTTGTGAACGGACGTGGGGAATAGGCGAAAGCAAAGATCGTTTCAAATCCGACTTCCGTCACCATATTCAAAGTGTCTTGGAAATCCTCTTCCGTTTCGCCAGGGAAACCCACGATGATATCGGTCGAAAAGCAGACATTTGGCAGACCCTTTTTAATCATGGCAATCCGCTGCAGATACTCTTCCCTGGTGTAGTTGCGATTCATGCGCTCCAACACCTTGGTACTGCCCGCCTGGAATGGCAGATGGATGTATTCCATGATCTTATCAGAATGCTCTGCCATCACATCCACCAACTTCTGATTGAAATCCTTGGGATGAGACGTCGTGTAGCGAATGCGCTCAATGTCGGTTTCTTTGGCCACCAAGGCCAGCAGATCCGCAAAATCAACGCCCTCTTCACCTTTATAAGAGTTTACATTCTGACCGAGAAGCGTGACTTCTTTCACACCACGCTTCACCAGATGACGAATGTCGGTCAGAATGTGCTGAACCGGGCGGGACTTTTCACGTCCGCGCGTATAGGGTACAACACAGAAAGTGCAGAAGTTGTCACACCCTTTGGTGATATTCACATAGGTCGCCACACCGGGATTTCGCACCAGAGTTTCAATATGATAAGGCGTCCTGTGCTGGAAGCGGGAGTTGACCAGTTTCTTTTCGCCGGCGAACGATTGCGCCACCAGTTGAGGAAGGTTGTCGATCTGATCGGTTCCGAAGACAAAGTCGATCATGGGCTGAGTCTTGATCAGATTCTCTTTTTCCTGCTGCCCCACGCAGCCACCGACTCCGATTTTCAGATTCGGATTCTTACGCTTCATGTGTTTGTAAGTGCCGACCTCGGAATAGACCTTGTGCACCGGCTTTTCACGCACACTGCAGGAGTTGATAATGATCAGCGACGCCTCTTTCGGATCGCGCACAGGAACGAAGTTCTGCATCTCCAAGAGGGCGTACATTCGTTCCGTGTCATTCACGTTCATCTGACAACCGTAAGTGGAAATATAGACCCCTCGGCCCATACCGATGTCCGTATTTTTCTCAACGCTTTCAGGATTTTGAGTGATGTTATCCACGAGTTCTTACCTCTTGTGTCATCAAAAAAGTTGAGTTATAGAGGAGCGTCTTAGAAATGTCAAAAAATGAAGTTCGATGGAGATCTGCTCATGAACCCAAGACTGAAAAGCTCAAAAAAATGGACCGCCTTCCCTAAAGAGTACTCAGATCAGATTTTGGGAGTTTTCAAAGAAAACTTTGCCCAGTATCTTGGCAACGCCGAACTTCTTATCGAAGGCCGCATTTACCAGGAAGAAATAGCGCTACGCGTTGGCTATCTGGAAGAAGGTCGTTTGGCTCAGGCGAACTTCGAAGTTTCCATGAACTATTCTCAGGAACAGCAAGACGCCATCACACGCATCCACAACTGTGTCGATGCCGCAGCCAGCATGATGATGGAGTATCTTGAAAACAACGGCGAAGTCGATTTCCCCTACACTTGGAAAGAAGTTCCTTTTCAAGGCAAAAAAATCTATCTGCGCTTCTCAACTGAAAATTCATCTTTGGAGGCCGAGGCCAACAAACTTTTAGGTTTGAATGAAGACGAAATGCTTCATGATGACGAAAATGAAATGGACGAAGATGCCTTAAGCCGCGCAGAACACAGCGAAGAGCTTTCTCCTCCTCGCGATGAAGATGACTTCACCGACGAAGACTCAGAAACCGAGAGCGAGGACGACTCAGAGGAAGACAAAGGCCCCAAAATGTTTGGCGGAAAAGGGAAGAAGTCTTTGCACTAAAAAGCTTCCCAAAATTCCGCAGAACAGAATAGTTGCGCTTTCTTGAACAAGATTCTTTTTCACTTGGTTCATTCTCACGAACAAGAGATAATGAGAATCTATCATGATTCAAAATGCCCTCTTTTTGCTTCTATTCTGCACGCCCTTCGCCGCTCAATCCGAGACTATCATCATCAATGGTGAGGACGACTGGGCTCCCTATGCATCAGCCTCGCCAGACTATAAAGACGTCATCGGTCTTGCACCCGATATAGTAAAAGCCGCTTTTAAATCACAAGGAGTTCGAGTCATCACCCGCCCCGTACCCTTTGCACGCTGCCTGCATGAGGTGGACGAAGGCAAGGCCCTTGGCTGCTTTGACACCGTGATCAGCATCGAAACCCAAGGGAAGTACATCTTTCATTCGACACCGATATTTGAAGCAGACATGGTTGTTTACGGATCGCTGAATGAAACCAAACGCCCGACGAACTTTAATGATCTGGAAGGCAAAATTGTCGGAACCACCAACGGCTACACTTACCCTACAGAGTTTCTGCAGAACAAACGCATCACTCATTCACCAGGTCCCACCGAAAGATCCCAGCTGGAAAAGCTGGCCAGTGGACGGGTTCACTATGCCGTTCTTTGGGGCCTGACTGCGGCCCATCTTTTGCGGAAAAATCCTGCCTTAAGTAAAAAGGTAAAACCCTTGGGAGTCATCTCCCGCACAGGTTTATATCTGAGTTTTTCAAAGAAACACAAAGACGGAAGCAAGTACGCCGCCATTCTTGAAAAAGGATTACAAACCATCATCAGCAACGGAACCTACGCTCGCATCACTGCAAAGTTCAATGCAGTTCAATCCGAAAAATAAAAACCTTAAAAACAAAAATGCCCATGCCTTCGTCAGACATGGGCGCCCCCTCGACAGAGAGAATATTCTTGTAGATTAAAGAGCTCTTACGCGAGCTTCAATTGTTGGAACCTCATCCAGGTGATGTTTGGCCTGAATGATGATTTCCACGGCATCTTTCTGCAACAAACGACCCGCCGCCATTTTCTCACAGATCAAAGCTTCCAATTTGTCCGTGATCTCATAGACACTTTCATGCTGAGGCCACAAGTTTCTGGAGTCATTGCTGCCACCTGCACACAACGGAATGTAGTGATCGATCTTGAAAGCCTGACGCTTCATAGAGCGAGTTCTGTAACCAAGTTGATCGTACTTTTGGAAGATAGCTGCTTTTTGAGATGTGGACACATCACGTTCGCAGTATTTGATTTTTTCAGGATATCGGTATTCGCTAGGACGGTTACAAAGGGCGCCCGGTGTCAACGCTTCGTCCGGCCCTTTAGGAAATGCCTCAAATGCTTGAGACAAGGTTGCAAAGAACAAAACCACAACAAATAAAGCTGCGCGCTTAAACATATCCGCTCCAAATAGACTGCCCTTTACGGTGGCAGGTAGAAACGTCAGACCCTATCTCTGACTTATATTTGAGTAACCGGGGTTAGTAGTAATGTTGAGATTTCCCATTTGCAATAAAATTCAAATCCATTAACGCACCTAAGCACATCAAAAAAAAGCAAAAAAAGACCCACCCTCTTCAGGCAGGTCTTCCCAAAATCTTTATATTTATCCCCAATAACCGAGAGCTAACCGTTCAAAAGGGTTCATCCGCAAGGCGGAGGCCCCTTTTCGAAACGGAGGCGTGCTCCAAGCACGTCGGAGTGAAGAAAAGGGGCCGACAACGCAGTCGGATGGGCCCTTTTCAACGGCCGACCTAGTATTCGTCGTCTTCTACGCCGGAACCGGAACCCTCTCCCATCCCACGCACTTCTTCAATAAATGCGCTATTATCCTCTTCAAACTCATTATCCACTGCAGATTCATCGATCTCCAGCTCTTGGATAGCAGCCAAGAAGTCTTTTTCCGTGCGCAAATCACGACGGATCATTTCCAGGAACTTGTCTGGATAACGGGACGTCAGTTCTTCCACGTAGCGCTCAAGCTTGCCATCTTGAAGGATCTTCTTACGAACTTGGATCTTCTTCCAGAACATCAGGTAGTGGTAACGGCAATAAGCATCCACGACAGCGATTTGATCGCAATCGCGAGCGCGGCAGTATCTACGACCCTCTGCGTCAGTCAAAACCACTTCTTCGTCGTTTTTGACCTTTTCTTCAGAAACCCACTCTTCGTCGACTTCGATTTCCTCTTCGGATTCCTCGACGGCTTTGAGCTCTTCTTCGTATTCACCGATTTCATCACCCATCAGGTCGTCATCGGCGATAAAATCGTCTTCCAGCTCTTCCTCTTCCTTTTCCTTTTTCGCTTTGCCTTTTTTAGGGGCTTTCGCCTCTTTTTTAGGCGCCGCTTTTTCAGGAACCGGCTGTGGCGTGACCTTTTTTTCCAGCTTTTTCGCCGCTTCGACCTTGGTTTCTTTAATTTCCTTGGTCTCTTTTACAGCTTTCACCGGGGCCTTCGCAGGCTTCACTTCCGGTTTTTTCTTCGCCTCAGGCTTTTTTGCCACCTTTACAGGGGCCTTATCAGCCTTCTTTTTCACAACGGCCTTAGGAGCTGGCTTTTTTGGAGCTGGCTTGGCCGCCGCTTTTGCGGGCGCTTTTTTAGCTGGTTTTGCTGCAGCCTTGGCTGCGGGCTTCTTTTTTACGATTTTTGCCATAGTTCTACCTAGATAGTGCTTTAGAGATCATTCCATCTGTCAGACATTTGAGAAAAGCTGTCAACTCATTTCACTGAAATAGTGCCTTCTTGACTGCGAACAAAAATGCTTCCTCTCGGCGCGTCGCCACGCAAACGACCACGTGCTGTTTTCTCCGCGCTCAACTTCGTCACGCGAACTTCTGGCGGAACGACAATTTCACCTTCCACCGTCATCAGATTCAGACTGGCTCCTGAACCCGGCGGAGTCTGAATACTCACGCGGCCTGATTTGGACTTCACATCCACTTCCGAATCCAACGCCATACCAATCGTCACAGCGCCGTCCTGATTCTGGCCCTCGATGCGTCCTTGGAAGCCCTGAATATTCAGGCTGCCCTTGCCACTTTCAAACTGAATGGTTCCGTTGCTTTGATTGACCTTCGCCGTGGACTGCTGGGCTGAAACAGTCAGGAAGCCGCGCACTTTTTCAACGTTCATCTGCCCCGAGAAAAGGGACGCCTCAACATCCCCCTGAACGTTCTTCAAAGTCATGGAACCAGAATAGGAGTCTGCACTGACTTTCCCCAGGTGATCCACCACGGACACATCCCCTTTTTGCACATAGACCTGCAAAGACCCCGCGCCATTCATGGAGGCCACACGCCCTTGAGTCAGGCTCACTTTCAAGTCTTTGTTCCACTTCTGCGCCACCACAGACCCACCGCGCAATTGAACGTCCGCAGGAAGCGCCGGGCCGATAATTTCGATTTTTTTCATTTGTGAAGCGGCCTTCGGCAAGATGTTCAGCCAGGTTCTTTTTCCGTCGTATTCATTCATACGGACTTCGATGATATTATTCTTCTTTTCGATCGTGAATAAACCTTCCGCACTGGATTGCTCCACCCCAGAGACACGCAGCGCAGTGCCGGGTTGCCCCACCATCTGAACTTGCGCCTCCAGACCTTTCAGGACCAGGCGATCTCCTTCAGAGACGGGAACTTCAAATGTGGCGGCCATCAGTGGCTGAAAAACGAGGTGGACAAGAATGAAACTGATCGCTGACATGCGTTGACTCCTTAACCCTGGCATTTGACTCTGCCTTTAAAATATAAAAAAGTATGCGGGCATTTACAATAAATTTGCAAGGGCCCCCAAGCCCAAGAGAAAAGCTTGGACAAAAAGCTAAAGAGGTAAAAAATGGAAAATGTCGTAATTGTGAGCAGTGTGAGAACTCCGGTAGCCTCCTTCCAAGGTGGTTTTGCTTCCGTACCAGCACCCAAACTGGGCGCTGTGGCCATCAAAGAAGCCATCACTCGCGCAGGTGTTTCTGCTGACGAAATTGACGAATGCATCATGGGTGAAGTGCTGACTGCAGGCGTGGGTCAGGCTCCAGCTCGTCAGGCAGCTCTTTTCGCCGGGCTTAAAAATTCCACTCCATGTCTGACCATCAACAAAGTCTGTGGCTCCGGTTTGAAATCTGTGATGCTGGCGGCCGACTCCATCGCTTTGGGGCACACAAAAATCGCTGTTGCCGGCGGCCAGGAAAACATGACTTTGGCGCCGCACTTGCTTGAAAACTCCCGTTCTGGTTACCGCATGGGTCCAACACAAATGACAGACTCCATGATCAAAGACGGCCTGTGGGATCCATACAATAACTTCCACATGGGAAATGCGGCGGAAATCTGCGTGAAAGAGCACAACTTCACTCGTGAAGAACAAGATGCTTTCGCAGTTGAATCCTACAAAAAAGCTCAGGATGCCTGGGCTAAGAATCTGTTCAAAAACGAAATCGCTCCTGTGACTGTTGAAGGTCGCAAAGGCGCTGTGACTGTGGATAAGGACGAAGAACCGTTCAACACCAACTTCGACAAAATCCCAGGCTTGAAACCTGCCTTCGACAAAACTGGCACCATCACTGCGGCTAATGCTTCCAAAATCAACGACGGTGCAGCGGCGCACGTTTTGATGTCTGAATCTGAAGCCAAAAAACGTGGCATCAAACCTTTGGCGAAAATCGTGGCGCATGGCACTTTCGCTCATGATCCAAAATACTTCACCACAGCTCCTGTGGGCGCGATCAAGGGCGCATTGGCAAAAGCCAATTTGAAGGTGGGCGACATTGATCTTTGGGAGATCAACGAAGCCTTTGCTGTTGTCACTCAGGTGGCGATGAAAGAACTTGAAATCCCGGCTGCCAAAGTCAACGTTCACGGTGGTGCGGTGGCTATCGGTCACCCGATCGGAGCTTCGGGCGCGCGCATTCTGACAACTTTGGTTCACGCTTTGCACACACACAACAAGCGCTATGGCTTGGCTACTTTGTGCATCGGCGGCGGCGAAGCGGTGGCTTTGATCATCGAGAAGGCTTAGTCATGAGCAAAAAAGTTTTTAAGGACGCCAAGAGTGCGCTCTTTGACGTCAAGGACAACATGACTCTGGTCTTGGGCGGCTTCGGCCTTTGCGGCATCCCGGAGAACTGCATCACGGTCCTGAATGAAATGGGCGTGAAAAATCTGACCTGCGTTTCCAACAACGCAGGTGTGGATGACTTCGGCCTGGGTCTGCTTTTGCAAAAGCGCCAGATCAAAAAAATGATCTCCTCTTATGTGGGTGAAAACGCTTTGTTCGAAAAGCTTTACATGAGTGGCGAACTGGAGCTTGAGTTCTGCCCTCAGGGAACCTTAGCCGAAAGAATCCGCGCCGGTGGTGCGGGTATCGCCGGGTTCTACACACCGACAGGAGTGGGAACTTTGGTGGCTGAAGGCAAAGAGATTAAAAACTTTGACGGCCGTGACTATGTTCTGGAAAGAGGCATCGTCGGTGACTTTGCCTTTGTGAAAGCCTGGAAGGGCGACAAGTTCGGAAATCTGATCTTCCGCAAAACTGCACGCAATTTCAATCCGATGGCAGCGACTGCTGGAAAAATCACAGTGGCCGAGGTCGAGGAGCTGGTGGAAATTGGCGAACTGGATCCGGATCAGATTCACACTCCAGGCGTGTATGTTCAGCGTATCTTCCAAGGTACGAACTACCAAAAGCGCATTGAACAAAAAACGATTGCCAAAGGTTAGGAAAGTTTATGCCATTAACAAGAGAGCAAATTGCACAACGTATCGCTCAAGAAGTTGAAGATGGTTACTGCGTAAATTTGGGAATCGGGATTCCTACATTGGTCGCCAACTACATCCCAAAAGACAAATTCGTTATGTTACAGAGCGAAAATGGTCTTTTGGGCATGGGTCCTTTCCCCAAAGAAGCCGATGTCGATGCGGATCTGATCAACGCCGGAAAACAAACTGTGACGGCTTTGCCGGGAGCAAGCTTCTTTTCCAGTGCTGACAGCTTTGCGATGATCCGCGGGGGTCATGTGGACCTGACGGTTTTGGGTGCGATGGAGGTTGATGAAACCGGCAGCATCGCCAACTGGATGGTTCCAGGCAAGATGGTCAAAGGCATGGGGGGCGCGATGGATCTTGTTGCCGGTGCTCGCAACGTGATCGTAGCCATGCAACACACCGACAAAGAAGGAAACTCCAAACTGCGCAGCAAGTGCACGCTTCCTTTGACCGGCGTAAGATGCATCAAGAAAATCGTCAGTGATTTCGGCGTGATCGAAATCACCCCTGAAGGGTTTGTTTTGAAAGAATACGCCCCGGATCTGTCTCCGGAAAAGGTGCTGGCAGCCACAGAGGGCAAAATGAAAATAGCCCCTGACTGCAAGCCCATGACATTCTAGTTTTGTGCTCAACGGCTTTCCCCCAAAGGAAGGCCGTTTTAATCTGAAACGCCCACCCCGACCCAACCCACCTAAGTCCAGCACCGCATTGCCCTGTCTAAGATTCCCATAGATAATAAAAATTCACGTAATTGAGAGTGGGGTTTTCGTGGCAGAGGCAAAGAAAGTGGCAAAAGACACCTATCTATTCAGAGATGGGGACGCTCCAGATGCCATGTATATCGTTAAAACAGGTGGTTTCGCTATCACCAAAAGCAAAGGCAACACTGAAGTTGTTATCGCGGAAATTCAACCCGGTGCCATGGTTGGCGAAATGGCGTTGTTTGATAAAAAGCCACGCAGCGCGAATGTGAAGGCCACCAAAGACTCCGAAGTCATCGCACTTCCCTACGACTCTTTGAACAAACAAATGGATCAGTTGCCGGTGTGGGTTCGCGCAATCATGAAAACGCTGAATGAAAAACTGCGTGATGCGAATCAAAAAATCCGTCTGCTGGAAAACACCAATCCTGATGAAGAGCGCTTCCCGCCTCACATCGTGAACAAATATATTTCCATTTTAAATCTGGTCGGCAATAAGTATGGTAAACCCGAAGACAACGGGGCTTTAAGTTTTTCTTCGGTTCTGATTCGCAATTACACGATTCAGATCTTCCAGGAAGCCACCAACAAAATGCAGAGCGTGGTGAATGCTCTGACCGAACTTGGCTACTTGACTCAGGAAGACCGTGGGGATGGAACGCAGAAAATCACCAATCTAAAACCTCAGGAGCTTTTCTCGTTTGTCGACTGGTACAACGAATGGCTGTTCAAACAGGACAAAGACCGGCTGCCAGCCCTGTCGGATCAGGAGGTCAGCATTCTGAATGGTATTTTATTGTTCGCCCGTCGAGTAGAGCCAAACAACAAAGGCTTGTACAAGGTGGACCTGACCGATGTTCAAAATGAATCCATGAAAGAGTTAGGCCAGCTGATCCGAGCTGACGACGTAAATTCCCTGATCGAAAAGAAGTATCTGACTGAAAAAATCATGGATGAAAAAGGCGTCTACATCATGGTGGAACTGCCTTACGTGGAGCCACTGGCACGCAACTGGACAATCGTAAATAACCTTAAACGCAAACTGCGCTAAAACAAAAAGCCAGGAACCTGAGGGAACCTGGCTTTTTTTTATTCTCTTTTCTTCAGAAAAAATCTACTCGATATCTGGAATTTCCTGACAACGCAGTGGCAGCTTTTCATTTGGCAGCTTCGCCACGCTCTCTCCACCCACCGTGTGAACATAGATAGAGTTGGTTTTTGCTCCGCAGGCAATCGGTTGCCCCAGGGTCAAAATCACACGATCACCGGTTTTACCCAGGCCGTGAGAAACCAATAACTGATCCACCTCACGCAGAATATCTTCCATGGTTTTATAGGGCTTGATCGCATGGGTCTGAATACCCCAGCCCAGCTCCATACCATTAAGAACATCCAGATGCTGGGTCACGGAAATAATGCGCGCCTTCGGACGGAAGGCCGAAATAATATTGGCCGTCTTACCTGACGTCGTCAGACAGATGATCGCCGTCGCATTGAGTTTCAAAGCACTCAAAGAAGCACTGGCTGCAATCGCCGCCGGCGTGCTCAGGAACTCATTCTCCAAAGAGATCTTATAGTATTCCTCTTCGTTGCGCTCAACTTCAGTGATAATTTCATGCATGGTGCGGATACAACGGAAAGGGTACTTCCCGCTGGCGGATTCCGCCGAAAGCATCAATGCATCAGAGCCATCCAAAACGGCGTTGGCCACGTCTGTGATCTCCGCGCGAGTTGGACGAGGATTTTCCACCATACTGTCCAGCATCTGAGTTGCCGTGATCACCGGCTTACCCAGCAGATTGCATACCTGAATGATGCGCTTTTGATATCCAGGCAAACGACTCTGCCCAACTTCAACTGCCAGATCCCCACGCGCCACCATGACAGCGTCACTCAGGCGGCAGATTTCCTCCAGATTCTCAATAGCTTCCACCATCTCAATTTTTGCGACAATCTTTGCGCTGGAGTTCTTGGCTTCAATTCTTTCACGCAACTGGCGAATGTCGCGCGCATGACGAACAAAACTCAAAGCCACATAGTCGACCTTGTTTTCCAGACCGAACTCAAGATCCTCAATATCCTTTGGAGTCATGCATTCCACCGGCAGATTCACTCCCGGCAAATTCATCCCTTTACGGTCTTTCAAAATACCGCCGTAAATGACTTCCACATCAAGCTCTTCACCACGCACCTGAAGGACTTTGATTTCCATCAGACCGTCATCCAAAAGAATGCGAGTTCCCGGCACACAGGCCAGCGGAAGCTCTTTAAAGTCCGATGGAATCAGCCCTGGCTTACCTACCACCGCAGCGGTGGTGACCACCAGACGATCCCCGGGTTTGATCTCAATGGATCCGTTTTCAAATTTTCCAACGCGAATTTTAGGTCCCTGCAAGTCCTGAAGAATCGCCACGGGAGCCTGAAGCTCCTGGGATAATTTACGCAAGGATTTGATGACTTTAAGGTGATCTTCATGACTGCCGTGGGAAAAGTTAAGGCGAGCCACATTCATGCCCGCCTTGATTGCTTTTTCCAGATTTTTTTCGTCACGAGTCGCCGGCCCGATAGTGGCCACAATTTTTGCACGACGATCTGCTAACATTGAATCTACGCCTTCCTGCTGTATGAACTCATCTTCACAGACAAGTTTTGCATATCTTCCTGGTGACGTCTATTCATTCTATCAAGTTGATCTTGGTGCGACTGATTCAACTGGGCAATCTTGGCCTCGTACTTCATCTGCAAAGACTCTTTTTCCATTTTGCTGGCCTTTTCCTGCTCTCCAGAACGAGTTGAATGCAGATTCTCAAGACGCTTCAACTCGCGGGACTGGCTGTCCTGGATGGCGGCGATACGGTCCTCATAACGCTTAATGGTTTCTTCCAGCTTGGAATTAAAAGAGGCTTCCATTGTTCTGAAGCGCTCCGTCATAGCCTTATTTAGCGCCGCATGATCCGCTGAGTTCTTTTCCCGAACCACATCCATACGGTCCTGATAGTTGGACTTCATAACGTCCAAAGAGTCCGCATAGTAACGCTCCAACTGGGCTTGATTCTTATTGGTCAAATCAATGACTTTGCTAACACGAGACTCCGCATTGTTCGCCACTTGAGTCACCTGATCCTTATGCTGTAAGATCAGGTTCTCACGTTCCTCGCGATGGCGGGTGTTCATAATGTTAACTTGGGACTTATTTTCCCGATCCGTATTGCGCAAAAGCTTTTGATTCTCCGTCAGCACTCGCCCAATGCGCTCATTGTTGATCTCCTTCATCTGATCCACTGCGCCTTCGCGTTGCTCTTCAGATAAAGCCAATCGTTTTTCATAGGCCTGAGTCAGATTGCGACGCTCAATACCCCGCAGTCTTTCGTTCTTGGATATTTCATTGTTCAGTCGACCATTCAGACGCTGAATCTGGCTGTCGCGGGAACGAATCTGGCTGTTGATGCGACCATTGACGGAATCACGGAAATCCTGATTCTGTGAGTCCATCTGAGCCGATTTGTTCTCCAGTGCATTTTCGTACTTATCACGAATCGATTCGCGCTCCTGATTCATGATCATTTGCTTCATATCCAGATTTTCGCCATATTCCTGCTTGCTATTGACGACATAGTCCCCGTATTTCTGAGACCAACGGGAATTGTCCGCCTCACGCTGGCGCTCGCTCTGCTTCAAGCGAGCCTCGTAGGATTTGCGCATTTCTTTGCTATTGCGATCTTTCGAGCGCAAGGTCTCGTCATGACTGTTCAACAGGGCATCACGCTCTTTTTCATGCGCCTCATTCAAACGGCGTGTGTTGTTGTGAATTGCTTCCTGCGACTTTTGACGATTTTCCTGAATTGCCTCAACAAAACGCTCATCACGACCTGAAATTTCAGTATTCAGTTGTCCCACCAAATTCTGTTTCTGGGCCTCATTGATTTCCTTCTGTTTCTTCAGAGCCCCTTCGTAGCTGGCTCTCTGCTGTTCGCGGGCATTGTAGGAATCCTCCATTTTATTGCGGAGTGATTCGCGGTAGGTTTGGCGAACTTCATCAATTTTTTTGCTATTCTCATAGTCGCGCTGATTCAGCGTCTCACGATTGCGCTCTTTGAGCTCGGCGATGCGAGTTTCATATTCATCAGTGATATTCTTGATTTCGTCGTGGTGACGCTGTTCCAAACGTTTAACTTCAGCGTTCTTTCGTTTGGCATTTTCGCTTTCGCGATTCTCATACTCTTCCCGAGTCTTACGAATCTTTTCGTCCTGGCGTGCACGATCCGATGATGAAATAGAAGACATCCTATCCTCCCAGACCTCAGATTAACATGAGGACCAGGCAGAAACTGCAACTGACATGGATCGTAAATTAAAATCAGGACCTTTATCTAGCGCTCAAACACGCGCTGACGATAGAGCTCTTTAACCCTGCGGTCTTCCGCAGCCTTGCGCTGACGGCGCGCTTCTTCGGCCTGCTCCCTCGCGGCGACCGAGGCAATCTCCCTCTCTGTCAGCTGGCGGTACAGGCGACTGCTTTTTTGCACCAAATCACCCCAATTTTCGCGGTAGTGACGAACCTCTTTCACAAAGGACTCTTTACTTCCTCGATAAAGGGAGTTCCACAAAGGCAGGTGCTCTTTCATATTGATCGGCTCAATCATTCCATAATCAGATTTTCCCTGAGAGTTTACCGAGGACACCCAGACCTCAAAGCCTTCAGGAATCTCCAGCGTCTTTCCGTCTCTTAGAGTCACTTTTAAAGAAGCCGACATATTTCGCACCAACACCCGGGACTCTGAATGCAGCACCCAATACTCACCAAAACTCGCCTTAAAAGAGGCAAACAAAGTTTCTACCTCCAGACCTTGCCCATTTTCAACCCACAGGACCCCTTTGACCAGGCGCCACTGTTGCGGGTTGCTCATCACCAGAGTTGACCCGCCGGAGGCATGAAGTTTTTGTTCACCTTTTTCAAAATGAAAAGAATTTCCGGTCACTTGCAGGGCGCAATTTAAGGCCTCATTAAGGCACTTCGACGGCTGCTCCATCACATCGCCTGCGGCACGCACTCGAATCTCCATCTGGAAAGCCATCAAAAAAATAAGAACCCGGACGACCTTTTTCATGACTATTCAACACTTTGCGCAAGCTTGCGCGCCTGCTTCTTGAGGTTTTCGTTTTTGAAGTTTTTAGCGACTGTTTTATAGATCTCCGCGGCCTCTTCCGTCTGACTGTTCATCTCACTGATCTGCCCCATGCGCAGAAGAATAAAGCCTGTCAGATCGTGCTGTGGATACTGGGTCACCATCTCATCGATCTGCCCCAGACTGCTGCGATAGTCCTTTTTAAGGAAATAGCTTTCAGCGATAAAGAAACGCGCCTCTACATTGTGCTGAGACAATGGGTAGGTTTCGATCAGCTTATTAAATTCACGAATGGCGCGATCATACTCTTGACCATTAAAGTAACGCTTGCCCTTTTCATAAAGAGCTCCGGACAGATCCAGCGAATCCTCGCTGGCCGGCGCACGAACAACGGCCGCCAAATTCTTAAGTTCATACTTTGCTTGAAGTGTTTTATTGTCCGGCAGCACCTGCGCCACCGTTTGCTGGAAATCCTTTAACTGGTAACTCAAAAGAGAGTTGTTAAATTTTTCCTTTTCCACCTGTTTCTGCAGATTTGCCAGGCGCATTTGATACTCTTCATGCCCATTGAAATGCCCAACAAGGACGGCGTATCCGCCCATCAGCCCCACCGTCAGACACAAACAAAAAACAATGAATAAAGAGTTCTGGTTTTTCATGTCTCACTTATCGGCAAAAACCGATAAGAATTGAGACTGTATTATTTTGAGACTGTCTTCTGGGCTTTGGTGTAGATCACTTCTGCGTCCAGATCCTTCCACTTCCCGTTATGCAACTGCTTCGGCGCAACTCGCCCCTTCATCAGGCGCAGTTGTTTGTCGGCATGTGAATACCACAAGTGAATAGGGTCCACCAGGGCCGCGATCACAAAACTTGTGGGCTTCATGCGCAACTCCATCCACTTTTCTCCGTCTTTTTCCATTTCACCGCGCTTTTGCAAGGTGAACCCGACGGTCTCCAGCCTATCCCACACAGCAAAGCGAACATCCAAGGCCTTCCCCTGACTTAACGGCTCCCAATTTTTTGCCACAAAAGCATTGAAATTAGAGGTGCTCAGAACGAACCCACTGACCTTTTCATCAGAAGTTTTTTTCTTACCCTTGCCTTCATATTCAAAATAAATCCGGCCATTTTCAACGCGGAAGCGCCCCACTTCGCCCGTCTGATTCTGTTGAATTTCGTACCTTTGAATCTCGGCCTCTTTGACGTAACCTGTTTCGGTCACAGCCACTTTCCCTTCAAGATCCCGGTACTGTGCCTGCGTACTGAATGCGCCGACGTCAGTGGGCGTGACCGCAATGTCCAAGGTAAAGAGTTTTTTCTGTTGATTGGATTTCAAATCATAAAGATTGGCATTCAATGTTTGCTGAGCAAAACCAAACACCGGAAATAATAACGCCACCAAAAGCATCACAGCCCCCCCTCAATGAAGTTCCCTAGTATCCAACGAAACATCGAAAATTTAAAGGATGACACTTAACAGAACTCGTTTTACCGCATCACATCCTGGACCCGACTCACTCATTTCACTTGACCATTTTTTCAGCGAATCTTAGGTTAGCGGTCTTCGAGACAAGGATTGAAACGCAATGAATAAAGCTCAATTGGTGGAACTGGTCGCTGAAAAAACAAAGACAACCAAAACTCAATCCGAACAGATCCTTGATGCCACATTAGAGGCCATTCAAGAGGCCTTAAAAGACGGCGAAGAGGTCAAACTTGTGGGCTTTGGCACTTTCACCAGAACATCCCGCAAGGCTCGCCAGGGGCGAAATCCCAAAACTGGCGAAACCGTTAAAATTCCCAGTGCCTACATCCCAAAATTCAAGCCGGGCAAAGACCTTAAGGACGCTCTGAACTAAATGAATTCAGGTCGATCCTGAATTTTACACCAGCCACTTAAGCCCGACTTCCAGACATGACTTTCCTGGGACACTCTTTGCTGTCTCACGAAGTCTTTGATGTCGCGAACCGAATAAGGCCCTTCTTGAACCAGACTCTTGCCATCCTCGGAAGGCACCAGCAGAACCCACTCTTTTTCATCCACGGCAACATCGCTCCCAGGAATGAATTTCTGAGCCGCAGGAAATAAGGTCTGCTCAAATACACCCCACTCACAGGCCGGCTTCCACTCCCCTGTTTTGTCATGACAGACTAAATCGTGAGGGCCGATCTCACCTTTGTAGATTCGCAGACGCATTTCCTCCAAAGACACCGGGCCTTGGGGTTTCAGATTTTTATTATAGAACCACGAGTCTTTATTCATAGCTTTTCCTTTTTACTCAGGAAGGGGGCTGGTAAGGACTCTATCACTTCCAGCACTTCATAATAGACGACATTGAAATGAGGGCTTGCCAAAGGCTTCCTCAAAAAACTAACCAATGTGGCAGGATTCACCAGCTTCTTTCGGTAGCCACCAAACAAACGCTCTCCCATCATCCCCCCCAACAATGTGGCCGCCAAAACATAGCTCCACTTCTTTTTAGGGCGAGCTTGCAAACGATGCCCCGGCACTCCGGTGATCACCATCAACTCATGCATCTTCTGCGCTAGAGCAAGCTGCAATGCCTCTTTTCCGATATCCGAGGGCCCCCGCACAGACAAGCTGGCTTTGATATCTGCCACTGTATCGGCTTTGCGCTTATGGTTAATCATCTTGGAGCCAAAGTACGCCACAGCCTCTTTCCAGATCAGGCGCAGAAAATCAGTCGGGACATCCACATAAAGTTGCTTTTCTTCACTGATCTGAGCATGCACAAAGTGCATGGCCAAAGAAGCCGCGTGATTCACAGTTCCCCGCGCCAAATAGGCCGCTCCAATTTCTGGCAAATAGAAAGAACTTTCATCTGCGATCAACATTTCAATCCAGCGCAGTTTTTTTGTATCATAGTGCTCTCTCGCCTGGCTCCAAAAAGCACTGTCCCGCGCGGTATAAACAGAAAGCCCCGAGGTGGAAACGGCAACACCCAGCTCATCAGCAATGATCTTCACATAACGTCCGACGTGATCAGTGTAATCCAAAAGATCATCATCCTCATCATCATCGTCGTCGTCGTGCAACCCCAGATCATAGGTCTGCTCAAGATACATCAGATAATTCTGCCACTTCACCCACGGAGGCACACTCATAAGACAGAAGATGTTGCGTGAAAGACGGACCAAGTCGGTTGAGGACTCCAGCTCCTTATTAAGAAGCTGGAAGTATATTTTTTCAGAGTTTTGAAACACCCGCAGTATCTTCTTTGCAAAGGCGGGCCCTAGAATCTTCACAACTTCTGCCGGAATATGCTCCGCGGCCAAATGCAGATCCCCATAGATCACAACCACCAGAGCCTCAGGGTGCGCCTTGACCAGATCAGCAATCTTTCTTCCCGCGAAAACATCCCGGGACTTCAAAGTGGCTGCATTGCGTTTTTTGTAGGTGCGATTAATACCATAAACTGGCACCTTGTGTTTTTGCGCCCACCGCAACAAGGGACGATAGTGCTCCCAAGGAAATCCCCACTTGGACTGCCACTGAGTGGCCTTTAGAAAGTCCTTTTCTGACATCTTGCCAGACAGATAGCGATCTATCCTTTCCTGATCTGCCGCTTCAAAGAACTCCACCGCCAAAATAACTTTACGGTCCGTAGGCATATTCCGCAAAATGCGCGCCTGGGCCTTTTGCGATTGATGAAGGGCATGGAAGTCCCCAATCATAACGACCTGGGATGCAGCCATTTGTTCCCAAAGGGCCTCTTTGGTTGAAACGGTCCATTTTTTGGAGAACTCTTTTTCGTAAACCTTATGATAACGCATCAACTCAGGGGTGTCCTGCCCCAAGCGATGGCGAACCTGCTTTTCCATCTGCAGGTAAAGGTCTTTTCTAATGCGAATCCATTTTTGTAGGTCGTTCAAGCTGTCTTCCTTGATAGCGCTGCAAAGATTTTTGCATAATTTCCATTGATTTCAAACACGAATCTAAGATTCAATGAAAGCATGAAAAACACAGCCAGCAAAAACACTTCCCTGCTTCTAGCTATGATCGTCACCCTGATCGGTGTCGGTGTGCACATCTACCTGACTCTTCATTACTATGACGTGAAGTTCGGCCTTTCTGGTGGAGAATCCTTCTGCAACATTAATGAAGTTCTGAACTGTGATGCCGTTAGTGCCAGCAAGTTCTCATCTCTGCTGGGAGTGCCTATTGCGCTTTGGGGAGTCATGACCAACCTGGTTCTGCTCTACTTCCTGGCAGTCACGCGCTTCAACTTAGTTGAGGACCAAGAACGCACATCCCGCTATGCACTTTTGCTTTCTGCCGGAACAGTTTTGGCTTCCATCGTAATGGGTACGATTTCCATCACCGCGATGAGCAACCTTTGCATCTTCTGCATTGCCACTTACATCCTGTCCATCCTGGGTTTCATCTTTACGTGGATGGGAGCTCGCGATGTTTCTGCTGAAAATATCAGCAACGACATCAAAGATGTTTTCTCGACCGAAAAGTGGGTTCTGGGCTTCCTGATCGCGATCCCGGCCTTCGCTTTCCTGGCAAATATTATGTACCTTGAAAGCCATGGCCTTTCTGACATCGAAAAAATGGCCAAAGAACGCGTTGCCTACTGGCAGGTGGCGCCGCAGCAGAACTTCGACCTAACCACGGGCCTCAGCTTCCAAAAAGGTTCGGGCGAACCCGTGATGACGATTGTAGAGTTTGCCGATTTCCGCTGCTCTCACTGCAAACACGCCGCGCCGGTCTTACATAGTTTTGCTAAAAATCATCCGGATGTGCGCTTGATCTACAAACCTTTCCCTCTGGATGGCACCTGCAACGAAGCTATCAAAGGTGGTGGTGATGGTATTTCCTGTGGACTGGCAGCAGCTGCATTGTGCTCTGAAAAGTTGGCACAAAAAGGCTGGGAGGCTCACGACCATATCTTTGAGAATCAGGATGAAATCATCCGCACTATGAATTTGGATAAAAATCTGGAATCCATTGCCACTAAAACGGGTATCAAACTGGATGATTTGAAAGCTTGCGTAAAAGGCACTGAAATTCCTGAAATTGTCAGAAAGAACGCCAAAGAAGGCGAAGTGGCTCAGATCCAGGGGACCCCAGCCATCTTCATCAATGGCAAAGTCCTTAACGGCGCCCAATCGATCCCAGTGCTGGAAGCCGCCTATAAAACTCTAAAAAAATAAACCAGAATTACCCAAGCACGCCGCAATATTCATTTTTACAAGGCGCAAGGAAAAAGGCGTACTAATAAATAGTACGCCGCCGACGCAGTAACGCAGCTAAAAATGAATATACGGTGTGCCCTAGAAGCCGATTGTTTCGGCCAAGAAGTTGGCCAACTTACCAAAAGCATCGTCGAAGACCAAAACGCTGGTCTTTGCCAGACCGTTGACGATATCCAACCAGAATGCCAGAACGATCACTGCCAAACTGGCAAACCAGGCCGCTTTCACCACATATATAGTCGAACGAACATCCTGCACTCGCAGATCACTTTGGATTTTCTCAACAACCTTCAGAACATACTGCAATTCGCGGAAGTGTTCTTTAAACTTCTCCCGCAATTCCTGCTGTTTGGCCCGAGTCAGTGAGTTAATGCCCGGAAAGCTTCTTTTGGCTTTAATTGCGTAAATTAAATCGATGGAATGATTAATGAAACGTGTAATTTTGGATTTAAAATTGGGATATTCAGAAGGCTTTTCAAGGAAGTCTTTAAGTTCGTCGATGGCCTTGTCGTAGCGCTCATCTAAAACCCAGGTCAGAATGTTGTAGCGCAATGAGTCCGGCCGACCAAGATCAGCTTTATCCACGCTCATATCAAAGAAGGCACCTTCTTCCTTCTTCTTCACTTCTTCAACAAGGGCGGTAGAATCTTTAAGCGCTGGTACTGACATATCCTTTCTTTTCGGCAGTTTAACTTCGATATTGAGCCCTTTTGTTAATACCTTGGTCCAGTCTTAGTGGGTTGGTTTGACTAAAGTCGAATCATTCTGAGAAAATGGACGAAGGGCGACCTAGACTTCATGGAGGAGGGCTATGGAAACCGATTCTTTCCAGACCGCGAAATTGGGACATTTAGACTTTGACTCAACCCGGGATCAAAAATCTGTGGGTCAGATTCCTTTGCCTGACGAGATGCCTCGTCAGAATGATTTCAGTCATCTTCCCAAAGAGATCCTGAAATCTTCCACCGTTGAAAACTTAATCTCTCAGAATGAAGACCTGATGGCCCGTCTGAAAGTGACGTTGCGCCGCCTTTCATTGCTGGAAACGGAAAATCAACGCTTCAGCGAAGAGGCCAACAAAGCCCGCCTGTCCCAATCTTCTGTCGCAGATCAAATTCTGGTGTGGAAAGAAAAAGACAATATCTGGCGCCAGAAAGTTGATCAGCTTGAGCGTGAAAAAGAAGTTCAAGGCGAAAAAGTGCGCGCCCTGACTGAAAAAGTTCGTAATATGACAACGGAACTGGCTCGCCATGCAAAATACCATGAGCGCATCAAAACACAGGTGAAGCCTTACATCTCTCAGTTGAAAGAATATTCTCGCACTCAGGATCTGCGTCTGCAGGAACTTGAAAGCGATTACGCCCACAAAGAAGCTCTTCTGCGTGACCTTCGTCACCAGATCATCGAAGTCACAAAAAACTCCCGCTACCAAGTTGAAGCCTCCGAGAAAAAAGCTCAAGAAATGGTTCAGTTCTATGAAGAACAGATTGAACGCATGAATAAAGAGCTGGCGATGCTGCACCAAACTCAAGAAGAACTTGAAGTGAAGTCCATAAAGCTTCACGCGGCTCTGGAGCGACAGGACACATTGGAAAATGAAGTTGTGACACTTCGCCGCACCAAAGAGGAGATCAAGGATCGCCTGGAGAAAGAGATCGAACGCCAGCAAGAACGCATCAGCGAACTGTCCCGCCAAAATCAAAAGCTGGGGGTTGAACATGCAGACTTGCAGGTTCGTGTGATGGAGGATCAAGAGAAGATTCAGAAGCTTGAGAAAGACAATTATCAGGCCCAAGAACAACTCGAAAGCCTGCGTTACATGTGGACTGCCAAGAATGAGGAAAACGAAAAGCTCAAGGTCGCTGCGGCGGCTTTGGAGCGCCTGAACCTTGAGCTCAGTCAGAAACTAAACGAATTGCGCAAACAGGAAGGGCCTACTGCTTAAAAGCTTTGCAGAGCCCCTTCGATACTTTCATGCACTTCTAAACTTGAACATTCAGAAAAAGAGAAAAGGCGTTGAAAATCCGGGGTCAAACCCGCGATTTTCACGCTCATTTGTTTACCCATGTTCAAATCATTCAGCACACCGAAGAAAGACTGAATCCCGGAAGACCCCACAAAATGCAGGTTTTTCATACAAAACACGACTTTTCTGTCAGAAAAGTTTTGCAGGCAGGCTTTCTTAAAGGATTGTGTTTTTTCAATCTCAATACGACCACTCAAAGACACAACAGTGATATCACCGTCGAGCAGGAGTTTGACTTCCATGTGTAAACCTCTTGGATTAAGTTATGTGCCTTATCTTAACGGACAGAATTCATGACATTTTGAGTCCAAAAAGAGGCCAGTTTCACCTCGACAAAGGCCCTAAACCATCCCTAGAATACTTTGGTGCTTCATCGCTGGATCGTCTTGCTTTCATTCTTATTCCTGTCCCTGGTGACAGAGTCTCCCCTGTGGGCCGCAGAGCCTGCAGCGAAGATCCATGGCATTCTGATCAATGCCGATCACATGTTCCGTGACAACGAAAAGGAGTTGGTGGATCTGGAAGGCAACATTCAGCTGGTCTATCAGGGACAGCACATCAAGGCCGACAAGGCCCGCGTCTCTTTAAGATCCCGCCAGGTGGAGCTTTACGGCAATGTGGAGATCATGGATGCCAAGAACACCATTGCCGGGGATCAGATCTTCCTGGATTACGAAAACAACACCGGCCTGATCTATAACGGCTATGTGCAGTCCGGCCCGGTCAGCTTCTCGGGTGAACTCCTGCAGAAAACCGGAGAATCGGAATTCATTGTCAGTTCAGCAGACTACACCGCCTGCACGAATTGCCCCGCGACCTGGAGTTTTTCGGGATCCACCATTCGCGCCGAGCTGGGGGGCTATGCATATATCAAGAATGCCGTGCTACGCCTTGGCCCGGTTCCGTTTTTCTGGTTGCCTTACCTGATCGTTCCGCTGAAGAGTGATCGTCAGTCCGGCCTGCTCACCCCTGGTTTTGAATTGTCCGACAAAGGGGGGATCGCCATCTCTCAACCCTACTTCTGGGCTATTTCTCGCAGCACAGATGCCACCATTGAACTTAAAGACTACACCAAGAGGGGTCTTAAAGGTTTGGTGGAGTATCGCTATTTGCTGAGCGAAAACTCCAGCGGTACTTTGAACTTTGGAACCATCTTCGACAAGGCCTTTGCTGAAGATGACAGACTGAATCTATATCGCACGCCGGATGAAAAAAACGATCCACTGGAGCGCTGGTTCCTGCGCTATGATCACTATTATGAAATGCCTGATGGAATCGTTCACCGAGCCCAGTTGAATCTGGCCAGCGACCTGCAATACCCAAAGGACTTCCCGAACGAAACGATGAACCACGGCGACTCGGCCATGGAAAATCGCACCTCCTTCACGAAAAACACCCTGGATCAACACTACAGCGTGGATACGTCCTACTATGTGAACATGCTTCAGGGAAATCCCCTGTCTGGCAATGACGATGCGGTTCATCGCATTCCCGAACTGCGTTTTTCCCAGACACAGGAAAACATCGGTGACACGAACTTTATTTACTCAGTCAATGTGTCCTATGTGAACTTCACGCGCTCGGGTCAGGCTTATGACGACATGACCGAGCAGATGGTTGGCGGGAATAAACTTCGCTTCCCTAAAAACACCTGCAACGATCCCAAATGGCAGGACGACCCCACTTGCAGAAGAATCTATGATGGCTCTTTCGATCCCGCCGTGGATCAGATCCGCACCGGACAACGTCTGGACGTGATGCCGGCCCTTTATTATCCGATTAAGTTTGGTGACGGTCTGGATGTGATTCCGGTGATCAGCTATCGCGAAACCCATTACGGCTTTAACGTTGATGAAGATCAATACCTTGCCCGTCGCTATGTTCGCACTGAGCTTGGAGCCCGCACGAATCTGAGCCGCATTTATGGCGACACCGTCAACTCAAAGGCCACCCGCTACAAGCACGAGATCATTCCAGAGGTTGTCTATTCGCGCCTGCCATGGGTGTCTCAGGACGACAGCCCGTTCTTTGGAACTGGATCCATTTCAGATGCGCCGTACACGGCTCGTGACAGTATCACTGATCTGGATATTGCCAGCGATTATGGCGTGCAGTTTGACTACTATGACCGCGTCTATGACCGCAACCTTGTGACCCTGGCTTTGATTAACAAAATCACGGAAAAACGCTGGATTGGTGATCGCCCTGAATACCGTCAGGTGGGCTATTTAAAGCTGGCTCAATCGTATGACGGCACCCAGGAAAACAAAGTGGGCGTCAAAGAGCCCTGGTCGGATGTGACGGCCACTTTGGACGTGCGCCTGGATCGCTTCCAGACCTACTCCATCTTCAATTACTTCCCTTATCAGAACGTGACCAACGCCTCTTCCCGCGTGCGCTTGCTGAACGATATGGGCCAATTCTTCCAGGTGCAGTTAACCCGTCAGTACAAGATCACTCCGGGACAAGCCGTCAACACCAGCGATCGCCAGGAAGATTACACTTTCTCTGCGGGCTTCACCTCGCGCTTCATCAACTTGATGGGGAAATTCGTTTATGACGCCAACTGGGCCGAGTCCACCACACAGGACAAGGTGAAGTCCTGGGCCTATATTGCCCAATTCAAACCGCCGGGCGATTGCATGATGATCACCTTCATCCATGATCAGGTCACAGGTGGTGACACTAACTTCAAACTGAACTTTGAGTTTACGTTTGACGGAAATCCAAAACCGGCTCTGCCACCAGAGGCTTTGGATTCTTACGGCTTCTAATTCTGTGTTAAGCCAATTCCGCTTCGCTCAGGGTCTAATATTTTTTAGAAATCAAAGAGGGTCTTGGTGACACGAACCCCATCAATCTGCCCTTTTTCAAAAGTCGGCATGATCGCGAAGTCCGGTTGCTGATAGGTCGCAGGTTGTTTGTTCATGGCATAAAGACCGTAACCGATCCCGGCATACAATCCCAACGAAGCCCCACGAGCCACATTGTTCCAGCTTTCACTGGGTTTGTCTTCAAAGGCCAGACTGACCACTCCCAGCGCAGCTCCTCCGACGACTCCCCAACCGCAGGTTGCCAGAAAGTTTCGCAAAGACTGCGCTTCGGCACTTTGAGTTTGCATCATCACCAGGATTAAGACGGTCAGGATTTTCTTCATACATCATTGTCCCCTGAAAACCTCAGTTTGAGTCAACCACTGATGTCCTCAAAGACCGTGATCTCACCTTCTTTTGTGACAAAGGCCCAGTGAATCTCCACCAACACATCCCAACGGGCTGCCAAAAACTGCATCGCCCGCAGAAGACGCGCCTTCTGCTTCTGCGAAACTCGAAATGGTTGAAAGTCCATCAGGTTCGTCGTTTTGACTTCAACCATCAGAAGATGCCCCTGGGGAGCGCGAAAAAGCAGATCCACTTCAGCAAAAGGTGTTTTCACCCTCTGTCCAAGCAAATGAAAATGCTGAAGCTGATAGTGTTTTACAACGTGATTTTCAGATAGCAGTCCGCGCTCATGCGCCCAATACGGGGCGCACACCTGTGACGATGAGGATTTAGCGGACGTATTCTTTGACGCCGGCAAAGGAGCGGCGATGGGCAACGCACGGTCCGTGCGTGACGATACTTTGTTTGTGGATTGGCGTGGAGTAGCCTTTGTGAACTTCGAATCCATAGTGCGGATACTGCGCCCCCAGATCTTTCATCAATCGATCACGAGTCACTTTAGCCACAATGGAGGCTGCAGAAATCGGCGCCACACGCAGATCCCCTTTTACAACCGTGGTCTGTTCAAATCCGCGCAGGTTTGGAATTTTCTTATTTCCATCCACCAGTACATGACCACTCTTAACACCCAGCTTTTCAACCGCTCGCTTCATCGCCAGCAGTGAGGCATTAAGAATATTCAACTCGTCGATTTCCTCCACCGTTGCGAAGCCGATGCCCACATGGTGCTCCTGCAAAATCAACTCAGCCATTTCATCGCGACGTTTTTCGGATATCAGCTTCGAGTCCGTCACCAGATCACTGAGCGCCTCTGACTTGAAGATCACTGCCGCCGCATAAACCGGCCCCGCCAAACAACCACGACCCACCTCGTCCACACCAATAATGGGAGCCGGGGAAAATTCGCGCCATTCGATTTTAGGGAATTCGATTTTTTCTTTTTTAGCTTTAGCCAAGCGGTGCCTCGATGTAAGGCCGTGATCATATAGAGAAAGATCCAAAAAGGTCACTGAGATTAAACTGCGTCAGAAACTAAAAAACCCGGAGTTGTTGAACTCCAGGTTTTCTATTTTTAAAGCTTTTGCAATCGCTGAACTAGTCTGCTTTTACAGTAACCAATTCAGATTCGATTTTCGCTGCTTTACCTTTAAGATCACGAAGGTAGTAAAGTCTTGAACGACGTACTTTACCCATGTTTACGATCTCAACTTTATCGATAGCTGGAGATGCAAACGGGAAAGTTCTTTCCACACCAACACCCGCAGACATTTTACGAACTGTGAAGGACTTGCCTGCACCAGATCCTTGGATCTTAGTTACGATACCTTTGTAAAGCTGAACACGCTCTTTCTCACCCTCTTTTACTTTAACGAATACGTTAACAGTGTCACCAGAGTTGAAGGATTGGATGTTTTTATTAGCAGCTTTAACACTAACGCGACGAACGAGGTTTGTTTCTTTAGCCATTGCTTAAAATCCTTATAGCAGTCAATTTTCACAAAAAGTAAAACAAGGGTCTACCATGGACCCATGACACGGTCAAGACAGATACTTACGGCAGATCTTACGGAAAGATGCCGATAATCTTTGGGGGGAGCACCCCTAATGCTCTCCAGAACCCCTGAGCAGGATCTGATGAGGTCTTCTGTCAAACCGAAGCCCGTACCAAATAGCATAAAAACTGGCTTTTTGGCCACATGCATTTCATTACGCAGCTCAGCAAAACTATACTTATGCTTCGCCCACTCTGTACGGGCCGTGGTTGCGATCGTTAGAGCCTCAGGGACATTCCAGTCAGCCATGGCCTGTTCGACGCTCTCAACCGCCATAACGTTGCCCAGAGCGGTCTTTCTCATGGGGTTGAACTTCGCCCCCTGCCCCGTGCGCCAATGATCCAAAACTCGATCAACGAACATGAGCTGCTCTTTCATCGGATGGATGATGTAATATTTTTCCACTCCATAGACCGTAGCCGCTCGGGCGATGTCGTGAATATCAAAATTGGTGATGTTCGTCGCCACGGTTTTTTGCAGACGATCCCGGACTGGATAGTGAACCAGACCAATCGCCAGACGAGGCACGTAAGGTGTTTCTTCAGTCATGGAAGTCTTCCTCATTCAACCCCTGCAGCCCCAAAACTTTGCGATCTTGCAGGGACATTTGCTGCCAGAACTTCAAGAGTTCCTTCAAAGGCTCGGCAGTCTTCTTCTTTTTCAGAGCGTGATACTTCTCACGCTCCACTTTAAGATATTCTTTAAATAAATCCGGCCGCTTTTTTAGGGTGACCAAGGCCGAAACCTTTTCCTTCCATTCCGCGATCAACTTGTGGTTTCCACTCAGCAAAACCTCAGGCACTTCCTGATCCAGATACTGACGGGGTCTGGTGTAGTTGGGATGCTCAAGCAGTCCTTGAGAAAAACTATCCTGGTCCGCAGAGTCCGAATGACCCAACACACCCGGAATAAATCTGGAAAGCGCATCAATCACGACCAGCGCGCCCAGCTCCCCACCGGAAAGCACGTAATCTCCGATGGAGATTTCCTCATCCACATAGGTGTTGATGATTCTTTGGTCGATCCCACCATAGCGCCCACAGATCAAAACCAGATGCTCCGCCTGGGACAGCTGTCGGGCCTTTTCGTCGGTTAGCACCGAACCTTGAGGGGAAAGATAGATGACTCTGGAAGTATTATGTTTCACCTTAAGAAGGCTTTTTTCCAAAGTTTCCGAAAGCATGATCATGCCGTCACCGCCCCCGAAAGGGCGATCATCAACAGTCTTATGCTTGTCCGTGGCAAATTCGCGCGGCGTGTGCGCATGAACAGAGAGCAGATCACCCTTCAAAGCCTGACCCAAAACACCGTGGGACACGGCGTTTTCAATCATCTCAGGAAAAAGAGTGATCACGTCTATCTTAAGCATTTTCCAGATCAAGCAGACCTTCTGGAAGGTCCATCACCACAGCCTGGTGCTTGAAATCAATCTTTTTAATGAACTGATCCACGAACGGAATTTCAGCTTGCTTGCCTGTGGTCGTCTCAACAACCAAAAGATCCTGAACGCCGTTCGAGGAGAAACCAACGATTTCGCCCAAAACAGTTTGTTCCGGATTCTTCAATTTGAAGTTTTTAATTTCTTCCAGATAGATAGTTTCGCCCGGCTTGGACACTAAAAGTTCATCGTCGATATAGAACTCCATGTGCTCCAGACCTTCTGCCATAGTGCGATCTGTAACTTCGCCGGCTTTCACGATCAGACCTTTTTTAAAAGGCTTGGTGCGCTCGACCGTGAAGGATTTGATCTCATCAGAATCTTTTGCCTTCAACCCGAAGGACTTCATACGCTTTGCCCAGGAAATATCACCCGAAAAAACTAAAACATAAAGATCACCTTTAAGCCCGTGAGCTTCGCGAATCTTACCTACTAACTTCATTTTCCGTCTCCGTATCATACTGGGAAGACGCGCCGTCTTCCCTGATGCCGTTTCTTATTCACCGGCATCGCAAAAAAGAAAGGGGTTACCGTATTGGCAACCCCTTCCTTGAGAATTATCTCTAAATTTTATCGAGCTAAATTATTCAACGATATCCAAGTGATAACGTTTGTTCAGCTTTGTACCAGCCGCGCGGATGATGGTTCTCATTGCCGCAGCAGTTTTACCTTGCTTACCAATCACTTTACCAAGGTCTTCTTTATCAACCTTTAAAGCAAGAAGTGTGGTTTGCTGCCCAGGGATTTCATCAACTTCGACATTTTCTGGCTTGTCCACTAGGGATTTTGCCATGAACTCAACGAGGTCTTTCAAGCTATCCATATTTACCCCCACAGATAGTACCTATCTGGTAGTTTAACAAAACCAAATAGGAAGCCAACAACTTATTTAGCTTGAGCCAATTTGATCACGTGTTTTACGCGATCTGTAGGTTGAGCACCTTTTTTGATCCACTCTTCAACTTTAGCCAGATCAAGTTCAACCTTTTTGTCGTTACCTTTTGGAGAAGGGATGTAAGTTCCAAGGATATCAAGGAATTTACCAGTCACATAACGACGAGAATCCGCTACAGTTACGCGGTATTTAGGATCATGCTTAGCGCCCATACGAGCCAAACGAATTACAACTGCCATTTCTAAACCTCATGTATCAAAAACAGTAAGTCCAAGTTTGTACTTGGTTCATGGTTAAATATCAAGCCCTAAAATGGAAACTTCATTCCGCCTCGACCCATACCCATTTTCATCAGCCCACCCATCATCTTTTTAGCGTCCTCAAACTGCTTTATCAGCTTGTTCACGTCTTGAACCTGAGTCCCGCTCCCTTGAGCGATCCTCATGCGACGCGACGCATTTAAAATCTTATGGTTCTGCCGTTCCTGGATAGTCATCGAGCGAATGATCGCCTCAATTTTCTTCATTTCTGCATCCGGAGGGGTCATGTTTTTAAGCTGTTTGCTCAACTCCCCCATGCCCGGTAAAAATTTCAAAATACTTTCAAAGCCGCCCATCTTTTTGAGCTGCTGGATCTGAGTCAGGAAGTCTTCAAGGGTGAACTCGTTTTTCATCAGCTTTTTGGCTGAATCACGAGCCGCCTTTTCATCGATCACTTCCTGCGCCTTCTCGACCAAAGAAAGCACATCCCCCATATCCAAAATACGTCCCGCAAGACGATCCGGATGGAAGACTTCCAAGGCAGAGACTTTTTCACCCACACCGAGGAACTTAATCGGAATCCCTGTCACTTCACGAATGGACAAGGCCGCACCACCACGCGCATCCCCGTCCACCTTGGTCAATACAAGGCCCGTCAGATTTAAACGCTTATGGAAGCCCTCAGCCACACTCACGGACTGCTGACCTAGCATCGCGTCCGCCACCAGAAGGATTTCCTGCGGCGTCCAGATTTCTTTCAAGCGGCCCAGCTCGCCCATCAGGTCTTCGTCAATTTGCAGGCGGCCTGCCGTATCGACAATGACCACTTCGACCATGTTGTCGCGGGCCCATTGTTTGGCTTTTTCCAGAATCTCTTCCGGCTTCATGCCCACTTGGGTTGGGAAGGTCGGAATGTTGTTTTGCTTACCCAAAGTCTGCAACTGATCGATCGCCGCCGGACGGTAAATGTCGGCCGGAACCAGACCCGGCTTTTTGTTGAGCTTCTGGCGGATATAAAGAGACAATTTCGCAGCCGACGTGGTTTTACCAGCGCCCTGCAGCCCCACCAGGAAGATCACGCTGGGGTTTTCACGCACGTTGATTTCAACCGCGCCGCCACCCAAAACGTTCACCAACTCGTCGTGAACGATCTTAACGAACATCTGGCCCGGGTTAACGTTGGTTAGAACATCCTGCCCCAGAGCTTTTTCTTTGACCTTGTCGATGAAGGTTTTAACAACCTTGAAGTTCACGTCGGCTTCAAGAAGACTCAGACGGATTTCCTTGATCACTTCCTCAATATTGGCCTCGCTGATCTTGTGCTGACCGCGGACCTTCTTAAGGCTTGTCATGATTTTATCTGATAAATTCTCAAACATGTGAAACTCCTGAAGGATCTTCTTTACCCCATCCCCACCGGAATGACAAAGATGCAGGGACTGAGAATAATATACTCCGGCAGTGCGTCAAGGCATTCTTTATGAGTTATTTCCCGGTATGAGGACTCACAAAGGGGCACTTTATGAAAAAATTTGTACTTGTTTCTGTTCTGGGAGCTGCGGCTGTTGCATCTGCGCAAACGGGCCTAAGAACGTCTCACTCCACCACCATGGACAGCCTGAGAGACGCTCGTAAACAAATGGAAGTCCAAACTGAAAACACAATTCTGGAAAAAATCGAAGCTCAGCGCCTGGAAGACGAGAGAAGACGTTACAAGGAATTCGAATCTTTGAATTTCAGCGTGGTAAACGACGGAACTCAAACTTCCCAGTCCCCTGCTCCGGCGTCATTCTAATTCCCGCCTTCAAATACGATCCGGTGGCCCTGAACCGCCGGATGTCCGGCACTCGCCCGTCTCCGTCCGATTTCCAAGAACGCAGACCCGTCTATTCCTTGTTTTAAGAAAAAATCATCTCAGCTCAAATTTATCGCACTCTGACACCCTCAAAAAGCGGTCCCGTATTTTGCTCTAAGGTTTCGCAAACAACAAACCCAGAGGTACAAATGAAACCACTTTTAACAGCCGCTATTTTACTTACCGCACTTTCTTCCGCAGCCGCAAGCCCCGGGAGTAATACCACGAGTTCCAGTCAGCTTAAGTCAGCCCAAACCTCAGAACTCAAATCCCTGCTGCCATCCAACGATGCTCGTGCGGGCGCAATCGAAGAATCCATCCAAAAAAGACAGGAGTCTTTGTGGATCCATCCAGGACCCCGTCATATCAAGCTGACTTTATGATGAAATCCTTAACACAGGAGCCGAAGACCAGGATGCCAAAGTCAAAGATCAGTCGTCAGAGAAGATTTTGAACTGCTTCCCTGGGGCTGACGCGGTCTGAAGCTCGCTGTGTAGTTTTAAAGCCAGATTTCCGGCATCGGACTTTACCAGATAGGCGGGCTTTTCGGGCGAGCCGTGACGAGTGATCTGTTTCCCTTTGATCGTTTGAGTCACAGACTCCAGATAGATCTCTTCAACCACTCCAGAGATAGGACGACCCAACCACTTCCACTGCACTTTCTGATTCTTACGAAATGCTTTCATAAATCACCAACGCTGGAAAGAGCCTTTTTTCAGGCTGAATTTGGCCACTGCAAAGAACACCACAAAACCAATCATTGAAATGATCGCCGCTGTCCAGACATTGACATCGCTGACGCCCAAAATCCCGTAGCGAAGTCCATTGATCAGATACAACAAAGGATTGGCTTTGGACACCGCCTGCCAGAATGGATGCAAGTGTTCGATGGATAAAAAGACCCCACCCAAATAAGTCAGAGGCAGCAGAATGAATGCCGAAAAAGCCGAAAGTTGATCGAAGGTCGTCGCCCAGAAGGCAATACTGATTCCGATCATACCGAAGATCAAACCCGCCATCACCACAAAGAATAAAGTGGTCAAGGGATGAGCAATCATCAGCCACTCGCCTTGTTGATAGTACATGAAAAGAGCACCAACAACGTAAGTGATCAGGGCCACGATCGTTCCGCGTACCAGCGATGCCAGACTCATCGCCCAGATAATTTCGTGATCAGTGATCGGTGCCACGCGCAGATCCTCCAGATCACCGGAAAACTTTGATGACACCACTGAGGACGATGAATTTTGGAAGGCATTATTGATAAGCCCCATCATCATTAAGCCAGGAATCAAAAAACTTAAATAGCTGACGCCCTGATGCGCCTGCATCTGTCCGCCCAGCGACACACCAAAGATCAGCAGATACAGGAACGAGGAAACAAAAGGTGTGATCACCGTTTGCACGATGACTTTCAAAAAACGCGCGATTTCACGCTGAAAAATCGTAATAAATCCGGTCATTGCGGCACCTGGACATCTTTCTTACTGACAAGCTTGAGGAAGGCTTCTTCCAGATTGCCCTCTTCGATGTGAATATCCTGAATCAAGGCCGTAGGAATCGCGACCTCGCTCAGGAATTCCCCCAGGGTCTTATTCTGAGGAACGATGAACAGGTACTCCTTACCGTCAACCTCTTGCAGGTATTCAGACTGCAGGGGATGCCTTTCTGTCAGGATCACGCGGATCTTTTTCAGGGTGTACTGGCGAATGATGGCTTTGGTGTTACCCAACTCAACCAGACTGCCCAGATTGATGATTCCCACACGATCACAAAGTTGCTGAGCCTCTTCAAGATAGTGAGTGGTTAAAAGGATCGACATCCCGTCATTACGAAGCTCTTCCACAAAGCGCCACAGATCTTCACGCAGACGAATATCCACGCCCGCCGTCGGTTCATCCAACAAAAGCAGTTTCGGATTATGAACCAGAGCTTTGGCAATCATTAAACGCCGCTTCATCCCGCCGGAAAGCTGCTTTACTTTTTTGTGCCGGTGTTCAAACAAAGACAGCTTTTCCAAAAGAAAATGAATGCGCTCTTTGTTGTTGCGCAGCCCATAGTATCCGGAATGGAACGTCAGAATTTCTTCCACATCAAAAAAGCCCGACGTGATTACTTCCTGATGAACCACCCCGATCTGACGTTTCGTGAACAGAGGATCTTTCTGAACATCCACGCCGAAGACCTGTACTGTTCCGGATGTTGGTTTTTCAAGAGTTGTGATCGTTGAGATGATCGTGGTCTTACCTGCGCCGTTCGGGCCCAGAAGGCCGAAAATCTCGCCCGGTTTGACGGTGAAGGAAACACCTTTCACCGCCTCGACTGTGCCACCTTTGTAGGTTTTGCGCAGATTGGAAATTTCCAATGGTAAAATCATGCTGCCGCCTTACCGCGCGCGAGTGATGCTTGTGTGGAACTCGACTGTTGGGTTTTCACGCTTCAACCAGTTCAAGTCCCATTCCTGATTGACCAGCACAACGGGGTTGTCCTGCAAATCACGGAACATGTTTGCACCGCCTTTGAGATCCGCGACGGGCTTACCATCTTCGGTGCGCGGCCAGCGGGCCACGCCGTATGGCAGGCGAGTCAGCTTCACTTCCAGATTGTATTCATCCAGCAGACGACGCAACAACACTTCAAACTGAAGCTCGCCGACCGCACCAATAATCGGATCCTGAGGGCCGATGATTGGATCAATGAACAACTGAATCGCACCCTCTTCCGACAAGTGGATCAGGGCTTCGTTCATCTTCTGACGTTTCAAAGCGTCCCGGACAGACAGTTTCCCGAACAGCTCGGGAGCAAATTTTGGAATATCCTCAAAGTGAACTTTGCCAGAAGCATATACACAGTCACCGATCGCAAAATTGCCCGTATCCCCCACCCCGACAATATCACCGGCATAAGCATCATCGACTGTCTCTTTATCCGCAGCGATAAACTGACTGGCATATGACAGGCGCAGTTCCTTATCGTGACGGGAGTGTTTGACTTTCATCCCACGCTCAAACTTGCCGGAACAAATACGAATGAACGCAATACGGTCACGGTGACGTTTATCCATATTGGCCTGGATTTTAAATACAAAGCCCGAGAAATTCGCATCGCAAGGATCCATATCCTTGCCATCTTTGGTGTGACGAGGCTGTGGACCTGGAGCGTACTTCGTAAAGAACTGCAGGAACGTATCCACCCCGAAATTCTGTTTGGCAGATCCAAACGTCACCGGCGAAATCGCTCCGCTCAAGAATTCATTCACATCAAATGGAGGCAGCGCACCTTCGATCAGATCCAGCTCTTCCAAAACCTGATCGGCGGATTCCTTATCCAGATAGTCGTACAAAATTTGATCGTCCTTGCCTTTTTCGAAAGGAATGATTTTGTAGTCTTCCACTTCCTCACGGCGCTGATCGTAGATCCAAAGTTCTTTGGTCAGACGATTGTAAATACCGCGGAAGCGCTGCCCGATACCCAACGGCCAGGTCACCGGGTAACACTGCATATTCAGGGTTTTTTCGACCTCATCAATCAAGGTCAGAGGATCCTTCCCCTCACGGTCCAACTTGTTCACGAAAGTGAAAATCGGAATATGGCGCATGCGGCAGACTTCGTAAAGTTTCTTGGTACGCTCTTCCACACCCTTGGCCACGTCAATCAGCATGCACGCGGATTCCACGGCCATCAAAACACGGTACGTGTCCTCCGAGAAGTCTTTGTGTCCCGGGGTGTCCAGAAGGTTCACACGCAAACCGTCGAAGTCGAAAGTCATCACAGAAGATGTGATGGAGATCCCTTTTTCTCGCTCCATCGCCATCCAGTCGGACGTCACAGCCTTGGTTCCCTGCTTGCCTTTCACTTCCCCGGTCTCGTGAATCACTCCCCCGTGATAGAGCAGCTTTTCGGTCAATGTCGTCTTCCCGGCATCCGGGTGCGAGATGATAGCGAACGTGCGACGACGTTGAATTTCTTTTTGAATCTGCGGAGTTGCGAGCATTTGGATCTTCCTTAGTGAAAAGATCTTTTTACGGGGAAAAACCCCGTCTTACAAGCAAATGCCGCACCGCAATCATAATCCCGGATTTAAATAAGCTTCCATCACATAACCGATCGTGACGGAGGGCGACTCTTTACGGCTGGCCGTGAGCTGAAGGCCTAATTTATCAGCACCATGATAGATCAGATTCCCGATGGGTTGCCCCTCAGAAACCGGGAAACTCAATGAAATGCGCCCTTCATAGCTGCGCACAACAAAATACAGATTCACTTTCTTCTTCATCAGGCGAACTACATCCCGCAAAAGCCACTCCTGGGTGCTAGACCCATTGTGATTCAGCACCGGCGGCTCTTCACCTGGATAGAATTCCACATCCACAGTGCGCATCAGGTTGGCTACAGGAGCCCGCAGTTCTTCCAGCGGGGCATTAGGCCTTTCCGATTTAATACAGCGAGCCACCTGGGGATTTTTACGACCACAAGTATGCCCCTCTTTCCGAAGCTGCTTCACCCGCGCTTTGCCTTCAGCCATTGTGTCGGGAATATCCTCCACACGACGAATCAGGGTCACTACAAAGTCATCCTGATAATTGTACAGCCCCTCCAAACGAGGAATGGGCATAGGCTCTTCCGCCAAGGCAGAAAATGCTGTCAAAGTGCTCACCAATACGGAAAAGACCAAGAATTTCATACAAATTACCCCTCGTATTTAAGGCTAACTGGGTCAGGACTCTTGCCTCAAGAGAAAAAAGCCCCTATAACAGCCTCCATACTTTTTAACTCCCCTTGGTTTGGAGCCAAGACAGCCACCGAGAGATTGGTGGTGGATAATGGAAGGTGACCATATGTCTGAGACGTCGAACTATTATGTTACGGCATTCTATCGTTTTACAAAACTAGCCGACTTGCCGGCCATTCAAAAAGCTCTTGAAGACAAAGCCGAAGAACTTAATGTGAAGGGTCTTGTGATCCTGGGTGAAGAAGGGTTTAACTCCACCTGCGCAACCTCCTCCCTGGAGTCTTTCGCTGCCTGGAAAAACTTTATTCGCGAATACTTCAACTCTCCGGATCAGTTCTTCAAAGATTCCGAGTCTAACAAGGCTCCGTTTCGCCGCTTCAAGGTTAAAATCCGCAGTGAGATCGTCACAACAGGAATCCCTGGCGTGATGCCACCGGAAGGCGTGAACCATCACCTGTCCCCAACAGAGTGGAATCGCGTTCTGAAGGAAGAATCCGATTACGTCATGATCGACACCCGCAACTGGTACGAGTACAAAATCGGAACCTTTAAGGGGGCTTTGAATCCTAATATCGAAAAATTCACGGAATTCCCTCAGTACATTGAGGCCCAGGGCATTCCTAAAGACAAAAAAATGCTGATCTTCTGCACCGGAGGAATCCGCTGTGAAAAAGGCATTCTGGAACTTCAGGACAAAGGCTATAACAACGTCTATCAACTGGACGGCGGTATTCTGAACTACATCAAAGAATATCCAAACGACCAATTCGAAGGTGAATGCTTTGTCTTTGACCACCGTGTGGCTGTTAATCAGGAACTAAAGCCCACCACGAAGTTTGGCCTGTGCCCTCACTGTGGCCAGCCTTCTACCATCAAAATTGAATGTAAACGCTGTGATGCTCACGAATTGATCTGTGAAGACTGTATCAAGATTGAGTATGCCAAGGACACCTGCTCTAAAAACTGCGCTTATCAGCTTGAAAAACATCCCGCGCGCAAAGGAAAAAAACAAGTGGTCCCGTTTGAGATCGAAAAAATGGCTGCCGAAGGAAAAGACCCTGCCGAGCTACCGAAGATCCGCGTGACCCGCACCAAATATATTTCCATGAACCCCAGAGGCGAAGCTGAAACCGTCTCTGAGAAAAAGAATCCCTAGAAAGGACCTCGTATGAAAAAAGCTTTTGCGGTATTTGCTCTTATCTTTGCGTCGCACTCTCTGTCCCTGGCATCCAATGTCATCAAATGCCAACCTGAAGCTCTAAAAGCGGCATATGATCACTATCTGTATGCCAATGGCCAGGATGCGATGATTACACTGAATATCTACAGCGCTGAAACACAAGACGCTTCCATCTACTATCGAATTGAGATCTTGAACCTTGAGACTGAAAACCGGACAGATTCATGGGTTAAAGTTGAAGCCAACACGTGCAAGGTTCTGGGTGTTCATTAATACCATACCCCTTCTTTCCCATGAAAGAAGGAACCCAGTTCACACAAAAAAAGCCCGGTCTTGAGCCGGGCTTTTTTTTTATTTAGACACAACAACATCAAGGACTATTCAGCCTCAGCGCTGCTTTCATCTTTAACCGCTGGGAAATAAACTCCCTTCACACCAATGACGTGGCCGGCAGGAATTCCTGTTCCCAGCTCTTCCGCGCGCAGCGCGCTTTCTGGAAGATTCAAAGATTTTCGAAGCTCGTTCACCGTTTCCGGAACAAATGGCGCCAGCATAATCATCAAATTCTTCAGCACATAGAAGCAGGTGAAAAGAGCATCTTTTCTTTCCGCTTCCGGCGCACGGTCATCGTGCGGTTTGTACTGCGTGAACAATGAATTGATCTGTCGTGCGTAGTTTTCAATCTGCCCCAGCAAAATCGCATAGTCGCCTTTTTGCATCGAGCGCAGATACATTTGCACGATCTTCACAGTTTCAGCTTCAGCTTTACCGATCAGTTTACCTTCGGGAACTTTACCGTTAAATTTCGAGTTGCAGGCTGAAATCGGCTTTTCGAAAGCCGCGTTCATAGGACCGGCCAGGAACTTGTTGCGTTCGGCAAAATGCTCAAAATCAAAGTTGGATGCTTTCACTGGCAAGCTTAACAACGCCAGGAAGTAACGAACCTGATCCGGGGAATAACCCATCTCAAGCAGCTGATCCCCAGTGTAGAAGTTCCCCTTGGACTTGCTCATCTTTTCACCGTTCACCATCAGATGATAACAGCTTAAGATTTCCGTCATTTGCAGATCGCCTTTTTGCGGAAGTTGCATAGGGTTCTGCTTATGACCCAACCACATCGCTCCCTGCATGATCACATAGAAGAACACATTGTCCTGCCCCAGGAACTGCACCACCGTAGCCTCTGGATCACACCAGAAGTCCTTATACTGTTCAGGGTCACGACCTGACTGCTCCAAAGCCACTTTTGTGAAAACGATAGGAGCAATCAAAGAGTCCGGCCAGACATACAATGTCTTGCCTTTCATTTCCGGATCCAGCTCGGCTGGAACCGGAATCCCCCAGGACACGTCACGGGTGATCGGACGATAGCCCCATTTGTCTGTTACAACCGATGGAATCCCCGCAGCCTCCAATGCATCCTGCGCCTGCGCAAGATCCGCCTTGGAATCAAACAGGCACTCCACCTTTTTACCAGCCACGTAACGGGACTTATGCTTTGGCAAAGTCTCTTTGATTTCTTTGTATTTTGCTTCGAACTGATTTTCAAAGCGGCAACCAATCAGAACCGTGTTGCTGACCTCCTGGACAACCGCTGAGCGCCAGGCTTTTTGTTTGGTGTCGATCCAGGCCTTCAAAGGGTCTGCAACCTTCCACATATCCAACCACCAGTGAGCGGTGTCTTTCAGCTCTGGTTTGGCGTCACTCAGCTGACTGCGCGGATTCTGCAGAGTGCTTGGATCAAACTGCGTGCCACAGGCATCACACTCATCAGAATAAGCTTCGGTGTTACCACAGTTCGGACAGGTTCCACGCACAAAGCGGTCCTGCAGGAAGCGGTTCATCTTCGGATCATACCACTGCTTGGTGATACGCTTTTCCAGCATGCCATTTTCAAACAGACGACGCAGGAAATCCTGAGAATACTGTTCATGCAAAGGATAAGTTTCCGGGCGCGAAGTGCCCGTAAATACGTCAGTCTGAATAGAGTATTTTTTCAGAGTCTCTTTTTGTTTTTCATGGATGGTGTCGATAAATTCGCGGATGGTCTTTCCAGCCTGAACCGCCGCCACTTCACTGGTCGAACCATGATCGTCATTGCCGTTCACGAACAGGACGTTTTCCGCCCCGATCAGCATGCGCATCCAACGAGCATAAATGTCTGCCGGCACGTGCGCCCCGGCAAGATGCCCCAGATGCAAAGGGCCGTTTGCGTACGGCATCCCCGCCGTCACCACAACCTTTTTTGGTTTCTTAAACATATTCAAAACGGATTTAACATCTGTTGGAGGAGAGAATTTATTTTCTGGCTTTGATCCTGGTTGCATTTTAACCCCTAAAACACTTAATTTATCGAAATTCAAAGAGTGATGCAACGGGAGCCTATCCCCGAGAGGGAAATTAGGACGGCCAAGGCTGCTTGCGCACCATATCAACAGCCTCTTTTACATCGAAAGTCCCACTAAGGGATAAAAGACATCACAAAGTAAGTCAGCAGAATCACCCCGTGAACCGCCCCTTGAAGCAACGTCGCCTTCCCTGTCCCCAAAGTGATCATGCCCGCCATGAATGTCATGAGCATAAAGACCATGTCTTTATTGCTAAGCCCCAACATCAAAGACTGATTCGTCAAAAGACAGAACACAATCACAGTCGGGATTGTCAGGGCGATACTGGCAATCCCGGACCCCAGGGCCAGATTCAAACTGGTTTGCAGGCGGTTGGCACGAGCTGCATTGATGGCTGCCCATGTTTCTGGAAGAAGAACGATAGCTGCGATCAAAAGTCCCACCACCGACTTCGGAGCCCCGAGATAATCCACACCCTGCTCAATCAATGGAGAAATCATCTTGGCAAGGCCGATCACCGCCACCAGACTTACGCACAAAGAAATAAAGCTTAGCCACGCATCCACAACAGATATTTCGTGAGTTGTATCCATCGGAGTAATGTCGCTGGTCTTATCGACTGCTTCAAAATAGGCCTTGTGGGTCGTGGTCTGGAAGAAAATAAACAGAAGATACAAAAGCACACAAATGGCACCAATGAAGATCATCTGAGGCGTATTGTAGGTCCCCACAGACGTCGTGGTGGTATAGTTCGGAAGCACAAACACCAACAGTGCCAGAGTCATAAGCACGACCATCAGGCTCTTTGAGCCTTGAACCTGGAACTCCTGCTCTTTGTACTTCAAGCCCCCCAGTATCAGACACAGAGACACCATCCCATTGGTGATAATCATCACTGCGGCAAACACGGTGTCACGAGCCAAAACGGAAGCCTCCGCACTGGCTTCAGTCGACTGATTCATTAAAGAAACAATCAACCCCACCTCGATGATAGTCACACACAGAGCCAGAACCAGAGTTCCCAGGCCCTCTCCGATTTTATGGGCAATAACTTCGGCGTGGTGAACAGAGGACATAACAGCGACGCCCAAAAAAACTGCCGCCGTGATCGAGACCCACAAATTTTCTTCCGCAAAGACACTGGACAACAAAAAGACGATCAAACTTAAGAATGAAATGAGATGTTGGGGTTCCAGTCCTTTTCGGACAAATTGTGCGGCACTCATGATCATGCTGGTATCTCCTTTGTAAAGCTCCCTTTAAGCCTTAAAGGTGGATAACGGTCTTGGGCAAGTGGAAATCAGAAAAAAATCACAATGGGCTGAAAACGGAAAAGGCCCGATGGCTGACCATCGAGATACAGAGAGCACACTGACGGGATGCGCCATAAAGACTGCTAGATACACTAAAAGGCAGATCGAATAGCATCAAGTAATAATCGTTCAGGCTGGGAGCGCCCAAATTCAGGGCGATGAACCAACGCGATTTCATCCTTATAAGTCGGTAGCGACTTCACCTGCCGCAGTTTTTCGTCAGACAATTCAACAGCTTTGGTGGGAATAATTCCATATCCAAGCCCCTTGCTCGTCAGTCGACAAATCAAGTCCAGGCTTTCGGTTTCAATTGTTTTTCGAGGACGCAGTTTCCATTTTTTTAAGATCGCTTGAGATTGAAAAAGATTGGAATTGCAAATAACCGTCTGAGGGTCAAAGACAGTTGCCCCCTCCCAAACTGCAACAATATCATAACCCAAACGAGACACCACCAAATCGGGAACTCGAACTGGATTGATAACAATCCCCACATCCAAGCGTCCATGCTGAACCTCTGCTTGCACATTGCGAGATAGATCATGACGAAGCTCTATGCGATAGTCCGGGGCCGATTTTTGCAGTGTCGATAAAGCTTGTGGCAAACAGTAGGAGGCCACTGTGACATGGCAGCCAATCGAAACCGATTGTCCACCAAATATGTTTTGATCTTTTCTATCCATATCAAGTTCTTGAATGGAGTTCAGCAAGTCATGGACCTTCGTTAAAAAAAGTATTTTCTGTAATTATGTCTCTGAGTATTTCCACCTTGGCTCATGCTTCTGAATACAAAGCCCATCAGCCTTTTAAGATTAGCGCCACAGTTAGTCATTTTTACGGACGCACAAAAACCGCAGAAGCAGCATTATGGGCTGATGCTTTTTCATTTTGTGAAAAACTTGAGCCTAAAAAAGGTGGTTTATTGGGGGAAGGTCAAGTGATTAATTAGAAATAATTACCGCTGACGATGAAGGCATATTTTCTTTGCCTGGCATCCCTTCCACATCGAACCAGATATTTCCCATATTTAGCTGTCTCGGGCCTTTGAATGTTTGAACAGATTTTAGAGATGGCTTTAGTCTCCAAACAACCTTAGCTTGTCCGGAAAAAAATTGTTTTGTTGAAAATTCATTTGTTACAAGATTACATTCTCCACCAACAGTAACCATTGTGCCCTCAGGAACAAGTTTTTTCATATAGACATAGTCTGCTGGTAATCCAGCAGTGGGTGGTTGAAATGGCTCTATCATTGATCTTAAGTAAAAGCATTGAGGAGATGGTCCTTTTGCCAAAGCTCTGCAAAACGCTTCTATATCATCTGGAAGTCTAAATGATCCAGACTTGAGGTTGGGAAGTTCATTAACTTCTTTGGGGATTTTTACTTGAGCCTCAAAAGCACAAACTGAGGCAGCATTACTCCACTGATCGGCGTTCCATTTGTCGAATTCAGACTTTGGTTTCATTTTCAGACGATGAGAGAAGATTTGTTCTGTATAAATTTTTAAATTTCCAGATTTAGCATATCCGTTTTGCAAAACTATTATTGCTAAAAATAATATTACAATTGATTTCACGCAACTCTCTTAATCGCTTGAATAATTAAAAACTAATGAATACCTGATTATATTTTCCTTCTGATCATCACTCAAGTTGAAATACAACTATCCTAACACCAGACTTTGGTTAGTTTTTACCTGAAATTATAAATAACCATTAGATTGATTCTACTCTCACGCCAGTCTCTCATTTCTCACAGCAGTCTCTCACGAATGAGAGAGCCTTCACTCTGATGCAGTTCTAACACCTGTTTTACCCTCATGAGCATCACTAATAGATTCTCTGGATATTCCCCTAACTGGAGGAATGGGTTCAAAGAATCTTCCATCTCTCTTAGAAACAAAGTGCCCCCACCGATTCATTAAGCTTATAAGCTTTTGAGCATAGCCCAAAGAAATCCGATTCTTAGCAAACCATTTGTAAACAACTTTCTGACTGTCATGATAATCCGAAGGAATTAGCTCTAACTCTATGCATAGTGTCTGGACCTTCAGGAAATGGCTGTTCATCTTCTTTAGATGATTCTGTGAGCCCTCGTTATCATCTTCGAGGCGTTTTGAAAATGCTTTCACAAGATCTTCAGGAAATAGAGTTTCGTTCATTGAGACTAATTTCGTAACTCGATTGGCGGCCTGCCTAACCTTTGCTTTGATGAGATTTTTCTCTTTATTGAGCCGCTTACAGCGTTCTCGGGCTTGCTCTAATGACCACTCAGACCTGAAGCCCAGCTCCTGATAAGCTAGATTAGAAACTTTCGTATCTGTTTTCTTACCGTCTTTGAAGGTTTGAACATAAAGCCTCCACGAGCTTTTGAACGCTCTTACATAGTAGCTTCCAACAGGAACATTTGAATAATCCGGCTCAGTCTTGATAAGGGTAATGGCTTTCATATCCTAAATGAATCATCTCAAAGTGATGTAGTCGATATGGTGAATTTACAGACCTACGACACCTACGACGTAAGAACTCAAAAACCTACGACGTAAAAGTGAAAACGAATTTAAAAATTTCAGATTGAACAAGACATAAGTAGCTATTTTCACGAGTGAAACACTAAAAATGGAAAAGGCCCGATGGTTTACCATCGGGCCTTTATTGGTTGCGGGGGCAGGATTTGAACCTACGGCCTTCGGGTTATGAGCCCGACGAGCTACCAGACTGCTCCACCCCGCGACGAGTGAGATGTGACTATATGCCTCCAGGGTGCGTGGGTCAACACTTCATTCAAGATAAATGTAATATAGCACCACGTATCATTGCCCGTCGGATCATTCTATGATTCAGTTCTTCTGTATTACAGGAGACACTCATGAAGTGGAAGAATACTCTTAAAATCCTCACAATCAGCCTCGGACTTTGTTTTGTTATTTTAACAGCGCTGGGACTCTGGGGACTTTCCCGACTTCCATCTGCTTATCAGATCAAAAATGCTCTGGTCCCATCTGCTGTCAGTAAAGCTGCTGAAGAAAATGGCAGCGAATCAACTCAGACATCCACAGTCTCTCCGGGGAAAATGGCTTTGCAGGTGTTGCGCGATGATTTTGCCAATATCGAGCGGCCCCTGTCGGAAAGCTGCAAATACATCACAAAAGCTCCTGAAAGCACTTTCCTGACAGATCCTGCCAACGCGACCTTCAGATTTTTCATCACAAGTCTTTATAACGACCATGATCCCGTGGTGGAAACGGCCGCCCCTGTGTTCCGCTATCTTTTCCGTTTACCCGGAATGAATGAAGTTGTGCCTGCTGTTCTTCAGTCTTCAGAAACAGAACAAGACCTGCTGCCAAAGGCCCTGTTCTATTACCATCTTTACCAGGCTGGCAGCCATTTAAGTCGTCACCCGGAAAAACTCGATGAGATTCTGCAAAAAAGCTACAACCTGCACCATCTGGTTAAAGCGGCTTCCCAGAATGTGGGAATGACCAGTGATCCCGAGACACAGACTCTTTGCGAAGAACTGGAAAAAGAGCTGAACCAGCAAGAGTCTTTTGATGCCAACCAAACTGCAGAGCGAATGAGCGAATTCTTTGCCAAGAAAAATATCGACATCAAGGCCCTGAACTATGATCCTCAATACAGATCAAAAACCCAGCTCCAGTTGTCTGGCAGCAAAGTGGGAGTGCAAGACACCTGGGTGGCCAAACTTTTCGCCAAGGACATTGAAGAACGCGAAAAAAGAAAAAAGAAAACCCACTAAGAGGAAACTCGTGTGAAAACTTTGCTGCTAGTTTCATTCCTTGCGCTTTGTGGATGTCAAACAACCAGCACTGTGGCTAAACCCGAAGCTCTTAACAAAAAGGAACTGCGCGGCTATTTCACTCAGAACATTCCCCACCTTTCCTGGAGTTCCAAAGCCCGGACCAGCTCACTGGGGGGCCTCAGAGCTCCCCCGGCCCCGGTCAAGGTGCAGATTCTGGATACACGGGACTCTGAAGCTGCCGTGGCTGATAACTGGCAACAGGAAAAGCGCCTGAAATCCACCATCATCGCCTTCCCCTGGCAGAAACTGATGGATGAAGAGCAACACCCCCGCTCCGATGTCCGAGCCCAGCTTGAAAGTGCAGGTCTGCAAAAGTATGAGCTGCTGTTGATTCTTGCCGACACCGCCGAACGCGCCCGACGACTGGCCGAAATCACTTCTCAAGCCGGCTTTTCAAAAACCAAGTACTACAACGCCCCCTACACGGGAATCGCCGACATCTTTGCAGAATAAAATTTATAGAGATCGCATAAAACCCTCAAGCGGGCTCGCCCGGAAAACGAACTTCGATCGGCTGAATTTGACGTCCTTGCAAGTCTAGGGTATGAAACCTCCACAGACGAGGAACCCATGGATGAACAACGCCTAATCAATATTGAAACGAAGATTGCGCATCAGGAATACCAACTGGAAGAGCTTCACCAGGTGATTTATCAACAACAGAAAACCATCGATAAACTGGAGATCCTGTTACAAGGCCTGACCACCCGTCTAAAAGAAGCCCTGGGGGATGGCGGCGAAGAGATTCGCGGCAACGAAAAGCCACCGCATTATTGATTCTTCCGAGGCACCAGGACCTGGAAATAATACATCGTCCAGAACAGAACCCCGGAGGTGGCCACCGGAATCACAAAACCTCCGTGCCCAAAGAGGCTGAAGGCAAAGCCCCCGATGACCGAACCCAGACCAAAAAAGGCGATAATTCCCAAGCGCATCAGGTTGGCTTTAAGTTCCCCATCAAAAGCGATCTCTTTTTCAAGCTTACGATAATTCAGAAGACGACTTAGACCAATCCCCAGATCGGTTGTGATCCCTGTCAGGTGTGTCGTGCGGATGACCGAACGGGACACCGTGGTGATCGTGCCATTTTGAATACCGCAGATCAAACATAGCAAAATCAAAAGGGTATAGTCCCGTGACTCTCTGAGCGGCTCACCAAAGGTGCCGAAATATCCCAACAATCCCCCACCCGCGACGACCGCCGACAGGAAAAAGATCATACCAAAGCTGATATAGTATTTTGGCTTTTTATGCAGCTTCAGACGGACATCAACCAACAAACCACTAATCATGGCGCCAAACAGAAAGAACAACGGAACTGCCAGCATCCCCAGAGCCATATCAAAATCAAACTGGCTGATTTCATGCCCGAAGAAGGTGGCAAACCCGGTCACGTGAGAAACAAAGCGGTGACAGGCCATAAAGCCGCCAATATTCAGGATCCCAGCCTGCATTGCCATCAGCATCCAAATGCAGATGTTACTTCTTGTATAATGGGAAATGGATTCATTTCCATAAAGCATGTCTGGCCACCCGTTGGAAAAACCACCCTAGATCTAAATTCCTTTGTCTGACACCCGGTACACGGACAACTCCGGTGGGATCATCCCCTGTTGCTTCATCGCCTGCGGGTCGCGCAATTCGATTCGAACAGAATTGAATCCATGCCGATCGATAAAACGAATCACCGTCTCGTCACTTTCGTCATTGGCACCTGAAACAAAAAGATTCATATCAAACAGTGGACGGATCGCTCGTAAACGCAACACTCCGTCAGTAACATCCCATGCGCCCTGACCGTCACCCAGGTTATCCACCTGATAATAGAACCTGCCATTGGCAAAAAGGGCCATACGCATCGGGTACTCAGCCCCCGTCTGCAGAAGCTTAAGCTGATCCAATCTATCAGAGGCACCATCGACGTCATCAGAAGGATTCACAAAACGGCCATAAAAAGCCGCGTCTTTTTTACTGGCAGTCATCGAGGACATCGGCGCACACGCGGTGATTAACAGGGTAGCAGAAACAACAGCAATGAAAACAGCTTTGATCATAGATGCAATATCCTTATGGGAATAATAACTTAAGCCTACAACTTAAAATTTATAAGTCAAATCAAGAGGATGCATCCAAGGCCTCAGCCCAGCGCAAAGCGCCGCGCATTGACGTTGCCTTGTCCGGCTTTCTAAGATGGCGAACGAAAATTTAAGGAGCTCTCACGATGGCATTTCGCTGGATTGGCAAATCAGAAGACGGAAAAACAGTCACCCTTCGCCGCTTGGAAGACTGCAAACTCAACACCCCCGCCTATGCCACCACCACCTGGGTTCGCGACAACGCTGATATCGTCCGCTTCGGCGCCATTTTGGATGTGGAAACCACGGGCCTCAATCAGACAGAAGATCAGATCATCGAGATCGGCATCCGCCAATTCATCTTCAACAAAAACTCTGGCGAAGTCCTGGCTGTGACCAAGTCTTATTCCAGCTTTCAGGACCCGGGTCGCCCCATCTCCGCAGAAATTCAGGACCTAACCGGCATCACTGATGAAATGGTGGCCGGGAAACAGATCGACTGGGCCGAGGTGGATAAAATTTTAGGCGAATGTCAGCTGATCATTGCTCACAACGCGAAATTCGACCGTCCGTTCATTGACCGCAAATCGAAAATCTCGACAGAAAAAGTCTGGGCTTGCTCTTACAAACAAATCGACTGGGCTGCCAAAGGCTTTTCCAGCACCAAACTTGAGCTTCTGAATATCTATCACGGTTTCTTCACCGATTCACATCGTGCCATCAATGACGTGGATGCCCTGCTTTATCTGCTCAGTCTGGAAGAAGAAAAAACCAACAAACCCTATTTGCTGGAGCTTATCACCAACGCCCGTCGTTTAATGACCCAGGTGATTGCGACAGCGGCTCCGTTTGAATCCAAGGATCACCTAAAGACTCGCGGCTACAATTGGGACAGCGTCAATCGCTTCTGGCACAAGATCATTTTTAAGGACGAAGTTCCTCATGAAACCAAATGGCTGGAAGAGACCGTTTATGTCGGCCCCTTCGGAGGCATGACCCGCGACATTGCACTGGTGGATGCGTTTAAAAACTGACTCTGAATAAGCTGGACCCTTAGGTGACTTTTAACACTACCAGACCTCTAAGTGATCTTTCGTTAGCGACGATGATAAGATGAAGATGCTGGAGGCAACGTATGGAAGTAGATACGATGCGATCACTGGAACTTATCAAAGACATCTACAATGTCGACCAGTTGCTTTCAGGAAAGGCCTATATCCAAGAGCTTGTTCATCGGCTGGCAACGGCCCTGAACGTAAAGTGTGTTATGGTAGGCCACGCGCTGGAGCCGGAACGAAAACGCATCCAGACGGACTATCTGTGGGCAGCGGACAAATTTGTTCCAAATGTCATCTATGACCTGGCCGAAAGCCCTTGCAACGAAGTGATCTGCGGAACACGCGTGAAACACTACAACTCTGAAGTCCAACTGACTTTTCCATCTGACAAGATGTTGAGGGAAATGAGCATCGAATCTTACATCGGGGCCCCCTTTCTGCACACCGACGGGGGCCTGATTGGTCTTTTGGTGATCATGGATGAAAAGCCGTTCAAAAATCCGATCATGCTTTCCTCAGTGGTGGAGTTTTTTGCGGCACGCATTGGAGCGGAGTATCGGCGCCTGGCGGTGGAAGAGTCCCAACTGCGCATAAAAGAAAAGCTGGAACAATTGGTTCAGGAAAGAACAAGAGAATTACAACAAGCGTTTGCCTCACTCCAGCAAACGCAAAAACAACTTATTTCTCAGGAAAAGCTGGCCACCATCGGGCGCATCACTCTTGGCATTGCTCATGAATTAAAGAATCCTCTGAACATCATAATCAATGCGGCGGAAATTCTGCAAACAGAGGATCTGGACAACGATTCATACAAAAAAGTCGCTACCATGATTCAGCAGCACAGTTTGCGCGCCAATGACATCATCACCAATATGCTCAAACAAGCACGCCAAGAGCCCAACCAAAAAGCCGAGTGGGTTGATCTTTCTGCAGTGCTTGAACAAGCTGTGGACATCCACCTTCGCTCTATCACCAATACCGAGCTGCGCTCCCGTTTGCAGAAACACATTGCCATATCTCCGGCCATTAAAGCCTGTCTTTGGGATGTTCCGGGGATTGAACGCGTTCTTATAAATATAATTGATAACGCCCTCTATGCAATGACCGAAAAAATGCGAAGGATCGGCACACCCTACACACCTGAAATACAGGTCTCCCTGACACAAGAATCTGAATTCTGTCGTATTATAGTGCGCGACAACGGAACTGGCATCGCCCGGAAACATCTTTCCAAGGTCTGCGATGAGTTTTACACAACCAAACCCGCCGGGGAAGGAACCGGTTTGGGACTTTGGATCGCCAAGCAGATTATCGAAAAAAACAGGGGCACCTTGAGCATCTCCAGCGAAGAGGGCTTCTTCACCGAGATCACCATCGAGCTGCCAAAATCGGCCAACGCAAATCAACAGGAACTGCCATGATTAAACATGAGTCCATTAATTATCTTCACCACTATTCCGGACCCCAAAGTTTTGCGAATTAACATCAACGAACCGCAGGAAAAAGACAGTCGCATCATGTAGTGTAAAGGAATATGGCGTCCACCTGACTTGACGAATCTCAGATCGACACCATGTTTTCGATAGCCCCTTTAATTCGGGTGGAAATGAGGTAGATGTGTCTTACGTATCTGGCTTCGTCCCGGTGATCCCTCTGAAGAATTCTGTGTTGTTTCCCGACATAAGTATGCCTTTACGGATTGGACGAGAAAAAAGTATTTCTGCGCTTCAAAAAGCTCTGCGCGACAACCATTGGGTGATTCTTTTAACACAAAAAGATCCCAACGCTTCCGTCAGTGGCATTGAAGACCTTTATCAAGTGGGAACCCTGGCAAAAGTGGAATCTTTCCGCATGGATGCCGACGGAAGTTATAATATTTTTGTAAAAGCTCACCAACGTGTGCGAGTTGTGCAAAGCCAGGAAAGCGACGGACATCTGCAAGTTCAAACTGAGGCTTTGGAGGACACCAGTCGACTGGATAAAAAAACCGAGGAAGCCCTCTTGGCAAGTTTGCGTCAACTCAGCGATGATCTGTTGGATTTATTACCCGGAAACACAAGACAAATCCGTGAGATGATTGCTGAAATTGAAGATCTTTCGACACTTGTCAATATGTGTGCAGCCTATGCGGATATCAGTCTTACGGACAAACAAGAGGTCCTGGAAATCACTTCGTTGAAAGATCGTGCCTTGAAGCTTCTGGATCGCCTTCAGGAACTCAAAGAGCGTCTGAAAATTCAGCGTGGCATCCGCGACAAACTTCAGGAAAGCTTCCAGCAAAATCAGAAGGAAAGCATCTTGCGCGAACAAATGCGCGTGATTCGCGAAGAACTTGGCGACAACGAAGGCGAAGACCTTTTCGCGAAGTTCAAGGAGAAAATTGATAAGTCCGGAATGCCACAGGAAGCAATGGATCTGGCGCGCAATCAGTTGAAGCGCTTGGAAACTTCCAATTCCGCGTCTCCGGAATATCAGATGATTCGCACTCATCTGGAGCTTATGACTTCTTTGCCTTGGAATCAGTCTTCGGCGCAGCAGGAAATTGACCTTGAAGCGGCGGAGCGCATACTCAATGAAGATCACTATGGCCTGGATAAGATCAAAAAAAGAATCCTGCAACACCTGGCGGTTATGAAACTGCGAAAGTCCCATCAAGGTTCCATTCTGCTTTTCATTGGCCCTCCGGGCGTAGGCAAAACCTCTCTGGGTAAAAGTATTGCTCGAGCCTTGGGCAAAAAATACGTTCGCGTCGCCTTGGGGGGCGTGCGTGATGATGCGGAAATCCGCGGTCACCGCCGCACCTATATTGGCGCGCTTCCGGGACGAATCATATCGGCCATTAAAAAGGCTGGAGAAAATGATCCCGTCTTCATCCTGGATGAGATCGACAAGCTCACACGCGGATTCGGCGGTGATCCTGCCAGCGCCATGCTGGAGGTCCTGGACCCTGAACAAAACAACAGCTTCCAAGATCACTATCTGGACACACCATTTGATCTGTCGAAGGTCTTCTTTATCGCCACGGCCAACTCTTTGGAAGGCATTCCCCTGCCGCTTCTGGACCGTATGGAGGTGATTGATCTGAGCGGTTACACAATTGATGAAAAGCGCCAAATCGCTCGCAACCACCTGTGGCCAAAGCAGCTTGTTGAACACGGGTTGAGCGAAGGTCAACTGCGTATCACAGACGAGGCCCTGACAAAACTTCTAACCCATTACACCCGCGAGGCCGGAGTGCGTGATCTGCAAAGAAAGATCGCCACGATCTGCAAACACATGAGCCTTAAAATTGTCCAGGCCGCTGCTCTTCCACTTATGGTGGAAGAAAAAGACCTGGAAGAAATTTTCGGGGCAGAAAGATTCTCAGCGGATATGATCGGCAGTCTGTTGCCACCAGGAGTGGTGACGGGTCTTGCCTGGACTCCAGTGGGTGGCGATATCCTGTTCATCGAATCCGCACAGATGCCGGGCCAAGGTCAATTGCTGCTGACCGGCCAACTGGGTGAGGTGATGCAGGAATCTGCAAAGATCGCCTTGAGTCTTCTGAAATCGCGCCTGCCAATCCTGAATCCACTCTTGGACTTCAGTAAAAAGGACATTCACGTGCACGTCCCTGCCGGAGCCATCCCGAAAGATGGGCCCTCCGCCGGCGTGACCATGCTGACTTCAATTGCTTCCTTGTTACTGAACAAACCCGTGGATCCAAAGCTGGCAATGACCGGTGAAATCTCACTGCGTGGCAGTGTCATGCCTGTGGGTGGAATCAAAGAAAAGGTTATTGCCGCACATCGAGCGGGCGTGCAGGAAGTTCTACTGTGCCGAAGAAATGAAAAGGATCTGAAAGAAATTCCGGAAGACATTCGCAAAGACCTGCGCTTCCATTTTGTGGAAGACGTCAACGAAGTTCTAAAGATCACCCTTGGAGTGGATCTGCCACGCTGGGATCAGCCCCAACAGCTGCCCCCGCCTCCGCTTAGTTCCACAGACGCAGGGACATAAAACTGGTGACAATGGCAATAACGGCTGTCAGGGGAAGACCGATTTTCAGGAAATCCACAAAGCGGTAATTCCCCGGCCCCAGAATCAATAAATTCCCATGATGACCGATCGGAGTCAGAAAAGATGCAACGGCTCCGACGGTCACACACGCCACCGCCGCCGTCGGCGAGACATTGGCCGCCTTAGCAAAGGCCACCGCAATAGGTGCAATCAGAACCGTGGTGGCAGAGTCCGACAGGATCTGAGTCAACAATCCCGCGGCAACAAAGAACGTCAGCATGATCACCCAAGGATCCCAGTGAGAAATCATGCCCGACAGATTTTTTGCAAAGATCCCCGCCAAACCCGTGTTTTCCATAGCCAGCCCCAGAGGAATCACCCCTGCGATCATCACGAATATTTTCACTTCGATGGATTCATAGGCATTTCGCAAGGACACACACTTCGTAAGAACCATCATCACAGCCCCTGTTAAAAAAGAAATATGCGGCGGAAGAATTTCTGTTGCTGCCATAATCACCGAGACCAGCATAATAACGCCCGCAAGAGGGGCTTTGTTTCTCTTCTTCGGTCGAACCTGCATGGGAAACAGTAAAAGAAAATCGCTGCTCTGATGAATCTCGTCCAGTTGATCTTCATACCCCCATAAGATAATCAGATCCCCCTCTTTCAGGCGCACCTGAGAGATTTCATGATAGATCCAACCATCCTTTCGCCATAGCGCAATCACCAGGACACCTAAGGTGCGAAGAAAATCAACCTCTCCGATGGTTTTACCAACGAAGGGCGACTGAGGAGAAATAAGACCTTGCACAATCATGGGCTCTTCGGTTTTCTTCGCTGGGTCCCCACTTTGCACCTCTTCGCCGTATTTCTTTACGGTCCTAAGAGCCAATCCTGTTTTCTCATCCACAGATAAAAGTTCGTCTGGCGACGTCTTGACCAAAATAATGTCCTGCTCTTGCAAAACAAAATCAGAATCCAAAGTGGAAATACGTTTTCCGTAGCGCTTGACACCCACAATCTCAAAACGTTTGACATTCTCCTTCTGAAACTGAGCAAGCCCCATGCCCAGCCATTGGGATTTTTCAGTGACAATCAGCTCGGTAAAGACTTCATCAATTCTGAATTTGTCGTCTTGCCGATCGCGTCCGGACGTCTTGGGAAGAACCCAGAGCATTAACAAAATAAAAACAACTCCCACCCCAACCAGCACAGAACCCAGAGGAGTGACCTCGAAAAGACGCAAACCCGGCTCGCCGGAACGCTTAAGAACGTTGTTTGCCAGCAAAAAAGCCGGAGCACCGATCAATGTCATTGTGGTCCCCAAAGAGGCCGCCGTCGCCATCGGAATCAACAGCCTGGATGACGGCATATTGTGTTCACGGCACATTCGCATCACAATCGGAAGCATCATCGCCGTTACCATCAGGTGGTGAGTGAAGGCCGAAAGGCCCGCCACCGTCACCATGATCACCAGATTGGCCAGCCATTGATTTCTGCCAGCAAATTTTCCCACAGCGTTGCCGATGGCATCTGTCAGTCCCGTGGCGGTAAGACCTGATGACAGGACAAACACCGCCGCCACAATCAGGGCGGGCTCACTGGCAAAACCGGAAAAGGCCTCTTTAGGATCCAGAACACGGGTGATGGCAAGCGCCAGGATGATCAAAATCCCAATCAAATCCACGCTCAGCTTTTCACTGATAAAGAGATACAAAGCACCGGCCAAGATGAACAAAAACATGATCTGATTTAAATCCATAACGATGATTATGAGTTCACCAGGACTCAAGAGCCAAATTTCATCTTGGCAAACTCATCTCCGATTTTGTAATGGCCAGAACGAGCGCTGTCGTGGGCCGCCGAGTCTCAAAATGAGAGCTTCAACCTAACACTGTTAGAAATCTCTAGACACCTGTTCAGGGACTTTCAGCGCCAGAGCCCTTTAATTCATTTCTGAGCTGGCAGAATGCTTGCTTTACAGTCGGGAAAGCAAAAACAAAAGGGGGCTTTCGCATGAATACACAAGTCTTTATCACGGGTCAGAGTCGCATTCCCACAGCACTAAAAAAAGATCCGACACTCAGCTGCGCACTGATTGAAAATCCATACGATCTGCGTTCCGCATTAAGCGGTGATGAAGGGGATAAAATTGTCGTGGTCTTCCTGCCTTTTTTAGAAGTGCGTCACTTTGACCTATACAGCTTTCTTCAAAAAAGCATCCAGAACGTAAAGATCTTTTTTGTTGTGAATGAGCTTTCCAGCAATATGAAAATTCGCCTGAAACACAACAATGACTTTGTCGTTCTGTGGAAAACCGAGGAAAACAACCTGCCCAAGGACATTCATGCCTATCTGGAAGGACGCCAACTGGAATTGCGTCAGGACAAACGAGAAACCCAGGATACACGCGCCATGCTGAGTCCCTCCATGCTGCCTTTGGGCGTGGAAAATCGCGGCTTTCAACCCATTCTAGGGGGGGCTTTTGAAAACATCTCGCTGAACGGCTCTTGCCTTAAAATTAAGGCTCCGTTTTATGCGAAGAAGGACTTTATCAACCTCACCTACCAGAACAAACAGGGCGAATATGTCTCTGTGGAAGGGCAAGTCCGATGGTCAAAATGGAATGAGGCCGAACAATCCCAAGAGCTGGGCGTACAGTTCCTGACACAGGCCTGAAACATATTGCCTCCCCCTCTAAACTGTGCGTTGATTGAGAGGCGGAGGCTTCTCTATGAAACAACTGATTGTGCTTTCACTGACTTTATTTATGTCGCAGTCTTTTGCGATGACAAGAACTATCACCGTCAATGGCCATGGTTCCGTGAACTCTTATTGCAATGCCAACAGCGGTAGTTTTTGTTTTAATGACATCAAAAGAAGATCCGAGAGCGATGCTGAACGTGACGCTCGCTGGGCTTGTGAGATGACCCATCGTGGCCGCTCGTTGACCTACACGCTCTTTACAAACACATTCTGCTCGCCAAGTTATCTGCCGCCTCAGCATGACGGCACCTGGGTCAACTGCCGAACAGATGCACGCATGCAGTGTGAGGTTCAAAACTAAAACTTATGTCAGACAAGAATATTTTTAACGGCATCCCTAACGTAATGCACTCAGAACCTGCCATCGAATGTAACTTTGATGAATTTAAAAAGGTCGTCGAAAGCCGACGCTCGGTCCGTCACTACACGCAAGAGCCCATTCCAGATGAGATCGTCCAGGAGTGTTTGCGCTTAGCCTTGTTGGCCCCGAACTCCTCAAACCTGCAGCCTTGGGAATTCTATTGGGTGCGCTCTGAAGACAAGATTAAGAAACTTAAAGCCTTCTGCCTGAATCAGCCAGCCGCCAGAACCGCGCCGACTTTAATCGCCTGCGTGGCCCGACCGGATCTGTGGCAACGCGGCCAGCACATCAATCAGCAATACTTTGCAAACCGCCCGGACACCCCTAAAAGTGTCCATGCATATTACAACAAACTTGTGCCATTCGTGTATGGCAACGGTCCTTTGCATATTCTGGCTCCGTTTAAATCTCTAGTGGTCGCGATTCTGGGCCTTTTCAGAGTGATGCCCCGCGGCCCCTTTGGTCGATCCGGAAATCTTCTTTGGGCGACCAAGACCACGGCTCTAGCCTGTGAGAATCTGATGCTGGCTTTCAGAGCCGCAGGATTTGACAGTTGCCCTATGGAGGGCTTCGATGAAGTTCGCGTCAAAGATCTTTTGAATCTGCCCTCAGAAGCATCCGTCACAATGATCATCAGTGCCGGCAAAAGATCCCCGCAAGGGATTTACAGCGAGCGCATCCGCGGAGCTCAGGATTTGTTTATCAAAAAGGTATAACCAGCTATGACTTCTTTTACAAAAAACCAATGGGTGAATCTGATTCTGCTCGTGCTACTGACCGCTGCTTTTGCCTTTATCAATTTTCCGTTCCTGACGCCGCTGGTGCTTGCCGGCATCTTTGCCTTGGGACTGAATGATTTTATTGAAAAACTCAGCAAAAAACGCTGGGGTCGCAAAACCTGGACTCTGCTGACTTTGTTCGCGGGATTGTTGCTGCTTTGGGTTCCCCTGGCTTTGGCCATCTATCGCATCATTGTCTACATCAACAAACCTCAGAACATTGAAACCGATAAAATCGTGGCGCAGGTTCACAATCTTAAAGACTACACCCTGAACGGCCTGCAAAAGTTATCCGATTGGACCGGAACAGACCTGGCCGGACCCGCTCGCGACGTCATGGAAAGCATTCTGCAAAAAGTCGGCAGCGGGTTGTTACAGCATTCCACGGACCTGCTGGGGCAGCTTCCTGCCATCCTGCTGATGAGCTTTGTCTTTATCATCGCACTGATGGTACTTTTAATGAAAGCCGCGGAGATCCGGGAGCTGACTTTGAAATTCACCCCGCTCAAGCCGGGAGCAACAGAACCACTGATTGAAATCTGCAAAAAAAGCTGTTCCGTGACGCTGTTTTCAACCTTGGTCATCGGACTGATTCAGGCCTGCGTGATTGGATTGGGAAGTCTGATTTTTGGCGAAGGCGATTTCTGGCTGGTCGTCACTGTCACCTTCTTTGTTTCTTTCATTCCGGTGATTGGCGCCGCCCCGGTGGGCTACCTGCTAAGTCTTCTGGCCTTTATCGGTGACCGTACCGGATCCGCAATCGGGCTTTTCATTGTTGCCACTATCGCGGGAAGCATCGACAACATATTAAAACCCTTCATGGTGGGAGGCGAACAAAAGATCTCTCCTGTCATCGGATTCACCTGCGTGGTCGGAGCGATCATCATGATGGGGCTTCCCGGACTTATCATTGGACCGGTGATCATGAATCTTTTCGTGGGAATCTCACCCTTGCTGATGAAGGACCTGTAAGCAGGATCAAAACGGCAACAGCAAAAAGCCTCTCATTTCTGAGAGGCTTTTTTGTTTCTACAATTTGCGAATAACTGATTTGAAGAAATCATTTCCTTTATCATCCACAATAATAAAGGCCGGGAAGTCTTTCACTTCGATCTTCCACACTGATTCCATGCCTAGTTCCGGGAAGTCCAAAACCTCCACCTTGGTAATGCATTCCTTACCCAAACGAGCCGCAGGACCACCAATAGATCCCAGATAGAATCCACCGTATTGCTTGCAGGCTTCAGTCACCTGAGGGCTGCGGTTTCCCTTACCAAGCATGATCATCGACGCCCCCAAACTTTGGAAGGTTCCCACGTAAGGGTCCATACGTTCACTGGTTGTCGGACCGAAAGAGCCTGACGCATAACCCTTTGGTGTCTTTGCTGGACCAGCATAATAAACCGCATATTGCTTAAAGTATTCCGGCACCCCTTCTCCGCGATCGACTTTTTCTTTCAGCTTCGCATGCGCAATATCACGTGCGACGATCATGGGACCGTTTAACATCACGCGGGTTGCCACTTTCTGGGCAGAAAGAATCTTCAAGGTCTCGGCCATCGGCTTGTTCAAATCAATTTCAATGGCTTCCGCCCCGGCATCCTTGAGGTGATTGGGCAAATACTGCTCAGGATGAAGCTCCAACTGCTCCAGGAAAATACCCTCGCGAGTGATCTTGCCTTTGATGTTGCGGTCCGCAGAACAGCTGACCCCCACACCAATCGGGCAGCTGGCGCCGTGTCGCGGAAGACGAATCACACGCACATCGTGCACAAAGTACTTGCCACCAAACTGGGCGCCAATGCCCGTCTCACGCGCCCATTGCTCGACTTGTTTTTCCATTTCAAGATCACGATAGGCACGTCCCCCTTCGTTTCCGGACGTCGGCAAACCATCCAGATATCCCGCTGAGGCATATTTCACAATTTTCAAGGTCTCTTCCGCCGAGGTTCCGCCAACACAGAATGCCAGATGGTACGGAGGACACGCAGCAGTACCCAGGGAATTCAAAGTTTCGCGAACGAACTTTTCAAATCCTTCAGGATTCAGCACGGCCTTGGTCTTCTGATACAGATAAGATTTGTTGGCACTGCCCCCACCCTTCGCCAGGAACAGGAAGTTGTATTCATCACCCTGCTCCGAGTAGATGTCGATCTGCGCCGGAAGATTGCTGCCCGTGTTTTTTTCTTCAAAGAAAGTTATCGGGGCCATTTGCGAGAAACGCAGGTTTCTTTTTTGATAAGTGTTGTAAATTCCCTTGGACAGGAACTCCTTGTCATCAACACCGGTAAAGACGCGCTCGCCTTTTTTCCCAACCACAATCGCGGTTCCCGTATCCTGACAGGAAGGGAATTCCATTTGTGCGGCGATCACGGCATTGCGAAGCAAATCCACCGCGACGAAGCGATCATTGGGCGACGCTTCAGGGTCCTGTAGAATTTTTTCCAACTTCTCCAGATGTTTGGGGCGCAGCAGATGGGACACGTCGCTCAGCGCTTCCTGGGCTAACAATTCCAGAGCTTCCGGCTCGACCACCAGAATTTCACGGTCTCCCATCTTTTCCACGCGCACGTGGTCAGAAGAGATTTTTTTGTATTGAGTTGTATCTTTTTGTTTTTCGTAGAGTGGGAAGTATTTAAATGACATGCACTGAAAGTAGCATCGCGTCGTGTTCGCGCGCAAGCCTCGGTAGCGTGCGGCGATTTCTTCATTTCTCGAATGAAGAGAGTAGTGTGTTTTTGCGAAATACCCCAATTTTACCGCCATGTGGTCACTCCTCAATTTTGAACAAAGATGCCACAACTCGGGTATCTTCGGGCGTGAAGTGTAGGTATGTTTTCTGAGCCTCATCCAAAGATAGGCCGGCAAAATCACAAATAAGAGCCGGATTCACGGCATTTTTAAAGGCATTTGTTAACCCAGTGTGTCTTAGGTCGTGAAAGCGCCCTGAAATCTTGGCGGCCCTCTTGGTCTTAACCCAATGATTATTGCTCGATGATCGCCCCGCTGGCTTCGTTAAATCGGATTCTGATGGGAAAACCCATGAGCTGGACTTTTCTTTTTCAAGAGCCTGTAGGCGCTCAAAAACGGCCGGCGAAATAGCAAAGGTTCTGGACCTGCGTATTTTGGTTTTCTCGGCAGGCAAATGAATGAGCCGCCTCTCAAGATCAATCTGGGACCACTCAAGTGACCATATTTCACCATGACGCATCATCATTTCAACGCCCATGCGGATTTGAAGGTCCATCGGACCCTTTGCATTTTTGAGTAATGATTGAATCTCCGCTGGAGAGTAGATTTTTCCCGCATTAATCTCCGGATCCACATCTTCAAGAATTGGACGTCGCGGAATTGAGCCTTCAGTAGAAAGCCAGTTTAGAAAGTTCTGAAGCGTCTTACGTTCATTGAAAAACTTTCGCCCGGGGCTTTCGGATCTCGCCTGTATCACCCACATCATCCAAGAGGTCTCGGTTACGTCCTGGATTAGCATATGCCCAAATGCTGGCTTAAGATGGATCCGCCATGACCTTTCGTTGGCTTCGAATGTTCCCTCAGCCTTGGATTTTTTCAGTTCCAGGAATTCTGGGAATTTATCCTCAACGAGGATGCCTTTCCCGGAAAAGCGGACCTTTTCTCCGAGAAACTCAGCAATTCGCTTATCTCGAGCAATCCTGGCATCTGTCAGGATCTCGGTTTTCAGGGACTCCTCAATCCGCCCCTTGCCGGCGCGATAAAAGCGAATCCAAAAGACGTTGAGCCTTTTGTAAAGGTTATGGTTCTGCTTCCCGCCGACTTTGACGAGAGGGATCTTCGTAGACATTTAGGCCACCTTTTTAGTGATCCACTTCTCGACATCTTCACGCTTAAACAAAAGCTCTTTCCCTGGCTTATATGCTCGCAGGTTCCCGCGTTTGATTTCTTCGCGGATGTGCCTTTCAGAGCAGCCGGTGATCTCAATAACCTCTGTCAATTTGATGTAGCTCAACTTAGTAGACATATTCCCTCACGCTGCATTCTTCTGGTCATCATGGTCTGGAGGGTTGATTGTAAACATACGGCAAACCAAAGCGATGATCGGACCGCATGTGATCAAATAGATCCCGACGAACTCGGCGCACATTCTTACTATTTCCATATTCCCTCCAAAACTCCCAACACCGCGCTACCCCGTTAGATTTACTCGTTTTAATTTGTTCAAGCTTTCGCTTAGGCCCGCTTGTGTGGTTTTCAGGGGAATGATCTTGCCCTGTGCGCTCAGGTTTAGGCCCCTACGAGTTACCGCGAGCCACAAGATCACTCCACTCAAAACAACATTCAAAAACATGAAACCGCGCTACCCGTAAGTTTTTACTTATTTTAATTGGTTCCCCCGAAGGGAGGCCCGCTAGTTTCAAGTGAGTCTACTTGGGGGGATCGAACACCCGGACATATCTGCCCATGCCATTACAAATAGACTCGCTTCAAACTCCCTTTTCTGATTGGCTCATCTAAGGGTAAAGGGCCTTTCTCGGGGGACCGAGCAATGTTTTGGGCTGCGCTTCCTGTCAATCAATCCGCTCACCATGAGGGATTAGGCCCGCTTGCCCGTTAAAAATTAAGCAATAACTGAGCTTTCTTCAGCGCAGTCTTCACAAATAGCTTCCTCGCCGTCGGGGTTATCGGTGATCACCTCTCCGCACTCTTTGCAGTGCGATCCGCAATCAATTCCACGAATTACAGGCGTTGACCAGATACTCATGTGTCCTCCTAAAAGGTGCCCCACTAACGCAGGGGCCTCGGCTCTTTCGAGCGTGGCTACTAGCTTACTGCCTCGTTAGCATCCAGTTTTGGTGGATGTTGCTCGCGCTTATCGATACCGAGTTCATAACGAAGCTCCTGAACTCCCTCTTCGAGCTTTAATAATTCCATGTGCTCAATTCCAGTTTTTGTTGATGTTCCAAAAACTTTAATCAACATATTTGTTCTGTTTGATTTTGCCTCTGCCGATGTCCCGGACATTCCTCCCAGGGTTAATGCTTCCTCGATAGATTCAATCGCAATATCTCTGCGGCGACGCTTTTCTTCGTAAGACCAGTCGCGGTCCCCAAAAATCTCAGAAGAGTCGCGGTCAGTGTCGATACCCTTATGCTCTCCGCCGATATTTAGGAAATCCAAGAAGGGCTTAAAAGTCTTGAAGTTTGGACGGTCGAAAGATTTACCGTTCATTGTGTTCGTTCTATCTTTCATAATCCAAGCACGATTGATAATTCCATCTTTGGTTTCTACGCGCTCCATTTCGATCAGAATATCCGGCTCAAAACCAGTCTCACCCTCGACCTTCATTTTGGTGCCGGATTTGATCATCTCCTGCTTGCCAGTATCCTCATTGGTTTGCGTATCATAGTCGTAACCAGCACGACCTAACATCAGGATATGGATTGGAGAGTTGATATAAGCGTCAGTGTATTGCTTCCACTGTCCTTTTAAAATTCCCCAGTCGTACATGGTCAGGGACTTTTTGTTGTACTTTTTGGCGTATGAATCACAAAGGTCACGCCAAACGTGCGAGATGGAGTCGATAATAAGTACAGGGATTTTAGCCTGCTCGACCTCTTTAATTACGGCCATCAAGTCGGCGAATGATCTGCCCTTGTGTACTAAAAGCTGAAGCCCAGCGGTTTCAATATCCTTCTTAACGAAGTCGGATCCCTTCTCTGTATCGAAAAAGGCGATCTGACCGCCTTTAGATAGCTTTGCAAGTCCGATTGCAATTTCCTTCGCTGTAAACGTCTTTCCAGAACCAGCGAAACCCATAATTCCAGCTTTCATGTATGCCGTATTGTTTTGTGCCACTTTTAAAAGTCCCATTGCCACGCTCCTTTTTAGTTAGGCTATTGAGTCATCGTTATTGTATTCACGCTTAAAACTCTGCGAATTAAACCAATCAGCGCAGATGCGCTCTAATCTATTTTTCGCGCTTTCTGAAAACTTCGCCAGATCCGCCATCTCATAGAAGCCGGTGAAGTCCGAATAGATTTCCACCTGGACAATCACGACCATGCCGCCGTTCAAGACGAAAGAGACCTGGATGTCTCGAAGCATTTGGACTTCGTTGTCAGAAATCGTGTGTGTTTTCATCTCGCACCCTTCAGGCAAAACAATGCCAGTCGCCCACTTCTGGGCGAAAAAGTTACAAACTCATTTTTATTTGATGCGTAAAATTCGGTGTTCTTTTAAAAGGCAGACATTCAACGTGAGTTCATGCTCCCTTTACCAGGAGGTATATCTTGACACACATTTTGAATAACCCGATCCAAAGCGCTTAGAGGTGCGAAACTCTTCGCAGGCAGTAGCCGGGTAAGTTAGGAAAAACCGAACGTCGAGCACGTAATTCGCTCAACACTCCTATCAACTGCTTGGCTTGAGGTTCGCAACTCAAGTAATTCAATAGATAGTCTCTCACGCGAGCCCCGAAAGGCAGAATCAGAGAGAACGTTCAGCAACCGCAAACTGCCTTGAGGCGAGCCGGACAACGTCCACTCTCCAACATCGCAACGGACGGAACCTAACACCTTTTTAAGAACACCATGTTCTCATCGAAGACCCAGCGCCAACTGGAGCTTCTGTGAGATCAGGAAGCCTTCTTCTCATCCGCGCCAACGGTGGAAGATGCTTCAATTTCCAATTCCCTGAAAAGGAACTTCCGAGCTGACCTTCCAAGCGCTCGATTTCCATTCAGTGCCGAACTCAACGTGTTCGGTGTGACTCCTATTGCTTCCGCCAAGTCTTTCACTTTCAGCTTCTTTGCCTTGATCACACTCTTGATTTTCTTACCGTCAAACGTTTCGTTCATGCATGCATAATAACATATTGTTACTGTTTGTAAATAGATAAAGTAACATATTGTGTTGTTTGTATTTTTTTCAGATCGTGTAAACTAAGTGGTTGAAATGACTAAAAAAGACGAATTGCCGCACATCTCAAGACGCATTATTCAGCTCCGCGAAGCCCGTGGTTTGTCACAAAAAGACCTCGGAGCGTTAGCGGGTGTTACTGCTCCGGCAATCACCATGTGGGAAACGGGCAAGCGCTTTCCTCGCGGTAAAAATCTCAAAGCATTGGCGAAGGCCCTAGGCGTCTCAGAGGCTTCTATTATGGACCCAGACGCGCCAGAAACAGACCGATCTAGTGACCGCTCCACCCTCATCCTAGAAATCCAAGACCTACTTAAGAGTATGTCCCAGGAAGATCTGGAAACCCTGAAGGCATCCGCCGAAAATCTGATCACGCTATCAAAGTCCGCAAAGAGCTCTGCCGCGAAGTAAAGTATTTTGTGATTAGTCCGATATATGGGCTATGAATAAAATTGTAGCAGCACTCCTACTGTTAACAGCGTCATGCTCACCCAACGAATCCAAAACGACTGAGTCTCAACCCAAGGTGACGTTGCGCTATGAGGAGATTAAAGGATCATGGTATAGAGACACATCTGCACCAGAAAGAACATTACTAACTTTCGACCTAGTCACTATAGCGGAAAATGGTGACATTGAATTTAAAATATCAAAATCTTTTAACGACTCGAAAGGAATCCGCTTCGCAAAACTTTCTGGAAACATCGCGCCATATGGTGAAAAATATCGCGCTGTTTACACTTATCACACTTGCCAATCAGCAAAGGTTTCCGAAATTCTTGATATCTGGAAACAAAGTGGGCAGCTTTTTATTACCTACGAGAGTGGGGAAACGGTCGGATACCAAGCGGCACCAAGAGGATTTGACGTTATTCCTGATACTATCTTAGAAGATGATAACTGCCGGATTATTACCTCTGTTTCAAATAAAAACTCTCGAAAGCCTGCCTCCAGCAAAAAGTAATCATCCCTTCCCTCCCTGGATCAACTTCAATTCAACATGTGGGGGCTTGCGCTCCCGCTTCTTTCTCGGCGTCGCCACCGATGACAACTCGAGTTTCTCCAGCTCCAGAACTGCCACAAGGATCATCGCCTTAATCTGAGACAGCTTCCTCTGCATACATTCCCCTTACCGCTCAGCAATACTTTCGGCTTGTCTAAACAGAATCTTTACGACAAACAAGATATTTTGATTAAGACATGATCAAAGGTTCACGTACCTCTAAGGTTCGTAATAATGTGTGTTAAGCCGATAGACAATGTCCATCATGACGGACATCCATAAGCTATTCTGCCAAAATCTCACGACATTACGAAAAAAGCGGGGCTTCACCCAGGAAGATTTTGCGGAAGCAATGGGAACATCCGTCAGATACGCCCAGGCACTAGAATACGGCTACAAAACAGGTCGACACTGGCCTTCCCCCTCAAAGCTTCGCACTCTTGCCAAAGTTCTTAAGTGCGATACTCAAGATTTCTTCAAGCCGGTCAAAAAAGCTTAACTAAAGTTTGTTTTCTGAGTTCCGATTTATTTGGTATGAAAAACATCACCATTCTAATTATCGCATCCCTGTCTCTTTCTGCCTGCATGACCACAAAAGAGCACATAGTGAACGGTCAAAAGATGTATGAAGTGAGCTGCAACGGCCTTGCCCGCTCTTATATTGACTGTCAGACTGAGGCTTCTAAGAAATGCGCTGAGACCGGTCAGCACTTTGCTCCGGTATCAAGCGATGGAACCCAGGCATACATGGGCAGCGCCAATGGCTTCACACCCGTAACCAACAGAACACTGCTTTATAAATGCGTTGATCCAGAAACCCCAACTATGGTTGGACATTAGGTTTGAACTTATCCTCGCTCTGCTGGTCGACCGCATCCGCCTTGCGATCCCAGCTTGAAATGGCTTCATCACACTGGATGAGTTTCTTTTTGCAGACCTTTATAAACGTGGTCTTGATCTTCACCCATGCCGGGTATGGCACATAGACCATTGTTGGCCGGAGCTCCCACCATGTTTTGCCATCGTATTTATTCTGCTCGTCGATCACCATATCATTGTCGGATACGGTCATGGTGCATCGGCCTTTTTCGAGGTTTATCTCTGTGCAGACAGGAATATCAGGGACTTGTATCGATGCACATCCGCTAAGCAGTAAACTTAGCAAAAGCTTTGAACTTTGAGAAAAGAATCTCTTCACGGCGGGCCCTTTCTTCTTTAGGGATGTCGGGATTATTCTGCGCCAGCCAGTTATCAACCGCTGCCTCCATAAACTCAACGCCTTGGGAGCTTGTCCGAACGTCGATGTATTTAAAGAATGTCGCGACCTCTGTTTCATCAGCAGATTTGGTCATGATGTCTTTAACCTGATGCTCGATCAGCCTATAAAGCCACGGGTACGCTGCAATGAATGGCATCTTAGATACGAGGGCCCCCATAAAGGCCCTCGTGTTAACCGTGACGAACGCAAGCTTAATGGCTTTGACGAACTCGTCACGCATTCCCATTACGCCCCCGCCTGCTCGGCCAGCACCGCATTTGCGGCCGCCAAGAAAGACTTCAAGCCAGCGACAACCTTGTCATCGATCGGAGTTTTCGTTTTAACGGAAAGGATTTCAAGTTCCTTAACGAAATCAACCTTCACGCCAACATTTGCTTCCATAACAAGCATGGAATCAAGCTTAACGTCCGCTTTACCATACTCACCGATCGCGAATTCTTTTTTTACCAGTTCCTTCATATACCCTCCTTGGGTTGTTGTTGTTGTTAAATCTTCAAATGGTTTTTGATCTCTTTGATTTCCAATTTGATCTCGGTGAATTTCTTCTCCCCCTCATCCATGCGCAGATCCGTTTGGACAATGTGCTCTTGGAGTGTGCTGTTGAGATTCACCACAGACGTCTCAAGCTTCGGCATCGCTTCCATGGCGGTATAAACTGCCTTGAAGAACTTATAGAGTGGCTTCCTGAAAAGGAATGCCACCAGACCGAAGAACGAAACGACCATAAAGAACACGACCATGATTTCCATGATCTTTGCCATGTCGAATCCGAGTGCTTTCATGATGCCGAAGAATGCGATGAGTTCGGTCATTGGTTCTCCTTATTGCCTGCAAGATACGGTGAAGTATGCACCTGATTCTGCTGTTGTGGAAGTTGTAGCAACTCCCGATCTTCCATAGACCGAGTATGTATCTCCAGTTGAAACTTTTTCTGATACTACTGGAACAATGGATTGATATGTGTTTGCTACACCATTTCCGACAGGTGCATTACCGACTCTGTAGATGCTTCCATTCTTGTAAAGAGTCGCAAAGAAGTTTTGTGATGTGGAAAGATTTACAGACGCAGTTCCTAGTCGCACCGCAAACGAACACGTCGCCGGACCCTTCGCAGTCCACAATCCCGTAGAAGGATTATAAGAACCAAAAGTGTCTTCAATCTTAGTGGTGAACTTAATCAGAGAATCAGAAGTACCAATCGCATCGCCAGCAGTTCCCGCATAGTGAGTTTCCCATAGGGCTGTGGGGGACATGATAGGGATACCCATCTGTTTTGAAATAAGCAAACGGGTTGTGTTTCCTGTAGTAATAGTCAATGTATTTGTGGAATTATTACCATTTCCAAAAAGATAAAGTTCAACGTAATCGCCAGCATTTAGCGGAATATTGATTTGACCCTTTAGCGTGAAGAATGAGCCTGCTGGAGGAATCGCACTATCCAGCGCATAAGATGTTGACCCATTAACCACAAGCTGAAGTACATAATCTACATTAAGAACATTTATTCCTGAAACTGCTACTGCTGCTCCAATATCATAAACTCCAGAAGTTTTAATATTACATCTGAAATTTATGTAATCCCAACATCCTATAGTATCTAGATTGTTCACTCCTAAGCCATTAAGCTGAATCTTCACTCGACTTACATTAGGATTCACACCTGTTTGGTTAGATATAGTTCTGTAAACCCCAAGTGTCGCCGGATTGAAAGCATATCCATCCGACATCCTCGCGCCTGCGGACCAGCCTTGAATTGGGACTGTTAAGCTTACCGATATAGATGAGCCAGCTTCATCAGCATCAGTGCCGAGAATGATGTTATTGACCGCATTTTTCGTAAAATTGATGGAGTTACCAGACGCCCTTGTATCGGTATTTAGAAATCCAACTGTCGGATTGTAATAATAGCCAGAGCCAAGTACCGCACTTGCAAAAATTTTTGTAGTATCTATTGTTAGACCAGTTGGAAGGCTTAGCGTAAACCCAGCTCCAGTTCCGGTTCCAGAAGTATAGATGTATTCATTTTTAACTTCAGCACTGTCACCAACTCTCCTCCAACGACCGTTTAATGTTGCTGCTATTGTGCCTGCTCCAGACGTAATGGTTGGCGTATAACTCTGCCACTCAGTAATAATCGTCCCAGTAACATGCTTAGACTTCTGCACTTTCCCAGCGTCAACTTTCAAGGTGTACGCAGAAGCAGCTGTTGTAGCTTGATGCAGGCACACGCGGTATTTCTTGGAACCCAAAGTTGATTGGAACCAGCCGCGATAGTCACCCTTCACAGTCGTTGAACTCGTGTAAAGCTTAGAGCCGCCCTTTGGCTCAATCAATTTACCCGCAGTCACGTCATATAGATAAACCATCAAATCTGAATTTGTCGTATCAGATCCAGCATCAAACGTGCCGGAACCGACAATGTACTCAAACATCAAGTCCATCATTTCAACAGCGGCAATACCATTGTCCACGTCGAACTCAAACGCTACGCCCTGACCTCTCAAGTCACCCACTGGCTTAGTGATTAGCCAAGATTGCTTGTCGTACATTGGGGCTGTTTCACTTCGAGCAACTGTGATCGCCGGAGAACCGCCAGCACAGTCAACTGGCTTCGCACTGACAGCATCAGCATAAGCTGCCACACCTGTCAGAGTTACTTCAGCATCTCCAGACTTCCAGTAATTCGGAACTGAACTGATACCAGATCCTTGGTCAACTTGAAGAACTTTACTGTTTGCTTGATTCCACGCAAGCCCTGGGCATGCGCATCCATGAACCATGAATGCTAGAATTAACCATAAAAACTTCATAACCACTCCTTAGTTAGAAACCGATTTAATGAAATGCATGCCCAGCGCTTCGCTGTATCCATACGTGACCGACTGACCGAGACCAATAGTTACGTCATAGCCAGCCACCCCGGAGGCAGCATTGCTTGCCGGGATAGTCACCGGCTTTGAGTTTGATGTTCCAATCAATGTGACTTCCAGATCATCCTGGCGGGTCACACCAGGCGCAAAGAAAGGAATTGCATCCAAAGTGACCGGACCTGAGGTTCCTTCCACAAAGAAGGTCTGTCTGTTGGCGTATTGAACCAAATCAATCGTTCCGCCGCTTGTAAGATTGTTAATTACAGCAGAACGATGAACGACCTGGTTGAACCAACTGCTGTTATTGGTGTGCATTTGGATCTGCACACGCTTTTTAGAATCATTGTAAACCTGCCTGCCGATCATCGCAGGAAGGGCATCTCTTGCCGTATCGTCTGCCACAACCTGAATCGGGATTGCCTTCCAATTTGTATTAGCAATCCCCCCCTGAAGTTGATAGTTCATTTGATCAGCGAGGACATATACGATCAAACCGTCATATCGGTCCCCCGATGCGATCGCATTTCTCTCAGTTTGGTCTGCTACGGTCAGGATTCCAGAGCCAGAACCGCCACTGCCATACTCTCGCCATTTGTCGTTTCCGGTTCCTCCTGCAAGCTCGTAAGTCATTTGCTCGCCAGCCCCATCATCCAGGACTGTAACCTTCATTCCAATATATCGAACGAGCGCTGGGATAGCATCTCGGGCGGCGATGTCCACCACCACTTCCCTACTATCTAGAGGTACGCCCGAATTTCTGTTAAAGCTCGATGCTAATTCAATAGCCATGCGTTACCTCACAAAGGTGTACTGGTAAGATCCAGCCACAACAGGGTTTTTAAACTCATAGATGCGATAAGACTGAGATGTTCCATCCAGTCCAGTGATGTTTTCAGTACGCAAAGTCCAGTCTGTGAAAGTGTCGAAGTTGTTCACGTCAAAGATCTTGGTCAAAGCGCCGTAGCTGGCCGGGTATGCGAAATAAAGAACTTGCCCCGCCGTTGCCGCAATTGTCTCCGTCCTGCTCGCCGTGGATGAAATCACCTGCTTAGTAAGTCCTGATACAGCGGCCGCCGAAAGACCAGGAGCACCGGCACCAACATAGTACGGATAGACGAAATTGAAATTGACCGTGTTTGACGTTACTGTCGTTGGGCCGTTGTCACCGATCTGAGTATCATCGACCTGGGCACTGAAAGACGTGGTGTCTGTGAATGCCGTGGAATAAGTGTGCGTCTCTGTGCCACCATTTGGGATTGTTCCGGTCTTGGTGTCCAAAAGAGTCGCACCACGGTAGAAACGGACCTTGTCGATGGGATTGGATCGCTTGGTTACGAGTGCACTCAAAATGGTGCTGGCGACAGAGGCGCCTTTTTCGTAAATCGTGCCTGATCCAGATGCGCTCAGAGTGATCGCCGGGGCCACGTACTGGATCTTGATGATTTTTGCCAAGGTGTCCATGAGGCCCGTAGTCGGACCGAATTGCTCAGAGAATCTGGCGCTATAACCTTCAAAGATGTAGTCAGAATCAACAATCCCGCCGCCGCCGCCGTCGTTAGGTTTTACCTTATCGACAGTCCATAGCACCTCATCTTTGCTGTTCATCATCACGAGCTTGTAAGATCCAGGGGCCAGCCAGACATTGGCGCGGCCCGCGGAGTCCAGAATCACCGGATTGGTGTTCGGAACCAGGCCTGTGGAATCTGTGAAGGATACGGCCGGCGTATTTGTCCCGGCCTCGTAGGTCCAAAGCTTCCCGCCAGATAGGGGTTTGCCGTTGTTATCAAGCCACTGAGAAAGGATAAAGGGAATCGCTGCCGCCATTATTGGCCCCCTTGCGCTGTTGCTGTTCTGATCCTGCGCAGGACGCTTTCCATGCGCTTGGAGCCGGGAGCCGCGTCGGATGCTTCAATAAGAAGGTCTCGGCCTTGCTTGGATGAGCGAAGAGCCTCAAGATCCTGAGCCGGAATGCCCGCCTGGTTCAATTTGTCGATTCCATCAAGGACCCATTTTTCTGGGCCTTTTTTAGGGCGCTCGTTTTCTGCTGCACGAGGCAGCGCGGTCGCAGATCCTCCCGCTCCAGCTTCATTGGCTATACTGAACACCGCAGCGCGAAATGCTTGAGGATTAGTCTGCGCAAGCCTCGCCATTTGTGGTTGCTGCAAAAGTCGTTTTGAAATGCTGTCTAAAGTTACAGCGGCAGATGAAGAAATACGAGGCGCCACCGCTCTTCTAGTCATACCAGCAGCGATTGCTCCAGGCATTCCAGCAACACTTCCGCCCGCCGCGGTTGTCGCGACGTCTAAGAATCCGCCCATAGGTGATTGGTTGAGCTGAGCAGCACGACGCTCAGCTGCCTCCCGAATCGGGCTCAATAGAGCATAGGTGTCTTTTCCTTCTGTGAATGCATCTGAAAGACCTTTATTAGCGGTTAGGGCAGATCTCTCAACCTCTTGCTTAAATGCATCCGAAAGATGCGCCGAAGCTTGCTGATCGATCATATCGGGATTATTCCACTTGGTACGTCCCTGGAAGTTTCTCTTAGCTTGTTCGGCCGTTGATAATTGGATGTTTGACTGTCCGCGAGAGTAAAGGTTGTCGATTTCCGCTTGAATCTGTTTGATTAACTTTTCATTGCCAGGAGTCTTATCAAGATCGGCGATTGTCGCTTCGAGCTTTTTCACCACATTATCGACCGATGCAGTCACGCCCTGCTTATCAAGCTCATCAAGCGCATCTCCGATAGCCTTTCCGGCTTTGCTTTGTGCTTGACCAACCCGCTCGGCAATATTCTCCGCGGTATCGCCAAATTTAATCAACTTTCGATCTAGGAGCTCTCGGCCAGCTCCATCGCGAAACTTTTCTGACTGCGCTGCGGTGGCTCCTGTTGAGTTTTCAGCTAGCTTTTCTGCTGCCCGACCGATCCTTTTGCCGACGATGTTTTTTGTGTTTGAAATTGTTTGTCCTGCTTTAGCGACACCTTTGAATAGAGCATCGGTTCCGACTGAAGCGCCAGCCCCCATCAAAGCACCTACGCCAGCATTTTGCGCTCGATCAGCAAGATCAAGGTCGCCAAGTTCACCTTCAGTCTCTCCTGTATTCTGAAGAGCTCCATATGCTGCACCAGCTTTTGCAGCATTACCGGCGCGAGCAAGCATAGTGGCTCCCTGTGCTGCTCTTGCCACCGGAAGTGATGAGGCGATGGCGCCAGCCGCTTGGCCGGCAGCGAATGCACCTGGATTCTCATTAGCAAGGTTTTGTTGGCGCTTGTTGTACGAATCCCGAGCGGTGACATAGTCATCAGCTTGAACGTCGTTACCAGTTACAGCATTCAAAGCCGCAAACAATGGTTTTTCAACTGCCGCCTGGATGTTGTTTAGGTAACCAAGCGTTGCTGCCTCACCGAACCCCTCAAGGGCCGCCTCAGCAGATCTAGGATTCTCTTTCTTTGGAGATTTCGACTCAAGCGGAGTCCAACTATCAGTGCCCACCTTTTTATAGGTGATGCCATTCTTTGCAGTTCGAGTGACTGGAGTCCACTGATCCTCACCTACCTGCTTATAGAAAGTCCCATCTTTGGCTTGTCTTTCCATCACTACCACTCAATCTCACTGCCTTTAAAGACAGTGGCCGACTGTTGTGATTTCCGAATCTTATCCGTAGGCCTACCAGAAAGTTGAGATACGCGCCCGCCCCTGGATGAATACCTCTCTCGGACTTCCGGCGAGTATCCCGCCTCACGGTTTTTCATCTCGGCGTTGACGGCTCTTTTATACCGCTGCAGAGCTGAAACCAGCTCCGCCTCTGTATTAAACTTACCTTCACCAAATTCTGTTTTAAGCCTTGCAAGCTCAGAATTTACAACGGCAGCGCCAGATCGGTCCTTTAAAACTGTGTTGAATACTTTTGAAGCGGCGCCTTGTAGATTTCTAGCATCACTGTTGTAGAAAGAAACTCTCCCTACTCCAGGAAAAGAAACTCCTGGCAAATCAACCTTATTACCCCCGACATAGATATTTCCATTTTCAACCTCGGCCTCAGAAATTGGGAAGCCAAGAGTCCCTTCGATTTCATCCAATGCGTTCGAGGCATCTTGTGTTCCAGAAAGCTCTTTTGACAACTTTTGAGTCTGATCATCCAACTTAGCTTCTTTTCGCTCATACAAACTGTTTTGAAGCAAAGACCTTCTCTCCGCCCTCGCCTCCGCCCGGTCTGCCGCTGAACTTTGGAGGGCTCTATTTTTGTAATCGCGATCCCAAAGTTCCTTCTCTTTGTCAGCCAGGGACTTCTGAGATGCCTGATCTCTGGTGTATTGTGTGTTTCCGATGTTGTATGCAGCCTCACCTGCGTAAGGATTCCCAGTCAACATACCGAGTGCGCTTTGGGCTTTCCCGATATCGTAAGAAGTTGAACCATCTGGATTTTGCACAATACCAGCTTGATAGGCCTTTTGAATATCCGCTTTGTGTGCCAGATCTTGCTTTGCAAGATCACGCTGCTCCATGGTGTTTTTCATCTCCATGCCGCGCTGGAATGATCCGAAAAGATCCATCGGTTGAAGTCTGCCGTACATGCTTGTATCAATGCCCGCCATTATGCCACCTCCGCATCAGCCATTGTTGCCAAGAACAAAGAAAGAACTTTAGAAAGGTCGATCATTTTATTGCCGTCTTTATCTTCAACGACAATCCACTTACCTAATTTTGACTTCTCAAGGTCTTGAGCGAGGATTCCGATATGAACGCCAGGATCGCCGTGCAGAACATCTTTGTATTCGTAGTAGAAGGCGCGAAGCTCCTTACGAAGTTCGTCAATATCCTTCTTTCCAATAGGCTCAATGTTCTTTTTAAGGCGATGATCGGAAAATTTGGTGGCAAGCCCACTAACGACTGTGTTGGCAAGTTGCGCCTGCTGATTCGCTTTACCCATTTCAGCTGCAGCCTGCGCATTTCCAAGTCCCATGTGATTGTTGGACGTCTGTGTTGCCCAACTTCCGGAGGCATTTGCCAAATTGTTGGCAGCGTTAGAGCCGTACCCGGTCAACTGAGAAAGACGGTTATATTCCCGATTGTAGGCCTTGTCGTATTCATCGGAAGCTAAGTTCTGCCCGTAAGCAGTCAATGCCTTCAGTGTGGCGCCGGAGTTACCCATTCCGCGTGCTGCTGCCGCGTTATTAATTGCGGTGTTGCCTTGCTGAAGCCTGAATTGATATCCCGCATCGCTCCCTAAGGAAGATGGATCCAAGATATTACCGCCAGAAAGTTTTTGAAGTGCCGTCAATCCGGACTGATTGTAAGGATTGAGGTATTCGGTCTGATTCTGAAGCCCAACATTTAGAACCTGATTGGCCTTCCCTGTCGCCTCGGCCTGCGCCGCAGCGGCTTTATCATTGGAGTTTCCTCCGAAGATATTCATCCCCGTGGCGTTATCAACAAATCCACCAATTTGATCAAACATAAGTACCCCCTATCCCCATCCACCGACGGGCTTACTCAAAAGCGCCGCCATGGTTCTTGTTCTGTAAGTAAGTTTTTGCGGAGTCTTGGCATCAACAGTTCCCGCCATATTGGTAGAGACATATTGAACCTGACCTTTTGCGGTGACTGAGAAAGTAATCCCGCCAGCATCCGGCCCACTGCCTGCCATTTTTGTGATGTTCCAAGTTCCTGCGCGTGGCTTATAAACCAGGCGCAAAGTTCCAGCCTCAATCAGTTCAGTCGCGCCAGTGCCTTTACTGACCCTTTGAATCAGGTAGTCGATATAAATCAGATTGACCTTATTGAAGTCGAACTGAAGTCCCTCAATATCCAGCGCAGTGCTTTGGTTGTTTTTTAGATCGAATGAAATCTCGATAGACGTTTGCTTCACGCGATCAAAGATGGATTTAAAGAAACCCATCCATGCCGTTGATACCCGGCCAGCCTTTTCGCTGAAGTCCATTTGCTCAGGATAAAATAGTCCGGTCGGCTTACTCATGAAGCACCTACCGTCAATTCGATCTCGGCCCCGATGATTGTCACCGGAACTGGGTCTGTGATTTTCACCTTAAAGACACGGTCGTATGCCGAACCCAAACGATTCCACTTCACGCGCTTTTTAAAGTCTCCGATTCCACCAATCTTCTTTCCTGCTGAAACCCACGCCTCTGATGACCAAGTGTGGCCCCCGTCGTTCGAAAATTGGAGCATGACTTGCGGATCTGAACCCTGGACGTTGCCATCAAGTCCCACGCCAGTTTCCATATCAAGCTGCAGGGAATGGAAGAAAACGCGCTTCATTGCCGCGCTGATATGCGGAGAAATGCGCAGTCTGGTGATTGTCTCGCCGTCATCGGTATAGACGTTTTCATCGAACTTGTAGACTTCACCGGTCGCAAAATCGCCGACCATGTGAATCCCAAGATCCATGAAAAAGTCCAAGTTGTCTCCGCGGTGGCGAAGTAGATCGCCGGCCAGCGTGTACGCTCGCTCATGCCACAAGCCCGTGGTCAGGTCGTAAACCCAAGTAGCTTCAGCGAAGTTCAGGACATAGAAAGAGTGTCCATTTTTTTGGTAGGTGTATGCCGTGGCCTTTGAAATGTCCGCATATCGAGAAAGAGCCTGCTCAACAGCGTGAGTGCTAATTCTTTGCGGGCTCAATCCTTTTGCGGCGTAAACCGTTCCTTGGCCCGATTGATCCCGGCCAATCCAAAGGATTGTGGCATCGGATTTAGCAACGCTGTAAGGCGCTGCGCATCCCGTTTCGATGAATCCGCCCTGAACGCGCTCGAACGGGAAATCAGCATTGCCGGTGTTCATCCATACTTCAATTGATTTTTCGCCCATCAACCAAAGTTCGCGCTGGCGATCCATCATAGAAATCAGATTGTCCTGGCTTCCTTCTGAGGACGCGAAAGACAGAGGGTTGAACACAGCACTATTCCAGTCAGAAACAAAAAACTTACTGGTGGATGAGTCATTGAAAATGTAGAACCCGTCGATAAAAACCACATGGGAAGGCTTCTCATTTTCGAGAGTGATATCGCCGAACGTCTCAAAAGGAACTTTCGGATCGGTACCTGCCTGTGTCCACCCTTGAGAATATCGATACAGTTTCGCTCCATCTGCCAAATACGCCTCATCGGTAAGACCTTTGATGATCGGCCCTGGCGCAGGCGCCGGATTGAACTCGCTATATTTTCCACTAACGGACTTCGCGGTCACGGGACCCGTCGCCGTGCTTAGGTCGCCAACTTTGTGGGTTGACCATGCTCCGGCAATGAATGAGCAGGAATAGATCTCGGATCCACTCACCACAAGCACTCTGTTTGGCGGAACCAGAGGATCCACTGTCGGCTTCATTGCGTGAACCAAACGAATCGGCCCGGTACCAACGGTGAAGAGCTTTACCAATCCAGGAGTTGATTTGAAGTAAACGGTATTGCCGTCCTTGCCTGAACCCGACTCTATCACTTCAGGATAAAGGTTCACGCAACGCTGGCAATCCACGTTTACAGAATCAAGTTTGTAAGTGGGTCCGACGAAGCCTTGGAACTTCATTACTTGCCCGCCCTTGTGCTTATTCCATAGGCATCAGACTTCATAAGCGGAACTCTGATGTTTTGGCGCTTGATCGCGGCCTTTGAGTCGATAGCGGTCTTTTCGATGCGGGCTGACACTTCCTTGCCGAACTCTGATCCAAGCAAAACAGCCAGATTGTACTTCAAGGCCTGCTCGTAGCCCGGGGGAAGCTGAATCTCAGCGTCAGCGTCCGCAAACGCATCAAGAGCCTTTTTCGCGTACACCACAAGTCCCATTGTCTGACTTGGAACCGGATAAACATGAAGAGTCTCAAGTGGTGACGTACCTTCTGCGTAAATGGCACCAGGCGCCGATGACTGAAGTGACTTCATCGAAATTCCAGCCCACTGCTGGTAGTTACACACGCTCATTGGGCTTTCGTGATTTACAGCGAGGTTGTATCCGACAATCACCGGAACAGGATCTGGCTCTTCAGGTGTTGGCTCTGGCGTCTGATAAATCGGCGTCTTTATCAGATCACCATAAGCGGAGCCGACGATTTCCATAGGTCGGCTTGTATCGAAGTCACCGCTCGCCCCAACGGTATAGATGCCCTTGCCAGGAATAAGCTCAAATACTTCACGAGAAAGGCGGAAAAGAGCCAGGCGCTCTGTGCTCCATGATCCGATCATCATATTTAATGCCTGCAGAGAGTCTTGCATCTCAGAAGCCGATGGCTCCTCACCGGATGCAGTGACCCCTACCAGCCTCAGAGATCCTTTGATCAGATCACGAATAGTCATTACAACTCACCGACTTTTGCAATCAGGTCGTCTTTGTTGAGTTTTTTAAGCTCAGTTTCATCAACGCCTTTTTCAACCAAATACGCGATCAACTGCGGCTTGGTCATTTTTGTGAAGTCTTTTTCCTGGATCGGTGCCTTTGTTTGCTCGCCTTCGCCTTCACCGTTCGTCGGTGCTTCTGGCGCCTCATTCGATTTTTTATCGAATGCAGCAGGTGTTTCTTCCCAGCCCTCGCCCGCTTGTTCATGCTCAACCTCGTTGTTCACGATTTTTGGAGCCTGTGTTTTGTGGTAGATCCACTTTGGATAAACTGTTGTCATTTTTATTCCCTTGAAAGAGTACAAAAAAGGGAGCCCGAGGAATTCCCGGGCACCCTAAAGCTTTGATTAGGACAGACGGCCTACTACGCGACCTGCGAACTCTGGGCGAACCACTTTGGATCCGAACAAGATGTCCAGACGCTTGATGCCCTTACCAGACAGGATGTTACCCGCAGTCCAAAGACGTACGGACAAGCCTGTTTCTGGGTCAGTCGCCACAGTCATTTGCTCGCCTTCGATCTTCTCAAGTGGCACTACGCAAAGAGCGATTGCAGACTTATGGAACACAAGGTTCTGGATGCACTCGATGCCCGCATAGCTGGAAGCGTGGCCGAATGTCGTAACTGCAGAGTTATCAGCAGGCACGTTGGACACGTTCTGATATGCACCGGAAGCAATGATCGCTGGGTAGATACCCAATGTAACCGCGCCGGCACCAGAAGAGTCCGCATCTGCAGTAACAACGAAGTCCATCAATTTACCAGTGGATTTCTTGGTGATCGGATTCACAGCGTAAACGCCCGCGAATTGAACCACGTCACCCTTTTTCCAGTAACCGGTTACAGACGCTGTTGCGCCATCAATCACAACGCTTGTCGCGCCATCAGCAGTCGCGCCGTTCGTCAATGGCGTGCCGCCAAGAGCGCCAATTTTGTGTGATGGAACTACCTGAGACATCAAGAAGTCCACGCCAGCTGCTCTTGTCACTTCACCGTCCAAATACTGCTTGGAGATAGAAGTGGATGGATTGAACAGGCCGTTCATGCCGCTTGCAATGGACTGCTCAGTGAATGGATCAATCGCTGCAGAAATATCACGAACAGGCGCGCCCAAAGACATCAACTTCGCTTTAGCAAAACCAAAAACGTCAGTGTTGTTTGGAATGTTCGCGACAGATGGGATACCTGCATAGTTTGCGATGGACTGGTAGGACTTCTGCATTACATCAGCCATCATGTTATCAACCAAAGTTGTAACAGCAGGCTCGATGTAACGTTCGCGGAAGTTGTCCAACTTCAGAGTGCGCTCGGAATCGCCAAACTGCATACCGATGTGCTTTTGGCTGTTTACAACGATAGGAACTGACTTCTCTTCAGTGTCCTGCGGAGTCATTGCCTCGCCATCGCCAACAACGTATTGCATCGGCAAGCGAGCATTTACGGTGTCACCGATTTTGTGACCTTTTTGAGCGAACTCTTCGACATAGCCGACGTTCATTCTCTTTTTCAGTTGACCTACAGCATTCTTGGCAACCAAAAGTGCTTCGTTTGTGATCTGGGTATTTGTCAAAATTGTATTAGCCATTTATAGCTCCTATTTTTTGTTCTTTAACTGTTGCATCCTGATTTTTTCGTACTCGGCGAAGGAGATATTTGGATCACTCAGTGACTTAGTTAGAGCCCCGCCGCCACCGCCAACAGTCGATACTGGTGCTGGCGCCTTGCTTGTTTTGTTGATTGATTGTGAAGAGCTTTTCTCTGCAGCAATCCCTGCTTCGATCTTCCCAATTTCCCTGATAGCGGATGCTACGGACAGTTTTTGCAGTCGTTCGTATTCGCCTGGTGTTTTGAGAATCTTATAGAGAATGTTTGGACCCAAATCGGAGCTCATAAGAGCCTCAATGACATCTGGTGCTGCCTTAAATTCGCCATATTCTTCCGCGAAATCAGCGACAACATCGTCAAAGTCTGTTGCGGTCTTTTTGAACTCTGCCAGTCGCGCATTATGCTCATTTTGCATCTTGCTTTGAGCTTCTTGCGCCTTCGCTTGAGCTGTGGCCTTTTCAGATTGCAGCTTCTCCTGCTTCAATTCCCACTTTGTGTAAGCGCGAATATATTCAGCATTCGTGTCGAAATCATCCGGTCTTGGCTCTGCTTCGCTGGCTTGCTGTTTTGATTCAACCGGCTTCGATTCTTGGTGACTTTTGCCTTCGGCTCTTTGTCTCCAATACTCCGCTAATGCCTCCGCGTCGGAAGCGCGTTTCGTCAGCTTGTCGAATCGTTTCTGCAAACGATTAGGACGGTTCTTTTGACCAACATCTTGCTGGTCTTGCTCTTCATTGCCCTGACCTTCATCCAAATTGGAATCGGTGTCTTGGCCATTGTCTGATGATTCCGAGTTATCAGAAGTTCTATCTGCGTGTGCAGATGCGGAATTTTGAGACTCTTCCTGTGAATTTGCCGCACCTGATGCGTTGTCAACAGTTTGAGTGTTTTCAGTACCTGGCATGGTTATACTCCCATGAATTGACCTGGCTGACCGCCAGTGGGTTGTTGAACATTTGGCATGCCCTGATCAGGGGTAATGCCTGCAAAATCTGGATTGATTGGTTGATCAAAACCGAGAAGCTGTTGTCTGCGGTTGATCTCTGCGATCTCGGCCTGCAAAATTGCCTGAGACATTGGAGCGTGTGCTTTAAGCAGCTCTTTCTTCATGTCCACCTCCATCTTGCCGAACTCGATACGCTCTTTGGATTCAAGCTCCATTTTCTTGGTGCCGATCTTGGCGTTGGCATCAGCCAATGCGCCCTGAAGCATTCGAACTGTTTGGATAAGCTGTTGCATTTGAGCTTGGGCTTGCGGCGGGATCTGCTGATCTGCTTCACCAAGGACATTCGGAGGAACCAGCCTACGAAGGCGCTCAGAGATTTCCTGCGCTCCCGGCCAGTCCATATTTTTTGCCAAAAGATCGCCCAGAACCTGCGCTGCTGCCGGATAAACCGTAATAAACTCAAGGATTGAAGCCACAGCTTCTTGGCGTTTGGTCGCGAATCCAGGGCCAGCCTCAACAACTACGTCGTATTTCCCTTTTCCAAGGTCGTAACGAAGCGTCTTGCCGTCTTTTTGGAACTCCTCGTTGATTCGGATGATTTCAGCTTGCCCATCTTCACCAAGGATTCTTTGTGTTCTTGGTGTGTCGTAAATTACTGGGATGATCTCAAGAAGGATCCTTCCAGCATGTCGCATGGACATGTTCAAATTATCCACAAAGTGGTAGTTAGAAGTCTGAGTCTGATTTGCTCTGCGCTGAATCGCGATGCCTGAGTTTTCATTGCTTCGCGCGCCCAGGGCCGCATCGTAGATGCCCGTGGTAGCCTTGATATCCTCTGCCGACTGCATTCTGGCGCCAGTGATCGCCTGAGTCGGCGGCTCATAGGCGTTTCTCTGAGGCGGCGGAACTGGTGTCCCGCTGATATCAATCGGGTTATACGGAAGAACGGAGTGTGTCTCTGTGTTCGCGTTTTGCCAATAATCCTCAAATCCTTCAATCTGACCGGCGGCCGCAATAAACGGAGCTTTTGGCGCAAGAGCGATTGTCTCGGTCTCCGCCGTGGCCCAGAAATTGTACATTCGCTGCGGGTCTTTGGCGTGGCGGATGATCCCCTCGAATACCCTCTTGCCATCGATCATGGACTCGCTTCCGTAAACCGGAATGATTGGAATCCACTGACCTGGGAACTCAGTCTCCTCAAGGACCTGGTTACCGACGATTTTTGCCCAACGAACAACACAAGTTGTTGTCGAGCGCTTGTTCTGAATGGAATTTTCAATGTCGGGAACAGACTTTTTAAGCTCGTCCAACTCTTCCTGAGTAACAGATCTGCCATCGTCCAATAGATAAACAGTGGTCTGCTTGAAATCTTTGTAGAAATATTCAGCAACACGACAAGAGTCAGGTTTTATCCAATCTGGGTAATCTTCGTGTGATCTCTGCCAGACATCATCAGCGCAGATATCCGCATCCTTGTACTTCGCCTTGAAGTCATCCTTCGGCATATCTTCAAAAATGAAGGCCCAGTTGGCATCGGATCCATCTGGTTCCCTTGAGAACGGGTCGAATGCCACTGCGAAATGATCAGGAATCCTTTTAATAAGGGCTTCCTGCAGGAATGATGTAGGACTCACATAATCTGTGATGATGCGGAAGAAACCGAAACCTTTGTCAACTGCGCCTTCAAAAGCATGGTCGTAAGCACTCTCGGCGTTCGAGTTGTACTCGATATGACGAATGATGCCTTGAAAAATTTTTGCCGAATCAACATCGGCTCCATCATCAACAGGCAAAACTCTGATAGATGGGCGATTCTGCTTCTGGTCGTTTGTGATTTGGCGTGTGAACTGCGGGATTCGGTTGATTGTCAGACATGGGCGCTTTAATGCTTCCCTGTTTCTGCGCATTTGCTCGTCCCATTGAATTCCGGCTTTAAATTCCAGATCTTCTTTGGCAAGCTGACGGGTTTTATCAAAGGCTTCCTCGGACAGTTTAAACCTGTCGCGTGCGACCTTCAGCAAATCTTCATTCGAATTTGATTTTATCTCTTCGGATTCCGCCACGAGATCAGGCTGTGGCTTATATTTTCTTATATCTAATTTTAATTAATATATATTTTATCCCATCCACCCATGGGCGCCGGATCTGTTTACGCTCAACTTCGGCCTCGCGCTCTTCGGCTTCAATGTCACTGGGAAAGCAAAGCTCAAAGCCAAGGCATCGGCTCTGTTCGGTGAAGGGACATCCCGGGCCTTCATGTCCTTTTTCGATTCGATCTGGATCTTACCGTCAACCCGCGAAACTGTTTCCGGACCGATAAGCTCTTGATGAAGAGTCGGATCCTTAGGAATGGCGCCGCCGTCGCGAAGCCAATCTTTCATAAGCTTCCACATCTCTGCCCGCTTATTTAAGCAGCCAGGGTCAGAGGATTCTCCGGAAAACCAGACAATCTGCCATTTTCGTCCCATGGTTTTGCCGGCACTGACAATCCCGGTACCGTAACCGCCATCAATGAAAACCGCATCGGCTTTCTCATCATCCTCGATTGAGGCAATCAGCGTGGCCATCTGGAAGTCATTGTCGTTTTTTGGAATCGTGCGAAGGATACTGAACTTCAGGCCCTGGCGAAGGCCGATAACAAATTCATCATCCCCTTCCCATGCTGGATCCACCGTGAGGATTTTCGGGGCAAAGTTGTATTGTTCTGGCTTTAATTCCCGGCCATAAGCCGCATCCACCAGATCAAGGCCAATGAATTGCTTCATAGAGGCAGATGGGAACATCCCGCGGACGCGGACTTTCACAAAGTCTGAATCCAGGCCATAATCTTCGATCCACTTATCGAGCTGGACTTTATTCGTGCCCTCGACCGTTCTGGAGTCGATCTGATGGCCGATCCACCGGTGCTTAAGTTTCCCAAAGCACGCCCTGAAACGCCCGGTATTGCGCGTAGGGTTCCCGAAGCATAACCAGATGATCTCGGTGTTATCGTCGGTCAGAGCCCCCTCTGAAACTTCCCAGATAATATCTGGGATGGCCGAGGCCTCATCGAAAATAAGAATGACCCTTTTCCCTTCATTATGAAGGCCGGCAAAGGCTTCTGTGTTTCGCTCAGACCATGGAACCATGTCAATGCGCCATGTCTTTTCGTGATCCGGATCCTTAGAATACATGGCCGTGGCCGTGAACTCGAACCAGTGCTTATTGATGGACATTCGGTGCCACTTTGCGAGCTCGGCCCAAGTCTTTTGCTTCAGCTGATTTTCAGTGTTGGCCGTGACCACACCGCGGGTATCTTCCATGGTGGACATCGCCCACATGATAACGATGGAAACAAGAGCTGACTTCCCGATACCGTGCCCTGAGGCAATCGCCATCTGGATGACTTCTTGGGCCGTCAGTTCGCCGGCGCGGAGCTTTTCTCCCATCGTTTCCAGGAACTCACGCTGCCATTGCCGCAGGGTTTTTCCTTTTAAAGGCCCCTCGCCCCAGGGAAAGGCGTAAAGCGCATATCCCAATGGATCGTGCTGGAAGCTGGCGATATCCTCAATGAGCTGTAGCTCGTGATCACTTATGTTTTGCGCGCTCACGGGCTTTTCTCATGGTTTCAGCCAGGGAAAGGTCGGCTTTAACTTCAATTTTGTCGGTGAATAATTTGAGGTGGCGACCAAGAAGCTCAAGGGACTTTGGTTTATCCCAAATCTTCACCTTTTTCGTGTATCCAATTTGTTGCCGATCTTCACCGTGGCCGTCGAACAGATCTTCGATATCAACGCCAGCCACAGCCTTAGCTACATCGTCCGGCCATTCACTCGGCTTGAGCATGGATCCATCTGCATTATACAGGCGGCGAATGTCGAATGTGGCGATTTTCAAAAGCTCGCCTAACACCAACTCAGAAGTAACCCCGACTTTTGAGGCCCGCGCATCCATCTGCCTTTGGATCTCAGCTTGGATCTTGGGATTGTCCATGTTTTCGCTGGCAATACATCGTGCTGACTTCTCGCTATACCCGGCTCTAATTGCTGCTTGTGTGGCGTTAAGATCGACCAGATATTCCAGGACAAATATTTTCTGCTTATCGGTGAGTTCAGAACCTTCATTCTTGGCCATGATTCCAAAATCACGCCTTCGAACTATTTATACCAATATTAATTAATTTATATTTTTTAGAACTAATATTTTCTTGAAATCCGCTCTGGTATTGGGAAATATAAGGTCATGAAACTATCTTTAAGTCTCAAGGTCGATAAGCAAGAAATCTGCACTGAAACAATCGGCATTCCCTGCAGTGAAGATATGAAAAGACAGATCAACCAGCTCCGCAAGGTCTGCGGAAAGCCGGTCAATCACAAGATCCGTGAGTTCATCAAAGAATTGATTGAACAGAATAAAGACAAGTTGGAAAAGGCTAGCTGATTTCTTCGAAGTTGTGCTCGAAATTGTGGAAATCTAGAAACATTGATGGCTTAACCCATATCCCCAAATGCACTACTCTGGTTTTTCCAGATGTGACTTCAATATCCTGGGCGTCATAAACCTTCCCCTCTTCAATCTCAACCTCGTGACCCATATCTTTATAGGCAAACGACTTTTTTGCTCTGACCTTAAAACGACGTGCCATAGATTCTCCTTAATCTGGAAACTATGAAACGGCATGGGCAAGTTCAATCAAAACGTGGTTTAGTGGAAATTATTCAATCCATTTACCCGGATCGCAATAGCATTTTTCCTACTTTTTATCCTTACTAACAAAGTGGCAAAGGCAAATTGGGACAATCATCCACGCTGGATGCCACTGGTGGAACGTCACAAAGTACATGAAAAGCGCCAGAATTCCGATATTACCAATGCTCATGGACAAAAACATGCCGATGTCTTTCACGCCTCCACCCACTTCTCGGCCTTGAGTTTTACGCCGCAGTGTTTGCACTCATGCACAAAAAGATTGATGTAATTTATCTGCGAAATAGGCTCATGCTTGCAGGGCTCTTTGTATGGCTCCCAGTCATTATGGCAAACCAACTCAACAGCAGAAAAGTTATGGCACGAATTGTTCTGATCAACCATGTCACGATGAGACGCACGGAAACGAAACTTTTCTCCGGCGCTCTTTTTAATAACCCAATTTGAAATACTCAAAGCTTCTTGCAGTGTCACAACGTCCTCACATATCCAGCAATAGCTATCCCGAGACTGATCAACGCGATCACCAGGGGGAAATAGACTAGCTCTTCTGACTTCATTTCTTCACCTTCTCAGCAATTGCCGCAGTCACGGTTACAGGCCAGACCACTGATGCCGCAGTCGTAAGCACAGTGCAAGGCCCCGGCCCCATCATGTGACCTCCACCAGTCCCGTAACAATGACCAGCCCCGTAACCCGCGGCCGTGAAAAACCCGGCAAGATAGATCCCTAGAATGATACTCACACACCCTCCAAAAACCCCCCTCCGGAGAGGGGATTAAAATCAAATAGATTTGTAGTCCTTAACCATAAGTTTTAGAACTCGGTTCTTTTCGGAAATTTCCCGTTCAAGCTCATGAATATTCTGCATCATCTCGTCTCTGGCGAACTTTTTAGCCCCTGACTCTTTTCCAAAGAACTCTTTAATGGCACGACCGCTCATAATAAACTTAGTTTCAGTTCCATCATCTTTCCGCACCATAAAATTACGATGAGTGAGATTGACATGAGTAACTTCCATTGACTTAAGAACACGTGTTTTTGCGCGTCTCTTTGACTCATAGTCATATTGTGTTTTTGGATCGCTATAAAAGAGCGTCATTCCAACTTTAAAATCAACACCATCAACGGTCCGCATCGGAACATCTTTAATTTTTTGCTCAGCCATTCTAAACCTCCTCTATGTGTATATCGTGCACCGCCATCATCAGTGCTTTTTTAATTAAATAGTCCCTTGTCTTAAAACCCTTCACATCGACGACCTTGCGATTGCCGTACATATCGAAATACTCAAAGTCCGCCACGTAGTGCATGACTCTGTTTGAATCCACAAAGCGCACTGGCTTGCCATTGATCGGGAAGTCGAACTTCACCTGGCAGCGCAGGCTTGTGATGTCACCGCGGGACTCCAGGAGCTTCAGGCGGCCGTATTCCCGGGCTTCCTTTTTTGAATCAAACTTCTGGCCATCGACCACGGTCTTTTTGTTGCCGTATTTAGGCGGTCTTTTTCGGATCATATCTAAACGCCTTTATCGCCCGCTCGCACTTCGTTTTCCGCGCACTCAAGTAACGGAAAGCGTCCCGGATTCTGGGAACATCCTGGATCTGCTGAGCTGTCAGGACACCGATCATCTCGGTCAGCGCCTGAAGCTCTTCAATGAGTTGTTGTTCGTAGGTTAGTTTGTGGCTCATCTCGTTGATTCGACCCCTGATGATTTTGAGCTGCAATTTACTGACTTTGTGATCTTTCTGGGCTTCTCGGCTTCGGCTGGCCATCTGACAGAACAAATCTCTTTGACCGGGTAAACTGAGACCTTCCAGGTATTTTGCTGATTTCCGCCATAGCCCGCGAAGGTCGCACCTGATTTCAGTAGATCCGCCGGCGCACAATCACCATTTGCCATAGTGACATGGTTCCCTGATTCAGATTTGCAGTTGTAGCCGTGATTTGTGCGAATAATCGCCCCTTGGGGGATGCCGTCTTGCTTCCAGTTTATCTCAATCCCGTACTTGTCCCAGTTTTTCGCCAAGGCCCCGTCTTTTTGATAGCTGTATCCAACGCCTACCAAGGCCACGGTCGCCGCAAGTCCACACCAAGCCGCCCAATTCTCTTTGATTGTGCCGAGATTAAGCCCCAAAAGGCCCCATTTGCCCGACATGAAGCGATTAAACTCCGGATCGGTCTCTTTCTTGCCTTCGTACTTCTTGGCTTCCTTGAACCAAGGAGCGACGCCAGCGGGCTTCGGCGGCTCTGGCTCATTTGGACCGAATTTCATCGCCTTGGTCACGGCGGTGATCTTATCAATTTTCTGATAGCGATTCCCGGGCCTCAGTGTCGCAAAATACGCCTTAGGATTCCCGGTCTCATGGTTCGGGATAAAGATCTTCCCGCGCTTTTGGATTTGATTGCAAAGGATCTCAACGCCGAACTTCAGGTTGTTCGTTGGATTTAGAAGGTCCGCGAATTTATACCCGCGGCGCAGGCCATAGTTCGCCTGGTCGATCACTGAAAGCTGCAAAAGTCCGATTGACCAGGAGTCGGGATTGTTTTTGGTGCCGACATCCACATTTTGGCAATTCGGATCCCAGCCGCTTTCATGGAAGGCAAGCTGCTTGAAAAACTCCACCAGAACGGAAAGCTGATTCTCCTTGGAAAGATCCTTAAAGTCCGGCCTGATCACATCCACGTCCGGCGCTGATGCCAAGATCTGGAAGAAATCACCCTTACTTATCTGAGCTTTTAGCGTCTCTTCATATTGTGGATTCCATCCAACTGGATATTTAGACTCAACTGCCTTTGCTGATTTCGCTGGAAAAAACCAACTGAAAATTCCCATCTCTCACCTCCGCAGAATAAAATCCCGCGGTCGGAAAGAAAAATCAAAACAGGTACTTTTGAATGTGGATAACTCAATTTTGGATGTTGATAACTCAATGACGCTGGATGGACACTATAGTTTTGAAGGCTGCTTATTATTCGGATTCATTATATCTCGGATTCGTAGGAGCATAACCCTGACTATCCCAATCCTCGCGAAACTCACCCTCTATTTCCTTGCGATATTGTTTTGGAATCCGATCATAAATTAGTGAGGCCCCACAATCTGGGCAGGGCACTGGTGGCTGCGGCGCTGACTCCATTTCTAACAAAAACTTCTCACAACATGGCTTTAGGGACATAGGCGGTTCCTTTCTTTATACTCCTATTAGTATAGTATGCCTCATTACTAGGAAGTAAACGTATTGCACAAATATTTCCCTACTTAGAACCGCACCAGACCCGATTCGGTTAAAAAAGAGTTAAAAATCCAAGGCCATGCGCACCCACCAGGTCCCCCAAGGCTTAACTGGCTGGTTCACAATTCACCTCTCCTAAATATTTCTCACCACAATTTCTACACACGCCTTGATGCTCGGGAGAATGGTTCAATCCCCAGAATACGAAGTTGCAGCAGATAGTTTTAAATTTCATCCCCTACCGCCTTTCATGGCTTCACCTGGAATCCAGTTATTACTACAGTGGACACAATGTCTTGTTGATTTCATATCCCTGGCGACAGCGAAATCAATACTACCACAGGTCGAGCAACGCTCGATAGATCCGCAGATGCACCCACCTAAGTAATCAAGACAATTCTTTGTGTGCGTTTTCTTTGCTTTGTTCGTGTTTTTAAGAATTTCAACTTCCTTCTCCAACTCCAAACATCTCTCGGCGATCTGCTTGATGTGGTTGGCGGCGAAAACTATAAAAGCCTTGTTATGCTCAATCTGAACTTCATCACGGTAGTGATTACAGACCTCTAGGACATCTTCAATTTCAACTTCGGAAAGTTGTCTTGAAATGAAAGTGTATCTTGCTCCGCACTCGAACCAGTCCCCGGGAACAGCATTACCCCTCAACTCCAAAGCCTCTCGGCACAATTCAGATACTGTTTTCGCTTCGCCGCTCATTTTACAAACCTAACACTTTCTTCCTATACAAATTGCGGTTGTACTCTGTCTTGCATGGCTTGCACATCGACTGTCTCTGCCATGCTTTTTTGTCACTTCGTTTGTGAAACTCATCTTCGCTTTTCAACTGGAAGCAGTTATTACAAACTTTAAAACGCTCGCCATCCACCAAAAGAGACTTCTCAATTAAGCACTCATCATGCAGAGGCAAGCCCCTCTTTTTTCGGTAAGCCTGCCTAGAATAGGTGCGATGCTTTTCCTTTACTCCTGGTCTTCTCCAATACTCTTTTTGATACTGGCGGCGCTTTTCATAGTTTACGTGCGCCATATTTCATCAAGCAAAGCCGCTTACTTCTCCTGCACACTGCGGTATCCTCTGCCTCCTGCATCACTTGAAAAAAATTGTTGTGTTCGATTGCGTCTCTAAGTTGGTTGGCAATAAGGAAATCCAAGAGGACTTTCTGATCGGCTCCTTCGGTTAGTTTCACACTGATCCACCCCCAAACATTGGTGCGGCATTTAATCACCATTTCCTCGTCCAGCTCAATTGCATAGAACTTATGCAGGGTCTCAGCCAGAGCTCTCTCTCGATTGGAATGCTTGGCCAGAAGGCTGGCAAAAATCCTATCCAACATGGGAATCAGAATCGCGCCATCTCCGCAACTGGGCTCAAAAAAGAAGGTTTCTTCGCTTCCAAAGAGCTCTTTATCCAAGAGATCCAACATTTCGTCAGCAGCCCATCTGGGTGTGAATACCTGGGTTTCTTTAAGAGCACTTACTTCGCCGCTCATAATAAACCCTTACCATCACATCGCTTGCACTTTACAGTCCAATTTGGCGGGTTTGTGTATCCATTACCGTTACAGTCGCGGCAGATTTGTTTTGAACTATTCGGAATTTCCGAAGAGTTGGATTCTTCGCCGATGAAAGAGCGCCACTGATCAATGGATTCATTTATGTCATCCTGATACCACTTCGTGTACTTATACTTGAACCATTCGTCGAAGTTTTGATTCGATTCCCACATATCTTCAGAAGCAGCGAACTCCAAAGATTTCACCAACGCCTTCAGCTCCGGCAGTTCAAGGATAAACTTTGCTCCAGATTTGAAATCGTATTTACATGCCTCTGATTGATCATCAATACCGAGCATGCTCATGCTTCGCTCGTGCTTTTCAGCTGCTTCTTTCAGTCTTTCTTCAAGCTTGGTCATTTCAACCCCAATACCATGATTTAACTTTGTTGAACTGCTTTGCCATTGATTCAATAAGCCAAGGGGCTGCCACAGAATTTCCTTTTCCGTGAATGATCACCACTTCGCGAAACAGCCAAGCCCAATAATTGCGATGCTTATTCAAATCTTCCAGGAGTTCATCGCGTTCTTTTCTTAGTCGATCACGCTCTCTCTTGATTTGGTTGATATATTCCTGCGTAACTTTGACTTTCTTTTTCATGCGTCTCTCTCTAAAAAAGCCGAGCCTAAGCCCGGCTATAAAATTAACTCAAACTCACCGGCGGAATCCATTTAACCAGGTCATTTCGGAAGCAGAGAGCCTCCTCCACGGTATCACCTTGAACTCCCTCGATGTGCGCTACTCCTAAGGATGGATTGATCATCTTAAGGTACGGACGCTGCTCGCCGTCGCCTTGGTAATCAATAAGCAGCAATTCATACTGTCCGCCGACCTCATACACTTCCTGATCAGCTATCTCGGCACCAAGAATCTCAATAGCTTTGTCGATACCTACGCGCTGAACCAAACAGCGACGATAGTCAGCGTTTCCTTCTCCTATGATCATCTCTTTGGTGATCTCTTCCGCTGGGATAGTGACGATGTTTTCTGGAAGGCGCATCCCGTGGATCGCATAGACCGAATAGCCATCAGCATATTTCACGGCCGCTGTGTGCAGAGAATGCAGGCGATTCTCGGTGTCACGCATAATTTCGACTGGCCTCTCAGTGAAGATCACTACGTTTTCATAGAACCATGTGACGCCGACTTCTTGAGCGAGCGTCATCAACGGAACCAGGCGCTTACAGCACTCAAGCTCACACACCTCAAGGAAGTAGCTATAGAAGCTCAGCCAATAAGCGTCCATAGATCCCCAGAATCCAAGCTCATTCCATTCACGCCACAGATCTGTTTTACCGACTTGGTCCCCGACTTGGCCCCCGACTTGGTCCCAGACTTGGCCCCCGACTTGGCCCCTGACTTGGTCCCCGACTTGGCCCCCGACTTGGCCCCCGACTTGGTCCGCTTTAAATGTGTCATACTTCTTCGCAATCTCTTTGATGAGACGAGCACCGATCACCCCTTGATATGGAGAATCTAGCCAAATGAAGATCTGCGGCTCTTTCAATCCAGCCTCTTTATATGCAGCCTTTGCGGCGGTTTCGGCGGCGGATCTGTTGGCACGCTTGGTAGAAAGTCCGATATCAAGCCATTTATCTCGGTATTGCGAAAGTTTCGTTGCCTGTTCTGGCGTAAGTGCTTTGATCATTTTAAATTTCCTTTAGTCGATGATTTTTCTGGATTCTTCTTTGAGGTGATCGAATTCATTCACAGCATCGATGAAATACTCACCAGGGCCGATCTTTTGAGCGTGGTGTTCAGCTCTTTGCATCGACACCAGATCCTTGACATGATCTAGAACGCATTCCTCGTCCACCTTTACAAAAACTTGCTCACCATTGTGAAACACCTGGAACTTGCCGTCATATAGAGCGTGGTTATTATTTTGCCCCTTCAGGATGAGATTGGTTTTTACTGGCGTTGCATCTTCCGGGATCTTGTCAAAATTTAGGTTCTTGAAAACACCCTTAGTTCCGCACTTTTTCACCAGGCAATCGCCCTGCTGATAGTACGGGGAATCTGGATTCTTAATTTCGGCAAACATTCGTAACTCCTTGTGTGGTTTGAAATCTATTTGGCTTCGCAAAAATTTTCTGAATTTCTTTTTTAATGTGGATATGTCGCAGACGCTCTGTGGATTACCCTACGAGCGTCTTGACCTTTTCTTGAAAGCGGCCTTCGGTGAGTTTTTCCGTTAGCTTCCTACGAAGCGCCAGAAGCTCGTCGTTGATGGCCTTATAGTTACCCTTCAGCTGCTCGATTTCGTTGTTCTTGCGGGCAAGCAGCGTCTTTAATTGGGTATTCTGTTCGATCAGGGAATCAGCGATCATTCTGAGGTCATTGTTTGGTTTTGTGGGGGAAGTCATTCAATCCCCACTTTCTTGAGGGCTTGGCGGGCCACTTTCGCGTTTTCCTCAAATCCTTCATCTGAATCAAGCTCATATCTCTTAAGATTCTGTTCCATTTCGACTCCCTACCAAACGAAATCGGGAACTTTGATAGTTCCGTTGAGATAAGGTTTTTTCGCAGTTCGACTGCATCCATCGACTGTGATCTTTGCGCACAACAGAATTTCACCCTCGGACAAATCCAAAGTAAAAATCTGGGGCTTTAATCCATGTTGCTTTTCGTATTTCGCAATCAGATTCCTAATCTGGCTGTCGATCGCATTCCATTTAGTTAAACTCACATTCCCTCCAAATCACCCCGGCAGAACCACCACAGAACGCCGGGGTTACAATCCACACTCGTTACTCTATTCGTGTGGGTTAAAAATTGTTTATGCTGTTAAATCCAATGAGCGTTTCGAACGCTTCCCTGACTTGGGCCGGAACAACTGAATTCCCAAGGCATTTAATTCTGTCCACCCGATTGTGTACCCCATGAGCCACTCGACCCACTGCGGGTTCAGAGTCCCACCAGCTTGGGTCGCCAGCGACATCCCCGTGTCCCGACCACGACGTCTTATCGCTGACTCTCTTGTTTCGTAAAACTCTCTTGCTCGTGGAGTTGCCCACATGTGAACCGCTGAACCCAAGTTCGGACTCTTTCGATTCCCCTGCTTTGCTGACGAATCTTTCCAGTCCCGCGCATTCGGAGTGGGCCATAAGCCCGTTTTGGCCATCCCCTCCAGAGAATAGACCTTTTCCTTGGTGCCTGGTTTGAAGTGATATGCCCTGTTTGGATCGGTCGCTGTTGGCGTGGGAAAGTAAGAACCACCTTTCGCGGATGTGCGGGGCTCCAATGCTTGAGGCAGAAATAGACGTCCACCGACAGTCATACCCCACTTCTGTAAAAACTTGTGTGACTTCAGCGAGGCCGCGAGTACGGATTGCCGGCACATTTTCAAGGAATACGAAGCTGGGACGAGTTTCGCGGACAAGGCGGATAATTTCGTAGAATAAGCCACTGCGCTCGCCTGCCAGACCTTTTCCAGCTCCAGCAACACTGAGGTCTTGGCAGGGGAATCCTCCGAAAATAATGTCAATTGGCGGCAGCATTTCTCCGGTGAGCGTTTGCACGTCATCCCAGATCGGCGCTCTATGCAGCTTTCCTTCTGCAATTCTCGAAAGAAGTACGGACTGAGCGTATTTGTCTTGTTCACAGTAAGCGACGGTTTCGACCCATGGGCTGAGTGCGATACTGATCCCGCCGATTCCGCTAAATAAATCCAAGCCATTCACGCGCTCTCCTTTTCCGGGTTTAGATTTTTCCATGAACGCTCCAAAAGCCCTGCAACGCGCTTCACCTCGAAGTCGTTGTTTTTCAAGCCACGGATAAACTTTGGGCCACCAATGGCGTTCAGATACGGCTTGCGGGACTCACCCAGCCATTCAAGGGCCTTGAAGTCGGAATCGAAAAGAGTGACGGCCAAAAAGCACTTCTCAGCCTCATCCCTAAAATCAATTTTTCCCGCACTATCTACATCTTCTTCTTTATCTTTATCTTCTTCTTTATCTTGGCGCGCTTTTGGCGCGGTAGTGTCGCGCATTTTGCGCGCACGTTTTGAGTCTCTATCTAAGAATTTCAATATCTTAGGGAATTCGATGTTGAACTTCTCCTCAACTCTAGTGACTTGAAACAGGTTTAGTTCCGAACATGTTCCCAGGAACTTCCCAAGATTTACCGACTTTATCCGCAACTTCTCCCGGAGTTGTCTTTCGTTGAAACTGAACTTCATGTCGGCTTCGGTGAACTCGCGGTCCACCGGTTTTTCCAAACCTTTGATGCAAAATTCAGCAAACAGCCAGTATCGGCCGTAGGCCTCAACGCCGAGCTTATTCATCAGGTCGTTGAGCGTGCCTTCGTCAGCATCCGTAAAGTGCTTAAAGAACTTCATCACCCCTCCAGCATTTCCAAGGTCTGCAGGTGATAGTTGATCCGGCGTTGGATCTGCTCGCGCTCCTCAGGGTCTGCAGCTTTAAGAAGTTGGGCCCGGAGCTGATCCAGGCTGGCTTTAAGTTTTCTGATCTCCGATGTTGTGGAACTCATTTCCCCTCCAGGAACGTGCTGAAGCCGCGCAGAACCCCTTCTTGCGGCTGTGATTTTTGATTTGCTTTGGTGCATAAAGATTGTGAAAATGATGAACAGACAGGACTTTGTGCCTGTCTCAAATTGGGAATCTGGAAGAGTTGCGATACCCCAATTTTACCGCAACGTATGCCTTCTTTTGCCTGCCGTTTGCTGCCGTTATGTGCAGTTTTGCAACCCAAGAATGGGGTTCCCAAACAAAGACAAATACTAATAAATTCAATAACTTGAGTCTGAAAATATCCACCGATACGCGATTTCGCGCGCAAGCCTCGGTAGGCTGTGTTAGGTGGGCTGTTTGATGGGACTTTGTGAGCCGCGATTGCGGCGGTTTTGGGACCGGGTCTCTCTTCGCTGGAGAGTGGTCAAGGACCTACCGAGGTTCGAAGGGATCTTTTCGATGTCTCCTTCTGAAACCCAACATATCGCCCTGGACCTATAAGCACAAAGTCATAATTTTTAGATTTTCCATAAGTTTTGCTTATGGATAGTTTCAAACTCCAAACAAACAAATCCCCGAGTGAAAAGCGTGAACTTTTTGCAGTGTGCCATAGGGGCCCGCAAAGAAAAAATCCTAACATCGCCGCCGAACCGCGGTTTCCCCGCGTCCTAACCAAATCTTAAAATAACTTCAGCGCAAACTCAGGCTGTTTAGATTGCCAATCGCTCATTTTTCCTTTAGCTTCCTCGAAATTTTACCGGAGGTTCCATGGCATTACTACTCGTCAGCGCCTGTCTGTTCGCGGTTATTTTCTTGTACTTCAAGAACAATCCGCTGGGACATTCACGCAAGTTCATGATTCGTCGTTTCGTTAATTGGTTCCCCCTGGGGATGACCTATGCCTTCCTTTACATGGGACGATATAATCTGAACGTTTCCAAGAATGCCTTGGGCGACATGATGACCAAGGAACAATTCGGCATCATCTTCGCAGCCGGTACAATCACTTATGGTCTTTCCTTCCTGCTCAATGGCCCCATCGTCGACAAGATCGGCGGAAAAAGAGGCATCATCATCGCCGCTTTGGGATCTTCCATCATGAATCTTTTGATGGCAGGTGCGACCTATCTTTACATGATGGGAACTTTGAAAACCAACATCGTGGTTGCCTACTCCACACTCTTTGCGCTGAACATGTTCTTCCAGTCCTACGGCGCGGTTTCCATTATCAAAGTCAAAGCCTATTGGTTCCACGTTCGTGAACGCGGTGTCTTCGGTGCGATCTTTGGTACATTGATTTCCTTCGGGGTTTACTTCGCGTTTGACTGGGGTCAGGCCATTGTTGAAGCGTCCAAGCTGACCCTGGATCACGAACCAACAGCCTTCCAAAGCTTCATCCGCCACATCTTTGCGATCGACACAGGCGTGACCAATGCGACGTGGCTGGTGTTTGCAATTCCGGCATTCCTGCTTCTGTGCTGGGCATTGATTGACTTCGTTCTTCTAAAAGACTCTCCGGCGGAAGCGAACTTCGGCGACTTCGACACGGCCGATGCCTCCTCTGACTATGACGATGCCAATGTTAAAATCACCATCGGTTTCATGCTAAAAAAGATCTTCACAAACCCAGTGATGATCACCATCGCCCTGGTGGATTTCACTTCCGGCGTTTTGCGTAACGGTATCATGCAATGGTACCTGGTCTTTGCACACGAAATGAAAAACAAAGACGCTATCTTCTTTGAAGGCTCCCAGTTCTTCATTAAAAACTGGGGTCTATTGCTGTGCATGACCGGCATCTTTGGTGGCTTCATGGCCGGCATCATCTCTGACCGCATGTTCCAGTCGCGCCGTGGACCTCCAGCAGCCATCAACAACTTCATTATGATTCTTCTTTTGATCGTCATGGCTTTCAACCTGATGAGCAATCCAACGGTTGTCGGTATTGCCGCGGTGATGATCACCCTGACTGTTATCGGCGTTCACTCTTTGATGTCCGGAACCGCTGCGGCTGACTTCGGTGGTAAAAAGATGACAGCCACAGCCTCCGGTATTGTGGATGGTTGCGTGTACCTGGGTTCTGGTATCCAGTCCTTGGCCATCGGTTATCTGTCACACAAAAGCTGGTCTTACTGGCCATTGTTCCTGATTCCATTTGCTATTATGGGTCTTCTTCTTTCCTTGCGTATGTGGAATGAACTTCCTAAGGCGACCAAGAAGTATATCGAAGAAATCGAGAAAGCCGAGGAAAAGGCACAAAAACGTGGCACTACCACGGCGATGTCCTCGTCCTCTGATCCAGCAACAACCACTTAGTTTGTGGTTTTACACAAGTAATGACAAAGCCCACCTCTTGGTGGGCTTTTTTCGTTTTATACCGCCCCACAGGCTCTTGTTTCCCAACAAGAACCCAGGACAGACCCTTGCCGCCTCCCCACCCTGCACAGGCAAAATAAGAGCAGGGAGGTTCTATGAGAATCATCTGGGCTTTAGATGCATTTGAGGACAACAAAGAACTCAACCAAAAGATGGCGGACTATCTGACTCAGATCCACAAAGCCACTCTGGCTGAAATCGAACCTCTGTACCTTCTACGGGAAAACGAAATCGTCCTTCCGACTTACGAAGTTCCTGCCTGGGTCACGGATCATTCCCAAACAGCCGAATCTCTTTTCCGCGAAGTTTTAACAGACTACAATCTGCCCTTTTTGAAGGATCCCAAGGTTATTCCCCACGCCTCACAATCCCACGCCGGGGCCGCGGAGACCCTGTCCCATTATGCCGCCCGGACCCAAACAGATTTGATTGTCGTAGGCAGCCACGGACGCCAGGGGATTCAACGTTTTATGCTGGGAAGTTTTGCTGAAAGCTTGCTGTTGCAAAGCGAAGTCCCCGTCTGCGTGATCGGGCCTCACTCATCCCACACTCACACGACAAAAAACATTCTATTCCCAACAGAGTTTGGAGAGCACTCAAAGGACAATTTCCGCCACACGCTCGAGCTAGCAAAAAAACTGCGTGCCAGCATCACATTGCTTCACGCCATCCCAAGACCGATCGAAAGTTTGTTTGAACTGGACACACGACCTCACGTCTATAACTACAAAGGCAAAATGCTATCTCTGGAACAGATTGTAGAACTCACCATTGAATCCCAAAGCCATCGCGCCCAGCACTGGGTGGATTGGGCCGAAAAAGAAGGCGTTCGGGCTCAGTTTATTATCGACAGCACATTTAAGGAGGTCGACGAGCTGATCTTGGCTGCAGTTGAAAAAAACGAGGTGGATCTGATTGTAATGGAGGCTCAGAGTGGCCCTCTCAGTGCGGCACTACTGGGAAGTTACACGCGAAATGTCGTTCGCAAATCCAGCTGTCCGGTGTACGTGCTGACTCGTCGCTTTTATGACAAACAAGAGGACCGTTTCGCAGAACCGGCCCCCTAGTTTAAAAAATTAACCACGCACCTGAGACGGACGCATGGATGCTGGAAGTTTTTTGTAGATATTGTTCAAATGAGTTTTCAAAGTGGCTTTCGAAATGAAAAGCTTTTCAGAAATTGCCGCATTGGTCATTCCCTGTAAAACCATCTGCATGATTCTAATTTCACTCTTGGTCAAGCCGCGCTCGCGGAAGTAAGCTTCCTGCTTCTGGAACTTTTCTTCGCTTTCATCCAAAGGATAAAGCATTGTTGTGATTTTATCACCGTCGTTAACAATCAAAGCGTCAACCTTGTGACCTTCAATTTCCGTCGCTTTGAATAACTTCATCCCTTCAGAAATCGCAGAACACTCTTCGATCGTGCGATACAAAGTCATACAGGTCTTTGAACACTGCTGCCCCATCATGTTGCCACAGGTGCGAATGGAGTTGTCGTTCTGGAACAACACGCGCTTTTCTTGGTCTTTTACGCACAATCCCAGCTTCGTTCCCAGATTGGCAAAATGTTCTAAATTTCTCTGTTCATCCATAACATCCCCTGTTCTTGCCTTGATTGTGCAAAGAAAGGCGACGGCAATCTATGACCGCAATCATAAGTCCGACAAAAATCTCATATCCACGAAAACATACAATTGTTCGCAATCCCATATACTTAGGCAGCTTAATAGGGCATTTCAAAATGTGAGGTCACAGGCTTTAGAGCGCGTTTTGCATCGCAACGAAGGAGCCTCTCAAAACAAAATCTTTGCCACCTAAGAATGCTGGTTCTGCATATTTATTAAGCTGAATCGTGAACCTCGTTTTAAAATTCTGCTCTCAAAGAATTAGCGTCCCCATAGGAAAAAGTGATTTTATCTACCGAAAATCATCTCAAACATAATGTTTTGCTCTTATTTATACTGCTTTTTGATTACCATGAAGTAATGTATCACTGATTTACCCTGTTCGAACCAGAATAAGACGATAGTTTGTGTTTCATGTTAAGATCTCGTAAAGACGTACTTCCCTAGAAGACTTAGGTATCATATATTGATACTTAGGGAACTAGTATTGAATTACAATCCCCGATGACCGAATATGAACACGAGCCAAGTTTACAAACCTCAAAAGGAGGAAACTATGGGTGCAGCTCCACAAACTCACACGAATACAGACAAGAAGTACATGCTGAAAATCCCCGTTCAAAAACGTTCCAAAGAGACGGTGGCAAGCATTGTTGAATCCTGCGCAAGACTTCTGGTCCAAGAACCCTACCACGCCATAACGACCGACAAGATTGCTGAAATGGCCGGCGTGAGCATCGGTTCTCTTTATCAGTTCTTTGCCAACAAAGAAGCGATCGTTGCTGCGGTGATTGACGATCTTCTGCAAAAGGATCTGGCGTACATTGAAGAAAAATTGGCTCATCTTCAATCTCCGGACCTGGATGCAAAGATTCATGCTTTCATTGACATCGGCTTCACACGCTTCCACGACAACCGCCCGCTTCGAACCGCCTTGCAGGGCGTTCAGGGAATGCTGGATTACTGGGAAACACGCCGCGTGTTCTTTGAACACTACCAAAAAGCGGTTCTTGCCCACATGCCGGTTTACCCAGGTCGCGACCGTGAGATGATGGCTTTGTTCGTCGTATCCTGCTTTAACAACATTCTGCAACTAGGCCTTTTGGGTCCACAGTCTCCAGAACACGAAGAAGCAATAAAAAAAGAAGTCTTCACTCTGTTCAGCAGATATCTGAAGCCTTAAAAAAGACTTGCGTCCTTGAAGCCTCCTCGTATCCTTAATCCAAGGCGAGGAGGCTTTTTTATGCTTAAAAAAATCAAAACCAGTTTCACGGATTCCATGGGAATTGACTTCCCCATCATCGCCGCCCCCATGTTTTTGGTCAGCAATACAGACATCGTTGTGGAAGCCAGCGAGGCCGGTGGAATTGGCACCTTCCCCGCGCTGAACTATCGCCCCATCGAACAGTACGCCGAAGCTTTGAAAAACATCAAAAGCCGCACAAAAAAGCCCATCGGCGTGAATGTCATCGTTAACAAAAGCAACACCCGTCAGGCCCAGGACATCAAGGTCGCCCTGGATCACGGTGTGGACCTTTTTATCACCTCCCTGGGAAGCCCCAAGTCGGTCATTCAAGATGCGCACAAAAATGGCGCTAAAGTACTTTGCGACGTCACCAATCTTGAGCACGCCCTGAAGGTGCAGGATCTTGGCGCTGATGGCGTCATTGCCGTCGGTGCAGGTGCTGGTGGACATGCCGGCCCGATATCTCCGCTTGTACTGATTCCCTGGTTAAAAACAGAACTGCAGATTCCGATTATTGCCGCCGGGGGCATCGCTCATGGCTCGATGATTGCGGCCTGCCTGGCCCTGGGAGCAGCTGGCGTCAGCGTGGGCACCCGCTTTATCGCTAGCCGCGAGGCACAAGTGGATGCGTCTTATAAAGAGGCCATCGTGAAGTCGACACCAGAAGATATTGTCATGACCACACGGGTGTCTGGGACACCTGCGGCCGTCATCAACACGCCTTATGTGCAAAAACTTGGAACAGAACTTCCGTGGGCCATGAAAGTCCTCAAGGACAACAAAATGACCAAAAAATACATGGTGCCGCTGATTCATCTCATGGGAATGAAATCCCTGGAAGAAGCCGCCAGCAAACCCACATGGAAAACCGTCTGGACAGCCGGTCAGTCCGTGGGCCTGGTGGACGACATCCTGAGCGTTCGCGAAATCTACGCCAAACTCATCAACGAATATGATGAGAGCGTGAAGAATCTGTCCACCTTAGGACTTCAGTGATCGATTGCGCACAGAAAGAGTGAGCTCGTAGGTCATGACGGGCTCACTTGGATTCACCGAAGGCACCACGGCGTAGCCCTTCATTTTTCTTTCGATGCGTTCGGGATTGGTCTTGGCCTCTTCAATCAAAGACTTCACAGCTTCCACTTCATCACAAATAAAGTGAACATCCCCGGCCGCACGCTTTAAGTACTGAGCAGTAAAATCCTTAAAGACAAAATCAATCTTCATTTTACTTTCAGTGATGGCCGCCACCGCTGCCGCCGCGATTGAAAGCTCCGCCCCGATCCCCAGAGCACCAAAGTACATGGAGTTCAGGTGATTCTTCGTGCGATACCCCAGAGGAATTTTCAGCACAAATCTTTTGTCGCCAGCCTCAACCACGCGAGGACTCACAAACAACACCAGTGGAATTTTCATTAGACCATATAGATGGACAAACAGAGTGAATTTGAGATTTTTAGTATTCATATTTAAATCTTAGGACCGCAGCCCAGAGATGGACCAGCACTTTTACCTGACACCTCGACCTTTTTGACAAAACGCGAAAGAAGGAGTCTACTAAAGACAAACAGGATGTCCGTGAACAGTTCCGAACTCTCCTGTTCTCATCCCCTCTTCCTCACGGACTCCTGCCTTTTCCTCGACCCCTTGACACTGGCCTTCAAAGGAGAGGATATAAGTGTGAGGGGTCTTTTCATTCATGAAGCCAACGCCGAAAAAAATTAAATTCCTGGACCGTTGGACACCGCAAGTCTTGCGTGAGGCCAAACAGATCTTCCGCGAAAGTGGACTTAAAGGTGTGATTCGGCGCTATGGGTGGAAGTTCTTTGCGATCTTCTTTGCGTACTATTTAATCCGCGATGTGACGATCTACATTCTTATTCCATGGTATATCGCCCGGAATCTGATGTAAGAGCGTCAGCCTAGATTTCAATCCCCAACAGGAAGCTTCCCACCAGGGCCAAAAAAACGGCAAATGCCATGATGGCAAGTCCTCGATCCTTTTGTTTAACAAACAAAATACCAGTCATCAGAACCCGAACCAATGGCAAACAAACCAGCGTCACCAAGCCAAACAAAGAGATCATCAGGGCTCGATCATTCGTCACCAGGGCCCAATGAATACTTTCGATCAAGGGACGAGGTTCATATGTTGTGAAGGTTCGCAGGTTGTCCCCGTCGCGAAACCACATCCACATCCAGCCCAGCAACAGAAAAAGACCGGAAAAAAGAACACCGCCTCTTAAGATCTGACTGATGATCAACTCCAGCTCGTGAAGAGAATCCTTTTTTGGAGACTCCTGGCTCATCTCAACCCCTTGATGATCATTTGGATGGAAACAATACTTAACACCACCACAAAAATCTGACGAATACGAACGGCCGGGATTTTCACCATGGCCTTCGCCCCCACAAAAGAGCCTATGATAATACCCACAGCCACGGGGGCAGCAATCTCAGGACGAACATCACCACGCAACAGATACGCCCCCGCACTGGCAGAAGCCGTCACACCAATCATGAAGTTGGAGGTCGCAGAAGACACCTTAATAGGCAGTCTCATCGACCCATCCATTGCCAGCACCTTGAAGATCCCACTGCCAATCCCCAAAAGCGCTGACATCACACCCGCACCAAACATGGCAAACAGACCCAAAGGGACATTCTGGACCTTGTAGGGAAGCATGCGGTGATCCTGCTCTGGATACTCTCCGTCCAGCTTCAGTTTCTCAGCCCAAGGATGGTTGACTGTGGAAATATGCTCTCCGCGCCGACGCAACATCATCACTGCAGAAAAGAACAAAAAGACCCCGAACAGAAGGAATAAAAACTGTGCTTTGATATAAGAAGAAATCAAAAAACCAACGATGGCGCCACTGACAGTGCCCACTTCCAGAAAAACAGCCAGACGAAGATTGGTTAAAGAGTCCTTGAGATAACTGGCCGCCGCCCCTGAGGACGTCGCCACAATTGAAATCAAACTTGCTGCAATCGCGTACCGAATGTCGATGTGATAAACCAAAGTCAAAACCGGAACGATGATAATCCCACCACCAAGCCCCAGAAGAGCTCCCAGAAACCCGGCGGAAACAGATGTAATCAGCAGCAATATTTCAGGCATCAGACGAGCCCACTTCCTTTACTGGGCACACTCATACAGGCGCACCAAACGGGCTCCGAAGAAAGTGTCCTTTTTCGTAAATTGCCATGGTGGATATGGAAGGAAAACGGCTTCCGCACACTGTCCTGGCTGAGCCACAGCCCACTGACGGTCTTCTGAAGATGACGTGTAGATTTCACCTGTTTTGGTGTCCTTAATGCCGATGGCAAAAGAAAACACCTGAGATGTGATATTCCCCTCTGCACGTGTCAGCAGAGCCACCGGGATCTCCACACGCTCAACACTTGTGATTTGCCCCACTACAGTCTTGGAGAAAATGACACTGTAATTAGCCAAAATCACCCACAAAAGAACACCTACAATCAACAGAACCAGAACAAACTTCGTAAACTTCCAAATTGTTGCCATATCCAAGGCTTATCGGTAAGTTTTAAACACGTCAACAAAAAGGACCCCCGTGTTTTCCAAACAAGAAAAAGTTCTTCTCGCGATCCTGGCCTCCATCCAGTTCAGCTCTATCGTGGATTTCATGATCATGATGCCTCTGGGGCCGCAGTTGATGCGAATGTTCGCGATCAATCCGCACCACTTCGGACTCCTCGTGTCATCATACACCTTCTTTGCAGGACTCAGTGGCTTTGCGGCTTCTTTCTTTTTAGATAAATTTGACCGTAAAACCAGCCTGCTCTTTTTCTTCGTCGGTTTCGCATTGGGAACCATCGCCTGTGGGCTGTCGCCAAACTATGAACTCTTGCTCTTTGCGCGCGGCCTGACCGGTGTCTTCGGTGGCGTGTTGGGCTCCCTGGTTCTTTCCATTGTCAGTGATGCCATCACCTATGAACGCCGGGGCAGCGCCATGGGAGTCATCATGACTTCCTTCTCGATGGCCTCCATTCTGGGAGTTCCCTTCAGTCTGTTCCTGGCCAACAAATACAACTGGCATGCTCCGTTTCTATTTCTGGGCGGAACATCGTTGATTCTTTGCGGAATCATCTGGCTTAAAATACCGTCCATGCGAATGCATCTGCAAGGACCGCAAAACAAAGAACCTTTGTGGAATACTCTGACTCGAATTGGTAAAAATAAAAATCAGCGCCGCGCTCTGTACTTCATGTCCTCGGTGATGTTCGGCCACTTTGCCATCATTCCTTTCCTGTCGCCTTCTCTGGTGGCCAATGCCGGTCTGACCGAGGCTCAACTGCCGCTGATGTATATGATCGGCGGCGCCTTCACGATCTTTTCCTCTCCGTTTATTGGCCGCCTGGCAGATCGTTTCGGCAAACACCGTGTGTTTCTATGGGGGGCTCTGGTGACTCTCATCCCCTATGCCGTGATTACCAATCTGGGGAAATCCCCGCTGTGGGTGGTTCTAGCCATCTGCGCTTTCTTCTTTGTTGTTTCCGGAGGACGCATGATCCCGGCCACCGCCCTGGTTTCAGGAACGGCACGCCCTCAGAATCGTGGAAGCTTTATGAGCATTGTCAGCTGCGTGCAGCAGCTGTCTTCGGCTGTGTCCAGCTATATTGCCGGACTGATTGTCACAACAGGCACCGATGGCCGACTTGAGCACTATTCCGTGGTGGGATATATCGCCATTGCCTTCACGTTTGTAGCTATTTTCCTGTCCCGGAGAATTGAGGCGATTGAAGGCGGCGACCAGGAGCCGAAAGCCCACCTTGCTGAACCCGTTATTTAATCTTTAATTTTTTGTCTGAGAGTTTTTGTTTCTGAGTGCTTGCGTTTGCTGTCAAGGCGCTTGCGCACCGAGCTTCTGCTGGGCCTTGTGGCCACACGTTTTTTCGGCACAAAAAGGGCCTTGCGCAAAATGGCGTGCAAACGCGCGATACATTCGGAACGATTCTGATCCTGATCGCGATGAACATCACTGCGAATCACCAAATCCCCGTCTTCGGTCAACTGGCCCGCCAACTTCTCCAGCAGGCGTATTTTTAGTTCTTCAGAAAGAACCTGAGACGCGAACAAATTCCACCGCAGAATCGCCGCCGAATTGGTGCGATTCACATTCTGCCCCCCAGGCCCGCGGGAACGGGCATAGGTGAAGTCCATTTCTGCAAAAGGAATTTGCGGGGTGATCATTACTGAGGACTCTCAAACTGCGACTGACCCTCGCCGATTTTCTGATCATTTAAAAAGACCTGATAGTGAATCGGAGACGCTTTGACGATCATGGCACTGACCCCGCAGTACTTTGTCATGGAAAGATTCACCGCCTTCATCGCCTGATCCGGCTTGATATCCGTCCCCTGAATGCGGAACTGCAGCTCGACGGTGGTGAAAATAGACGGATGCCCCGCTGTGGTGTCTGTTTCTGCGTTCACATCGCAGGACTGAAGATTGAGTCTCATTTTTTTCAGGATCGAAACCACATCCATACCGGTGCAGCCACAGATTCCGGCCAAAACCAGCTCTTTGGGACTTGGTCCTTGGTCCTTACCACCAAAATCGGCTTTTGCGTCCATCATCACCTTATGAGCGCGAATCTGCGATTCAAAGCCCATCTCCCCCGTCCACTTTGTTTGACACGCCATATGACCCATTTCTGCCTCCTTAAACGTCACTGAAAGTGAGCCTACCCCCCATAACGCCAGAAGTAAAGAGCCACCGGGGGGACGGAAAATTTGCTTTGCGTGGCTTGAGAGAGTTAGAATAACGGGATTAGGAGTACCCTTATGATTGCAATGATTGCTACAGCCATAATTGGAATTGTCGCCGGTGGTGGTTTGGGCTGGGCCTTGCACAAGTTTCTAAGAGCGCGCACCCTGCGCCTGGCCCGTGAAGAAGCCCAAGACATTATCGATGAAGCCCAACAAGCCGTTGAGCTTCGCAACCTGGAGGAAAAAGAACGCATCCAGGAAATTGAAATGGAACTTTGGACCAAAGTGGAACCCGAGATGCTAAAGGCCGAAGGGCGCATCGAGGACTTGCAGGAAGTGGCCAACGAAAGGAAGGCCAAAGCCGACGCCATCGTTCAGGAAGAGAAAAAGAAACTGCAAGATCGCGAAGCCGATGTAAAAACTCAAGAGCAGGCTTTGCGGGGTCTGGAAGCGGAACTGAACAAGCTGAAGGAAACCCAAAAGACACTGAATCAGGAGCTTGTCACAAAACTGACCGAGCGCCTGGGAACCTCTGCTGAAGATTTTAAAACTCAGTTGAAAAACCAGATGGAAGAGGAATCTCGCCGTCGTGCCGCCCGCATCGCCCAAGAAACCGAAGCTGATGCCAAGGAGCACGCCGAACAGGAAGCCAAGCGCATCTTGAGTCTGGTGATTGATCGTTTTGCCCGCCCTTACTGCGCAGAGCGCGGTATCGGTGCAGTGAACTTCCCCGACGCCCACATCCGCAAACTCTTCTGCGACCCGGCCGGCAACAATATCAAAGCCGTTCAGGAAGCCTGTGGTTGCGATATTATCGTGGAAGAAGGCATGGACATGGTCGGTGTTGCCGGCTTTGACCCTGTTCGCCGCGAACTGACTCGCCGTACCCTGGAGCGCATCTTTAAGGAAAAGAAAAACATCACTCCGGATTTCATCAAGAAGATTGCTGAAAACCAGAAGAAAGAACTTTTCAAAAACATCAAACACGATGGCGATGCTTTAGCAAAAGAGCTGAAGCTTGAAGGGCTTAATGCCGAAATCCGTCAGATGATGGGGTCTTTGCGCTATCGCTACTCCTTCACGCAGAACCAGTACTTCCACTGCGGTGAGGTGGGTTGGCTGGCAGGCCTGATGGCTGCGGAGCTGGGTGTGGACATCAAAAAAGCCCGTCGCGTGGGGATGCTTCACGATATCGGTAAATCCATGGACCACACAGTGGAAGGTGGACACGCCGTGATTGGTGCGGACTTCATTGCTGCTCGTGGAGAATCTCCGGATGTGGTTCACGCCGTGAAGGCCCATCACTTTGATGAGCAGCCTTCCACAGACCACGCCTTCCTGGTGATCGCAGCCGATGCGGTGTCAGGGGCGCGTCCTGGGGCACGTCGTTCCACAATTGAATCTTACAACCAGAAGGTCTCGGAGCTTCAGGATATTGCTCGCAGCTTCCCTGGTGTCACAGATTGCTTCGTGCTGAGTGGTGGCCGCGAGTGTCGCGTTATGGTGAATGGCAAGAAAGTGGACGACACACAGGCCATGGATCTTTCCCGTAAGATCGCCGCGCGCATTGAAGAGGAATGCAATTACCCAGGATCAATTAAAGTGGTCGTGGTGCGCGAAGTTCTTGTCACTGAACAAACCAGAAAAGAACTTGCGTAATCTGTACGTGAGTTCTTCCTGCATTTTTGCAGACCTTCCATTAAAATCCCTTCATGGTAGCTCTTTTAGAAGATTCTCAGATCTACTTCGGTTCAAATAATCGAAGTAGGAGCTACCGCAAAATCGTCCCACTCTGTGACAGATGCGCTTTTTGTGAGCTCCCCGACAACAGGGAGAATACTCATGGTGCTAGAAACAAATCTCGAAAAACAACGCACACCCCGCGTTCTAGTAATCGATGACAGCTTGGATTCCGTGAAGCTTATGTCTCACATCCTGGATCACTACAAATGCGATGTCACGATGGCATTCGACGGTCAAGATTCCATCCCACTTCTTGCGAATAGACATTTCGATTTGGTGATTCTGGACTGGCAAATGCCACAAATGGGTGGCCGTGACACTCTCCTGTTGATGGATCGCCTTCTGACAGAAAGAAAGGTTCACAAGATTCGCAAACCCATTCCGGTGGTGATTTACACCGGTCACAGCGAAGAAGAACTGGATCTGCCGTTGGTGAGAAACTTTACTTACATGGGCTTTATCAACAAGCGCCAAGCCTTCAGTTCTATGATGAGATCATTTAATTTTATTTTGCGTTCTATCTAAGGGAACTTGGGAACGCATGCAAAAGGGGCTTTTGGGCAGGATGTCCGAAAGCCCCCGAACTAGGCCCTACGGCTTTGCGCAGATGCCCTGACTCTGACAGCGCAACATCTCCGTGCGGTACTGGTGCATCTCTTTCAACGTGTAAGCCAGCTCCACATCAAACCCCGCGGAGGCCGCACCCTTCTGGGCGATAGAGAAGAACTCTTCCACGTCCTCGAATAATTCACGTTCAAACACCTGCTGACTTGAGGTGGACCGGAAATACAAGGGCTTGCTGGAATTGTTATGTTTCATGAAGCGTGCTCTTTGATCCATGGCCTTTTGCAAGCCACCACGAATGTCCTTCCAGCACTTCACTTCAGCAACTTTGATCACTTTGTTCTGCTGCAGATCCAGGATCACAATATCCAGTTCTCCAATGGTGCGTGAACCATCTCCGTAAGCAATACCGACTTCCACCTTGTATTGCGGGAAGGGAAACTCTTTTTGCATATCCAAACGAGCCACCTCTTCACAGATGGCTCCTGAATCTTCATAGCTGCGAGGGATATTTTTGAGTTCTTCGAAATCCTGGGCCCAATCCGCGAAAGCAGAAGAAGCCAACAAAAGAAGCAGAGATGTTAGCAAGGTAAACTTTTTCATAATAAGCCTCCATAGTCGGACATTTACGGCGTCCGGTAGAAACGCGACCCCTTATCGGTCACTTATACGGTTGATATTGGACCTTTCATGCCTTAGCCAAGACAGAAAAGGCAAATACAATGTCCTCAAGTTTTGCGACACAGCGCACACAACCCCACAAGATTGGCTGCATTGCCCCTTTGCGAAGAAGCTCGCAATACGGTAGATTATCGCCCTATGGATCCTGACCCTTACCCGAAAACGTACCCCTTTTTTATCCCTGCCCCCTTGTTCCAAGGAGGCTCCTGTGACTGAGTTTATTGTTGTTGCCGCCTGCTTATTTGTGAATATGCTGCTTTCCGGATCGGAAATGGCTTTCGTCACCGTCAATCGTCAACAGTTAAAACGACTGGCACCAACAAACAAAAATGCCCGCCGTCTGCTTAGACTAAAAGAAAATCCGGAAAGAACCCTTTCGGTCATTCAAATTGGGATCACATTGGTGGGAGCCATTGCCGCCGCCGTCGGTGGTGCTGGCGCCGAGGAAGCGTTAAGTCCCTGGTTGATGGAAGCCTTCAGGTTCTCGGAACAAACTGCCGAAGCCATTGCTATTGCTATGGTGGTTCTGCCAATCTCTTATTTAAGTGTGGTTGTGGGCGAGCTTGTCCCGAAAACACTGGCGTTGCGCAATCCTTTATCCATAGCACTGTGGACGTCCCAGGGATTGTATCTTGGCGAAAAACTTCTGGCCCCGGCCGTCACAGTGCTGGAATGGTCCACCAATATAGTCTTGAAGTTGTTCACCTTCGGTCAGATTCATCCAGGCCAAAAAGAAGCGCACATTGAGTTTGAAGATCTTCCTCAGCAGACCAAGCAATACGTGGTGAACCTGGTCAGTGCCGATAAGAAAATGGCCCGGGAAATCATGCTGCCGTGGAAAGATGTCATCTTCGTGCGCAAATCAGATTCTCTGGAGGACGTTGAAACGATCATCATGAACTCCCGGCATACGCGTCTGCCCGTTCTGGAATCCGACGGCGAAATTGTCGGTCTGATCAACACCAAAGAGTTTCTGACCGCCCGTCGCTATGGCGAATCGGAATGGCAGAACCTGATCCGGCCGATTCTGCGCTTTAAGTCCTTTGAGCCTTTGTTCCGAATTCTTTTAAAAATGCAGGAACAAAAATCCCACATGGCCATCATCTATGACCAGACCACACCCTCCGGGCTGGTCACCATGGAAGACATCTTTGAAGAAATCATTGGTGATGTCTTTGACGAGGATGATGACGGTCTGATGAAGAAAATTCTGGCGTCGAAATCACGCCGCCGTCCCATCTAATTTTGTGGATACGGACGCCCCTGAGGCCACCAGCATGGCGGGGGACTGCAGGTATTTCTCTGATCACGAAGACAAATAGCCCCCGCAACAACCGTATCCACACGGCACTGATAGATGGGGTACGCGTTGGGCGCAAACTCCTCCACGGAGGGCGCCTTCTTCGTCAATGAGACCGGCTCATAAGGTGCGAAACCCCACTTCTGTAAAAACTGAAAAGTCTGAAGACCCGCTTCAAGACTCAATTCGCAGGCCTTGGACTGTTGGCAGAGCTGACGAACTTGGAGTGATATCTGTGGACGGTACTCTGGGTGTCGCTCCAGAAAGTCGGCCACACATTTGAAAGCCGCAAAGAAATCCGATGGCCCTTCGGCTGTGATATTCTCGCCACTATCATTGGTCTGTCGAGGTTCGCCACCGATCAGGTGTCCCAGTTCATGGCACATGGTGAAAGACAGAATCGACGTGTTCATTCCGGGGGCCCGCAAAAAACCGCCCCACAGTCCGATATAAAGCTCTTTGTCTGTGTAGCGGGCATGGGCTGTGTAATACGGATTATCCCAGGAAACAGACACCGTCAGGTCCCGGGTCTGACCACTCAGGCGAGGCTCTGCATAGGCCAGAAAATCATCACGCATCCTGAGCACCACATCCTCTGTGATTTGCGAAGCCGGCTGCCCATCACCGTCTTTAAGCTCAAAGTAGCCCCGCTTGATATGGGACTGCACATCAGGATCATTCTTTGGATCCATCAAATCAACAGCCACCACCACACAGGAAAAGAACAGAGACATCAAAAAAGGTAAAATCCGCATGCGAAACAAAATACCATTTCATCGCGTCGGCATCTAACACGACGATCGAAAAAGGTAACTTTTTCACAATATTCAGGACACCAAACTTCCAACTTACATATATCGAAAATGCCTGGGGCCCTTGATCCCCGGGCGTTTTTTATCTTCGAAACACATTCAGAAGTTGGTCTTTCTTTGAACGAACAATCTTTTGATTTTTATAGATCCCCAGATGGCCCGTCATAAAGTAGGCAACCCAGCAGGCCAGAAGAGCATAGGGCGCAATCTGCCAGCCGAAAAGTTCACAGGCCATGATCGCGCAGGCCATGGGGGTATTGGCGGCAGCACCAAACACCGCCGCAAACCCCAACGCCGCCAGCAGTGGAAGCCCCAGGGGCAAGACACCCGACAGCGCACTTCCCAGGCTGGTGCCGATAAACACCAGGGGGATGAACTCCCCGCCCTTAAATCCAGATCCAATTGTCACACCCGTCAGCAGCGCCTTTAAAACCGGATCCCACCAGGCCAGTGATTGATGAAAAGCTTCCTGAATGACCGGAATTCCCAGGCCCGCATAACGATCACTGCCCTGCCACCAGTACAGCAAAACCAAAAGAACGCCGCCGACAAAAGGGCGCCACATCGGACTTTTCACAAAGCGTTTTTGCAAGGACTCCACCGCGTGAGTAAATCGCATGAAAACATTGGCTGCGATTCCAAAACACAATCCTGCCACCAACACCCACACAAAAGATATCGCACTGTAATTCAAATCCGTTACCGGAGGAAAAATGGAATGAGGCGCCCCCAACCAGCGACAAAAAAAGTACGCCACAAAAGCAGAAATCAAACACTCACCCAAAGCAAACAGGCGCAAGCGACCCACTTGAATCACTTCCAAACCAAACAAAGCTCCTGCCCATGGGGCCCCAATCGCCGCACTGAAACCCGCCCCTGCTCCGGCAATCAGCAGGACTTTTCGTTCTTCTTTACTGATCGAAAAAAAACGCGACAACTGATCCGCCAGCGACGAGCCCATTTGCACGGCCGTCCCCTCGCGGCCCGCCGACCCACCAAACAAATGAGTCAAAACCGTTCCCAGAAGAATCATCGGTGCCATTCTTAAAGGAATGATGTTCTGCGGGTCGTGGATCTGCTCCAGTATCAGCCCGGTGCCCTTTTCAACACTTCGTCCATACAAGTGATAAAAAACACCCAACAATAATCCCGCCAGAGGCAAAAACCAAATGATCTGCGGATGAAGCTCTCTCCAGCGAGTGGCACGATCCAAAGCAAAAAGAAACACTGCCGCCGCAGCCCCCGCCATCACACCGGTGATGGCGCTTAAAATAATCCGCTTCAAATGATTTTTTGCTCTTGGTTGAATCATGGCTTCAACTGCTGCAGCGATTTTCGATAGCGCTCAACGACCCTCGGGGCGTTGGCAAGAATCCATTTTTCGACCTCAGCAATCCCCTGTTTGGCAAACTGCTTGTGGTGCGCAGCCAGGATACCAGCTTGCACAAGCATCACCGACTCCAGTTCCTTTTTGGACAACTCACCAAGATCCAAAGAGTCCTTCGTTCGACTCCGCACCAGGAAGATAGTATTTCCCACTGACGCGATATCGTAAAACTCCGGACTCTGCCCCCAGATATACTTCTTAATTTTACTCAGACGCTCGGTCGCATCCCATCTCGGCTGCTCCCAAGTCCCATAAGAGGTTCCGGCCTTATGAAACTCCTTCAATTCAAGAATTTCCTGTACGTTGTCTTTTTGTGACAGCAGCCAGTATCTTTGCAACCCCCCGCTCCCCCCGGTTGTGCGATGTATTTTTACGATATCTAATAATTGGACCCTCGCAAAAACAGGCAGATCTTTAAGATTAGTCAGCCATGTTTTTTTCTCGGACTCTGACATCAGCACATAGTCTTCAGACTCTTTAAAAGCACCTGCATGAGTGTATCTGCGCAGGATTTTTTCACGCCGCTTTTTCAGATTTGGAACCAACGACGAATCCAGATGTCTTGCCAATTTTTTGCCGGAAAGAACCTGACTGTATTCCAGGGCCGCTTTTTCCAGCAACCCCCGATCCTGAAACGCCAGCTCCACAGAGGCAAAATAACGAAGTATATCGAACTCAATAGGACAGACCCCGCTGTCATCCAGGTCATTGAAAACATAAACGGTTTGACCCGAGATACTCATAAAACCGAAATTTTCAGGATGAGCATCCCCCAAACAAAGCACCAGACTGGAAGAAGAAACATTCTGTGCCAAATCCTGATAATAGGTGTTCACAAAAGACCGGAAGAACATCAGGTCCCGCTCCAGCGAGCCTTCCAATTTTTCCTGGAAAGCCTTATCTGACAGATGTTGATAGGTCTGACGAAACTCAGAAAGAGCAATCAAGTCGTCTTTGAAGGAGATATTCACCAAAGTGGCATCCACCGACTTTGCCGGCTTGCGCGATACTGAAAAATCAGAAGAAAGAAGCCAGGTTGCAGGACTTGCCGCCACTTTGGCCGAGGCCAGATCCGAAGCCAATCCCAGAAATACATAAACACCGAAAACAAAGATTCTTTTCATAGAGTCAGGATAAAACAAAACCCCCAAGAAATCTTGGGGGTTTTTGTGTTTTTCAGAATTTTAAATCTGCTTAAGAGTGGCGGGACATGTACTCTTCTTGAGAGAAGTCATCCACCAGAATCGCGTCGTAACGAACAGCATCGGACTCCTGGATCAGCTTCAACTCATCCTGAGTGATGACGTTCTTTTCACGGGCCTCATCCAGCAACAAGTGAACTTTCTTCTTCGGAAGAACGCCTTCGCGGATGGCTTTTTTCACTTTCTTCTCTGCAGCTTCAGACTTGTTCACAACTGCGAACGCATGCTCCAGACGACCCAGCGCCTCGTTGCGGTCTGTTGGCAAATAGATACCGTCAGACAGACGCTCGCGGATGCCGCCCTCTTTCAGCATCGCAGACGCAATACCGTGAGACCAGCCGTCAGAGGCCTGAGAACCGATAGAGTTGATACGAGACCAAGCCCCGATCCAGCCCTTGAAGAACCAGCGAAGACCCGGGATTTTCAGGTTATCAAAGATACCATCGAAACCGGCCTGGATGTTCGCCATACAGCGTTTCAGGTTGTAGTGTGCAAAGGCCAGATCCTCTTCACGACGACCTTCAGCCTCGAAGCGACGGATCAAGGCTGTAGCCATGTACATGTTCGCCAGGATATCCGCGAAACGACCTGTGATTTTTTGTTTTGCTTTCAACTGACCACCTAAAACACCCATTGCCACGTCAGACAAAAGTGCAAAGGTTGCAGAAGTCCAAGCCAGACGACGAGTGTAAACCTTCATCTGAGGGTGAACATCCGGAGTGGACGCCAGGAAGCCACGAGAGCACGACAACAAGATCGCGCGGCAAGTGTTTCTCACAACGTGACCGATGTGGCCCCAGAAGGCTTTATCGAAGCCTCTCAGGTCGCCTGCTTCAGCTGTTTTAACTTCAGCGTAAGCAAATGGATGGGCACGAAGAGCCCCTTGACCAAAGATCATCAAAGTACGAGTCAGGATGTTTGCCCCTTCCACGGTGATACCGATCGGAGTTGCAATATAGATTTCCGCAAGGACGTTGCGAGGGCCCATAGAGATACCCGCACCACCCATGATGTCCATCGCGTCGTTGATCACCTGACGGCCCATCTCTGTGGCATAGTATTTTTGCATCGCAGTGATAACACCCGGCTTGATCCCTTTATCGATCGCCCCCAGGCAGTATCTTCTCATGGCTTCCAACTGATAAGCCGCAGCCCCGATGCGCGCCAAAGGCTCTTCAACACCTTCGAAGCGACCGATAGACATACCGAACTGACGACGAACCAAAGAGTGTGCGGAAACAACACGCGCCGCCAACTTCGCGCCACCTGTTGCCTGTGCTGGCAAGGAGATCCCACGACCTGCAGCCAGACACTCCATCAACATCAGCCAGCCTTTACCAGCGTTGGCGATACCACCAATGATGGTTTCTTCTGCGTCAACGATAACGTCTTTACCTTGAGTTGGACAGTTGTAGAACGGAATGCCCAATGGATCGTGACGGCGCCCCAGAACAACACCCGGTGTGTTTGCTGGGATCAGACCTGTGGTAATACCTACGTCTTCACCCTTACCCAAAAGATTTTCAGGGTCACGAAGGCGGAACGCCAGACCAATCGTTGTGGAGATCGCAGCCAGTGTGATCCAACGTTTGTTCCAGTTCAATTTGATTTGCAATTTACCATCCGGACCTTTGAACAAGACCCCTGTGGATGTAATAGATCCGGCATCAGAACCCGCAGTCGGCTCTGTCAAACCGAAGCACGGAATCTCTTCCCCCGTTGCCAGACGAGGCAAGTAACGGTTTTTCTGCTCCTCGGTTCCATAGTGTGCCAACAACTCTGCAGGCCCCAAAGAGTTTGGAACCATCACAGTGATTGCTGTGGACAAAGAACGAGAAGAGATTTTCATGATCACTTCAGAGTGCGCCAGCGCGGAGAAACCCAGACCGCCGTACTCTTTAGGGATGATCATACCCAGGAACTTTTCTTTCTTGATGATGTCCCAGGCTTCTTTAGGGATGTCTTTGTCTTTATGAATTTTCCAGTGATCCAGAACGGCGCACAGTCTGTTGACGGGACCATCCATGAAAGCTTGTTCTTCCGCAGTCAATTGCGGATAAGCTTCTTTCAAAAGATTGTCGAAATTAGGATTTCCCGAGAAAAGGTCTTTTTCAATCCACACAGCACCGGCATCCAGAGCCGCTTTTTCCGTGTCAGAGATTTTCGGAAGGAACTGCATCTTCTTCATGAACGCCAGAAGACCCGAGGTGATCAGCGCAGCACGCAGTGGCGTGATCAGGAAGATGATCGCCAGCACTGCATACACTGCCAACAACCAAACCGGCGCACCGAAGCCTGCCAAAATGGCAGCCAAGGCAATCGCCCACACGATCAGAGGGCTGCTAAAGAAGCCCACAAACAACAGAAGAACGACAGAGCCTAATACCCAAAGGCCCGTGTAGCTCTCCAAAAACATTCCATAGAATGAGCTGATAGAATCCACGATGAATCTCCTTTTATTGAAATACTCAATAATTAGAACCTTTAATATGAGCATGCGCAAGTGATTCAGGCCCGATATCTATATGTAAACAAAATATGAGGAGAAATATGAAAGACGCTTCGGTGACAGAAGGAAAAACTGTCGAATGTGCACCCGGAGGTGGAAATAAAAAAAGCCCTCTTGCGAGGGCTTTCATCAACTTAAGTACTAAGTCCTAAGACTAATTACTTAGTTTCGCCAGCTGGAGCTGCTTCAGTAGCTGCAGGAGCTGCTTCTGTAGCTGCTGGAGTGCCTTCAGCAGGAGCTGCTTCAGTAGCAGTTGCTTCTGCAGCAGGAGCTGTTTCAGCAGGAGCTGCTGTCTCAGGTTGATTTTTAGAGCAAGTAAAACCAGTTGTGAAAGATAGTGCAAGCAAAGCTGCTACTACGATTGCTTTCATTGTTGATCCCTTCGTTAATTTATTGCGGACCATGCTGACGCCATTGCCAGCAGCGGATCTGCATTTTTGTTTCAAAACTCGACTAAGGCCTAAATTACACAAAAAACGGCCCGCTTAGCAATCGAAATTTTGCAAAATTATTTTTGGCAACGCGAACACCAGAACGTGTTTCGACCACCCAGAATTTTTGACTTTACCTGTTGCCCGCAAGTCACACACGGCTCTCCGTCACGACCGTAAACCCGAAACGTCGTCTGAAAATAGCCGCTTTCTCCGGTGGCTTGAGCGAAATCACTAATGGAAGATCCACCCGCTTTGATGGATTGAGATAAAATTTTTTTAATCTCGCCCACCAAAGCCGACGCTTTCTCTAAAGACAACTTCTTTGCAGCCAGCGTAGGTTTAATCCCCGCCGCAAACAAGGCCTCACTGGCGTAGATGTTCCCAACGCCTACCACCACTTTCTGATCCATCAGGGCGACCTTCAGAGCGACGTCCTTACCGCGCAGGCTTTCCCACAAAACGGCCCCGGTAAACTTCTTATCCAACGGCTCCGGCCCTAAATTCACAAGCTTAGGATGCTCCAGAGGGTTCTGGACGAAGTCAAAACAGCCAAAGCGGCGCGGGTCTCGATAAGCCAGGCGCAGGCCGCCGGAAAAATGCAGATATATATGATCATGAAGGCGCTCATCCCCCGGATTCGCCACTCGCCAGGTGCCGGTCATCCCCAAATGCGACAACATAGCCCCTTTGGGCGTCCACAGCAGAAGATACTTTGCCCGACGCTCCACGGAAGTCAGAGGCTCCCCCACAAGAGTGCTTATTTTTTTGGCAGGAATGGGCTCGCGCAGATCCGGACGCTTCAACTCCACTTTTTCCAGGATGGGCTGCTCTTTTAAGATACTTTCCAGTCCGCGACGGACGACTTCGACTTCGGGTAGTTCAGGCACGATTCACCTCATTTGCCGGTCTGATCTTATCATATTCTGATAAAATCCCCCACGAGCGTTCTAAGCTTTAAGACTCGGTCCAAGAATACAGACTGAAAAATCCGCTTTTCGGACACCCCCGCAAGCTCGCAACATATTGATTTTAATAACATATTCAGATTCAAGCCCGCCCCCAAGGACCAGGCACCAACTTTGCGATAGGGGCTCTCTAACAAACACACCCTACCAAAGGAAAGGTCCTTTATATGAAAAAAGCCCTGATCACTGGTTTTGCCGTTCTTCTTTCAGCCCACACCGCACTTGCCTGGAGCATCAGCATCGGCGGCACCACTATCAAAGGTGATGATCCACAGATCGTCAAAGACGCTGAAAAAACCGTTAAGAAAACGGTCAACGAAGTCGCCAACGGAGTCCGCGACGTCTTTGCGGTCGTCGGCAATGCCACCGGTCTGACCGATGTGATTGACTCCAATACCGAAACCTTCACTAACATTGGCCGTGGCTACGCGTGTATGGCCACTTTCTGCTACAGCGAAGAATTAAGAAAAAAACAACTGGAAGAAGCGGAAGCCGAAGCCAAAAAAGAATACGATCGCTACGTGGCCGAAAGAGTTCAGGAGTATGAAAGCTCCAGCAAACAAGAACGTCGCCAAGCGGCCCTGAACACCTGGAAACTGACCGAGAATCGCTACAATATCCTGAACGAGAGATCCAAATTGATGCATTCAGAGTTGGAAATCCTGCGCGCCTTCTTGACTGGCGTTTTCAAAGAAAATGAGTTCAGAAAAAAACTGATGGAGAACAAAATCACGGGTCGTCCACTCAAGGACCGCGAAATGGTTCCACCTGCCACTGAGTTCGTAAAAAACTACAAACAAGACTACAAAGGTGCTTTGAATAAACTCAACCAGGACATCGCAAATCTTCACCAAACCACCCAGCGCAGTCATTCGGCACTGATGGCAGAATTCCTACGCATCGTTGAAGTTGACGTTCTGGTCGACATGACAAAAGTCGCTACCGCGCAAATCGAAGGCCTGCAGAAGGAATATCAAGCTTTACAATTGTCTGTCATGGAAATCGCCGCCGATGCCCAGGCAGCCCGTAACGCGTACGAGCAGGAGCAATACTGATGAAAACCGTGAGCGCATTTTTGTTCATCATTTTTTTCACAACTATGGCTCACGCCATGGGAGACCTTGAGCGCGGCATCCTATTCTACTCCAATGCCTACTCTTTCGGAACGATGCTACCGGATATCGAAGGTCGCATCGCCGTTAAAAAACTGGAGTACGAAAAGAAGAAAGTCGAATTCAAGCAGCAGCTTGAGAAAAACCGTCAGGAGCTGCGCAGGCAGTTCCTGTACACCGAAAAGACCCGACAACAGGAATTCCGGTCCTTTCTGGTGGAACAACAGCAATTGGTTCAAAACAAAAACGCCTCTTTCCATGAAACGGTGACACTGGTGCAAGAGCTCTTTCAAGGCATCGTCTCCAAAGAAGAGTTGGCTGCAGAAATAGAAATTCGCCGCACTCAAGACCCCGACTTCGCCGCTGACTGGGAGGCTCTGCTTAAAGACGCTCAAATACACATCTCGACAGAGCAACTGAGTATCGAAGCGACGGAACATCTGCTCTTCACTGCCCTAGACCTGCAGTCCACTCTGGAGGCGATGATTAGAAACATCCAACTACAAATTGAAACTGTGGATTTGGATCTGCAACTGCTGGAACAAAAGCTAGGAACTTTACCATGAAACGCCTGATCTGCTTCTTCTTGTCCTTAGCCATTCCGTTGCAAAGCTTTGCTGCGCATGTGGCCCCTTACACTGTGATTGATATTGAAAATGTCGTCGACACCCCCCTCCAGATGCAATTCACCATTCCCGGGGGAACCGCAGACACCTATGAATTTCAGAAAATGTATTATTTGTACTCCGCTGGTCACTATTACACAGCCATCTATCAGGGAAAAGATGCCGACGGAAAAACTCGCTGGAGCAACGTCAATCGCAGCGCACCTCCTGAAATGGTCGTTCAAGGGGATAATAGCATTCCGGTTCAAGCAGGTCCCCCAAGTGGGGACGAAGCAGATCCACATTCCAAGGGTGGCGGTAGTGGCGGCGGCAGTAAGCATGATAGCGCCATGGGATCGGCTATTCAGACCGGCATTGCTCAAGCTATCTACAAGGGTCTGATCTTCACTCCGGAATTTGAAGCGGAAATGACAAGACTGAATCAGGAGATCACAGCCAATCAAGAGCAGACCTACAAGAACTATGAAGCCCTTCATAACTCCTTGGCTCAATCCCAGGAGAAATTTGAGTTGGCTTTGGTGAATTTTCAGAAATCTTTGTCCGAAAACACGCTGCCAACAACAAACTTTCAGTACACCTCACCAGATCCGACTTTAGTGAGCGAACTGCAGAATATTGAAAGTATCCTGCGCTCGGTTCGCACCAGTGATCCTGCCCGCCGTGAATCCCGGGACTGGGGTCTTCGTCTGGTGCGCCAGTCTGACCAAGCTTCAACAATGGGCGATGCTGAATCCGCCGAGGCCTTCAGAAAATATTCGGAAGTCTTTGCGGACCTGGCTATCGGCCTTGATCCCATCACCGGACCTCTGCGCGATGTTTACGAGGCCTTCACTGGAAAAAATCTGGTCAATGGGAATATGCTGGACAGTTTTGACCGCACCTTCGCAGTACTTGGAGCCTTGAGCTTCGGCTTTGGTTCCAAAGTTGGAAAAGGTCTTAAGATCCTCAACAAAATTAAAAATCTGGACTTCATGCGCGCGGCCACTAAAACCGAAGCCGTAGTTCATCATATCGAGCGTAATGTTCCACAAAGTCGCGCTGCCTATGAACGTTATATTCGGGACCTCCGAAAATCTATGGATCGTCCATTGATAGTGGACTCCCGACTAGGGAAATTTGTCAATGACTGGTACTGGAAAAACACTTCCACCATTGGCAATGGCAGTACTGCTGCGGCCATTCGCTTGGAGCGTATTGAAAATATCCCCGTCAAGGGCAGATTTCACACACAAAAAGGACAAGACAGCCTTGTCTATTTTGAAAACTGGCTAAAGAATAATCCAAAAGCAGTGGCCAGTGATCGCGTAGCGGTTGAGAATATGATTCTGGAGCTTCGTGATGCCTTGGAGGGGCGTTTATGAAAACCAACAACGAATGGGTAGAATTAGTTTTAGCACATCTTAAAAAAGGGCAAGAACCCCTGCACGAGTTGATGGATCAAGCTGTGCAAGAGCAGATCGAAATGCCGGAGCGGCTGTGGGTCTATTTTGCCCTGAGTGTTCTAATGGGTCATCCCGAACAAACACGTTGGGACCTATTGATGGCAGAAATCGAAACTTTGATTCAGGACGAATCTCAAGGGGACCTGTGCGAGATAGTTTATCAGGATATTCTGGAAACTTTCGCCAATGCCATTTCCAATCAAACCTTTGAACATACCTGGATCACGCCCCATATCGGCCCCCTGTCCCGGGACTATATTCAAGCCTATGATAAATTCATGGGTGGCAAAACCCCGGGATTCTAAAAATCCTGTCCGAATTCCAAGACTGAGGACGCAGCAAACCCCTCAGTCTTTAATTTAAGCTATTGTTTTTATTAGACTTTGCCGCCACCCCCCCAGACTCTCCTTTGTGTCCGCCCCTTGCAATAAGACCGGACACCACAAAGGAGCTTCCCATGAACAAATACCTAGTTTCCCTTTTCTGCTTAACACTGGCTGCTTGCGCGCCGACACCCGAAGAAATCAACGATATTAAAAAATCCTACTCGAAACCACAAATGGGCTTCTCAGGTCTTGTGACCGTTCAACACTCTGAATTTAATGGAACCTCTATTCATCTTCCCCAGCAAATCTCTGTGGAGTTTGAACAGGAAGCGGCCACGGGGAAACATTTGTCCCTGTTTAAATCCCCGACCCGTCTTCTTTCATTAAGTCCAAATGAGGACTTTGTTTCCATCGGCTGCAACGAAAGCACGGATATTGAAAGTGTACCGGCCAATTTGAATGTGGATACTCTCAAAATCTGCGGCCGCCACCAGATCGCCCACAACGCCCTGAACATCACTGCCAATACGATCATTTTGGATTCCGCCATTTTGGAATTCATTCCCACCCAATCCCAACAAGGCAGCAATCGCATCACACTTACTTCCAAAATATTTTGGGTTGAAGGGAAAAACAACATCACTCTTCAAGGAGCCAAGATTCCAGGCGGTCGCGCCTTGCCACCGACATTGAATCTGGATGCTGGAATGGTCACCGGCCTTGGCCACCTGAAGGTTCTTTCCAAAGCCAATATTTTTTCCGTGAGTATCAAATGAAGAAAATTCTTGTCGGCCTGACTGCCCTTCTGATTTCAGTTCAGGCCTCGGCCGCAGAAAATTCGGCTCTGCAATCGGTCCTGGAAGCCATGACCCGGCAGTATCTGGAAAGCTATGTGCGGTCCACCGTCATCAAAGAACTGGAAGAATATGCTGGGAAAGCCCTGGCTCAAGATCTTTCGGGCCAGGTTTCAACAGTTCTGGCTGCAGTTAATCTGGTCGACAACGTAAAACAATACAACGAAGCCGAATCCGAAAGTCAGCGCTACCAGGCCTTCTCCCAAGCCGTTGCCAACGCCGTCACCCTGATTCCTGCGGTGGGACCGGCAATCGGCGCCCTTGTGCAACTGGGCGTTCTGGCTCAAGGCATGAGCGCGGCTTTGATTTCAAAAACCTACGCTTTGGAAACAGCAAAAATGATTGCTGAAATCACAGCTATTGAAAAAACCACTTCCGAAATGATTCTGGCGGAGTATGAAAAAGAAAAGGCCGCCTTTACGATACTGATTGCAAGATCCGAGGCACTGACAGCTTTAATCAATCAAAACTCTGTCCTGATCAAATCGCAGTGCTATGGTGTCGACGACATTCTGGTTCCCAATCCCAAAGAGTGTTTGAAAAGTGCGCTGCTTCATAAAAACCTGTTCTATACACAAATGCAGACCATGAATCGCATTGTGAATTTTCAAGGCCGTTTTATTATCACGGCCACCGGAGTTTCTCCGGAAATGCGTGAAAACATGAGACAAATACTCGCCGTGGCGGAGGACGGATTCAAAAAAATTCACAGCGTGATTCTACAAAACATTCAATCCCTCAATGAAGACCGGATCGTTGCTTTACGAATCAAAGCCTCCAGCCGGGCGCGCATTTATCGCTGCGAAAGATTGATCGCAAAAGAACTGTCCGCTCTTTTAAAGGCCCGCGTAGAAATGGAAAATGGTGGTGAGGATATTGTCTTTGCGGAAATGTCTTTACAGGAAAGTCAGCAAAACCTGACGGAACTGACCGAGCAAACCTGTCAGGACACCCTTCCCAAAATGGCCCCCGAGATTTTGCGCATAATGAACGAGCTTGGCTTTTTCGTCGGTCATAGGCCTTAGGCGGATCCAAGACTCCAGGCACTTATTGATGTGGGCCTCTTGCGCAGCAATTGACGCTGCGTAGACCCAAATAAGCACCTGGAACCTTTAGGCTTTAACGAGTGTACCCAACAAAGACTTCCACTTTTGCGCGGGAGCCTCTTAGGTTTTTGCTCACGATTTCCAGCTCGATTCTTTGCAGACGAATTGCGTATTGTCCGTGGACTCTGCGAGAGTAGGATGTCCCGCCGGAGAAATCCCCTTCAAGTTGCGACAGATTCACAAGAGTGCCCGAAGCGGTCTCTCCAGTTACGCGAGTTACGCGGACCTCACCATCATCAACGGCAAAACGCACTTCCTTGACGGCGCGAAGAGTGTCCAAGTTGATACTGAATCTCTGAGGGAAGCCTTTCGGAGCTGTGAACTCGCCGACACGCTCCCAAGAGCGCACTTCACCACGAACATAGTCATCAGACTGGTTACCACCGTGCTGCGGAGGCTCCGGTGGCCAAGGGCGTGACCGCCAACAAAACACCAGCTTAGAAAGACTGATTCAACAGGCTTCCGGCAAGAAAGGTCTTCATAATGACGACCGTCGCCTCCAGCACGCCATTGAACGCCTCAGGCAAACGGTAACAACGACGAAAGACTCAGAATCGCGATAGAGACTTCAGAATCTACAGAAGCATCCCCGCTTAAGCCCGGACGAAGAGCGGAAGTTTGACCAGGACCCGCGTGCCAACTGGCGAGTTTACTTCAAAACTCAAGATCCCGTCCATCTGCCGCACGAAGTCCCGGGTGAATTTCAGACCCACACCGAAGCCATCTTCCGAGGACACCGATTCACCCGTATCCGACAGCCGAGCCAGCAGATCCGAAGATATTCCCGCCCCTTCATCCTGAATCATCAGAACCGCAAAAGCCCCCTCTGTCCGGGCGGCAATCAGAACCTGAGCCTTGTCGGGACTGAACTTGATGGCATTGGACAACAAATTGCGAACGATCGCATCCACCACGCGCGCCGAACCCCAAAGCCAAACCTCCTGCTCAGGCAACTGAACGCCCAGATCCACATTTCGCTGCAACATCTGCGGCACCAGATGACGAACAACGGCTTTGATTCGAGCCCCCAGCTCGACTCCGCCTTTGCTCTCCTCCTCGAAACTCCAGGTCAGGATATTTCGCAAAAGCTCCAGTGAAACCTGGTGGGCTTCATGCACTTTGCCTAAAGAAGACTGCGATCTCCCGGCCTCGTCTCCCGAAATCTGGCGGACCGCATCTTTAAGAAGCATCTGCGTCCCTACCAACGCCCCGGTCAGATCATGTGCCAGAACCGTTTGAACTCGTTTATTAAAACGGTGCATCCTCAGAATCTCTTCATTCAGTTCACGCAGCACCTTGTTGCTTTCCTCCAACTCAGTTACGTCGTTCAATTGCAGAATATGCGCGCGGTTTTCGCCGTGCTGCGATTCCAAGGTGTGTTTTAAAACCTGATAACTGAAGCCCTCAGACTGGTACTTTCCGTCACTTGCCAGAATTTCCGCCAACACTGGAATTTCTTGCGCCGGGCGCCCCCGCCAGCGCTTCTGCAGGCCCAGGATTTTTTCGGCCGCCATGTTGCTACCCCAGTACTCACTGCGTGTGTTCAGAATCACAACCGGCCCCGGCAGGCCCTCAAAAACTCTTTGCTGCGCCAAGGAAGTGATTTCAAAAACATCAACACGAGTTGCCGCATAGTGAATGGCAAGAATAAAGGGCCACAAACCCATTACTTTTAATTGCCGCCACGGCATATCCGGCGAAGCCAGCAAAATGCCAGCCTCCAAAACCAGGGGCCACAGACTTACCGCCACCAACGCTGTTGCATACCGGCGGCGAGCCCCACGCAAAACAATGGCCGCATAGGCCGCGATGGAAAAGGCAAGAACAATACATAAAGCACTATAAACAAACGTGGCGCGAATCAGGGGGCCACGGGTAAACCCCACCAATCCTTGAAAGGCCGGAAGCTCATGAAAATCACTGTAAAACAGCGGAGCCACACCCGGGACCCCCATCAGGCCTGCGGCATTGGCCCCGATAACAAGGACGGGGAACAAAAATATCCAACGCCACCAGCGGCGAAACTTTGCGGAGAGTTCGGAAAAGAACAGGGCTGCAACCAGCAAGAGCCACGCCGGAAACATCAATGGCAAAGCTAACATCCGAAAATGGGTCATGAAAATTTTAAACTGCATATCATCGACCGCCATCGTGCTGATCAATGAAAATGCCCACATGGCATAACCCACTTCGATCACAAAAACCAGCCGATGCAGATAGGAACGACGATAGGACCAAGTCCTCGCCGCATACAAGGTGCTTACAAGAAAGCTGATCGCCGTCGAAAGGTAGATTAAAATCAAAGACATCTAAAAATTGTCCCTGCTCCTTGGACCAAGAGCAACGTCTCTTTGCGCACAGCGCCGACTTGCCTTTTTAGCAGAAGCCGACAAGGATGCTAAGCATGTCAAAACAGGAACCACCTAAAGAGAACGGCCTTTTAAATATTATCTTCAACATCGTACTGCCTGTCTTGATTTTAAATAAATTAAGCAAATTCATTGGTCCATTCTGGGCCCTGATCCTGGCGCTGGCATTCCCTTTGGGCTATGGGGCCTATGACCTTATTAAAAGGAAGAAGTTCAACGCCTTTTCGGCCCTGGGATTACTGAATGTCCTTCTCACCGGAGGTTTGGCTCTGCTGGGACTTAACGGCTTCTGGTTTGCGGTCAAAGAGGCGGCATTCCCCGCTCTGGTGGGCCTCTTTGTGATGGGCTCTGCCTTTACCAAAAAACCCTTCATTGAAACTCTGTTCCTGAATCCGGCTCTGATGAAAGTGGACCTTCTGGAAGAGCGCCTAAAGGCCAACGGCAAACAGAAAGACTTCCATGATCACATGAAAAAGGCCACCATCTGGCTGTCTCTTTCATTTGCTTTCAGTGCCGTATGCAACTTTGTTTTGGCGCGCAAAATCTTTACTGAAATTGATCCAACTCTGACCACGGATGCACAATCTACACTTTTGAATGAGCAGATTGCGCAGATGACCACATGGTCGATGGCCATCATCATGGTTCCCTCCATGCTCTTTCTGCTGGGAATTTTCTGGTACCTGATGAGAGGCATCAAGCAGCACTCGGGCCTCAGCACCGAAGAGCTGCTAAAGGAAAGTTAGAAATCCGTGCCGCCTTCAAAAGGCGGTGGTGGCGGAGGAGGTGGCGGGAAATCCCCGTCTCCACCAAAGCCACCCCCAAAGTCGTCGCCAAACGGAGGCGGTGGTGGAGGTGGTGGAATATCGCCACCAAAATCGTCAACGTTAGGCGCTGGCACGTAGCCCCCATCTCCGCCGAAATCATCAAAGGTGGGCGGTGGTGGGAAAGAACTTCCCCCTCCATAAGAAGATGAAGATGATCCTGACGAACTGGAGCTTCCCGGGGTGACTCGGCCATATTTGGGCTTTGCCCCGTACATGGCGCGCTTGCGGTAATCATATCGAGGGCGATCCTCCAGAAGACCCAACTCCTGAGCCTCCGTAGGAAGATTTTCCCCCCGCGTGACAATCCTTTGTTTGCTCTTTTGCTCGATGTATCTCAGACGCTCTTGCTCATAAGCGTCATCAAACTTTTTCTTAGCAACCGCATCAGCCTTGGCCTCGGGGCCCTCGTCAGAGATGGTTTCAGCTTTTTTGCTCCTCTTATATTCGGCCAAAGCGCGGTCTTTTTGATTTTCCCACTGCTCTTCCTCTTCCAAATAGGCTCTTTCACCCTGTTGGCGGGCCTTTTCAAAGCGTTCTTGAGAGTTATGATGCTGAGCAAAACCTTTAAGACGTGTTTCTTCAGCACTCTCGCCAAAGGCGGCGGAGCTTAAAAGGAGCAAAACCAAAATAAAGGTCTGACGAGCTGAAGAGTTCATTCCTTCTGCCAGTCTATCAGGCTCCCCGCTTTTTTTTGAGCAAACAAAAAAGATGCTCGACCTTTGGCTAAATCATGAATAACGTACACCTTTGTCTCTAAGGAGTACTATGGACGCATTGCAGAGCATCGGGGTTTTCGCAGCACAGACATTTCTGATTCTATTTGCCATTTTGGCAGTGATTCTGGTGATTGCTTTGATTGCCGCCAAAGCCAGCCATAAATCCGAAATCCAAATCGAACTTCTGCATAAGCGCTATAAAAACTTCCGCCACATGCTGAAGGCTCACACGGTCACCAAGTCCGAACGTAAAGAGCTGAAAAAAAAGCTGAAGGAAGAACGCAAAGCCCATGAATCCAAGTCCAGTGACGGCGACAAAAAGATCTTCGTGATCGATTTCGAAGGCGACATCAAAGCCTCTGCCGTTGAAAACCTGCGTGAAGAGGTCACTGCGGTTCTGACCCTGGCAACGCCTCAAGATGAAGTGGTCGTGCGCGTGGAAAGCCCCGGCGGCGTGGTGCACGGCTATGGCCTGGCCGCATCCCAGCTTCTGCGCATTCGTGAAAAGAACATTCCATTAACAGTTTGTGTGGATAAAGTGGCTGCCAGCGGCGGCTACCTGATGTCGGTCACTGCCAACAAGATCCTGTGCGCGCCGTTTGCGATTGTGGGCTCTATTGGTGTTGTGGCTCAGCTTCCAAACCTGCATCGCCTGCTGAAAAAACATGATGTCGACTATAAAGAATACACCGCCGGCGAATTCAAGAGAACTGTCAGCCTTTTGGGCGAAATCACTGAAAAGGGTGAAGAAAAGTTCAAACAACAACTGGAAGACACCCACGCTTTGTTCAAAAGCTTTGTCAGCCGCTTCCGCCCTCAACTGAATCTTTCTGAAGTGGCCACCGGAGAATACTGGTACGGCGAGCAGGCCCTGGGTAAAGGCTTGGTGGATGAAATCCGCACCAGTGATGATTACCTTTTGGCTCTTTCTGAGAAACATCAGGTAGTTAAAGTAAAGTTTGAACATCACCAGAGCCTGAGCGATAAGCTGTCCGGCATTCTGGGTCGCGCTCTGCGCAAAGGCGCCTTGTCGGCAATTGAAGAACTTGAAACCAGACGCTTTCTTTAAGAGGACTTAAGCAATGTCAATTCAACCATTACTTGAAGTAAAAAGCCTCGAAACAACCTTTTCCACCAAGGCCGGCCCTGTTCGCGCTGTGAATAATGTCAGCTACGAAATCCATAAAGGACAGATTTTGGGGATCGTGGGCGAATCCGGATGCGGCAAATCGGTCACCTCTTATTCTTTGATGCGTTTGATCGAACACCCCGGCCGCGTCACCGGAGGCCAGGTCCTCCTGAATGGACGCGACATCCTGAAAATCTCTGAAGCTGATATGGAAGAGGTTCGTGGCGGCGAAATGGCCATGATCTTCCAAGAACCTATGACAGCCTTGAATCCTGTTCTAACCATCGGTTTCCAGATGGACGAGCAGATCATGAAGCACAAAAAGTGCGGGCCCAAGGAGTCCAAGGAACGCGCCATTGAAATGCTTCGCCTGGTGGGCATCCCGTCACCGGAAGAACGTTACAACTCCTACCCTCACCAACTTTCCGGGGGGATGAGACAGCGGGCCATGATTGCCATGGCTCTTTCCTGCGACCCGACTTTCCTCATTGCGGACGAACCAACAACAGCTTTGGACGTAACGATTCAGGCTCAGATCCTGGAACTGATTCAGAATCTGCAGGAAAAACTGAATATGACAGTTCAGTTTATCACCCACGACCTGGGTGTGATCTCGGAGATCTCTGATCGCGTGATGGTGATGTACGGAGGACAGACTTGCGAACAGGCTGACACTTCCGAATTGTTCTTAAATCCCAGCCACCCTTACACCGCAGCCCTGATTGCGTCCCGCCCGAAATTTGGCGAACGTGTTCAGCGCCTGACGACCATTGAAGGCAGCGTTCCGGCGCCATTTGAATTGCCTAAGGGGTGCCCGTTTGTGAATCGCTGTTCACGTGTGAAAAGTGAATGCGCTGGCACCAAACCGCCTTTGGTTGAAATCAGACCAGGTCACAAAGTGGCTTGCTTTAATCCTCTTTAATATTGGGAATTCGAACGATGGATAATATCATTCTTGAAGCCAGAAATATTAAGAAGCACTTCCCGATCAAAAAAGGTCTTTTACTGCGCGAAGTGGCCAGTGTTAAGGCCGTGGACGACGTTTCCTTGGTCGTTCACAAAGGGGAAACTCTGGGGCTGGTGGGTGAATCCGGCTGTGGCAAATCCACCCTGGGCCGCACCCTGATTCGCCTTTACGAACCCACTGCCGGTGAAATCAACTTTGATGGACAGGATTTCCTGAAACTCAAGGGTGAGGACCTGCGCAAAAAACGCAAAAACATGCAGATGATCTTCCAGGACCCTTATGCCTCCTTGGATCCGCGCATGACCGTCGGACAGATCATCCGTCAACCGATGGATATTCACAATGTCGGAAGTTCAGCTGAACGTGATCAGCGCGTTCTGGAGCTGATCGAACTGGTGGGCTTGCGCAAAGCCCATGTGAATCGTTACCCGCATGAATTTTCCGGTGGTCAACGTCAGCGCATCAGTATTGCGCGCGCCATTGCGCTGAATCCTGAACTGATTATCTGTGACGAACCTGTCAGCGCCCTGGACGTGTCTATCCAGGCTCAAATTCTGAACCTGCTGAAGGACCTGCAGGAAAAACTGAAACTGACATACGTCTTTATCTCTCACGACCTTTCTGTGATCGAGCACACCTGTGACCGTATCGCCGTGATGTATCTTGGTAAGATCGTTGAGATCGCCAGCCGTGATGAGCTGTTTAAGAACCCACAGCATCCTTACACTCAGGCTTTGATCGGCGCCATCCCGCGCGTGGGTCAGGGCAAAAAGAAAATGAAGAAGTCCTTGGGGGGCGAAGTTCCAAGCCCGATCAATCCTCCTTCAGGATGCACCTTCCATCCGCGTTGTCCTTATAAAATGGACATCTGCTCGCAGAAAACACCGGTCCTGGAAGGAACTGGAAGCCATAAAAAATCCTGCTGGCTGGAAAAAGCCCCGCAGGTTTAGTTTTTTGTCTTTAATGTTTTTCATCAACAAGGAGAAAGTATGTTGAAGAAATTTGCCAAAGGACTGTCTGTAGCAGCGGGCTTGGCCCTCAGCTCTCAGGCTGTTGCAGCTCCGACAAATGCTGAACTAAAAATCGGTATTTCTCAGGAATTTGAAACAATGAATCCTCTGATCATGAGCATGTCAGCTTCCGCTTACATGTACCGCATGGTGGGCCGCTCTCTGGTGGTTTTAACTCCGGAAGGTAAATGGGTCACTCAGCTAGCCAAAGAAATCCCCTCTTTGGAAAAAGGCACTGCGAAGATCATCGAAGAAGGTGGCAAAAAAAAGATCGTTGCCAACTGGGAAATCATTGAGAGTGCAAAATGGGGCGACGGCAAACCTGTGATCTGCCAGGACTTCATCACCTCCCACACCATCGCGACCAGCCCAACTGTCAGCGTGGGTGAAAAAGAACAATGGACTCAAGTTGAAAAAATCGACATTGATCCGAAGAACCCAAAGAAATGTACTTTCAAATATGAAAAAGCCAAATGGGACTTCTTCACATTGGCTCAGTTCTTCCCGGTTCCCACTCACTTGGAAAAACCTGTCTTTGACAAGTATTCCAAGCAAAAAGAAGGTTACGAGAAGAACTCCAACTATGTTCGCAATCCGACCAATCCGGGCCTTTACAACGGTCCTTATGTGATCAGCGACGTCAAGTTGGGCTCTCACGTGGCCTTTGCCCCGAACCCGAACTTCTATGGCAAACAGCCAAACATCAAAAAAGTGATCGTGAAGCTGATCCCGAACACCGGCACCATGGAAGCCAATCTGCGTTCCGGCACGATTGACATGATTTCCACTTTGGGTCTGGATCTGGACCAAGCCCTGGCCTTTGACAAAAAAGCCAAAGCGGAAAAGCTGCCATTTGATACTCACTTTGTGCCGTCTGTGACTTACGAGCACATCGATCTTCGCCTGGACAATCCCATCCTGAAAGATGTGAATGTTCGTAAGGCGTTGTTGTATTCCATCAATCGTGAGGACCTTGTGAAGGCTCTGTTTGAAAACAAACAGCAAGTGGCTTTGCACAATGTTTCCCCGAAAGACCCATGGTTCACGGCGGATCCAAAAATCATCACGGTGTACCGTTATTCCAAACGTGAAGCAGGAAAATTGCTGGACGCTGCCGGCTGGAAAATGGGTAAAGATGGCTACCGTTATAAAGACGGCAAAAAGCTTTCCATCGTTTTCCAAACAACTGCGGGCAACAAAACTCGTGAGTTGGTTCAGGTTTACCTGCAGAACCAATGGAAACAAGCGGGTATCGAAGTTCTGATCAAGAACGAACCAGCACGCGTGTTCTTCGGCGACACTATGTCTAAGAGAAAATTTGAAGGCATGGCATTGTTTGCCTGGGTTTCCTCCCCGGAAAACAGCCCACGTTCTACAGTTTACTCTAAGGCTATCCCGAACAACAGCAATGGCTGGTCCGGACAGAACTATCACGGTTGGACAAATGCCACTGTGGATAAAAACCTTGAGGCCCTGGATCTTGAGTTCAACGCGAAAAAACGTGCGGACCTGGTTCACGAGATCCTGAAGCTGTACACAGCGGAAGTGCCTGTGTTGCCTCTTTACTACCGTTCAGACATCTCTGTAACTCCTAAGAATCTTAAGAATTACAAAATGGCCGGACACCAGTTCTACGAAACGAACAATATCGAAGACTGGAACTTGAACTAGATCCTGGATTTCTGGAGGACCCTGTTATGACGACATTTATCACCCGCCGCATTTTGCAGACACTCGCTGTGATAGTGATCCTATCCTACGTGTGTTTCTATTTGATGAGCTTGATGCCCGGTGACCCGGTGGACATGATGGTGGCCTCCAACCCCAAGATCACGGCTGAGGACGTAGCCCGTTTGAAATCCCTTTATGGTTTGGATCAACCCGTTTACAAGCGTTATGCGAGCTGGATGGGTTCCATTCTTCAGGGAGATCTGGGCTACAGCCGGACCTATCGTGTTCCTGTTCAGGAACTGATGGGGCCTCGTCTGTGGAATACGTTCCTGCTTTCTGCCATCTCACTGATTCTATCCATCGCCATTGCTGTGCCACTGGGGGTTCTTTCTGCTCTGAAACCAGGAAGCAAAACCGACTACGTGGTCAATCTTTTCTCTTTCGGAGGAATCTCGATTCCGTCCTTCTGGCTGGCGATTGTTTTAATTATTCTTTTTGCCGTGAAGTTCCCTATTCTTCCTGCGGGGGGAACTCAAACTATTGGCGCTGAAAACATGGGTTTCTGGGCGGATCTTAAAGACCGCTCCATTTACCTGATCCTGCCTGTTCTTAGCTTATCGATTCAACAGATCGGACGTTTTTCCCGTTTCACGCGTTCCACGATGCTCGAAGCCATGCGCAATGACTTTATTCGCACCGCACGAGCTAAAGGGCTTTCGCGCTCAACAGTGATCTGGCAGCACGGCTTCCGCAATGCTCTGATCCCTTTGATCACGATTCTAGCCTTGAGCTTCTCAGGCCTGTTCTCTGGGGCTATCTTGACAGAAACCGTCTTTGCTTACCAAGGGGTCGGCAAGCTGGTTTATGACTCCATTATCGGTAATGACTATAATGTGGCGATGATTTCATTTGTGATCTCGGTAAGCATGGTTTTGTTGATGAATCTGGTTGCTGACATCCTTTACGGTTTTGCGGATCCACGCATCTCTTACCAATAGGATCTGTTGTATATGAGCGAAATGACGATGAACGAAGTTGATATCGAAACCAATCAGTTGTCTTCCAAAGATCGGGCCGAGCTGGAAAAAGCCCAGCCGATGTGGAAAATGGTCCTGACGCAGTTCATGGACCACAAACTGGCTGTGGCAGGCGCGGTGATCATCACTGTGTTTATGCTGATTGCCATCTTTGCCGGAACCATCCAAAGCATCACTGACATTGATCCGGATGCCCAAAACGTGGGGAATCGTTATCTGGCTCCATTCACCACAGCCCAGGTCGGTCAGGATGTGCGTGAAACAGAGATCGAGAAATTCATCACTGAAAATCCGGAAGTGGCCGATGCTGTTCAAAAGGCACTGGTTGAAAAAGAAATCGTCGCGGTGGCTGAGGCCGATGCGATCTATGAGCTGGGTGCCAAAGAAACCAAAGAGGCCATTGCGGCCCTGCAGTCCCTGTCTTTGAAAGAGGCCGCTGGACTTGTGTCTTTATTTAAAACCTTTGAAACCTTCCACCTGTTCGGCACCGATGAATTGGGACGTGATGTCTTTATCCGTCTGGTCTATGGCACTCGCGTGTCCATGGGCGTGGGTGTCCTGGTGGCTATTGCTTCGGCTTTGATCGGTCTTTTGATCGGCAGTATTGCCGGATTCTATGGTGGCCTCGTAGATACTGTTTTGATGCGTGTGACAGATGCCCTTTTGTCTCTGCCCCACATTCCGGTTCTGATCGTGATTGCAGCGATCGACATGTCCAAGATCCCGTGGCTGAAGGCCATTATCAGTACTTCGAACGAAAGCATCTTTAAGATGATCATCATCTTGTGTTTGTTCTCGTGGATGTCCGTGGCTCGCCTGGTGCGTGGAAGCATCTTATCTATTCGCGAACGTGAGTTCGTTTTGGCGGCCCGCACTTTGGGTGCCAAGGACAGCACTATTATTGTGCGCCACATGTTCCCGAACGTGATTGCGCCGATGTTGGTGGCCATCACCCTTGGAGTTGGTGAATCCATTTTATTTGAGGCGGCCTTAAGCTTCCTGGGTCTGGGAATCATGCCACCAACCCCAAGCTGGGGGAACATGCTGAACAACGCGCAGGAACTGATTTATCAAGCTCCGTTCCTGGCAATTCTTCCGGGTCTTTTGATCTTCCTGACCACCGTCAGCTTCAACTATCTGGGGGATGGTTTGCAGGATGCTATTGATCCAAAGGCGATCCGCCGCTAAGACTTTTCTCAGGGACCGTGGTCCACGGTCCCTTGGCTCTTCTTTGATAAAACTCCTCTAAAATTTTCCTGTTCGCCTTCAAGGTTTCAGGGTCCAACCAGGACTCAATGGCAGCCTGATATCCGCGGGTGCTGGCCAGACTCTGCAAAACCTCATCCGCTTTTAAAACCACGTTTCGCCCCCATTCATTCTTCGTGCATGCCAGATAGAATGTCACAGCCGGATGGGATTCCTTGATATTCTTCATCAGCAGCGGTTTTTGTTGGTAATTTCTTTCATTGAAAGCACTCACCACCGCCTCATACTCAATGCTGTAATCATAGCGACGTTTTTTTATCATACGCATGATTGGCACATACCCCTCGGGAGTCGGTTCTATAAAAATTGACGAAGATTCCGCCGCTTTTTTCAAAATTGAATCTATCTGCTCGCCATAAGATCTGTTTTTTACAAACACACCTTTCCACTTTTTGTTGTTCAGTATCTCCTGCAAAGAGGGTTCATTGGGAAGCTCGTTTAACAGATCTGCCCGCGCCGTCAGAATCACGTAGCTGTGAGGCACCTGATAAGCCAGAGCTGTGAAATACGCCCATTTTTCGCGTTCAGGGGTTTTCAAGGCCACGCCAGAGCAGACGTTCTTATTTCTTTTCCATAGCTCCAGCGTGCGGGGCATGTCTGCATACAAATCCACGAACTGATAGTTCACCATGCGTTCGGCCAGAATCTTTTTTAGCCGGTCTGCACGCCCTGATTCCTTGTTGGGACCTTTGAGAATAAAGAAGGGTTCCCAATCCGTAACCGCCCAGGGAATTGCCACACGCATGTCCCCTTGTAGCGCGGATGTCTGAGCCCAGAGGGACTCGACAAAGCAGCCTAATACTAGAAGAAGAACAATGACACTCTTCACATCAACACCCTGACAATAGGTTACTCCTGCACCCTTCAACACCCAGCATGTAATTTACCAAGCCGAGGTCTTGCACCTGCCGACAAAAGACTGTTCAACGGTGTAAAAAACACAAGGACTCCTGAACCAAACCCGATTAGGTGGGGCTCAGAGGCGGCATGGATCTTGTTATAAGGAAACTTGTTAAAATGGGGTTGATATGAAAACGATATTATCTTTCTTCGCCACAATCTTCTTTTCTTTATCTGCACTGCCACAGTCCTCTGCAGAGCTGACTTGTCGTGCTCAAGCCAAAGAGATCGCATTGCAGACCTATTCATCCTGTATCACCGAAGCACGTAACAGCCAGGTCGATGAAATCCGAAAAAATTATCAAAAGGAACTGGCTGACCTGAAGGCCAAGTACGACCAAGAGCTAAAGAAAATGGGCTCCGTCGGTCCTAAAAAAGCCCAGACCGCCCCTGCTGCAAAGGTGCAAAAGGCCCCCGTGGCTGCCAAAGGTATCGCCAAACAACTTCCTGGCAAGGCTCCTGTAGCCTCTGACGACGCTATGCCGGTCCAGACGGTCTCTGAAGGAACCAAGGTGGTTGCTGTCGGTACTGAGGAAAGCTCTGATGCCCTGGAAAAAGAGGCCGCGGATGCAGATCAGGTCGAAATAATCGAAATGCCAGTGGAATAACCCTAGACAGGCATTGATTTTCCTCCCGGACAGGTCTAAAAAGTGTACACTTTAAGACATTCGGGAGGACCCCCATGGGTGAGTTTAGCCTTACACACATTCTTCTTCTTGCTGTTATCTTTTTGATCTTCTTCGGCCCAAGCCGCCTGCCTCAATTGGGTCAGTCTATGGGTAAAGCCATCCGTGGCTTCAAACAAGGTCTGAACGAAATCGACGTGGACGCTAAAGATATCCATGACAACCAGCAAGTGTCCCACCAAAACAAACAAAATGTGGGTCAGACACAAAAACAAAACGAAACACATAATTCTTAATTGAACTTTGGTGCTCGTCTTTAAAGCCTTCAAGGTGCTAAGCTTTTACTTAGAACCATGAAGGCTTTTTTGTTTTATTCCCGTTACAGTCTTTCTTATCTGATGGCCCTGGGCTGTCTGCTGGGCGCAAGCCTTGGTGGCGCTTGGACCTATCTCGGTGTCGTTCTTCTGTTTGTCCTTCATCCCGTGATAGACAACTGGCAAGTCCCCGTGACACAGACCCCGGAACTTCGCCCGCCCTCCAAATGGGCCGACGCTCTGCTGGTGTCAGCACTCCCCTTCATGTGCCTTTTTCTTTTTGTCGGCGTCATTCATTCGATGAAAGCTTCCACTTTCGAACTGATCGGACTGATTCTTTCTTTTGGCGCCTACAGCGGTGTGCTGGGCATCAACACCGCTCATGAACTGATTCACCGGCGTGAACAACAAATGCGCGGCCTGGGTGTCGGGCTTTTGGTTTTATCCAACTTCGGGCACTACGCCATCGAACACGTCTTTGGCCATCATAAGAATGTCGCCACCCCTTTGGATCCCGCATCGGCACGCAGGAATGAATGGATCTACAGTTATCATCTGCGCTCTTTCTTCGGAGGCCTGGCAGGTTCTTTTGCTTTTGAGTTTCGTCGCCTGCGCAACAAAGGATGGGGGCACGTCCCCAAACACCGGGTTTTCTGGTACCTGCTGCTGCAGACACTGGTGACCGTGGCCGTGTATGCGTTGTACGGAAAAATGGCCCTGATCTTCTGGATGGGACAAAGCCTTGTGGGAATTCTGTTGTTGCAAACAGCCGACTATATCGAACATTACGGCTTACAGCGAGCCCTGCGGGACAACGGCATGTATGAAGGGCTCAAGGCTCATCATTCGTGGGACAGCTATCACCGCTGGACAAATTACAGCCTGATCAATCTGGGCTATCACTCCCATCATCATCTGAAGGCCACCTTGCCCTTCCCGGAGTTGCAACAACAACCCCAGGCTCCACGACTGCCCTATGGATATTCCGCCATGGCTTTACTGGCCTTTGTCCCGCCTGCATTTTTTAAAGTGATGAATCCACGCTTACCACAGAATCAGAAATAACACTGATCGCACCCGCCTGCAGATACTTCCGAACCTCGTCGGGATCATTCACGGTCCACAGGGCCACCGGCACCTGACGTTTTTTCCAGCGTGTGACCGCGTCCGGTTTTACATAGTTGTGATCCAGATGAAGAGCATGAACACCAATATAAGGGGCCAGCCACATCTGGCGCAGATAAATCTTGTTTTCCGGATCATCTTCACCCGTGGCCAGCAGCGCCCGGGGCACTGTGGGCAGCAGACGTTTCATCCTCCACAAAGCAAGTGGATTGAAGCTGGAAAAAAGAACTCGCGACTCACACCCATGTTTGCGCACCAGCGCAGCCACTGCCTCTTCCAGCGGACCTTGCCAGACAGAGTTGGATTTCAGCTCGATATTGATAAAACGAGGCACTTGCGACGAGGTCAACACCTCTTCCAGAGTGCAAACTTGCGCCCAGACTTTCAAGTGTTCAACAGTGGAATCGGACACACGGTCTGTCCGCTGCTTTCCCAATCGCCGCAGATCCGCATCGTGAAACACCACAGGGATTGCCTCGGCAGAAAGGCGCACATCGAGTTCAAACATTTCAAAACCCTGGGCTTTGGCAGCTTCAAAGGCAGATAAAGTATTTTCCTGCGCGCCGTCTTGCCAGTATCCACGATGAGCCTGCACCGGCGGAGGTCGCAAAGCTGTCTCAGGCCAGGGCACAGCCTTCCACGTCCAATGGCGATACAGAAAAAATCCCAGCAAAATAAACGTCAGTATCAGTGCCGTCATTTTTCTTCCACAAACACGGGCTGTTCACGATTTCCCTGAATCTGCCAATGCCGGCGAATCTTTCCTTCTTTGACCGTCACTGTCCCCTTCAACTCGGCGTTGTCATCCCAGGCCCCCTCGGTCATCAAGCGGCCCGCTTTGCCGACGTGCCCCTGGAACTGCTTCCATGTAAGATGTTTGAAGTTATCAGACTGCATGACACCACTGACGGACTGCAAAGACAGGTCGCCGGACTTCCACCAAGAATTCAACGTCACCTGTTTTAAAACCTGCGCTGTCGGCGACTGTGGCCCCACTTTCATGGATTGAATCTGCGTATTCAGAAGGACTTCGTTGCGGACCCAGTCGAAGTTGGCTTTGGTTTTTCCAAGACTGACGCCCTCCACATCCATCGAGTGCAGACGCACAAGTCCTTTCAGGGCCTGAATCTTTCCATCTTTCAGGCGCAAGTCCCCGTCCATACTGAGAAGGCCAATGCTTCCCCCGTGAGTCATCAACTTCTGCACCGGTGGTGCCAACGACAACTCATCAATATGGGATTTCACTTCAAGCTCTTTAAAATCCCGATCCGCACGGAAGCGAACATCACCGACAAAGACACCGCCTCTTGGTTCCACACGTTTGATCTGGAAAGTCCATAGGTCCTTTTCCAAAGTCACGTCACCTGTCATGGTCTCGATCACCTGCAGTTCACGCTGACCTTTGTTGGAAAAGACAAACTCCAGACCCGTATGTTCACCCGTCATGCGCATTTTCTGGTCCGACACGATTTCAGCCCGACCGGCAAAAGTCCCAAGACTTCCCAGAATGCCCGTTTCTTTCGGACGATTCAGCAACACCAGCAGTTTTTCAACATCCAATTTCTTAATATCAATACGAATGGGATCGTACTGCAAAGGCTCCAGCGAGGAGATGTTGATGCGCTCGACATACATTTCTCCGAGGTCGCCCTCCATTTTCAGGTCCCGGACCTCCAGTGGAGATGTGCGGATTTGATCCAGGGGTGCGGAGAATCGCGCCTTCGTGGAAAGCCACACCTGGCGACCATTAAGATCCTTGGAGGCCAGATCATACTTCTGCAAAATGGCCAGAATCTGACTCAGGGGAATATGCTTCAGATCTGTTTCCATCGCCAGCAACTGATCCCCCAGGTTGTAATTGGCGATCACACTGTAATGCCCTTCGCGCCAGTTGCCGAAGAAATGCGCCTGCACCGCCGCTTCCGGGGACTCTTTGTACTGCAGATACAAGTTTGCATGGGAAAGATAATCCCCAACCTGACGGTCCTTCAAAAGATGACTTTTTGCGGTCACTTCGATGACCTTCGGTTCAAAGGACTTCACCTTCACAGCGAAATTCATCAGTTCCGTGGAGTATTGGGGATGTTTTTCCGAAGAAATACGCAAGGTGCGAATGAACACACCACGAATGTCATTGCGATATTTTTTACTTTGTTCGGACGGCGACAGTGTCACGGCCGGGCGCGGAGCTGGAGCCAGCTTCACCTTTTCTGATTCCTCAGGAGCACAATTTGTGGGATCTGAGCGCAGGGTCAGTGCCATGGTATTGGCCTCCACCGTGCGCACCGGCGCTCCGCCACGAAGCAGACTGACAAATGAAAGCGGCAAACGAAGCTCGTCAATTTCCATCACCGGGGAACCCCAGCAGGTTTCAGTGGCTTCCATTTTCACATTGGAGATGATCACGGCAAAGCGCGGAAGGATTCCGTTACTTAAACTCAAGGAAGCCGAGGAAAAACTGACTTTGACGTCTTTGTGAATATGGCTGGCCGCTTTTTCAATGCGAGCAGCAATCCGCGACGGCGACAACAGGGACTTGGTCGTGTAACCCAGAAAAAAAGCCAGGATCAAACCAGTCAGTAGAATGGTCATTCCCGGCTGTTCAGCAATAAGATGTCGATCGGATAAACGTCTGCGCGAGTCCATGTCTCATTCTCACAGAGAAGGACATGGACCGACAAGAGATTACTTGTATTCGAAGGAGATGATTTCGAATTCTTTATCGCCCTTAGGGCTTTGCACGGTCACAGTGTCACCGTCTTTTTTGCCGATCAAAGCACGCGCCAAAGGAGACAAGATGGAGATCATGCCCTTTTTAACGTCCGCTTCGTCAACGCCCACGATCTGGTAAGAGAACTCTTCCTCAGTTTCGGTATCAACGATCTTAACAAAAGCCCCAAAGACAATGCGATCTGCCTTGATGGCGGAGGTGTCGATTACATCAGCGCCGGCCAGTTTGCCTTGAATTTCAGCAATACGACCTTCAATCATCGCCTGGCGTTCTTTTGCAGACTCGTATTCTGCGTTCTCAGAAATATCCCCTTGAGCACGAGCTTCTTCGATAGCCAAGATCACAGAGGGTCTTTCTTCCAACAACAGCTTCTTAAGCTCAGCATCTAGCAAAGCTTTTCCGCGGATAGTCATAGGAAGTTTATCAGGTGTACCATTAGCCATTTCAGCTCCAGTGTTAGAAGGACACATGTTGTACCGGATTCTTGGGCTCTTTTCAATGTATCTATGACGCTTAGCAGTGACGCGGCTTCTCGGGTACCCTTTTCGGATGCGGGGCATTACAATTAATCTATGGGCGCCAAGAAAAAAACCGAAATCATCTGCCGATGCAACAATGTCAGCCGCGAGACCATTGAGCAGGCCATCCGCAATGGCGCTACGACTCTGAACGATATTTTTGATACCACTTCGGCTGGGGTGGGTCCCTGTGGCGGATCCTGTCGCAGAAAGCTGGGGCCCCTTCTGGAACACTTCCTAAAGACCGGCACCTTCCCCGAAAAAATCGTTGAGGATCTGACAGGCAAAGCGCCTCTGCCCAAGAAAGACGAATAAGTTTTAAGCTGTTTTTTTGCCCAGACGGAAATCGATGATCTTTTGCACTTCCGGACGGCACGTTCCGCAATTGGTGCTGGCATTGGTCTGACGACTGACCACTTCGGTGGTGTGAGCCCCGGCGATGACAGCTTGGTCCACCGTGTGCGCCGCCACAGATCGACAGTGACACAATTCCTCGTCCTGATACGGAAACACCCATTCTCCACGCAGTTTCAAAATCATTTCCCGCAATAGCAGACTTGAGTGGTCCCGCCCTTCAGGCAACGGCCACTTTTTAAGATCCGCACCGAAGTGCTTTCTCATTGTCTGCATCATATCCATAAACTGCGAGCAACCCATGATTGAAACCTTCTCCACGGCACCGGGAGCCTGGGGGTCTTCCCCCTGACATTCCACTTCGATAAAATCCCGTCCGTCCAACTCAACTTTGATCTTCATATAAACACATATGATATAGTATTGGACCCGGCCCCCCAAGACCAGTTATGCAGGTACACAAGTACACACCTTGGTCTTGTCGCCAACGCCCGAAACTGGGACACTACCCTGAAGACAAAGGAATTCCCCCATGCACAACACACGAGTCGAGCTTCTTCCCATTTTTGACGACAACTACATTTTTGTGCTCATCAATGAAGATCTGCAGTCGGCCGTCGTGGTGGATCCCGGTGAAAGCTCCTCCGCAGAGAATTTCTTATTAAAACACGATCTGACTCTGGCGGGCATTCTTCTGACTCATCATCACGCTGACCATATCGGTGGCGTTCATGCCCTGAAAACACGCTTCCCTTGTCCCGTCTATGCACCCGTGAAAAACAAAACCCAGATTCCCTTTGCCGATCATTATCTGCGGGAAGGCGATATCGTCACCCTGCCGCCGTTTTCCTTCCAGGTCCTGGAGCTTCCCGGCCACACACTGGGGCACATTGCTTACTGGAACTCAGAACACAAGTGGTTGTTTTCAGGTGATGTGATTTTCGGTCTGGGCTGCGGCCGACTTTTTGAGGGAAGTTATGAAGAAGCCTTTCACAGTCTGCAAAGAATCAAGGCCCTTCCGCCTGAGAGCCTGATTTACTGCTCCCATGAATACACGCAAAGCAATCTGCAGTTCTGCCGAAGTCTCTCTGCAGATAACAACAGCCCGCTATCAGGAAAGGCAATGCCCCTGGAAGCCTATGCCACTGAGCTGCACAACAAACGCAGCCACCAACTTCCCAGCGTGCCCCTGAAACTTGGCATCGAAGTCACAGCCAATCCTTTTCTGCTGGCCCGGGACGTGGCGCAGTTCCGTTATTTAAGGGATCTGCGCAATCGATTCTAAGATACTAAAGGTGATTGTTAAAGCCCTCTGAGGCAATGAACTTGCGACGGAAGGCGAAGATATTCTCCACATCCTTACGAACAAAGCGACTGGCCATCAGCCAGCCAAGGTATCCCATCGGCAAACGGTAGCGCACCCGATCCACCATCAGAGTTCCCCCACAGAAAGGCCGGAACTCGTGCGTATGATGCCAAAGTCGATAGGGGCCTTTGAGCTGATTGTCGACGAACTTAAACGGCGGTTGCCACTCATCGATCTCGGTCTTCCATTTGGCCGGCACGCCATGAATTTTCAGACGATAATCGATGTGTGTCCCCTGGCCAATTTCCGGGGTCGACATTCCTTCAATTTCAAAATTCAATGTCGGTGGAGTGATCTTTTCCAGATTGTGCGCCTCTTTGAAAAACGGGAAAAGTTTTTCCGGAGGCAGGGGCACAAACTGCTCGGCCACAAAGACCTCCTCGCCTTGCTTGAACGGAGCGCATATTTCCCCCAAAGCCTCGGCAAGATTTTCGTACTGAAACTTATAACCCCACTCCCGAGCCTTGTCGGCACATCCTCGGCTGGAAGACACCAGCACCTGCGCCATCTCGCCAAAAAGAAGATTCAGTGCGAACATCGGGACCGCCGGCCCCAGACGAGCCCCCACCGCGTGCGCCAGCGCCTGGGAAAAATCACGATTGGTCACTGGGAACGGAGCCACACCATTCATCGGTCCGTGCGCCTGAGGGTTTTCCAAAGCCAACAAAAACAGTCCCACAATGTCCTTGATGTGAATCCAACTCATCCACTGCTCGCCCGAGCCCAGAACGCCGCCCACCCCACTGCGGAAAGGGAAAAGCATCTGATCCAGAGCCCCTCCCTGACGTGCTAAAACCACTCCAGTACGGATGAAGACCGTGCGACCAGGAGCCCGGGCCGCGGCAGCCTCCCATTCTTTGCAAAGCTTGGCCAGGAAATCCTGACCAACCACTCCGTCCTCGGTCAGCACTTCAGATCCACTGTCACCATAAAAGCCAATCGCCGACCCCGACACAAACACCTTCAGAGTCTTCGACAAAGACTGCACCAGATTTTTCGTGGCAGTGACCCGTGACTCATAGATCTTTTTCTTTTTTTCCTCTGTCCAGCGACTGCCGGCGATGGATTCACCCATCAGATTAATCACGGCCTCCATCTGCTCCAGACGGGCGTCCTGCAAAGGTGCGTGACTCAAATCCCCCTCAAGGACCTCACAGGGAAAAGGCAAAAGCTCTTTGGCTTTCTGCGCACTTCGACTGACGACAAAAAGATCATGTCCTTTTTCAGCCAGAATCTTTCCCAGCTCTCGACCAATAAGTCCAGTGGCTCCAGTGATAAGAATGCGCATAACTTCCCCTATTTTTTCAATACTTGAGTGAAAGCCTGCAGGCAGCGCCCACGAGCTTCGTTGTGATCCACCATCGGTTCAGGATACTGGGCAGTTCCCCATTCAGGAACCCACTTCTTCACATACTCGCCTTTTGGATCAAACTTGTCCAGTTGGGCGGAAGGATTGAAGATTCGGAAGTAAGGAGCCGCATCACAGCCCGAACCCGCCGCCCACTGCCAGTTACCATTGTTGGCAGCCAGATCATAATCCAAAAGTTTTTTGGCAAAGTATCTTTCGCCTTCGCGCCAGTGAATCAGCAGATGTTTGCACAGAAAACTTGCCACCACCATCCGCACCCGGTTGTGCATGTAGCCCGTGGCATTGAGTTCTCGCATACCCGCATCCACCAGAGGATAACCGGTTTGACCGTCACACCAGCGCTGGAAATCCTTGGGGGCCCGGCGCCAGGCAATCTTGTCATACTCCGGACGGAAGCTGTGTGTTTCCACCTGGGGATAGTGCCACAGAATCTGCATAAAGAAATCACGCCAGATCAACTCACTCAACCAAACGTCGGAGTGCTTTTGTCCTTCGCGAGCCAGCTCACGCACGCTGACGGTTCCGAAACGCAAATGTAACCCCAGGTGCGAGGTCCCTTTGCTGTTGGCCGGAAAGTCCCGTTCCTTGGCATAGGATTTCAGCATTTTTGTAGAAAGCTCCAACGACGGGAATTCAATCTTGGTTCTAACAAAGCCCAGTTCCTGCAAGGCAATCATCGGCTCGCCCTTACGAACCTTCAAGAAGCTGCTTTCATAAAGTTCATTGGGATAGGACTTCAGATAAAAGCCATTCAGCTTCTTAAGGACTTTGTTCTTATAAGGAGTGTACACCGTGTAGGGCTTCCCGCTGTCGGTCAGAATCTCGTCCTTTTCAAACAGGGTCTGATCTTTGAATGTTTTAAATTCAATCTTTTGCTCTCGCGCCCAGGCTGCGACCTTCTCATCGCGCTTGCGCGCGGCAGGTTCATAGTCGTGATTGGTGTAGATGGCCTTGATCGAGTGCTCTGCGGCTAACGCCCGCAACACCTCTAATGGACTGCCATGGCGCACTAGCAAATCCGAAGTTTTTTTCTGCAGCTGCATCTTAAGATCTGACACGGTGTCATAAATGAAAGTCACACGCGGGTCCGCAGTATCGTCGAGCTTACTGAGGATCTCAGTGTCAAAGATAAACAGAGGCAACACCTCCTGCTGTTCTTTCAGAGCGTGATAAAGACCCGCATTGTCATCAAGACGAAGATCCCGGCGAAACCAAAACAATGTGATTTTTGACATAGGAATAAAAGTTTAACATTCCAGCGACTTAAGGTAAATTGACATCCTATGGACGACAAAAAGACTGCCAAAAAACAAAATAAGCAGATCGAACGGATCAAGTCGTCTGTTTTCTCTCGCAGCCTCTCCTTGGCGAAACTCACGCTTCAGGCCGGGGCCTCTATTGCTCAGCACGGTGTGACCACCGCTCTGAAAAGTAAAGAAAGTAAAGAAGACAACTGGAAGCAGCTCCTGCAGAATCAAGCCCTGAACATCAGTTCCGAACTGGGTGAACTCAAAGGCAGCCTGATGAAGGCCGGCCAGATGCTGTCCATGTATGGTGAGCATTTTCTGCCACCGGAAGCCAATCAGCTTTTAAAGTCTCTGCAACATGACTCCCCGCCTCTTTCCTGGGAGGCCATTGAACCCAGCCTGAATAAACATCTTCCCCCGGAAAAACGAGACCTTTTAGAGATCGAAAAAGAAGCCTTGGCTTCCGCCTCCATGGGACAGGTCCACCGGGCTCGTATCAAGGCCACGGGTGAAAGTATTGTTCTGAAAATACAGTACCCCAATGTGGACCGGGCCATCGACAGTGACCTGCGCGCCATACGCACGCTGCTGGGCACCCTGAAGCTGCTCCCTAAGGACTTCAACATGGATCCAATCTTTGCTGAAGTTCGTGAAATGCTGATACAAGAGACAGACTACGAATTGGAAGCCCAACTGACCGAGCAGTTCTATGAACGCCTGGCCGGTGATACCCGCTATGTCGTCCCCCGGGTTTTACGTGAATTTTCAGGTCCCAAGATTCTGGCCACTTCCTTTGAACGCGGCCTGCGCGCCGACGACACGTTAATTCAAAGCCTGCCACAAGAGCGCCGCAACCGACTGGCATTGAACTTTTTGGATCTCTACTTCAAAGAGGTTTTTGACTGGGGCGTGGTGCAGACAGACCCTCATGCAGGAAACTATCGCATCCGCATTGACCCCCAAGGCCGGGACCAATTGGTTCTTTTTGATTTCGGGGCGACCCGCGCCTATGACCTGGATTTCCTGACCCCTTACCGTCGTATGGTCAAAGGGTCTTTGTTAAACGAAAGAGATCTTTTCCTCCAGGCCGCCCGCGATCTGCGTTTTATTCGCGACAATGATGACCCCGAGCTCAAAAGGCTTTTTGAGGAATTCTGCTTTGAAACTGTCGAGCCCTTTATTGAATATTCGGACCCTCGCAACAGCGAAGGACAGATTGATGTGGATGGCACTTACGACTGGAAGAACACCACTTTGCCGCAAAGACTTTCCAAAAAAGTCTTTCAAATCATCCGGGGTTTCCATTTCCGCTCACCTCCACGCGAAATTATTTTTCTGGATCGTAAAACCGGCGGAGTTTTCATCTTTCTGGCGGTCTTACGAGCCAAGATTCGCGGCCGCGACCTGCTGTTAAAATATATTGAGAGGATACCTTAGCTTTATGAAAGCGCTCTTTCTGGCCTTTTTCCTTTTTGCGGCGGGCAGCCCGGCTCTGGCGAAAACCTCTGTTCCTGAATTTGAATTTAAGAAACTTCCAACGGTCAAACTCAACTCCCACGATATCTCGAGTTTGAAGGACCTTCACGGCAAGGTTGTGCTTGTGGACTTCTGGGCCTCATGGTGCAGTCCCTGTAAGGAAGCACTTCCCCACTACAGCAAGCTTTATGAAAAGTACAAAAGCAAAGGGCTGGTGGTTATTGGCATCAATGAAGACGATGACATCGCCGAGAGGGATGCTTTTTTAAAAGCCATGCCGGTTTCATTTCCACTTTTCTTTGACCAGGACAAATCGGCCGTTGCCGACTTTCAGGTAAAGGCCCTGCCCACGCTGTATGTCTTCAATAAAAAACTAAAGCCTGTGGCCATGCATCGGGGGTTTGATGCCAAGGACACACAGGCTTTGGAAAAACAGATTCAGGAACTTCTGAAATAAGTCTTACTTCTGACTCAGACGGGTTTCCACCGGCGCCAGCCAGATATCGACAATTTTACCTTTTTTGACTTTACCTTTTTCCTTAAACCAGAAGTCCGCGGTTTCGCGCGCTTCTGCATGAGGCCCCAAAGGAGTCACAATGTTTTCCTGGTATTTCAAAGACACTTTAACAATGCGTTTATGAAGTTTTTCAACTTCTTCCTTCTGGGAAATACCATCACCATTTTTATCATTCCAAATCACCAGTTTCTTGAAATCTTTGTCACGATGGTCAATCACACCATCTTTGTTGGTGTCCATCTTCTTCAGAACTTCAAAGCCGTTTTCGGCGCTGGCATTGTCACCAAACAGCTCGTCTTTTTTGTCAATCATCCCGGACTTGTCCCGATCCAAAGCCACGAACCAGCCTGGAGAACCTGCATCCGGCCAATGAGTCTTGCCAAAAGGATTCAGCGGGAAATCGCTGGTGTTTTTAAACTCGGGACGACCGTCATCGAAGAACACCATCAATGGCGACCAGTAACCGCCACAGAAACCGGTTTCCCCTGGGAAGGCCACGTTGATTTCAACATTGGATTTATCCGAGGAAACAGAGATACCTCCGAAGGATGCGGAGACCGCACCGGATTTACCCATATAATCACCACAAGGATAAGTCGGGATATACGAGGAGTATCCATAGCCACCATAGACGGCACCACCGTTACAGTTTTGCACCGTCTGCGAGAAACTATAGCTCTTCAGATAAATATCTCCATTGGCAGGAATAGTGACATTCCCGGCAGCATCCACCGTCACACCCGTTGGAATCGGTGTATTCAGAATGACAGAGTTTCCGAAGATGGCCGCCTTGCCTCCATTGGGAATAGAGACGTTGGAAGAGTCAATCTCTTGAATCTTGCCTGCCATCGCCATGCCTTCCGGTCGCACCACCAAAGCTGGGTACTTCACAGAAATTGGATAATCCTTGCCCCCGATGGAGACAACCAGGCTTGCATTGACAATAGCACTGGCAGCCAAAGGATTCCCAACCCCGCGCAGATTGGTGGCAAAGCAGGAATTATTGATCTTGATAACAGTGGAGCTTTTACCGGAGCGCGTGACCATTCCGGACGCCGGGGCGGATGTCACCGAATCCCCCGAACTGACACTGTTTACTGCCATAGGGAAGTCTTTGTCAGCGGCCTGGGCTGAGAAACTCAACGCAGAAATCGCCACGATCCCCCAAATTTTTACGTACCTCATAAATCCCCCTTACACCCCGGAATTACAGACCTGCCGTCTGCTGTCCCGTGGTGGATTTCTTCTGTGACTTAATAATTTTGAAATAAATCATGCGCTTTAAAACGGAATCCCTTTTCAGCTGCAAGGATTCAATTTTATCCGCCAGCAACATCGGCGCGGACCATCGCCCACTTTCATAAGTTTGCTTGAAAAGTTTTGCCGGTGTCCCTTCAAGGGATTCATCCTTTTCCGGTTCCACATAATAGCGAACCATGCGCACCGGACGCAGACGAACAATCGCCTGGCCCCCACCAATGGATGGAGCCCGTCGCAGGAACGTATCCACGCTGTCCATCAATACATTGGACTGAGGATTGCGCATATCAATCATTTCACGAATGGTGGCATCATTCACCACGGCATCATTTTTAATCATACCGACAAAGACCGGGCTGCGCGGCGCCACCTTCATGTTCACATTTCCGGCAGTATCCACCGGGCGCAGACGGGCTGGTGTGTCCAGCATCAACATGCGACCATTGGTCCAGAAGTCAGGATTTGATGCCTTGTAAAGATTCGACACCCAGTGATTTCTATTAAGACCCTGGAATTGCAAAGTGGCTGCGGTATTGAAGTCATCCGGCGCTTTTCCCACTTCATAGGCCGCCACTGGATCATAGTTGGCCAGCGGGCCGGCTTTGACATCCTGAACCAGGACCACCATCTCCTTGCGGGTGCTTCCCTTACCTAGGCCCAACTGAATGCTGCGATCCAGACGTCCGGGAACGCTGTTGGCGGGAAGATCCGGATAGTAGTCAAAGAATAAAAGCTTGTTGTCGTCTCTTAAGGTCAGATTGTTATAAGACGGATCAATGCCGTTGAAGTCCATGAACAGAATCCGCTCCGCCAAATTGGTGTCAATGGACTCTTCCAGTTGGTTTTTCAACTTCAATTGGTCTTTAGTCACAAACAACTGCGTGGTGACCATGATGGTCGTCAGCATGGCGACCAGACCAATCCCAATCATCATTTCGACTGCGGTAAAACCGCGTTTGTTAAACTTCATCATTTTGCACTCACCACAAAAATATAATCACGGAAAGGCTCGTTCTTTTCCTTCCATGAAGTATGAGTCATGCGTAAAGTCACCTTATACAATCCACGATAGTTCTCATAAGGCTGAATGGTGAAACCGTACCGACCGGCGCAGGTTTCACATTCCTCTTTTGGTACAGAGATTCCGTTATCCCAAGCCATTGGCAATGTATCCGGTGCCAAAGCGGAAGAGGCCCCTTCCTTGTAGTCGAAATTGACCTGGTAGTTTTCAACCCCGGACTTGATGTTTTCTGCAATGTCATTGATCTGTTTATCCGTGGAGGACAGCTCCACTGTGCTGCGCGTGGTGTTGCGCAACGACACCATTCCACCCGTGAAGGCAAAACCGACGATGACAATCAGACCGAAACCCACCAGGGCTTCCACCAAGGTCTGACCTTGATTGTTCTGAATCATTCCTGTCATTTTTCTCATAGACCAGCCTCCCGCGACTGTTCAACCACGAAGAAACGAACCAAACGTCGTTTACAGGTTGTATTGGAAGCCCCTGCCATCAAACCACAATCCGGGTCCACGGAAGTCCACTGGAATGGATCCGCTTTGGCCCGCAGGCTGATGGTGTTACAACCACGGCGATCCGCAACCTCTTGCACGGATGGGATTGGATGCCAGATGGGCTCTCCACTTTCGTCGTTACAGTTTTTACCCGAGAACGACTTCAGGATGTTCGCCGCACGCAGCTCCTTGGTCGCCTGAGGATGATAAATGGCGCTCCAAGTGATACCGGCTTTCAGGGCTGTCGGGTGAATCTTCATATTTCCGACGATAAATGTTCCGATAATTCGTAACGGTGTGTTTCGTGCCTCGATCAGCAATTCATCACAGGTATAGAAGCCCGTCACGAAGCTGGAGTTGGCTTTGATCGTGCACTTACCCACAATCGAGCGCACATTAAAGACCGCATTGCTTCTGTTGGCATTATCAAAAACAATCTCATTCAGAATTGGATCAGAGCCCAATTTCGAGGAAGGCAAGCCGGCAAAGTTCCAGGAGCTGCGAGTGCCCGGCGCAAAGCTGACATCCCAGCCCGCACTACCGAAGGACTGCGAAGGCTTGGAGTTACGGGCCGCTTCACACTGAGCATCCAGAGTGTCAAAATCCACGGAGCTTTCTTTGAAATCAACTAACGCCGAAGAGTTCGCAGATTCTGAGACTCTGTAAGGAGCTTCAATCTGAGTACGGCTGGAGGCCACTTTGAAGTTCAGATAGCGCACCAGATCCTTGTTGCCTCCGTCATTGGTGACAGGCTTACTGTTATAGAAAGTGTTGTCATAAGCCTGGAAGCGCAATACAGGATCCACATAGTTCCCGTTGGCATCAATCAGACTTTTCACGTTCGAAAACTTAACATTGATATTCAAACGATCCGTCTGCAAACGACCGGTCATGCTGTAAACCGGATCCACATCAACCACCACCACCGGTGGGTTGGCCACCAGGGTCTCGTAGGCGTTCTTCTCGGAACGGGCTTTATCATAGTTATACAAAGCCGTGTCGATCTTTGCCTTCTGACCAGGCAGTGTCGTGTTGTTATAAGTACTGATGATCTTCTTCAGCTCTGCGATCTCTTTTTCAAGGCTTTCTATTTTATCCGGATCCTGATATTTGTTGGATGTACTGGTCGAAGTGCTTCCGCTGTCCACTGTTGTTTCCGTTGAAACTGTTTTTTCCACGGTCGTGGTGGTGCCGGAAGTTTCTGTTGTGCTGGCTGGAGCTTTGGTAGGCTTAACCGGCTTGCTTTCTTCCGCGGCCAAGGCCGTTTGAGCAGTCTTTAAATCTGCACGATAACCATCCAGCTCCGACTCATAGGTGTCATAGGTTTTTAAGGCCTGGTCGTAGACCTTTTTCGTGTCATTTACTGCGGCGATAAACTTATTATAGTATTCCTGAGATCCCACCGGAGCCTTCATCGTGAGCTTCCCGTCACGATCCAACTGCCCTTCAACAGCCCGGGTTCCCAGAATCAAAGATACTTTGACCACACCGTCAGCCTGTTTTGCGTCAGCTTTGGCTGTACCATTACCCCAGTTGAAATACTCGATCGTGGAAGCATTATCCTGAGGAACAAACTTATTCCCCTGAGACAAAGCCAATCGATAGTCAAAGTCATTGGTCCACTGCGAGGTCAGACGACCCGTCAGCTCTGATTCGTAAAGCATATTTTTGGAAGCAAGCTGATTCCCACGATCGATACACTGTCGCATTAAATTTGGATCCGGAGGGGTGCCACTCATCAGCTTGGCAAAGTAGGAAAGACCCAAATCAAGCCCCCCGTCGTTTTCAATACCCTTCAGGAAGCCTCCGAATGTACGGGCATCAGACCAATAGCGATCCAAAGACCCACCGGCAGAGCGTGGCGAATACATTTTGTTGTTGGAATAAATCCAGCCATTCCCCAAATAAACGCGGTCCGCGAAGGTCACAGGACTGTAGCGAATAGAGTCTGGAGAGGCCTTTTCGGAAGCATCGTCCACAGGCAAATGAATATTGCGATTCACAAAGACCGGACTTTGGAAGACCAATCCCTGACTGCCAGAAAGCTCTCCACGATTGCTGAACATGTGAAGAGCAACATCCCCGCGTGGAACACTATAATCCCAGGACTTGTCCAAATGAAGATCGTTAGGCACCAGAAGCGCAAAAGATCCCACTTCGCGTGGATAGATGACAATAGAAGACGACAACACCAACGGTGTTGAACCCAGTCGAATCGGCTCTGACGCCTTGGCTCCGGTTTTTAAGGCCACCGTGATACGCATGTAAACTTCGCGCCCAGAACGTGGAAGATAGGGACTGTCATCCCGTTTTAAGGTCACGGCAACACCATCGACCTTCACGGAGCCACCATCCTCAGTCTTTACATCCTTTAAGGCATTCAAAACCGGAAACAGCGGGTGACTTGCGGTCACCGCACTGGCTTGAACATAGCGGTTGATTTGCGCCAGACGGATATTATTTTTATCCACAGGACCGACGTTGGTTCCATTGGCAATCAGCTGACGAATGAAATTTTCCTGCTCAACTGACATGATCAGACGCTCGACACTGCCCTGATGCGCCAGATTGCATTGATCTGACGGACTGTTTAAAAGAAGATTGTCATCCGTGAAGCAGTACTTCTGTCTCACACCAAAAATCACATAATCCAGAGTACTATTCATGGCAAAACGAAGGCTTACCATATTTTTAGTCTTCACGACCTGCTGCTTCTGACCAATGACGTAGTTGGTAAGGAAGTAAAACGACGTACTCATCACTGCCGTTGCCGCAAGTATCTGCAGAAGGACGTTACCCCTCTTATTACGTACCGATTTTACCATAAATGATTCCTTATTTTTTCCTAGGCTACTTATCGGCAATTACCCGGGATTTTTGAGTTATCCGGCATTCAATAATTGATTTGAAATGTTCACTGTGCAGAGATGAAACACTCTAGGCAGGCACCCAGAACGTGTTCGATCTGAGTGTTCCATTTTTGGAAATAAAAAATCACGCCCTGAAGAAGGGGCGTGATTCACTATGAGACAGTTTAACGGAAAAGCTCTCTCGAGATCTCAATGATGCTCCGGATCCGCGCACGGGGCTCCGGAAAGTTCGGTTTCGATGGTGGCTTCGATAATGCCAAACTCCTTCACCATTTTTTTAATTTGATTCTTAATTTTTTCTATTTCAACCAAACCAACATCACCCGCCAGAACAACGTGACCGGTGAATACGTGCCGCTCTCCATCCAGAGACCACAAATGTCCATGATGCACTCCTTCGACCTTTTCCACTTTCAGGATCGCAGCTTCGACATCCTCCACCTTGATCTGACTGGGGGACGCCATCAGAAACACCTTCATCGCTTCGCCAAGGTTGCGAACAACGTTATACAGAATCCAGCACGCCAGAGCGATGGCCATCCCCGCATCCAATTGGGGCACATCAAAGAACTTCATCACCACCGCCCCGATCAAAACCATGATCCATCCCAGGACGTCCTCTATCATATGCCACATCAGCATCTTTTCGTTCAAAGACGTCCCCTTGGACACGCGGTAGGCAGCATAGCCATTAACACCCACCCCTAACAGAGCCAGCAAAATCATCCCGTCAGCGTGCGGCTGCTCTGGGGCGAAAAGACGTGGCACCGCCTCGATCAAAATATAAATTGAACCTACAACAAGAATCATTCCCGTGAGCACCGCCCCCAAGGTGGAAAAACGGCGATAGCCATACGAGAACTGCCCATCGCTTTGTTTGTGCGAGACCTTCTCAAGAATGATCGCCAACAACATCGCCAGCGCGTCGCCGAAGTCATGAAGGGCATCACTTAAAATAGCCACACTGTTTGTCCAAAGGCCGCCGACAAGCTCTATCAACGCAAAGCTTAAGTTTAAGACCAGTGCAAAGCTCATTCTGCCAACGGCCGCCCCGTGGGAATGATGATGGTGATGTCCATGACTGTGGGAGTGATGATGATGGGCGCTTTTAGATTCTGACATAGCTCATTTAACGCTTTCCCGGACGCTGAAGTCAATGGCGCCCCTGTATAGATTTGACCGATCCCGGGCCTCATGATAGTTCCAAAAGCCTATGACACGCTCTCAATACAAGAAATTTGCATTTAGCCTTCTTATTTACACAATACTCGTGATTCTCTGGGGAGCATGGGTGCGCATTTCCCACTCGGGTGATGGTTGTGGTGACACCTGGCCCTTGTGCCATGGGCGCCTGATCCCCGAGGCTGAGCGTGGAAAGACCTGGGTTGAATATGGACATCGCCTGATGTCTGGTGTCTATGGTCTGGTGGTGATCTACTTCTGGTGGGTGGCCCGCAAGCTTTATCAGCCCGGTCACTTTGCACGCAAAGCGGCGGTGGCAACCCTGATCTTCACAATCACGGAAGCTTTGTTGGGTGCCAAGCTGGTGCTTTTCAAACTGGTCACCACCAACGATACTCCTTATCGCGCCTTTGTGATGGCCCTGCACCAGGTGAATTCCTTCATGTTGACCGGTGCCGTTGCACTGGTTGCCGTCGCGGCCCTTTCATCAACCGAAGCTCATAAATCCTCGTCACCCAAACAAGTCTATCGTTTCTTCCCATGGATTATTGTGGCTATCGGGATTACGGGCGCCTGGGCTTCTTTGTCGAACTCTCTTTTCCCCACAGACAACCTGTGGGAGGGATTCATGGCGGATTTCTCAAGCGAATCCCACTTCCTGATTCGCATCCGGGGCCTGCATCCACTGTTCGCGCTTTTGGGCGGTGGCGGTCTGGCACTTTACTTCTGGCTGAAAGCACAAACTGCTGAACTGGCCGAGATTCAAAAACGCTCGCTGCAGATGAGTGTCCTTTTAATTTTCGGAATTATTTTCGGTATTGCCACATTGCTGCTGCACGCCCCGGTCTGGATGAAGATCGTTCACTTGGCGCTGGCTCACGGCATCTGGGTCGTGATGCTCCAATGGGTCTACTTGATCATGACAAAGAGCCAAAACTAAAGGTTGTTCAAAAAACAACGCAGTCGATTGGGCCTTTTTAAACAGCCTCTATGTCGTGAGCTCGTTGGATTCCATCAGTCGATGCAGGAAGTGAATCTTTTCATTCAGGTCGTCGTACTCTAAAACCATCTGCTGCAGATCGTAGTCGCGCACCAGGTAAGAGGCAAAACTTCCCACGATCTCTTCGGGATGAGTCAGATTGCGCATGAAAAGGTCTCTTTGTGCGGGGTCGGGTATATGGGTTTGAATCCAGCGGGTCAGAATTTTATGCAGGGAATTTAATTCAAGACGAAGACTTGGCTCCAACACGGTCTTTTCAGGGATGATCTGCCCTTCACAGACCATGTATGGCGTTCCTCGATCCAAGACCTTGCCAAGCCGTAACTTGCCTTGCCCCTGGATAAAGATCAAAAGAGTTCCGTTCAATCGCTCTTCAACGATCTGAACATAGCCATAACCGGCCACCTCGCGCACAAAAGGAACCTTGTCGCCCGGCTTGACCGGCACAACCTTGGAGGGGTCTTCAATAAACCCCACAGCCACCGGAGTCTGGGTCGCAACCGCTTCCTTGATCATGGAAAGGTAGCGAGGCTCGAAAATATTCAAGGGCTTCGTGGTTCGTGGGAATAATGTCACGTTGACCAGTGGAAAAAGAAATACTTCCATGTGAACAAGACTCCTCGGCTTGATAATCTATTATAAGGACTGTAGGCTGTAATTGCTATGGAAAAGGTGGATGTGACAAATCGAAATGTGGTCTTTTTTGATGGTGTCTGCCATCTTTGTAACGGTTTTGTCGATGCTGTGATCAGCCGCGACCAAAAGCACACTTTCCTATTTGCCCCGCTTCAGGGAACCACTGCGGAATCAATTCTGCCCCCTGAGGATCGCTCCAAACTTGATACGGTGATCTACTTTGAGTCAGGCAAACTTCACTACCGTTCCGCCGCGATTCTGAAAATCCTCACCAACTTGGGTGGAATCTACAAACTGTTCGCTTTAGCTTGGTTGATCCCTGGACCTTTGCGTGACTTCCTATACAAAGTTATCGCAAAAAATCGCTATGCCTGGTTCGGAGAGCGCGAGTTCTGCCGACTGCCCACCCCTGCGGAACGATCTTATCTTCTGCCCTAAAGAAGACCCCTCAGCCTGGCGACAAAGGGCCTGTCCGCCGCCGACAGCTCCTCGACCTGCACTTCTTCCAGCGTCTGCCACTTAAAGGCATCGTGCTCTGTCAGACGCAATTCTTCATCCCCACGCACCAAGGCCCGATAAACACGCAGACGAATCAGCTTGGTCGGATAAGCGTAGTCTTCTTCCCCGACAAGTTCCTTCACGCGAATAGAAAGGGACAGTTCCTCTTGTATTTCACGAATCAAGGCCTGCTCCGGAGACTCCGACGGCTCGACCTTGCCCCCGGGGAACTCCCAAAAACCGGCTCCGGACTGATCGGGTCCTCGGCGCACCACCAAGATCCGCCCGGTGGGATCACCATCTCGCTGAATCACTGCCGCCACCACAAGGACGGGCTCCTGCTTCCTGGTCATGAGTATTCCTTTTGTAGGACTTAAGTATATAGCTGTATTTTGAGTTTTTTAAAGAATTGTTTTAACCTAAGAAGGTTCACGCACAGTATTGGGGCTTCCTAATTCCTGACAGTGTTGTTACAGTAAGAGCTTTTGGGGCCCCACAGCTCACACGACTTACGGAAATACGCAGCATGATCGATTCGGGCAATTCATACTTTATACTTCTTATCAGCGGGGTTGCCCTGTTCCTTTACGGAATGAGTCTGGCCTCCTCCTCTTTAGAAAAGATCATGGCCGGGAAAATCACCGGCCTTTTAAATCACCTCTCGCAAAGTAAGTTTTTGGCCATCCTGACCGGGGTTGTGCTTACCACTTTGATGCAAAGTTCAGGTGCGGTGACGACCATGCTGGTGGGATTGGGTTCAGCCCGCGTCGTAAACCTTCGTCAGGTGATGGGGGTCATCATCGGGACTGCGGTGGGAACTACCTTGACGGTACAGCTGATCTCTTTGGATCTGACTCAGTACGCGCTGCCGGTGTTTGCTATCGCCTTTGCCTTTTACTTTAAAGCCAAGAAGACCATCTTCAAGAATCTTTCTTTGGTCTTTATGGGCTTTGGACTTTTGTTCTTTGGAATGAAGCTGATCTCGATTTCATCTCATCACTTTGCTGAAAACCCGATGATGACTGAAATTTTCCAAAGCGTGCGCGACAATCCTGGCTATTCGCTTTTGATTTCCGTGGTGTTCTGCGCCTTTGTTCAAAGCAGTGCGGTGACCATTGGTCTTGCAATGAGTTTGGCGATGGTGAAAGCCATCACATTCTATGATGCCATGCTATGGGTGTATGGCGCCAACATCGGGACCACTTCTGTTGCCTTGATCGCCGCTGCGGGAGGAAACTACATCGGCCGCCAGGTGGCCTGGGCACATTTCTTCTATAAAACCATCAGCGTGGTGATCTTCTACCCGTTCACCCAGATCTTTATCGACTTCATGCTGACCTTTGACACCACGGTCGCACGCTCCATCGCCAACGCACATTTGATCTTTAACGTATTATCCTCGATCATCTTCTTCCCATTCATCAATAAAGGGGCGGAGATGATTGAAAAGATGTTCCCGAAAGCCGCCAGCGAAGAGTTTGGCACTGAGTTCGTGAACATGAATAACTACCAAAGTTCGGCTCTGGCCATTTCCTATGCCAATCGTGAGATCATGCGAACGGCGGACATTGTTCTGGGCATGATCAAGGACTCCATACGCCTGTTTGAAACAAACGATCCCAAGGACTTTGACTCCATCAAAGATCGCGATAATAAGGTGGATTTCCTTTATCGTGAAACCAAGATGTTCCTGCTGGATCACGCCAACAAATCCACGACCGTGGTTCATCAAAATGTCATGAACATGATCATGTTCTTAAGCGATCTGGAGCGAGCCGCGGATGCCATCGACATCAACATCCTGGCTTTGGCGATTAAGAAAAATGCCCTGAAACTGGAGTTCTCTGACGAAGGCTGGGCTGAAATCCGCCAGATGCATGAACAAGTGGTTAAAGTCGCCGCCATGGCTATCAATGCCTACCAGAACAAGGATCTGGCTGAAGCCGCTATTCAGTTGAAGCGCGACCTGGCCAAGACCGAAATTTCCCTGCGCGAAAATCACATCAGTCGTCTGAACAGAGGACTGAACACGTCCATCAACACCAGCTCTATTCACCTGGATTTGCTCAGTGAATATCGCCGTATTGCCAGCTTGCTATGCAACCACGCCTACAACCAGAGGTCCCAAGCATGATGAACAATGCCTACACCCCGATTGGCCTTTTGATCATTTCCAACATCTTTATGACTTTTGCATGGTATGGGCATCTGAAGACTTTAAAAGCTTCGGCTTTGTGGCTTGTCATTCTGATCAGCTGGGGCGTGGCCTTTTTCGAGTATGTCTTTCAGGTTCCCGCCAACCGCCTGGGATCGAATTACTACTCTCTGCCGCAACTGAAGATCATCCAGGAAGTCATCACCATGGTGGTGTTTGCGGGGTTCTCAGTTCTCTATATGAAACAGTCCCTGAAGCTGGACTACCTATGGGCAGGGCTTTGTTTGATCGGGGCCGTTTATTTTATATTTCGGACACCTTAAAAAACTGCTTCCCCTATTTGGCTCATTTCAGGATATAATATCAATATGAAGTTCATTTATGTCCTAGAAGATGATGAACGCACTCAAAAAGATCTATACGAAACCCTCAAATCCATAGATCCAAAGCTTGCTATTCGCTTTTTTCACAGCCTTGCCGAATTCCACGAATGGCTGAAAATCTCCGTCTCAGAAGGAGCCCGGGCTTTGGCCGCGGGGGGACAACCCTATAAAGATGATACCGGACCAGTTCTGGAGCCTTCCGATTCTCACCAGTTGCGTCTTGTAGTGGCTAAAAATGAATTCATGGGCGTGCAAAACATCGGCTTAATCAAAAGGGCCCGAGACTTCTTTCTCCGAAAAAAAATGTGCTCTGCACAAGAACCGACAGCGTTGATTCTGACGGCGTTTGACAGTCCTGACTTTGACATCAGCCTGGCTGAAGAACGCATCATCAACAACGTCATCTTTAAACCGTTCGACAAGCTTATCCTAAGGCAACACTTGGAGTATGCCCTCACCGGACACCACCCGGTCACTTCGACTGCTGTGGCTTCAATGCAGATCAACTCCACAATCGAGATGCTCAAGGAAGTCACACTCAACAGTATTTCCGAAATTGGCTTCACCACTTTAAACAATCACGCCATCCGCATTGGCGCTTTGACGAAGTACTACAGTGATTCTTTCACCACAGACAGCAAAAAATCACTCTTGGCCTTTTGCAGTTCCTGCAAAGAGGTCAGTAAGGACCAGTATCTTTGTGAGTTTCTTTTCTTCGGTGCCGACAATCAGCAGATTAGCCAGATTCGTCGTAATATCCTGCAGAACAAATCCCATACTGCGGATTCACTTCTGCAGGCATCCGGCGTGAAGAAGCGCATCCTGATCATGGACGAAGATGTCCCGCTGTCCCTGGATCAGAAAACTTTTCTTAGCGAACGCTTCGCCAACTCGGAAGTTTACACTTATTCCAACTATGGACAGTTGCTTTCAGATCTAGCCGACAAAGAAACGCCAAATCGTCAGACCCTGCCTGTTGAATTCGACATCCTTTTTGCCAACTACGAATTGTTTGAAATTGAAAAGCAGAAAAAATGGGAACAACTGCAGCAATACCTTAAGGACCGCTGCAAAGCTCATGGGACGGAAATGAAGACCGCCCCCGAATTGTACCTTGTCAGTAAAAAACGTTTGCAAGTCGACGAGGTAAAAGGTCTTTCCTCGTGGGCCAAGGAAGTCTTCTTTACTCCACTGGATAAGACCTATATCACCAAAAAACTATTAAAAACCCACGCCGATCTGGCCAACAAAGCTGAGGTGACAATCGCCCAGCAAAAGGATAACAATCCTTTGAAAGTGGCCAATCCGGTTGAAATCACCCAGATCTCGGAAGCCGGTCTTATTTTGAAGTATTACCGTGAGATGAGCATCGGAGCCTTCCGGGAATTTATTTTGTGGCGCCCGGAGGAACTCGAAACGCCTGAAATTATCGGCACTGTGAACTACACCGAAAAAGACAAAGGGGGTGGCGATCATTACCTCAACCACTTCGTCTTCTTCGGCATGAAAGATTACTATCTAAAACACATCCGTCTTTGGTTGCGCGAAGCCTATATCAAAAACAAATCCTCTTAGATCTTCTTGCGCTTTAGCAGCAAAGAATTGCTGACCACGGACACGGAACTCATGGCCATTGCCGCCCCCGCGATGACCGGATTGAGCATTCCCAAAGATGCCAGAGGAATTCCCAACACGTTGTAGATAAAGGCAAAGAACAAATTCTGACGAATTTTTTTCAGCGTCAAATGAGACAGCTCAATCGCATGGGCCACAGACATCAGATCATTCTTCATCAGTGTTACGTCGGCCGTTTCAATGGCGATGTCCGTCCCTGATGACATGGAGAAACTGACATCCGCCATCGCCAAAGCCGGAGCATCGTTAATCCCATCGCCAACCATCGCCACTCGCTTTTTCTGGCGTTTCAAGGTCACAATCACATTGGCTTTATCTGCCGGCTTCACGCTGTGCTTAAAGTCAGTGATTCCGGCCTGGCGGGAAATCTCGCGAGCCGTGCCCTCATTATCCCCCGTCAGCATCATCACTTTCACACCGCGCTTTTGAATTTCAGCAATGGCCTCTTTGGAACTTTCACGAATACGATCTGCCACCGCGATATAACCCAAGACCCGCTCATCATCAGCCAAAGCCATCAGGGTTTGCCCCTTGCCTTCAAGCTCGTTCAACAGCTTCTGATCCAAAGAATACGGTGCGGCCACCCAGCTGGTTTTCCCGAGCTTCAAGTTGCGATTTTCAATGCGTCCTTCAACGCCCTGACCGACGACGTTGTTAAATCTCTGAACGGTTTGAAGCTCCAATCCTTTTTTCTTGGCTTCTTCAACAACGGCATGAGCCAAGGGATGCGAAGAACCCATTTCCAAACTGGCAGCCCAACGCAGAACTTCATTTTTATCCTGACCTGCTGTCACGTGAACCTCGGTCACAACAGGCTTTCCTTCCGTGATTGTGCCGGTTTTATCCAAAACCAGAACATCAATTTTTTCCGCCAGCTCCAGAGCTTTGGCATCACGGAACAAGACACCAGCTTGCGCGCCCTTGCCAATCCCCACAACCACAGCCGTCGGCGTTGCCAACCCCAAAGCACAAGGACAAGCGATAACCAAAACAGAGACAGAGGAAATAAAGGCAGCGGTCAGATCCCCCGTCCAAAGCCAAGTGCCCACAAACGTCAGCACACTAATCCCAACAACCACCGGAACAAACACACTGGAAATCTTATCTGCCAAACGCTGAATCGGAGCCTTGGACCCTTGAGCCGTCGTGACAATTTTAATGATCTGAGCCAACTGGGTTTTTGCGCCCACACCAGTAGCCTTGATACGCAAGCTGCCATCCTGATTCAGCGTCGCTGCATAAACACGATCATCCACACTCTTTTGCACCGGCAGACTTTCACCCGTCAGCATGGATTCATCCACCGTGGACACCCCTTCGACCACCAGACCGTCCACCGGGATGGATTCGCCGTTTTTCACAACCACAATGTCACCCGCAACCAGATCGGCAATATCAATCTGGACAATCTCCCCATGGCGCTCCACAAGGGCCTGTTTCGGCTGCAAACGCAGCAGGCCTTCCACGGCTTCGGACGTCTTACCCTTGGCGCGACTTTCCATCAGCTTTCCAAGCAGAATCAAGGTAATCACGGCGGTGCTGGCTTCAAAGTAAACGTGATGATGATGCCAGTTCAGCAAGGTGATCACGGCACTCAGGCCGTAAGCCATCGTCGTACCTAAAGCCACCAACACGTCCATGTTGGCACTTCCTGATCGCAAAGCAAAGTAGGACCCACGATAAAAACGCCATCCGACCCAGAATTGAACCGGGGTCGCCAAAATCCACTGCAGCCAGCGAGGCATCATCTCATGTCCGGCGCCGGTAAACATCGCCACCATCTCAATAAGGAATGGCAAGGTGAGAATCGCTGAGATCACAAATAAACGAAGTTCCTTGCGGTATTCAGCGATCGCCTCTTCTTTGGCTTCTTGCGTATCCACCTCTGAGTTGACCTCAAACGCCTGGTAGCCAAGATCCTGAATGGTCTTAATCAGATTTTCGACTTTTAAAGGGCTGTCACCGAAGTCCACATGGGCTTTCTCCGTGGCAAAATTCACAGAGGCCCTGACCCCGGGAAGAGCATTCAGACTTTTTTCAATTTTACCGGCACAGTTGACACAGGACATGCCAATAAGTTGCAACTCGGTGGTATCCTGCACAGCTACTTTTTCCATAACAACCTACTACTTACTGACGAGTTTCATGATCTCGTCGATCTTTTTTGCCACTTCTTTTTCATCTCGGGACTTGATCGCCGTTTTAACGCAGCCATGCACATGGGTTTTCATGATCTCGTTTTCCACGGCCTGCAGGGCTTTGGCGGCGGCCCGGATCTGAAAGACGATGTCGGGACAATAGCGACGCTCTTCGATCATCTTCTGAACCCCATCCAACTGACCACGAACGCGGTTTAAACGCTTTAAATGCTCGCTGTGATCGGGATGCTGGGGGGAATCTTTTTTCATGACACACCTCGAATTCGGTTCCAGTGTATACCCCCCTAGGGTATGTATTTCAAGAGGGTGTTGATAAAAAATATTTTTCCTCATTTTGTCACAAACCCTCAGATCGCTCCCTAGTACGGCGTAGCAAGAGGATTTATGCTGGATAGAATTATTAAGTATTCCCTAACTCATCGTCTCATTGTGGTTGCTTTGGCGGCCCTGGCTATTGCTTATGGCGGCTGGGCCCTGGTCCACTTGCCCGTGGATGTGTTCCCCGATTTAAATCGCCCCACAGTCAACATCATGACCGAAGCCCATGGCATGGCGCCAGAAGAGGTGGAAACCCTGGTAACCTTCCCCTTGGAGACCGCTCTCAATGGCCTGCCGGGAGTTGAAAGAGTGCGCTCGTCTTCCGGTGTGGGCTTAAGCGTCATCTATGTCGAGTTCGCGTGGGACACGGATATCTATCGCAACCGCCAGATGGTTCAGGAAAAAATCGCTCTTGCCAAAGAAAAGCTGCCCAAGAATATCTCGCCTGTCTTAGGGCCGATATCTTCCATCATGGGTGAGATTCAATTTGTAGGTTTAAGTTCGCCGGACAATAAGGTCTCAGGAATGGAATTAAGAACTCTGGCAGACTGGACACTGCGTCCTCGCCTGATGAGCATCCCGGGTGTTTCTCAAGTCATCTCCATCGGTGGCGGTGTTCGCCAGTTCCAGATTCTGATCTCTGCCGAAAAGATCCAAAAGCTGCAACTGACCATGGATGAGATCGAACACAATCTGTCCGATGTCAGTGTAAACTCCACCGGAGGTTTCATTGATCTGGAGGGTCAAGAGTTCCTGATCCGCAACATCGGCGGAGTAAAAGAAAAAGAAGAAATCATGAACTCGGTGGTCGGCATGCACCTGGGGCGTCCGGTTCTGGTGAAGGACATTGCGGAAGTTGTCGAAGGTCCTCAGACCAAACGCGGTGATGGAAGCGTCAATGGCAAACCTGGTGTCATCTTAAGCATTCAAAAGCAACCCGGCGCCAGCACCCTGGATTTGACCGAGAAGATTGACGAAGCTCTGAAGCAGTTTCAATCCTCTCTTCCAGCGGGCGTAGAGCTTCAGCCTAATTTGTTCAAACAATCCCTGTTCATCGAGCACGCCATCGACAATGTGAAAATGGCTCTGCGCGACGGGGTCTTGCTGGTGCTGGTGGTTCTGTTTTTATTCCTGATGAACTTCCGAACCACCGCCATCACGATGACAGCCATTCCCCTTTCGTTTGTCCTGACTGCGATTGTCTTTAAGATGTTTGGCCTTTCGGTCAACACCATGACTTTGGGCGGCTTGGCGATTGCGATTGGCGAGCTGGTGGACGATGCCATTGTGGATGTTGAAAACGTCTATCGCCGGTTGCGCGAAAACAAAACCCTGCCCAACCCGCGAAATCCGCTGGTCGTCATCTATGAAGCCTCTTCAGAGGTTCGGAACTCTATCGTCATCGCCACTTTGATCGTGGTGCTGGTCTTTGTTCCGCTATTTAGCATGAGCGGCATCGAGGGGCGTCTGTTTGTTCCACTGGGGATCTCCTATATCGTGTCTTTGCTGGCTTCGATGGTTGTTTCTTTGACCGTCACACCGGCTCTTTGCTCTTACTTCCTTTCTAAAGGTGAACTGCTTGAACACAAGGACGGCCCGATTGTTCGATTCTTGAAAAAACATCAGGCGCGTCTTTTGGAAAAAACCTTGGATCGCCCCAAACCGATTCTAATCTTTTCTTCACTGCTGCTGGTGGCAGCTATTACTCTGTCCGCAATCCTTGGAAGAGACTTCCTGCCCCACTTCAACGAAGGCTCTGCAACGATCACCATCGTCGCCAAGCCGGGCATCTCACTTGAAGAATCCAACAAGATCGGTTCCCAGGCAGAACTCATCGTTTTACAGACACCGGAAGTCACGACCGTGTCCCGCCGTACCGGACGCGCTGAGCTGGATGAACATGCCGAAGGCGTGAATACGTCCGAAGTCGAAGTGGACTTCAAGGAAGAAGGCCGCCCACGCGGCGTGGTTCTTGAGGAAATCCGCAAAAATCTGGAAGTGCTTCCAGATGTGGGCATCAATATCGGACAGCCTATCTCCCACCGCCTGGATCACTTGCTTTCAGGGGTTCGCGCACAGATAGCCATCAAGGTTTTCGGCCCAGAACTGCCAACTTTAAGAGCTAAGGGCGCTGAAGTCTATCAGGCCATCAAAGACGTTCCCGGCCTGGTGGACCTTCAAGTCGAGCAGCAGGTCCTGATTCCGCAGGTGAAAATCCACTTGCTGCGTGAAGAAGCTTCCCGCTATGGCATCACAGTTGGAGATCTGGCCCAACTTTTAGAAAAAGCCCTGCAGGGTGAAGTCGTGGGACAAATTCTTGAGGGACAGAAAACCGTCGACGTCTTTATGCGCTTTGACGACAAATCCCGCACGGATTTGGAACTGATAAAAAAGACACCGGTCAAGATTATGCCTGACGGCAGCCGTATCACCGTGGAAAAGGTGGCCGACGTCTATGAATCCACCGGACCTAATATCATTCAAAGAGAAAACGCCCAAAGACGAATTGTGGTTCAGGCGAACTCCGCTGACAGATCTTTGGATGCCATTATGACCGACATCAAAAAGAACATTGAGGAAAAAGTAAAACTTCCGCCAGGGTATTATGTGGTTTACGGAGGACAGTTTGAAAGCCAGCAACAGGCTTCACAACTGATGATTCTTTTAGGAGCCTTGTCTGTCATCACCATCTTCTTGATACTGCTTGCGCACTTCAAGTCCACCTTCATTTCGATACAGATCATGCTGAATATTCCCATGGCCTTTATCGGGGGGATCTTTGCCATCTATCTGACCGGCGGAACATTAAGCATTGCCAGTCTTGTCGCCTTTATCACATTGTGTGGTATTGCATCCCGAAACGGCATCATGATGTTGTCTCATTACCTGCACCTGATGAAACATGAGGGCGAATCCTTTACCAAAGACATGGTGATCCGCGGATCCTTGGAGCGCCTGGTTCCAGTTCTGATGACAGCCCTGACGGCAATTCTGGGACTTCTGCCTTTGGCGATGTCACCCGATGCTCCGGGCCGCGAGATCCTGCATCCTGTCGCCATTGTGATTGTGGGCGGTCTGCTTAGCAGCACACTGCTTGACATGTACGTCACCCCGGCGATCTTCTATCATTTTGGTAAGAAGTCCGCTTTAAAATCCATTGAAGAAAGCAATAAAGAAGGAGTCCTTTTATGAAACTGACATCTTTGGCAGCCGCCTTGATTTTGTCTCTCTTTGCATCTGCCTCTTTGGCCCACGAAGGTCATGACCAGGTACCTGGCAGCTTGAAGGCCATGCATGGTGGCATCCCCAAAGCCGGAAAACTGATGAATATGGAAATGCTGGCGATCGAAAACAAAGTACAGTTGTTCCCGCGCGCTCACGAAGGGGAAACCCTTGATATGACCAAATTAAAAATCAGCGGCACGGCGAAATCCCCGAAAGGCAAATCCCAACCATTGAAACTGACCCAGGCGGAAAAAGCTTTCAACACGGAAGTGGACTTCCAGGGTTCTCACCGTGTGAACCTAGAGATCAAAGCTGAATACGAAGGCAAAACAGACACCTTCAAGTTCCTGGTTGAAAAATAAGGAGATCCCATGTCTTTCCGGTCCTGGGCTTTTGCAAGTCTATTGATTTCTTTCTCGGCGATGGCTGAAACCTCGTCGGGACTTTCCCAGTTGCAAAAACAACTGACGGAAAACAACCACGAGTTGCGCGCAAGCCAAGCCAAAATGCAGGCCCAAAAAGCTCAGGCGCAAAGCACCTGGGGAGCCCTCCTACCCGAACTTTCAGCCTCGGCCGGCTATGCGAAAGAAAAGACCCTGCATGACAGTGATGACGGATATGTAGGCTATCTGAACGGAACCTGGAATATCTTCCGCGGAGGCCAGGACTGGCAAAATCGCAGCATCGCTGACCGCGAATACAGCATGGCAGAACTGGATCATGAGATCACCTCCCGCCGCCTGCAGCGCGAACTGGGTGAGGTCTATTACAAGGCCCTGCTGAACAGTCAGTTTATTTCCTTTGATACAGAGAAGTTGCAGTTCCTGAAAAACCAAAGAGCGATGGCGGCAAAAAAAATCAATGCCGGTCTGACCTCGAACGTGGACGCCATAGAGCTGGATCTGGAAGAAAGCACTCTTTCAGCAGAAATCGAAGCGCACAAGACGGATTTGCAGATTGCCTTGGATGAACTCAAGACATTTCTTAACAGTGAAACCCCGGTGACTGTGTCCGCCAAAGACACCTTTCCACGCCTGAGCAAAGCTGACTTCAGCGTGACGGATCTTTCGCGCAATCCAAGTATTATGAAACAGAACCTGCAGGAAGAAAATGCACGCCTGCGTCGACGCCAGAGCATGGCGGAATTCCTGCCAACAGTGGATCTGAATGCCCAGTACGGACGGATCATTCCGCAATACGAGGATCCATTGCAGGGTAACGAATCCCGCCTGTCCCTGTTGATGACCTGGACATTCTTCTCGGGCTTTGAATCCTGGAACAAAACCAAATCCGCAAACTCGTTGGAAGAATCCGAAGCGCTCATCAAATCCAATATTTCACAACAACTGCAAACGCAGGTGCAAAGCCTTAGGCACAAGGCTTCCGAGCTTCTACAGTTGCAGCAACTCCTGGAAAGACGTCAGGCTCTGACCCAGAAATACTATGATCTGACATTGTCCGAGTATCGCCGCGGGGTTAAAAACTCTTCGGATCTTGCCAATGCCACCAACAGTCTTTTCGACAACAAGACCCGACTGATCGAAGTGCAAAAAGAACTGGCCGTTTTAAAATTGAAATTTGACGAACTGACAAAATAGGAGATCTAAAATGAAACTACTAACAACACTGATCCTTCTTCCATCTCTGTCCTGGGCACACGGCGAAGACAAGCCGGGTCCACACGGTGGTCACATTCAAATGCCGGGGGCATTCCACACAGAATTGATCGTGGGTAAAGACCAAAGCGCGCATATCTATCTTTTGGATATGAACTTTGAAAATCCGACAACTCAAAATTCAGAAGTCAAAGTCACCGCAAAAAACAATAAAGCGGAAGTGAAATACACATGCAGCGTAATGGACGGCAACCACTTCCACTGCATCCCTGACGGCAAAGTCCCAGTCAAAACAACCTTGATTGTTCAGGCCACAAGAGAAAAAGCCATCGGTAACGAAGCCGTTTACAAGCTTCCATTAAAACCATTTAAAGAAACCAGCAAAAAATCCGAAGGCCACCACCACCACTAAAAGGTGCCTGGTTGTTTTTTCTGGCTACAGCGCAGCAGTAGCCAATAAAAACTAAAAAGGCCCACATGCACAAGCACTGTGGGCTTTTTTTATAACCAGAACGCCACCTGATGCGACGTAGCCAGAAAAAACAACCAGGCACCTTTTAAGGGACGGGGCGGACTTTCTGGGTGGCGGTGACGATGGAGATGAATTCTTTTTTAAAAAGAGTCATCAGGTCTTCCGCCACTCGGCGTGGGTCTAGTTGAAGATCCTCGAAGCACAGGGTTTCCACCGGTGTGCCTTTATTGGTGACGTTCATCGCAAAGTGCACCATCACCGATACCGGGGACTTGGTGGCGATACTGATGCTCAGTTTTTTCTCGTCCAGATAAATATCATCACCCGAACGATGCAGCTCCTTCCCTGTCAAAAGACCTTTGCCATGAGCCTGCACATAGTCTTTCGCAATCGCTGCAAACAACCGCTGCAACGAAACGCCCGAGAACAAATCCCGATCAAAGACCTCGATGATAAAATGAAGCATTTCTTCACCCTGAATCACGGCATTAGCCAAAAGATCTTCCCCATCCACCATATGGCTGAACGGAATCGAGCACGGCCCCACCCAGGACACAATCGAAGGTCCCAACACCCCATGATCCAGATACGCAAACAAGGAACGAAGTTGAGAACCATCGTAGGCAAATTTCTTTTCAATGAAATGGGTTTCCACTAGGGCTCCTTAAAAAGATGTTTCACATCAATATTGGCAGAGGCAAACGCACGCTTGGAACGCAGGCAGGACTCACACTGGCCACACCACTTTTCGCCAGAGAAATAACACGGCCAGATCAGCTCCCATGGGATTTTCAACCCCTGCCCCAAACGGACAATCGCAGGCTTTGTCAGGTGAGCCGTATAACATCCCACCGTCACATGATTGGAGGTGGAATAATGCAAAGCCTTCGTTGCCTGCTCTAAGAATTCGCGGGAATTATCCGGAAAAGTCGCAGCCTCTTCAGCGTTGAATCCCGGAATCACCGCGTCCGCCCCCAGCGCCTCGGCGTAAGCGGCGGCAATGTTCAAAAAAATTCCATTGCGGTTAGGCACCCACACGGACTTTGCTGTTTCCTCTGATTTTTGTAAATTATCAATTTCAACCGCAGCTCCGGTTGGAACTTCCTGACTTTCCACCAGCAACGAGGACTTATTGAAATCCTTAAACCAGGGAAGCTCGACCACTTTGTGAGGAACCCCCAGATGCCGGGCAATTTTCGCAGAGTGCTCGATTTCCTTCTGGGCCGCTCGCTGGCCATAGTTAAAGGTCAAAGCCAAAACGATTTCATGATGATGCTTCATCGCCTCGTAGGCATTCACCGTCGAGTCCAGGCCCGCCGACAAAAGCACTACGACCTTTTTTGTTTTTTTCATGTCGCTGCCTTTAAATCACGAATAAGAATCTGTACTGTTTTTTGTCCCGCAAAATAGTTCCACTGAAGCTCACCCAAAACATGGTAAAAGCCCGGAACCACAGTCAAAGAAGCCAATTGTCTAGGGGTCGGAGTGAACAACAAAGCCTCCGCCGAAGCTCCCCCATCCGCGTCGGCAATCTTCAAGCGAAGATGCCCGCCCTTAAGTTCACGTTTGGACAAAACCTGAATATTAGAAAAATGAATCAATGGAATCGAAAAGCCCGCGCCAAACGGACCCACGAAGTCATACCACTTCATCAGACTTTCACTGACTTCGCTTAATCCCGCCTCGACGTCATAGAAGATTTCCAAGGGCTTCGGCTTTTCACGCAAGTCTGCGAAATGATCCGCAAGCCTGCCAATAAAACCAGCCACCCGGGACTCGGCCACTTCGAATCCGGCCGCTGCCGAATGCCCACCAAAACGACTGAGCAACTCTTGAGCCGAAGACATCGCTTCAACCAGGCAGGCTTCCTGTCCCTGCGGAAGTCTGGCGCTACCCACGATCATACCGTCATCACCCACGGATCCGACAAAGGCTGGTTTATTATACACTTGAGTCAGCTTGGTCGCGATCAATCCCAAAACCCCACGATGGAAGTTTTTCGAAGCCACAAAGACGAAATCCTGGTGAGGCCAGTCTTTAAGCATTTCTTGAGCTTCTGCCTCGGCATCCCCTTGAAGCTGCACCCGCGTGGAGTTGTTCTTCATAACTTGTCGAACCATATCGCGGGCTTGGCTTGGATCTTCCAACAAGAATATATCAATAGGAAGAATCCCGGATTCCATACGAGAAAGAGCATTCAGTTTCGGCGCAAAACGAATCGCCACATCCTGACTGGTTAGAGGGCGATTGATCAGATCTAATTCTTCAAGAAGTGCTCGAAGTCCGGCCCTTTTGGTTTCAGCCAACTTTACCAAGCCGTGTTTGACCAACACACGGTTGTCATCTACAAGCGGCACCATGTCCGTCAAAGTCCCAATGGTAAAGTAGTCCAGAACTTCTTTTAAATCCCAATTGTTTTTAGGCAGTTGCGGATGATCATGGAAGTATCGTTTAAGGCCTCGCACCAGATAGAACGCCACCCCAGCCCCGCACAGATAACCCAATCCCGAAGGACAGTCGCCCTGATTGGGATTCACAACGACGAAGGCATTGGGAATGGTCTCTGCTGGCAAGTGATGGTCTGTCAGGATGACATCCACGCCCAGCTCATTGGCTTTATCAATCGCCGCATGAGCGGTAATGCCCACGTCCACGGTGATGATCAAACTCACACCCTGCTTGTACAGTTCTTCCACCGCATGAGCATGGAAGCCGTATCCTTCCGCCAGACGCTTAGGTTGGTAGTGCAAGACATCGGGGAAACCCAACGCGAGCATACCCGTCTTAAGCAAAGCCAACCCCGACGTTCCGTCCAGGTCAAAGTCAGCATAGATGCAGATTTTTTCTTTATTGAGATAGGCCTGACCCAGGCGCTCAAGAGCTTGAGACATCCCCTTGAGAACAAGAGGATCTTTCAAATCAGCGAGCTTGGGGAAAAGAAGTTTTTCAACTTCAGAAGAGGACGCGAACCCTCGCGCCGCAAGAACCTTTCCAATGAGTTCGGGCCACTGCCCCTCAACTTTCGAGGGGACCTTGGGTTGAATCTCAGATTCTCGCAGCGTCCACAAAGGGTTCATCAAAATCCCTTAAGCAGCTTTGGCTTTTTTGAACTGGAATTTATCCATCAAAAGAACGAAAGGAGCCGCTACATAGATAGAAGAGTAAGTACCGAAGAAGATACCCACGCAGATTGCGAAGGCGATATCTTCAACTGTTCCATCCGCAAAGATGTACAAACACAAAGCGGAAATGAAGGTGGTTCCGGAAGTAATCAAAGTACGCACCAACATTTCGTTGATGGACTTGTTGATCACGAATTTGAAACCTTTATCGTGGCTTCTTGTATCGATCTCACGAATACGGTCAAACACGACGATGGTGTCATTCAGAGAGAAACCAATCAGCGTCATGATCGCAGCCAAAATAGACACGTTAACTTCTTTACCCACAAGAACGAAGACCGCCAAAGTGATCACCGCATCGTGGAACAAGCACAGCACCGCCCCCGGAGCGAACTTGTAATCGAAGCGAAGAGCCACGTAGATCAAGATCACCAGCAAGCAATAGAAAACCGCCAGCAAACCATTACGCTTCAACTCGGCCCCCACCTGAGGTCCCACGGTGTCGATACGGCGCACATCCGGGTTGGAAGCCACAAACTTTTCAGAAATAATGGTGCGAACTTTCGCAAGATCCGCATTCAGAATTTCATTGGTTTCCTTATCCGTCTTACCTTCACGACCCTGGAAGCGGATGATGAACTCATTGCCTTCACCGAAGGACTGAACGCCCACTTCACCCAAATCCAAGCCCGCAACAGAGTCACGAACCTGATCAATTGTCACACCCTGGTCAAACTTAACCTGGATCTCGGTACCACCCTTAAAGTCAATACCATAGCTGATCCCGTGAACCGCCAGATAAATCAAAGAAGCGATCACCAGGATCAAAGAGACCCCACCGAAGAACCAAGCCTTACCTACGAAATCAAAACGGCCAAAAGATTCTGTTTTATTGTTAGCCATACTCACCTACTAAACCGACAACTTCTTGAAGTTGAATTTATTCACCATAGTATCCACGATCACTTTGGACACGAACACGTTCGCGAACATGGACGTAACGATACCAATCAACAATGTCACAGCGAAACCACGCACTGGACCTGTACCGAAGTACAAAAGAACCACGGCCGTTGCTGCTGTCGTCACGTTGGCATCGATGATCGCTGACATCGCACGGTGATAACCTTCCTGAACCGCCACCTTGATACTGTGACCCAGACGCAATTCCTCGCGGATCCGTTCATTGATCAGCACGTTGGCGTCAACCGCAAAGCCGACGGTCAAAGCGATACCCGCAATACCCGGCAATGTCAGAGTCGCACCAAATGTTGTCAACAAGGCGAAGATACCCAAGATATTCAATCCCAAAGCCACAGAAGCCACAACACCCATGGACTTGTAGTAAATCATCATGAACAAAATGATGATCGCGGCCCCAACATAGGAACCCAACTTCGCTTTATCAATCGCATCGGCACCCAAAGTAGGACCCACACGACGCTCTTCAAGCTGCTCCAAAGAAGCTGGCAAAGCACCGGCACGAAGAGATGTAGAGATCATTTTTGCCTCGTCCATCATTCCGTTGCGGTCACGGCCACCACCCAAAGTGATCACCGCAGAACCACCCGCGATACGATCACGGATGCTTGGTGCGGATTTTACGATTTTATCCAGAACAATCGCCATTTGCTTACCAACGTTGTTACCGGTCAGATCCGCAAACTTCGCAGCACCCGCAGTATTGAACTGCAAAGATACCTGCGGAGAACCATACTGATCATACCCCACAAACGCGTCATCCAAGGCTCCGCCGCCCAGATCTGTGTCTGTTCTTAGCAGATAAGGAATTGCACCCGCATCGATCGTGGTCGCATTCGGAGCCTTTTCGAAGTACACAACCGTTTTTTCAGGAAGTTTGCCCTTCAACGCTTCGTTGATACGAGTCACATAATCAGAATACTTGGTGTTTTCCATATTGAAGTTGCCTGCTTTTTCAGCTTCAGCAACCATCACCTGAAGCTGTTGCGAGCTCAACTCCGTGGAAACGATCATGAAATCAAGTTTCGCAGTTGTATTGATCAACTGTTTGGCTTTTTCCGCATCCGCCATACCCGGAAGCTGAATCAGGATACGATTGGCACCTTGTTGAGAAATAGAAGGCTCTGCCACACCGAACTCATCAATACGGTTACGGATTGTTTCGATAGACTGCTGAATCACGCGATTTTTATAGTCATTCAGATAGCTGTCGAAGTAACGAGCAGTCACACCTGTGTCTGTCGTACCAACCACTTGAAGAACAGTGGAATACTTATCAGCCAGGAATTTTTCAACTTTGGCTTTGTCAGCCGCATTGGCAACCACGATCTCGACAGATCCTGTTTCAGGCTTTTCAGACTTAATATCTGTGAAAGGCACCGTTTCTTTGGTCAATTCAGACTTCATGGAAGCGATCAAACGAGTTGTGGATTCTTTCACCACACCGTCAACATCGACACCCATTACAAGGTGCAAACCACCCTGGATATCCAGACCATAATTCAATTTTTGCTTAGATGGCCACCAGGACACCTTGTCCAGATTGACCAAGTTCGGTAGTACCCACACGATAGATGCGGCTACGCCCAGCACTGCTACAAACGTTCTCCAGCGAAGACCTTCCATTATTTCTTTTCCTCTTGAGTTGCTGCTTTCTGAGATGTCGCGATTTGGCTGCGAAGCATTTTAACTTTCACGCCGTCTGCAATTTCCAAAGTCACAAACTGCTCGTTGATGCCTTCCACACGCCCCAAAATACCAGAGGAAGTCACAACCTCGTCGCCTCTTTTGATTTCATTCAAGAACTTTTGGTGTTCTTTCTGGCGCTTGGATTGAGGGCGAATGATAAGAAAATAGAAGATAACAAAGATAAAGATGAACGGCACAAACATTTCAAAGGCTGAGGGCTGACCGCCGCCAGTAGCTGCTGTTTGGGCATGAGCTGTGGATACTAGAAGTCCGTATAACATTGATTCCTCCATAAACTTTCATTTCAAGCTGACGTTAAAATTCAGCATTATTCTTGGGAAGAATCAATACTTTAGTAGTAACTCACTCAAAAAGGTTCGAATGCGAGGCGGAGGGCCCTGCTCCAGCTTCCGCGCCGCACGCGCGGAAGCACTGCCGGCTGCCGCCGCTTAGGAATCTTTCTTGGCGAAGCGTGTTAAGCAGAAGTCTCTATACTCTGCCCAGCGTCCTTCCGCGATGGCTTCGCGCGCCTTTTCCATCACCTTCATATAGAAATGAATATTGTGAATGGTGTTCAGGCGAGACCCTAGGATTTCTCCACTCATAAACATGTGACGCAGGTAAGACTTGGTATAGTTCTTACAAGTGTAACAATCGCATTCCGGATCCAGCGGTGATGGATCTTCTTTGTACTCGCTGCGTTTGATGCTGACCTTGCCATTCCAAGTATAGATAGTCCCGTTACGTGCCACTCTTGTAGGCATGACGCAGTCGAACATATCAATACCTGAATCAATCGCAATGATCAGATCCGTCGGCGTCCCCACACCCATCAAATAACGCGGCTTATTGGCCGGCATCTTCGGTGCCACTTCAGGCAACAACGCATGCATCAGGTGCATCGGCTCCCCAACGCTGAAGCCGCCCAGCGCATACCCCGGCAAATCCACAGAGCAGATTTGCTCCATGCTCTTCAGGCGATGCTTCAGGCTTAATCCCCCCTGCACAATCCCGAACAGCAAACTTTCTTTGCGAGTCATTGCCGCTTTGGAGCGCAACAACCAGCGGTAAGTCAAAGCCATGGATTTTTCGATCTCTTCATCGGTCGCCGGATACTTCAAACATTCATCAAAGGCCATGATGATGTCAGAGCCCAGATCCATTTGGATCTCCATGCTCTTTTCCGGGGAAATAAAGTGCTTCGCCCCATCCAAATGCGAACGGAATTCCACACCTTCTTCGGTCATATTGCGAAGCTGGGACAAAGAAAACACCTGGAAGCCACCAGAGTCTGTCAGGATCGGACCATGCCAGTTCATGAACTTATGCAGGCCCCCCATGCGCGCGATGGTCTTTTCACCAGGACGCAAGTGCAAGTGATAGGTGTTCCCCAAAACAACCTGAGTGCCGCATTCTTTCAGCTCTTCCGGCGTCATCGCCTTGACCGTGGCTTTAGTCCCCACAGCCATAAACACCGGCGTTTGCACCGGGCCGTGCGCCGTCATCAACGTCGCACGACGGGCATTCCCATCGGTGGCGTGAACCTTGAATTCACCAAGACTCATTGTTGCATCTGTCGAAGTGCTGTTTGCACCCACGCTTGTCTTACTTCCGTCCAACATAACTTCATCCTTCATCATTATTTCCAAACTTTATCGATCGACGGAGAAGTCCATACCGTCAAATCGCCATAGGAAAAGAGCCGGAACTTTCGCTCAATGGCCCATTGATAGCAAGCTTTTACTCGGTCCAAAGAGGCAAATCCCGCCACCAGTGCCACCAACGTGGACTGCGGCTGATGGAAGTTCGTCAAAAGACCGTCCACCACCTTAAACTCATACCCAGGCTGGATCAAAAGCTTGGTAAAACCTTTATAGCCTTCCGCGGATGCAGGCCCCAGCAACCCCAAGGCAGCGCTTTCCAATGACCGTGTTGTGGTGGTGCCCAAAGACCATACATGACGACCCTGCGCCTTTGCCTTTTGCACAACATCCCAGGTGGCGGCAGAAACCTCGACATATTCTTCGTGCATATCATGATCATTCAGATCTTCGGCCGTGACTGGCAGGAAGGTCCCCAGCCCCACGTGCAACGTGACTTCCACCACCTGCACACCTCGCTCCACCAGAGCCTGAATATCGTTCTGGGTAAAATGCAAACTGGCAGTGGGAGCCGCAAAACTGCCAGGAGTTTTATTCCAGGCCGTCTGATACCAGGACTCATCCGCATCCACCGTATGACGCTGTTCCCGGGCTTTTTGAATGTACGGAGGCAGAGGCAACTCCGCCACTTTCTGGAAGTAGTCTTCGCTGACTTCCTGACTTAAAGCGACTTTTTGCGGGCGGCCTTTTTCAAGCAAAGTCATCTGCACGCCCAAAGGCAGCTCCAGACTTGCCCCGACCTTGAACTTCTTGGACGGGAATAAAACTTCCCAGTCGGTCGCGTTCAGCTGCTTCAGAAACAGAATTTCAACATCGCCGGAAAACACGCGCCGTTTCAGCACGCGCGTGTTGTTCACCACCAACACATCGCCCGCCGGGATGCGCACCAAAAGATCCTGAATAGTGATTTCTTCGGGCTCAGCAGCACCGGCCGCCACCCACATCACACGGGAAGGCCGCTGCGGGACTGTGGCGATGAGCTCCTCTGGAAAAGTGAAGTCCAAATCCGTTAATTTCATAGGTGGCCGTGATACCATAGTCTGTTGCACCACGGCAGCTTTTTTCTGGTGCTTTTCCCCGGAATGGGTCTAAAACAGATCCATGACTCTCGGACCCTTGTTGCTTTTACTCTCTGCCCTACTTCATGCCGCCTGGAACGCGCTGGCCAAAGCCTCCAAAGACAAGGAAAGCTTTCTTTTTCTCACAATCCTTCTCAGCGGGCTCCTGACCGCCTCCTCCATGTTTATTTCCGGGCAGAAGCTTCAGTTCCCGGCCCCACAGATCTTGGCGATCGCAGTTCTGTCAGGGGTGTTTGAGGGGCTTTATTTTCTGACTCTTTCCAAAGCCCTGCGCACTTCCGGCCTGGGGAAGTCCTATGCCATTATGCGCGGCGGAGCCATGGTGCTGGTGTGGGCTTATTCCAGTCTGTTTCTGGGAGAACAGGCCAGCCTTGGACAAATCATGGGGGCTGTCCTGGTTTTAACCGGAATTCTGACGATTAACTTCCAAGACCTGCGACAAAGCGGAGTTGCAGGTCTTCGGAGCGATATCTGGTCCTTCTTAAGCGCCCTTTTTATCGCGGGCTATCACCTTTGCTACCACGAAGCCCTCAGTCAGAAAGCCGAACCCATGCCGCTGTTTCTCGTCGCTATGGTGGTGTCCTTGCCATTTTTGTTATTTGGAATTCGCACGGGGCCGATAAAGCGTGTCTTAGGCACACTCCGAACACACCCCTACCGTGTTTTGATCACAGGAACCTTTGCCACGGCCTCCTTTTTGATTTTCTTGTACGGCTTAAGAATCTCAGCACCAGGCTTTGCCATCTCACTCAGAAATTCTTCGATCTTTTTTGCGGTGGTGTTTTCTTTCTTCCTGAAAGAATCTTTATCCCGGACTCAGCTCATCGGAGCCTGCACAATCGGCTTAGGCGCTCTGCTGCTGAGCCTGTGAAATATTCTGGACTGCACAGCTTTTTCGAGATTTTCTATACTCGATGCTGTTCAACACAAAAGGAAATATTATGAATCATACGTATCTTCGTTTGGGTCTTATCTCTGTTGCCACCCTGTTCGTCGCCGCTTGCGCACATCATCCGGATGTTCGTGCCGGAGCCGATGGTGTTCACCGCGTGGTCATTGCCACTGACGATAAAGAAGCAGGTTCCCGCGAAGCCATTCGTCAAGCCAACAGCTTCTGCAAAGAGCGCAATATGACTGCTGCTTTCGTGAACGAAAATTCTCAGTACCAGGGTGATCTGGACGAAAAAGATTATAAGATGGCAAAAAAAGCCAGCACGGCGGCAAAAATTCTGGGCGGCACCACTTATGTGATGGGTGGGAAAAATGAATCCAACGTCGGCGGCATCGTGGGCCTGGGTGGAGCTGTGGCTGATGGCGTCCTGGGTAAAGGCTATAACGTTGAGATGAAATTCAAGTGCATGTAAGCCCCTCCGGCATTTTGCAATAAAAAAGGAGAAGCCTGAAGCTTCTCCTTTTTTTAATGCAGATTCCGCTAAGACGTCTACAGACCCGGATACAATTGGGCGTAAGTCGCGATACGGTCCTCTTCAACACGTTTGTGCAACAAAGAACGATCCAGCTCCGAGTGGTGAGCAACCCCCATGGCTCCGATCATGTGTGCGACTGTTTCCAAAGTTTCCTGATGGAAGTTTTTAACACGCACTCGCTTGGTTGGGATGTGCAACCCCTTCACCAGCGCCGGGTCCTGTGTCGCCACACCTGTCGGGCACTTGTTGTTGTTGCAGCGAAGGGCCTGGATACAACCTAAAGCCAGCAACATCGAGCGCGCAGCATAAGTCGCATCCGCCCCGATACACAGTAACTTGATGATATCAAAAGCCGTGGTGATTTTTCCGGTGGCAATCACTTTGATTTTATCCTTCAGGCCGGCTTTTTTCAGTGTGTCGACCACGATCACCAGGGCATCCATCCCCGGCATCCCGATATAATTGGTGAACTCCAGCGGAGCCGCTCCGGTTCCGCCCTCAGCCCCATCCACCACGATAAAGTCAGGGTAACGGTTTTCAGCCACCATCAGATTCACAAGCTCTTCGAATTCATGACGATGCCCCAGACACAACTTGATGCCCACCGGTTTGCCACCGGAAAGATCGCGCAGCTGAGTCACAAAATCCAACATGCCGTGAGAGTCCGAGAACGCTTTGTGGCCCGGCGGCGAGATCACGTCTTTCCCCAAAGGCACGTTACGGATATCAGCGATTTCCTGGGTCACCTTCTTACCAGAAAGCATTCCCCCGTGGCCCGGCTTCGCCCCTTGGGACAGCTTCAACTCAATCATCTTGACCTGGGGATGACTTGCATTTTTCTTGAAAAGTTCCGGATCAAAATCACCATCGTGGGTGCGGCAACCGAAGTACCCCGTACCGATCTGCCAGATCAAGTCCCCACCCGGCTCAAGGTGGTAAGGCGAAATCCCCCCTTCGCCCGTATTATGGGCAAAGTTCCCGTCTTTGGCGCCTCCGTTTAAAGCCAGAATGCTGGCTTTGGACAGGGATCCAAAGCTCATCGCAGAAATGTTCAGCAGGGACATGGAGTAAGGCTGTTTACAAAGATCACTTCCCACAGTCACACGCAGCTCTTTGCGATCCACGTGTTTAGGGTAAAGTGAGTGCGTGACGAACTCATACCCTTGTTCGTACACGTTATGCTGAGTTCCAAAAGGCACGGTATCAAGAACCTTTTTTGCACGCTGATACACCACGGAACGCTGTTCGCGGCTGAAGGGTTTGCCGTCGGTGTTAGATTCGATAAAGTATTGATTTATTTCAGGTCGGATGGATTCCAGAATATAACGGAAATGCCCAAACACAGGGAAGTTGGATTTGATCGCATGACGTTTTTGAACAATGTCGCGGAAGCCCAAAAGGAAGAACGGAACAAAGAAGAACAAAGAATACAGTCCCGGCGGCCAATACAAATAAAAAACCAAGTTCATAATCAAGCAGACGACAAAGGCTGCGTAAAACTCTCTTCTCATCTCAGTCCCTCTAAAAATCCCTGTTTGTCGACAATTATCGACCTGATCAAACAGCGAATCTAGTCCAACTGGACTGAAAAGGCAAAAGGGAAAGACCCGGAGCGTCCCTGGTCCTGTTCCAATATTATGTTAGAGGAAAACTCACACTCCGCCAGCAGTAAAACGGTGTATTTTTGCACGGACTTTTACCTTTCACCGACGTTTGAAGGACTGAATAATAAGAATGAGGTCTTTCATGGCGAAAGCGAAAAATTTCGTAGTCACCTTTGCAGACAGGTTCACTGAATGCCACACCATGACTTGGGCGGCATCGGTGGCCTTTTACACCTGTTTTTCATTAGCGCCCTTGATCATGATCTCTCTGACTCTGGTTTCCAAGATCGGCCTGGAACTGCAACAAGCCTTCCTGCGCGAGGTGAACAACCTTGTCGGCCCCGTGGCGGCGGGTGCGGTTGAAGCGGTCGTGCAAAACGCCAAAGAAAGAACCGACCTTATTTCCATGGCAGGAATTGTCGGCAGCGTCACATTGATCCTGTCTTCCGGTTTGATATTTGGGGAAATGCGCTCGGCTCTGACCCTGATCATGGGAAACAAAGAAGAGCCCGAGGATCTCAGCATCCTGAAGGCCACCCTGGCCTATCTTAAAAATCGCCTGTTCCACATCGGACTGGCCTTTGCTTTTATCTTTGCGATGATGGTGTCGCTGATCGTCTCTACAATTTTAAACACCATCGTGCGCATCGGACTGATCAACGACGGAAAAGGGGCGTTCCTGCTGAATATCGTCTTTTCCCTGCTTCTTTACATCGTCCTTTTCACTGGCATCTTTCACTTTCTTCCCGTCCCTCGCTTTCCTGTACGGGACGCCACCTATGCCGGAGTCATCACCGCCGTTTTATTTGTCGTCGGCAAGGAGCTTGTCGGCCTTTACCTGGGAAGCAGTTCTATCACGTCGGCTTATGGCGCCGCAGGCTCGATCGTCGTGCTGCTGGCGTGGGTCTACTACTCGACACTGATTGTTTTTATAGGCGGACATACAATTTATGTCTGGAGAAAGGAGATCTCCCATGCAGTCTCATCACCAAATTAATCCCTCATACTGGCAGTCTCAACCCCTGCCGCCCTTCACGCCCCTGCGCAAAGACTGCTCCACAGACGTCTGCATTGTCGGCGCCGGTATCACCGGCCTGACCACCGCCTATTTGCTTCTTAAAAACGGCTTCAAGGTCGTGCTGTTGGAGAGGGACACCCTGGGCAACAATGAAACCTCCCGCACCAGCGGGCACTTGTCCAACATTCTGGACGAGGGGCTGTCAAACCTGATCGAATCCCTGGGCGAAGAGGCGGCCAGAAAAGCTGTGGCCAGTCACTCGGACGCCATCGACCTGATAGAAAAAATCATTCAGGAAGAGAGCATCCACTGCGACTTCAGACGACTGGATGGGTATTTGTACTTAAGCCCTGAGACCAACAAAGAATATCTTAAGCAGGAAGCTCAAGCCGCGCGCAGACTGGGGCTTCACGATGTGGAGCTGCAGGTTTCTCCGGCACACTTCGCCGACTTCGGACCGGCCTTGCGCTTTCCACGTCAGGCCCGCATCCACAGTCAGAAATATGTTCTGGGACTGATCCAGGCCATCCAGAAAATGGGTGGAGAGATCTACACGGAGTCTCCGGCAATTGAGTTTAAAGACACCCCCCTGACCTATGCAAAGACCACGGCAGGATACTGTGTCTATGCCAAAAAGATCGTCGTTGCCACCAACGTCCCCGTGAACGACCGGGTTCAAATCCACAGCAAGGAAAAAGCCTTCCGCAGCTATGTGATTGGCATCGAGGTGCCCAGCGACAGCTTCCCTGATATTCTGATGTGGGACACGACCAAACCCTACCATTACCTTCGCAAAGTCCCGGACTTCAAGGAGGGGCTGGATCTTCTGCTGATCGGCGGCGAAGATCATCGCGTCGGCCAAGAGGATCATCCAGAAAGCATCTTTGAAACTTTACATGACTGGGCGCTTTTCAATCTGGGGATTTCAGGACCGATGACCCTTCAGTGGTCGGGACAAATCATCGAGCCTCTGGATGGACTGGCTTACATCGGAAAAAATCCCGGCGATCGCAACACCTATATCGCCTGTGCCGACTCGGGCCACGGCCTGACCCACGGCGCCCTGAGCGCCATGATTCTGCGCGATCTGATCCAGGAAACACCCAATGACTGGACCGATATTTATTCGCCGTCGCGTTTTCGTATGCGCAGCCTGGGAAAAGCTCTGCGCGACAACATGAACGCCCTGGTGCAATACAAAGATCGCATTCACCTGCGACGGGAGTTGAAAAACAGCACCAGCCAGCCCGGCGAAGGTCACCTGTTGCATCAGGGGGCCCGTACCTTTGCCATATACACCGACAAACAAAACAGAACCTACACCATGAGCGCGGTTTGCCCGCACCTGGGGGGCATCGTCCACTGGAATGCGGCAGAAAAAACCTGGGACTGCCCCTGCCATGGTTCACGCTTCAGTTGCACCGGCGAAGTTCTTAATGGACCGGCGATCTCCGGCTTGAGGAGCGCCGTTCCCAAAGCATCCCCCCAACCCCAACCTTCGGAGCCCGCCACCGAGGAAAGGACCGAACATGAAACCCGCAAAGAACGCGACTCCGCGATTTAAGAACAAAAGACCGACGCAGGAAAAGAGCATTCACTGCTATTACGACACGGATTCACAGAAGGAGCTGCGCTCCAGCGAACTTGATGTGGCTCGATTGCGGCAGGAAAAGCCCGGCTGTGCTGAAAGTTACCGACCAGCCTTTGAAGATGCTCGATTTGTTTCGACCTCGTCCAAGGATGAAGAAAAAAGCGACCGACTTATTGAAAATGAATTGCACGACAAGCTGAATCTGGAAGCAGAACTGCCTACGGCCGATGTGGAAGTTGTGGTGGTCAACGGCGAGGTCACCTTGCGCGGTGAGGTTCCATCACGAAAGATGAAACGCTTTATTGAAGAGCAGGTCGCCCGGTGCGCCGGGGTGAAAGACATACATAACGACCTGCACTTCAAACGAAAGTAGAGAACGGGACCTACCAAGGTCCCAGTTCTTTTGTGGTCTCTAACAACATCAAAAACCAGGCATAGGCTTTACGCTCTGACAGAGCGACAATGAGACCAAAAGAAAAAAGGAGGACCCCATGGCCAACTATCGAGAAAATGTGCCCACCTACTTTGGCACACCCAAACAGAAAAACCCTTCCTCAGCTGCATCCTCAACTATCCAATCCCGGGCCGCGTCGTTGTATAGCAGCGGCAAAGACTACGCCATCCAACACCCTTATCAGGTCATCCTGGGAGCGGTGGGCATCGCCGGCATTGGAGCGTTGACGGCGTATCTGGTCAACAAGAGCAGACACTAATTAAAAGCTCAAAGGGGGCAATATGAAACTCAGCTTGATCATACTCACTGCGGCTCTGTTGGTGCCTTTAAGTCATCTTCAGGCACAACCCCGAGGTCCGCAAGAACGGCGTCCAGCCGGTCCTCCACCACGCACGTCTCAAAACACTTTGCTGGAGGGCCAAAACGACATCGAACGCCGCCAGGAGCGAATCCTCAAGGAATACCGCAGACAGATGAACGAACAAAGACAACGCGAAGAGCAGATGCGCCGGGATATGCAAATCATGCCCGATGGGCGCACCTGGGACTGACGACGGTTTAAAGCACTCGTGATCGCGGGTGCTTTATCCCCGAGGACCAGAGTCCAGCTCGAATCACAAAGTGTGTTGCAAGAAAGCACCACCAGCCACGTAAAAAAAGATACAGTTCTTGGATGCACGGCAAACAAACTTTCCGTACAGTTGCAACTTGTCATGACCTATTGGATAATTTCCTCATCGACTAAACACTTTCTTCGAGAGAGATATTATGAGCATCCAACAAGTTCCATTTATCACACTAAATCGTTTTGAACCTGGCTTCCGCGACGAATTCCTGAACGGCGTTGCAAATCTTTTCGACAAAACACAATTCGTCGGTGGTCCGATTGTGGCTGAGATGGAAGCCAATCTTGCCAAGTGCACAAAATCCAAACATGCCATTGGCTGCGCTAACGGAACCGATGCCATCCAGATCGCTTTGCGCGCGGTGGGCGTGAACAAAAACGACAAGGTTCTTGTTCCCGACATGACTTTCTGGGCGACCTTTGAAGCCGTTGTAAACGTGGGCGCAAACCCTGTGACAGTGGACGTAAATCGCGAAACCTGCCACTGGGATCTGGCCACCTTCAAACAAGCCGTTGACCAATTCAAACCCAAAGCAGCGGTGATGGTTCACCTGTACGGCTGGGCTTCTGCAGACACTTTGGAAATCCGTAAATTCGCCAAGGAAGCAGGCGTACTTTTGATTGAAGACGGCGCACAATGCTTTGGCACTGAAATCGACGGCCAGTCTATTCTGGGCACTGCTTTGATTTCCACGACCAGTTTCTATCCGGCAAAAGTTCTGGGTGCTTCGGGTGATGCGGGTGCCATCTTCACATCCAACGATGAATACGCCAAAAACTGCCGCACTCTGATCAACCATGGCAGAACGGATCACTACTCTCACGGAATGATCGGCTGGAATTCTCGCATTGGTGCTTACGAATCCCTGTTCCTGAACATGTCCTTGAAACACATTGATGCCCGTATTCAAAGCCGCATGAATGCAGTTAAGTTCTACGAAGAGTCCCTGCAAGGTCTTCCCTTGAAGCCCGTGCGCGCAAAAGCCAACATCAAAGAAAATGGTTACTGTGCCGTGGCGATGATTGAGCCTTCCTTGCGTGGGTCTTTGATTGAGTCCTTGAAAAAAGCCAATGTGGGCTTCGGCACCATCTATCCGGGCGCCATGAGCCACCAGTCCGGTTCTGCAGGCCATCTGGCTGGCAAAATCGACAACGGCAATGCTCACCACATTTCCCAGGCTGTGTTGAACCTTCCTTGCTTTGCTTACATCACTCAAGAAGAACTTCAATACGTTTGCGACACGGTTAAGAAGCACTTCTAAGCTTCTTAGTTGGCAGGATCGGGACCCGGGAAAAATAATTCTTCCAAGGGTCCCTGCCGGTCTTCAAAAGCTGCAACGCCCTGGTCAGACTGACCGCATCCCCGGCTTTATACTTCGCCAACTGCCTCCAGTTCACCGGCCAGGCCACAGAGCTTTTTTCTCGAGCCCGCAACGAATACGGCAGAACACTGGTGGATCCGCGGGAGTTGCGAAAGTAATCTATAAAAATCTTTCCCTGACGCACCTTCTTGGTCATCTTGCTGACTAGTTTTTCCGGAAGACGACGTTCCCACAACAACACCAGTTCTCGGGTGAATTTTTTGACTTCGTCCCAGCCGGGGCCTGACTGAAACGGAACATGAATATGCAACCCTTTGCCTCCGCTGAGTTTGACAAAACTGCGCAGCCCCAAAGTTCGCAAATCATTTCGTATCATCAAGGCGGTGGCGACCACATCTCTCCAAGGAACTCCCTCGCCGGGGTCCAGATCCAACACAAACTGATCCGGCCGGGCCGGAGACTCTGCACGACAGTTGCGGGCATGAATTTCATACGCTCCCATCTGCACCAGCTCCAACAACCCTCGCACATCGGTGACATACAAGGCCGAATCCTTTTCCAAAACAGCCACCGCTTCAGTGCCCGACTTCAGATGTTTTTGAAAGAAGCACTTTCCCGCAGCACCGTCGGGACACCGAAGCACCGCCAGCAGACGGTTTTCAATATAAGGATGCAGACGTTCAGCCATTGCAATGTAGTATTCCGCCACCTGAAGTTTGGTTATTCCTTCGACAGGATAAAGTATCTTATCCGGATTCGTCAGAAGCAGGGAGTCTGATGTCACCTCCGGAGCAGGTTTGTCCTTTCTTAAATCCACAAAGACCGGAGACCGCAGATGCAATCCGTGAGTCCAGTTGGCAAAGCTCACTTCAGCCAGCAGTTGAGGTCGAACCCATATCGCGTCTTTTCGGGGCGGATCTCCGGATTGAAAGGGATTTTTTCGGGTCTTGATTCTTTTCAACTGGCGCAAGAGCGAAGTCATTTTATTCTGATCAAAACCTGTTCCCACCTTGCCCACAAACCGCAGTTGGCCTTTCTCGTAAGCCCCTAGAAGCAACGAGCCAAACTCAGATCGACTGCCACGCCCCAGGGTATAGCCGCCAATCACAAACTCCTGACGATTTAAAAACTTACTTTTCACCCACTCGCCCTTGCGTCCGGAAACGTAAGTGCTTTCCAGTTTTTTGGAAACCACACCCTCGATGCCCTTTTTTTGCAACTGGGACCAACGCCTGGAACCGACACCCTTAAGCCCCGGACTCAAACGCAACAGTCCCCGGTGTCCTTTTAAAATTTGCCGCATTTTTTGCCGGCGCTCCTTCAGAGGATGCTCGCGCAGGTCTTCTCCGTTGAGCATCAAAAGATCAAAGAGCATGTAAGTCAGCTTCTGCGATGGATTTGAATCAAAATAATTCTGCAGACTTTGAAAATGACTGCGCCCTTTTTTATCCAGCACAACCACTTCGCCATCAAACACCGCGGACTGCACACTGACGCGGGAAAGCTCCCGAACCAACGAAGGCATCTTACCAGCCCAATCGTTCCCGGCCCGGGTGAACAGGTGAACACTGCGCCCATCAAGATGCGCCTGAATACGGTATCCATCCCATTTTATCTCATGCAGCCACTGAGAACCTTGCGGCGGCCGGTCCACCAGCAACGCCAACATGGGTTTCACGAAGCCGAGCTTCCTGGCTCGGCGCCGGGGACGCGCCGAGGCCTTGTCACCTGTCACCGAAGCCTCATCTCCGGGTTTGGCAAAGGGGTCTTCGCGTTTAACCAAAAGCCACTGCGGACTTTTCCCCTTCAGGCGCGTACGAATCAAATCCCAAGCTCCCTTCAGGCGATGCCCTTTGAGTTCAAACTCCAGATGCCCCTTTTTTAGCCCCTCCGCCGGAGAGGATTTTGGAATCCAGATTCCGGTATCCCAAATATAAACCTCTCCTGCGCCGTATTCTCCTTCAGGGATTTTCCCCTCAAAGCTTCCGTATTCCAGAGGATGATCTTCAACTTCCACCGCCAGTCTTTTCAGATGCGGATCCAAGGAAGGCCCCTTGGGAATAGCCCAGCTTTTCAAAACCCCGCCCCATTCCAGGCGAAAATCATAGTGCAAATGCGAGGCATGATGTTCCTGAACCACAAACATCAACGGGGACAACGTTTGAGTGGGACGCTTTTTCCCCTTTGGTTCGGACGTTTTTCTTAGGTCGCGTTTCTGGTGGTAAGTACGAAGTGACATGACTAAGCCCGCAATCGAGGTTTACGTCGGACCTTTTTGCTTGCCTGCAGACTCTTCTGCAGAAGCGGCATCAGATCAATAACATTATCCGTGGTTTGAATTTTCTCAACCTTGCCTTCAACCACCTTGTGACCTTTGCCTCCGCGCACTTTGCGCTGAATTGTTTTCATCACATCCTGATAATACGTGTCGCGATACTGATCTGGATTCCACTTCGACGTCATGCCATCCACCAAATCCTCGGCCATCTTGAGCTCCTTTGGACTGTAAGAGCGCTTCTTCATGCTGGCGTTCAAAAAATGCACTTGTTTTTCGCTTTTTACTTCATGAGAAAATCGCAAAAGTTCCAGCACCAGATAAGGCCCCCGGGCCATGATCAGAGCCAGATGTTGTTTGATTCGGATCACCAGCTTGGCAACAGCCACTTTCTTGGTTTCCTTCAAGGCATCCCGCAAAAGGAAATAACCTTTTTCCGCGCCCTTTTGTGGCGCCAGGTAGTAGGGTCGATCAAAGAAAATGGGATCGACTTCTTCAAGCAGCACGAAGTCCTCAATATCAATAGTCTGGGTGGCCTTGATATTGGCTTTCTTCAGTTCTGCCTCGGTCAGGATCACATAGCGGCCGGATTGATACTCGTACCCCTTCACGATACGATCGCTGGGCACTTCCTGCCCGGTCTTGGCACTGACCTTCATGTACTTAATACGCGACATGTCTTTCTTATCGAGCAAAGAAAAGTGAACCTCTTTTTCGCTCTGTGCGCTTTGCAAGGTGACGGGAATATTCAAAAGACCAAAACTGATGGAACCCTTCCAAATACTCGCGGCCATGGATGCCTCCTTTAACTAGGAAAAACCATCCCAGGCCCCTTGAAAAGACCGCTGTGCCTGTTTTTGCCAATAAGCTCTTGTCCCTCACAAAAGCCCAGTGGCGCTGCACAGGAACGCCCACAAAATTCCATGTCAAATTGCGCAGAACGGTGCTATTCTGTTTGGCATTGAAACGGATGGTCCTATGCAAAACAAAACAGTCAAAATCGGAAATATTGAGATCGCCAACGACAAACCTTTCGTGCTTTTTGCCGGACTGAATGTTCTGGAGTCCCGCGATCTGGCCATGCAGGTCTGTGAACACTTCGTCAAAGTGACCGACAAACTGAAAATCCCCTACGTCTTTAAATCCTCTTTCGACAAAGCCAATCGTTCTTCCATCCACTCCTATCGAGGTCCGGGCATGGAAGAAGGTCTTAAGATTTTTGCTGAACTGAAGAAAACCTTTGGCGTGAAAATTATCACCGACGTTCACGAAATCTATCAGGCCAAACCTGTAGCGGAAGTGGTCGATGTGATCCAGCTTCCTGCATTCCTGGCACGCCAGACAGATCTGGTTGAGGCCATGGCTCGCACCGGCTCTGTGATCAACGTCAAAAAGCCACAATTCCTGAGCCCCGGTCAAATGGGTAACATCGTCGAAAAGATCCAGGAGTGCGGTAACGACCAAGTGATTCTTTGCGATCGCGGCACCAACTTTGGTTATGACAATCTGGTTGTGGACATGCTGGGCTTTAACATCATGAAAAAGGTTTCCAAAGGAAGTCCGGTGATTCTGGATGCGACCCATGCTTTGCAATGCCGTGATCCATTTGGAGCAGCTTCTGGCGGTCGTCGTGGCCAAGTGGCAGAACTGTCCCGTGCGGGTCTGGCCGTCGGCCTGGCGGGCCTATTTATTGAAAGCCATCCTGAACCGGATAAAGCCAAGTGCGATGGGCCTTCCGCCCTTCCTCTTGCAAAGGTGGAACCGTTCCTGCAACAGATGAAGGCCCTGGATGATCTGGTGAAATCCTTCCCGGAACTAAACACGGAATCTTAAAAACCAAAAAGCCCCGTTCTGAAACGGGGCTTTTTTTAAAAGAAAATCCTGTGCCCGCGCCGTGGCTTTTTAATGACCTTTAGCTCTTTGCAAAGCCCGGATAATGAACGAAATATCCGTCACATCCTCACCCCGGCAGTCCTCATCCTGACAGCGATAGCTCATGTTGCAAGATCTTTCGCTATCATATTCAAAATCCATCTCTCCACGAACCAGAATGCCGACCACTTCATTCGTGCGCGCATTAAACACGGCTGATCCGGAATTGCCTCCATAGGTATCCAGATTCGCTGTGAAATAGCCCTGAGACACCGAACGCACATGCGCTCCGGCCGCCACCTTCGTCGGCAGTCCCGCGGGGTGGCCGATCACAAACAACTCATCTCCAGGTTGAACTCCGCCCCGCTGCAGGCGCACGGGAGTGCGGTTTAGCACAGAGCGATCCAGACGGATCAAGGCGTAATCCTGCTTGGAGGAATACTCTCGGTACACCACCTCTTTACAGTCATAGACATCGTCGTATCTGGAAGTTAAAGGGGCCGTTTCTGCATCCACCATTCGATATCCAAACACAAAAGAATAAGTCTTGCAGTCTGCGGTGCTTTTCACGCAGTGCCCGGCTGTGGCGATCAAATCCGCCCCCACCAAAGAACCCGAGCAGTTCGCAGATGTGGGCTGCTCATAAAAAGCTTCGTCAGAACAAAGCTCTCGTTCCCAACCGTACTTGGTGGGTTTATGAGTGAAGCCGTCTTTACGATTGTCGTACAAAACTTTTTTGGGAATCAAAGCCACCGTGGAATCGGCCAGCTGACGGATATCCTCGCGCTGCACCTGATAGACATCCACACGGTTGTCATCGCCATAGATCACCTTAGGAGTGACTGAAACAAAACCCACTGACAACGTGGCAGCAAAAGCGACTGACAAAGCCGCGACGAATGAATTCCTTTTCATTACGCACCCTCTGGTTTCCGTCATGGAAACTTCTTACTTCATTTTGCCGGGAAAGTTTTTTGATTTCAAACACCTTGCCAGAAAAGTCCAGGACAAGGATTGACTATGTCATATCCAGAATATCGTAAATCACAAATCCGGCAGAGGTGATTTCGTACTTCACATCGTTGCCAAGAATATCGATTCCGTAGCGCAAACCCCAGGATTTCTCCTCGGAAGGAGGCGATTGTCGCTTCTGAAAAGCCGGGCGCGGATCAAGTTCCATCACCTCAACAATTAAAGCCTTCAGGTTCTTTTCACCGCGAGGGTCACGCTGCTGAATTTCTGTTTCGGCTTTTTCTGAAAACAGGACCGGGTATCTTGGAATCGGTTCTGACGCCCACCCCGCACCGGCTTCAGGAACAGAGTCTGCATAGGCGATGTAGGGTTTGATATCCAATACAGGCGTGCCATCAATCAGATCAACACCCGCAACGAAAATCTCAGGCCCGCCGACAGCCTCCAGATCAATCTTTTCAATAGCCACCACAGATAAGCCGATGGGGTTCGGACGATGCGGAGAACGTGACGCCAGCACGCCGACCTTGCGATTCCCCCCAAGACGTGGAGGACGAATGCTGGGTTTCCAGCTTTTGCCACCATGATCATGAAAGACAAAAACGATCCAAAGATGAGTGAACTCTTCAAGACTGCGAAGAGACGTTTTAAGATCCGGATCCGGGTGAATTTTAATCACCCCTTTGGCTGCGGATGCCAAACCCGGCTGACGAGGAACACCAAATCTGTCCTTAAACGGCGTCCTCACCTGCCCGATGGCAGAAAACTCAAATACGTCTCCCCACTTGGTCATCATGAACGCGGAAGATTCGTCACACCGATCTTAATCACCTGACCATCGATGTCTGATGTTTCAGTGTGCTTACCGGTCGGCTCTGCTGCCAGATTGATGATATTGAGATTCTTCGTCAAAGTTTCTGACGTGATCATGTCCTTATGAGCTTGCAAAGCCTCTAACAGAGCCCCTTCGCAGGCGATATCCAAAGTGATCTTGTCATCCATCTGGAAGTCCGCTGTCTTACGAGCCACCTGGATCTTACGCATGATCTCGCGAGCCAGACCTTCACGCTCTTGCTCTGCGGTCACGGTCGGGTCCACTTCGATGGAAACAATCTGATGCACGGATAGATTCGCATTATCACCCTTTGGTGCACGGCGGATTTCCACATCAGAAAGTTGAATTTCTTCACCTTCCACGATCACTGTTTCGCCTTTTTCAAGCTTCAACAGGCTTTCCAGGGACAACTTCTGAATGCCAGCCCCGACAGCCTTCATCTTAGGCCCCAGACGCTTACCCAAAACCGGGAAGTTGGCCTTGGCAGTCACCTGCACAAACTGGTCCTCGTTGGCATTATAGACAACCTTACGGAAATTCAGCTCGTCCACAAAGAACGGTTCAAACTTCTTCAGCGTCTCCAGAAGTTCGGCACTTCTGTGGATGATTTTGATTTCATTCAAAGGAATTTTAGCCTTCACACCGATTTTTTCACGATGATTACGACCCAGGGTCACCAACGTGTCCATGGCCTTCACAGCTTCTTCAAGCTCCGGACGAAGCATGGATAGATCCGCCTCGGGGAAGCTTTCCAAGTGAACCGAGTCCTTCTTATTGGGAAGAACCTGAGCCAGATTTTTGTAAGTCACTTCAGACATGAACGGAGCAAACGGCGCCATCAAACGGGACAACGTCGTCAGAACCTCATGCAAAGTCTCATACGCATAACGTTTTGTTTCCGGCATACCTTCTTGCCAGAACAAGCTGCGGTTGAAGCGGATGTAGGTGTTTGTCAGATCCTCGATGAACTGAAGCAGGTGCGGAACCACGTTGTACAGGCGATAAGCGTCCATCTCTTTATGAGTGTTGGCAATCAGTCCATTTAAGCGTGAAAGAACCCACTGATCCAGAATGTTCGGAGATTTTTTAGCATCCCCTTTTGGAACAAAGCCGTCGATATTGGCATAGTTCGCAAAGAAGGAATAAGAATTCCACCATCTCAGCAGAATCTTACGAACGATGTCGTACACGCCTTTTTCAGAGAACTTCAACTCCTGCGCTTTCACCACTGGCGAGTCAATCAGGTACAAACGCAAAGCATCCGCACCGTGCTGATTCAAGACCTCCATGGGATCTGGATAGTTCTTCAAGGACTTGGACATCTTGCGACCGTCTTCGGCCAATACCAAACCATTCACCACTACATTTTTGAATGGTGCTTGATTAAACAGCGCTGTTCCGATGATGGACAATGTGTAGAACCAGCCGCGTGTCTGATCCAGACCTTCAGCGATGAAGTCCGCCGGGAAGGCTTTTTTAAAGTCTTCCACGCAGGTCTCTGGATAACCCCATTGCGCATACGGCATAGAGCCCGACTCAAACCAGCAGTCCAAAACCCCATCCACACGCTTGAGTGGCGACTTGCCCGTGGGCGATGGAATCGTGATTTGATCCACAAATTCGATGTGCAAATCATCAATCTTCTGACCGGAGAGCTTTTCAAGCTCGGCACGGGAACCCACACAAATCACTTCACCCTCTGGATTTCTCCAGATCGGAAGTGGTGTCCCCCAGAAACGGTTGCGCGAGATCGCCCAGTCACGAGCACCTTCCAGCCAGTTGCCAAAGCGTCCATCGCGAAGATGGTCCGGAACCCACGTGGTTTGTTTGTTGTTCGCGATCAATTCTTCTTTGATTTTCTCAACTGCCACGAACCAGGAAGACACCGCACGATAGATCAGCGGCGTATCGGAACGATAACAGAACGGATAACTATGCTGAATCGTGTCCTGCTTAAACAGGCTGCCACGTTTCTTCAGATCCGCAATGATGTCCTTGTCGGCCTCTTTCACACGCTTGCCAGCGTAATCTGGAACTTCTGATGTGAACATCCCGTCGTCATCAACAGGGTTCACCATCGGGATGCCGGCTTTAGCACAAGCATAGTAATCCTCTTCCCCGAAAGCCGGCGCCATGTGCACCACACCCGTACCACTTTCCGTGGTCACGTGTTCAGAAGAGATAATGCGGAACGCCCCTTTTTCTGCGCGATCCCCGAAGTAAGGGAACAGAGGTTCGTAAGTCAGGCCGACAAGTTCAGTGCCCTTCATCATCTGAAGGACCTCCACTTCCTCGTCCGCTTTTTTGAATAAAGAGGACAACAACGCCTGCGCTACGATCAGTTTGCGACCCGTGGCCTTTTCCAAAACCTTGACGTATTCGATGTCATTGCCCACTGCCAATGCCAGGTTGGAAGGCAATGTCCATGGAGTCGTCGTCCAAGCCATGATCGCGGTGTCGGGCTGATTTACCAGCTTGAACATCACCGTGATCGCTGGGTCCTGCACCATTTTGTAGTTTTGATTAGCTTCAAAGTTAGAAAGGGATGTCGAGATTCCTACAGAATAAGGAACAACTTTGTAGCCTTCATAGATCAGGCCCTTGTTGAAGAGCTGCTGGAACACCCACCATACGGACTGCATGAAAGACACGTCCATAGTGAAGTACGGATTTTCCATATCCACCCAGCGACCCACGCGACGAACGGTGGTTTTCCATTCATTGGAATAACGCTTTACAATCGAACGGCAAGCGTCGTTGTAATTGGCCACGCCCATTTTCAGAACGTCTTTGCGGCTTTCGATTTTATGAGTCTTGTTGATTTCGTATTCCACAGGAAGACCGTGACAATCCCAACCGAAACGACGCGGAACTGTGTAGCCCTTCATTGTCCAGTAACGAGGAACAACGTCTTTCAAAACACCCGCCAGCAAGTGACCGTAGTGCGGAAGACCCGTCGCAAAAGGAGGACCATCATAGAAGCTGTAGGTTTTTTTACCCTGTGGATCCAAAGAGCGCGCAAAAATCTTTTCCTGATCCCAGAAATCCAAAATGGATTCTTCCTGCTTGGCAAGCTGGACATCAGGTTTTACGGCGGAATAAGGAGCGGTGCGGGTGTTGTTTGCATTTGTCATAGGTCCTTAATAACTATCAGTTTTTTAAGGAACTTGCACGCCTAGATGGCCCTTTTTCCAGACTGCCCGGCGAGTTGCAGCATCGCGTCACCGGGCCCATACAGGCACTGAGGGGTTTAAAACCCTAAAACCCCGTTGCGGAACCCACCTTGCGCTGAGACTTGCCATGGCTTTCAAAGGATTTTGGTTTAAATTCCAGCACATTGGAGGATGGGGAAGACGGATTTGAATCTCGACCTTCACCCAAAACCAGAAGATCCAAAGCATTCACATTTTTCAGTAGGACCGTGGACTGAGCCGACAATTCCTCCGCCGTGGCTGCGGCCTCTTCCGAAGCCGCCGCATTTTGCTGAGTCACTCCATCCAGTTGGTTCATGGCATTGCTCATCTGCTCAATGCCATTGGACTGCTCTTCACTGGCTGTGGCAATTTCGCTGTTCAGGTCCGAAACTTTTTTCACCGAGTTCACGATATCCGTCAGCACCGCACCACTGCGATTGGCCTGCTCAGCACTTTTTCCAATACGCTCGACACTGACATCAATCAGCGCGGCAATATTTTTGGCCGACTCGGCACTTCGCTGAGCCAGATTTCTAACCGCCTCAGCCACCACGGCAAATCCTTTACCCTGCTCTCCGGCACGAGCCGCCTCTACCGCCGCATTCAAAGCCAGCAGATTTGTCTGGAAGGCGATGTCATCGATCACGGAAGTGATCTCTGCGATTTTTTTCGAGTCCGCCGAAACACTCTGAATGGAGTCGATCAAAGATTTGATCTCACTTTCACCTTTCACGGCCACATCGCGGGTGGAGCTGGCAAGTACAGAAGCCTGTTTTGCATTTTCTGAATTCAGTTTAACTGTAGCGGTCAGCTGCTCAATGGTCGCAACAGACTCCTCCAAGGAACCAGCCTGACTTGCGGCAGATTGAGACAAGGTTGTCGATGTGGTCGCAATCTGAGTTGCCGCATCAGCCACCTGTCTGGCGCCCCCACCCAGCTCTTCAGTGACACGCTGAAGGTCGTGGGAAAGTCTCCGGATATAAATGACGGATACTGAAAGACCCAAAAGAATGCCCACGATAGAAATAATGGCCAAAAGCAGATTGTTAAACTCGGCGGTCTTTCTAGCATCATCCACCCAAAGCTTCTGTTCTTGGCTGAAGAAGTTTCTTAGATTCTGCACATGCCCAAAAAATTCATCTGCTGCTTCGGGGCACTCTTTAAAGAAGATCCCAATCACACGCTGTCGACTTTCAACTGTTCCCGTATCGTACAGTCCGAGGATTTCGACTCCTGCTTTCTTAAAGGACGTCCAGGACACAAGCACCTTGTCAACCAGGGCTTTTTGCTCTGACGGCAGATTCGGTCTGTCTAGTTTCTTAAGTTGTTCATCCACACCAGCGACAGCGTCAAGAACTTGCTTTTTCGCAGCAGCCCCTTGAGTCGGCGTGACGCCTTCGATGCCCAGAGTTCTTAAACCAATGCGCGTTTCTTTAAAGCCCAGAAAAGCCTCATCGACCGCGATCACGTCATCCAAAACACCCCGTGCGACCGCCTCATATTTTTCTTGAGTCTTCTTGCCTCCCCAGTAGGCGCTACTGGCAACAATGATGGCGACTAAAGAAATGCCGATATTCAACAGAAGCAATTTTTTGAACAGACTCCATTTAAACATAATGCCAATCCCTGTTAAAAGGTAGTTAAGGGTGCTCTATATCTTATCGAACACTTCTCATACAAATAGAGGGGTTACTCGCAAAAACGTGGTTACACTTTTGAAATGTGCCCCACCTAGGTCTCGTGTCTAATTTCTAGACGAGTCAGGCAACGCTAAATATGGGGGCAGGATGGAATGGTTCCTGCAATCACGGATTTGATGGCAAAAGTAGTGCTTCTCACAATTCTATTTTTCACTGCTGCAGGTTGGGCTAAATCAAGCCCCGTCACATATGGTGAATTACGCTCACGTCTGCTGCTCCAGGCGGAAGCCGACCTGTTTCATGTTGAAGCCTATCCTGAGATCACCATGCCCCCCACAGAAAAAAGTGTGGAGCTGAAGTTTACCGAATACTATCAGCCGCCGATCCGCAAGGGTCGCCTCTACCGAATCAGCCACCTCCGAGCACACGAAACCTATGGTTTGAAGGACCATAAAAAAGTGGACACGGTGTATCTGCTTAATCTTGTCGAGCTCAACAAAAATCTTCAGCCCACAGGAGTTCAATTCAAAGTGGGAGCCAAAGCCGATCCTGAAACTTTGGTCGGAAACTTCAAACAAATACCCGATCAACTCTCCTCCAGCCCCACACTGCAAACAGGACGCGCACGCGTGCGAGACCACATCGTGAACTCGGCGCCTGTTATGCTGAATGGTCGATCCGTGGCGGCATACAACAGATTCGAAGTCATCGACATTCAAAAAGAATACATCCCCTTCACTCTGGCTCACCGCTATACTCTGACCTTGCGTGAGGTGCGCACCAAGAAGCTCTTCACGCTCGCTGCTCCAGGCCTGCAGAAGCTGCCCATTTGGGCTCATCTGGTGGCCCCAGGCAATGAACGGGTCATCAAGTTCCCCGGCGGCGAATTGCACTACTAAACGCAATCTTTCTGTCCTTCTACAGTCAGCAGACATTTGCCTGCTGACTTCCCACCTTTTCTTTTCATAAAATATTCTTCGACGACTCATTCATCCAATCGGAGAACCAAAGTATGGCAGAACTCATTACCTGTATATGGTTTGACCACGGTGAAGCCGCCAACGCGGCCCACTTCTATGCAAGCACCTTCCCCGACAGCAGCGTTGGACGTATCAACAAAGCCCCCGGCGATTTCCCAGGTGGCAAAGCCGACACGGAGCTCACTGTTGAGTTCACGGTTCTGGGACGAAAATTTGTCGGGCTTAATGGCGGGCCGCTTTTTAAGCCCAATGAGTCGGTGAGCTTCATGATTGTCACAGAAAATCAGGAGGAGACAGATCGCTATTGGAACGCCATTATCAACAACGGCGGCATGGAAAGCGAATGCGGCTGGTGCAAGGATCGCTGGGGCTTTTCCTGGCAGATCACCCCTAGAATCCTGCTGGAGCTAACCACCAGTACCGACCCCACCAAGGCCAAGCGGGCTTTTGATGCGATGATGACAATGAAAAAGATTGATATCGCCAAACTCAAAGCCGCCGCGCTTTAAGACAAGACTGAAAACAAAGCGCGGACGCCGCAATCCGCCCGCGCGGCAATCGCTCCCCCTTAAGATACCGAGGGAGCGAAAATACCGTTGGGTACCAACGTCATCCTCCAATACTTATAGACATGAAATACCCCAACGCTTACGAAAGTCCCTGGAGGTATCTATGAAATCAATTCTTATTTTTGCTATGCTTTTTAGTTCAGTTTCCGCAATGGCGAACGAAATGAGTTCTGCACAAGATGATTGGCCGCCGAGCCTTCTCTCGCGTGCTGCCGACGATCCCAACATGTGAAGATCTAAAACAAAGGCCTGCACAGTAAACGTTTTCCAGACAAGAATACCTGGATCTATCTCTTTATCGACTCGAAAAATGGCTTGGAAAAAGATATTCGCATCAAATTTGACCATGCCAAACAAAATGACGGAACCTGCAAATACAAGTTCCGCAGCAATCACATAGGCAGCTTTCACCAACGAAGCAATTTTCCAACTTAATCTGTATTAATAAAAAAAGAGCGAGGACTGTACGAAGAAAATGAAGAAGGCAATGGTGCGCCGGGGGGGACTTGAACCCCCACGCTCGCGCATACGCCCCTCAAACGTACGTGTCTACCAATTCCACCACCGGCGCGCACCTATAAGAAAATCTGATAGAGGGAAGAAATAATTAATCATTTCCCTTCCCCAGAGTCAATAAAATGCCCGTAGACCCCTTGGCCATACCTAGACCTTTTTGTGCCCACATTTTTAGCAAAATTCTTTAACCTGAAAAGGACCCACCCCTGTCATATCAGTAAGAGCACGGATGCTCTTACTAACGGAACAAGAGGACGCTAGGATGGCACCTCGAAGATCCGCGAGGCCAAGGAAGGCCGCATAAAGTAAAAAGGAGAGAACATGACAGACTTACATGACGTAGCAATGTTCTGCCTCTTCTACTCGGGAGTTGTGATGTACGCTCTCTGGATAACGGTGGCCCGGCGCCCCGCCCGAGTTGAGGCAAGAAAAAGAAACTATTAAAAATTCAAATTTGGGCGACTCAGTGAAGGTTTGGTGGTTCCCTTCACACGAGTCCGGGGGGCCGATGAGGCCCCCCATTTTTTATTTCGTATTTGAGCGCACCAAGTCATGAAAATCCGACATTTTCACCATTAAAATTTGCCCCCGTGGTCATAACTCCCTATGGTGATTTTATGACTAAGCCTCAACCCATTCCATTTGGAAAATCAGACTTATTCTCGCTGGGTGTCGAAGTTGAGCTTCAAATTATCCACCCGCTGACCCGCAACCTTTTTCCCATCTCTCCGGATATCCTGGAAGAATGGTCGCTACAAAGCCCCCACTTAAAACCTGAAATCTTCCAAAGCATGCTGGAGATCGACACACCCATTTGCAAAAACGTCCAGGAAGTGGAGCAAGAACTTTTACTGACCGGTCGCGAACTGCTGCGCATTTGCAAAAAGCACGGCGCCCGACTGGCCGCCAATGGCACCCACCCGTTCGCAAAATGGCATGATCGTCTTTTTTACCCTTCAGATCGCTATGAATATCTGATTGAGCGCAACCAACACATTGCCCGCCGCCTGATGATTTACGGCCTGCACGTGCATCTGGGAATGAAAAATGGGGACCATTGCATCGCCATGATGAATGAGTTCTTGTATTACCTGCCCCACATGCTAGCCATGTCGGCCAGCTCGCCGTTCTGGACAGGTCACGATACAGGACTGGCCTCTTCACGCATCACGGTCTTTGAAGCCCACCCCGCCGGGGGCACCCCCTGCAAAGTTGAAAACTGGGCTGATTTTGAAACCATCGTGCAGAAACTCATCCAGAGTAAATCCATCGGGAGCTTCAAAGATATCTGGTGGGACATCCGCCCAAGCCCCAACTATGGCACACTGGAAATCCGCATCTGTGATGGCGTCCCGGGCATTCGCCAGACCACGCGACTGGTGTCCTTTATCCATTTACTGGCGCGCCACATTCAAAAGCGCCTGGACCAGGGATACAGACGCCAGACACCGGCAGACTGGATGATTCGCGAAAACAAATGGCGCGCGTCCCGTCACGGCATGGACTGTGAAGTTCTGATTGATAACGACGGCATGACCAAAAATCTGCGCGAAGATATCAATGATCTTCTGACCGCGATGAAAGACGATGCGACCGAACTGGGATACACTCAGTACCTGAAAGACCTCGAAAAAGATCTTCAGCATCCCAGCTATGAAATTCAACGCAAGCTCTATGAAAAAACGGGCGCGCTGGAGGACGTGGTTGACTCACTTTGCGACACCTTTGAAAAGGACCTTGCAGTCCTCTGATGGCGTGGGCCTTGCTTTTCTAAAGGGATATGCAGGGCCCGATAGCCAAATCCTTTATACCGCTTATTAAGACCGCACTTGTCATATTTGTGATCAGTGCGATGCCCTTCATCGCCTCTGCAGAAAACTTTGACAGTTGCCTGACCCACTCCCTGACCACCTCGTTCCCACGCATTGCCGAAGGGGAAAAATCGCAATTGTTTGTTAAGTGCACGACAGAAAAAGCCGCCCCACAACCCGGACAAGCCCGGCCCCGCTATAGCAGCGGCGAAATCAAATCCTTAAGCCAGGCGTTTTCCGCCATCACGGATTGTCTTGAAATCGATCCACAATGGCTGTTCCCGAAGCTGATGATGGAAAGCGGCTTCCATACCTTGATTCAAAATCCCAACGGCGACGCCGGCATAGGACAACTGACTGGCAAAGCCATCGCCGATGTGGACCAGGTTCTGCCGACGTATAAAAACATGATCTATCAAAGCTCCCGTAAATCCTGCCAGTGGCTGAAAACCCGCACCCAGGCACGCAGCCATTTCTGGAGACCTCTGCGCAACGAAAGCAAATGTGCCTTGATGAGCAAGTCCACCAACCCCTTGCGCAACCTGCTGTATGCCGGAATCTTTCACAAGCTGAATGAAAAATACGTCGCCACCGAGTTCGAAAAACGCAACATCCCGGCCCTACTGAAAGAGTCCGGCTATCCTACGGGCGATCACACCCAGATCAAACGTCTGCTGGTGACCTTGGGATACAACACCGGTGGCGCTGTCGCCGTAAAAAATCTGGAGCAATTTCTGTTCAGCCGCGTGGACTTCATCCGCCGCAAAAGTCAGGAGTTCAACCTGCAATTGCTGGGAAGCCTCAGTCCCTCGGACCGCGCCCAGGCCCTGTCCTATGTATCCGCCAAAGACTTTGATTTCAAAAAAGGACTCCGAGACTTCCAGAATCACAAAAAAAATCTGAAAGAACAACTGCAGCAGCAAAACCGCCAGTTGACGGACAAGGAAGTGGATCTCGCTGTTTCCCGCCTGCTGCGAAATGTCTCGGCCTCACTTTACACTTTCCCTGAATGGTTGCAGGTCTGGCAAAGCCACGGTGGCCCAGGGTATGTCTCCAGCCTGGCACACACCGCAGTCCAACTTGAAAAGAAGTTTGGAAGAGCGTGTTCGAACTCAGATAACTATCGGGTCATTCAAGCCCACGAAAGGCAATAGCACATGAAAAAATCCTTTTTTCTGTCACTGATTGCAACCCTCATCGTCCACACCGCCAGCGCCACCACGGAACTGGTTCGCCTGTATGAATGGTCTCCAGGAAACACCCTGGCGCCGCTGATTCTTCCCGTTAAAACCGGAGAAACTCCAGAGCAGGCGGCACAAAGATATTTACAGAATCTGAATCGCAATCCTGAGTTGATGGAGCTTTTTGAAGGCCGTCTTCCTGAAGTCAGACTCTCGGGATTCAAGCCCTTGGATGAAGCCCGCCGCGAATCCCGCGCCCTTCTGATTGCCAATCTGCCAAAAGATTACACTCGCAATTCGCAGCGAATTGAGAACTTCCAGAAAATTTTCGCCAAAGGAAAACACAGCTCTTACATCCTTCCGATCAACGCCAACCTGGGGCTTTCACAAAGCGAAACCCGCGACCTGTTTGCACAGATTTCAGAAAAATTCCCTTTTATGGTAGCCATGGGCGGCGATGACGTGGAGCCTGCTTTGTACAAGAAACAAAATACTCACTCGCGCAACACCATCCCAGCGCGCGATATGTTTGAAATCGAGCTGATCAAGTCTTATGTTACCCGCGAAAAAGGCTTCCTGCTGGGGGTTTGCCGTGGGTCGCAGATTTCTTCTGTCGCGTTGGGATACAAATTGATTCAGGACGTCCCCTTCCATGTTGGCACAAAGGTCAGCCATGGAAATGACTGGCACGAAGTCGAACTCAAACCCACCAAACACAACATCCTGGCTTCTTTGCTGGGACCAGGACAGAACAAAATGACCGTCAATTCCCTGCATCACCAGTCCGTAGTGTTTAAAGAAGGCGGCCCTCTGCAACTGGCGGCCCAGGGACACGACGGAGTGACAGAAGCCACGGAGTTCAAGAACGGACGCGGCCTGCTATTGCAGTTCCACCCTGAACTCATGAACAATGAACTGGGCTCTAAGATCCTTTGGCGCGTGCTCAAGCAGAAGAATGTGGTTATGCCCGGCCGCTGTGGAAAGGTGTTCTCACTTTAGTCCTTTTGAGCCGGCCTTTATATGTACCGGGCCATTGCCAACTTAAACGTTGCCTCCTTTAGCCAGTGTTCTAACATGGAGGCATGTTGGAAAAAATTTTTCTTCATCAAAAGCAGTATGCCCTGAAGCTTCGCAGTGAGTCCTTGAAGACCCGCATTCAAAGCCTGGAGGCCCTGGAAAAGGCCATCGAAAGTCACCAAGCAGAAATCATTGCAGCCCTAAAAAAGGACTTCAACAAACCTGAAGCTGAAACCCTGCTTTCTGAAATCTATCCGGTCCTGAAGGAACTTCATTTCACCCGCAAAAATCTTAAATCCTGGTCCGGCCCTCGCCGGGTGCAAACCCCATGGACCTTGTTTGGCAGCCAAAGCTTCATCCAGCCTGAGGCGCGAGGCGTATGCCTTTTGATCGGCCCCTGGAACTATCCATTTCAATTGGTGTTTCTTCCTTTGATCTCGGCCATTGCTGCCGGGAATTGCGCCATCCTTAAACCTTCTGAACTAACTCGTCACACAAGCTCGGTCATCAAAAAAATTGCCGAAGCGGCTTTTGCCACTGAACATGTCTTTGTGTCGGAAGGTGGCGCTGAAACGACTCAGGAACTTTTGAAGTTTCCCTTTGATCACATCTTTTTTACCGGCAGCACCCGCGTGGGAAAAATCATCATGGAGGCTGCCGCCAAACATCTGAGCAGTGTGACTTTGGAGCTGGGGGGCAAGTCCCCGACGATTATTGATGCAACGGCAGATCTCGCGGTGGCCGCCGAAAAAGTTGCCTGGGCCAAGTTCATCAATGCCGGCCAAACCTGTGTGGCCCCCGACTATCTTTTTGTGCATGAGTCCGTGGCATCATCCTTTAAAAGTCATCTTATAGCCGCGATTCAAAAGTTTTACGGATCTTCAGCAGAGCAGGTTCAGGACAGCCCGGATCTGGCACGCATGGCCTCGATGAACCATACTCAGCGCTTAAAAAACCTGATTGACGATGCCGTTGCCAAGAAGGCCGAAATCATCTTTGGCGGGCATTGTGAACCGGAAAAACACTATTGCAGCCCCACGCTGCTGGATAAAGCAGATCCGCACTCTTTAGTCATGCAAGAGGAAATCTTCGGTCCAATTCTGCCGATGATGACCTTTAAAGAGATCTCAGAGGTCATACATTTTATCAATGAACGCCCCAAACCCTTGGCCCTGTATTTCTATTCACACAGTCAAATGAACTCGGAAAGAATTCTAAAAGAAACCAGCTCTGGTGGGCTGGTCTTTAATGACTCTTTGATTCATTTTGTGAACCCCCATCTTCCCTTTGGTGGTGTCAATCACAGCGGAATTGGAAGTTACCATGGCTGGCATGGGTTTCAGACCTTTTCCCATGAAAAGGCCGTCCTGAAGCAGTCCTTCTTTGGCAAGATGCTTCGGATTATGTATCCACCTTACAGCAGCTTTAAAATGAACGCCCTGAAGACTCTGCTGCGCTGGCGGATTTAGGTCAGCTGCAGAATCTTATCGCGATCGCCCACAATCCAAAGAACATCCCCACGGCACAAGGTGACACTGGAGTCCGGATTTAGAATCCGCCCACCTTCACGTTCGATACCGACAACAAGCCCGTGGGTTGCCTCACGCAAACCGCAATCCCGGATGGTTTTATTTATAAACGGAGACGCATCCGTCAGCAGATACTGCTCAAGGCTGTACTCAGCTTCCGCCTGACCGGAAGGTGCCGGCAGTTCGTCTTCGATAAAGGTCTTAAACTGGATCAACTGCGCATCAGTGCCGATCACAAACACATGATCATAAGGCATCAGACATTCTTTTCGCCCTGGGGCCGTGACCCGACGGCGTCCCCGTTCAATTAAAGCAATCGTAACCCCGTATTTTTCTCGAATAGACAACTGATGCAAAGGCACACCGACATACGGGGCTTCCGGTGGAATTTCAAATTCCGTGATATGCGCATCCCATGGCGCCAAGGCCCGGTTGTTTTTGCGGGCATGAGTTTTCTGAACCTCATCATTGAGGTTTGTCAGGAAACGACGTTCAAACCAATGATAGATGTCCTGAAGCTTCTGCGACAGAACATACCCCACAACCACGACCATCCACAGGGTGATAGCCACCGCCCACATCAGTGGAACAAACTGCGCCACCATGGCCCCCAACAAACCAACGGCAAGCATGATTCGCGACACCAGGAAGACATAGTTGTGACTGCCCTTTCCCTGACCAACCAACAAGGCTTCAAACTGTCTTGTACGACCGAATGCCAAAGCCCAAAGAAATGGAGCACTTAAAATCAAGGTTGCACTTAAAGATATAAACTTCGCCGGACCTTCTGCGATCTGGCGTTCTAATAGAAACGGCAAAAACACCCGAGCCATGGTCAGGAAGACCGCAATAACCACCACGGCATTTAGAAGCACTTTCAGCACGTAAGCGCGCACCTGTTCGCGCCACTCCTTGTTCCCCGCCATGGAAAAAGAAATCACACTGTAACTGTCCAAGGAATGGATCACTTTTGCAGGCAACACCTTTTCCAGCCAACCATAGACCCTGTCAGCAGAACGGGTCATATAAGGCGTTGTAAAGGCGGTCAGCACAGAAACGGCCACGGCGATCGGGTAAATCTTTTCGCTGATAACTTTAAGGCTCAGCCCCAAAGTAGCAATAATAAAGGAAAATTCACCAATTTGCGCCAGACTCATTCCCGATTGCACCGAGGACTTCAGTGTCTGCCCGGAAAGCACCGACCCTAAGGTGACACTTAAAGTTTTACCAACAACCACGACCGCAGAAAGCAGCAGAACTTCCTTCCAATAAATGGAGATAATCTGCGGATCAATCAGCATGCCGACAGAAATGAAGAAGACTGCGGAAAATAAATTCTTAATCGGCGCAATCAAATGATGAATTCGTTCACCTTCGATCGTTTCAGCCAAAATTGACCCTGTGATAAAGGCTCCCAATGCCGAAGAAAACCCAACATTACTGGCAAAAACCACCATCATGAGACAAAGCCCCACGGCCACCACCAAAACGGTTTCTTCTGACAAAAGCTTTTGAGCTCTTTTCAGGAAACTTGGAAGCAGGAAAATACCCGCCACAAACCAGATAGACAGGAAGAAGGCCAGTTTTAGAACCGCCCCCAGCATCTCGGTTCCCGAAAAATCCCGAGTCAAGGCCACCGTGGTGAGTAGGACCATCAAAAGAACAGCCACCAGATCTTCGATCACCAGGACACCGAATACCATGCCGACAAACTTCAGATTCTTAAAGCCCAGCTCTTCAACAGTGCGGATAATAATGGACGTCGATGAGATCGACAGAATCCCGCCCAGGAACAAGCTATCCATCGCGGACCACCCCAAAATCTGCCCGGTGGTATACCCAAAGAGGATCATCAAAGAGACTTCAAACACAGCCGTAAAACTGGCAGAGCCCCCTACACGCATTAGCTTTTTGAAGCTGAACTCCAAACCAAGGGCAAAAAGAAGGAAGATCACACCGATCTCTGCCCACAGATTAATACTGCCAACACCTATCACCGTCGGAAAAATAGATGTCTTTGGTCCCACCAAAAAGCCGGCAACCAGATATCCAAGAACGATAGGTTGATTGAGTCTTTTAAACAGTAAAGTGACCAAGCCGGCTGTCCCAAGAATCAGGGCCAGGTCGTGAATCATCGCGGGTAAATGCTGCATATATACTAACTATGCGCCTACTTTTTCCCAAAAGGTACCTGCTTACTTTTGCAGAAGCGCTGCGCCAATGCACGGCCTCTGAAAAGCTGGGGCGAGCCATCCTTCGTGGGAGAGCGCCCTGGGAGCCCTTGAGGCTCGGTGGGGCCCCTCAAAAGCAAAACGGCCTCCTGTTTCCAGGAAGCCGTTTTTTAATGTCATTTTTCTAGATACGAATTACTTCGCGTCGATCGCAGCTTGAACAGCCGCTTCTGCGTTTACGATACCTGCGCCAAGCTCATTAGCAGAGTTTGGAGAAAGTGGCGTTGCAGTGCGCTTCAAGATTTCTTTTACTTGAGCACCAGTCAAAGACTTGTTCGCAGCTTTCATCAAAGCAACCACACCAGATACGTGAGGAGTCGCCATGGATGTACCGTCAAAGGCAGCATAGTCAGTAGCTACAGTTTGCAAAGTAGCAGTTACTTGCTTACCAGTGCCGATAACACGCAACAACTCTTGACCAACAGTTTGCTCAATCATGAACACGCCGATTGGAAGAACAGAACCATCGTCAGTCAAAGCACCTTGGATCAAACCTGGAGCGTTGTTGTAGATGATCGCGCCAGCAGCACCTGCTTTGATCGCGTTTTTAACTTTGTCAGAGAAGTTGATTTCACCGCGAGAGATCAAAGCAAATTTGCCTTTAACATCCACTTTCGCGAAATCTTCAACTTTACCCAGGCCAGCAGGAACCAAAACGTTCGTCTCTGGAGTCAAAATTTCTTTCGCGCCTTGGAATGTAGAAGAAGCTACTTTTACCTTTTTCTGACCGTTGGAAACTTCAACAGAAGACTCACGACCTGTGCCCATTGGTACGGAAGAAACAACCGCAACACCCGGAGCAACTACAGCCAATTCAGGACCGTATTGAGAGAAGTCTGCTTTTTTCAAGTTCACATCTACTGCACCAACTGCGATCACAGTTGGAAGAGCCGCTGGATAAGAAACACGGTTTGTCCCGTTGTTACCAGAAGCAGCCACAACAGTGATACCTGCACGGTCAGCTGCTGCAACTGCATTTCTTTCAGCAGGAGTGGACCAAGCGCCACCCAAAGACATGGAGATCACGTCCACTTTTTCCTGGATACCCCAGTTGATACCTTGAGCGATAGCGATGTTGGAGCAACCTTGCTCAGAGCACACGCGACCTGCCAGGATCTTAGCTTTTGGAGCCACACCAGTGAAACCAGTTTTATCCAAAGCGCCCGCGATAGTACCCGCTACGTGAGTACCGTGACCAACAAGGTCAGTGAAGTCAGAACCATCACTTGCGTCAGTGAAGTCTCTACCTGCTTCGAAGTTAACTTTCAGAGATGGGTGAGCAGCATCGATACCTGTGTCCAAAACTAGAACACGAGCACCGGAACCGCGCTTAGCTTTTGACCAAGCTTCAGTCGCTTTAACTGCATGGATACCCCATGGAGTTTTTTGACCCAATTTTTGGGATTGTTGTCTTTGCGCCAGGTAACCTTTTACTGGAGCTGGAGCTTCGTGGAAGATTTCCTTCTCAACGTATGCCACTGCAGGATTAGCTTTTAGTTTTTCAACTTGAGCTTCGCTGGAAGTGTTAACAATAAGTGTATTCAAGTTAGCAAGACTGTCTTCCAGTTGACCTACAGCTTGAGACTGAACACCCAAGTCGATCCCTTTAGCTGCATAAGACCCCTTCATCTTATAAGCCATGTGGGCTTTGTTGAAAGACGCCTGGTCTTTCATGATCACGAGTACGCGCTCTGCCTGAGCTGATGTCGCGAACAGCACTGATACAATAAGTGCAAACACGTTGAGTTTCATTAAAATCCCCCCATATCCATGGACTTCAACTATTGAAGTCCTCTATGGGTAGGCACTTCATTTCAGCTTGAAAGATTTATCAAGTACTCTTTTGGAACCACTTGCACTTTTTTTTGAACACAAAAAAGTGAAAAAATCTGTCATGGCACCTGTAGTTCCAAAGTGGAACCCCAGTTCAATTTTAGGACCACAGCAGCCTTTACTATTAATAAAGCTTATAGTTGCCATCATTTATTTGAAGCTGAGCTGCCTAATATTAAATCAGAGTAAATGACCCGCTGCAGCGTTGCTTTTTTGTTCCTGAGCAGTTCTTGGGCACAAAAGCAAAACGACTTATTTGATATTTCGCAAACGACGACGCATTTTTCGAATGGCAAAAAGCATTTCCAGACTGTCGCGCACGATATGAACACGGGAAGATTCCTTATGCTGCCAACGAATCGGAACTTCCTGCACTTTCAGACGAAACTTTTCCATGACCAGAATCAGCTCAACATCCCAGGCAAAGCGCTCCACACTCAACTGTGGCAGAACCTTCTGACGAAAAAAATCGTTCGTATGAATAAGTTTGAATCCGCATTGGGTGTCTTTATAGGGAAGTCCCACAAACAGGCGCAAAATCTTGTTGAAGGTCTTCCCCATGGTCTGACGAATCCAATGCTGCCGCACCTCGATCTGACTTTGTGGCAAGGCACGCGAGCCCATGATCAAATCCGCTTGAGGCATGAAGGACTGCAGTTTGCGCAGCTCCTCCCACGGTGTTGCCATGTCGGCATCAGCAACCAGCACCCATTCAGAACATGCTTCAATCAGGCCCTTTTTAACCGCGGCCCCCTTGCCCCGATTCTGTGAAAACCCCAGTAGCTTCAACAAACTCCAGTCACGCGCAAACTCCTCGACCACGCGGGAAGTAGAATCAACCGAGCCGTCATCCACCACCAGCACTTCAGAAATAGTCACCGGCAGTTCCTTATTCAGGCACAGCCTTTTCAGCGCCTGCAGGGTTTCCGGCAGACGCTGGGCTTCATTGAAGGCTGGAATCACAACCGAAACCTCAGTCATCAGTGACCATGACTTCCACTAGAGGACTTAGGCACGTTAGCCCCCACGGGCAGGAAGAAGCTTAATGGACTGGACAAGAAACGTTTCACCACCGCTTGGCGGATGGCTTTTCTTTGCGGAGGCTGGACACCGCGGGCTTTGATTGCGACCCACAAAGCCATGCCGAAGCTGATCAAAACGTTGAAGGCCCCGATAAAGAAGATGCCGATGACCGCTCTCCAGAAATCCCAGGTCTTCATAAAATCAAGCCCCAGAACCGGAAGGGCTCCTCCCAGAGTGCCGGACGAAAGGGTCACGTGCCTGATGTCCAACGGCAAACCGATGAACTTTAAAATTTCCGGTGTCATCCCCAGCATGATCCCCAGCGAGATATTCCCCGCCAGGCCCGAGATGTTCTTTTCAAAGAAGACGGCAATACCGCGGGCCCCGCGTTTGCCGAAAACCGCTTTCAGCGTCGGACTGCGCGCCAGGGTCTTACGCAGGGAATTTAAGGCAAACCAGTTATCGCTCCATCCCGACACCAGGCTGGACATCCACAAAAGAATGCCGGTGAATCCCGCATACAAAACAGCCGGCCCTAAAATATCCACGGACTTAAACGCATACTGCGCTTTTTCGAGCGACATCAAATGCCCGCCAAAAAGAAGATTGAAAACCGCATCAATCAGAATCACACATGGCACGACAAACATCACGTTTCCGGCAATGGCCGCCACCTGCGAGCGAATCAAATGCGTGATGTCTGTGACCAGCTCATTCATGCCTTTTTCACTGTCCACATCCTGCATCTTTGCCGCCAGCGCCGGAGCCGTCATGGCAGGCTGCTTGGTCCCCAGGGTGAAGCCAGCCAGATGAATCGCCACAAAACTTAAGGCATAGTTCAATGAGGCAAGGAAGCCCTCCATAAAACCAGACAGCCCCAGCGCCAGAATGCCGATCTTGGCATAAACTGTCAGCGCCGTTATAGCCCCGCCGCCACCGGCCGCCTGAAGCATGTGACGATATTCATCTTTGGTTCGGGTGATATAGTGTTCTCCGGTCTCTGCCGCCCGCTCAACCACTTTGCGTGCCAGCAAGGAGATATTTTGTGACAGCAACGAGGAAATACTGCGCAGATCCTGATTTTCCTCGACCAGTTTGGAAAGAAAGCTTGTCACTTTTTTCGTGTCCAAACGTTCATTCAGAAGAATTTCAAGCAGACTGTCGATACGCTGCAAATAAGTTCTCAGGCGTGCCATCTGGAAGACCAGATCCACACTGACTCCGTATTCATCCAGGTGCTTGTGGACCTGTGCCAGCTCACGGCGACACTCCCACACGATCATGCGAAAGCGGGACGCCTTTTCCAGGGTCAGATTGCGGTCTCCGGCATGATAGGCATTCACGAACTCCTCTAGGCCTCGCACCAGGGCAAAGAACGCCGAATCACGAAAGTTGGGTTTGTCCAGACGATTGCGAATGGCCGGAGACAAGCCAATCGCCCGAACCTGAATAACCAGATATACCAACGCATCTTCCAGATCGATCTTGAAACGATTCCAGTCCTGTTCTTCAGGCCCCACTTCATAGTGGAACAAGTCGACAAGTTTTTCGAAGGTCACATTATCGATGGAGGAAATCCACACCGGGTCGTCTTTTTCCGGGAACAGGGCCCAGAACAGATAGCCCAACTCGTGATCCAGAGGTGGCGTCGGCAGCATCTTCATCATCAGACGGTCAGACAACTCACTCCACAGCCCCAATTCACGTGGCAGGCCGGTTTCCGTGTATAATTCCAGACCGCTGACCTCATGAACCACCGTTCGCAAAATGACGGCGACTTCTTTCTTCCAATTGGGATTGCGATCCAAAACCATCAAGAGATAGCGCAAACGCGCCACCGGCAGTCGTCCGGTTTCTTTTTCGATATGGGCGTCCACCGCCCCCTCGTAGCGCACCCACTGCAGCAGACGAACCAACCACTGCAAGCGGTCTTCCAGCTGCTTCTGTTCCTGGGCTGATGCCAACAGGACATCCAGATCACTATGAACCTGACCGCTTTTTTTGTATTGAACAAAACGATTTCTGAACTCTCTAAGTTTTCTAAACATAGAAAAAGTTTATAGAAATCCATTTAGAATTGGCACGACGGATTCACATATATACGCAACGCACAACAAACAAATCCGCCCTTAATCCCGCAACTTTTTGTGGCATATATCCCCAAAGGGCTTTGTGTTAGAAACGGCGCATGAGCAAAATACTGGTTTCTGTCTTTCTGATTCTTACTTCCCTGGGCACCTCGGCCGCAGAGAAGATTGACGTGCTAACGGGAAGGAATGTCCTGACCGGAGAATCCCAGGAGTTCGCTTTCGCCTCATCCCCGGCCACGGTCGTCGTCTTCATGTCCGCCAAATGCCCTTGTTCAGCCAGCCACGAAGGACTGCTGAAGGATCTGAGTCAGCAGTTTAAGACTTTCAAATTCGTGGCAATCCATTCCAATGCAGACGAAGATGCTGACATCACCAAGGCCCACTTCCAGGATGCCCATCTGACGTTCCCCGTGCTCGCAGATTCCCGCAGTCATTGGGCCGACAAGCTGGGAGCCCTGAAGACCCCCCATGTTTATGTTTTTAATTCCACAGGAGACATCGTTTATCAGGGGGGCGTCACCGACAGTCATGTTGGTCCCTCTGCAAAGAAACATTATCTGAAGGAAGTGCTTGAAGATCTTCAGGCGAGCAAAACGCCCCGGCACAAAGAAGGGCGAGCCCTTGGTTGTTATATTCAAAGAGCGGAGAACTTATGAAAAAACTGATTCCTTTCATCCTTCTATTCAGTCTGTCTGCGTGCGCGCAGCCTCACTATATTTCAGCTAACGACCTGCAAGAGCCTCAGGGCACTCAGGCCGAAGATACCTGCCTGCTGAAGTTTACCAAAGCCGGTGTTTGCGCGGAAATGCAGTGGCTGACGACTCCGAGCAGCTCGGACTACTCTGAATTCACCTTGAAATTTAATTCACCACAAATCACGGCGGCAAATCTGTCTGTGGTTTTGTGGATGCCATCTATGGGACACGGATCTGCCCCGGTCAAAATTGAAGACTTAGGCCAGGGTCAGTTCCGTGTTCACCGTGTTTACTTTGTCATGCCTGGTGAATGGGAAGTGCGCGTGAGCCTGAAAAACCAATCCACCACCGTGGATCAGGTCTTTGTTCCGCTGATGGTGCCATGATTAAAGCTGCTTCAGCTTTTCTTGTTATTTTTCTTTCCTGGGGCTCCTTCACCCAGGCGGCCAGCTGTTGCGGGGGAAGTTTTTCTTTTCCCGCGCTGATTTTGGGTGATGACAAGGCTCAGGTGACTTCCACCTATTCATATTCAGAGATCACCGATGATGTATTAAGCAGTGGTCAGTGGATGAAAAGAGACGACGGCAACCAGTCACAGACCCTGAAGATCGAAAGCGCCTTGCTTTTGGCAGACACCTGGCAGGCCGGACTTTCTGTTCCAGTCATTGCAAAAAAAGACCGCCTTCACAGTTCAGCCTCCGGCGTGGGGGATGTCTCTTTATATCTGGGACATGAAACATTCCCAGAGCTGCAGTATTCCCGCTGGAAACCCCGGGGCGTGACCTTCCTGCAGATAACCCTGCCCACGGCCCCTTCCATCTATGATGAAGAGGCCACGACTTCCAACAAAATTCGTGGCCGTGGTTTTCTTTCCTTAGGGGGCGGCGTCGCCTTGGTAAAAACCTGGCGCGTGTGGGATGCCAACTTCAGCTCAGAAATTCATAAATCCTTTGAGCGGACAGCAGAAGGCAGTGCCTACAATGGCAAGACCACCGTTACACCCGGCTGGGGCACGACACAGAGTGTGGGACTGGGCTGGAATAAAGAAAACCTGCGCTTAGGCAGCAGCGTTTCCTTCCTTTACGAAGAGGCCATCCGTATTCGCGGCTCCACCTCTTCTGATGGGCAAAATCAAAAACACTTCACCTGGGGAGTTTCTGGCAGTTATATGCTGTCGCAAGAGTCGGCTCTGACAGTGGTCTACAGCGATCAAAGTCTGCTGGGGAATCCCGTCAACTCGACGCTGTCAAACACCATCAGTGTCAGCTACCAACAACGCTGGCAGCGCTAAAGAGACACTATACATCCACACAGAAGTAAGGAATTTCAACCACCGCACGAATGCCCTTACGAGCCAAGGTGGCTGCCATCACAGAGCGAACTCCGGTGATGTTTTTGCCTTTGGCACCAATGATCTGTCCTAGGCATTTCTGGTCGCATTCCACCTTGTAAACGGTGGTTTTATCTCCGACCTCAAAGCTGACCTCAATGGTTTCTGGAAAATCGACCATGCCTTTGAGCAAAGTCTCAAGAAGTTGCCTTCCATTTTCCCGGTCCTGTTGTTGGTCCGGAGTGTTTCTAACTTCAGGTCTCTTCTTGATCACTTTGAGCTCTTTAACCGCTGACATACTTTAGCTTCTCCAGTAGGTCCTTGATACTAAACATTTCGGCGCCGTAATGAACTAGCTTAAGTGCAAAACCAAACCTTTGGTTTATTTATTTTAAGTTTTATTTTGAGATTTCGTCGGCTTACCATCTGATAGTAGCTATTTTACTGAAGATTCACCTTTTCCCAAGGAGCGCTCATGTTGCAAGTGATAAAGTCTTCCGAGTTTGTATCCATGCCCTGGAAGAACGGTCAGGGAATGACGGATCAAATTGATCTGCTTCCGGGACGGGATCTGCCCTATTTGTGGCGACTGAGTTCAGCCCGTGTCGAAGCGGCAAGTCCCTTTTCACTTTTTCCTGGGTATGACCGTCTGCTGGCCGTCTTCCAGGGTGAAGGGTTGCTTCTGAATGACCGGCCGTTGCTGCGGCATATGCCGGTGGCCTTTGCCGGAGAAGAGGAAATTCAATGCAAATTGCTGGCGGGGCCGGTGCGCGATCTGGGGCTGATTTATCATCGTGAAAGTTTTATGGCCACGATGGTGCATGAACATATTCCGGCCGGCTCGGAACAAACCGTACAAACCGTCGGACAAACCACTTTCTTTTTTGTTTCGCACGGAACAATGACCACTGAAAATCTGACTGTCTCAACCGGCGACGCCTTGAAGGTCCAAGACAGCATTTCTCTGCAAATTAAGAATGACGGTCCGGAGCCTTTGGATTTCCTGCAAATCTCCATCACTCCCCGCCAAAATACAGCTGACTAGCTTGGGACTATCGCGTTCCCGACGGACGGTTCTTAGGGGCCGTCTGTTTCGTAGTCGTTTCTTTGGGTCTGCAGAGGATATTTCCCGGCTGTTCGCAGACGCAAACGACTGAGCAGATGCGAAGACACCGGGATTCCCATAAACAACACCAGCGCCGCCAAACCCAGCAAGATCGTCAATGACACTTTTTGAAAGTGTATCGCAGCCGCCAGACAAAACACCACACTTCCCAAGGTCGACGCCTTCGACACCGCCGCCATTCGGGTCAGGGTGTCTGGAAATTTCAGACTGCCCACCGAGGCCAGAAGAATCAAAAGACACCCCATTAAAAGCAGGGAGGTCACAATAAGGCTCATCAGGACTCCTTTCGCCTTTCAAGATAAAATGCCATGATGGCATTGGATACAAATGACAAAGGCGCCAACACCAGCACCAACGTCACCACATCGGGATTGTTTTCATAGATGGCATAAAGAGCCGCCGCCGCCACCAGGATATTATTCAATAGATCAAAGGTCATGATTCGGTCTGTCCAGTCAGGACCGCGCAGACAACGGATCATCGTACAAACAGAAGAAAAGGCCAAAAGACCCACGAAAACAATAATCATGACATGTCTCCCCTTTCACCGAAGATTATCCGCAACTTTTTTTCAAAGACCTCTTTTATGTAAGCAATCGACTGATCGGGATCGTCCGTATGAAAAAAATGAACATACATCTGCTTTTTATCGCGTCGAATATCCACAATCATCGATCCAGGAACCAAAAAAATGAACAACGACAGAATCCACAATCCCCACTGATTTTTAATTTCGACCTGCATGCGCACAATGGCCGGCTTCATTTTACTGTTCGGCCTGAACACCCACGAAGCCACCTGAATAACGGCAATCACAAAGTGCCCCATAAATTGCAGAAGCACTTCGAAACTTAAAATCAATTTCTTCAAGGCGCCCCCCTGTCAGCTAAAAGTTCCTGGGCCGCTTTTTCCACCACCTTCTTCACATGAGGGTATCCCAGGCCCATCGCCAGGATGCCGACATTTAAAATCACCAATGGCAGCAACACCCAGCGAACACGGACCGCATCCTTTTCAGGCAGGTCCCGTGCAGCTCTTTTCCAGACAACTCCAATCCAGATTTTAAGCATCGACATTAAAGTCAGCAGACTAACCCCCAAACATGCAAAGACACCCAGCCAACGTTGGTCTGCCAAAGCCGCTTGCAGGGTTAACACCTTCGCCCAAAAGCCAGAAAAAGGCGGCACCCCGATCAGCGACAACGCTGACAGAGCAAACAGTCCGGCCAGCCAGGGGCGTGCTTCCCACAAGCCTCCCGATTCCGACACCATACTCGTGCCACCCACTTTTTCCATGTAAGCCAACGACAAAAACAAATTTGTTTTCACCATCATGTGATGCAATAGATAAAACACACAGGCCGCAACCCCCGCCTGTCCTCCCAAAGAAAGACCCAGCAGGATGTAACCCATTTGCGAAGTCCCGTGAAATGCCAGTATACCTTTCATGTTGTCTCGGGAAAGTGCGCCCAACACACCCAACACCATCGAAACCAAAGCCAGGCCATAGAAAAACGGCAAAAGCTTTGCACTGTCACCCAAGGTAAAAGCCGGACTTAACACACGCAAAACAGAATAAAGTCCCACCTTGGTCAAAAAACCCGAAAACACAGCCGCCACCGGAGTCAGCGTCACCGGATAAGAAGCCGGCAACCAAAAGAAAAAAGGAAAGACCGCCGCCTTCACCAAAAACGCAATTGCCAAAAACGACAACCCCATGATCATAGCCAGACTCTGTCCCTGCACCTGCTGCTGGCGAACAATGTCGGCCAGATCCAGACTGCCCATGGCGGCATAGACAAATGAGATCCCCAACAAAAAGGCCACTGAAGACAGGATACTGATCACGGCATACTTAAAACTGCCCGTCACCGAAGTCCGCTGTCGGCTTAAAGCCACCAGAAAGAAGGAGGCCGCCAGTAAAACTTCAAACCAAACATACAAGTTGAACAGATCCCCCGTGGCAAAGGTCCCATAGACACCCATCATCAGAAAATGAAAAAGTGAATAAACGCCCAGCACTTCCCAACGGCGCCCCAACAGGGATTGCATGGCCCACTGCCCACAAAAGGCCACCAACGCACTGCCTGCCATCATCAGGGCTCCCAGCAATCCAACGTCGAAGGAAATTCCAAAAGGAGCCGGCCAGTTTCCAATTTGCAGACGCTGGGGCCCCTGCTCCCACACGCGCCAAAGAATGACCCCTGTGGCTGTCAGATTGAAGGCCCCTCCCAAGAACGACACGCCCAGCAGCGCCAAAGAACAACGACGAAGCATCAGTGTGATCAAGGCACATAAAAATGAGATCAACACCGGGGCTGCAATCATTCTGTTTCCTCCGGCAGAAAATCCGCGTCGCGCGATCGGGACACTTTCAAACCTCGACAGGCCAGCGCCAGCAAAACGGCCGTCATCCCCAATCCAATCACGATCGCCGTCAGTATCAACGCCTGCGGCAAAGGGTCCGTGGCCTTCCCTTCACCTGCGGTGAGAATAAATAAATTCACTCCATGCCCCAACACACTGAGCCCCATCACCATCTGCAGCCAGTCGCGGGACAGCAGCAGCCAAAGTCCTCCAGCCATCAGTGAGGCGATACTTAACGACAAAAAATCAATCACACATCCCTCCTGAAGAACGAAAGAAACAAACTTGTTCCCAGCCCCAGAACCAACAAATAAACACCCACATCAAAGATCAACGGGGTCCCCAACCATTCAATGCGATCAAACCAATGTGATTTCATCAAAACCTCGCCCCGCAGAACCGGATAAACCGCAGCACTGAAAGCCAACAACAGGCCCAGGCCCATCCAGGTCATGGGTCTAAGTACCAGCCAACGTCGCATCCATTCCTCACCCATCACAAGGGCGGCGAAAGCAAACGAGACTGCCAACACCAGCCCCCCAATAAACCCTCCGCCAGGGGCATTGTGCCCGCGCAACAGCACAATCCATGATATCAAAGCAAAAAGCGGGGCAAACACCTTCATCGAGGTGGTCAGAATTGCTGACTCTTGGAATGTCATCGACAACTTTTGTTTACGCAGATACAAGAAGTGAATTCCAACAGCAACAATCCCAAGCACCGTGATTTCTCCAAAAGTATCCAACGCGCGGAAATCCACCAGAATGACGTTGACGACATTGCGTCCTCGCCCCAGAGGCAGGGCGTTTTCATTAAAGAACTCAGCGACTCGAGATGGCATCTTGCCTTCACGCAAAAGAGCACACAAAAGAAGGGTTCCCAAAAAAGCGCAGGCTGTGATCACCGATCGAGCCAATTTGTAAAACCAGCTAAACCCCGAGGGGTTCGAGCGCAGAAACACAAGACTCAAGGTCAGCAACAGCACCGACAAGGCCTCAACCGCCATCTGAGTCATGGCCAGGTCCGTCGCCCCCGCACTAAGATAGAACAAACTGACACCAAACCCCAGCACTCCCAGGCCGATAATCTGCATCAGAGGCCGCACACTCAAAAGCATCGGCAAAAGTCCCATGAGCACAATCACAAAGGGAATCATCTGCAGATAGGAAAGCCCCTTTGGATGGAACGCAAAAATTTCTGTCGGAGGTGGCACCCACAGGGAAAGCCCCAGAAACCCAGGCACCAGAAACCAGAGCAGGTAATGACTTAATCTGCCGTTTTGCAGCCGATCTATCAGCTTTTTGGAAAGACTTCCGACAATCCCCACCCGTGGCGAAGGGTTTAAAATTTTCTTCAACCACACAGCCACTTTGGTCATGGTCCCGGAATAACGAAGAGCCAGAAATATTCCGGACATCAAAGACACCAGACTCAACACCAACGCCAGATTGATTCCGGTCCACATTTCAAGATTCAGATCGACGGGCTGTAACACGATCGAGGACACCACGGGGCTCAGAAAGTATTTATTTATATCATCCAAAAAGAAGCCTGAAATCCAGCCAGCCGAAGCCAATAACAATGGCGGAAACCACATGCTGGCAGGGGCTTCCTTCAAACGGCGGCTGTCTGTGGGCCTGCGAAACAAAAGTAAAATCAGACGATAACCCACCACGATGGACAGGATGCTGGCCCCGAGCAAAGCCACCACCAACAATGAACCCGCCCCTTCCAGCTGCAAAGCTGACTTAAACAAATACTCTTTCCCCAAAAAACCCATACTGAAGGGAAGCCCCATCATAGATCCCAAAGCCATCAACAATGCCAAAGAGGTCAGCGGCATGCGCCGGATCAGTCCGGAGGCATGCTCCATCCTGCGACCGCCCAATTGCTTATCGATATTCCCCACACACAGAAACAAGCTGGCTTTGTAAAATGAGTGCGCCAGCACATAAGAAAAAAAGGCCTTCCATGAATACGACACATGCAAGCCGACCAGAATGCACATTCCTCCCAAGGAGCTCACCGTGGTCCAGGCAAAAAGCTGCTTAAGATCATTTTTGGTCAGCGAAACAATCATCCCCCAGATCAGGGTCACCGCACCGACCAGACTAAGAATAAAGACCCAATCCATGTTCTGATCAAAGAGGGGGCTAAAACGCGCCAGCAAAAAAACACCCAACTTCACCATTGTGGCTGAATGCAAATATGCGCTGGCCGGTGTTGGAGCGACCATCGCCCCAGGAAGCCAGAAATGAAAGGGAAACTGAGCAGACTTGATCATAGCGGCCAACAGAATCATCAACATCAATAGGTTGTTGTCCCGCATAAGACTTCTTTTGGCGTAAAGAATTTCAAGGAGCGAATGACTGCCTGATATCTGAGCCATGATCAGTAAAGCCAATAAAAGACACAAGCCGCCAGCAATGTTGATGATCAAAGCCTGCTTGGCCCCTTTACGAACATCAAAGTCCGTATATTTAAAACCTATCAAAAGAAAGGAGCAAATTCCTGTGGCCTCCCAAAAGCCGTAAAACAAAAAGATATTGTCTGCCCAAAGCGCCCCCAGCATGGATCCAGTAAAGGCAAAGAACAACGGAAAGAATCTCTTCCTTTCATAAGACTTAAAATAGGTTCCAGCATAAATACTGACGCACAATCCGATCCCTGCCACAATGCAGGCGAAGAAATCACTCAGACCATCCCGAGGAAAGGGCCAGGATTGTTGAACAAAAGGTTTTAAACTTTCATTAAGGGCGCCAAGATAAGGAAGGGCGAACAGTGTTCGCCACAGGACTGGGGGCAACTTCAACAGCAAACGTGAAGTCAGAGCTAATAAAAAAAACAGTATCACCCAATACATCAACATATGTCACCACTTGAAGGTTGAGGCGAAACAAGCTTCAAGTGTCGTTCGTTAATGAACTGAGATCAACCAAGTTCTGCGCTATAATACAACAAGCAGAAACAAACGTTTCTGCTTTGTGCTTACAAAATTACGTCAAGAATATGATTGCTGCCATTGACCTTTAGTTTTAACGGCACACGAGTTTCCTGACTTTCTGCAAGAATGTGCAGTTTCGCTTCAGGGAAGCTCATCAAATTCTTAATAATCAAAAGTTTCTGCACACCAGCCACTTTGACCATGGCTTCATTTTCGATGGCTTCAACGTGTTCTATGACACCCGTGATATAGAACTGTGAGGCCGCCGCAGCGCCCGTGCTTGTGGAGGCTCCCGCCGTGGCAGAAACCGAACCTGCGAATACAAAAAGACTTAAAGCCAAAAGATATTTTCCCATAGTTACCGTCCCAATCCTTTCACTTGTGATAAAATCAACTGATTATGTCCATAAACATCTTCAACAAAACGAATAACACCATCGGAGTTCATTTGTGAAGTTACAGGTACTAAATATACCGGCATTGGTTCTTTCAGATCCACACGCGTTTCGCGATCCACGGTCTGGCCTTCCTTAACCACGAAGTTTTCAATCTGCGGGCGGGACCATTGCGTGCCGGCAAGAAGGTATTCCGCCAGATCCAATGGTTTTTCCAATCGGACACAACCAGAGCTGCGCAAACGCTGAGCCTCACCGAACAAGTCCCTTTGATTGGTGTCATGCAGATAGATCGCGTAAGGATTGGTCATCATGAATTTCACCACTCCCAGGGCATTGTTATAGCTCGGCTTCTGCCGGATATAGAAGTTCACGCTAGAGGACTTGATCGACTTCCAGTTGATCGTCGTCGGATCGATGGTTTTGGTGAAGTCCGAAGTGAAAACTTCAAAACGGTTGTCCGTGAAGTACTTACGAATTCCCTTGGCATCAAGCTTCTTCAGAATTTCGACTTTATCGTTCAAAAAGACCGTTGGCGGGATCGTCCATGTCGGATTCATCACCAAATATGTGATACGATCACGCATTGTGGGTGTTTTTCTTTCCGCCGTCCCGTTAATGGCTTTGAAGCTCATGGAAACATTGTTCTTTTTGTCGATCATCATAAAATGTGAAAACGCCGTGTTCACGAAAATATGACGATCTTCCAACGTCTGCGGCAACCAGCGCAACTGTTCCATGTCCGCCTGAAGCTGACGAAGACGTTCCACAAGAGAAACACCAAAGAATCTCCATGTGCGCCCGCCCGGAGAAATCACCCCATCCGGTTTCATTTTCAGATTCAATTGAATATCATTGATTGCAATAAGCATATCCTGGTCAAAAACATCGTTCACGCTATCGATGCGATACCCCAGAAGACGCAGACGCTCTTTCAGCTTAATGATCACCGGATCTCGTTTCCCCAACGACAATGGCTTTTTAGCCGGAGTGATAGTTTCCCACTGCCCGGTTTGCAGCATGGGATAAAGTCTTTGCAGAGCATATCTTAAAGACTGATACACTGGCATCTGCGGCGCCAGCTTTTCCACCACGGTGCGGGCACTGCCCTGACTGCCAATCACAATCGAACGCAGTTGTTCCGCGCTGAGGAAATCTTTCTTTTTTAACTTAATATCAGGAGCCAAGCCCACAGGATTGACACTGCCACCGTGCACATCACGCAGGGCTTTGACATACATCCCAAGAATCTGGCGATAATCAAAATCAGATTCCAATGTTCCGCGAAGATAAGACTGTTCAAACTCGTCACCCCAATAAGCCGATGGGTTCAAGCCGTGCTCCCACAGACTTAACAGGGCTTCACGGATAGACGCCACACTGAGGCTGTCCACAGCCATCAGATAATTTATCGAGCTCTGATCTTGAGTCGCCACCATACCGGCACGAGCTGGTATCTGTGCTTTCGCAGCAGATGACCCTGCCAAGATCAAGGCGGTGATCGCAAATAACAAACGAACAGGTTGCTTATCCATCACTTCTCCTCGTCGTCGAAGGCAAATACAAGATCCTTGCCAGGATTCACCCTTAACAGAATTGGACTTGTGAGGCCCGCCGGGAAATAACTTCACTTAAATCCGTCACCCAGTGACATTTCTGGGGACGGTCAGCGCCCGCCTGTGATCAGAACTTCGACAGGATCCGGGCGCCAGAAGGGCTATAGCGCTCACCCACCCCCTCCGTTCCCGGCACAAAGATCGCACACTTAGAATTGGGGCTGTTAATGCCTTAGGACGCCATGAAAAGACTCTTAGTGCTTCTCTCACTTCTGATGATAAACTGCCAGGAAAGCCCACAAAGCTTAATGGGTCCGGCATTGGCTGTTTCTGAATCCCAGGGAATTATCGGTGGTTCGGTCGTTGCCCCTACAAACGAGCTTTCGCAAAGGGTTGTCAGCATCCGAACCTACTACAACACGCGAATTGAAATAATTAATGGTCAACCGGTGGAAATGAATGACGTCTTTCAGTGCACTGGTATTGCCTTAAACCGTCAACTGGTCCTGACAGCAGCACATTGCCTTATGAAGCCGGATAAATATCTGCGCACGGTTGAATACAAAGACAGCAATGGCAAACACCTGGCCTATGCTGAAGACACCTTTGTGACTCACAAGCTGTACAAAGACGGCAATCAGGACTTTGACTTTGGAATAATAAAATTGAAGAAACAACTACCTGACGACATCCTTATCACGCCCTTGCTAGACCGACCTGCGGTCTCCCTTAAACACATCCTTGCTGCCGGGTATGGTCGCACCAATGGCGTCTGGGCGGATGCCTCCGGTGATGGTGGCAACACCCTTCGCACCACAGAGCTTTCCATTGCAGAGTACTCGTTGAATGGAACCCGTTTCCGCGTGGATCAGACTCAAGGCAAAGGAATTTGCCAGGGTGATTCCGGTGGCCCGGCCTTTGCCCGAATTGACGGCAGACTTTATGTGGTGGGAATTGCATCGAAAACAACGCGCGCCTCGACTGAGCCTGCAACCGAACACACGGTTCGGTGCAACGACCAAGGCATCTATATCAACGTCTACAAACAGTTCGGCGAGATCGTCGCTCTGGCTCACAGCCTTACTGAGGAACAATAAAGGTCGGCGTCTTATATCCCGTACTACCCAAAGCCGCTGATCCATTCAAGTTGCTGCCCCAGCATTTCAGGACATTCGACGTTGTCACCGCGCAGGTGTAATATTCTCCCGCAGCGACATCCTTGTAGGTGGTGCCCGCATCAACCACCACAGGACTTGCTGAGTTCACTCCTGTCCCGTCCCCCAGTTGCCCCACAGAATTATCCCCCCAGCACTTCAGGACACCAGCGACCGTAATGGCGCAGGCGTGATTGTAACCAGCAGAAACTTTCTTGTAATCCACGCCGGGATCCCATTGCGCCTGCACACCATCAGATGTTCTATAGTAGGCCAATTTGTTGGCTTCCGTGATTCCGTAAATCGTTCCACCCGACCAACTAACAGCGTAGGCATCCACGGATTTAAATTTTTCATTTAAAGTCACTGCTATTCCGGGGTTCCCCACCATAAAGCCATAGACAAGATCCCCGTCTGGAGTCAACGCGGCCGCACCACCCTTTTTGCAGCTGATGTCTTTATAGGTCGCCGTTGGACTTATCACATCCACCGCTGTGGCGTTGTTGTTTCCAGGATAAAGAATTTCAATTTTCCCACTGGCCGTCAGAGCACAGTTGCTGGAAACCTTGGTGTAGGTCTTGGTCGAATCCAAAGGAATATTATTCAGATTTTCCTTAACCAAACCCACGATCTTTCCATCATCACGCAAAGCAAAATTTCCCGCCACTTGCGTGAAGCTGCCAACGGCGGACTTCAGCGGCGCATTCAAATATCTTCCCCATGCCTTGGAACCCCAGCAATAGACTTCTGAAGTGTCCGTCAGCGCACAAACACTGTCGATATTTGCTGCCACAGCCTGGAAGGATCTATGAGAGGCCACCACAGGACTGCGCAGAATGTCCCCTTGAGGATCCCCCAAGGCTCCTTCGGCATTTCCCCACTTCGATGAGAGGATATAGTAAGAATAGCGACATCGTAACAGCCCGGTCACACTTTCAATGGCGCACATGGTATAGCGGCCAAAATCAAAAGCGGAGTACTTGTAAGAGTCATAGGGGGAATACGTCGAAGATAAATACGTCCCCTGGCAATTCAAATTCCCCGCGGCATCAAACCCACAGCCGTTCCCGTCAATATCAAGCTTGAAGTGACTGCTATTATCAGCATAATTCATATAGAATGGAGAGGAATAGCTGCTATCCCCAAAACCACAGTAAACTTTTCCATCCAAGCGTCTTGCACAGGCCGACGACGCATAGACACTCTCGACGGAGTCATAAAGGTTGCCAGGATCCGCATCTTCAAAGGCCCACGAAGATCCTTGGCATTTCAAGACATTGGCGCTGGTGACACCGCACATGCGACCTTCATCACTTATTGAAACATCAAGGTAAGTTGTTCCCGGATCAACAATACCTCCATTGCAATAGAAAGATCCATCCGGAGTGCCATTCAGGGAGCTTGCAGTGATACCACAGTTCTGCACGATCTTTGAGAATCTATACCCTCCAGGCCCGGTTTCCATCGCCCCTTTATTCAAATAGGAACCATCCGAGCTCAGCCCAGTGACAGTGCCATCTTCTGCCAAGGCAACAAAGCCTCCAGGCCCGCCCGTGTTGGCACTGATGGCATGGATCTCTTTATACGAAGTCCCCGCATCCACAGTTGTCACCGGACGATAAAAACCCCAACACTTGATCGTTCCACCTTTGGTCACCCCACAGGCTGAGGTCCATCCCATCGCAATACTTTTAAATCCACTGTCAGCGGCCGGATCATGCAATAACTGCCGGGCAATTTGTTTGTCCACGTTAACATTCACCCCAGCACCATCCGCCTGGGAAATTCCAACCTGCAAGATCTTACTGCCGACGCTGTTGATGTGCTGATAAGAAATGCTGGCACTGAGCGATCCCGCAGGGATCGTCACAGAACCCGTCAATGGAAGATTATGATCCACACCCACCTGTGCCTTCGAAAACGCGGGCAGAGTGTCGTAGGTAACCTGCACCGGCGTCGTAGAGATTCTATCCAAAGTAAAATTCAATTGATGGGTGGTGGCACCTGACGTCTTATCAACATACTCCTGCGCAAAGGCCACTGAGACTTTAATCGGATTTACAATGGCATAGGACAGACTGTCGACCTGTGCACTAGTATTTCCGGCGGCATCCGTCACATACCCCGCCTTCAATCTTATGCCCACCTGACCTAGCAAAGCCGTACAACCGGTCACAGAAACCCAAGGATCGCCAGACAGAACACATCCTGTGAGATTTGTTCCGAACAACTCCATTTTGCTGGAATCCACCGTATCCATCCAACTTCTTTGCACTTCCCAAAGGAAGCTTGTTGAAGCGTCGCCTTCCCCTGAATTAGATCTTACGATCGCTAAAGTAGGCGCGGTGTTGTCCAAAACAAATCCGGACGAAGAAACAGCATCTGCCGCCGCGTTCCCTGCCGGGTTGGAGGCACTGGTCAAGGACACTTGCAGCCCAACACTGGGAGCATCCCCAGAACATCCAGTGAGCTTCACTTTTTTGATAACATCCGAATCTGAAGTGATGGCAACACTGCACCCCAAGGTTGAAAGTGGATCTCCGTTACCATCAATCAATGTTATTTTTGCTGCTGTCAAATCGACAGTTGTCCCCGCTGAGTACGTCACAGTAAAGACAAACTCTTTACTGGAATTTCCGATGGTGGGCGTGGGATCTGAAACCGCAATCGACGGAGGAGTGTTGGCCACGGCCGCAGAAGTCGAAGGACCAGCCGCCGAGAAGATGACGCCACTGCCATTAACAGCCGTACCCGGCGGAATCGCAATCATCACCGTCCCATCCCCAGTACAGCCCGTCACGACCACTTTCTTATGTTGTCCATCCATCGCATCTACACGCACTGTGCAGTCCTGAGTCGCCGTTCCTGACAACATCACATCCGACGCGGATAAGCTGATAGAAGCCGCATCGGGATAATGGATAACCCAGGCAAGTTCAGTCGTTGAGCTTCCCACCGCCGGGCTTGGAGCCGCGATCTGCGGAACCGGCATCTGACCTAGATTTTTAAAGCTCCAAAAGTATTCCTGCGTACCCCCGGCATCCACATACTCAATACGAATTGTGTTGGGACCGATGGGAAATTGGGCCGGATCAGACAAGTCCAAGGCTAGGGAAAAATGATTTCCACTGCAAACGGCGGTTGCCGACTGGTATCCGCCCGCGCCCAGATTTTTCACCTGCACCGTCGCGCCATTGTCCGCGCAGTACCCCATCAAAGTGAAGTTAGACAACTGGTCTAGATAGTGGCCAGCAAAAGGTGTGTTGTAGATTTGCAAATCCCCATCATTAGGTTTACGCCCCTCCAGGAAAGAATGAAAGGCCTTGGCGTTATCCGCCACAATCGCAGGTCCCACTGAATAGATCAGCGGTGTCATCGCCGCAGGAACCACGGGCACCGTGGTTTCACCCACTTTAATAGAATTCACATAGGCCGTAACAACTTTGGTGGCCTGATCCACCTCGCAGCCAAAATAGCTATCAACAGAAATAGGGAATGAACTCACGACACGGACCGGAGGCAATGTTCCCATGGCGTAACTCATAAAGTCCCCGACATAGAAACCGACGTCCCCATTCGATGCATAATCCACAACACATCCCACCAGATTATAATCCGGGACCCCGCCCACCGTTTCAATTCTTGCATAGGGAACAATGGCATGAAACTGCTTGCTGCCGGCTGGGGCCGTTATGCGAATGGATGTTTCAAGATAAACTTTTGCAAGCCCTTCAATATTTGGATTCGCAACAATCATCGACGAATTCGCTGCCCCACTTAACTGCTTGTCTGTCAGTTGAGTTGGCATCGATAATACATCTCGGACCCACCAGCGACTTAAAAGATCGGTCGTCAGCAATTGATTGGCGCGATTAAAATCATCATGAAAAAATGGTGGATTCACATCCACAGGAAAGACACAGTCCGCAGGACCACACGTTGTGTTGTTACCACCATCGTCGCCACCGGGATCTGGTTGTGTGGGATCTGCGATGACCTCCGTTAATAAATTCCAGCTCTCAGCTTTCAGGGAGCAAGCCGGAAAACAAAAGAGCGACAACAGGATGGTAATTAAATATCTGTTAAACACGTGCAGATCTCCCGACAATAATTCACTTATCGGGAGAAAAATCGCACAGATGAAGACGTTCGCCCCACCTCAAAAGCGATATCCGATCGCATTTGAAAGAGGAACAGCACCAAAGAGCCTCAGTTGGTCCTGAACGAAGAAGCTTAGGCACTTAACAATAATGAACCCATAACGAGATCCCAGACCTCCGTAAAGATCTCGCCGCCACGTAGACGATGATGTCCTTATGTTTGGTGTGGTGAAGTGTCCACGGTGATTTTTTGTCTCAGATTGGTTTCTTATAAAATGCCGTACATGGTTGGAAAGAGATGACTTTCTTAACTTGAGGCGTGAGTTGTTTTTTTGCCTCTCACATTCTCACATTTTTCTTTCCTAAAGTTAAAAGTGAAAGGAAACGAGCTGTTGCCTGAAAGAGAGTTGGTCCAAGGTGGACCGACCGCACTGGAAAAACTGGAAAGAAATAATAGGGAGGTTTTATGAACAGATATGTTGGAATATACGGCGCTATCGGAGCATTGGTGATCGGCGTGTTGATGAGCTTGCAGAGTCAGGCCGGTGTTTTAGTGGAGCCTTTTGTTGGCTATGATCAGGAAAAAATTGAAGCCACCCCCACTGTTGGGTCGGACTTCACCGTGACCAACAAGGGTCTTAACTACGGAGCCCGACTGGGGTATCGCTTCAGTCAGGGATTGTGGCTGGCCGGTGAATACACATTGGGTCATGGTGATTCCGAAAGCAGTCAGGCGGGAGCCTCGTCTTCAACCTATACCAAGAGCATTGCGGGTGCCGTGATTGGATATGACGTGAATAGATTCCGCTTCTGGGGTGGATATGGGTTCTCGGCAAAGAGCACTGTGAAAGACGACAGCGGGGAAACAGATTTCACCGGAACTGTTTTGAAAGTGGGGGCTGGATACAAAGCTCTGAACAGACTTTCGCTTAATTTGGAATACGTCATTCCAAATTTTAATGAGTTTGAAGCTGGCGGCATCAAGGGGGACATCTCTACGGTCTTCTCGAAGTTTGATTCTTCGGCGGTAAGTCTGTCTTTGAGTTTCCCGTTTGATCTTTCCGGCAAATAATATTCAATCACTGACGTCGCTGAGGCCGGGGCCTTGGCGACCCGTCAGAGCAAGGGCCTTGAAACGAAAAAACCCGCATAAAGCGGGTTTATTTGGAGGTGAGTAGCAGATTTGAACTGCTGTAGAGGCTTTTGCAGAGCCTTGCCTAACCCCTCGGCCAACTCACCGTCGAAGGAAGGTTAAAACTAATCTTTCCGTCCTTTTCTGTCAACGCCAAACACCTGGCCTTCCCTAGCATCCAAGACGTTTTAATGCTTCAAATGGCAGATGAGTGATCTTCAAAGCCTCTTCCACATGCAGTGGATGCAGTTTTTCCGCCCTCATCAGGTCCGCAAGACTTCTTGCGACTCGAAGCGTCGCAAGCTCCCGACGACGCGAGGAAAGCTCTTTCGGGAAAAGTTCTCGCATATAAAAACTGGGAAGGTCCTGGGTCAGTTCATCCCAGCTCCAACGAGCCGCCACTTTATGGAAGCGCGAATCTTTCTTGGCCATCCCTGCCCTGAACTGTCGAGCCTCCTCCAGTTCTTGAAGTAAACTTTGCCCCGTGATCGTACTGCCCTCCTCACGTTTGCGAGTAAAGAAAGTGACCTGGAAGCGATCCACCAGAGGTCCTGACAATCGTTCCATATAAGACTGACACTTCTTGATCGAACGCCCACAGATCACACGCGAGTTCGGCACCCAATCACCACAAGGACACAGGTTTGTCGTGGCAATCACCAGCGCTTCAGCGGGATGTTCCTCCACATAACGGCCACGGCGAATGCGAATCCGAAAGTCTTCCATCGGTTCACGCAAGGCCTCTTGAGCCCGGGTGTGAAACTCCAGCAACTCATCAAGCACCATCATTCCCTTATGGGCTCGCGTGATATCGCCTTTAAAAGGAGGCACACCCCCACCAATCAAGCCGAGGGGTGTCGTTGAATGATGGGGATGCACCAAAGGACGCCAGCTTAAAGGAGCCTCGCTGCCACCCTTGTTATTCTGTCTGATTTCATGCATTTCTTTTTGCGTCGGTGCCTGCAAAAGCGAATGGAGGCTTTTGGCGATGGTGCTTTTCCCCGACCCCGCAGGCCCAGCGAGCAGCACAGAGTGTTCCCCCAGGGCCACAAGCTTCAGCAACTTCGCCTGACGTTCCGGGAACTCCAGATCAAGCCCAAAAGAAGGGCGCTCCAACACATACTCTCGCGGCGACAGTGGTACAATTTCGGGCTGACTGACATCCTTCAGTTCCTGCAAACGCCATCTTGTGAACGGAGCCTTATTATCAAGCCCCGTCCCTGTCCAAATCTGCAAAGCTTCTTCCGGGTCAAAGTCCTCCATCAGATCTTCTGGCTCGAAGACCTCGCCCCCTAACGAAAGTTCTCCATACACAAATGCCTCGTTACTGTCTGGTTTGGGAATTTGCTCGGTCTCCCACAGAATCCCCAAGGCCACAGCCAATTCCAGACCGCGCGAAGTTTTTTTAAGATGCGAAGGGCGCAGGTTCACCAGAATCTGCTGTGCCTTAGGAAACTCAAAGCCCTGATTCCGAATGGCACTTTTAATGCGATGGATGCTTTCTTTGATGGCCTGATCCGGAAGCCCTAAAAACTGGATTTGCGGCAAGCCTGCGACAAAGCTAAGTTCAACTTCAACCGGCACCAGACGATCATGATTGCGAATAAGAGATTTTATTTTCATAGCGACGGGCGAAAAAGCAAGAACAGCCCCGTCTTCAAAAGACAATAAAAAAGGCCTTCACTGGGAAGGCCTTCGGGTTCCGGACAATTACTTATCCGCCTCCACCATCTGCGACAGCGGATGATGTTCTTCGATGGTTTTGGTCATCGTGTGGGTGGTGACATTCGTATAAATCTGCGTTGTCTGGATGCTTGCATGTCCCAACAACATCTGAATCGAGCGCAAATCCGCGCCACTTTCCAGAAGAGCCGTGGCACAACCATGACGGAATCTATGCGGATTTACAGGCTCATCAAAGCCCGCGCGAGCCGACCAGGCCGCAAGCCATCTCCACACATCCACGCGTGAAGGTCTGTGCCCGCGATCGTTGATCAAAATGGAAGGACCATTTTCTTTCATCAGGGAAGGGCGATGCTCTTTCAAATACGTGGTCAGATTATCCGCTAGTTTTTCAGTCAGCGGCACAAGGCGTTCCTTGTTGCCTTTTCCCAGCACCTTGATCCAACGGTCTGTCTGGTTAAAGTCCACAACGTTCAAAGCAATCAATTCCGACACACGGCAACCCAGGCCGTACAGGAACAGCAGTGTCAGTTGATTGCGTGCGGTCTTCACCGGGTCATTGACTTCAGCGGCATCAAAAAGTTTCTGGAACTCTTGCGGCGTCAGAACTTTTGGCAAACCCACTTTGACTTTAGGTGGACGAAGTTCTCTCAACTCCGGACACTTCATCCCGCGGGTTTCACAAAACTTAAAGTAAGTGCGTAAAGACGAAATCACCCGCGCCTGAGAGCGAGTGGAGAGGTTGTGTTTTTTCATGAATTCGTAAAAACCAGGCACTGATTTATTGTTTTTACGGTACTCAATATAAAGCTCCAGATCGCGACGATAAGCCATCACCGTATTCTGGGAGCGTCCTCGTACATTTTGCAGTTCATCAAAGAAGTCGATCCAAAGAGGTAGTTCCATACCCCTATTAGACCCAGACTTTCATCCAAGCGCAAGAAATAAAAAACCCCGAGGCATAAACCCGGGGCTTGGTGATTCCTAACTGAATTAAGACAAACTTAGTTGAATTCGCCGTAGAAGTTATTGGAGCAAGTCACACCATTCACACTCACGATGCGCACCACACCCCACAAGCGAGATCCACCAGAGATCAGACCCATTGGACTGGGAGCTTCAATTCGCATCACAATCGAACCGTTGGTCGTAATCAGATCCGGTACCAAAATGTTCTGACCATCTGAGTAACCGCCCACTTGTCCCTGAGAGCCCATGTATCCCACTGTGCGGGTTTGCAGAGAGTAAGTGCCCGCAGCAATTGTACAGTTGCTCGCCAAAGTCTGTGAATACGGCTGGTAATCATAGATCGCACGACTCACCACCATCTGCCCCTGGACTGCGATCGGACCGCTGTACCATTTGTAGGGGCTGCCTGTGGAGGTGTTGCTGATCAAGCCCGACTGAGCGACCATCTGCATATTCTGCAACACGATGCTGGAATCAGCCGCTTGCGAAGTAAAGGTCGTCAAAACCACCGGTTGGTTGATCGAGCCGCAGGATTGCTGCAAGCAGTTCCAACCAACATTGGCGTTCGTACCGCCACCGCCGCCGCCCTTTCCGCAAGCCGCCAAGGCCAATACCATTCCCAGCGCTGCGAAAGCTCGTGTGAAACTCATTGCTGGAAAACTTAAAGTTTTTTTGTTAAGTCTTTCCATGTTCTCTCTCCTGTTTTTCCGGTTTAAAATCTCTCTTTATTAAAGTCTAAATCTAAATTCTCAATCCACTTCAGCTTCCGCGCCCGCAGGCGCTGCAGCTCTGTCGGCAGGGGCCGATTATTTAAACGCTGCGGATACCACCAAGCCTGAGAATGTTCCAAGCTTTCTGTAACCGTCTGCTGGATAAGGACTTGTTTTGTTCATCACAGCAGAAGCGCGGCAGTTGTAAGGACCAGAGCGGATGTACCAGCATTTTCTGTACGGAGACTGCTGCACATAAGACTGACCAAAGTTCTTGTAGTAAACAGAGCCAGACACTGTACTGGAACCCTGACCGTCACCCTGGTTTACAACTTTATCGATAACCACCACAATCGCGCCGTATTGATCCTGGAAGAAGCCGTTGAAAACTGTTTTGCCGTTGTAAGTGAACCATCTGTTGTATTCAGCTTCCAACATGTTGTTATCCTGCAAGCCACTCATTTTCGCATTTGTGCCCATACCAGAATCAAAAGTACCAGTATAAGTGTAGCCAGTATCCACATAAGAAAGCTTCACAGTGCCGCCATAACGGTTGTTACCCACGTTTTCCAAATCAATCGTCAACTTATAGTTGCTTGGATTGTTCAGGGGACGAATACCTACATAAGAGTTCATTTCCGCGAAAGACACTGGTACGAAATCAACCACGTTGCCGCCGGAAGTTGAACCGGAAGAAGTACCGCCTCCATCTGGAGCTGCTGGAGCTTCGCCACCAACACCGCCATCATAAACAGGCTGATTTGTATTGTTAGATCCAGTCTGGAACTGATTGCTCTTGCCACAACCTACGCCCATCAAAGAGAACGCCGCCAGCAGGAAGATCAGTTTAGAGTTGAATGTTTTCATATCAGCCTCACTTAAAAGGTCCGGTTGTTTGATGGACCTCTCACAGTGACTCTATTGCGATGCTTGTGCCAACATGCCAAGCCTTGCAAAAGCAATGTAAGTATATGTTATTACATGGAATATTCATCCATCCCGGACTGATACAAAATAAACAAAGCGTCTAATGTCTGCGGCAGGTGCGCAAAAGGGGCACCACTGTCACATCTTGATATGCCTAAAACTTCGACGAAAAACCAAATATTTAAGATTTTTCCTCATCTTACCGAAATGGGATGTATCAAACTTAAAAAAGGATTTTACGATGACAGTGACAGCGACAAATGCATTGATTCTGGGCGCAGTCTTCATGTTCGCCGCCCGCGTATTTTTGGCTTTCTAATTTTGAGGCCTTGAATTTTTTCTTGAAAGAGACTCTCTTGCAGAGCTCTTTTTCCTTTTATCCCGCGAGCAACTCCTGGCCCACCTTCTTCGGCTGACTTCTAATTCTCAAACAAACAGACCTAACCGATATTCCGCCCGCAATGCTTTACTGCAGCTTTGCCAGTGGATAATAGTGCTTCAGGATTTGTTTGTAAGTGTACCCTTTTTGCCCCAGTGAGCGACTCCCCCACTGACACAGACCCACCCCGTGACCGAAGCCGCGGCCCTGAAACAAAAACTCTTCACCTTGTTTTTTCATTTCAAACAAAGCACTGCGCAGATCCTGAAATCCCAGGGACTGTCGGAAGTCATTGGCTGACAAAACTTTTTCAGGGCTGCCATTGAAGGCCACACGCACGGATTGCACGCGCTGATCCTGCGGGTTTCTGACGAACTCGATGCTATCAAAATCAGTCACGCGCAGACGCTTTTTCAGATCTTCCTTGCTTAAGGTCAGCTTCCACTGGCCACGGGGATTGGTCGGGCACGAACTGTCCACGACGATGCCGGTGTTCACGCCATAGTTCCAGACATTCTTGGAGGTCGTCGTTTTACCTCCGCAATCAGAATGATAGAAGGCCTTCAAAACACGGCTTTTTGGATCCCACAACTTGATCCCTTTTGTTTCCTCAACGGCCTGCATGGCTTTTTGAATTAAAGGACTTGTGCGGTCTTCAGCGACCACATGACGGAAGACCTGATCCAAAACACTGCTTTCCAGATGATAAGCCTTGTCTTTGCGTTCATTGATGACCGCCAAAGCATAGGATCTTGCCGCGATGGCTTGAGCCTTCAGGGTTTCCAGTGGCCAGGCTAAGGGCATTTCGCTGGCAAGAACTCCCACGACATATTCATCCAGCGGCATGACGCCCACAACATCCACCATGCCAGCGTTCATGCTCAGCAAGACCCGCGACGGAAGTGCTTGCGAGCCAATGCGGATATTGTCCCCCTGGATCAGAAGGTACTTGTCTGTGAAAAGATGTTCGCTGGCTTTGCTGTTGGTGCGCAACGCCCAGATTTTTTTCCCATCCTTATGCAACACACGCACTTCAGCCAACGCGTCCTGCGGTATCGCCACCGGGCGGAAATTCTGAGTCAGATTCTGAAAGCGAAGCCCCAAACCGGAGATCTGAACTTTGGAAGAAAGAGATTTTAATCGCACTCGCACCAAAGGAGCACCCGTGTCCGAGACAACAGAAGAATGCACGTCAGAAACAAAGCCGACGAAGACCATGATGAAAGTCAAAGATGCCCATACTAGCTTCACTGCCAAACTCCGTCCGTAGAGTTTTTGAAAATAAAAAGGGACAAAGCATCCGGCCTTGTCCCTTTTATTTAACCAACAATGGTCCAGCGATTAAAGTCTAGTTTTCCTTTTTCGCCATTTCCACGAAGGGCTTAATGATGTCTAGCGGCAAAGGGAATAGGATCGTATTCGTCTTATCACCCGCAATTTCGGTCAAAGTCTGCAAATAAGCCAACTGCAATGCTGAAGGAGACCCTGCCAAAGTGTTGGAAGCCTCTTGAAGCTTCTGCGCACGCTGCACTTCCCCGTCCGCAGAAATGACTTTGGCACGGCGTTCACGCTCGGCTTCCGCCTCACGCGCCATGGCTCTTTGCATTTCTTTGGGAAGGTCGATCTGCTTGACTTCCACCATGGTGACTTTAATACCCCAGGATTCTGTCGCTTTATCCAAGATCACCTGCAAAGCCGCATTGATCTTGTCACGATGTTCAAGCACGTCGTCCAGATAGTACTGACCCATCACAGAACGCAAAGTTGTCTGTGCCAACTGGCTGGTTGCAAAGTAGTAGTCCTCAATCTTCGTGATTGCCTCCATCGGGGAAACCACTTTGAAGTACACCACCGCATTCACCTGCATGGATACGTTGTCTTTTGTGATCACGTCCTGAGGCTGCACATCCATCGTGATGGTGCGAGTGTCGATCTTGATCATTCGTTCGATGAACGGGATCAACAGGATCAAACCAGGTCCGCGCACACCCACGGCTTTACCCAGACGCAAAACCACACCACGCTCCCAGTCATTCAGGATCTTGATCATCGAGCTGCCGACGATACCACCGATCACAATCAGGCCAATTATAAATTCCATTATTTTCTCCTTATTTAATTTTTTTCACATTCAACGTCAGACCCTGGCGTCCCGTCACATGAACGCGGTCTTTTTCCTGCAACGGGTCTTCTGAAACAAAGTTCCAGATCTCACCAATGATCTCCACCTGACCACGGTGACCGTTGCCTTCCACCGTCATGACAATTCCCTCGGAACTCTGCATTTGAGCATCGGAATCCCTGGTTTTCATACGGATGGTTTTTAAGGCCAAATAACCAATGCCCAGGAACAAAACTCCCAGAACACCCACAACAGAAATAATCAAAGAAAGAGGCAGGCTGTAACCCGTCGTCTGAGCATCAAACAAGAACACACTCCCCACAAAAACGGCGATCAATCCACCAATACCCAGGGCTCCAAAGCTTGGAATGAACATTTCCGCAACCAGAAACGCTATTCCCAACAGAATCAAAGCAAGCCCACCCCAGGTCACATCCAGCTTATGGAACGCCACCATCGACAACACCAGACCAATACCACCGATCACTCCCGGAGCAATCAATCCCGGATTCGTAATCTCGACATAAAGCAGGGCCAGACTTCCCATAAACAGCAGATAAGCAAATTCGGGATCGGCCACAAAACTCAGAACTCTGTAGCGAATATCGGGAACAAACTCCTGCAGATCATGAACGGCGACCACGGAAGTCTCTTTCTTTTCCCCGACAATAACTTTGCGCCCCTGGGCTTTTTCCAAGAAGTCCAGCTCGGAGGCCGCCAGAATATCCAGCGCCCCTTCCTGATGCGCCACTTCGCTGCTGAGGGATTTGGCTTCCGTGATGATTTCTTTTGAAAACTTCAAACTGCGCCCACGAAGCTTGGTCACACCTTCCATCCAACTGACGGTGTCGTTGACAAGTTTTTTCCGCAGGTCTTCCGGAGTTTCCCCACCCGACCCCAGAATCGGAGTGGCGGCCCCAATGTTCGTGGCGGTCAACCCGCCGTTCACATGGCAGGCCTGCAGAATGATAGCACCCGCACTGCCCGCATGACCGCCACGAGGCGCGATCAGACACAGGTAAGGAATCGGAGACGCCAAGATACGCTCGACGATCAGACGCGTGCTTTGCAGGCTGCCGCCCGGTGTATTTATGCGCAAGTACAGCGAGCTGCATTTGCTTTCAACAGCGCGGCGTTCGGCCCGCTCAAGATAGTCCGATGTCGATGCTGAAATGGGTTCATTGATTGTGATCGCGGTGGTGCAGTCAGCCTTTGCCGCCGCCCCTGCAAAAAAGACCATGAACAGCAACATCAGGAACTTCATACACCCAACTCCTTCATCACTTTTTGCAGATCATTCCAGACCACTTTTTTTGCACCCGGATCCTCTAACAAATACGCCGGACTGTAGGTTTCAAGCCACTTGCCAGGTCCTTTGAAAATCAATTCGCCGATGTCCTTAGGGAAAGAACTGTAGACGACCACCACTTTGCTTTCGCACACCTTGGCCAACTCGGACGGCAACTGCGAACGATCCTCGACCGTGCAGTCCAGCTCCAGAACCTGCAAATTGCGCAGCTTCATCGCCGCTTTCATCTTCGCAGCCAGATCCTGCACCTCTGGCAAGAACAAACTTTCTTTCTTCTGAGTCAGAATATTTAAAAACACCAGTTCGTAATGGCGCAGCTCGGAAGGATTGAAGGGACCTGTCGAGGTGAAAAATCGAGTCTTGACCGCTTCCGCTTCAGAAGCCTGATCTTGTGAGAGCATAACATTTTGAAGACCCAGGACGTCTTGAAGATACTGGATGTAGTCTTTCATGGCGCCGATTGTATCTGGACCTAGGTTTAGAGACCATAAAAACCGGCCTTAATGCGCTGCTCAAACTCTATGTCATGGCGCATTTTTGTCTCAAGTTGAAACGGATTTTACCGATAAGAAAGGTATCGTTAGCACTGACAGCCTTTAAGGAGGTTCCCATGGAAGTTTTCAGATTCAACATCTTACCTACTGAAGAGTTCCTTAAACGTGAATCTTTCCGTCAGGCCATCAATAACTGCGAGCAATGTGGAACGGCTTTGGAGTTCAGCTACAAACAGATGACTGAATATGCCGTTCTTTCCGAAGAGGCCTCCTGCCCTTGCTGTGAGCAAAAACAGGAAGCTCGCCACCACCGCATCCACTAAACGGACACGGCCCTAGTTCTTCCAATCAAAGTAGGCCATCTCGTAAACAAACTGAAGCATGCGCTCGTAGAGATAAAGAGATTCAGACATCCGCGCAGAACCACCCAATGCCGTCATATAGGAAAGTCCATGGGCATAGGCGCCCATAGCGTCCACCGCCGCCGCCATGGCTTTCGGATGCATCCCCTGCAATTCACGAACTCGCTTTTCACATTGCCTTTGTATGCAGTTCAAATGATCCACCATGGAACTGGTCCCTGCACACTTGGCTTCGGAGTAGTTGGAAAAACCACGTGTCACCGGGAAGTAATCCTCGGTTTCCTGCGCCATGATTCTCATCAACAGGGTCGACATCATATCCAACTGATATTTTTCACAATGGCTCAACTGACGACCTCCCCGTTGACAAATGAAGGAGGCATACTTCATCCACGCTTGGGAAAAGGTCGCCATGGACTGAATCACTTCCTCAGCCACCTGCGGGTCTTCACCAAAATGTGCGCGCATAAAAATAGGAATTTGACGACTGACTCTCAAGAAATGCTCTCGGCTGTTCTGCAAAGAATCCCCTCGAGGGACTGGCGCCTCCACAGAAGGAGCTTCTTTGGGCGGCGCTGTCGGAGGTGTCGGTGGCGCCTTCGGACGCTCTGGCGGAACTGGCGGTTTCCCGTCATTTTCCAACGCTGTCTTGACCTGGCGACACTGCACCTGAACAGCGCAGTCAGCAGAAGAAATCTGATAACCACCGGCCTCGGCATAACCTTCATACTGAATCTGCTGACCAGTGGTGATACGGGCGAAATAAAAATCGTTACTAAATAAACCACCTTCAAGATTCAAGAATACTTCCACCTTGCTGTCTTTAAAGCCTTCTGCAGCCAGATCAAAGCGATACCATCCAAAACCTGTCGCCTCACCCTCGCCGCACTCCCCGCTCCAGGACGCTTGCGCCGGGGCCTTCCACGGCAACTCAGGATGCTGGACCGTACACCCTTCCAAGGTGCGAACTTCGGAGCTTGCATAAGCGGCTCCCGCAACAAATACCAACAACAACGTGACAAAACTTTTCATCAGAACCTCAGATGTTTTTTAATTAAACAGGTTGAAGTTGATAAAAGATTGCCACGAATAAGCCAAGCAGATTTCTAGGCCCCAATTGGTCTTTCGTGTTTGTAATAATCAGAACTGATAAGAATGAAAAAAGTATCTAAAAAAAATGGTAATTCCTAGGTGTCTCGCGGAACGAATTCCTTAAGACCCTTGTAAAACCCTATGAGCGCCAAACCCGTGGCGGCCGCCACTAAGGACAATGAGGTTGTCGTGATGCGCGCCACGGCCCCCCAAGTAATGGCCCCCAACGCCATGCCGGCATAGAACACGGCCAAAAACACCCCCAACATGGTGGCTTTTAAACGCGAAGCCCCTGTGATCTGGCGCGAACTCATGTTCATCAGGGTCGCCAGCACCAGCCAACCAATCCCGGCAAAGAACATCGCCGCACAAACGTACAAATATCCCGGCGCCAGTCCCAGCAGCAAAACGCCCACGGCATAGATCACATAAGATCCCGCCAAGGACTTGTTGGTGCGATGAGGCTGCATGATTTTTTCTGACAAGAAGGCACTGACACAGGCCCCAAGCCCCAAGAACCCCAATAAAGAACCGTATTGCAAAGATGACAACTGCAATTCAATACGCCCGCGGGTCGGGTACAACGCCCACAGTGAAGAGGCAAAGAATGTGACACAAAAGATTTCGGCCCACAGCTTCATATTATGCAATGACAACAAGGGCTTCCAGTCGTTTTCAACAATCTTGATATTCTGTTTTTCGGAAAGATCTTCTTTCACCGGCCATTTCCAGAAAAACAAGATCAACCCCAGAAACGAAAAACTGTTCACCAAAAAAGCGGCGCTGGGACCAAAGCCACTTAAAATCCCCCCGCCCAGCGTGGGACCTAACACCCTCGTGATGTTAATCCCCATGTAATACACAAGTACGGCCTGGGCTTGCATTGGTGTGGGCACCAGGTCCGTCAATACCGACTGAAACGCCGGGTTCGTCAAAGCAAAACCAATCCCCATTACCAGCGATAACCCCAGCAGACTGACTTCACTGACTTTTTCCTGCCAGACCAAATAAGCCAATAGACCTGCGGCAAAGAACATAAGTCCCTGCGCAAACAACAAAACTTTGCGTCTGTGTCCCAAGTCAGAAATATAGCCGGACGGAATGCTTAGGAACAACACTGGCAAACTGCCTGTGAAAGACAGCAAAGAAACCACCAAGGGTGATATCGACAAATGTGTCATCACCCAACTGGCTGCCACATCCTGAATCCAGGTGCCTAGATTTGACAAAAAAGCACAGATCCAAAAGGATCTGTAGACAGAAATTTTCAGAGGAGACCAGACAGAGTCATTCATGACAAGTACAGCATACTCCTGAAAAACTTTGCGACCAATCTCTTCTTGGAAAAAAATAAGGATGTCAGGAGGTGCTTATGAGAAATCTATTAAGTATAATCCTCACAATGACCCTGCAACTTCCCGTTCTTGCCTTGGCCTCCCCGGTGGAGTTGAGGGTGAGCCCCACCACCATCGAAGCTCAATCCAGCAGGTATTATTACTATAACTTCGGCAGCGTGCGAGTGAACTGGAGTCAATATGCCGATCTCTACCTGCGCAACACAGGGCAAGAGCCCCTGCAAATCCGCGGCATCTACATCACCGGCGCCGCTTTCTGGGCCTGGAGCCAATGCCCCGAATTCCTGTTTCCAGGACAAAGCTGCCGGACCCGGGTGGAGTTCCGTCCCTGGCATGAAGGCTACTTCAGTGGCGCTTTAAGATTTAAGTTCCCCGATGGCAATATCATCGTGGATCTTTACGGCTGGGGGGTGCGGTACTAGCGAATACGGCGCAGAACCTTTTGCAAAAGACCCTGAGCCTGCTCGACCTTAAAGGCATATCCCAAGGCAAAATACAGCACTCCGTAAATCACCAAAGCAACCGCCGCGCGAATGATCACATGAAGGGAAGAATCCACCGCCAGGCGCACCACCAGGGCGCCTGCGCCCGCTCCAACCAGAGCCATCAACCACACTTTAGCTTGAAAGTTTAGTGGCAAGCCTGTTTTGCCGATTTTTTTGTTTAAGGCCTGACGAAGCAGGTAAAACTCAATCCAGGCCGCAACCCCAGCAGCCACTGTCAAACCCACTGTGCCCCACTGACGATCAAAACCCAAAGCCTCTGGCAGGTAGAATCCCCCCAGAACCCCCAACACCGTTGCGAAGATCACACGCACAATCGCAAACTGCAAGGGTGTTCGAGTGTCCTTCAAAGAATAAAAGGTCGACGAATACAAGCGTCCCAAAGTAGAAGCCAAAAGTCCTACCGTGTACCCGACCAAAACCAGCCAGACATAACGGGTGTTATCGGCTTGGAATTGACCTGTCTGAAAAACGGCTCCGACAATCAAATCCCCCAGAATAACAAACCCCACAACCGACGGGATAATAAAGAAGGCAATCTGCTGCAAACCGCGATTCAGACGACCTTGCAGGTAATGACGAATGTCCTCTTCGCTGCCCGTGGCCTGTGACATGGCCGGAAGCTCGGCCGCAGAAACACTCATGCCGAAAAGACTGACCGGAAGCAGATACAAAGTTTGCGCATAGGCTAACGCGGAAACCGCCCCCGTCGGAAGCAAGCTGGCCAAAACGTTGTCAATATAGGCACTGATCTGAACCACACCACGAGAGAAAACCACGGGCACGAAATTGCGAACCACCGTGCGCACAGAGGATAAATTTAAATTCAAAGATGGAGAAATCTTTTTCCCCAATCTTAGCGCCGAGGGAAGCTGAATGAAGAACTGCAAAAAGCTTCCCGCCACAAGTCCCCATGCCACCGTCACGGCCAGGTCAAACTGCCCTTGTTTGCCACCCCATAAAACCAGCGCAGCAATAATCGACAGATTCCAAATCACAGGAGCGACATACGAAAGGAAAAAGCGACGGTGCGAGTTCAAAATCCCCAAGCACCATGCCGACATCACCAAAAAGCCGGTTCCCGGGAAAAGAATCTGAACAATCTGAATCGTCAGAGTGCGTTTTTCACCCGTGAAGCCCGGAGCAATAAGATCAATCAAAAAAGGTGTGGCGAAAACTCCGCCCAGAACCAAAAACGACGTCAGCAAAAACAACAAACTGCCAATGACAGAGGCCACTTTCGCGGCCTCTTCATCGTGTTTTTTAGCCAAAAGCTGGGCATAAACCGGGATGAAGCTGGCTGAAAGCACACCCTCACCAAAGAGATTCTGTAAAAAGTTAGGAATTTTCAGGGCGGCCTTAAAAGCATCCCCGGCATCGGAGTTCCCGAAAAAGTGGGCGAACACCCGTTCGCGGACCAAACCCGCGATCCGGCTCAAAAATATTCCCAGTCCCACTAAGAGCGCATGACTCTTCACTCTTCAACCTCTGTTTCTTCTTCTTCGCCTTCGTTTAGCTGAAGCAGAATGCGCTCGGCAAGAACTCGGTTGAAAGTCTTTAGCTTTGCGATCTCTTCAGGATCGGCCATTTTGATTTCATCAATAGACTGGAATCGAGTCAAAAGAAGTTTCTTCCTTTTTTCCCCTAACCCCACAACATAGTCCAATTCACTTTCAAGTGAAGTGCCTTCCCGCAGTTTGCGGTGATAGGTGATGGCGAACCGATGGGCTTCGTCACGAATACCCGTTAAAATATGCAATGCCTCTGCATTGTGCTTGAAAATCACCGGATTGGATCGCCCCGGCAGGAAGAAACGCTCTTCCGTGGACTCCACCTCCTGCTTCTGGAAGTCACTTTCTGTGCGGGCTTTGGCCAACCCCACCACAGGAATGTCCTTGCGTCCGATTTCTTCCAGAATTTTCATCGCCTGCGCCAATTGCCCTTTGCCACCATCGATCACGATCAACTGCGGATCTTCGTACTCACTGTGTTTGAATCTGCGACTTAAGACCTCATACATTGAAGCAAAGTCATTGATCCCCTGCACTGTTTTGATTTTATAGCGGCGGTAATGCTCTTTCGCAGGGACTCCATCTTCAAAGACCACCTGAGAAGCCACCGTCTCGGCCCCTTGGAAGGTTGAAATATCATAACACTCAATTCGACGCGGACGATCTGTAAGACCAAAGCGTTCTTTGATCTCGTCAAGCCCCCGCAGCTTTTCCTCGGACTTGGAAACATACTTCAGGAAGTGGGCCTTGGCATTGTCATGGGCCATTTCCACCAGATTGCGTCCGCGCTCGTCCGTCGCAAATCTTACCACGGTCTTGCTGCCCGAGCGTTCTTTTAAGACCTCTTCCATTAACTTCGTCAGGTCATTGCCAATATCCAGTGGCAACAAAACTTCGTCTGGAATGAAGTTGTCATCATAATACTGATTCAAGAAGTCCACCAGCCACTCGCGCGGATCCTCGATGGCATCGTTGGGATCAAAATGCGGAAGATAATGCGATCGGGTTCCGATCACGCGACCCGCACGCACGTGGACGGTCTCAATAAGACAGCCACGCTCATCACCAAAGAAGCCCACAGCATCCTGATCTTTTTCCGAGGTGTCGTTGATGACGGCCTGTTTTTGCAAGATCGCCTTGATCGACTCCACCGAGTCACGCAACCTGGCCGCCACCTCAAACTTTTCTTCGTCCGCCGCCGCCCGCATCTTTTCAGTCATGGCTTTGACCACTTTACGGTTCTGACCTTTTAAGAATAACTTCGCACCTTCAATCTCGCCACGATAGTCATCCTTGGTGATGTACTCCACACAAGGGGCCGTGCAACGGCCAATCTGATAGGTCATGCAAGGGCGTTTGCGGGTTTTAAAAACCGCATCCGTGCAATCGCGGATTTTGAAAGTTCTGTTTAAGAAACGAATTGTGCCCTGCACCGCCAGACCCGAGGTGTAGGGACCAAAATAAAGAGACCCGTCTTTTTTCACCTTTCGCGCCAAATACAGGCGCGGGAACTCATCCCCCCAACTCAGGCGGATGTAGGGATAGGCTTTATCATCCCGCAGACGGATATTGTACTTCGGACGGTGCTTTTTAATCAGTGAGGCCTCAAGCAGGAAGGCTTCAACCTCGGTTTTAGTCAGAATGTATTCAACTTCGTTGATGTTGGAAACCAGAAGTCGGGTTTTAGGCGAATGGTCCTTGCTGTCGGTGAAGTAGCTGCGCACCCGACTGCGCAGATTTTTGGCTTTGCCGACATAGATGATTTTGTCGGCGCTGTTTTTCATCAGGTAAACACCACTCTGCGTGGGAAACTCTTTGACCTTGTCGCGAACTTCCTCGAAGCGAGAACTACTTGAGGCCATCTTTGACAGCCTCCGCGCTTTCAGCTTCCACCTCGCCACTGCGGACGTTCAATTCCACAATCTGCAGACGTTTGATTTCATCGCGGATTTTAGCCGCTTCTTCAAACTCCAGGTTCGCTGACAGCTCTTTCATACGTGCACGCAGCTTTTCGATTTCCTGCTGGATCTTTTCCGGCTGATGCGCAAATTTGTTCATGATAGCAGCGGACTTGTTCGCTCCGGCCAAAGGAGTCGATACAGTTCCATCAAACAGCTCACCCAGACCGTCTTTGATTTTCTTCTTCACGGATTGTGGTGTGATGCCGTGAGTTTCGTTGTATTCAGCCTGAATACGACGACGGCGTTCTGTTTCGTTGATCGCCTTTTGCATGCTTTCCGTGATCACGTCCCCGTACAGAATCACCCGGCCATTCAAGTTTCGGGCCGCGCGCCCAATGGTTTGCACCAGGGATCTTTCCGAGCGCAGGAAGCCTTCTTTATCGGCATCGGTGATACCAACCAGACTGACCTCCGGGATATCCAGTCCTTCTCGCAGCAAATTGATTCCCACCAGGACATCAAAGACGCCCAGACGCAAATCCCGCAGGATCTCCATACGTTCCATGGTGTCGATTTCACTGTGCAGGTATTTGACTTTGATACCGAGGTTTTCGTAGTACTCCGTCAGATCTTCCGCCGAGCGCTTGGTCAGTGTTGTGATCAGGACGCGCTCTTGTTTTTTTACCCGTTCGCGGATTTCTTTTAACAAGTCATCCACCTGATGTTTGACCGGACGAACTTCAACAACAGGATCGATCAGGCCCGTCGGACGGATGATCTGCTCGACAATCACACCTTCGGATTTTTGCAGCTCATACACACCCGGGGTTGCCGATACATAGACGACTTTATCCATCATCCGTTCAAACTCCTGGAAGTTCAAAGGGCGATTGTCCAGTGCTGATGGCAGACGGAAACCGTGCTCCACCAGATTCATCTTGCGCGCCCGATCCCCGCGATACATGCCACCGATCTGAGGAATAGTGACGTGGGACTCATCCACAAACGTCACAAAGTCTTTGGGGAAATATTCAAGCAAAGTCGGAGGCGGCTCCCCCGGCCCACGACCAGTCATATGACGAGAGTAGTTTTCAATACCCTGACAAAAACCCATCTGCTCCATCATCTCGATGTCGTAATAGGTTCTTTGTTCCAGGCGCTGGGCTTCCAGCAGTTTCATTTCTTTATTGAGCTGTGCCAGGCGGTCACGCAATTCATCCTGGATTGTTTTAATGGCGTGCTTCAGGCCCTCATCACTGGTGACGTGGTGACTTCCCGGATAAATACCGACCTGATCCAGCTCTTCCAAAACCTGACCGGTCAAAGGATCAATCCATGAAAGACGCTCGATAAAGTCCCCAAAGAACTCCACCCGCACGGCGCGCTCTTCTTCATACGGAGGGAAGATTTCAACATTATCCCCGCGCACCCGCACGGTTCCGCGCGAAAAGTCCACGTTGTTGCGCTGATACTGAATGCGTATCAATTCCCGCAACAGATGATCCCGCTTCATCTCGGTGTTAGAGACAATTTGAATCATCATGCCTTCATAGGCTTCCGGAGAACCCAAACCATAAATACAAGACACGGAGCTGACAATAATCACATCCCGACGATCAAACAGGGATCTGGTGGCCGAGTGGCGCATGCGATCGATCTGCTCATTTATGGCCGAATCTTTTTCGATGTAAGTGTCTGTCGAAGGAATGTAGGCTTCTGGCTGGTAGTAATCATAGTAGCTCACAAAGTACTCAACAGCATTGTGAGGGAACAGCTCTTTGAATTCGGCATACAACTGCGCCGCCAGTGTTTTATTCGGAGCCAAGACCAGCGCTGGTTGATTCAAATTGGCAATCGTATGGGCCATGGTGAAGGTCTTACCTGACCCGGTCACCCCCAGCAGCGTCTGATGTTTTAATCCTGCCGCAAAGTTTTCAGCAATTTGTTCAATCGCCTTTGGCTGATCACCAGAAGGTTTGAAGTCTGACACCAATTGAAAGTTCTTTTTGTAGGTAGAGCCCATCCCTCCAAGAATAGCACTTCCTTATGAAAGTACCCGCACTTTTTTGACCCTAGCCCCGCGTTATATGCGAGGTGGCATTAAAGGTCCTTGCCTCGGTGCAGACGTCAGTTGAGAGTTCTAGGATGAAACTATTCAAGCGAAGCCTTCTCGTATTTACAGCACTGGTTTTGATCCTGACTGTTGGCGCCTATTACTTTATGCGCCAGTCTTTGCCGCCCATGGAAGGAAAGCTCACTCTTGCAGGTCTGAGTTCCCCCGTCTTGGTCATTCGCGATCAGTACGGAATTCCTCACATCAAGGCCACGACGAAAGTGGACGCCCTGCGCGCCCTGGGATTTGTCATGGCCAGCGAAAGGCTGTTTCAAATGGAACTGTCCCGGCGCATGACTCAAGGGACTTTAAGTGAGGTCTTCGGTGAGCTGGCTTTAAAAAGTGACAAGCTGTATCGCAGCTTGATGCTGCGCCGATCGGTTGAGCGCATGATTGAAAAAGAAAAACAAGAAGGCCGTTTCGACCAGCAGATGTGGAACGAAATGCAGGCTTACTTTGATGGCGTTAACGAATTCATCAAAACCCGCCCCCTTCCCTATGACCTGCAAATTGTCGGCATCAAACCTGAACCCTTCACGCCATGGGATGCCTACGTCATGACAGGTCACATGGCCTACAGTTTTGGCATTGCCCTGAAAGCGGATCCCCTAATGACTGAATTTGCCAAAACCATGCCCGAAGATGTTTTTCAGGCTTTACGCAATGATCCGCTAAAAGCAACCCTGAAGATTTCTTCCTGGTCTGAATCCCTGGCCCCCTTCGTACTGCCAACTGAAAACCTTTTTGCCGGCAGTTTTGAAGGCAGCAACGCCTGGTTGATCTCTTCCGACAGATCTCAATCCGGCAAAAGTCTTTTTGCCAATGATCCGCATATTGGCTTTTCTCATCCGGCCACCTGGGTTGAGGCCCATATTCAAACTCCGGACTTTGAGCTTTACGGACACTATCTGCCTTTGGTTCCCTTTGCTATTCTGGGGCACAATTTCCATCATGCCTGGGGCTTTACCATGTCTCTGGCTGACGACATGGATCTTTATGCCGAGACCCTGAACAAAGAAAAAAAGACGGTCGTTTTTGCTGGCAAAGAAGTCCCTTATCAGGAATGGACCGAAATCATTAAAATCAAAGACCAGAAGGACCTGATCTTGAATATGATTGAAACCCCGCATGGCCCGATCATGGACGAAACCCTGGAACGCAAGAGCCTGGCTTTAAAATGGGCTTATCATCGCCCGGACAACAACCCCATGAAGGCTCTGCGTGAAATGGCCGAAGCTAAGAACATGGCGACTTTTGAAAAAGCTTTGCAACATGGCACAGCTCCAGGACTCAACGTCATGTATGCCGATGCAGACAACATCGCCTGGTGGATCTTTGGCGACATAGCCGTCAAACAAAATCCGAATTCAGATATGATCTTAGATGGCGCCTCGGGCAAGGATGAATACGTTCGTGTCCTGTCGTGGCAGGAAAAACCTCATCAGATCAATCCCCCCTCCGGCATCATCGTGACAGCCAACTCCCGCCCGCCAGGACTGGATTCGTTAATTCGCGGCGACTGGCAGTCAGACGACCGCTATCAGACCCTGACACGCGCTTTAAGCGAAAAAGACCTGTGGAGCGCTGAAGACGTCAAAAACCTGCAAACTGAAAACTACAACTACCAAACACGACAACTTCTAGACAGACTTCTGGAAAATCTTCTTTTAAGTGAGTCCGACAAACAGCGCTTTGATAAGGAAATCACAGCCCTGAAAGCATGGAATCTGCACTCTGAGATTGATTCCACCGAGGCAAGCCTTTATCACCAATGGAACAATGAAATCGTGCTGACCCTGGTTGAACGAATGCCCGCAGACCAGCGTGCGACTTATTTGACAACCCCTTACGCCTGGTCGTTCTATGAAAGAACAATGCTCAATGAGGCCTCGCCATGGTGGGCAGATCATAATAAGTCTGAAGTCATTTCCACAGCATTTTTAAAGGCGATTGATAAAGTGCGCGGAACAACTTGGGGCGAACTTCACACCGTCGAATACACTCACCCGCTAGGACGCAGTTTTCCGCTGAATAAAATTTTTAACATCGGGCCACACCCCATACCCGGCGCCTATAATGAGATCAACAACAACAAAATGCGTGGACTGGGAGGCGACTTCAAAGTCGTCGCAGGCCCCTCCACACGACGCGTGATTGATTTTGCCCACCCTCAGGAAAGCTGGGGTATTAATCCCATCGGCATCTCGGGTCATATCTTGTCCCCGTTTTACAACGATCAGGTGCAGATGTTCCTTGAAGGAAAGTACCGTCCGCAACATATGAGTGATGAAGGTATTCAGAAAAACATTCGCTACGAGATGACTTTAGTGCCTTGACTCATGAGCGTGCGGGTCAATTAAGATAGATAGACAACTTCGACTTGGAGATTTTTATGAAACACCTGCTTCTGACTGCAGCCCTTCTGACTGCCGCTTCCTCGGCCCAGGCCTTTGATATCAAACCGGGCCTGTGGGAAGCCAAGATGACTTTGACCCTGGATGGAAAAGTTTTTGATCCCATGGCGGAAATGAACAAGGCCCTGGCGCAAGTGCCTGCAGAGCAGCGCAAACAAATGGAAGAGATGATGGCCAAGTCCGGCAGCCACATGCCCATTACAAAAGACGGCTATCGCATTTGCTACACTGCCGACATGCTGAACAATCCAAAGTCCGTTATGGATGCCACCAAATCCTGCACCACAAAGGTCACAACTCAAACTGCAAAGAAGCTCTCAGGAACATTCGATTGCCCGAAGGAAGATGCCAAGGGCACTTTTGAATGGACCGCCAAATCCGACACACAATATGAGGGTGTGATGACCGGCAAAAACAGCAAAGGCAAAGACACTGTCATTCGATATGAAGGCAAGTTTATTTCTGCTGATTGCGGCAAAGTGAAGCCTGTAAAATAGCACCCCGACCTCGTTTTTCTTAGAGCTTCCTTTTCATCCCATGCATCATGGGGTTCAAAAGGAGGCTCTTATGTTTTGGGCAAAGACTCTTCTGGCCGCCACGGCCATTTCACTTTCCACTCTTCATGCGGAGGCCTACCCTTCGGTCGGCGATAAAGTTTCCTGGACTGGGGAAATCAATCGCAACGGTGAAACGCTGGGTGTGAAAATCACCAAAGAAATTCTTTCCCGAGACGAACAAAGCCATCTTTGGAAAATCCGTATCGATGCCTCCATCGGTGGCGAAAACAACAGTCATATTGTTGAAACCAAAGACATGTACACACCTGAAAAATTCAAAAGCATCATCGCCGATTGCGTAAGAAACGGTGGCAAGCTGGAAAAGCTCAAGGCCCCGGCTGGCACCTACAACACCTGTAAGATGAGCACGACTCTGGATGATGGAACCTTGATTGAGCGCTGGTGGGGTGACATTCCCTTCGGAGTCGTCAGTAAAATCACTCGGGACTCCGGAAAGTTGCCTATCTCCAAGCCGGATCTGGATTCCATAATTGCCGGACTGTGAACACTTGTATGAATTCGGAAACATTCATTTTTTAAAGATTGTTCCAGAAATTTCCGAAGAGTACGTGGATGATCTCTCTCGCACGTACCAGACAGTTTATCATTTTAAAGCAACCTTGGACCGTCTTGACGACACTGGTGCTTACGCTGCTTTTAAGTGCATGCAGCAAACACAGCAATTTCTATCGCGAGTTTGCCTCAGGAAAAGGCATTGTTTCAACAACGCCGGCGATCAATAATTCCCAACTTAAGGCGAACTCGACTCTGGAGCTGTCTTGGACAATTAAGGACATCACTCTACTGGACTCGTTGGTCATTTTTGAGATCTCCACCAACGCCGGCACCTCCTGGACTGAAGTGGGCCGATCCACCACAAAAGCCAGACGATACTCCTTACAAGTGCCGGACATCGAATCAGATCAAGTTCAGGTTCGCGCATCTTATCTGGATAAAAATGGTTCGAAGTCACCCTTCTTTGAGACTTCGCCACTGGTGGTGGACGTAAATTCCCCCGTGGTGACCCTCAACTCCATGAACACCCATGGAATCTACAAAGGCGGGACCACCAGATCCATTTCTTGGTCAGCCCAGGACATGTCATTTACCGCAACCCCCACAACGCTCTTCTACTCCACGGACGGCGGCGTCTCTTGGCAGGTCATTGCCGACAACCAGCCTCCGACTGGCATTTACTCTTGGACAATCCCGTCTATCAACTCGTCAAACGTACGCATAAAAGTCGCAACCCACGACGTCCATGGAAGATCCTCTGAGGCCGTTTCGACAAAGCCCTTCACCATCGATTCCACAGGGCCCACTTTAAGCGTTCTTTCGCCAGGGGCTAGCGAGAGCTGGAATGGGCTCACCAACAACACCCTAAGTTGGACAAGCTCCGACCTGCACCCAAGCGAAAACCCCATCACCATTGAGTTTTCAAATGATGGTGGAGCAAATTACGTCGTACTTTATAAAAAGATTAAAAATACCGGTTCCCAAATCATCAGCAGCACTGATCTTGCTGCGGTTGTCGATTCGACCAATTGTGTGATCCGAATCACTGCCACAGACCAAGCTGGCAATCAAACCACGGCTGTCTCTCCGACATTCCGCCTTAGTCGCAATCTGCCACAACTGACCTTGACACAAAAAAGACTGAACTACGCAAATGGGGATTTTTATTCGTTCAGCGGAACCTGTGACCGCTCAGCTTCCATGAGTGAAAATCCTGGCGTAGTTGTCACTCCTGCCGCAACTCCGATGCTGCCCACGACAGTTTCTTGTGATGGAGTTTCAGACATCGGAACCTGGAGTTTCAATTCAAATCAGGCCACAGACGGCTCCTACGAATACTCTTTCAGTCAAACAAACAATGTCAGCGACGGTTCAGCAACTATGACTTTAAAGTCAACCTGGATTCGCGACACGGTGATTCCGACAGTTGCATCTCTTCAGATTGAAAAAGGTGCCGAGGTCACAACCAGCCCTTTCGTAGCCGTTGAAATCTCTGCCACAGACAACAGCTCCGCCCCTTTGACCGTGCAGTTGCAAGAGGCCACTGATGAAAATGCCAGTTGTCTTTTTGACAAGTTCGAAAGTTTTGAAATGTCCTCTGCGACAGCCAGTAAGAATCTAAGCCTGCGAGCTGTCGACGGTCTGAAGAAGATTTGTGCCCGTGTTTTGGATCAGGCCGGAAACACATCCGTGATGACCCTCCCGACGGGAGATCTGGGAACCAACGCCGACACCATCGCCTTCGAGGGAAATTCGCCCCCGACGGTCGATTCTTTTGCAGTTTTCAACCCGACCAATCAAAGCAAAAACTTCAATGCCGGTGATCCCGTCCATATATCCTGGGCCGTGAAAGACGCCACAGCTCTGGCCACGTCCCCAATCTCTCTTGATTACACCTTGGACGGATCCACATGGATTCCATTGATAAAGAAATACGGCACACTTGGCACAGGAACTAAAACATATTCGGACTCTTATACCCACTTCTCTGCACCAGCCAGCTACTTCATGGTACGTATCAGCGTAGAGGACCAAGCTGGAAATAAATCATTCCGGGTCAATTCAGCACCCCTCAACGCTCCGAATTGGTCGATCTTCGCAGGCAGCCTCGACAATGGCATCGGAGGAACTCCGAAAACCATCAGTTTCCAGAACTCAAATTCCACGTCCCAGTCCATCGCCGTTCACCCACTGACGGGAGACATCTTCACTGTGTCCGCCATGGGAGTTGTTCGATTCAGCCCCTCTGCCGGTACCAGTGAGTTGGTCATCGGCGTTAACATGGCCGTCAGAAACTGGGCCGACACCGGACTCTCGGCCGATGGAGGAAGTTACACCCTGCCAAAACTGTCTTTAAGCTTCCTGAGCATCTCCTTTGACAACAACGGGCTCCTCTATGTCAGCACCGCTCTTTCCGACAACAGGTCTGTCGCCCGTATCTACCAGTTGGATTTGGAAAAGAAAACATCCCGTCACTACGCCGGCGGCGGGGCTCACTATGATGCCAAACAACTTTCAGGCATCACGGCCCAGGATCTTTCAACCCATCTAGGACCCATCCCGTTTGACGAAGACAATTCACTGTATATGAATGTTCCCTGCTCGACCGCAGGCGACGCTGCAGAGACTCGCCGGCAGCTGGTAAAAATCCCTCAACTCGCTGATGGAACTCCGGGGGCACCCACTCATGTCGCCGGAAACTGTGCTGCGGGAAATGGCGTTAACAATACCCTGGCAACAGAAACTCCGTTTTCCACTGGTTTGTATTATCTCTACTCCAGCCTGGTTGTGCGAGACCGAGGTCAAAAGATCTACCTAGCTCCCTATGGGGGAGCGGTTTACAAGATTATCAACGGCCAACACTACACAACCTCCATCACCAGCACCGCAGCCCGGGGCCTGCTTTGGAGCAACGTCGACAATCATCTCTATGTGGTTCACAACTCTGCGGCCCATGATCTGATTCACAAATGGGCCAATCCAGGATTGGCCCAAACTGCAGGGGAAACTTCTGCTGGGGTTGTCCTGAGCTACAAGGGAACTGCGGGAAATTGCTGGGAAGATGACGTGTACGCCGTTGATGCCTGCAGCTTCCTGGATCTTGCCATGGCCCACGACAAGAATAATAACTTATTCTTCTTAGACGGCCTGAAGCTGAACACAACCGGATCCTACCGGGTTCGCTTCATTGATCCCACAGGTCGAGTGCAAACTATCGCCGGAACTATGCCCTTCTTCGGAAAAGACATGGACAAGATGCTCTTCCGCGCCACTGGCTTGGGCTCGATTTTCTATAAAACCAGCACCGAACCCGGAAGCATCTGGAGCCCTGGATTGTATTTTGCTGATAAAGTGGGCCAGGTTCTAGGATATATTGGCTCTGACAACAAAACAAAAGTGCTTTGGGGCAATCAGGTTAACGGACCAACCACCTATGTCCCAACAGGCACAGCGATTTCTCCGGATATCCCCATGGGCTATCGCTACGCCGAAAATGGCGGTGTACTGACCTTCAACTCCGAGGGGCTTCCGTGGATGCGCGTCTCCAATCGTCTACTGAGTATCGACAAAGATGGTAAAGTCGTCGCAAGACAAACCGGCAGCACAGGCGCTCAGTGGCATACCGCCACGACCCCCTCAACCTCGTCCATGTACGTCTCCGGCGGCAGACAAAATCTTGCGATGAAGAAAGACAGTATCGTCTTCCTTATGGGGAAGTACACAAGCCCACTGAACATTCTGACGGATGACCCTAAGATAAGTGCTTTCAATTTCACTTCCGACACAGTGACAAATATTCTGGGACCTGTGGGAGGTCCCACTCCAGCGCCTGACCAAAGCACTCCAACGGACTTAAGAGGCTTTAACTTATCATCAGTCTGTATAAGTTCTTACTGCGCTTTACAATTCATAGAAAATGATCCGGCTCTGGAAACCGATGATGAACTCTTCTTCATCGAAGGGCTTAAAATTCGCAAGATCACCAACCCCCTGAACCCGGGGGCACAAACACTTCACACTGTTTTTAGCGTCACACCGGACTTTATCACCATCCCATGGGGCGCAACTGGTGACCACAATCAGATCGCGAACTTCTTTGTCACACCAGACAAATCCAGAATTTTCTTTCTGAGCGAAAATAAAATTTACTGCACCATGATTAACGGCAACATTTCTAAGTGGTGCAACGAAACCGCACTTGGTCCATTTGCAGGGGCCGGAGATATTCCCAAACTGCCCAGCCAATTCACCATGATGGATAGCGACACCCTGCTTATCAGCACAGGACGAGTCGTCTTGCGTTTTGATTTCCCGCTGGATTAAATCGCAGGCAAATGGCAGAAAAAAACCCTCTTTCGAGGGCTTTTAAAAGATCTATTTCGTCACTTCCCAGAAGCTGCCTTCCGGTGTGTCACTGACAGAAATTCCCAGGGCGGTGATTTTTGCACGAAGATCATCCGATTTCGCAAAATCCTTGGCGGCGCGAGCCTCCCCGCGCTCAGCCACAAGTTTGTCGACAGCAGCTCTTTCCAGATTCATTTTCTTTAGCAACATATCATCCAGCTTGATCAGGAATTCGTGTGCTGGCTCCTGGAACAGGCTCATGATTGAGCCAACCTTACGAACGAAATTGCGGAATGCCAGAGCTTTACCCTGAATCGCCGGATTTACTTTCATGCCACGACGAACTTGTGCGTTGAACTGACGAACCACCTCAAACACAGCCGCAAAAGTATCCGGAGTGCCGAAGTCATGATTCATGGCCTCTTCCACCTTCTTCCACGCCTCTTGCGTGATCTTGGCAAAGGCGGCATCTTCCTGAGTCACATCCGCAGTCAGATAACTTTCTGCCATTGACAAGGCAGAATACACACGAGACAAGCCCCCGACAGCACGTTCGATGGTCTCATCACTGAATTCGCTCATTGTGCGATAGTGTGCAGACAGAATCATCCATTTATAGATCTCGGCATTGTACATCTCCAGGAATTCCCGCATGGTCACGATATTTCCCAAAGACTTGGACATTTTCTGTCCGCCGAAGTTCAGCATGTTATTGTGCATCCAGTATTTTACGAATGTTTTTCCGGTGCAGCCTTCACTTTGTGCGATTTCATTTTCATGGTGCGGGAAGATCAAATCCATACCGCCACCATGAATGTCAATCTGATCACCGAAAATATTTTTAATCATCGCCGAGCACTCAATGTGCCAGCCCGGACGTCCCGGCCCCCACGGTGACGGCCAGGAAACCTCTCCTGGCTTTGCTGCCTTCCAAAGAGCAAAGTCCATGGGGTTTCTTTTCTTTTCATCAACCTCCACGCGGGCGCCAGCCATCAGATCATCCGTATTGCGGCCACTAAGCTTGCCATAGTCTTTGAAGGATTCGATGGAATAAAGAACATCCCCTTGCGCCTCGTAGGCTTTCTTCTGAGCCACCAAACTTTCCACCATGGAGCGAATATCGTCCATGTGTTCAGTCACCTTGGGGTTCATGTCATGCGGACGAAGCCCCAGCAGCGCGAAATCTTTTTTGTATTCGGCGATGTAGTTTTCAGACAACTCGTTCGGCGACATTCCCAGTTCGTGGGCGCGATTGATAATCTTGTCATCCACATCCGTAAAGTTCAAAGCATAGGTCACTTTGTAACCTGAATGCTCCAGCCAGTTGCGAACCATGTTGAAGACCACCGGACCACGGAAATTTCCCACATGCAGGAAGTTATAAACCGTAGGACCACACACGTACATTTTCACCTGACCCGGAGTCAGTGGTACGAATTCTTCAAGCTGCTTACTTTGCGAGTTGTGGATCTTCAACGACATTTTATTCACCTATACTTTTGCCAGCGCCTGCTCTGCGCGGGACACCAAAGAGGATTTCTTCATCAGCGGCACCAAAGTTTTTAGCTCCGCCCCGTGAGGTTTTCCAATCACCGCCACACGAATTGGCATGAAAAGATGCTTTCCTTTGGCCCCAGTTTGATTCTTCACCTCATCCTGAAGTTTGAGGAAATCGTCTTCCGTCATATAATCCGCAGGGAACGCTGCCACCAGGTCTCTCCATGCCGTCAGAACCGCCTTGGTGGGTTCCCACTTCAGGGTTTCATCTGCTTCTGGAAGGATGACATAGGCCTTGTCATTCAGCGGACGATACAGCTCAATTGCATCGGCCAAAGTTTCCATATAAGGCTTAAACAAATCCAGGGACTTGTTTTGCCATGCCGGATCCTGCGGAAGCTCCATGTGTTCGCGCGCCAGGAACGGCTGAATCGCCTTCCAAAGCTCGGCATTCGGAAGCGCACGCAAGTGCTGTGCATTCACCCACTTGAATTTCACACGGTCAAAGATCGCTCCGGAAGGATTCAGACGGGAAATATCAAAGACCTGCTTCATATCCTCCACAGACAAAAGCTCACGCCCTTGAGGATCGGACCAGCCCAACAAAGCAATAAAGTTCAACACAGCACTGGCCAAGTAACCTTCGTCTTTGAGTTGACCGCAAGCCACGGCGCCTTTGCGCTTGGAAAGTTTTTGACGATCTTCATCCAAGATCAAAGCCATGTGACCGAATTCCGGGATTTCCCAATTCATCGCCTCATAGATCATCAACTGGCGCAACGTGTTTGGCAGATGCTCTTCCGCACGGAAGACATGGGTGATTTTCATCAAGTGGTCATCCACCACGCAACAGAAGTTGTAAACCGGCATACCGTCAGAGCGAAGCAACACGAAGTCCCCCACCATGTCTGACGGGAACTTCACTTCACCACGGACCAGATCGGTGAAGACATAGTCTTTCTCAAGACCCTTGGTTTTATAACGAACCACCGCTTTGTCGCCCGTCTTCAGGCGCTCTAAAGCTTTTTCCAGCGGCCAGTCCTGATACGGCGACTGCAAATGTGCAAAGCTGCCATTGGCCTTGGCTTCTTCTTTTTGCTTTTCAATTTCCGCCTCGGTCATGAAGCAGTAATAGGCTTTGCCTTCTTTCAGAAGTTTGTCGGCAATTTCCTTATAAATATGCAGGCGCTCACTTTGGCGGTAAGGACCGTGGGGCCCCACATCTTTCAGTGTCACAGGGTCAACGCCCTCATCCCACATCAAGCCCAGCCAAACCAGATCATCCACCACCCCACGCAAAGATTCTTGTGTGGAGCGAGCCTCATCCGTGTCTTCGATGCGCAGAATGAATTCACCGCCGTTTTTCTTAGCAAAAAGATAGTTATAAAGAGCCGTACGCGCACCACCCACGTGCAGATAACCCGTTGGGGAAGGAGCAAAACGAACACGAACATGCGGAGAAATTTTAGCGGACATAAGAACTCCAAGAGCCTGAAACCAGCCTAAAAAACAAAAGGGCCTGGTTGTTAAACCAAGCCCCGAATTTATTATGTTTTTTGGAAATCGTCTAGCCTGTAATGCCGAAGATGGCTTTAACTTCTTCCTCTTTGAAGAGCTCTTCTTGGCTGGTGGCCAAAGTGAGTTCTTTTAGAAGAAGCGTGCGCGCAGAGTCCAACATCTTGCGCTCACCGAAGGACAGCTCTTTGTCCGCTTTCAGCAGGAACAAATCGCGCAAAACTTCAGCAATCTCGAACACGGAGCCTGTTTTGATTTTCTCCATGTATTCACGATAACGGCGGTTCCAGGTCTGATTGTCGATCTTGATGTCTTTTTCTTTAAGGATTCCAACAACTCTGGAAGCTTCTGACTTGGAAATGATCGGACGAAGACCTGCGGACTTTACATTCGTCGTTGGGATCATGATTTTCAAACCCGTGTCTACCAACTGCATGTTATAGAACGTAGTTTTAGTTCCCAACATTTCCTTGGTTTCAATAGAAACCACTTTAACAACGCCATATCCAGGATAAACTGCATTATCACCGACATCAAACGTCTGCATTCACGAACCTCCCCAAGGATAAAAGGGACACATCCATTGATCTAAGCTTTAAGCTAGACTTTTGGACAGACTTACAACCTCGACTGTTCTATCAAATTTGACACGAGTTATCAAACAAGAGCAGTGCATTGGAAAGAATTTCAGAGTGTTTATCAAACTTTAAACAGCGCCCCCAAACGACAAAAGGCCCGGACGCACCCGAGCCTTTTGCCTGTATTTTCAAATACTTAAAACACTATCTTCGACTATTTTGCTGTATAGACTAGAGCATAAGCTTGAGCGCCGTTTTTACCCTGTGGAACCTTGAAGCCCTTTACTGTCAGCTTGTAAGTTCCAGCCGGCAGGTCCGACTTTTCGATCATCTCAAGATTGTTGATGTGATCGTTCATGCTCAAAGTTTGCCCATTTGGCATCGTCAGAACCAGATCCAGATCGTTCACCAACGCTTGCGCGGCATTGGCAGAACCCGGAGCATCTGTCCAAACAAGGTTCGCATACAGGCTGCCAGGATTTGCCAATGTGAATTCATAAGTCACTTCAGCACCTTGTGCAACACCTTGGCGATTGTCGATGAAGACTGTCCCCGCACCCAAGTTCGCGATGTTGGAAACGTCCACACGACCATAACCTTCATCCGAGTTTGGACGACGAGTCAAAATCTCCTGCCCACGGGATGCACCCACCTCACCGTACTGACCTGGGAACATGTCCACCGCCGTGTGAAGCATAGTTGCTTTCATCAACGCCGCAGATGGAGTCGCGATGCCGATTTTTTCAACAAGAACCTGACGAGCGATCGCCGCAGCCCCTGCTGTCAGAGGTGTCGCCATGGAAGTTCCACCGGACCAAACGTAGTCTTTATTGTAAGCACCCCAAAGTGGCGAAGCATCCTTTTCTTGAGAGAACACACTCAGGATATTTGTGCCCGGAGCCACGATGTCTGGTTTCGTACGACCATCTTGAGTCGGACCACGAGAAGAGAACATCGCAATACCATCAGCTTTATCTGAAATGTAAGAACTGTAGATCGGCTCTGCGGGCCACTCATCTTTGGCTGCACGAAGTTGTTTAATAGGAACCTGGATCCCACCGGAAGAAGTCACGTTTTCAGAAGCGCCCACGGTCAGCACATTCTTCGCTGTGCCTGGAGAAGCCATGGAGTTCGCATCAATACGGCCGTCTTTATTTTTATCCGCACCACTGTTTCCAGCCGCAAACAAAATCAGCATATCTGGGTTTGCGTAGGACCACTCATCCACCTGAATAGCAAAGTTGTCATAAGCACCGAAGGTACGCGCCCCACCCCAAGAGTTGGTGTGAATACGAGCGCCATCAGCATAAGCTTTTGCAAACAAATCCCCTAGTTTGGACGGAACACTCAAGTTCTTCATCATCGGAGACCACATGCCCTCAGCCACCATGTTGGCTTCATAAGCGCCGCCTTTGAGCAGACCTTTGGACGCTGTTCCGCGACCCATAACCGAACCAGCCACGTGAGTTCCGTGACCCATTGGATCTGACCAGGATTTAGACCACAAACCAAACGGATAGCCAGAGATCACACCGCCAGCGAAATCCTGATGGATCGCGCCAGTGTTACCGGAATCCAAACCTGTATCTGCCATGGAGACTGTCTGACCACGGCCTGCGTAACCCATGGCCCATGCAGCATCGAAGTTCATCAAGCGCGTGCCGGACTCATCACCTTTAAGATCTGTGTAATCGCCCGCTGCTGCCGCGGAAACATCGTCCGCCAAGTTCTGATCCATCGCAAAATGGAAGGATTCGATCACCGGTGCTGGTTGAATATGTTCAACCCCTGTCAAAGCCGCCACCGCCGGAACAAGTCCGCGAGGAATCAAGGCTGTGATATGCTTTCCATCCACAACTTGAACAGACACTTTAACATCCATTTTTTCAATTTTGGATGCGACCACTTCCACTTCATTGGCCTTGAACGTGTTCACAAGCACTGCCACCATGGAGTCTTTATTAAAGACGCTGGCAGGAGTGAAGTCCTTGCTGACTTTATAGGTATTGGCGTACTTCACCACCGCCTGAACACCGGCATGGGAGTTTTTGAACTTCATCAAATCAGAATAAGTGCCACGAACCACCAAAGCATCATCGGGAAGATAACCGAAGACTTCGAACTGGGCTTTGAGAGCCGCCTTGTCTCTTTCGGTGACAGCTTTTTTGAACTGCACGATGTATTCCGTCGCACGGACTTCCATCGCCCAAGTCGCTGCATAAGTGCTAGAAAGTTTATTTGTATCCACAGCACCGGCATTGAGTTTCAAAACCGTGCCCGCTTGCGCTGCGCTGACAGAAAGAACCACAGTCGAAACTGCAAGACCCTTCACAAGATGTTTCATAATACCCCCTCTGATCACAAAATCAGATCACGACCGAAGTTCAGTCGCAAGGGGTACTTAGAATATTGATGCGGTGGGTGATTTAAAGTTGATGAGCCATCACTGCCAAAGACAAATTCCCCGCAGTGCGCCCCTTGGAATTCATGCCAAATTCCATCTCTTGATTATCTGGAGCAAATATCTGAGCCCGCTCAGTCAACTTCTGCTGCCCACGAACACGCTTTGTGACCGTCACATCCAGATACAATCCGTCTTTTTTATTCACCTGGGATTTGCGAGCATAGACTTCGACCAAAGTTTCATTTTGTCCGTCGTCAGAAATTTCACTGACAAAACTTTTTTTGCCGGATTTAGCCACAGTATTCACAGAAATAGGTGCTGAACCCTTCAAGCCGACACGCATGTTCACCTTGTAGGCCGGTGCTGCCGCCCAAGAGTTCATAGAAAAGAAAATTGTTGCCGTTACTACGCTGAGAATCTTCATAAGAGCACATCCTTGTGATCTTTAAAAAGCATGACAAACAAAGATCCCGGATGCAACAGCAAAATGTTCGGTCGTTTTTCCGCGACGCTCTTAATCGGCGAAGATCACGCCACTGGAGTTCCCGCCCAAGCTGGAGTCTCCCCAAGTAACAACAGTCCCGTTGTCTTTCAGAGCTGCAAAGGCTCCCTCGGTGGCATAGACAGCCTTCACTCCCGAGGCAAGTTTAGAGGCGACTGCGACGGAACTACCACCGTATGCACTGTCACCCCAAGTGACAACGACACCGTCGGATCTGAGCGCGGCAAAAGCACGCGCCGAAGACGCGACTTCTTTGATGTAACTCAACGAAGAGCTGACGGATGACACGTCGGCCCCGGCGGCAGCGTCACCTGCTGTCTGTATCGAACCATTGTCCAACAAGAAGACTGTGGCTGCCAAATTGGTAAAGGCACGAATAAAACGATGTGAAAAATTCGTATTTAAAGTCGCGTTTCCAGCCCCGGTCGCACTGTCACCCCAGCTCACCACACTGCCATCAGCCTTGTTGGCAAAGAAACCTTTCCCGGTCGAAGTGACTCTTAAAACATTCGACACCAAGGATGCGCTGACCGAAGAACTGTCGCCTCCATAAACAGGATCCCCCCAAGAAACAACAGCTCCCAAAGGTTTCACCACCGCAAAGGCCCGGTCTGACGGAATCACGCTGACAACTCCACTGTTCAGTGAAGCTGCAACAGACGAGGAATTTCCACCCGCCAAGGCATCACCCCAGGTCACCAGACTGCCATCATCCTGCAAGGCCGCAAATGCTCTTTTGTTAGAATAGATTTGGACAGTTTTTGAGCTCAGCGCCCCCAGCACTGCGGCACCATCCCCACCCGCACTCGCCTCACCCCAAGTAACAACACTTCCGTTGTCCTTTAACGCAGCAAAAGCCGTCTCAGTGGAATAAAGACGAATAACACCCGTCAACTGACCTGCCACAGAGGAGCTGTCCCCCCCGGAAGCCGCATGCCCCCAGGTCACAACTGTCCCGTTCGCTTTGAGTGCGGCAAAGCTTCGACTGTTCGCAAAGACAGCCTTCACTCCGGAGCTCAACAAGGCACTTGCCGCCCCCACATCTCCGCCATAATCAGAGGCTCCCCATGCGACCACAGAGCCATTGGATTTTAGAGCCGCAAAGGCACGCTCAGTATTATACAAATCTTTCACTCCAGAAGCGACCGCCGCACTTGAGAAGTTGGCGATTTCACCACCCCAACTCACCACGGAGCCATCTGTTCTTAAAGCGGCGAAGGCCTTTTTCGATGCAATAACTTTTTTCGTCGACTTATAGGGACCGCCGAGAGAGGCCGATATGGCACTGGTGTCACTGTCTAAGCCCCAGGACACAATCGTTCCGTCATCTTTTAAGGCATTAAAAGTACCATAGTTTGAAGTCACCTTGATCACTCCGGAAGCAAGTGAAGGAGCCACCGCCGTGGCATCCCCACCATAAGAGGCCGAACCGGAGACCTGAACGGAACCATCGGATTTGAGAACAGCATACCCTCCGCCACCAGTCACACTTGTCGCCACGCCATCGGCAGCAACCAGCTCTGTGGCTGCTCCCGTACTATTGCTGATATCATAAACAGCCCCGTTGCTTTTATAAGCTATCAGACGACTTCCCAAAGCTTCGATGTCTGAAACGCCTGACGCCAACTCAGGGGGCGAGGCCGAAAACGGAGTAAAGCCTCCCCAAATAAAGACGGAACCACTGGAACTCAGGGTTACAAAAGTACTGCCTCCAGAGCATAAAATTTTACGATTGTTTTGAAGCTGAGCCAAATGCGCCGAGGGATCCCCACCCGCAGCCACTCGTCCCCAGGTGATCACCGAACCATCGGCTTTACGTCCTGCAAACGCTCCTTCGTTGTTCGCACAAAGCAGCTCGATAACCCCCGGCGGGGCCACTGCAGAGCCACCATAAGTTGAGTCCCCCCAGTGATAGATAGACCCATCAACACGCATGGCCGACCAGGCGATTCTTCGACCAGCTGCCGCGATGACTCCAGAGCCTGCAGAAGAAATTTGACTCGGAACCGAGCCCTCTCCATACAAACCACCCCACGCAACAGCGCTTCCATTGGCTTTCAATGCTAAAAAGCTATCCCTTGCCGCCATGAGCTTGTAGACACCACTATTGGCAGCCGTCGCTGAGCTTGGTGGATTTCCTCCCGTGTGAAAGTATCCCCAGCCAAAGACCGTCCCGTTACTTCTAAGACCTGAAAAGGCTTCTTGGTTAGACACCATCGAAACGATATGCTGAGCAGAGGCCACTGAGGAGACGCCGCGTGAACTTCCCCAATTGACCAAAGTTCCATTCGTCTTCAGAGCCGTAAATGCATTTTCGTAGTTGGCGCCGAGAACGGTTTGAACCCCGGACTTGATGGCATTCTGAGTGGCCGTATCCATCACCGTCACTGATGTATCCCAACCCCACGGAACAAAAGAGCCATCCCCCAGCAAAACTCCCGAAGTTCTTCGGGTATTGAAAATGTCTGCCACTTTGTAGATCTTCACGGGGATTGCAAAGGATCGCGAGTCCGTGATGCTGTTTCCGGCAGCGTCTTCATAGGTCACGTCCACATTAAAGCTTCCCGCCCCAACACCCGTCACATCAAGGTCAGCAGTCCACGTTCCAGCGCTGCACGAAACCGTGTTATTAGCAGGATGATTCAAATAAATATCAGTCCCTTCATTATCACAAACACCACTGACAACAAAACTGCGGCTGTCTGCAACCGCACTTCCGGCAGCAGGAGAAGTGATCTCAATAAAGGGAGCCACGTTATCCACAGTGATCAAAAAAGGCGAGGCGGTCTGAACGCTTGATTTTCCATCGCTGCTTCTGGCGACTCCGGGAGCCACGCCGACACTGACCGTCCCATCTCCGGTGCAGTTGTACAACTCGACATAGTACCCCTCAGAACTATCAAAATAGACTTCACATGTGGCAGAACTGCCATTTACGATTAAATCGGTTTCATCAATTTCAATTGTGTCTGCATTGGTAAACTGCAGTTCAAACCAGGCATAGCTGTCATAATTCACACGCAGCCGTGAGGGTGAAGTAAAGGTGACAGCGGGCCCACTGAGCACAGGGAGGCCATCGTCAGGAGTCACGTCCTCCAACAACCGAGAAGCCGTCTCATTAACCAGGGAGGCATCCAAAGAGCATCCTGCCAAAAACAAAAATAGCAGAGACCTCGACAGCTTGTGAAACGTTCTGGAGATTAAATGAGTCATGTCTCACTTATCGGTGTTTCGCGAGTGGGCCGGGAGAGCACAAAACAAAAAATGATAAAAATCTATGTCTCAGAATAAGACTCTATGGGGTTCAAACCTCATTTTGTCGCGATAACCCTGAGAATGGTTCGTGCCCCCAAATAGGCGTCGTTGTAGGTGTAGTTCAAGAGGACTTCAGAATCCCCCAAAACAATAAATTTTCTTTCGACCAACTCGGTTTCATACTCGCCTGCGATCTCGCCGGCCTCAACCCGTTGTCTGACACTTTCTACGATCACCCACGAACCGGGAGTTTCTCCCGCGGTCACCACCGCATAATCATGATCCGGATCTTCTGTCAGATAATACGCCTGCCCGTTCACCCAACTGATGTCAATCGTCCCCGTCGGAGCCGTGGCTTGCAAAATCCAGGTTTGCCCTTGATCCACTGAGCGGAAGAAGTTCGCTCCTTCATAAACCCAAACATCCCCAGCGGGGCTGAATCTTAAACTGAATCTTAACGACCAATAATTGATATTACCAGGTCCACGCAGCACCTCGGTCCACGTTGCACCACCATCGGCAGAACGATGAACCGCTATGGTTCCATTGGCATTCACCCTTTCCATGATCATCAGGAATATGTTTCCCGAATTATCAACACTAAGACCCTTGGCACGAATCTCGTTCACTCCCCCGGGAAGCGTGAAGGTCTTTAGCAGATTCCACGAGGTCCCATCTGAGGTCTTTCTGAAATACACATTGGAACCGTCGTCAGAAACAAAATAAGTCTCGGTTGAGTCGTTGGTACCCAGGAACACGAGTCCACTGGTTCCTGCCATGGAAAAGACATCAGTCCACACACCGCCATCGACAGTACGCCGGATGATTTTGTTCCCGTCACGGTCGCCAGCTGCATAGATTGCCCCATCGTGCCCTTGAAGCAGATCGTCGGCATTGATATAGCCACTCGACACAAATCTGTCTGAATCCTGCCATGTCACACCGTTGTCTGAACTTTTGGATATCAGCCAGGGCCACCCTCCATCCATGTCTCCGGTGTCCACGATGGCGTAAAGCTCCGTGGGTGAAGTGCGAATGACTTTTTCCATTGTGCTCCAGAAGGCCCACTGAAAACGCACATCTCCTGCCAAGCTCCATGTCGCACCGGCATCCGCAGACGAGGCCACGGTTGATTGATATCCCTGATCATTGTAAGAGAAGGCCAAAACCTTGTTGCTGGAAGGATGTGCCACCACCGTCAGACCGTAGGGATCTTTCGCATTACCAAACAAAGCATCCAGATCCACCGGTGTCCATGTGACGCCATCAGTGGAAGTAACAACTTTCCAATCGTTGGGATTAGAGCTGCGACTGCCTCCAGTGGCGATCAGAACCCCTGACGAGGTCACCGTCATCCCCTGTAAAAGATCGAGCCCTGAATAAACCTGCGACCAGGTCACCCCACCATCTGCGGTCTTATAAATCTTGCCACTTCCGGCAGAGCAGGAATAGTAGGCTGTGTTGTCATCAAGGACCCGCAAATTCCCTCTGAGTTCATAGTCGCCATAGTTCGTTACAGCGGGAAGTGTCGTCGCGGGTGTCCATCCCCAAACTCCCGCAGTCAACACACCCTTAAGAAAGTACATGTTATTGGCGACTCCGGATCGCCCCATCACGAACAACTCTCCTGATGGGGAAACACCCACTTGATATGCAGAGATCTCATTACCACCGGCCAGGGGCGCGCTGTGATAAATTGTCTGCCAAGTGACACCATCATCCTTACTTTCACGAATGGCCCATCCTTGGTCTCCGTACCCGACAGAATAAATAAATCCTGTCAGAGGCGAAACTGCAATGTCATAACAAACATAGTCTTCTCCAGCCACTTCCCACCAGGAATCCGATGTCGTCCAGGTTGTGCCGGCATCAGTAGAGCGTCGGATAAACCAAACCGAATTGGGATCCTGAGCCGTGCTGTTATAGGAGTAACCATAGCCACAGGCAAAGACCGTGTTGCCTTTTGCCACCATGGCCATGGCATGGGACTCACCATAATAGTGGACACCCATAAAATGATCCACACGACTCCAGGTCACACCGTCGTCTGTACTGCGATAGGTAGCCCAGCGTTCGCCGGAATTATCACTGGCCGTTGCTATTGCTAACACCGCCCCGGAAGACAGCCATACCGCATCTGAAATAAAATTCTGATCTTGTGCTGACTGAGGCATTTCAACTCTGCGAAACTCGCGAAAACCCCGGCGATGAACCGTGACTGCGAATTTTTTCCCAAGACTGTCGACAACTTCCAGAACCTCTTCAATCAACGGAGCATTCGGAGGAATCACATAGAGACCCGTCGTGATGTCAAGATAGCCGGAGGTTGAGGCACTATAAGTATAAGGAGGAATTCCCCCCAGTGGTTCGATGGTTTTTGAGGAGCCGACTTCCATCGTGATAGCCAGAGGGATGCGACCATCCCCCTCCACAGCGCCATTTGAAAGCTGATCTTTAATCAGGGAGGCGTCAAGAGAGCACCCTAGGCACAATGCCATACCAATAAAAACAAACAACCGATACGTCCAAGTGTTTTGCAGCATATCTCTTTATCGGCGTTCTGTGCTGCCTATTTTATAGGCCAAAACAATAAATACTCGTAATCCTGTCTCAGAACGAGATGGTCTACGCAATACCCGCCAGAGCTGCAGGCCCATGTTCACGCAGGAGTTCCTCTTTCAACCCCTGGTTTTCAAGATAAGACAACTTCGGATCTTTTCTCAGAACCTCAAAGGCCGCTTCACGAGCCTCTTGCAAGATGGCCATGTCACGCACCAAATTCGCCAGTTTGAATCCGGAAAGACCGGACTGTTTGGTGCCCATGAACTCGCCGGGACCGCGCATTTCAAGGTCGAACTCAGCGATCTTAAATCCATCCGAGGTTTTTTCCATCATCTCGGTGCGCTGTTTGCCTTCTTCCGACACCGCATATCCCATGATCAGAATGCAGAAACTTTTATGTTCGCCCCGCCCGACCCGGCCGCGCAACTGGTGTAGCTGGGATAAACCAAAACGCTCGGCATGTTCGATGATCATGATATTGGCATTCGGCACATCCACGCCGACTTCGATCACCGTCGTGGACACCAGAACCTGAATTTCATGACGACGGAACTGATCCATGACCTGATCTTTTTCATCCGGTTTCATCTTTCCGTGCAACAGCCCGAACTTCACCTGTGGATAAAGTTGCTTGAGCTTTTCGTATTCAGAAACCGCATCTTTAAGATCAATCTTTTCGCTTTCTTCGACCAGAGGGTAAACGATGTAGGCTTGACGGCCTTTCTGCAGTTGTTCCAGCATAAACTGCAACGCCTGAGGTCGCTTGCTTTCAAATGTGGCCCTGGTCTGAATCGGACTGCGCCCGGCTGGCATCTCATCGATGATAGAAACATCCAGGTCACCATACACGGTCATCGCCAACGTTCTTGGGATCGGCGTTGCCGTCATCACCAAAAAGTGCGGCGAGTTTCCTTTGTTCTTCAGAACTCCGCGCTGTTCAACACCGAATCTATGTTGTTCGTCGATGATCACCAGCCCCAAATTACTGAATTGGACATCATCTTCGATCAGCGCGTGGGTACCAATGATCAAATCGATTTCACCGCTGCCAAGGGCTGCCAAAAGTTGCTTTTTTTCTGAAGCTTTGGTCTTCCCGACTAAAAGTCCCAGACGAATCCCCAAGGGTTCCAGAACTTTTTTGGCATTCTTAAAGTGCTGTTCTGCCAGGATTTCAGTCGGCGCCATCAAACAGGACTGATAACCACTTTCCGCGACATAAAGGGCCGCCATAAAGCTGACCAGTGTCTTTCCGCTTCCCACATCCCCTTGAACCATTCGGTGCATGGGATGTCCACGTTCCAAATCTTTTTTGATCTCGGTGAAAACACGCTTCTGAGCCCCAGTCATTTCAAAAGGCAGCGACTGCGCCAGTGTTTTAAGCTTTTCGCCACTGTTTCTGATCTGTGGCGCCCCTTCTTTCTGGAAGCCCGCTTTTTTGGACGCCAGATAAAGTTCCAACCAGAAGAATTCATCAAAGATGATTCTTTTTTGGGCCGGTGTTTTAAACTCGGCATATTCCTTCGCCCTGTTCGGGTCCGGGAAGTGAATGTCCTTCAAGGCATCCTTGCGCGGAATCAGGTTGTACTTTTCCCGCATCCACTTGGGCAAAGCCTCTTCCGGCCATTCTTCAATCTGTGCAAAGGCCGAACGCACCAGCTTCATGATCTTGGCTGTCGCCAGACCTTCGATTTCTGTATACAGCGGAATCAAGGCGTCCTGAGCTTCTTCATCAGGCTCAACATCCTTGATGTCAGGATGGTGGAACTCGATGCGCCCGCGGTATTCGGTCACCTTGCCAACGACACGAACCTCGGTGAAGGGCTTAAAGCGCTCGAAGTAACCTTTGTAGGGTACACGGAAGTATTTGCAGTGAATCTGGCCCGAGGCATCCCGCAAAACCACGTCATACATCTTCCGCGCGGAGCGGCCCATGTTTATGCTATGAACCGCCACCACGGTGGCTTTGATACTGACAATATCGTCGGGACGAAGGCTTGCGATATTCCGAGCCGCCCGTTGATCTTCATAGGCCCGGGGATAAAACTCAAAAAGATCCCCAAGAGTCTTTAGACCCTTACGGGAAAACAGATCCCCCAATTTGGGACCCACTCCTTTAAGATATTGAATCTCGGTATTCAAACGCAACGCCATGGCCTCCGATTATTTCTGATTCCGACGACAAGTCAATGAATGCATCCCTGTGACATCGGGCTTTCTGCAGTCTCGGATTGGCACGTTGTAAGAGAATCTCAACCCACCCTGCTCTAGACCAAAGCCCGAGACCATTGTTTATTGCAGATTTAGTTCCATCACCCCTGGTTCCATGGCAGAATTTTTCTATGGATTCAACGACTTACTTCCGCATTCGCCTCAGCACGATACGCCCAGATAAAGTCACCTCTTTTGATATCTTCATCTACGTCGATGGCAAACACATCCTGTACCTGAGAGCTGGCGACAAGCTGGGGTCAGGTAAAATCAAAACCCTGCACAACCGTGACACCGGGGATTCCTTCTTTGTGCGCATGGAAGACAAACAAATCTATCGTGACTGGGTGAAAGAGGAAATGAACTCCGACCTTCTGAATCCCTTCGACAAAGCCAAGATCCTGCGCGAATCCTCAGTCGCCTTGATGGAAGACCTTTTTGAAAATCCTGATGTCAATCGTGCCCTGGACGAGTCCCGTCCGATCATCACCGACTTTATTGAGCTGATGGAAAATGCTCCGGAAGCCATGGGCTTTATGATCTCGTTATCAGGACACGACTTCTATACTTACAATCACTCTTTGGACGTCAGCATTTATTCTTTGGGACTGGGAAAGGCCCTGGGCTATGATGCCAAAACATTAGAGGAACTAGGGGTCGGCGCCCTTTTTCACGATATCGGAAAACGCAGCGTCAGCCTGGATATTCTGTGCAAAAAAGGCGGCCTGTCCGATGCCGAATGGGAGCAGATGAAAATGCACCCTCAGTATGGCCTGGTGATTTTGAACAATCACCCCAACATCAGCGATGCGATCAAGGCGGCCTGCTTTGAGCATCATGAATCCTGGGCCGGTAACGGTTATCCCCAGCAGTTGGTCGCTGACGAGATCCATCCCTTCGCGCGCATTGTGGCCATCACGGACACCTATGACGCCATGACCACACAAAGATCTTACAACGTCCCGCTGACTCCGGTGGATGCCGTCACCATGATGAAGGAAAAGCTGGCGGGCCGCTATGATCCTGACATGCTCAAGGCCATGTATTCTGTCCTTTTCAAAATCAAAGTTGCCTAAGGATGTCTGACCTTACGGTGCGGTTACTGGCCGCGCTGTACTGTTGACGGGGCTGCTTCCCAGACCGAGCTTATCAAGGTCCGCCTCAAAATTGGCGTTCCCTCCCCAACATTTCAGCTCGTCGGCCTCTGTAACTCCGCAGGTGTAAGTATGCCCCGCCGAGATCATTTTATAGCGAGCACCGTCAGAAATATCCACGGGAGAACTGCTGTTTATGTTGGTTCCATTCCCCAACTGCCCGTGGGTATTACTGCCCCAGCACTGCACAGTTCCAGCAACAGTGATTGCGCACGTGTGTGAATAACCAGCATCGATCATTTTGTAAGTGGTTGCTCCGACAATGGCGGTGGGGACGTAGCGGCCGATCAAAGTTCCATCCCCCAATTCTCCGATGGAATTTTGCCCCCAACATTTCACCAGGTCTGCCGTTGTGATACCACAGGTGTGGAATCCACCACTTGAAACAACTTTGAAATCATCACTGCCACTGACTGCGGTCGGAACAGTTTTGTGCGTTCCCAACCCAGCCGTGCCGTCACCCAACTGCCCTGCTGTGTTACCACCCCAGCAATAAGCTTTTCCCGCAGTATTTAGGGCACAGGTGTGAATCCCACCCGCACTGACTTGTTGATAGAGTTCTGCACCAACGACAGCCGGTCCATTTTGACTGCTTAAAGACCCAATTCCAAGCTGACCCATATAATTCGCACCCCAGCACCGGATATACCCCTGCGAGTCCACCCCACAGCTATGATTGTTGCCAACTTCCAACGACGCAAACAAATGATTGTCTTTGACCGGCACGGGTTTAGATCTTGTCGTTGATGTTCCGTCCCCAATCAGACCGTCGCCGGTAGACGCCCCCCAGCACTTCGCCAGTCCATTTTCCAATATCCCGCAAGAGTGGTACTGCGAAGTGGCCACCGCTTTGTAGGTGTCAGCCCCCTCCACTGCGACAGGCGCACCGCGATTGCTGGACAATCCATCACCGATCTGATTGAATACATTGCTACCCCAGCAATAGGCCTTTCCTTGAGTCGAAACACCGCATGTCGTGTCCCAACCCGCCCAAACGCTTTTAAACTTTTCAGAGGTCAACACTCGCTGTGGGGTCAAGGCCCTAAAACCATCACCGCGATTATAATTGATGTTTCGTCCCCAGCACTTTGGTACTCCTGCAACTGTGATCCCACAGCCCACCTGAGGTCCCGTGGCAATAAATGCGAACTGATCCTCATCACTCGTCAATGTTGGCACCTGAACCGACGTGGGACTTTTTTCTTTACCGAGGTTTCCACCTTGATCATATCCCCAACAGCGAATTCTTTTATCCTGCCGCCCGATACCACAGGTATACTGCCAATTCGCTGAAATGCGATCGTACAGATCCCCTCCACTGACCTCAACGGGCGTTGCGGAATTAGGACGGGCCCCCGCCCCAAGATTCCCACCATTACCCCAGCACTTGGCTTTACCGGCTTCAGTAATCCCGCAAGTGAAGTCTTTACCCGCAGTCACAACAGAGTATCTGTCAGCGTCCAGAAGCGGCGTGGGAGTTATGCGATCCGTAGAGGTTCCATCCCCCAGCTGCGAAGTTCCATTTTCACCCCAGCATCGCACAAAGCCGCCAGTTGTAATGCCGCAGGAGTGGGACTCGCCTGCAGTCACCATTGAGTAGGTTTCCGCGCCACTAACCAGCGTGGGGCTGTAACCGAAAGTACTGCCCCAGCACTTAATAGCTCCGGCGGTCGTCACTGCACATGTATGTGATATCGAGGATGCGACCATTGTATATTTCGCAGTGTCGTTCACGGCCGTCGGCACCAATCGATCCGTCCCCGTGCCATCGCCCAGCTTGCCACCTAAGTTTTGCCCCCAACACTGCAAATCACCACTCAGAAGGACAGCACAAGTGTGATCTTGCCCCACGCTGACGTAACTATAAAGACCACCACCGGCAACCAAACTTGGCGCTGTTCGATCTATCAGCGTGCCATCGCCCAACTGTCCCGCAGCGTTTGCACCCCAGCATTTTAATTGTCCATTATCGAATAACATACAGCTTTGCGCCAGCCCCGCACTGATCTGCACCACCGAGGGCGACTCTTCATCACGAACAAACCTTCTTATGATCTGATATTTCCCCATCCGAGTTCTTAAGCCCGGGCCAGACAAATCCACGATGGCCACCTGGAGGATCTTCGATCCGCCTGCGGCGGCATCCCCTTTATAGGTGTATTGAATCATCCCACTTTTTTGACCTTTAGGAATAACCAAAGTCCCCGTTGCGGGCAGATTGTGATGCGTTGGATTTTGTGCCGTGGATGAAACACCCGACAAAGCATACTTGACCGTGACATCCACGGCTGCAGGTTGATTCAGGACCACCTCAATTTGCTGAGTGCTCGCGGAGTTTCCTTCCAAGACCATATCCGACGGCTTCGTGAACGACGCCAAGATTCGGCTGGCGGGGAAGACTCCGTCCTTGCGATAGAAATACCACAGGTGCTCTTGCATCCCGGCCGCCATGGTGTATTCGATGCGCAGTTGGTTGATTCCGTATTTGAATCGGGAACCGTTTGTTAAATCCAAAGGGATCACAAAACGATTGTCCACGCAGACGACGGAGGGGGCCTGGAACTCTCCAGAAACATCCTTGACCTGAACGGTGGCACCATTTTCAGAGCAGTACCCCTGAAGACTGAAGGCCGCCAGTTCGTTGTCATAATAGCCGACGAAAGGGGCATTATAAATTCGCAGATCCCCTGAGCGCTCTTCCCGTCCCTCGTGAAATGAAGCAAAGGCCTTTACATCGTCCAAGACCATGCCGTTCCCGCCCCCTGCGATGAGTGGCACAGAGTCCGCCGCTGCTGGCACTGAAACCTGACTGCGTTCCGCCAGTTTCACAGAATTCAAGTAAGCAGACACAACACCGGTGCTTTGATCCACCTCACAGCCAACATAGTTCACTGCCAACCACGGGTATCCCGACAATTCAAAAGAAGGAGTCGCAAGATTCGCGGCGGATCCGACAATGACCTTAAAAGTCCCACCTGAGTACTGAAAAAAGCAACCAATCATTTCGCTTGTGGCCGCCTTAAAGTAAGGCAAGAGGTAAAAGACCTGATCCTGAGATCCATCCATTCTAACGGAAGTCTCAATATAAGTTTTGGCAAGGTCAGCAAAAGCCACGGGATTGTTAGGAGCCGCCACCACGAGCCCGGAGTTTTCAGCTACATTCAGCTCTTGATTTATCAGGAAGGATTCCCCCAACGGAGAACTCATCCATTTTGTATTGGAGATCAGAGGCTCGTCAGAACGATTGAAGTCGTCTTGGAAAAGTGGCGTGATTTTATCTATCGGAAAGGTTCCCAGGGGAAGATCTTCAACCTCCCGTTTAGACAAAAGGTCTTCCAGATCAGCATCCAAGGTGCAACCCGACGCCAACAGCGCCATGATAATCCAAAGAACTAAAGGTGACCTCAAACGCTCCAAGTGTACTCCTAAGGACAGACCCTAATACTTTTCGGTTTCTGCCCTTGTGCACTGAACTCTTTGGCCCCCTTAATTCCGTTCGATGGAACAACTTCGACTGTCTTGATTTGAGACAGCCGCTGTATTTTATACTTTGGCACTAAATCACTTCCCCCTGAGCGCTGTTTTTTGATAAAACAGCGCCCATTATGAAAAAGAACCTTTTGTCAGTATTGGTTGTGGGGCTTTCATTGGTGGGTTGCAGCTATCCCATGGAAGAGTTGGGTCTTTTTAAGACCGGCGGTGCTGAGCTGAGCTTTGCCAAGGCTTTTCAAAACAAAGAGCTGTCCTTTGAAGTCGTAAAACAAACTTCTCTCAGAACCTGCCTGGAGTGCCATTCTTCGGGTGCTCGAGCCATGGGAACGGCGACTCAAGTGCTGGCGCAAAAAACAGAAATCCTGGATGTGATTCATGCCGGGACCATGCCACCACGTTCTGGTGGTTACAGCCCTCTGAATTCCTGTGAAAAGCAAATTCTGGAAACATGGCTGGAGGATCAACTGCACAGTCGTGTTTCGACACAAAAAGTTGGCGATCTGTCTGCTTGTGCGGGCGCGGAAGCTCCGAAAGAAAAAATCAAAACAGATCTGAAAAAATTAGAGCTCAGCTATGCCAATCTGAAAAAAGAAATCCTGCAGCCCAAATGCATGGTCTGCCATACGGCGGAAACTGCCAAACGCACTGTTTTGGATGAGGTGGAGAACCTGCATGACCGCAACCTTCTGGCGGAAACAGCCGAGGACAGTATTCTTTATCAGGTCACCGTACCAGGTATGAACAAACGCTTTATGCCACCCCAAAGAGGCAAAACAATTCTTCCCCCTTTGACGGCGGAAGAACTGGATTATATGAAGCGCTGGATTGAAGCGGGTGCGCCGAAATAGTCTTATTTCTTGGACATCAACTTATTTGAAGTTTCTTTGATCCAAGTCATATAAGCATCCACTCGTGAATAGATCGAGAACTTGTCACACTTTGGACTGAGCAACATCACAGCCGCATCCCCGCGGCTGGCAACTCCTGCCAGATACAACTGACCATTCCTTTCGACATAGGCCGGGCCACCGGAATCCCCACTACACACTCCCTTTTTCAGGGATTGGCTTAACATCAACTCGGTTTGCCCGTGACGGGCTTGACTCATTTTCAATTTAGTTGTGCGCAGAATGCCAGCACCCTTCTTCACACCTAAGGCCCAATTCAAACCATAACCCGCAACCACCACTTCGCCGCCATCTTTCAACGAGGTGAAGTCCTCCAAAATAGCTGCTGGCTTGTAGCCTACGGGCAAATAAGTATCCCTAATACGAACCAGGGCAATATCAGCAGTGTCTATTCTGCGGTTGCGATCATAGTCTTCGTGTCGCAGGGCTTTGATCGCATACTGTGAGTTGTAAGAGTTCATATTTTTAACATCGTTGGTGAAAAAAACCATCAACCCGGTTGAACCCGGCGTCACACAGTGGGCGGCTGTTAAAACCAATTCTCTGGAAATCAAAGTCCCGGTGCAAAGAGACCCCGTCATCTCGTCATAAAGACCTACCGTGGAAGTCATCACCACACTGCCCTGCTCGACTTTCTGGCCGCCGATAACACCGGTTTGTGATTCATCTGTCAGAACCTCTGCCGTATTGTGCTGAGCACAAGCTACCAGCATTGCCGCCGCTAATATTGTCAAAGAGAACTTTTTAAACATGGTCGACCTCTTGATTTGGAAGACCTAGTTTTACCAGAGTTTCAAAGGGAATTGGGTAAAAATATACAAGGTGACGTTTATTGTTCGATGTCTGAAAGTTCGTCAGCTCCGTAACGAGCTATTGCATTTTAAGGAATTATTCAAGCTCTCCCAGCAGGAACTTCATCTGCTGATAATCTTGCGCTGCCACCAAAGATCCTTGCCCCTTACTGGAGGACACCTTTTTTATTTCTGTGGTCTTTGCTTTTTTCGGAGCCCCTTTCGGTTTACCCCTGACAGATTGCGCCGCCGGAAGACCCGACGGGTCCCACTTTTCAGATATGGAATGACCGGCTAAAGATTCTTTCATCGGCGATGATTGCAGTTCAGTCCCCGATGCAACCATCATAAACCTGTACTGAATCACTTCGCTGTTATTCAACCAAAGCTCTGTACAGTAGCGCACTGATTTTTTTGTGGAGATCATTTTCAATGCGTGCTTTTGCACAAAACCGAAGCTGTCCGTGACTTCAATATAAAAAGCGGCCCCTGCCTGCAAGCTTGCATCCAAAAGCTCCACGTTGGTGATCACCTTATCACCAACGGGTTGGGTTGAATCTAAAAACAGGGGATTGTGCTTCTTCAAGCCCACATTTCCTGTGCCAGATTGGCCAATGCCAACCCTGCCGGGTTCTTCGGAGAGAACTCATTTACTGGCAAATGCTTGTGATGAGCTTCTTCGACGGCGATAGATTCCGGGATATAATTGTTGAAGACCGGAATCGTGTAGTTCGTGCGCAGATCACTGATGACCTTTTCAACAATACGACGGTTGCGGTATTTGGAAATAATGATACCACGCACATTGATCTGATGCCCCAGGCCCGCTTTGATGTTTTTCAAAGTATCCAGGATCAGATCAATCCCCTTCAAAGAGAAGTATTCCGGACAGATCGGAATCACGATGTCCTTGGAAGCAATCAATGCATTCACAGTCAAAAGACCCAGGGATGGTGAGCAATCAATCACAACGATGTCATATTCTTCTTTAATCTCCGCAAGGGCCCTTTTCAGGATGCTTTCGCGGCCAAATTTGGAAGAAAGAATGATTTCAATACCGCTCAGCATAATTTCAGACGGGATCACATCAAAGCCAAACGACGGAGAATGAACCACGGCACTTTGAGCTTCCACTTCGCCGGTGATGACGTCGTAAATGGTGTCTTCAAAGTCTTCATCGCCGAAGATCGCCCGTGTTGCAGAAGACTGCGGGTCCAAGTCGATCAGAAGAACTTTCTTGCCTTCCTTAGCCCATTGAGAGGCCACATTAATAGCTGTGGTGGTCTTTGCCACGCCACCTTTTTGATTGATGAATGATACTACGCTGCCCATGCACTATTCCCTTCGTGGAATGATAGATATTCAATACGTAAGTCTAGCTATTTTTGAAAATATGGGAAGCGTGATTTGAATTCACGACGCACGCAGAAAAAAAACTCTCTAACCCCGACGAACGATCCCACTATGACTGAGAAGTCTTTGCCCTCGGCGCCCGAGACAGTAGCTGTCTGTTTTTATTCCTCCACTAAGAACTTCAGAATTCATAATCATAAAATTATGTTTCCACGTATGCACTTCTCGCCGGGCATTTCGCATATACCAACTGGTCGGATAATTCAGACTGTGCATGGCGCTGGAAGTAAATTCATAGGTGCGATACCCCAAAAGCTCGGGTTCGATTCGCAACACTTCACTAAAGTGCACATCTCCAGAAGCGAAAACCACAGGAGCCTCGGTCTTACGCAACTTACCTGTAAGATCCGCCAGATTTCTCATGTATTCCTTTTGAAAGGATTCATTTCCCACATAGGATGAAAAATACTGACTGCCATTCATCAACCACGAGGGCTTGTCATTTTCCTTCAGGCTTGCCAACAACCATTCTTGCTGTGCGCTCCCCCACATCATTCCGCCGCTATGGGGCTCGTCCCGGAAATAGCGGTCGTCCATCAAAAAGAATCGCTGCCCAAATCCCGTCAGCACCGCCCCGACTCCATGCCCTTTTTGATATCCAGCCACTGGCATAGAACCGAAAAAACATTCAAAGATTCTTTTGGATAGTGTTTTTAATGAATAGTACTTGTTCTGGTTGTTTTCACCATAATCGTGATCATCCCAGGTCGCCAGGGTGGGAATCAGGCGAGGTTGTCTAAAGTGTGCCAAGGTCATGCGGGTTTCACAGTGACGCCGCCAAAGGTCCCTTTCGCTGCCGTCACTGCCCAGGTCCACATAACAGGAATCCCCCAAGACAAACACCATTTCAGGAAGTTCCGCAAACAGGCGGTCCCACATATTGCTATTCTGGTGGTGATAAAAATCACAGGAACAACTGATGATCGCAAAGCGCAGCTTCTTCTTGCGATTCAGCGGCAGACTTTTAAAGATCCTTTCATCCAAAACTTTGCCACGATCCTTATCGATGACCTGCAGGCGGTACAGCTGGTCAGCCTGCAGTTTTTCCACGATTAACTTGTCAATACCGTACCAGGAGTCCTTGCGATGCTCTTCATCCCATTTTCTGATCGACAAATCCTTACCCTGAAGATCCTTCACCCGATAGGCATAGGGATTTTTGCCTTCTGTCAGAACTGTGAATTGAGCGGATATTTCGTTGGTCATATTTTGACAAACAGGAATCACCCCCGTGTAAAGATCTGATTGATATTCATTACCACCCGCTGCAAGCCCCGCAGGGAGGCTTGTGTATATCAGCAGGGATTTGGTGGCATTCTCCAAGAACTTGCGACGAGAGGTGTTCATCGCACTATCATCGCGGCAAGAATCGCTTCTTGTGGAGATGCTTGGGTAAAAAACAGTGATGGCCGAGACACAAACCCCTGCCTTTATGCATAGGCAACTGCCGCTTCAGAACCAAAAGCCCCACAATCACCGACTGTGGGGCTCACACTTTCCTAAATTCTTTCTTCGCAAACTAGAACAAATAACTCGCCGTCAAGCGCACATCACGACCCGGCTCAAAGATCGGATTCAAGGCGCCTTGAACTTGGTAAGGTGTTCCTTGTGCGACATACTTTTTATCGAAGATGTTCAGCACAGAAATACCCACACGAGTTCTTTCATTCGGCATCCAGCTTGCGGCGATGTCGTGAATATCATATCCCGGCTGTTCAACAGAGCCAGAAGGAACGTCCGTTAGCTCCATCGCGACCAGGCTGTCCCAAGTCAGAAGTACGTTGTACCGACTGAGCTTGTAGTCCACACCGAATACAAAACGATCACCGAAGGCGCTGCCTTTCGTGGAAACAGCATAACCCAATGGTTCACTGCCGTATTCCGACTTATTGTGGGAATATCCACCACGGATCACATAGTCGCCAGACTCATAGTTCGCATTTAAGTTCACACCCTGGAACTTCAAATCATCCGCAGCATTCGAGCGAGTCATAATCCCCGTCGTGCGATTGGTGCTGACTTGGATCACATCACGCATCACCGTGTGATATACCACGGTGCTCACGGTCAACCCCTGTACTTGGGCTGTCACGCCAAGTTCTGACGTATCGGCGGTTGTCCCTTTCAGATTGCTGACCGGAGCCACCCCCTTCACACCGCTCATCACATAGGCTTCCATCGGAGTTGCGCCCTTGAAGGCCTGAGACCACGACGCATAGGCCGACCATACCGGATTAAACTGATAACCCACGCGCACGTTGGGGCTGAGGTGATGCGAATTCAGTTTTTCACTGGCAACATCTTCCAGCTCATAGTTGTCGTAACGAAGACCCGCCGTCAAAGTCCAAACTGGTGCTGGACGGTAAACCCCTTGAGTGAACAAACCAAAGATGCGACCGGTTTCAGACTCCGTGCCGGTTGCACGATGCCCCTCGGAACGGTCCACGTTATAGTCCGTCCCCACCGTGACTGAATTCAAAGAACCCAGAACCATTTTATTGGAAATCTGCCCACCGAAGCTTTTCGCTTCCGCTTCAGATTTGGCAGTGGTTGTTTCCTGACTCATCTTGGTTGATGTCGTATAGACTTCAGAACGCAAATTCACCCAAGGGGTCGTCGGATTGTAAGTGTGTTGCAAAGTATAGGTCTGATTGCCGAATTCCTGATCGTTCGGGGGATTGAACGGCAGATCACCAAAGTGATTGCGCAACGAACGACGGGCATTGTCCTCGCGCACGTTGGCGGACAACGTCAGCTTTTGTTCATTGCTTGGTGTGAAAACGATTTTTCCCAGGCCACTTTTCGGTTTACCTGCGGTAAACCCAACGCCATCTCCGCCGCCAGCGTGATAGTTGCCGGACTCTGCGAAATTTCCATACAGAAGGAAGCTGACGTTATCCAAAGGTTTACCAAAAAAGCCCAGACTTGCCCCTTTTTCGTCGGCATTCGTTGCATAGCGGGCTTTCACCAAAGCGCCATAGCGTTGTCCTGGCAGTAAAAGATCTTCCGCATCTTTGGTTGCAAAACGAACGGCTCCCCCCAAAGCTCCCGGCCCGGAAAGTGCGTTGCCTGTTCCAGCATCCACGTCAATTTTCTTCAGCAGCTCGGGATCAACACTTAAGCGGCCTTGATGATGAAAAAGGTAACCACTTTGACGGGCCCCATCGACAGTCACATTCAACTGAGTGTCCTCGACACCACGAACGTAAACCTTTTGAGCGCTCTTCTGACCTCCACCGACCATCACATCGGAAACCCCTTTTAAAGATTCCTTGATGTCTTCGGCCTGCGTTTGTTCAATTCGCTCTGCACGCAAAGTGGTGCGGGTTTTAAGCTCTTGATCGTCTTTGATAACCACCGCATCCAGTTCGGATACCTGACTGGCAGAGTCCTGAGCCCAGGCCATCCCATGCAGACTTAAAACAGATGCGAGAATAAGGCTTTTAATAGCCATCGTTGTTTTCATTCGTAAAACTCCTCAATAATGGAATTTTCTTTAGTGCCTAAGCACCCTGGTTGACAACGATTCCCCCCTGTCAGGGGTTGATTGAAAAAGAACGGAAATTCAAGGGAAAACAAGATGATAAAACGAGCCCCTATCTAATAACTAGCTTGGACTCCAAAGGTTTTTCCCTTGGTCTGACTACGCCTTCGACAGACTTGGAAAGCTTTACCTTCAGAACACTGAAGTCAGCGAATTGTCGTTTTTTTTGCTAAATTGGCGTCTTATGAATAAGGCCCTTTCCTCTTTGATTTTAGTACTGCTTTTTATATCCACGAACGCCTTCGCCAAGGGCCTTCCCGCCTGCTTCGATCGCAAAGACCGTATCGACTTCAATGAAAGTCAGGTGCTCGCGTGGAAAGAGTTCACCGAAAACAAATTTCTGGCCCGAGCCTTTGTGCGCGGGATCGCCGTGCGTCTGATCGAAGATCGTCAAAAACACATTCATATCGAAGTCGATCTGGACAAAGACATGAACACCATCGACGACCGCGTGGAAGTGATCTACAACACCAAGTTTGGCACTCTTCCTGACTTCCGCTATGGAGATGAAATCATCGCCTGCGGAGATTTTATCAAGGACAGTTATTCCCCTGTCGGAGCCGTCATTCACTGGTTGCATCTGAATCCGAAAAAAGGTCCCCATGAAGACGGTTTTATCGCCATCAATGGCCAGGTCGCAGGACTCAGTCCGGAAAAGAAGTAAGATGAAATCCCTACTGCCTCATGCCTTTTTGCTTTCTTTGGGTCTTGCGGGTTGCTCCCCGAAGTCCGATACGGCGTCCCTTGAATTCATAGACACCACAGCCGTGATCTATAAAGGCGACACCCGGCAGGAGATATCTTCACGAAACACGGCCGAGATTGCCTTTGCCCGAGCCGTCGCCGCCATGTTCAGTCCGGACAAGCTAAAAAATCTTTCTCCGACCCGATACGCCTTAAAAACCTATCGTCTTTCCCAGGCCTATCCCCTGTGCCCCAATGAGCGCTTCTTAGAGCAGCCTTTGCTGGGTTACTGCACAGCAAGCCTGATTTCCCCCAACCAAGTTCTGACAGCGGCTCACTGTGTGGATTCAAAAAATAGTTGTTCTGAGGCGCACTTTGCCTTTGGCTGGGATCAGGAAAAAGCCACCACGCTTGAGATCTCTGAGTCTGAAATCTACAAATGCCAAAGGATCCTCAAAATTGAACAGAGCACCAAAGGCATGGACTATGCGATCATAGAACTGGATCGCCCCGTTGCAGATGTGACCCCCTTGAAAATTGCAGAAAGCACGGCGACTTTAACCGCAGGCACCAAGCTTTTAAGCCTGTCCTATCCCTTGGGACTTCCGCTTAAAAAAGATGTGGCGACCGTCCTTTCAAATGACATAAGTCGAATGAACTTCAAGGTCGAAGTGGACACCTTTAAAGGCAGCTCGGGTTCGCCCCTGATCAATTCACAAGGTGAAATTGTGGGAATCTTATCCAGAGGAATGGATGATATTCTGGAAGACGATATTTACCGCATTCAAAAAGAAGGCGGTTGCCTTAATTTTAACACTTGCGCTGCGGGCACCTGTTTTGGCGAAACTTTCTTCAAAGTTGACCACATTGACCTTTAACAGATTCAGTTCTCCGTTTTAGCTTCACCCACCGAAATGACCCTACAATAAGGGGCATGAAAGAGAAGCAATTGCCCGGGTGGACGTGGGTCGTCCCGTTCTTCATTTTATTTGCAGGCACCCTCTTGAGTCTCTCCTTTAAATCCACTCAAGGGGTGTATTGGATCTACTTTCCAATCAACCTGGGCGTGGTCATGGCTCTTTGGTGGGGGCCCCGCGTTCTTTCTGCTGTGTTTGTTAACGCTCTGATTGCCATAACTCTGTTTGATATTCCCAACAAAGCTCTTTACCCCCTCTATGCCTTGCCAGAAACTCTGGAAGTTCTTTTGTCCTGGGTACTGGTTCGCGAGCGCTTCAAAGATTCCCGCGGATGGAAACCCAGCCCCAAAAATCTTAGTCTGTACTTTGTCTATGGCCTGGTCATTCCGTCGCTCGTTTGCTCGATCGCAATCCAGGGCATCTTCACACTCACCGGTTTTCAAAACCGGTCCGTCTTTTTCTGGAATACACTCACCACCGCCGTGGGCGATCTTTTAGGAGCTGTTTTCATCAGCATTCCCGCGCTGATCTTAGTATCACCCTGGCTCAGCCATAAAGGTCTGTCGCTCTTTCCCTTTAAGGCTCTGCCGCCCCTGCACTGGAATCGCCTGGTCAAAAAAGAAAAAGTGGTCTTTGCTGTCATTCTGAGTTCGATGTTTGTCCTGGCGATCGCCACAGACTTGCCGAAAACATGGTACGTCTATGGCATTGTGATGCTGGCCTCGTCGGCCTGGTACGGGCTTTATGCCGCCTTAGCCGTGAACACATTTGTGGTTTTTCTGACTGTGATTCTGCCTAAGATGCTGAACCTGCCCTGGTCTTCAAATATTACCGAAATTCAAAACCCCGCCACACTGCTGACTTTGTGTTTCTGTTCTTTAATCACAGGCTCTGCCGTCACAACCTTAATCGGAAAGATCCATGAACTGAGCCAAACTGAGCGACTGTTAAAGGCGGCCAAAGAACAGGCCGAAGAGGCCAGTCGCGCCAAGTCCGAGTTTCTGGCTCGAATGAGTCATGAAATCCGGACTCCTCTGAATTCAGTTCTGGGCATGCTGGAGCTTCTGCGGGAAACGCAGCTGTCAAAAGATCAGGAACGCTATCTGACCTTGTTCAGTCATGCCGGGGAAAATCTCAAAGCTCTGATCAACGACCTTTTGGACTTTTCAAAAATCGAAGCCAAGGCCCTGACCGTCGAAGATGTCAGTTACAACATTCACAGCACAGTTCGCAGTGTCTTTGAAATCCTGCAAATCAAAGCGGAAGAAAAAGGTCTGCACTTTGAACTGATCCTATCCAAAGAAGTTCCCCCCTTGCAATGGGGTGACCCCACCCGGCTACGGCAAGTGCTCTTTAATTTGATCGGGAACGCTTTAAAGTTCACGAACGAAGGATCTGTCACAGTGAAAGTGGATCTGACCAAAGATGGTGCTGAAAAACTTTTGATCGAGGTTCAGGACACCGGCATCGGCATCCCCCGTGAAAAGCAGTCCAAACTTTTTTCACCCTTCTTTCAAGGGGACCCCACCATCACCCGCAAGTACGGCGGTACAGGTCTGGGTCTGGTCATTTCAAAAAATCTGGTGGAAATCATGGGCGGCACCATGGAGATGAGAAGCCTTGCTGGACGCGGAACCACGTTCCGCATCACCCTGCCCCATCGCCCGGACTTTTCCAGCAATATCGAAAAGCAGAGCAAATCCTCCCCCGTCTGGACTCAACTTAAAAGCGGGCAACGCTTCCGCATCCTTCTGGTGGACGATTCTGAAGACAACCGGGTGTTGATGATCCACTACCTCAAAAGCCTGCCCTTTGACTGCGAAGAAGCCGTCAACGGGCAGGAAGCCGTTGATAAATTTAAAGAGAATAAATACGACCTGATCTTCATGGATATGCAGATGCCCATCATGACCGGCTATAAGGCCACTGAAATGATCCGGCACTATGAGGCTGAACAAAAGAGGACTCACACCCCGATCATCGCCCTGACAGCGACAGCGGTTGTCGAAGATTTGCAGCGAGCCCTTGCCAGTGGCTGCGATTCCTATGCCGTTAAACCCGTGAAGAAATCTGAAATCCTGGATATCCTGGCTTACAACCTGACGACAAAATCACCCAACAAAGAAGCCTTTAAGGAGCCTCCTTCGCCCAGTATCTGAGTGCGAATCAACCCGCGGACTCGCCCACGGGTCTGTAAAGTCTTATAGAAATCTTCTTGTTCCTGGGTGGATCTAAATTCACTGACCACTTCAAAATCCGTATCCACCGGGCGCAGATACTGAATTTCACCTTTGGCAATAACGATATTTTCGGTCGGTATCTGATGTGCCTTCAGCCCGGCCAAAGCCAACGCATATGCTGCCAAAACCCCGCTGGCATACAGGCTTCCACCAAAAGCCGTGCCTTTGTGGTTGCGGTTTTTTTCCAGGGAAACTTTAAAGCGAACGCGCGAAGCACTGATCTCTTCCACGGTAATGCCAAGATGCTCATAAAGAGCAATCTTGTCTTTCAGAATGGCAATCAGCTCTTGCGGGTTTACTTCCATTGTTCATAGCCTCCGGCAAAGTTGGCAGCCTTTTTATAACCCAGATAATTCAAAGCATACACCACGGCTCCAGAACGCACACCGTGATTGCTAAGAACCAAAATACGACTGTCTTTAGCTATGTTCTTTTCATAAAGCAGACGCTCAATCTTTTTCTCAGGAAGCCCTTTTTCACCGAAGAATTCTTTCCATTCGATATTAACAACGGCCGCCTTCACCGACTTTTCCATCGAAATATTGCGAAGGGCGAATTCCTGACTGGAACGCACATCCAAGACCACCACAGGTTTCGAATTTTGAACCACCTCCGCCTTGAAGGTTTTCAAATCTACGACAAGCCCTTCGGCAACCTCCGGCTTCCAGTAAGGTTTGTTCTTCACGGGAGGAACTTCACGGTTCGGGTTTGTGTTCATTTCACGATAGGATGTATGCAAAAGAGTATAGACGTTCCTGACCCCCAGAACCTTCAAAGTCCAGGCGATGCGCCCCTCTTCCCCGACGCCTTGCGGGCCTTTACCTAAAACCACAACCGGTGTTTCAGGATCTACCCCCACCAATGACAAACGCCTAGCCAAGGCAAAAAGATCCGCCTGCAACAAACCACGAGAACGCGGATTGGCTTGAGAGAAATCCTCCCAGCGAACATTGATGGAACCAGGTACATGCGCCAGGTTGAATTCAAATGCAGGCCTTGCATCCAGAATCACCGGATTTTGCTTCATCAGACGCTCGGCTGTGACGTTTTCACCCATCACAGGCTCTTCAACAGTCACCTTGGTCGGCTTCACTTGGCAGGATGTCAGACCCACAATAGCCAAAAGGAAAAGGAACTTTTTCATATACACCCTCTTAAAAGCACAAAGGGAGCTTCACGCTCCCTTTGTCAGGATTACTTAGTGATTCTCATCGTCGGGAAGAAGATGATGTCTCTGATACTTGGCCGATCAGTTAACAACATCACGATACGCTCAATACCGATCCCCACGCCCCCTGTCGGCGGCATGCCGGCATCGATCGCCAACAAGAAGTCCTCATCCATCGGATGAGCTTCCTCGTCCTTGGAACGATTGGCTTCCTGCTCTTTCAAACGCGCCAACTGATCTTCGGGATCATTCAGCTCGGAGTAAGCATTGCCGATCTCCATGCACGCTGCGAAAGGTTCAAAGCGCTCCACCAAACGGTTGTCTCTGCGGTGGATCTTCGTCAGTGGAGAAATCTCCACCGGATGATCCATCACAAACGTCGGCTGCCACAAGTGTTGTTCCGCCGTCAGCTCGAACAACTCCATGATCATTTCGCCACGTTTACCGGGTTCGTCGATATCGCCACCGTGTTTGCGGATGGCCTGGAAGATTTCATCATCTGTCGCCTTGTCCGGATCAATCCCTGCGTACTCTTTCACGCCGTCATGAACGGTCAGACGTCTCCAAGGCGGGGTAAAATCAATTTCCTTGCCTTGATAAGTCACTTTCATGCTGCCCGTGATTTTCAACGCCAGGCCTGAAATCAGCTCTTCGAACTGCTTCATCTGATAGTTGTAATCCGTGTAAGCCTCGTAGAACTCAAGCAAAGCGAACTCTGGATTGTGAGTTCTGTCGATACCTTCGTTACGGAAGTTTTTGCTGATTTCATAAACTTTTTCAAAACCACCCACAATCAGGCGCTTCAAATAAAGCTCCGGGGAGATTCTCATGTAAAGCTTCATATCCAAAGCTTTGTGATGAGTCGTGAACGGTGTCGCCGCTGCACCACCATAGACAGGCTGCAACGTCGGTGTTTCAACTTCCATAAAGCCGCGGTCATCCAGGAAGCGACGAACTTCCTTGATGATTTTGGAACGAGTTTCAAACACCTTGCGGGAGTCCGCATCCGTCATCAAGTCCAAGTGTCTGTGACGATACTTGATTTCGATATCCTGAACCCCGTGGAATTTCTCCGGCAGTGGTTCGATGGATTTTGTCAGAATCTGGAAGCTCTTCACGTAAATGGAGAACTCGCCTTTTTGCGACTTAAAGACATATCCATCGACGCCGACGATATCACCCAAGTCCACCAATTCAAAGGCCGCGCGGTCTTGTTCGGAAAGCTCTTCCACTTTCACGTAAACCTGCACTGTGCCTGTCTGGTCCTGGATATTGAAGAAGGACGCCTTACCCATCATACGCAAAGTCATCAAACGACCGGCGATGCGGTAAGAATATTCCGGCTTCTTTTCACCCGGCTGCAAAGTGGCTGCGTGTTCTGCAACGACTTCAGAGATCTTCGCCTTGTTTTCAAAGACGTAAGGATATGGGTTGATGCCTTTCTCGCGAAGGGCATGAAGTTTTTTGCGTTTCTCCGCTCTGAGCGGATTTTCATTGATACTCATTTCTACTCCAGTTGCGGGGCCCGCGGCCCCTGCACTTTGTGCGCCCGGCGCTTATAGCTTTTTACCAGCGAAGGCTTCCATCACGTTGTGTAGCAATTCAAGCGCTTCTTTCTTCGGACGCTGGAAGGCATTGCGGCCCATGATCGAACCAAACGCGCCACCTTGTGCCAGTTCGCCCACTTCCTTCAAAAGATCCTCTGTGCTTTTCGCTTCGCCACCAGAGAAGATCACGATGCGTTTGCCAGCAAAGCAAGACTGCACGATGTGACGAGTGCGATCCACCTGGGACGTTACTTTGATACCTTGTTCTTGGTAAACTTTCGCAGCAGCGGCTTGTTCAATGTGAGCTGTGGAAGGCTTTACTTTGATGATGTGCGCGCCCAACTGAGCCGCGATGTGAGCCGCGTATGCAACCACGTCAATCGCTGTTTCGCCTTCTTTGGAGATCTGCTCACCACGTGGGTAAGACCAGATCACCACAACCAGACCTGCCTCTTTCGCCGCGCGAGCTGCGTTGGCGATTTCTTCGTACTGCTGTTTGCGATCTGCGGAACCAGGATAGATCGTGAAACCAATACCCACGCAACCCAGTCTCAAAGCGTCGTCCACATAAGACGTCAAAGCAGAGATCGGAGCTTTGTTGGAGTAAAGGGAATCAGAATTGTTGATTTTTAGAATCAAAGGAATCTCGCCCGCATAGTCACGAGCAATCGCCTCAATCGCACCCAGTGGAGCCGCATAAGCACTGCAACCGGATTCGATCGCCAGCTCAACGTGGTAGTTTGGATCGTAACCATCTGGATTTTTCGCAAAAGAGCGAGCCGGGCCGTGTTCGAAACCCTGATCCACTGGCAAAATAACGAGCTTTCCAGTTCCCTTCAGCTTACCGTGATTCATCAGGCGAGCCAGGTTCGTCAAAACTCCTGGGTTGTCAGCTCCGTACCAGTTCAAAATCTCTCTAACTCTTGGCGTCATCTAGGTCTCCTCTGATGAAAAAAAGAACTCACGTTTAGAAGGGAGCATCTGAACAAACACTCCCTTAGGCCGGTAAATTTAGTGAGTTTTTTTAATATAATCAAGCGCGTCTCAGAGATTAACACGCTTGGCAGAAAACCCCCTGTGGTATAATGTTCCTTGTCCCTTGAGAGGTCCCTATGAGTGCACACGTAAAAAGCCAGGTCAGTTTTGAATCCACCCCGAACCCAGCCACGATGAAGTTCCTGCTTCACCGTAAGGTCACGGACGAGGGCTTTGACTGCCCGACGGTGCAAGAGGCTGACCGATCTCCACTGGCGGCCAAGATCTTTGGCTTTCCCTGGACCAGCTCCGTTTACGTGGGGCCTGACTTCATCACGGTGACCAAGCAGGACTGGGTGGAGTGGGAGCTTTTGGCTCATCCTTTAAGCGGCCTGATTCAGGAACATCTGGATCGTGATGAGCCCGTGGTGGTTTCCTTCATCCAGACTGAAGAGGACGATGAAAACGACAGCCCGATGGTTCGCAACATCAAGTCTGTTTTGAATCGCGAAATCCGCCCGGTTGTGGCTTTGGATGGCGGCGATATCGTTTTCCATAAGTATGAAAACAGCGTGCTTTACATTCATATGAAAGGCGCTTGCTCCGGCTGCCCAAGTTCCACGATCACCCTGAAAGAGGGCATCGAAACACGCATGAAGGAACTTTTCCCGGAGATTTCAGAAGTTGTCTCAGTCTAAACTTGTTCACGAAAGTAAGCTTTTAGCCAAACTTTCAGGTCCTATCGTTATTGGTCAGGTCGGCCAGAACCTGATCACTTTGGCCGACACCATCATGGTGGGCGCTTTGGGATCTATTGCCCTGGGGGCCTCTGCCTTTGCGGGCAGTGTTTTTATCGTTTTTCTGCTTTTTGGAATTGGTATGCTGGCACCGGTGACGGCGTTGTTTGCACGCATGCAAGGGCAGGAAAATTATCCGTATGGCGGGGTTCTGCTGCGGCATAGTGTGATCGTGGCCGCGGGCTTAAGTGCGGTGATGATTGCCGCTCTTTATGCACTTCTGCCGAATCTGAAATTGTTCGGCCAGACACCAGAAGTTTTAGAGATGGGGTCAGCTTTCTTTGAGATCACCATCTGGTCCGTCTTCCCCAGTTTGCTGTATCAGTCTTATAAGCAGTTCACGGATGGCATTGGAAAAACCAAAGTCGCCATGTTCGTGATGATGTTTGGTGTCTTTTTCAACATCGCCGGCAACTATGTGTTGATCAATGGCTACTATGGCTTTCCCAAGCTGGGCCTGAATGGCGCGGCTTATGCCACGCTTTTTGCGCGCACTGTGATGGCACTGATGATGGTGTTCTACGTTCACGCCCATCCGCATTTTAAAAAGTATCTGACCGAGCGCTGGACTCATCGCTTTGACCATCACCTTCTAAAAAATATCATTCGCTTGGGTATCCCCAACGGCATGACCTACATTTTTGAGGTCGGGGCCTTTTCTTCAGCAGCCGTGATGATGGGCTGGTTTGGCGCAACTCCACTGGCCGCGCATCAAATCACCATCAGCCTGGCCAGCACCAGCTTCCTGATCACCCTTGGGATCGGGATCGCGGGCAGCATTCGAGTCGGCTATGAGTTGGGCCGAGGGGATTATTCTTCCGCCCGCTTTGCCGGATTCACCGCTATCAAAATGGGAGCAGCTTACATGGGCCTTTGTGCGCTGGGCTTTTTCTTCCTGCGTGAATGGTTCCCAACATTCTACGTCAAGGATGTGGATGTGATCGCCTGGGCGGCAAAGTTCTTTGTCGTGGTCGCAATCTTCCAGATTTTTGATGGCGTTCAAGCTGTCGCGATTGGTGCCTTGCGGGGTATGAGTGACACCCAGTGGCCCAGTATTATCGCGTTCTTTGCCTATTGGGTGATCGGACTTCCCGCAGGTTATCTGCTGGCTTTCCACCTGGGTGTGGGGCCGGTCGGCATCTGGATTGGCTTGTTGATGGGTTTGATCCTGGCTTCTGTTCTTCTGACGTGGAGATTCCACATTTTAAGCAAACGATTCTTAATCGTCTAAGGACGATAAACGCAGCGGAATCCGCCGTTGCTCAAAGTGCCTGCGGCGTTGGTGGCTCTTTTTGCCGCAAAGACTCCGGCAGTATTTCCATCATAAGCAGCACCACCGCGCCAAATCGTGCTGATTCCCCCATTGGTGTTTGTGAAGTCGATTTTACCAAATCCGCAATAGTCCGGGCTGCCCGAAGCCGAACAACTCAAAGTCGTCCCGTATTTTGTATCCAAAGCGTAAGCCGTTGACGTCGAAGGATACAGATAACTTGCATCCGCATAAACCACAGAGTCGGCATCTTTAATCACTTCGGCCGCGTTCCCGGCGAAATCCCAGATAGCCATATTATATGGTAGATAATGCAAGCGACGAAGTCCATTGCTGGTACAAAGTGACGAGGTGTTGGGAGCACAGGAGTCCGCCACATTCGCCGCCGTCGGCGTCGCTGACTGAGTATCACCACGATGTAAAACTCCGGTTCCCGCGGTTCCTGAAGTCCAATTCGTCGCCTGACGTGCGATCAAATCCGCAATCGCATTCCACTCGGTGTTAGAGATTAGATCAAAGCCGTCTCCCATCCCCGTACAGGCTGCCGTCGCATCCATCATACTCAGTGAACTGGGTGTATAGCTTGCAATAAAGCGAGGCACGCCTCCGACCATTTTGGCTTCAAACTGCCCCACGCAGAAAGGCGCCACACCTGCAACATTCGGATTATGAATGTATACAAATTCATTCGGACAGCTAAAGGCGAACATCGTTTTTATCGTATCCGCACTGACGTTGCCAGCGACATCACGGGCCCGCAACACATACCGATACTCAGCTCCAGGACTCGTGGTTGTATTGTGATAGAAGCCGGACGTCACCTGCTGCCAATCCATGACCAAAGCACTGTTTCCAGCATTTTCTATGCGCGCTTCAACCACAGCACCGGCCTCAGTTGAAAAATTAATGGCCGCCGTACGATTCAAATAAGTTGTCGAGGATAAACTGACCGAAGAAAGAACTGGTGGAACCGTATCATACGTGCGTGTCAAAGACGTCGCGGCCGAGTTGGTATTGCCGGCCGCATCTTGTGCAACGCCCGCTGCAATACCGATGGTTGCAATCCCCTGCACAGAAGGTGTGACGGTGAAGGAATAGCTTGCACCACTTCCACTGAAGCCAGAGATCGTCCCACTGGATAACGTGACATCAGAAGAAGCAAAGCCGGTAACCGCTTCGCTAAAACTCACTGTCACCGGAATGGCTGTGTTGGTTGTCGAAGGGGCCGATGACGTCATCGTCACTGTCGGTTTGACCGAGTCATAGGTTCGCGTTAAGGAAGAAGACGCCGCATTTCCATTCCCGACAGAGTCCACTGCCACAGAGGCCGCAACAGAAACTGACACCGTACCCTGGGCCGTCGGAGTCACCGTGAAAGAGTACGTCGTCCCCGAACCCGAGAAACCACTTACACTTGCGTTAGTCACACTGACATCCGCCGCAACAAAGCCCGTCACACTTTTACTAAAGGTGGCCGTCACTGAAAACGCCGCGTTCGTACTGGCGGCTGCGGCTGTCGCCAACGTCACGGTCGGTGCGACGGAATCATAGGTGCGATTCAGCGTGGTGGCTGCTGTATTTGGGTTTCCAGCCGCATCGAAGGCCACGGATGCTCCGACCGCCACACTCACAGCACCTTGAGCTGACGGCGTCACCGTCATCGTGTAAGTCGTTCCAGTACCGCTAAAGCTTGAAACAACACCGTTGGTAACCACAACTTCGGCAGAGGTGAAATCAGTGACACTTTCACTGAAAGTCACCGTCACTGGAATCGCCGCATTGGTCGTTGCGGGCGCCGTGGAGGTGATCGTCGCCGTCGGCTTGACGTTGTCGAAAACGCGAGACAAAGTGCTGGCCGCAACATTGGTGTTACCTGCCGCATCTGTGACTCCCCCGGCAGGAAGGTCGATAACCACACTGCCTACAGCCGAAGCCGTCACTGTGAAGTTGTAAGTTGTGCCCGAGCCACTCACCGTCCCGACTGTACCCCCCAGGACCGTCACATCTGCGGCGGTAAACCCTGTGACTGGTTCACTGAAGGTGACTGTCACCGGGATTGATGCGATATTTGTCAGACTGGGCGCCGTTGAGGTCAACGAAACTGTCGGCTTAACGCTATCAAATGTTCTGGTCAGCGAGCTGGCCGCAGCATTTCCATTGCCCGCCACGTCGGTCGCGACATCTGCAGCCACAGACACGGTCACCACCCCTTGAGCGGATGGTGTCACGGAGAAACTGTAGTTCGCCCCGCTGCCTGTGAAACCGCTGATCGTTCCGTTTGTAACGCCCACATCTGATGCGGTAAAATTACTGACGGACTCACTAAATGTGACGGTCACCGGAATCGGCGAAGTGTTCGTTGAAGCTGAGGTGGTCGAGGCCAAGGTCAGCGTCGGCTGGACGCTATCAAAGTTTCGTGTCAATGTCGTGGCAGCCGTATTGGTATTGCCAGCCACGTCGGCGGCCACACCCTCAGCAATTGAAACAGAAAAGACACCTTGATTGGTGGGAGTCACTGAAAAGCTGTAGCTCTTTCCACTTCCTGAGAAACCTGTCACAGTCCCGCTGGACACAACGACGTCTGAGGCCGTAAAGCCAGTGACCGATTCACTGAAAGTCACAATCACCGGAATATTCGAACTGGTGTTGTTGGGAGCCGCGGACGCCAACGTCACTGCCGGTCTGACACTGTCGAAGGTGCGGGTCACATTGGCCTCACTTGAATTGGGGTTTCCCGCCAAATCAAAGATGGAGCCTTGTTCAATAGTCGCAGTAAAGAGCCCCTGATTCGCAGGACTGACCGAGAACGTGTACACGTTCCCACTGCCACCAAATCCGCTGACCTGACCACTGGAAAGTATAACATCAGAAGCCTTAAAATCACGAACCGGCTCACTGAACGTCACTTTGATCGCAATGACTGAATTGGCCGGATCTGACGTGACAGATTCCATTGTCACCGTAGGTTCAACAACATCGACTTTGACGACCTTTTCCACTTCTGAATAGGACCGATAAGCCCCGGCTTTAGAGTGTGTCACGCGGATGGTCGCATCTGTTCTGGTACCGCCCGTGTACTGTGTCGCTAATGAAAAATTTTTGCTGTCATCACAGTTGCCCGAAATCGGTGATCCACTGAAAGGACCTGTGATCACCACCACCCCTCCGGATTCCGCACAGCTTCCAGAGATCATATAGGAACCACCACCCACTGCGGCACTATTAATGTCTGCAGCTTGTTCAAGCAAAAGTTCCGGTGCTTTGAACTTCAAAGTTAAAGTGCGATAGAACACCTGCACTTCACCCAACAGGTCCTTGACGTGCCAGCGAATCTGAAAGTCCTGAGCCATATCGCCAGGCTTGGATGGTGCCTGATAAGGAGCCACGTGCTCCAACGGCAGCTGCAACTTTGCCTGTCCGCTGGTGGCACAATCAAACACGGTCCCGGAAGCCAGCTCTGTGACATCACGCCATTCTCGGGTCTGCGGATTTTCCACCTCGATCTTGTCGATGGCTTTGTCGCAGGTGATGTTAAGCTCCACAGGGCCCACACCTTCCGAGGACAACTCACTTCCACCACCGCTGCCGGTGTCGATGACAAAGTCACCTTGATTGCCTTTGGTTGTGCCGTTCAAGAAGGCCATTTTGATGTCGCGCTCGGAACACGCTGACAGGAATAAAACAAATGCGGACAGGGAAATAAAATTCCCTAAAACTGACGAAAGTTTCTTTAGTCCCCATCTGCACATTGGCATGATGAACTTATCGGCTATATCCTAATCATGTTTAGTTTCAGTCTGAGACTTTTCGAAGTATGTTCACCCTTTAACACAGAAAGGGAACGCAGTGATGCATGCGTCTACTTCTCATTCCGATACTAATGCCAGCGCACATTGCGATCTTCTCGAATATAGAGGCTTCCAATCACAAAAGTCATCAAGGCCACCCCTATCGGATAGATCAAACCGGCAAAATGATTCCCTGTCGCAGCAACAATGGCTGTCCCAATAAAAGGCACCAAGCCGCCAAAAACTCCGTTCCCAATGTGGTATGGTAACGACATCGAAGTGTATCGAATCTGGGTTGGGAACAGCTCTACCAGAAACGCTGCAATAGGGCCATACACCATGGTCACAAAGATCACCTGGATAAACACCAGCACTGTCAACATCACCACATTCGGATTCACGGCGGCCGCCAAGGGCTCTGCCGGATTCCAGCCTGAATACGCCTCCATTGCCTTATAGATCGGATAATAACAAAGAGCCGCTATCAAGCAGCCCGCCATCATGATTCTTTTGCGTCCGATTCGATCGGACAAAGCTCCAAACACCACAAAAAATGGAGTCGCAAACAACAGCGCCACGGCGATGATCTGGTTGGCGACGACAAAATCCACTTTCAGAACAGTTTGCAAATAATAAAGCGCATAGAACTGCCCCGTGTACCACACCACCCCCTGGCCTGCGGTCGCACCAAACAGTGCCAGAATCACCAGACGGCGATTTTCCGGATGCAGAAAGCTGTCACGCAAAGGACTGGATGATCCCTTCCCTTCGGCTTTCATTTGTTTAAAGACCGGGGATTCCTCCATCTTTCTTCGAATCAAATAAGACACCAGGACCAAGACCACGGACAATAAAAATGGAATGCGCCATCCCCAGTTGCTGAAAGTTTCTTCGCCAAGACTTAATCGTGTCGCCAGAATCACCCCTAAGGAAACAAAAAGACCCAAGGTGGCCGTCGTTTGAATATAGCTGGTATAATATCCCCGCTTCCCGTCGGGACTGTGCTCTGCCACATAAGTCGCAGCTCCCCCATATTCACCCCCTAGCGCCAACCCCTGCAAAAGCCTCAGCAGCAACAACAAAATAGGTGCCAGGATTCCGATACTTTCATAGCCCGGAAGCAACCCGATGGCCGTTGTCGCCAACCCCATGATCAGCAACGTCACCATAAAGGCATACTTGCGCCCCACCACATCCCCGACACGTCCAAACACCAGCGCCCCAAAAGGACGAACTATAAATCCTGTGGCAAAAGTGGCCAACGTACTCAGCAGCGCCACCGTTTCATGACCCTTAGGAAAAAATTGAGAGGAGATGATTGTGGCGAGGCTTCCGAAAATATAAAAGTCGTACCATTCAATCAGAGTCCCGGCGCTGGAGGCCCCGATCACTTTCCAAATTTTGCTTTTTTCAGAATTGGCAACACCCGTTGTTTGGGCCGCAGTGGCTGTCATAAGATCCCCTCCTGATTCAACATCATTTTGATCAGGAGGTTTATCCAACAACAAACAAATTTGAAGACGATTTCAAAGACTTAATTTGTGCCTGTCGAGTGGCATTTCTAATTAAACACCATCTCGCAGCGAATCGCACTGGCTTTGACGGTTGCCTCCGGCACCTTAAAGCCCAAGGTGTTTTTCACTTCAGTCCAACCCAATTTTACAAGATCCCGATGGGACATTTTTTCTTCAAGCACCAGTGCACGGTAAACGACCACCGGATGCTGCTTTGCCAGGTCTTTCATCATTTGACTTACAGTCAAAGTGCTTCCGGCATCCGCCAGCAGCTTGTTCACAATCACCAAGCCCCGGTTCAGACTGACAAATTCATAGGGCAGACGCAGACCCAAATCCATGGCAAAGGCGGTCCACTTTTCCATACTTAACGGCTCTTCATAGCCAATGCGAATGTTGTGCATTTTGGCTGCGATCAACTGATGGAAATAGGATTCGGTGATCGTGTTCTTGCTTTTGTCGCTTAACTTCCAAAAGGCCCGGACCATCAGTTCTTCATTGAGAAGCTCAGTGCCAGCCCCTAACAACATCACCTGCCGTTGCATTTCCTTTGAAATCACTCCACCCATTCCATAATCCAGAATATTGACCACGATCTTGGGCTCTGTCACCTGAATCATGAAATTACCCTGATGCAGGTCCGAGTGATAGAATCCGCCACCAAACATAACCTCTTTGGACCAGATGCGCGCCATTTCCTCGACAATCAACTTTTTCATGTCCGGTGCCATCTCTTTATAGGGGGCAATTTCTTTATCCAGTTTTTTGCCGATGACCATTTCCTGCACCATCAAGTCTGAATCCTTGGGGCCGTCATAAATTTTGGGCACATGGAAATAAAGTTCGTTCTTGTATTGAGCTGACTTCAGGAAAGCCGCTTTTTTATAGCGACTGGCCGCCAGCTTTTGGCGAAGCACGGTATCGGCCTGGTTCAGCTCGGCCACCACCGTGTCTGTGATATCCTGAACCACAGGGCTAAGCTTCGGGGCTCCTGTTTTACGGAATTCCTCATTGGCATCCAGAATCTGCGCCACCTCTTGCAGAATACGTTTGTCTTCCTCGACGCGGGCTTCGATACCGGGCTTGATAAAGCGCACCACCACATCATGGCGTTCGCCATCGATCATCAGCTTGGCCCGATGAACCTGCGCCATCGTGCCCACACCCAGAGGCTTTCTTTCAAAGTAAGTGAAAGCAAATTTGTTGTTCTTTCTTTTTAAAATGCTTTCAACCTGCTCCCAAGGGACCGGACGCACGGAATTTTCCAGACCCTTAAAGACTTCCAGCATTTCGGGTCCCAGATCCGCCTGGCGTGCCACGACCTGCAGCAGTTTTTGCAACTGCGGTCCGCTGTTTTGCACCATCAATTCAAACTTCTTCATTTCAGAAAGATGCAGGTCCCCGCCCAGATAAGAGGACACAATCAACTTCTTTGAAGCCGGACTAAGACGTGCGAAGTATTCTGTGAACATGGTCTGCAGGAAGATCTTCATGGTTGCATCCTGCTGGGCTGCGAGATTGGACTGAGCGATCTTTTCACCCACATGATCCAGTTCCGCCATCTTGGTGTTGAGCATATCCTCACTGACCTGCAACAAAGTGCGGGCCATCTGCAGGCGACCTGAAGAACTGGACAGGACCCCTTTGGCCTGCTCCAGAATCTGATCAGGGGTCAGAGATTTTAAATCTCCATCCATCATTTTCAACAATTCGGCCTGTTTCCATTCCAGATAGGAATCAATTTGCTGCTGTACACGAGGGGATTTTGCCGTGAACACGGACACGGCCCGGGGACCACGGGTCTCGATGGACTCCACATCCAACGCCAGACTGTGGGTGTTAGGCCAGGAACCTTTATAAAGACTCAGGAACTCATTGAAGTTGCGCACTTCGACGGTTTTAACGGGCAACTTATAGGTGGATTCAATGTAGGTCATGGCCCGCTTCAGAATCGCCTCTTTCGTTTCGGGCGTCTCATTCTGAGACAAAAGCGCATAACTTAAAACCAAGCGCTCTTCAAAGGACAGGTGCAGCCCCGCCTTTTCCGGCGAAGCCGCCTGAACCCAAGAGCTCACGGCAAGGATAAAAAATAGGATGAAACCAATAAATTTCGACATGATCCTCTGTCTTGCAGGGATCGCGCCCGGGATTTAAGGCCTTAATGTGGAATTGAGTGCTTAAGAACTAATCATGAGGCAAGAACTGTCAGTTCTGAGTTCTACTCCAGAACCTCGACCGCGTCACCTTTCCGAACAACCCCGGTATTTTCCGGGATCCACAAAGTCCCAAAGAAAACATCCTTGCCATCACGGCGATAGCCCGAAAGGGTTTTCAGCGGCTCGGCCCCGGTTCGATCCCCTGTCGACTGATCAATGGTTGTGATCGTGCAGCGGCTGCAGCGCTTGGGTTGAGAAAACACCACTTCACCCACACGGATCTTCTTCCACTGTTCTTCCTCGAAAGGCACTTCTCCAGAATAGATAAGATTGCCACGGAAACGATCCACACCCACTGGCTCTGCCAAACGGGAATTCAGGTCTTCAAGGCTTTTCAGATTGATCAAATGAACCGGTCGCGCATCGGCAAAACGCACTTCAGGTTTCCAGTCCATAGAATGGGAAAGCACACGACGCTGTGAAAATGGAGCATAGCGGACCAGACGCAGGTTCGCCCCCAAATACTGGGACAGCGCCTGAGAATACAGATCTGGTTCTAATGCCGCATCAACCGTATCGTTCCAGATCTGCACCTTCACCTGACGCTGAAACGAGTTCTTGGTGGAAATCTTAAAGAACATTTTCTGAAAACCGACCGTCAAAGCCGCATCATCGTAAAACACCTCCACCGTCGCAAGCTTCGGCAGTGTTCTTTGTGTTACAAATTTACCGGCTTCATCCACCAGCATCCACTGGCGATCCCCGAGCGGCCCTTCATGAGTGATAGTCATCTGATTGAGCTTCTGAGCACGGGCGGACTTGATGGGATAGATGCAAAGTTCTTCGATTTTCATGGGAACTATGCTTTCTTTTTCGCAAATGAAAGGCAAGCCCTAAGAAAACACGCCGCGCTCCAAAAAGAAAAAGGGCCCCAAACTGGGACCCTTTCACAGAAATCTAATACCTAGATATCCAATTTCTATTTTCTAACGTTTACCAACCCAAAACGTAACCGAAGATCAGAGGCGCACAGATAGTCGCATCGGATTCAACGATATAGCTTGGAGTCGTTGGAGCCAATTTACCCCAAGTGATTTTCTCATTTGGAATCGCCCCAGAGTAGGAACCATAAGAAGTTGTGGAATCAGAGATCTGACAGAAGTAGCTCCACAAAGGAACATCTTCATGGCCCAAATCCTGCTCAAGCATTGGCACAACGCAGATCGGGAAGTCACCCGCAATACCACCGCCGATTTGGAAGAAGCCCACTGGAGCTTTTTTGGAAGCCCCCATGTACCATTCTGCCCAAGTCTTCATGTACTCGATACCACCCTTAACGGTTGTTGATTTCTTGATATCACCCTTGATGCAGTGACCAGCAAAGATGTTACCCAAAGTGGAATCTTCCCAGCCTGGAACAACCATAGGAAGATTCTTTTCAGCAGCAGCCAACAGCCAGGAATTTTTAGGATCAATCTGGTAGTACTGGTTCAATTTGCCAGAAAGAAGGATTTTGTACATGAACTCGTGCGGGAAGTAAGATTCACCTTTGGAATCCGCATCCTGCCAGTACTCAAGAACCACGTTCTCGATACGACGGATAGCTTCTTCTTCTGGGATGCACGTGTCAGTGACACGATTCAAATGCTTCTCAAGAAGTTTTTGTTCATCTTGAGGAGTCAAATCACGATAGTTGGGGATGCGCACATAGTGATCATGAGCAACCAGGTTGAATACGTCTTCTTCAAGGTTTGCCCCTGTGCAGGAGATCGCGTGAACTTTACCTTGACGGATCATTTCAGCCAAAGAAAGACCCAGTTCTGCCGTGGACATAGCACCTGCCAATGTCACAAGCATCTGGCCACCGTTTTCCATGTGAAGTTTGTAGCCTTTAGCCGCATCTTTCAAAGCAGCCGCATTGAAATGACGGTAGTGATGATCGATAAACTGAGTAATTGGACCCATGATTTCTCCTTGTTATTAATAAAAGCTGAAAAGCTTCAAGGAGGACATCGGTCCCCGATTAAAGATTTCTAGCTTTCATCAAGAGCCAAGGAAACTACCAGAAAAGATCGAAAACTCAAGCACAGATTGCTTTTTGCAAAAGAACCAAGCTGTGCCCGAAAGTCCTGTACTTCCAATATTTTATAACCCGCGTCTGGCCAGCAGAGCTTTGGCGAAAAAGCCCTGATCACGGCGAATATCAGTGAACCCCTGAGCTGCCAACAAGCCCTCCATGGGATTCATGGTGTAGTTCTTGTAAAAAGGCTCGTGAAAGTCCACGGGGAATTGTTCCAGTGCCCATTCCAAATCCTTGGTGTCCTCTTTCTGCAACGAGTCCACCAGCCCGTAACAACCGCCCGGCTTTAACACCCGGAACCCTTCGCCGATCACCTGACGACGAATTTCATGCGGCAGTTCATGAAACAAAAAACAGGAATAGACAAAATCAAACTTCGCATCCTGGAACGGTAAATCTTCCGCCGCCCCTTGCACAAAATCCAGGCGGTCAAACTCATGCAAATTGTCCTGGGCCTTTTTTAAGTAGGGATAACTCAGATCCAAAACCGTGATTTTAGCCTTGGGATAGGCCAGCTTCATAAATCGGGTCAGTCGTCCGGTGCCCGCTCCGACCTCCAGGAAGTGCAAGCCCGACCCATCACCTGGCAGAGCTTCTTTTACCAAAGGAATGATCAGGCGGCGCATAGCATCGGCCGCACCGGAAAAAAGTATTTCCACCTGATGCTCATAAAGCTCCGCCGACTGACGTGTCAGATATCCACCCGTTTGAAAATGGAAATTGCGCTGATAGTATTCCGGCAGGTCTTTCAGGAAATTTTCAGCCTCTTCGCTGAAATCCCGCGCATCCTTCTCCGAACGACGTTTGGAGATCGCATAACCGTCATAGATAATGCGCGGATATCGCAGGAAATGCTGGGCCACTTTTTCAGGCTTTAGCACTTCAACGGGATAACACCCCTTTGCAATATTCTCGCTGTCTCTTTTTAGCAGTTTAAAAAGTTCGGCATAGGCCGCCCTCATCTTCTGAGGCTCCAATGCATGATGGGATTTGCGGCGTCCCGTGGTGACAAACTCAAAAAAGGGCAAGGACAACTGCTGAACAGCAAAGCCTGCGGACCTCGCCAGGGAATAACCCAACGTGACTTTATCCTGATACGGAATCTTGATCTTCACAGACCACCTCCACATCTAAACGTCTCAGACTGTGAGGTTGCCGTCAAATAGGGAATGCTGCCGCTTCAGGCCGCAGCTTTGACTCCTGACGCCAGACCAAAGATAGCATCCACGTTGCCCCCCACAGAACCAATGGCTGCATGAATCACCTGAGAGTTGGCTTGTAACAAACCCGACTCTTTCTTGATGGTGGATGTGGCCGAGCGGAGCAACTGAATAAAACGGTCCATCTGCTGAAGATAGTGCATAAAGGCCTGTTTCACCTCGTCCACGCGGGCCGATTCAACAGCTCCGATTTGACGAATCACCTCTAGCCCCGTGATAAACTTTGTCACCTCACCCATCGCCAATTCAAAATCGGACAGATACTTGGACAAAGAAGCCACTTCCCTGCGCAGGTTTGCCGAATAGTCTCGGAACAGACCTGAGAAGTCCTTCTGATTGGCTGTCATTTCGGCAAAAGCATCTTCTGATTGATGCAGTTTGGTCAGGGATTCTTTAACAAAGAAGTCCACCATGAGCATTTGCACATTCAACGCCGAAGCCTGCAAAGAGCATTTTTGAATGACCGCAGCCAGATTCCCGACAAAAGTGTTCAGTCCGCTCAGGTTGTTTTCAATTTGACCGGACAGTGTTGAGAACTCTTTAGAGACAACCCCCAGACTGGAGGCCACATTGCCAAACTTGGCGGCGGCAATAGTCATATTCACGGAAATAAATTTCAAATTCTGAAACTCTCGATCCAAGGAATCAATGGTGGCAAGCAGGACATCATTGGAACTCTGAAAACCACCGACCTTGGCAAAAACATCGTTCAACCGGGTCAGCGTCGAATTGGTCACATCTGCAATTTGCGTGAACTGCGCATTTTCACGTCCCGCCGCCCCTTCCTGGCGCTGTTCCTGAACTTGGGCAGCTCGTGCATTGAGCTCAGTCAATGCGGCCTTCACCATGAACTCTTCATAGTTTTTAAACCCTCGCTTCTGGATTGATTCCACCAAAAGTTTTTCGCCAGCCTCCAGGTCATCGGAACCCTTTTCAAACTCACGGATTTCTCCATAGATTTTTTGAACCTCTTGAAAGATGGCAGAGGAAGGTTTGAAGCGAATGGACAAATATCCATCCTCAATCGGAAATGCAAAAGCGTAAACCCAATAATAGCTTCCGTCGCCTGCAAGATTCTTCACATAAGCTCCGATCGGTCGATCCGCTTTTAAGGTGTCCCAAAAAAGCTTAAACACCGAACGAGGCATATCCGGATGCCTGATAAGACTGTGGGGAGCACCGATCATCTGCTCTTTAGGATAATTACTCACCCGAGTGAAGACGTCATTGCCAAAGCGGATGACTCCTCGATTGTTCGTGGTGGAAAAGAAGAACTCATGGAACCCAAATGGGCTCTCGTTCAGAGTAGGTATTGGCTTTTTCAAAGTAGGCCCCCGATAGTAAGATGGCTTACTTATCGGGATGATGTCGAACGCATCAAGGTCCTGAGAGTATATTTTTTTACAAAAACTTTACAGAAATGGAGGGGTTATCAGAGATTCACTCAATTACTGTAAAGTTTCCTTGTCGCGATTGTGAAACTCGAAGTCTTTGAATTAGAAGTTTCTTCACCTTGACGTCTGCTATGTCTCAATCCGAATCAATCCTATCCGAGAAAAGAACACTTTCTTTACGATCCCCCTGTTTTCTATCATGTCGCCTCACATTCGATCCGAAAAGACATTTGGAGGCCTCATGAAAACTCTGAACGTCCTGCTGTGTCTGATTCCCGCCCTCTTCACCACTGGGTGCGTATTGCAAGCCCAACTAAAGCCTGCCGAGGCCAATGCCTCAGAGGGTGATTCGAACATTGGATCTTCGCAAAGCAGCTTCACGGCGATTTTTAAAGCCAACAACACCCATCTGGTGGGTCTTTATGATGAGAACACCACCGCTGCGACCGTTAGCGGTGTCTGTAAACCTGGAGACGTGATTGTTCTGGATGGTTATGCAGTTGGATTGACGGCTTCAAGCACCGTCTTTTGCCCTGAAAGCGGAACCTGGAGCACCAGTTTTGACCTAAATGTAAATCCGAAATCCAGCTCTTATGGAACAAATTCTTTGATTGCCAGCACTCGCGGAAGCAGCACTTCCACAGCACTCATTCACCTGACATATTCACCAACAACATTCCCAACGGCCGACAGCTGGGCCGATTTTTACACGGATGGCCCCAAACAGTTCGTGGTACTTTACGTCGGGGGAGCCAACTCTTCTTCGCTCAACTCAAGAATTTCCCATCTTGGTCTGACTCAGAAGAAACAATATCAATATCGCCTTGAGATTTATCGTGGAGGCAGTGTTTTAATGAATCTTGGGACGGTCGACTCTTTGACCGCCACGAAGGAAATCACAGCCCCTTACACCTGGCAAAATGGGGACACCGTGAAAGTCACGGCATTTGATTCTTCCGGGGATGGCCCGACAGAGTCTTACCCCCTGCCCGGCGCCCAAAACGGCGTCTTGTAGATCAATTAAGTTGTCGCACCTAACTGTGAGAAGCGCCGGCAGCTGAAGCAGCTGCCGCTTTTCTTTTGGCTTTACCTTCTTTGTACCAGTGCCAGAAGGTCGCTCCGACAAAAACGAAGCTGAAAAGAATAATTAATGCAATCAAAGTAAACCAAGCAAAGACGATCATTTCTTCTCCGCCTCGCCCCATACCTGAGCATGGATTTCCTGGACGATGTGGGATGCCAGGTGCAGACCGAACGCGCCGGTGACAAAGCTTGCTGTCCCCCAGATCACATTACGGCTGTCACAGTTGTGCAGATCGTTTTGACCTTTCGGGCACACGCATTTGAACCCCTGACCATTGTCGTATTTCAATTCGACGGGCTGAATTGGAGTTTCATCTGAGAAGAAGCAAGGAATGCCAAAATTCTTTTCCGGGAAATCATATTTCTGACGAAGGATCTTGCGCACTTGGGACGCCATCGGGTCCCCGTGTGTTGCAGACAAGTCTGCTTTTTTAATGCGCAATGGATCCATTTTCGCCGCTGTTCCGCCTGTAGTGACAACTTTGATACCACGCGCACGGCAAGTCGCCAGCAAGTGAGTTTTGGCCGTGATATTGTCGATCGCATCCACGATGTAGTCCGGCTTATGGGACAACATCATTTCAGAATTGGCTTCGTTGTAGAATTCCGGAATCACGTTCACGGTGTTTTGCGGATTGATCTTGCGCAGACGCTCGCCCATGACTTCGGCTTTTTTCTTACCGACCAAACCTTGCAAAGCGTGCATTTGGCGGTTGGCGTTGGTGATGCAGATTTCATCAAAATCCACGACAGTCAGTTTGCCCACGCCAGAACGAGCCAAAGATTCCGCGGCCCAGGAACCCACGCCGCCCAAACCAATCACCATCACGTGAGTGTTGAAAAGACGCTTCATCACCTCATCACCAACCAAGCGACCCATGCGGTCGAAGCGGCGGTGAAGCACGTATTCAGTCTCTGGAGGTTGAGGCAGGTTGTTAGTTTGTGTCGTTTCCATATTTCGCCCTCACTCTATTGGCGGTGCAAATCTTCGAAAGTTTGCAGTAGTGATATCTAATATTTCCATAGGATCAAGGGATTTTAACTCCCCTATAGTTCTTGCCACCTCCCAGATGCTTTCTGGAGGGTTTAAGCCACCTTTATAGGCAGGTGGTGCCTGATCCGGACTGTCGCTTTCAATTAAAAGCTGCTCCAGCGGCATTTCACGCACCGCCTGATGCAGTTTTTGATTGTCCGGGCGGCACACCGGGCCCCCAACCGACAGAAACAGGCCGCGTTTGAGGAACTCCTGGGCCTTGCCCCAGCTGCCGTTGAAAGAATGCACCATGCCTTTTTGTTTTGGAAGCCCCCAGACGTCCATAATTCGCAGGCTTTCCTCGTGAGCCTGCACCAGGTGCAGCACCAGAGGCTTGCCACTCATGTGACCCAATTCCAACTGCTGCTCAAATACGCTGATCTGACGCTCCCGAGAGTCCTTCATAATATGAGGCCGGAAATCCAGCCCCAGCTCCCCCAAACCCTTAGCCTGCGGCAAAAGCCCCGCCAAAGCATCCAGGGCGGCTTCGCATTCGTCCTCGTCATGATCCACCACCCAGTACGGATGCAGACCAAAACAAAGGCCGATGTGACTTGGATACTTCTTTTTCAACTCGATCTGCCGGGCCCAGTCCTCGGGGCCCACGCCCCCTTGCATAAAGAAGGCAATCCCGCGCGCGCGAGCACTTTCGATCACTTCATCAACCTGACCGTCCCAGCGTGAGTCAGCCAGGTGTCCGTGGGCATCCACCCAATATCCAAATCCAACCATAGGTCCAGGTTATATCGTGAAATCCCAGACTCGAACAAGGGCGAAGTTCCGCCGATACATGAACGGTATAGGAGTATGTATGAAGCATAAATTACGCCTGGGTTTTGACGTGACTATGGAAAAAGGTGCGACATGGAAGCCCCTGAAAGTTCAATTCTGGAATCAGGAATCCACTTACGAGAAATTCAAAGCCTCTGAGCCGTTTAAATACATGTCTGACGCTCTGGTGGGTTTGTCACTTGTCAAATTGAACCACTACATCAAAAGCCCGGTGGCCACTCCTCACTTGGACTACAACTTCGCCACGGACGCCTGGAAGGCCTTGGACCCTCACACGGAACTATATGACAGATCGTCTCCACGAGTTCGCGCTTTGCAATCTCACATCGCGGTTGTGAATCCCGAGATCTGTGCCGAATTTGAAAGCCACTTCAATGAGCACTTTGAAACTGCTTTGAAACCCTGGGGTGTTGATTTGACGGCCTTGTGGCCGTTGCTGGACAGTTTCTCGTGGTTTGAAACCAAGATGGGTCAGCCGCTGATGTACAACTTCGGCTTGAACTTCTCAAAACCCTTCGTCGACAAACTTCAGTATCTGTATTCCTTCCTGTACAACCTGCGCAGCCTGGTGGCGGTGGATCACAACGCCCATGTCGAAGATCCTTCTCATGAAGGTGTGAAAGTTGATGCCATCACCGACTATCTGCCACGTGCGGAATATGTCGTGAACGATGCCCTGCTGTACTGGAACTTCAAAAAATTCTCACAGCCTTTCAGCGGCCCAAAAACTCCGGACAGTCGCGTTGAGAACTTATTTGTGAATCCGATGGAAAAAGCCTTCCAGAAGTATTCCCATAACGCTTGTCATCTGGTGAACAATCTTCCCAAAAACTTCATCAGTTCCCTGAACCCGATGGAGCTGGAAGAGGCCTTCTATCTGGTGCAAATGGATTGGCTGCTGGGCTCCCCGGCAGGCCTGCTGTTCAAAATCCGTGAAGAGATTTTCGCCCTGCAAAGTGGCTATGAAAAGATCTTCTGGAAAGATGTGGAGCCTCAGTTCCACTCTAAACCTGTCAGTCTGCACCTGTGCTGTGAAATCACACCAGAAGCCATTTACGAAGAAACAGCCGCCTAAGACAAACAAATTCTCACAAAACAAAAAAGCCCAGCTTCAAGCTGGGCTTTTGCTTTTCTAGTACGCTGTCACATTAATTTAAACAAGGTTCAACCGACGAGGGCGCACTTCCGGAGTGTACTAACGGCTGGCGGCTTTGGCGATCCATCGTTCGCGGATTTTCTTGATCACGAAATAGATCACCAACAGCGCGATGATTCCAAAAACCACCAGTTTGAATTGACGAAGATATTTCAAGATAGGCTCACCATAGTGGGCCAGCAAGTAGATCTGAGTCGGCACACTGATCAAAGCCGCAATACCGTCGATCACCAGGAACTTCCAAACGGGATATCGCAACATCCCGCAAGCCAAATGACCTGGGAAACGAAGGCCCGGCGTGAAGCGGAAAATACCGCAGGCATAGGCACCGTATTTGTGAGTCCACTCTTCCACACGTTTCATCATGTGTTCAGGGAAGAACTTATGAACGCGCGGATGATACAGCAGCTTTCGACCGAAAATCCGTCCTATAAAGTAAATTAAAGTGTCACTGGCGACCACGGCCGTGAAAGCAATAATCGAAGCGGTGTGAACGTTAACAACCGGAGCCCCCTCGTAAGGCGGCGGGAAATGCGCGGGATGCGCCCCCATGAAGGCCAGGATACCGACACTGATCAGCGTCACTTCTTCAGGCAGCGGGAAACCAACGGCAGATAATGCCATCATCGCAATCAGTCCGGCGTAAACCATGCCCGGCTGATAGGCGAACTGAGACATCCATTGAAATATTGGCTCGTTAGCAAACTCCAAACTGCATTCTCCTGAGGTCCTTACTATGAATTAAACAGTCCCACTTGAACACCATTACCACACCGTGCTATGTGTCTTTCTCACAAGAAGATTTAAGTATGCAGAGTGCCAGAGGTTTTGAATACGGAGTCAGACATATTTTAAGCCCTCAGTCTGGTGGGCTTTGTGATGTATTATTAAGCAATCTGGAACTTGATCGTGAACAAATCCAATTTCTGCTTCAACTGGGCGCCATCTATCATAATCATCAGCGAGTTACGGAGAATTCCTCGGTTTCATCTGGCGACTATATTAGAGTCCATACGAAACCCCGCCGCTTCCCCGCCAACGATGGACAGTGGCTGTCGCGTCTCGTTTTTCAGAACGAACACTTTCTTGTGGTGAATAAAACCTCAGGCCTTCCGGTTCACGCCAGCGTTGATAACCTGCACGAAAATCTGCAGTCGTATTTGCAACAGACTTTACAACAAAACATCTACGTCACTCACCGCCTGGATGTGCCAACCCGGGGGCTCATCGTCTATGCAAAGACGGCAGAGTTCCAAACCGAGTTCAATCAGCTGCTGATCCAGCGTGAAATGCGCAAGGTCTATCGCGCCCGCGTTCAGGGGCAAGACCTGTCCACCGGACTGCTTCGACACTTTATGGAGCCTTCGCCGCGTGCACCGAAGGTGGTCAGCAAAGAAGCTCAACCGAAATGGCAGGAATGTCTTCTTGAGATTCTTGAGTTTTCAAAACTTGAAAACAACCAAGGCCTGGCAAAAATTAAGTTACACACCGGGCGCACCCATCAGATTCGCGCGCAACTGGGTGCTGAAGGTCATCCCATTGTCGGTGATTTTGCCTATGGTGCCGAAAAGCTGTGGGAAGAAGAGCGGATCGAGCTTGAGGCCTGCGAGCTGGCGTTTACCAACCCGCTCACAGGGGAATCTCACGAATTTAAAATCTAAATTAGAACAAGAAAGCGTTGGTCATCAGGAAGTACTGAGTGTTCTCTGGCTGACCGAAGGCGATATCTTTACCACGATAAGAATTCAGGATCGTCGTGTTTGTCGCTCCCACCAGGAAGTTCAAACCACGCATTGGCGGACGGATCGCAAAGGCCACCTGATAGAAAGCCTTAGTCACATGACGAGCTTCCAATTGCTCAACTGCGGAAGAATGGTACCAGTCTTCTTCCAAACCGATACGTGGTTTGAAAGAGAAGTATTTGTTAATATCTGCGGCCACTTCCAGATACTGTTCCAAGGAGGCCTGTTTGTTGGTCTGACGAGGGTCCGTCACATAGTTGCCGTCCGGGAACTGAGGGATGTCGTTGTTGAAGCTGGCAGTACGACTCTGCCAGAAGAAATCCGGTTTGATACCGTAAGAGATGTAAGAGAAGCGTCCGATGGAATAATCAAAAAACATTTCCAAGCGAAGCTTGGCGATCATACCGGAGTTTTCCGCGTACTTGCTGGTTGGAAGATACAATTTCGCATTTCCTGCCAGGTCCACATCACCGATATAACCCAGGTCATAGTTGGCGTAAGCTATATGAATATCAGAAAGCTCCGCATCTTGTTTCACCTGATCACCGTAGGCATTCTGACCGGCGGTATTGAACAAGAAAGGAACACGCACAGAAAGCTTTTGGTCAGCGTTAATTTTATAGTTGGCACTGATATAAGTGTAGGATTCTTGAGAGCGACCATCGGTCTGTGTTTTACCCGGCTTCATGTTGGCTTGGGAAACAACCGAGAACAAAGTGAAGTTCCAGTTTCTGCGAAGAGAGTCACCAACCGACATCACCATGCTTTCTTCACGCTCTTGAGCAAAAGCGACGGATCCAAAACAAGAGAAAACAAGGGATAGGGCCAGGGCCTTTTTCAGCATGAAAGCTCCTCAGTGACAAAATTCGGGTGAAATATGCCATATCGCACCATGTTACACAAGTGGCAAAATTTAGACGGCGTGAGTCTCAACGAATTCCTAAAACTCTTTCAACTTGAGTCCACCTCCCCCTTCCCTTACAACTGAGGCATGAAAAATTTACTGCTGCTTAAGAACCTGACCCTTGCCCTTATTTTGTCCCTGCTTGTCGGCTGTGCCGTCACCTTCAAGAAGGCCCAGTTTAGCCTTCCTCCGAAGGCCGCTGATGAGATCGCTGTGATGTCGTTTAACGTGGAAAACTTGTTCGACACGACTCATGATGCTGATCGCAATGACTATACGTACATGCCATTGTCAGCCAAACAAGACCCGGTCATTCGCCAGGCCTGCAAAGACAATAACGACAGTGGCTATCGCCTGTCTGAGTGTCTTTCCACGGACTGGAGCGAGACTCAGCTTGATAAAAAGCTGCAGAATCTTTCAAAAGTTGTCCTGGGCGTGGATGGCAACGGCCCGGATGTTTTAATGTTGATCGAGGTTGAGAATGAAAACGTTCTGAATATCTGGAACAAAAAATATCTGCAAAAAGCCAACTACAACACCGTGGTTCTGATCGAAGGCCCGGACAAACGTGGTATCGATGTGGGCTTGATGTCCCGTCTGCCAGTAGTGGGTAAACCGGTTCTGCACAAAATCCCTTGGAAGCCTAAAAACGACGAAGACAAAAAATGGATGGAAGCATCCCGTGGCGTTTTGGAAGTGACTTTGAAGGCTCCAAACGGAGATCCCATCACTTTCTTCACGGCCCACTTCCCATCCCAGGCCAATCCGACCTACTGGCGTCAACAGGCGGCTGAGTTCGTCGCCCAGTTGATCAAAGACAAGGGACCCAATGCCATGGTCATCGCTGGCGGTGACTTGAACATCACGCACGATGAGGAAGAAAAGGAAAAGATCTTCGCGAACACGTTCTCTCCTGTCGGTGCTGTTTCTCACTTCGTGGGTTGTAAAGAGTGCCCGGGCACGCACAATTATCGCAAGTCCTGGTCTTTCCTGGATGCACACATCTATTCCAAAGCTTTGCTAGCTGACGGAGCTGGCAGCTATAAAATGGAACCCGGCACGATTGATGTGATCCGCTATGAGGATGTTCACCTGAAAAAAGGCAAATACCCATTGCGCTGGGACTACGACCGCATGATCGGGGTGGCCGATCACTTCCCTCTTTATGTGCGTTTAAAACAGCGCAGTGAAGCGAAAGCGCCAGTGAAGGAAGAAGCCCCGACCAAGGACGCAAAGCCAGCCAAGGGCACAAAGAAGACCAAAAAGAAATAAGCTTCTAAATTCACCAAATAAAAAAAGCCGCGAGAGATCGCGGCTTTTTTTATTCTTATTGTCTGATCGTCAGGACTAATTCAGAAGCAGTCGGCTCAGATCCACAACGGGACGACGTCCACACTGCCCCAGGTCCGTATCAAAAGAGCTTTTTTCAACCACAGCCCCGGACTTTGTCATCTGAAGAACTCGCGGTCTGTCGCCTTTTCCAATTTTAACGGAGCCTTCAACATCATTGCACTGACCATCAAGGGTCACTTTTGCGTTCAACCCACTGATAGAAGTAACCCAGTTTTTGCCATTTTTTCGGACACCCACAAATTCACCGCTTGCATTTTCCAGATCAATCTTACCATCAGCCAACTGATCAAGACGGATCGTGAATTCAAGAGAGTAAGTGAAGGTCTCTTTGCCAGTCACATTTTTCTTGCTGATATTCATAAAGCCATTGCCGGTCACGGTAACCTTGGCTTTACCTTCAGCATCAGCCACCAAAGAAATCTTTGCCGCATCTTCTTTGAAGTTCACATAGGTCTTTTCACTGATATCTTTTTGATCAACGGAAACCGAGTTCTTCGCCGTTTCTGCGATCAAGGACTTAACTCCATTTGCATCAGCCAAAGCCTGCACTTTCCAATTCTTTTTTACCGTCACCTGGAAGTTGCCGTGCTTGGTAGAATAAGCAACAGGTGCCGTGGCTGAGTTCAGGCTCAATTGAAGCAGATCACCGCTTTTGGTTTCCTCAGACTTCGAATAGTTTGCTGGCAGAGCTTCCGCATGTCCCAAAGACAATCTGATAACTTCCAGAGCTTCAACAACCTTTTCGGCCTGCAAAGATGCAATGGAATAAGAGCCGTAACGGAATTCGGTTCGCTGGCCACCCGTCTTTTTACCCTTACCGCTTTTACGGTTATTTTGCGCAATAATGCGATCGCGAGTGGCTTTGTCTGTGATGGCTTCGTCCTTCGGCGTACAGGCTGTCGTCAAAAGGGCAGAACTCAAAAATACGGCGGAAAGTAGTTTGGCTGTTTTCATGGAACAGGAATGTAGCCGGAATCCCGTCAAACTTCCAGAGGGACCACTCTCACTGCCGCAAATTCTAACCAATTCCTAAAAATTTACAGGCGTGTCAAAATAGTGAACAGGCAGCGCAGGCCCCCGTTATTGACCCTAATCTCTTTAAATAGCTTATAGCCCGCAGGGACTGCCGAAAGACGCTCTTTTTCCGGATAAAGAACCCCGAGCTTTTGTGGTTTATGACGCAGGCAGAGCTCCTTAACCAAGGTTTTTAGCCCCCCTTGATCCGCCACCGGCAACCGCTCTCCATAAGGAGGGTTTACCACCAGCCATAACGGGCCGTCCTGGGAAGTCTCAAGCTTCAGGGCATCTCCGTGGATAAACTTATGCGGAGCAGGTACAAACCCCGCTCTTTGCACCACCTGGAGTTGGCGCTCCACCTCGGCAAAGTTTTTCTCTGCCGCAGGGATCATATCCGCGTCGATGTCATAGCCAACATAGGCCTTAAAAGGCATGCGTGCAGGCAAAGTGTAATTCAGCGCAAAACTGGAAGAGGCAAAAAGCTTCGGCGCGCGTTTCCATTTTTTGAAGGCAAACTCACGGGAAAACTGTCCAGCCCAGAGGGCGCGGGCTTCACCCAGGAACGTTCCTGACCCCATCATCGGGTCTAACAACGTGATCCCTGCAAGTTCCGCTGAGGAGGTATTGCCAATCATTTCCTCTAAAAGAAAGGCCGCGATGGTTTCACGTAAAGGGGCCTCACCTTTCAGCACAGACCAGCCGCGCTTATGCAGATGCTCCCCGGTGGAATCTAGACTGATCGTGCACAGATCATCGTCCATGCGGATGTAAATACTCGCACAGGATTCGGTGCCTTTTTGGCCTTTGAAGACTTCATTCAAAGCAGTCTCGGCACTTTCCTGAAGGCGCTTTTCATTATTCAGACGACTTTTTTGCGCGGCCACCTCCCACGTCACATTCGCGTGAGGCAGAAAATCCAACCAGGGAAGGCCTTTGAATTTTTGATAGAACTTCGGCAGATCTTTCGCCTTGAACGAAGTCATGCGCAACAAGATACGATTGGCTGTTTTTAGGAAGAAGTTCAGTTGCAGACCTATGAAAAGTTCGGTTTCAAATTCCAGCCCGCCCTCAAGAACGGCGACTTCCGGAAACGGCAACGAATGAGGCTTGGCATCTTTACCCAAAAGATAAGGCCAGACTTCTTTCATCTCTGCCAAAGTCCGCTTTTCAAAATCCAAAGGTGTCGCAACAAAAAACTTATTCAAAAGGTACCTGCTTACTTTTACAGAAGCGTCGCAAAAAAACTCGACGTCCCTTTTAATAACACACCATAGCCAGAAAAAACAACCAGGCACCTTTTACCCCCAGCTGCAAGGCGGAGGAGACCCGCACAGCGTAGGCGTGCTATTGCACGTCGAAGCGAGCAGGTCGAACGACAACGCAGTCAGATGGGGCCTTGGATGTGCTCAGAAGCGCCAGTAGGCGTCGAATAGTAGGTAATATCCATCTTCCGGGGCAAACTTCACCGAAGTGATGTTGGTGGAATTCAGAGATAAGCTGAGATGGAATTGATCCCAGATTTTGACGTAGCTGAGATAACCCCCGACCGCTTTGGATTCAAAGTTATAACTCGGGCCCAGAAGGATGCGGTTCCAGTCATCAAGGATGAATTCGTATCCTGTCTGGAAGGAACTCGTCCCCAGAGATTTGATCGCAGTGGCATTCTGGGCATCCTCAAAACTAAACAAAGCGACGGATAGCAGTGTGTGCGAAATCACGCTTTCAGATGAAATGGAATCCCAATAAATATTCAAATTCAACGTCGAGCGGGTTTCCGAGGGAATGCGCGCGAAATTCAGACCGGCAGCAAAGTTGTTCGAAGCGGACTGATACACTCGCATCTTGCCAGTGGCATTGTAGGCTCCCAGCAAATCTGCCGGTATGATGGTGGAAACCGTCAGCCATTCTTTCCAGCCATAGTTCACTTGACCAAACCAAGTGACCAGATACTCGCCCTCCCACAAGGTCTCTGCCGTTTCGCCCACGGCGATACCTTGCGTGAACAGAGGTTTATATTTGGACGATGTTTCTTTGGTGCCTTTTTTAATGATCAGATCCGTGGTGCCCTTGTACTTTTGATTCTCCGAACTCAGATCCAGGTGCATGATCTGATCCCCGATCTGAATGAAGTTCATGCGCGACTGGCGCAGCAATTCACACGTCAGCTCATAGGTGCCGTCCTGCTTGTTCTCAATTCCCGTCACCTCGACAAAGCCGACAATCCCCACCGCAGGGGTTTGGGATTCAATCGCGACGATTTCACCGATGTACCAGTCACTGGCGATGCTAAGGACTCTCAGTGTTTTATTGTCGACGAAAGAATCAATACGGCCACGGGCTTCAACCTGGGGTCTGGGAAGATCCGAGGCTGGTTCGCGAAGAATGATCGGCACTTCCTCGTCCATGGACGAAAAAGCATGTGCCGAAAAAGACACGATCAGGGCTGTGAAAACCGCAAGGGACCGCCAAAGCATGTCCCGAAGCCTAGCTTACTTTCCAACCTTGTTCAATTGATCCTTCAATGTGCCAAAAAGACGGGCGATTTCCATGCGCTGGGCATCGTCCAAACCCCAAAGCTTGCTGAACTGGAAGCCCAAAATGCCACCGGCTCCGGGGATTTCGCCATAGAACACCAAGTGCGCAAAGCCTTCTTTGATCAGGAACTCAAATGACGTTGGACTGACCTTTTTAAAGAAGGACATGAATCTTGGTGCCGAAGAATAGACCTCGTCCAGGGATAGCCCCTGATTGTGGTCGGCATCATAAATCACCATCACGGTTTCAATATAATGCAGGATCGTGACCATCGTGCGCACGTTGGCAGTTTCAATCAATCCCGCCTTCTGCGTTGGACTTAAAGAGGCCGCAAGTAGATACCCAAAGAACTCATTCCATTGAGCGTCGTTCAGGCGCTGCACATAGTTCACCATGCCTGGCAAATTATTGAAATACACGCTCATATGCTTGCGCAGCTGCGCCTTGAAACAAGCCTCTTTCATGTAAGCAAAGCCAAAGACATCCTGTTCCGCCACCGTACAGCGCGCCAGCTCCATATGTTTGGAAACCGCGTTGGACGTGGAAAGGCCGGCAGAGAACAAGATACTGACGAACTCAAAAGTTTCCTTCTGATCCATGCCCTCATCGCCGTTACCGCTGAATGTGAAGAAGTTGGCTTCAAGGAAGCTGCGTGAACCGGAATTGGCCGAGCGCGGGTCGAAGGCCTTTAACAACAGTCCCACTTCCTGGAAGTCCTCATACCACTGCACCAGTCCCTTTTCGTTCATCGTCGCCTGACTCAGTCGACCCGACACACGATCCCCATAGCCCAAAAGCAGCATACGAGATAACGCCCTCATCAGGTTGAATTTAGTGAGGGCTTTCCAGTTTTGTTTCGTATCACCCGCGGCGATGACCATGCGACCGTCGGCATTAAAGCTGACCATGCGAGGATTCTTCAGCAGGTCGCCAAAATCCTGCCACGAGTTCTGTAAGGCCTTCTGCTCGAACACATCCTGGGTCAGTCCTTTTTCAATGACCGTGGTCTTGTCAAATTTTTCATAAGACTGAATCAGCTGTTTTTGCGTGACGCCCCCGCCGGTTTGCTTGAATGGCAGGAAGTCGATAAAGCTTTGATGCAAACGCCAGATATTTAGCTCGCGCTGCACGCTGAGCAGATGTTTTTTCTCTAATCCCAAAAGTCCCCGGGAATCCTGCGGGCGGGCCGGATCCAGGATCTTCATCAAGACCACTTTGTAGGTTTTGGTGATCGCCTTGAAGTAGTCTTCCATACGGGCCTGGGCCTGGACTTCGTCCAACGCGGCATCCACAGGCACAAGGGATGGCAGCATCTGACGAATCAGAGTGTCAATATCCTCCACCGGAATACGGCCTGAAGACTTCATCTGGTGAGAGTTCATCAGCAGATCCAACCCTTGCGTGATAAACTGACTGGTCTGGCGCAGCTTCGCGGGATCATTAAACTCGAGGTCCCCGATGACATAATAGTATTTTAGCGCCAGCTCATACAGATCCAACAACGTGTCCAGACTTTCGCTCCACTGATAAAGCCCGGCGAAGTTGGCCCGTTTTCCCATCAAAACGACCTTCACGGATTCCACCATCGGAACCCACCTGCTGTACTTCTGATATGGAGCAAAGGGTTCTTGTCCGCGGATGAATTCGGCAAAACCGCTGAGGGCCCGTTTGGCGTCCTCGAAGCTGTAATCTGACTTTGCCACCTGAGTTTTTTCCAGCAGACGCTGCAGGGATTTTCGCAACTGACCAATGGCAGCGGAAATTTGCTCCCACTCGGTCTTCTTTTCCTGATTCTGATCCAACAGGACTTTCACATGCGGGGAAAGCGCTATGGATTCATCGCGCAGCAACTGAAGAATCTCTACCAGACGAACGATTTCGTCTTTGGTGATATGACCGACAGAACCACCCAGAAGAGCCTTTTTGATCTTCATTAATTCGGCGGCAAATTCTGGCGTCACGTTGTTCTTTTTCAGGAAGTACTTCCCGAAGAACTTACGCATCTCCTCGACTGTATAGGCATCCTGCAGGGAGCCAAAGGTTTTCTTATTAAAGTACGTCAAAGCCTCGGTCATACAGTCAAAGCCCTCTGTAATTTCAGAAGACTTGGCCTCGCCGATAGAGAATTTTTCAAGATGAGATGGAATCTCCTGCAAGCAGGCAAAACGCTTGTCGGAAAACTCGATAACCTCGGGTTCGACTTTTTTGCCATTCAGGAACTCACTGCATCCCACAGTTCCGGCGGTGATTGAAACCGCCAACAAAGAGCCTAAGATCTTACGCCATGGCAGGAGAGCTTTAGAAGACATACGCTGCTCCCAACATCAAACGATCGTTATTCACAAACTGCGCAACTTCATTTTGATTATTCTTGTCGGCTGGCTCCGCTTTGACCAACTGGGCCTCGCCAATAAAGGACCACAAGCCGGACAAACGGAATCTGGCGCTGACCCGGATCAGATCAAATTTGTTTTTCTCAGAATGCGTGTAGCTGAGTTTTGTGATCAGACGTTTGGTTTTACGGAAACTAAAGTTCCCCATAACCGACACCTGCGTGGCCTCTTGATAAGGATAACGGGTCATCAGGGCGGCCCGATTGTCGCTGGCAAGCTCCCCTTCTTCCTTCACCTGACCACCGAAAATATCCAGGTGTTGCACCGCCACACCGAAGGCTCCCGTGGCCCACTCAATAAACGGACTGACCAAAACGGCATCTTCAAAGACCGGATGAGTCCACTTTTCCTCGAAGATGTCATCTTTGCTTGGCTTGTCGTAAAGACCACTGACACCAAAGCGGAAGCGTTCGTATTTATAGCTAATATCCCCTCCGACCAGGGAATGATAGAAGACCTGCGGCTGCAGATTCACAGCGCCTTTAAGCTCTGCCACATTCAGATTTCCTTCATAGCCAATGGCCAGTTGGTTGGCAGGTTTATAGGTGTACGCCAGTTGTCCACGCAGACTTTGTGGGTCACCAAAGGACAGCTTCAGGCCGAAAGAGTTTTGCAAAACAACCTGGCTTTCGCTGGGCTTTTCAAACTTATAGTCAATGGCAGTGGCCTCTTGCCAAATGCGGATACTTTCCGGGGGACGACGGAACCACGGGTTGCCTTTCACGAAAGTGCCGTCCTCAATTTCAAAGCTGGGGCCCTGATCCGGGATATAAAGCGGAGACGCAAATAGAACCAGAGTATAATATGGTTTATCCACCTGCCAGAACAGTCCGGTCAAACCCTGATTTTCCGCATTCAGCGGGTTCCATTTAAAAAGAGGCTCCCACACACCCAGGTCCCAGCGCGAGTCGAGCTCATTCCAGAGCATTTTCTTGCGCCCCAGATAGAACGTTTCGGTCTCGCTTTGGCGGCTTTGCACATAGAACTCAGAGATATTCAGATAATTTAAAAGCGGCGCCCCGATGGCGACTCCCCCGGACACGTCCATTTTAAGGCTGTCCTCAGAAAAAGGATCTGTCTTTATTTGAGCACCCACAAACTGATAGTTTGTCTTTTCAGCCGACTCAAAAGTGGGACTGATAAAGGAATCTGAGAATAAACGCATCTCGGTCTGCACCTGAGCCGATGCAAACAGCGGAGTCAAAAGCAGTGCTAATGAACCTAATAAAGATGCTAAATAGGCCCCCAAAACGGGGACTTGTTTGAAAGCCATGGGCCTCCTGTCCTAGGACTTTTACTTCAATGCCCATGCCCGGCCAGATCGCCTATATGCGGAATCCTCTTAAAAGCTTTTAAACAAGTGACCTTTTTCGGCGCCTTTGCTAATCTTAACCCCATGTTATTACGGGACCCTAAAAATGCTAAATTTTTAATCATTCGCTTTTCCAGCTTCGGAGACGTCGTTCAAACCCTGAGCGTTCCTTCGGCTATCAAAGCATCTTTCCCGGAAGCCAAAATTCACTGGATCACCCGTAAAGATATGGCCCCGTTGCTTAAGAATCATCCCAACATTGATAAGATCTGGGAATTCGACCGTAAGGCTGGGCTCAAAGGCTTAATTCGCCTGTGCCTGCAAATGCGCCGCGAGGGCTTCACCCATATCTATGATGCCCACAACAACATGCGTTCGCGCGTGATCACGTGGATTCTTCGCCCGCTGGGAGTTTTAGGCGTCGGACCCAAATTCATTCGTCGCTCGATTCGCCGCTGGAAAAGATTTTTGCTCTTCAAATTCCGCATCAACACTTTTGAAATGCCCTTCTCCGGGCAGCGCGATTTGCTGGAGCCTTTGCAGTCATGGGGCATTTCAAAAGTTTCACCGGCAGCACCTCAGATTTTCCCCAGCGAAGAAAGTCACAAAAAAGCCCAGGAGGTCCTGGGGCCCTATGCCGACTGTGTCGCACTGGCCCCCTCTGCCGCTTTCTTCCTGAAACGCTGGCCGAAAGAATACTGGAAAGAGTTGATTCTTTTAAATCCCGATCAGCGTTTCGTTTTACTGGGAGGCCCCGAGGATTCCTTTATCGAGGACATCCGCGATGTCGCGCCGGAAAGAGTTCTGAATCTGGCGGGCAAGTGTTCTTTGCAAGTCAGCTCCAGCGTGGTGGCATTGTCACGAATGTTGATCAGCAACGACACGGGTCTTTTGCACGTGGCAGAACAGCTGGGGCAAAGAACCATTGCTTTGATGGGACCTGCGCCATTTGGCTTCCCGTCCCGCGGCAGCACGAAAGTTCTGGAGATTGAATTAAAATGCCGTCCTTGCAGCAAACACGGCCAGGGGCCTTGCGTGAACAAGGAAAAGTACCATCAGTGCCTGGTCGACATCACGCCAGAACAAGTCACTCGTGAAATGAAGCTGCTTCTGAGGACTTCGCACCGATGAACACTTTGATCTTTTTGTTTTATAAGTATGTCATTGTCCCATTGGCGTTCATGCTGCTGCAACTAACCCGCCCTTTTTTAAAGGGCAAGCTGCGGGAAATGATCGAAGACAAAAACACAGGCTTTTATCGCATCAAGATCAAAGGCAGCGAAGTGGAACTGGCGGCCGCCCGCCCCATCTGGATTCACGCAGCTAGCGGAGAAATCGAATACGCCCGGCCCGTCATTCGCGAACTAAAAAAACAATATCCTTATCTTCCCATCATGGTGACTTATTCATCCCCTTCCGCAAAGAAGATTCTGGAAAGTCTTCATGATGTGGATCTATGGTGTGCCCTTCCCTGGGACATTGATTTTCTGATGAAGAGATTCATCAGAAAGTGGAACCCGCGTGTGTTGCTGTTCTCTCGCACCGATGTGTGGCCGGTGCTTGTGGAAGTCGCAAAAAAAGAGCGCCTGCCTGCGGCTTTGTTCTCGGCCACCTTTGCTGACAATTCGTCCCGCCTGAAAGGGATCACGCGCTATCTGACCAGATACTCTCTGAACCACTTGCATGAGATCCACTGCGTTTCCGCCGAAGACATTCAGAATCTGGATGCCTTAAAGCTGCAGGTTCCCCTGAAGGTCAGCGGCGACACACGTTTTGATCAGGTCTTTCACCGCCTGGAAAATCCCAAAGCGCTGAAAAGCAGCCTTATGCCCAGCCCGGAAGATTTTGTTTTTATTGCAGGCTCTACCTGGCCCGAAGATGAACTGGTGTTGCTGCCGGCGCTGGAAAAGTTGCAAGGCATGTACCTGCGCACGATTCTGGCCCCGCATGAAACCACGGCCAGCCACTTGGAGCATTTGGAAAATCAGATTCGCGCTTTGGGCATGAAATCCGTGCGCTATTCACAAGTCGAAACCTGGAATGCCGGAGATATTCTCATCATCGATCAGGTCGGCATTCTGGCCGAGCTGTACACCTGGGCGGATATTGCTTTCATCGGGGGCTCGTTCAAAAAACAGGTGCACAGCGTGATGGAGGCTCTGGCGGCGGGACTCCCGGTGATGGTGGGCCCTTTTCATCGCAACAATCGCGAGGCCCTTTTCTATCAGAAAAAAACATATTCTTCGGGTATGGTCGTGCAAGTGGTCCACACCTCGGCCGATGTCGCCGTTCTTTTGCAAAGAATGAAAAAGCAACAAGATCAGTCTCCGCACATTAAAGAGGAAATCCGCGCCGAAATTGGAAAGAATCGCCATTCCACTCAAAGAGTGTTGTCTTCTATCGAAAAGGTTCTGAGTGAAAATTGACGCATCGTTTCGATGCGTAGCCACATGCGTTGACGGCATCTCGAACTAGGAACATTTATGGGTCTTTGCATAGGAGCCCATGTGTCTTCTCGGGAACTCAATCGCCGCCGCCGTGTTTTTCTTATTTGCACGTTAAGTTGTGCAGTCGCGATCGTCAGTGTGGGCGTGGCCCACCTGCTTTTGCTTGGAATCAACTTCTGCACCAATCTTTTTTACTTCCAAACTTTTTCACTGCACGAAAGTTCTCCGGCTGAAAACAATCTGGGCCTGCTGGCCATTATAATTCCTGCCATCGGAGGGCTGATCGTCGGAGCCATGGCGAAGTTTGGCTCTTCCAGCATTCGCGGCCATGGCATCCCCGAAGCGATGGAAAATATTCTTCAAAAAGAAAGCCGCATCCCTCGTCGTATCACCTTCTTAAAGCCCTTTTCTTCTGCCATCGCCATTGGCTCTGGAGGTCCGTTTGGTGCTGAAGGCCCGATCATTGCCACTGGGGGCGCCCTGGGATCATGGCTAGGACAAGTGGTGCCCGTCAGTCCTTACGAACGAAAGATCATTCTGGCGTCCGGCGCTGCTGCTGGTATGACTGCAATTTTCGGCACCCCTTTGGCTGCCGTGCTGCTGGCCATTGAACTGCTGCTATTTGAATATCGTCCCAAATCCTTTGTGCCTGTGGCTTTGGCAACGGTGGTGGCTGCGACTCTGCGTTCTGTTTTTAGCGAAAAGGCCGCCTTCTTTGTCATGCCCTCACTGGTGACGCCCGACCTGCAAAGTTTGCTTGCATATCTGGTCTTTGGGGCCTTGGTCGGAGCTCTGTCCGTGATTGTGACAAAGTCCGTTTACTGGGTCGAGGATCTATTTGAACATATACCTGTGCACTGGATGTGGTGGCCAGCCTTGGGAGGCCTGGCCGTCGGCATGATTGGAATGATAGAACCATGCGCCTTGGGCGTGGGCTATGACAACATCACTTCCAGTCTGGCGGGAACCTTGACTGTCAGTGCGGCCTTCAGCATTTTTATATGGAAGTTTTTAGCGTGGTCTTTAGCTTTAGGCAGCGGCACCTCCGGTGGAACTCTTGCTCCGATCCTGACCTTGGGATCTGCGTTTGGCTTTCTGGTGGGAACTTTCCTGGCCACCTACTTCCCTGCGCTGCACACTGACACCAGCACCATGGCACTGATTGGGATGGCCGCCTTGTTTGCAGGTTCGTCACGTGCGCTTCTGGCCTCGGTGATATTTGCTTTGGAAGGAACAAAACAACCCGTGGGACTTGTTCCGCTGCTGGGTTGCTGTTCCATCGCGTATCTTATATCCCTGAGCACAATGAAGAACACAATCATGACCGAAAAAATTGTCCGTCGTGGTTTGAAAGTTCCCCACGAATACTACGGAGGCATCCCTTCATGAGCACAATAAAAATCCAAGCCATCGCCAACAGCAACTTTGATAAAATCGAATACGGACATGCGGAGATACGACGTTTTTCCCGTACTGAAATTTTGCAGAAGTCCCTGAAGCAACTGGTGCTTTTCTGGGGACTGGCGGTGATCAGTGTTCTTTTGCCCGTCGTGCACTTCGTGCTGGTTCCGCTGTTCTTTGTCATGGGAGCCTATCTAGCCCTTCAAGCCAGAAAGCAAAAACAAGAGATAATCTCTGGCACCGTAAACTGCCCCCAGTGCCAACAACCTGTGACTATCAATAAATCCGCCTTTTTGGAGGAGCACACTGAAATCTGTCAGCATTGCGCCTCTGTGGTGAAAATCTCTGCCGTAATTTGACACCTCTTTGGAAAATTATTTCCTTGCGAAACTTTCACGGGAGGCATCCATAAGGCATCTGTTATGGTCTTCCCCTATGCAGAAACTATTCTTCCTTCTAGTTCTTGGTTTTTCCAGTCTGGCGCATGCCCAGGACCCTTTGTGCTATCAGAAGGAGAAAAACCCTCTCACCCGCCAGGCTTTCCAAAGCGCTGAAGAATACACGTCTGTTCGCGAAGACTGGGCACAACGCAATCCCGGCACGGGAAATCCTTTTTCCCTTATCAAGGCTTACAAAATCTACAAAAATGAGAAAAACAAAGCCGAACGCATGGGCACGGACAAACTGGCTCATTGCTATATGGGCTGTCGCATTTCTCAGGAAACCAGTTTTGCCACGGCCGACTATGTCGGCTGGTTGAAAGAAGATCGGGACATCACCGATTGTAATATCAAAACTCACTTTGACGAAGACGACTACGAAGCCACTCGACGTGGAGCCCAGTACGGAGAATCTCAAAGAGACACACAAGGGTGTGAACAGGCCTGCAAACAGGTCTATCGCTAGGCTTTCCCTCGTAAAATGAAGAAACCTCGCAGGTGACAATTGAGGGCACACTGTCGAAGGCCTTTTTATTAAGTCTTATATCTTTGAAATGGTCCAACCAAAACCGCGCACGGAACTTGAAATGATAGTGCGTAGGTAATGGGGTTGGCATGAGAAGAACTGCGATTTCAACACTTTGTCTCACTTTGATACTGACTGCGCAAACATGGGCGCAAGGTCAGATCAGCACTGTATTGCCTGAGACAAAAGAGCAAAGCCGCTTCTCTGCGGAATGGCGACTGCGCCTGCAAGGCTCTGACATCCATGACGATCGCAGTCAGGCCAAACTTGTGGATATTCGCACAGATATCAAAGCCAAGTACCTTCTGCATCGCTCTCTGCAATTGGACATTCAACCTTCACTGCGCCTGCAGTCCGGTCAGACTCAGTCTGTGGATGGCGCTGACAAAGCTGAAAACAAGATCCTTTTGAATCAGGCGGCCGCTCATTATCTGCCTTTCTCGTTCCTGCGCATGTCGGCTGGCGCATTGAATCAGCGCCATATGCACACCGACATTCTGGTCGACAGCATCGCATTCCCGGCAGCACGTCTGGAGGGACTGATGAAACTCGGCAACACCAAAACGACTTTGGGTATGGAAACAGCCATTCCCACGTCCACATCCTTAAGCACCAACACCAAGGACCTTGAAGCCACACCTTCCCTGAACACGGCTTCTGTGAAGTTCCAGTGGCAAGCCGCACGCAATCTGTACTGGAAGGCGTCTGCAGGCTATTTCATCTACAACAATCTTCCTTCCGCTGTGGCACAGAAATCCAACCTGCTGGGGAATGAAGTGGAAAAGATCTCTGAGGCTCAATACACCTTTAGGTACAAATATGAAGGTATCGAGGCCTCTGCAGAGCTGGAGTTCCCGGTGTTCAGTCTTTTGGATATCAAAACCGGTGTGGAGTACCTGCAAAATCAAAAAGCCCCTTCGGATCAGAACACAGCCACTCGTTATTTCCTGGCGGGTGAAATTCACTTCAGCAAAGACATGGATCTGGTGGTGGAAGGCAGTTACTTCTCAATTGCACCTGAAGCGGCCGTGGCCTACTTCAACGCTTCCAGCTTTGAAACCAACCGTGTCGGTTATTCTGCCGAAAGCTATCTGGCGTTTAAAAAAGAAGGCTTCAATTTCGGCGTGAAGTACACAGACGCTGAAGTGATGTATCAACGGGAACCTCAATCGCGTGAAAAGACTTTGATGATTAAGCTGGAGACATCCTATGCAAATCTCTAAGACCACCCTACTAAAAGCTCTTTTTGGTCTTTCAGCCCTCTCTTTGGCAGGTTGCAACCTGCCAACACCACAGCAGAAAGAAAGTCTTGGCACCAGTGCGGCGACATTCACGGCGCAACCCATGGCGGACAAATCCAAAGCTTTGGAGGTGTCTGTGAATGGAAACTTTGCATTGCCAAATTCCAAAGTCTTCAACCTTCAGGCCTGCATCAAAGATGTGGCTTTCGATAAAATCGTGGCCGGCCACACCTTCCTGGTTGAAGAAGTGCAAAAGCAAGTCACCACTGACAAAGCCGGCTGCCTGACCTGGGCCGAGCGCGTGAACTTCAACTTCCTGGCTGATTCCCAGTACATCCGCATTGAAAGAACCATCAAGGGCACTGGCATGCACCGAGGCACTCAGAAAGTGGCCTTCGCAATCAATCCGTGGTCCCATGGGGAAAATCTGACTCCGGTCCTCAATCCGGATGATGGCAACAACATTCCCCGCCTGGTGGATAATCAGGAACAAGGCAAAATGGCTTTAAAAGGCCTGTCCCATGATGGCAGCACAGAAGCCCGCCGCCCTCTGTGGGTGGAAGATGGCCGTTTGTTCGTGACCGAGCAAAAGATGACCACTGATGGAGTCACTTTGGTTGTGGAAATGCGCCCGAATGTTTCCATCCAGATGACGAAAATGAATGGCGAAATGTTCCTGCGTCCTTTGACTGCAGGAACATTCAAAGCCAAAATGCAGTTGATCCATATCTATCAACACGACAACAAGGAAGTGCGCCGCCTGATGACGGTGTCTGAGGCACAGGACGTGAAGATGGAAAACGGTTCTTTGGCGATCAAAGCACCCATGCACCTTCCCGCATTGCCAACACGCGGTCAAATCATGCTGGGCCTGAATCTGGAACCGACCCAAGCTCCGCAGGGACTGATGTCCTTTGAAGGCCTGTATTTCCTAGGCGAATACGACCAGATCAAAGGGGCTTCGTTCCTTAAAATCAACACCATCGTGGCTCAGACGAAAGACTTCAAGCTTTCTCAATACGTCAATGCCCAGATGAATGAGGTTTCACAAGTCAATAAAGGTGGCACCATGGATCAGGACACCTATCAGAAGCCAAAGATCGAAGTGTCCCAGATGGAGTTCCGTTATATCCGCGTGGGTAAGGAGACAACCTCGACTCGTGAAATTTTCTATAACATCCGTGCCTGCGTCAGAAACGGTCTGGACCAGAAAAACACCCGTGCGCACACTTTCAAAATCACCAAGTTCCGTCAGTCTGAATCAGAGGAAGCCCGCACTGTGACTTTGAAAACTGACAACAATTCCTGCCTGAACTGGGATGAAAGCATCACGTTTAACTACTTCGATTGCCAGCACTACCTCAAAGGCCATGTCCAGATTGAAAACGCTGACCTGGGCATGAACGAAAAATTGGATCTGATCGTCAATCCTTGGGAGGCCTCCAGCGCCGTGGCCCGTGACATGCGCTATGTCGACACAAGCGAAAAACTGGTCCTGAGCTGTTCTCAGGAAAGCCGTCCGCGCTCTCAGGTGATGCTGGACAGCTATTCTTACAACACGCTTTCTTACAAGTACTCCATCGACAACGAACTGAATCTGACAGTTACCAAAAAGGTTCAGTTCAAAATGGATCCACGTTTGTTGATCTACTCAAGCCTTTCCAACGGTCGCTCAGAAACTCAGCGTCTGCGTGACGGGGTTTACCTGATGAAAATCGCCATCGTGCAAAACCGCGACTATGACCAACAGAACACTTACGTGGCTTCTGCAGACCGTTTTGTCAATGTGATGAACGGCCTGATCAACACGGATGTCACATTCCAGACCCAGGACCTTAAATCCCTGGGGAACCGCAATAACATTCTGGTGGAAATCCATCCCGTGGACGAAAGCAAAGTGATCGTGGATAAAGAAGAAATCCGCCTGAAGGATGCCTCCCAGTCGGTGGACTCTGCAATCGACACGGCTTCCACTTTGGAAAATCCGACCTATATCGGCCCGATCACTTTGAACATTGACGAATCCACTCGTCCTTTAAGAATTATGGATGCGTCTGCAATCAGCTCCTTCCTTTTGAAAGGTCAGGGCGAAAACAACACGTCTCAGAAAAATATCATTACTCGTATCGTAGCGGATGGTTTGAAAGTCAAAGCGGCCATCAGACAAAAAATCCAGGCTCGTGCCCAGAAAGAAGTCTTCGCCAAAGAAAACAATCTGAACCTGATCAACTTAAATCAGGTCGATGCCTCCCGCCCTCTGTTAAAGGCGTTGGGTATCACTTCCAATATCACTGAGCGCCTGCAAATCACCAAAGCCGATCTGCAGGGGCTGATGGCCACAGGCACACTGTCCCCGGCCACAGCAGAAAAACTTTGCGCTTTCTGGTCTACCGACTACATGGGTAAAGCCATGTTCCAAAGCAAGGGCGGCGCCGTGAACGATCATACTAAAACCGCCTTCGGCATGGATTGCATGGGCATGACTCGCAAGAACCCATCCAAATTCTTCCACGTGGAAAAACAAATGATCACCAAAGAAGTCGGCGGCATGCAGTACCTCAAAGGTCTGAATCAGGGGCTTTCCGTAGGTACAAGCTTCTCGCTGAGCGCTTCGACATCCAACTACTCCAGCCGTTCCACGAGCATTACGGCCAAAGTGGGTCTGTCTAAAAAATTCCTGGACCTGATCTCTCTGGGCGTGGATCTGGGATACACCATGCAATGGGGTGTCTCTGAAAATAAGACGACCGGCAACTCCATTTCCGTCAATGGTTCTACATCCATGACTGTGCAGCAGAACATCTTCAAGGTGCGCGTGAACAAGCATGAACAGTGCGTGGTGATCCGTATGAATCCGACATTATTCATCAAAGACAGCAAATCCTGGTTTGGTCGCCGTGACTATGTCAACGTTCTGAATCACCGTCTGACAGATGAAGAAAAAGGTCAGGCCGTCACTCGTGGCATCATGTTGTGTGAAGGTGTTGTCAATAACAAGCCTGTGGATATCACCGAAAACTACTACCTGATTGCGCAGGAAACAGGTTCCAGCCAAATGCAGGATTCCGGCGATGCTCGTAACAGAAACTTCTTCCTGGCTTTGCGCTCAACTCAGGACTTCAACCGCTTTGTTCTGGCCATGAAGGGCAGCTTCGGCATACCAACGGGTTCTGAAAAGGAAGAAGATCCTCAAGCCCAGGCCACCAAGATGATGGAACAACTGTTCCAGATGCCAGCCCCCTCTTATCCAGGCATGCACCTGATGAGATAAAAAAAAGCCCACCGAGAAGGTGGGCTTTTGCTTTAAAGATTCAGACTCAAAGACTCAACAGGCTGATTGCTTTCATCCATCAGCATCAGCTTCACTTTCTTCTTCTTCCAGTCCCATTCAATCAGACCGAAGTTCAAAGCAGACACCGCTTTCCCAACATAGTGGAAATCATCCTCGCGGGTGGTCGTGGCGCCATTCAAAGGACCCACTGTCATATCGTACAGCGGCCCATAACCTTCCAGCAGATCCACCTTACCCAAGGAGCCAAAACCACGATTGCCACTGACTACCACGACTTTATGAGCCTTGGTCGCACGCAACGTATCGAAGAATTTCTGACGATCCAGCGGGAACAAACCCCATCGCTCCCACCCTCCTGAATTTGCCGCCATCTGAAGAGGTGACACGATCACGCGGTATTCGGCGTCCTTGCGCAACTCTGATTCCAACCAAGCCCACTGTCCAGAGCCCAACAAAGAGTCCGATTTGTTCCAGTTCTTTTTAAATTCTCCGTCGGTGCCCGCACTCAACCAAGGTGTCGCATAGAAGCGTGTGTCCAGCATGATAAACTGCACCCGTTTCCCCGGGGCCCCCAGGATCACCGAGTGCTCCACACCCCGGGCTGTGGTGGGTTGAAGTTTACCGATGTACTTCCAGTAGTCCAAAAAGGCCTGACGATTTTCATTCTTACCCTGGAAGCTGGAATCCCCGTTACGAATTCCGAAATCCAGCTCATCCCATACAGCCATAAACGGCACTTTGGCGCGCAGATCGCGGTACTCGGCAATCTGATCCAGTTTTTTGTATTGCGCGGAAAGAGGTTTTTCGTCATAGCGAACCGAGCTGACTGAATTTCCGGTGAAGACCACGACATCGGGTTGACTCTTGGCCACTTGGGACCACAGCTTTTGTTCCTGATCCTGCTGAGCACAGCAGACAAACGCCACACGATGCACACTTTGAACCTGACGAAGATCCTTTTGCGGAAGCTCGGATTGATAGTTGGACTCAGCTTGCATGCGCATCATTTTCAATGTCAGGGATTCTGGCGCCTGACTTTTTTCAGCGCAAGAGCTTGTCAGAAAAGTTGCCAGTAATGCCCAAGAAAGACGAGATGCCCAAGACGACATTTCCATAACGTGCAGATCCTTCCACTTAGAATTCATTCTTGAAATCAAGAGTTTTAATTGTATCTTAACAACTGGCTCTGTCTATGAATTCTTCGCGTAAGCCTCTTTAAGGAACTCCAAACTGCGGACGCCAAACCAGGAATAAGATTCCCCATTGACGACAGCGCCGTCGATGTTCATGGCTTTAAGCTCCGAGATTTTTTTCTGAAACGGAAACGGTTCCGAAGAAAACAGAGCAAAGGCGTGTTTGAAGTCCTCAATCTCGATCACCGGGTATTTTTCCCCCTCGGGGAAGCTGACTAATTTTGCGCCTAATTTTTCCAGCACCGAGCCGATATAGGTTTCTCGGCTGACCGTCATCCAGGGCTTCTTCCAAATCAGATACAGGACTTCATCATAATCACGAGAGGGCGGACGCACCCACTCTAAAAAACCCGGAATCCTTTGCATATTCCACGGAAGCGGCGGGGCTTCGACTATATCCAGGGCCTCCACGGACATTTCCATCAGGGCCGGATTTTCAAAGTGCTCTCCCAAGCGTGCCAATTCTTTTTGCAAGGTCGCCAGTGAAGACACATGCGTGGCAAGATACGGAACGGGACATTCTTCTGCCATCTCAAGTGGATTTTCCTCTTGATCCAGCAGGACCAAATCCGGCTTTAGATCCGCGACCAGATCCCAGGAAACTTCCTTGGTGCCGCCGACGATGGGAATATTTGTGATCATTTTAGGGGGATGAATACAAAAGCGTGTGCGGCCAACAACCTGCACTCCCGCTCTTAACAGTGTTTCGGTCCATGACGGAACCATACTCACAACTCGCACTGCATCCTCCCTGAAGCACTTCATTTGTACCTCGTGGCATCCGTTTTTACAAGGCATCAGCAAGAGCCCCCTCCCCAGGGCGACGACGAAGCAACGCAGCTAAAAACGGATACCACCAGGTACAAATTCAAAAAACTTGACCCATCCCGGGGGTCGGACAAGTATGTCGGCTTATATTGTGAGGTATTTATGACGCAACTATTCCCTCTTCATGAAAAACCGGCTTTGAGCCCCTACAAAAAAGGCGACGTCCTTGTTTTGTTCGGTGAGCTTTTCACGCGCGGATATGCCAACGGTTTGGTTGAAGAAGCTGAGCGCCGTGGAATGACAATCGTTCGTGCCACTGTGGGTCGCCGTGAAAAAGACGGAAGCCTGCGCCCTTTGACTGCTGAAGAATCTGAAAACATCCCCGCCCCTTTCATCAACGTCCCTCTGGAAGCGGGCTTCGACCTGGAACCTGACTCTAAAGGCGTTACTCCATGCGCTCAACTTGAGGGCGTGAAAATGAGCGAATGGGATCAGGTGCAGTTGGACTGGGCTTCGATCGAAGAATCCCACAAAAATGGCGTGGCCAGATTCAGAAAAAACACAGAACAGTTCCTGAAGGAACTTGAGAAGCACATCCCAACAGGTGCCAATGTTCTTTTTGCGCACTTGATGGCGGGTGGCGTTCCTCGGACTAAAGTGATCATGCCGGTCCTAAACCGTGTTTCCAAAGGAACCGGAGACCGCCATATTTCTTCAAAAACTTTGATGGATTCCCAGATCGGTCAACTTTGCCTGAAGAGCTTTAACGAAGTGACTGCGGAAACCTTCCGCCACCTGATAGAGTTGTCAGCCCCTTTGCGCCAGAAACTAGAAAGCCAGGGGTCGCATGTTTCCTATACGGCCTATGGCTATCATGGCACCGAGGTTCTGATCCGTGGTCAGTACAAATGGCAAACCTACACCTGCTACTTCCAAGGCTGGGCAAAAATGGCCTTGGAAAAGCATGCAGAAAATTTCGCAAAACAAGGTGTTCATTGCTGCGTTTACAACTGCCCAGAGATCCTGACGAACTCCAGCTCTGTCTTCCAGGGTGTTGAAGTGTCACTTTATCCTTTGCTTGCAGCTATTCAAAAAGACGCCGCAGACAAAGCTCATGCTGACCAGGTTCTTAAAGCCTGCAAAGAGCTTTTGAAAGACGACGTCACCTTTGAACAGATCATCAAGTTCACCGATGACTACCTGACCAACAATCTGACTTTGGAATTCACAAAGTTTGAGCAGTGGCCACAACACTCCCGCCAGGACCAGATGGAATACATGCTGTCCTGCTCTGACTATCTTTTCGATCTGCATAAGGATCCAAAGAACCTGATCACGGCGGTGTTAAGCGAAGTTGTCTTCAAATCCTGCGGTTATATCATGCTGCATGATTCCTGGAAGCCGAAGAATCCTGTTGCCTGGATCGGCCACGATATCGTGGCTCGCTGCATGTAGTTATGTCAGTACAAGCCGGAGAGAGTTGGAGTCATAGCAAATACAAATTCCATGGGCTGTCGCTGTCGGGCATCCGCACAGCGATTTCCATGCCCGAACTCTCTTTGAGCTTTGATGTCGCTCAGGGCTACCCCTTCCTTTTAAACTTAAAGCAGTTCTTTATCTCTCACGGCCATCTGGATCATGCGGCTGGAGTTCCCTATATCATCTCACAGAAGGCGATGACCTCACAGCCCGCTGGCAAGTTCTACATGCCAGGGTCTTTGGTGGAGCCACTGGATCAGATCATGAAGATCTGGGAAAAGATTGAGGGCCATCAGTACAACTACGAATTCATCGGCGTGCGTGCCGACGATGAGATTCCTTTGAATGCGCAATGCTATATCAAGGTTTTTCCGACCACCCATCGCATCGAGTCCTACGGTTATACGCTTTTTGAAATCCATAAGAAGTTAAAACAGGACTATCTGGGTTACACTCAGGAGGAAATCGTCGACCTGCGCCGCCAAGGGATTGAAGTCAACGAGATCACCCACATTCCGGTGGTCACCTTTACCGGCGACACACAGATCGAATTTCTGGATTCACGCCCCTGGGTTCGCCACTCAAAGATTCTTCTGATGGAAGCCACTTATCTGGACGAGAAAAAAACCATCGAACACGCCCGCACCTGGGGCCACACTCACATTGACGAAGTGATTCCCCGCCTGAATGACATCGAAAGTGAAAAGATTGTTTTAATTCATGCTTCCAGCAGATATTCCGACAGAGAGGCTTTGCACCTTCTGAAACAAAAAATCCCGGCTGAACACCGGGATCGTGTGGTCCTGTTCCCAGGACGCTAAACTTCTAGAACAGATCACCCAGATCCAGCCACAGCTTGCGGGTTTTCATTTTCTTCATACGGAAATGCTCCACCCACTCGGAAGAAGAACGTTTCTGCCAGTTGGTTGCCAGGTTTGCTGTGAAGATCAGCGGACTGTACCCCTGCCCTACCAAATCTCTTGGAGCGCGCAGGGCTGTTAACATCTCAGGCCCATAAAAACCAATCACCGGGAACAAACGATCTCTTTCGCCCAGCTCTCCGATAATCAACGCCCCGTGAACTTGCCCCAGGATCGTGCGACTCAAAGGACTGGACGCCTCGGAAGCACGAGGCCCCCCGGCCGCGCCAACAATCACCAGGCCGGAATCTGCTTTTTTATTTAGCAAATCCACCAGCTCTTTATTGGCATCGTTGACCTTCATGTTGAAGTCAAAAAACACAAAACTTGCACCTTCTGGCAGGGACTCCAGGCGTTCTTGCAGGGATTCCATGTCCACCTCACCCGTTTTGGTGTAAGGCGTGTAGTTCAGAATCTCACATCTTTTGCAGGACTTCACAAAATCAGCAAAGACAGGTTTTACTTTTAACTCAAAGTCTTCAGCTTTGTTTTGCCCAAAATAAATCACGGTCGTCTTCGCAGAAGGAAGTGCTGCCTGAGCCCATGTTGCCCCGCAGAACCCTAAACTCAAAAGACCACCAACCAGAACTCTCTTCAGATTCTTTATGTTGCTTAATGCCATAAAGTGAGTGTGCCCTCCCCCGCGCTTTGCTGTCGACTTTTTTAATAAATTAATGAACAATTGCGACATATGGAGTCATGGAGCCAAGCTCAAATATTCTACACCGGTGACGACTATTTCCACAGTCTGATCCAAGATATAAGGCAGGCTCGTCGCAGCGTCACCATTGAATCTTACATCTTTGCAGAAGACAAACTGACCAAGACCATTCTTGCTGAACTGAAAAATGCGCGCGAGCGCGGCTGCACCATCAAAATCGTCGTCGATGGCTTCGGCTCTTACACCTCTATTCCCTTTCTGGATCGCTATTGCACAGAGAACGGCATGGATCTGCGGGTCTTTCACCCTCTGCCCTATCCAATCTTATGGGCTCATCAGTTTGTATTGAAGTATTCGATGCGGGGGTCCTTGCTGTTTCGACGCGTGAATCGCCGCACCCATCGCAAAATCACTATCATCGACGAAACCCGCGCCTACCTTGGCAGTCTGAATTTCACCGAAGTTCACTGCGCAAGCTACGTTGGCAACAAAGCCTGGCGCGACACCGGTGTATGGGTCGAGGGCGAACCGGTCAAGCGCCTGGTGCTGGCCTTTCAAATATCTTATCTGCGCACATTTATGAAAGGTCTTTTGGGCTGGGTCGGCCGCTGGAAACTGCACGAGGATCCTGCCCGGGAAGTCTTGCGCCTCAACACCACCCAGCGCCTGCGCCGCAAGCTGTATCGCGACCTGCTTCGTCGACTGAGCCAGGCGCAATCACGTATCTATTTGACCACCGCCTATTTTTTACCACGACGGTCCCTGCTGCGGGCCCTGATGAAAGCCGCGCACCGTGGAGTCGACGTGCAGTTGCTGATTCCCGGAAAGTCTGACGTCCCGCTGGTGAAGTGGGCTGCGTTTTATATTGTCCGTTTTTTATTGCAGCGTCAGGTTCCGATCTTCGAATACCAGAAGTCCATTCTGCACGCCAAAACAATGATCATCGATAATGAGGCGTTCATAGGCTCCTTTAACCTCAATCACCGCAGCATCCTGCATGATCTTGAGGTCGAAGTCATTTTGAACGACACGCAGAGTGTACAAAGCATGCTGCAACAGTGGAAACAGGATGTCAGTGACTCCAAGGCTGTCTCAGAAAAAGACTTTGCCACCCCCTCCTGGCTCACACGACTTCTTTACAAAATTGCCTTCAGACTGCGTTACATGCTCTGAGACTGTTTTTTACTTTGACCTCGTGCGGGATTATTAGGGACCATAGAGGAATGGATTCATCAGTTAAAGTCGCGATCACCGGGGGCCCCTCTGGGGGGAAAACAACACTTATCGAAGCCTTGAAAAAAGAGCTTGGTCAGCGCTGTGCGGTCGTCCCCGAAGCCGCCAGTATTTTATACCGTGGGGGTTTTCCCCGCTTTAAAGACCCGCAAACGATCGTCCATGCTCAACGAGCCATTTATGCCACCCAGTTTGAGCTTGAGGCGATGATTTCATATGTCAGCCAAAAGAACCTGGTCGTGTGTGACCGGGGCTCTTTAGACAGTGCGGCCTACTGGCCAAGCACCGCGCCGGTGGATTTCTTTACAGCTCTAAACACCACCAAGGAAAAAGAGCTGGCGCGCTACGATTGGGTGATCCATTTAGATACTGCTTCGGCGGAATACTACGACGCCTCCAACCCGATTCGCACAGAAACCTTCCAGGAAGCCTGGGACCTGAACAGTCGTATCAAAGATGCCTGGAGCGGGCATCCCCGCCGCGTGATCATCACTCACAACGAGGACTTCCTGTCGAAGATGACAACTTCTCTGGCGGTGATTCGCGCGATCATGGCACATAAAAGTGCGGAAGAAATCAAGAAGGAGCTTTTGTAATGAGATTGCTTTTAGTCTCTCTGCTTTGTCTGCTCTCTGCCATCCCCACATGGGCTCAAAACCGATCCAGCAAACTGAAACCTCTGTACTTTCAGGCGGACAAAAACAATCTTCAGGTCCTGCCGCAACGCTTTGAGTACACCCTGATGGATGAAGATCGTCTGAAGGTCGGTGACATCCTGATCGACACCACCGAGGTCACCTTCCAGATCGAACCCTCCCCTGCTAAAAAAGGTGCTTATCGTATTCGCTTCACCTGGCCTGCGGGTTTGATCAAAGAAGGCGAACTTGCGATTAAAAACAATTCCGGCAAAGCGATTTTCAATGCGGTTCTGAACCGGGACAACGTAAAAATATCCCAGGCCGAGACCACCAGTGAAGAAGAAGGCCTGCGCTCGGAAAAAGCGGACTTCGTGGCTGAAGAGGTCGAAACCAGCCTGGTGGACGACATGAAGTATCTGCCGTTCATGGTTTTCTGCATTTATCGTGAAAGTGACGAAACGCGTTTGTACCTGTGCTCCAACGAACTGTACCTGAGCTCTCAGCAGGGGCAAATGACGGTCAAAGCCCGCTCCAGCACAAAAAAACCGGCACAGATTGAAATCAACGGCAAGGTCGTTGGCAATCAGGGGATCATTTATCTGAATGACCGCAGTGAAAACGTCGCCTTCCGGGCCGCGACTCGCAGCGGGGCCTTTCTGGAAATTGAGACTCGCAAAAAGGATGTGGATTTTAAAGATGCCGTGGTTTCTGATGATGGCGAACGCCTGATTCTGACAGCCTCCGGAGCCGAGCCTGTCGACGAAAAGAAAGTTAAAAAGATCTCGGACACCGAATGGCAGATCGCTCTGCCTAAGTCACGTCCGGTGCTTTTCCTGAAGGGGGACGGCGACATTCCAATGCGGCAGGAGTTTTATATTCGTGGCCAGCTGCCACGGGAAAAGAACCGCCCTTACCTGTCTGCCCGCTCGGCCGTGAGAACATATTCTTCCTCGTTGAGCTTTAATGGCGTGGCTCCTGCCGGAGTTTCCGTCAAAGTTCCGGAAAACGACAAAGCCGCGCAATTGGAAATGTCCAAAAAAAATCAGTTCGTCTGGACTGTGCGGGATATCCCTGCTGGCGTGGAAAACCGCCGTTATCTGAATGTGTCTGCCGATGGACACAATTTTGTTGTCGGCAATGACGTCTTCCGCGGTCAGCCTTTTGGACTGGGTTTGGGCGGACGCTATCAAACCCCTTCGGGTGTGGCCTACGGCACTCTGGAATTCCAGTGGTGGATAGAAAACTTTATGTGGATCAATGCCGACTGGTCGCGCTTCCACTGGGGTATGGCCCTGGAACGTCAGCAGCAGTTGATTGAAAAAGATGACTTTGCCAAAGCAGACCTGACCACCGTGGAACTTTTATGGAGAGCTCATGAAGGCTTCCATCTGGTTGATGCCTCCTGGGGATTGTCTTTACCTTTACAGATGATCCAGGCAGAAAGCGCCAGCGCCACCTCTTTTGGCGTCGGGGCATTCATGGTCAACAAGCCACACCGCTGGTTCAGATCCCTGATGGACTGGTCTGAGCTGAAGCTGCAATATTATGCCGGCTCTTCTGGCAGTGATTTTAAAATCAAGTCGGCTTATTCTTTAAAAGCTCAGGCCTATGTCCATCTTTCCAATCAGTGGTTCTGGCGCTATGGGTTGGACCTGAACGAATACAAGTTTGATCCCTCCGCCGCCAAAGAAGAAATGCAAATTGGCGTGGGGACCAGTTTATTCTGGAAGTTTTAACAAAGGCCTGTCATGAAAAGTTTTTTACTGCTCAGTCTTCTGGCTCTGACCTCGTCCCCGGCTTTTGCAGAATCCTTTGAACGTGTTCTGCTTTTGGGGGATTCCCACGCCTATGGCAAATATGGCGAAATCCTGGATGCGCATTTTCGGACCAGCGCGAAGCAGGTGACTTCTTTTTCCAGTTGCGGATCTTCGCCTTCGACCTGGACAACAACTTCTGCCAATTTCAAATCCACAAACTGTGGCTTCTGGAAAAAAAGTGCGGCCGACCGTGAAATCCGCGTGAAAAGCCACAAACTTCCCTCCTTCAGCACCGAACTTCAAAACCTGCGCCCACAACTGACCGTGATCACTTTGGGCACAAACATTCTGGGCAGCCCGGGGAATATCGCCTCTGAAAAAAAACATATTGAAAGCATGATGAAGGCCATCCGGGCCCAGGGATCGGAATGTGTTTGGGTGGGGCCGCCAGATCTGGCCAAAGCTCCATTTAGCAAAAATCTGCAAAGCGGAGTGGAGGTGATCAAGACGCTGGCGGAAAAAAATCAGTGCCACTTTATTGATTCAACCAAGCTAACCCAGTATCCCGCTGGCAAGTCCGATGGAATTCATTATGGGCCGAATGATTCAGCCAAATGGGGCCGTTCGGTTATTGAGAAAATAAACGACTTAAAATTGAAAGCAGCTGCGCGAGCCTCATCCCCGACTCCGGCCACGGGCCACACCCCGACCGGCGTTCGTTAAAAACTACTGCTGCTGGGAGGCCTGCAACATAGCAGATTCAGCTAAGTTGCTTTGCTGCTGATTTTGGACGTTCACCCAGATCTTTTCGCTGACCGGACCAGGCAGCAGTCCATTGATACTTCTTTCTGCAGCAGGATCCACGGCCGACCACTGATACAGGGCTTCGGCCTTCACTCCCGCTAAAACTTTGCGATCCATTTCACTGACCGCCGTGTTTTCCACGGTGGGGTCGGCAACCACGTTTTTCAGAATCTCGATAGCAACCGGACGCATGTCTGTGTTGAGGGCCTCAAAAACAAAATCCAAGGCGGAATTTTGCATGGCCTGAGACGACTCATCAACCGGGGCCGTCTTCATCAGAGTTTCCAGACTGCGCAGGAAGTTTTCATCTTTCAACAGACGGCGTTTAACCAATTTGTCTGGTTCCAACAGCAGAGCTTTACGGCTCAGATCTGCATACCTCTGCAGATCCCGGCTGTACTTATAGTCCTTCCAAACAGCCAGGACTTCAGATTTTACAGAGCTTGCCGCAGGATTTTCCACTTTTCCTGCAGCCACAGCCTTTTCTTTTTCCTTATCCATCGGACTGACTGCCGGTGCTTCCTCCCGAACCGGCGTCGCCTGGGACTCCGTCTCGGGGTTTTTTCGTGATTGCGAGTACAGAGTCAAACCGACACCCAAACACGTTAAGGATACGGACAGAATAATCAACGTTCTCGTTCTCATTTGCCAAACACTCCACGCGTCATGTTGTTGCGGAAGATTGTTCTGTTCATTTCTTTAGCTCCGGCATTTTGGAAGAACGCCGAACCGTTCAGATAACCATTGATCAAAACCACGTTCTTGTGAGGCGCATTGGACTGTACGAAGACATTATACACCTTACCGAAGTGGTTGATTTCGTCGATGGACACGATCGGGTCCAGAGTGCCGCCACTTTGAACCAGAGCCTCGCCCACTTTGAACTCTTCAGCCACCTTCATGGATCCATCCTTATCCAGGATTGGATGGTTTTTCGTCACACGCAGTTCACGACCCGACTTCATTTTGAAGATCAGAATTTCATGATCACCATCCACCAGTTCAGACACCCACTGATCCACCTTGGTTTTCACAACCGAGTTCTTGGTCAGGGCATCCGCGGACTGCATAGTTCCCACGTAGGCCGTTTGCTGAGTGAAGGCATCAATGAAGGACATATATTTCAATTTCTTGCTGACGACGTCTTCCGCCAGGATCTGCTGCTCTGGTGTTGCGCAAGAAGATACGCAGACCGTTGCCACATAGGCGGTTGATGGCATCGTACAAGGAGCATTGGCTTTTTTCGGAGCAATCCATGGTCTTTCAGGATTGTAAGCGCGATCCATGAAGGTCGCATACAGTTCCTGACCCGCAGAACCCAAACCGACTTTTTTACCGCCCACACTTACTTTGACGTCAGCAAAGTTTGTCAGGAACTCTTTGATCACTGGCAATTCATCCTGACACTTCACCATCCAGTCATAGCGACCCTTGGCTTCCGTGTTGCTCAAGCTGTCCTGAGAACAGCGGCGCGCCACATAGTCACGGCAGTACTTCTCTTCAACCCAAGCGCCTGGAACGGCCACTTCGCTTTCCAGTTGCACCGAGTGATCGATACATGCAAAGGTCTTCGTCGTCACCACTTCACGGGTCTTCACAATCACACCGATCTGATTGGCAGGACATACGGAGGAGCTGTTAGCTTCTTCCAAAGTCGTTGTGGACGTTTGACTGCGAACCGCCTCAGGATTGGCATCACACAGACGCTCTTCCACTGGCATCACCTGGTCTGCACAGCGGACGTTGTCCACTTTGGTGCCTTTGTCGTCGACACAGATGAAGATGCGGTTTTGCTTGCCACCACAGTCTGCCGTACAGACCGTGAACTCTTCCGTTGGGACATACTTATAAACCGGACACTTGCCTGCTTCTTTCATGGTGCCTTGACGAGTGTTGGAACTCACGATGCTGCCATCCGTACAAGTCTGATCAGAAATTTCAGTGTAAAGATCAAAGAAACCTTCTTCACCGAAAGAACATTGCAATGGAACTTTCACTTCACCTGTCACCACACCGACTTTCACAGTGCCGTGTGATCCAAAACTGCCACAACCCTCATGACAGATGATTTGAGTGTGTGACACTGATCCTGACAACACACCGTTACTGCAGGTGCGGGTCTCACTGACCTCAGAACAAGAGTTCACCGGGGTCGATGTGGAATACATCACCTTACTGCCGCCGTCTGGCAATAGACTGCCGTCTGGAAGTTGGCAGGACTGACCAAGACATTCCCCTTCATTGGTCACTTCTTTGTTGCGTGAAACCTCAACCCAGGTCAGTTTTTCAACCACCAGTTTGCATTCCTCTTTAATACGCTCCCGGTAAGAGACTGTTTTCTTGCCGTTCAGACCACAAGCCACTTCCTCAGAGGAAATTTCGCCTTGGGATTCACGAATGGCGCCCTGTTCGGTACAAGCCATCGGATCCACGGGGACTTCGGGCTCCGGATCAATAACAAGATCCTTGATCACACGGATATCATGATCCAGGGTCACCCACGGTTCCTGACTGCTGCCCAGATAAAGAGTCGCGGTCACATGGTAACTTCCCTCTGCGGCATAAGCATGGGTCACAGATTGATTTGCTGCCGTGCCACCGTCACCGAAGTTCCAGCGGATGGCCCCCACTTTATCAACCAGACACTGGGGAATAAAGACATGCATCGCTGTTGCAATATTTACCTTGGCTTCACTGGCTCCAGAAATCGCCAATTGCTCAACACAGGCCGCACCGTCCATATACATAAGGACATTCACCCGGTGAGTCAGATTGCTGACTTTGCCATCAGCATGGGTCACTGTGATTTTCATTTGGTAGGTGCCCTCTTTATTGAAGGCGTGTTCCACGGCCGATGAAGTGGCCACAGCCGAGCCATCACCAAAATCCCAGGCCACAGACTGCACCTGAATGCTTGAAGGAACAATCAGTTCAAAACGAAGCGGATTGTAAACGAAGCCTGCCTGAGGTCCTGCCACTTCAAGCTCCTGATTGACGACGGTTGTGGTGATAGAAGCCACCTGTGCATCAGAAGAAGAGGTCTTTTCCTGAGCTGTCACAACATAAGATCCGGCAAGTTTAAACACGGAAGTCGCACCTGTGGCACTGGTGCGTAGACGATTGGAACCAGCCGCCTTCCAGGTTACGTTTTGGCTGTTAATACAGTGCCCCGCCTGATTCAAGGAGTAGCTGACAGCACTTCCTGCGTCCGCAGCAGACTCACCCACAATGGTCAGTTCATCCGAAGTGGATTTGGAAACTGTTCCCACACATGCGGAAGCGGCTTCCATCGTTTCTGAACCTTCACCTAACGAATTTTTCTGACATCCTGCTAGAACTAATAAACCCAGGGGCAGTAAGATTCTTCCGTAGTTCATCGGCGACTCCTTGCTTGCTACCAACAATGTTGGCAAGCGCAAGAAAAAATCTCCATACTTTTAGCACAAGCGGGTCAATATGATTTAGTGGACTCGTCAACAGTTCGACACTAAAAAAAACAATTTCCAAATGTTCAATTTATCGTAAAAACTTTATTCAATCCCCTCTGAATAAAGCCCAACTGGCACACAAGTTGTGGCAAAGCCACCCACAAGCCCAAGACGCGAAGTTGCAGGGCGAAAGCCCGCAACCAGCCAAAGCCCCATTTACGGAAAAAAGCGATCAAAACAGTTCAGCCGCAAGGCGGAGGATGGCCCTCGCAGCGCAGGCGTGCTCCGAGCACGTCGAAGCGAGAAGGCCGTCTGACAACGCTGTCGGATGGACTGTTTTTATCGCTTTTTAAAGAAACCGGAGATGGCTTGTTTTAGGTCCATATTAAAGACATCCTGCTTCTTATTCTGCGAACTCAGTATAGAGAGTTCACGTCTGGCAGGAATGAAAGACGGATCCAGGGCCACACTCTTTTCGAATGATTTGCGGGCAGCGACCATGTCGCCTTTGATTTTATTAAACAGACCGATCACAAAGGGGAAGAGCGTGTCGTAGCGCTCGTCCGGCGGAACCTGCAAAAGCTCAAGCTCCACTTCTTTTAGAACAAATTGTTTTTTGGCCACATCCACGGAACCCAGCTTAGCCCAGGCGCTGTACAAATGAAGCTGATGCATTTGCGGATTCAAAGTTGCCACCTCAGCCAGGATCTCCAAAGCTTTGGCGAACTGCGTGTATTGCAGGGCTTTTTTCACTTCTTCCATCAAGGACGTGGCTTTCAACTTGGCCTCAGCTTCCGAACGCTGACTTGCCTGGCGGAACTGATCAATCTTATTGCTGTCCTTGGAGGCACTGATGGCCTCTTCTGCCAATGCGCGCACTTTGTGCCAGTAGGAATAGACTTCCGAAGCCCTGTCAGAGGGCTCCTCGCCCAGCAGGGTCATAAAGTCTGCAAGGATGGATTCCGCAGAACCTCCCCCGGTACCTGTTTCCATGTAGGCCACAATCTCGTAAGAGTTTTTATGTTCCAATTCGGCATGGATTTTACGAATAACTTTAAGCTGTTCCGCCGGATTGGTGAATGCCGCACGCTGAGCGAAGACCACAAGACCTTTAGTCAAAAGGAAGTGAATGGCCTTATAAACTGCCACTTCACTGTAGCCTTTGATTTCCAGAAGCTGAGTCAGTGTGACCTGATTGTTTAATTTCACAGTCAGCCCGTCCAGAGACTTCACCAGGGACATGGTCAACGCCGGGTGATCATCACGGAAGGTCGGACTTTTAACGATGACATTGCCTGCCCACATCACATACAGGGACTTCAACCAGCTGACAGAAATCTTCGAGGCGATCCAGTCATGCAGATAGTAAGAAAGTGTGTCGGCATCAATGCTCGGGTTGCTCATCTCCACTTCAGCAGAGGCAAAGTTCACCCGGATTTTCTGGTCCACAATCGTGCGCACCAGACGGATGTTCATTTGCTCCATCAGGATCAGGTCGAACGCGTGAGGGCTTAATTGATTGTTCTGAATAAGATAGTTTCCGATCTTGCGGTTGTTCTTGTCGCGCAGGGCTTCCTGCACGTCTTTCGGAGTTGCGTATCCGCTTTGAATCAGCATTTCACCCAGGAAGGTGGTGCGATCATCCACGTCCACACCGACAATATTCCCGTTACAGAACGAAATACCGGAAACCGAGCCATCGGAATTATAGATATTCAAATAACCACTGCTTTTGGTCTCTACCAATAGCGAATACAGGAATGGCAGGTCAAACCCGCTGACTTCCTCAATGGACTCGATGACTTTACGTTTCTGACGACTGGTCACCGTCGGGTTGGCAAACATCTGATAGAGCTTTTTGCGTGCAGTGGATTCCTCACGGCGAGGCGCCTCTTCCTTCTTCACGATTTTCAGCACCTGCTCCATATCGAAGGGCTTTTTCATGAAGGCCACGGCCTGAGTGCTCTGTGTGGCTTCCTGAATGAAGGCTTTGTCCGTGTAGATACCGCTCATCAGGACCACTTTGAATTTGGCTGCAGGATAATTGGCACGAGCCTGCTTGATAAAATCAAGCCCCGTCATCTGAGGCAACAAGCAGTCGCAGAACAGGAATTCCAGACCGCCATTGGCCGCCAAAATCCCGTTGGCTTCATCCGGCCGACTGGCGGTGAAGACAGAATGACCCGCACGACTCAGAATCTCCTTCAAAGAGTTTCTGACCGTCTCATCATCTTCTAAAATGAGGATCTTTGACTTTCCTTGCTCCACGTTTCCTTGTCGGCTCACTCTTATGTTCAATTTAGAACAAAAAACAAAAAGCGGGACTGATGTTCAGTGCCCGCCCTCAGAACTAGACCTTCGTCTGCTGTTTCTTACTTTTTAAGGAACTTAAAGTATTTAGATTCGATGACATCCATTTCCATTTCGTTACCTTCCTCATCCTTCACGGAGGCTGGAGGTGTCACCCCGCCTTCGGTGAACTCTGTCCCATAACGGAACAGGACGTTCTTTTCAGAGCCGGAATCATCATTATAGTAAGGTACAAAGAAGGAATTCACCTTGCCAGTAGCCGGCAAGAAACCATCGACCATGTTGATCTGATCCACGATCACTTTCGGACAGTTGCTGAAGCTGATCTGCGCAGGACCTGCCGTCCCCATCCATTTGATCCATTCGCGGATACCGCAGGAGTTGATGCTTTTCAGTCCACTCAGCTCCACCTCAATCTGTGGATTGCCGCCAAGGTTGAACTGAGAAAAATCAACATCCTCATCGATGGTTCCTGCCATTTGGACAGTCAGCTTATCGGCGGCTTTGTTCATTTTTACATCGAGTTTACCCATAGTGTTCAAATCTCCTCGTTCAGATAGCAATTTTAACTAAGACCTTCATTTTTAACTACAAAAAACGTGACGTCATCGATTAAGGGCGCGCCTTGACGATGGGCTTGGAAACTTTGCGCAAATCTTTGGACCGAGTCGTTCACCCCAGGGAAATCCTTGTTTGCCGCAATCAGAGCTTTGATAAATTCACGCTCTCCCCAAGCCGCCTTGGCTGGGTCCTGTATATCAGGAATTCCATCAGTATAGAAGAACACAAGATCCCCTGTTTCAACTTGAATGGTTGTCTGCTCATAAACAGAGTCACGAGCCTGACCCAATCTGGGATTATTCACTTCATTCAAAGGAATCAGATCTTTTTTCTTCAAGGGCCCCTCACCTTTTTTCATCAGGAACGGTGCCTCATGCGAAGCATTGCAGTACGCTAGCTCACCGGTTTCCAGATCAAACGACGCCAGGAAGAAGGTCATCATGATGCGGCCCTTGGAAACATCATAAATGGAACGATTCAAAAGCTCCAGCGCCTTGGCCGGAGTGATATTGAGTCTTTCAATGATCGTCGAAGCTGATTTCGCCGCACTGGTGATCAATGCAGCTGGCGCCCCGTGTCCCGTCGCATCCCCGATCCACAGGAAGATCTTGTTGCCGATCTGACAGTAATGCCACCAGTCCCCACCACACTCACTGGCAGGCTCATAGTAACCCGCAATGGCCAGAGGGCCGATCTTGGCCTGAGTTTCAGGGAACAGCGTCTCCTGAACGGTTTTGGCCGTTTGCAGTTCGGATTCCATACGCGCTTTTTCCGCGGTCTGATCCAGCAGGCGCGAAACTTCCGCCGCCATGATGTTAAAATTATCTGCAAGACTTCCAACCTCATCACTGGACTTCACATCGACGCGGATGTTGAAGTCCCCTTCCGCCACTTTTTGGGTCGCATCAAATAACTGTGTCAGGGCCTGAGTCAGACCACTGGAGGCAAACAGACTCAAGATCACCGTCACAGAAATCAGGATGCCAAAGAAGATCAAAGACTTTCTGATCAGAATCTGAACCGCCCCCAAAGCTTTTTCTTTTTCCACGGTCGTCACAACGATCAGATCACCAAATCCCGCACGGGAAAACGACACCAGCAATTCCTTGCCATCCACCCCGCGGTCGGTTTCTGCCCCTTGAGCGATTTGCTGATTGGCGTTGGTCAAAAACTGCGGATTCACGGTGCTTTGCAGTTTCTGTCCCGGAGTCCCATCCGGTCCGAAGAGTATAGTCCCATCCGTGGAGATTAAATATAGTTTCTGAGACATCGCTGCACGGAACATCTCAGCCGCCTCACTCATTTTTACAATCACCAGAAAGACTGTATTACGGGTGTTACTTTCATCGCTGACTTTTTCCATGATGAAAACACGATCATCACTGAACGGCACCTTCACCACCCGGCGCGTGGCCTCCACCTCGGCAAAGTAAGAACTCATCTGATTCTGCAACTGAGCCAGGACACCGGCCGTTTGCCCCGGAACCTTCTCTAAAATCGCGGACTGCTCGTAAGCTCCTGTTGCCGAAGGCTTAAATACGACGATGGACTCCAGATTAAACTCGTTCTGAAAAATGGATTCGCCGACTGAAGAAAACTTCTGCTGACTTAGATAATCCTGAAAGATCGGCTTGGTCGTCCCCAGAACGCTGTTGAGCTGTGTCTTGATTTGAGCCGCCATGGTTCCTGACATTCTGCTGGAAGAATCAAAGACGTATGCGATTTTGTCTTCTTCAAAGATTCGCAGCGCCAGGATTAAATACACAGTCAGTGTAATCAAAGGCAGTGAAGTGAGGAGCAAAAGAATTTTGTATCTTATTGATAATCCACGTTTTTTCACAAGTTCATTATGCCCATTCACAAGGAACCCGAAAACAAATTCTCATATAACTTAGCCTAAGGTCCGTAAATCTCTTGTCTTTTCCAACCGATAAGCTTTGAGCAGGAGTCTTATGTCGCGTTTTGGACGAACTGAAAAGATGATCTTCACCGGAGCATTGCTTGTGCTCATGGTCTTCTCGTACTTCTTGTACGATGACTCTTTGCTATTCCCAAAAGCCAACAACAGCGCGCTGGAACTGATTGGTTCCGTGGCCGTCTCCCAGAACGATGTGCGCCGGAAAAATCTGGACACCTTCAGCTGGCTTCCGGCATCGCGACAAGACAGCGTCTATCAGAATGACTCCATCTTCACCGGCGATCGTTCGGAAGCGACCATTCAACTTCAGGATGGCACGCAAATCCGCATCGAGCCCAATTCATTGATCACCCTGAATCTGAAAAACGGTCAAATGAATCTGGATCTGCGCTACGGTAACCTGACCGGGGAACTGGCTCAAGGAGCCTCTTTGACGATCACGTCCGGCAAAGAGGAATTCAAACTCGAAAGTGCCCCCACGAACACGCAGGAAAAACCAAAGATTCGCTTCAACAAAGCCCACAGCGGCACGGTGGATTTGAAACTTATTTCCGGTGACGTGAAATACATCGACCAGAAAAAACAGACTGTGAAAGAGCTTCCGAAAAATGCCGTCGTCGCAGTCAAAAAAGATGGCGAAATCAAAACTGTGGAAAAGCCGCAGTTGCTTCTGAAAACCGCCGACAATATCAATTGGTTGCGCATCAACCCTGATGATCCCCTGCCATTTGAATGGTCTGGCAAAGGCGATATCGCCCGCTATGAACTTGAAATTTCCCCAAGCGAGGACTTTAGCACGGTGGCCCTTTCCAAAACCACCAGTGAGCAGCGCGCGGCCGTTACCGAACCCTTACAGCCTGGCCCTTATTTCTGGCGCGTTAAAACTTTTGATCGCAATGGCGAAGCGGGGGTCACGTCTGCCGCTCACAGAATGAACATCTCTCATCTGACGGGTCCGGAAATCACGACCCCACTGCAAGCCGCCCAGATCAATCTGGAACTGAAAGTAAAACCGAAGGAAGAGCTGGCCACCACCACTGAATTTCAGTGGAAGGCGCCTTCTCAACTTAAAAGCTTCACCTGGCAGATTGCTCAGGACCCCGAGTTTCAAACCATCCTAAAAGAAGGACAAACTGACTCGTTGGCGGCTTTGACTCCACGCCTTTCCAGCGGCACTTACTGGGTGCGCGTGCAAGGCCAAACCGAAAACAAAAACATATCGCCGTGGTCTGAACCCGTCTCCTTCACTTTGAATCTGGCCGCCCATAAAGAAGAGCGTCCGAATCGCCCCGTGTTGGTCACCAAGAAAGTGGAATTCAAGGCTCCATCCGCAAAAGACCGCAACCCGGCTTCCCCAGAGGCTCCGAAGCTTGCATGGAAACCGGTCCTTCAGGTGAAAGCGTATCAATTGCAAATCGCCAAAGATGTCAGCTTTGCTGAGCCGGAAAAATACGAAGTGACACAGAATCAAGTGGCGTGGTCCCAATTCAAGCCCGGCAAACACTACTATCGTGTCTTTGCCAAGGGACTCAATGGCCTGGTCAGCGAACCCAGCGAAGTGGGCACCATCGACGTCAGCGTCGGCGGTTTGACGTTGAATCCACTAAAAACCATCAGCGCCGTGGGACAGGCTCCGGGGCCGAAAGAAACACCCATTAGCTGGAGCGAAGTTCCCTTTGCCAAGTCCTATCTGGTTCAGGTGGACAAGTCGAAGGACTTCTCTCACCCACAACAAATGGAATACTCCACAAGTTCCGGCTCTTTGGTCCTGAACGATCCGGGCAACTATGCCGTGCGTGTGCAGGCATTGGATGAGGCCAATAAACCTTTGACGGAGTTTTCAAATGTGCAGGAAGTTCTTTACACCTTCCGCACCCCATTGACAGCTCCGGCCCTGATGGAGCCCTTTAACAACGCTTCGATCTTCCTGCAAACAGAGATGGAACCATTCATCTGGCTGGAATGGAAAAAGGTCGAAGGTGCAACATCCTATCGCATCGAAATCTCTGACAAGCCGGACTTCTCGCGCACGCTGATTTCCAAGTCCCTGGCGGGCAACCGATATTTGATTAAGGAAAAAGTTCCTCTTGGGAAAATCTACTGGCGCGTCCGCGCTGAAGCCAAAGGTGATGTTGAGCTTTCAGAATGGGCGGAAAAACGTGAATTCACCCTTTATCACCAGAAAAATGAGACGTTCGTAAAATGAAGATTCAATACTCTCTTTTCGACACCCTTTTGGAACCTGTCTTTGTTCTTAATGCAGAGCAAAAGGTTGTCTATTGCAATGAAACCGCCGCCATCGTAGCAGGCTTGTCCATTCGCAAGATCACAAGAGGAATGAAATTCAACGAACTGTTCCAGTTTGGTGAACCCATTGAGGCGCTGGACAATTTGATCGCTGTTTGTGATGCCACTCCTTATAAAGAAGTCACCTTCAAAGCCCTGCATGCGGACGAAGGCAAAGTGCAAATCACCCTGCAGCCCATCTTTGATTCCATGGGTGATAAAAACTGGATTGTCTTTGTGCGCGACGTGACGTTGGAAGAACGTCTGCAAAAGAAATACAGAGCCGAGCTGGAACAAAAAGAAGACGTCATCAAAGCCCTGGAAGATGCCAAGGCCCAACTTGAAGATTACAGTAAAAACCTGGAGCAGATGGTCGCGGATCGCACCCGCGAACTGTCACGTTTGAATCAGACCATGTCCGCCCTGCTGGACAGCCTTGGACAAGGTTTCTTTATCTTCAATGCCGAAGGAAAGATTCTGGATGTGTCCTCCAAAGCCTGTGAGGCCACGGTGGAATGCAAGCCAGACGGTCAATTGATCTGGGACGTTTTGAAACTTCCGGAAAATAAAGTCGAAGGCTTCAAAAAATGGATGCAGACCCTGTTTATGGAAATGCTGCCTTTTGAAGACCTTTCCTGTCTGGGACCTGTGACCTACCCGCACAGCAAAGAGCGCAATATCTCTTTGGAATACCATCCTTTGCGCAACAATGAGGGCGCAATGGAAGGTGTGGTTGTGGTGGCTTCTGATATCACATCACTGGTCGAGGCCCAAAAGCAGGCCGAACGCGAAAAGGAACACGCAAAGCTTATCATTCACATGATCAAGTCCAAGCGTGAAATCCACCGCTTTATTCAGGAAGCGCAGGGTCTGTTGCTGCAAGTGCGCGAGGAAGTCAGCAAAGACGACGGCCCCTACAACACGGAAGAGCTTTTCCGCAACCTGCACACCCTAAAAGGTGGCGCCTCCTTGTTCTCAATCAAAGATGTCGCTGAAGCCTGCCATCAGGCCGAAGGACTCTTGGCTGAGCTGAACGAGTGCTGGACCCACCCGGGCTTTATCGCTCTGCGCGGCAAGTGCTTTGAGGTCGACGAATATTTTGAAAAGTTCCTGAATCAAACAAAAGAGATCCTGGGAAGTTCCGGCATGCCGGACGAGCGCCAGATCGAAGTGGCCATCAGCAAGCTCAATCACATTGCCCGCAAGGTGGGAAGCCTTCCTGGCGGCGGCGTGGTTGCCCAGGAACTTCTCTTGGAGCTGGCGATGGAACCCGTGGCGCGTTTCATCGAACCTTACGGCGATGTGATGACTCACGTGGCAGGCCAGATTGACAAGATGGTAGCGCCTTTGAAAATCACCAATGGAAATATCATGGTGATCCCGGAAATCTACAGCAGCCTGTTTGCCACTTTCGTGCATGCCTTCCGCAATGCCGTTGATCACGGGATCGAATTGCCGGATCTGCGTGTGGATCAGGGAAAACCTGCCGAAGGGCATGTGGAAGTGACATTCAACCTGGCCCACAACACCCAGGGAACTTATCTGCTGGTGCAAATCAAAGATGATGGCGGTGGCATCAATCCAGAGCGCATTCGTGAAAAGCTCATCCAGCGCGGTGTGGATGTCGCCAAAGAAACCGATCAGGAAGTGATCCAGCATATCTTTGACAGCCAGTTTTCAACACGCGACCAGGTCACCGACATTTCGGGCCGTGGCGTGGGTATGGATGCCATTAAAAACGCGGCCGAGGATCTGCAAGGCCGTGTCTGGGTGGAATCCGTCCTTGGCCAGGGCAGCACCCTGTTCGTGGAAGTGCCGTACATCACCGAATTCCATAAAGAAAAATCCATTAAACCCGCAGCCTAAAAGGGGTGGTCCATCCGCCCTGCCGCAGCGAGCCTGAGTGACTATTAATGGTCATTTATGCCAATATATCGTCCTTTTGCCAATAGAAGAACCAGTGTCTTCCCTGCGCCGGACTCTGACCCTATCCTGATGGTGGAATTTCAACCTGAACAACCAAGGAGACCCTTATGTCCTTTCAACTTCCTCCCCTTCCTTACGCCCAAGATGCTTTAGTTCCCCACATGTCGGCAGAGACCTTGGAATACCACCATGGAAAACATCACAAAACCTACGTGGACAATCTGAACAAACTTGTTCCTGGAACTGAGTTTGAAGGAAAATCCCTGGAAGAAATCATCATGACGAGCTCAGGCGGAATCTTTAACAATGCCGCGCAAATCTGGAACCACACGTTCTTTTGGAACTGCCTGTCACCGCAAGGCGGCGGCGAACCCACAGGTGAATTGGCTGCGGCCCTGATCCGCGATTTTGGCTCTGTCGAAAAATTCAAAGAACTTTTCGCTGAGGCCTCGATCAAACAGTTCGGCTCTGGGTGGGGCTGGCTGGTGAAAAATTCTTCCGGCAAACTTGAAATTCTCAGCACCAGCAATGCGGAAACTCCGATGACCAAAGGTCACACCGCTCTGCTAACTTGTGATGTGTGGGAACACGCTTACTATATTGATTATCGCAACAGCCGTCCAAACTTCCTGGCTGCATTCTGGAAGATCGTGAACTGGTCGTTTGTGGAAAAGAACTTCCGCGCCTAAAGCTTTGGTGTCAACGTCACCACGCTCAGGCCGATCGCACGGCCTGAGCCGGTATTGACATAGTTGTGGGCGGAATCGCCGGGGAAGGCCAGAACATCACCGGCCTTCAAAGTAAAACTTTCGCCACTGACCACCACGGTCAACTCGCCCTGCACACAATGCAGATACTCTTTCGTCCCAGCAGAGTGAGGCACCCCACCAAGACGTGCACCCACTTCAAACTCCATACGATCTATCGCCATCCCGGGAATAGGATCTGGCAAAAGCTTATAGACCAGGACATTGCCCTTGGCCTTTTTAGTCGCGGGAATTTCATTTTTTGGAATCAATTGGGTCTGTGAACGCGGTGTGGCCAGCAGTTCTTCAAAAGACACCTGCAGTGCCGCGCAGACGCTGGCCAAATTCACCAGCGAAGGATTGCCCATGCCACTTTCCATATTCGCCAACGTCGAACGCGGAATCCCGGCCAGCTTGGCGAGGGCTGCCTGGGTCAGGCCCCTCTTTTTTCGAAGCTCCGTAGTTTGCGCCGCCAGATTTTTTGCCAAAACGTCATAGGAAACAGTCATGCATCCATGGTACGGACTTAGCCATGGCAACGCAACAGCGTTAAACACCTGGCTGAAGCTGAAAATAACTGCGAACCCTGACTTTATTTATTGTGTTTGGTGTAGGCACCTTTGAGTTTGTCTTCAAAGATTTTCGCCGAGAACGGTTTGACGATATACTGGGAAACTCCTGCCAAAACGGCTTCGGTCACCTGATCGCGTTCGGATTCGGATGTCAGAAGAACAAAAGGCAAATTGGCAAATTCCGCCGTGGCGCGAACTTGTTTTAAAAGTTCCAACCCTTTCATCTTGGGCATGTTCCAGTCCGAAATCACCAGTTGGATCGGACTTCCGGCAGAGTTGTTTTGCAGAAGAACTTTCAGTCCCTGCTCGCCGTCTTCCGCCTCCTGAATATTCTTATAGCCCATGGCTTTCAGCGTGTTCTTCACCAGATCACGGATAGAAGGCATGTCGTCGATAACCAGGATGCGCGTTTCGAAGGGGAACATAGATGGAGTCTCCTCTACATCCCCCTATTCTAGAAAACCTGGTGTGAATCTCAAAGATTCTTTACAAGCCTGGACTTTCTGCTGGGGCCAACCACAGGAAATCCGCACGTGGTCCGTCGGTTTCAGATGGCGCCACTTCTTTGGCAATTTCAGATTCGCTCAAGCCCAGAGTATTGACCTGCGAGAAGGTCAGGACCGGGAACTCATCCCCGCGCACGCGCAGACGGTCCGGCAATCCGCCGCCAAACTGCACATGGAAGTCTCCGACCACAATCACGAGCACCTGATCTGGATGAGATCTTAGGAAGTCCGTCGCTTGCCATGCCATGGTGTCGTCCCAAATGGACTGCGCTGTAAAGTAGCGCTCCCCCGCTTCGGGGCTTGGCAGGTGCGGCATCATGGAAAGAAAGCGACGTTTGTAGGATTCACGCCCCAAAGAAAACTGCGGCGGCAGCAACGCCTTATCTTCCGGAGTCAGGGCCGCCAGTCCCTGTTTGGACACTTTGCCCGTCAGCGACCGGGGGGCATTGAGGGCCACCGTGGCCGCCCCTTCGCTCAGATCCGGGAACAGGGCCTGATCACGATAGAAATCATAGGACAGACCGCCCCATTTGATCTGCTGAAGAAACTCGGGCTCGGACAAAGCCCCCTGGCGGTAAGCCTGCACCAGCGGCTGATCTGTATATGTAAAAAATTCCATCCCGACGGAAACCACCAAGCCCTGGTCCCGAAGCGCCTGCATTATGGCAACCTGCTGAGCCTGATGTTCTTTGAATCCGTGATTTTCCCCGATGACCACGATAGAACCTGGTCTGACATTTTGAACGGCCTGGGTTAAAGACACCGGCTGAAGGCTGTTTCCGGTCAAAATGCCACTTGTTTGAGCATGAGCGCAGGCCAACATGAGCAAAGAACTAAAAAAAAGTCCAAAACCCTTCACGATTCTCCTCCTAGACACGAAATTGCCTGTTGAAGTTTCCTTTTTCCTTTGATACCTTGAGCCCCTTTGAAAAGGTATTGTCATTTTTTCTACACAACGCATGGCAATACAAACGGTTCAATTTAAGGGGTACCGCAATGGCTAAAAAGACAGGAAGAATCATCGTAACTCTTGAGTGCACTGAAGCTCGTGCTGAAGGCAAACCTGTTTCTCGTTACACTACTACTAAAAACAAAACTAAGACTCCAAGCCGTCTTGAGAAGAAGAAATACAATCCGAATCTTAAGCGTCACACAGTTCACAGAGAAACTAAGTAATGATTCTTACGGATCAGCAGATTCTCGAGTGCATGGAACAAGGTTCAATCAAGGTTGAGCCTTTCCGCAGGGAGTGCCTGGGTACGAACTCTTATGATGTTCACCTTGGTAAAACCCTGGCCGTGTACGAAGACAAGGTGCTGGACGCAAAGAAGCATAACCAAATTCGTACCTTTGAAATCCCGGAAGAGGGTTTCGTGCTTATGCCGGACACTCTCTATTTGGGCGTGACTTTAGAGTACACTGAGACTCTGAAACATGTCCCATTCCTGGAAGGTAAATCGAGCGTTGGTCGTCTTGGAATCGACATCCATGCCACTGCAGGCAAAGGCGATGTCGGCTTCTGCAACTATTGGACTCTGGAAATTTCCGTAAAACAGCCTGTGCGTGTTTATACTGGAATGCCTATCGGTCAGTTGATATACTTTGAAGTGAAGGGTGACATTTTAACTCCTTATAATGTCAAACCTTCCGCGAAGTATAACTCTAAACAGCCGATACCGGTAGAGTCCATGATGTGGAAAAATCAATTCTAAAGTCTCTGTTCATACTTGTTGTTTTGGCTTCGGCAGGCTGTGCGCCTGGCGAAGTTGAATCTATTTCTGGCCTTGATAGCTACACGGTCACAGGCGGCTCTTTCTCGCAGGCCGACTCCAACACCGTCAATGGCACGGGCTCCATAACTTTCACCAGCACGGTTCCAAACCTCAGCAGTCGCTCCATGACGCTGAAGGCCTCCTTGAATAATATCACTTTAGGCACTGTCACGGCGGTGATGTATTCCAATAGCACTGTTTTACCTTCTAATTCTGGCGTCCAAGTGAAGTTCATTCGTAACGGCGCCAGTGTTGCTGTGAAAATTTCTGTGAATGGGACCACTCTGGATGTCACTGGTGGCAATACCAGCTTTTTCTTCCCCACAGCTTTGGATGTCGTGATTGATATCCACAATGTCGGCACCAAAACGCGCGTCTATGTATGGCGCCGGGATATGACAATCTATTCCCCGGAAACTGCCGATATCGATTCAAACTCCGATCTTTCAGGCTCTTTGCCGAATGCCCTGGCTGGTGGAACTATCAATGGTCTGATTCTGGAAAATGCGACGGTCACAGCCGCTCAGGTTTCAACTTCCAAGGTTCTGGACTAATAAGACTTCGCTCTTAAAAAAAAGGCCTCGGTGATTCACCGGGGCCTTTTTTTTTATTTCTATCAATCTAATCTCTTACTGCTTTTGGCTTGGGCATCACTTGGACGACCTTGCTACTTCTTCAGCGATGTACCCCAGGATCTGAGCCAACTGCACACGGTCCGCCCACACATCCCATTTTTCCGGTTTGCCCTTCCACTTAAACATGAAGCGCGCTTTTTCCGTCAACGTCGTTGGCGGCTTTCCATAGCGCAAGATGAAGGTGAACACATCCAACAGATCCTTTTCCTTTAACGTTCCACTGTCCAGAAGGTCTTTTGCCAGCTCTCTCAAAAGACCTTTGAACGCCGGGAAGGCATTGATCGCTTCCTGGGTTGAAATGATCGCGTCTTTGTTTCGGTCAAAGCGCGCAAAGATCATTTCCACATACTGAATCACATGCGGAGTCAGGGCAATATCACCCATCATCGCCATATTCTGATCATTCGGAACATAGCCAGCAGCCATAAAGATGTTATTCATATAATAAGCCCACTCATCGGCGCTGGCCTTCTTCATGAAGGACACATACTCTGGCGTCGCTGACATAATATCAGCCATCACTGCTCTATAGGCTTTACGCACACAACTTAAATTCACTCGGCTGGAATCTGTCACAACCTCGCCGGGCTTAAAGCAGACTCTCACCAGCTCTTCACGCAGCTCAGAGTTGATGCTGACACCCGACCAGATCATACCGATCAGATCCGTGATTTCGGCCTGAGACGCCAAACTGTTGCCGTCTGAATGTGGCACAAAAATATTGGCTTCCCGGAAACGTGAGGAAGCAAAAGTCACGTTCTTAGGATCCAAAAGACCCATCTCAACAAAAATGGACTTGAGGCTGTTAAACCCACCTTCCACCTCTTGTAAAGTTGCTCCCTGATAAGTCTCAATTCGCTTTAAATCCGTTGCAAAAGACCGGATCAGCAGACGTGCCACAGCTCGGTTGCGATTCAGGTCCCGCAAACTCTTATGCGTATAAAGCTGCTCAAACTTGTTAGAGATAATGACAAAGCCCTTGTCGTTTGTCGTCATCGGCACGGGGCTGTCCACCGAAAGCAGCAACTCTTTCATCGCAGCCAGCAACGGACCATTGGACGCATCCAGAGCCCGGTTGGTGCGCTTCAGTTGATCCAGTAAATCCTTGCCACGAATGCCTTCGTCTTCTTTCCAGCCCTCGGCCATTTGTGCAAACATCAGTTCGGCATCAAGCCAGATCTGCATTTCCTGCCGTGCCACTTCAACCGAGGTCACAGTCAAAGCATTCGGCAACTGTCCTGATATGCGCATCTCGGGTGGATTCAGGATGTTGTTCAAAACCACTTTCACCAGCTGATCCGCCGACTGCTCGTTGATGGCTTTGGGGATCAGCTCCAGACGGATCATGTGTTTGACCAGCTTGTTCAGCTCGGCATGACTGAACTGATTTTCTTTTTTCACCAGCAACAGATCACGCAGGATGTTCAGACTTTGGTTGGCAAAGACGGACAGATAACTCAGAATGACCGGCTGTTGGAACGACTGCTCTTTCAGGAAGTAGTCGTAATACAGATAATCCGAATACGCACGCGCGGCAAAGCCCAGCAAAACACTCCAATTGGATTTGCGCAAAGAAGAATCATTCCCGCCCAGCACGATGTTTTTCGCATCTATGACCAGCGGCAGATAGGCTTTCACCTTCTCTGTCAGGCCGCGGCCTTCTTTCGGAGGATAAAGAAGTTCGATCTCTCGAACGATATTATTCAGGTCATTCAGGTCATAGGAGCCTTCGAACAAAACCCCGGCCTCACGCACGGTGGCTTCCAGAACGAACTGAGATTCCATGTAAAGCTTCTGTGACTCTTCCGGACCATACATTTCCGGATCCCACTCGCGCCCATAAATGGAATAATAAGGCATGAAACGCTCAATCAGCGTCTTGATACGACTGACTTTCAGACGGGCCGTTTCAAAGTCCGTGGTGGTCAGGGAATCCACACTGCCCCCGAAGAACAACTGCTTGATCTTCATGCCCTCAAAGACCAATCCGGTGGAGACTTTGAATTCCGGCCACACGACTTCCAGGGTTTTCAGAAGATCAAAAATCTCGTCCCGAGAAACCACACCTTCCGGCTTTTCTGCCACCAGATCCTGGAAGACAGACAATACGTCCTCAACCGTGCGCGCCAGATAGGAAAGACGATACCCCGTCCCCGTCTCGGGAACAGACTTGATAAAATAGTGATAACGCAAGAACTGCACGTATCCGCGGGCCCCCAGCAGACTGAAGCGGCGCCACTCATTGGGGGTGATGGAGTTTTCATCCCCGCCCGCAAGAGCCTTTTTCACTTTCCTGATGATCGGCATGTACTTGCTGATCACCTCCGGGAATTCCCAGGTTTCACCAAAGAGCTGGGACATTTCGCGCATCAAAACAACAAAGTCGGACAGATAATAACTTTGACCATTTTTTTCGATCAAAGAAGCCAGCGTGCGGGCCGCATCCTGAATTTCTTTATTGGCCTCTTCAAAGTAACGGACATCCCGCTGCATACTCGGGGTTTCAGAAACCTCCCAGCGCAAGGCGATGACCTTCATGTACGGATTCAGATTCACGGTGATTTCACGCAAGCTGCGAATCAAGGAAATGGTTTTATCCAGCTCCGCGCGAGTCAGATAGTCCCGGCTGCCGCCCAGAAAGACCTGTTTCAGCTTCATGAATTCCACCTGCAAAGCCGGGGAAATCGTGATTTTTTCCTTCGGATCCAGGAAGTTTCTTTCCAGGAAGGTCGCCAGCTCCTGAGAAGTATAGCGATCGGCATTGCGTCCGCGCACATACCGTTTGAACTTTTCAACTGCACTGCCAATGCAGTCCCAGGTGGTTTCAAGATCCCCGGTTTTGGCATCGCCGACAATGAATGCTTTCACGACCGGCTTGGCGTCACTTAAGCACTGCGTACCGCCGAACTCCTGAGCATCCGGCGGCGGAGGCTCTTCACCGACTTTTGAATCACAGGCCGCAAGCCCTGCTGTCAGACTCAAAAGCAAAAGGGCCTTTGTCAGACCCGATGATAAGTTCGCTGAAATTTTAGAAAACATAAGTCATGCCCCCGTAGAACCGGTCGTTCGCACGGTATTGATTGAGGAAACCTGACGGGTCATGATTTTCATCCTGCACCCCCAGAACGTCGCCTCCAACGACCAAAGCCCATTTCTGACTTGGATAATAAAGGAACTCTGTATTAAGCAAAGATCCCCTCTGATCATAGTCATACAAATATTTAAAACGAGTCACAAAAGGACGACGGAAGAAGCTGGCAAGCTGTCCTTCCACGCGAACTGACAGCGCATTGGTGAACTTCAGACGTTCATCAAACATCGTAAAATCATCAGGCGTTCCGTCAGAAAGAATATCCTGAATTCCGCCACCTTCAATTTTCAGGTACTCCAACTGGAAGGCCAGCGTCTTGGTGAAAATATCGGACAAAGAAAAATCAAATGCCGCTGAATAGGCTTTGATGGGCATCAATTTCTGAATAGACCATTCCGGATCCGGACGTTTTTCCACCGGATCATCTTCCAGATATGACAGCGAAGCTTTCATGCGGCCCAAGGTATAACCGACATCCACGGATTTCAGAATATGATGAGTGACATCCGGAGACACCGTCACATCGACTTTTTCCTCGGAAGCGGCCTTAAAGTTCTTACGCTTTAAGATAAGCTCATTCACAGGCAGGTAACCCCCGCTGAGCACAACCCAGGGACCCTTTTCCTTGTTTCCAAGTCGTCCCATCATCGCCGCCCCACCATTGTCAGCAAGTTTGGCAGCTTCGGGAATATCCAGTTTGTACTGAATGGTGTTGATGTTGTTATTGAAGTCGTAATTGCGTGACGGGGCACGATACCAACGGCTGTCTGAAACAAGACCGCCGCCCTCTTCGCGGATGTCCGGCCCCATGCTGGGGATGAACACCGGAGTCGCCATGCCGACAATTTCCCAGCCACTGGTGTTATAGTCAGCAAAGAAACCCGTCAGGCCCTGCTCTTCCGGACGAAGAGCATCAATGGCAAACTTCGGCTGCCACAGACCCAACTGCCAGCGGCGATCCATCTCACTCCAGTCTTTCTTTTTACGACCGGCAAAGACACGGAAGTTTTGACCTTTGGAGGCGATGTAAGCCTCCGAGACGACGATATGCGACTGTCCTCGGCTGAAGAAGGTCCCGCCCGAAAAGTCCCCGGCAAAATCAGCCCAGGAGGTTTCTTTAAGTCCGGTCAGACGTGCCGAAAGAAGCTGACTGTAAGTCAACTGAGGCGCCTCCGGTATCACCGACATGTACTGCATGCCTTCCATACGGATCTGACCATAAACTGTTGCTGGTTTTGACTTGGACGATGGGGCTTGGATAGAGCTCACCCCTGCGGCTTGAGGTAATTTCAAGCTCGTGGATTGGGCCATGGCCTTAGGGGCTGCCGCGGTACTTAAAAATGCCGCCGCAATATAGGTCCTTACTCTCACATTCGCCTCTAGATAAAAGTCTAGGGGATAGAAAATAAGAAAAGCCCTCTGGAGTCAACGGAACCACGCGTTGATGTGTCTCAAATCAAATATAGAGGACTTGGTGGTAAAAAAACCCCGATATGTTTGAAAAATCTACCCCGAAAAAGACCCCATAAAAAAGGTCTTTTAGAGCAACTGCTCCAGCAGCCATTGCGGGTCGTCAACCGGCACATCATGCCCGGCCCAGGGGTGCATCTGCGCCTTCAGGCCCCACTGTTCGGCGATCTTAAGGGTGCACTTGGCTGACACCAGACGATCCCCATGACTTCCCAGCAATTTCACCTCTCCGGGAGGCTGTGCGGGAAAGCGGTACTGCGAAGCCGCCAGCAACTGACGAAACACGTTGGTCGGATTCATCGGATACTTTCTAGAGTACTCAATCATCGCAGGCAGTTCCGCCTCGCGACGTTCCTGATTGTTCACGATCATGCCCAACACGGTTTTTTCCCACAGCTCAGCATCCTCCAGTTTTCCCAAAAGCTTCAGCCCCTGCGGCACATTGGCCAGATAGAAACGATGATAAAACGGCGACAGCCCCGCGGAACTGGTGCAGGTCAAGAATGCTCTTTTTACTTCATGCGGATATTCCCGCATCCACTCCACCGTGATCATGGATCCCAAAGACACAGAAAGGATTTGAAAGGGCTGGCCATTTTTGACATAGCTGCAACGCAAACGCAAATCCTTCACATAGTCCGCAATTCGTAGGGGGCTGCTTTCCAAGTGGCGCGAACCATTGCCCGGCAAATCCAGAAACTCAAAACGATCTTCTGGGAAGTGTTTCTGAATGGTCTCTGCGAACGAACCCCAATGCCCCACACCACGCGCAAGACCGCGCAATAAAAGCCAGTTTCTACCGTTCGCCATACCAAAGCTCCTTTGCTTTCTGTTCAAGTTGCTGCACCTTGTGCGGCTCGTTTCCGACCCAAGCCTGAGGCGAACTCAAGGCCCGAATCAAAAACTCCATCAGAGTGTTGTGCCGACGCAGAGTCCGTTTGTGACGATGCCCTTTCAGAGGATTGAACGGCCCCTCGGCGCTGAATATCTGCCACGGATTTTTTTTCACCCACAGCCAGGACCCCATCTCCAGACACAGAGGAACATAGATCTGCCCCTGTGTCCGGCCCGAATGGTTGTCATAGAGGTAGTCCCACAAATCTCCATGAGTTGTGTAGTTCTGCGCCTGAGGCTCGACCCGATAAAAGTGATGCGGATAAGTGCGGTCCAAAAGCTCTTTCAGTGCATAACACAGGTGCAGATCCGGATACGGCTTCACCGTCTTGGCATAAGGGAACCACAAACGATCCTGCAAACCAAAACCAGAGTGCAAATCCAAAGTGATCGCAAGGGGGCTTTGCGCGATTTCTTTTTGAACGGTATCCACCAAAGCCTGGGCCTCCAGCTGCATCGGCGCCCCCAGCTCTCCCCGGTACCAGGGCAGTTTGTTGCTGAAGCGATGCCCCCCAAGAAGAAACTGCGGATTGTCCGCCTCCACAGGCGCATTGCGCATCAGATCCACGCCGTTGGGATTGCAGCGGGTCTTGCGCTGAATACCGACAGGATTGACTGTGGGAATAAAGAAAATACGAATATTCTGTAACGTCTGCTGAAGAGTCACATCCCACTGGGCCAGTTCCGCCAAAGAATTCATCAATGCGACACACACCTGGGCGCCGATGCGCTCCAACCCATGCACCCCGCCGACAAAACCCAATACCGGCGCTTGGGGATCCTGACTGCCAAAACTGACTTTGTAGATGGGAAAGCGCAGATCCTCGTGCTCACTGTAAGCCAGCACTTCCGCCCTCCCGGTGGAGCCCAAAGCTTCGATCTTTTTTTCAATTTGTTGGATCTCAGGCAACGTTGTCATTTTTACTCCACAGGAACCCTATTCTTAGTGATAATCTTCCGGCCTCCAACGCTTAACGCTCGCAGCCATTGAAGGGGCGTTGCGCCTCTTTGCCAAGCGGAGTAGTCTTCACGCATACAGGAGAGAAAATTATGATGACTCTGGACACCCTATTGCAAAAAATGTGGGTTGATTATTGTGAACTAAACCCTGCTGCCAAACGCATTTATGACATTTTCACCGCTGAGGGTGAAACTGTGCTGAATGACCACATCGCTCTGCGCACCTTCAACCATCCCCGCCTGGGCATTGAATCCCTGGCAAAGCACTTCAAAAAACTGGGTTATGTTGAAAAGGGTGAATACACGTTCGTGGAAAAGAAGCTTTATGCCAAACACTACGAACACCCCAATATGGACAATCCCAAAATCTTCATCAGTGAGCTGGAACTGGAAAAGGTGTCCCCATTCGTGCGCGAAACCGTGAACAAACTGGTGGATCAGGTTCCGGACTCTTTGATCGAAAGCGAGGCCTTCGCAATGGCCGGTCGCCCATGGAAAATCACCTGGGATGTGTACGCTGCGCTGGCGAAGGAAAGTGAATACGCCAGCTGGGTGGCCGCCTATGGTTTCCGCCCCAACCACTTCACCGTCAATATCAACAAACTAAAAAAGTTCAATGACATCAAAGTGCTCAACCAATTCGTTCAGGAAAAAGGTTACACTCTGAACAAATCGGGCGGCGAAATCAAAGGAACACCCGAGGACTTCCTGGAGCAAAGCTCCACCATGGCCTCTGAAATTCCAGTGAAATTTGACGATGGCAGCACTCACAACATCCCGGGATGTTATTATGAGTTCGCCAAACGTTATCCACTGGCCAACGGCCAATTGTATCAGGGCTTTGTCGCCAAATCCGCTGACAAAATCTTTGAAAGCACGAACAGACAATAGAAAGAAAAATGCCCTCTGAAAGAGGGCATTTTTTTAAGCGATTTTTTTAATCAGATACTGAAGTGTGTCCTGGTCCGGCGCCTGATCTTTCCAGTGCCCGTGGGCTTGCAAAAAGATTTTCACCAGTTGTGGATCAAACTGAGTGCCCGAGCAGCGCTTAAGCTCCTCATACACCACTTCCATCGGCAGACCTTTGCGGTAAGCTCGGGTTTCAGACATCGCATCACACGTGTCCACGACCAGAATGATCCGCGCAATCAGCGGAATCTCATCCCCGTTTTTCTTATCCGGATACCCACGTCCATCGACACGTTCGTGATGACCACGAATCCCCGGCAGTATCTCTGCAAAGAAATCGTGCTGTGCCAGAGGCTTGATGATCTCTTCACTCAAAACCGGGTGGCACTTCATCAATTCATACTCTTGATCCGTCAATTTGCCCGGCTTGGCGATGATTTCCTGAGGAACCCCAATCTTGCCAATATCATGGAAAAGACCTGCGAACTCCGCCAGTTTTTGTTGATACTCATTCAGGCCGGCATCACGTGCCAGTTTGCGGGACATCTCACCCACGCGGCAGCAATGCGCGTACGTCAACGGGTCCACAATCTTCAAAGACTGCATCAATGCTTGAGCCGCATCATAGGCCCAAGTCGGAATGTTTCCCCAGGAAGAAGACATGGCACTCCCTTTGTTCCCCTGTTACAGTTTCTAATTCGGCCGAAACACAGGAATACTTAAACATAAGGAATGTTTGGGTCTCATCCTGAGACAACTTCTCGTTGACAGCCCCAGTGCGGATTGAAAGACTTTAGTCTGATACATCATCTTGGAAAGGATAACATGAAAAAGCTCTTCATTCTGTGTGCCCTATTGGCCTTTTCATCTTCGGCCTTCGCCCAAAAAATCAAAGTTCGTAAAGTCAAAGGCAGCCAGGCTATAATTGATTTTTCTGGCGGCAGTCTGGCGCCAGGCCAAGTCTATGAGCTGGCGCCGGATGAATTTGGCGACACGACCATGAGCCAGTCCATGCGCAAATATCTGGTCTCCGTCAGCTTCAGCCTGATGAACACCAAGTCCGATGCTGCTGGATCTTCCAATGAAACAGATCTTTCCATCTCCGGACGCTTTGGCTGGAACTTCGCTTCCTATGAAGTGGGTCCTTTGGGTTCTTATGCCTCTGATGCCACTGGCAGTGTGACTGCGACCACTCTGTCCCTCGGAGGCTGGGCGGACTATAACATGATCTCCAACACTCCAGGCGAGATCTTTATCTACGGCTTGGGAGGCATGGGATCTTTTGGTCAGTATGACAACGGATCCGGCGCCAAGAGCGATCTGATGACCGTGTTTGCCGGGCCTTTTGTAAAATGGTTCCCGACAGGCAGCAACGTCGGCTTCCGCATGGATGGCGGCTACATCTATCAGAAGAAATCCGGCGGAGTGGGCTCTGACATCACGGTGACCGGACTTTCCCTGCAAGCCGGCTTGATCGGTTATTTCTAAGCATCTAAAAACAGACCAGGGTTCTGCAAGACCCCCTGGTCTCTGCCCGACCCTTTTAGGCTCCCTGTCTACAATCTGGACACTGAAAGTATGTTACTTTTCAGTTTAGCCATCGGCACGCTTTGCATGTTTAGGCTGATCGGATAAGTGTCATTGCTTGAAATAAAAAAGGAGTCTCCATGAAAACGATCTTTGCAACCCTGGCGCTGCTCAGTGCCTCCGTCAGTTTTGCCTCTCAGAGCGAAACTTCGCAAAGAGCCACGGAAGTTTTGCTCAATCAGGCGGCCACGACGTCGGTAAAAGTTCAGGGTGACTCTGGGAGTGTGGAAAAGAAGCTTTCTACGGTCCTAGCCGAAGCCCTGATTTCCAGTGATGGCTCGGCGTCTCTGACATCCACTTACTGCACAGGCAACAGCTATGACGGCACCGATGAATGCACTCTTTCCATCACCAGCAAAAATGCCGATGGGAAAATTCAGGTAATCAAAGTGTCCTTTGAAACATTCAGAGATAAAAAAGGACTGCCGGACTCCTTGGTGACGACTCCTTACGTGTTTGTTTCCAAATAGTCAGCCTATCTTGACAGGGCCTCTAAAAGACTCATCTTTGTTGCCGGAGGTCCTCTATGCAATCCACCCCACCCTTGGCGGAAACCACCACGTTTTCTGTGGTTCGCCGCACCTGGCTTAGCCGCCGCCCCCGCTTTCGCGCCAGTCTGATTGCCGCTTGGTCCGTCTTTATCCTTATCGTCACGGCTGTGGCTTACTGGAAGGACATTGGCGGGGTCTCGTCTTTGATGGTTGCATCGAACGAAGGGGTCTTGCAAAAGCATGAATACTGGCGCCTTTGGTCGGCGCTTTTTGCTCACGCGGACCTAGGACATTTAGCCTCGAACGCTTTGGGAATCTTCGTTCTGGGATATCTGCTGACAGGTTACTTTAGTTTGTGGTTATTCCCCATCGCCGCTTTAGCTGTGGGAGGCCTTGCGAATCTGCTGACATTGCTCAGCTATGAGCCACAAACCCGCCTGATTGGAATCTCCGGCGTGGTGTACTGGATGGGTGGCGCCTGGTTGGTGCTCTACCTGCTATTGGACCAGCAGCGCAGCCTGACCCAAAGGATTCTGCGGGTGATGGGCGTGGCTCTGGGGATCTTTATGCCCGCCTCGGCCTTTGATCCGACTATCAGTTACCTGTGCCATTTTTATGGATTTATTCTGGGATTACTTAGTGGCGGAATTTATTACGCCGTTAACCGGAAGACGTTCCTGAAAGCTCTTATTATTGAGCAGGTTGTTGAGGAATCCCCCTCCGAAGACAATCCCCCCGAAGCGGTTCCCCCATCGTTTTAGGGCAAAAAAAAGAGGCTCCCTGACAAGGGAGCCTCTTTAAGTATCTAAGCTATAAAAGCCCGACAATTACCAGTTGAAGCTGGATTCGTCGTAACCCCAGTTAGCAAGAGCTTTTTTGTACATGCCCTTCATGAACTTTTGAGCCTGGTGAGGTTTCAAACCCAAAGCCGCAGCAGATCTGTTTGTTAGATCTTGCATACCTGCTTTGTCACCCAGAGAAAGATCTTTAGCAGCAGCCAAAGCGTCAGAGAACTGAACACCGAAAACAGCTTTGAAAGTCTTGTCCATGTCTCTTTCAGAAGTAGTGCCACGCTCTGCAGCCGCTACCGCCCAAGAGTTCAACGCAGAAGCAACTGCAACTGCTTTGTCTTGCTTGAAGCCGTATTCTTTCATCAAACGATCAGAAGCCATTTTAACAAGCTCTTTGTTTGCATCAGAGTTCAAAGCAGCAAAGTTTGTGTCTGAAGCAGAAGAAGCAGTTTTATCGTTGATCGCTTGACCGTAGTTAGCTTCACCGGAGTTTGCATTGTACAATACGCCGTTTTTACCCAACCAGTAAGTTCCGTTGGAGATATCCTCCCAGTAGAAACCAGTTGTACCGACACCGATAGTTGTACCACCGATATATCCAGCGAATTCACTTACGTTAGCATAGTACTGGAAACGGCCCAAATCGTCGTACACAGCTGCCTGACCGTTGGAATCGAATTTTACATACCAAAGATCGTCAGAACCGTAGCCACCTCTGTTGTAGTGTGGATCGTCAGTAACTTTGATACGCTGACCGTTGGACTTCAAGAAAGTACAACCAGGAGAAGCCTCCTGAGTCTGGCACACATCACCGTACACAGTTTCGTATGGGTAGTAGATCACTTGGCCGCCGCCGCCACCACCGCCGCCACCGCCACCGCAGGCAGCAAAGCCAGTAACAACAACTGTCGCTAGAATTCCACGCAAAACATTTTTCATGATGGTTTCCCCCTTATAGGTTTTTTAAATTGCGATCCTTAAAAATCGTCTTTTGTTTAATATGTCAAGTTAACCCGTAGCAATTTATCGCCACAATAGTAGTCGAAAGAGTGTGCTCCCTTGGCTCCATCGAACACAGGCGTTTCCAAAGGACGACAGCCTGTTCCTGACTTCAATCTCAAGCGAGCTGGTGACACCAGTTCAACCGCAGATCCATCCCTTGCAAAAACCGGTACCAACATTCTGACACCACGGCTGAGGCCTGAGCCCTCCGTTGTAAATAGTGCAGGGATCTTCGTTGTCGCATCGCGCGCATCCCGCAAAGTCAGCGGATAGTACGAATTAGACATAAATAGGTCAGGGAAGAACGTGTAACGCTCATAACTGCGGCTAATCACGCGTTGCGTATTCAGGTCATGATACTGAATTTCAGAGTTTGTCAGAACGAATGCACCCTTGCGTTGAAGCCCTGAATAAACCGCACGAACCCACAAAGCGGAGTCAAATTGGGACCGTTCTGCCTTCAACTGCTGATCCAGTAGTTCCCAATTTTTATTATCGAACACCGACAAACGCTGCTGACGATCCAAACCTTCACTGAACCAGAAGCTGCCAGCAAACTCATCTTTCTGATAGTCCAAAGAGTGCACTTTATCGACACGCGTATCTAAAATGTTTCTGTACGTGTTCTGGTTGGCGAAAAGATCCAGCTCCATAAAGTTCTCAACCCGCCCATCAATAATTTCTGCGATGGCGAAGTTATACAGGTAAGAAGGTTTGGCCTCAGTGCCCTGGTTCTTCGCTAAAAGAACAGGAACACGGCCTGCCACCACCTGGTCACGACGTGGCTCGATCACATCAATGATCTTGTAGCCATTGTGCTCTTCCAGAGCTTTTAGCTCGTTCTTTTCATTGATATAATAGAAACGCGTCTGCGATCTTTCGATATTATCCGGATTTTCCCAGCGATCTTTCAGGCTGCGCTTCTTGGCTGGGTCTTTACCCGCGCCCACCCACGCCGGACGTTTGGTGCCGCCCACTTTTTGCCAGTACATCGCAAATGGAATCTGCGCCACTTCGCTGGAATATTTGAAACTATCCAGAAGCTTCATGGATTTATCAAAGAAGAAGAAGCTCATGGGCGAAGGCCCCGGCTCGGTCGCCTCGCTGCGATCTTCAAATACACCCAAAGCGTATTCACTTTGCCCGTCATTATTCAGATCCAGACGAACCAGAATCTGGGCACGCAACTTTTCTTCAGCTTCCATGCGGATTTTTGTACCACCCACAACAGTGTAGGTCTCAGAACCGTTGTTCGCGGCCACCCACAACTGCCAGTTTTTCTCATCTCCAGCTTGCACGAAGTAATGTCGCTCTTCAGGATGGTTATCCAGATTCTCATCGATTGGCAGGAAGGAGGTGCGGGTTCTTGGCATTCCCGACAGCTTGAAGGCGTTTACATCCGCACCCACGGCGTCTGAATTGATTGGAACAATGATTTCGCTTTCCAGAACATAGCGACGGGCTTCCTGACCAGAAACACTTACGTCCACGGTCAAATCCAGTTCACTGGGAATACGGGACTTAGATGGATCGCTGTGATCCACAATACTCATCATCACCACAAACTTACGCACTTCCCCCTGCTTCCAGACACCAGGGTAAGGTGCAGACTCTTTCACGGCCGTGATCCACGGACGAGCGGCATCAGCATGAGGCTTCAGGAATTGGGCATTCATCTTCACTTTGCCGATTTCCACGTCCTGCCATTTATTGACGAAGGACACCTCGTAGCTCAAGTCTTTGCTTTTACGATCCCACAGGATTTCGGTTTTTTCCTTATCCGCAGGAACGATCAGCGGCTGGGCTGGCACTTTCAGGGAACGTTCTACGTCCATATTCCCGGCAACAGCAAATTTGCGATAAATTTCCCTTTCCGGGCTTAACGTTTGTCCATTTTGATGAGACCCGCCTTCCACCAAAGAAAGGTTGTTTTTCACAGGACGGGACCCAAGAACCAAACGAGCGTATACATCTTGAGCCGGAACTCCGCGCGCCAAAAGTTCTGCCACAGCGGCTGCAACGTAGGGTGAAGCCTGAGATGTTCCAGAAAGGAATTCGTAACCCAACGTCGAACGGAAACGCACCGGGCGTTTGCTTTCAGGATAGGTGCTCAAGATGTTCACACCCGGCGCCACGATATCCACGCCGGAACCGAAATTAGAGAAATGTGCAAACGCGCCGTCCGGACCGGAGGCGCCCACGCAAATCACGTTGGGATAGGCACAAGGACGCAACAGCGCACGAGTGGAGTCATTTCCCGCCGCCGCGACAATGATCACACCACGGGCTTGGGCTTCAACGATGACTTTTCTCATAAAGTCAGAGTCTGCGGCTTGCGGCCAGCCCATGGAGAAGTTAATCACCTGCGCACCGGAGCGCATCGCATAGATCACACCACGAGCGACCATATCGCCAAGACTTTCTTTGATGTGAGTGCGACCCTCTTCCAGTGGAGAGTCATAAATCGATAGCGGCTTCATAGGTTCGCTCGGTTGCACACCGATCACCTGCACCGGCAAAATCGAGACGTTTTCGCTTAAACCGCGCACGCCGATATTGTTATCCACTTCCGCCGCCACGATACCCGCCACGTGCGTTCCGTGACCTTGGTCGTCGCCAAAGTCAGGACGGCCCATGATGCCTGCGGCATTCATGCCCCCCAGTAAACTCCAGCCCTGACAGTCCAGCGGATAACCGTTCTTGTCCTGATCCACTTCCGGATTATTCAAATCCATCCATTTCTTTTCACAAGTCACGCGATCAGAATCCTTCACGCAGGCTTCAAACTTCGCCAAAGCCCGGCATTCTGATTCATTGCGATGAATGACATTTTTCAAGTCCGGGTGAGTCTTTTGAATCCCGGTATCCAGAACCGCCACGATCACCTTTTTAGATGCCTTGACGGGAACTGGCAGACGCACATCCTCCTGAGGACGCGCCGGGATCTTATACGTGTGCAAGGGGTCCAAGTCGATCATCTGTGGAACACCCTGATTGTTCAGGCCCCACTGCATCGAAGAAAATGGATCGGCCGCCTGCACCTGCTGAGCCACACTGAAAAAGATTAAGGCAAGAATCACGTGTCTCATCGGAAGCTCCCCAGTGTCTTGTCCAGCTCGATTGGAGAAATACGGGTCTTCGTCGCAAACATCTGGATCAGACCGTTGGCATATTCGATATGCTGCTTCGGATCCCCCAATGTGTTGGAGAAGTATTCAATGTCCCCGTCCTCATCACCCATACGGAAACCGTTGATGCGAACGAAGTAGATGTAATTTTCTTTACCCAGGAACTTCAGCAACTGTGGCAATGGAATTTGTTCTTCCAGGATGTAAATCACATTGGTCATCCACTGCGTCTGGGCTTTTTTGTCCTTAGGATAAGCCGCTGACAGCTTCATCAGACGTTCCAACCAAGGCAGCATGCAGTCAAAGTAGGTGCCATTCACCCAGGTGCCAGTGTAGTTCATAGACTTTTCTTTTTTGTGACGGTCTTGCTCTTCCTGACACTGATCAACGAATTTGCGTTCCCCGGCTTTGAAGTCGCCATTCCCCAGGACTGTCAGCATGTCCTTGTAAATTTCTTTATCATGAGGACGAGCCTCACGGCCCAGCTTTTCACTGATCTTCTGGAAGAAGCGACCGATGAACTTGGCTTTCGGCACGCTCTTACCGTCCTGATCCGGTGCCAGCACCAGATCCCGAATCTTGTCCAGACCCGCAGGAAGAATAGAAAGATTCGCTGTGATACGATAGAAGTCCACGGCCGTCACATTGGCAAAGGCTTCAGGCTCAATCAGGCGATAGGACGCCACAGGTGAGTTCTTCAGTTCACCCTGAACTTCATCAATAAGTTTCAGGAACTTCTTACGGTTTAAGTGCCAGCCACCCCAGACGTGTTGAACCACGCCCACAGAAGGGTACTGCTTGCCCGTCGTGGTCAGGTCCGCTTCGGTGTTGACGGTTCTCCAGTAGGCTTTGCCAAAGGGGGTGTTCGCCGGATTCGGATCATCACTGCGCGCCAGATCCACGCGGCCTTTAGGCGCCCACTTGTTGAGCAAACCTTCCACCCAGTCAAAGGCAAAACCCAAAAGATCGCGCCCCTTTAATTCCCCGCGCTTATTTGAGAACAAGGTCACTTCTTCATCTTTTGGATTCAACTCCGGCGCTTCTTCGCTGCGGGGGTAGCGGATTTTCAACAAATGATCTTCATTGAAGGAATTCACACGCATCGCGAAGAACTTGGATCGCACCTCGCGGGTTTTTAGATTGTGATCGATTTCAAACTTACGATGCTGGAATTTTGCGTACAACAATTCCGGATCATTGCTCTTGAACAGAGCACGCAAAGCCGGCTTCAGGTTGTCACGAGTTCTTTTGAAGTCCTGCACGAACTTCGCATCCGAATTTTCAGAATCAATGTATTCAGCGTACTCGGGATTGTAATCAATCACGAAGGCATCCGTATTCAGATCCGCCCATGTAGTGTTGGAACGAACACGCAGAATATTAATGAAATAGTTTACGTCCAGAGTCATTCCCAAAGCCTTGCTGGTCTGAGAACGCACATAAACCTGAACACCTTCTTTGGTGCGCATGAAGCTTGTCTGGCGCAGGATCGCACGGTTGGCGTCCACACCGACGGCCACGGTATTGAGGAAATTCAACGGGGAAATCCCCATCAGAACATCCAAAGAAGAAGAGGTCTGAGCGTAAGCAGACAACGCCACGGAATCCGTGATGGTGAAGACTTCACCTTCACGCAGATCGGCCAGGAAGGCATCCAACGGCTGACGAGTCGGCGCATCGGGAGTCGCACCTTTAATAGGGTCTTTTTCATCCAGGACACTGGAAAGTTTCGTCATGAATCGCGGGATCAACATGTCCTTCCAGGAAACCTTGGTGCCTTCCTGAATGGACGTCAAAGGACGCACGTGGGTATAGTCACGCATCACCATGATGTTGGCGCCTGCCATTGGTGTGACTTTAGGAACCCCATCCAGAGTCATAAAGTAACCCAAACGACCGGCAACACTGACGTTATCCACCAATTGAATTGGCGCGGAACTTCCGAAGTAAGTCCCTGTTGTCACGTGCCGAGTGGCTCCGAAGTTGAAACCACCCACCGGACCGCCCCAAGCTTCGACCTTTTGATATAAAGGCTCGTAAGGGCGCTGACGGATGTGTTCGATCACTCGTTGGGTCATTTCGTCACGGCGGCTTTGATACAAATCACCGACAGACAAAAGATCCAGCTTTTCATTGATATGATTTAGAACCGTGCTGATCGCCGCGGATTTGGCGCGGATACCCATGTAACGTTCCAAATCCCCATCCTGGAATGGCGATTGACGATCCCCGTGGGCAAAACGCTGCGGATAGCCCGGAACGAACTCCTGAGTCACCTTCCCGTCTTTAACCAGACCAGAGTGTGATGTGATATTCAGATCCGGCTTCGGCCAGCCGGAAACATTCTTAAGATTAAACAGCTCCAAGGCATTGTGAGCACGGTGAATCAGTTTTGCCAGTATCAGGTCTTCAAGTTCCTGCGGATAAGCCCCGGCACGCACGATCTCGACAAAGTCATTGTATCGTAGTTCCGACAGACGACGCACCAACCAGCGCACATCCTCATAACTTGCGGCAGAGAAGGATTCCGCCGACGGGTGATTGATGATCACGTGACCGGAAAGAACAGCCCCGAATTTCGCCGAGAAACGATTCACACTTTCTGGCAAGTCCACCAAAGCAAATGGCAGAATCAACGCACGATAGGCGCGATAGCGGGAATAACGCTGCACCGCTGGCAATTGATTAGGATTGTTTGGATCTGGAGCATAACCCCATTGGATATCAAAGTACTCTGCCACGGCTGGCTCCAGCATCGCGTCGGCAAAGACCACAGAATGGTTTTGGGTGTTGTCTTCTGTCACCCAGCCACGACTGTCAAAGTCAGAAATCATGGATTCCTGGGCATTTTTCAGGAAGGATTTCTTTTCTTCCTCAGACTTAAAGAATACACGCAGGTTGCGGTAATACTTTGGAGACGGAACATAGTAGCCGAGTTTTCTGAGCAGGGCTGCACGCATCAAAGTTGTGTGGGTCAGACGGCTTAAGCTTAAACGATAGAACAGGTTTGGGTTTTCATTGGACTGAACACGGGACATGTAGGTGAAAGGCAAGGCTGCTTCTTCAGACAGGAACTGCACTCCTCTTGCAGAGGTCGGATAGCTGCCCGGCACGTCTTCAACGCCCGGATAGACACGGTTTTGCCACATCTTGTTTTCAGCGGGATTCAGAACGCTCAGGTCCTGCCCCTGATTAGCCAAAGCTGCAGCCTGACCGACATCCAAAGCGGCACCCGTCTGACTGATAAGGTCCATGGCGGGCTTCTTTACCGAGTTCAACGGCAATGAAACGCTCTCGGCACTGGCGATCGAAAGAGCCATCAGGCATAACGCACAGACTATGACTATTCTGAGGGACATGGCGTATCCTTTTTTGTGGTGTCAAAGAGACCTTAAAAAGATCCCCGTCACCGGTTGAGCAAATACCGCGCCAGAAAACGGCAGCCGTTTTGAAACAATTACCCGTTCAATTGGAACTGAGCGACAAAGACCGCAGGGGGGCTGCGGTCTTTGTGAAGCATTTATAGCCTCGCTCAGTTTTTTATCACTAATCGACCCAGACCAGCTTCGTGGTCATGCGCTTGAAGGTCGCGCTATCAACCCAGTAAGAACCAGTGTCTTTGTCACAAATGACCCCTGGCTTGTACGAGCACGTCGTCCCCCAGGAGTTGCGCACCAGATAGTGACACTTGTTATTGATCACTTTTCGTCCCACCACAGAAGATGCATGCCAGCCGCCGAAGATTCCTCCAACACCGGTGATGTGTTTGGCGTTGTATTCAAAACCCACCACCTTATTCGCATTCAACTGACGATTGAGCTTCGCAATCAAGGTTTGTTCTGGGTCGTAGCTATCAGAGGGGTATTTGTCAGAAGAGTTGCTCTGCTTGCTGGTGTCCCCGCCCGTGCGGACTTTGAGAGAGCTTGGCACTTTCACCTTGGCAGCACCACAACCTGCATCCATCAACTTAAACAACACATCCTCGAGGCGAGAATCCTTGGTGTTGATCACATAGCGTTTTACATCGATTACACTGAGCTTACCGAAGAAATAATCAAACAGATAGTCCACGCGCTTTTGGCACATTTCATCGTTGCAGTCGTTTTCACGAACTTTCTCCATGTAGCGAACCAGATCACCCGTTCCTGCCATGGACACATATCGAGGGACCAATTCAAACGTGAAGTTTCCGTTCTGAGGCAGCGCCTGCGTACTGCACGCATAACCATTCTTTTTGATATCCTTGATGGCTCCGGCAATAAAACCGCCTTCTGCAACCGCCGTATCCCCATTCAGAATACTGCGAAAGAAGCGGCCCGCGCCGGTGATACGACTTGTATAGTTTGATGACGTGTAAATGGCCGAAAGTGGAATTCCTAACTTCTGGCTCAGAATATCATTGGCAGCATAGCCATAGCACCACCCGATATTTCCCTGATCCGAAGGAGTCATGAAATACTTCTTCATCTGCGGGGCCATGTACTCACGCACATCTTTCGGAGAACAGGCCGCCAGATCTTCCGCGTCTGTCGATGTGGCATAACCTTTTTCCGGCATAAAAACCAATGCCGAGGCAAAGGTGAGCAAAAACAGGAGGGCTGCTTTTATAAGTCTCATTCGACGTCCTTTCTATTATGACGTCGAAAGCTAGAGCAATTCACAATCCAGCGCGGAGGGGTGTTTAAATCCTGCTCAGCTGTCAAAGACCTGAACAGGTGACCTTAAATGGTAATCTTTTAAAACAAAAAACGGAGACCTGGGGCCTCCGTTTTTGGGTCTGTTCTTACTGATGATCCCTGAGACTTAGAAGTTGATCCCCAAGCCCACGGTGCCATAGAACGTGTTGAGTTCAGCTTTTTGATTCAAAGACGAATCTTTAAAGCCGTAGCGTTTCATACCGAAGCCCGCCTCTCCGAAGTAGCGCTCTGACCACAGAACCTTACCATGGAAGTTCAGGGACATGGGCGCATTCAGGGTCACCTTTGAGTCCATGGAGCTCATATAGTAAATGAACTCCATATCCACCCATTTCGGATAACGCATGAAAGGCAGCAGATTAAAGAAGTCATCAAACACCTTCGGCATGGAGCGCGCCCAGAAGGCCCCCACTCCCAACATCGGTGCTTTCAACTTATCAAACGTCACGTTCTGATAGGACAACATCCCCCCAACGGACTCATCACGCCCCCAAAGACCTGGGGTGGCGCGGTACTTCAAATCCAAGGTCATCACACTGAGTGGAGCCGTGTTCCCGGCCGTATCCACTTTCAGCTGATTGAACGACTGGAAGTACTTGGCACTGACACCCCAGCGCTGACGGGACAGCCAGTAGTTGGTCCAACCAAACAGATCCTCGAACCACTGATTGTAGGCCACTTCCCCCATGATGATAAATTCACTCTTGGCCTGAACACCCGTGAAGCGTCCGGACACCTCGCGCGGATAGCCCTTGTAGATTTCATAGTAAGACTTGTACGTCTTGCCATCCATTTCCACAGTCAGATAAGAACGGTTGATCTGACCTCGCTCTGTTGCCCGGAAGTTCCATACAAAGGAGGCCGGATCCTGTGGGTTTTCCTGCGCAGAGTTCTGATCGCTGGTGATCTGCGCCACTGGCTGCTTGCGGCCTTCCAGCTTGATTCCATCGATATAGGTTCCGGTGGGTGCACGCTTGCTTAAATATACACGAGACTGCGCGCGAGGAATTTCAGACAGTTCAAATTTTTGTTTGAATACGCCACCCCCCTGACCTGGCAGATAAATTTTTGGATCGTCCTTCTTAATGGCCGCCGCCCAGAATTTACGAGGGTCCCCAATCGTCGCCTCAAAGCCCAAAAGCTTTGTCAAAGAACCGTACTGGTCCGGATTCAAAATCACAGAGCGTCCGATCGGTCTTGTATCATAACCCACGATGCGCAAAGTGCCCGGCTTTTTCGTATCGGAGATATCCATCAGCTCCAGCTTATTCGGCAAGGTCACAAACTCATAGGACTCACCTGTTCCCAGCTCTGCGAAAAACGAGCTGGGCATGTCCGCCGCCACGGGCACAGAGTTCTTCAGTGCCGCCTCTTCGTTATTCACCAGCACACGCGGGGTCACCGCATCAGAGCGGACCTTCCCCATGATCACATTCTTACCGGAGGATTTCGTTCCATAACGCTGAGAGCACATTTTCGTGGAGTTACGGCCATCTGTTTGAGTGACACAGAAACGGAATGATTCTTTCTGGCCCCAGAACGGAGCTTTCGCGCTTTCCACGTCAACAATCGCAAACTGAGATCCAAAGATTCCAGAGCGCGCCACGTCTTTGGCGGCAACCCCTTTTTCAACCAGAGCTTTTCTCCAGCCATCCAGCTGCTTCTGCCATTTTGTACGATCTTCCTGAGTAAAAGAGTAGCTCCACAAGACAGTGCCCGTGCGGGAAATCATCTCCAGGGTGCCGTGGCTCATCAGTTTTTCGGGCCAAGCCATCACCAAAGTCACTTTACCCGCTTCACTTCCGCTGAGCACCTGAGACAGCTGTGAATGCGTCTTACCCAGTGGCAGCAAGGCAAAGAAGAAGTTTCTTTCATTGAACTGCAGATTTCCCAACTTCAGGGTCTTTCCACCCGTCAGGTCGTATTCCAACTCCAGCGGGGGCAAAATCACCCCATTGTCTATCTGATCGAAGTAAAGAGGCTTATTAAAATCCCGGGTCGCCGCTGTTTTTAGCAAGGAGCGTTGAGGGGCTGGCACTTCTTCCGTGGAGTCCCCACTTTCAGAGGCTTCCACCGCCGGCGTGGTTGGAGCACTTGGTTGAGGTGTTTCCTCAGACGTCTGTGCGTGTACAAAGGACGCAAATGCCAATAAAACGATCAAAACCAGATGCTGCGCACTATTCACGGTTGTACCTCTCTGCTGAGCTTTAATTTTATTGAATACGAGGTTTTGTAACAAGCTAAAACATTGGACTGTCTGGCTTTTTCAGACTATTAAATCCTCTTTGCAATATGAAGGAGCCCTATGTCTGCCGCTCGTACGATCTACCACATGAGAGTCACAGAGATCATCGACCACACCCCTACAGTGCGGGAATTGGTCCTCAAAACTGAGACTCCCAATGAATTCAACTTCAAAGCCGGCCAATTCGTGATGCTTCATGTCCCTCAAGGGGAAGCAAAACCAGCGCTGCGTGCATATTCCATCGCCTCTGACGACCGCACTAAAGACGGCTTCCGTCTTCTGTTCAAGTTCGTTGAAAACGGACTTGCCTCGACTTTTGTTTGGCAACTCAAAGGCGGAGAACTCTTAAACTTCACCGGCCCGTTCGGAAAAGTCTTCTTCCAGGAACCTCCGACAGAGCAAATTGTTTTCCTGAACACGGGCACAGGGCTATCCCAACACATCTGCTACCTGCTTTCAAAAAAAGAGCAGTACCCAAACCTGCGCTACCGCATGCTGTTTGGCGTGCGCACGGAGAAGGACATGTACTATCAAAAAGAAATGGCAGCTCTGGAAAAAGAACTGCCTGATTTCAAATTTGAATTTGTGCTGAGCCGTCCCCAGGACGACTGGAAGGGCAAAAAAGGTTACGTGCAGAACTTTATCTCTGAATTTGATTACAAGAACATCCCCACCACGTTCTACCTTTGCGGTAACGGCGGCATGATCAAGGAAGTGAAACATCAACTTCTGGAAGTTGATGGTTTTGATAAAACCAAGATCTGGGCAGAGGCCTTTGACTAAAAACCGTTCGGCCTTAGAACTGATCTTTGCCGGAGTCCTTTGGGGCTTCGGCTTTGTCGCCACTGTGTGGGCGCTGGAGGCCTTCACTCCTGTTGAGACTCTTTTCCTGCGTTTTGTTATTGCCGGGGTTGTCGGAGAACTTCTTTACCTGATTGCCAAAGGACCCAACTTTGTCAGCTTGCGCGAGGAGCTGACCCGCGCCCTGCCTGCTGGACTGCTGTTGGGCGGAATGCTTCTTTTACAGACTATAGGTTTAAAATACACCACCGCCACCAAGAGCGGATTTCTAACTGCGCTGTATGTGATTTTAGTCCCTTTGTTTAATGCCTGGTTCTTTAAGACCGCCAGTTCCTGGCGTCAGTACGCTTTGACCTTCCTGGCATTGGTGGGCACTTTTATTTTGGTGGGCGGAAAGATCGACAACATCAACACCGGGGATCTGTGGACTTTGGCGTGCGCGGTGTTTGCGACATTTCATATCATCTATATCGGGCGCATATCCCACCGTGTGGGCAACGCCTTTCGCTTTAATAACTTCCAGTCTCTGTGGTGCCTGTTGGCGCTGACGCCGTTGTTGTTGTCTCAGGAGCACATGTTTGTCGGCACACCAACAGCCAAACCTTGGCTGGGAGTTTTGTGCCTGGGACTGGGTTCCAGTATCATTGCTTTTTATTTGCAAATTCGAACACAGAAAATTCTTTCCGACTCTACCGCCAGCATGATCTTCCTGCTGGAATCGCCGTTTGCCGCGATGTTTGGTTTTTTGATCCTGAACGAACGCCTGTCACCGCTGCAGATCTCGGGCGCCGTTCTGATCATGACTGCCTCCGTCCTGCAAATTCTGTGGGACCCATCCAAGAAAGAAACCTAGGAGCGAGGACAGGCCCCGACAACGCAGTCAGTGGGGCCTTTTTCAGCAACCGCCTAGTGAGAGGCTTCGATGTTGCCTTTTTTCAGGGACCACAAGAACGAAGTCAGGATAATAATCCCGCCGCTCAGGCCCGTGAACCATTCGGGGATGTGCAGGAACGGATCTGCCAGCATGATCATGGAAAGCAAACCGATGGCATAGAAGGCCCCGTGCTCCAGGAAGGCAAACTTGGTCAGTGCCTCTTTTTCCACGAACATGATCGTCAAACTACGCACGAAGAAGGCTCCGATACTAAGACCAATCATAATGATGAACAAATTATGCGTGATCGCAAAAGCTCCCACCACCCCGTCGAAACTGAATGACGCATCCAGAACTTCCAGATACAGGAACATCCCGGCGCTGGCCTTGTGCACGTCGTGCATTTGCTCATCAGAGGCTTCCAACCAGGAACCAATACCATCCACGATCACGTAAGTGATCAGACCCGCCATCCCCGCCATCAGGAACGGCAAGGCTTCTTCTTTTGGCAGGAAGTTCGTGATCAAAATAAGAATAATCAAACTTAAGCAGACTTCGATGGCTTCGACTTTGCTGCCAATATAACGAGTCGGCTTTTCAATAAACGGAATCCAGTGCAAATCCTTGCTGCCGTCATAGAAGTACTTCAGTGCCACCATCAACAGGAAGCTTCCTCCGAAGGCTGCCACCTGCAAGTGAGCATCCAGCATCATTTTGGCGTAATCATCCGGCTTCGTCGCCGCGATCACCAAAGCTTCCCACGGATTTACATCCGCCATGAAGGTCACAATCAATAATGGGAAGACCAAGCGCATCCCAAAGACCGCGATAAGCATCCCCCAAGTCAGGAACCGATGACGCCAGACCGGAGTCATTTCCTTTAGAACAACAGCGTTCACAATCGCATTATCGAAAGACAATGAGATTTCAAGAATCGCCAGAATGGAGGCAATAAAAAGGGCCTGAAGACCGGCTGTCACCGTGCCACCGTAGTAATGACCCACGAAGTAAGACGCAATCAGACCGATGAAGGTAAAGACAAAGGAACCTGTAAAGTATTTCATTCTGACAGATTTCCCCGATTCCGCCCTAAGAATCAAGGGCGGCCGTTGAAGACATGGCTTGTCAAAAATGAACTCGGTTTATTTCAACAGAGGCTTCAGGAATTTGCCTGTTTCACTGGCAGGGACCTTAGCCACCTGCTCTGGAGTTCCCGTGGCAACGATATAGCCGCCGCCTTTTCCTCCATCCGGGCCCAGGTCGATCACATGATCCGAGGTCTTCACCACTTCCATATTGTGTTCAATAACCAGGACGGTGTTCCCCTGATCGGCAAGTTCTTGAATCAGCTCCACCAGCTTGCGAACGTCATCAAAGTGCAAACCCGTGGTGGGCTCATCTAAAATGTACAGCGTCTTACCCGTGCCACGACGGGAAAGCTCTTTGGAAAGCTTCACACGCTGAGCCTCACCCCCTGAAAGAGTGGTCGAACTCTGACCCAAAGTCATATAGTCCAGCCCCACCCGATGCAAAGTTTCAAGCTTGCGATAGATCTGAGTGTGGTTGCGGAAGAAATCCAAAGCCTCGCCCACGCTCATTTCCAGGACATCGGCGATGGATTTGTTTTTGTATTTTACGTTCAAAGTCTCGCGGTTGTATCTGCGCCCCAGACAAGTATCGCAGGTCACAAACACATCACTGAGAAAGTGCATCTCCATACGGATCTGCCCGTGCCCCATGCAGGTTTCACAGCGTCCGCCTTTGACGTTAAAGCTGAAACGTCCCGGTTCGTAACCGCGCAGTTTTGAATCCGGCAAGTTTGCAAACAGATCACGAATCATCGGGAACAGCCCCACATAAGTTGCTGGCGTCGACCGCGGCGTTCGCCCGATGGGTTTTTGATTGATATCAATGACCTTGTCGATGTGCTCAAGCCCCTGAATCTTTTTATAAGGAGAAGGCTGTGCCAGTGCCTTATAAAAGTGCTGCGCCAAAATCTTGTATAGAGTGTCGATGATCAGGGTGCTTTTTCCTGACCCGGACACCCCCGTCACGGTGGTGAAGGTCCCTAGTGGAATTTCCAGATCCACATCGTGCAAGTTGTTTCCACTGGCCCCCAGTAGCTTCAGGGTGTGACCGTTCCCCTTGCGACGTTCTTTGGGGACAGGAATGCGGATCTCGCCACTGAGGTATTTTCCTGTTAATGAGTTCGGATTGGCCGCCAGTTCATCCGGCGTCCCCTGGGCCATTTTCTCCCCACCCAAAATCCCCGCACGCGGCCCCAGGTCCACAACAAAGTCGGCGTAGCGAATGGTGTCTTCGTCATGCTCGACCAACAAGATGGTATTCCCACGATCCTTCAGCTCACCGATAATATCCAGCAATCTGTGATGATCCCGCGGATGCAGCCCGATGCTGGGCTCATCCATGACATACAGACAGCCGATCAAGGCCGAACCCACTTGCGTGGCCAGACGAATACGCTGGGCTTCGCCCCCCGACAGTGTGCGCGAAGGACGGCTAAGAGACAGATATCCTGTGCCGACTCGAATCAGATAATCCAGGCGTGCCAGGATTTGTTTGACGATTTTTTCCGCGATCAACTGGTCTTTGGCTTTCCACTCCAGTTTCGCGACCCAGTCCCGAAGCTCTACCGCACCCAAATCAGACAATTCGGCAATGGTTTTTCCGCCCAGACGGATATTCAGGGCTTCCGGCTTCAAACGACTGCCGTGACAATCCGGGCAGTCGTTCAGAACCATTTCCTCGCCCTCTTCATCGTCTTCGTCCGAAGTTTTTTTACCTTTGTATTTGTAAACGACCTTGTCGAGTTTTTTACCACCGACCTCACCGTCAGAGAATTGCTCCTCTTCTTCCAGATCTATCGTCCCCAGTCCGTTGCATGTCGGGCAGGCCCCACGTGGGTTGTTGAAACTGAAAAGTCTTGGTTCGATCTCCGGGAAGCTGAAGCCGCACTCGGGACATGCCGAATGCAAAGAATAAGACACACGATCCCCGTCCAGAGTTTCAATGATCACGCGGCCATTGGCCATGGAAAGTGCGGTGTTGATGCTTTCAGAAAGACGCAGCTTCAGGCTGTCTTTCAGAATCAACTGATCAATCACCAGATCAATATCGTGGGTTTTGGTCTTGGCAAGCTTGGTGGCCTTATCAAGATCAATCATCTTGCCGTCGACTTTGGCTTTGACAAAACCTTTCTTCGCCCAGCGTTGGAATTCAGCTAAGAACTCCCCTTTTTTTCCCGACGCCATCGGAGCCAGGACATAAAACTTAGTCCCCTGGCTTTTTTTGAACACCTCTTCGATGATCTGCTGCGGGGTTTGACTGCTTACTGGAATATGGTGGGTCGGACATTCCGGAACACCCAGCTTCGCATACAACAGGCGCAGGTAATCGTAGATCTCAGTCACCGTGCCCACGGTGGATCGAGGATTGGTACCGACAGATTTCTGATCAATCGCAATTGCCGGAGAAAGCCCCGTGATGGAATCCACTTCCGGTTTTTTTAGCTGTTCAAGGAAGTTGCGCGCATAGGCCGAAAGACTTTCTACATAACGTCTTTGTCCTTCAGCATAGACCGTATCAAATGCCAGCGAGGACTTCCCACTGCCACTTAATCCCGTAAACACGGTGATCTTGTTGCGCGGGATAGTAACACTCACGTCTTTGAGATTATGCTCTTTTGCACCCTTAACTATGATTCCATCTTCAGCATGCGACATAACCCCAAAGTCTAAGCCCGAGCCTTCCAGAAGGAAAGCCGAGAAAAGGTGCCTGGTTGTTTTTTCTGGCTACGGCGCAGCAGTCCGTAGGAAAACACAAAGAACTCACAATAACTTGCTAGACGGGCTTTTTAATTAACGAAGGACTTCACCTGATGCGTTGTAGCCAGAAAAAACAACCAGGCACCTTTTAGAGGCCGAAGCCGCATTTGGATTTTAGGTAAGTGTCAAAATCGGAGTCTGAGAAGTATTTGAAATGGGCGGCGGAGGATTGACGCTGGTCCGGCCACAGGTCTTTGGTGGGAACCTTGCATGTGCGCCCTTGTTTGCTGATCGTGGCTGTTCCGTTTTTCTGCAAACGAGGTTCATCCCCGCGAGCATCCACCCGCACAACAACACCTGAACCACGATAGGTCACTTTCGGAGGGTCAAGTTTCGTGCCCCCCTTGGTGATCGGACCATCTTCGCTCATCACTCCACCAATCACTTCACGAGTCTGCGCATTGAAAGTCACGGTCTCACCCGTCGGCAACGTCACGATTTGTCTGTTCCCTTCCACACGGATGTGCGGAAGCGTCTTGCGCGGAAACACCATCATGTAGGTTTCCTGAATATGGCTCAGGGTCGAATTCGGGGAATCACTGATATAAAACCCCAGATCCTGCCGGGCTCCCCCCTCGTATTCAAAGGTCCAAATTCGGTCACGGTTTTCCGCTTTGCTGGGCACAATGCGATTGGGGCCCCGATTGAAGAGTTTAAATTTGCTTTCCGCCGGATCCCCCTGGCTTGTGCAGGAATCATATGTACCCACCGTCCGACACGTCACTGGACGAACTCCATAAGGATTCACCGTGCGCGTGGGTGGGCGCAACGTCGGCGCATCAGCCGAAGATCGACCTGCAAACTGACTGACCTTGGGATCAACCACCTCTGATTGTTTGACATCACGGGAATAGAGCTTTGAAACTTCACAATCTCGGCAAGGACCACCGGGTTGCGCCTGTTCTTTGACGACCTTATTACCTTTTTCGATCTGACGAGCCACTTCGGCAGCAGCGTCTTTATTCTCTTTTTCCTGCGCACCGGCCGGAACCCTTAAAGCTTCGGTCTTGCGAGTTGTGCGCACACGATCGGCTTTTTCCACTTCTTTGGTGGTCTTGTCCTGAGCTTCAGCCTGTTCGCCTTCATAAAGCTTCATACCGGGATTGGAAGGGTTGTAATAGACCCAGGCCTTTTCGCCTTTTTGTTTGCCATCAAGCACTTCCACATTCAGCCCGTACTTACCGGAGCTGAACTTTTTTACTTCCTGAATTTTAGCTTTCGTCCCCGGAGGCAAAACAAAACGCACGTTGCGCGTGGACTTCAGAAAGTTGGCTGAATAACGAGCATTAAAGTAGCCCTCAAGCTCAACAAGCCCGCCACTGCTAATACCCAAAAAAAGAGGTGCGAGGATAATGACTCCCCACCTTTTTAAAGCCAACTTCATATAAGTCCTATCGGTCGTTCCAAAACAAGACTTAAGAAAACTGACCGTGACCGTTAATATTTTAATTCCAAAATGGCTTTTGCGGATCGAATCAAATATTCGAACGTTTCATCACTCGACTGTTCGAGCTGGAATCCCCCATTGGATTCCAGGTCAATAAAGCCATTGAGCAGACAGCGAATAATGCGAACCTTATGTATGATCTCCTCCAGACTTCGGTCTGGTGTTTTGAGATCACTGGCCTCGGTCGCCAGTTGGACGATTTTATAGGCCTTCTGCAGCAACTCCTTGTTCTGAGAAGCAATGCCAAACTGAACACATTCGAACTTGAATGGATTCTCTTTCGAGAACGCCCGGTACGTTTCAAAAAAGACCCTGAGCTTCTGCTCCTGTGGGACTGACACCAAGGATTCTGCCAAAACCTCGGCAAATTCAATGGTGGCCTTCATGGAGAGTTCATTGCGCAAACCTTCGAGTCCGGAGAAATAATGATAAATAGAGGGAGACTTGACCCCGACCTTCTTTGCAATTCCAGCAATGCTCAGCTCATGCCAATGCGCCTTGACCATGGTCTTTTCTATTTTAGCCAAAATATAGTCTTTATCGATCTGATCTTTCTTTTTAGGCCTGCCCATACGCTCTTTGTATCACATCAAGATTCCCTCTTGCAATATTAATCTAATGCCGTTAGATTATTAATCTAACGGCATTAGATTAATTTAAAAAAGGAGACTCTATGAAAAAATTATTGTGCCTCATCGCTGTCATCACCCTCGCTCAACCTGCTCTCGCAAAAGGATCAGGCTGGATGGTGGAGGTCGATCCGATCGCCTATTTCTTTAAAGGTTATTCCGTGCATGTAAGCAAAGAACTGGGACAGACAGGCCTGGTTCTGGATCTTGGCGTATTTGCCATGGATGTGCCGGATGATGTTGAAGCAAATAAAGACTTTGATACCAAGTTCGATGGATATGGATTTAAGTTGAATTATACCGGAGACCAGCCGGATGGATTCTTCGCAGGCATCTCTGGCGGGATCAACAATCTTTATGCTACAGAAAAAGTGTCACACGAGGAGCAACAAGAATCCGTCGGCTCTGTTGGAGTTCAAGCTGGATATCGCTTTGGCAATGAAGGCTTTTATATTCAACCGTGGATCGGGATCAACTACCTGCTAAACGACGTGACCTTTAAGATAAACAACAAAGAGTACAACCAAGAGCGCGTGCAGTTCTTCCCGACGGTCCATTTGGGATATCAATTCTAAATCAGAAACAAGCATTCGGATCCGACCTTGTGTCGGATCCGCCTTATCAGGTTACAGGTTCTTAGCCTGACAAGCAGGACACACCCCATACAGCTCAAGAATATGATGAGTCAGTTTGAAGCCAAATTGATTAGCAACTTTTTCCTGAAGACCTTCGATCGCTTTGTTTTCAAATTCGCAGATCTTTCCGCACTTCACGCAAGTCAAGTGATCGTGGTGACCTTTCGGGGTCAGCTCATAGCGCGCCGGCAAGCCACCCATACGCACTTCCGTCACGAAAGACCCTTCAGTCAGAGTGCGCAGGAAGCGGTACACAGTAGCAAAACCAATATCTGGATGTTCTTTATTGAGTTTTTCGTAAAGCTCTTGAGCTGTGACGTGGCGACGCCCTTCATGCAGGGCCTTTAAAATCGCCATACGTTGGCTGGTGACCTTGAGGTTCAAGGCGCGAATGATGCGCTTCAGCTCCCCCTCGTCGAACTCCTCAGAGTGAACAATGATGTCGTCGTCGTGTTGGCGCGGAAGGAATGGAACAGAATCTTTACCCATAATATGGTCACCTCAGGCCCCTAGTTATAGGGGAGCCCTTCAGATAAGTCCACATAATCAAGAATCATTATCAATTGATTTGCGCTAACCTTGCTTTTTCTGTGGAAACTAAAAACTACGTAATTTCAAACCCTTAGAAATGTGAGAAACCGCATTATGTGGGTGCAGGCTTTCCACATGGCTGAATTCAGCCACATAGTCCAAGATCGCAGGCTTCCCGTCCAAGGCATCCTTCACCCGACGAGCCGCGTCCTCACAGAACATCAGGTTCTGGCCGTTACGAAGAGCAAACTCCTGCTCGTCTTCACGCTTCACGGCCCCTTGCACTGCCGTTTGCAAAGCCTCCTCCACCACGTCGATCAAGTCACCGTAATGGAAGTCCGGACCGACTTCAGCCTTCACGCGGGCAAAACTGCGCTGAGCATGTGGAGTCGCCACAATCCCCTGCGGAGTTCCCAACCACGCATGCACAATATCGAAATCCAAAGTCTGATCATTGGAAAACTGCTGCTTGAAACCATCCTGAATCAACTGACGGGACAAAGCCGCCGAAGCCGGGCAAGTGCTGGAATAAGTCACGATCACTTCCGCAAAGTAGCTGATTTTACCCTCTTCATTGAACGCTGACAGAACCACCGGATAAGAGCGCCAAGCCTGGTTATTACTTTTTAAGGCCTTGCGCACCAATGGAGCCTCGAACTGCACCTGAACCAGCGCCCGCGTGGAAAGATCCTCGTGAGTGCGCAGAAACTCGGACGTCACCTGCCCCAGAAGCCCCAGAGTCAAATCAGACTTGGTCATCATTTCCTGGGACAGCAAATACAATCGCGACATGTGAATGCCACGGGAAGGCTTTTTATCCAGACTGACTTTGGCGTCGACTCGTGCCGGAATACGATACGGGCCATCGGCCTGTTTCAGGATCACCGGAAGCTCAATAGCCCCCATCCCCACCCAGTCAATCGGGGCAAATCGTTCAGCATGAGTTTCTTTGGCTACGTCAGGAAGAGTTTGTTTCGTCATAAGCTTATATCCAATTCACCCCCTTCTTAGCGCAATTTCCTGCAAATGGCTCTGAATTTTGCCATTCACGAAGCTTTTTCAACCAGATGCGCCGCAAGAGTGAGGTTAAAGTGGTGCCGCTGCCAGCAAGAACGGATATATTGAGCCCTATGCCAAAAAAGCAACTGATCCTCGCAAGTACATCGAAATACCGCCAAGAACTTCTTTCTCGTTTGGCTTACGCTTACACGGCCCAGGCCCCTCTGATCGACGAAGATAAAGAAAAAGACCCGGCCCTGGCACCGCAGGCTCTGGCAGAAAAACTGGCGGATCTGAAAGCCGCCAGCCTGCAAACGCACGACGCGGTTGTGATTGGCGGAGACCAACTGGTGTCCTTCGAAGGCCGCATTATCGGCAAGGCCCACACCGCTGAGAAGGCCGTTGAACAACTGATGAGCATGCAGGGAAAAACTCATGAATTAATCACCGCCATCTGCATTTACGACGGTGACAAAAAGATTCCCTACACGGACATCACGCGCATGCACATGAAGAAAATGTCCCGCGAGCAGATTGAAAAGTATGTCAGCCTGGACAATCCCATTGACTGCGCCGGAAGTTATAAAATTGAAAAACACGGAATCATGCTGTTTGATAAAATCGAAAGCCAGGATTTCACTGCCATTCAAGGATTGCCCTTGATCGCCCTGAACAAAATATTAGAGAATCTAGATCTATGAATGAAACACAGAAAAAACTTTTTGAAGCCGCCTGCCAAGTTCAACGTAAAGCTCACGCCCCCTACTCTGGCGCACTGATCGGGGCCTCCGTCCTGATGGGCGATGGCCAGATTTTCACAGGCTGCAATGTGGAAAATGCGTCCTACGGCGGGACGGTCTGTGCCGAGCGTGTGGCCATCTTCAAAGCGGTCAGCGAAGGCGCACAAAAACTGATCAAGGAAATTTTGGTTGTCAGTGATGCAGAAAAGCCCTGGCCACCTTGCGGATTCTGCCGCCAGGTGATTGCAGAGTTTGCCAATGAACACACAATTATTCATACCGCAAATCTTCAAGGTAAGGTGAAATCATTCCAGTTCCCGGAGATTTTCCCGGAAGCTTTCACACCAAAACATCTTGATTAGGGACGCAAAAGGGGAAAAGACATGCCACTGCTTTGGGTGATATTTCTTTTTTCCTTATCTGCTGAGGCCCAAAAAGTTCGCTTTGCCTCGGACCCTTATCCGCCCTTTATCTATGAGGAAAATGGGGTCCCGAAAGGGACTGCCCTGCCTCTGCTGGCGAAAATGCTTGCCATCAAAGAATCGGATCTGGACGTTAAAATCATCCCCTGGAAGCGGGCCCTCAAAGAAGCAGAGAACGGGGCCGTGGATATTATCGGCCCGATGCAAGTGGACCCGAAAAAAACCTATCTGACTTACACAAAACAAGTGATCAAAACAGAAGAAGCTCTGTGGACACTGGCCAGCAACCAGTATTTATCACAGCTGCGCTGGGAAACACCTCAGGACTTGCGCTACTACAGTATCGGTTATGTTCTGGGTTACGAATACGGGGAACCTCTGGGAAGCTACCTGAAGGCCCCCAAAAGCCGCAAAGTGGAGGTTCAGAGTGTCGCCCAGGGATTGCGTAAGCTGTACACCGGAGAGATTCAACTGTTCGTCTGCAACACGGACGTCCTGGCCTTTTATGCCCACCAGGAAGGCATCCCGCTGAAATCCTTCAAGCGTGTGGGTCGGCCGATCATCGAAGACTTCGGTGTTTTCGGTATTTCAAAAAAATCCCGGTTAAACAAGGACGTGCAAAAGATCAATGCGCGCGTCCCTTCACCTTGATTTAGCGGAAGTTTACAAAGTATCGATAAAACTCTCCGGACTTCCCCTGAAGTTGACTTTGCAGCTCCCTCAGCAGTTGTAAGTAAGGACGGAATTCCGGTTCCTCCTGCTGCGCAAGCAGGCGCTCCGCTTTTGCCAGATTCTGCAAAGCATAAGACTTGCGAAGCTCCAATCCTAATTCGTTCGTGGAAGAACGATTCGGGTCTACAGAAAACTGCACACGCACACCATAATGATCCGAAAGCGGTTCGCGCTGGGTCCCGCGCATGTTTACTTCCCCGGATTCCACGCGCAAGGTCGTGGCGGATTCACCGATATTGGAATAAAAGATATAATCAAAAACCTGATCCGTCAGCATCCAGCCCCGTGGATTCCCTGCACAATAAGTACAGTAACCCTTCTTGGGATAGCCGCCCATGGCGTCTTCCATCGCATCGCGGGTGCCTAACGTTGCCAGCACCAACGCCCGCTCCAAGCTGCCAACATTGGCATTAAAATCACCTGACAAAAGCATTTTCATATCCTGATGCTGCAAGCGCCACTTCAAAATATCCAGAACTTGCGTCACCCGCACGGCCGGAGACGACGGATGCAAGTGCGTGTTGATGAAATAAAAATCCTCATCAATCCCGAAGAACCCAGCCTTCACCACATGAAAGGCCTTGCGCACATTTAAAGCCTCGCGCACGGAATCCAGAACACCGCCTTCGTTGTTCACATCAAATGCCTGCGTTTGTGTACCCTTAATATCCCCCATAACCAGGGACATCACACCAATGCGAGAGTCGCGGTTCGGGGCACTGATGCTGTATTGTCTTTTTAGATTTCTTTCGATCAGATTGATCTGCGGCTCGTTCCAGACTTCCTGCAAATGAACCACCTCACACTTGGGGATGGCCTGTAATAAGCCGGTCATGCGCTCGGTGCGGCCTTCAATATCCTTGGCATAGATAGGGCCGTAGGCATTGAAGTTCTGCAAACAAAAGCGCGGTGGACGAGGGTCCGGAGCCCAGTAGCTTTCCGCAAAGGCCTGAACGGACATCACCAAGGCGCTTCCCAGAATCCATGCTTTCAGTTTCATACAACCCTCGTTTGGTAGACTTCAATTAAAGGAATCCACATATTTCAAAGCAAACCCAGTGCCCACCCCAAAAACACCAGGGCCCGGATAAGCCCCTAAGAGCGTCTAAAAGATCGACACCGAGCCTTGCATTGTCATTGGTGATCTGAACTGACCGAGCGCCACTGCGATCCAAGGCCGTATTACAAAGTCAAAAGAATGTCCTGAGAACAAAGATGAATGCGAATGTCCTCCAACAGACATCCCGAGGACAGTGTCGTCCCCTTAAAGGGCTTGAGCTTTTCCAGCAGTTCTTGCAAACCCGATGTGTTTTGCAGCGACTTCATGATCTTAAAGCCTTCATGCGGCAGATCCGCATCACAAGAGGACGGACGAAGCCAGGTTAAACTCACTCTCAGAAGCTCAAAATTCCCCGTCAAAGGCAACATCTCCAGATAGTGAGAATAGGCCCATCGAATCCCGGCAGGATCCTCATCCTGACTCCAGGACAAACTCCAGCCACGCTCTTCACGCAACATCAGACTGCACAACTGGGCCCCTTGAGAGGTCGCTTTGCCTGAAAGTTCTGACCGGATTGCCTGCATCAAACCATGCAAATCGGAACAGGAATTCTGCTCGGCCCGAGCTTTCACCTCAGCCAACCAGCTATCGACGTGCATCAGGTTCACACTCATCCCCGACAAGGGATCAAGCTGCCCACCCTGGCGAGCAAACCCTGCCGCCAGATGAAATAAGAAACCCCGTCGAGCGGACGGGGTTTCTTGCAAGACGATTCGAATGGGAATCTCTCTTACGAATTGCAGCATTTAGTTCAACTGCAACGCCTGAGTGTTCATGGTCACGTGAGATTTGGAGCGGAACTGATTGATCCAAGCCTCAAACATGCCGTCGCCGCGGCGTTTTTGAAGCATTTCAACAGACATTGGTTCAAGGGCCGTTTTAACTTCTTCCATTTTCGATTCTTTCAACTTCAAGACGTATTTCGCATTGCCGTCACGAACCAAACGTTTCAAAAGAGGCTGAGCTTTTGTCAGCTCAAAAACCGCTTCCGTTGCCACAGAGCTTGTGATCTTAGGGAAGGTCTCGGAGTCCAGGGAAACAAGACCTGTTTCTTCCCATGTCGCCTTCAGTTCTTTTAACTGCGCGTTAACTGCAGCTTCGTCACCTTTTATCAAGGCTTCATCCAAAGCCTTGATGGCAGCTTCCGCTTTTTCTTTGGTCATCGCTTTGCTGACAGCTTCGGAATCAATCTTCACAAAAGTGACATTGATTTTGGAACCACGGATATCCTGAAGCTTCTTCAACTCCACTGACGTTGGCTGGGTCACCAGTTCAAACAAAGAACGCACGCGCACATTGGCAATGTCCTTGCGCACTTTGCTCTCAAAGTTGCCTGGAGTGGAGCGTGTGGACTCCAGGTAACGGGAATAGAATTCCCTCTGGAACTGACCATTTTGCTGGAAGAATGGGATATCCTTCACGATAAAGTCGCGAACTTCCGCATCTGTCGCCAGAATGCCGTTCTTTTCAGCAGCTTGAGACACCAGTTCCATGCGAACCAGGTTTTCCAAAGCTTGCTGGCGCAAAAGTTGACGCTGAGAGCTAAAGTCCATCTGACTTCCAAACAGGTTTTGGTAATACTGTTGGATACGGTTTTCTTCATTTTGGAAGTCCGCCACAGAGATCAACGTGTTATTCACACGCGCAACGGAACCAATTCCCGCACCCATTTGGCCGGGCATGCCGAAGAAGACAAAAACCATAATGATAGCTCCGAAAACCACCATCGCCGTGATGCTCTTTGTGGAGAGTTTTCTCTTCAACTTATCTGCCATACTGTCGCTCATAACTTCATCCTTCCTGAAACGAACTTCAAAAACGCCGATTCATTACCCAACTATTTTTATTTTTTTTCAAGGGGAAATTGTTGAATTCCCTGAAGCTTTTGACTAGCGTTGGAAATATTAGACAGGGACGCACTAAAAAACCGTCCCCATCCATATTGCAACAAAGAGGAACCGGTTTTGAATTTCTTCAACTTTGATCTCAAGAAACTTGTGATGATAGGGATTGTTTTGGCCTTGCCGCTTATTTCTATCAACATGCAGCAGCGTCCGCAGGAATCCAACTGGTTGGCCAAGCCCTTCAGCCTTCTTGGAAGTGCAGTGTCAGAGACCTTCTACGGCTTTAGTTCCGGCGTCAAAGGCACCACGGCCATGTATCTGGATCTGATCAACATTAAAAAGCACAGCGAGCAATTGACCAGCACCAACAACGAGCTGCAGGCCCGTCTGGAGAAAATGAACGAGCTTTTGATCGAAAACGACCGCCTGCGCGGACTTTTGGCATTCAAAGAACAAACCAAGATGTCCCTGATCGCAGCACAAGTGATTGGACGTGATCTGGTGATCGACCACAACACCATCACCATCAACAAGGGAACTAAGGACGGATTGAAGGCCGGTCAGGCCGTCATCACCACCGGCGGCGTTCTGGGTTATATCTTTAAGCCAGACACTTTCACCTCCCATGTCATGCTGATCACTGACCGCTATGCGGTTGTTGACGGGATTGTACAAAGAACCCGCGCCCACGGGATTGTCGAAGGCAAAAGCCAGTACAGCAGCACCCTGCAATTGAAATACGTGGAAAGAACTGAAGATGTACAGGAAGGCGACCTGGTTGTCACCGGAGGTCTGGACAACATCTTCCCTAAAGGTTTCCCCGTGGCTGTGGTTGAATCCGTCGAAAAGAAGACTTTTAGTGTCTCCTTGAAAGTGGATCTGCGCCCGGTTGTGGACCCTTACAAAGTGGAAGAGGTCTTTATTATTTCTCAAGGAAACAACGAGGACTTTGGCGATAAGTATGCGCCTAAATCCGCCGAAGGCACCGAATCCGGTGCCTCTGCAGAATCCGTGGCCTCGCCCACGCCAGCCCCCACCGCTCCAGCGGCCAGCCCGGCGGCCAGCCCTGCTCCCGTGGCCACACCTAAACCTCAGGAGAAGAGACAGTGAAAATCCGCTGGAACGTCCTTCTGAATTTTTTGGTTTTCTTTGCCGTGCTGATGCTGTTGGCCGGCTTTCAGACCACATTTTGGTTTCAGCTTTTCGGGAATGTCCCTTCCCCCCTGCTGTGGCTGAATCTGATTGTATATGTGATCCTTTATCGTAAACCATTCCCGGCGATCTTCACGATTTACGCCATGGGCTTCATTTTGCTCACATTTACGGCCATGCCGTTGAAGATGATGTGGATCAGTCTCATCATTCTCTTTACCTTGGTCTATGGAATCAAAACACGCGTCTTTTGGTCCGGCTCAGGATATTATACGATTATGTGTGCCTTCTCTGCCGTGGCTTATCACCTGATTTATTTCTTTACTTCGATGGTGATAGAGAAGAACCCTGCAAGCTTTGAGATTGTAGACCGACTGGTACAAATTGTTCTGACTCCTTCTTTCGCGTTCCCGATGTACTGGCTGCTGGCCAAGATCGACAAGATCACACAGGACGAATTAATGCATGAGCCCGGAGGATTGGAGCTATGAGTACCTACGTCAGTAATCCGGACGAGGCAAAAGAGTATCAGAGCCGGTATAAGATCTTTTATATCGCTATCGGTTTTGCCCTGACCATTTTCACAATGCGCCTGTGGTATCTGCAGATTATTTCTGGAAATGAGCTGCGCGAGTTCTCTGAGAAAAACCGTATCAAACAAAACAAAATCACCGCTCCCCGCGGACTGATGCTGGATCGTGACGGCAAAGTGCTGGTGGAAAATCTGCCGGGCTTTGAGGCCATCTTGTCGCCTCAGTATATTGAGAACCTGGATGAGCTGGCAAAAACCGTCGGCCCGGTTTTGAGCATGGAACCTGAAAAAGTCGTTTTGAAGGTTCAAAAAAGCCGCCGCCAGAACGGTCCGTTTGCGCAAATTCGTCTGAAAGAAAATCTCAGCCGCGAAGAGGTCTTCCGTCTGAAGCGCATGCGCCTGGACACTCCGGGGCTGGAGATTCGTGAATCCATCGTGCGTTTCTATCCTTTGCGTGACAACGGAGCCCAGCTCTTTGGTTATGTGGGAGAGATCTCCAAACGTCAGTTGCCGATTCTGAATGAGCAATACAAAGGTGTACTGAAGTTTGATCAGGGCGACATTATCGGGAAAAGTGGACTGGAAGAAACTCTGGAAAAAGACATCCGGGGATCTGACGGCGTCAGCTTTATTCAGGTCGATGCCCACGGTCGGGAGGCTGTGACGCAAACGCCGAATATTTACGGCGAGCAGATCAAGGACATGATCCCGGTTCACGGGAACAATGCGATTCTGACGATTGACCGTGATATCCAGGAAGCGGCCTTTAAGTCGTTCATGAACTTAAATCGTATCGGTGCCGTCGTGGCCATGAAAACCAATGGAGAGATCCTGGCCTGGGTCAGCACTCCATCCTTTGATCCCAATGAGTTCTCAACCGGTATCTCCGCCCAGACGTGGTCCAAACTGATCAACGACCCGTTCAAACCTTTGCGTAATAAAGTTATCCAGGATCACAACGCTCCGGGATCGACGTTCAAACCTTTGGTGGCGGTTCCAGCACTGCAGGAAAAAGTGATCACCCCGACCACGATTGTTTCCGCACCGGGTGTGTTTTACTTTGGCCGTCGTCCTTACCATGACCACTTAAAAGGCGGTCACGGTAACATCACAATCTTTGAAGCTCTGGAAAGATCTTCGAACGTGTTTTTCTATAAGATGGGTATCGCGCTGGGTGTTGATAAGATGTTCGACTACATCAGTCTATTGGGTATCGGACAGAAAACCGGCATTGAGCTTTCCCGTGAAGTGTCCGGCACCATGCCGAATTCAGCATGGAAGAAGGCCACTGTTGGTGAAGAATGGCAACCCGGGGAAAACCTTTCCACGGCGATTGGTCAGGGCTTTGTGAACGTCACCCCACTTTCCATGGCGATTGCTTACAATGCCATCGGCACAGAAGGAAAGGTGGTTAAACCCTTCCTGCTCAGAAAAATCATAGATCAGGACGGGAAAGTTCTGCGTGAAAACTTCCCGCAGGTGGTTCGTGATCTGCAACAGACTCAACCCAATGGTGTACACATTTCGCCAGAGACCTTTAAAACCGTCAAAGAAGGCCTCAGACGCGTGGCCAATGGTGATCGCGGAACGGCAAAACACTGGAAAGTTCCCGGCGTGCAGATGGCGGGTAAAACCGGTACGGCCCAGGTCATGGGATTTTCGGCCGACCAGATCTATGCAAAGTGTGAAGGCCGTCCGATTCATATGCGTCACCACGGCTGGTACATTGCGTTTGCGCCGGCAGACAACCCGGAAATCACCATTGCGGCTTTGGCGGAGCACTCCTGTCATGGAAGCACCGGAGCCGCACCGATTGTTCGCGATATTGTTCAGGCCTATTTCCAAAAATATCACCCTGAGGTGATCGAAGCGGCATTAAAAGCCAAGGGCGGCAAACGAGCACAGGCTCCGGTGGCTGCGCCAGAAACTGTTGAAGGAGAATAAGAGTGTTTACCTCTTTGCATGTAGAAGAAAGAACTCTCTTCAAAAAGTTAGATATCAACCTGATCATCGTCATTCTGGCTTTGAACGTGATTGGTCTGATCAATCTTTGGAGTGCCACCCACGGCCCGACAACTCAGGACGTGGCCTCGCTGTTTATTTCACAAATCATGTGGCTGATCGTCGGTTGGACGGTCTTCCTGGTTGTGACGATCGTAGATTATTCCGTCGTGATGCGAATTGCCGCCATCGCCTACTTCCTGAATCTGGGGGCCATTCTTTATGTGACCTTCTTCGGTAAGGTTGCTTTGGGGGCGCAACGCTGGATTGATCTGGGGTTCTTCCGCTACCAACCGTCAGAGACCATGAAGCTGGCATTGATTATGGTTATGGCCAAAATCCTTTCCACCCGTTCGACATTTGGCAGCGGTATGGGATTAAAAGAATTGGCTCTGCCATTGATTGCCCTGCTGATCCCTTTTGGCTTGGTCGTTGAACAGCCTGACTTGGGAACGGCGATGATGTTGGCAGCCATCGGCGGATCCATGATGATTTTTGCGAAGATCCGAAAATCCATTCTGGCCACCATCATCGCGTTGGGCATTATTGCCATTCCGATTGCCTGGAAGTTTGTTCTGCACGATTATCAGAAAAACCGTGTATTGACGTTCCTGTCCCCGACCAGCGATCCGCGCGGAACCGGATATAACAGCATCCAATCCAAAATTGCCGTGGGCTCGGGCCGCTTCTTCGGGAAAGGCTTTATGAAAGGGACTCAGTCCCAACTGGAATTCCTGCCTGAACGTCACACCGACTTTATTTATTCTGTACTGAGCGAAGAGCACGGCTTTGTCGGCTCGATCGCAGTGATCGGTTTATTCTGCTTCTTGTTCATCACCGGAATCCGCATTGCCTCCAATGCCCGGGATAAATTCGGAGCTCTTCTGACCGTCGGAGTTCTGTGTTACATCTTCTGGCACATGTTTGTGAATATCGGAATGGTTATCGGTTTACTTCCTATTGTGGGGGTTCCGCTGCCACTGCTGTCCTACGGAGGATCTAGCATGCTGACCACCATGGCGGGGCTGGGCCTGATATCGAGTGTGGCGTACCGCCGCTATCTGTTCTAGAATCGTTTTTAGATGCAAATCATCAAGCGCTGAGCCGACAACTCAGCGCTTTTTTTATTTCCTCAATCAAGCCTTTTTATCCTTGGTTTCATCGCAATTTGCGGTGTCTTATCCCGAGTGTCTCAGAGTAAGAATTCATCCCATATCGACTAACCACTGATCAGACAGTGTTCATACTTTGATTGACACCCCCCGTTCCCATTTCAAATTCATCGCACCTGACACCTGATTCATTCCAAGACCTGATTCATTCCATGCACTTAGCTTCTCGGCACGACCCTTGAACTATTCCTCTGTAACAGGAGGACGCGGATATGAAAACGAAACATCTCAAAATCGGAATCGCCTTTGTCACCGCTTCGCTCACGTCGGTTCTATTTAACAACTTCTCTTTCTCCAGCTGGCACCATGAAGTGCCTGCTATTGAAAGCGTGAACGAAGCCTCCCGCATCGCTCACGCCAAAGAGCTTCTGGGTCGCGACTATACTGGCAGCGACGCTCAGGCACTGGAGGGCCAACAGGCGTTAAATGAAGCCATCTATCAGAAGGTTCAAAGCCAGCTTCCACCAAAATTCAAATACCAGGCCCGCGCCATTGCCCGCACGGTGATTGCCGAAAGTGCCAAATATAAATTGGACCCGGTGTTCGTCCTGGCTGTGATTAAAACGGAAAGTAAATTCAATCCACTGGTAGTCGGCCGCCACGGTGAAATCGGTCTGATGCAGATCAAGCCCGATACGGCTGAATGGATCGCTAAAAAATTTGATCTTCCCTGGAATGGCAAAAAGACTTTGCAAAGCCCCGGAGCCAACATCAAGATTGGTCTGGCGTACATGAACTATCTGCGTGGCAAGTTCAACAACAAGGCCATGAAGTATGTCAGCGCCTATAACATGGGCCCCACGAATGTGCGCCGCCTTCTGGCGAAGAACGTCAAACCTGCGGAATACAATTCTCGCGTCATGAAAAACTATGGCGAACTGTATGCAAAGATGAACTCTTCTGAAACTACTCACCAGCGCATCGCCGCGTTCTAAAAAATCGGTAAATGATGATCCTTGCACAGGCCCCGGGAAGCTCCCGGGGCCTGTATCTTTTGCGGCTGTTCAGAATTTTGACAGACGCCCAAGCTCGTCCCTATTGCAGGAATTTATACATCATAGATGGGCTAATCTCGCTTTAAACCACCCGTCAGATTGGAATAAGTTTCGCAAAGCAGTCCAGCATAAGGAGATCGCAGGCTTTTTTGGGGATAGTTCCCAGAAGACTTTCGAACAAAACACTTTATGAAAAAGAAAATGATAGCACTACTTTCATTGTTGATGTTGGGAAGCATCGCGCATGCGGCCCCCTACTATACCGGCGTTGGCTGTAACGAAGCCGGCGACCGCTGTATCTTCGGCAAACCCTCCAAACGCGTACTCCAGTGGTCGCGTAAGGGCACAACTCAGGAACTGGGCGAACGCTGCGAGAAGTTCATTGAAAGCATCGATGCCCGCAAAAAGGACATCGCCTCCAAACGCGCTTTGGAATTGGAATACAAAAAATTCACTTACAGCTGGTCCAGCGAGATCGACAACAACGGTCGCGCCAAGATCATCTGCAACGTTGAACTGCACTCCGAACTTGAGAACGTAAAAATTGTCGGCCAAAAAGTGAAAAGTCTTTTCTGGGTTTGTGAAAACAAAGAAGACGCTGGCATCTGCAAAAACTACGAAAGTGATTGCGAAAGAATCCGTCAAGAGGCCCTGAAAGGTGAAAATGTTCTGGATGCCACCATCTACCGTGGCGGCTCTTTGCTCCAGGGCAACATTTGCGATATCTACACAGCGACAGTAAAGTAGATCTCCCAAACCTCTGATCTTGGAATCTAAAAAGCCCTTCCCGAAAAAGAAGGGCTTTTTTTGTTTTTAAAAATCCTTTTACGCCGCAGACCGGGAACGACTGCGCCCGTAAGCCACACATTCATCCAACATCTGAATATAGTATGTCAGGGACTGGCGCAGATTGCTTAAAACCAGCTGTTGCTGATCCGGTGGCAGATGATTGATCTTTTCCATGGCCTCTTCCACGTGACCAATATCCTCCTCTGCATGGACACGCAGAAAATGGGCTGCTTTAGGTCCGAAACTGGTCTCCACTTTCTTTCCGATCTCAGCACCAAAACGCGCGGCCAGCGCCTCCAGAGCCAGGATGTAGCCGAAGAATGCCATCGGTGAAGAGTGCTCAATATGATAGTACTGGGTTTGATACATCGCCGAGGCCGCAGCCATCTCGGGCCAATCAGACATCTTACTGCCCAAACCCTTCATATCATTCACCAGAAGCTTCTCATGGCCTTTTTCCTCAGCGGTGTGGGCAAGAAAACGCAAATGATACTCCTGCGACTCCAAGGGTGTGCGGGCCGCTGACAGCGCCAGCAAGCGCGTGGAGTGACTGACAAAGTAGTATGTCTGCGCCACCCAGGCCGAATAACAGGCTCGGTCGTGCCACGGAAAGTTATCGATTTTATTTTTACACTCTTGCATGAGGAAATTGAGCTCATCGGAAACATTCGTTTTCATAACAGGCCTCTTCCGCAGCAATTAAGCCGCTTTCTTGTTGTATTTGGTTTCTTGATTCAGGAACGGGATATGGCAGTTTTTTTCCGCCCAAAGACTATCTACCAGGGCGGCCGTCTTGGGATCTTCAAACCTTGTAATACGCCCCTTCTGCGCCAGCAAAATTTCGCACACATAGTTCATCTTCATCACATCGCCAAAGTATTCAAGACCACTATGGGCCGCCTTCCTGCGAACATGTAAATCCTTACGCCCCGTCCCTATCACGGCATCCCAGCCGGGTGATACGTCCATCACTCGGCTGCCTAGTGCAATGATAATTTCGGACCAGTTTACGTCGGTGTTGCGGGAACGGTATTCCGGCAACACTGTCAGATATTCCATACTCATCAGGGTTGTGATTCCACGCTGGCGAAAGCGGGATAGAGTGACTTCGTCAAAAGCCTTCATGTAGTGATGATCCAAATGGGCCTTCGAACGCAAATCGAACACACTGTATAAATGAAAACCCACGATTCTATCGTCTTTATCGCCGTCAGTAATACACACAATGATGTCATTGCGATGAAAATCGTCGGCGTTCAAGGGCTCATTAACAGCACCCAAGACCTCGCTGTAGACCGCACACCAAGCCTCATAGATTTTATTGCTCAGCATTGCCGTTTCAGAATTTAATTCTCTGGGATTAAACAAATGGTATTTGAAATTCCCCATGCTCTTCTCCTTGCATGGGGTGTTCTTTCGGAATCTCTGTGGTTAACTTAATGGTGTTTATCAAAGCAGTACATTTGAAATTGAGAACTTGAATTATTTTGAGTTTTTCAGTTTTGTAACATTTCAACTTTTTCGAGCACAATTACTGCGGCCACTTTTCTATTTCGATAAAGCGGACTCATGCGACGAATTTCCATAGATTGACACAGTCTTTCTGCGGAGCGAATCTCTCGCAGCACATGCTTCGGAATATCCGGAGCGAAGGTTTCTCGAACCTCTTCAGAAAAAACCTTTCGCACCTCTTCGATGATCTTTGTAGTGATTTCTTCGTCTCTTTCGAAAAGCGCCCACCATTCATTTGTGTGAAGCTCTTCCAAAGTGTACGAACAGAAATCAAAAAATGTGAAATTTCTGAACAGCTGAATATGATCTTCAGAGTATATCTCCACGATATCTTCATCTACCATGTGACTGAACAGTTCGGCACGCGGCACCAGCCCCAATCTTCGGAAGGCACGCCATGTAAACGAAAGACTGTCGTTGATGCGATAGCCTTCAGCCAACTGAGAGTGACAGAGCTCTTGATAAAAACGGAGCGTCTCGACAACTTGCTTCTTACCTGCCGTTGGCAACTTGGAGTAATAAGGCAACCCCGGTAGATATGGTACTATCGACTTCCCCTCTGTCGCCAACATACGACAGATATCCTCAGAGATTGTTTTGAACTCTCGGCTCAAAATTTCATCAAGATTGCCATCCACCAAAGAATCTAACTGCATCACGTCCTCAATTGCCTCAAAAAGATACAGCGAAATCATATTAAAGGTGCTAACTAATGTCCAATTCAAAGAAATTTTTGCCCGCTTAGAACGCAATCCTTACAAACTTCTCATGTTACTAAACAAGAACCCAAGAAATAAAAAAAGAGACCTCAGGTGAGGTCTCTTTGCAAAATTTCATCTTTTGCTTGAGGTAAAGAACTAAACGTTCTTGTTCAAGAACTCAAGAATGGCGTCTTTAGGGTGGTTGCCTACCAACTGCCCCACTTCACTGCCACCTTTGAACAACAACATCGCAGGAATACCGCGAATGCCGTATTTGCCAGGAACACTTGGGTTTTCATCCACGTTCACTTTAACGATCTTTACTTTCGCACCCAACTCTTGAGCCACTTCTTCCAGCTTTGGAGCCAAGGCACGGCAAGGTCCACACCACTCAGCCCAGAAATCAACAAGGACTGGCGTAGTAGAGTTAAGAACTTCAGCGTCAAAAGATGTATCGGTAACTGCCTTTGTAAATGTGCCCATGAATGGCCTCCATTATCTAAACTAAATGTGATCCCGAAAACTCTATCGTCAAGGCCGACGAGGATCAATTACTTTTTAAAGAGGGCTTTTGTAAATTCCTGTCTTAACTTATCAATTTCACTAATGTTTTCCCTATCCCAAGACTCTTCTAGGGTCTTTTGGCGACGACGTGCTTCAACTCGGGACACCGTGCTTTTCGGAGCGACCTTCACATCTTCAACCATTTTTGCATATTTATTGATCTTCTCTGACAGACCAATTTCAGCTTTCTTCAGACTTTCCAGCGCCCTCACGCTGACATCTGCCAGGCTCTCCTCGGTTTCGGAAGATGCTCCCGACAAAACCTCATCCACCACTTGAGGTGTTGTTTCCTCAACTCTTTCCACCGCAGGCACACCGCCCCCGAACAGTTCTCGTTCGAAGGCCTTCATATCCACATCAGGAAAAGCACTTTCGGAAGATTCGGCAACAGACCGTTCAGAGTCCGCCGCCTGCATCCGATCACCAAAGCGGAAGGCGATCTTTTCACCCTGCTCTTCGCTACTTAATGCCCCTTCTTCAGAATCTTCATGAACTCTTTCCGTGCGCAAAGAAGCACTGTCGGCAGACTCTTCCGGGGTTGTGCCTTTGACATAGATTGCTTCCCCTTCCGGGGAGTACTTGCCAGAAACAGTCGTGGCCGCCTTTTGCGGGCTTTCCACATGCATCGCCTTGTTCAGACGATCCAACAATAAGGCTTCATCATGCCCCAACATGCGCCCGATCACCTGCACCAGGCGTAAGGGCGGAACCGGGGACTCCAAAACCATGTCCACACGGATCTTGATCAGATCCTGTGGGTTCGGCTTGAAGTTCGCAGGGAAGATCAGAAGGGACTTCCCCTGCCAGCGGGCCATTTCTTTGAGGCGCTTACCAACCCCCAAAGAGCTGACCTTGGCGCCCTTACCGGCACCAACAACAAGATCCGGATTGAATGCCAGCATTTGTTCTGCCACGGAATATTCGCTGGTAAGACCTATCACGTCGAATCCCACTTTTTTTAAAGTGCCTTCAACCGACATCAGGTCCGCATAATCCTCATAAACCAAAAGAATCTTGTTCATGTCCCTATTGTCAGATAAGGATTCTAAAGGGTCAATAAGGCTTCTTCTAGACAATGGACGCGATGACGTCGTCCTTGGGGCAGTCTAGAATAGGGACAACACGGAGACCACTTTTGAGCATCTTTAACGGAAAAAAAGCCGCGCAGTACATCTTCTTTGAAATGCTTCCCAGTTTTATTTTGGGGCTTTTGGTATTTATATCAATCATCCTCATGTTTCAGGTGTTGCGTCTGACCGAGTTTGCGCTGGTGCATGGCGTGGCCCTGAAAACCATTGCCGAGATCATTGGCTATGTCGTCATCTCGATGCTGCCAATCCTATTCCCCATGGCCTTGCTGTTTTCGGTGCTTTTAACTTATGGCCGTCTTAGTCAGGACTCTGAAATAGTCGCCATGAAAGCCAGCGGTCTTCCCATGGGCACCTTGCTTCTTCCTGCTCTGATACTGGCAACTTTAGTGGGCATTATCTCGGCCCAAATGTCCTTTAACATCGCCCCTTGGGGAAATCGTCAGTTCGAGGTGCTGTACTCTCGCTTGGCCAACACCAAAGCGGCGGCCGTGATTAAAGAGGGCACCTTTTCAGAGGGGTTCTTTGACATGGTCATCTATGCCAACGAGGTGAACACCGACAAGGGCCTGTTGAAGAAAGTCTTCATCTACGACGAAAAAAGTGGCGACGTCCCGCTGACTATTATCGCCAAGGCAGGAGAGATCGTTCCTGATCCCGAACGCCCGGGACATGAAATCCTGCTGCGCCTGAATCAGGGCGAAATTCACCGTCAGGCCCAAACCCACACCAAAATCAGCTTTGACAGCTATGACGTGCGCTTTTCAGAACCTTTGAATCTGGAAGAAAAAGCCAAATCCCCGCCCTCTTTGACTCTGCAGGAGGTTCGCAATCGCCTGAAGGAAAACATCGAGGACCAAGAGCTGCTGCGCACTCTGCAAACTGAATATCACAAGCGCTGGGCGATCTCTGTTCTGTGCATTGTCTTTGCGATGATAGGTGTAGGCCTGGGCACCACGACAAATCGTCGAGCCGCCAAAGCCGGTGGCATGATCATGTGTATTGGTATCATCATCTTCTATTGGATTTTGTATGTCGCCGCCGAAGGGGCCGCTCGCAGCGGCTCACTGCCAGCAGCATTGGCGATTTGGACACCGAATGTGATCTTTGCATTTTTAGGTGCGGAAACTTTAAGAAGAAATTGGAACTAAGCTAGAACAAGGTGTGCGGACTAAAAATAGAGCGATGCAGTAGCATCCTTACTACCACGGTCGTCCCTGACCACATCGCCCCTCCCTTAACTCAAATGGTAGGGGCAATATGCAGAGCTTGCAAAAGGTTTTTTCACAAGCTTTCATTTTTTTCCCAAGCATTTTCATAACTTATGATACCCACTACAGGTAGTGCGATGATTCTATAATGCTGCTACCCCTACTGGGGACATTTGTGCCTCATTATTTTCTGCGCCGAAAAACATGAATAAATCTTGAGCATCGCGGACCATCTGAGCCCCGTCCAACAACAAATCCAAACCGCCCAAAAAGTGCGGATCCAAAGGATGCCCTGGAACAACCCACACCGGTCTCCCCAACTGCAGCGCTTGGGACGCAGTGATCAGAGTTCCACTTCGTCGTCTGGCCTCTACCAACAAGCTTGCCTGCCCCAGGGCGGCAATCAGGCGATTGCGATGATGGAAGAGATGCTTGTGCATTCTTTGCTGATGGTCATATTCACTTAAGAAGCAACCGCCCTGCTCTGTCACAAGAGACACCCACTCGCGTAAAGATGAGGGATAGATTTCACCCAATCCTGACGGCAGCACGATGACCGTGGTGCATCCTTTGCGCAGGGCCACACTGTGCGCCTTTTGATCAACTCCCCGCGCCCCGCCACTGACGATGCAAGGCTTCACCTGGTCACAAAAGGCAGCCAGTTCTTTTTCCATCCACAACAAGGAATCCGCCGCAGGCTCCCGGCTGCCCACGACGGAAAGAGTCCTTTCATTCAGCCATGCCGGGGCGCCGATATAACTCAAAGTTAACGGCGGATCCGACATGCGATAACACATAGAGGGATAAAGCACTTCACCATAAACCACGAACTGCACCCCCTGCATCTGAAGCTTCAAGGTTTCTTCGCAATGTCTTTTAAATAAGGAATGATTCTTCAGCAGAGCTTCATGCAACTCGGGCCATCGATCGCGAACTGCCACCATTACTTCGGGGGCCTGCAAACGCCCCTCCCGCGCCAGCATCTGATACATCAGGTGGATTTCATCCCGGGCCACAGCATAGGCCGGATGGTTCTTAATAATCTGTGATAAAGAATAAAGATCGTTCATACACAAAGGGCCCTGCAATCTGCAGAGCCCTTTGTGATGTCCTTAAAAGTCCAAATCAGAATCTTCAGATCCGGTCTCCGGCGCCGGTGTGGCCTCCGGAGTGTCTGCTGGCATTTCATCAAATTCTTTTTCAAAGTCCGAATCCACTTTGGCCGGAGCTTCAACCACCGGAGTGGAATTCATCGCCTGGGAGACAGGCCTTCCAACATAATCCCCGACAACCACATTGTCCGAGGCTTTGACCACATAGCCGGTGGCAAAGTTCGGAGACACACGCACAATCTTCACCGTTCCGATCACCCGATCATTCATGACGGCCTGGCTCTTCTTGTTACGCACACGTTCGTCGGCAAAAATCGCCAACGACTGACCTTCCTGCAGGCCCTGTCCGGAACCGCCATCCAAGAACACCAATGTGTTGTTACCAAAGATATTGCGCTTGCGATCAAACTGACCGCCGATAATTTTAGCCCCCACACCCGAAGTCAGATCCGAAGAAGACGGGTCGATCATCGGCAGGCGTCCGGGCGTCAACAACGCCCCGACTTCGATCGGCTGCAGGGATTTTTTCACGATCGCACGATAGATGTTTTGCTGATCATTTACTTTTTCAAGAACCTCGATCTGCCCTTGCAGTTCCACCATTTGACCTTCGCGGTTTTTCACCTGCGGGTCAGCCACTTTCGTCAGATTTTTCTGCGCGACAAATTCCTTACTACTGGCGTCGTCCAACTGCACATAGATGAACTGGTACTCACCGGCGGTTTTCATATCCATTTCCGTCGAAGTCACACGCCCCACTCCCGCAATCGGAGCATCTGTCATGTAGTACTCCAAATATTCCGGCGCTGTCGGGAACTGGTTCTTGGGAAGCTCCACCTGAAGCTCCACCTTGGCATCCTTCAAAACTCCCATGCGATACTGCGGTAGACTGTCAGGAAGACTTTTCAGCAGAGGCGCTCTTTTCTTGGGGCGCGGAATGCTGGCTCCAACCGCAGACTTACTGACATCCGTGACGGTCGCCGGAGCCGTGACATCCTTGGCCACTGCGCCTGCGTCTGCAAGATCCAGCGTCGGCGCTTCATCGGCCGTCCCCGGGAAGAATTGAATGTTCATCAACGGGTCGATCTCGTGCGGATTGGCGATAGCCCCGTTGTTCAAAGACCAAATTTTAGGCCAGAAGTTCGGATCACCAAAGAAGGTGGTGGAAATTCCCCACAGCGTGTCGCCCTTTTGAACCTGGTAAATTTCAGATTCACGGGCGCCCACAGCCTTCTCCCAAAGCTCAACAGACGTCGGCTGCTCATTGTAGCTCTTGTAAATACGATGGAACTCCGCCTCACGAGAGTAATCCGGCTCAGACCCAACAGAGGTCGCTTCAAGACTCGGAACCGGGGCTGGAGAGGACTCGACAGTGGCCGGCGGTGGTGGCGCCACCTCGGCCGGAGTCCCCGGTGACACTTCTTCAAAACTGTTTTCAGGTGCCGCCACTTCGGGGGCTGGAGGCGCAGGAGCGGCCGCACCGTCCTCGGGGATTTCCTGAAACTCAGGCACAGTGGGTTCCACTGCTTCTTTTTGCTGACTTTCCAGAACATCCAAAGGATCTGACTCCCAGGTTGCATCCGGGGGATTGTCCTGAGCTTTCGCCACAAGCGCCGTCAGGATCAGTGCCATCATTAAAGAGAACTTCTTGTTCATCACTCTTGCATCCTTGCCGTGAGAATTACTTCAGAACTTTCAGCTCAGCGTCCGCGCGGAACGATTCTGGGCTGCCCGGGTACTTCGCGCGCACTTCTGCCAGCGCCTTGCGTGCAAATTCCGGCAGATTCATTTTCTTGTAGGTCATAGCCTTGGCATACTTGGCCGCCGCGACTTTGTTGCTTCGAGGATACTGCTTTTCAATCTGAGAGAAATACTTGATCGCCTGTGCATAGTTGGCGTTATCCACGGCCATACGCCCGGCTAAGAAAAGAGCATTGTCAGCATAGGCACTTTGTGGGAATCGACTGAGAAGGCTTTGCAGACGGCTTTTTAAAGCGATTTCATCATTGCCGTCATAAGCGCTTACCATTTCAGCATACAGAGTGATGTCACTTTCTTTCGAAAGGTCCTTCCCTGTCAGCTCCACCAGAAGAGCTTCCTGAGCCAAGTCGCGATTTTTTGTCTTGGAGCTTGCATCCACCGTCTTTGCTGTGGACACCAAAGGCAGGCTTAAAAGGACCGTTGCTGCTAATAGTCTAAGTTGCTTCATCTCTCGACACCTCTTGATCTTTCCTTAGTATGACACGCCTTGAGAAGTGCAAACAAGCAGGAGTTATCCACATAAAATGTTGAGTTATTGTAATCCTAGACCTTAGACCTATTTATTTTCAAGGGTTTCAGCGATTTGCTTGAAACGTAAGCATGACATAAACCTATGTTTTTATTAGAATAAACCACATTATTGCCGTGTAATTATGCGTTTGAATTTCAGATCTTAAAATCCGACCCCCGAAGACGCACGGACCCAATGACAGACTATTTTAGAAATCCAGCGCGTTATGAAATTTGCTAAGTGCCTAGAACTATGATCATTCTTGCTGCCCTTGCTTTTTGCTTAAGCATCGCTTGCCCACCCACTTTGCTGATTAACACGTCACATCTGTCGCAGAGTTTTCAACAAAAGTGTGTTCGACTTCTGCCGAGGAATTCACAGGAACAGCAGTCGCTTTCCTCACTTCTATGTGGAGAAAAAATCACAGACCCTGAATTGCAAAAAAATCTGCAGCGAACTTCACTGATTCACATCTTTGTTATTTCCGGATCTCATCTGATTTTGCTTGATGAACTCTTAGGCATTCTGCGAATTCCACTCTTTGTAAGATTCATCTTTCTGGCGCTGTATTCCCTTGCGGTGGGTTGGCAGGCGCCCGCCGTGCGCGCCCTGCTGGGGCTTTTCACGCGCAGTTTTTTACAACATCGCCGCTGGTATTTTCCGGCGGATTTGACGGTTTTGATCACAGGACTTCTGACGCTGATTTTATTTCCGGATTGGTGGAATTCTTTGTCTCTGGTGATGAGCTGGTGTGCGGCCCTGGCCTTGTGCTGGCCTTCTTTACTGCGGGTTCGCACAGGAGTGGGGCGGGTTTTTCTGTCGCAAATTTGCATCTTCCTGTTTATGTGCGCCCCTTTATGGGGCCTGGGAAGCCTGCATCCTTTAAGTTTGGTGTACAACCTGATTCTGGCCCCGGTGGTTTCTTATCTGTTGCTGCCCCTGGCTTTTCTGGCCACCCTCATTCCAGCGCTGGCGGGGACCTTTGATCATCTCATGTTGTTTTTCAAAGATTCACTGGCAATTCTCGCAGAGCCCATCCTCTTGAATAAAGGAACCCTGCCCCGGATTGAAATTTTGTGGTTGTGGATTTTATTCTGGCACGTCTTCATGCATTTTCTGCGTTTGCGCCTCTGGCAAGGGCGGGACTCCCGGTGAGCCTCTTGATATTTATTCTGATCACTCTCAGCGCCACACCTGTGCAGGACTTTTTCACGCGGCCCTACTTCGTGATTTGGAATGTCGGACAAGGTCAGTGGCTGACGCAAATCACGCCCGAACGCTGCCAGCACTTTGACATGGGTGGTGAATTCTTCCCGTGGAAAAGACTGCGACAGATTTGCGGCAACAAAGATAACGAGATCCATCTATCGCACTGGGATTGGGATCACATCGGCGCTCTTGCCAAACCCGCCTTGGTCCGGACACTGCCCCGGCGCTGTCTGGCATTACCCCCTGTTGGGAAGACATCCAAATACAAAAAATCTTTACTTGCAGACCTCAGCCCCTGCCTCTCCCCCGCTTCGGAACTAAGAATCTGGACTTCCTCAACGCAAGAAAAAGACAGCAATGCTCGCAGCCATGTTCTGCTGCACCAAAATATTCTGATCCCTGGTGACTCCCCCCAGCGGCAAGAAGCCCTGTGGAGCCAGCTTCCTTGGGTGCGCCAATCCCGGGTTTTAATCCTGGGTCACCATGGCAGTCGTACCAGCACCTCGGAGAGGCTCCTAGCAAGCCTTCCGAACGTACGCCTGGCCATCGGCTCGGCCCGCTGGGCCCGCTACAAGCACCCGCACCCTCAGGTCCTTAAGCGCCTCCGTCAGCATCGTCTGCCTTTTCTGCGCACCGAGGACTGGGGACATATCTGGATTGAGGGGGACGAATCCCAGACTGCCGCAGGAAAATAAAAAACCCGCATCTTTGTGAGATGCGGGTTTGATCTTCTTTTAAAAAGAATTGGCCGGAATTAAGCTTTGTAAGGCTTGTATTCCATGTGCAGGTCGCGAGCTACCGGCTCGTAAACCACGTGGCCACCGTAAGTGTTCAGACCTTTCAACAAAGCTGGGGATTTTGCCACAGCGTCTTCAACGCCCATAGCAGCAATCATAGAGCCGTATTTCAAAGTCACGTTGGTCAGTGCATAAGTGGAAGTTCTAGGAACAACACCTGGCATGTTTGGAACACAATAGTGAATCACGCCGTCAACTTCATAAGTTGGGTTCGTGTGAGAAGTCGGACGGCACGTTTCGATACAACCACCTTGGTCAACCGCAACGTCCACAACCACGGAGCCTTTGGACATGCTGGAAACCATTTCTTTGGAAACCAACGTTGGCGCCTTGTGACCCGTGATCAGAACGCCACCGATAACAAGGTCAGATTCTTTTACCGAATCTTCGATGTTTTTTGCGTTAGAGAACAATGTCATGCAACGGCCTTGGAAGATATCATCCAAATACTCAAGACGTGCTGTGTTCACATCAAGAATAGTTACGGAAGCGCCCAAGCCCACAGCCATTTTCGCCGCGTTCGTACCAACAACACCACCACCGATGATGGTTACTTTGGCAGGTTTAACACCAGTAACACCACCCATCAGGATGCCTTTACCGCCGTGATTTTTTTGCAAGTAGAAAGCACCAATTTGAGTCGCCATACGACCGGCAACTTCAGACATTGGAGTCAACAATGGCAAAGAGCCGTTGTCCAACTGGATGGTTTCGTAAGCAATCGCCTTTACTTTGCGCTCGCAAAGAACTTTCGTCAGCTTCGCTTCAGCAGCCAAGTGAAGATAAGTGTAAAGGATCTGATTTTCTCTCATCAGTTCGTATTCGTCAGGAAGTGGTTCCTTCACCTTTTGGATCATGTCCGCTTTTGCGTACACTTCTTTTTTGGTGTCGATGATTTTTGCGCCCGCTTTTTCGTACTGCTCGTTGGTGATGCCTGAGCCCACGCCCGCATCTTTTTCAACGATCACCGTGTGACCTTCAGTCACGTACTGGCGAACACCTGCTTCAGTCAAACCAACACGGTTTTCTGAAATTTTAATCTCCTTAGGAACACCGATAATCATGATCTTCTCCTGTCAGGCACAAAACGCACCCTCAATATTTGATTTTTCCGGTTGTGAAACCCAGCAAATATGCCAGATCGGTAATAAAAAGCAAGTTGGGCTGCAAAAGGTGCCTGGTTGTTTTTTCTGGCTACGGCGCAGCAGACCACCTAGAAATATCCGAAATCCCCACTCCCTGACCCGTGGGATGTAACCGGGCCGGCAGCCCTCGGCTGATGCGTTGTAGCCAGAAAAAACAACCAGGCACCTTTTCGGGACGTTTTTGGGCGCTGATTCTGAGGGAACGGGAAGTTTCTACTGTCTAAAATCCTGACAGGGGAAATTCAGCCGGAAATCGTTTACTCTCCTCCGGATTTTAATTAGCTGGAGAAAAATATGAAATTTGTTGGACGTCTATCTCTCATGCTCCTTCTGTCTTCCGGAGCCTACGCCCAGAACAACGCCGCAGCAACTCAGTGGCGTATCACTCAACCTGCCTGGACAGAAGCACACGAGCGGCAGTTCGGCCAGTTCGTCGCCCGCCTTGGGGACGCAGTTGAGCGTCGCGAGTGCGGCAAGGTCGACACCTGCCTTAAAAGCACTGCGAACCTTTATTATGGCACCGACCCCGCGGGATTGAAGTACTACTCCGACTGTGCGGATCTTCCCTATTATCTGCGCGGTTATTTTGCATGGAAAAACGGTCTGCCGTTCTCTGTTTCAGCAGAGATCAAACCCAGTCCTCTGAACACCGAAAAAGTCAAAGACGTGCGCTACACTCCGCAAGGAAATATGGTGACCAAGCGCTATGACGTTCTGACCAAGAACGGCGTCTTCAAAAACACCTACCCCAATGCGCTGGAAATTCTGAACAACATCGTTCCAGGCCTGACTTTCTCGGCCTCTTTGCGTATGGCTGGTAACGAAGATACGGATCTGTTCACGGACTTCTACCCGACTCGCCTCAACCGCCAGGCCATCCGCCCGGGCACGGTGATTTATGATCCCAACGGACACGTCGCGATTATTTATAAAATCTCGGACGATGGTCGCATCTTCTATATCGACGCCCATCCGGACAACTCTTTGACGATGGGGATGTTCACTCCCAAATTCGCGCGCAGCAACCCCAATCAAGGCGCGGGCTTTAAAAACTTCCGCCCTCTGACTTTGGTTGACGCCAAAGTGGATTCCTCGGGTGCCTATGCCGGTGGAAAAATCGTGGCAGCCCGCAACTCTGAATTGCCACTTTATGGCCAGGAACAGTTCTATGGAACTCATCCTGATTCTGCCGGCTGGAGCAAGGGGAAATTCATCTTTAACGGTCAACAGGTGAATTTCTATGACTACGTTCGCCTGGCCCTGACCGATGGTGAAGCACATATTGATCCCCTCAAAGACATGGCGCAACTGACAGATGATATCTGCGTCAGCTTAAAAGACCGCGTGGATGCCGTGGATGCGGCCCGCACCTCGGGCGTTTCTGCCAAGGCCCACCCGGAAAGACTGCCACTGAATATTTTCGGCACCGAAGGTGAATGGGAAAACTATGCCACCCCTTCACGCGACGCGCGCTTGAAAGTGGCCTTCATGGATTTACTGGCTTCAACCAAAGCCAATATTGAGCGCTATAAAAAACGGGACCGCTCTATCCGCTATAACGGTGGCAACCTGGCCCAGGATCTGTTCAACGTTTATGCGCAAAAAGCTCAGGCTTGTCAGTTCTCTTACACAACTTCCAACGGACGCACTGTGATGTTGAATCTGGAAGCCGCCCGCCAAAGACTGTTTGCCATGAGCTTTGACCCGTATCACTGCATCGAACTTCGCTGGGGCGCACGAATCCCGCAGGAACTGGCTTCCTGTCAGGACGATGCGAACAAACGTCAATGGTACGAACGCGAACAGTGGTTGCGCAATCAGTGGGAGCGCCGCTATGACGCGCGCATGGACTATTCTCTGAGCGAGCTCACAGGTCCTCTTCCTGGAGTCGGCCTTGCAACTCCACCGGACATCGATATCGTTGGTTACTTGAAATCCCAAAGATAAAAAAAACCGGCTCTGAAAACAGAGCCGGTTTTTTTAACAACTCATTAAAAATTTCAAGCGCGCAATGAACCACTGTACGACTGCTCACAACGGCGATATAACCATCGCCATGATTCTCAGTATGGTTTTTGCTCTTCAACTTCAATGTGGTGTTCAACAAATGGGTGACTCTGTTCTGAGTTACGGAACCCTGATTTACACCTCTCAGGAATCCTCCACCCCAGCCCTGGCCTATTTTGAACAAAAGGGGCCGGCGTTTGCCAATCATCCCTTTTGTCTTTTTCTGCAGGATAAAATGAACACCCAACAGACATTTCAGATTCGTCTGGATGAAACTGGCAAAAGAATCCTAGGAGTTCGTTAGAACCTAGATCCGTCAGAAGGTTCGGGTGGTCGTAGCCCCACAGCGATTATAGCCTGAGATCGTCAGGCTGCGCGAGGCCCAATCCGACGGCCAGGAGCTGGTACTCAGACAGTCCACAGAGGTTCCACCAAAGTTACACTCCAACGAACCCACTCCCGCCCCGTTGTCAAAGACGATGAGAGCATCGGCGGCGTCTTTGGTTTTATCGAAAATGAAGGTTGGAACATAACCTCCACGGACATCACACATCTCTGAAACCATATCACTGGAATAGTGCTGACCATAGGCTGACGCATCAATCTTAAGTCCCAGTCCGGTCTTGTCGGCGTAGCTGTTTGAGGCGATATTTAAAATGTACAGGCGCATGTTTTTCGCCGAGGCGTAAGATGACTTTACCGTCAGCGACACATACAAATAACCATCGACCTCCGTGAACAGGCCATAGTACGAAGCCAACGCATAATCGTCCGACGGCACAATCCAAAGATAGTCAGCAGCATTGCTCATGTACGAAGGCTTGGTAAGTTTAAGCGTGATACTTTGACCAGGAATCAGTGTCACAGGTGTGCCCGCGTTCGGATAGGTCAGGATACTTGTGCTCGTGCTGGAATTCTCTGTGTTGGCCGTAGCCCCGTCTGACGACGTCGAAGCCGAATCCGTCGAGCTTGGTGCACAGTTTTGAAAGGTCAATGTACAAATTGTCAGGACAGCAAAGACCATCACACTGCCCCAGATCTTCTTTTGATTCTGCATACATCCCCCACCGGAAACACAGTCCTCATACAGTACCATCATTCTTAACGGCAAATGTTGAGAAAAAATGGAATAGAGTCTGTCTGTCTCATTTCAAAACACTTTGACTAAATACAGCCAAAACTTGCCACAATGAAGTTCAGACCAGGCTTCAGGGGCTCGCGGTATTTATGATTTTTTAAAACGAAATCTTTTCTCTCTTCATCCGTGGCGGCATAACAATAGTCCACAAAGGTGTCCAAAACACTTTCGGTTTCCGCATCCAGGATGGCAAAAGCTCTTTGATTTGTGTTGGGATCCTGATAGTAGACCTCTAGGTAATTGCCCACTTTGCGGATGGAACTGACCTTGGCGATAGGAATGGGGTGCGACTTGAGATTTTCAGTAAGTTTTGTCTCGACAACACTTCCACCTGCCGAACCACTGGTGGACTCAAGGACCCTGTCTGCTTCCGGAGATGTCTTATTCACAAAATAAATCTTCTGCTGTTCATTCGGGACCAGAGTCAAAATTCCATAAGCCGCCGCATCCGTGAAAACAGTCTGACAACTGCCGCTAATGTCACAACTGCCAAACCACTGTGGCTGACCGAAGACCCAGGGTTCAAAATAGTACATTCGACCCTGAACAATCCCGAGATATTGATTGCTGGAATAGCTTAACGTGCTCAATCCTGACCCCAGCCGGTAAGACTTCAGGGTTGAGTTCACATTCAAAATGAGAGAACCATCCATCACCCCTTCAGTGAACACCGTCCCTGTCCCGGCAAAAACCCGAACCGGCAGAAGTTGATCTGCCTTAGTCACGTCCACGATCACAAGATTGACGTCCTGAGTGATGGAATCAAAAAGAAACACCGTCAATAAATTGTCCATATCCATGCGAACATCACCGACATTCGCTGCCGCTACCGCCGTAAGATCCCCCCCGCTCAGGGGCAATTTTGTGTAGGCATCGTCAAGGTAAACAAAAAGATCCACCAATTTGCTGTCAGACGGATCTGCCAAAGCGATCTTGCGAACCTCAATCAGATCCACAGCACTGCCCGGGAAGACAGGAGACTTAATTTGATAACGATAGTTGCTGTCATCCAAGTATCCCAGTCTCGGTAAGAGCGGGGCCACTTCCCCACTGGCTTTGTCGATCTGATAAGCGACAGGTTCATAAGCCGCATCCAAACAATGAAGATTTATAAAGGATTTGTGAGGGAAGACAGTGCATGATTCCAGTCCTGCGGGAAGATCCGCGAAGTATTGATTGGCCTCCGCTTTGGCCGAAACAAACCAAAGCACCTTGTCCGGCCAAGCCCCCGGGGATGCCGGGGACTTCACCACTACGGCATAACCATTCCCCGGAGAACTGGGATCTGCCGCAAAGAAGTCAATGTAACCTGGAATGCTGGCGACATAGTCAAATTGTGACTGATCTTTACTGATATAGATTTCGGAAATATCGCTGTTATCCGCTTTGGCTCTGAAATCGATGGAAAGAACTTCCGTGAAGACGTCCTCTTCGGGCCTCAGGCTGTTCTGCGAACTGCCTTCACGCATATTTAAGTCCAACGTACACGCTGAAAGCAGAGAAAAACACAGGAAAAGAGCCGAAAGATTCAGTTTCATGCGATAACCTATCGGCACTTTTGACGGGGGCTTAACTATAAAGGGCCTCGCATAAGACCCTCTCCTGGTAACGTGTTTGCTTGAATACAAGGAACAACGAATTTATCTCAGACTGGCACAGTCCATCCGGTGTAGCGCTGAACTTCCTCTGAAATATCAGCCCCCAATTCGACGTGACGATAACTGTTCGGCGAATCCCAAATCTTGCGTACAAGCTTGTTCATCACATCGTGACCGGCTTTATATAGCACCACATGCCCCATCAAAGGCATTTCCAGCGTCACCAGATCCCCCAACGCATCCAGAGCCTTATGGCGCACAAATTCATCCGCCCAACGAAGTCCATCCGGATTCACAACAGTTTCACCATCCAACACCACGCAGTTATCCAGACTGCCACCTTTGGCAAGACCGCGGGCTTTTAATGCCTCCACGTCCTTCATAAATCCAAAGGTGCGCGCATTGGCGACATCACGCCCAAAGGATTGTTCATTGATGTCCAGATCAATCGTCTGTTTGCCAATTGTTGGATTCGGGAAATCAATGGTCACAGTCAAACGCAGGCCGTGATAGGGAACCACATAGGCATGCTTATCACCTTCGCTAAAGTAAATCGGCTCTGTAATATAACAATACTTGCGCGGCTGATCCTGCTCCACAATCCCCACGGTCAGTAAGGCCTCCAGGAAAACCTTGGCACTGCCATCGCCTATGGGAATTTCAGGCCCGTCCAATTCGATAAACAAGTTATCAATGCGAAGTGCAGAGAGAGCGGATACACAGTGTTCAATAGTCGCCACGGAAAACTCAGGACCACCGATCGTTGTCTGGTGCGAAGTCGCCTGAACATTGCGAGCAGTGACTTTCAAAGAAGGACTGCCGGGCAAATCGGTGCGAATAAAGTAAACGCCCGTGTCAGCAGGAGCCGGTCGGAAAGTCAGCGTGCAGGGATCGCCGGAGTGAATCCCGATCCCCTGAACAACGGTCTTTTTACGAATTGTTTTCTGTAAGAACATCTTGCCTAGACTGTACCGTAACTGTCAGACCTTCGCAATGCGGATTTGCCCGACGGTATCCCCACGCCAGTTGGTGATGACCGGCATTGTGTGTTTCGAGAGAGCCTTAAATTCATCTTCCGAAAGTCCGCCCAGCTTCAGTAACAGCGACGCCGTCGCCACCTGAGCGGCACGACCAGCCCCGTCGGCAGCCTTCACTGCGAAGGCCACCTTTTTTTCTGGCAAGACACCACAAAAGACTCCTTCTGCTCCACCCTTAATCACGGCACGCCCCTGTGACTTTTCAATCACAGCTGTGGCAAAATTGTCACTGCCGGAAATATAAAACGGGTGTGTCTTTACGGCGTGTAGAATTCGCGCTGCGGCCGCTCTTCGCGCCGGAGCTTCCTTGGGATTTATGAACGTGGACATTCCCACCGCCATGGCTTGCAAAGGCACAGCATAAGTCGGGATACCGCACCCATCCACTCCATAGGGAATCTTACCGTGATCCACCCTCATGGTTTCGGTCAGGACTTTGCGCAGGCGTTTCTGCGCATTGTGATCGTACTTCTCATAACCCGTGGGATCCTCTCCCAAGTGCAAACATGTCGAAATTATGCCTGAATGTTTTCCGGCACAGTTGTTACAAAAAACTGTGGGTTTGTGGTTGTGACGAATCATCTCGTGGGCACTCTCCTCGTGATAAGGCAGATGCGGGCCACAGACGAATTGAGATTCCTTCAAACCGGCCTTCTCCGCCCATTGAGCCAAGGCCGCTAAATGCTCTTTTTCTCCCCGATGAGATGAACAAGCCAACGCAATATGTTTGTCTTCCAGGTTGAATTTGTCAGCCGCACCGGATTCGATCAGCGGCAAAGCCTGCAGCATCTTGATCGCACTGCGAGGCATGGTTAAAAACTGGGGATGACCCCAATACTGAATGACACTGCCCACTTCATTCACGACCACAATCATCACCTGATGCAGGCTTTCCACAACAGGACCACGCAGCACTTCAATGACCAACGGCTGTTTTGATGCCATAGAGTTTCTCCCCAAAAAAGCAGCTCAGGATTCTCAAAACAACACAACTCCGAGAGAGAATACTGCAACACATCGCCTGAATGTCATAGGCGAACCGCGAATTATTCTATCAGGATACCCGGGCCCCCAAAATAAAAACTTCTTAAAGGCTCAAAATACGACAAACAACAAAGCCGGCAATACGCCGGCTTTGAGTCTTCATTAGGCAAGGCCCATGAGATTAAAAGATTTTTCGAGAAATTACGTCACCGATTATTTGTCTGCTAAAACGGAGCTTTTTGCGAATTCTGTGATCACACGTCCACGCTGAGTCTTCTGAATGAAACCTTCCTGAATCAGGAACGGCTCATAGACTTCTTCCAATGTGTCACGCTCTTCACTTAAAGCTGCGGCAATGGTGTCGATTCCGACCGGACCACCGGCATACTTATCCTGAATCAAGCTAAGAATACGTCGATCCATCAGGTCTAGACCGTACTGATCCACGCCTAATTGATTAAGTGCATAGACTGCAATGTCCTTGGTAACAACGCCATTGCCTTTGACCTGGGCATAGTCACGCACGCGCTTCAAAAGACGATTGGCTACACGCGGGGTGCCGCGGGAACGCCTTGCCACCTCTTCGGCACCAGCTTCGTCGATTTCCACCTTCAGGATTTCTGCTGAACGCATTAGGATCTGACGAAGAGCATCCTTATCATAGAACTGCAAGCGCTCTACAATCCCAAAGCGATCGCGGAATGGCGGATTCAAAAGCCCCGCACGGGTCGTCGCCCCCACCAAAGTGAACGGCGCCAGTGTGAACTTCATCGAACGCGCTCCCAGGCCTTCGCCGGTGACGATGTCGATGTAGTAGTCTTCCATTGCGGTGTAAAGATACTCTTCCACATGACGGCTCAGACGATGAATTTCATCAATAAACAAAACCGAGTGCGGCTTCAACGACGTCAAAATCGCCGCCAAGTCACCCTTTTTGTCGATCGCCGGAGCCGAAGTCATTTTGATTTCAGCCCCCATGTCATTGGCGATGATCTTGGACAAGGTGGTTTTACCCAGTCCCGGAGGCCCCGCCAGCAACACGTGATCCAGAGACTCGCCACGATGTTTGGCCGCCGCCACGAAAACTTTCAACTTTTCCTTTACGTCATCCTGACCCGGGAAGTCCTCAAAACGCTGCGGGCGCAACTCATTTTCCCAGGACTTTTCACCCTCGACCGGATCCCCTTCCAGAATGCGACTCATGACAAGCCTCCTGACAAGGTCTGAAGTCCTTTACGGACACCGTCTTCAACGCTGATATCCGCTGGCAAAGTGGAAACAAACTGATCCACCACCTGGGATTTATAGCCCAGATTCAAAAGCGCGGAGGTGATCTGCGTGTGGCCTTGGGATTTTTTCTTCGCAGGGCTTGCACTCTCTTCGATGGACACCAACTTGCCTTTGAGAGTAAGAATAATTTGCTCTGCCGTCTTTTTGCCGACTTTAGGCAAACCGGACAGGGCCTTGGCATTTCCGGCCTCGATCATTTCCTGAATCTGGGCCGGGCGTCCCCCGGAAAGAATGCTCAGGGCCATTTTGGGGCCGACGCCATTTACTTTCAACAAAGACAGGAAAAGATTTTTTTCCTCTTTGTCGTGAAAACCGAACAACTGCAACGCATCTTCACGAACATGGGTGTGAACCCATACGATGATGTCGTTCCCCAGAAGATCCTGCAAATCCCCCAGCGTGTGCGCCGACGCCAGAATTTCATACCCCACCCCTTGCACATCAATCAAAGCGGAGTCATTCATCACTTCAATAATTTTACCGCGCAGATATCCAATCATAAACTCACCGCTCTTTGCATAATCGCTTTTTTCTTTATCTCAAAGGCATGGTAACAGGCCATGGCCAGGGCATCGGAGGCGTCAATGCGGCTGATGGTTTTTAAGCTCAGCATGACTTTCAAAATTGCCTGAACGTCCTCTTTGGAGGCTCCGCCATTTCCGGTGACACCTTTTTTCACGGAACGCGTGGCATATTCCTGAACTTCCGCCCCGCCCAAACCGGCTTCATACATGATGACCCCGCGGGCGTGCCCCAGCTTAAAGGCACTGTCGGCGTTTTTGCCCAGAAAGATTTTTTCGATGACCACCTGTTGGGGTTTGTACTTTTCCATGACCTCGCGGAAGGCGGACCCCAACTCTTTCATGCGCAGCGGAAACGCTTCATCAGCGTCCATCACAATCACACCGTGATTGACGTGCTCAATCTTTCCGTTGTGAACACGGACAACACCAAAACCTGTAATGCGAGAACCGGGATCGACCCCAAGAATGATCAAAGAATTTTCCTTTTTTATATTTCCACTATGGCGTCGTAGATATTGCTTAGTCAATAAATCTGCTTTAGTATCAGTCTATGCCCAAAATTGAAGCAAGCACCATCGAAAAGTACCAGAGTCTCCTTGAGAAAGATCCGAATTCTCAGGTTTTTGCACCTCTGGCCGAAGCTTATCGCGAGATGGGAATGCTGCAAGAAGCGCGTAAAACGGTGACTTTGGGCGTTCAACGCCATCCGCTATTTGTCGGCGGCCTGGTCACTTACGCCAAAGTGATGCGCGACTTGGGCGAACTGGGAAAAGCTCTTGAGGCCTTGAAAAAAGCCACTTCCCTGTCGGCCGAAAATATTTTGGCGCACCAACTGACGGCGGAAGTTCATCTGGCTCAGAAAAATCCGAAAGAGGCTTTAAAAGCCTTTAAAATGGTGCTTTTCCTGAATCCGAACTCAAAAAGCGCCCAAAAAGCCGTCCAGAAACTGGAATCCCTGACGGCGGATGAGTATGATGAAGACGTCTTTTCGATGACAAAACTTCCGGAAGTGAAATTGCAAGCGGCTCCGGTTTCATCCGAGCGCCCGCCTGACTTTGCCCCGGAAGAGGTGGTGATCCGCCCCACTCCGGTGACCACCAACAAGGCCTTGGAGCGCATGCTTTCTTTGATCGACGCCTTTATTGTGCGCAATGACTTGGAAAAAGCCCATGCTCTTCTGAAAGACACCCGTCTGGAGTTTGGCGACCACCCGGAAATCCAACGCCGTATGAACACCCTTCAGGTTCGCTATAACGACTCTGATGAGGCCATTCCGCTAAAACCACTTCTGCCACGCGAACAGCTGATCCGCGAAAAGAAGCTGGAAGTTCTTGAGATGATGCTTCGCAAAATCGAAGACTACCGCGCCCAAGGTTGACCGCCTACGTCCCTATAAGTCATGATGCCTTTCTGATCAGCCATAAAGATAAAAGGCTGATCAAAAAGGTCCCAATGCAAGGCGGAGTAGTCCCTCGCAGCGCAGACGTGCTTAATGCACGTCGGAGCGAGAAGGCCGCCCGACAACGCAGTCAGTGGGGCCTTTTTCATCAGCCGTGAGGAAGGATTTATCATGTACGAAACGTCGGACTTTAGAAAAGGTCTTAAAATCATGCTCGAGGGGAAACCCTATGTGATCGTGGATTTCCAACACGTAAAACCAGGTAAAGGGAATCAGTTCACCCGCACCAAACTAAGAAACATGCTGACTGGCCAAAACTTGGAATCCACCTTCAAGTCCGGTGAGAAGTTTGAAGTTCCTAACGTGGAAAACAAAGAGATGTCTTTCCTTTACAAAGACGACACGGGTTACAACTTCATGTCTCAAGAGACCTTCGAACAGATCGCCATGTCTGAAGAAGACCTGGGTGATGCGAAGTACTATCTGACAGAAAACCTGAAAGTGGTTATCTTGTTCTATAACGAGAAAGCTGTTGCTTGTGATGTGCCAAAAGCCGTGAACCTGACTGTGGCTCAAACGGACCCAGGCATCAAAGGGGACCGCGTTACGGGCGCTACCAAGCCTGCCACTATGGAAACGGGCCTTGTTGTTGGCGTGCCTTTGCACATCAGTGAAGGCGATGTTCTTCGTATTGACACCTCCACAGGTGAATACGTCGAGCGCGTCAGCCAAAAATAAGTAACGCTCAGTATTAAGTCTCCGCAACCACTCAATTTTATCGCAAAATAAACGAGTTAAGCTGCGGAGGCTTTTTTGTCCACTTATGTTGAATTAGAAATCCAAAGTCTTCTCAGACACGCTGATGATCTCAGCGCAGTTGCCACACAACTTATCGGCAATATCGAGTCCTCGCCGGACCTTCTTACTCTGGACAATATCAACGCCCTTTCTCGCTTCCTGCTTCAGTCACGCCATGAACATCTTTTGATTGAGTTCGTTCTTCGTCACATTGAAAACGAATCCTTCCCAATTCCATGGCCCTATTTTCTTGAAGCGCTAAGTGCTTTCTCTGACGAGCTGAATGAAAAGGCTGTGCGCGCTTTGCAGGACGGAATCGAAGAGGACCAGGCTCAAAGCGAAGCCTCACGCTCGTTGGCTCTGCGCCAGACTTTGCAGACTTTGGGCGAATGGCGCAGCAATCGCAAATATAAAATCCACAAAGACTATCTGAACAACAAACGTTCTTTGCTGGAGCAACTGATCACCCTGCGCACACAGCAACTGTATGAGCAGGAAAAGTCCCTGCTGCAGCGTCTGCAAAAACTTTATCCTGGAGACAGCGATATTCGCCGCGAGGTGAATGAACACAAACAGCGTTATGCTTTGGAGATTCTGTCGCGCCGAACACCACGTTCACGCAAAGTCAGTATCAACACCGAAGAATATTCCCCCCGGGAACCCGAAGTTGAACAGGCCCTGCAGGCACTGATGCAAAGTATGCACGAGCACGCCGAGAAGTATCCGGAGATGGCTTTTGATTTTGCCGTGGCCGCTTATATGCTGGACAGCTTCGAGGATGCACTGTCTTTGCTTTCTTTCAGCGAGGAAACTGAATCCCTGATCTGGTTCCGGCTTGAGATCCTGTTAAAGTGCCGCCGCTTCGTGGAACTGCTGACCGATCTTGCCAAAGTAGAAATACTGTTTGCGCATGATCCGGAAACTTTCTTTGCCACCGCTTATCTGCGTGCGCAGGCGCTGTGGGGCTTGGGACAAAAACACACGGCGATAGAAGTACTCGAAGGACTTCTGGCCGCTCGTCCACACTATCGCGCCGCCAGTGCGCTACTTAGCATCTGGAGTGGTCAGTGAAACGTGTCTTTTGGATTCTTATCACTCCGCTGGCTGTAATTCTGGTGCTCTGGGCTCTGATGGCCCAGGTGTTGGCTCCGAAGATTGAAGCCTGGACGCTGGAAAAAATCCAAAGCTATTCCGCCGCCAACCTGCCGGTGAAAATCCGTGCCGAGAAACTTTCTTTGCGGTTCCTGCGTCCCTCCGCCGCCCTGGAAGGCGTGACTATTGAAGGACAAGGCGAACTGGCCGAGGTTCTTCCCAGTATCAGGATCGAAAGTGTTCGCACTTTTGTGGACATGTTCCATCTGCTGGGTGGGCGACTGACGTTGTCGGCAGTGGTCGTGGACTCTCCTCAGGCGCAAATCAATCTGGATCCGCTCCTTAAAGAGGACTCCCCTTCCAAAGAGCTGCCGATGGATCAGATCTTTGCTGTGTTAGAGCAACTGCCGCTGCAGCGAATTTTCCTGCAGAACATTCAAACCCAGATCACCTCCAAACAGCTTAAGCTGAATGCGACCGTACAAAGTGGCGATCTGCTTCTGACCAATATGGGTAAAAACCTGACGGCCAAGGCCAACTTACCAGAACTGCAGGTGAAGCTGACTGGTTTTGGGGACTTTGCCGGCTCACTGGATACTCACCTCTATTTGACCCGTCAGTCTTTAAAGATCATTCAACTGGGTGTCCGACTGGGACAGTCGGAAGTTTTGGCCCGCGGCGAGCTGACCAACTTTGCCCGTATTGCCATCAAACCTTCCGGCGTGTTGGATCTGACCGGAAAAATCAACCTGAGCGACATCTATACGGAAATGAAGCGTCTGCGCCCGGACATCAAGCTGCCGGCGATAGGTGGTGAATTGATCACGGAAGTCGACACCAAGTTCAACGGATTTGACGACATCCGCGCCAAGGCTGAAATCAACACCCGCTCTGTCACGCTGGAAAAGCTGGAACTGGGTGACGCCCGTATTCAGGGTGAATACCACAATGGCGTCATTGGACTTTCGGAAATGGAAGTGCACCACCCGGCGGGTGAAGCCACTCTGACAAAATCGCAGTTACGGCTGGATGGCAATTACGGATTTAAGTCTATGGTGACGGTTCACAGCCTGGATCTTTACAAACTTTTCCAAAATCTGGATCTGGCGAACATTCCCGTCGGTCTGGAACTGGAAGGTCAGCTTCCCTGCGAAGGACAGATCCGCCCCACTTTTCAGGTGACCTGCTCTAACGCTTCCCTCAAGGGGAAAAACCTTTGGGTGAAGACTGACATCAAACCCAAAACCCCAGACCTGGTGAACATTGATGCGATGTCTGCCAAAGGCCAGGTTCAGGTGACTTTGGATCAGGTTTCTTACGCGGCCTCCGTGACCATGGGTGACAGCGCCGGAAGTTCTGATGGTGTGATTGATTTCCACAAAGGTTTTAAGATCAACTTTAAAACCGACAAGCTGGATCTTAAAAATGTGCGTAATCTGGCCAACTTAAAATTGGTGGGCACAACCAGCATCGAAGGATCCACCTCCGGGGACTCCAATGCTGCCGTCTTCAATATGAAGCTCAATGCACGCAACTTCGTGTTTGAGGATTTCACTCTGGGAAATCTTTTGACCCATCTCCGCTACAGCAAAGGCATCTTGTTCTTTGAAGACATCGCCGGCGCTCTGAATCGCACGCAATATTTGGGCGAGTTGGATGTCGACCTGAACAATGAAACTTTGGAAGGTGACTTCAGCATTCCCACAGCGGAACTCGGCGATGTGGCCACGATCTTTGAAAAGATCTACCGATTCCCTCTGCCCGTCTCTGGGGCTGGCGCTGCCAAAGCCCGTGTTGATGGACCTTTGAACTTCTGGAAGCTGAATTACAAGCTGGAGTCCGCCTTTAAGGATGTCACGATCGGACCCGAGGGATTCAATCAGCTGCTGTTCAATGCCTCGGCTAAAGACGGAAACATCAATGCTGACAAAGTGATCCTGCAAAAGGCCAACTCCACTTTGACTCTGCAAGGTGGCATCAGTTCAGATCGCATCATGAATCTTTATGCTGATGGAAAAAACTGGCATCTGGAAGAATCTGACATTATCAGCAAAATCAACTCCAACATCACCGGCAATGTGAATTTTGCTGCCGAACTGAAAGATTCCGTCAACAACCCGCAGGTTCTGCTAAAAGGTGCGATCACTGACACTCTTTTTGAGGACCAGGAAATTCCCAACTCGAACTTTATTGTCAGGGTCAACCGCAACAGTTTGGGCGGACAATTCACTTTCTTTGGGGACAAGGTCCGAGCGGACTTTCAGATCCCGATGGAAAAAGGACGATCGCCACTGGTTTTGAAAGTAAATACTAACAAATGGAATTACTCGACGGTTCTGGGGTTGATCGGCGGCGCAAATCTGGCCAGCGAATATGACTCCACCCTGACATCAATGGTGGACCTGCGCTCAGAGCAAGGCGACATCCTGAAGGCCAGCGGTAAGATTCACATTGAAACCTTCAATCTGAAGCGCGGTCCTTTGAATTTCACCAACAATGGGCCTATTGACATCACGGCCGACAACGGTCTGGTCAACATCCGCAATTTCACCCTGTCAGGTCCGAATCACTTGCTGCAGATTCGGGGCTCTAATTTTTCCGCCGAACGGCTGAATCTGGGTGTGGCCGGTCACACCGACCTTCGCCTGTTGCAAATCTTCACTCCGTTCCTTGAGGATATGGGGGGATTGCTGCACATTTCAGCCAATGTTTCCGGCACCTTGATGAAACCGGAAATTCTTGGAAATGCCAACGCCCAGAACACTTTCATTAAGATCAAAGGCTTCCCGCATCCCTTTGAACGCCTTTCCACGGAAGTCGTCTTTTCGCAGAACCGCATTCTGATCAATGCCATCAAAGGCCAGATCGCGGGCGGCACCCTGACCGGGGATGGCGGCATCATGATCAATGGAATCAAGGATATCCCCACCACCATTCGCGCCCGTCTGGATGGCGTGACCTTCAACGTCCCGGACAAGGTCCGAAGCAGTGGCAATGCCGATGTGCTTTTGTCAGGCCGATGGTTCCCGTTCACTCTTTCCGGCACCTTCCATGTGTCCAACGCTCTGGTTGAAAAAGAGTTCACCGAAGACGCCGGGACGGTGGCAGGGGTTCGCCAAAGCCAGTATCTGCCAAAGCTGCTGCGTGAGGGGCAATTTGAGCCCATTTTGCTGGATCTGCAGATCCTGTTAAATCGAAATATCGTGGTTAAAAATTCTTTGATCGATGGTTCGGTCACAGGACAGCTGCAAGTCAAAGGGACTCCGACCAATCCGGTGCTTCTGGGTAAAATCAGCATGGAACGCAAATCCAAGATCATCTTCAAAGACAAGGTTTTTGACATCCAAAGCGGCGTGATTGACTTCAATGATCCTGATGAAATCAATCCGAATCTTTATATCTCGGCCATGTCACGCATCAATGAATACGACATCACGCTGCTGGCGCAAGGACCGTCAAAAAATCTGACCATTCACCTCAACAGTGTCCCACCACTGTCAGAGCAGGATATTATTTCCCTGATTGCCCTGGGGGTCACCTCCTCGGCCATGGATCAAAACCTGCAATCCCGTCAACAGGCCGAACAGCTGGGCGTGGAAATCGGGGGGGCGGTCCTGGCAAAACCTATCAACAAACAACTTGAAAGCACGCTAGGTCTGAATCTGGCTGTGACGTCCCAGTATGATTCCACCCGCAACATCAGTGTGCCAAAGATCACCTTAAGCCGTCGACTGTCAGATAAAATGAAGGTGTCCGGCAGTCGTCCCGTGGGTGATACACAATCCTATGACATCAAGCTGGAATATCTTCTGAACAGCAACGTTACAGCCATCGGTTCATTTGAAAGTCGCGGATCGACAGAGGAAAGCACGAATGTTCAGTCCACCCAACAAGAGTCCCAAAGTATTTTTGGCTTGGATCTAGAGTTTAAGCGGGAGTTTAAATGATATCTTCACGCCTAAGATCCCCTGCCGTGTTTTTGCTAGCGACGCTGACTCTGGGCTGGAGTACGTCGGTCTGGGCCTTAAAAAAGCCTTTGAACATATCCAACCTGCCCCAGGATCTTCAAGAGGATCTGACCAGAAGGTTTCCGCAACTGGGCAAAGAGCGCCTGACCCAGGATCAGGTGGACGACATCATACGCCAGTTGCAGCTTAAGCCACAGATCAAACGCGTGCGTGTTCTGGATGATGGCAACAGCTCTCCCCTGCGCCTGGAATATGAGCTGACCCGCCGGGTGGCCAGCGTGAAAATCGTGGGCAATAAGAACTTCTCCACATCGGAAGCAGAAAATCTTTTTGGGGTTAAATCCGGAGACGTCTTTGATCAGCAGACGCTGATTGAAGGAGGTGAAAAACTGCGTCAGGCCTATCGAGATCTGGGCTATTACAATGCCTTGATTGACATCGAAATGCCGCCTGAAACTGCCGACACGGTGGGCGTGCTTGTGCGGGTGAATGAAAACAAACGCTCTTTGGTGCGAAATATTATTCTGATCAGCCCCAACGAGGAGCTGAACAAGAAGGTCATGAAGGAAATCGACGATTCCCTGAATGATCCTTACACGGACGCGACCCTGGCACAGATTCAAAAAGCGGCGCGCGAGTACCTGACTGAAAACCGCTACATCCGGGCGGATCTGGTGGGCCCCACCACGGAATTCAGTGAAGATGACAGCGAAGTCGTGCTGACCTATCGTCTGGAGAAAACCGAAAAATACAACTTCGACTATCAAGGGGTTCGTTTCCTGGCGATCCGGGAAATCGAAAGTGCCCTGGATCTGGATAATTACTATTCCGCCAGCCCCTCTGTGGGCACCGAGCTGGCGCAGAAGATTCGCGCTCATTATCTGGCAAGGGGCTATGCCCGGGCCGAAGTCAAAGTGGATGAAGCTGAAGCACGTAAGTTCCAAAGGAAGGTGACCTTCCATATTGAAGAAGGTCCCCGGGTCAAAATTCAGAAATACAACCTGACAGGGCGCTTTAATCGCAAAGACAAATACTATATCAACTTTATTGAAGCCCACAGCTCTCGCACAGTGGAAAGCGGTTACTACAATAAAGAGGACATCGACATCGGCTTGAAAAATCTGATTCTGGAACTGCAAAACAACGGCTATCTGCAGGCCAAGATCCTGTCCACGCGCACCCAGTACAACAAAGAGCGCGATGCCGTCACAATCCACATCAATCTGGATGAGGGACCTTTGACGATTGTGGAGTCCGTGACCTTTGAAGGAAACTCGTCCTTCGGGGACGAGGAGCTGCTGCAGGCCACCCGTCTGCGCGCGGGCCCCTTGCGCCTGACGCAGATCGAGGACTCTATCGCCCGCTTGAAGAACTTCTATAAAGAGCGCGGCTATATCGAAATGCTGCTGCTGAATGAACGCGGCGACGTCGTGACTTATGATGAAACCAACACCAAAGCCAATCTCAACTTCAAGATCTTCGAAGGACCTCAGGTTCGGGTGGCGTCGATCATCCTGGAAGGCAACACCTTCACCTCGGACTATGTTATTCACAAGGAACTGGAGTTTAAAAACGGCGACCTTTTAACCCCGTCAAATCTGGAGGAGTCCGTCGCGCGCTTGCAAAGAACCGGCTTCTTTGGCTCTGTCGAAATCCGCACACTGGAAGAAAAAACCAACGTTGCCAACCGCACGGTTTTGGTCAAGGTCAGTGAACGCGATCCGGGCGTCTTTACGTTGGGCGCCGGAGCAACCAACGAACGAACTTTGACACTGCGTGGATACACGGGCGTGGCCTATCGAAATCTGTGGGGCACCGGACGCGGAGTTTCCCTGCGTCTTGAAGGAAACTATAACGTCGCAGATATCAAGTATCTGGAAAGCCGCGTGGTCTTGGGTTACCTGGAGCCTTATTTGTTTGATTCCCGCGTGCGGGGACGTATCAATGTCACTCGCTCCAGCACGGTGACGGATTTCGATATCAAACAGGTCTCCGACGTGCGTTCGACCACTTACTCTTTAGAAAAGGATTTCACCTCACGGATTCTGGGAATCTGGGATCTGTGGTCTTTGGCCACCATCCGTGACTTCGGTTTGGATGATTCCTATCCATACGACACAGTTGAGCAAAACATCGCAACAACCGGCCCCCAACTGGATCTGGACTTCCGTGACAATCCTTTCAATCCGAGCAAAGGGACCTTCACCCGTTGGAATGCGGAATATGCGAGTCCTTCAATCGGTTCCAGCCCGACAATTGAATACTGGCGTACCACTTTAAGCTTCACGCACTATTGGACGGTCGGTCACCTTTCCAAGCAGCCGGTTGTCTGGGCCAATCAAGGGCGTGCCGGGTATATGAAAAACTTAAGTCCTGGGGGCGGTGTACCTTGGGATAAAAAGGGCTTCACTTTGGGAGGCCAAGCCACCGTGCGTGGCTATGAGGCCGGAACTCAGGAAGTCTTCCCGAACCGACAGGATCTGGGGCTTACTGAAAGCGATCCGACGTACTATCTGACTTCGGATTCAACCATGTATCTGATTAAATCAGAGTTGCGCTTCCCGCTTTATGAAAGCTTGGGGGGAGCCGTTTTCTATGATGGTGGGTCTGTGAAAATTGAGGATTTAAAATTTTCAGATCCTTACCGGGACTCTGCCGGATTCGGAATCCGATATAACACGCCGGTGGGTCCTTTGAGCCTGGAATGGGCCTGGAAACTGGATGCGCGCCCGGGGGAAGAACCTTGGCGCTTCCACCTGTCTATCGGGACATTCTAAAGAGCCCAGGTGCAATCGGCCATGGCAAAGATTCCCTGAACCTGGCCGTTTTTACGTAAGGGCTCTAGCTCCAGGTTTTTCATTTCCACCTGCAAGCGTTCCAAGGACAGACGTTCTTTCAGAATGTGAGGCTCTAGCACCGCCAAAGGAGCCTCACACTGCCCTGCCAGCACAGCGTTGGCCTTCTTTAAGATCCGCAAGGTCATCGCCTCTTCACGATCATACAGATGAACCCACTGACGGCAGTACAAGTCTTCGATGGTGTAGCTGGTGAACTCAAAGAAATTCAGTGATCTAAAGAACTGGGTGTGCTTGTCAGAGTAGAATTCAACCATCTTGTTAGGTTCCGCCCGCAAGCGCCCCATTGTCTGGGGAAAAATGCTATAACCATAATAGTCCAAAGCCGTTTCCACAAAAAAAGGCATGTCCTTTAAGCGGCGCCCCCGGGAATACACACGCTCACAAATCTCCAGGTACTGACGAAGCAGTTCGATGGTTGTGCCTCGCTGAAACTCATTCAACTGCAAGAAAAACGGCAAAGAGTCCTGATGGTAAGGGCGCACGGCCCAACCCTCTTGCTCAATAAACGCACATAATTCCTCTGCATATTTTTTAAAACTGTCGACCGCAGACGGGGTCTTGGGACTCATAATGCACCGCAAACTTGCTATAAAACAATATATTATTTACATTTTTGACATAAAAAGAGCTCCAAAATGGAGCCCCTTTACTTGTGCCCTTGAATGATCTCGACTTAGCGAGCCTTGCTGCTTGCAAATTTGCGACGCAAATCCTGAGTCACCTCATGAATCGTTGCATTCAAAGTCACTTCGAACAAGTCATCAGCAGAGACTTTATAAAGCTCTCCCAACTTTTTCAAAGCGTTGATTGGCGGATGAGAAACACCTCTTTCCCAGTTTGAAATAAACTGTGGAGTGGAGTATCCCAATTTGTCAGCCACGTCTCTTTGAGAAAGACCTGCAGATACACGTTTTTGCTTCAAGAAATCAGCTAGCATATTTCTTTGTCTCATGCGTTTCCACCTAACGATGATTTATTTATACATAACAAAGCGATTGTGACAAGCCTTTGCTTTCAAAAATATCTCATCAATATAAATACATTATAGCTTATTTGATCTAAAGTACTTCCTGTTTTTTTGCAATTTCTAATCTTTTCTGTGTTTGAGATATGAGCATTTTCTTGTTTTCTTACAGATAAGATATGAGAGGATGTGAGAATGCCAAACATTAGCAACTCCCCTTGGTCAGAAAACTTTCACATTACCAGTCTTTTGGTTAATCCCATGGGACGCTTGGGTCTTTATGGATTACTGAATCTTCTGCAGGAAACCGCTTGGATGCATGCGGAAAGTTTAGGCTTTGGCATGCAGGACATGGAAAAAGACGGCCTGTTCTGGGTGCTCACCCGTCAGACACTGCAGATGAAACAGTGGCCCCGCTTCGGTGAAAATCTTCAAGTGCAAACCTGGCTGCGCCCGCCGGAAGGCGCCTTTGTCAGCCGTGAATTCGTGGTGCTGAACCAACAAGGCCAGGAAATCGGCCTGTGTTCCACGAGTTGGCTGGCCCTGGATCGCCAGAGCAAAAAAATTCTTCCTGCACAGAATCTGCGTCCCTGGGAAAGCCTGACCCATCCACGTGCCACGGGATTGACGCCTGAGAAAATCCCCGTGCAGGGTACCTATGAAAAAATCGCCAAGTACCGCGTGCGAAATTCCGACCTGGATATCAATCAGCATGTGAACAACACCAAATACGCGCAGTGGATTCTGGATGCCGTCCCCTATGACCTGCACCGAAAACTTCAGCTGAATAGCTACTCGGTCAATTTTCTGGCTGAAACCCATTTAGGTGACGAGGTTGAAATTCACCGCAGCTGTCAAGCACCGAACCCGGAAACTTCAGACGCCGGAATCACCAGCTATCAGGGGCTGCGTGTCGGCGACAACAAAGTCCTCTTCACCGCCCTGCTGGGATGGGAGAAAAAAGCATGAAACCTTTGAAGCCTTTCAGCAAAACCGCCCTGACCGAAAGTATTTCTGTCCACGGGAATATCTCCTCACTGGCTGACAACCGCCTGCTGGTCAAATTCAAAATCTCCGGCAACCTGGCCCTGATCCTGTGGCCCAAAGCGACCCCTCAGATCCACCGGGAAGACGGCCTTTGGAAGCACACCTGTTTGGAGGCTTTTCTGGGAACGGGGACCTCTCCCCGCTCGCCTTATCTGGAAATCAACTGTGCTCCTAATGGCAACTGGAATGCTTACTCCTTTAGCAGTTACCGCGAGGGTATGCAGCCGGCAGCGGAAACCCGCGTGCGCCTTCAACACCATGAGCCGGAACAGCATGAGGCTCTGTTTGAAATCGAAATCGACAGCCAAAAGCCCTTTGACTTCACCTGCCTGGGCCTGACGGCGGTGATTGAGTTTACTGATGGCTCGCTGAGCTACTGGTCCCTGTCCCATCCGGGCTCCGATCCTGACTTTCACAACAAGGATGGCTGGACGGCGCTTTCGACGCATTGAGCGAAGCTGTCTGCTGAGCGTGGCGGTTTCTTGACCCTTACTGGAGCCCAAGATAGCTTGGGCTGTTTCATTTTTCTAAATCCAGAAAGGACTTTCTCATGAAGAAACACACCGTTCGCGTTTACCCGTCCAAAGAAAAATTGGATCGCAAAGATCAACTGGCTTGGAAGATTGCCGAAATCGCTTCTGACAATGCCCCTATCAAAGCTGACGTTGTTGACATGGTTATCAACCGTATCATCGACAACGCCTCTGTTGCGATTGCTGCTGCCAACCGTCGTCCGGTGGCTTCTGCTCGTGCCATGGCGATTGCGCATCCTCGCGCCCACGGTGCAACTGTTTTCGGTATGCCAAATGATCAGAAATTTGACTGTGAATGGGCCACTTGGGCGAACGGCACTGCTGTTCGTGAATTGGACTACCATGACACTTACCTGGCTGCTGACTATTCCCACCCTGCTGACAACATCCCTGCTATCTTGGCAGTGGCACAGCAAATGGGCAAAAACGGTAAAGACCTTCTGAAAGGTATCGTGACTGGTTACGAAGTTCACGTGGACCTGGTTAAAGCGATCTGCCTTCACAAACACAAAAAAGATCATATCGCTCACTTGTGCCCGGCAACAGCCGCAGGCATCGGAACTTTGTTGTCTTTGCCAACTGAAACCATCTATCAAGCGGTTCAACAAGCGGTTCACGTGTCCTTCACGACTCGTCAGTCCCGCAAAGGTGAAATCTCTTCTTGGAAGGCCTATGCACCTGCTCACGCTGGTAAACTGGCTGTAGAAGCTGTGGACCGCGTTATGCGTGGCGAAGGCGCTCCATCTCCGATCTACGAAGGTGAAGACTCTGTTATCGCTTACATGCTTGATGGCAAAGATGGTAAATACGAAGTTCCACTTCCAGAAGTGGGCGAAGAAAAACGCGCGATCCTTGAGACTTACACAAAAGAGCACTCTGCAGAGTATCAGTCTCAAGCCTTGATCGACTTGGCTCGCAAAATGAAGCCAATGATCAAAAACTTCGACGACATCCAGTCTATCGTGATCCACACGTCTCACCACACTCACTACGTGATTGGTACTGGCGCAAACGATCCACAAAAAATGGATCCAAATGCATCCCGCGAGACTTTGGATCACTCCATCATGTACATCTTCGCCGTGGCGTTGCAGGACGGAACTTGGCACCACGTGAACTCTTACGCTCCAGAGCGCGCTCAGCGTCCGGACACTGTGGCTTTGTGGCACAAAATCTCCACTGTTGAAGACAAACAATGGACTGCTTGGTACCACGAAACAGATCCAGACAAAAAACGCTTCGGTGGCCGCGTAGAAATCACAATGAAAGACGGTTCCAAAATCGTTGATGAGCTTGGCGTAGCTGATGCTCACCCAGCGGGCGCTCGTCCGTTCAAACGTGCGGACTACATCCGCAAGTTCGACATTCTGACTGAAGGTATCATCACCAAAGCAGAACGCGATCGTTTCATCGGCCTGGTTGAAAATCTGGAAAACCTGACTGCAGAACAAGTTCAGCAGTTGAACGTTCAGATCCCAATCGAAAAGCTTGTGAACAACAAACGCGACAACAAAGGGATCTTCTAGAACGAAGGTCCGCTTGAAGGGAGTGGGAAGCTGTCCTTTACGGGACACGGCTTCCTGCCTCGCTGGGGCCGGGCGTTCGCCCGGTTCGCGCTTCCTGCGCCCCCAGAGGTCCCTCCAAGTACAGCTTCCCACTCCCTTCAAGCTCATCGCTCTATAAGTTCAATTTGTTGACGCTTATACTTGGGCACTACTTGAAATGGACTGTGATAGGATGAACTGCTGAACCGGCGCTGCCGGACATTGAGAGATAGGCACTCTAAAAACTTTGTGTGTTTAGCTCTGAATCGAAGAAAACATAAATGGATACACGATACCCGAGAGCTGCTTGGGGATGGGGAGGGGGCTTAGCCTTAAGCTCTTCACCAAGTTCCGCAGCAGCTCATCCCGAAGGGATGGCGTCCGCGAGGACTGTTCGCAGGGGAAGGGCTTAAGGCTAAGCCCCCTCCCCGTCCCCAAGCGGGTCGTGAGGAAGGATGAGGTTTGTATGTTGTTTCCTGAAATTACTCCTGCGCAGAAACGTAAGAATTTTAGAGAGGCTTTGAAGTCTGGCAAGCTTTTGCAGATGCCGGGGTCTTGGTCTCCGTTGGTTTCCATGGCGATTGAGAAAGCGGGCTTTGATGGGGTTTATATCTCTGGGTCTGTGCTTTCCAATGATCTGGGTTATCCTGATATTGGTCTGACTTCTTTGACTGAGGTGGCTCAGCGTGGTCGTCAGATTGCCCGCACGACAAAACTTCCGACCATTATTGATATCGACACGGGTTTTGGTGAACCGATGTCGGCGACTCGCACGGTTCAGGAAATGATTGAGATGGGTCTGGCGGGTTGCCACATTGAGGATCAAATCAATCCGAAGCGCTGTGGTCACCTGGATGGTAAAGGTCTCGTGACTCGTGATGAAGCGTCCCGCAAAGTGGCGGCGGCGGCTCGTGGTAAAGCGCTGGATGAAAACTTCCTTCTGATTGCTCGTACGGATGCCCGTGCTGTTGAAGGCTTGGATAAAGCCATTGACCGTGCGAAAGCTTACATCGATGCGGGTGCGGATTGCATCTTCACAGAGGCCTTGGAAAACGAAAAAGAATTTGAAACTTTCCGCAAGGCTGTGAATGTTCCTCTTTTGGCGAATATGACTGAGTTCGGCAAGGGCCGTTTGTACACTTACGAAGAGCTTTCCAACCTTGGCTACAACATCGTGATCTATCCTGTGACGACGTTCCGTCTGGCGATGGGTGCGACCGTGGCGGGCTTGAATGAAATCAAAGCCAAAGGCACTCAGGAAGGTCTTTTGGACAAAATGCAAACTCGCAAAGAACTGTATGCACTTTCTCGTTACGACGAGTACAACTCTTTCGACACCAGCATCTTCAACTTCACGTTGAAGTAAGAGTAAAAAAGGGAGGCTTGAGCCTCCCTTTTTTTTGACCGTTCCCACTGTTTCTTTCAAACAGTGTATTTAAGAACTCCTCGCAATCTGTAATAAACTTGCCCTTTGGCTCAGAGGCGCGGACACCGTCGCCTAATTGTTGAAGACGCAAATTCCGACCAGAGTCTTATTTGTTTTTTCGCCGAGGTCAGATGCGCAAAACTCCTTTAAGATGGCTCAATGAAGAAAGAGTTCTCCTTACAGACCAAAATTGCCCTTCCTATTCTGACTATCACATTCATTGCTCTGGGACTTCTGACTTATTTTTCAGCCTCTCAAAGTTTTCAAAGCGCACGCAGCGACGCTGAATTTAAAGTCAGCAAATCTGCCGAGTCCTTCGCCAATGCCTTTAAAGCCGAGCTGGATGCAAGCCTTATGGTCGCCCAGCAGCTCGAGGCCTATCTGGAGACTCTTCGCCAACAAAAATCCAAACAGCGTTCTGAAGTCAACGCAGTCTTAAAGGCCATGCTGGAACAAGCCCCTTCCGTCTTTGGGGTGTGGGCCACTTTTGAACCCAATGCCTTCGACGGACAAGACGCTCACTATCTGGGTCAGCCCGGATATGAAAAGGTGGGCGGATTTGGTCCCTACTGGAATCGCTCGGGAGAGAACGGCACCCTGGCCTGGGAAAATGACATCAACTATGATGGCGAGTTCTATCTGGCGCCCAAGAAAAGCGGACATCGTATTTTGACGGAGCCGTACTATGACGAGGTCAATGGGCAGAATCTTCTGATGACGTCCGCCGCAGCTCCCCTTTATCAAGACGGAAAAATGCAAGGCGTGGTCGGCGTTGATCTTCTGCTGTCGCAACTGGAAAAGCAAATCGCCGCCGTAAAGCCCTATGAAACTTCGGTGGGTTATCTGATCTCAGACCAGTTCAACTATGTCACCAATCCCCAGGCGGATCTGGTGGGTAAACCTGCGGTGCTGCCTTTCGCTCAGGAAGAATTCAAGCAGGCCCTGAAAGAAGGCCGTCTGCTGCTTAAAACCGGCACGGATCCACATTCGGGCCAGGACATTCTCAACATTCTAGTGCCGGTTGCGATTCCGTACTCCAAAACTTTTTGGGGGGTGCAGATCTCCACACCCGTCAAAACAGTCCTGGCCAGCGCGTACTCCCTTCTCTGGAATCAGCTTTTGGTTTTTGTTATCTGTTTCTTGGTGATGGGGGTTGCCGTCTTTGCGATCTCTCGCCGGATCTCCCAGCGCTTTACCCGTCTGACAAAAAGTCTGGATCAAGCGGAAAACGTTGTGACGGCCGCGATCGATCAACTCAGCCGCGCTGGACAGAACCTGGCTCAGTCGGCCACCGAGTCCGCTGCTTCCATCGAAGAAACCGTGGCAAGTCTTGAAGAGTTGACTTCCATGGTGCAAATGAACGCCGGCAACGCCAAAGAGGCGGCCCGCCTGTCGGCAGACTCCAATCAAAGCGCTGAACGCGGAAACACCGAGATGAACGCTCTGGTCGGAGCGATGGAAGAGATCTCTGGCTCTTCCAAGAAGATTGCTGAAATCAACAGTGTGATTGACGACCTGGCCTTCCAAACAAATCTGCTGGCCTTGAATGCCTCAGTCGAGGCGGCTCGTGCCGGAGAGCACGGCAAGGGCTTCGCGGTGGTCGCAGAAGCCGTTCGAACCCTGGCGCAAAGATCCGCATCAGCGGCTAAAGATATCAACAGTCTGATCAATGACTCTATCGAAAAAGTTCAGCGTGGCAGCCAAAAAGCAGAAAGCTCCAACTCGAACTTAAAAGAGATCGTCGATTCAGTACGCAAAGTCAGTCACCTGAATGTTGAAATCTCTTCAGCCAGTGACGAACAATCCACCGGCATTCAGCAGATCAGCAAAGCGATGAACTCCTTGGATCAGGCTATTCAGACAAATGCCGCCTCAGCGGAAGAAATCTCTGCCACAGTTCAGGAGATCCTGAATCAGGCCCACGTCATGAAGACGGTGGTGACAGAGATGAATTCCGTCGTTCACGGCGACTAGGCGGCGCTCAACACCTTGACAGTGGCATTCATCACTTCAGATTTCTCACTGATGTTGGCGGCCGCTGTCACAATTTCACCGGCTTCAGAGGCGTTCTTCTGGATCACCTGATCCAGTTGATTAATGGACACGTTGATTTGTTCAATTCCCGTGGACTGCTGCTGGCTAGCGTCCGCAATTTCCTGATTCAACGCCGCGACTTTTTCAATGCTGGCGGACATCTGCTTCAGAACTTCACCATTTTCCCGCACCATGACGGTGCCCTGCTTGACCTGCGCCACGGATGCGGAGATCAAGTGATTAATATCTTTTGCAGCCGAAGCCGACCGCTGCGCCAGTGATCGCACAGCCTCTGCCACCACCGCAAACCCCTTGCCGTGCTCTCCGGCACGAGCCGCCTCGACCGAGGCATTCAAGGCCAGCAGGTTGGTTTGAAATGCGATGTCATCGATGATGTTGATGATCTCTTCGATTTTTTGTGACGACGACTCAATCGCCGTCATGGTTTGGACAAGCTCCAGAATTTTTGCCTCTCCGGTCTTGGCCAGCTTCGCGGATTCACCGGAAAGCAAGGCCGCATTTTGTGCATGGCCGGTGTTCAAACGCACCATTGAGGTGATCTCCTCCAGTGAAGCCACTGTTTCCTCGATGGAGGCCGCTGCCCGGGTCGAGGCTTCCGCCAGTAGACTCCCGGTCGTGTTTAAGTGCTCAAGATCCTCGGAAATACCATGAGAAGACTCGGTCAGCCCCGAAGACAGGGTGGAAATTTTCCGCTCGGATCTTTTCGCCCCCAGATACACCACGGACATCAGCAAAAGAAGACCCAGCAAAGAAAAACCCAGCTGCTTCCATAAGGACGAGTAGGCGGCCGCCAGGATCGTTTTTTCTGGCGTGCGAATCACCAGCGTCCAGCTTTGCTCAAGATTATAGATGGGCACCGGCACCACCAAAACCACTTCTTTGCCGCGGGGACTGTCGACTTCCAAACTGCCAGGCTCATGACGTTGGATCAAAGACTGAAGATCCGCATCGGCCTGATACGTCTGCATCACTTCCGCCTGTGCGGGACCTGCCACCACCATCATCTTATCCGAAAGCAAAAACGATTGAGAGTCGGCAAAGGGACGGACTTCTGTCACCAATTTTTTGATATTATCCAGACTGATATCAATACCCACAAGTCCCTTGGCTTCGCCCTGCTGCACGATAGTGTAGACAGCCGAGGTCATGACCAGCTCTTTGCCGTTGACGGTGTCCTTGTAGGGTTCCACCAGCATACTTTGCTTTCTTTGAATCGGCTGGAAGTACCAATCCCCCAGATCCGGCGTTTCTTCATTCAGCAACGTCTTGTAGACGATCTTGTCACCCTGACGCACCCACCACGGATACACCCGTCCGGTCTTTTCATGCATCGGTGAGTTCATGTACTGGGCATCTTTGCCATCGTAGGCATCAGGCTCCCAAGCAGACCAGGTTGCCAGATACTGAGGATCGCTGCTTAAAACCTCACGCAAGGTCATATAGGCCTTGTTGCGATCCTGAAGATGATTCTGCACATCCATGGCCAAACTGCGCCCCACAACCTCGGCCTGCGCAAAAGATTTGTCCAAATAGGTTTTGATCTGCTGAGAGTACTTCCGCCCCATCTCCAAAGTCAGAGTGTGCGCACTTTCTTTTGCATCCTTGAACGAATCCTGAACGGACAGTGCTGCAATACCTCCCAAAACCAAAGTTCCAACCACGGCAATGGGCAGGGTCAATTGTTGAGTGAATGAAAGTCTTCTGAATCCGCGAAACAACATGCTACAACTCCAGGTCTGTCTGAACCCTGAAAGATTCGGAACAAACCCGAGAGAGACAAAGAGGACCTATGTCCAGATCCTCTCTGAACGCTCTCTGAAGTTTGCGACTCCTCCCCCGATAAGGTGAGTTTTTTAGTGCCCACCGGCTGTGAGTTTCAGTCCAATGATGGATATCAACAAAAGACCTAGGAAGAACAGACGAGCTGGCGTGGCCGCCTCATTGAACAACATGATTCCCAGAACCGCAGCGCCAAGAGCACCGATACCAACCCACACCCCATACGCAGTCCCGATAGGAAGAACCGTCGCCGCACGAGACAGTAAAAACATACTGCCTGCCAAAGCAAGCAAAGTTAAAAGACTGGGTGTAAGCTTTGTGAAACCTTCGGTGTATTTAAGGCCGATGGCCCAACCGACTTCAAGAAGACCTGCGATTGCCAAAATAATCCATGCTACTGTGTTAGACATACCAACACTCCTTTCGTTAGAAAAAAGCGTCGTCTTGTCCTGACCGGGTACGTCGCACATCGTCCGGGCACATCAGTTGCGAAAACTGAAATACGGTAATATTTAATCGCAAAACACGGAAAAAGTAAAGACGCCGTTTAAGTCTTTCCCTCTAAATTGCCTTACTAAGTCCAGAGATCGCGCCAATTCCCCCACTGGACAAGCCCGATACCCTATACTCTTTCTTGACCCGTCGTCGACGGCAGACTAGGTTGGGCCCATGCAAAAACTTAAAGTATTTCTCTCTGACAGTTTGAATCCGCATTTGAATCTGGCAACAGAAGAATGGATCTTTCACAACCTGGATCCTTCCCAGCAGATCCTGTTTTTGTGGCGCAATGAAGAAACCGTTGTCATCGGGCGCAATCAAAATCCCTGGTCCGAATGCAACCTGGCGAAAATGAAAGAGGACAAGGTTCATCTGGCTCGCCGCACGACCGGCGGCGGAGCCGTTTTCCATGACCTGGGTAATACCAACTTCACTTTCCTTTCACCGAAAGAATCCTATAAGCGCGAAAACAATGTGCAGGTTATTTTCAACGCGCTTAAAAAGTTTGGCATTGAGGGGGAAGCCTCCGGTCGCAATGACCTGCTGATCCCGTTCCACGATGGACCGCGCAAATTCAGCGGCAGCGCTTATCGAGAAAAAAAGGACCGCGCCTTCCACCACGGCACTTTGCTGATGCATACGGATTTGGCGCGATTGGGGAACTATCTGACTCCGAACCCCAAGAAGCTTCAAGCCAAAGGCAAAGAATCCGTCCGGGCCCGCGTGGCGAATCTGAATGAGGTATCAGCCTCTATCAACCACGACAATCTTGTCGGTCCGATGATCGAGGCCTTTGAAAGCTTCTATGGCGCCAAGGCTGAGATTGAGTCTTTGACCATGCAAAGTTTGCAGCAGATTCCTGAATTGAAAAGTCAGTACGACCAGTTGAGTTCGTGGGAGTGGCTGTACGGCAACACCCTGGAATTCAGCCATAAGATGGACGACTATCTGTCTTTGGGTTTTTTTGATGTGCACTTCAAAGTGGAGGACGGACAGATCAAGGATTTGAAGTTCTATACGGATTGCCTGTATCCCACCGTGATTGAAGAAATCACCGAGGCTTTGCGCAACAAACCTTACAAAGGCGAGACTATCCACGCCGAGATGTCTGCCGTCATCAAGGCTTATCCAGATATTCAAACAGGCTTAAGTGAACTGCGCGATTGGATTTGCAAAAACATCGAAATCTAAGCCGCTAAACAAACAGATCCTGACGAAGAGACCGTCAGGATCTTGCCCTTGATCGGGTTTATTACAACCTCTCTGATTCCATTTTTTATTTCACAGAAACTGTCTAAAGCTCCTGCAGAAAATGGGACTTAGACCTGAGTCCATTTTACATACACACTATCCACATTAATTCGACTTAATGTTTTCGACCTTTGTTACGATACAAACTGTATGAAAACAAAAGCCACCGCCTCCATCCAATTCCTTGCGGCCTTTTTTCTCGTTTCTGGCTTAGCCGCGTGTATGCCTCAAAACTCTGAAGTTCTCAGCATGGTTCCACCCAGCTCAGATTCAGACTCTGAAAGTTCTTTCACTGACCCGGGCAGCAAGGATCCCTCCCCGCCCACCACGCCGCCTGAACAAGGCGGCACAATCGAGGACAGTGCAAGGTCTTTAAAGATCCATGCCTTCGCGGATATGAACATCGACACCAGCGGCACCTATGCCAGCAGCACCATTTCGATTGTAAAGTCCATGATCGCACGCCAGCCGGCGGCCATTTTGGGTGTGGGTGATTATATCGACGGCGAAAAAAAGACCCTGTCCGACAGCACCTACGTGAACATGTGGAACTCGTTTTCAAAAAAGGTTCTATCCCTGATGCGCACCGCGGGTTTGCCGTTTTTACCGACACCGGGAAATCATGATGCCTACTATAGCCAGGAACGAAAAATCTATGACAGTTTCTGGAGCGAAAACAAACCCAATGTGGAATACGTCGATGATGACAACTTTCCGTTTTACTACTCCTTCATCAAAGAGGATGTGTTCTTTGTCTCTTTGGATGACGCGAACTATTCAAAACTTTCCAACCGCACGGCTCAGTTAAACTGGCTCAAAGCACAACTGTCTTCGGCCCGCGCCCAAGGAGCTCGCGCTCGCGTGGTCTATGGACACATCCCGCTTTACTCCATCGTCAGCAGCAAGGCCAACAGCTCAACGGTTTATGAAAACGGCGTCCTGGCTCAAGAACGCCGCACAGCGGGATCTTTTACTCTGGAGTCCATTCTTTTAAGCCATAAAGTGGACCTGGTAATCTTTGGGCATTCTCACGGATTTTATTCCGGGCATTACACCTATGCTGATGGGAAAAAACTTCAAGTGGTGTCCATGCCGTGTGCGGGAAGCGCTCCCCGATATCTCGTCGGAACAAACATTAGAACTCCGCAAGGTTACGTCGAACTTGTTTTCTCTGAGACGAATCAGCTTTCCATTCGTTACTACAACTCCTCAGGGACACTGCAAAGTCTAAGTTCGCTTCCCGCCTCTCTGACTTTGGATGCCAAAAATGGAGTGAGGTACGTTCGCTGAAAAACCTTGCAATAAAATAACTTGGTTTTCGACATACCGGGAAATAGTCTCCGTCCCCATTATACGGAGACTATCCCATGTTTGCCTCACTCATGTCCCTTGTTCTTTTCAGTTCCAATGCCCACGGCTATCTGGACCCGCAATTTGATAAACATGCAATCAGAACTTATAATATCGAGGTGCCCGGCAAAGCCCTGCGCGAAAAATGTTATCTGCTGCAAAGATTCCCCGGCTTGGAAAACAAAATCAATAAAGACGAAGACAGCCTGTGCGCAATGAATCTTTATGCCTCGTATGGCGATCATCCCAAACTGAAGACCTTCTACAGCTGTCCGAAAGTGAACAGCACCTCCGTGGCGGTGGAATACTATGAAGTCCCTGCCAGAATGACGGAGGCCCAGTTCCAGAAATCCATCTGCCCTCTTTCGCGCTCTGAAAAAAAGAAAATGAAAGCCCGTCTGGGATATCCGGACAAAGAGGCGAAATTCAAGTTTGCGGCTCCCGGAGTTTCCGTAGGAAGTATTCTGGGATACTCTCGTCTGACTCAGCTGTTTAAGTCTGTGGAGGTTCCGGCCAGTGTTCTGCGCACGGTGGATCTGGACACGGTGTTAAATCACGCATTGGCCGGACGTTATCTGGGACTGCAAATGGGTAACACATATCTGAATCAATACTGGTACGATCAGATCGGCCATCTGGTTCGCGCCAAGCACGGCAATGTGTCCCAGTTGCCGGATGTCTATACCAAACCGCCCCACGGCCTGGGCATTGTACCGGCTTCGTTCTATAAAGATGGCAAGCGCCGTGGCCTATCGACCAACGGCACTGCCTACTGGTCAACTCGCATCCTGACTGAAGACAAGCGTCAGGTCTTTGGCGTGCTAGCGGAAAATCCGGGCAACGAAGAATTATATGCCGAAGCTTTTGGCCTGAAACAGGACAAAACCCGCATTGATCAGTTCCGCAATAGCAGCGTTTTCTGGCCTCTGCTGAAGGACCCGCGACCGATTTCGCAAATCCTAGGCAGCACCGAGCTGGCCAAAGCCGGTCAGAAAATGCTGGGCATGCAGGAGACATCTGACATGCTGGTGATGGACTTCCTGCTGGACCAGGCTGACCGTATCGGCAATATCCACTACAAGCGTCGCCACTTCTTTAAAACAGTACAGGGAAAAGTGGATGATATTTCCGACAAAAAATACCGCGAACTTCTAGCCAAAGCGCCCCCCCAGCTGACGCCGGCTGAAGCTGAAATGTTGAGCGCGATCAAAGAAACCGGAGTTTCCTTGAAAGTGATGCTTTTGAAAGACAACGATGGCGGTTTTGATATGAACACGGCAAAGAAATATCACCTGATTGCCGACACCAAGAAGGCCTCTGCCACCTATGACAGCTGGAAAGGAAATCCCGATCTGTACCTGAATGCCACCATAGTGGTGCGACATTTCAGCCCGATGGTTTATAAGGGCGTCATCCAGTTGCACAATCAGGTCTTCGGCAATCCAGAATCCCAAGTCGCCATGGAGACATTCTTCCGCAACTCTTTGCAGTTCACCGCCGCGGAATACACGATATTCAAGAACAACCTGTTAAGTCTGTACCGGGCGCTTTATGACAACTGCAAAAAAGGAAATCTGCATCTGGATTTGGATCTGAAGAACTATTTTTCAGCAAATCCACAGCCGATCCTGACGACGACTCCGGGTGTGTGTGAAGGGCAGTTTTAAGTTAGAAACGGGATCAGGGCGATCACTGCCGGAACAATTTGCACCAGGGCCGCCCGCCACAAGCGACGTGACGACAGAATCAATACCAGGCCCGCCGCGATAATAGAGACCAGACCATAGATCACCAGCGTGGTGCCTGCGGCGCGAGTGATCTCCCCTGTTCGCAAATGCAGACCGAGCAAAATCGCCACAGCCAGGAACAGATTGTAGAACCCTTGATTGAAGGCCATCAGCTTAGTGGTGGCAGCTTCGGCTTCCGTGACACCGAAAGACTTATTGGTTCTTTTACGCCCCCAAAGCAGGCTTTCCAGAGTAAAAATGTACACATGAATAAGTGCCGGAACGAGGGCGAATGATAATTCCATCGTTAAAGTGTGCTCAAACCTAGGGGGATCCGTCAATCCCGCCGCTGCGCAAAGCAGAGTCCGTGCACCAACTCTTGACCGCCTTCTGGGGCCGCGCTAGCTTTGGTCGTTAATCATTAGCAATATAACGCACCGATTCCTGAATGTATTAGGAACCGCCTGCGCGGATTTCGCCGGAGGAAAAATGGCTGAGTATATCAATCCAGATTATGTTCCAGAACCAGAGAAAATGAACGTTAAGAAAGGTCTTGATGGCGTTGTGATGGATACGTCTTCCGTATCCAAAGTAAACCCTCACACCAACTCTTTGATCTACCGTGGTTACCCGGTTCAGGATCTGGCAGAAAACTGCTCTTTCGAAGAAGTGGCTTTCTTGATGTATAATGGTGAGCTGCCAAACGCTGCTCAGCTTGCGGATTTCACCAAGAAAGAACGCAGCTACCGTGAAATCTCCACCACTTTGTTGAACGTGATCAAAGCGCTTCCACAAAAGTGTCACCCAATGGATTCCATCCGCACGGCTGTGTCCTTCCTGGGTGCTGAAGACGCTCGTATCTGGGATTCAACTCCTGCGACAAACATGGACAAAGCCATGATGTTGCTTGCGAAAATCCCAACGATGGTGGCAGCGGACTACCGCTTCAAAAAAGGTTTGGATTTCATCCCACCTAAGTCTGATCTTTCCATCGCTGAAAACTTCTTCCACATGTGCTTCGGTAAAGTTCCACAAAAAGAAGTTGTTAAGGCATTCGACGTTTCTTTGATCCTTTACGCTGAGCACAGCTTCAACGCGTCCACGTTCACTGCGCGTGTTGTAACTTCCACTCAGTCTGACATCTACTCTGCAACTGTTGCAGGCATTGGTGCACTGAAAGGACCTTTGCACGGTGGTGCGAACGAAATGGTTATGCACATGATGAAAGAAATCGCTGACCCAGCAAAAGCAGAACAGTGGATGCTGGATGCATTGGCACAGAAGAAAAAAGTCATGGGCTTCGGTCACCGCGTTTACCGCTCCGGCGACTCTCGCGTTCCAACCATGAAGAAGTATGCGCAAATCATGGCTGACGTGACTGGCGAACAAAAGTGGATGCAGATGTATGCAGCCCTTGAAAAAGTCATGGTTGAGAAGAAGAAAATCTATCCTAACCTGGACTTCCCAGCAGGTCCTGCTTACTACATGATGGGCTTTGAGATCGACTTCTTCACTCCGATCTTTGTGATGGCTCGTACGACGGGCTGGTCTGCTCACATCATGGAACAAGCTGCTGACAACCGCATTATCCGTCCTCTTTCTGAGTACGTGGGTGCAGAACAGCGCAAAGTGACTCCATTGAGCGAGCGCAAATAGTTTTTAACCAAAAGTTAAAACGAAAAAAGGGAGCCTCTTGGCTCCCTTTTTTTACGCACAGCTTCTGCAAAAGTAAGCAGGTACCTTAGTTGAAGGCAATCATTTTAGCGTCAAATTGCAGACGCTCCTGATTGTATTCCGCCAGAATTTTTTCCGCCCGAGCGGCCAGCTCTCTATCCTGAGCCGATGCGTACTCCAAAACTGTGCGCGTGGTATTCACCGCCAGTACGTAATCGCTCTTACGCATCAGATTTTGGAAATCAAACTCGTAAAGTTTTTTGAATTTGTTGCCGGACGAACGACGCATCTTCATCAGATTGGTCACAGAGCTTAAGTGCCCCAGAACACGCTGCGAGTACTCGACTTTGACAAGATCAAGGTCAATGCCCTTTTTCCAGCGCTCCAAGCGCCCCATCGAGGCCACTTCCAGATAGCGCACGATTTGCTGATCCAACGCCTCTGCCGAGGTGTTGGCGCGCTTCAGTCCTAAACGCACCGCTTGCTGTCGTTTTTCCTGCGCCATTCTTTGAACAGATGCGCCCTTTGTCGGCTGTCTCAGTCTGAGATTCATTCGCTCAAGTGAAGCTAATGAAAGCTCAGCTGTAAAAACAGTCAGGGTCACAAAGAAAGCCGTCAGTATTCTGCCTAAGAGGATCGTTTTACTTGTCATGCCAAAGAATCAATACAAGCTCTGTGCCGTGGATTATTTTGAGACAAAAGGGTTGCCAAAACAGACCCGGATGCATGAAATAAAAACCCGGTTTCCAATTTCCAACCTCCACCAGGGAGACTTCATGACAAGACTTGTGTTGTTGCTGGCATTACTGGTCACGGCCTGCGCACAAAATCCAAAAAATCGCGACACTGGTGTCACCCAGATAGCCCCTGTGGCAACGACCTATGTTTCCGCTCTGCCCTCCCGGGGGATTGATTATTCTGCGACCCTGCGCCGTATTGCCTTTAGTTCCTGCGCCAATCAGGACGAACCTCAGCCGCTTTGGAAAACCATCAGCGCCACTGAGCCTGATCTGTTTCTTTTTGCCGGCGACAATGTTTACGCCAGCAGCCCGTACCAACAGCCCATCGCCGAACAGTACCGCAAACTGGATTTGATCCCGGAATACCGCGCCATGCGCGAAAACGTGCCCTTCATGGCGACCTGGGATGACCACGACTTTGGAATGCGCGACGGTGGAAATGAATGGACGGGCAAGGATGCCGCTCGCAAGGACTTTGTGAACTATTGGACTTACACCCGTAACAGCATGCCCCTTGAGCAGCGCGGAGTATACCACAGCAAAATCATCGGCCCCAAAAAGCACCTGGTTCAGGTCATTATGCTCGACACCCGCTACTATCGTAGTCCCCTGAAAGAAAAAGCGGGCTTTGAAGGAAAGGCCATGCACTATGAACCCAGCCTTGATGGCACTGTGCTGGGCGAAAACCAGTGGGCGTGGTTGGAAGCCCAGCTCAAGCGCCCGGCGCAAGTCCGCCTGATCGTCAGCAGTATTCAGGTCATCGCGGAAGATCCGCCGTTTGAAAAATGGAGCAACTTCCCCAAAGAACGTCAGCGCCTTTTTGATTTAATCAAAAAAACCAAGGCGAAAAATGTCGTCATTCTCAGTGGGGATCGCCACATGGCCTCTATTTCCAAACTGGAACTTCCCGGCTATGGGCCTTTGTACGACATCACAGGTAGCTCCATCAATCGCGCTAACAACTATCGGGATTCCGACCGACACTACATCGGCCCCGTGTATAACAAAGAAAACTTTGGCTTGGCCGAAATCGACTGGAAGCGCCAGTCAATGAAAGTGGACATTCGCAATATGCAAAATGAGGTTGTGAATACGGTCACAATAAAGTTGAAGTAAATTTATTCATCCGTTAGATGCCAGTTCACAGAACCATGCTCTTCACGCGAACTGCCAAAGAGCGTGCGGGCCCAAAGAACAATTTCTTCGACGGCCGTTTCCAGGTGAGCTTCATCCACGACAATGCTGGGAATATCCAGTCGAGCAATTCGATTGCGACTGTCATCTGTGGGACTTTCAACGAAGACCAGACCCTTTAATATATCAGTCCGGCGACTGGCCTCGGCCAGAAACTCAGCACCCACGCTGACACCCACACCGAAAATTCGGTTCTTATCAACCTCGCCATAATCTTCCAAAAAGTGCAAAGCTGCCAGGATATCCTGCAGCCGCTTAAAGGGCGACTCCCAGGGCTGCGGAGCCGTTTCGTCATCTCCGAAATAGTTATGATCCATGACCAGGGTGACAAACCCCTGATGACTGACTTGCCGAGCCAGATAATCCACCACCTGAGCTGTGGCTCCGGTCATGGCCCCCTCAAAAAGGCAGGCGGCCAGAACATCCTCATTGGATTCAGGAAGATAAAGAGTTCCCTCAAGAAGACGTCCCTGCGATGCAAAGTTGACTGTGAGTTTCATAAAGAACCTCCGCGGCTTTTTCCATTTAAGCACTCTCCGCAGAGCTTCTCTAAGCGTCCTGCGCAGCTGTGCAACAATACAAGGTTCTCAAAAGCCCCTCTGCATTCCGGCACACGCTCAACGTCTGGTAAGAAGTTAATCCAAACTGATCAGATTCAAATTGATCATAAAATTCCTGGCAATGCGATAAGCCCGGTGTTTGGCTTCATCTGCCTTCAGCCCCACAAAATATTCATCCACCGTCGCCACAAACAAACGCAGCCACTGTTCGAAATGTCCGGGCTGTAAATTCAATTTCATGTGCGGAGGAAAGGGTCGGCCCCGATAGGAGTCCTCCCCCAAAAGAAGATCGGCCCAGAAATTATACAGCTTGGGCAGATGTTCATCCCAGTCCACTTGCGCCACATCCGTAAAGATCGGCCCGATATACCCATCAGCCCGCACCTTGGCGTAAAAGCTGTCCACTAAAATTCGGATGTCATCACGAGACTCAAGGGGTTTGCGTTTTATTTCCATGCTGGACCTTTCTTTTACCCATTAGGTTAACATCAAGATATCGGTAAAACATCCAGATCTTTAGAGCGAATACGACGCAGTTCTTCCGGAATCGACTTCAAAATCGCCTCACCCAGGGCTTCGATCAATTCGCTCTTGTAGTGTTCGCGACGGTACACCAACCCTATTTCACGAGCCGGAATGGGGCGCTCAAACTGCACAATCTGACTGCGATCCCCGACTTGTTCTGTTGCCAGATAAGGCAGCAACGTGTAGCCGCCGTACAGATCCACCAGATTCTTCAGGGTCTCCAGACTGCCGCTTTCAAACTTGTAGCGTCTTCCTGCGCCTTTATTCTTTTTGACCGAACACAAGTCCAAAACCTGATTGCGCAGACAGTGGCCCTCTTCCAGCAGCCAGATGTCCTCCATGCTCAGACTTTGATATTTGATTTTCTTCTGGTGGGCATATTCATGATCTTTTTCACACAGCACATAGAACGGTTCATAGTACAGCGGATATTCGAACATCTTGGCAACCTGAGTGGGGGTCGCCAAAATTCCCACGTCGATTTCATCATCATCCAGAGCTTTTAAAATCTGCTCCGTTTGCAGTTCCTTGATATTCAGTTCGACCTCTGGGAAAAGCTCTTCGCACATCGGCAAAAGTCGAGGCAACAGATAGGGTGCGACCGTCGGTATGACACCAATAGACAAAGAACCTTGCTTAGCCCCTTTGGTTTCCTGCTGAATAATGCTGCCGATTTTCTTGGCCTCAAACAGAACTGTCTGCATTTGAGAAATCAGCTTCTTACCCATTTGAGTCAAAAGGATCGGCTTTTTGGAGCGATCGAAGATCACAATCCCCAGATCCTCCTCCAGCTTCTGTATTTGCATGCTGAGCGTAGGTTGAGTCACAAAGCAGGCCTGAGCCGCCTTGGCAAAATGTCCGTACTTATGGACAGCCATGACGTATTCAAGCTGCGTCAGAGAAAAGTTCACTTTTGGGCCCATACAGCCTCCTGGAAGGCATTATGCCGCAATAGACAAAATCTATCAATAGATACTTATAATCGATTTCATTAAAAGAGGTTGATCCCTTATTCTCAAAGACGAAAGATGTCTGCTAGCAATTAACAATGCTGGTGGACCTATAACTTGGCCATCGGCCCGAATACAAACCACTTTTATTCAAGGAGAATAAATGCAAACTCTGATCAACACGCAAGTGCCAGAATTTAAAGTTCAAGCTTATCACAACAACGACTTTAAGACTGTGACTCACAACGATCTTAAAGGTAAATGGTCTATCTTCTTCTTCTACCCTGCGGACTTCACATTTGTTTGCCCGACTGAGTTGGGTGACATGGCTGACAAATACGCTGACTTCCAAAAATTGGGCGTGGAAGTTTACGGTGTTTCCACAGACACTCACTTCACTCACAAAGCTTGGCATGATGCTTCTGACACAATCAAAAAGATCAAGTACCCAATGCTTGCGGACCCTACCTTCCAATTGACTCGCGCTTTCGGCGTGCACATTGAAGAAGAAGGTCTTGCTTACCGCGGTACTTTCCTGGTGAACCCTGCTGGTAAAATCGTACTTGCAGAAGTTCAGGACAACGGTATCGGCCGTAACGCTGATGAGTTGTTCCGTAAAGTTCAAGCGGCTCAATACATCGCTGCAAACCCAGGCGAAGTATGCCCAGCTAAATGGACTCCAGGCAAATCCACATTGAAACCAGGCTTGGACCTAGTAGGTAAAATCTAAGATTTTACCCAGAAGCGAGTCCCCGCGAAAGCGGGGACAAGCCCACCCCGAACCGCAAAACAGAAATTAGCTGAAAGCATCAAATGCAAGGCGGGAGAAGGAAGGCGTACTCCTCGTACGCCGACACCGACCAACGCAGTCAGTTGGTGCTTTCAGGTAATTTCCCCCGTTAGAATGGAGGCCCCAATGTTAGATCAAGGTCTTAAAGAACAGCTTCAGTCCGTCTTCGCTGCTCTGGAAAACACTGTCGAACTGGTTTACGCAGACAGCTCTCACGACGACAACAAAGAACTTGTTGAAATGCTCCAGGATGTTGCGAGCACTTCAGATAAGATTGTCGTGCGCAAAGGTGACACAACCTCCCCGGCCCCACTGTTCCATATCGAGTACAAAGGAAAACCGACTGGAATTTCATTTAAAGGGATTCCAGGTGGTCATGAATTCACCACTTTGATTTTGGCCATTCTCAATACCGACGGTAAAGGCAAACCGCTGGACAGCGTGATTGCCGCGCGAGCGAAACGCCTGAAGAAGAACATCACGATTCAGTCCTACATTTCTTTGACGTGTGAAAACTGTCCGGACGTGGTTCAGGCCATCAATCAGATTGTGCTGGCCCACGGAAGCATCAAGCACGAAATCATTGATGGTGGTTACGTTCAGGATGACATCCAAAAGCTGGGCATCCAAGGCGTGCCAAGTTTGGTGGCCAACTCCAAAATGTTCCACTCAGGCCGCATTCAATTATTGGACTTGATGACCAAGCTCGAAGCCACTTTCGGTGTGGATGAAAGCGCCGCTCCGGCAGAGCCCGTGAATGCCAACCTGGGCCACTTTGATGTTTTGGTTGTCGGCGGCGGTCCTGCGGGGGCTTCTGCAGCGATCTACACGGTTCGCAAAGGTTTGAGCACTGCGATGATCACGGAAAAAATCGGCGGTCAGGTTCAGGAAACAAAAGGCATTGAAAATCTGATCTCTGTGACTTACACGGAGGGACCGCAACTGGCTGCCCAACTGAATCAACACATTGCCAGCTACCCTATTAAGGTATTTGAAAACCGTCGTGTGAAGAAAATTCTGACCGAGGGCAAAACAAAAACGATCGAGCTGGAAAGTGGCGAACACATGACCGCAGATTCTGTCATCATCACCACCGGCGCCAAATGGCGTGAACTGGGTGTCGAAGGCGAAAAAGAATATCTGGGCCGCGGTGTGGCCTACTGCCCTCACTGTGACGGTCCTTTTTATAAGGATAAAAAAGTCGCGGTTATCGGCGGCGGCAACTCGGGCGTTGAGGCGGCGATTGACTTGGCGGGTATCGTTCGTGAAGTCGTGGTCTTTGAATACAATGAGCAACTGAAAGCCGATAAGATTCTAGTGGACAAACTAAAGTCCCTGCCCAACGCTTCGATCATCACCAATGCCAAGACTGAAAAAGTCATTGGCGACGGTCAAAAAGTTCAGCAGATCCAGTACCTGGATCGTGGCTTGAATAAAACTGAAAAAATGGATCTGGATGGTATCTTTGTACAGATCGGCCTGGTTCCCAACAGTCAGTTCCTGAAAGACACAGTGGAGCTGACGAAGTTTGGTGAAATCATCGTCGATGAAAAAGGTCGCACCTCAGCCAAGGGCATCTACGCTGCTGGTGACGTGACAACGACGCCCTACAAGCAGATCGTCATTGCCATGGGTGAAGGAGCCAAAGCCGCTCTGGCAGCCTTTGAAGACCGCATGTATCACTCTTGATACAAAAGGGCCCCTCCGGGCCCTTTTTTTCTATTCTGCGTAATAAATCTCCCCCCCCCACTTGACTCCGATAGAGGCTGACCTACGATAAGACTCCAAAACAGGAGTCCATTTAATGAAGACAGTCTTTAATGTGCCTTTTTTTACTGCCCTGATTTTCGCCCTAAGTGGCTGCCAGTCTTTAAACAAGAAAGATTCTGTGAACGCCGACTACATACCACGTGAAGTTCTTTTCGGAAACCCGGACATCACCGGTATTAAAATCAGTCCGGATGGAAAATATGTGGCCTATCTTTCAACACACAAAGGTGTTCTGAATATCTGGGTTCAGGAATTTGGAAAGCCGCAAACCGCGAAGCCCGTCACTCACGACACCAAACGCGGGATCTTTCGCTACAACTGGACATACACTCCAGGCACTTTGATCTTCAGTCAGGACGTGGCGGGCGATGAAAATTATGGCCTGTACACTTTGAATGTGGCCAGTGGCGAAGTTAACGAAATCACCAAGCCTGGAAAAACAACCTCCCAGATTGCTGAAACCAGTCATCTTCGACCTAACGAAGTCGTGATTATTTCAAACGAACGTGATCCAAAGTTTTTTGACTACAAGATCCTGAACCTGACTTCCAAAGCAACCACGGATCTTTTTACCAACACAGAAAACTTCGCTGGCGTTCTGTTTGATAAAAACTTCCGCCCGATTCTGGCCAGCAAATCCAACAAGGACGGCTCCTCCACGCTTTTCCTTTGGGACGAAAAAAACAAAAAATTTAACAAAAAAAGTGTGATTCCGTTTGAAGACAGCATGACCTCTTCCGCCGTGGACACATCCCATGATGGCAGCAAGGTTTATCTGGTCGACAGCCGCAAGCGTGACAAGGCTGCATTGGTCGAGTGGGATCTGAAATCTGATAAAACAAAAGTGCTTGCTTCGGACGAACGCTCCGACATTCAGAATCTGCAGATGCATCCGCAGACAGGAAAGCTTTTGTGGGCGTCATCTTATTACCTGAAACGAGACATTCAGTTCTTCGACAAAGAATTCCAACGGCATTTTGAAAACATTGAGAAAAAACTCAACACAGAAATTTCTGTGACCTCCATGAGCCTGGATGGAAATCACTGGGTGATCTTCGCCGATTCCACGGACAAACCTGTGGCGTTCTATTTTTATGATGTCACAACCCAGGCCTTAAGCGAACCCCTGTATCACACCAAGTCCCTAATTCCATACGCCGATCGCATGAGTCCGATGGAGGCCGTCGAAATTCCTTCTCGTGACGGATTTCAACTGGTGTCCTATCTGACCCAGGCCCGCAAACCTGCGGGAAAATCTCTGATCCTGTTTGTTCACGGCGGACCGTGGGGCCGCGATGATTACGGTTACAATCCTTATCATCAATGGCTTGCGGATCGTGGCTACAATGTCCTAAGCGTCAATTTCCGTGCATCGACTGGTTTCGGGAAAAAGTTCCTGAACGCTGGCGACAAACAATGGGGTCGCAAAATGCATGACGATCTGATTGATGCCGTAAACTGGGCCGTTAAGAATGGCTACGCTGATCCAAGCCAGATCGCTATTATGGGAGGGTCTTATGGTGGGTACGCAGCCTTGGCGGGCGTGACCTTCACGCCGGACACCTTTGCCGCAGCCGTGGATATCGTGGGCCCTTCCAACTTGGAAACATTGCTAAATACGGTGCCCCCCTACTGGGAAAGCTTCCGTGCGAATTTGTACAAACGCGTAGGGGACCCTACCACCGTCGCAGGCAAAAAGCTTTTAAAAGAACGCTCTCCTCTGACTCATGTGGATAAGATCAAAAAGCCACTTTTGATTCTGCAAGGAGCCAATGATCCGCGTGTGAAAAAGAACGAAGCAGATCAAATCTATAACGCTATGGTGTCGAAGAAAATCCCTGTGGAATACGTGCTCTTCCCGGATGAAGGCCATGGTTTTGCCAAAGCGGCAAACAACATGGCGGCGAATGCCATCACGGAAGAGTTCCTGCAGAAATATCTGAAAGGGCGCCTGGAGCCGATCGAGACTCACGTTAAGGCCTCTTCCGCCCAGTTCATCACAACGCCTCAATAAAGAGCCAAAAGCAAAAGCCCCGGGTGACCGGGGCTTTTTTTATAGTTCGCACAGTTCGATGGAATGGCCATCCGGGTCCAAGACAATGGCCTTCTTGCCGTCGGGCATATCTGTCGGGTCCAAAATACACATGGCTCCAGGAACTTTCACAAGCTCCTGCACGGTCTTTTCCAGGTCCGTGATCTTAAAGCCCAGCTGCAGGCTCGGAATCTGAGACCTCTGCGGGTTTTGGATATTGTACAGGGAAAATTCCACGCCATTGTGAACGGCTCTGTGGACTTCACTCCCCTTATCAACTTTTGACGCTGTAAATTGAAAGCCGATAATTCGATAAAAACCCAACATGCCCTGTAGCTGCGTGGTGTTTATTGTGATAGAAGTGAAAAGTAAACTCATCTGCCCATTATCCGAATCGAGGCCTTATGAAACAAGAGAAAATTTATCTGAAAGACTATAAAGCCCCCGCCTTTGCGGTGGATTCTGTAAACCTCGACTTCAATCTAAATGAGGACTTTTGTCGAGTTGTGGCAAAAAGCCAGGTTCGCAGAACCGAAGCTGGCGCTGCGCTCCGCTTAAATGGCGAGGAATTGAAGCTGGTCAGTATCAAAATCAACGACCAAGCGCTTAGCAAAGACCAATATCAAATCACGGCAGAAGAGCTGATTGTTCCGTCAGTTCCCGACAGCTTCAGTTTGGAAATTGAAACAGAACTGCAACCGCAAAACAACACCTCTCTGGAAGGGCTTTACAAGTCCAATGGGATTTTCTGCACTCAGTGCGAGGCTCAGGGCTTCCGCAAGATCACCTTCTTCTTTGACCGCCCGGACGTGATGACTTCTTATTCTGTGACCATCGAAGCGGACAAACAAAAGTACCCGGTTCTGCTGTCCAACGGCGATCGCATCAAAATTGAAGACCTGGGTAACGGCCGCCACAAAGCCTTCTGGAAAGATCCACACAAAAAGCCGTGCTATCTTTTTGCCTTGGTGGCAGGCGACCTTGGGGTTATCCGCGACACCTTTACCACTGTGAATGGTCGCAAGGTGAACCTGGAAGTCTATGCCGCTCATGGCAAACAAGAGCGCTGCTGGCACGCGATGGATTCCCTGAAGAAATCAATGAAGTGGGATGAAGAGGTCTTTGGCCTTGAGTATGATCTGAATGACTACATGATTGTGGCCATTGACGATTTCAATGCCGGCGCCATGGAAAACAAGGGACTGAACATCTTCAACTCTCGCCTGGTTTTGGCAGATTCCAACTCGGCAACTGATGTGGATTTCCACAGCATTGAATCTGTTGTGGCTCACGAATACTTCCACAACTGGACTGGCAACCGCGTGACTTTACGTGACTGGTTCCAGTTGTCTTTGAAAGAAGGTTTGACGGTCTTCCGTGATCAGGAATTCTCTGCTGATATGACCGATCGTGGTGTGCAGCGTATTGAGGACGTCGATGCCTTGCGTGCCGGTCAGTTTGCCGAAGACGCGGGCCCGAATGCCCACCCGGTTCGCCCGGAATCCTGCATGGCCGTGGATAACTTCTTCACCATGACAATTTACGAAAAAGGATCTGAAGTCATCCGCATGATGCAGACGATTGTGGGTCGCAAAGGATTCCGCAAGGGCATGGATGAATACTTCCGTCGTCATGACGGTCAGGCTGTCACCACCGAGGACTTTGCTTCGGCCATCGCGACTCCCAACGGCAAGGACTTCACTCAGTTCCGTCGCTGGTATCATCAGGCGGGAACTCCTGTGGTCACAATTCAGGAAAGTTTTGATGCTGCCAAAGGTGAGCTGACTGTGACGCTGGAACAAAGCTGCCCAGCCACTCCAGGCCAGCCGCACAAAGAGCCATTCCATATTCCATTGATGATGGGACTTTTGGACAAATCCGGCAATGAGCTGACTCTGAACTGCGACAAGATCACAGTGAACAGTGATGGCAAAAACCTGATTGAACTTAAAGAGCAAAAAGAAGTTTACACTTTCAAAGGTCTGAAAGACCGCCCGGTTCTTTCAGTGCTGCGTGAATTCTCGGCGCCGGTAAACCTGAAATGGGAAGCCTCTGAGGAAGATTTGTACTTCCTGATGGAAAAGGACACAGACTCTTTCAATCGCCGTGAAATGGCTCAGAAGATCTCTTTGCGCTTGCTGCGCAACTTGATCGGACAAGCCCGCAACAAGCAGACTTTGACCGTGGACCCACGCTTTGTAAAAGCCGTCAGTGCCACGATTGCCGATGAATCCATGGATCCGTCCTTCAAAGCCAAGATGTTGCAGCTGCCAAGCTACGCCGTCTTGGCACAGGAAGAATCCGTTCTGGATGCCGAGGCCTTCTATCAGGCCCGCACAGCTCTTCGCCAGGCTATCGCAAAAGAAAACCGCGGCGCTTTGCTGAACATCTATCGCAAGTTTCATAATGTGGAACCGAAAAGCCGTGACACCAAGGTCTTTGGCCATCGCTCTTTGAAAAATCAGGCCCTGGCTTACTTGGCAGAACTGCATGACCCGGAAATCATGGAAGCTGTGAATAAACAGTACTGGGAAGCACAGAACATGACGGACCGTATGACCGCCATGATGATCCTGGCGGACTCAGAATCCGCTCACCGTGAAAAAGCTCTTCAGCACTTCTATGAAGACTGGAAAGATGATTCCGTGGTTCTGAATAAATGGTTTACCGCACAGGCGACAACCAACCGCAAGCAGGTTCTGGAAGACGTCAAAGCTTTGACGAAGCATCCAGCGTTCAACATCACAAACCCGAACAACGTCTATTCATTGCTGCGTGCCTTTGGTGCGAATCTGGTTCGTTTCCATGACCCTAACACCAACGCTTACGAGTTCTATGCTGACAAGATCCTTGAGATCGACACCAAGAACCCGCAAGTGGCCGCCCGCCTTTGTGCAGCCTTCAACTTTGTTCAGAAGCTGGAGCCTGCCATGAAAGAAAAAGCCCTGACTCAAATCAAACGTATGGTCGCAGTGGAGTCCTTGTCCAAGAACTCCCGAGAACTGCTACAATCAGCCCTGTCCTAAAAAACAAAAAGGGAGGCTACAGCCTCCCTTTTTTTCGCAACGCTTCTGCAAAAGTAAGCAGGTACCTTAGAATTTAGTGCGGCAGTGCTGCAGGAACTCTTCACGCGTTTCCATGCGGGTTTTAAAGTGACCACGCAAATCCGCTGTCGAGGTCGTGCTGGAGGTGTCTTCAATACCTCTCATCATCACACAATAGTGCTTGGCATTGATATGAACCGCCACATGCTCCGTTCCAAGAATGTACTGCAAACAGTCCACGATCTGCTTGGTCAGGCGTTCCTGAACCTGAGGACGTCTTGAAAAATACTGTACAATGCGGTTGATCTTGGAAAGACCAATGACTTTTTTATTGGGGATATAAGCCACGGTGGCGAAGCCATCAATAGGCAGAAAATGGTGTTCGCAGAAAGACAAACAGCCGATATTTTGAACCACGATCATCTGATCATAGTTCATCTTGTTTTCGATCACTGTCATTTTCGGAAACTTTTTCGGATCCAACCCACCGAAGACTTCATTCACGTACATTTTCGCCACTCGACGTGGCGTTTCACGCAAACTGTCATCCTCCAGGTCCAATCCCAGTGTCTGCATGATATCCGTGAATTTCTCCGCGATGCGATCAATCTTTTCCTCGTTGGTCAGACCATTATGCACCATCGGAGTCGGACGCACATTTTCCAGAATTTGCTTCACAGTCGGAGTTCCGTCGGACAGCAAAGCGTCCTCTTTATTCTTGGCTGCTTTCTTGGATGTCTTCTTTGTTGTTTTCGCCATGCGACCACCTTGTTGGAAAAGCCCACTTATGCCCTAAAAATAGCAGAGACGAAAGAGGATTCTATGTTTTTTGCAGATTTTGGCTGGAAAGCCACTGACGAAGCAGTTCTTTTTCGCTGGAATTAAGGTCTGCGAAATGCAGGCGCAGGATTCCGCCCTGCAAGTCAATCACCTTGGCGGCACACTGAATATCATTGATCTCGGAAAGCTGAACAGAGACCGTCTGTCCCTTTTGGTAAGACACCCCCTCCGGGACCGCGATGCGGGCGCCGGTATAGGACAGATCCACAGTCTGCGCTTCCACACGCCCCTCTAGGAGCACAGAGGTGGCCACCACGTAACGGTCGCCCGTGGGTGCAAACCAATTCTGACGGCGATCCAGATAAGGATAACGGAAGAACGAAAACACAGTCCCGACAATAAACACAACAATAAGGCAATCCAACAGTCGTGCTGAGCTGATGATGGGGTCTACCGTATTAAACTCCTGAATCAGATGATAAGAGGTGTTCACGACAAAGGCCGCACACAGAACAACCCCGAGAATCCATGAGGATTTGTGACGAATCATCAGCGTCACTCCCGCACCGAAAACGAAAATCCAGCTGAGCCAATTCAGAATAGACACGCCAGATCTTTGCATCATCAATGCATCCAACATCGGCGTCAGGATCAGCACCGCCGCAGCCATTTCAACCGTCCGAGGACGTTGTAGTGTGGTTGTTTTTGTTTCCATGGAAAACTTATCGGCCAGTATCCGTTCCAGATATAGATTTTTATTGATTATCTCGCTTCCTCACTTAGAATTTCTCATTGTGAGACACATTAAATATCTTCTGCCCGCCTTCATCTTTGCAGCGATTCTTAAAACCGAAACAGCTTCGGCCTACCCCGACTTTATCGGCTATTCGTACTCCTCCTGTATCACCTGCCATTACAATGGTCTGGGTGGCGGAGCCCTGAATGATTACGGCCGCGCCCTGTTTGCTGGCGAAATCACCTCACGTGCGGTCTTCCCTAAAACGATGGATGACGAAGAAATCTCAATGAAGTCCGGATTCTTGGGAAGTAAGCCACTTCCCTGGTGGTTCCGTCCCGGCCTGAAGTACCGTGGCTTGTGGCTGAAAACCTCGCCAGGCTCCAAGGATACTATCGAGAAGTTCTATAACATGCAAAACGACGTGAACCTGAACTTCTTCCTTGATAAAAAGCAAACCTACGCCCTGATCACCACCGTCGGCTATACAGGTCAGGAAGCATACTATGGGAAAACCAACACATGGTTCATGCGCGAATACTATCTTCGCTGGAAACAAAGCAACAACCTGTGGATCTATCTGGGGCAAATGGACAAAGCCTTCGGTATCCGCAACGTGGACCATTCGGCGGTGAACCGCAAAGTCATCACTTTGGGACAGTTTGACCAGTCTCAGGGTGCTATTGCTCACCTCACGTATCCCGACTGGGATATTGCCCTGAATGCCTTCTTCGGAAACGCGGCTCAAGAAGACAATGCAAAGCAAAAAGGCTATTCCGTCGCCGGCGAATATCAGGTTTATGAAAAATTCAAAGTCGGTGGTTCTTTCCTTATGTCCGAAAGTGACCTTGAAAAATGGAAGCTTGCGGCCTTTACAACTCGCATGGGCCTTTCTAAAGGATCTGCGATTATGGCTGAGGTTGGCTTAAAAGAACGCACACCGCAGATCGGCACAACAGACCCCGAACTGGGCACTTATGCGCTGGTACAGACCCTGGTGAATCTGGAACGTGGATACAATCTTCTCTCTGTTATTGAGCACTCCAAAAGAAGCATCACCGAGTCCTCCGACGAAAGCATGAAGTGGTCTGTCGGAGCTTTGATGTTCCCTCTGCCTCGCACGGAATTGCGCGTGATGGGCGTTAACAATAAGACTTATCCATCTTCTGGTGGCGCGGAAGATCAGTGGTCCTTGCAAGGGCAAGTGCACGTTTCATACTAGGAGCAATCATGAAAAAAACACTTCTTCCCCTTCTTCTGACACTGGGCCTGCTGACTCACACTGCTTTTGCCCAGGAGGACTCTGACGACACTGTTGGCGAAACAACCGCAACTGAGACCGCGGCAAAAAAAACCTCCCGCGTCCGGGCACAGCAAAATTGGGGACTGAGTCTTTCGACTCTTCAATGGAATGAAACCTTGCGCGTGCAAGACGGAATCAACATGAGTCGACAGCCCGCCAACTACAACGCCATCACCGTCACTCTGATGAAAGAGATCACTTACTACCGCTGGGGCTGGAGCATGGGCGCTTTTATCGGATCAGGTCGCGCCAACGGTGGTATTGCTGGCGAAGGCTATCTGCAGGACAAGGTTGCCTTCACCACCTATGGAGTTTCTCCACGGGGATTCTATCGCTTCTCCGGACGCATCAATGCCGGGCTCACCTTGATGGGCATGTACAAAAATATTGACTGGCCAAGAGAAACATCCACGCAAATTGTCGATGCCGGACGCAGTCTTTATGTCGGCGGACTTTTGGATCTGAATATTAGAATATTTAGAAAGTGGGACTTTTATTCTGGCGTTGGCCCCCTGACAGAGGGGACCACGCTTTGGAAAATCGGCGCGAACTACCGCTTTTAGGATTTAACCGGCACAGCCACATTCAAAGTGATTTCGTCTTCAACGCCAACACCCATGTAGTTGATGTCCTTGATGCCGAAATCGCTTAGTTTCAATTTAAACGTGGCCTTCAGCACCTTGCCTTCAATCTTGTAAGATCCCGCGATATCTTTTTCCACACCACGGATTTTAATCTTACCCGTTCCTTTACCACCCTTACCCGTGGCGGAGATCAAAACCGCTTCAGGATACTTGCTGGTCTCCAGATACTTTTGTGTGTGCTTGTCCCGGACTTCCACGCCTGTTTTCAGGTTTTTCAGATTCACCACGATATTTTGCGCAGAAACCTCGTCCCCTTTAACAGTCGCCTCACCCTTAACATCGGACGTCTTGCCTTTAAAATCCCCCATCGGATTCAAGACAACATCCACGACCACACTTTGTGCCACCGCTGCAGTTGAAATCCCCATTGTGACAATCAACGCTGTCAAAAACTTCATATGTAACCCCTCCACCCTTACTGGTGATTGTTGTATCAACGTACTTAGTTGTTATTAATTTTCAATGCTGTTAATCCAGTCGGCAACGGCCTGAACTTCGGCCGCCGTCAACGTGTTATCCGTCGGCATATTGGCCGGACCGGAACCGGTCGTGGCACCCTTTAAGCGATAGTACAAGCGAGATCCCGCCAGATTTTTCGCCCGCACCCAGTTGTTGGCCAAAGCTTTAGTCTCGGTCATGTTCTTCAAATTCGAACTGTGTGTATGGCAGGTCACGCACTTCGCATCCAGAAGGGCTTTTACCGGCGCGAACTTTGGATTTTCGGTGGTCGTATCATCCTTGCCTTCGTTCGCAAGACTTGGATCATAGATCACATTCTCAATCAAATTATTGGTCGCGATATAACGGGACATCACATTGAGTTCGCTCTTGGTCAGGACCGCAGCATCATCCGTATGTCCGCCATAGACGACATACTCATAAACCTGACCACCCGAAGGTGCGACTTCAACACTCTTGGCCGTGTAGGAAAAATCATCCGGAGTGCCCACTTTTTGAATGGTTCCCGTCTGCACCACACCATTAATCAAGAGCGAGATTTCAGTGGTCTTAGTCCCGAATCCGGCGGCAATCACCATTTTGTCACCCGACGATGGCAAATTGGTTTCAATAAACGCATAATTTGAAGCATTGACCGCCGCATGAGTCGCACGCACTTTGCCATCAGCAATAGAGATAAAGGCATCTTCCTGGTTGACTCCTGAGGTCACCGAGATGATTTTGCCGGTCGCTGAACGGTCCACCGCCACAACGACAGAAATCTGGTTGGCCATAAAAAGAGACTTAGTAACGAAGGAAGGATTTCCTGGCTTTGACCAGAATGACAACTCTTCGGCATTCAGAAGCTTCGGCAGCGCTTTCTGGTCCAACGCCGTCTGCGAATCAAATAGCCCCTGCTCGTACAAAACCTGGTCCTGCAACGCAAAGTCACTGCAGTTCTGAAAACCCAGAACCATTGCCAAAACGGCAACAACAGCAAATGTCTTCTTGAATCCCCCAAGTTTCATTCGTACGCTCCCCACGACTACTTATCGGACACACAGACTATATCAAAAGCCGTTTTGTCTGTTTTTCCCCTTTCACAGCAAAACGGCTCATTTTAAGACACACCACTTTACTGCGGTGTATTCGTATCAACCCACTTATCGACGATCGCGCGCATGGATGAAGACATCACACCACTGCGTGGCATCGGATTTCCGGCATCGTTAACACGTCTTTTAATCGCTGCCGCCTTGGACTTGGCTTGATTGTAATTGCTTAAGTCCAGACCTCCGTCTGCAGAGGTCCCAGAGTGACAGCTCAAGCACTGGGTTTTAAACACATTCACTTTGCTGTCCGTGCCCACCAACATGCTGTAGGTGACCACAGCCGGGGTTTCATCCACCGGCACAACGACATTGGATCCGATTCCACAAGTTGCAGTTGATTCGGCCTTTTCAATGGAAGTAAATTGCAAAGCAAATTTATCTGTCGTCTTAGCCGAAGACACAACCAGCAACTGGGCGTTCCCCACTGGAGCCAGATTCAAAGCAGTCCCCGGACAAACAACCGCATTGATACTGCGGTAAACAGTTGCTGAATCGAAAAGCACATTGTTGACATAGAAGAACACCCCACGCACACGATACTTCGCCGTGCCGGAAGTGATGGAAATCGTTGGATTGCGCACGGCATATCCGACTTCAGTCCCGTTCACTTTTGCCACTTGAGCGTCTAATGAGATCTTCAGAGGGAACAACGCCGCTTTGGCCGGCATGTCCGCCGCTGTACTCATGTTCCATTCCAATTTGCTCCAGACGGATGAATCCGCCTTGCTGTTCACGATCGCGGCATTGGCCTTGTAATTGGTGACAACAGACTTGTCTTCACCATCCACGCCCTTACAACTCAGGAAAGCAGACTGGGCCGTTTCCCACTCGCTCTTCAAACTGGAAATTGTGCCGTTGTGAGTAGCACCTGTGTACGGCGGATTGTGCGTTTCGCTGATCGCATTCAGGGAAACCAGCTGATAGCCTTTGTCTTTAAAGACCTGATAGGACATCAACGAATTCTTGGAGGCAAAGGCCGGTGCCTCGTGCTCACCATTGTGACAGCCGGCACAGTTTTGCTTCAAGAATTGATAATAGCCTGAACCGAACTTGGCAAACAGCTGATCCTCACAAAGATCTCCTGTGCTGACATCGCCGTCGGTCTCTTCCTCCTCACCGGGAGTCACGTCGCCCCCAGCACTGGAACTACCCTGGCTGACCAGCTTCACTGACTGAGCATCGATCTCGAAACCTTCTCCCAGGCTCTGAGCGCAGTTTTGAAAACTCACCACAAGGATGAGTCCCCCGATTAAGGCGCCTGATATCTTCAAGGCTTGAAGTTTCTTCATTCGCTTCCCCTTAAGCTACGTGAAGTTTAACAACTTTTTCAACGTCATCGGCCTGCAGTGTGGCCGGTGCAAGTTGCTTGAACATCCCCATTTTATAATTCAGATTCAGATAGTTCGCCAGAATCGCAGCAGCCACATAGTCCGGGCGCGAGCCCACCAACGTGGTGTTGTCCACACTTTGATCGGCCAGATAGTGACCGATCTGTGTCCCACTTGAAGTGACCTTGCCTCTTGGATCGAAGGCGATAATGAACTGCAAAGAAGACGTGTAATCACTGGACCAGATTGTGGTGGCACTGTCAGAAATTTCTGACACGCAAGCCCCGTCCGTTGTCACCATCAGGAACAACGGCTTTTGCATCTGACTTGCCAGTTCCAGCATACGGCCAATCTGAACCCCGGCATCGAAATCCTTCTGGTCGGCCGCTGTTCTGACGCCTGGAGCATGATAGTCATACCCACCCAGCGTGATCCGGCCGTGCGCGATATTGCCATTTAAAGCATTGTAAACCACACCTGCAGTCACAGCGGTGGCATTGTTGGCGGCGGTGCCTGTGTTGATACCATAAACTCTTTGCACCACGGCATCTTTGCGCGGATCAACACCACTGGCGCCACCGGCTTTGATGATATCGGCAGATTTAATACCTGCCTCTTGTAAAGCCAGTTTCAGACCATCATCTTTGGAATTCAGACGCGCGATCTGGGACTGGGTCATCTTACCAATAAATGAACTTAAAGTTCTTTTTTGAGCCGCGTTCAAAAGCCCGTTATCAGCCAAAGTGCTGGAATAGTTCAAAGCACCGAACATGTTGTCCAGACTTGCAAGCTCCAGCATGGTGTTGGGCGACGTAAACACTGGGCGAAGATTCTCGGCACCAGCACCCTGATGCACGCCGGGTAGAACTTTTCCAATCAGACCGGCGCGTTCCAACGGACCGGACAAATCGTAAAACGGCCGAAGCGCCGCCTGACCTGCGGTGTCGTTCGCGGTGTCTGTACACAAGGCCACCAAACGGGTTTTACCCAAAGTCGCTGCCGAGGCCACAGACTGAATGCCTTTATGTAAACGGGAACTGGAGGCAAAGTCAGCCCCCATCACTTTTTCAGTCGCAAAACCGGCTCTTCCCAAACCCAGCTTGCTATAAGAGCTTAAAAGACTTCCACCTTTATCTTTTACAACGAAGTTCCCATGCAAAGCAGCTCCACCACTCAAACTTAAAGTTATAAAGGGCATCATTGGCGCTACCGATTCATCGGCCTGTGCACGGCTGGTCATACCCAGAATGGAAGTTACTGCTCCTGGCACCGCCACGCGGGCCGCAAAGGACAGAACACCTGTTTCCAGCAGTTCCCTGCGGGAAAGCTTCAGGCTGGAGATATCTGTTTTTTCATCCAGTACTTTTTTTAGTTTATCGTTTTTCATCTTTCCCCCACTGTCCCCAAAAACTTACAGAAGATATGAATCCGGAACGGCCAGCATTCCCGTACAGATGAACACGGCGAGCTTGTCAGATTCGGCCGCCTTGCTCATCGCAGATGAATCCAGCGTGCTGAAGTATTCATCCACCGCCTGTGTGATCAAAGTCAGTTCCTCTTTAGACGGCTGACGCATCCAGAAGCGGTCAATCAGGGAAATGTAGGTGTTGATGGCACCCAGCTTCCCATAACTTGAAGGTCCCTTGGTAAAATCAATATACTTAAACAGATCCTTCGTCCCCTTCTTTTCCTTGATCACAGCTTGCTGGCAAACCACCCCTGCCAGCGACGTGATCGCAATGATTGAAGGGGAATTCACCTGACTCAGATCGTTCTGAGACACCAGCAAATTCCGACGATAGTTGATCTCATCATTCACGGTTTTCATGTTGATATCCGTGCGGGAAAGCCCCAGCAGTGACATCATGGATTCCAGGGTTTGCTTTGCATCCACCGGAGCCCCGTCGATATCTGTTTGCGCTTTTGAATTGCCGGAGCTGCCATTGGGCACCTCCTCGCCACCGCCATTCGAAGTCACCTCTTCAAGACTTGCAAAGTCCACCTGTTTGGCGCAGTTCTGGAAAGACGCCGCCACAAACAGAAAAGAGAATGTCACACCAATCACAGCACCAATTTTATTTCTTGCTTTCATGGCTTATTCCCCTTTCACCACGCCGCAAACTGGATCCAGCGCAACTTCCGCGTACAGATTCTTGAGGTTGTAACCAACGGCCTCAAAACGATCCCCCAGGCGCACCAGTGTGGAGTATTGAGTGGCTTCCAACTTCTTCAAACAAACGCTTTCATACACACGTTTAGCCATGCACTGGCTGAAACGACGTGAATCCGAAAGCATACGACCAAAATCCTTAACGCCGGAACCGCCTGCAGAGGCAGGACCGCGCCAGCCAAAGAAGGAGGACTTGCTGCCCAAAGTGGCATTGTTCACAAAGTTATCGCTGTTCACAACGAACCCATAGGGATAGCTGCCTTTGTTCATTTTCACCGCCACACCCGTGGCGGAATCAAAGTTGTTACGAGGGAACTGGCGCAACTGTCCCTTAGCCTGCAAGTAGGGCGTCGCCAAATTGATAGGCGCAGGGCGGCCTTTATTGATCAACTTCCCCAGAAGGCGGGCTTTTTCGGTGTCAGCCACACGAGCTGCCGTCAACTTGGCATTGTAAAAAGCATAGATCAAAGACTGATCTTTCTTGACGTCCAAATTACAAAGCAGGAAGCCATCTTCCCGAGTTTGTGCCGTGCCCGCGGTCGTTCCCAGTTTATTCAGACATGTTGCTGTATATTCAGCCACATAATCTGCCGCACGATAGTTGGTTTTAATTGTTGCCAACAACGCCTGATTGGCGGCAACAGCGCGATATTCTGCCATCAGAGCATTTGCGACCGCTGGGTCGCGGATGGTATCCAAGGTTTTACGTGTTGTCTCTGTCGCAACAGCCACGGTATCCCCACGGCTGACCAAGTAGTCCACACGTGCTTTGAACCATCTGGAGTTTTCCTGACTGTTTGCCAGTTCCGGAACAATCTCATTCAGTGTTGGCGTGACATAGTCTGCATAGTACTTATTATAGTCAGCCAGAATGCCCTGTTGAATATAGAAGTCGCCGTTCATCTGGGAATATGTTCCTGTCGCACCCCCATGGGTAAAGTTCACATACTCCATTTTTGCGAAGGCACCGCGCATACCATCCATCACAGAGTGGCAGCTTTTGCAGCTGGTAAGATATTTATTATGATCCCCTGCTGGGAAACGCTCGACATCGCGCCCAACGTATTGGTCAGAAGCACTGGAGTCAGCCGCTTCCGCCATGGAAACACAAAGGAATTGCTTCAGGGAAAATTCCACCGCACGGCGGTTGGTACCACCACTGAGATTTCTTTCCGCAAATGTGCGCGTGGTGAATATCCCCGCAGGTTCCGGATGAGTCCCTAAAGTCACAATCTGGCCGCCCTGAAAATTGGCCTGAGTGATCGCCGTATCCCAGAAGTTCTTCACAAGCTTCTGGCTGCTGTTTTTCACCAGAATATTCTTGTTGGTCATATCCAGGTAAGAGGTTTCAACAGGCGTATAGTTGCTCTGGTTTATGAAGCGGGTTCTTTCATCCGTATCGTTCGCGATGCCACGAACCTCGTAAGAATAATTTGCCGTCAAAACTTCGCGAAAGTCCGCATTATCCCGAACCACACCAACGATCAAAGCCGAGAAGTCATTGAATGGAACTTTGACCGACTCATCTTTATTGGAAAGACGGAGGGAAAGATTTTTTACCTGGACATTCAAAAAATCCGGCGTCGTCGTGATGTAATTGGCGGCAGCCCGGTCGTTGTTCTGAGAAATATACTCAACGACCTTCTTCAACTCCGGTTTGGTGGAAGACACCTTAACGCCAGTCATTCTCTCGTAGAGTCTTTTGGCCTTTAACATGTCTTTATCAGCTGCGTTCGCATTTGCCACAGACAATGCCGACGCAACTACAACCAAATATTTGTAGCCCCTCATACTCAATTCCCCCTGAGTGTTTACATTATCGTCTAATTCAGGATAAATTGTGATGGCATCGCGAAATATTTTTCATCTGAAGATACAGTCAATTGCTTCGACAGCACATCATCCTGAGACACTTTTTGGGACAAACAACACCTAAGTGCTTGATCTGTGGTCCGCACTGTATTCAAAGTGAGACACCCACCCCGCCACCGAGGTGGGTAGAAAGTGTTCCGCCCCAATCTGAGCTGACATTTTTCGCCAGTTTTTTGTTTCACTTCGAGAATAAGATCGCCTGATTGCAGGGGGCCCTGGCAATTCTGGAGGCTTCTTCAGTAAAATCCGGCCTTTGAAATTTCAAGTCAAATGATCTTGCCTTTAGTTCCAATCGTATCTGTCGATAAGATCAATATGAGATTCTTGATTGCAACACTAATGATATCATCTTTGGTTTCACCAGCTTGGGCGCTTAAAACAGTCGTTGTTAAGAATGACCGAGCCTTGATTGATCTTGAAGGCGAATACCTGCAGGTCGGAGACAAGGTCGGTGCCCGCGACAGTGATGGCAAAGCCCGCGCTCTGCTGGAAATCAAACAAATCAAAAATGGCAAAGCAGTAGCGGCCATTTTAAAGGGCAAAATGAGTCAAGAATTCTCTTTGAGCAAAATCGGCGCTGGCAAAGCTGCCTCCTCTGCCGCCAGCTCGAAGTCCGCTTCCGTCAAGAGTTCCAGCAGCAAATCTGCCTGGGGGGTGACGGCCGGCTATGCCATGAACAACATGACGGTCAAGCCCAGCCCCAGCTCTTCGGTCTCTCTGTCCGGCAGCAGCATTAATGCCTCTGGCTTTTATCAGATGAATCTGGATGGAAACATCAGTGCCCGCTTCCTTGGTGGTTATGAAACCCTGGTGGCCAAAGGCACTTCTTCCAATGTCAGTTGCCCTGGTTCTGAATGTTCAGTGGACATCAGCTATCTTGGGGTCGAAGCCCTGGTGCGCTACTCTTATCTTCGCAACACCAAATTTGATGCGTGGGTCGGCGGCGGTCTTGGTTTCTTATTCGCGATTGGTAAATCCAGCAACGTTCTGAACACCAGTAAGATCAGCACCAACCAGACCTTCGTTGGCTCTTTGGGGCTAGACTATCACCTGAGCAAGAAGAACTTCATCCCGGTTCAGCTGGATTATGCGATGTACCCGGATAATAACACTTCTTCCGCAAACCAAATCATTCTTCGTGCGGGCTGGGGTATCAACTTCTAATGCCGATACCGATATTTGTTAAAAAGTAAGGTGCCTCGGGCGGTTAAGCGGGGCCTCCGCCAGCTTCCGCCCCGGACACAGACAACTTCTCAGATTCCCCAACAGTTCCGTCCTGCTGAACTTCGCGAATCACCGCCTCATCAGAGCCCTGCGTCGTCACGATCCCGTGAAGGTTCCCATTATACTTAAAGAGACTCACAGCTTTACTGCTGACCTGGCTGCTTAAAAGCTTCGTTTCAAACGTCATATCCGGTTTAAGCTCGGCATAAGAGGCCTTATCACTGCCGTAGTCCCAGACAGAGAAATAGATTTTACCGCCGGACTCCACCACCCCAGAAACATTTTCGTAATCCCCTGGATCTGCAGGCAGCGGCGCTCCGATCACCGCCCCCTGGTGATCCAGCACCACGAAATCCCAATAATCACTGCCCTCGTGACTAATCACAAAGTAGCCACCGATATAAATTCCGCTCTGATTGACGTACAAGGTGTAAATGTCGTCATTGCCGATATCAACGACAACCTCGTTGGAAAGCCCCGCATCCAGCAAACCGGTATTTAAATCCAGAGCCACCAGCTTTGATGCCGAACTGACAGACATAGGCACCACTTCTCCCGCCTCGGCATCTTCGCCGACCACAAGGCTATTACCGACCATATACAACTTATCGTTATAAAGACCTAGGCCTGAGACATTTCCCGAAACCGCAACTGGCAAGGCCACAGATTTGAAGTGATCATTAATATCAAGAACCACAAGGCCTTGCTGTTGAACCCCGTTGACCTGCTCAAAGAATCCACCCGCATAAAGCTTTTTCCCATGAACGGCAAGTCCGCGGATACTGACCTTGTCATCCGGGGCATCATTCACGCCGTCAAGGCTTAGCACGGTCGGAATTTCAACCTCTTGTCGGGTTGACATCGATTCGGCATAAAGACCGCTATGAACCCCCGACCCCGTTGCTCCATTGCCGGCGGCACTCAAAGCGAAGAATCCACCTGGAACCGACGCCAACGTCTCGGAATTAAGGACACTCTGATAGTATGTTTCCGTTAAGTCACTGCGCTTCAGCTCCAAAAACTGTGAACCTACCGCCAAAGCGATTTTTTCCTCATTCACCGCCCAGACAATCTGATTCGGCGGTATTCTGTCGGTGTCCCACGGCAGCACTCGTGTCACCTGGTTAGTGGAAAGATCGTAAGAACAGATGTTAACCAAATTATTATCGAAATCCACCAGGGCCAACAGGTAAAGCATATTGCCATAGGCCTTCACGGTGGGTGACCCATAAACTCCGCAGGCCGAGATATCAAATGCACGAGAAGTTAAAATGCCGTTGTTGATTGTATACAACTCAGAAGACTCCGAACCCATGTGATAAGCCAATGGTTGGCCCGCACCATCCAGCAACAAGGTGGCCGGAGAGTTAAAACCCGTCGGTTCAACAAAGACTGTCTGATTCACATAGTCCAAATCAACAACAACACGCCCGGTACCACCCATGGTTCCGACCAGGACAACCCTGCTACCCGCCACGATGACATCATCCACGGACTGCAGCTCCAACCCATCTGCAACAATGCTAGCCGGCAACAACGAGCCACTCTCCAAGTTCAGAATAGCAACATTTCTGCCATCTTCCATGGACATCGGGACGCCACCACCGCCTTCCTCTCCTCCGGAGGGTTGGGTGTAATAGAGGGGACCGGCTAAAATCAGCTTGTCGTTTTTAGTATGCAGCCAAGCGATCTGCCGTTTTTCCTCAAGAAGGGAAGGGGCATAGTAAAACGTAGGCGACACAAAGGAATTATCCAAAGCCCAGTCAGACGTAAATCTTCTGACCCGCATTTCACCAGGATTAGCCACGGTCATCGCAACGTAGTATCGTCCTAAAGAATCCTGCACTAAGGCGTGGGCCTCTTTTAACGAGACAGGCAAAGAGACTGCCTGACCGCGAGGATCCGAAGACAAGTTCGTAATACCGCTCGAACAGGGACCCACTTTAGTAAAGTCCCCACCGTAATAACGAATTCCCTCTGACTCGAGCACAGTACGAATGGCGCCACCTTCGAAACACAGCTTTCCACCGAAGGATTGGATGGGATTTTCAGTGCCCGGTGATGTCGGCAGCAACGAAGGATTTTGGGTTAAATTGAGGTCAAGGCTACAACCGCATAGAAGTACAACTAGAAAACATGCAAAAGATGAATACACATACGTTCTGATCATGAAGAACTTTTCGGCATTTCTTTCTGCCGGCTCAATCCCCCATGAAGGTTATTACGCGAAACAGGTCGAAAACTCATTTTCAAAATATATGAAAATGGTTCGTTTTGCTCATTCATCCTGTGGCTTCAATGGCAGCCACAACGCCCAAGCTTATTCAGCGTAAAGGACGCTAGACCCTTTAAGTTTGCAGTCTAAATCCAAGGCAAAGGCTTCCTGAAACCATCCGCTGTGCTGGGATCCATTATTAAGGTAAAGATAGACATCCTCGGAAAAGGGACCAATGTGCCCTTGCGCTCCCCGGCGAGCATCCCCTGCCAGCAGAGTCCCCACCAGAACTGGAGATGATGGGTGATCACTCGGATGTCCGTGATTGGCTACGATCGCAGCGATCTGCAAATCACAGTTGGCTGTGGCAGCCTGAGAAGTCAGGACCAGAGAAAAAGACAAAAAAGCAAAAGCGACTTTGTTCATCATGTTCTTACCTTTGTTAAAAGCGGTAGGCCTAAGGATTTAACTGAATTTCGGGCGGCTCTCAAGTCAGGAGATTGTTCAGAGGCTTCGACCTATAAGAATTGCGTGTACTTTGAGCTGGTGGATGGAAAGATCGCAGAAGCCTACTTCCACAATATAAAAAAACCCACAACCTTTTTGAAAGCTGTGGGTCCTGGTAAAGCGTTGCCGCCTGATTTCATTTCAGATTCTTCTGAAATATCCTATTTGATGGACATCAGCAAAGCTGCTGTTTCCTGAATCCAGGGAACATAAGCGTCCACTCTTGTAAAGATGGACATGATGAAGCAGTCCGGAGTCAGAGGAATTGGGATAGAGTCGCCGCGACTGGCAACACCCATCAGATAAAGCTTGCCATTTTTTTCCACGTAAGCCGGGCCGCCGGAATCACCACTGCAGATACCTTTTTTCAAGGACTGATCGATCATGATTTCTGTGCTGCCATACAAGGGCTTTTTCACCTTCAAATCAGTTGTGCGCAAGGTGCCTGCACCCTTTTTGATACCCCATGACCAATTCAAACCGTAACCGGCAACCACAATGCGGGAACCTTTTTGCAGCTCATTGAATTCTTTGTACAAAGGAGCCGGAACGTAACCCGCCGGAACATTGCCTTCAAAGCGAACCAGAGCAATGTCAGCTGTATCTTCCGCGCGATCTGGATTATAAAGCTTATGTTGAATAGCTTTGATTGTTTTACGAGATTTGGACTTATCCAAACCTTTCATTTCCTGGCCAAAGAAGACGATCAATTCACTGGAGTTTGGATCCACACAGTGAGCCGCAGTCAGAACCAATTGCGGAGCAATCAAAGTACCAGAGCACAAAGCCCCCACTTTCGCATCATACAATCCTACTGTGGACCGCGCAATATTACTGCCAGCGGAAACAACCTCACCGCCAATCACACCATTCTGAGCTTCAGTGGCTTGTACTTGAGCAGAGTTCTGTTGACCGCAAGCTGCCAACATTGCCGTCGCCATCATAGTCATCGTTAACTTTTTGAGCATGTATTACCCCTTGTGTTTTTTTACGATGGCCTTTTCTATCAAAGCTTGAATAAAAAAGGGGAACTAAGACCAGACCCTGATCTTTTTTCCAGAACCTTCCCTATTTACATTGGTCGACATAAAAGGTCCCCTGTATCAATTTTAGACACCTGTCTAAGCCTCAGAGGCCATATAAAGGGTCTGACACCGTCTCATAAATGGAATCGCATTTGCATCTTGGGGCAACGGACCATGGCCCCTAAATATGAGGATAACAAAAATGCCAAATCGGTTGCCCACATCCAAGTTGCTGATCCCGCTTCTGCTGACCCTGCAGGCGATGACTGCCCATGCTGTCACCGACGCCAATCCGCAGATCGCCAATAAGCATCTGTTGAAAAATGCAGTCCGTGTTCAGGTCACTCAACGCGGGATGAAATACTTCGACAACCGCCTGAGTGAAATTCTGGGGAATCTGGGCGTGAAGCTGGATGAGGGCTATTTCCCGGCAATGACTTATACTTTTGAAAAGCCCCTGAAGCCTGAAGACATCATGGCGTCCAATCCGGAAATGGTGAAAATGTACAACCAGGTGCGTGGTCTTCTGACCCAGTGGCTGGTGGGATTCTCAATGAACGATCACCAGCCGCAAATTGAAATCGGAGAATCCGGTTATATCGCGCAGTTTTCCCGCTTTGGTCTGGTGACGGATGAACGCCTGATGGATTCCCTGGGAAAACGTGACGGTGCGATTCTGGCCATTGAATTGGAAGTGAAAAAAATGACCCTGGCCACAAAGTCCGTGGTCGCCTGGGACACGCAAAACGAATTCCTTGGTAAGATCGGTTTTGAAGATGTTTCTTTGGAGGCTGGTGACAAGGAAATCCCTTTGCGCATCCGCATTCCTTTCTACATCCGCATGAATGCCTATGGAACACTGGATTTCGAGGCTTTGGAAATTGACAACAACTTTGATAAAACGTCGTTGGCTTTGCAGTATAAAAAACTACTGGTTCCGACCTTTGCCATCGAAGTGAACGGCAAAAAGTTCTATTTGAACAATGCTGAAATCGAAAAGCTTTTTGCCGCTCAGGCTCCGATGATTCTGGAAAAAGTCCGCGAAAACATCGGTGAATTTGCACGCAAACAGCTGCCGGAAATGCTAAACCAAAAAGCCAAAGAGTTCCTAAAAGGTCCCTTGGAACAAGTTCAGGACATGGCAGCTCCTGGCCAGGAACCCACCGACACCCGTCCGGCTTTCAAGTGGGGCTTGCAGCTCCAAAATCTGAATCTTAAGAAGTCCCTGAACATTGATCTGACCACCTACGTGGAAGATCCGGTCAACAGCCGCAGCGCTCCGGTAGCGGGGCACGCTTCCCGCGGGGCTCCCTCATTCGGCGCCGTGGCTCAGGAAAATTATGACATTGGCCTGAGCGTGGACCGATCCCTGATCAATCGCGTTCTGCAACTGGCATTTGAGCGCAGAAACTTCGAACAGATCAAACAATCCGATGGTTCCGTTTTGAAACTGGTGGCGACACCATTGATAGACTATGTAAAAACTCCAGCTGGTGTGGCTTTGAAGCCTACTGAAACCTTCGTCAAATTAAGAGTTTCAGTCGAAATTAAGCCCGGTTCGATGTTCCTGAAAAACATCATCGTGGTGGACTTCGATATCATTGCAAAATTGCGCCAGTTAGAGGATAAGAGCGGCATGCAACTGCTGTTGCACTCGATCGATACAGATTCCATGTATCTGGATGACAAGTACATCTCTATGGCGGGCAAGCTCTTCAAAGGCAAAGTCCGTGACGGTGTCAAAGACGAGTTGAAAAAACGCAGTGCTAACTGGAGAAAAACAGAAGAGTCCCTGCCTGGTGGCTTGCCTCTTCCTCCACAGATTTTAGGAATTAAACTGGATATTAATCGCGTCATGATGGATCCAAACGGTCACTTAGTGATGTATCTGGATTACGCGAAAACAGGAGCGAAATAACATGCGATCCCTCAAACTTATCATCATCAATGCTTTGACTCTGATTATCGGTCTTGGCCTCATGAGCGGTTCAGTCTCTCAAAGAAGTGCCGAGGCTGCGCGCTTTGAGTCCATCCCTGCTCTGCAGGTCAACCGCCTGGGCAACTACCGCGGGCAGTATCTGACGGTGCTTTATGCCGTCGGCTCCCGTCCGTTTATCTCCACGGATTCCTCTCAGATTTCCATCTCTCAGGTGAAGGAAGCCCGCACGGTATACATCTCTGCCGACACAATGAGCCTGCCTTCTGTTCAGGTGGAAAAAGAAGGTTTCCGTCCTTCGTACAATATCGTGGTGTTTGTGGTGTCGCCTCAGGCCAACTATAGCTGGGTGAACGCGGACGGATCCATCCCTCAAGGCATGACTGCGACCAACAATCGCATGAGTTCTTTGATCAATGCGATCAACAAAACAGATGTGGACAGCTTCATCTCTTCGCAAGGCAATGCAGGTGTCCTGCAGGTGAATCTGGTTAAATAACCCGATTTCAGCCGCACGTTCCGAAAAAAGAAAAAGGCGTCATCTTCATGACGCCTTTTTTATTTTCTATCGCAGGATATCGACAGCCGCTCTCTGACCAGACTCCAAAGCCCCCTGCAAGGTTCCGGCAAAACGCAAACTGGTGTGCTCTCCGGCAAAGTGAAGATGACCAGCCAACTCGGGTTCCGCTGCGGCTCCGCGATACTTCATGTACTGGCCCGGCTTAAACACGGCCATAGAGCCCAACGACCATTTGCGCTGGCGCCAGTTGATCATCTGCTGGACCCCACTGAGTCTGGCGGGAACTTCCCCATAGAAACGCTCCAGATCCTTACGCGCTTCATCGGTTGCCGCCGCACCGGCCCTCAAACCGGAACTGCCACCTCGTTGCCAAGTCAGCAGGCCCTGGGTGCCGGGCTGGGAGCGTCCAGAGTCCCAGATTTTTTCCGAAAGGAAGTCCCCGGTGAAATTGCCCAGATTTGCCGGCGTCGAAGCCAGCGGACTTCGCCAGAACGGGGTTGCAAAACCCACGACCCCTTTGCTGTGAGTGGCGTATTCCTGATGACGAATGACATCTTTCTTCAATTCAGAAAGTTCCAAATCCATCAGGCCTTTGACTTCACGCAACTTTGAAAAAGGCAGCGTGCAAATAACATTGCGAGCCCGGAAGACTTCTTTTCCCCGAGGTCCCTGGAATGTGAGTTTGAAGATCTCCTTTTCATACTCCACTTCCACCAAAGCCATGTTCATTTTCATTATATGGTCCGGAATGACACCGCCGGCCCGATCCGCCAGAACCTGCATCAAAGACGACAGGCCCCCTTCCATGCGATACAGGGTTGAGGAACTCAGCAGTGAACTGCCCTCGGCATCAAGCGTGGAAAGAAAGTGCAATGCAGACTGATCCTTGGCATCCACTCCGAAGCGATTCACGGCTTGCACCTCGATCAGATCACTCAACACCGGATCCAGCTCGCTGGACCATGAATTCAACAGATCCTTCAGTGACAGGCTGTCATAGTAAGCCGAGCGTTCAAACTGAAGCGCATTTTTATAACTCAGCACCACATCCTGGTCGCGGTACAAATCCAAGCGCACACGCCGCAGGGGATTTTGCAGCGTCTTCAGGCGCGGAATAAGATCTTTCACACGATACTGGCGCCCCTGAAAGGAAAACAAGTGGGCTTCGGTTCCCGCTGGAGTGCGGATTTCCCTCAGTGGCAGATTCAGCTCTTTGGCCAGCGCAATCACGGTGGCGTGGGAACCATCAACGAACTCGGCCCCCAGCTCGGCCACCGGGCCTTCTTCGGGAAACACGGACACCGACTGAACACGTCCTCCGACACGTGAGGAGGCCTCAAAGATCCGGAACGGAACTTTGCGTTTCTTCAGTTCGAAGGCGGCTGACAAACCTGCCGCGCCGGCCCCTAAAATCACAACCTCATCGCGTAAGTCCCGGGTGTCCCCCATAAAGAGGCGCTCAGTGGTGGCACAAGCCCCTAAAGCCATTGCGCCGGACCCCAAGGCCGAGATTTTCAAAAACTCACGACGGGTAAAAGAACTTTTTGCCATTGCTCCCCTCACCTGAATAGAATGGCAACACTTTGGAACAGAATCAAATCAATCTCATAAATCTGGATAGAATGTTGGAGTCTCTGGCCCAGGATAACTGGGCCACAGCAAACGACATTTTTCCCTCTGAATTCTGCATGGCGCTCGCCCAAGAGTGTCATCGCCTGCGCCACGAAGGAGAGCTGACCAAAGCCTCCATCGGGCATGCAGGCAGCAAAACGATCAACGCCGAAATCCGCGGCGACTTCACTCTGTGGCTGGAGGAAAACACCGCCTCGGAGCTGCAACAAAGCTTCCTCGATCAGATGGAGCTTTTAAAATCGAAACTCAATCAGTTTTTTTATTTAGGTCTCAAAAGATTTGAATCTCACTTTGCACTGTATCCTCCGGGCGGAGGTTATGATAAGCATATTGACAACCATCGTGGTTCGGGTGCGAGAAGAATAACCTTTGTTCTTTATCTTAACCCAGACTGGAAAAAGGGCGATGGTGGCGAACTCAGCTTGTATGAGCCTGACGACGAAAATCAGCTTATCACACAGATTGAACCTCGCCTTGGCACCTTTGTTTTATTCCGCAGCGAACTTTTCCCGCACCAAGTGGAGAAAAGTCATTCACACCGGCTCAGTTTGACCGGATGGTTTAGGAACGATGCATCATGAAGTCTCTTTTTACTGAAGTTGTTTTCACCCGTCTGCATGCGCGAATCACCGTTTTGGTGTGCTCGCTGATTGCCGCGGTGCTGGGCTTGCTGGGGCCTTTTTTCCAAAAAGAGTTCATCGATCAGCTGACCGGCGTTGAAAGCCGACTTCACTTTATCCAGTTTGATCACACATTAACTTACATCATCGGCGCTTTTTTCTGTGTTCTGCTGGCCCAAGCCTTCACTCAACTGACAAACTTCCTGAGCGTGCGCGAAGCGCTTTATATGCAAAAGGTCTTCGCCAAAAGACTTTATGACAAAACCCTGCACCTGCAGGTCGACACAATGAGCGGCCGCCCCGTGGGTGAAATCGTTTCTTTGTATGCCACGGACGTTCAGGGCGCCACCGTTTTTCTGGATCAGACTTTGCCCGCGGGCGCCTCTATGCTGTTCCCTTTGATTCTTTCACCTTTCGCAATCTCTTTGCTTTTTGATGTTCCGCTTTGGCCGACCATCTTGCTGATGCTGGCGATTTCCTGCCTGAACACATTCCTGGCCTTCCGACAGTCCAAGTTCTTTTTTAACTTCAAACAACTGGCGGCAGAGCGTATCGGCCTGGTGAACGAATGGATCCAGAACATCCGCACCATTCGCATCCTGAGCTGGACCCAACACTTTGAAAAAAACATCTTCGCCAAGCGTATCGTGGAAACCCGCAACCGCGTTTCCATGGTCACCAACGGTCAAGTGATGAACTCCATTTCAACATCCATCACTTTCTTTCTGAATGCGGTGGCATTGGCGACTTTGGTGTTCTACTCCAATCATCAATTAACCAGTGGCGAGCTTCTGGCCCTGCTATGGATTGTCGGAGTTTTTCTAACCCGACCGTTCCGGCAAATGCCCTGGTTCTTTACGTTCGCATTTGATTCCTGGACCTCCCTGCGCCGCCTGGAAGACTATTTTTCGACCCAGAACAACACAACTGAAGACCGTTCAGCAGGGACTCCACTTCCGCAAGGACAGGAAGAATATGCTTTGCAAGTGCGCGGCTTGAACCTGACTGTGTCCCAACGCCGCATTCTTCGCAATGTGTCCCTGGATATCAAAAACGGAGAGTTTGTGGCGGTTGTTGGCGAGGTTGGCGCCGGAAAATCCATGCTGCTTTTATCATTGCTGAAAGAAACCGGGGCCCGCTTTGACTTCTATCATCTGGCAGGAAAGGACGCACAAAAAGTTTCCGTCGATGAGGTGCGATCTCACTTTGCGTATGTCCCACAGGAAGGTTTTATCATGAACGCGACCTTGCGCGAAAACGTGGCCTTCATCTATGACATTGAGGCCGAGCGTGACCCAATGGTGGAAGAGTCTCTGCGTCTGGCGCAATTTGATCTGAACACCGAACGGGTGGAAAAAGGTTTGAATACCGAGATCGGCGAGCGGGGCGTGAATCTTTCAGGAGGTCAAAGACAACGTGTCGGTCTGGCCCGCGTTCACTATCACGAAGCTCCCATCATGCTGCTGGATGACTGCCTCAGTGCCGTGGATGTCGACACCGAACAAAAACTTTTTGAGCAGTTGTTATTAGGTGCCTGGGCAGACCGCACGCGCCTTCTGGTCACTCACCGACTGAGTGCCTTAAACCGTGTGGATCGCATTTTGTTCATGGAAGAAGGACAGATCATTGATTCTGGCACGTTTGAAGAACTTCTGGCACGCAATGAAAAGTTCCGAGCCTACACCACGAGTGTCGCCAAAGAGGCCGCAGACAAAAAAGCGGAGGTGACACATGTCTAATGCACCGATCAACCCCAAATATCTTTCTGATGGCGACACCAAAAAAGGCGGCGGATACAACAAGACCATCTACGCCACACTGAAGTACGCCTACCAGCCGTTCCTGGTCCGCATCATCGTTTGTCTGTGCCTGGGAATTGTCGGGCGCGGGCTGCTGCTGGCCAACACCAATATCATCGGTTACTGGGTGGACACGATCACCGGGAAAGAAAACATTCTGACTGGAATGACTTCCGGTCAGATCATTGCCCTGCTGACAGGCATGGCCTTGACGGGCTTCGTGCTGACCTTATCCTTCCGGGTCAGCTTTTCGCGGTTGTCAGCCCAGGCTATTTCCTCGTTCTATGACGAAGTGACGTTACGCACTTCTCGCCTGCCGATGAGTTTTTTCGACAACACTCCTGCAGGCCGCATTATCACCCGCTTTTCCAGCGATTACGGCAACGTCTTCCGTCTTTTCGGCGGCCCCTTGGCCGAGTTCATTTCAATTATTTTCGATCTGATGATGATGGTGGCACTGATTACCTTGGCCAATCCTGTGTATCTGGTCTTCGTGGTCTTTATCGCCATCATGAACTATCTGGTCTATAAGCTGAATCAGGAAAAATTGCGCACGGCCCGCCGGGAGCTATCTGCCAGTCGCTCACCCAGCATTGCGCACTTTGCTGAAACCACACAGGGTGCCAGCACCATTCGTTCCTTCCGCCGGCAAAAATCCTTTAGTGAACGCTTCGAGCGTCTGGATCGATATTTCCTGACGCAAAAATTGAACACCACAAAAAGTCTTCTGAGCTTTTCATTGCAAATGAACAGCCTGACAGCCTTCCTTCTGCTTATCACCGGCGTTTCCGCCTACTTCATGGTGGAAAAGGGTTGGGCCACTGTGGGGTCCGTCGGGGTGGCCTTTGCCTTTATTGCACTTTCCGGCAACACCGTGCAGATGTTCTTTGAATGGTTGACGCAATTTGAAGAAGCCATGATCGGCGTCGAACGATTGGATCAGTACATGCGCATGGATATCGAGCGCGGCTCGCTGCTGCCCTCATCCGCCACCTTTGCCACAGGACATCCGACCTACTCTCCCTCCGTTGAAAAGTATCTGGCAAACCGTCGTCTGACCGAAGACCGCAATGCATCTGTTCAGGTGCAGGACGTGTGGTTCCGCTATCGCGAAGACCTGCCATGGGTTCTGAAGGGTGTTCACTTTGAAGTGCACGCTGGAGAGCGCTTGGGTATTGTGGGACGCACCGGGTCCGGCAAATCCAGTTTAATTCAGGCACTGTTTTATCTTTACCCGATCGACAAAGGACAGATTTCCATCAACAATCACCTCCCCAAGCTTTCAGAGCAGGTCTCCGGCGTGGATCTGAACCTGTATAGAAAGTCCATGGCGTTTATCGCGCAGGAACCGATCCTTTTCCAGGGAACCCTGCGCTTTAACCTGGACATCGACGGTCAAATTTCCGAGGAAAAACTTCTTTCTGTTTTGGAGCAAGTCGGTTTACGAGACTGGGTCTTAAGTCAACCCGGAGGACTGGATATGCGCATTGAAGAGCGCGGCAAAAACCTGTCCCTGGGCGAACGCCAGCTTCTATGTATGGCCCGCTGTCTTTTGCAACAGGCCCCGATAGTGATCATGGACGAGGCGACCAGTTCCGTGGACCCGCAGTCCGAAGAAATCATGGTTCGCGCCACGGAAGAGTTCTTCTCTGACAGAACACAGATTATTATCGCGCACCGCCTGTCGACTCTGGCTAAATGTGATCGAATTTTATGGTTACAGAATGGGGAAATTGTCGCCCTGGGGCCGACAGCGGAAGTCCTTCCCCGTTTCAAAAACACCGAATTAGTCTAGGCCCAAACTATCGCGTTCTTCCAAGGCGTGCGATCCGCACGCCGACGACGCCGCAACGCCAAGTCTGAGGGTTTTGAAACGGCTTCTAAAGAATAAGTTTGCTCCAGCCGATGTTAGAGGGTATTTGATCGGGACAGCGATATCCGTTTTTCAACCAGGTGGGGCCCATGGACAACAACGAAAACCACAGCCATGAAGACGTCCAAGAACAAGACACTGTGATGTCTCTTTCGGACAGTTGGTCCGCCCTTAGTCCTGGCGAACGTCGTGAGAAATTCAAAGAACTGCCTCGCACCGAGGCGGAAGAACTTTTCCTCAGTCTCAAGACCCACGACCAGGCCGAATTGATCGAGGAGGCAACGCACCTCGAAAAAAGGTCCTGGATTCGCCTGCTCGCACCCGATGACGTGGCCGACTTGATTCAGGAAATGGGACATGACAGCCGCGAGGACATTCTGTCTCTGCTGGACCCGCAAACCAAGCGTGAGGTCACAGCCCTGCTCGCCTATGCTGAGGACGCCGCTGGGGGCTTGATGAGCTCCCGCTTTGTTCGCCTGCGCCCGGATATGAGCGTGGATGAGGCCATCAGCTACATTCGTATTCAAGCCAAGACCCACGTTGAAACGATTTACTATGCTTACGTTCTGGATTCAGAACAAAAACTTCTTGGTGTGGTTTCTTTCCGCGAATTGTTCCAGTCCTCGCCGGAAAAGAAAATTGCCGAGATCATGCACACCGACGTGTTGAAGGTTCCAGTTGAGATGGACCAGGAACAAATCGGTCGTATTTTCTCTCAACAGGAGCTGATGGCGGTCCCGGTTGTCGATGAAAACGGCATCATGAAAGGTATCGTCACCTTCGATGACGTGGCGACAGCCATTCAGGAAGAAGCGACCGAAGATATCCACAAAATCGGGGGTGTTGAATCCCTGGATGCACCGTATTTGAAAATCTCCATGCTGGAGATGTTAAAAAAGCGCGGTGGCTGGCTGATGATTCTTTTCCTTGGGGAAATGTTTACAGCGACTGCAATGGCCTTCTTCGAGGACGAACTGTCCAAGGCCGTGGTTCTTTCCATGTTCATTCCGCTGATTATCAGCTCAGGTGGTAACTCGGGCTCTCAGGCGTCCACTTTGATCATTCGTGCCATCGCTCTGCGCGAGGTGCGTCTGCGCGACTGGTGGCGCGTTTTAGGTCGTGAAATCCTCACCGGGGCCTGCCTGGGTCTGGTGCTGGGAATGATCGGCTTTATTCGTATCATGTTGTGGCCGAACCGCGAAAGTCTGTATACGGTTCACTACATGCAAGTGGGCATGACTGTCGCCGCGAGCGTGGTGGGGGTTGTGTTGTGGGGAACCATTTCCGGCTCGATGTTGCCTTTTGTTCTGAAGAAGGTGGGCTTTGACCCCGCTTCGGCTTCGGCTCCGGCCGTTGCGACACTGGTGGACGTTACGGGTCTTGTGATTTACTTCACGGTGGCTTCGTTCTTCCTCAGTGGCATTCTGCTGTAGGTTTCTGATATGAAGAAAAATGCGACCGTGCAAAATTATCTGAAGCACATCTCTTTTCTATTCGCGCTTCCGACTTCGAAGAAATTCGATGCGGTGACCCTGGAAGAATATCCTTTCGATGCTCAACTGCTCAAGGCCAGCAGTCTGTACCAGCGAAGTCGCCAGCTGTATCTATCTCTGGATGGAAAATACAGCGCGAAGGTCTGCTCCACCATGCGCTCCTTAAGTGCTCAGGATCTGTTTAAAGACTCTATCGAATACAGCCCCATCTTAAGTGAAATACTCTGGTTCAAAGATCATGCGGCCGAGGTTGCTGATCCCGAGGCGGCCGTCAAGTCCCTGATGGCTTACAGCGAGATCTCGGTGTTTCACGAACAAAATCACCGTATCTTGTGGCGTCTGCTGCCGCCGGCTCCGAAAAAACAGAGGGACTTCTGTCGTTATTTGAACTTTGCAGAAAGCCTGGTGGTCACTTTGGATCTGGCCCTGGGAGATGAGCTGGGCACAAGAGTTTCAAATTCATTTGAACAGGTTCGTGCCATCTATCGCCCTGGCGGTGTGGATAAATGGTCTCAGCTTCCGCCACAAGAATACCGGCAGTACCTGTATGCCCTGCTGACTGCAACGTACTTACTTTTGGAAATGGTTCACACCGAAGACATCGAATCTGCGGTGAATTATATCCTGCCTGGAAATAAACCCCTGGTGAAGGCGGCGACGAAAAGAGCGCTGGAACTAAGTGATCTTTTCATTCACAACACCAATCAACAGTGGCAGACGCTTTTCTGGAAGCAGGCCCAGACTCGACTGTCCGGGCTGCACAAAGCCTCCAAAGAGGCCGTCTGGCATCTGCCCGAGGACCCTCTGGATCTGCAAGACGAGTTCCTGCTGGCCGAACGCGTGTTTAAGTTCTTTGGCCTTTAAACGCAGAAAATCCTATTCTTTGACTACTTAACTTCATCGTAAGAAATCAGGTGGCACCCTTTGGCAGCCACTGTGATCAGATAGAAGACATCCCAGCTTTCACCCTCATCATTGCCGCCGCTGACGACCACTTTATAGTCAATGGAATTGTCGCCGTTATTCACTGTGAAGGATTCAAGCGAACTGTCCCACTCATGCCCCTGGATGCCGGAAGTATTTGCGGAATAAACGCCTTGGGCAAAACCCTCTGCGAACATCTGGCATTTGGCAACATCCTTTGCGGTCACCGCCGCAAAACCCGTTGAGGTCACTAACATCATAATCAATCCGGAAACGATCGCTTTCATGGGCCTCCCCTTTTTTTTGTTTTAAAGTGGCCTTGTCTTACCAAGCACGATCTATCCCTTCCAAGGGTCCGCTTTGGATTGTAATTATTCTGTTCCGGAGAATACCGTAAAAATAGAAACGGCCGCGAGTTCTTGTCTCACGGCCGTTTTTTTTAGAACTTCTTTAATTTACTACTGTCAGGACTTCATCATCCCGGCGGTCCAATCGCGGATCATGGCCAAAGTGCCCTGTCGCGCATTGGCGAACTGAACACCGTAGGCTTTGTTTGCCTCGCACCAGACGACCTGACCCTGCACCTCGATGACCTCGTGACCATCCGGGCTTTGAATTCGCATGGTAACCAGTCCGCCTTTTTCCAAAGCCTGGTCGGTGTTGAAGGACAATCCTCCTTCGGAAATCGTATTCACCGCGCCGACCAACTCACGGTCACCGACCTGAACACGGATCTCAGAACTCATCTTAAAGCGTTCATACTTCCTGCGCGACTTCGGATCTCGGGCGCGCAGAACCTGCCAAAGGATCAGCGGAATCAGCAACAGACCCACCACCACTCCGGCAGTACCGCCCCCTGAAGAGCCACCACCAGACCCGCTGCCAGGACCCTGTTTAATCACGCTTTGAACCAGACCACATCCACCAGCGGCAGAGGCTGCCTCGGCTGCTGGTGAACGATCTGCCGACTTATAAACAGGCTGAGAAGCCGCCGCCGTCGCCATATTTTGTGCAGCACTCATCAAAGTCACCGCATCCACACGCGCCTTGGAGGACACCACGCCATTCAAACTGTTCACCTGATCCGCAGAGCTCATCACAAGTTGCTTGATTTGATAACCGGACAAACTAGGGGCCTCACGCATCGCCAACGCCGCCATGCCTGCCACCAAAGGCGCTGCCATACTGGTTCCGGACATTTTCATGGTGGCGTTACCAGGAACGGTACTTTCGATGTATTCTCCCGGACTGCCAATATGCACTGAATAGCTGCCATAGTTCGAGAAGCCCGAACGATCATCCCAGCGACTTGTCGAAGCTACCGCGATGTTACTGGGAACATCGTAGCTGGCAGGGTACATCGGGCTGGTGTCATTGTTGCTGCCATAGTTACCGGCAGCGGAAACCACCAGCACATGTCGTTCATAAGCGTAGGCAATCGCATCCTGTAAGGAATGGCTGTAACCAGACCCACCCCAGGAGTTATTGATCACGCGTGCACCATTGTTCACAGCATAGTAGATGGCGCGTATCGCATTGGCCGTCGAGCCGGCACCGCCTTTGGCCAGAAACTTCAGCGGCATGACTTCAATTTTTGATTCATCCAAGGGACGCGCAAAAATGTTCAATCCTGCGCCGACGACAACTCCGGCGACGTGAGTGCCGTGATCGTCATCATCATAGAAGTTGGCTGTGTTGCTGATGAAGTTCCAGCCATTGATGTCGTCGACATAGCCATTCTGGTCATCATCCACGCCCGGACGTCCATTGGCTTCAATTTCATTGCGCCAAAGGGCCCCGGTTCCCCCCTCACTGACGGGCTTAAACACGTCGTGATTTTTATCCAGGCCGGTATCGACAACGGCCACGATGATCTTGCCTGTGGCAGAAAGAGGCTTTTGATAAGCCCAGGATTCAGACACACGCGTGTCTGCAGAGGATTGAGAATAAATCGTCGGATTGCTCGACGCATACCCCGAGGCGACGGCGTCTTCATAGGAAAGACGCTCTACCGGGCCGTTAGGCTCGACTTCACTCTTTTTCAGAATATAGTTCGGTTCAATGTACTCGACATCCGGATCTTTTTTGAGCTCTTCAACATCCGCAGCCACCTTCATGGAAACCTGAAAGATGCCCAAACCCGGAAATGTGGATTTCAGATTGGCCTTCCCCTGCAACTTGGACTGCGCCAAGGCCGGCCCCCCCGAAGAAGCCTTAAACTTGATGAGATATTCGCCAGGAACAGCCTCAGGAGCGTCCTGAGCCCCCGCGGTCCACCCCACCAAAGTCACCGTCAGAAATAAAGATCTTAGAATCGGCTTCACCGGTTCTCCTTTTTCATTTCAGAGAACTCTTCGGCCAGAAGTCGAGGTGGATTTAGACAAATTATTTTTTATTATTCGTCTCACCGTGAGACAGCGTCAGAACTTGCTGCGTTTCGACTTAGCTGATATCTATTTGTTGCCGATAGGCATTAAAGAACAGGACATCTAGGTATGAAACAACTCCAGAAGATCTTCTTGCAGGGCCTCGTTACATTTTTGCCAATTGCGCTGACGATCTATATTATTTATGCCGGCGTCGCAATTGTGGACAGCTTCCTTGGGGACGCCCTTCGCCAGATCCTTCCGGTTTATATCCCCGGCCTAGGCTTCCTGATCACGATCGTCCTGATTCTGCTTTTGGGGTTGATGCTGAACAATCTTCTGGCTGGCGGTATCTTCCAAAAGCTGGAACAAAAACTGACCAAAGTTCCTTTTATTAAAGCCATCTACAGTCCTCTGCGAGATCTGATGAATCTTTTCTCCAAAGGCGGCGGTCCGGGCGGACTGCAAAAAGTTGTACTGGTGGACTTGAGCGAAGGTGGAACCACCATTCGCGCCATGGGGCTTGTGACTCGCGAGAACTTCAAAGACGTGCCTGCGATTGAACAAAACGCCGGTGATCGTATCGCCGTTTATATTCCCATGAGTTATGGTTTGGGGGGATTCACCCTGATGGTGCCCCGTTCGCGCATCACTCCGTTGGATATGCCTATTGAAAAAGCGATGAGTCTTGCCATCACCGGCTGGGTGAAGGCTGATAAAAACGAAGGCGAGAAGAAATAATGTCTGACTCCATTGAAAACACCCTGAGCAAAGCCCGTAGAATCAACCAGGATGTCAGCCGCTATGGTGTGTTTGCGGAAATCGGTGCGGGTCAAGAAGTTGCCCGTCACTTCTTCCAAGCTGGCAAGGCGTCTCAAACAATTGCAAAAACAATCTCCGCTTACGACATGATTGTCAGTGATGACATCTATGGCCGCGAAAAAAACGGCCGTTATGTCTGCGAGCCTCGCTTAAATAAGATGCTGACGCACGAGTATGATCTTCTGGTGGATCGTTTAAGCCCCACCCGAGGCCCGCAATCCCGTTTCTTTGCCATCGCCAACACTGTGGCAACGGCGTCTTCAGGCAGCAACAAGCAGTCCCATGGCTGGATGGGGGTGCGTTTTCAGACCGAACCCGGCGGCCCTTCCAATGATATCATCCTGCATGTGCGCATGCTGGATCGTCATCGCCTGCAACAACAAGAGGCTTTGGGCATTTTGGGCGTCAATCTTTTGAACTGCGCTTTTTACCATCTGCTCGAAGCTGAAGAATTTATTACGCATCTGGTGGATGGTCTTAAAGACGATCAGATCGTGATCGATGTGATCAAGTTCCACGGGCCGGATGTGAAGCATTTTGATATGCGCCTGATGAATCTGGAGCTGGTTCGTCGAGGACTGGCAGAGGCGATCTTGTTCTCTCCACAAAATGAGATTCTGAATATTTCTGACGCAGTCTATGGCAAGTCCCTGCTCATTCAGCGCGGCACCTTCCGCCCGGTCACAGTGACCCACTTGGATGTTTTGCAAAAAGGTTTGCAGCAGATCAAGGGCGATGTGTTGAAATCAGAAGGTAAGGATCTGGAAGTTCTGCCTTTGATGGAACTGACCATGCACAATCTGACTGCCGATGGGCATGTGAACGAAAAAGATTTCCTGGCCAGGGTGGAAACCTTAACCAGTCAGGGTCTGCATGTTCTGATTTCCAACTTCTTCCTGTTCTATGGACTCAAGCGCTTTATCCGTCGCTATAATCCGCACTTCATGGCTTTGGTTGTGGGTGCCAGCCACCTGAACAAGCTTTTCACCGAAGAGCACTACAAGGATCTGGATGGCGGCCTGCTGGAAGGTCTTGGAAAACTGCTGGAGCAGAAGACCAAACTGTATATCTATCCCCACAAAACACCGAACCTGTGCCTGACGGCGAAGAGCTTCTTCCCCTCCCCGCACTTGCGTCATATCTATGCGCACTTTATCGAAAATCAGCAGATCGTCGATATTTCCGGCTGCGATGAAACCGGAGAGTATTTGCATTCGATAGATGTGATGAAGATGATCGAAGCCGGAGACGCAAAATGGGAGCAACTGGTGCCCCCGGGCGTTCGTGATTTGATCAAGTCTAAAAAGCTGTTTGGATTGAGGTAGATTTCTTTTGAAGATATCTACCGAGCATAGGTCGGATTAGAATCTGCGGATACAACGAACGTAATTAGGCCAATCCTTATTATTACCACCGGCGCTATGAAATTGTTGCCCATTCACTGTCTGTTGAACCCACTTAGTGTAGCCTGTGACCTCTGTTGAGGACTGATAAAATACAGTGCTACCCGGAAAGAAATCCTTCAGTAAACTCTCTTTTCCACCGTAACCGACACAGTTCGGTTCCTCTTGTGGGTATGCTACGTCGTGACCATTCTGTTCTGATTTGCAATAGATATAGGCCATTTCTGACTTACTTGGCAGGTACCAGTCATTGTACCCGGCAAAATTCAAGTCTTTGCAGTATTTCGCGGCTTTATAAGTCCCGCCACCCGGCGCTGTTGCTGCTGCCAAGATCGCGGTATTGGCATCTCCAAGAACCGTCGATTTAGCAGTCAGAGAAGTAACCACTTCCACCCCTGACGAACCGTAGTTGGCGGTTCCATCATTCCACGGCAAAGAAACCTCCGTCGATTTGGGTGCAACCATATACTTTGTTTTACCGCCATTATTTCCCGCATGACTAATACTGGTCGGAAGCACTCCGAGCCAGATCGTGCCATCTTTACAAACAGTCCCAATCGCTGGGTTGGCAGCCATGCAGGGATCCGGGAGGTTCACCGCTATCACTCCCACCAAAGGCATCATCGTCGGCGACGCCTGAACGACACTTCCCAAGAGCAATGGGCTAAACAAGCTTTGTAAAAGCAATCCCATCTTAGTATCTCCTGATACAGCGGACCTTGTTGCTGGCACTGACATCTGTTTTTAAGTAGCCATTATTTTGAAATCCGCCGGATATACTTTGGATCCAAGCGGCGCTGTTTGAAAACTCCGTGGACGTCCAATAATTGTAACCAAAACCAGTCAATATACTTTCTTTACCGCCATACAAGGAACAATTTGGATCTTCTGCAGGGTACAAAGTGTTATGTGTCTGAGGAACAGCTTTACAGTATATGAAAGCCATTTCTGATTTACTGGGCAGATACCAATCACTGTAGCCTCCGAAAACCAGGTCATCACAGTATTTCGCCGCAGGGTAATTTGTCAGGCTTCCCTTGGCCGCCACAATTTTTCGAATGTTCCAATCACCCAGTTCAGTTGATCGCACCGAAGCACTTGTGATCCTCTCTGCTCCGGAAATTTCTCCCCCTGGTCCCCAAGTAATCGACGAGGCACTTTCTTGGGCTAAAGGAGTGACCATGTATCTGACTTTCCCGCTATTTCCCTCGATCGTCGTATCAGTGCCAACAATAATCTCTGGCAAGACCCCCAAACTGATGGACCCACCAGGACAGGTGATCCCCAGAGGAGGACTGGGTAAAGCGCATCGATCCTGAGTGTTCGCTATCACCCCCACCAACGGCAGCATCGTTGGCGACGCCTGACCGACACTCCCTAAGAGCAACAGCAATACAAAAAAACGAGACCTCAACATTTTAGTACCCTGATGCCCAAGTAACATAGACAGTCGATCCGTCGTACAACAGCGTATAAATCGTATCTTTGCCTGCTGTTGTCGGACCATTGCCCGGAAGGTATTTGACGGCATAAGGGGTAAAGCTGTAGGTCACAGCATTTGTTGCGGCATTTCCGGTCACCACTATGGTATAACTAGCCCCTGGCGTCAGATTCGTAAGCTGCACCCCACAAGCACCCGCCGCAATTACATTGGAAGGTGATAGGCGAACAAAGTTACTTGTGGACATATCAAGCTGTGTACTTCCGCAGGTAAAGGTTGTGATAATGCTGTTGACGACGTTGCTAATTGCTCCGGAAACCTGAAGCTTGGAAGCAGGAGCTGCTGTTCCTATACCCACGTTTCCATTATTCGCAATTCTCATGCGCTCTAGATTAAATCCGGACTCTTTGGTCCAGAACAACATATCATACTGGGCCGAAGCCGTATTCATAGTCCGCATTCTAATTCCACCACGATCATTTCCTGCTAGGCGGAATTCAATCTCGGCCGTATTGCCGGCCACATCCGTGCCACTCTCATTAGAAATACCCACTATAGTGTTAGTAGATGCTCTGCCAACATAAAGAGGATAGCTTGATGAGTTGTCAAAACCGGAACCAACACCGAGTCCTGCGTTCGTATTGTTCCAAACAAGTTTGCTGGCCCCAGACATCACACCAGAGTTGTTAAACTGAATTTGCTTGTCGGCCCCCGCAGGTGCGGCAGAAACCCCCGTCAAGCCAGATCCGTCACCTTGGAAGGCTGTGGCTTTCACTGTACCCGCAACATCCAATTTTGTTGTCGGCCCCGTCGTACCAATACCAACGTTACCGGAAGCATCGATACGCATTCTTTCGTTATATGCCGTTGCACCAGTTTGCTGACCAAATACAATTGAAGGAGCATAAACGCCGGCACCTGTGTTGGAAATACTTGCGATATATGCGTTCTGAGCATTTCCCGATGAATTAGCTACTAATAGCTCTACATAAGCGCCCCTATTGTCGCCTGAAGAACTGTCTTTTACTCTCAGAGAAGGATAAAGACCATTTGGCACCGGACTAGCGTATGATGAGCTAGAACTGCTGTAAGAACCACTTGAATTACTCGAAACATCAAGAGCACGACCTGGGGTAGTATTCTTGACACCAACGTTTCCAGAGCGATTTATAGTTACTGAATCTGTATAGATAGTAAATGCATCATTATAGGCGCCCAGTTGAAGAGTCTGACTGTTGTTGCTAATAGAAAAATGCTTTAAATCAGCTCCTTGACTGGCGTCTGACAGCGTGATTCTAGAAGTTCCATTCTTAGATACTTGCAAAGAGCTTGCCGGACTCGCAGTTCCAATCCCCACGTTACCAGTGTTGTAATAGATGTTACTTCCTGAAGTCGTCCATTGAGAACCCGTCGGGATCGGAGAGTTACAGACCAATGAGCTTGTCCCATCTGAGGTACACATGCTGTTAGCGGTGATCCCCGTCACACCAATCAAAGGCACAGTGCCTGAGATCGTGCCGGTGTTTTTCGTTCCCGCTGTACCAATCCCCAAAGCTGTTTGAGCGCCGGCTTGTGTTGTCGCCCCAGTTCCGCCATTCGCCAATGGCACGATCCCAACGCTGAAGACTGTCCCAGCCAACGACAATCCAGTTCCTGCTGTGTAAGTGGTATCAGCATCTGCGGAAGGCTCCCATGTAGAAGTTCCGTTATTCCATTTTAGCACCTGTCCATTCGTAGGTACCGTTGCAGCCACAGAGCGATTCTGCAGCTTTTCAACTTTCATCGCACCGACAACCCCCGTCACATCACCCGCAAAGGTTTGATTCCCCTGAAGAGCCGTGCCAGCTGTTGTGCCGTAAGTGACTGTCGGAACCGCCACCCAGGAAACATCCGTTCCATTTGTAGTTAAGTATTTACCAGCATGGGTGGATTGTGGTGGCAAGACTGCATTTGCAGCGCCTGCTTGAGTTGTAGCACCCGTACCACCATTGGCGATGGATAAAGGTGCCCCCGACCAGTTGCTGTTGTTCACAGTTCCGGATGTTGCAAGCGAACTCAATGTTGTCCAACCTAAATTGCCGGAACCATCCACGGACATCACCTGATTAGCCGTGCCTTGTGTTGCTGGCAGACGCAGGACATAACTTGTCGCAATCGCCGCATTCGGTCCCGTCAAAGTGGCTGTGTTCGCGGACGTGCCCTTGTAAGCAGATCCTTTGGTGTTATCGAAAGTCAAATTCCCAGTCACGGTGTCACCAGCTTTATTCACCGGAGTATAACCCAATGCCGCAGTGACATCGGCAGAGACCGCAGTAGAAAGTGCGCCTGTACCCGTCGTTGATTTTAAAAGACCCGTCGCCAAGGCAGAAGTTCCCGCCGAGTAGTCAGTGCCGGCAGTCGCAGCAGAAAGAGCCGTGCCATTTCCTTTCACCATACCAGTCACGGTCGTCGACAGAGTGATGGCTGGAGTCGTCGTGGCAGTAGCTACGCTGCCCGCCAATCCATTTGCTGAAACCACAGACATCGTTGTCACAGTTCCACCCGTTCCACTGGCCGAGCTGATCATGTCCCAAGTAGCACCAGTATATCGGTAAACTTTTTTGGAATCCGTCGCGACAAATAAATCCCCGGTCGCTGGCGATCCTGATTTAGAGGCATCCAGACCTGAAGAGATTTTGCCCACACCACCGCCATTACTGACCAAACTGTCCGTGATCCCATAGCCCGTCAGAGTTGTTGGCTTACCAGTAGTGATTTTAGCCCAGTCCAAATTCGGAATATCTGTGGCCACAAGAGTAGTCCCACTGGTCACGCGACCTTGAGCGTCGGTTGTGACTTTCGTATAAGTTCCGGCTGTGCCTGTCGCCTTCAGTGTCGGATTCGGATAATTGCCCGTCAAATCCCCACCTGCAGATCCGGACGGAGCACGAGAGTCTGACAAACGAGCGTCCGTGGCCTGCACCACAGTCCCCGCCGTGGTTCCACCACTTGCAGCCAATTGTACAAGACCCTTGGCTGCTGTTGTTGCATCAGAAATATTTGCCGTGATCGTTCCCGTGGATGAACTGAACGTCAAAGCCGGTGTTCCAGAACCGATCGACGCCACAGTGCCTGAAGCCCCAGCATCGTTCGCACAAGTAAAGCTGGTGCCATTAAAGGTGATATACTGATTCGCTGCGCACGTAGGCATGGATTTATATTCCAACGCACTTCCCGCCGCATTCACCCCCAGCATTTGATTGGCCGTCCCTGCGGCACTTAAACCTGTACCACCTTTGGCGACAGGCAGAGTTCCCGTGACATTCGCACTCGCAAGACTCATTTGAATATCCTGACACTCAAATTTGTCTGTGATCGACGACCAACCCATTGTTTGGCTGGCCGTACAACTTGCAACATTGAAAGCCGAACCTGTCCCCAAGCTGTCTTTAAGCTCTGAAAGCTTCACATAATGGGGAACCCAACCTGTGCCCTCCACGTATTTCATAAACTTTTGATCATCCGTCGCTAGCGCTTTAGCCACTGGGATTTCATTGATCTTCACAACTTTCGGATTTGGCAAAGTTCCACTAAGATCCTGACCTAAGACAGTGGCTGACTGGAAGGCGCCAGTCAGGCGAGAATCATTGCCTTGCACCGCCTCCCCCGCTCCGGATCCGTATTTGACGGAAAAAGTTGTTCCCGTCAAATTCAGCCCTGTGCCCGCAACATAGGAGGTGACTGAAGGCAGTGCCACCCATTGCAACTTCCCTGCGCCATCAGTTTGTAAAACCATGTTGGCGTTTGCCGCATCCGTCATCGCTGGCCATTCAAGACTGTAGCCGCCTCCGCCAACAGGGTAAGTAAAGGTTAAATAATTTGTTCCGTTCCAAAGCTTCAGATTGCTTCCGGCAAGATTTGTCGCCGACACATTTGTGCTTTGCACATCAACGGTCAGTGTACCTGAAGTGATTTTGGTCGCAGGCAGCGCCGGAATATCGCTGTCAGCCAAGGTCGTCCCGGTCGTCACACGACCATATTTGTCGGTCGTCACTTTGGTGTAAGTGCCCTGGGTATTTAACTCCTCAAGACCCAGTGTGGCCGTTCCTGTGGTCGCCCCCCCGGTCAAACCGGCTCCGGCGGCCACTTCTGTTATCGTCCCGCCACTGGAAACCACGGGTTGCCAGGAGGCGGTGGTCCCATCCGTTTGCAGGTAGTGATTTGCTTTGCCGACCTGACTTGGAAGTAGATTCTGTAAAGCCCCTGAGGCTGTTGTAGCACCGGTCCCCCCTTGGGTGACGGGAACAGTGTAGCTGGCATCAAGCCCCTGAGCGGTCACGGCCGTCAGCGCACTGGCTGCGTTCACAGTTCCATCCGGATTGGTCTGAGACAAAAGATTCTCCAACTTCGTCGTTTGCGCCAAGACTATTTCCAAATTGACTTGCGTCACTCCTTTGCCCGTGTCCACCTGCAAGAAGTCATTATCGGCCTTGCCGTTCAAGGTTTCTGAATTCACCGCATAAGCCATCGCACGCATATTAAAATCAGCAAGCACGGGAATGCCATTAACAGCCAAATCAATTCGAAACTTGCGAACCCCGCTGCTGCTGGAAGGATTGAAACTTCCGTTAACACGAACTCCCCCTGCATCAATACACTTCAATCCATTACGAACTTTGGTGTTGTCCATGACTTCGGCCATCGTCAAACCAGGGTCATCGCCATCCACAACCCCTTGGCCAATGACCAGGTTGATATAGCCCTTGACGATATTGACGGAGCTGAACTCTTCCTCGCGCAAAATACAGTTGTTCGATGAAAGCACCAGGCCACGCACCGTGACTCCGGCAACCGATGGATAGTCGCCATTGGGAAGCCTGATCACCCCCTGAAAACTGATTCCTTTATGTGAAGGTCCGGCAGCAAAAGTCGATAGAGAAAACACACTGATACCGACGACATACCAATGAATGAATTTATTCATAGAACGCCCCTTCAATGACCACGTTATTAGACAGGATCTTTTTTTCAGAAATCTCCCCAAAGGCACCTCGAACAACCACACCTTTGTTGGTTGTAACAACCTCCGAGGCCACAAAATCAGGCTCCACTCGTTGAGATTCTGTCACGACATCTTCGTTCAAACTGGTGATGGAGGCCTCAAGCCCACAGCCCCCCAGGGCCACCGCCATCAATACGACCAGAAGAAATTTTGTGATCTGTGCTTTGCTGCCGACGTTCATGATTCACCTCACATATTTGTATCGGAAAGGTATAAATTTCGGCACAGGTGGAAGGACCAAAAAGCGCTCCCACCAAGTCAAAAACGCTGGGAGCAGCGTCCTCTTTCGCAAGCCAGATCGGTGTTTCGGGCGATCCAGTCATGAACAAAGAACCTTGTGAAATATTCAAAGCGCTCCCATTTAAACACAAATGGGAGCATCATCACGCACTGACTAAAACAAAACGATGACATCGTTTAAAGCCGTGTCTATAAAAGACTCAATGTCGTCTCATTTGGTTTTAAAAAGAATTATTAAAGAGAAGCAGTCAAACAACCCCCGAATGTCGCTTCGATTGATCGCTGCAAGAATGGGAATCTCTTCGGGGCGATTGTCTGAAATCCTCAATGCCAAACGGCCCCTGACCGCTTATTATGCCGACAAGTTCTGTACAGCACTGAAGCTTTCCGAGACTGACATCAGTGAGCTGCGAAGATCCCTGGTATCGCCCTCAGAAAAGCAGACCTTCGGGCCTGTCCTGGAAGAACATGTCGTCGAAAAACTGGCGGACTGGAAACCTTTTGCACTACTAAGCTTTTTCCAGACGACAATTTATTCTTCCATCCGCCATCGGCACAACACTCAGGGGCATCAACTTCTGGAAATAGCCAAACGCCTGAGTCTTCCTGTGCAGGAGTTAGAGTCACTGCTGGAGGCTATGACTATGGCCGGTCTGGTGGAGTGGGACGGCGGCGCCTGGGTCCCTTCCCATCAGGAAGCGACGACCGGATACGACATCCCCAGCCATGCACGCATGCAGGGCCTGCTGGGGGACCTGCAGTTGGCGCAGGAGAAAATCAAGACCGTCGGTGTTTACGAGCGTGACTTCAGCTCTATGACTCTGACCATGGATCCCAAGGATATCAACAAAGCCAAAAAGCTGATCCGCGATTTCCGACGTAGCTTTGTGCGTGTCATGGAGAAGGGCGCAAAAAAAAGTGTCCACCAGATCAATATTCAATTCTTCCCGCTGGTCAACTCGGACGAACCAAAGGAACCTTTATGAAAAGCCTGCTTTTTCTATTGTTAGCCTTTTCCAGCCAATCCCTGGCACTTGAATCTCATCCTCAGGGATATGAGCGTGGCAACGGTGGTTTTTTGATGTCCTGCTCTGGCCAAAGTTTTTTGGGGGCCGGCGTCTTTTCCGTGGACCATATCGAAGCCGCCTATTTACATGCGCTGCCGCCCGCAGAATCCCTGAAACTTCTGCGTGATGAAGTCGAGGTGGTTCGTTACATCCTGGGCAAACTGCACACCGTCAACCCAACACGGGCTCAGCTCTATAACCAATGGTTTTCGGAGCTTTTAAGCTCTCGAGAGTTCGTAAAGAATTTTTCCTTCCTTCCCCTGCCCGACAGCAGCACCACCATGATTCCTGAATTCTGCAAACAAGAGCAGGCAGCCATCTTCATCACGTCGCCCGTCACGAATAAAATGCGCTTTCTTTTCAATCAAAGTCTGTGGGAGCAGGCCTCCACATTGGACCGGGCCTACCTTCTGCTGCATGAGCTGATCTATCGCGAAGCTCTTCTGCCAGAAAACAACCACGTCAATTCCGTTTCTTCCAGATACCTGAATGCCTGGTTGTTTCACTCTGTCGAAAATCTGACACAAACGGAGCTGCTGAGGATCTTGCGTTCTTTACATTTTTCCCGTGGTGACTATAACGGGCTGAGCTTAAGACTTTTCATACGCACTCCCGAGGGAAATATGACTGGCGTTAGAATGGCTCCCATCATTTATTTCCCCGGCTCCGATCGGATTCACATTGCTCAATTGGCAGATTCATTTTCTGTGCGCATCGGTGATGAGATCTTTAACCGTGTCTGCAACGAAAGCTTTATCAATGAGAAGTTTTCAAGCTTTGTGGAGTTCTATCCCTCCGGCAAAATCAAAAAAATGGTCTTCCAAGCCACCGACGGCAACTTTCCGCCCAGCTATACGCCGGGCTATACCCAGACTCAATGCTCTTACCACGGCAAGAACAAACTGGAGTTCAACGAAGATGGTGATCTGGTCAGATCCTCCGTCGTTCCCGAGTCTTTCAGTGATGCCTATCGCACGGATCGGGACTGATATTCTAGTGAATCCATCCTAACAAGAGGGCGCCCAAGGTGGCGCCACCCACCAGCACCCAAAGTATCACGCCTTGCAAGAAGGGCTTGATTCCCACACTCTTCACCGTTTCTCGCGTCAGGCTAGAGCCGATCAGGAATAAGGTCACAACCAGTAAACGTTTGGAGACGGCGTTCACCACCTCACCGGCAGGTTTTAAAACCGGAATCCAGGTCACGATGGCTGCGGCAACCAGGAAGCCTAAAATGAACCAAGGGCGTTTCGCCTTGCCCTTTTCCCCCGTGGCATTAGTTTTCTTTGAGTAGACATAACCAATAACAAACGCCACGGGAACAATCCATAAAGCCCGCGCCAGTTTCACCGTCGTTCCCACCTGCAACGCTTCAGCCCCATACTGCATGGAAGCTCCGACCACAGAGCTGGTGTCATGAATCGCCAGCGCACTCCACAGACCGAACTGATGCTCCGTCAAGCCGAAGAAATGCCCCAAGGGAGGAAATACAAAGAGTGCCACAGCATTGAGTAAGAAAACGGTGCCTAAAGCCACGGACACTTCATGATGTTTAGCGCGGATCACCGGCGACACAGCAGCAATCGCACTGCCCCCGCAGATCGCAGTTCCTACAGAGATCAAAACAGACGTGTCCTGTTCAGTCTTCAAAAGACGCCCCAGCAAGATCCCAAGACACAAAGACAACGAAATTCCCACGACAGTGTAACCGACCCCCTGCAAGCCGACCCGCCCAATCACGTGCAAGTCCATCCCGGCCCCCATTCCCATCACGGCAATACCCAACAAGGAGTGAGTGATTTTACGGGTGTGATCCAGATAAGGATTTCCAAAAGCCAAAGCTACAAAAACGCCCGCAAAAAGGGCTACGCCAGAGGAAACAAAAGGAACCAAACTCACCAGAGCAACCAACGGAATCAGGATTCTCGCCAACATATTCAACCTCGCGAGTCCTTACTATGCGGTCGTTTTATGATCGACACAAATAAAAAGGCACGCTCAAAATCAGAGCGTGCCTTAGAATTTGAACTGATTAAGTGCCCTTAGAAAGTGTCGCAGCGAACGGCACCAACACAGTAAGAGGCATGCACACTGTCACCACACTGCTTACGAGCATTGTACTCTGCTTCGATCAGAGACTTCCCCTCGCCTTTGAAGGTTTTCTGATACCCGGTATCAGTCAACATACAAATCGCACCTGCAATCGGCCGCTCCTGGCGTGGGTCCGAACACTTCACAACCGCTTGACAGTAGCTGGCATGAACCGACTTCCCACAGGCTTCGCGAGCTGCGGCTTCCGCTTCAAGTTTTATGCGGCCTTTACCCAGGAACACTTTGTTATAGCCAGTATCGGTAATCAGGCAGGCTACCTCCTGCGCAGGCTCCGGGAATGGAGGAGGACGATGGCCATATTCCAAGTTAGCCAGGCGTTGATTGATTTGAGAAAGATTGGCTTCAAGCTGATAAACCCGGGTTTCCAACACACGGATACGCTCTTGAGAGTTGCGATCCTGAGCGCCAGCATTATGCGCAAAGAAAAAACAAGTTGCGGATAGAAGAAGTACCAAAAAATTTCTTATAGCTGACATCACGAAAACCCCCGTTTTTTGTACCTTCTTCACCCCATCAAAGAAGGTACAAAAATCCAAAGCAATTTTAAGGCCAACCCTTTCGGTGTCAGTGTGACGCCAAAAAAAAAGCTCCCCGAGGGGAGCTTGCAGAGAAATTCTATTTAGATGCTCGAGCGTTCAGGAACTCGATCAAGCACTGCACTGGCTGACCATTACCGCCGCTGGCAAGCAAGGCCCCTTGGGCTTTATCCGTCCAGGCATAGACATCCAGATGCGCCCATTTTTTTCCGCGCACGAATTTTTGCAGGAACAAGGCCGCCGTGATCGCACCACCGAAGCCGCCGCCGGAGTTTTTGCAGTCCGCAAATGGCGAAGATAGATCACCCCAGTACTTTTCAAACAATGGCATACGCCAGTTCAAATCCCCCGAACGCTGTCCGGCCTTGGTCAAAGCCGTCGCCAACTCATCGTCGTTAGAGAACAACCCGGCAATCTCAGCTCCCAAACCCACCTTGATGGCTCCAGTCAATGTTGCCACGTCAATCACGATCTCAGCTTCATCAGCGGCTTTCTGCGTGCAAGCCACATCCAAAACATCGGCCAGAACCAAGCGACCTTCCGCATCGGTGTTGTCGATTTCAACCTTCATCCCATTGCGAGCCGTGATGACATCACTTGGACGGAAGGACTTTCCATCCACCGCGTTTTCTGCCAAAGCCAGATAGAAATCCAGCGGACCTGGATAGTTACTTTCAGCCGCCCATTGAGCCAGGGCGATCACACTGGCCGCCCCACCCATGTCCTTTTTCATCAAGCGCATTGCGGAAGAAGGCTTGATATCCAAGCCGCCGGTGTCAAAGGTGATCCCTTTACCGACAAAGGCCACCGGCTTCAGTGAAGACTTCTTGGTTGGGCGGTACTTCAAGTGAACCATGCAAGGCCCGTGTTCAGCCCCCTGACCGACCGCCACGTGCAGTCCCATTTTTTCCTGAACCAGTTTTTTGGTGTCCCAGACTGTGATTTTGGTATTTTTCGGGAAGCCCAAACGCTTGGTCGCCATTTCCGCAAAAGATTTAGGATTTAGATCATTCGGAGGCAGATTCACCATGTGACGGGCCACATTGACAGCACGGGCACGCAGCATCGCATCCTTAACGACGGCTTTATCCCAAGCGCCCAAAGATTTTTTCAAGGCTACCTTTGGCAGATCGGCCAACTGTTTACCGTCAACAAATTGGCGGAAGCTGTAGGCCGCCATATCCATTCCCGTCAAGGCCCCCAAATCCTGAACACCTTCGGTGCCATGGAATTCAATTTGTACGGCCTTGATCTGCTGAGCTTTAAACTGCGCCACCAAAGAACCGAACTGATCACGCGCCCAGGTATAGGCCGCTTCATCAATCAGGCCATCATGTCCAACAGTCGCTTTTTTGCGCGGGCGCAGAATCCACACCGGCCCCTGCGCGCCAACGAAAGAAACGACTTCCTTTTCACTTTGTTTTAGAGCTTTGGACTGCCACTCCAAAGAATGGGTCCCGATCAGCGAAGAAAACTTCGCAGTGTCATCCACCCCTAAGAAATAAACGTATCCGGTGATTTCATTTTTTACTTTAAGTTCTTTTCCGAAGTCGAAAGTTTCAATCCAAGAATGGAATTGAAGTTTGCCGGATGACTTTGCTGCTGGAGCCGCTTTTTTTGCCACTGTCTGCCTCACTTTTATTTTTATGCGAAAGAAACCCCTCGGCTTCCGCCAGCATACGAAGCGATGCGGCAGAGTATGTTTTGAGGTGGCTTCTAGGGCGGTATGTTCCGTAAAATCATAATATGACGTGGACCGAGACCACAAACCTAAAATTTTGCTTACTCAATGCAGAGAACCTGTTTTTGATGTTTGATGGAACTCCGTCCAAGGATGTCTTGAATCTGAAAGAAACTCAGTGGCAACGTCTGTCCACGTCCGTCTATGAAAATAAGCCCCTGAAAAAGACCCTGGAAATCGCAAAGGCCCTTAAAGACATCAATGCCGATATTGTTATGCTGTGCGAAGTGGGTGGTTTGGAGTCTTTGAATAACTTCAACCTTCTCTTTATGGATGATGCGTATTCACCTTGTCTTATTGAAGGAAACTCTGAACGCAATATCGACGTCGGCTTTTTGATTCGCAAAGGTCTGCCCTTTTATTTTGACCTTCAGTCCAATAAAAATCGTCTGATCAACTATCTTTACCCCCATGAAAGAGACAGCCTGAATGCAGGTTATCCGGTCAAGGGTGGCAAGATCACCACAAGCCACAAGTTTTCCCGGGACGTTGTCGAGTTGAAACTTTTCAAAAAGGATCAGGACAAACCCTTCCTGATCATCCTGCTGACTCATTTAAAATCCCGCTTGGATCCCGAGCGCATTGATCCCAATGGATTTGAAAGACGCCAAGCCGAACTAAAGACCCTGCTGGATATTTATGAAGAACTGGGAACCACCCATCCCCATGTTCCCGTCATGGTGGCTGGTGACTTCAATGGCAATGCAAGCTCTCAGGGCACGGATGAAGAGTTCAAACATATCTACAGCCGCACACAATTGCGAGATATCTTGGAAGTTGCAGGTTTGCCCCCCGAAGAACGGGCCACCTTTTATCAGGTCCGCAGCGGCTCTCGAGCCGATGGGCGCCAGATTGACTTCGTCTTTGCGCCACCATCATTACAGAGCCATGTCAAACCGGGCTCTTGCAAGGTGTACCGTTATAAGGATGAATTCGGAATGGAACATGACATCCCACGAAACATGGATGCCAAGCTGAATCTTCCCTCCGATCATTATCCCTTGGTTTTCGAACTGACGGGGCTTCCACTTCGCTAATGGATACGCCGTACCTTTTTGCAACACGCCGCACTCCAAAAAAGATACGCACCATCTGTTGCTCTTGCCGGAAATCAGGGAAAGATTTATCCTGAGTTTCGTATGAGCATGCAAAAAACATCCGTCCCAGATTTTCAAATCTCGGCAAAAGTCGTCTATGTCCCTTCAGAATCCAAACCTGAAAAGGGTTATCACTTTTTTGCATACAAAATTTCCATCACAAATATTGGATCCTCACCTGCCCAACTGATGAGCCGTCACTGGATCATCACTGATGCTGCTGGAAACAAAGAGGAAGTCCGCGGCCCCGGTGTTGTCGGATTACAGCCTAAGATCCATCCCGGGCAGACTTTCGAATACGACAGCGCCTGCCCACTGAACACCTCCACCGGCAGTATGGTTGGACGCTATTTCTTCGTAGCCGAAAACGGAGAAAGCTTCAGCGTGGAAATCCCTGAATTCTATCTTGTGGCACCTTTGGCGCTGCATTAATTTCCCCATAATCCCCTTATTTGTTCGGAACAATTTCGAGGTCCAGTTTTATCCTTTTCACTGGAATTGAAAAATAAAGCTGTGCTAAACCCTGTGCCAGTTTGCGGGAGGCTATCATGGCATGGTTTAAAAACTTGCGAGAACTCTTGGGTCTGGAAAAGCCGGAAATGTGCCTTTGCATGGTGATCTCAGAACAAGAAGGTGCCGAGATCTGGATTGAAGACCAAAAGACCCGCTACGTAACCCCGAAACTTGTCGCCATCAAAAAAGACCATCCCGTCAAGATCACCGTTAAAATGGTTGGTCATGAACCCCACACATCCGTGGTGCGCAGTTCGCATAATTTGACCTATTTCTATTGCAACTTAAAACGCATCCCTCTTAGACTTGTCAGCAATGAAGTCTATAGATCTGCCTCTTTATAAAAAAACCGCCCGTCTGATCCTGCGCCCCTTGGAAGAAACTGACTACGAAAACTGGGTGCAGGCCTATTCCAGTATGAAACCGCCCCAAAATGAATGGGATGAAACCAACTGGGCCGAGAGCGAACTGACCAAAAAGAAATTCAAAGAACTTCTGAGGCAAGAAAAGCAGCAAAGAAATGCTGATCATTTTTACTCTTTCGGAGTTTTTCTGAAAGACGATGGGCTTCTGATCGGCAACGTCAGCCTGATGGATATTTCCCGTGCAGTTTTCCAAAATGCCTACCTTGGCTATCGCATTTTTAATCCCTACTGGGGCTATGGTTTTGCTCAAGAAGCAAGTCACGGGGCCCTGGATATCGCATTTAGAAAGTTAAAGCTTCACCGGGTGGAAGCTGGCATTGCCCCCTCTAACAAAAAATCCATCAAGGTCGCCAAAGCTTTGAAGATGCGCAAAGAAGGTCTTAGCAAGCGCCGCTTGCTGGTGAATAAAAAGTGGATGGATATGGAGATCTGGGCACTGACTAAAGAAGAATTTTAAGTCGCTGAGTCCCGCTTCCCGCGCAATCGAGCAAGGATGCGGGTGCGGTTTCGTTCACTTAAAACAGTCTCACCAGACAACGCCCGCGACAGAACACTGGGGGCCACCCCCAAAAAGGTCGCCAGCGCCCGTAATGAATAGCGTGGATTTTTAGCGCGTCGACGCACAAGTTCTTCCCGGATATGCAACACTATTTCATCACTCATGCGTAAAACTATGGCAAAGTTCCATAGATTTGTTCACTTTTTAGGAGAAATGACCTAAATTTTGGCTCCCTCACTCAGCACTGGGAGCACCTTGGAACATCTGGAATTTTTAAAACTTGTGCGAGACGAACTTGAACGCCGCAAAATGTCCCGGCGCAATCTGGCCTTAAAGGCACAAATCCCCTCAGGAAGGGTCTCTGAAATCCTTAATGGCACTCGCCCCCTTTCACCTTATTATATTGGGAAAATAACCCGGGCTTTGAATCTCAGCCCCACACACTTTGTCCAAACCTCCAAAAAACGCAGCAAAATGCAACGACCCGATCGCATGCTGAGCCAGGATGAGTTGCATTTTATTCGTGACTGGTACCATCTTGCCATCTTGAGTCTGGTAAAAACCCCGGAGGCAACGCTGGATCCCCGATGGTTTGCCAACCGCCTGGCCATCACCCCCGCCCAGGCACAGGCCGCATTGAAACGCCTGATGAAACTGAAACTCATCGAAGAACATCAAGGCCGCTTCGTCCGGACCACAACCTTCCTGACCACAAGTAAGGACATTCCAAGCTCAGTGATTCGCCATATGCATCTTCAACTCATGGAACAAAGCCGTTCTTCATTAGATAAAACTCCGGTGGAGTTTCGGGACGTGTCCCATATCATGATGGCGATTGATATGTCGAAGCTCCCGCAGGCCAAAGAAGAAATCCGCGCCTTCCGAAAAAGAATGGCCAATCTTCTTGAAGAAGGAAACGCCGAGCAGGTTTATTTACTGGGTGTTCAACTTGTCCCTTTGAGCAAACTCTAATAGGAATTTTATGCACACTTTTGCGGTTCTTTTCATTGCGTTTCTCTCTTTATCTTTTCCGACCTTTGCAGGTGATGAAATCTGCAACGGCGGCGATGTGATTGTCTGTCCCCGCCAAACCCCACGCCTGCTGGATCTGCACGAAAGGGATGTCTTGTATTCCTATGGGGAACACCCTCAAGAGGCCTTGTGGTCCGCCTTCAAACCGCTGCATATTAAAGACACTGTCGAAGAACTGATCGAGCCGCTGAAAACCACAGCCCCGGACCTGCACACTTGCCTGTCCAGTTACATTGACAATGACTCTTTCTGGGAGCAGATCCGCCATTTGCCAGGCCACGAAATGCACAACGTACAAGATGAAGTGTCCTATGTCGTGCCGGTGGGCTGCGAAAAGAAACAAGTCGCTTTGCAACTGCGTACACCTCTGCACAAGGCTCCACGCTACTTGATCAACGAAGATATCTGGATTCGCATGAACAGCTTCCAGCAAGCGGGATTGATCGTGCATGAGATCCTGCTTTTTAATGCTCTACAAAGCCCCGGATGGAAAGGTAATACGCCCGCTGTTCGTCAGGCGACTGCTTTTATTATGTCTGAACAGACATCCCTCCTGGAGCAGGCTGATATGTCGAAAGCAATTAAGGATCTCAATTTGATCTGCCGACCTTTTATTGCCGATATGAAATAGAGGAAGTGTTGCATTTGCCTCATAAGTTTTTCTCGAGATTCCGAGAGAGAGACTTATGAGAACGTACTCGAAAAATTTGCTTCTTATTCTGTCTTTTCTCCTGCTAACCTCTTGCGGGCTTGTAAACGCTGAGCTTTTCCAGCCGAAAAGTCTCGACCTGGGAAGTTTCGAACCCCCCGCCACACCGACACCGACGCCGACCCCTACACCACCGCCCCCAGCCGTCTCAAAACAGAACGCCTGGGGCTACGGCGGCACACCTTATGATTTAGCCCTCAGTGGCGACATTCTGCTGGCTGGTACATCCCGGGGGCTAAGCATTTTGGATATCACAGATCCCTATCTCCCCAAAGAAATCAACTCCCTGAAAGGATCCAGCATCCATCGCGTGACCAAGGTGAATGACCTGCTCTTTGTTTCAAACAGCAGTGGCCTTCTTGAACTCTATGACATCACCGCCCCACAAGCTCCCGTATTGAAGTCGACTTTGATGTTAAGTTTTCCCCACCGCGTGGCCACCAGGGGAACGCTGGCTTATGTGCCAGATAATGCCATTGGAGTTCGTGTTGTGGATTTTACTGATCCTGCCAACATGCAATTGGTTAACACGATCGACACCGATGGCAATGCGGTCTCGGCCCAAGTGGATGGCAATTATTTGTACTTGGCTGACGAATTTCAAGGACTCAAAATTTTTGACATCAGCACACCAGCGACACCCGTTCTGGTCGGTTCTTACCTCACAAACAGCGACGCTTTGGATGTCAAAGTTAAAGGGAACTATGCCTATATCGCCGTCAGCTGGAACAGCATCGACATCGTCGATATTTCTAACAAAGCCAATCCCACACTGGCATCGAGCTACATGGATTATTTCAATTACAACAATGCAGTTGAGAAGCTCGACATTCAAGGAAACTATCTGCTGGCGATGGACTACTACAACGGTCTGATTGTGTACGACATCAGCGACCCGGTAAACCCCATCACCCAGGGCTCCGCCGCCCCTTTCGCCACGGTTTGGTGGGGAATTCCCTATGGATTTATCTCCAATAGCACTCATCTATTCGTCGCTTCGGAAACTTATGGCGTTGGCACGCTGGATATTTCTGACATCAAAGCCCCGCACATTCCTTACAGCTATCGTGGCGTGAACTGGTGGACCAATTCGGTCGACGCCTCCGGCAACCGCGCCTACGTTTGTGAAAATGACTGGGGCCGAATGACCGTACTTGATATCAGTAATCCCGCTCATCCGAAATACCTGGGCGAAACTCCGCAAGGGGTTACCGCCTGCAAGAAAGAAATCATTTACGACAATAACTATGTCTATGCCACCGTTGGCAATAGCGGCATGAAAGTCATCAGCGTCAGCAATCCGGCCAGCCCCACCATCGTGGCCACCCTGGATCATGGCAGTGGTGCGCGCCAGATTTTCAAACTCAACAATTTTGTCTATGTCGTCTATGATTCCTGGATTTACATTTACAACGTCACCACACCCGCAACTCCAACTCTGGCGGGAAGTTACGGCTATTATGCTGACGATGTGTATGTGGAAGGCAACTATGCCTATCTAGCCGGCACCAATTCCTTGCGGATTGTGAATATCTCAAATCCCGCCAGCGTGACTGTGGTTTCAACCTATGACTATCCGTCAGGTCCGATCCCTACCTACAGCGTTACTAAGAGTGGCAACTATGTCTTTGTCGGAGGCAATCAAAATCTGGGTGTCTTTGATGTCAGCAATCCCGCGGCCCCTTCTCTTGTTTACAAGACCATCGGCACCGATGTTCCCGCAAATCTTGTCGTTGCAGACAACCAGCTCCATAGCTGTGACTATAACGCCGGTCTTCAAATCTTTGATATCACCACCCCGCCACTACCGGTTCTGAAAGAGGCCTACCAATTGGGGGGATGCCTGGGGATTCAGGCCAAAGACGGCAATATCTATATTGCTGACGAATCCACTGGATTTAAAATTCTAAATGATGACTCCAAGAAGTATCTCAAAATGAACAAACCCACAACGATCAAGAGCCTTAGTGCTCTATCCACGACCGCCACTCGGGTGTATCTGGCGGACAGCTATTTTGGTATGATGGTTCTGGATAACACCAAACCCACGCAGCCTGAATATTTAACACGCATAGAACTATATTCCATCGTGGCGAATCCCATTGAAGAAGGTAACACCCTTTTTGTGGCGGATCAGTTTTTCCTGAAAGCTTTTAATATGGCTGATCCCAAAAACCCCGTGGCACTGTCTCAAGTTTCGCGCACGGGGGACAACAAATACCTGAACGACATAGTCAAATCCGGCAGTATCATCTATGCCACCGAGTCAAATTCTCATTTAAGCCTTTTTGACGCCTCCAATCCGGCAAATCTGACGATGCTGTCAACAACAGCCTATGCTGACATCAAAAGTCTTCATGTCAGCGGCACCAAACTCTTAGCCGCAAGTCTCGGCACAGGTCTTCGGATTTTTGATATCAGCACACCGGCCAGTCCGACACTGCTGGGAACTTATAATTCCCCAGGGACAGCTTATCATGCCATCCAAGATGGCAGCTTTGCTTATCTGGCTGACGGCACCGCAGGACTGCAGATTGTCGACCTGACCGATCCCGCCGCCCCCGTACTGACAGGCACCTACAACACCCCCGGAACTGCGCAACAAGTAGCAAAAAAAGACAACTATGTCTTTGTAGCAGATGCTGGCCACGTGGAAATCATAAACGTCGCTAATCCATCAGCACCGGTCTTAAAGCGTACCATCAACAAATCTGAATTCGGAGGCTTCAATGCCAAGGGTGTTTCAGTGCGAGGGAACTATCTTTATATTCAACTTTATAATGGATATGAGGTCTTCGATATATCAGACATCGAAAACATTCATCAATAAGGCTGAGGTTATCTATTATGGCCGATATTACCGAGAACTTTTGGGTTTGCTGGAGATGTTCCCCTCTTTTTCACGAGGTTTGATTAATTTTTTTTAGCACTCTTTAGAAGCTCTTTCTTTTTCCCGATAACTAACAGTCATTTTCTAGGACGTACAAGGGCCCCCGGGACTTAAATATGAATATTAAAAATCAGAGTGGTTTCAGTTTGATACAAGTACTTTTGTCGCTGGCAATTTTGGGAATTGCCGTCAGCGGCTTCATGACTCTGATGGCGAACAACTATAAACATGAAACAAACCTCAACACTTTACTTGAGGCCCGTGAACTTTCTGGTGAGCTGGTGGAGCTCAGCAAGTCCGCGAACTGCGGCATTGCCGACCTTGAAAACCCCATTCCCGTGACCTCAGACACTTGGGTGAACAATAAATTAATTACCTTGAACAAAGGCATTTCCGGTCGTTTCCTGGAACTAAAAAATGGTGACTCTTACGGACGCTTTAAAATTGAAAGCATCAGTATTGCCCCCTACTATGACCGCAAAAACCGCAGTGATAAATACGTGGCCTTGGAAGGGGCGAATGCCACTGACTTTGCCAACAGCCGAATCATAAAAGGCTCATTGCGCCTGGATGCCACGGCACAAAACACACCGAAGTCTCCAATACGGGCTGCTGCCTTCTTCTATCTGGATAGTTCACGCAACAATATCATTGGCTGCACGGCCAGCCTTGAAAATACCGACCTTGCAGCAATTTGCTCCAGCTTTGGCGGTGCCTGGACCGAGTCCGAAGCCAAATGTCAACTTCCCTGCCCTCCGGGGCTGGATGAACAAAATGGTCTTTGTGTTGCCAAGAGTGTTGATGCCGACGGCGAAGATGTCTTCTGTCACGTTAACGAAAAATGCAATGTTGCAAATAAGTACATTCTAGGAATTTAAGAAGGAGAACCCCATGAAGCGCTCGATCGTGCTATTATTCATGCTTACTCCCCTGTCAGCGCAATCCGAGACCCTGACAGATGGAAGACCCAAAGACTGTTCTTATTCGGCATCCGTCAATGGTGCTGCTCGAACCCTCAGTGTCAGCTGCAATGACTTTGACCTGAATTACAAAAAAAACTACGGCGGCGCCTGTGTCTTTAAAGACGGCAGCTGGCAATACGGAAATCTCAACTACGACTCTAAAGCCGGCAAACACAAGTTCGTTGCCCGCAGAGTCTGCGATATCGGCGTAACGGTAGTACCCCCAGCCGATACGCTCAATATCAAATCACCTCGCATTGGCGATTATGTTGAAGGTAAAACCAACATCGTCAGTCTGACGAAAAAGGTCTACACGTCCCACTTGCAATCATCTCCGTTGAAAGCCAGCGAGTCCCCGCTTCTTTGTTATCGCAAGGAAAGTCGTGGTGTTTCTATGAATGCGGTGGCCTGCGCCCGCGAACCCAATGACCCCAATTACTGTGAATTCACTGTCACGCCGAACAAGTCCTATAAAGGCAACTGGTGGATGCAGTATCGCGGCAAGAACAAAACCAGTCCTGTAATCTGTCTGGGAGGAATCAAATCCACCGACACAGACACAGCTGCCAATTCCTATTCCGAGGACCAATTGCTAGTTAAGGTTTCAAGTAAGAGCAAAACCGAGCTTCTCAAGAATCTGCCCCAGCCCGCTCTTGGCAAGGGCAATCTTTTGGACTTTAAGATTGCCTCTTGCACAATCAACGACAAAAAACCTGTGCGCGTCGCCTGTCTGAATCAAGAGACAGCTGGTTTTGACCTGTGGGAGGATAACGCCGATCACGTCAGATCACAGCTAATGAAAGCCGGCAGCAGCAGCAAAGGTCTGCCGTCCAAAGAATTCAAAATCAGCAATCTGGAAAAAGACTTACGTATGTCAGCGAAACTCAAGACCATGACCCAGGAGCGCATTGCCGCCCTGGAAGCAGAGTTGAGCCAAACCAAACAAACTGTCGCTGACCTGAAGTTGGAACTGTCAGAAGAGGTTGAACAAAAAATTGCAGATCTGCGTGAAGCAAACGGTGAAAAGGTTCCTGTACGATCTACACCTGATATTCAAGCCGGTTATTGCAGCATCGACTGGAGTCCTGCCAAAGGCTTCGTGGATGGAAAAGTGCAGACCTTCAACGACAATGAACGCCTGAAAGGCGCTTATGTTTACTACAAGAAGTCCGGTTCCAAAACCCTGGACAAGGTCTATTGCGACAGTGTTGAAACAGTTCAAGAGACCGAGATTCAGGCACGCAAATAAATATCCTGGAATTGTTAATGGCGAGGCCGGTGAAGAACCGCCTCGCTTTCGCATTTCACTACTTTGACGACTTCATCAAGTACTCCGCAACAGCCTGAAAGGCCGGCAATGTCGTCCCATCGTTAGCTGCGTTTGCGGCGACGGGGTGTGAGCCAAATCGTGCAATCACCAGCTCAGCTTTGGGATCTATATACAGAGCCTGCCCGTGAACTCCGCGCGCCATATAAGCTCCATGTGAATTATGGGTCACCCACCACATGCTTCGATAGGACCAACCCCGCAGATGATCATAGCCGGCTTTTTTAAACTTATCGCGATCCCCACCAGAAGCAATATTGGAAACGACTTTGGCTGGAAGCACTTGCTGACCCCGCAACATCCCCTTGTTCCGCATCACTTCCCCGAAGCGCGCCAGGTCTCTCAATCCCAGATTCAATCCCCCACCGGCAAAAGGAGTTCCGATTGAATCCACCGTCATATAAGCATCCTGCTCTGGTCGGAGCGGCTTCCAGATCTTCTCGGAAATAAGCTCGGCCACGTTTTTACCACTGGCTCGGGCCAGGACCCATCCCAAGGCATCGGTGTTGGCTGTTTTATAGTGAAACTCGGCTCCGTTAACACCCTCGGGCTTCACCGTCTCCAAGAATTCATAATAGGTTCTTGGCCCTTGATAGTCCGCCCCTTTGGGCAGCGGATTTCCGGCTTTAGCATGCTGCCAGACTTCTGCCTTCGGGTCCGCGTAGTCTTCGCTGAAACGAATGGCCGTTGTCATATCCATCAAGTCCCGAACCCTGGCCTCTTTAAATCCAGAGCCTTTAAGCTCTGGCACGTAGGTGATAACAGGCTTCTCCGGATCAAGCACACCTTCAGCCGCCAGGATTTCTGCCACAGTCCCGACAAAGGACTTCGTCATGGACATGGCGGCATGCTGTCCTTCAACTGTCAAACTGCCCAGATACTTTTCATAAACAACAGTCCCTTTCTGCAAAATCAGGATGCCATCAGTGTAGTTTTTCAAAAGGCTCTTTTCCCATGTGATTTCTTCGGCGCTGTTAAAGGGTTTAAATCGAATTTTATCGATATCATTGCGAAGACGGACCGGAAGGCTCCGTGCAGTGGATAGACCAAGAGACACCGTGATCGTCGGCATCAACTGACGGAAATGCGAAACACTCCATCGCATGGCCGGAAAGACAAAGAACGATCCATCATCAAATCTTACGATGCGATCCCGTGGCGGCGGGGCCCCGACCATCCATTGCATTTTAACAGGATCACTTTCAATCGCATCGGGGAACGTTTGCGACGCAACTTTAGCAATCCCCAAGGATGGAAAAATAAACATTATCACGGCAAATATAGAACGGCTCATATCCCCCCCCTGTAAGACACTAGTTAACCCGGTCCTAGAAAGAAGATAAAGACTTGCCGTCAAATAGGATAAATAACAGATTTACGGACTGCGCATCAGGCGGTTCCAAGAACCATCCGCTGTGCGCTGATAGATATAGCGTTCATGAAGGCGACCGCCCAGCCCGAACCAGAATTCAATTTCCGTGGGAATCACACGCCAGCCGCCCCAATGTGGTGGGCGTGGCACAACCTGACCGTCAAATTGCTTTTCGTATTCCTGCACTCTGCGAGACAACCAATCGATATCGGGAATTTCTTCGCTTTGGTGAGAAGCCCAGGCACCAATCTGACTAAGGCGCGCGCGTGTCGCAAAATAAGCATCGCTTTCAGCTGCAGTGATTTTTTCGGCTTTGCCAGTGATGCGGATTTGTTGCCAGATAGCTGGCCAGTGGAAGTTGAGGCACACCATCGGATGGGCCTCGATATCGCGTCCCTTATGGGAATTGTAGTTCCCGTAAAAAACAAAGCCCCCCTTGCTCACCTCTTTAAGATAGACGATGCGCACGGAGGGCACACCCTTTCCATCCACGGTGGCCACCGACATCGCGTTGGCTTCCGGGATTTGCTTAGCGACCGCCTCTTTCATCAGGCGGTCGAAATGCTCAAAAGGGTCTTTGCTGAAGTCGAACATTATTTCTTCTTCTTAGTGTCTTGTTTAACGATGTCGATCAACTCAACCTCGAACACAAGAACAGAGTTTGGCGGGATGCCTGGACGACCAGATGGACCGTAAGCCAACTCAGGTGGGATGAAAAGTTTAGCTTTGCCGCCAACTTTCATCAACTGAAGAGCTTCTGTCCAGCCTGGGATCACGCCACCCACTGGGAATTCAGCAGGTTGACCACGATCGTAAGAAGAATCGAACTGCTCACCGTTTGTCAAAGTTCCTTTGTAGTGAACTTTAACTACGTCTTCTTTTTTAGGAGAAGCGCCAGTGCCTTCTTTTTCAACGATGTATTGCAAACCGGAAGCCGTTGTTTTCACGCCCGCTGCAGATTTGTTTTTTTCCAGGAAGTCTTTACCAGCTTTAGCATTGCCTTCAGCTTGTTCCTGTTGTTTTTTCATCGCCATTTCTTGAAGCTTCATCATCGCAGCTTGCATGTCTTCTTTAGACATTTCGTTTTTGCCTGCTGCTGCATCTTTCAAAGCCATCGCCAATGCATCTGCATCGAAATCGATGTTTTGTTGTTTCAAGTTACCACCGATTTGCTGACCGATAGCGTAGCTCGCTTTTTTCATGTCAGTATCAAGCTTCACTTTCTTTTGGCATGCTGTTGTGAAGGCCATAGCCGCAACAACAAGACCACCAAGGACCAATTTATTCATGCTGTCTCCTCTTAAGGGGTTTGTTTTAAATACTAAAGGCTATATCTTGCGCCCGTTTCTTTTATTTTCAAATAGATAACGCGCAGAGAAAAGAAAGCTCCCGCCAGGCTCAGAAGCGGCCGATCGCGGTCACTTCTGACCAAGGGCAAGGATGTAATTTTCAGCGTCAGCGGCAGTTCCCTTAAACAGAACCTTCACCTGACGACGATCCAAAGATCCCAAATAAAGAGGGTCGTAGTAATACAGCAGCAACTTTTCTATCCACACTTTGTTACTGGAAAGATCCTGATGGTTCAGATAATCCTGCTGAGCCTTATCCAAATCCGCCATCACCTCCTGATGCCTTAGACCACCCAACTTCCGATGGATGGCCATGGTCGAGCGACGGTACTTATCAAACACCTGCAACGCTTCACCTCGAAGGATGTCTTCCTCCTCCTGACAGCGTGGCAGTGACTGGACACTCAATCCAATCGCCGTTTTATGGATATAGTCATCGAAAACATTCTCAACCCGCACGGACATGGGTTCATCAATCCACACCACCGAGGACGCGCGAAGTCGAATAAAGAACGTCGCTGGCTGATAGATACGCCCGATCAGGCGACTTTCATCCTCCACCAGAGGTTTGATTCCCCCGTTAATTTTGTCCTCAAGAAGCATCAGTTCCCGAGCCAGCTGATTTTCATAGTCAATTTGGGTGGGCTGCTCTGCCTCCATAGCCCCGAAGGCGGAACCGCGGTGGCGAGCCAAGTGCTCCAGATCCAGGACCGGGTACCGCTTCCGCAGACGATGCAACAGATGGGTCTTTCCACTGCCCGTCGGCCCCGACAGCGCAATCATTTCGTGACGAACAGAAAACTCATCAATTTGTTTGATCAAAAAATTTCGCGCAGCCTTATAGCCTCCGGCTATCAACGGGACTGAAACCCCGGCATCCTGCAACCATTGCCGTGCAATCTGCGAACGCTTGCCACCACGAAAACAATAAAGAACCGCATCGGGATGTTTTTCAAAAAAATCCTTCCAGCCCTTCACGCGCTCTTCTTTAATGGCGCCTGAAACCAACGCATGCCCCAGACGGACAGCCGCATCCTGACCTTCGCGCTTGTAGGTGGTTCCCACAGTGGCCCGCTCCTCATCGTTCATGATGGGCAAGTTCACGGCACCAGGCAGGCTGCCCTGCTGAAACTCAACAGGAGCCCGCACATCCACCAGCGGAATGTTCCGGGAAAAAAGTTCTTTGAGTTGATCGGGCTTGATAGTCTTAAGGCTCAAAAATCACCGCTTTATCTTGCAGGGGTAAAACCTCTCCAATGATCTCAGCAGATTTAAACTTGGCACGCAAGGCCTGAACCATCTCCCCACTTACAGCCGCAGAAACAGACAGCAGCAGGCCGCCGCTGGTCTGAGGGTCGTGAGTCAAAAGTTTGTGAAGGTCATCGACCTGCATAAAGCTCACATCTTTTTCAGTGTACTGGGCGTTGGATCGGTGCGCCTTGGTCAGGAAACCTTTTTCCAAAAAGGACAACGCCTTCTGAAAACGAGGCAGCTTCCCTAAAGAAATACGCAGGCTGACTTTGCTGGCCTTCGCCAGTTGCATCGAATGTCCGGACAAACCAAAGCCCGTGATATCCGTTGCGGCGTGAACTTCCTTTTGCAAAGCCGGAGTCATAAAATCCACCGCATTATTGACTGTGGCCATACTGACCAAAGCCTCCATGATATCTTCTTCCGTGGCTTCCTGACGTTTCAAACCAGCCGTCAAAGTCCCGGTTCCCAAAGATTTGGTCAGGACAAGATGATCCCCGGGACGAGCCCCGGCGTTGGACCATACAAACTGAGGGTTCACAAACCCCGTCACGGCAAGACCGAATTTTAAAGTGTCATCATCAATGGAATGCCCGCCCACAAAATTGGCGTCAGCTTCGGCAATCTTATCACTCGCCCCCTGCATGACTTCAACGATGACCTCAGAAGGCATCGTCGCAATCGGGAACGCCAGAATTCCCATCGCTGTTTTGGGCTTCCCGCCCATGGCGTAAACATCACTCAGCGCATTGGCCGCCGCAATTTCACCAAACAGTTTCGGGGTGTCGACAATAGGAGTGAAAAAATCAAGAGTTTGAACGAGAGCGACCTCATCGTTCACTTTATAAATCGCCGCATCATCAAACAGCCCCCCGTCCACCATCAAGGCCGGATGAGCCGCAGGGAACTTCACCTGCTGCAAAATGCTTCTTAACTCGGAGGCAGCCACCTTCGCGGCACAACCTCCCTTTTGCACAGTCTGAGTCAGGGCGATTTTCGAAGAGCTCATGATTGCTTGTGAGAGTCTTTTTTCTCTTCAGTTTGAGTCTGCTCATTCATCGGCTTTTGCTGATTCTGAGTGATCTGTTGTTTCACTTCACGCTCTTCGTTCGGGTCCTCGCTCAGGCCTTTTTTGAAGCCGCGAATGGATTCACCCAAAGAACGTCCCAAATTGGGAAGTTTGCTTGGCCCAAAAAGAAGCAAAGCGATACCGCCGATAAGAAGAATTTCAGTCCAACCCAAATTCATAAGGTCTCCTCGTTAGATGCCACAAACCCTAGCATAAGGCCTATTGCGCGGCAACAAAAGGACGTGCATTATATTGAGAAAGGGGAAATACAATGCTGAGTTTCATCATGATTCTGTTTCTCACGGGTGATGCGCAGGCCCAAAGCAAGAAAATGAACACCTCGATCTATGAGCAAGAGGTCGAACCCGAAAAGTCGGAAAGCTTTTCCGCCAAAGTTCGCGTCGTGCGTGAAATTTCCGAAGAAGTCGAAGTCTTTTTCGAAGGCGACAAAGCCAAGGGCGCCTATGTCGTCCCCCGCTCTTTGCCGCAATATGGCGCAACCTTGAAACTCCTGGAAAAGTCGCGAAAACCCGGCGGCCCGGCGGTCTCAGTCACTGCCGACGGCGATAAACGCATTAAGTCTGTTGAGGCCGTTCAAGGCGACAAAGGGGGCGGATTCCAGGTCCCCGAAGATCCGAACCAGAAATGGGATTTCGGTAAAATTCCAGATTGATCCTGAGCCCGGGAAGTGAGACTTTCACTTCCTCAATGAAAAACGTACGGGCACAGTGGTTCAATCAGTCTTGGCTTTATCTTAAACGCATTCTGATCGTGAATGTAGTTTTCCTTTTTATTGGATTCCTGTGGCGCTGGGCCTTTATGCTGACCTTCGGGGATTCCCGCGAACTGGCCCCGCTTTCAGGAGATGTCTTTAAAGCCTTCGTCCTGGGAGCTCGCTTTGATGGAACCGTTCTTTTTTACATCAACGCCATTCCCCTGCTCCTGCTTTTGCTTTTCAGCCTCTGTTCCTTCTGGAAGGGCTTTGCCGGGATTCTGAATCCCCTGTTTTCCCGATTTTCCCGATTTCTGATTCCGTACTACACGGTGATGCTTTTCATCGTGATGTTTTTCTCGGCTGTGGATTTTGGCTTCTACAGTTTCTATCAGGACCGCATTAACGTCCTGATCTTTGGTTATTTCGAAGACGACACGTGGGCTTTGACAAAAACCATGTGGAGCAACTATCCGGTGGTTTGGATCTTCCTGGGCTTGTTCCTTTTCACCTATCTTCTCTGGAAGGGGCTCAAGGTCAATTTCACCCAAGGAAAAGAATGGTGGCCCGCGGGCGTCCAGAAAATTTCTTATCCGATTTTTGTCCTGTTTTTCTTTGTGCTGTTTGTCCTTAATGGCATTGGGGCGCGGGGCTCTTTGGCGCTGTTCCCTTTAAGCGAAATGGACACGGGCATTTCCAAGAGTATCTTTGTCAATCACCTCAGCTTTAATGGGGTGCGTGCCCTGACCCGCGCCATTGAACTGAAGTCGCAGCAAAACTCCAAATGGGACAGCAATCTTCGTCATTACGGGTATGGTGAAAACTATCGCAAAGCTTTTGCCGACTTCTATCAGATTTCTGAAGAACAGGTTCCGACAGATCCCCTGCAACTGATGAAGAAAACAACACCGAAGAACGCGTGGGCTGAAAAAACTCGTCCCCATGTCGTGCTCTTGGTCATGGAGTCCATGGGGGCCTACTGGTTTAACTACAATCAACCCGACTTCAATCTCCTGGGGGATTTTGAAAAACATCTTCAGCAGGACACCTATCTGACCCATTTTTTGTCCAGCACCAATGCCACCATTGGCAGCTTAAGCTGTCTCATGATCGGCTCCCCCCAAAGACCCATCAGTGAATTCCTGACAGAAAGCAGTTATCTGCAGGTGCCTTTCCGCTCCAGTCCCGCACGAGTGTTTAAAAGTGCTGGCTACAAGGCTCGTTTCCTTTACGGAGGCAATCCAGGCTGGCGTGAGGTGAATAAATTCGCCTTCCAACAGGGCTTTGACGCCGTCGATGGCGAAAATGAAATCGCCGAAGGTTTTGGCGAAATCAAAGAAAAACACGATTGGGGTATCTACGATGAAGACCTTTTCAATTATGTGTTGAAGACCCTGTCCGACGCCAAAGAACCGCAGTTCTTGCTGACCATGACCACAACCAACCATCCGCCTTATCAACTGCCCAGCACTTATCAGGCTCCACCCCTGAACGCTCCGGCAGAGCTGAAGAATCGTTTGATTGGCGATGCCGCACTGGCGGAAAAACGTTTTAAGACCTATCGATACTCTTCGGACAAACTGGCCGAGTTCATGACCAAACTCAAGAACTCACCGCTAAAAGACAAAGTGATCGTCGCCATTACCGGAGACCACACCTTCTGGATCGTGAACTTTACCGAACAGGAACTTCTGCAAAAAGGTTCTGTGCCGTTCTATCTGTATCTGCCAGACGCCATCCGTAAAAAGTTGGACCCGGAAGCCTTCGGTTCTCAATCAGACATCCCCCCCACCCTGTACAATCTGGCTTTATCCGAAACACCGTACTATTCTTTGGGGCGCGATCTTTTTGACAAGACCGGGGATTTTGCCGTCAACAACTCCGGCCTGATTGTGGATCGGAGCGGCGGTGTATTGACTTCCGGCAAACCTGAAAATGACCAGCCATTGGATTGGGAGGGCTCTTACGAGCGCCTTGTTCGCGGTGAAAATACAGAGCACAAAAAGCAATTGGCTGTGAAATACAAATCATTGATGAGTATTTTGGATTACTATTTCATGAAGGAAAAACAAGATCAGAAAGGACCCGTAGACCATGCGGATTCTAGTCGTTGAAGATCAAGTAAAGATGGCGAACTTTTTGAAGCAGGGCCTTAATGAGGTCGGCTATGCTGTTGATCTTGCTGAAAGCGGATCTGCGGCGGAATCATATCTGGCCCAGGGGGATTACGATCTGGTGATTCTGGATGTGATGCTGCCCGATCAAAGTGGTATCGACACGGCCCGCCACATCCGTCGCGACGGGTTTGAAGGACCCATTCTGATGCTGACGGCCCTTTCCACCACCAAAGACAAAGTTCACGGTCTTGACGCCGGGGCAGATGACTATTTGACGAAGCCCTATTCCTTTGACGAACTTCATGCCCGGGTGCGCGCACTTTTACGTCGTAAAACGCCTTCCAACGGTGGGGCTTCCAACGTACTGAAATATGCCGATCTGGAATTGGACCTGATTCAACGCAAAGCTCGCAGGGCCTCTCAGGACATCTCGTTAACCTCCAAAGAGTTCGCACTGCTGGAATATTTCATGAGAAATCCAGAGCGGCCCCTGGGGCGCGTTTCCATCGCTGAACATGTCTGGGACATTCACTTTGATTCTGAAAGCAATGTGATTGATGTCTACATCAATCTGCTGCGCAAAAAAATCGATGCTCCATTCCCAAAACGTCTGATCCACACGGTGGTGGGAACTGGCTATGTTCTTAAAGAAAATTCGTAATTTTCTTTCCAGCTTCAGCATCCGCCTGCGCCTGTCGCTGATCTTTGTTCTGATCTTCGGGACAACGACGGTGTTCTTTAATATGTTCCTGTTCCAAATGATGATCGACAACCTTCAGCAGGACTTTGACGATGCTTTGTTCAACTACTGCGTGGATGTTTCTGACGGGATCGAAATTGGCATCAAGGGGGACTTAAGCTTTCCCCCTTTGCGCCTGGATCATGGTAAAATCCTGCCCTTCCCTTTGGGGACGGCGCTGATCCAGGTCCGCCACAGTTCCGGTGCCGTCCTGGCCCGCGTGGGGAATTTTGGTGAATTCAACCCACCCTACAAGAAGGATTTTGAACGCATCTGGAAGGGCGAAGAAGCCACCTACCGCACGATCGAACACATTCGCAATATCCCCTCCGCTGAGGCAGATTCTTACCGTCTGATCTCCTTCCCTCTGGACAATGCCGCCAAACCGCAGTTGCTTTTACAGATCGCCGTCCCTATGACCCTGTTGGAAACACAGATTCAGAAACGACTGACCCTGATGCAACTGGGTATTCCCATGGTTCTGATTGTTGCCACTTTGGGCGGGCTGTTCCTTTCGGCGCGAGCTTTAAAGCCCGTGAACAATATTATTCAGATCACCAAAGAGATCAAAGCCAGCGAGCTGTCCAAAAGAGTTCCCGTGCCGCACGCCAACGATGAAATCAAACAGCTTTCCCTGACGCTGAATGAAATGCTGGATCGTATTCAACAGGCCTTTATGAGTCAGGAACGTTTCGTCGCCGATGCCTCTCATCAGCTCCTGACCCCCTTGACGATCATGCGGGGTGAACTGGAACTGCTGCAAAAAGCCGAACATCGAGACGTGGATCAATTTATCAAAAGCGCCCTGCAGGAAGTGGACAGTCTGTCCAGCATCGTTCGGGAGATGCTGCTTTTGGCGCGCGTAGATGCGGGGATTGGAGCCATGAATCTGCAGGATTTGAACTTCGATGAGCTGGTCTTTGAAGCTCTGGCTCGTTGTGAAAAGCTTGCGAAATCCAAAGACATCAAACTGAAGGTCACAATTAACAACGAACCCAGCGAGGATCACCGCCTGATTCGCGGAGACAATGACCTGCTGGAAAATCTGATTGTGAACATCGTGGAAAATGCCATCAAGTACTCTCCCAATAATGAAGTGGTCTCTATCACGCTGAACCACGGATCCGAAAACTCAGCCCTGATCGTTGAAGACAACGGCCCGGGAATCCCCGCAGAACAACTGCCATTAATTTTTGAGCGCTTCTCACGCGGTTCGAATATGGAAGCAAAAGTTAAGGGCTTTGGTCTGGGTTTGGCGATCGCACAAAAAATCGCCATCCTTCACAATGCCAAGCTAAGTGCTGAGAATCACTCAGGGGCTGGTGCGAAATTTACTTTTGAAATTAAAAACATTTAATCTGTTTTTAATTAGGGTTTTAACCTCCTTTGTTAGGCTTTCGGTGTTCCGTAATTGAAGCTAACAAAGAACCATTAGGAGGTTACTATGAAATTCGCTTCTATCTTGATGTCTATCGCTTTTGCTGGTGTAGTTGCTCACGCTAACGAAACAGCTCCTGCTGCTGCTACAACAACTGCTCCAGCTGCTCCTGCTGCTGAAACTGCAAAAGTTGAGAAAAAAGCTGCTAAGAAAAAGCACGCTAAAGAAGCTGCTCCTGCAGCGGCTGCAGCTCCTGCTGCACCTGCAACAGCTCCTGCTGGTCACTAATTCCTGCTTCACAGCAAGAATGTGATAAAGGGAACTTTCGGGTTCCCTTTTTTTATTTGGGGCCGCTATTTCACCCAAAGCTCCACTCGCGGGACCCCGACGCCAACGCCTGCAACATCTTCAGAAGCTGGCAACCCCGGAGGCGTCGCGCCCCAGTTAACTGTCTTTGCACCCACGCTATAAAACCAGTTGATATGATTTACAGATCCATCAGCGAGAGTGTCAACACCCCCATTGTACTCCAACCCGCCCCAGAAATTGCTCGTGGATTCGATAGCCACAGGCGTGTATCCCGCCACTGGTGATGTTGTGAAGTTACTGGTTTGGGTCCACCAGTTGCGCTTGGTGGAAGTTCCAGGCCAGTTGATTCTCAGCTCCAGCTTTCCGCCGCGATAGAATCCGGCCAGTCGATTCAGGATAGAATACTTTTTTGCCAGAGGAGTGCCTGAGTTCACATTGAGCGCCTCAGCATCACTGGCAAACACACCGGCGGCGGCATAGTCATGATACATGATTCTCGTCCAGCCACCACCATCTGTGGTCATATCACAGTAAACCGGAATCTTTGTCCCCGTGTTGCCTGGGTCGATCGTGTACAGACCATTTCCGATAGAGGCACCTGCATCCAAAATGGCTTTGCAGGAATTGTAGTTTGCGACCGTATCATCTTCCTTGATCCAAAGTTCGACCTCACTGACACCGAAGTTAGAACCTGTCACCCCTGAATCCATCGGTATCCCACCGTAATAGGCCGAACTCACACCAATAGCGTACCACCAATCCGAGTGCTGAACAGATCCATCCAACAAAGATCGATTGGTATTGCCAGGTCCATGCGCGCCATTGGACAGCTCCAGACCGTTCCACATATTGGTGTGTAAATTGACTGAAATCGGAATCACTCCCGCAGAGACCACGTCGCTGGTGGGGTTGGTGGATTGCAACCAGATATTCTTTTGCGTGTATCCCGGCCACGTCTGGCGGAATCGATACTTTCCGTTCGTTAAGAAATTCGGAATTTTATCCAACACCGAATACAGGTCCCCGGTCGGAGCTGTCGTGTTTTTACTTAAAGCATCCGCCGGACTGGTGAAGTAGCCCCCGGCAACATTGTGGCGGAAGATACGAGTCCATCCGCCTCCGTCTGCCGTCATCTCACAATAGACCTGATATTGGGCATTCCCGGCAAGACCATCGGAATCAATGGTATAGACTCCGCTGGCGGGACTTCCCAGAGTATCTTTGATCTCTTTACAGGACTTGGGATAACACTGCGTCGCCACAATGAATGCAGGCTTGGTGGCAGCCGTGAAAGCGTTCCACTCCGTGCTGGTTTTCGTCGGCACAAACAAATCACTGGTGGCGTGATTGTTTTGAATATTGTAACAGGACCCTTGAGATCCATAAGGCAGATACAATCGCAAAGATCCGCCCGTAGCAATACGATACCCCTCGCTCAGAGTATTAATCCCCAGCAGGAACGGCATCAGTAAAAATATTCCAAGCAGTTTCTTAGTCACGAGACGCCCCGTTTATTTCACCCAAAGTTCAACCCGGGGCACTCCCACCCCAGACCCCGCCACCGTGTCTGACGCTGGATACCCCACCGGAGTCCCCCAGGTCGCGCTGATCATGCCGATGCCGTAGAACCAATCAGAATGCCCAACAGATCCATCCGCCAGCGCCTGAGGCGCAGTGCTGAGCTCCAATCCCCCCCACAAATTACTGGTGGACTGAATGGCCACAGCTGTGTAGCCCGCAACTGGGGACGTCGTGAAGTTACTGGTCTGAGTCCACCAGTTTCGCAGTGACGAAGTTCCCGGCCAGTTTATTTTCAACTCCAGCTTACCACTGCGATAGAATCCAGCAAGCCGATTTAAAATGGAATACTTGGTTGCCAGCGGAGTCGTCGAATTCAGATTCAAAGCTTCGGCTTTACTGGCAAAGACACCTGAAGCAACATAGTCATGATAGAAGATGCGGGTCCAGCCGCCTCCATCAGTGGTCATATCACAGTAAACTGGAATCTTTGTCCCCGTGTTTCCCGGGTCAATTGTATACAAACCATTTCCGTTCGATGCACCCGCATCCAAAATGGCTTTGCAGGAATTGTAGTTTGTCACAGTGTCATCTTCTTTGATCCACAAATTGACCTCACTGACTCCGGCGCCGCTGCCCAGGACAGGACTTGCCATGGGTATCCCGGCCGGGTTTCCATAGGCGACCGTGGAACCAATAGCGTACCACCAGTCCGAACGCTGTGCCGATCCGTCCAACAAGGCTTGATTCGAATTCGCAGGCCCATGAGTTCCGTTACCAAGCTCCAACCCATTCCAGTAGTCAGAGTGCAGATTCACTGCAATTGGAACAACCCCGGCAGTGATGACATCACTTGTGGGATTCGTGGTTTGCAACCAGATATTTTTCTGCGAATATCCCGGCCAGGTCTGACGGAAGCGGTATTTTCCATTCGCAACGAAGTCACCAATTTTGTTAACGACAGAATAAAGATTCCCCGTCGGAGCGGCCGTGTTCTTGCTCAGCGCATCGGCCGTGTTTGCGAAATACCCTCCGGCAATATTGTGGCGGAAGATCCGTGTCCATCCGCCTCCGTCCGTGGTCATGTCACAGGAGACCTGATACTGAGCATTCCCCCCCAACCCGTCCGAGTCGATTGTATAAATTCCGTCGGCGGGACTTCCCAGAGTGTCTTTGATCTCTTTGCAGGATTTGGGATAACACTGCGTCGCCACGATGAAAGCAGGCTTGCTGGCAGCCGTGAAAGCGCTCCACTCGGTGCTGGTTTTCGTTGGTACAAACAAATCACTGGAGGCGTGATTGTTCTGAATATGATAACAAGATCCTTCTGCTCCATAGGGCAGATACAGGCGCAAAGAGCCACTCACGGGAATACGGTACCCTTCACCGAGAGTGTTGATTCCCAGGATGAATGGCGCTGTAAAGATCATCATGGCTGTACGCAGTTTCATATTCGATCACGTCCCACTTTAACGAAGATAGAACTTAAAGCTACAAGCATTCCCCTTGCCACTGTAACAGACTTCCGTGGCTTTGTAGCTGGGAACGATCCCTTCGTTCCCGGCGTTGAAGGCAATATTGAAGGCATCTGAAAGGTTGTAGTGATCATTGGCCGTCTGACCGGCACACCCGGCGGTGCGGCTGGTATGGCGAAGGTTGCCGGTGCACTTGGTGGTATTATAGTCCCAGTTTCCTCCGGCCAGATCAATGATCGGTGCGCCGCTGTTGTAAGACGGCGATACAAACATGGCATCGGTCGTGTTCACTGCAATCGAAAACGCTTCGGGATTTACGGAAGCCTGCTGAGTCGGCATTAAGTGTTTGCCTGCCGCCGCCAGATTGTAAGTGTTCACAAAGAAATCATTCGGCGTCGTGCCGGTCACAGCACCATTCGAATAAGCCACCAATGTCCAGCCACCACCTGAGGTAGTCATATCACAGTAGACTTCATAAGGAGCCGTCACCCCTGCTCCATCAATATCAATAGTGTAAATGCCATCCCCCTTGGACGCCCCGGCGTTCAGAATGGCCTTACATGAATTATACAGCGTGTGGGTATTGTCCTCCCGAATCCAAAGATTCACTTCGGAAACACCGTGACTGGCTCCCAATACATCTGATGCGGGAAGCCCCGGCGGCGCCGATCCCCAGACGACGTAAGCACCCACGGAATAATACCAGTTGGCGTGATTGACGGAACCATCTAAAAATGAAGACGTAGAGGCCGGACCATGAGCCCCGTTGGACAACTCCAGCCCCCCCCAATAATTGGTATACCCCTGCACGAACTCGGTCGTATAACCCGCCACATTCACATCGGTCGTGGGATTGGTTGTTTGAAACCAGATATTCTTTAATTCTTCGCCCGGCCAGGTCAGCCGGAAGTGATATCGATTGCCCGAGGTTTTAAAATTATCGATACGATTTAAGATTGAATGCAAATCCGCTGTGGGATTGGCGGCATTCTTCGACAAAGCATCCGTGGCATCAGCAAAGTACCCACCCGCAATGTTATGTCTGAATAAGCGGGTCCAGCCCCCTCCATCAGTGGTCATGTCACAGTAGACAGGAAATGGAGAACTCCCCGTCGGATCGACGTAATAAACACCGTCTCCTTCAGAGCCGTTGTTATTTAAAATATCCAAACATGAGGTGCAGTTCCCCAAGGTCACGCCGGCTGGCAAGTTGGAACGAAAAGCCGTCCACTCCGCCGCGGCTTTGGTAGGCACAAAAAAGTCTTTGGTGGCATTGGCGTTGATGACCTTCTTACAGACATTGTGGGCCTGAATGGCTTTGGTCGTGGAACGATTGACCCGGTGACCCGTGTCCTGGGTGTTCAGCGCCAAAAGTAAGGGCGCTGTGCTTAGAATAAAAAAGATCTTCCATGCATGTCTCACAGGTTTACTTTCCCTTCAAAAGGGCCTGTTCCAGACGCTCCAAGCGCTGTTTCAAATCCTGATTTTCCTTTTCCAACTGTTGCATGCGGGTTTCAGCGTTCTGCTGAACACTGGCCAGTCCGCGGGACACAGAAGCCATCTGACTCTGACAAAGCTCTCTGTCTGCCAGACGCTCGGCGTGTTCCTGCTTCAGGGCCTCAACCAGAATGGCTGTGATATTTCCGTACTGAACTGATTTATAGCCTGAGACCTTGTCCGTCTTCACCAGTTCCGGATACACGGCTTCCACTTCCTGGGCGATGAAACCGACAGTTTTTTCCTGGTTGTTCTTCCAGACGAAGTTCACACCACGAAGCTTCAGCAGTTTTTCCAGAGCCTGAGGCAGCGTCACCACGTCTTTCTTTAAGCGAGCATCTGAGGTGTAGAGATAAGACGCCGCTTTAACGTTACCAGTAACCTCCAAGGCCTCGCTCGGAGCTGAATTTCCTATGCCCACTTTACCATCATAGGTGACAATCATGCGGTCAACGCTATTATGCTTAATTTCCATCAAGTTGGATGTATTTCCAGTCTTTCCATTTAAGACGAGTAAGCGTCCTCCGAAGTTTCCATTTCCAATGGTTAACATCGGTACCGTTGAGTTGACACTGGTATCCATCGTGACTCGACCACTCCAATCCACAGAGATGGCACTTGAACCGCCGGCCATATCGACTTTAAATGGCGGTTCGGAAGCTCGCTGCTTTACATGTAAAGTTGAAGTGGGAACTGTGACTCCAATACCCACTTTGCCATCTTCTGTAAAACGCACGGATTCAGAATCTTTGGGTTTAAAGATAATATGGGCTTCGTCTGCATCGTCGGCCATCGTTCGGATCTTGAGGCCCTGATAATCATACATCATCTGGAAATAATCCACCGTCGATTCCCAGGATCGGTCCATTCGGAAAGAGCTCGCCCAGGTATCATCCTTTTCGGTGATATGTAGAGCAGTCAATGGAGTGCCAGCACCGATCCCCACCAATCCTGCACTGTCTACAGTCATGCGCGCCACGCCGTTGGTTTCCAGAATCAGCGAGTGAGCTGTGTTAGTCCCTAAAGTCGCATTTGCACCGAAGCTGTTCCCACCGTTCACAAAGACATCCGTCAAACCATATCCGGCGGCCGTTGTGGGATTTGTTCCCGCAGTCACACGACCGTAAGCATCCGTCGTCACCGAGCGATAGGTACCTGCCGTACCCACAGTTGGCAGATCCGCCGCTGCGATGGCCCGGAACGCCGGTGCGCCCGCACCGCCTGAAGCCGGACCTGCAAAGAATGAATTCTGCGCCTGGTTGGCAAAGTTCGCCGCCGTCACTGAAATCGACTGACACAGGAACGTGTCAGTCGCGGCATTATAATACATTGTCTGCGAAGCAGAACACGCCGTGCTGGCAAACACTCCACCAAAAGGAGTGATGGTGGAACGCAGATCGCCCAGTTGCAAGAAGGCTGGTGCATACTGCGTGGTGCCGTTGTAGCGCAGCACCTGACCTGCAGCTGTAGGCGCTGTGGCACTAACTGCTGTTCCTTGTACCTTGGTCACCGTGAACGCACCTGCACTGGTCATGGACACATCCCCAGAAGGCGCTACGGCTGTTGCCACACTGGATCCATTACCCACGCGGATATTGCCCGGAGCCAGTGTCGCAGAAAGTTTATTATTGAAAGTCGTCCAGTCCGCAGAGGACAGATAACCATTCTGAGTTCCGTTAGCCACCTGAATGCCGATGTTTGGCGCGCTGGCGGTCCCGGAATTCACAATGGGAGAAGTCACAGCCACCCCAGTGGTCACCGCAGGCGTGGTCCAGGAAAGATTTCCAGAGGCATCTGTCGTCAGAACCTGATTCGCCGCGCCGACTGCTGTCGGGAATCTCAACACATAAGAGGAAGACACATTTGTCGGAGCCTGCAAGGTCACCGTGTTGGAACCTGAATCACGCAACACCACAGAGCCCACACTGACGGCGCCTGCGGCAAAGTTGCCAGAGCCATCACGTTTCACGATCGTGCTGGCGGTATTTAAATTTGTTGCGGCATTTGCTGCCACCGTCGCACTGTTCACATTGGCTGCCGAAGAACCACCCACGGAATTCACCGTTGCACTGACGGCTCCGTTTCCAGACGCTGTCACGTCCCCGGTTAAGGACGTGATCGTACCACCAGCTCCCGCGGAAGAAGCAATGGCCACCCACGCCCCCGAGTTGTACTGATAGATAACCTTTGTATCCGAAGCAAAGTAGATCGCCCCTGCCGCCGGGCTGACCGGTTTCGCCGCATCGGTGCCGGATTGAATACTTGGAGAACCCCCGGCATTTGAAACCAAAGCGTCCGTGATGCCATATCCAGAAAGCGTTGTAGGTTTGCCGGAAGTGATTTTTGACCAATCCAGATTAGGAATGTCACCTGCCGCAAGTCCCGTCGATGCCGTCACACGCCCTTTGGTGTCATAAGTGATCTTAGTCCCTGTGCCACCGGCCCCGATGGCCGCCAGTGTGGGACTTGGATAAGTTCCGGTTAAATCCCCACCTGCTGCCCCGGAAGGAGCACGGGAGTTTGTTAAGCGAGAGTCATTACCCAGAACAACTTCCGCCGCCGCCGCATCACCTGCTGCCGGAGTGTTTTTCACAGCCGCAGTGCCCAGCCCCAAGTTGGTTCGCGCCGTGGCTGCGGTCGCGGTCAGTTCGCTCAGATTATTGGCGGGATTCAACGGTGTGAAGCCCAAAGCATTTTGTTTTCCACTAAAGACAATCCAGTCACTGGCTGACAAATAACCGTCGGTGGAATTGTCCGCTTTGGTGATGGAAATCTGCGGCGTCGTTCCGCCGTTTGTGACAGACAATGGCGCCGTGGCGGAAACATTCGTCACTGTTCCTCCGGCATTGCTGTCATTGGAAGCGACCCATTTCCCAGAGGCGTTAAACTTCAGAACCTGACCTGTTGTCGGCGCTGCCGTGAAGTCCAGATCATAGCCCTTGATTTTTTCAACCACCGTCGCGCTTTGCGTGCCCGTGACATCCCCAGCAAGACTTCCGGTGAAATTGGCTGACACAGAGGCCGAGCCCACAGCCAAAGAAGTTTGATTGGCACAAGTCCAACCCGTACCGGCGTTCCAGACCATCACCTGACCTGCGGAACAATAGAACGGCTCCAGGGTGTCCCCTGTTGCTGAATCCGTTTTCACAAGACGGTTGATACCTGGATTTGCAAAAAGTTTTGACGTTGAAATCGCCTGATCTGCAATCTTCGCCGTGGTCACCGCATTATCGGCCAACCCCGGATTAGGATAGGTTCCGGACAAAGCGCCACCAGCTGTTCCTGATGGTGTACGAGCGTTCGTAAAGCGCGCATCATCACCAGCCGCCACGGTACCTGAAGTTGTGCCGACATTCAAAGTGATCACAGGATTTACTGTATCTGCAGAAACCGTCAAATACGGGTTGCTTCCCGCTGACGCAGTCACAGTTTTGACAGTCCCGCCACTGGCACCTGCCACCGCCGCACAGCCAAATTCCTTATTGATCGCATCCCAGGTCAGGAAGCTGCCCGAGTCACAGTTCAAGTTCCCGTTAACTTCATTTTTCATGACAAAATCAGATGCCACGTTCGAACCCAGCTTCGCAGCAGACGCCGCAAAGCCCGAGAATGGAACTGTGCGAATCTCACTGTCTGGTGAAATCGTGTTCCACTGAGCGCCGTCATAAAAACGCACACGCAGGAAGCGGCCGTCCGTCAGGCCGGGATTGTAAGGAGAGTTCCCGTCACACACCAAAGGCAAAGCGTTGTTAAACGCATCCAATATGGTGAAGCTTGGGTTGTTTCCCCCCGGATAGTTGTGTGCGCTTCCGATCTTCACATCGAAAACACCACCCGAATTCACCATGTTGACGTTATTAAGTTGTTCCCGATACAGAACACAGGTTTTGTTCGGAGCCAGAACCGTAAACTCGAATGCCACCGCCGCGTATTCCAGCGGTTGCCCGTTACTTTTAACGATACGGCCCTGATAGGTTAAGGCTGCCGGGGCCGCGTGAGCAGTCCCGAAACCGAAAATAAGAAGGAGTGCAGTGAACGTTCCTTTTAATCCCATGCATTAACTATCGGAACATTTTGATAGTTTTTTAATTACACTACCTAAATAGAAGACAAAAAATCACAAATTGTTACATGGATCTCATTTATTCGTCTCAACTTGAGACCTCAAAAGCACCATGCAGGGATTTAGGTCCTGCATGGCCTTCTTATTTACACAAGACTTTCTTCAATTTCCTCTTTGGAAAACTCGGCTGGTCGGCGAATGGACTTCACTTCTCCGGCCAGAATCTCGACGATCTGGTCACAGTCCTCGATCGTTCCCAGACGATGGGCGATAATCAGCATCGTCACTCCGGCAAAAGAGGATCGAATCACCTTCTGCAACAACGCATCGGTTTGCACATCGACGCTGGCCGTGGCCTCGTCCATCACAATCACTCGTGCCTTGGTCAAAAGCGCCCGCGCCAGACACAGCAGTTGCCGCTGCCCCTGGCTCAGGTTCAAACCACCCTCAGAAACTTCGGAAGCCAGTCCCTTAGGCAGGCTGGAAACATAGCTCCACATGGAGGCGTGTTTTAAAGCACCGATGACTTCCTCATCCGTGTACTCGTTATACCGATCCAGGTTGTTGCGGATCGTGCCCATGAACAAGGTCGGGTCCTGGGGAATGATGGCCAGACTTCGGCGCAGCTTTTCCAGCGGCACGCTTGCGATGTCGATTCCATCAATCGCGATATGACCTTCTTCCGCCTCGATAAAGCGGAACAACGACTGGAAGAAGGTGCTTTTCCCCGAACCTGTGCGACCGATAATGCCCACGCGACTTCCCGCTTCGACCTTGAAAGTGATTCCCTTCAAAACCAATGGCAGATGGGACGCGTACCGCACTTTCAGATTCTCAACCGAGATTTCTCCGCGCTCGGGCCAAGTCGGACGTAAAGGCTCTGACGGCGCTTTCAGCACAGACTCCTCCGCCGGAAGATTTGAGAAGTACTTCAAACGCTCAATGGAGGTCATGCGCGACTCAATGTCTGCAAACACGCGGACACCCCAATTCAAGAAGCCCCAGAAGGACAGTGAATACAGGGTCACCAGACCTGCGGTTCCCGCATCCATCACCCCAGCGTAAGCAGACAAACTGACACCAACGGCAGTGCTCATGGAAATCACACCACCAATCAGCGGAATCCGCGAAGAAAACCAGCGATTGATCAGATAGTGCGCATGGAACATGCGATTGCTGTGTGCCAGCTTCGCATAAAAATTATCCATAAACCACGGAGCCTTGTTAAAGCTGCGAATCACCACCAGCCCCTGCAAACTTTCTTTGAAATGTGCATATCTCGGCGATCTTGCCACACTGTCAAAACGTTTCACTTCCCGGGCCGGACGACGATAGTCCTTTTGCAGCACATAGTACAAAACCATCACTGGCAAAATCACCACGACCATCAACGGCATCAAAGTCAAAATCAGGGCCATCGAAACAACCACCTGCAAAGCACAATGTACGGCGGAATCAAAGCTCCACTGCAAATAGACATCCACCGATTCCACGTCACGGGAAAAACGCTGAATGATCCGCCCCACCGGCGTTGAATCGAAGAAACGAACCGGCGATGACAAAACACTTTTCAGCATCTTGTCATGCATGTTCTTCCCGGCACGAATTCCCCGGTCCAGCCAGAACAAGTGATTCACCAATGAACCCACCAGAACTGCTATACCAATCAAACCATAAATTCCAATGGCCGTCAGAGCCACCCATTGTGTCTGATGATCTGAATAGTAAGACAGCCAGGCTTTTTGCGCCAAGGGCAGCAACGTAGCCGCCACTGCCCCCGTCAACAACAATCCCAAAATCAACGGCTTGGTGTACTTACCATCCCCGCCCAGTGAGCTGATGTAGTCCCAATACACGGATCCTTTGACAGCACCGACCTCTCGATCCTCGTCCTCAGTGACACGCACATTCTTGCTTTCCACAGCTTCCTGCAGGCTGGAAATATCCTGGGCCACCTCGCTGACACTGACGGATTCGCCTTCGCCTTGAGATTTTCCATGCTCTTTATAAAAATCTGCAAAGGCCGGAAGCTTTAACAGCTCTTCATAAGTGCCCTGCCCCTGAATCCTTCCCTTCTCAATAAAAATCACTTGATCAAAACTGGACAGGAACTCCAGGCGATGGGTGACCACCACTCGAGTTGTGTCTTTCCAGGCACCAAAAATCAGGCGCTCACATAAAAGCTTTTCAGTTTCAGCATCCACGGCAGACAATGGGTCGTCCAAAAGCACCACCTGCGGTTTGCGCAAAAATGCCCGTGCCAAAGCCACACGCTGCTTTTGTCCGCCAGACAGGTTGACACCTTTTTCACCGATCTCTGTGCGCAGGCCGCCGGACCACTCTTTCAGGTCACGACTGAGGCAACTGTTGTGCAAGGCCCGGCGCAAGTCTTCCTTGGAAACCTCTTCACCAAACTGCAGATTTTCCAGCAAAGAACTGTTGATAATGTAGGCTTCCTGCGGAACATAGGCCATGCGCGGTCGACCGGGCATTTCCGGTGTGAACTTGATCTGCCCTTCACGTGGATGAAGTTCCCCCAAAAGACTCATTAACAAGGAACTTTTCCCCGCACCGACTGGCCCCACTATAGCCAGTGAACTTCCTGCCGGAACCTGCAGATTCAAATTTGATAAAACATCCTGGCTGTTGCCATCAAAACGCAAACTGACGTTCTGCAACTGCACACCGACACAAGCACCCGCATCAGCTCTTTCTTCCGTGGAGATTTCCACTTCATCTTCCTGCAGGTATTCCAAAATACGGCGGGCCCCCACCATCGCGTTCGTCGCACGAGAGATCAAACGAGACAGATCCCCGAAAGGTCCTTCCAACAAACCAAACAAGGAAATGCAGGTAAAGATGATGGCCGCATCCAGTTTTTCCCCGCGCCAGGAATGAACTGCCAGGGCGACAAAAAGAACCAATGTTGAAACCGCCAGATACCCCAGACTGGAAACAACTTCCGCCTTGGCCAGGCGACGACGGCTGCTAAGTTCTTTTTCACGAACCTCTGTGACTTCCTTGGAAACACTCTTTTCCCAGGCAAAATACTTCACCACGCGAATAGCATTCATCGCCTGGGTCATCAGCGTCACCCGGTGATCGCGATGAGCCATCATTTCCTCATCCAACCGCGTGAACTTCTTGGCCACATAGTTGGTCAAAGGAGCCAGGGTGAAAAGCACCACCAGCGCCGCCAAAGCCGACCAGCCGATGTAATAGAAGAGCATGATCACCACGCCCACTATCAGAAAGACCGCAGAAACAAAGTCCCCCAGAACCATGGCAAAATCTGAAGCGTTTTCAGAGTCGGTGCTCATGTGGTTGACGATATCGCCCACCTGATTTTTCTGCCGTGCCTTCTGGCTCAGCTTCAAGCTGTGACGGAACAACTTCTCATTCAGGATGTTGGTCATCACCTGATAGGCTTTTAAACCGTTGAAGAAGTAATGTTGCATGAAAAGCCCGGACAAAAAGCCACAGAAGCCAAGCAACACCCCAAAGGTCAGGGCCGTCGGTAAGGTCTCTGGCGTCACACCTGCAGAAATAACACTGACAAAACGATTCACCAAAACAGGCGATAACAGCGCCAGAACAGAGCTTGCCAGATACCAGGTATAAGAGGGCCAGGTGTACTTGCGCAAAGCCCGGATCAAAGAAAATAGCAGCGCCCGCGGACTGCTCCACTTGATTTCATCCAGGTTGATCTGACCGTGCTGTGGGTGCAGATCGGCCGGCAATGCCATCAGATCATTTTCATCAATATGCTTGGTTTTGGCCAGTTTCACCAAGGGTGTCACGTCAGCAAATAACAAACGTCGGAACAAATTCATAAAGAATCCATAACTGCCCTTTTGGGGCTGTAAAAAACAAAAAATAAATTTTCAGAAGAATAAGACGCCTAATAAGGGTGTCTTAGAACTGTGACAGAAGAAGGCTCTGCATAGAGATCAACTTCATCGAAGTGTTGATAAAATTAATCATCATAATGTGCCTCCTTCCCTTTGTGAGATGATTCAGCGTAACCCAAAAAAAAGGGGCTTGTCCAGCCCCCTCAAAGAATAAATTAAAAAGAATCCTATAATAGAGCCCGAAGTACTGTTTTGACAGGCCTTTTACAGCAGCCACAAACAGCTGATCGCAACGGCCGTCGGGATCACAGCGGCGATCAGAAGATTCAAAGGTTTGATTCCACCGGGGAACTTATGGCTTAAAATCGAATACCCTGCTGCATTCGGAGCGTTGGCAATAATCGTCAAACCACCCCCGGCGATGGCACCGGCCACCAGTGCATATTTGCTGGCCTCACTTAAACCTTCCACCTGAGATCCGAGATAAGTCAAAGCTGCATTGTCCGTGATAGCAGTCAATCCCACCGCTCCCTTAAATAGCAACAAATCACTCATGCTGCCCAGAAGCGGCGCCAGCCACCATTTCTGGAAGGCACCAAACTGAATAATCCCCCCTAGGAACATGGCCACAAGCAGACTTTCTTTAAGGCGCAAAGTATCCTGATATCTCTGCGTGACGGCCGCAACCCCCAGGAACAACAAGAAGATGCCCATAAAGGCATTTTGATAGTGAGCCGTAACAACGATCCCGGTCAGGAATAACAAATGCACAATAGTGACCGGAACTGGGATGGCCGCCTGAGCCCCCGCAAGACGAGTCTCAACCTCACGCAAAGGGATACAACCTTCTTTGAGCTCTTTGCGGAAAATCGCCAGAAGCAAGCAGGTATTAATAGCCACCGCAATCGCACTCTTCCAACCAAAATGAGAGAAGACAAAGGCAAAGTCCCAGTTCCACTTGCCAGCCACCATCAAAATGGGAGGCGCCGCAAATGGCGTCAAAGCCCCGCCGATGGAGATGTTCACGAACAACACCGCGATCAAGGCATAAATCAGTTTGTTTGTTTCCTTCTGCAGCATCGAATTAAGCATAAAGGCCGTCACCGTCATCGCTGCAGGCTCCGTGATAAAGCTGCCGCTTAATGGCCCTAAAATCAGCACCACAAAAATATCAGTCAGAACAGCGGGCGTGCGGAAAACCCTTTGAATCAACGAACTGACAACTAAAATCCCTTTACGTCCTGCAGCCAGCACAGGTCTGGTGGAGCAGACAACCATAATGGCAAAAATAAAGAACGGTTCAATAAAGTTCAGACCCGTCTGATAAGCCATGGCTTTTTCCCAGCCTTCGATGCCGATGAAAATGGCCATAAAGAGCGCCGCCCAGATCGCGAACACCGCCTCAATTTCACCAAGCAGGTGCAAGACATTGCTCCATAACGAGTTTTTGGGAAAATGATGGGACCACGCCAAAATCCGTCCCACCATGAAGGTGTGAATAACGGCCAGGCCAAACAGAATTGTTCCGATAAGCTCAACTGTAGTGTATGTCATAAAGACATACTAAACAGACTCAAAAAGCCCTGCCAACCAGAACCGGATAACACATGCCGATTTTGCATCGAGTCCACGCAAGATCTGCGACACCGTTATTTCTTGACGCAGGCCCCTTTTAGACAGACTTGCCCGGAGGAACACAGAATTTCCTTTTCAAGCACTTCACCTTTTTGACAGGCGAATTCCAGAAGTTTTTGCGAATCCAAACACCGGTCAAATTCTTTGACGACCTGGGAATAACAGCTGTCACCAAGACAGTTTTCATCCCCCAAAGCATAAATAATCTTTCCCGCCGTTTCAGGAATCAAGCCCTTATCGGAATCCTCGCACACTTTCGCGAAGGACACTGAGGAAACACACAGAATGGCACAGACTATCACTTTTCTCATGGAGCCACCTCACAACGAAAGGCCTTGGTCAAAGAGGCGTTGGTTTTCCATTCGCGGTCTTTTTTCGGAGGACCACAATGCACGGAAAGTTCCAGCACCACCGCACATTCAGATTTACTGAGCTTTTCCGTCTTCATGCGAATGACGGAGGCATATGAACAAGGTGATTGGCACTTTTGATCCTCCAGAAAGCTGCCGAATTCATTTTTGCCCATCAGAGTTTCCTGAGCAAAGGTGCTGGCTTTTTCCTGACAGACCTTTTCATCCCCGACAAGACGAAACGCTTTTTGGAAGGACTTGTCCGTTTGCTTGACCCCGTACTTCGAAGCCTCTGCCGCGGACACCTGAAGAACCTTATAAGCTGCCGGACACGAAGGGTCAGCCACCGTGCCCGTGGGTTCTGTTTTGATTTCCACCACCGGAGAGTTCACCTTAGAGCATCCCCCTGGACATCCCCCGGATTCTTTTAAAAACGCCTGTTGAAGAGTGTTGAGCTTGTCAAAGAGCCCCTTCATTTTACTGGAAGCACTGAACACACCATAAGTGATCTCTGGCATCTTTTCAGCCTTCACTGCGGTCTTGACCTGGCAGTGAGCTTCATTCTTTTTATCGAGCTCCTGACAAAGACTTTTCAGATCCTGCACTACGGATTTTGCACCAGGCCCGCAGGACTCTGCCGCCCGCCCGGTCGTCGCGCTCAAAATCAAAACTGTAAAAAGAAGAGCTGTTTTCATAGGGAACTTATCGGCATGACAGCCCCGAAATTGAGCCGAAACAGGACCTATTTCCAGTCCTTATTTTATTACACGGTCATTACATATTCTCAGAGTAAAACTATTGGCACATCGCCAGATTGTCCGTCATGAATTGGCGCTGCCCCGCCAGCTCTGTGGCGCTGTATACGAACTGATTCACGTCACAGTGGTTTTCCTGAACCAGCTCCAGCACCCGATCTTTTTCCGGCGGTGTCAGCCCCAGGGACCAGATCATTTTCACCTTCAACCATTGCACCAAATACTGACAGCGATATGCTGGATTGGGTGGCATGTAACCTTCAGGAGTTTTATCGCTTTTCGAGGCATTTTCCTTTCCATAGACCGCCAGTAAATGGAAGCCATTCCCCAGGAAATTGCCATACAGACAGCGCTTGGTTCTAGTCCACTTATAGGCACCGCTCAGATAGGCGTTTTTCAACGGCACAAAGTGATCAATCTGAATTTCACTGGCCCGCGTGTAAGAACGATCCCCATAAGGGTCCTGCCACTTCCCCGCAGCCACCGAGCAACCATTGGAGGAAAAGTCCACTGGGCTTTCCGAGTCGCGAATCAACACCTTGGCCCGCGTATTGTAACAGACATCATCCCGACGATCATTCACCCATCCCCCAAAATGCTTGGAGCGATTGTAGGGCTCGGTGACAGCACCATAACTTTCATTGTGGTGATCAAACTGCAAAAGAGAATACAAACGGGCGCGTAACTCAGTGAAAAAATCTTCAGAATCAGACAGGAACTCATGGGCGACAGTCAAAGGATCCGAAAACGAGGAGGAGGAATTTTGCGGCGATTCCCCTTCCTTGACGGTGTAGTAGTCATCAAATCGGGGGTTGGCGAGATAATTTTCAGCCAGGGCCTGAGATTTTCCGAAAGTGGCCACCAACATCATCACAAGAAGCGATTTCTTCATGAAGTCTCCAAATCCTTTTAGAGCATCGTTGTTTTCTTATTAGAAAAAGAAATTCGCTTATTTGCAAAGAATAAATCGCGAGCTGGAAAACAAAAACAGAAAACGAACAAAAAGCCGCAAGGGCCACCCCGTGCGCCTGATCACCAGACAGAGAAATTGAAGTACATGCTTTTGGGGAAGGCCTGAGTTCTTATTTCCCCGTTGTTCAGAAGAGCTCTGATGATGCCACACCTTTCGGGTTCCTTATCAAAATTGCAGACCTTTAGTTCATTCTTTAATTGCTGTAAATCGACCAGGGTTTCTTTGTCCGGCTGGTAGGCCCAGGATTCAAACAAAGGAACATCCTCGAGGGTTCCGACCTGCTTTTCCGCCCGATGGCAGGAACTGCAGTTGGTTCCCGAGCCAAAACGCACATTGCTGTAAGGTCTGCTTTTGGCGATCGGTTGCATCACCGGGAATTCTATTTCCGCCTTGATCGACGTTGTTGTAGAGGTCTGATAACTCAACTCCAGATAATCCCGTCCTCGCCCCTCCGGTACGACGGACATGTAAAGCTTTTCGTTTAAGATAAAAATGCGCGGACTGCGGTTGCCTGCGGCTGGCTGCCCGCTCATTTGACTGTTGGTTAAGGCAACATTCAGCGGGCGCTCCAGACTTTCTAAAAAGCAGCGCACTGTGACTGGCTTGGGCAATGAATTCACCAAAGCAACCACGTCTTCGATAGTTGCAGGCCGCCCGGAAACACCTCGCGGGGTTGCGCAGTCAGCTGAGGACGGCAACGCCGCCCTTTCGACAGAGTCAGAAACCGCAATGGCATCAAAGCTCGTCCCCGGAGAGCACCCAACGCCCCACCCGGAAGCCAGCAACAATGACAGGACAACAGCACCATGAGTCTTGGTAGTGTTCATGCCCTCTAGGGTAACAGCGAGCAAAACCTGCAACAAAGGTGGATATTTCATTTATTCTCTCAAGCGCGCCAGATTTGCCCTTAGAAGGAAATTCACGAAAGAACGTCTTATCTTAAGACAAAAAACGCATGAATCGCGGTGTGCAAAGAGCAAATTGTTAGACTTCCACCGCAGGATTGCCTACAACAGGGATTATGTTACGTGCCGGTCGCTTCCGCCATCGTCTGCTGGATGATGGTTTTTTAAAAAATCAAAGTGCTTTGGCACACCAATGTTTGCAACCTTTTCTGGAGCTCTGGCGCGCGAAAGCCCTGTCAGATGCGGAAATCGCGGCGGCTTATATAGCCGTTTTTGCTTTCTTGCGACGGCCTGTGGATTTTTTAGGGGGCCCTCACAATCAGCCGCTGGCGGCGCTGCCTGAAAAGCCCTCTTTTCAAGCCTCGGACTTCCTGCAGTGCCTTTGCGGGGAACTTCCTGAATCGCTTCGTCACGCCAAATCCTTGCGCCGTTTTGCTCACAGCGGGGATTTTCTATCCTACTTCTGCTCGCAAAGCTGGCGATCCATTCCCCTGTCTGTGCCACAGTCCCTGATGGCTTGGCAGGCTGGTCGCTATCCGCTGCAGCTGTGTTCTTTCGTGCCGACGCCTTTTGAAGTTCTGTCGCTACAAACTCAAGGTCAGCGCTGTGTTTCGATGCTGCAAACGCTCAATGAAATGCAGAGTTTCGTTGAAGAGGGCCGAGACGTCTTAGGATTCATTGTTCATGACCTGATTCATGCCGATCACTTTTTTGCCGATCCCGTGAAGGCGGCAGCGCAGATCCATTTCAGTCAACGCTTGGCTGTGATCTTTGCTCTGCCGAAAATTCAAGAAATGTTAAAGTCTGATGAGGTTTTCAAATCCGAGTTTGAGTATCTGATGTCGGACATGAACTCGTTTCCTCTTCACTTGCTGAAAACCCTGAAAGCCGTCCTTTTGGGCTACTTCAAACGCCGCGATGGCTTGGACATGAAAAACCCCCTGCCACCGGCAGCCGAGCGGGAGTTTCAGGAGCTGTATGAGGCCAGTCTCAAGCCTTGGAAGTTCCCCACTGAGGCACTAAATGCGGCCCAGCGTCTCAATACGCCCCTGTTCGAAAGTCCTAAAGACGAACATTTGCTACACGACGCACTCTCAATAAACTTTCATGACGGCCCGGCAATTATCTGCTAAGCTGGGGGTCTATGTCCTTAAAAAAAGACTGCGGTCACTCGCCTGTAAATCTGGATTCCTGCAAAAACTGCGAAACGCGTTTTGACAGCTTGCTGTGCTCGTCTCCGGACGTGCTGCTGCTGATGGAAAAAGCCCGCGTCACCTGTCGCTTTAAAAGTGGTCAGGTGATCTTTTATTCTGGGAATGACCCCTTGGGTATTTTCACAATTCAAAAAGGACTGGTGAAATTGGAAGTCACCTCCCCGGCCGGCGCCGCACACACGCTGCGCTTGATCGGTCCTGGTGGCACCTTGGGTTATCGCTCCCTGTTTGCCAATGAGCCTTACCATGCCTCCGCCGTGGCGGTGGAGGACTGCGAACTTTGCTTTGTGCCTAAAGCTGAAATCATGAGCATCTTTAAGACTCATCCAGAATTGGCAATGAAACTGCTTTCGCACATCTCAAAAGATCTGCGCATGGCGGAAGAAAAATGGATGGGCCAAATGGACAAAGGAGCCTCTGAACGTATCGCTGAGGCCTTGTTGTTCCTGCAAGAGCACTTCGTCCATCAAAGCTGGACTCGCCGGGAAATCGCACAGTGGGCAGGAACCACCCCTGAAACCGTGATCCGCACGCTGTCGCAATTTGAAAAAGACGGCATCATCGATCAGACTGACGGACGCAACATCCGCATTCTTTCCAAAGACAAACTGCGCGAACGCGCTGAAGTCGACTAAAGCGGCTTTCGCCGCTTATCGAAAAAATATTTCTTAGATATCGTAAAGCATCTTGTGGGCCTGACGGCTCAGCTCTTCACGCACTTCCGGCGCCGCAATGGCGATCAAGGCGTCGGCTCTTTCTTTTAAAGTTTTGCCAAATAAAGGGGCCACCCCGTATTCGGTCACGACATAATGAACGTGCGCGCGCGTGGTCGTCACACCCGCCCCCGGCTTCAAGGTCGGAACAATCTTGGAAACACCCTTCTTGGAACTGGCACGCAAGGCGATGATCGGTTTTCCTCCCGGTGACAGGGCTGCGCCTCTCATGAAGTCCATTTGGCCACCAATGCCTGAATAAATGCGGCTGCCAATGGAGTCGGCACAGATCTGTCCGGTAAGATCCACTTCGATCGCGCTGTTAATGGCGATCATCTTTGGGTTCTGACGAATGACGTGTGTATCATTCGTGTAGCTGGCATCCATCATCATGACGTCAGGATTGTCGTCGATAAAGTCATAGACTTTGCGTGAGCCGATCACAAAGCTTGAAACCACTTTGCCCGTCAGACGCGGCTTTAAACGATTGGTGATGGCCCCGGCTTTATAAAGGTCAATCAACCCGTCTGAAAACATCTCGGTGTGAATCCCCAGATCGCGATGCCCGTGCAAGGCCCGCAAGGTTGCATCCGGAATCGCACCGATTCCCATTTGCAGGGTGGCACCATCTTCAATCAGACTTGCGACATTGCGCCCGATTTGCATTTCCACATCACCAGGATCTGCTGCGGAGGCGATGTAAAGCTCCTCATCCACAGGGATCGCAAAATCGATTTTGTTAAATTCAAACTGGGATTCACCAAAGGTGCGCGGCATGCGCGGGTTGACCTGTGCAATGATTTTTTTGGCTGTGCGCACTGCCGCGATGGAAACATCCACAGACGGCCCCAGACTGCACATGCCATGACGATCTGGCGGAGACACCTGAATCAAAGCCACATCCAACGGAACAATCCCACGATAGAACAACTGAGGAACTTCACTTAAGAAAATTGGGACAAAACTGGAGTTGATATTTGCGCGGGCTTTGCGAAGATTGGCGCCATTGAAGAAACTGTGAACTTCAAAGTTCTGCTCATACTCTGGCAGTGCGTAGGAACAGTCGCCTTCTGTATGAATGGCATATATTTTCACGTTCTTAACTTCAGGAGCCCGGCGCACCAGCGCCTTGACCAATTGTTGCGGCGTTGCCGCTGCGGTGTGAATAAATACATGGTGGCCCGACTGAACTTCTTTTAAGGCTTCGTCTGCGGATACAAACTTAGGCACGACTTCCTCCGAATCAATTAGTTTGCATCCTATCCGTTTAGGTGGGTACATCAAGCTTTAACATGACGTCCGCCCCATTTCCTGCTAAATTGGTACTGAGGTGAATATGAAAAAGAATCCCGTGGATGGCTGCCCCATCTGCTCCACCCAGGAAGAGAAAGTCACAGAGCAGATTCTGAGTTTCATTCAGAAGAAAACCTATCCCAAAAATACGGTCATCTTTGAACAGGAAGAAGAGGCCAAGGGTCTTTATCTGATTGTCAAAGGCACGGTGAAAATCTCTAAAATTTCATCCAACGGTAAAGAAGTGGTCTTGGGACTTCTGGGGCCCGGCAAAACTTTTGGTGAAGGCAGCCTGCTGGGACAATCCAAACAAGCTGACACAGCTTCCGCCTCTGAAGCCTGCGAAATCTTCTACCTTCCCAAAAAAGACCTGCAGGATATCCTCGCGAAAAATCCTTTATTGTATCAATCGGTGGTGTCTTCTCTGGTGCGCTGGATGACCAATCTGAATCAGGTCATCGAAAATATCAGTACACCCTCGGCCCAGGATCGGGTTTTGAATTATCTGGAGCGCCTGCAATCCGAACAGCAAACGCCCGTGGTTCATCTGGAAGGCAAGAAGCACGAAGTGGCCCTGATGCTGGGACTGCGTCCAGAAACCTTTTCGCGCACTTTGGCAGAACTCGAGCAGCAGGACATCATTAAGATGAATCACAAACAGATTCAGATCCTGAAATCCGTGCGATAACACTGGACCACTACGGCTAGTGACCCTGATCATGATTTTGGCGGATTTGTAGTGTTCAATTAAAAGTTCTCGTGAATCCTTTTATCAGGAGCGAGACATGAACATCTACAAGTACGACATCGTTTTCCAGGAAGTTCCTCATCATATTTCTTTGGCCCTTTATATCTGTGGCTGCCCGCTCAAATGTCCGGGCTGCCATTCTCCCGAATTGTGGACCGAAAAAACCGGCACCCCGCTGACCACCCCCCTCTTACAATCTTTGATCGAAAAATATCGTCATCGTATTTCCTGTCTGCTGTTTCTGGGCGGTGAATGGCATGAGTCCGAGTTGTGCGAATTTCTGCAACTGGGGCGCAGTCATCACCTTAAAACCGCGCTGTACACGGGACTGGAAAAAGTCCCCCAACGATTGGAGCAACATCTGGATTACCTGAAAACCGGTCCATGGATTCAGGCCCGGGGCGGACTGTCCTCCCCGACAACCAATCAGGTCTTTAGGGATCTGAACACTGGAAAAGTTCTTAACCACCTCTTTCAACACAACACAAAGGAGACCTCCCTATGATCCGACTTACACCGGAACAGATTCAGAAAAAGATCGAATTCGTCCAACAATATAAAGCCGCGCCGAATGCTGCCGAAGGCTCGAAGCTGGATGCCAATGCCAATGTGACGTTGAAAAATATTGCGACACTGGAAGCAGAGATCAACAAGGACATCAATATCCAGATCAACCGCACACTGGTGCAAAACAAGATCGAAGAACTTTTCGGTCCGAACCTGGCGCAAGAGTATGTCCGCCAAATCGAAAGCCATGAAATCTATGTTCACGACGAAACATCGCTAAAACCTTATTGCGCCTCTATCTCCATGTACCCGTTGCTGTTGCAAGGCTTGAAAGATCTGGGCGGTGAATCCCAGGCCCCCCAACATCTTGAAAGCTTCTGTGGCTGTTTTGTGAATCTGGTCTTTGCCATTTCCGCGCAGTTCGCCGGAGCTGTGGCCACAGTCGAATGGTTGATGTATTTTGATCACTTTGCCCGCAAGGATTACGGCGACAACTATCTACAAACTCACACTCGCATCATCAACAATCACTTGCAACATGTTGTGTATGCCCTGAACCAGCCTGCGGCCGCGCGTGGCTATCAATCGGTGTTCTGGAATATTTCGGCTTATGACGAATACTATTTCAAATCTCTTTTTGGTGACTTTGTCTTCCCGAGCGGAGATCTGCCACAGTGGGACAGTGTCAAAAAATTACAAGCGCACTTTATGTCCTGGTTTAATGAAGAACGAAAAAAAGCGATTCTGACATTCCCTGTGGTCACCGCCGCGATGTTGATTGATGAGAACGGCCCCCGCGACAATGATTTTGCCGGCATGTGCGCCCGCGAACTCAGCGAGGGCAACAGCTTCTTCATGTATATGAGCGACTCCGCCGACAGTCTGGCCAGTTGCTGCCGCCTGCGCAACGAAATCTCGGACAACACGTTCAGCTATTCATTGGGTGCCGGAGGTGTGGCGACAGGGTCCATCAACGTTATCACCATTAATATGAACCGCCTGGTACAGCGAAAACTGGATCTGTTAACCACGGTTGAAAAAGTTCAAAAATATCAGGTCGCTTATCGCCAGTTGATGCAGGAGTATTTTGAAGCCGGATTGCTCAGTGCCTATACGGCAGGGTTTATCTCGTTGGATAAACAATTCCTGACCATCGGGATAAACGGAATGGTGGAAGCGGCGGAATACTCAGGCCTGAGCATTGCCAATGAGGCCCCTTACAAGGACTTCGTGCGGGAAAAACTGAAAATCATCTATGACGCCAATAAAAGAGCCCGTCAGAAATTTGGCTATATGTTCAACACCGAGTTTGTTCCGGCTGAAAACCTGGGGGTGAAAAACGCCCAGTGGGACCGCAAGGATGGATTATATGTCCCGCGCGACTGTTACAACTCTTATTTCTATATTGTCGAAAATGACGAAGTGAATTCATTGGACAAAATGGATCTGCATGGCAAGGAAATGATGCAATATCTGGATGGAGGTTCCGCCCTGCATTTGAATTTGGAAGAAAAGCTGACCGCCGACGGTTTTCTGAAACTGATTCGTGCCGCGGCCCTTTCCGGATGCAATTACTGGTGCGTGAATATCAAGATCACCATCTGCAATGAATGCGAACATATCGACAAAAGGACTTTGTACAAATGCAGCAGTTGTGGCAGCCCCGATGTGGACCATGCAACCCGTGTGATCGGATACCTGAAACGCATTTCTGCGTTCAGCAAGTCCCGTCAGATCGAGGCGGCCAAACGCTTCTATCACCCTACGACTTCACACGGATCATCTTCGGCAGGAAAATCCAGCCCCAGATCAACAGCCCCAGAATCCATGTATAAGACGCATAGACCAAATGAGACTGATAGATATGAGGAGCAAATCCCGCTGACAACCTAGTTAAACCGGCAAACCCCATCAACAAGGCTCCAAGGAACAACCCCTTGGAGCTTTTTTCCAGTTCCATGTTGTGCTTACCATGAGACAAAGTCACCCGGGTTGCGATCATAAAGGTCATAAGCCCCAGACCCGACACCAGGATCACATGCAGCAAATGGATTCGGAAATCCGGAACGACCACGGTCGCCCATTGTCCCAGTAACATCATCCAGGCGGAACCCCATAAAAACCAACTTTGAAAAGCTTTGCGCTGGGGTTTGCGGTGAATCTTCCAGAAGAAAAACACAATAAAGCTCATCACCAAAGCGCGCAGAACAAAACCTGCTCGCGCGTGAATCAGAACCTCCACAACGAAACTGCCCAAGAACAGCACCGCCAATAAAGAGAACAATCCAATGCGAGCCCGAACCGTCTTGCCCGCCTCGGTCGGCAACGGAGCCCATCCCAATAAAGCTGGCACCAGTCGACTGCCCACACCCATCACCAGACACAGCACATAAGCCTGCAGCAGGAAGGTACGTGCCAAGGAATACAGATTTCCGGGAACATCCAGCGACTGTCCTAACAACAAAACGACACTGCCAAACAATCCCACGGCCAATCCCACTCCGACAAACAGGAAAGAGTCCGGAGGATTGCTTTGACGATTAAAAAAACGACGGAACATATAGACCATCAAAAAAACAAACAGTGCCGTGACAACGGCGTAGAAGTAGACCTTGCTCTGTGGCAGCAAACTGGCAAAAAGGGACAGAATCAGAACCATGGAAAGATTTTGCTCCCACGGGGCCGGTTCAAAACTGGATGTGAACTTCGGGGCTGCGGTCATCAAAAAGCCTGCGACAAAACACAGGAAAAATCCACCAGACATGATTTCAGGATGATGCAGTCCCGGATAAGAAACCAGATTCCAGGGGAAAAGAATCCACAGCAAAACGCCCCAGACTCCCATCACCCAGCCCGCTGGAAAGAAATAACGATAAGCATCCATTGAAGTCGTACTCATATTAGCCTCACTTCGCCCTTTGCAGGGTCCCTAATGAACCTAACATGTGTCAATGAAGGCTGCCTTGACTCGAATCAAGAAAAAGGGGCTCTCAGCCCCCTTTTTAGCCTCCGGCCAGCCAAAGACCGACAACGGCGGCCCCACACATACCCATCGTGGCTGCAAAAATCCCGATACAGGCTCCGGAAACCATAACGGTTCCAATCACCCCACTGACAACCACATGTTTCACTGTCTCCATAAACTCCTCACTTTCATGAGGAAAGATTACGGCGTGGCTTCAAGGCAAAACATGATTCACATCAAGTCATCGCTGATTGCAAAAGCCAATCCGCGTTTTCACTGATCCCGGTCATGCCCCCAGAACCATCACGTTCAGCTCGACGGTCAGCTGCTGGGTTGTTTCGGCCAGTCCGCCGATTTCTCCACTGGTGGCAGCAATCTCTTCCGCAGAAGCCGCATTGCTTTGCGAAGCCTGATCCAGTTGGTTCATCGCCTTTCCAATCTGCTGAATGCCCGCACTTTGTTCGGCAGAGGCCGCGGCAATCTCATTATTTAAATCCGCCACTTTTTTCACGGACTCAACAATACTCCCCAGAACGACACCGCTGTTGGCGGCAATACGACTGCCTCTTTCGATCTGTTCTACTGAGGTGCTGATCAATGTGGCGATGTCCTTAGCGGCGACCGCACTTCGCTGCGCCAGACTGCGCACGGCTTCGGCCACAACGGCAAAGCCTTTCCCCTGCTCACCCGCTCGCGCCGCCTCAACCGCCGCGTTCAATGCCAGAAGATTCGTCTGGAATGCGATATCGTCGATGACGGAAATGATCTCTTCAATTTTCTTGGACGACTGTGAAATTTCATTCATGGACTGAATCAATCCACGAATCTCACTTTCGCCGGCCTCGGCGGCACTGCGCGAAGAAGCCGAAACCGCAGCCGCCTGCCGGGCATTATCTGAATTCACCTGCACCATCGAGGTGAGCTCTTCCAACGAAGCCACTGTTTCCTCTAATGAAGCCGCGGCCTCTGTGGAAGACTGGGACAGCGTGGTTCCAGCCTCGCTCAGTTGCACAACTGAAGAAGTCACATTGCCGCTGGCGCCAGACAATCTAGTGGCAATGGCTGAGATCCCGTTCGCCATGCGTGAGGAGATCAACAGGATGATTCCAATCACCGTCAAACTGGCGGTCGTGTTAATAACACCCGTCCACCAAAAGACACTGCTTTGCACGCGTTCGGATTCTTTACTTTCCTCATCAGCACGTTTTTCATAGCTTTTGGAGATTTCAAGATTGTTGCGGCCGATCTCAGTACCAATTCTCCAGATATCCCCCAGAAGAAGGGCGCGCGCCTCGGACAGATCCTCGGGATTTCCCCGCTCGACAAGTTCGACAACTTTTTCCAGCATTCCTAGATAGTGATCCTTATTCTGCTCAATGTATTGACGACCTTGTTGCTCGGCCTGGGTGCGAGCCGGGAACTTTGAATACAGTGCGAAGTTGGTCTTCCATTCAGCGATGGATTCGCGAGCGATTTCCAGACGCTGTTTTTTCAACGCCGGATCGTCAGCCACCGTCAAAGCCACAAAGATGTTATAGCCATATCGATTGCGGGCGATGATCAGATGATTGAGTGCTTTGGTTGCAGGAATGATTTCATCATGGGCTGCATCCAACAATCCCCCCACCCGGTTGATCCCATTGAAGGCCACACCGGATGAAATCACAAAACCGATCACCGGCAAAATAGCCACCGCCAACAGACGTCCACGAATTCCCTTAAACCAAGAAGCAAAACGCACCCAAAACCTCCCATGTGGCGACTTACATCGGCCCCTTTTTGTGAGATCTTTAGTTGATACTTAGTACTCACCCGGCTGGAAAATCACAACCACACCCCACGCATGTTCGACAGAGGGAATCGTTGCCTCGACGTTCAGCTCAATATTCTGGTCCCAGCGCCAGTTCACTCCGGCTTTTAGTAGCTGATCCCGGTGCAATTGTTTTTCAAGGATCACGTCCAGTTCCCCTGCCGCCACCCAGCGAACACCTGCTATAAAATCCGCAGAAAAATCGTGTTCCCCTGCGAGCTCTGAAGACACTCGTCCGTAAGGGGTCCAGCGTGCAGTCACATCCCCGGACATTTCCCCGCACAGCTGCCACACCCCTTCGCTGATATCATGTGAATAACCCGGCACAAACGCCACCTGAACAAAATCCCCCGCCCAGGTAGATACATTTCCGAAGGCCGCGCGGAGATGGGCCTCTTCCCCAGACCGCACTTCTGTTAGATTGAAAGAAGGATTTAACTTCGGTGAAAATCCATAGCCCAGTAAGGTCCCACGGGAAACCTCATCTGCTTCCCGCTGTTGTTGTAACTCCATTTGAATATTATTTTCTGGATAAACCCCTGCCAGCCCCAAAGCCATGGTTCGAAAAGAAAAAATAGTTGAAAGAAGAAATAAAAAACGCTTCATCACCAGGTCCTTTTTTTGTTTGTGGGTCCTGCAATAAAGCGATCACAAAAATGAAACAACGGATTCAGCAAAAAAAATCACGCCTGAAAACAGAATGAAAGCGCCACCTGACGGGGATCATCTAACGTCGCAACTTCGCCAAAGTTTGAATCAAACTTTCTGGCAGCTTCGCTGGTTCTGACAAAATCTCGTAGGAATAAAACATCTGCGGAAAATAATGTTTCGCCGCTTTTTCGATGGCAAAGGCTTTCGTACTGATCTGCAGGGTCTCAGCCTCCAGACAGGCTTTGCGCATGTCTTCAATGCCGTAACGTCCTTCGTAACCATCATAGTCCGTGGGTTTTCCATCCGTCAGAAGCAATAGCACCTTCTGCCGGGCAGAGCACTTCTGAAGCAACTGTGTCGCATGACGAATCGCCGGCCCCAGGCGTGTGTACCCGCGCGGCACGACATTCGGAACACGGGAAAAATATCGGTCCCATTTTTCATCCTGTTTCTTCAGGAACTCAAAAGCACAGTGGTGTCGTGTTTCCGAATAGGTCCCCGCAACGATGGTGTTTTCATCAGGGTTTGTTTGCAGCAAGCCCCACAGGCCCACAGATTCCAGTTCAATATCCAAAACCCGATGATTGGCCACATAGGAATCCGTGGAAAGACTGAAATCCAGCAGGATCAGTATCTGCATGTCACGCTGTCGCAGAAACTGACTTTGATAAAGATGCCCGCTGGCAGAAACCCTATTTCGCACGTCGCTGAGATGGCGAACATACGCATCCAAATCCACTTCGGGGCCGTCCAGCTGTCCGCCCCGCCACTTCCTTTGATTGCGAACCTCGTCCAATTGTCGTCGACTGCGCTCAATCAACGAACTCTGCTGCTGCATAAGCTGTTCTCGCAGAGATCCTTCCGAACCCGGCTCTGGAGTAGTGACTTTAAGTCGGCAAAAGTCCGGCAGAAGTTGTTTGCGCTTAAAGTGCCATTCGGGATAATAAAAAAATTCCCCTGCCTTGGATAACGTGTGCGTGGCATTGTCACGCCCCGGTCCTTGGGCAAAATCGGATTTAAAGAAGGAAGCCGCCTCTTCTCCGGATCGGGTCACATGACGGGGCTGAATCTCCTTGAGTGCCTCACTGTGTTCCTGAAGTTGATCCGAACCGTCGGCCACCCGACTTCCACCCTGATATTCATCCACCGTTTCCATTTTTTCAAAAGAATGAGTCACTGGGTTGTGTTCCTCTTTGTCCAGATCCACTTCTTCTTTTTCAAAGTGCGTCTGCATGGAAAGCTCTGATTCCTGCCGGGACATCTTGGCCGGTGGGGAGCTGTCCGGAAGCACCGAGGTTGGGCCCGCCACAGAACTCAACCCGCCCCACAAAAGCCAAAGGTCTTCAGGAAACGGTTCATTGCGTTTTAATCGTGCCGGATCCAATCCGGCTGCTGCGACTGTTTCGACCGATGAAAGCAGTTGAATCATCTGCCGCCCCGGCGCGTTCGCAGGGGCTTTCAATCTTTGCAAAAAATCCTGAAGCAAACTTTGATGAAAGTCAGGAAAGGATGGATACATCTTTGATATCTGCGAATGAAGAAGGGCTTTATGGCGCACAAAATGCAAAGCCCGGGCATAAGCATTTCTGCCCAACTCGGGCCAGTGAATTTTAAGCTTCTGCGAAGCCGCCAGATACAGGGCCTGATGCAAATACAGGTCACGGTTGCGTTCCTTCACAGGAAAGAAATGGATGGACTCGGGCAGATACACCACCCGCCCCATCACGCCGGACTGGCGGGCCGCGTGAATTTCGATGGTGTCATCAAAGAAGGGCTGTAAAACCAAAGCCAGTGCCTTGTCACAATCCTGCAAGTGATAGCGACAGGACTCCAGCTCATTTTCCTGGCGACGTTTCTTCCAGCGAACCGCCGCCTCATAAATCTTCTCTGTGATATCCATACTACAAACTCAAATAGATAAGATCCTTCAATCCTTCCTGCACCTGATGGTCGTCAGAAAGGCACTGTCCAACTCCGAAAAGGCAAGCCTGCCGCAAAGGCAACCCGGACTTGAACAGACGTGCAGCATGAACCAGCAGTCTGGTTGATACGGTCTCTTTCAACTCAAGGTGTCTTTGCCCGCGGATCTTATTACCCACTTCAACCAGACGCTGACAGGTTTTCAGATCAACTTCGGTCACCCGGTGCAGAATCTCAGTCTCCACTTCTGCTTGCGGGTAAGACAGACTTATTGTGACAAATCTTTGACGGGTTGAGGGTTTTAATTCCTTAAAACCTCGCTGATAACCCGGATTAAAGCTGGCCACACACATAAATCCCGGCGGTGCCGTCAGTTCTTCATTGGTGCGGTCCACGTAAAGTTCCCGGCGATGATCGGTCAAAGGATGTAACGCCACGATCACATCTTCGCGGGCCTCGGCCACTTCATCCAGATACAAGATGGCGCCTTCGCGCACCGCCCGTGTGACCGGTCCATCCTGCCATACAGTTTCCGCCCCTTTAATCAGGAAGCGCCCCAGAAGATCCGCACTGCTGGTGTCCTCGTTGCAGGCGACTTTGACCAAAGGGCGACCCAGCTTTTCTGCCATGTGTGCCACCAACTGGCTCTTTCCACACCCCGTGGGTCCTTTGATTAACAAGGGCAACTGCTGTTCAAAGCACTTGGTGAAAATGTCAACTTCGCTGGCGACTTCCCGGTAATAGGTTTTCATTGAACCTCGCCAACTGGTTTTCCGAAGCGGATAAAGTTCCAGACATAGGCCACAATTCCCACAGAGAACAACGAAGCGGCCAGTACCAGCCCCAGGAAGTGCACCTCGACCTCTTTTTGCACGGCCAGGAAATCCATTCCCATTTTTCTTTCCAGATAGACCTGCGCAATCCCTGCAACACCGAAAGCCAGAGTCATCGCGGTCATGCCAATATTGGATGTCCAAAACGCAAATACGTTCATACGTGAGTCCTGCAAATTACGTCCGGTCAGTTTTGGCATCGCATAGGCAATCAACGCCAGAACAAGACACGCATAAGCACCCCAGAACGCCATATGTCCGTGCATAGCCGTCACCAAGGTTCCGTGTGTGTACATGTTCACCTGAGGCAGAGTGTGGGCAAATCCAAGGAACCCCGCCCCGACAAAAGATAAAATTGCAGTCGCCATGGTCCATGCCATTGCCATCTTATTATCCGGAGTTTTTCCACCCTTTCGAGCCATTGCCACGGCATAGATCGCAAACCCCAGGAAAGCCAACGGCTCCAGTGCACCGAAGAGCCCACCCACCAACAGCCAGTAGCGAGGAGTTCCAATGTAGTAGTAATGGTGACCTGTACCCAGAATTCCCGACAGGAAGGTAAATCCGACAATGATGTAGAGCCATTTTTCAATGATCTCACGATCCACGCCGGTCATTTTAATCAGCAGGAAGGACATGATCGCACCCATGATAAGCTCCCACACACCTTCCACCCACAGATGCACCACCCACCAACGCCAGTAGGAATCCACTGTCTGATGATCGGTGTTGATCATGCCCGGCAGATACAGCAAAGCCGCCATCAAAAGCCCCAGGAACAACACGATGCTGGTTGTGGTATAACGACGCCCCTTCCAGATGGTGCCACCGATCAGGAAGATAAAGAGCAAAACGTCCACCACCACCAGGTAATCCAGTGGTCGCGGGATTTCCAGGAACTTACGTCCCTCCCACCAGTTCATGTGAAAACCGGCAATGGCGACGACACCGACAGCAACCAAAGCCCCCAACTGCACATAAGCCAGTTTGGGAAAAATCAATTCACGTTCGGTTTCCTCGGGGACGATGTAATAAGCCGCCCCCATAAAACCGGTCAGAAGCCACACAACCAGAAGATTGGTGTGCGTGGCCCGGGCCGCATTGAAGGGTATGATGTCATGCAAGCCATCATACCCCATGTGCGCAAAGCCCATGATAAATCCATAAACAAGCTGCAAGGAAAACAGCAGCATACAAGTGGCAAAGAACCAGTAAGAAATTTTCTGTGTTTGATACTTCATGTTGTCCTCATTTTATCTGCGAAAGATACGCAACCAGTTCCTGGATCTGTTCATCCGTCAAAGGAAGCTTTGGCATTTTTGAATCACTTTTCAAAACAAAGGGGTCTTTCAACCAGCTGGTCAGATATTCGCTGTCACGACGGGTGCCAATTCCATCCAACGCCGGTCCCACGGTCCCCCCGGAGCCCTGCAATGTGTGACAGGCCACGCAGACCTGGCCATAAACCGCCGGCTGAGTCATAGCCAAATGCACAGACTCCGCTTTCACGGGCTGGGCTAGATCAGGCTTTGGTGGGAAACCGTTCAGATCCATTGTGCCCACCCATCTGAGAAAGGCCGTAAGATCATTGATTTCATCTTCGGTGAAGTGATAGTTCGTCATCTTTCGATCTTTGGGATACATGGCCTGTGGATCGCGCAACATGGACTTGATAAAGATCTCGCCCCGGCGTTCCCACACCTTTGTCAGTTCCGGAGCGTAATAAGCCCCCTCCCCTAAAATGGTGTGACAGCCCATGCAGTTGTTACGATCAAAAAGATGTTTTCCCCGTACCACTTCGGGGGTCATTTCAGCCTGATTGGTTTGTTTAGGAATACGTCGGAAGGTATCAATGGTCAGCAACACAAAGGCCGCTGAACAGAGCACCGTTCCGATCACGAAAAAGTTTTTTGCCTGTGATTTTGTTAACATGATGCTCCCGACTTGTAGTCTTTCGAAGTTAGTTAACATCCAAAAAACGAACCTTCTTTGATCCAAATCAAGAATCACCTGTAAAAAACACCTTTTTTTGATCCCGATCATATCTGGCACAAATTTAGGCGGGCATTCTATTCCCGAGGGCCTTATGTCGAACATAGTCAATATACTCAAAAAACAGGACTTCCTTCGCCGCTTCAGCGAGAAGGATTTACGTGAAATATCACCCTATTTCGAACTTGTGCACACGATGACCCGCCAGGTGCTTTTTGAAAAGGGGCAACCCATTGAACACATTTATCTGGTTCTGTATGGGTCCTTCAAAATCCAGGAAACCATGGATCGGGATACGGTGAAGATCTTCAACTTTCTTAGCCGGGATGAATTCCTCGGGGTGGCCATGGCGGGGCTTCCGAACCCGCGTTACCCGACTTCTGCGATCTCCAACGAAGAGTCCACCTTACTTAAAATTCCCGTGGGCTTTTTCTTTGATACACTGATGCAAATTCCCGAGCTGCGCCGACGAGTCAATCGCCAGGTCTCAGAACGATTCTTGGAATTTCAAAATGACGTTTGCAAGTCCCACAAGTTGGCCCCCTTGCGCATCGCGGATTTTTTATTGCGACTGCTGGACCGTCAGGGACCGGACCAGAGCTATTTGCAAATTCCTCTGACCCGGGCTGATATTGCCGATCGTATCGGTAGTCAAAGTGAAACAGTGATACGAATATTAAGTCAATGGACCAAAAATGGTTGGATCCGAACTGAAGGCCGTCACATCGAAATTCTGGATCGACAAGCTCTTACGGAGGTGCAAGGTGAAAGACCTTCTAAAAAAATTGCGCGAGGAACATCAGCAAATACTGAAAATGTTTGATGATAAAGTCGACATTCTGGAAATTGTTCAGTTCGTGGAGGAGGTTCATCACCCCCTGGAGGAACAAAGTCTGTTTCCAGCCGTGGCGGACAATACCCTTCTGTGCAAGGGCGGCCCACTGTGCACTTATTTCCGTGGTATGGAACTGGATCTGAATCCACAAAAAGGGCCCCGGGACTATCTTTGCGGGCTTTACATGCGCGGATTTCCCCGTCCCCGCGCCTATGCCAGCTTTCCCTGGCTGACCCCGCAAAACCCTCTCAGCCTGCCCATGGACGAGCACGTGCTGGGCCACGAGATTGCCGAGGCCTTAAAGCTGCTTTCTTATCCAAAATATCAGGCTGAATTTCCTCAGGCATTCGACCGCCTCAGTCGTGATTACGAAAAACTTCTGCGCCAGCATATCGCCAAGGAAGATCAGTGTCTGTTTATTCTGTGTGAAAATATTGCGGCATAAGACTCACAAACAAAAAAAGAGAGAACAGGTGTTCTCTCTTTTTTCGTCGTTTATTCACAGAAACCGCAACAGCCTTCTTTTTTCTTTTTGGTCAGGCGCAGTTTCCACACATCAGGGCCTTTTTCCAAATACTCGTCCACGAACTGATTTGGACGGGATTCACCAAACTGACGCAGCAGAGGCACAGGATCATGATTGTTTACGATAACAATGCTATCCCCACCTTCCAAGCTGTCAAAACTTTCGAAGATAAAGGAATGACGGTGCATGGGATCAATTTTCTGGGCTTCAATAACGAACTCTTTCATGAAAAGTTCCTCCTTGTTGTTGAATCCACTTTAAGAAAAAAAATCCTCTTTAGCCTTGATCCAGATCAAGGGATGAACTTTATCAGATCCTTGGGATCCGCGCTGGCACCCACCTGACGACCGCGAGGCACACCTTCTTTATCCAGCACTGTAATAATGAACGAGTGGTCGTAGTCCCCGCCTTCAACCTTGCTGTACTTGATCCCCAGAACACTGGCGATCTCGCGAGGGGCCTTGTCATTCTTTGCGGTCAAAAGACTCCACTGCCCGCTAAGTTGTTTTTTCTTGGCATAGGCTTTGAGAACTTCAGGAGTGTCTTTTTCCGGATCAAAGCTGACCAGAACAAAACGAACCTGTTTTTTGCCGTTTTCTGCCAGCTTCTTTTCAATCTGCTGCATCTGCGCCAGAATCAGTGGGCAAGTGTAAGCACAACTTGTATAGGCCATGGAAATCACCACAGGCTGACCACGCATGCTTTCCAGCTTCACCTTTTTGCCGTTTTCGTCCAGCAGTTCTGAATTCAGATTATAAATGGATTCATCGTTCAGGGCGGCGGGCGATTCTTTGGCTGCCGGAGCCTGGTGATGGTGATGCTGATCAGAGGCCACAGCCTTGGCAGCCAAAGCCAAACTTGCCACTAACATCACGAACGAGGAAAATTTTGACGCGTTCATAGTTACTCCTTATCTCTTGCACAGCGGAAGCCCAGGTTCTGAACTGTGTACTTGGCCTGCAAGCTGCTGCGAAAAGCAAATCTCATAAAGGCCGCATAATCGGCCGGATCCGCGGCCGCCGAAGCTCCGGCTCCACAGAACAAATTCTTATCCAGTCCACCATCGGCCCGGGACTCACCAGTTACAAGTGAAGTGTTGAAATCCTCCACCCATTCCCAGATCAGACCGTGCAGATCGTAAACTCCCAGATTATTAGGACTGTTCTTTTTGACGTTCCGTAAAGGCCACTCCGCGCCACGTCCATACCACTCCAAAATCAGATCCTTGATTTCTGTGCGGTTTTTAAACGGGCTCAGAGCCACGTACTCCCACTCATTGGTCGATGGAAGGCGTTGGCCTTTCCATGCACAATACTCCCGCGCCGCAAACCAACTGACCCGAACAACCGGAGAGGACGCTAACGATTTATCACCGTAACTTTGATCCCCACTCCAGTATTCAAGATAGCTGCCATCGGCAAAAAGTTTTTTAACCTGGGACTTGCTCCACTGTGGATTCTTACGCACAAACTCCAGATATTCGGAGTTTGTCACCGGATGAGCGTCGATATAAAAAGAGGCCACCTTCAGACTGTTCTTATTCAGTTTTGCCGGCATCTTGAACTCTCCGGCAGGAATAAGAATCTCTTGAGCAGCCCCTATCGAGTGACTGAAAAGGACGGCGGCCAGAATAAGCGCTTTTAAGAATCCGTCCATTTCATATCCCCTTTCGTGTTACTTCTTACCAGCTTCGCGAACCGCTTTGACTTCAGCCGGAGTCACAACTTTTTTCGAGTTGCCCCACATGCTGTAGACATAAGTCAGCACGTTTGCCGCATCTTCATCGGACAGGATCTGGGCAGGCATCACAGAATTAAACTCTTTGCCATTGACCTTCACCGGACCTTCCAGACCATGGATCACTGCGGAGATGGATTTTTCCTTGTTATTCAGGAAGTCCGATTTCGCCAGTGGAGGGAACGCGCCCGGTAAACCTTGTCCATTGCTTTGGTGGCAGGCAAAGCAGGAGGATTCGTAGATACGTTTACCGCCCGCGATTCGTTCTTCCAAAGTTCTTGCCGGAATCTGCTTCGGAGCATCCGCACCCATTTCCTGGATCACACCACCTTCTGGCAGATAGATCCCGTCTTTAGTTTTTCCGGAATAGATCTCGTGATCCTCTTTACCCTCCACTTTCAGCATACCGATGGCGCCTTTATTGAAGGCACGGAAGATCGAGTGGTCCACCAGAATGAAAGTTCCAGTAGTGTCTAACTTAAACTCGACGATGGCGGAACCACCGGCCGGAATCAAAGTAGTCTGAACGTTTTCATTCACCAACTTGCCGCCTTCAACGTAAACCTTGTCGAAGATCTCACCAATCACGTGGAATGAAGACACCAGGTTCGGACCGCCGTTACCCACAAACAGACGAACCTTTTCGCCAGTTTTTGCTTTCATGGCATTGTCGCCCACCAAAGCGCCCACGTTACCGTTGAAGACCACGTAGTCGGCTTTTTCTTCCACTGCTTTAGTCATGCTGAACGGTTGCAGACCCGGAGCCCCGTATTTACCTTTAGTGTAGAACTCACTTTGCATAACGTAGAATTCACGGTCCACTTTAGGCAGACCCTCTTTCGGCTCCACCAAAATCAAACCATACATCCCGTTGGCGATGTGCATTCCCACTGGCGCAGTTGCACAGTGATAGACATACAGACCTGCATTCAGTGCTTTAAAACTGAATGTAGAACTATGTCCCGGCGCAGTGAAGGAACCTTCAGCACCACCCCCTTGACCAGTCACAGCATGAAGGTCAATATTGTGTGGCAGTTTGCTGGAAGGATGGTTGTGCAGATGGAATTCCACCTGATCCCCTTCACGAATACGGATGAACTTTCCTGGAACTTTGCCTCCAAATGTCCAGAAAGTGTAATCCACACCGTCAGCCAAACGCATTTTCACTTCTTTAGTTTCCAGGTTCACAATCACTTTAGTGGCATGTTTACGAGTGATTGGTGGTGGTACTTCCGGCGCGTCAGTCAAAACGGCAACTTCTTCACCTTTAATAGTTTGAGCCATCACACCTGATGGCAGCCACGCGATTGTCGCTAGTAGCATTAGTTTCTTATAATTCCAGTCTTTCATCTTTTTTCTCCTTGATGAATGCTTTCGCATCTACATCCTCGACAAATTTCAACACGAAATACATGACGGCCATCAATAGCCTGTAGAATTATGCGCTTTCTTACGTGACTTAGTCCATCAATAATTGTTTATTTTAATTAAAACCTAACAAACTTGATCTGAATCAAAGACGGTTCCCAAAAAGACTTTACAGTGGGAAGATTATTGAAATGGAATTTACCCTCGGATTCCCCCACAGACCGGCTTTTTTCCAGGGGTTGCAACTTTTTATGGCACCCAAAGGCCTTGGCAAAAGTCTTTATCAGTGGTTTTTTATGGGGACATGATGCCGATCATATTCAATCCTCAGGGAACTGGGCATATTTCCAGTATAAACGGAGCGGTTATGGACTCTAAAGCCTTACAAGTATGCGCCTATTGCGGCACCTCGACTCAAGAGGCCCCTTATTGCTGCAACGCCTGTGAGATGCTGGATCAACATGTTCGCCCCCTGCCGATTCTGAACGAGCAGGAAAATGCATACGGGTATCTGGATAAAGACGAGTTCCGTCGATTGTATCTGCATCCCCAACAAGAGGACTTCAACTACCTGTTCTTCGCCGAGGGCCTGCATTGCTCCTCTTGCGTGCATCTCTTGGAAAAACTGCCTCAGTTCTATGAAGGCATCTCCCAAGCACGAGTGAACTTCGGTCAATCCACCTTGGCCATCCAGCTGGCTCCTGATGCCTCGCTGGCCCAAGCCGCCCACGTCATCGCTGAACTGGGATACAAACCCACACCTTTGGCGGCCCAGGACAACCTGGCGGAACGTTATAAAAAAGAAAACCGCACCTTCCTGATGCGAATTGCGGTAGCCGGCTTCTGTGCAGGCAACACCATGCTTTTTGTCATCCCGGTCTATGCAGGTTTGGCGGGCACCTGGGCCACAGTCTTTAACTGGATCAGCTTTGCCCTGTTCCTGCCGATTCTGTTTTTCTCGGCGGTCCCCTTTTATCGTGGCGCCTGGAACTCTTTGAAATATAAAGTGGTCAACGTCGATCTGCCGATTGCGATCGCCATGCTGTCCGGTTTTGCCCTTTCCACCTACAACCTGATTCGTGATGACGGTGCGATCTATTTTGACAGCACCGCCAGCTTCATGTTCTTCATTCTGTCAGCACGCTATCTGCTTAAACGCGTTCAGCAGAATTACCTGTCCCCGTCACGCATGAAGTCCTTCTTCCAGACCGAAAAGTATTCGCGCCTGAATGGCGACGTTACCGAAACCATCCCGTGGAGCTCGGTGCAAACAGGTGACATTCTGAAAATTCAACAGAATCAGACATTACCTGCGGACTGCGAACTGCTTTCAGACCAGGCCACTTTGGACATGTCCCTGTTTAATGGCGAATCCCTGCCAAAAGTCTTTTCTTCGGGCATGATTCTGTTTGCCGGCACACGCTGCCTGGATCAAAACATCTTCGTGCGCGTAGAGCGCTCCTTCGCACAAAGCAAGCTGGGACTTTTGTTTGCGCAACTGGATCAGGGCGCTCTGCAAAAAAGCCAATTCATCGCCCTCACGGACAAACTGGCACAAAAACTGATAATGGTGGTCTTCTCCGTCGCGATTCTGTTCTTCCTGATCTATATGAACATTAACGCCACCGAGGCCTTCAACCGTTCTCTGGCCCTGATTGTTCTGGCCTGCCCTTGCGCTTTGGCATTTGGTTCACCACTCACCTTCGGCCTGGCATTGAAGAAAGCGCAAAGAAATGGTGTGCTGCTAAAAGATGCCACCACGCTGGAGCGCATACTGAAAGTGAAAAATATCTTCTTTGATAAAACCGGCACACTGACTGAAGGCAGCCTGAGTCTTTCCCACTCAGAGCCCGCAGTAATTTCTGCCCGCACTCAAGGTGTCATCCTGAGTCTGGAGGCCGCCTCTTATCACCCCATCGCCTTTGCCTTGCGCCAGGCCTGGCCTTCGGCGCTTCGCCCAGACAACGTGGAATACACCCAGGAAATTCTGGGCCATGGTGTGCGCGGTCGTATTGATGGCAAAAACTACGAAATCCGCCACCTTTCTGAAAGCACTCATGAAGATGAAACAGCCATTGAAGTTTTGGAAGATGGCAAAAGCCTGTGTCGTCTTTATTTCCTGGATGCTTTGCGCGAGGACTCACCGGGTGCTGTCGACCGTCTGAAAAAGCAAGGCTATCAGTGCCACCTTCTTTCCGGAGACAAAAAGTCCCGCGTTCAACAGGCAGCTTTGGCCTGCGGCATTTCTCGTGACAATGCCTACGGCGAGCTGTTCCCCGAGGACAAGAAAGAAATTTTATCTCGCTATCAAGACACCTGCATGATCGGCGACGGCGCCAACGATTCTCTGAGCCTCCAGGCCGCAGATGTCGGCATCGCCGTGAAAGGCAGTGTGGATCTCAGCCTGAACAGTGCCGATGTGTACTTCTCTCGTGGCGGACTGCGTCCCTTGTTTGACCTTTTCGATCTGGCCCATCAGACTCGACAGGTGCTGATCCGCAATCTTTCGATTTCCTTGATTTATAACTCCATCGGCGGGGTTCTGGCTTTGGCTGGATTCATCAATCCGATGATGGCGGCGATTCTGATGCCGATCAGCTCGATCATCATTATTCTGTCGTCCTTGTGGGGGTTGCGATGAATATCATCCTGCTTATGATCCCGATGGCCTTGCTTTTGGGGGTTGGCTTTGTCTCGGCCTTCCTCTGGGCCACATCCAAAGGTCAATTTGACGACCTTGAGACACCTGCACACCGAATTTTAAGCGAAGAAAACGAAAGGAAAAAATCGTGAACACAACTGGGAATCTCATCGAAAAAATTTATTACGATGACGATATCGTCAAAAAATTCACCCTCGCCACAATGATCTGGGCGGCTGCGGCCTTCCTGTTTGGTCTGGTGGCGGCGCTGCAACTGGCTTACTGGCCGCTCAACGCGAATCTGGAATGGATTACCTTTGGACGACTTCGTCCGCTGCACACCAATGCGGCGATCTTTGCCTTTGCGGGGAATGCCATCTTCGCCGGGATCTATCATTCATCCCAGCGCCTGCTGAAAACCCGCATGTTCTCGGATCTTTTGTCACGCATCCACTTCTGGGGCTGGCAGTTGATCATCGTGGCGGCAGCCATCACCTTGCCTCTGGGTTATTCCCAATCCAAGGAATACGCAGAGCTGGAGTGGCCGATTGATATCGCCATCACCGTGATCTGGGTTGTCTTTGCTGTGAACTTCTTCGGAACTATCCGCCAACGTCGTGAAAAACACATGTATGTGGCGATCTGGTTCTATATCTCCACGATCATCACGGTCGCGACACTGCACATTGTGAATTCCATCGAGATTCCGGTGACATTGTTCCAGTCCTACCCTGTGTACGCGGGTATTCAGGATGCGCTGGTTCAGTGGTGGTACGGCCACAACGCGGTGGCGTTCTTCCTGACAACTCCGTTCTTGGGTTTGATGTACTATTACGTGCCAAAAGCCGCCAACCGTCCGGTTTACTCTTACCGTTTGAGTATCGTGCACTTCTGGGCTTTGGTGTTCATCTATATCTGGGCGGGTCCGCACCACTTGCTTTACACCTCCCTGCCTGAATGGGCGCAGACACTGGGAATGATCTTCTCTGTGATGCTGTGGGCTCCGTCCTGGGGTGGTATGATCAACGGTCTTTTGACTTTGAAAGGATCTTGGCACTTGCTAAGAACCGAGCCGCTGATCAAATTCTTCGTGGCGGCATTGACCTTCTACGGTATGTCCACATTCGAAGGACCTCTTCTGTCCATCAAATCCGTTTCCGCTTTGGGTCACTACACAGACTGGATCGTGGGTCACGTTCACTCCGGCGCACTTGGCTGGAATGGGATGCTGTCCTTCGGTATGATCTACTATCTGGTTCCCCGCTTGTGGAGAACTGAACTTTATTCCAAAAAACTTTTGGAAAACCACTTCTGGCTGGCATTGACCGGTGTGCTTCTTTACTACATCTCCATGGTAGTTGCGGGTATCACTCAAGGTTTGATGTGGCTGGCGGTCGATAAAGAAGGTGCCTTGGCGTACCCTGACTTTATCGAAACGGTGGTTCGTATCGTTCCATTGTACTGGGTGCGTGCTTTGGGTGGATTGCTGTTCCTGATCGGTTTCATTATGATGTGCTACAACATCTTTAAAACCGTTAAGATGGCACCAAAAAATCAAGAAGACACTTCTGCCGAAGTTCAGCGCACTGGCTTTGATGAAGTGACTAAAGAAACTCACCGCAAACTTGAAGGTATGGGTTTCACTTTCTCTGTCTTGGCTTTCCTGGCAATCGCTGTGGGGTCTGTGATCGAGATTTATCCGACTTTGTCACTGCACAAATATGTGAATCCGAATAATATCACAGATCCGTACACTCCGCTGGAGCTGGCAGGCCGTGATATCTACGTGAAGGAAGGCTGTTATGTCTGCCACTCGCAACAAATCCGCCCTATCGCGGCTGAAGTGATGCGCTATGGACCGGCATCCACAGTGGAAGAATCCATGTACGACCGTCCTTTCCAATGGGGCTCCAAGCGTACAGGTCCGGATCTTTCCCGTTTGGGTAAGAAGTATCCAAATCTGTGGCACTATAGCCATATGATGGATCCTCGCGCAGTGACTCCGAAGAGTATCATGCCGAGCTACCCATGGCTGGCGGAAAAGAAAACCGACTTCCTAGTTCTGCGCAAGAAATTGTCCGTCATGAAAAAACTGGATGTTCCTTACGACGAAGATGTGATTGCCAATGCGGATATTCACGCTCAGAAGCAAGCGCAGCAAATTGCTGCAGACCTAGAAGCGAATGGCGCTCCGAAGGGTCTTGCTGATAAAGAGATCGTGGCCCTGATCGCCTACCTTCAGTCGCTGGGACAGAAAGGGAAAGTACAATGAAACAGGAAGCTTTGAAGTATTTCACGGACACGCATTTAACGGCGATGGGTCTCTTGATCTTCTTCCTGTTCTTTGTCGGAGTCCTGTTCTGGGTTTACCGCAAATCGAGCAAGGAAATTTACTCTCATATGGAACAAATTCCACTGAAGGATGGAGAATAAAATGAGCAGCGACAACAAGGACAAATTCCACGAATATGACGGGATTATCGAACACGATAATCCCATGCCAACCTGGTGGCTGTGGACGTTCTTCCTCACCATCATCTTTGCCTTCATCTACTTCATACACTATGAACTGGGTGGCGGACCGACTTTGCAGGACGAACTGAAAGTGGCCATGCAAGAGATCGAAAAAACTCAAGCGACCGCAACGGCAACGGCACCGATGGAAACTGAGGAGTCATTGCAGGCGGCTTTTGAAAAGGACGGTATGGTGGCTTTGGGGGCTCAGCAGTATGTGGCTAAATGTGCCTCTTGCCACGGTCCGGAGCTTCAGGGCTTGATTGGTCCGAATCTGACAGATAAATATTGGTTACACGGAAAAGCAACACGCATGGATATCGTCAAAGTTATTCGTGACGGGGTTCCTGAAAAAGGCATGCCGCCTTGGGGCCCTGTGATGAAAAAAGATGAAATCTATGCCGTGAGTGCATTTATTATATCCAAGAAAGGCAGCAATCCTCCAGGTGCTAAAGAACCTCAAGGAGAGGCTGTAGAGTGATTTTATGGCAGGTCTGGATCCAAGCAAACTAACAAGTGTTGACGTACATGGTGATCGCATCAATATCATCCCCGCAGAAGTGCGGGGGTTTTATCGAAAGCACCGGACTTGGACCCAGATCATTCTGCTGATCATTTTCCTCATCTTGCCCTGGACGACAATGAATGGGCACCAGACTATTCTGATCGACATCCCCAACCGCGAATTTGCGCTGTTTGGAATTCTGTTTAAATCCCACGATGCTCCGTTATTGTTTTTCATTCTGGGCACTCTGACCCTGGGCCTGGCATTTGTCACTTCCATCTGGGGACGCGTGTGGTGCGGCTGGGCCTGCCCACAAACTGTTTTTATTGATGCCGTCTATCGCCGTATTGAACAATGGGTTGAAGGAAGTTATATCCAACGCCGTCAACTGCGCGATGGTCCGATGACACTGACCAAATTCCGCAAAGTGGGACTGAAGTGGTTCCTGTTCTTTGTGGTTTCCTCTTTTATTGCCCACAGCTTTATCGCTTACTTTGTCGGGGCCAAAGATTTACTGGCCATGACTCAAGGCTCTCCTTCAGAGCACATGACCTACTTCATTCTGGTTCTTTTCTTCACTGCTGTGATCCTGTTTGATTTTGGCTGGTTCCGCGAACAATTCTGCGTGATCATGTGCCCTTACGGACGCATTCAATCCGTCCTGCTGGATTCAAAATCCCTGGCCGTGGTTTACGATGTCAAACGCGGCGAACCTCGCAAAGGCACCGCCGCAGCCGGAGAAAAAGTCGGCGACTGCGTTGCCTGCAATCGCTGTGTTCAGGTTTGTCCGACCGGAATAGACATTCGCAACGGTCTGCAAATGGAGTGCATTGCCTGCACGGCCTGCGTGGATGCCTGCGATGAGATCATGGAAAAAGTGAAAAAACCCAAAGGTCTGATTCGCTATGACACTTTGGATGGCAGTAAGATTTCTTTGAAAAAGCCAAGATCCATTCTTTATATTATTGCGATACTTGGACTGGTGGGCGGCTTAAGTTATGCCATTTCAACCCGTGAGCCGGTGCATATTGCCGTCCTCAGAGGCGCGGGACTTCCCTACTCATACGTTAAAAACGTGGATGGCCACGAAGCCCTGTTAAATCAATTCCGCCTGCATATCCAGAATCAGGGATCATTGCGTGCGCGCTACGTTCTGACTTTGCCACAGGAACTCTTGGACAAAGGCATCACCCTGCAAGTGGCTGAAAATCCCATCAACTTGGCCCCCGGAGAAGCCCGAGAGTGGTACTTCTTTGTCAGAATTCCCCCTGAAGTGATGCCTGGCAGCGGTCAGATCAAAACCGAAGTTCTGGTGCAAGATGAGCTCGCTCTTGATGGATTCAAAACAAAACGGGAACTGATCTTAGTGGGGCCGAAAGCCCAATGACCTCCTCGTTGATTTTGGCCCTGGGCATTCTTTCTTCAAGTTTCTTCGGCAGCTGGCACTGCGCTGGTATGTGCGGTCCGGTGGCCACCCTGATGAGTGCCCGCCACAGCCTTTGGAGTTATCATCTGGGCCGCTTGATTTCGTATGTTTTGCTGGGGATTTTAGCTGGCAGTCTGGGGCAGTTTTTTCTCAATAGTGACTTCATTCTCTTACGTTGGATTTCGGCCATCCTTTTGGCTTTGGTCCTGATCCTGTCCGGACTGAACCTGGTGGCTCCCGCCTCCATTCGCCAAAAACTGTCCTCCTGGAAAGGCGCCCACTCAATTCTGGGGGTCATCAAACGTCTGCAAGCATTCCATATAGGTAAGTCCGGCTTTGTTGTGGGACTTCTGACCTCCCTGCTCCCCTGCGGCTGGCTTTACACCTATGTCACTGCGGCCATTGCCACCCAAAGTCCTTGGGCGGGGGCTTTAACTTTGGCTTTGTTCTGGCTGGGGGGACTTCCCGCCTTGAGTGCTGTCCCGATGATGGTCAGAAAGGGCATTCAAAGTGCCGGACTGAAACAACAGCGAATTGCCGGTCTGGTTTTAATCACAGCTGGACTGTACTCGCTGGCAAGCTTTATGTTTTTGCATTGAAACTAAATCCGCTTTAACTCAAAATGTGGGTTATGACAAAATCCACACACATCACGATTCTTTCTCTTCTTCTATCCACAACAACTGCTTTTGCTCAAGGCACTGAAAGTGTCCCTGCGGAAAAGCCTACACCGATTTCAGCAGAAGCCCCCGTCCCGGAAGCCACGCCTGACGTTGCCCGCGAAAGTGGATGGCCTCGCAGCCTGTGGGGTGTCTATGGCGGCCTGGGGATCCCGCACGTGCTGTCCGGCGGTATCGAATATCTGGATCAGTCACAAATGTGGTCCGTGGCGCTTGAAATTGGCGGCGGAGGATTTAAACCCAAAGACGAAGAAAACGACAAGGAAGAGTTCAGCATTGGCAACCTGGAGGTCGCCGGACGCTATCACCCGACTGCGGGCTCTTTCTATCTGGCGGCGGCTCTGGGCTCACAAGGAGTTACAGCGAAAAAGACTTTGACTGTCGGTGCGGAAAAAGCCGAGCCGGAAGTAAAAATCTCCAGCACCTATGTTTCCCCGAAAGTGGGATGGTTCTGGCAATTCAATTCTGGCTTGAACTTCGGTGTTGAGCTGGGCGCTCAGATTCCCCTTTCGAACAAAACTGAAATTCAAGATGGCACCACAAACACCACGGTGTTAAATGATCCTGAATACATCAAAGCCCGCCAAGACGCCGAGGATCTGGCCGACAAAGTGGGTAAGATGGTTCTGCCTCACGCCATGGTTCGCCTCGGATACGCTTTCTAATCTCAAACTTTCTATTTTTCATTTTCCATTGTCGGGGGACACGAGGCTAGCCTCGCCCTCGATAGTGTTATCTCCTCCAATCCCTGTTAAGTTGCACCAAAACAAACACCTCCTTCTGTTTTCCTTGTCTGCTTTCACCGCGCAGGATTAGCGTTGAAATACGATAAACAATAATATTTTCGTTTTTGCGACGAAGGAGGAGTTTATGGTTTCCCGGACTCAGAAGATTATCGCATCTTTGGCACTGGCGGGTGTAGTCGCAGGCTGCGCAAGCACACCACCCAATGTCCAATCCATTTCATCCACGGCCAACCCCACCACTGAAATTGAAAAAACCGAAATGATGCTGAACGAGGCTCGCAGCAAGCAGGTGGATGTCTTGTCACCGGAAAACTTCACGGACGCCTCCAAAGCGTTGCAGAAAGCCAAAGACAAAAAAGAAAAGAACAAATCCAATGAAGACGTTCTGGAGCAGGTGTCTTACTCCCGAGCTTGGCTGGAACAGGCCAATGCCAAAGCTGAAATTGCAAAAATGTCCGTGGGCAGCGATATCACAGATGCCCGTGAAGGAGCAATGAAAGCCGGAGCTCCGAAGTTCTTCCCGAAAGAATGGGGCAAGAACGGCAAGGAACTGGAAAAGATCACTCACGCAGTTGAAAGAGGAAATCTAAAACCTTCCGACAAACGTGGCGAGGACATCGTCCGACGTTATCGCGAACTGGAGCGTATGTCTGTGAGCAAGGCCTACCTGGGCACTGCCAAAGACAACCTGGACACGGCCAAAAAAGATGGGGCGGATAAAAACGCACCAAAAAGCTTCAGCATGGCCTCTATGAAATATGATAACGCGGAAAAAATGATTCAGGCCGACCCGCGCAACACCAATGCGATCGCCCGCGCCGCCCAAGACGCCACCCGTGAATCGCAACATCTGCTGGAAGTCACTCGCAAAGTGAATGCGGGAAATTCAGAGGATCTTGTTCTGATGGCTGAGCGCCAGCAACGACAAATTTCCAATTTGCGCAGTGAGTACTCTTCCACGGAACAGGAACTGCAGCAGGTCCAAAGCGAAGCTGAACGCCGTCGTATGGAGCTGGAAAAACAACAAGCCCTGTTGGACCGAGCCCAGGCCTTGCGTCGCCAATTAAAACCGAATGAAGCCGAAGTCTTTACGGAAAATGGAAAGTTGATGGTGCGCTTAAAAGGGCTGCAGTTCCCATCAGCTCAATCTTCTCTGGGCCCCAAAAATCAGGCCTTGTTGAATAAAGTCGAAGCGGCTTTGGCGGGCGTTGCGCCATCGAAGGTGATCATCGAAGGTCACACCGACAATGTCGGCAGTGCCGAAACTAACCAGTCCCTGTCTGAAAAACGAGCCCAGGCCGTGGAAAACTATCTGGTGTCTAAAGGCGCCATCGCAGCAGACAAAGTCGAGGCTGTGGGACGCGGCTTTGAGGAACCCATCAGTGACAACAACACCAAACAAGGACGCGCCCAAAACCGTCGTATCGACATGGTGATTGAAACCGAATAAGGAGGTGCCCCATGGCAACAGACCTCAACGGCCCCCGCTGGCGGGAACTCAAACGAGAGCTCATGCAAAGATGGCGTGAGCTCTCAGAGCATGACTTGGAAAAAACCAAAGGAAACACACAATCCATTGTCGACCTGCTGGAACGCAAGGTTGGCATGGCTATCGAAGAAGCCAGCGAACGATTTGCCGAAATCGCCTCGCACTATCATCTGTACGATGAGCCTGAGGAAAAACCAGTCAAACCCGAAAAAGAAAAGCCGGAAAGGGTGATGGAACTCAAACCCAAAAATCCCAATCCGAAAGATCGAAAACCCAAAGACGACTATCTAGGCTGAGAGAGTCCCTGCTCACTCACCAAGGCTTGATTCAGGGGATTTGGATCCTTTGAATCAAGCCCCCTTGACCAGGAATATGCTTGCAAGCTCCTGACCGCAACGGCAAGCTTGTAACATGACGCTGACTCAACTTGAATATATTCTCGCCGTTGCCGACACTGGAAGTTTCAGCCAGGCAGCACGCCAATGCTTTGTCACTCAACCCACCCTGAGCATGCAAATTCAGAAACTGGAAGATGAGCTGGGTGTGATTCTCTTTGACCGAACCAAACAACCCATTCATGCCACTTCAGTGGGCGAAGAGGTGATCCGACAGGCCCGACTGGTTGTCAAAGGTTCTCAGCACATCAAGGAAATCGTCGATGACGCCAAGGGATCCTTACGTGGAGAACTGCGCATCGGAATCATCCCCACGCTGGCACCGTATCTGCTGCCCCTGTTCCTGAAGCGAGTGAAAGAGACCCACAGCGAACTTCATTTAACCTTTGAAGAACTGCAGACCGAAGTGATGATCGAAAAGATCCGCAATCACAGCCTGGATCTGGGCATTCTGGTCACACCGATTGATGACCTGAATATTGCCAGTCATGTTCTGTTTTATGAGCCCTTCAATGTGTACTTTTCCAAAGGACATGCACTGCTGGCCCGCAAAACTGTCGACGAGAAGGATCTGTCTTCGGACGATGTGCTTCTGCTGAATGAAGGCCATTGTTTCCGCGAACAAAGTCTGTCCTTATGCCGGAATAAAAAAATAGCTCCCCCCGCCGACCGCAATTTCACCTTTGAAAGCGGCAGTCTGGAGACACTGAAAAAACTGGTGGATCAGGGCGAAAGCTTCACCTTGCTGCCGTGGCTGGCCGCGATGGATGTCCAGGACAAAAAACGCCTGCGACCTTTTTCCGATCCTGTGCCCACCCGCGAAGTCAGTTTGATTCACGGCCCCCACTTTCAAAGAAAAGCTTTGCTAAAGGCCCTAATTGAAAACATAAAGAAAAACCTGCCCGAAGGTGTCTCCGTCAACAAGACCAAAAACCTTCTTAAGGTGGACAATCCTCTGGGCTATCTCAAATAGTTTTCATCTATGTCTATAGACAGCCCATAGTTTCTGTCTATAGATGCCATAGAAAAAGAGAACTGTTCAAATACCCTCTGCAAACCTATCCTGTTATCAGGCAAGAGTAACTCGCAAGGAGGATTTTATGAGATCACAATCATCACATTCCATCGGTGAAAATAAATCCGTCAGCAGCCTCAAAGCAGTTGAGGCAAGCACTGACTCTGTTGTTGAGACTTTGAAAAAGTCGCTTGCAGAAGAGTATTTGCTGCAGTTAAAGACTCAGAACTTCCACTGGAACGTGGAAGGCCCCCTGTTCTTCTCTTTGCACAAACTGTTTGAAGAACAATATGGCCAGCTGGCTGAATTCGTGGATCGCACCGCCGAAGTCCTGCGCGCCTTAAAAACCAAAGCTCCTGGCAGCTTCAAAGAATTTAAAGAACTTTCCTCTATTCAAGAAGCTCCGGACCGACTGAACGCCAACCAAATGATCGAGACACTCAGTCAGGATCATACTAATATGGCGATCGCGTTAAAGGCACGTCTGGAAACAGCGGAAGATGCGGAAGAAACCAGTGCGGTGACTTTGTACGAGGATCTTATCGGATTCCACGAAAAAGCCGCTTGGATGATTCGCAGCCACAGATCTTAAACGACCAATGACCATCAAAGAGGTTGAAAATGGGCAGTGCATTGATGGGTTTACTTGCAGGAGGAATCACAGGGCTTTCAACCATGTTGGGGGCCCTGCCCATCCTCAAGGAAAAAAGCAATGGCTGGAATCCCTGGCGCAGTCTGAATCTGGATTTTGCCATCGGGATGATGCTGGCTGCTGCTGCTTTTAACCTGATCGGGCCGGCCTATTCCAGTTCGCACAGTGCCTTCGGGGTGTCTCTTGCCCTGGCGCTCGGTGTGGCTTCCATTTATGGACTCAGTCATCTGATCCATCATGTGTCGCCCTCCGCATGGTCCGCTCATCGAAGAGCCTGGCTCTTTGTCACGGCCATGATGCTGCACAATCTCCCTGAAGGTTTGGCTTCGGGAGCTGCGCTGAGCGCTGATTCTATATCGCAGGCCAATGGCTGGACGGTGGTGGGTGCCATTGTCTTTCAGAACTTTCCCGAAGGACTGGCCACGGCGGCCGCCTTTCTTTCCATCGGCATGTCCCGCAAAGTGTCTTTCTTCGGCGCTGTCCTGACCGGAGTGATGGAAATTCTGGGAGGCACACTGGGTGGAGTTTTCACCTCTATCACGTCATCTTCCCTTCCCTACATTCTGGCCTTCGCCGGAGGTGCCATGATCAGTGTGACTCTGGAAGAGATTTTCGCAAAAATGAAAGAGACACAAATGCGATATCTTATTCAAAAACACTTTGTGGCAGGAGCCCTGTCCGTCATTGTTATGAATTGGATCGTGAATTAGCCGGGTTTGTCTCAATACGAATCGCCGCCCCTAAAAATAAAGTTATTATCATGATGGCCGTCATCACTGCCTCCACCTTCCACTCTTATCCTGAAAGTACTACTGGAGGTTGTACGTGAAGCTCATCAGTAAGATCTTAGGAATTGTTAGTTTGGCAGCAGCTCTGGCGGTATTAACCGCCACCCAAGTCTCTCGACACGAAGTGCATGATCAGGGGGAAAGGAATCTCATCGACAAAAGTCGCGCGATTCTGGACCAACTGGAAGGAACACGGGACTATGTGGCCGCACAGGGTGGGCTTCCGGAATATATAGAAAGCATCCGCAACAAATATCCCGACGGCAACGTACCTAAAGATATCAAACAAAACATCCTGCGCCGGGTTCCGATCTTTTCCTCTATCAAAGTGGGCCAGGATCAGGCCGAACGCAGCGGCTATAAGTTCCGGGTCTTCTCTCCAGAACCCCGTCGCGACACCAATATGGCCAGTGCCACAGAAATGGAAATCTACAATCGCTTCCTGAAAGACCCCACCCTGAAAGAGATCGTCGACACTCAGGAATCCTCTGTGGTTGTCTATCGCCCCGTGCGTCTGTCCGAACAACAAGGATGCCTTCTTTGCCATGGAAATCCCAGTCAAAGCCCTTTTGGCAACGGCAACGATATCCTAGGCCATAAAATGGAAAACTGGGCCGATGGCCGCCTGCACGGGGTGTTTGCCATCACCAGCAGCATGGCTAACACAGATGCAATCAGCGCCGCCTCCACAAACAAAATTCTGCTGTTCTCGGCTGTCGGGCTGCTGATCAGTATCTTTATCGCATGGCTCATTCTGAAAAAACCGCTTTCACACCTGCATCAGGCTGTGGATTCCATTAAGTCCTCCAGCTCCCATCTATCTGCGACCAGCACGGAAATCTCTGATGCCTCTCAAAACTTAAGCTCTGCCTCCACTCAAGCGGCGGCGGCTCTTGAGGAAACTTCCGCCTCTATCGAAGAGCTTAGTAGCATGGTGAAACTTAATACCGACCACGCCCAGAGCGCAAAAGACCTGTCCCTGTCGACGATGAAGGCCGCCGAAATCGGTGAAGAACAGATCCGCACCCTGATTCAGTCGATGAAAGAGGTTTCTGCCACCGCCAAGAAGGTGGAGGAGATCACCGGGGTTATTGACGACATCGCTTTCCAAACCAATCTTTTGGCTCTAAATGCCTCTGTGGAAGCCGCCCGTGCCGGAGAAAACGGGCGCGGTTTCGCGGTGGTTGCCGACGCTGTCCGCCAACTGGCGCAAAAATCAGCGACTTCCGCCAAAGAGATTTCAACCTTGATCTCGCAGAGTGTTCAACAAGTGGAACAAAGCTACGATTTCGCGGTAAAAAGTGGCGAGTCACTGGAAACCATCGTACGTGAAGCACAAAAAGTTTCAGCACTGAACACCGAAATCGCCACCGCCAGCATTGAACAGACCACCGGCATTGCGCAGATCTCTCAGGCCCTGCAAGACCTTGACAAAGTCACACAGAATAACGCGGCTTCCTCGGAAGAAACGGCCGCAGCTTCTGTGGAGTTGTCGAATCAGTCGCATCACCTGGATCAGTTGGTGGGCGCCGTCGAAGGTGTGCTGAACGGCTCTGCCAAAGCCGGATAAGTTCAAGGAGTTTTCTAGACAGACCCCGGATGTCACGTTAGGCTTAAACGCATGACGTTGACATCCTTTCAAACAGTTGCACTTGCCGCGTTGGTCGTTTATTTCGGCCGCTATCTTAAAAGCAGGATTTCTTTCATCGAAAAGTACAACCTGCCCTCTCCGGTGATTGGTGGTTTTGTTGTCGCCATCGTCATTTCGCTTCTGAAAAGTCAGGGGCTTTTTGAAATCCAGTTCAACAAAGCTTTCGAAGAAAGTCTGATGATTGCCTTCTTTGCTTCGGTCGGCTATTCCGCCTCGTTGCGTTTATTAAAAGAAGGCGGCCGCGCCGTTATATTCTTCCTGCTTCTGACCATCTGCGGACTGGTGTTACAAATCGCCGCTGGTATTGGCGCGGCTCAGTTGATGGGCCTGCATCCGTTGATGGGTGTACTGACGGGAGCCGTGTCTTTAACTGGCGGTCCGGGCACCGCCCTGGCATTCGGTCCCTCCTTTGAATCCGCCGGGGTGGAGGGTGCTTCAGCGATCGGCCTCACGACTGCCATGGGGGGCATCGTGTTAGGAGGACTTGTCGGAACCCCTCTGGCCACTTATCTCATTAACAAGCGACGTTTGAAGGAGGCTCCACTTGCGGCTTCTCAACAGCACGAGGACTCTCACTTCCTTCGCTCCTTCCCTGGTCGTGATCTTTTGCTGCATATTCTGGCTCTGGTCCTGATCATGGGAATCGGAACCACTTTAAGCTCCTGGATCAGTTCGTTGAAAATAACGCTGCCCATTTACATTGGTTCGATGATCATTGCGGCCGTTGTTCGCAACATTGAAGACGTGAAGCCCGTGTTTAAGATCAAGCCTGAATGGATTGAAGAAATAGGCAATGTTGCCTTAACTCTGTTCATCGCCATGGCCATCATGTCTTTGCGTCTGGAAGAACTGCGCAACGCTGCCTTGCCAATCATTGTCTTTCTGGTCATGCAGGCCGTGCTGGTTGCTGTGACGGCTATCGGCCCCGCATTCTGGGTGGCTGGTAAGGACTATGAGGCCTCTGTGATGAGTGCCGGCTACGTCGGTTTTATGATGGGAACGACCGCCAATGCCATGGCCAATATGTCGTCCTTAGCACAAAGATACGGCCCGGCCCCGAAAGCCTTTTTGGTCATACCTTTGGTTGGCTCTTGTTTTATTGATTTCTTTAACGCCGCATTAGTGACGTTCTGTTTAAATCTTTTCGGCGGATAAACCGCCGGAAAAAATTGCTAGCGCGGAATGAGGTTAAGTTCCACAATACGTCCTGTTTGATCGAAGAGGACGTCATTTTTCTGCAAAGCGACCAGGTCCTGCCCCACTTCATCAATGCGAACCCAACTTCCCGTGGCATCGGAAAAATGCCGGCCAATAAAGGCACGTCGAGGCTCTCCGGTTGGATAAAATTCGATGAGCCCACCGATCTTGGAGGATCGCAGATGGTAATCAGGATGGTTTAGTTCAAACTGAAAGGACATCGCACTGGTCATACGACCTTCAATATCGTAGTTCACTTCGTAAGCAGTGATCTGACCATAGGATTCCCGACTGTAAATCACGAAGCCCACGCTTGAACAACGTGGACGAACTCGCTGAATCACACCACTGGCATAGAAGTTTATCTCTGCCGGAGGCCCTTTGGCCTCTGGTCCACACAAGAATGGAGCTGTTTTGCCCTGCGGTGCTGGCAGCTCTACCTGTCGCGCCAGAACGGCTCTTTTCACAACTTCAGAGTCGTAGAACTCTACGGTGTAATCACCCTCTTCCCCCAGACCACCACCGTGCAAAATCACCGGGTAACCTTGAATGTCTATGGCCTGCAGACCGGAACGCTGAATCAGATCCACGTATTTCTTCAGCGTGACATTTCGCATGTTTGTCGAATGCAGATAGCCGTTCAACAGGCGCACACCGTTGGAAGACTGAAAACCATTTTCCGGCAACAGACCTTCACGATAGATGATCTCATGCAAAGCCAACGCTGCCCGCTGGGTGTTGTTCATTCCATCCCAAACATCTTTATTGATGTAATAACGGTGACCCGCGATACTCGGGCGTTTGTACTGAACGGCCCCCTGCACCAGTCGGCAGCCCTTCGGCAAAGCGCCCCAGCCACGATCCGGAACATCGGTAAACTCAGCCCCGGAAATCATGCGCGTTTCCTGCTCGAAAGTTTTTGCGTAGGACCGGTACAATCGGGCGCGAGTCGGATTGATTTCCTCCAGCCTATTGATCATTTTGGCCAAGACGTCCTGGTAGGAATACGCCTCAATCAAATCCAATTTGAAAGTCTGAACCTCACGGGCTTCGTAAAGATCCAAAACCTCGTAGCGTTCCCATGGGTTGTTTTGCGGACAGTCAATAACACTGCCCCCATTACCTTTTTCATCCCCACCAAAACGAGCCTGCGCAAGGCCTCCCCAAGATAAAATCAATGCTGCGATTAAACACGAAAGTCTTAGCATAAAGGGCTCTTCTCTCTTTCTTGAACCGTCAGGGGGAAGAATTGAATATTCAAGTTGTAAACCTCTGTCATTTCACCTTCTTCAACAAGCATGGACAGTTTACGGCGGAACTTTTTAATCAGGCTTTTGGCTTCAGCAAATTTTTCCGGATTGATCGCCATCGTGATGGATGTAAAGTCACGCACATCCGGAGGTGTGCTCTGCAAAACCTCCATGGCTTTGGTCATATCCGAAAGATGCGCCTTCACCAGGGCTTGGCTCGGAATATCTTCCGTCGTTGCCAAACTTGCCACTGACCGGGCTATGGAATTTCCTTTGCGCTTGATGAACCCCAATTCCATCAACAGCTCCAAACTTTTTTCCACTCGCTCCACGGGCAAAGCCAGGCGCTCGGCAATCCACTCTGGCTCTGAACGGAAGGTCTTCATGCGAATCATGTTCAAGATGGCGTAATGTTCCCAACTGGAAAGCATCTCCATCTCTTTTTCCATCAAAACTTTCTGAGCGGCAAATTTACGCGAACGCGTAGAGATCAACGAATAAACCTCATTGCGTTCTTCTGTCCCCAGTTCCAAACCCAAAACAATCTTGTTGGCATAGAACTCACTTAAAGGACGTTTCCCGTGCATCAACTCATTCAAACAACCGGGCGAAATGCCCACTTTTTTAGCTAAAGAACGAAAGGAGAAGCGAGGGTTCTTTTTTTGAATTTCCTCAAGTTTGGTTTTTAACAGGGCTCCGAATTTATTAGACATTATCCCCTCAAGATGAAATGAAGGAATTTTTACATTTAATGACGAAGTTGCAAGATTAAAATAACAGAAGCGTTCCCTCTTTGCGTCACAAAGGAACGCCCACGACTAGATCACTAGTTCGATGATCGCTCGAAAGCCGTGATTCCCACTCATCGCACCAATGATATTTCTTAGTGAGGTGATGTTTTTTCCTTGGGCACCAATAAGCTTGCCACGCACTTCAACCGGAACCACCACTCGATAGATCGTCGTTTTGTCGCCCTCAGTAAAATCCACTTCCACGTTGTTGTAGCAAGATGTCATCTCTTCAATTACGCTCTGTAGAACCCCTGCCAGACGCTTCCGAATATCCTTCACTGTGTCCACATCTTCCGCCACATGTTCCTCCCTAAACATCATTGTGTGGGGCTTCATAAAGGAAGGGCAATCCCTTGAGTCCCATTTAGACTCCAAAGTGTTCCACCAAGATTCTAGAATCTGCCTGCTATCCCAGCAAAGCTCCGATGAGAATGCTGAAGACCTCATAACACAACACCCAGTGTCGAAGCCTCCACTTCCATCAAGCTCCTGCCATTCACCAAAAAGACCCCAGAAACTCTTTTCTCCATCTCTATTTACAGATTCAATAAGCTATGAACTCCACTCCTTCTTGGAACAAACTGGGCTCCGTCGAAGTGCTTAAACAAAAAGAACTTCAGCAACTCGAAGTTCACCGCACCAAAATTGCCTTGATCTACAAGAATGAACTTTTCACGGCCATCTCGGGTGTATGCAACCACGCGGGGGGCCCCTTGGGCGAAGGTTGCCTCGAGGGGGATTACGTTGTGTGCCCCTGGCACTATTACAAATTCCACTATCGAACCGGTGAAGGGGAACCCGGATTCGAGGCCGACCGAGTCCCCAGCTATCCCCTGAAGATCGTAGATGAGGAACTTTGGATTGATCTTGCCAATGCAAGTCCGCGCCAAAAACTGCCTCACGCTCCGCATCCCTTGACACGAAAGCCCGAGCGTCACGACGGACCATTGCGGGTGGTTGGGATCTCAACAACCGTGATGGACTCTGCCCATCCACGTATTTCCACCTCGGAGCTTTTGCTGCTGGAAACTTTAAAATATGCACAGGACAAAGGTTACGAAACCCATTTGCAGAAAGTTCGCGATTTGAAGTTTCGCCACTGCGAGGGGTTTTATTCCAAAAGCGCGCATGCCTGCACCTGGCCCTGCTCACTAACTCAACTGGATGAAACCGACCAGCTCGATCGCATTTATGAAGACCTGATTCACTGGGCTGACATCATGATTTTGGCCACCCCGATTCGCTGGGGTTCGGCCAGTTCGTTGTATTACAAAATGATCGAACGCTTTAATTGCATTCAAAACCAAATCACAACCCACAATAATCAGCTTATACACAACAAAGTCGCCGGTTTCATCATCACGGGGGGCCAGGACAATGTGCAGTCTGTCGCCGGTCACCTGATGGGATTTTTTTCGGAGTTGGGGTTTCACCTGCCTCCGTTTCCGTTCATCGCCCACTCCCTTGGGTGGAGCGCCGAAAACATGGAGCACAATGTCCGTTACGTTCAACACAGTCATGCGCTGGCCGAAGCCTCCAAAGAGCTGCTGGACCGCTGCGCAAGTTTATCTTGCGCTCTGCTAGCAAACAACGAACTCCCCCTGCAACATCGCGCAGGGCGCAAGGCTTACAACGCAAAAAAACACCGCGACGTCTAAAAAATAAATACAGGCACTGTCGATTTTATCGACAGCACTTTTTTAACCGATGACCATCTGAACCGCCCCCACCCTGGAATCGGACTTGCAGCTTTTACCTGCGCATGAAAAATAACGCTTTTCTATTCCTTGCATTGACGTTTTTACTGTCCCTGACAACCCCGGGATGGGCCCAGGCCTGCCAGTGCATCGCCGACCCCTTCAGCAAAAAGTATCAGCTTTATGAAAAGACCTGGTATGGCACCAAACGCAAGTGGACTTGCGTTTATACCTGTCAGGATTCCCAGCAAAACCGCAGTGAAATTATCGGCACTCATTCGGACTGGTACATGAGCGACAAGGGGCTTGAGGGCATTTGTGAGGGGCTTCATTATGTAAACACTTACAGCGCCTTCAAAATGGATTTTGTCTGGGTTTTCGAAGAAGCCCGCTGGTTTGACGCCAGCCAGTCCAAGGCCCCAGAACTTGTGAAGTGGAGCAAAGAGCGCTGTCGCTAAGTCGCTCGGAAGAAGTCATAAAAAACAAAAACCCCGAGGCAATGCCCGGGGTTTTTTTGTTTTTAGCTTTTTGCAGCAGAATTACTGAGCAGTTTCAGTGATCCATTTGTATGCGTTGCTCACTTTAGCGTAAACGCCATAGTAGTTCGCACGAGCACAACCCTGACCCCAGCTCACGACACCAACCAGGTATGTTTGATTGTTTTCATCCTGAGCCACAAGAGGACCACCAGAGTCACCTTGGCAGGAGTCTTTACCACCGGACTCATAACCCGCGCAAATCATGCTGTCTTTGATTTCGTTCTTATAAGACTTGTTGCAAGCCTCAGTGGAAACCAATGGAACGCTGACTTTTTGCAGCAAAGTTGGCAAAGAGTAAGAACCTTCACGAGTCGTACCCCAACCAGCCACTGTCGTCATGATCTGGGAACCGTCTTCTGGAAGAGTGATTTCAGATGGATTCAAAGCCACTGGAGTGTAGGAAGAATCCTGAGAAAGCTCGATCAGGGCAAAATCATTTTCCATTGTGCGGCTGTTGTAACCAGGGTGAGCGATGATTCTCTTAGGAGCAATAGACTCTGCATTCACCGCATTTGTGCGATCATGAAGACCGATTACAACTTTTTTCACAGTGCCACCGCGAACGCAGTGAGCCGCCGTCAAAACCCAGTTCTTCTTGATCAGAGATCCACCGCAGAAGTGACTGCTGCTCTGTAGAGACACGATGTAAGGAAACTCACCGATGGACGCCTCAACGCCACCAACGATTTTACCTTCTACAGGACCAGACTTCGCAAATACCGGAGCAGACATCATCATGAGGCCTGCAATTACAAGATGGTTCATTTTCATTTTTTTCCCCTCTGAACGCGAATCCTTCGCGATCTGATATCAATCGTTGTCTGTTTTCCCGCAATGCTCAAAGAGTAGGTCGCGTTCCAGATTGGAACTGGCCCTCTTTTAGACCTTTGCAGAGGGGAAAAATTTGCCCGCGAAGATATTCTCCTCGACTTAAAACTCGTGATTTTTGTGCTCATACGCTGGAGAAGACTCAAAACGCTGGAATCTGCCTGCTTTTAAGGGGCAACCATGGCTTCGGCGCAAAGCCCTTCACCGCCAGCACCGTGTCATTGAGGTCATTGCAGTTGGCCCCGCAAATTCTATTGAAATGGGGTTCCTTTTATGAGAACCCATTTAGATGGCTGATTCAAAAATTCGCAACGAAATTCATGTCCTTATCAACGGTGTTGAACATAGCATCGGTGGTGAAAAAGCATTCCTTCCTCTGGCCCAATATCTGCGAAACCACTCCCTGCCGGGAACCAAAGTGGTCTGCGCCGAGGGGGACTGTGGCGCCTGCACGGTTTTGGTTGCCAAACTCAAAGCAACCCAGGCCGAAAATCCAGAGTGGTCAGATTTTCAAACCATCAATTCCTGTATCGCCCCGATGTACCTGTTTGACCTGGCCTCGCTGGTCACTGTGGAAGGTCTGTCAGACCAGGACGAGCTGAATGAAGTGCAGGACAAAATGCGCACGTTCCACGGCGGTCAATGCGGTTACTGCACGCCGGGCATGGTGTGCGCGCTTTCATCCCTAGCCGAAAGCAGCCACTGCCATGGCAAAAGCATTTCAGAAAAAAAAGCCCGCAACCATCTGACCGGCAATCTGTGCCGTTGCACGGGTTATGAGCCTATTCTGCAAGCGGCGACGCATGTGGATCTATCCAAGTGGAAACCCCTCAAGGAAAGATATCTCACCACACAACAGTCAAAGAGCTTTGCTCCCCTGCTAAAGGATTCCTTGCACATCGAAGCGGGCCAGCGCCGTTTCCATGCGCCCTTCAGCCTTTCTGTGGCGGTGGATCAGAAAAATCAATCCCCCGAAACTCGCTTGGTGGCCGGGGCCACGGACCTGGGCGTTCTTCATAACAAAGGAAAGTCCTTCCTTGATAACGTGATGAGCCTGCATAAGATTGCCGAAACTGAAAAAATTGAATCCCGAGCCGACGGCGTTTGGGTGGGCGCGCGTGTGACTTTGACTCAGCTTGAAAATTATGTGGAAAGCACCCTGCCCGAACTGTCCCGTTTGCTGCGCATCTTTGCTTCGCCCCAGATCAAGAATCAGGGCACCTTGGTGGGGAATGTGATGAATGGATCTCCGATTGGGGACAGCATCCCGGCTTTGCTGGCCTTGGATGCCAAAGTTCATCTGCAATCTGTGGACGGTCTGCGTGAAGTTCCTTTAAGCCAGTTTTACAAGGCCTATAAAGTCTTTGACGTAAGACCCAACGAAATTGCCACTGGAATTCTGATCCCGGTTCCGGGACCGGAGTGGAAACATCGCTTTTTCAAAGTATCCCTGCGCAAAGATCTCGACATATCTGCCGTGACCTTTGCGGCGAGTTTAAAAATGGATGGTGTTAAAATAACCGAGGCACGTTTTGCCATGGGTGGTGTCGGCCCCACCGTGGTGCGCCTGCCAGAACTTGAGAAGTCGGCCCAGGGGCGGAGTTTCGACGAAGCTCTTTTTGCCGATCTGGGGAAGCAGGTTCGTTCTTTGATCAAGCCCATTTCTGATCTGCGTGCTTCGGACGAATACCGTCTGAAAGTTGCCGAGAATCTATTTAAAAAATGCCACTTAGAACTTGAGCAGGAAATCCCATGTCCGTAGGTCAAAACATCCCCCACGATTCATCCCGAGGCCACGTCACCGGCGAAAGCGTTTTTATTGACGACCGTCCTTTGATGGCAGGCGAAGTGCAAGTGATGCCGATCGGAGTTCCTGCTGCGGCGGGAATTCTTAAGTCCATTGATGTCTCTGAGGCCCTCAAGGCTAAAGGTGTGCTGGCGGCTTTCACTGCCAAAGATCTTCATCACAATTCCTGGGGTACGATTGTCCCGGAACAACCCATTCTGGTGGCTGATAAGATTGGATACTATGACGAACCGGCGGTCCTGCTGGTGGGAACAGACATGGAGTCCTTGCTTCGCGCCAAAAAATTCGTGCGCTTTGAGGTGGAAAAAGCTCCGGCCATCTTTACGATTGATGACGCCATCGCCAAGCAAAGTTTCATCTATAAAGCCAATGCCTTCAGGGTCGGTGACGTGGAGGCTGCTCTGGGTCAATCTGCGCACCGTCTTAAGGGGGCTTTTGAATGTGGCGGTCAGGAACACTTCTATCTGGAATCCCAGGCCTGCATCGCCTATCCCCTGGAAGACGGACAGATGGAAATCCACGCCAGCTCCCAGCATCCGACCGAAACTCAGCACGTCGTGGCCGAAGCCTTGGGTTTAAGCCTGCATGAAGTTGTCTGTGTTGTAAAACGCATGGGTGGAGGCTTTGGTGGAAAAGAAAGTCAGGCCGCCCCGTTTGCGGCCATGGCGGCTTTGGTGGCGCAAAAAATGAAACGCCCGGCAAGACTGTGTCTATCCAAAGACGACGACATGATGATGACCGGAAAACGCCATCCCTTTAAAAACTACTATGAAGTGGGCTTTGATGATGATGGCAGAATTTTGGCACTGAAAGCCCATCTGTATGCAGATGGTGGCGCCTATGCCGATCTTTCCAGTTCAATTTTGGATCGCGCCATGTTCCATGTCGATGGGGCCTACTATTTACCAAATGCGTTTATCGAAGGTTCGGTGGTGCGCACGAACTTATATTCCAACACCGCCTTCCGCGGTTTCGGGGGCCCGCAAGGAACGATGACGATCGAAAGCATCATCGAAGACATCGCTCTTTACCTGAAAAAAGATGCCTTGCAGATTCGTGAACTCAATTGTTACCAGAAAGTTGTCAGAAATGTGACCCACTATGGGCAGCACTTGGGGCACAACCCCCTGCCGGATCTTTTTGCAGAACTTAAAAAATCATCGGACTACGTAAAGCGCCGACAGGACATTGACGCCTTCAATGCCAGCAGCAAGACACATGTCAAAGGACTGTCGATGACTGCGACCAAATTTGGAATCGCCTTCACGGCGCGCTTCCTGAATCAGGGTAATGCATCCGTCAACGTCCACAAAGACGGCACCGTGCAAGTCTCCACCGGCGCCACGGAAATGGGTCAGGGTGTGAACACCAAGATCCAGCAGGTGGTGGCGCATGCCTTTGGGATTCCTTCTCAGGATGTCAAAGTGATGGCGACTTCGACAGAGAAAAACCATAACACCTCTCCGACAGCGGCCTCCAGTGGATCGGATATCAACTGTGCCGCGGCAATGAAGGCCGCTTTGGGAATTCAAAAGCGTCTGGCGTGGCTTTTCCAGAACATTCTGGCGGGGACTCCGATGAATGACATCGCCGAATGTCCGGCTTTGGATGAAACCCAGCTGCGCTTTGAAGAATTCCAATTTGAAGGCGGAATGCTGACACATCTTCCGTCGGGTAAATCCATTTCCTGGCAGGACGTCGTCAAACAAGCTTACTTCAACCGAATGTCTCTGGGGGAATACGCTCACTTTAAAACCGAAGGTTTGGGTTTTGATAAAAAAACCAGCCAGGGAACACCCTTTAAGTATTTCACCAATGGTGTGGCCGTCAGCGAAGTGCAAGTCGATCTTTTGACGGGCGAATACAAAGTCTTGCGTTCTGATATCCTGATGGATCTTGGCCGCCCCATCAATCCAGGGATTGACCGTGGTCAGGTCACCGGAGCCTTCGTGCAAGGCATGGGCTGGGTGACGTCCGAAAAACTTTTCCACAACAAAGACGGAAAACTTCTCAGTCATTCTCCAACCACCTACAAGATCCCGAATGTCCAGGACACACCAAGGATCTTTAATGTTGAATTTATTGAAAACCATGAAAATCGCGAAAACGTTCATCGTTCCAAAGCCGTGGGGGAACCTCCGTTCCTTTTGGGCATTAGCGTTTGGACGGCACTTAAAGATGCTGCCAATGCCAAAAGCAAAGGTTTGATTTCAACACTGAAGTCCCCGGCCACCCCCGAGGACATGCTGATGGAGCTTTCCCGTCATGAGTAGACTGAACTTTGAAGACTACCTTACTGCCGTCAAAACCCTGCAAGAGGCAGGAAAGACCTTTGTCAGTGTGACACTGGTGAACCAACAAGGATCTTCGCCTCAGGAAGTGGGCGCACGCGCCCTGATATCGGCTCAAGGGCTGGAGTTTGGAACCGTCGGTGGAGGCAAAGTGGAAAAACGCGCCATTGAAGAGGCGCAAAAAATGATTCAGGCCAAAACACCGCACCTTTATGCCGACTGGAATCTGCAAAAAGATATCGGCATGACCTGCGGGGGCGTGGTCAGTTTCTTCTTTGAGCTGCATGAACAGAATCATCCGTTTCATATCTATGTCTTTGGCGCTGGCCACATCGCCCAGGAATTTGTGCGTATGCTGACTTTGCTGGACTGCCGCATCACCTGCGTCGATCCCCGGCAGGAATGGATTGATCGCCTGCCAAAGTCCTCAAAGCTTAAAACCGTTTGCACTGAAGACATGAAGGGCCTGGTGGCCTCTATCCCCGACAAGGCCTATATCACTTTAATGACCATGGGACATGGAACAGATCTTCCTGTACTGATTGAAGTGATGAAACAAAGGGATCGCTTCACTTACGTCGGCAATGTCGGAAGCGACCAAAAAGCCCGCCGCCTAAGACAGGATCTTTTGGATGCAGGACTGCCCCAGGAATCCTTGACCCGCTTCTTCTGCCCGATGGGTGAAAACTTTGGCACCAACTCGCCGGTTGAAATTGCCTTTAGTATCGTGGCGCAAATCCTTAAAACAAGGGACCAAAACAATGAGCCTGCATAGTAAAAAAACACAAAAGATTCCCTCGCAAGAAATGCCCCAGCGTCTGGCGCAAGCCCGCGGGGATGGCGAACTGGATCTGCTGATCACCAACGTCCACTTGCTGGATGTGATCACCGGTGAAACCTACCCCACCTGCATCGCCGTGGGCGGTCAGTACATCGTGGGTGTTGGACTTGAATATCAGGACCAAAAAGCGGCACGCATTTTCGACGCCCAAGGGGATTTTGTCACACCAGGCTTTATCGATGGTCACTTGCATATTGAATCTTCCATGATGTCGCCTTTTGAGTTTGAAAAAGCCACCTTGCCTTTGGGTACCACCACGGCCATTTGTGACCCCCATGAAATCACCAACGTTCTTGGTGGAAAAGGCTTTAGCTGGTTTTTGCGTTCATCAGAACTGATGCATCAGAATCTGTTTGTTCAGATGCCATCCTGTGTGCCGGCGCTTCCGGGTTTTGAAACCACGGGCAGTGATTTCCCTTTGGAAGAAATGAAAAGCTTCAAAGACCACCCGTCCGTGCTGGGGCTGGCCGAAATGATGAATTTCCCCGGTGTGATTTATGCCGACAAGGACGTTCACGCCAAGATTGAGGCCTTTGACGATCTCAACATGGACGGACATGCTCCCCTGCTGCGTGGTAAACCACTGAATGCGTACCTGCTAGCCGGGATCCAGAACTGCCACGAAACGGTCACCCTGGAAGAGGGCCGCGAAAAACTGCAAAAAGGCATGGGCCTTATCATCCGCGAAGGCAGTGTTGCGAAGAACTTAAAAACTTTGGCGCCTTTGGTGAATGATTTTTCATCACCTCAATGCCTGCTCTGCACCGATGATCGCAATCCCTTTGAAATCGCACACGAAGGTCATATCAACTATTTGATCAAAGAGCTGATCAACAAACATGGCGTAGCTGTTCACGTGGCATATCGTCTGGCAACTTATTCCGCGGCAAAACACTTTGGCCTTAAAAGACTGGGACTGGTGGCTCCGGGCAAGAAGGCCGATCTGGTCTTTTTGAAGGACCTTAAACAAGTGGACATCCAGGATGTGATGATCGGCGGACAGTTTGTTTCGGAACTGCATCTGGAAAAGTCTTTGCAGGAAAAACTTCAAGCCTCCCAACCCCCTTTGGAAAACACCATGAAGCGGACCTCTTTGACGGAAAAAGATCTGACTGTGAATCTGCTTCCAGGTGTTTACAATGTGATTGAGATCGTGCCTCACGAGATCATCACTCAGCATCTGACTTTGAAGTTCGACGGACAGAAATTTGAAAAAGAGGACGTTCTTTTCATGGCCAATATCGAGCGCTATGGCAAAGGCCTTCCTCCCGCATTGGGTCTGGTGAAGGGTTTGGGACTTAAACAGGGGGCTTTAGCAAGCTCTGTGGCCCACGATTCACACAATATTATGGTCATTGGCACCAACGCCAAAGACATGACGGTGGCGGTGAACACGTTGATTGAAAAAGGGGGTGGCTTTGTCGTCGTCGATCAGGGAAAAGTCCAGGCCCTGGTGGAACTGCCGATCGCAGGTCTTTTAAGCCTGCAAAGCGCGGAAGAAATCAAAGATGGCATTGCCAATCTGAAGAAATCCTTCCGCAGTCTGGGGGTTGCCCTGGATGAGCCTTTTATTCAAATGGCGTTCCTGGCCCTGCCCGTGATTCCAACCCTGAAACTCACGGACCGCGGCCTGGTGGATGTGACGAAGTTCAGCTTCATCCCGTTAGAGGCTTAGAACAAGCGCTACTCTTGGTTTTCCTCGATGTTGCGCATGTGATCGGCGAGCCGAAGCAAAGAATGCAGAAGCTCGCTGCGCAGGGGCTCTGCAATTTGCAGCTCATCAAAAGCCTGCACCATGCACAACATCCACTGATCCCGTTCGGACTTGCCAATTTTAAAAGGAAAGTGGCGCATGCGCAGTCGCGGATGCCCATAGCGTTCCATAAAGAGATTCGGTCCGCCCAACCACCCCGACAAAAACATAAAGAGCTTTTCTTCAGAGCCTCGCAGGTTTTCCGGATGCATCTGGCGAATGCCCTGCACCTCTGGAAGTGTGTCCATGATCTCGTAAAATCTCTGGGTCAGTCGGCGCAGGACCGGCTCACCACCTAGCAGTTCGTAGGGCTTTTTTTCTTCTGACATTACAAAAAAGTACTCTTGAATCCCAAAGAAAAGCAATCAACTTTCCCTCTGTCTCAGAATAAGCCATGAACATTTCAAGAATCGTTCAAGACCCTTTTCGGCCTTCAGTAGGACCCATAAAAATCCGATTAATTCTCCATATCTACGAGGTTCATTGACATGAAAAGACACTTTCACCAGTACGTTATCTCTTTGCTTTGTCTGTTGGCTTTAGGCTGTGATCGCCTGACCGTGGATAGCAGTAAAATATCTTTGCAAGTTCCCAGAAGTCTTTCTGGCAAAATGAACTCGGCCTCCTCCACCCTGATGCTGAAGCATCTTGCCGTTCAAGTCACAGCTCCGGATATGAGTCAGCCTATCACCCTGCTTCAAGATGCGGGTGGTTCCTCTTCATTGGGCTCAGAAATCACCTTGGAAATTCCGTCCGGTTCTGATCGTCTGGTGCAGGTACTGGCGGCCTACTCTCCGGCAGGCTCTGATGGGGGCGCGATCTTGTACTACGGAGATGTCAGCAAATCTCTGGCAGGTACAACAGAAACTTTGGATGTACCGCTACAAAAACTTGGCAGCGAAAGCACGGTCGAAGGTCGCCTGAAAGGACGCTATCTTTCTTCCGCCAATGCTGGCCCCAGCGGAGAGCTCAAACTCTTTTACCGACCCCCTGGCAAACCCGCATTGCTAGTTGATAGAAAAATGATGTTTGGTGGATGGTTTGAAATGGTCGCCTTCAGTGACATCCCCATGGACTATGTACTGCCTGATGGCACTTATATGGGACAACAATGGACCACGAACACTCTTGTCACAGGCCCTCACCTTGTCAAAGTCGCAGAACCCTTGTCTTTCCGCGAGCAGTGGACCAGTGTCGGAACTTCGACGTGGATCCAGCAATTGCCTGAAGACAAGTTCTTTGGCTTCTTTGCCAACAACCCAACTTATCTTTCCAACAAAACCGTGTGCGTTCAATCCGCTCTCAGCAACGGTGGATCTTTGTACTCGAACTCTCATTTTGTCAGTGCAAACCGCAATCATCCAATGCCTATCAAACATTTCGCCACCGGCTCAACCCCCACAGCCACGCCGCAGGCCCTTGCATTTATTGGCGGACGGGCCTTCAGCGATTGTGCGTCGTTACCCCCTGCCGAAGAATTTATTTCCTATCTTAAATTCAACGGCAATTCCTGGGATAACCGGATTTATAACATTGGTGAAAGCAGCGGGATCGTGGGTCTTCAAACCATGTTCAACCGCCCTGAGGAAAACCCTCAATACCGCTCAACCTCTAAGTTCGGCGTCAACTCTTCAGGAGTCTACCTAGAAACACGTCCCCTTCCTGGAGCCCTTGAGGGAATCAACGGCCTTCAGGTCTATAGAAAAGTCACGACGGCCATGCCTATGCCAAGCACTGAATACGATGAGCGCTGCGAGAGTGAGCGTCTTTCCAGCCGTGGCTGGAGTCTATACAAATCCCTGCCGCTGCCAGCATTGGACAATGGTGCACTGAAGATACAGGTAGACTCATTAGGCTTGGCCGCGCAGACTGAATATCAGCATATTATTTGCCTCAGTCGTGATGGTCATCCCCATGGGAAACCCAATCACATCTGGGTAAACAATACCAGTCCATCACTTCCTCAAACACTGAGTTTGAGCTCAAGCCCTTCCACGGGACTTCCCTTCAACCATTGGCCGGTGGTGGGTGAATGCCGTGCTGTCCAAGTCAACCTGTCCGGTTCAAATTTCGCCGTGAACCCGTACCCTTCTTTGGGCTATACAGTGACAGCAAAAGATTACTCTGATGCAGCGGCGGCTATCTTGTACAGCACCAAGGATTGCAGTGGCTCGCCGGTATCGACTCTGTCCAAGACATTTACAGCACAGCTTATCGAGTCCACATTCTATATAAAGTCAGCGTCCTACGGTAATTTCAACCTTTCGCTGACAAACACTCTGGGACTGACCAATCCAAGTCCTTTTAATTTAAACGTTGTCGACCCCACAAGCACTCCAACCAGTGTCTCATTGTCGCTGGACACCACCAACACCACGTCGGGAAGCTTCCCTCCTTTGATGGCGGTCTTCCCGCAAGGCTGTCATCCCGTTGCCGCCTTTTTCCACGAAGGAGGCAATCCGGTTAACAATACCGGTACCGCCACCTTCTCTTGGATTGAGCTCGATGGGGTCACATCCTACACGCCTCCTAGTGACATCAAAATCGTCAATAACTGCGTATCTAGAACCCCTCAAGCCTCCATCAACGTCGTCAATGGCGTCGGACGATTCGCGGTGTTGGCTGGCCCCAGTCTGCTAAACAATGTCTCTTTAAAAGTCGACGGCTTTGGAACTTCTGGGATGGCCAATCTAAATATAACACCGCTGGCGCATCATCTTTCTTTGACCCTGCCCTCGGGTTCCAGCACCACCCCACAGGTTTATCAATGCCAGGCCGTCCAGGTTGAGGTTCGTGATTCTTCCAACAATCCGGTCATCATCCCAGCAAACAAAAAACTTAGCTTTCACATTCACTCCCGTCCTGAGATCATGGCTCAGCCTGTCGATGTATCCTTCTATTCCGACAGCAGCTGTACATCTCAGCAGCAAGAGCACGAAGTGGCGGCAGGCACCTCCTCCAAACTGATCTACATGAAAGCCAATAGCCTCGGGGCATTCTTTGTTGGCTACTCCTCTTCGTACACTCAGACTATGGGTTCTTCTCCGGCAAGTGAAATCCGTCTCAATCCAACTCCGGCCCCGCTGTCTGTCGATCTTGGAGGCTACAGCACCATTCCGAACACTGTTTCTTACGGATTTAACATTGTAGGCGGAACACCACCCTACACGGCCACTGTGACTCAAGGATCCGCTACCGTGAATGTCATTCAGCCTTATGCTCCGAACTGGCAGCTGTCGGTGATACCATCAGCAACGGGTCCTTTAACGATTGTGGTTCAGGATAGTGCCGGACAAAGCACGACTGTGAATCTAACTGTGTATTAGACATTTAAGAAAGCACCATGAAGACAGAAAAAATCAGCATCTTGATCGGCATCATCATCTCGGCGTTCTTTGCATGGTTCAGTGATTACTATTTTAAGTACTCACGAACCCCCGCGATCCAGCGCCCCTACAGTCCTTTGTTGGAAAGCACCGAAGTGCTGGATTTGCGTATCAACGATTTTAAATACAAACTGCGCCCTTCGGTTCAAAGTCAGGCGCCAGTCGCTTTGATCGCCATTGACGACGCCTCTGTGCGTGAAATAGGCCGCTGGCCCTGGAGCCGCGAAATGATCGCGGAGATGACTGACAAAGTCCTGCAACATGGCGCGAAGTCGGTCTCGTTTGATGTGATCTTTGCGGAACCTGAAACCGCCAACCCTGCAGCGGATACAGCCTTTGCAAAGGTTATTGAGAAAAATCCTGACAAAATCGTCCTTGGAACATTCAGCGAAAACCTGATCGATTTCCAACCCCATCAGGATCTTTGTGTGGCTGAAGCGTTTTTGGCCACCGGGGGTGATCAACTGGTGAAAATCAATCCCAGCTTCTCAATCGATGAAGAAACCCATGCAATTGATGATCTGAACTGGGCACCACTTTTTAAAACCTTCTTTGACAGTATTCAGGAACGCGAAGAAGAAGAGCTTCTTAAAAGCCTGGGAAAATCCTCACGCGAAGAGCTTTCCACTTTCCAAAAGAACAACTTGAAAGCCCGACAGTCCATGGCGCTGTTTGACTATTGCCATTCTTGGTTGACTAAAGACGATATTTTCCTCAAAGGTGAAAATCGGGCCCAGGTGGCTCTGTTATATGCAGAGGTTACCAAAGACTCCCCTGAGCTAAAGAATCTCAGCTTTGACAATCTGCTGGCACGCATACGCAGTTCGTACAAAACCCATCCCATCCCGCAGTATGGTGAGTGGACTCCCAACATCCTTGAGCTGCAGACCCCGGCCACTTACACCGCCAGCTTTATTGCGCAACTGGATTCCGACGGCTACGTGCGCCGTTATCCCCTGTTCTTCCGTTCGGGCCACAAGCTTGGAACCAGCTTCATTCCTTCCATGGCCTTACAAAGTTTTTTGCTTTCCGGACCCTACCGAGCCGAACTGAAAATGAACACCGGTAAAAAAGGCGAAAAATCCCTGGAGTCCTTTAATATCTACGACACCTCCAAAGATCCGGAAGTCAAAATCAGCAGCTACCCCGTCGATGGATCAGGACAACTGCTGATCAATTTCTATGGCCGCCAGATGTCTTTGCCCTATGTTTCTGCCAAAGAGCTTTTCAACGACAGCCCGACCGTCAAGGTCACCACCAGTGTCCTGAATCAAAAATCCAAACAACTGGTTTATGAAACCAAGGAATACGACAAAAAAGAATTCTTCAAAGATCGCAGCCTGATTGTCGGGGCCACGGCCGTGGGTCTGTACGATCTGCGCAACACCCCTTTGGAAGCTAACTATCCCGGCCCTGAACTTCATCTGACCATGCTGGCGAATCTGTTCGATAAAAACTTTTTAAAACCCTGGAATGCCGAATCCGCCGTGATGCCGTGGATTCTTTTGATCGGCGGCACCGTGCTCGCCACGGCGTGGGCCTTAATGGGGCCTTTGGCCTCTATTGCGGGCTTTGTTCTGATCTTTGCACTGTTGGCAGGTCTGGATCTGTGGCTCTTCATGCACAAACAAATCCTGCTGCATTCATTCCTGATCTATATCAGCGCTCTGACAGGTTTTGCCGCCATTCAGTTGTTTAAGTACTTCACCGAGGAAAAAAAGAAGAAAGAACTAAAATCCACCTTCTCGAAATATGTTTCTCCGGCCGTGGTCGACGAACTTTTAAAGGACGCTGCCAATCTTAAACTGGGTGGGCGAAGAGAGCGTATGACCGCCTTCTTCTCAGACGTGCGCGGATTTACCACGATTTCAGAAAAACTTCCTCCGGAAGAACTTTCCCGTGTTCTGAATCTGTATTTGACTCCAATGACCGAGATTGTGTTTAAAAACCAGGGGACTCTGGACAAATACATGGGGGATGCGATCATGGCCTTCTTCGGAGCGCCGGTGAAGGACCCTCAGCACGCCGCCCATGCGTGTCGTTGTGCCTTGCAAAGCCTGGATAAACTCAAAGAACTGCAAAAGGAATTCTCTGACAAAGGGCTTCCTTATATCGATATTGGAATCGGCATCAACACCGGCGAAATGAGCGTCGGCAACATGGGTTCTAATATCGTTCAGAACTATACCGTCATGGGCGACTCGGTGAATCTGGCTTCGCGTCTGGAAGGAATCAACAAAGAATACGGCACCAGAATCGTGATCAGTGAATTCACTTACGCCGATATTCAGGGGCAGTTTACCGCCCGGGAAATTGATCGGGTGCGGGTCAAAGGAAAACTGGAGCCCGTTCGTATCTTTGAACTGATCTGCGAAGGAAAAGCTTCAGGCCCACAGGCGGAAATGCTGACATTGTTCGAACAAGGTTACAAAGCCTATCATGAAAGGCGCTTTGCAGAGGCCCAGGAGTTCTTCAAAAAGGGCCTGGAACTCTACAACGGGCAAGAACCGGTGTGTGAGCTTTATATTGAAAGGTGTCAGGACTATATCGACTCCCCACCCCCGGAAGGATGGGACGGAGTCTATGTCATGAAGACCAAATAGAATTATTTGCCAAGAATGCTGTGGGTGAACGTGAAAAGACTGGTGACAACGAACTTGTTGTAATCGTAAGAGTCTTCATCAGAATCGCCCACATTGTACTGCACACTCATCAACCAGTTCACGTTGCGCTTAAGATCCTTATTGAAAGCCGCGGTGACAATGGGGTTTGAATCGATACGTGTGGTCACCGCCTCATCATAGTTCTGACTGGAGTATTCGGCACGCAAACTGGCGTTGCTTTTCCACCATGCTGCAAAAGCATAGGTCAGCCCCACAGACGATCGCTTATAGCGGTAATTGCGGCCTTCAGCCTGATTGATCAGATAACCCGCATCCAGGGTCAAAGACTTCTCCCCTTTTAGATCCAGAATCCACGTCGGCAACAAGGTCATACCATAACGCAGACCACTTTGATCATCGTCGCCCACGGAAGAGTCCAGCAAAGTCTCTTCTTTGGATGCTTCCAGACGCACAGCCATCAGCATATCACTTTGCACTGGCGCCGCCAGCGTGGTGTTCACCCCCAGGGATCGAATCACCTCCGAACGAGTGCCTCCCGTGGGGCTCATGTAGATGCTGCGATAAGTGGGAACGAGTTCCCAGTTCAAAGAGCGTTTTGAGAATTCAAATTCCTTGTGAAACGGAAGACTCAGATCCAACTGCAACGGGTCCGCCGTTTGCAAAACCGCATCCCCCTGAAAGCTGGTGTTGGTGCTGTAGTAATCAGAAATTCCGATTTGGGTTCCAAAATCTGATGTCGGGGTTCGTTTCCAGATAGCCAAAGCACTGGCGCCATAGTTCAAACGCAAGGCCTTCACATCTGTGGTCACGTTATTTTCAGCCACATTCAAAACGTTGCCGTCATAAACAGCACCGATAAATCCGGTGAAGCGATACTTTTCTTTCTTGCTCTCATAAAACGCCTGCATCTTGTCAATTTGATTCAGAAGCTCTTCCGCCGAACGGTCCAACCGAGGGTCCTTGGAGTTATCCAGCACATACTCCATGCTCGAACGGGCCTCGGGGAACTTCTGCTGCTGCATCTCGATATTCCCCGCAAAGAAGGATGCCATCGGGCTTAAGGTTGCATCATTCTCCGAGCGAATCTCGACAAATTTTTTGCGGGCTTTTTCGTAATCCCGAAGTTTCAGATGATTAAGGGCAATATAGTAGTCCTTCTCCAAAGACAGTTCTGACGGAACATCCGCCATGGACAGCGTTGCCAGGGACTTATTGTAGTTTTCAATCTTGTACAGGGTCACACCATAGCGGTAGTAGTAAGAATCCTCTTCCGGATCCATGTCCACGGCCTGGGCATACTTGCGTTCAGCCCCGGCATAGTCTTGTTTGGCGTAAAGTTTGTCAGCCTCTTTGACCATATTGGTGGCTGCGGCTTTCTTGCGATTTTTTTCTGCCAGCGTCAAAGCCGCCTGTTGTTCCAGCAACTGGGCTCTTTGTCTTGCCTGCTCTTCTTCCAGGGCCAATTGTGTTTTTTCCATCTGGCGCTTTTCCTCACGCTCCTGGCGCTCCAAACGGCGCACCGCCTGCGGAGAAAGCACTTTAGCCACCGGAGCCGCTGCCACTGGCTTGGCTTTTTGCTTTTGTTCCTGTACGGCTACGAACTTTGCCAGTTCATCAGCGGACTTAAACAGCACAATACGCTGAACTGTCTGACCGGGAATAGCATAGGCATAAAAAGGTGGCTGGCCGGGATCTGAAAATTCCAGAATGCGCGGACGATTGTCCCCGATAAAGAACTGAATGATGAAAAAACCGCTCCAGGGGCCGTTCGCGCCACCACGTCGGTGCAACATCACCTGAGCGACCTTGCCGGATTCACTGTCCCGCACACGCAGAGGACGTGAATCACCTTGCACGGAATTATCCTGAAGTTCCAATTCCAAGGACTGTGTCTGAGAAATTTTTGCATCCAGCGCATAGGCTGAATTCACAATAAAAACACCCGCAATACCCAAAGCTGCAAATTTCATAGATGTGTCTTCTTCTTAATTAGATTATTGAGGAGTCGGACGGATGATAACCTTGGTTTTCCCACCGGAGCGCAAAACATCCTTCACCGCCGTATCCGTGGTTGGAGCGCGCACCGTGGTGTTGGGTGGAGCTGTCGCGGTCCCCGCCACCGGTTTGATTTCTTTTGCCATGCCCAAATCCATATCTTTGCTGTCAATCATGGACGTGGTCGGCGCAGCTTCTGGTCCGACAGTTGCAGGAGCCTCGGAAGCAATTTCCCGACTGGCTCCGGACTCAGTAGCAGGAACCGCCGGAGGAATATTTGTCGCCAGCGAGTCATTTTCAATCTGCTTGATTTCTTCTTTAGGTAGGGCCTTTGGAGCTTCCGGCGCAGTGGAGTTTGGAGCCGTCGTGGTCATCTGGCCTTTTTTAACAATCACGGGTTGCCCCATCGGACGCCCCTGGGGATTCACAGCCATCACCGCCACAGATCCTTTGAAGGTGACGATTGAGGTCATGCTGGTTTTTGGATCAAACCCAGTCTGAAACTGAGTTCCACGCACCCCAGCCACCGCTGTTGGAGTTTTGACCTGGAATTTGTTTTTTTCACCATCATAGTTCTGCTCAACGTTGGCGCGCAGTTTACCCGCACCGAGTTTGATTTCGACGTTCTTTTTACCTGTGGCCGGATCATTCTGATAAGTGGCAATTTCAATGGTCGTGTCAGGATTCAGATTTAGGACGTTGCGATCGGACATGACAATCTTGGCGCGAGAGTCTGCAGCCGTGATCACTTTGTCACCTTCATAGACTTTGGCACCGACTTTGGCCGCCGCTTCCGCTTTACCTGGGGACTGGATCTGCACGCCCCCTTTGACGACCATAAAAACACCATACATTTTTTCTGCGGCAGAGACCTGCACCGCAAGTCCCAAGAGAAATAAACCCACCACCGTATTTAAAGACGCCGCCTTTACGTTCATATCCATCCCTGCTGTTAAATATGATTTCATTTTAGATGAGAAATTCTTGGATTAAAAAAATACTTTGTCAGTTGTCTCTCTTTTGGACCGAGGTCTCAGGCCTCGACTGGACCTTTCTCTAATCATGTCACAACTGACATCTTTTTGCGCTATTTCGGTACAACATCTCGAGCTTAAGAATTATTCAAGCTCCCCTGATCATTTAGAAGACTTATCAAAAAGCCGACAAGTAAAACATGAAAAATTATTCCGTTCTTCCGATGTTGGGGCTTCTTGTCGGGCTCTCAGGATGTGATCGTCTGTCTTTGCAGGATTCCTCCAAGGTGCGCATTCAATTTCCCTCCGCACAATCGTTAGCCTCAAAAGCTGAAGCCTTTGCAACCTCTGGCGGTACGACACCGGACGGTCGACCGATCCCCACTGGATTTACGGGTTCTGCTCCAATCAACTGCTATCTTGTCACTGTCACTGGGCCGGAAGAGGCTCTTCGCAGAAACACCTGCGCACGCGACGACAATTCAGCACCGGCGCGGAACGTAGGTCCCTGGACCGGCGGAGTTCCTGCTGGTGGTGAACTGACCATGGAAGTTCCTTCCGGGGACAGCCGCGAGTTCCTGGTGATCGGCTTTTATGCTCCAGACGGACAATGCAAAGACTTTAAATCCGCGGGCTTCGGTGACGGACTGTCACGTCCTTATGTTTTGGGATCCAAGGCAGGGATGAAACTTCGTGCCGGAGAAACCACCGTCGTCGATATTCCCATCACTTATGATTCAGAAAAATGGTTTGATAGCTGCCGGGGTCCTGATTTCCCGGAGGACGGCCCTTCAAACCCAGGCGCAAGCATTCCTACACGCATTACCAGCAGCAAAGACTGGTTCCCGGCCAACACCTATGTTCTGGGAGCTTGCACTAGCGTGGGTGTCTTTCTTTCTGACGATCAAAATAGACATGGTGTTCTTCCCACAGACACTCAGTTCTTTTTATCCCTGAATGGGACCCAAGTTGGCATTTACCAAAGCTACGACGAATGTCACCAGATGCTGGGCACCAGTCCGACTTCCACGATTGCTGCCGGTCAAAACTTTAAAGACGTTGTCTTCCGTGCCCCCGACACTCCAGGCCCTCTGGAAATCAGCATCACCAATGTCTCCTCTGCTGTGGTCTTGCAGACTCAAACAAAAACCTATCAAATTGTCGATTCCGGCCTGAAAGGGGTTGAGCTTCAAGGGGCTCGGTCTATTTTGCCGGACCTCTGTTATCCATTTAAATTAACTCGTCGCTACATTGATGCAGGCAACAGCCCCGATAATGCCATGAGTCCCGGTGTCGTGACTCTCGCCCCCGGAGCGGGTCTTTCTGTTTACAGCACGTCCGATTGTTCGGGAGCTGCGCAAACGTCCATCACGATCCCTTCCTATTCTTCTTCAACAGCGGTGTGGGTGAAAAGCACGGGGACTGCGGGGCAAAATAGCATCACTTTGTCAGGTGCGAGCTTCGTTTCGCTGACTCAAAATATCTATCGTGGCGGCGGAACCAACACACCTTCTAAACTGGAACTGCGGGGGCACAGAGACGGCCCAACTCGTGATTTCTGCTACAACTCCCCTTTCGAAGCCATTCTGGTGAATGATCAGCACACTGCCGTGCTGGCTCCATCCCCATTAGAAATCCAGTTTACCTCCTCCTCTGCCGAATACTTCTCAGACAGCGCTTGCTCTTACCCCGTCAGCTCCGTCAGCTTGGCTGCGGGTCAATATTCAGTGCCATTCTTTCTTAAAGCGCGCACACCTCAGGCTCTGACCCTGGGGGTAAGTTCCAGCCTGACTCAAGCCGGAAGCTATACGATCAATGTTCGTGGTCCCTTTGCCAATGGTTCAGAAAACGTATTTGTCTCTGGATTTAACGGCGTTTGTGCCAAGTCTATGATGGGATCCTTCTGCTGGGGGAACCCTAGCGGAGGACGATTAGGATATCCCGTCAGCACTCAACAAAACATCCCTAAACATATTGCCCCCGCGGGCACAGACTGGAGCTATGTCAAAATGGGCTATGATTTCTCCTGCGGCTTGTCCCATGCTGGCGAAGTCAAATGCTGGGGGATGAACACCAAAGGTCAGCTCGGTGACGGCACAACCTCCCTTCACGATCTGCCAGCGCCGGTCACTGGCGGCGACTACTTTATCAACCTGTCGGTCGCTAACAGCTCAGCCTGCGCGATCACCACGATGGGCGTCTTAAAGTGCTGGGGTGACAATATCTCAGGGAATCTTGGTGACGGGACTACGGTCTTCAAGACCAGCCCCACCACAATCGACGCGGGTGTGACCTATAATCAGATTTCAGCTGGATCGAGTCACACTTGTGGAATCACTAATACCGGACAACTCAAATGCTGGGGCACGAACACCTATGGCAAGCTTGGCACCGGCAATGTCACCAACTACAACACACCAACCGCGATTGATGTGGGAACAACCTATTCCATGGTGTCCGTCGGAAGTACGCACACCTGTGCCGTCACCACCAGCGGCATTCTGAAATGCTGGGGTGGCGCCGACTTTGGTGCCGTTGGAAACGGTGTGGCCTCTGGAAGTGTCACAACCCCGACGGTGATCGACAGTGGGACTTCCTACATGCAGATTTCAGCCGGAGAACAAATGACCTGCGGAGTGACCCAGGCAGGAGCCATCAAATGCTGGGGGTTAAACACAAACGGTCGCCTGGGTGTGGGCACCATGACCTCGGCTGTCAGCGTTCCAACACAGGTGAATATGCCTGCAGAAGCATTGCCCGCCTCAGTCATTTCCACCGGATCTGGAACCACCTGTGCAATTTCCAATGGTGGAAAGCTCTGGTGTTGGGGTGAGGGCCAAGAAGGCGAACTCGGGGTGAACAACCCGACAGACTCCTCTACGCCACAGCCGCTGATTTACTAAGTCTTTCGTTTATAGTTTTGACAGTCCTGCAAAGACTGCAAACCTCTTACGCCCCTGTTGAAAAATGCAGTTAAAATATCGAAACTGCGAGGGTTCAACAGGGGTTTTGTCATGAATCAAAGACCACATATCATAGGTGTTGCCGGCGGCAGCGGTTCCGGAAAAACCTATTTCGCCAAAGAACTGCAACAGATGCTGGGCGAAGCCAACTGCACGATTCTGTATCAGGACAACTACTACATCGATCAATCGGCAAAATTCGACGGGGACGGCGGTTCAGTGAACTTCGATCATCCCGAGGCGTTGGACTTCACCCTGCTGGCGCAGGGGCTGCGTCTGCTGAAATCCGGCATTGCCGTGAATGTTCCAATTTATGACTTTGTCACCCACTCACGAAAAAAAGAAACCCTGCTTGGTCAGCCCAAAAAAGTGATCATCGTCGATGGAATCTTAATCCTGCATTCCCACGAAGTCCGCGCCGAACTGGACGAGGCTATCTTTTTTGACACCCCGGAAAACTTGCGCTTTGAACGCCGCCTGAATCGCGATGTGCATGAACGCGGTCGCACACCTGAGGGGGTTCATAAGCAGTTTGAACTTCAGGTTCGCCCTATGCATAACTTGTTCGTGGAGCCCTCCAAAGAACACGCTCACCTGATTGTCAAAGACCTCGGGGACTACAGCCAAGCTCTGGAGCAAGTGTGCTCCCGTCTAAAACAAAGATATCTGCTCTAGCCCCCGACCTTCGCAACGTTCCCAACACAACGGAAAACAAAATGAGCCGCTCCATGGTTTTCCTTCTTGCTCTGAAGGACTTCTATCTGAAAAGATAAAAGTCAGATTACTTCAAAGGATCAGCATCATGCGCATGACGACGGCTCTTCTTTCTCTGTTGTTTCCCCTTTCGGCGATGGCCAATGTTCTTGGGGATATGCAAACTTTCTCTCCAAATACTGATGGTCTGGACTTTATCTCTGTCCACTCGGCCCGCCCGCTGCCGCAGGGCTATTTTGTTTTCAGCAACTATCTGAATTTTGCCAAAGATCACCTGCTGGTTTATAAAACCCTTAATGCGCAAGACCGCATTGATTATGAAGATTCATTGTTCGAGTATGATTTCGGCGTGGCTTACGGATTTTCTGAAAACCTGCAGTTCAGTTTGCAGATGCCTGTGCTGCTCAGTCATTCCACCAAGGAACAAGACGGGGTTCGGGTCAACCTGACTGAAGGCATTCACAGCTTCCGTCCCGGATTCAAGTGGTCCTCCGCATCTGGCAAAGACACACACTGGGCACTTTTGGGGTCCGTGGATTTCCCGTTCCTGGAAAACAGCCCCTACACGGGGACAGACTCACTTCCCATCTTTAACCTTGAAGGCGCCTACAGTTGGTCCAAAGCCACCCGCATTCAATCCGTCAACGTTGGAGCCCGCATCAGAAATCCCACAGACACGCCAGCTGATGCGCACATGTTCCCTTTGAAAAGCCAACTGACGGTGTCCTATGGAATATCTGACAAGTTTTCCTCGACCGCCCGCTGGGTGTTCGAAGCGTTCTCCAGTTATCCGCTGGACAAAGAGCCTTACAAAGATGCCGTGGACGCCTCTTCATTGGACCTATTGCTGGGACTTAAACACCGTTGGTATAAGAATCTGAATTTTGACTGGGGCGCCACGGTTGAACCTGGAGTCAAAACCCTGTCCCCGGCCTATCGTGTCTTTGCTGGTTTGGTCTACTACTGGAAGCCTGGCACAAACAGCACTCCGTCTGGAGAAAAAACCGTCGAAAAAGCGTTTGTGATTGTACCTGATGACAAAACCATCAACACCTTTGAATGGATTCAATACTATGCCGAAGGTGATGTGCAGATCGAAAGCTGCCAGGTCGTGGAAGGACCGGGAAGTCTGAACAGTGCCTGCGAGTTTACTTCAGATCAACCGGGCTTCAGCCGTCTTGAGTTCCGCGATAGCTTCGGCCGTACTGTCACTCGCACTGTCACCATCCGCGAAACCACAGTTCGCAGTCCGCTGCGCTTCACGCAAAAAAACTATGAGGTCTACACAGGTTCCTCCGTGCAGGTGGAGGCTGAAGGTGGCGAAGCGCCTTATCGCTTCAGCCTTCTTCGCGGCCAAGGCTCCATGGAAGAAACAGGTTTCTATGAAGCCCCCCTCCGCAAACAGACCGTCCAGATTCAGGTCACCGATCACCAAGGACGGACCGCCAAGTCCACCATCAAAGTCATTGAGCCTCCCAAAGAGGACAAAGCCATTGATTTATCCAATCTGGAATTTGTCTCGGGCAAGGCGCAGTTGACGGATGCCTCCTTGGCTCAATTGCGTAAAAATCTGCAGAACCTGCGCCAGGTTCAGATTAAGAAATTGATTGTCGAGGGGCACACCGACTCCGTTGGAAGTGATGATTACAACCAACGACTCAGCCGCAAACGTGCTGAAGCTGTTAAGGATATTCTGAGCAAAGAGCTCAGCCTGGACAGAAAAGACATCGAGGCCATCGGGTACGGGGAATCTCGCCCCATTGCTTCGAACGACAGCGCCACCGGTCGCCAAAGAAATCGTCGGGTGGTCTTGAAAGTCTATTACAACAAATAAAAGGAATTGTCTTAAAATGATTGTGTAAAGCCGGTGGACCTCCACCGGCTTTTTTTATAAAATAACGGCATCAGGAGGTCTGCCGTGGGAACAAAAAAATCAGACGCTTCCAAGGTTGCAAGCACGCTTTATGACCTGGTCACAGCCGCCCCCTCGTCGCAACTCTCCCCCGCTTCGGATCCTTATAAAGCCTCCCAAGACATTATCAAGATGGCCGCGTGGAAGTCCGCAGGAGTTTCCGGAGCCCTGGCCATCCCTCCAGGCCCACTGGGGATGCTGACCATTCTTCCGGATTTACTGGCGATCTGGCGTATTCAAGCGCAGATGGTGGCGGATATCGCCGCTGTTCACGGCAAGTCCGGCTATCTGACCCGCGAAGCTCTGCTGTTTTGTCTTTTTAAACACGGTGCCAGTCAACTTTTGCGTGACGTAGTTGTCCGCGTGGGTGAACGCTATGTCTTGCGCCGAACCAGTTTACGAATGATCGAACGCGTCTGTGAGCGCCTTGGTTTACGGGTCACTCAGCGGATGCTGGGAGCCAGCATTTCCAGATGGATTCCCATTGCGGGGGCTGTTGCCGTCGGCTGGTACACGCGCTATGATACAAAACAAGTCGGTCAATCAGCCCTGGATCTTTTCTCCCGGGAAATTGCCACCGATGCTACAGAAATAAAGGATGTCGGCGAAGAACCGACAGAAAGGACTCTTCCTTGAAAAAAATCCTCTGCACCTTGCCCTTGATTCTTTCATCTCTCTTCGGTTGCGCAACCACAGACACGGAAACGGAGGTTTCTGCAATGACCCAGGAATCCACCCCTGCTGCATTTAAGGATATTCGCTGGGAACTTGTCGAACTGATGGGACATCCAGTGAAATACGCCTCTGCGGATGCGCAAAAAGTCTATGTTCAATTCAATAGTGGTGACAGTCGCGTGAATGGCAACGATGGATGCAATGCCTTTACTGGCGCCTTTGAGGCCAAGGACGGTCAGCGTCTTTTTATTTCGAAACTGGCTTCCACGAAAAAGTTCTGTTTGCAAATGCCAACAGAAGATAACTTCGTCGAGATCCTACAAAGTATCGACAATTATTCTCTCAGCGAAGGGATGCTGGTATTAACCAAAGCGCGTATGGCCCCGATGGCTCGCTTTAAGGCGGTGGAACTTTGAGTCTTTGCCTCAAACCGCTACTTATTCTTCTGCCGGTCTTTTTAGGTTGCGAAACGGTGCTGGCCAAATGGAAAAGTCAGCCTGTGCAAGACATCGTCTATCAAGGCATGACCGAAGACTTCGTGCCTTTTAACTATCTTGAAAACAATAAGATTCAAGGTTACTCCACCGACGTGGTGCGCGAGGCATTCAAACGAGCCGGACTAAAAACGGAACTCACCCTGTGGCCCTGGGCGCGGGCCTACAGCGCAGCTCTCCAAAAGAAGAAGCACTATGTCTTTTCCACCTCCCGCTCTGAGGAACGCGAAAAACTTTTTAAATGGGTGGGGCCCATCGCAAAAGATTCCGTTTATCTGGCGGCACTGAGCACTTCGAATTTCAAACCTGCCGAGGACTATCGCAGTTTTAAAAAGTATTCCGTCGGCGGTCAGTTTGATGACTACCCGATTCAGGTTCTGCAGAAAGAGGGCTTCAAAGTCAGCATCTATCGCAGTGAAGATGAGCGCATGGAGACCTTTAAAAAAGGCCGCATCGACCTGGACATCGTCACTGACGGCAGCCAGAAAACCTATGAAAAACGCTGGAACATCAAATACAAAAGACTGGCATTCATGTACGCGACGGACTATTGGATGGCGTTTCATATCAGCACCCCCGAGGTGGTGATTCAGTCTTTAAACAAAGCTCTGGAAGACATGAAGAAAGACGGCACACTCCAGAAGATTGCCGACAAATATCTTTAGAACGTGCCCCCTGGACCTTCCAGAAATGAGAAGACCTCCGAACCCTCTTCCCAAAGCTCAACGGCTGTCCAGATTTCAGGGTTTCCCATAGAATTTCACGAAAGATTCCGTGCCTGCCTTTAAACTGTGAATCAGCACACAATGGAGATCATGGCATGAGGCAGACACTGTTGAATCTTAAGAATCAACTGATCAAAGCTTACGAATTCATCAAGGAACTGGATCAAATCCCCATGCGCAACTTCCAGGGAGATTTCTACGAAGAAAAATCCAAGACCCCCAAGGCGCACCGCCAGAACAAGGTCAAAGTGGAAGATCTACGTCCCCCGTCCGCGAAAGACTAGACCGTTGTTTCTATGCATGCTGCGAAGGAGCCCGCTTGTTCTTAGAATAAGAACATAAAGGAGGCCCTATGAAAGCACTCGCAGCCTTTTTCCTCACAACTCTCTTGGCTCTGCCCGGGTATGCCAATGACAGAATTAATATATCTCCGACTGACATTGACTATCTGAGCCTGGAATATGGTGAAGTCCCTATTAATCAAACAGCTCTGGCGGAAATTGGGATCAACGCCCCGCCAGATCGGAACTTAAACATCAACGAACTTCTGATTTTCGGTGATATGTTTGCCGCCACCACCAACTGCGGTGCCACCGTCGAAGCCGGGAAGTACTGTTTGATCGACATTTACTTTGCCCCGACAGCTACAGGTGACCACTACGGTGAAATGTCCATCAAGACCAGCGAAGGCAACATTCTTATAAGACTCTACGGAACCGGTATCTAGTTTTACCATCTTAAGGTGAGGCGTATTGCCTCACCTTCTCTGAGGTCAGACTGTACTTTACTTGGACACCCGACCACGATCCTGTGATTCTTCCTGACTTTATACAGTTGGATCCTTTTCAATTCTCGCGCATCTCGTTTTTGTAAAAAATGATAACTCAGCAAAAAAGGAGACCCACCATGTTTACAGCACGGCTTTCTGCGACCCTGGCTTTCCTTCTGCCCACGTTGGTTTGCAATGGGGCTTTTTCTGAGGAAGTCCGATCCCCACTTCACCTTCAGGCAGCTGCAGACTACAACACCTTGTTAAACCAGATGGACCTGCGCAGTCTTCGTGAGGCCAGTATGAATGCCTGGCGCCACGGGGTGAATCCAAAGTCCTATTGGACTGATGCGATGGAGTCGCTGCTCAATTCCGGCAACACCACCAGACTCCGCCCCTTGGCCAACCAAGCTTTTCTGCGACTGTTAAAAGAGATTCACCTGGGCAGCGTCAACCCCCAAAGTGCCGGCCGCGACATTAAATTCATACAGAAAGATTTTTTGACACCTAAACAACTGCAAGTCGTTTTTTTGACAGCAGCCGAAGAACCCAGTCGCCTGCTGGATCTGATATCACCCCAGAATGCACCGTATCTGGCGGTCAAATCGGCTCTGGAAAAGGTATATCCCTCTTGTTTAAGCGGACAGTGGCAGCCCATCACTCCGATCAACACAACCTTAAGACTTTTTTCCCAGAATCCCGTGATCAGGGAAATCAAACAACGGCTGGCTCTTCTTGGATATAAGTTTAAACTGATGGATGACCGCTTTGACGGTGATCTTCTCAATGCCGTCACGGATATTCAATGGAATATGCGAATCAATCCCGACGGGGCTATTTCTCCAAATGGCAAAGTCTGGGCTTTCCTTACCGTGTCTTGTATGGACCGAGTCCGCCAATTGCAGATCGACATGGAAAAGATGCGGTGGTTCCCGCAGTACTTTGAAAACCGCTATGTCTTTGTGAATCTAGCGATGTCCTATTTCATCCTGATGGATCAATCCACCCAGTGGCCGCGAATTATGAGCTTCCGCACTGTCAATGGTCGCCCCAGCCGCAAGTCACCAACGATGAGAGACGAAATTGTTAAAGTCATTATCAACCCGTATTGGGTGGTGCCACCGACAATTTTCTATGAAGACAAAGTCAATGATCTGGCCAATCTTAACAGCGAACAGATCCGCGAATACTTCAACTCGCACCACTATGAAGCCTGGTCCAAGGATTTCCGTCGCCGCATGGACCCGACAGAAATCGACTGGAAGGGCATCGCCGCAGGACGCGTAGAGCCTGATGTGAATATTCGCCAGCTTCCTCATTTGGGGAATGCCTTGGGTGTTTTAAAGTTTGATCTGACAAACTCGTTTGCCATTTACCTGCATGACACCAATCAAAGGGAACTTTTTGATACCCCCAGTCGACAACTCAGCTCGGGCTGCATTCGTCTGGAAAAACCTTTGGACTTAGCCGAGTTTCTGCTGGAAGACACGCCATGGGATCGCAAACTCATTGCTGCCATGATGGCCCGCCCAGGAGAAATCGTCACCAAGTCCACCGAGATCACCGTTCCCAGCTACAAGAAAACAATTGTGTACACTGCTTATCTGACTTCGATGATGAGCTCAGACGGAGTTGTACGATTTGTGACAGATTTGTACGGACAAAACAAAAACATCGAAGGTTCTCTGCGCGGTCTGTTCAAAGGTGAATAATCTGTAAATTGAATAGGTTCAACAAAGGAAGTACGAATTTAAAATGCAATTATTCGAAAGGAGTTCGAACATGTATTTACGTTTTGCTGTTCTCGCCTTGCTCGTTCATGGACAAATAGCTTTCGCGGCACCGGAGCCGCCCAAGTCAGAATTGCCCAAACCACCTGCACCTCCCAACCGCCCGACAGAGCCTCCGCAATCCCCTCTCTATGAAGGCGTCGGTCGCATTGATCAGATCACCCGCGATCGCGGTGGGGATCTGTATCGGTTGGATTTGATCAAGTCTTTGCCCTTGGTGCGCCTGGAGGCCAAATCCAAATTAGGCCGTATGAAAATTTACTCTGTCGCTCTGGTCACGGATAAAAATGAAAAGGTGCAAGTCCGTCAGTTCGTTGGTGTCAATCTGGATGAAACGCAAGCCCCGATGAGTTCAGAGATGTTCCAAACCGCCGCTAACATCACGGGCATCGAGGTTCTGGCCGAAGCCATGGGAGGAGAAGCCGCCTTGGAAATCAAAGCCTTCTCGACCAAAGAAGCCCCAAGGCTAACCTTAGGCAATCGCATCCCGTCGTTCTCGTGCAAGCGAAACATCGACGCCCTTTTGAAGGACAAACTGGACCCGGTGCAACTGTGGGTGAAACGTGCTGAATCCAGTGCCCCCGGATCCGTTCAGGAAAAGTTTGCAGGCAATCAGCTTAAAGAGCAGGTCAAAGACTTTGTTGCCACCATGAACACCGCTGGCAGCTATACGTCCCATGCTTACCTGATCACACTGATGAACTTCTTTGCGGATCAGTACAATGCCGTTCGTTCAGGGGGTGTTTCAGAGCCCGCTTATAAGGATCTGCTGACGGCCACGTATGATGTGCTGGTGATTGCAATTCAAAACGAACTTCCATGCCGCCGCTATCCAAGCGACGTCCTGCTAAGCGTGTCGATGGACTTTAACAAAAAGCTCAAAGCCATGCCTGCCGATGGAAAAGCTCGCCCATTATTCACCACAATCATGAACAAAGTCCGTGATTTTGCGCCCGAGCAATATCGCAAGGAAATTATCGCTGCGAACCTTAATTTCCGCGATGCCGACACAGAGGGATCCAAGTACTTCAAAATGTACCTGGCCGCCCCTGACGGGGATTTCCTGAAAGACACCAGCAAAAGCATGAGTGCCTATGCCTTTGTCGCTGCCGAACAGGCCTTGAAACGCGAAGTCAAAATGATGGACATCGAACAAAGATTCCAGTTGATCGTCGAATACCAAGGGAAAATGAACAGCGGAACGGAGATTCCACAAGCCGTCGCAGCCCGATATCTGAATATCCTGGCTGAAGAAACCTACGGGTTCCCTTTGTTCCACTAAATAAATGGGCCGGGGGAACCCGGCCCTTTCTGACTCACCTCAAAATACTTTAGCCATCACCATTCCTAATGCTAGACTCCAGAGAAACCATCAATCAAGGGGATCTGATGTCTGCTGGTGACTGGAAAGAAATGTATCTGGCTGCGCAAAATGGAAATATCGAGCTGGTACGCTATCATATCGAACACGATGTGAATCCGAACTATCAACATCCCGAAATTTTAGCCACACCACTGGTGGCGGCGATTGCGGCTGGGCACACGAACATTGCCCTGTATCTTCTGGAACACAAGGCCGACCCGTTTTTGAAGTCTTTCTTTGATGATATGAACTGCATCGAAGCTGCCAGACGCTATGATAACAAAGCCATTATCGCCTATTTGGAAAAACGAGGTATTTCCGCGCGCAAGTCTTGGAAAGACCTTCTGCCGAAATGGCTGGCGCGAAAGATCAGGTAAAGACAAGGCGTGATCCTGGGATCACGCCTTGAGGTTGGCATGTTTTAGTTTTGCATGATGTTTCTTAAGAAGGTGCTGTGTTCAGACAGGATCACCAGATACTTCATCATGGTTTCCTGTGGATAATTGGCCGGGTCGTTGTATTTGGCCTGGAATTCCACGATCAGCTGATAGGTTCTTTCATTGTCCAGTTCCTTGACCTCTTTCATCAGGGCTTGTTCCGCCAACGCATAGGCGTTCGCACTCATTTCCTGATAAGTTCCTTTCAGCATGCTCTCAGGCTTGCTGGCGGCAAACTGCTTATAGAACTTATATCCTTCATTGTCGGCCTGACGGAACGTCAGATTTTTGGTCGCCAGCTCTTTGCGATACTGGGTCGGGATGAATTTCCCCAATTTTCCGATCATCATCTCATAGATCTTACGAGCCCGGCTGTCAGGTTTGCTGGCTTCCTGCTTTTTCTGGAAATCCACGGTGATTTCAATCAACGCCTCGCTGGACACCACACGGCAGGTTTGCTGGCTTTGGAAAGAGGCCAAAAAGACTTCAAAGGTCTCTGTCGCCATGGATTTATAGCCCTGCTCTGCGGCACTGCCGACTCGGCTGGAATTATGGCGTTCAGTGAAGAAGTTTAACAGCGTCAAAGTGTATTCCGTAGAAGCCACAGAGTTTTTAGACTCTTTCAAGGTGGTGATAAAGTCGTTCACATATTTGGTGAACTCTTTGCTTGCATACTTTTCCTGCCAAGAATCTGGCGCACTGGATTCGGCTCGACCTGCCCAAACTTGAACCACATCTAGCTTTTCTTTCAAAATCGCGTCAAACTTTTTGCTGCAAGAAAAATCATCCCGCAATGACAACTGCGGCGCTTCGAGACTGGAAACAGCGGTTAATTCGAGCGAAGCACTGCCTCCCATGGCCTCTGCCTGAATTTCGATCATCGCAATCCCCGCAGTGGAGCTTAAAACTTCCGAAGCCAGAGGTTGATCCGCTTCAGCCAAGCTCACGTTCGTAAAGCTCTTAATAACGATGCGCTCTTGCTTGTCAGTCATCATCGTCACGCCTAAAATCTTCACCTTCCCCGCCTTGGATTTAATGCGCAAAGACGTTAAAGGCAGTGGTTTGGCCAGCTCCAGACGGTACAAAGCCCCACCCGTTTTACGGGTGATATCCGCCACCCTTCCCACGCCTTCAAAGGCGGCATAAGGATTCAGTACGCTGCGCTCGGCACCACTGGTGTAAGGACTCAGTTCAGCCTGGGCCAACAAAGGCGCCTGAAGGACCAAAATAGAAGCTAAAATTCGTTGAGACCATGGACGTTGCATCTTCATTCCTTTCCGTTAGGTTCAATTATACTTTTGTCTGAACTGTGATTCTGAATCGTGAACCCGGAAAATCTCGAACAAAGAATGACGTAGCTGCTTAAAATCACAAGAACGGCCTGTTAACCCGCAACCGCCCCGGTTGGAGAACAAACAAGAAGACATTTTTTAGTTTGCCACCAAGTTATGAAGCCTATGTAATGAATGCGATACAACCGGAGGGCCCATGGCTGGAAAATTCTTCTTATTCTTAATCACTTCTCTTTCATTGCAGGCTCAAGCCGAAGTCAAACCCTACATGGATCAGATGCTTCAGGAAATCTATACGCTAAAACCTTTTATTGTTTCCGCAGACGACTATCGTGACCCTAAGAATGCACCCGTGATTCAAAAATCCCTGGAAAACATGGTGAGCTTAAGTGAAAAGATCTCTCACGAAGGTAAAATCAAAAATTCCGGCTTCGCCATTTCAGGCCGGGCGATGAATCAACAGCTCAAAGAAGCCGAGATCGTTTATCGAGTGGGTAACAAAGACTACTCTTTATGGATGCTTCGCTCTACGCTGAGTGTGTGCATGTCCTGTCATACACAGCTTCCCAGCTCTTCCACTAAATTTGATTTTTCTGATAAAAACCGCTTCTTGAGCAAGCCATTTGATGAAGCAGAGTTCCTGTTCATTGTGCGAAACTTTGACAAGGCACTGCCGATATATTCTGAAGTTCTTGCTGGTTTCCCCAAAAATGATCCTTCGGTTGAACATGCTGAACAAGCCCTTTCCAGAAAAGTGTACTACTTCACCCGTGTCAAAAGGGACCTTCCGGGCTTGATCCAAAGTCTGCAAAAAGATCTGGGTAACAAAGAGCTGCCAGAGTTCCTTAAAAACCGCATGCAGGATCTGGTAAAATCCGCCGAAAAAATCAAATCCCTGCCCTATCCGGAGTTTAACGACAAACAAAGTAATGAACTGCGCAAGTTTGCTCAGACAAATCTAAAAAAAGAACTTTCAGGTGATTTTGAGATGAACACAGACCGGGAGCTGGCTTATCTGCGAGTTTCCAGTGTTCTGTACAAGTATCTTGAGCAGTATCCCAACACCCCGCTAAAGCCCGAAATTCTTTACTGGCTGTCCTTCTGTGAAAGACGATACGAAGAAAAAGCCCTTTACTCCATGCCGGAGCTGTATCTGAAACAATGTGTCCTGGAACACCCTGAATCCAAGATCGCCCCGGCCTGCCTGACCGAGTATCAGGACCTGATTCAGATGGCCTTCACTGGCTCTTCGGGAACTCACATCCCCAAGGAAGTCCAAAGAGAAATTGAAAGTATGAAAGAGCTGATCAAAAAAATGACAGCTAAAAAAAGTCGCCCTTAATCAAGGACCCCTCAAGGTCTTTTGAATACTTGAATAAATCCCATGACAATTCAGGCACTTAGACCTGACGTCATGGGATTTAAGGCGGTCTCACACTGCCAGCGACGTCAGCCCGCTTTTACCCGGCGAAATTCCCCTTGTGCCCAGCCCCCGCCTTCGTTAAAAACACCGCATGGAAAAACAAGATTTGAAACGTCCCGAGCTGTTACTTCCCGTAGGTACCAAAGAGATGGCCATGGCTGCCATTCACAATGGTGCTGATGCCATCTTCATGGGAGTCCCCGGCTTCAACGCCCGCGGCCGCAGCTATGACTTTCAGATCGAAGAGGTCAAAGAGATCATCGACACCTGCCACCTGTATGGCGTGAAAGTGAATCTGGCCTTCAACATTCTTGTCTTCCAAAACGAACTGCACAAGGCCGTCGAAGTCCTTGAAAAAATTCTTCCGCTGAAGCCCGACGCCTTTATCATCCAGGACCTGGGCTTGGTGCGCCTGGTTCGTCAAATGGCCCCTCACCAGCGTGTGCATGCCTCAACCCAAATGAGCATCAGCAATGCCGAAGCCATTCAATGGTTAGACGACCTGGGCATTCAGCGCTTTGTTCTGGCGCGTGAAAATTCAATCAAAGAAATCCACGCCATCAAACAAAACACCTCAAAAGAAATCGAAGTTTTCGTTCATGGGGCATTGTGTGTCAGCTACTCGGGGCAATGCTTTACTTCAGAAGGCATCGGTGGACGATCTGCCAACCGTGGTCAATGTGCGCAAAGCTGCCGCTTTAACTACGAAATGTACGTTGACGGTGAAAAACGTGATCTGGGTGGCAAGTCCTTCCTGGTGTCCCCGCAGGATCTTTGCGGTATCAACGAAGTTCCAAGTCTTTTGGAAGCAGGTGTGGACTGCTTTAAAATCGAAGGCCGCCTAAAAACGCCAGAATATGTGGCCACTGCCGCCCGCAGTTTCGATGCCGCCATCACTTCCGCACAACGCGACCAGGCTCTGGCTAATCCTATCTTGTTGAAAAAACAAATGGCCACGGCATTTTCCCGTGGCTTTTACAGCGGCTGGTTCCATGGAGTGAATCACCAGGAACTGGTGGAAGGCACCTTCAGTGCGCACCGTGGCTTTGAATTCGGAAAAGTTCTGCGTGTGAACGGGAATTCCCTGGAAGTGGAAATCACGGACGACAAGGTCGCCCAGGGCTTAAAAGCGGACTTCATTCAAGCCGGTGACGGAATTCTTTGGGTTTACAAAGACCGTAACGGACAAAGCGCGGAAAAAGGCGGATTCGTCTTTGCCGTCAAAACTTTGTCCCCGCGCCGTTTTGCGCTGGAGTTTTCACGGGACATCGTCATGGACAATCTGTTTGTGGGCGCTCGTGTGTTTTATAACCACGATAAAGACCTTAAGCGTGACGTGGCCCTGAGTGTTGAAGACAAGGAAAGAAAAAAGCGCGTTCCAGTTTCAATCCGCGCAGAGGCTTCTTTGGGTCAGCCATTGAAAGTTCAATACTCTGACGGCAAAAACACCGTGACAGGTTATTCTGAAAACATCTGCGAAGCCGCCAAAAACAAGGGGCTGAATTCCCTGGATTTGCGCGAAGAGCTGTTTGCCCTGATGGGAAGTCCCTTCCGCGGTGATAATTTTGCCTGCGAGCTGGATGAAACCACACCGCTGTTTATTCCCAACAAACAGGTCAAAGAACTTCGCCAAAAGCTGGTCAAAGAATTAACGGATCTGCGCATTAAAAACGGTGCTGATGCCGAAGTCACTCCGCAGGAGCAGGTTCTGAGCTGGATTGACGCCAATAAAGTGGCGGCCAAAGCCAAGCCAGGATTGAAGCTAAATCTTCTTCTGCGCGACAAAGAACAAGTCGAAGACGTGGCTAAAGCCATCGCCGCCGGTGAAATTGAAACCTCCGGTATCAATCTGGTGATCCTGGACTTTGAATTCGGTTTGGATTTCGAACCCAGCTTGAAAGTCCTGCGCGATCAAGGCATGAAAGTCGCCATTGCCACCACACGTATTCTAAAACCCAATGAACACCGCAATGTGAAGCATCTGCTCAACCTGAATCCCGATGCCATCTTGGCGCGCAACCTGGGGGCTGTGCAATACTTGCAGGCCAACTCCTACACTGGTCAGATTCTGGGCGATTTCAGCCTGAACGTGACCAATCACCTGACGGCTCAGTACCTTCTGGAAAAGGGTCTTTCCAGCGTGTGCCTGGGCTATGACCTGAATCACGTGCAGGTGGAAGAACTGATTCAGGCCGGACAAGCCGAGCGTTTTGAAGTCACCGCTTACCAGTACATGCCAAGCTTCCATATGGAACACTGTGTGTTTGCCGCCTTCCTTTCCAAAGGGACCAGTTTCAAAGACTGCGGGAAGCCTTGTGAAAAACATCAGGTCAAACTGAAGGACCAGTTCGGCAACTGGCATCAGATCAAGCCCGATCAAGAGTGCCGCAACACCATGTACAACGGAACGTCACAGTCGGCGGCTCGTTACATCAAGGACTGGGAATCCCATGGGCTGGGCTATGTGCGCTATGAAGCTTTGAAAGAGCGCGGGACCGAGCTGATTTCAAAAATCCAAGGGCACTTGGACTTTATCAGTGGCAAGAAGGATCTGGATTCATTGATCAAGGATCTGGGGAACGTGGAAAGTTACGGCCTGTCTGAAAGCCACTTCCAACGCGAAAAAGAATATCAAAGTCGTAAAAAGTAAACTTCGCAAAAAAAAGCCCCTCCACAGGGGCTTTTTTTATTTTGTGGGAAACTGAGCTTTTAGATATTTCTCATACTCTCTTAAGATGGAATTCATGACGCCCTTAAGAAGTTCCTCGAAGGCAGGGTCATTGGGCCGATGCGGCTGCATAGCCACGAAGCTCTGGATAATCTGCTCTTCGCGCTCGGGGCTAAAAAACGGCAAGCCCTGCTCTTGCTTAATCTTCCATACGGCCATGGTCAGTTCACGACGGCGCAACAGCAGCGCATGAAGCTCTTTATGAACCTGATCAATTTCCTGACGAAGACTGGCGATGCTATCCACTTATGAACCTCTTTAAATCAAACCCAAAAATCAACTAATCCAGACGGAACAGGGCAAACTTCAAGTAACGAAGCTCTTCCATCGCCATGGGATAGGGATGATCCACCGGCTGCCCGCCTTGATATACCAGTGTGCCCTTCTTACGCGCACGCGAAAAGGCCTCTTTGCATATTTCCATAAAATCCCGGGTCGAGATATGACTGGAACAGGAGCTGGCCGCAAATAAACCCTCGGGGTTGACCAGCTTGATCGAATTGCTAAAGACCTTCGTGTAAGCAGCCTTGGCTTGTTCGACGGATTTTTCATTCGGAGCAAAGCTGGGCGGATCAGTGATCACCAGATCGTATTTTTTCTTTTCGGCATTCTGCTTTTCCAGATACTCAAAGGCATCGGTGGCGATATCATGGTGAACTGTTGTCAGACCATTGATTTCAAAGTTTCTGGCGACCGCCTGGATGGCCACCTTGGCAATATCCACACTGGTCACTTCTTTGGCGCCACCTTTGGCAGCAAAAATGGAAAATCCGCCTGTATAACTGAACAGATTTAATACGGTTTTACCTTTGGCAAAGTTCTGGATCATCTTGCGGTTGTCACGCTGATCCAAGAAGAACCCCGTTTTGGCGGCATCACGGATGTTAGAGGCAAACAGAACTCCATTTTCAAGGAACTGCACCTCGGGCGCCAATGTGCCCACGATGTTTGTGCCTTTTTCATCAGCGTCGTTACGGCGCTTCAGGTACACACACTTTACCTGAGGGAAATCCGCCTGAATCTTTTCTGCAATTGCACTGGCGTTCCAGGTTTTTTCCATGATGGCGTGATCGTGTTTGATCACAGCCGTGTCGTTATAAACATCAACCACCAGCCCAGGGAAACCATCCCCCTCCCCATTGATCAGGCGGAAGGAGTTGGTGACAGAAAGATCGAAGGTCTTACGGATTTCCACGGCCTTGCGCCACTGGCTTTCAAAGTAAAGCTCCAGGGTGCGTTTCATGTTGTTGCGGCGGAAGATCGGCTCTTCAGCCAACACCAGCACGCGGAAACGCAACTGCGTATCACCCTGCCAGATCCCCAAAGCCAAGGGTTCACCCTTGTAGTTCAGAATATGAATGCCCGACTTGATGGACCGACGTTCTTCAAAGCAGTTGGCAAAAATCCAGCGGTGCCCCTGTTTTAGGTGTTTGGTGACATCCCGCTTAAGCTCGATGGTCAAAATGGGATCTTCAAATGTAACAGGGGCTGCGTTCATGAGGGGCTTCTCCAGAGGGGACTTTTTATGATAAATCCTAGGTAATCACAAGGGGTTATGCGGTTCATTCCGTCGCGCGGGTCAAATTTACAAATCCTCGTCGGGGGCTTATGTTTTTGGGGTGCTTTATTTGACTCTGACGGCGATCTCAACGACTCTGCCGGGCATGAAGACGATGTTGGACAAAAAATTTTGGCGCAATTTTTCCCGGAATATCTGGGAGAAAAAAGCGCTGGTTCTAAGAAACGTCAAATCCAGCCTTCTGGAAATAACCGACGCCGAAGTTTTTGATTTGCTTGTCTTGTATGCAGATCGCTGCCGCAAACTAAACGATCCGACGGGTTTTAAGTTTTTCATCGATGGTTTTAAAGCAGAGGAAGAAGACGTCCTGCAAGTTCTGCCTGAAAAACAGGACAAATCCCTTTTAGGCTACCATGCGCGCATGAAAGCGCTGTTTCCGGACTACTGCCTGGTCTGTGATGAGCTTTTGCAGGTGAATCACAAAAAGCAACATCTGCTGACAGAATTTACCGACGAGCTGTATCGTCACGTCGGGTTCCCGAATCGCTTTTCGGAAATGGGTTTGTATTTGGGGAATTACCGCAAAACTCCATTTGGAGTGCATGTGGATTCCTGCGGGGTCTTTAGCTTCCCAGTTGCGGGGGTTAAACGGTTCCGACTGTGGGAACCACAGTATGTGAAAAAGAATCCTTCCTTGGATCGTGCGTTTAAGTATGAAAAACACAAAAAAGCATCCGAACTTTTAGAGGCCCGCCCCGGTGACATGACCTATTGGCCTTCTTCGGCCTGGCATATTGCGGAATCGGATGGATCCTTCAGTGCCACCTGGAGCCTGGGGGTTTGGGTGGATCAGCCACACAAGGAAATGATCTCTGATTCCTTAAAAGGTCTGCTGGCACAAAAAAGCGGTGCCGCCGGTACCAAGGTGGCAACTCAGTTTAAGAATCTGCGCAGTGATTCCGGCGAAGTAAGTGAGCTTCCGAAAGCCTACCTTCAGACCATCGAACTTTTGCAGAGATTAAGTGTCGAAGAACTGCAAGAGACCTTCTTAAAGTCCTGGATGCAGCATATTTCATCGCAAGGGTTTAAGACCGTCCCAAGTGCACCTGTGGAGATTTCTGCAAAGTCCAAGATCCGTTTGCGCAGTAAAAATTCTTTGATTCTGTGGCAGCACAGCTTGACGTCCAAAGGCGTGGTTTACTTCAGTTTTGGTGGGGTGACTGTCGCCGGTAAAAAGTCAGGTGGGCTGTTTAAGCTGGTGAGGGATCTAAACCATGGGAACCCTTGCATGGTGAGTCATTACTTAAATCGATCTAGTGCAGATCTTCGAGCTCTGCAGACGCTGGCCGATGCTGGAGCCTTATCAACAATAAAATGATTAGACCGGCAAAAAGTCCGGTCTCCATCCTCCAGGTCGTGTTTATTTTTTCGTCTTTTGTTGTCCCTAACAGGTTGTGTTCAAATCAAACTATTAGAGGCAAGAAATGAAAAGACCAACACCCAATCAAAATGAAAGCCCCTTTGGCTTTGATGAACTGTTTTTCAGCACCACCAACAATCGTGGCGTGATCACTTTCGGCAATGATGTTTTTGTTCGCGTCAGCGGGTATACTCGAGAAACTCTGAACGGAGCTCCTCACAGCATCATTCGTCACCCCGATATGCCTCGCGCTGTCTTTAAGCTTCTTTGGGATACACTGCTTGCGGGCCGCCCCATCGCCGCCTATGTAAAAAACCTTTCGGCCAATGGCAGCTATTACTGGGTCTATGCTTTCGTGTTCCCCATTAAGGACGGATATCTCTCTATTCGCTTAAAGCCCTCCTCACCTATTTTTAGTGTCGTCAAAGACCTTTATACAGCCACCTTGGCGGTCGAGGAAAAAGAAGGCATGGAGGGCTCTGTTCCCTTTATCCTTGATCAGGTGCAGAAGGCTGGATTCCGGGACTACACTGACTTTATGATTCAAGCGGCCTTTGCTGAAATCAATGCCCTGCCTGACCGGGACGTGGAAAGAAAGTCTGGCAGCGTGGGTGTTATTGCCGACATTTCTAATATCAGCTCCAAAACCTCCAAGGACCTGAAGGACTGCTTTAAACGAGTTCAGGATTTTCAGAACATCAATAAGTCCTTGGTCACCACCATGGAACATTTGACCAGTGGATTCACGCAGCTGAAGTTTAATGCTTTAAACATGACTGTTGCTGCTGCCAAATTCGGAGAAGTGGCTTCTTCGCTGGGTGTGGTTGCAAAAGAGTTCTCTGATCTTTCCGAGCAAATCAGATCCCACCTGTCCGGACTGGAACACTTCGAACAAAATCTGACTGAAACAATCCAGAAATGCACTCTTAAAATTGTTTCGATGGACGTGCAAATGATGATGGTGGACTTCTTTATCAAAGAATCCATTCAAAAAAGTCAGCACGCCGAGAACGCTTTTTCAGATATGCTGATTGTTCGAGACAACTTCGCCAGCCTTTTCCGTGGCAATTCGCACGAACTGACTGTTGAAATTAAGGCCCTGGCCGAACAACTGTCGAAAATCTCTTCGCAACTTGCTGATGTGAAAAGATTTACAACAGGTCTGGAAGTCATCCGTCAAATCGGAGCCGTAGAATCTGCCCGTGTGAACGAAGTTAAAGTTACCTTCGTTCATTATCTGGAAGAAATGCTGCGATTCATTAATCTGCTGCAGTCTTCAAACAGCTCCATTCAAAAAGCAGCCCAGGAGCTCAATTCCCACTGCGATGCTATTGACCATAAGGTGTCCTCCGTCGCAGGTCACGTGGACACTCTGTTTGAAAAGGCCGCAAGCCTTTCTCCGCAGACCAAAGAACTGGCTATTTAAAAAGGCGCGCCCGCAGAAATTGCGCGCGCCTCTGACAACAAAGCGTTCACCCTGCCTACGTTCCCAGTTGAAACCTTTCAAATCGTTCCAACTCTTGCTCGATCAATTGCTTATTCACTTTGGTTTTGTGTTTTCCCAGCCAGCTCCATTGTTGAATCAGAAGTTTTTGTTTTTGCCGGTCTGTTTTTAAATCTAAAACCGCAACAGCCTGATCACCGATGATCACCGGCAATGCGAAGTAACCGTATCTGCGCTTTTCTTTCGGCACATAGGCTTCGAAGCGATGGTCATAGTCAAAGAACATGTGAAAACGCTTTCTTTGTATGACCAGAGGGTCAAATGGTGACAGGATGTGTGTCAGACTGTTGACGTTCTCTTGCGGGGATTCCAGCAGTTCTGGCTTGACCCAAAAGTGCACTCTTTCAAGACCTTTGACTTCCACAGGGATCAAAGTGCCCTGGCGCACGCGTGCTTCGATGGCCTTTAAGATTTCATTTTTAGGCGCCGCCTTTTCCATATAAGCTGCCGAATCCAGACTGATCACGCCTTGGGATCTTAAGGCCCGTTCCAGTTTGTATTCAGTGACCTCTTTGGGCGAAGCGGCTTTGGGTCTTTTTTCCCAATCGAAATGACGATCCGTCAGTTCATATTTTTTGAGCATACCCAAGCGCTCTGCGATGACCAGCTCCCCCCCATTGAAAGCGCATTGAAGGAACTTCTTTGATGGCTTTTTGCTTGCCCAAGGGTGCTTCTTTTCCTCTAAGACATCGTCGGTCACATCGCGGATTGAAATAGCCCCCTGCTTTTTGACTGTAGTTAGCATCTTTTTGACATCAGCTTCGGTGACAGAGGAATACCATTGTGATGGATTTTTCTGTCGGCGCTTCATGTCGTTAATGAAGTATTTAAAATCATCCGTGGCAACATAGGCCAAGGCATGGGTCCAATATTCAAAGACCGTCTTATCTTTACTTTGCGCTTTTTGCAGATGGGATCGCTTGTAGTCAGGAATTCTGGAATACAGAATATGATGGTGCGATCGTTCAATCACGTTGATAGTGTCGATCTGAACATAGCCCAGATGTTGAATGGCCTTCACCGTGGCTTTGGGACCGCTGCCAAAGGGCTTGGGCTGATCAAGCCCTTGGGATTTTAACCAGAGAGTGCGAACGAATGTTTTTGAAATCTTATGCTTCACTTTTGCTGCCTTTACTGATTCCAAGCCATGATATAGCAGAAATCTCAAGGTGGCTATGCCTTAAAGACAGCGGATCCACGTTCTATTTTTCCTTTACAAAAGCCAAGGATTGGTGAAAGTTCGAGGCCAAGACAAAATTTAAAGTTAGGAACAAATATGACCACGGAAGAAAAGAAGGTCCGATCAAAAACTCTGTGGGTTTTAGGTCTGACATTTATTTTACCGGCGCTGATTGCATTGATCGCCATCTATTACGTGATCTACAACGACATTCAATAGATCACGTGCTTCTGAGGACAACGCTTTAGAATAAATCCCATACTCTGCCCACGTCGACTGGTCAGGACTGATCACCCAATGCAAAAATCTTATTTCAACTGACAATGGACCTATCACGAATACGGCATCCTCGACCTGTATTGGAGTTCTATTGCAGAAGCCACCCATTATGTTGAAGAGCAGCGATCCGCGGCCGCAGTCTTACTGTAAAATGGAAAAAAAGCGTTCTATCGCGGAAAGGAATTTATGATGGACTTAAAGATTCAATTCGTGGGGTTTCCGGAATCAGTCGCGGTCACCTCAGCAATTCAGGATCACGCTGACACTCTTGAAGAAACCTGCCCTCAACTGCTTTCCTGTCACGTGGTCGTCGAACGTCCGCCGCGCAAACAACATCAAGGTGGCATCTATCACATCAAAATTCGCATGACAGTTCCAGGAAACATCCTCGTAGTGGACCGAGAACGTGGTCTGAATCATGCCCACGAAGATGTTTATGTGGCTATTCGAGATGCTTTCCTTTCGGCCCGCCGCCGTGTCGATGAATATATGCGAATGATGGGAGGCTACGTCAAAACCAAAAACAATTCCAATCACGCCAAGGTCCTTAGAATCTCTCCGGACCTAGAGTACGGTTTTTTACTTACGGAGGATAATCGCGAAATCTACTTCCACAGAAACTCGGTTGTCACCGGCAACTTTGACGAGCTGATGCCTGGGCAGGAAGTGCGTTTTGCCGAAGACATGGGGGAAAAGGGCCCCAAAGCCACCAGTGTCCATGTGCTGGGAGCGAACGGTCACCGAGGGACCTTCAAGCCTCTAGAGGACACCTCTGAGGCCCGAACCTGATTTTCTCGGATAACACCCGTTGCAGCATAAAGTCTGTAGCCGCCATAAGGGAAACTTCACAGTTTCCCTGGGCGACTAGTATGTCTCAATTAAATACAAAATCGACCAATAGACTTGTGGTCTCGAACGGAACTGGGAGTGCGCTGACGACCTTTACCTGTGGCACCGGACAAATGCTGACCTTCGATGCCACAGGAATGATGACATGTTCTTCCTTCACCAATGGTTCTATCTTCACTAATGGTGGAAACTCTTTTGCTGCAAATGCCACTTTGGGGACCAACGACAACTTTAATCTGAACTTTGAAACCAACAGCGCTGTCAGAATGACGGTTCTTAACAACGGCAATGTGGGCATCGGAACACAGACACCCGCGTATGCCTTGTCCGTCTATCGTGGCACGGCCAGTACAACATCGAATGTGGAAAGCGGAAATAATGGCAGCGCGGTGCAAAGCCGCTATGCCGGGTTTAGCGCCGCCTCTGCGGCTCATGTCTGGGGCGCGGGGATGAATCTCAGTAACGGAAATGCGGGCTACGAAGTGTACGACTACACTGCCGGAGTTTCGCGGCTATTTATTAATACCGCTGGCAACATGGGTGTAGGCACCTTAACACCCGGGCAAAAACTGACCGTAGCTGGGACCGTCGAAAGCACCTCGGGTGGATTTAAGTTCCCCGATGGCAGCGTGCAGACCACCGCAGCCGCCGCGACGAATTTAGGTGATACAAATGCCAATCCTGCACAAAACTGCTATCACTTAAAACAAAACCGCGCAGGAGTCACCGACGGCGTGTACTGGGTGAAGCCCACAACTTCAATACTGCTTTTCAGGTTTATTGTGATATGACGACCGACGGTGGCGGTTGGACTCTGGTTTGGTCCAACATCCGCGGCGGGAAGGGAAAACCCTCTTCCAGCTTGGTATGGGACCGGGCCATCAATACCACTCCGATAAACAAAAACTATCCCAACGATGATATTGACTCATTTGAAGTCTATACCGGCCTTAAACACTGGAGCGGACTTGCTCCCAATGGCCAGTGGCGCTACGACTGGAAAGCGGTCACGGGCACAGCTGTCGAGCAAAGATATAAGTGCAACTACACGCTGACTACGGCCGATTACATAATTAACTTTTCGTCCTGCGCCCAGTTAGTTGGCGCCACGGCCCCTGATGTCGTCAGCTTTCACAGCGGCTATAAATTCTCTGCTTGGGACAAAGACAATGACGTTTCGGCTTCTCACTGCGGCGGAAACTACACCGCCTCCCCGTTCTGGTACAAAGACTGCTGGTCAGGAAGTCTCTGGGGCGGTGGTGAAGACCTTGGTTATTCCTACTATCCTGGAGCCTACTGGGTCAGTGCAGCCCAAGCCTGGGCGACAACGGGTTCTACCTCTGGAGCTGGTAACGGCTGGTACTTTATCAAATAAAGCAAAAGGCGCCTTCCGGCGCCTTTTTTCTATTTAGCTTGCTGAATTCAGTGGCAAAAGATCCTCGTGGTTTGTGGACTCTCCCTTTTTCGGAGCGGTGGAAGCCACCGGAGCGGCCACAGCCCGAGGTTTAGCCACTTCACCTTGATAAGGCGACACCGAAGTTTGCCCTCCCTTGACCACCGCAACCAGTTCTTGAATCACAAGAGTCATGTTCTCAGATTGCGCAGAAAGCTCTTCTGCTGAGGCCGCTGCTTCTTCCGAGGAAGCCGCATTTACCTGTGTCACTTGATCCAATTGATTCATAGCTTTACTAATCTGCATAATCCCATCGGACTGCTCTTTACTTGCGGCGGCGATCTCGTTGTTTAATGCCGTGACTTTCTTCACTGCTGACACGATTTCTCCCAGGACAGCCCCGCTCTTTTCGGCCTGATCACTTCCAACTTCGATTCTTTGCACGCTGGACTTAATAAGCGCCTCGATATCTTTTGCTGCCGAAGAGCTTCGCTGTGCCAAGCCGCGCACGGCTTCAGCCACAACAGCAAAGCCCTTTCCTTGCTCCCCTGCCCGGGCGGCTTCCACAGCTGCATTTAATGCCAAAAGATTTGTCTGGAAGGCAATATCATCAATGACGTTGATGATTTCAGCAATCTTTTGAGAGTCATTGGAAATTTCCTGCATGGAGCTGACAAGAGCATGAATCTCTTGCTCTCCACGACTGGCCACTTCGCTGGTCTGGGTGGATAACTGAGCCGCCTGATGGGCGTTGTCAGAGTTCACTCTTACCATGGAAGACAGCTCTTCGATTGTTGCCACCGTTTCTTCCAAAGACGAAGCCTGCTCTGTTGTTGCCTGTGAAAGTCCTTCGGCCGACGAAGCGATCTGTTGCGAGGCACCAGCCACCTGACTGGACGAGCCACTCAGATTTTCAATAATTGTGTTAATAGCTTTACTCAAAGAGATAAGAATAAAGGTAGCAATAGAAACCCCAATCAGAATCGCGAGGGAGCTCAATAAAATCATAAAGAATCGGGCATTTTTAAAGTCGGCCGAGGCTTTGGCCGCGTCATCTAACATTCTCTGCTCATTGCGACTCACAACGGAATCAACCAGAGCTTCTCCTTCATTGCGGAGCTCATTCCCCTTAGAGTTAACCAGAGCCATTGCACCTTTATTGTCACCGTCAAAGGATGTTTTGCGAACCTGCTCATTCACAGCCCACCACTTCAAGTAGGTCTCTTTAAACTGAGCCGCCTCAGCTTTCCCCTGCTCTCCTGAGATTGCCGAAAGCTCGTCGATTTTCTTTAAGATATCATCGCCCCTCTTTTCCAGACGGCTCGCAATATCTTGCATACCCTCGCGACTTTCTTCGATCACAAAGCTACGTTCATTCAAAAGCTGCAAATAAAACAAAGCCTTAATGTCCTTCGCGATGGAAACTCGCGCACTCTTTTCCGTGACGATTTGATCCAAAGCCGTATTAATTGCATCCATCCGACTCAATCCAATTCCAGCAATCAGCAGTGACCCCGTCACAAGTATTCCGATAACAAGAGCCAACTTAAAATTCAGACTTCGATTCTTCATTTACACCTCCAAAATAACCTTCATGTTCAGACCAGTAATTTAGTAGCAAGACAAAAGCAGCGAGACTTCCTCCCGAATCCAGAATTTTATTCTTATTCTATCCACTGCGAAAAATAGCGCGGGATTTGTTTCTGAAAGCAATTGACAGATGATCAACTACAAAATGATTTCGGCAGAAAGAGTGATTACTTAAAAACAAATTCAAACTAAATCGTCCAGATCCACAACAGTATCATCAATGACAGATTCAAAAACGAGATGTTCTTTTTAAAAGAAAAAGTATTCCTCATTGTCGCTTGCCAAACTTCTTCGTCTGGAGGGCACCTCACAAAAAATGTTATTCGTGATCCAAAGTTTTCTAAGAGCGAAATTGAAGCTATATTCATTTCACCGGGAGGTTCGCATGCGATCTGCCTTTTTTCTCGCCGTTTTCCTTTCTGCTGTGTTTGCTTCGGCCCACGTTCCGGTTCTGCTGCTTCCAATTCCTCAAACGCCTGTCGCATCGTATTTTCTTGGACAGTCAGAAATATCACGCGCAATTTATTCAGAGATCACCAGGCCCCATGAGTTCTTGGTGGCCCAGTTTTTCGTGCCTTCAAAGTCCGAAGGGACGCTGCTTCAGATTTTGACTCCGGAGTGTCCACAGATTCCAAGGTATGAACTGTTCCAGCCAAGTGGAATTATAATTCCCGGAGATGTGCCTTGGAAAAAGTCCGGAGAATCAAACTTCAACTATGTAAAGCGCCTCCGACGATCTGCGATAGCAGAGGCGAAATCCTCTTATGCCGTTGGACATCGACCCAAGTATTATGAAGAGTTTGGAAGACAATCTTATTGGGTTGGAGGCGAATGGACTGGGAATTTAAAGCCGGGACTTTATTCTCTCGTGATCTTTGATGCGAAGGGAATAACTGGCAGCTTCACTGTCGGACTCAACAAAAAAGAGTCATGGACCCCCGAACTCCTCAAGTATGCCTCTGAAATGGTCAAGCGTATATCCAAGCGAATATGCAGTCCCAAAGGATACACCGGCCGACTTCAACTTTAAATTTGGCAAAAACATTAATCTGAGTTCCAATATAGCAATAGGAGGACATCTGTATGAGGCGATCTCTCGGAGCACTCGCTATATTAATGACTCAAGTGGGATGCAGTGTGGTTGGTATTCGCACCGAGGAAACTCCAAAATACGAAGTTCTACTCAAGGATGAAAATAAAGAGATTCGTCAGTACTCCCCTTATATCGTAGCCACAACTCAAGTCCAGGGCCCCTTTAAGGATTCAATGAGTTCGGCGTTTCGTATTCTTGCAGCGTACATCTTTGGCGAAAATGAAAAAAGCCAATCTATTTCCATGACGGCTCCCGTTGTGGCGGCGCCATCTTCAGAAAAGATTCAGATGACGGCACCCGTGGTGCAAACGAAAGTCGCAGATGGTTGGCAGATGAGTTTTATGATGCCGTCAAAGTATTCTATGCAAGACCTGCCTCGCCCCAAAGATCCGCGTGTGAAGCTCATGCCGGTTCCTGCTAAACTTTTCGCGGTTCTTCGGTACTCTGGGACTTGGTCGGAAGAAAAAAATCAGGAGAAAGCCGATGAATTGCTGAAGTGGCTGATTAAAAATGGAACTTACCAACAGGTCTCTGAACCGGTGTTTGCTGGCTATGACCCACCGTGGACACTTCCCTTTCTACGCAGGAATGAAGTGATGATCGAAGTCCGCACACACAACAAGACTGATGAGACCAAATAAACACTGAGGAATGAATGCTGACTCTCTCTTTTTAAGAGTGGGTCAGTTCTAATGGCCTTAACTAAGGCACCCCTTCGTCGGCTCTAACAGCCCCAACGCATACAAGTAACGACCCGGAAATTTGCCGCAATCTGTATAGTCCTTTTTCACTTTCTGCGGGAAGCACCTCGCATTCACATATTTTTTCAGTTCGACATTAAGACTTCAGCCCAAATCTGCCGTTGCGTTTAGTACCACAATATAACTCTGGAGATGAACCCCATGAGAAATTACTTTATGCCTGCTGGAGCGGCCCTGTCCCTGACGCTCCTTTTGAACGTTTCTCATAGCCTTGCACAGAATAACACCGCCTTCCGCCCTGGCCTTAAAGCAATGACGGCTGAGGAGAGCAAAAAACTTCACACAAAGAAGGTCAAGAAGGTACGCCCCAACCGTCTGGGACTGGAACGCATTAACAAAGAGCGTAGTCACCGCGGTGAGCCTCCCATTTCTGCGGATCTTTCCCTGCCTGAATTCGAAACGGAAGAGACCCTGGGAGCTGCCTCCTCTGACGGAGTCTACAGCACTGCACTGGGAAGTGCGCCGGCTCAGGTCGACAACTCGGCGTTAGCCTCCTTCCCACCGATCGCCAATCAAGGTGGCTTAGGTTCCTGTGTTGCCTTTGCTTCGACCTACTACATGATGAGCCACGAAGTGTGTCTGACCTTGGGTTGTAATAACAAAAACTATGGCCAGCGCATCTACTCTCCGAAATGGACTTACAATCTTATTAACGGCGGCAGCGACAACGGCTCTAATTTCTCAGCCGCTCTGTCTGTTCTGGAAAAGCATGGGGCCGCTTTGAACTCGGAGTTCCCCTATGACACGGACTATCGCGCCTGGAGCATGAACCCTGAGCATTGGAAGAATGCCATCAACTCGCGCATGCGTCCGTCGAGCTATATGGTGGTCAATACCGACGCCGGCATGGCTTCACTAAAACAGATGCTTGCCAACGGTCACGTGGTGATCACCGGAACTTATGCAAACAGCTGGGTCTATAAAAAGGTTCAAGCTAATCCCAACGTAGGATCAAATCCTTTTGTGGGCCAGATCATCGTGACTCACCTGAATGGCACTGTCGCGGGTCATGCGATTACAATTGTTGGGTATGACGACACAATCTGGACTGACATCAACGGGAATGGCCTGGTGGAAAGCCAGGAGCTTGGCGCATTCAAGATTGCAAATTCCTTCGGAACAACCTGGGGTAATCAAGGCTTCGGCTGGGCTTCTTATGATGCCTTCCGTGCGACTTCGACAGTTCCAAACTTCGCCCCAGCTGGCCGAGTGCAACTGACGCAAGTCGGAACCGTTGAATTTACAACCTACACAGCCTACACCCCGAAACTTCTGGCCGAAGTCAGCATGTCCCACGCCCTGCGTTCGCAAGTGTCCTTGCAGTTTGGCTCTTCGACAAATACAACGACCAAACCTACAGCCTACTGGACACCGTTTGCTTTTGTTAACAACGGTGGCAACTGGGCGTTTGACGGAACGTCTTTAGAAAAACAAGGCTCTTTCTACTTTGATATTTCCTCTTTGGCGGGGTCTGACATCAACAATCAGTACTTCTATCTGATTGAAAAGGACTCGACCGTGGGAAGTCCTTTGAGCACGTTGCGCTTCAACATCGTAAACCCGGCCCAGGGAAACACCCTGCTTTCGGCGGCAGGAGTTCCCTCTTACGTTGATGCGAACACATCCACTCTGAGAGCTGGCAATGCCCCGGTAGCCCCACCCGCCGACACCTTGGCTCCCACAGTCCCGGGGAATGTCAAAGCGACTCTGACTTATCTTCGTGGTGGAAAATCCGCCCGAGTCGATCTGACCTGGCAAGCCTCCACGGACAACGTGGCTGTGCAAAAATATGTGATCTATCGCAACGGTGTGAAGCTGGGGGAAACCACAAACTTGAGCTACCGCAATAGTAATATTACCCGAGGCGTGCAATACAGCTATCAGGTGGTTGCCGTGGATTCGAGCGGCAATGCTTCAGCTATGTCGACAGGTGCGGTTATCAAGTGGCCGTAAGGTGATGGACAACTGTTGGTGACTTTATACGAAGAAAATGGAACGTCGCGACGGAAGCTCTAAGGCTTTTTAGCGACGGGCATTGGAGCTTCCGTCGACCCAAAGCCCGGGGAGCGGTTGGCAGTCTAAGATTTACATACCCCCCAGGTTAAGCTAAAAGACGATATCGACTGCAGAGGTTCACATGCAAAAAGACACGAAAACTCTCGAAAAACCGGGCTGGCTTAAGGTTCGCGCATCCACCGGGGAAACCTATGAAAATCTCAAGGGAATGATGTCGGAACTAAAGCTTGCAACAGTTTGCCAGTCTGCCCGTTGCCCCAATATTGGGGAATGCTGGAATGGTGGCACTGCGACGATCATGATCATGGGCGATGTCTGCACGCGAGGCTGCCGTTTCTGCAACGTAAAAACGGGAAATCCCAAAAAGGTGCTTGATCCTCTGGAGCCCCAAAAAGTCGCAGAATCTATCGCCAAAATGAACCTCGAATATGTCGTCATCACTACCGTGGACCGGGATGACCTTCCCGATCAGGGGGCTGAGCACTTCGTCAAAACCCTTCATGAGGTCAAAAAAGGCTCCCCGAATCTTATTATCGAGATTCTAGCCGGTGACTTCCGCGGCGACACGGAATTGATTTACAAGCTCACTGATGCCAAACCCGATGTCTATGCCCACAACGTGGAAACAGTTGAAAGACTCACTCCTAAAGTAAGAGATCCCCGAGCCGGCTATCGTCAAAGTTTGCAGGTTCTAAAATCCGTTAAGGACCGTGATCCTTCTCGCTACACGAAGACCTCTTTGATGCTGGGTCTTGGTGAAACCGATGAAGAAATACTGCAAACACTCAAGGACCTGCGAGAGATCGACTGCGATGTGGTCACCTTCGGTCAGTACCTCCAGCCGACGCCACGCCACTTAAAAGTGATGGAATATGTCACTCCTGAAAAATTTGACGAGTGGAAGCGCATCTCTGAGGACATGGGATTCCTTTACGTGGCTTCCGGCCCACTTGTTCGCAGTTCTTACCGTGCGGGCGAGTTCTTCATGAAAAGTCTTGTCGAAAGAGGATTGAGATAAATCATGGATCTGATTTTCGAAGACTGGGGACTGATTCCTTACGAGCTTGCTCTGACCAAGCAACTTGAGCTGGTTGAAACTTTGCACAAACAAGAGCTCCCCGGGTATTTGATCTTTTGCCAACATCCACCTGTTGTCACCTTAGGAAGAGCCACCCAACCCGGCGATGTGTTTGCTTGGAAAGGCAATACGGTGGAAGTTTCGCGAGGGGGCCGAGCCACCTATCACGGACCCAACCAGCTTGTTGTCTATCCGATCTTAAATCTCACTCGTCCGCGCAAGGGCCGATCTTCTCATGAGATCGCAGGATACTTAAGAACGCTCGAATCCGCCATCGCCCAAGTTATCAGCGACTACGGTGTCGCCAATGTTGTCGGTCGGTCGCTGCAAAAAAATCCACTGACACAGGTTGAAAATAACGAAACCGGTGTCTGGATTGGCACACAGAAAATTGCATCCTTGGGAATTGGTGTCAAAAAATGGATCACCTTTCACGGAGCCGCCATCAATCTTATTGAAGACCCTGAAGCCTTCCAAGGGATGAACCCCTGCGGCCTTAAAAGCAATGTAATGACCAGTTTAGAAAAAGAAACTGGGAAGTCCATCGATATTGATGAGTTTAAAAAACGCCTTAGATCACATCTTGCGGAAGTTCTTTAATTTATTACTTTAGAGGTGGTGATGCCATTGCCGCTTCTAACTGTCCTCTAAAAAGCCTTTTCAGTTGTATCAACAGCTTAGTCCAAACCGCACATACACAAGCATTTATAGAATAGTCCCAATATTCTGATTGGTTGTTTGCATTTATTTACGAACCAATCAGCTTTCGTGCGAATTAGCTTAATAGTTTGCCTCCACTCCCCGCACACATTTTAGTTTTTCTTGAACAATTACTTTTAAAGGTTCAGTTTTCTCAGTTAAATATTCTTTACAGAATGGAGAAAAATCGCTCTCTTTGTTCTATTTTAGGAATGTTCCTAAATCTTTCAATAAACACTCCGATGTCTACATCCAACGAGCAGTTGGTGGAGTAAGCCATGAGCAAACTAAAAGACATCCTAAAAATTGTTTCTCTCGGACTCGCGATTATTTCGACAGTGCGTTCCCTTTCGCCATCCCCAAAATCAGCGACTACCTCTTCTCCCCTCAATCCGACAACTGTAAAAAATGATTCGATCAAAAGAGCTGCAAATCCTCAAGAGCCTCAACCTCTTAGGACACAACGAAAGATTTCACGCAAAATTGCAAAGCAGCCCCACCAACTATCAGCGCCAACAAATCAAAATTCGAGTCGAGAATCGGATCAAGTCATCATCGATAAGGTGCGATTGGGGCTAAAAAATGGTGACTACACCAAATAGTTTGCCCTTGTTAAAAACTAAACAAAACAGTTTATGCTTTATATTTAAGCATTCTAAACTTTTAACTAAACACGCTGAACTATACACAGAACAAGGAGCCAAAAAATGTCCAGAGAGACCAAACAAGATAGAATCATTCGCAACCTACTTGATCAAACGACAGAACATCTGCATGAGTTAAAAGGTTTGGACTCTAACCCGAATACAAAAGAACTCGACGTAGAGCGCTGGGCTCAAAGCTTCCTGAGAAACTGCCTGGGCTACTCTGCTTCCGCGGGATATTCAATCCGTGCGCAAGAAACCAAAGGCAAAATGCGTCCCGACCTAGTAGTTCTTTACCAAGACAAACCTATCTTTGTAGTCGAAGTAAAGAAAATGGGTTTTGATCTAAATAAGTCTGATTTCCGTTGTGGCAAGGTTCAACTTAAAGAATACCTAAGTCTTATCGGCGATGTTCGTTGGGGCATTCTCACAAATGGATGCGAATGGAAACTCTATGACTTCTCTTTGCCGGAATATGGTGGCATCGAAATCGCAAACTTTGACTTAAAATCCGAGGATACAATCGAAGTATCCAAAAAAGCAGTTGAAGAACAAGCCTATGAATTCTTCGACTTCCATGAAAGCTCTTATACTACTTCGATGTGGCCCGAGCTTTCAAAAGAAGCGATGGCATTCTCTCCCGAGTCTTTGGCTAAAGCTATTTTGTCTGTGGACGTTGTTAAGTACGTAGCCAAGTACGTACGTGGCGAACATGAATTCAAAGCAAACCACGAGATTTTGACTGACCGCCTATATTGGCTATTGGAGCAAGGTTTGAACGATGCCATCAAAGGATGGAATGACACAAAGGCTGCGGAGATTCATAAGTTCGTAAAATCACAAAAGCGCGCCTCCAGAAAAACCAAACGTATCCGTAAGACGACGGCAGCAACCGACCAGGGACTAACCTCCCCTCCTGCTGAACAGCAAGTAAATTTAGAAACCACCCCCACTTGCACAAGTGAAAACAAAACGGCCTCTTAAAAAACGTTTGATTTAATCGGGAGAGAACAATGATTTTAAGATGTTTTTTTATAGCTCTATTTTTCGTTTCAACAATAGGATGCTCAGGCGGCGGTGGAGGTAGCTCAGAAAGTGGAGGCTCCAATAGCTTTACTGCCTCCTCTGGGCCGATAACTATTGACTCAATCACCTCGCAGACGAGTTTATCAAATAAGGTAGAAATTCAATCAACGTCAGTCACATACTATGGAAGAGTCATTTATTTAAGCGGTGGATCCTTACACGGCGCAGTCGTTCATTTCGATCTGGTGAAGAATGATGATTCTACTGCTTACTTCTCAAATTTCTATATCGATCGCCTAGTCCGGTATGCTTCGGCCACTTCAAATACAGTGGTTTTAAGTAGTAGCACCAACACAAATGTAACTGGAAACTATTCACCATCACAAAATGGACTCTCAATCACTGATTCAACCTCAAGATTTGTTGGATTTAACTTGGACTTTGGAGATAACACGTACTTGTCAGATGTAAGTGACGCCGCCGTTATTTTCTCAAGCGACTTTAGTACAATGGTCGGTGGAGACAACTCAAATTTCTTCTTTATAGCACAAAAAGCTAATTCGGCTCCTTCAGTTTCAAACTCTGACCTAACTAAAACTTGGGGATTTGCTAACTTCACAGTGAGTGGCCTAGGATCGGTTATCGTCAACTCAACATCAACTGCAACAATTGCCGGAACTGGCGGAAATGGCCTAATCGCATTTAAAGGACGCAATTCCATAAATGGTTCGTTCGAAGGGGAAACCGTATTGAATGATAGTGCCGCTGGAATATTCCTGTTCGGCTACGACAGTTCAGTTGGCAATGGTACACCAACCGCAGATGGGCCCATCCATGGGATCTTCACAATGTCCCCGGATAAGAACTATATCCTGGGCTACGACCTAGTCGGTGGCGTCTACTTTGCTGGGAGTAGATAACCTGAACCTTTGGTTTATTTGAGCTACAAAAGCAAATTTAAGCATAAAAAAAACCCGCAGTTTCGCGGGTTTTTAAAAATTTTGGGAATGAGATTCCCACCTAGATATTATGGCACTTACCACATGCCTCCTTTTTCTTGTCAAACACCGCAGGCCTATTAAACGACAGACTAACTCTTTCTGATGCTGGATACGTTCTGCTTTTAAGCAATATGAATTTCATGACCGTTTTTAGTTTCTTTGTTGGCGGCAATTAGGTGAAAATTTGAAGTCAGCAGGGGTAAAAATATGAAGACCGAAGGATTAAGACAGAATATTTCTGACAATCTCGTAAAAGGGGCTATTGTTCTTCTTCCATTCATTCTGAGTTTCTACTTCCTTTACTGGCTTGCAGATTTTTTTGATAAGGTTTTTTCAGGGATATTGGTACCAATGGGAATCACCTTGCCTTTCGGCGTTGGCATCGGTGGCGGTCTGGTTTTGATCTATGTGTTGGGAAGAACTTCGGATCTTTTTGTCGCGAAGTTTATCAAGGAGTGGTTGGAAAGAACTATCATCAGAATTCCGGTTTTGGGGGCCATTTATGTTTCTATTCGCGACCTGACTGATTTCTTCAAAAAAGCCGAAGCAAGCCCTCACGGAAAAGCAGTCATTGTAAAATTCGACAATCCTGAATTTAGAATTGCTGGATTCCTGACTAGAACAGATTTGAATACATTACCGACGAATGAACCCATGGACGACTTGGTGGCCGTGTACATACCCCTAGCCTACATGGTGGGGGGAGGTTTCACGGTGTTTGTAAAAAAAGACAAGATCCAGGATCTGAACATGTCTTTTGATAAGGCTATGCAGGCCAACTTAAGTGCGTGGATCCTCAAATGATTAGCGTTGAGTTGACTGACGCACGATCTTTTCAAAAGCAATAACGGGAAACACAAGAGCTCCGACCGCAATTGATTTCAACCAGTCTTCAACAGGCAAAGGACCTGAGTGAAAGAACCTGTTCATAAATGGCAGATGAACAAAGGCAATTTGTAGCAGAATCAAACTGCCGATACCAAGAAAGGCCGTTGGGTTCGAGAAAACTCCGATCTTAAGCAGCGTGCTCTTAAGGGAACGGCATTGCAGAAAATAGAAGATCTGGAAGAAAATAACAGTGTTAACAGCCATGGTTTGCGCTTTGCGAACGACATCTTCGAAATCATGTCCGAGCTCCCGAGCGACGTTCAATTCATAGCGAAAAAGCGCAAGGGCACCTAAAGCCATAATCAGTGCGACAATCAAAGTTCTCCACAAAACAAACTTTCCTAAAACTTTCTCTTTTTGGGGCCTGGGTGGTCGTGACATGATATCAGGCTCTTTAGCTTCAAAGGCAAGAGGCAGCGAGAGCGCTACAGAAGCCACAAGGTTGATCCAAAGAATTTGGACCGGCAGGATTGGCATTAAGAGATGACCATCTTCTCTTGGGAAAAACGCAACTGCAATAAGAATGATAAAAGCCTGACCTAAATTGGTCGGCAGTACAAATGCAAGTGACTTGACTAGGTTATCATAGATCCTTCGGCCCTCTTCCACGGCTGTCCTAATTGTTGCGAAATTGTCGTCTAGCAAAACAAGATCGGCCGCTTCTTTTGAGACCGACGTTCCCGTAATCCCCATGGCAATACCAATATCAGATTGTTTCAGTGCCGGAGCATCATTCACTCCATCGCCGGTCATCGCTGTCACATTGCCAGTGCTCTGCAAAGCTTTAACAAGTCGAAGCTTGTGCTCAGGTGCAACCCGAGCATACACATTTATGTTGGCAACAATGCGTTCAAGCTCCTCATCCCGCATCTTTTCAATCTGGGAACCCGTCAGGGCGGACTTCCCGGTAGAGATATTTAGTTCCCTCGCTATTGCCTCTGCAGTCTCTGGATGATCCCCCGTAATCATCTTCACGACGATACCGGCTCTATGACAATCAGCAATGGCCTGGATCACCTCTTCCCTTGGTGGGTCAATCATAGCTTGAAGGCCGAGAAGCTCAAAACCACCATGGCAACCTGCCTCTGTAAGTTCATGTCCTTGAAAGGTTTTTCGCGCAAATGCCAGCACCCGCATCCCCTGGGCCGCATAGGAAGAAATTCGGCTACGGGCCTCGTTGACAACGACCTCTTCAGAGGACACAGCCCTTAAGATGACCTCTGGCGCCCCCTTGAGAAAGAGAACCCCTTGGTTGCCATCTTGATGGAGAGTTGCCATGTATTGCCTCTCTGATTCGAAGGGAATAGAGTCCAGCCGAGGATGATCGGACTTTATCGCTGCCACGACGCCATTGGCCTTTTCGAAGGCCACGATTAATGACGCTTCTGTAGGATCCCCTTGCACTTTCCGATTCTCACCCTCATTGACAACTTCTGAATCGTTACACAGAACGCCCGCCTTCAGAAGGTCCTGTATATCATCACCTGGCTCATTCAAGATAATGCCGTCGAGGAGAATCTTTCCGTCATTAGTGTATCCAACACCAGTGACACGGTAATCTGCCTGCGGTGTCCAAAGAGCCTGAACCGTCATTTCGTTTTTGGTCAATGTTCCTGTTTTGTCCGAACAAATAACTGTGGTCGACCCGAGAGTTTCAACGGCAGGAAGCTTACGGATAACTGCTTTTCGTAAAGCCATCCTGCGAACACCAATGGCCAGCGCAATAGTTATAATAGCAGGAAGCCCTTCTGGAATCGCAGCAACGGCTAATGTAATCGATGCAAGGACGGCTTCAACGATAGGAAACCCACGCCAAAGACTGATGACAAGCAAAACAACTGCCACGATCAAAATAGCTATCGTCAGGATCTTACCGATTGAGTCTAAGGATCGAGTCAGTGGAGTTTCAACTTTTGTTGCACTCTTCAGCAACTTGGCTATTCGTCCAAGCTCCGTTCGATCTCCAGTGCCGGTGACAACACCCGTCCCTTGACCAAAAGAAACTAGAGTTCCGCTAAAAGCCATGTTCAGCCGATCGCCAACGACCTTGTCTTTTTCGACTGGACTGATGATTTTCTCAGTTGGAACCGACTCCCCAGTAAGGGCCGCCTCTTCGATCCTAAGCGTTTTTACCTCGAGCAGCCTCATGTCAGCTGCAACTTTGTCGCCACTGTACAAATGCACAATATCACCTGGGACCAGATCCGTTGAGTCGATCTCAAGCCGTTGCTTGTCACGGATGACCCGGACTTTGTTTGGAATCATAGCTGAAAGGGCCTGGACGGCTTTCCCGGCGCGGAATTCCTGAAAGAAGCCAATGAAGGCATTTATCACCACGACGAAAAGCACAATGGTTCCGTCTGTCGACTTTCCCATGAGAAATGCAAGAGCAGAAGAAGACAGAAGAATGTATATTAAGGGGTTGTGAATCTGACGAAAGAATATTTTGAGTACACCTTCGCCTTCCGCCTGGGGAAGGATGTTCTTACCATATTTGGATTGGCGCTTTTGAACCTCTTCTTGGGAAAGACCCTCAACTTGACTTGAGAGAAGCTTTAAGACTTCGTCTCCAGTCATTGCATAGACATATTGAGATTGATCACGCTGATCCATTTTAGACGTCCCCTTTATATCAAAGGATGATGGGTCCCAAAAGAGAAGTCATGAAGGAATCTACTGTTAAAAGACACCACTTGCTGAGCATCTTGCCCAGTTCATTAATAGGGTCTAATTTAAGAACTGAGGCTGTGAATTTTGAACCTGAGAGGCGTTCGTGGCGACAAATGGAAATATGGATTACTTAAAACAGTTCGAACGAATCGTGACTGGGATCCTGATCGTCTTGATGAGCATTGTTGTTTGCCTCACCGTTATTGATCTCATCTGGCTGCTTATCAAAGACATCATCACACCGCCCATCATACTTTTAGATGTGAACGAGCTCTTAGATATATTTTCGATGTTTCTTTTGGTCTTGATAGGAATCGAACTTGTTGAAACGCTGAAGCTGTATCTTCATCAAAGCTCGGCGCGCGCCGAAGTTGTGATTCTTGTTACATTGATTGCGTTATCGAGAAAGGTTATCACACTCGACTTTAAAGAAACTCCTGCTTTTACACTTGTCGGGATTGCGGCTCTTATTGTGGCACTTGGCGCCGCATATTACATCATCAAGAAGTCACGCCCCCCTGAATCAACATAATCAATTTATACTAGAGCACGAGCCAAAGATTTCTTTGGCCTGTTCCAGCTGGGCATATCCCAGCTCCAAAAGATCACCTTTCTTCTGCACAAGATAAACCTTAGCCCAGAGTTTTTTTGCTCTTTTATCGACCTGCCACGCATGAATGACAATCTGATCCTTGATCACCACAAGAAGACTTCTTTGGTTCTCCGTCTTTCCATCCATTGAAAAAAACTGCACCGTTTGGTCCTGAAGACTTCCTGACAGACTCTGACTCGTTGGGTGCCGTTGAAGTATTCCTGCACAAGAAACAGAAGACATCTCGTCCAAATTATCATCTTTAAAAAACAGCGCCAACCGTATGACGTTAAGGCTACCCCCTCGTTGATAGGCTCCAATAAAATTACCGGATAGGAACCGCAAGGAAGGCACTGAATCAAAGTGCTTTATCGCGGCCAAGGACTTGATCTTCTGAAGCGACTTTGGAGTGCGCCCCAGGGGGGAGTCCTGATTCGTGATGGTGACTTTATAAGGCGAAAACAGGACATCTCGATCGAGGTTCTGAGGCGCTTTGGGAGCGTGCACTTGAGTTTCCTCTGCAGCGTCATTCTTGGGAGCTGCCGTCGCCACCACTGGGGGCACATTATCTGAAGATGGATGATGTGGCTTCGGCAAGGCGTCTTGAGCTTGCCTTTCTATTTGAACCTTGGCTGGCAGAAGTCTCACGGAGCCCCCTCTTTCTGAATGAGATGGGGGCACGGTTCCGCGAGAATGAGCGACCAGAACTACAGCAAATCCAACTAAGGTGATTAATATTTTGTCCATACCGTATTGTCATTTTCATCGTTTATGCCACAACAACGGATCCGCAACTCGAATATATTGGACTTCAAGTGCGAAAAACGGACTTGCTTCTTAGAATTTAGAAAGGGTTCTGAGATCCGGGATGGCTTTCAAATCCGGGCCACCAGAGCCGACCTCTCCTCCCTGGGGGTAATCCTGAAACCTCCCATGGACGAATAGGCCCTCCCTCTATGACTGTTGCTCCCCTTTGCCAAAAGTGATAGTCCTTTTGCTCAAAGGAAAGACTTATGGAAACGGAACTTTCGGCGTTTCAGGATATTCGTAACGCCACAGCTTCAGAAATTAAGTTGATGGGAGGCAAAGCGGCAACCCTGGCTCACCTGCTTCAAAAAGGCTTCCCCGTTCCCTCTGGGTCTGTTGTTTTTCACGAACCCCAGGGCGCAGATGATTTTGCTCCCCTTTTGAGGTGGTGGAAGGAAATGGGTTCATATCCTGTGGCCGCACGAAGCTCTGCCTCTGGTGAAGACAGCGGTGATTTTAGTTATGCTGGCCAGTTTGTGACTCTCTTGCACCTGCAAACGGCTGAAGAACTGCAATCGGCAGTGAAAACCTGCTTTCAGGCCGTTCATCGCACTGCCAGCAAAGCCTATGCATCCCACTTTGAACAGCCACAAATCCCCATGCACGTTCTTGTGCAGCGTATGATTGATTCGCAGTATTCGGGAGTCTTCTTTTCCGTGGACCCTCGCAATCCCGAAGGCTCATGGCTGGTCGAGGTCGTTGAAGGTCAGGGCGAGCAGCTTGTTTCCGGTCAGGTCACCCCTTACCGCTTTAGTGATAAGACTCCTTCCGCTTTGCCAAAAAATTGGCGGCCTGAGTACTTACAAACCATCGTTCAATGGGGCCTGAAGGTTGAAAAGGAATTTGGCTATAAGGTGGACATGGAATGGGCCATCGATCAGGAAGGGCACTTTTGGATTCTGCAATCCCGCCCGATCACCGCTATGGCGGCCCCATCCAACAATCGCAAGATCTTAGATCAAGAGTGGCAAAGACTTTCCAAACAGCACTCTTTGGACACCACTTGGGATGGCCACACCTTTGCCGAATGGACAGGTCTTCCGACCGAGCTGACTTTCGATCTTTGGCAGCGAACTTTCGCTGAAAACCAAGCCTACGACTTGGCTCTGAAATCCATCGGTTACGAGGGGCTTGGCAATAGGTCCGAAAAATTCAGCCTGCTCGATCGGGTTTACGGCCGGGCTTATCTGAATCTGAATTCTCTAGAGCCAGTCTATTTTGGCAAGTCGCCTTACAAGTTGGTTCCGCATCCTCGCCCGCATCTTGAGTTCGCCTGGAGCAAACTGTCTTTGCCGATTCTGGCTCGCGCTCCCTATGGCATTTTCAAAATGATCACTGTCGCTTGGAATATTCAAACCGGACGCCGCGAACTTGCTAAAAAAGTCCTGGCTTCAACCAGATCCATTTCGCAAGCCAATCAGGATGCCTTTTCTCTCAAGGCGGAATGTCAGACGGAATCGCTAGAGTCCCAGCAGCAGAAGCTAAAATCTCTCTGTGACTTATTTTCATCCACGGCGATGCAGGGGACCTTTTTACTGACTCTGCTGATTGAATCCACCACGCAAGGTCTTATGGCCCTTATTGCAAAGGACCTGGGCAAGGAAGAGGCTGAAAGTTCTTTGCAGCTTTTGACTGGCACCAGTCTGCAAACCCTGGCCAGCGAAATGAATCAGGAATTAAAGGCCGTTGCGGACTGCGACGACAAATGGAATTCATTCTTGTCACGCTATGGTCACCGTGGCGTGGGGGAACTGGAGCTTTCCCATCCGCGTTGGATTGAAACCCAGCGTCCTCAATACAAGCCTAGCGTCAACAAAGCGCCTGCCCCAAAAACCAATGCTCTTCTTGACGAGGTCTTGCAGAAGATCTCTAGCCTCAGAAGACCGGTGTTCAAACAAGAGTTCCAAGAGCTTCAAAAGCTTTTGCAGATTCGTGAAGAAAACAAAATGGAAGTCATGAAGCCCTATGCTCAGATTCGCTGGCTGGCCTTGGCCATTGCTGCAAAGATGAATCTGGGGAATGACATCTTCTGGCTTAATCTGAATGAGATCCTTTCTTTGCAGCCAGACCAAGACATTTCAGAGCTTCAAGCACTGATCCAAAAAAGAAAGCAGCTTACCAAAGCACTGAAAGCTGTGGATTTGCCGATGACCTTCTCTTTGGGAGAACTCAAAAAAGTTCTGACCGAGGATGCCAGCGCCAGTTCGTCAGCTCCTCTGGTCAAAGGCGTTTCCCTGTCGTCGGGTATTGCCTCTGGTGTCGTCCACATTGTAAATAACCCCGAAGACGAGGATTTGGATTCTTGGCCGGATAACTATGTCCTGGTCGCCGAAGCCACCGATCCGGGCTGGACGCCTCTATTTGAGCGAGCAAAAGGCATTATCGTTGCGCGTGGTGGGGTGTTATCTCACTGTGCTATTGTCGCACGTGAAATGGGCCTTCCTGCGGTTGGGGAAATTCGCGGAGCAAGTCATTTATTTAAAGAAGGTGAACGTGTTTGGATTGATGGAAATCACGGGACAATTAGACGAAGCAACTAAGTTAGCCATTATTCCAACGGTCGTACTGCCGTTCACAATCATTGGAATGATCTTAACCAGCGTGGCGACATGGATTGCGGCCCTTTTCGGTTTTGAACTGAAAGCCGAAGGGCCCAAAAGACTTTTTGAAGTTTTGATGAAACCAAAAGTTCTAGCTTTCGCCCTGGTGTCGAATTTGATTGTCTATGGTGCCATCAAAGGGGTTCAGCATCTTTCCAACGGGCCTTACCCGCTTTGGTGGGTTGAACTGCAAAACGCATCGCCGCAGCCTTCCGATCGAAATTATGAAACCACAAATCCCCTCGCGACGACGGTATCTGCCTTGCCCGCTTCAAACGATCTGGAAGTGGTTTGGGAATTGCCTTTGAAAAGTGTCGTTTTTGGTTTGCCTTTGGTGGCCGGGGACTCGTTATTTGCAGGATTAGAAAAAGGCCGCCTGATTGAAGTGGACTTAAAAAGCGGCCAGCTCTTGCGAAAATTCGAGATCGGCCAGCCGGTCATGGCCTCTCCTGTGATTGCCAATAACAAGATCTATGTTGGCGAAGGAATCCACCTGACCTATAACGCCCGTATCTATTCCTTCGATCTTAAATCCGGAGAATTCACCGGCGCCTTCCAAACAGCCGGGCATATTGAAAGGGCCGCCGTTTACACCAAAACCCAGAATCAATCCTTGTTGGTTTTCCCTGCGGGCAAGGACGGACTTTACGCTATTAATCCCGAAACAATGCAAAAAGTCTGGCAAGCTCCTTTTGGGCATTTTGACACGTTCCCTGTCGTCGATGGTGAACAGGCTTATATCGGCTCGGGTCTGGAGGCGGGATTTGAAGAAGCTCCCACCAAGGCCTTCGCGATCAATTTGCAGACCGGAAAAGTTGTCTGGGAAAAACCTTTACCCACCTCAGTTTGGGGAATTCCCGTTCTTTGGAACAACGTCGTCTGCCTTCCGACCGGGGACGTTTATAAGAACTTAAAATTTGGCCAACTGTCCTGTTACGAAAAAGCCAGTGGCAAGGACTATTTCATATTCAACACCACGGGGTCTTTGATCAGCCAACCGGTTGTGCGCGGTGATCATTTGGTTGTTTCAGACATTTACGGGAAAATTTATCAATTCAATTTAAAGACTCGCCAACTTGATTGGACCATCCAAGTGCCAACCAAGGGTCTCAGCTATGCTTCCGTTTCGATTGATTCCCAGGATCGAATCCTGCTTCCTGGGGAAGAGGGGCTGTATGTGTATTCCAGAGAAAACCAGGTCCTTCTGTCCGTCTGGAAGCCTGAGGGTCAATGGCCCGGGACTTTCAACAATGTCGTAGCTTATAGGGATTTGATGATTCTGGCTGACCAGGCAGGTGTGCTCAGAGCGCTGCGGTTTAAGAACTAAAGACAAAGAAATAAACGATTCCGCAACACCCTGCCCAAAGTGATATGGCGAGGGCGCACTCATAAAGGACAGGTACCATGAAATACGGCGGTTGCAATAACACCAACAAGCGCGACAGGAGCCGGGGCCATCGGTAAATGTTATGGATGATACGTATACTAACGGCTACTCAAGAAACGACGGCCAGAAGACTTGAGTGGAACGCCCTCTTGTGCCATTGGGACCGGCACCCATAGAACCATGTACAAGTCTAAGACCCGACAAAGGTTCGGGCATAAGCATGGCTCGCAAGACGATTTAATTCTAGTTATCTTATAGATAGCTACAGGTAAACTATGGCAATTGGGAAGTCAAAAATATCTGCATTCCCAACTTAGATGTCCCAAAATATAAGAATCTGGATCTTGCCTAAAAAGGCTAGCATTGAAAAACAGTGGACCAACCTTCAACAGGAGTCTAACGAGCGATTTCAGTAGCATGTACAATTTCTGTTTACATAACATGGCTGTTAGATCTAAACTAAATGCTGATTTAAAACAGTTGGAGCAGCATCAGTGACTAGCAGCAGACCTCTATTTTACTCTTTAGATTTGTTTTCTGGATGTGGTGGCACTGCTTTGGGTGTTGAAACTGCTGGTTTTCATAGCATCGGCCATATTGAAATTGATGAGACCGCAAAAAAAACTCTTGAACTTAACTTTGGTTCCTCCCCTCTGCAATCCATTCGTGATGCCGATGGAGATGTAACTAAGGTAGATTTAAAAAAAATGAAAAAGGAGCTTGCAGAAACCGGGTGCTTATCTCTGGATCTGCTGGTAGCTAGCCCTCCTTGCCAAGGCTTTTCGGCAGCAGGAAGAGCGAAGCTTAACTCTCTTAACAAAGACTCATGTTTTTCGAAAGACCCCAGAAATAAACTTTATAAATCCGTGGTTCAATACATCTCAATCCTGAAGCCAAAGGCATTACTGTTTGAGAATGTTCCTGGAATGTTAAATGTTCGCGGTATGAATTTCGTCGAAATATTTTGCCAGGACGTAGAAAATCTCGGTTACAACGTGCGATGCTCTGTGTTGAATTCTGCGTGGTACGGAGTGCCTCAAAGTCGCGAAAGAGTGTTTGTTGTTGCATTCAGGTCTGACCTTGGAATCACTCCATCCTTCCCGCTCAAATCTCACAATCTAGACAATGTCGGCGGCGCATGGGGACAGCCCATAAAAAATGGGGTAAAATGGAAAACCGATAAGTACTATGTCAGCCAAGAATCTATAGGTCAAAAAAAAACCCCAGAAGTTGGAGTTTCAGTATCGGACGCCTTTGAAGATCTACCTCCGTTCTATGAACATCTAACTATTGGCTACCGAGCCTCAAGAATGAAGTGCGAACATCAAGATTACACATCCAACACTCCATCCAACAAATACTGCGCAAAGATGAGAAACTGGCCTGGATACTCAAGCAATGTAGTTAAAGACCACTTCTGCCGAAGCACTCCTCGTGATTATATAATTTTCTCAAAAATGAATTATGGCGACATGTTTCCTCAAGCTGTTGCAATCGCTCAGGCTCTTTGGCAAAAGAAAAAGGCTCAATTCGCAAAGGGACGAATTTCTCAGCTACCAAAAAAGAGCACAGTTGTTCCTCCTTATCGCCTAGATTGTTTTCCGGAAAAATGGCAAAAACTGGATCCAAATAAATTGGCATGCACCTTAACTGCACACTTGGAAAAAGACGGATATAGCCACATTCATTTTGATCACAAGCAAGCTCGAACTCTCACGATTCGAGAGGCCGCAAGACTTCAAAGTTTTCCTGACGGCTACCAATTCAATGGCCCAATGGGCAAAGTTTTTAAGCAAATCGGGAACGCAATCCCACCACTTGTTGCAACGGCAGTTGCTAAAAGAATTTTTACAGACCTAAATAGCTTGATGAATAAATCAAAGAAGATCAACAACAACAAGCCTCAGCAAAACTACGAACAGCTTCTGAATTCCTAAAATTTTTGAAATCTATCCCTGATTAAAAGATGACATATCTTTGTTTATAAACAGATAATAAACGAGATAGAAACTTTTTAGGGATATTCATTTATGCACACAACTTACGAAATCGGGGACATTGTCCGATTTCACATTCATACAGCTGGGTTTCCAAGGGAAGTGGTAGGAAAGATAACCGCCGGCCCTCGCAGTCACAATGGAAAAAACTATTGGACCGTTGAAACATCAAAACCTAGCCGAAAATCATACAGCCTGCTTGAATCGCAAATACTTGGTGTTATTAAAAAAAAGACGGGTAACTTATCCGAACCTTTATCCGCGGCTATAAAAAAACAGCGCAATGAGAATATTTGCGCAGAAATCGGTTCAAAATTTACAATAAAAAACCTGTCCAACTCCGAAGAAAAGTCATACACAATAGTAGATCCGAATCTGACAAGTCCCTCAGGTGGCCTCTTGGGACTCAACACACCATTAGCTCAAATTATTCTCGGAAATTTTGTCGGGCATGTATTTACCCTCCCGTCTGGAGAATGGGTAATATTAGATATTGAACATCAAAAAGTAGAAGCAAACAGTAAACCCTTAATTACAGAAGAAAAAATAGAAAATGTCTTTGATCTCGAGTTTGAAGAAAAAAATATCATTATAAAGGCACACCCCAACAAACGGCAACTTATACAAGCCGGACCTGGAACCGGAAAAAGTTTCTGCCTAACTCACAGAGCCGCATGCCTAATCGAAAAATATCGACTAAGTCCATCAGAAATTTTGATTATCAGTTTCTCGAGAGAAGCTGTAGCAGAGGTAAAAAGACGTCTTTCGAAGTTTAGAGATGAACGTATTCAGTGGATCAATCCAATCACAATCGATTCCCTAGCATCCTGGATTTTGATATCCACAACAAACGACAAACAATGGCTGAATCGATCTTTTGACAGCAATGTAACTGAAGCAAAGAAGTTCTTAACAGAGTTCGGAATTCAAAAGTTCAGACATGTACTCATCGATGAGGTTCAAGATATTGTCGGCGTTCGCGCCGATTTTGTACTAGAAGTACTAGGCAAAATTAATGAAGACTGTGGATACTCTATATTTGGCGATTTCAACCAGTCGATTTACGATTGGACTTTAAAGGACAGCGATCTAAGTAATATTAACTCAAACCACTTCAACGAAGTGATATCTGACCTTAAGGGTGTCGAAAAGCTCTCGTTAACTAAGCAGCATAGAATGGCAAGTGGAATTACTGCCAAACTCGAGATCGAAAAACTTATACGCAGCCTAGAAAAAGGCACAGTCGACCTCAATCAATGTCTAGATATATTTAAAAGAGTTATTACTGAAGTTTCAAAATGCGCGTCCCACGGACAAGAAAAGTTCGGACAAAATTCGCTACTGTCTGCTGAACCGAATAAAAAAAAGGCCTTACTTGTAAGAACAAATGGGCAAATTCTAGGGGAAATCGCGGATAATCTTAATTGTCTATCAAATGTTAGACTATTAGGAAAATACTCTAAGGGTTTATTACCTGGATGGGTCGCGAAGCTTCTATATGATCTTCGTTTAGATTCTAGGAATATTTTAGACAGAAAACAAACCTTTAAATCTGCCTTCGCAAAAATTGCTGAAAAAGACGGTTGGGAAGAGGACGAGGCCTTCTATCTTCTAAAACACATTGAGCGTCAGCCAAATCCTAACTATGTACACCTTGAAAAACTAAAAGGAAATTTAAAGTCCATAAAAGACGTTCCATTAAGTACAAAAGAACAAGCACTAATCACAATAAGTCCACTTACGATTTCCACCATACACTGCTCCAAAGGTCTTGAGTTTGACGACGTGGTAATGAGTGAACCCGAATTAGATAAGATCACAAGCAAAGATGACTTGCTTGCTGAGCTAAAACTATTTTATGTCGGCCTAACCAGAGCGAAAAACTCTATACACCTAATTTCGCCTAAAGGACTAAGTCAACTATACGGATTTAACACCAATCCCAACTCTACTTCCGCAGATCGTTGGATACGCCGAGAAGGGAGAGATATAAGAATGAATATTGATGCAGATGATGATGTTGACGGATCATCCTTTATAACTGACTTCGGATATGGCACACCTGAAGAAATTCAAGATTATATTCAACTTGCAGTTCGACCAAATGACCGAGTTGAAATATTTTTTGATAAGTCCCCTTCTGGGGATTCACGGTACTACATAAAACATCAAGGCAAAGTAATTGGCTGCATGTCTTTCAATTTCTTTAGTTCTATGTCCGCTCTATCAAGACAATTTGGCCCTCGAGCAAAACGATTTGAATCTTCAATTGGAAAGGTCTACTCCGAATTTAGATTTGACCCATTTTCGAGTACTATTAAGAACACTGAGTTCACAAATTCTATAGAAGTTTGGCTCGCAGTTAAACTAACCGGAACAGTGCTAATCTAGGAGAACATTATGGCCGTTCAGCATGAAATTTCAGACCTAAGAAAAGGATTAACAGCCTATTTAAAAAGCTCCTTCATCGGACCTGAAGACAGCTTTGAAGTGCTAAGTGGAGGACGACGTCCGCATAATACGTATCTAACCGGAGCTATTTATTCTAACTCCATGACTGAGGCTGACACAGCAAATGACAATGAGTCCAACCATCGTGAATCGGAAAAAGAAACGGAATCTGAATTAGCTAATGAATATGCGAGCCTAAATGAAACTGCTAATTCCAACGAGGAAACAGCCGACGAAATTTCAAAAGATTTGATCTTGTTCCCGAGCTCGGCGGGTTTGACAATCTATACAAAAAAAGAAGTCAATCACCTACCGGTTTCAATATCTTTTGGAATATATAAGTTCTCCAACCTCGATGAATCTCTTAGCAGAACACCACACGATTGGAACTTAACACTAGATATTCAGAGCAGTTCAAGAATTGCTCTGATTGAAAATTGGGCATTTTTAGACATAAGAGTACGTAGTTACGAAGAACAAAAAATCGTAACATTAACCCTTATCAACAAGGCACCTAAAGAATTATTCAAAGAACAGGCAGCAAAAAAAAGAAGTATCTTAAAAGATATTTCAACACTGTGGCAGTGCAAAATCGAAGCCACGCTAGAAAAAAGCAATTTTCTTAGCATCAACTCTCTCTCAAGTACTACAATGGACAATGAGGTAAAATCTCAAGTTTTACTCTACCGAGACATCCCAATATTTGGCGTTGGACACAATTGCTCAGCCACTTGGGAACAAGATGGCCCAACATTGAAGGTGTCTACAGATTTTATACCTGAATATGAGCTCTTCTTAATGAAGCCCTCAAATCGTAATAATATTGATCTTTCTATCGATAACTTCATCACTATAGATTCCCTAGATCGAGATGGCATTCATGCCTTAAAAAAATTATCCAAAGGATATGATGACTGGATTGCGCATCAAGCATCTCTGGAAGTTCCGCCCCACTTAAAGAATATCGCCTCAATTCATATTGATGAGTGCAAAACGGCATCTGTAAGAATAGGGAATGGAATAAAAATACTTGAAAACAATACATTGGCCAAACAAGCTTTTGTCGCTGCCAACACAATATTAAAAACTCAAAATGAATGGAAAGGCTTGAATAAGTTCAACTGGCATCCATTCCAAATTTGTTTTTTCCTTCAAAACCTACTCGGACTAACCGATGAAACCTCAACCGATAGATCTATGACAGATCTTCTTTGGTTTCCGACCGGGGGTGGAAAAACTGAAGCATATCTTTTAATAGCCGCTTTCTTAATTGTATATCGCAATCTCAGAGAGGAACAGACTGGAAAGTCTGGCGGCGGCACAGCGGTCATTCTGCGATACACACTTAGATTATTGACCCAACAACAACTCCAAAGGGCAGCTAGGATGATCTGCGCTGCTGAGTACTTAAGAAGCGCAAACCCATCTCTATATGGAAAAAGCCAATTTTCAATCGGCCTCTGGGTCGGAGGAGATTCTTTTCCAAATGACAATAGCGAATGGCAAAAGAGACGTGACGAGGGCAAAGCCCCACTCGTTTTCGAATCGTGCCCTTGCTGTAATAGTGAGTTGTCGATTAAAAATTATAAGATAAATCACCTACAAGAAGAAAAAAAAAGACGCAGCAGCTTTAAAAGACTTGAAATAAAATGCGATTTTGAGTCATGCAAATATAAGGATATTCCTCTGCCCATTCACCTCACCGATGAAGACGTATACAAATATGCACCTTCAATTCTTATCGGAACAGTTGATAAATTTGCACAAATCGCATGGCACGAGGATGCGGGGAAAATATTTAATATATTTTCCAGGCATTGCGTCATACACGGGTATTTTTCTCCAAATGCTGACACTTGCAACTGTAAAGGTACGGTCTCGATAGAGACACCTGCTCCAGAACTAATAATTCAGGACGAACTACATCTAATAACTGGCCCTCTAGGATCAATGGTAGGTGCATTTGAAATTGCCGTAAGAAACTTATGCTCGCGAAAAGGAATTAAACCTAAATACATTGCATCGACAGCAACTATTCGAGGAGCAAGTAAACAGCTATTCGAATTATACAACACACCATCGTTTCAGTTTCCACCGCCTGGAATTAACCATGATGATTCTTACTTCGCAAAACAGGGAAAAAAAGAAGATAACGACATGGGCAGACTATATTTAGGAGTTAGTGCTAAAGGTCGCTCCGGCAAGCTAGTCATGGCAAGGTTATATGGACTATTAAATCATTATTATAATCATCATTTTCATGAAAACACGTTTTCAAAAGACTCAACAGATTACCTACGCACCGTAATAGGTTACTTCAACTCCAGAAAGGAACTAGGAGGAGTGCTTTCGATGATGGGAGATGACGTTCTCAAGTGGAGAAAATTTCATCACGATTCCGACGGATCAAATTACGATGACGAGAGACCTGTTGAATACCCAGAGCTAAAAGGAGGCATGTCTGGGGAAAGAGTAACAAAAATTCTAAATAGCCTCGAACAAAAAAAACACTCTGCGCCAGAATTCGTTCTATCTACTAATATTCTATCTGTAGGTATCGATATTAGCAGACTGTTCAGCATGGTGATTGCAGGTCAACCGAAAACCACCTCGGAGTATATCCAAGCCAGTAGTCGCGTGGGTCGCTCTGTGCCTGGTCTGGTTATTACCAACTTCAACTGGTCAAGACCTCGTGATGTTTCCCACTATGAAAGATTTTTATCCTATCATTGCCAGCTTTATAGATATGTTGAAGGTATTAGCGTTACTCCTCTTAGTCCTCAAGTTCGGATTAGAACCGTTGCTGGAATCTTAGTAGCATTGGTGAGAAACCTTATTCCCGAAATGAGAACCGATGATTCGGCCAAATATTTTCAGAGACACAAATCTCAAATTGAAGAAATCTGTAATTTGATATTGTCCTCAATATCACCAAACGAATTAAAAGAAGATTTCGAAGCAGAATTGCGTGAAATCGTTTCTCGTTGGGATATCGCGACCAAAATTGAGTCCTCTGATTTTAAGTATCGAGCTGGAAACAAGACGCGGGGGCTCTTAAAAGCATTTGGGCCTCAAGAAATTGGTTCAGATCACATCGCTCAATTCGTTACTTCATTGAGGAATGTTGACGAAGAAGTTCCCTTACAAATTAAATCTGGAGGCTGGTAATGAAAATTTCTCCAATCAGAAAATCCCAATTAATATTCAACTCAGGACCTGGGGCCATCGTTGAAACATCGGACTGGTCTGGTGTGGTCTCAACTTTAGCAGAATGGACTCCAGAAAAACTCCAAAGAATACCCAAAAAAAGCCGCCGAGGCCTCGGTATTTTACTAAGACCTCCGGTTATAGTTTCAAAAATTGGTTTTTCTGAAGCTTACACCCCTTTCGGAAAAGTTCCGGTTCGCAGATTTCCATTATGGGTTCAATGCTCGAACCCATCGTGTTCAATCTTTGGACCATTTTGGCTTATAAAATCCCAGAAAGATGAATTTAAATGCGTTTCCTGCTTTTCAAAACTAGTTCCCGCCAGGTTGATTCGAATCTGCCCCAAAGGACACATAGATGACATACCTTGGGAGCAATTCTATCACGGTGAGGATGAATGTGGTGAGGCCCACCCAAAAATGAAGTTGGTCGCTTCCGACAACCAAACGGGAGCCCTTAGCGATCTTAAATTATTCTGCAGATGCAAAAAGCACCGCGATGGATTGAGCCTAGGAAATATCTATTCCTTTCCTCTCGCGAAAGGATGTACGGGAAAAAAACCTTGGCTAGATCAACCAAATGATAAGTGCACAGAGACATCTTTAATTGTTCTTCGAGGAGCGTCCAACGTTTATTTCCCAGAAATCAAATCTGAAATAACCATTCCAGAAAGCAACGAAACCTTTCAAAGATTCCTAGAAGAAGAGTTAGAAGTCTATCACGATTTACTAAGGGATGCGGACAAGGTTTTCATAGAGTCATTTTTAGGGCGCCCCCATATCTATAAACTATTGCTCCAGAGAAGTATTGATCCCGGAGAGTTCGGAAACTATATTTTACAAAGATTTTCTTCCCAAATTACAACAGAGAGATCTGAAGAAGACATCAGAGGTGAAGAGTTAAAAGTGCTATCTGAGCCCCAAATCGTTCGAGAGAATGTTCTTCCGAAAGTATTTTCAGCAAAGGGAATTGATCTCAACTCTTCTTTAAAAAGCCTCCATGTCAACAATCTTGTGAGAGTGGACCGTCTACAAGAAATTCGAGTTCTTCAAGGATTTAATAGAGTTTTTCCTAACACCTCTAACCTCGTTGACATAGGTTCAGAATCGAATGGACACTACCCCGCGATTGAAGTCAGTGGTGAAGGAATCTTCTTATCTTTGGATGAACAGGAACTACAACGCTGGGAGAAGAATCCCCAAGTACAACTTCATTGTTCCAAGCTTCTCAACCCAATCACAAAATTCAGAAGACTCCCATTTTCACTCGCACCTCGATCAATACTTCTTCATTCATTAGCGCATGCACTCATCAAGCAGATGTCTCTATATGGTGGCTATTCGAGCGTATCTATTAGGGAAAAGATCTACTCTTTCCCAGATCGAAACGGATTACTACTTTATACCGGCGAGTCTGATTCAGAGGGAACAATGGGGGGAATTGTTTCCATGGCTGACCCCCTCAAATTTCATGGAATATTCGAAGAAGCCTTAGCCGAGTCTAGGTGGTGCTCCTCTGATCCAATATGCTCAGAAAATGCGCACGAAAAAACTACTTCTCAAAATTTAGCTGCATGTCACGCTTGTTTGTTCCTATCTGAAACCAGTTGCGAAGCATCAAATAAATATTTAGATAGAAATGTATTGATCGATGATGAGATTGGATTTTGGAGAAAAAGATGACTCCCAACGAAATTTCCAATCTTATTTTAATAATAGAAGCTTGCTCAAACACCGAAATCGAGAGCCTCATTAAGATGTTCTCTTCGGACGAGCCAATTGAAATCCGATCACTTCCCATAAACGAAAGAACAAAAAATAAACTTCTATCGTTCTTCAAAGGAAAAACCTTTTCAGAAATTAGAACTCCAGCACTCAGCATTCTCATGTGTCGCGAAAGATTTCATATTGGAAAAATAACGCCAGTATTTACTACGCCAAAACTATACAATGTAAAATTGGCAACCATTCGAAGTAAATTAATCGATCTTATAAACTCAGCGGAGAGATCAATTTACCTATTTGGATTCTGGATGACTGACAACTCAAAAGAAATTGCAGAGGCTATAGCGATTGCCCACAATCGTGGTGTAAAAGTTATTCTAATAGCTGATTCTAAAGAAAACTTCATTGACCCATTCATGCGCTATTGGCGCCCCGACATCAGCCCCTCAATATATATCATGCAAAAAGATGACCACCTATCAGAAATAAAAATGCACGCAAAAACAATAATTGTAGATGAACGTAAACTATTACTCTCATCCGCCAACCTAACATTTCTTGGTATGAATCATAACGTCGAAATAGGTGCCGTAATTGAGTCTAGAGAAGCAGCAGAAAAAATCTGCGACTTTTTACAACATTTAATTCACGACTCCCAATATTTTAGAAAACTAAATTGTCTCAATGAGGTTTAGTAACCTATTAGCAATATGCCTTTCAATGGTAGTTGAATACGACTACTTGAGTATAATGTTTCAATAAATCCGAGAGCTGTTTCAAAGTCCTTATTTCCTTTATAGCTCTTTCGAATTGCTATGCACAGATAGTCAACATCGACCATCACGCAAGCCTGAAATAAATCTTTCAGAAACTGATAGTTTGCGACAGCTCTACCAGCCTCAACCTCTACAACCCATTTTGAGCGTTCATCATACGCATCTACCAGAAAGTACTTATCTGCCTTCCCGTTGATACCAAAAAGAACAGGAACATACACCCGCTCCTCTTTCTTTTTACTTTTCTCTACACGAAATCCAATTGACTCCAAGTCTGTCGCAACAACCTTTAGAACATTGTCACTTGAGGCATCCTTAAAATCTTTACTTATTTTATGATCATTTTTTTCAGAGGAAATGGACTCAAAGTGCTGACTGAACAAATCAACAATCTTACCACCAATCGAAGGCAGCTTCTGGTTCTTCGGAAAGTAGACCCACACAATCTTCTCATTTTTACGCCCCATAACTTTGTCCCTCTCCTGGGTAAACAGAGGATTTTTGAATTATCCTGCGGGAAATTTTAGCATTCAACTTATCAGGAAATTTGAGCTCATGTTCCCAAATACGAATAACAGTGTATCCAAGTTTCCTGTACTCGAAATTTACCTGCCGATCTCTGACCACGTTCCTCTCAATTTTCTCTCTCCAGAATTTCACATTTGACTTGGGCATAGTGAAGTGAAACCTACACTTATGCCAAAAGCACCCATCTACAAAAACAACAATCTTTCTTCTTTTATTTATAAAATCAGGACGCCCCCACTCATGTCTCCCGTCCCTAAGATACCAACCAAACCTTCTCAAAATCAATTTTGCTATTTGCTCTGGGTTGGTATCATAGCTTCGAATTTTGGCCATATTCCGACTTCTTTGTTCCTTAGTCATAATATCGGCCATACTACACCCGCATGTTAGAAGCGTAATTTCTTGAGATAGTTTTTATAAAGAGAATCCGGCACCAAAATAGTTTTTTCACTGTTGGACTTCATTACCCCATAAGCAAGATCATAATCAGCACTGACAACAAAAGGCATTACACTCGACTCCAGTACATTCAAAATCATCGCATCATTGCTACCAAGTGCTGTTTGCTCAGATAGCACATACATATTCTCCCACTTCAACTCTTTTTGGAAAAGTCTCTGAGAACTGCCGTCGCGCATATCAACGTAATTGATCGAAAGGGCTTCTTCCACACCTCTCCATGCCTCTAGAAGTTTCCCTTGCAGAAACTCCTTACACATCTCAATCCACCCGATTTGACCCGATTGTGTCTTAGGTAAAAATACTCGTTTCACGTCTTTAATTCTTGTATCTGTGAGGCACGGCAACTCTTCATCTTTGGCTTGATTATCTATCCAGCCTCTTTGCTTTTTGAGCTCGTCTCGGACTGCGGAAGAAATCCTCCACTTTGAAGATGGCGCCAACATATCCATAAGGGACTCAGTCACCTTGATTCTTCTTTGGTAATCAATGAACTCAGTTCGCACAGTCACCGTAGAATAAATTGGAACTTTATACTCGACGAGCTTTTCGTAAATGAAATTAGAGTCGTCGTTAAACCGGTGATTCTCTTCGGTCAACGCGATCAAAAAGTTCGTATCTAAAACACAACCTTTTGAACAATCAATACCCATCAAAAACTTATCAACATCTGAATAAGGAACAGCAGTGCCCAATTATAACTCCATATCCTTGGCAGCAACAGAAGGCTTCTTTGGAGCCTTTTCCTTCTCAACTTCTACTTCATTTCCGTATTCGGAAATGATTTTTACGAGGCGATCCGAAGGTTGCTGATTTCTAAATTTTTTAACCGCTTCTAGAGCCTTTTTCGCTCCACCAGTTTTCGGCAATTTAGGGGTATCATTAGACATATAGACCTCCGATTTCCCACCAATATAACACAGAAAAACTGGCATATAAACCCTTGAAAACATTAAGTTTCATGATTCACCGCCACTAAGTAAGCCCTAGACTCAGGGTACTTTTTAACAGAAACGCACTTTCCAACTTTTAGGGATTTTATAGTATTTGGGTGAATCACAAACTCCTCCACTTCCCGGAGTGATTTATTGCCCGTCGGAACATCCAACCAAAGCATCTTTGAAGATTGCATAGTTTCCTTCCAAGCCTTTCGTGTTCCAGCCATGGCAGAGATCATCTCCGCGCTCTCGGGGCGCTTCTGAAGGAAAGCATACAAAGTTGAGGTATTCCCCATTAGACGACCTGCAAACTCAGGGCTAATTCGCAACAAGTCGCAGATCTCTTGGTGTGCAACGATGACCGACATTTTGGAACTTCTCGCGCGATCTAGGAAACCGATGAAGTCTTCCTGGGCTAAATCCGCAAACTCATCAACTATCACTGTAAATGGACGACGTTTTTCCTTTGGAACTCCAGCATCTACTTTTGCCGAGACCATTTTTAAATCTTGCAGAATAAAACGGCCAACTGACTTTGCCGTGTCTCCATACCGACGAGAATCCAAAAATACGAAAGCGATTTTTCCGTTGGATACAGTATCGTACAAATTGATACCTAGATCTTCCGAGGTGATCATATCTCCAAAATCAGAAAGCACCAAAGACTCGATTTGAGTTCGCAACCCCTGAAGTGACTTATAGTTATCCTGTGAATTTAGAAAACTGTAACAATCCTCCAATGCCAATTTAACCCGGCGCTCACTTTCTGGAACTTTCAACGACAAACTTTCCAAAAATTCCGATTTACTTGCTGCCTCCAAAATTGTTCCTAAGTGAAATCTGAATGATTGCGTATCACGGAGATAACAAAGACCAATCAGCACCTTTAAAAGAAAACTGGCGGACTGATTTTTATAAAACTCCTCAGACCAATTCAGTGCCAGCATGATTTTGTCACGCAACTGCGTTGGCGTTCCATCTTCAATCAAATTGTAGGGAATCGACAACTTTTGGTCTGACAAAGAGAATATCTGAAGATCCTCAATACGATCACTATCTGCGACGAATTTTGAAAACTTCATGATCGTCTCGATGTCACCTTTTAGATCAATGAAAAGCAAACCTTTACCCTGCTGAATTCGTTGCTTGATAATATGAGAAAGTAATACCGTCTTCCCATACCCAGATGCCCCGACAATATGAACGTGGTGATTGAGCTGACCTTCTGTCAGCTCCTCTTTGCGCCACAATGAACCACTGACCTTGCCAAGGACAACACGATCACCAGCTACGGGCTTTCTTCCTGTCGTCTTTGAAGGTTTAAGATTGCCACCACCACCTGACACCAACTCTTGAACGGAGTTAAACTTTTCCATCTTAAACCCCACCCTTCTTTGAAAAGAAGTTTTCAACGGTCACGACTTCAAAAAGATCTCCGTAGATTCGAGTCTCTTTAATCAAAAATTTAGCTACGGTATCTTTTGAACAGACAAACTGAACGCGATCAAAAACCTTATGTTGCATATTTGTCGAACGCATAAGTTGAACATATTTTTTGATTTTATCTTGATAGCGACTCTTCGCCTTCACAGCGATTTCAAGTTCAAAGGCAACTCGCACACCCGCCGAAGTAACATAGATGGCATCGGGAATATATTGAACTGACAGGCCACCTGCCAACTCAGTCGAAGACTTCAGCTTACGATCTGACAACCAGAGATTTACCAATCGCAGAGATTCAAGATGCAAACGCGCGCGCAAAACACCACGGTCATGCAAGAAGGTCCGCTGATCAAATCCCCCGCTCGGTTTACTTATAAATTTCTCGGGGTTAAATTGTGTCAAAGCATAGTACGCCTTGAAAGTTGTGACGTAGTACCTTGTGCTCTCCGAAAAAGATCGTACCGACTTCAAAAAGTTTGCTTTTTCAAGTTGGCAAAGTCGCTTCCTCGCCCACTCGGCACTTTTCGCCGATTCATTGGACATGGTTATCTTAAAAAACCTTTCGAATACCTCTTCAATGCCCGCGAATTTCATATCCATGATAAATTCTAAAATTTCAAAATCTCTCTCGGTTAATACAATATTCTTTGCCGAGGTTCGTTTTTCTGTGATCTCTGGGAATATCCCACTCATTGCTAATTGCACTCATTCCTCCCTAAAAAGTTTAAATCTGCCCGCCCTGTTGATAACCAATCTTTGGTTATTGGTTTTGCTTGTCTTGCGAGCTCCGCTGCTGACCACCTGATCTCGTAGAGAGCGGGTGGTCAGCAGGAATAAGGAGCGAGCAAGGCAAGCTAAACCAAGTCACCTCGCTGACTTACAGGGCGGGCCTTGTAACGCGGGCAACTTGGTCTTGGGATGTGCTTAGGGATGAGTGGTTTGAATCAAAAAAATCGTATAGCCAACGTATAGCCAGATATAGCCAAACAGGGTAATTCCCTGTAATTCGCTGTAACGGTACACGCGCGAAGAGACCCGTAAGTTATTGAAACCACTTGTTTTGATTTTTCAGCTATTTATGATTTTTGGAGGACCTTGTTCAATTTCCTAGGAAAGGAAATTGGGGTGATCATCGGGGATTGAACCCGAACCAGAAACAAAAAAACCCGCAGTTACGCGGGTTTTAAAAAATTGGTAGTGAGAGGCGGACTTGAACCGCCGACCTACGGATTATGATTCCGTTGCTCTAACCAGCTGAGCTACCCCACCACACAGTAACACACCCGACAAGGACGAAGCCTTATTGGAAGTGCGTGAAGCAAGATTTTTAGTTGTGAACGCGCAGGAAGTCAATAATGGGCTTTGCGTTAAATTAGATTCCTTAAATTTTACCCAATTCCTCGCCTTAGGTCTTGACCCTGTGGCTTTTCCGCAATGCAATTACAGGTCATGACAGATTATTCGGACTCCAACGAAGGGGACCGAGCCAGCAGCGCGATAAAGAAACCTGTCACTAGTACCGCTGCTCTAGAAAAGAAACTGAAAAAAGGGCCCCTAAAGCCCACCACGGAGGGATACAACATGAAAAAACTAGTGATGGCCATGGCCGTCCCGGCACTTCTTGCGGGTTGTTCGGACCACAAAGGCACTCAAAAAAATGACACTAATGGCTTTGCCGGCCTGTTCTGGCAACAATCCACCAACATCATCTCTATCCGCACTTTTGACGACAAACCCATCAAAGGCGCACAAATCCTGATCGGTGACGCCCTGAACTCCCCGTTTGCTGGCAACTTCCTGACCACGGACGCCAACGGCCAGGTTGAAATCCCCGCGGCTTGGAACACAGGCCTTCCGGTGACAGTCCAAGCCCCAGGCTTCCTGCGCAGCACTTATATGAATCAAGAGCCGGGCGCACTGACGATCAAACTTCGCGCTCAAGCGACTAAGACTCAGTATGAAGTCAAAGGTGTGACTTCCGGTCTTCCGATTCAAAACAAAGACGGCTATGTCGATTTCGGTTTGGTGATGCCGGCGTTCTCTAAAATGGATCTTCTGGCTTTTGACATTAATAATGTTATCAGCCCGCAGTTTGACCGTATCTCTGCCATGGGTCAGGACATCGACATCCCGGCCAACATCTCCGTACCAGATCAAAGCGAAAAGTATGGTCTGTTCACTATCAACCTGGATAAACCGACTTATCGTATTTATTACGGAAGCAGCGGTGTGAACCGCGTCTTTGCAGCTCGCGGACGATTCCCGTTCAAATCCACCGTGGACGCTCTTCGTGGCGGGGCGGAATTCTATGAGCTGATCAATTCGTTCTCTATCAACGGCGGCGCCGTTCGTGACATCGAAGTTAAATCCGGCAGCACGCGCTTGGATATGCCGACCCGTGAGCTGAACTTCAACGAGAAAAAAGACGTCGGAGCCCCTGGCTTCCGCTCTGATGAAACCTTCATCGCCGTCGGCGTCGCCAACCAATCCGGCTACCTGATCCCGACGGATGTGAAGTCCATTCAAAACGGCAAGAAAATGGGCCTGAACGTCCTGCCAGGATCTCAAGCCATGGTTTTGGGGGTGCTTAAGAAAACAGCAGACCTTAAGTCCGGCGGCGACCGCATGAGCGCAACCCTGCTTCCGTTTGCTGCGGGCACGACGCCTCAGATGCTGCCTCTGATCCCGGATCCGACTTTGCAAGCCGGCGAGCTTTTGATGCCAAAGTTTAACACAATTGATGGTGTCAGCCCGATTGCGACCTATTCTGTTCTTTCCAAGGAAGAGGAAGTGGTTCAAGGCTCTGCGAAGGTGAAAATCCTGAACCCACAATGGGAAGTATACTCTCAAAACTGGGCTGAGCGCGTGAAACTGCCCGTATGGCCGAACGATTCCGCGATCACCGGCAAAAAACGTTGGGAAGTGAACTTCGTGGGCAGCCAAACTACTTCACAAGCGGCCCTGGGGCCTGCTATGATCGAAGCTGCAACACATGTCACACACAGTTCCGTCTCTTTCTAGAAAAATCCTTCTTGGACTTGTGATTATCACAGGCTGCTCCTTATTTGGGTGCAGCCTGTTTGATAAAAAGCCTTCCGCCCACCAACGTATGGGCCAAATCAACAAACAAAAAGTCTTCTTTGCTCCTTACGACAACGTCTGGAGAGCCGCCCACGCGGTCCTGAAGTACCCCATCGCCCAAGAAAACCAAGACACGGGTGTGATTGAAACTGAATACATCAAAGGCATCGATGGCTGGCAACCACCAGGCCAGACCGAACGCCCATCCGGCGGCATCCGTTATAAACTGACCCTGATCTTTGCCCGCGGTAAAACCGAGGGGCGTGAATCCACGCGCGTGACCATTGAAAAGCGCATGGAAATTTTAAAAGACTTCTTCTCTGAACCCGAAACCCTGGAAACCGACGGTCTGGAAGAAAAGATCATCTTCTATCGCATCGAGCGTGAGCTGATTATCAACGAAGCCCTTAAAAAAGCCGGGTTCTAATACAACGAACCCATTTTTTTTGTTTTTAGCCACCACCAACTCCTGCTACCATTCTTCTCTATGAAGAACTCCACTTTAAAAAAACTGTTCATCTTTACCAGCGTCCTGCTTCTTCACCCTCTCTTGAGTCCAGACTCTGTGGCTCATGCAAAAAGAAGAACTCCACCGAAAGCTTATAGTTTCATTGCTGAAGGCGGAAAAGCTTCCCAAGGTGAATGTGACGGCGAACGCAAGATCCCGCGCCTGAAACGCCTTAAAGAATTTGCCAACGCGAGCTCATACATGGGATCGGAACTGCAAAAACCCGAGATCAAAGGAAAGGTCGACGGTGAAATGTGGAAGCACTTCTTCCGGGTAAAAGCTTCCTGCAACACCGTGCTGGCAAAAACGCCTTCCTCTGTGAACGAAACCCTGACTAGTGCTAAACCCGAACTTCCAGATGAGGAAGAGATCGAAGACGCCGACGCACCAGAGCAAACTGACGGGCCAACGGAAACTCCAACCGAGAGCAGCCCGGATTCTGAATAAGCTCACAAAACTAAAAAAGCCGGGTTCCCCCGGCTTTTTTTCTTAGTTGTTTTTCTTGATATAGTCTTTCCAAAGATCAACCAGTGCGGTCTGCTTCATCGGTTTGTCGTTCAGACGAACTCCGGTCAGGCGTTCAAGCCCTCGCACGGCGGGCATATGAACCCGGGCGTCTTTATCCGTTAGCAGACTGGCAAACGACGACATTTCACGATCCATCGGTTTTTTCGCCAAAGCTTCGACGATCTGATGACGGATCCACAGGCTTTGACGGTTCTTGAAGTTATAATCCTGATTCAGCTCTTCCCATAAAAGCTCTCGATCCAAAGACCCGCTTTTTTCTAAAGTCTCGACCGCCGCCGAACGGACCACCAGGGCCTTGTCTTTGATTAGCTTTTTGGCAAGTTTTTCGGCCTCAGAGGGGTTCACTTCAGACAGCGCAATCAGGGCTGCATTGCGCATGAACCACTGACTGTTCGCCCCCGCCTTTACCAAGTCCGGAGTCGCCTTCGCGCCACGAGCTTCGGCAGCGGCCATCAAGGCCCGCCAGCGAAGCCCCATCGGTTGAGCGTCACTGAAGGCTAACGAGATAAAATTTTGATAGTATTTTTCGCCCTGAACCTGGACCACCATGCGGCGGTTTTCACCAGGAAGTTTCAACAACTCCAAGGCTGAAGTTAAAGTGCTGGATGAAGGTTTAGTCCCTGCCGCCAAAGCACTTGAAGAAAGTCCCGCAAACAAAACAGAGGCCAAAAGAAACTTGTTCATAGCTTTTAACTCTTTTTGGAAACGAAGTTTTCAAACTCACTCATCAACTGATTAGTTTCATCCCCGGCCTTCGCAGCTGCATCGCTGCCGTCCCCGGCTTTTTCAGCAGCCTTGTCCAAGGCTCTTTGCCCTTCCACGGCCGCTGCAAATTCTTTCATCAAATCATCATCAATCAGATCCGAGCCACCTTCTGCTGGGGCTGCTTCCACCGCCACCTCGGCAACAGGTTCTTCAACCGCTGGCGTTGGGGCTGGCGTTGGAGCCGGTTCTGCTGCCGCCGGTGTCGCGGCTGGCGCTGCGGCTCCTCCAGCTTTTAAGGCTTCCAACTGTTTTTTCAGCTCTTCATTTTCATCGCGATAGCGGGATAGATCCGCAATGTCTTCGCTGATGATTTCATATTCAGCCAAACGAGCTTCCAGATCGCGAAGCTTACCGTTAAGTTCTTCTTTTTCCGCTGAAGACATCCCGCCTTCACTCGCACCACCGCCACCACCGGCTTGGGCTGCGGCCTGGGCTTCTTGCAATTGCGCCTGAAGCTCGGCAATTTTTTGATGCCCTTCTGTCAGTGACAATCGCAGCTGCGCCACTTCTGCTGCAGATTCTTTGGCCCCTTCGATGGCGGCTTTGACTTCAGGAGCATCGACTGCAGACTCTGCAGCGGCTGCCACCTTGGGCCCGCGGACAGGAGCTGGAGATTCATCCATCTCCACATCCACACCAAAATCTTCTGACGCAGCAGCACTGCGTGGGGACTTTCCGGACGCCTGTTGATTTTCTAAAATCTTCTGCAGAGTTTTTTCCAGTTGCGCGGCATCCAAAGAGCCGCTCCCCAGCTCGCCGCCGCCTTGGTCTTTTTTGGCAAAGAAGGCGCGATAGGCCAGAAACAATGATATAAGAACAATGAGTGCGACGAGGCCCTCAATGATGGCGGTATTGTGCTGGTCCCAGAAGGAGAGAAATTTTTCAACTGTCACAATTCAAATTCTCACCTATCCCAAGGGTCTCGTCAACGCTGGACCTTCGAAGGTATCTAATGATAGCTTTGAAGGCACTCCGAGGTGATACATGTCTCAGCCACGTCCCTACGATCTGATCATTCAAGGCGGCACCTGCCTGCTGCCTCACCCGTCTGAAACTGGCCTGATAGAGCAGCAGGCCGACATCGCCATCCGAGATGGACGCATCGAAAAGATCCGAGAAACCATCAACGAACCCACCCGGAAGATCATCAAAGCTCATGGACTGCACGTCCTGCCCGGGGTGATCGACAGCCAAGTTCACTTCCGCGAACCTGGACTGGTTCATAAAGAGGATCTAGAAACCGGCACCCGCGCCGCCATCTTGGGTGGAGTTACGAGTATTTTCGAAATGCCGAACACCAACCCCTCGACCACCACCAAAGAGGCCTTCGAAGACAAACTCAACCGCGCCAAAAACCGCTGCCACGCCAACTATGCCTTCTTTATCGGGGGAGCTCACGACAATGTCGACAAAATCGCCGAGCTGGAGCTTCTGCCCCACTGTTCGGGGATTAAGATCTTTATGGGAAGCTCGACCGGGAACCTGCTGGTCGAGGACGATGAAACGTTAGAAAAAATCCTGTTGCAGGGCCATCGCCGCATCATCTTCCACAGCGAAGATGAAATGCGCCTGCGCGAAAGACGTCATATTGCCGTGGATATGGCTGATCCTCACTACCACCCGGTCTGGAGAGATGTGGAAACTGCCGTGAACTCCACAACCCGCTTGCTGCGTTTGGCTCGTAAAACCGGACGTAAGATTCATGTTCTGCACGTGTCCACGGGCGAAGAGATGGACCTGCTGAAAGATGCCAAAGACATCGCCACGGTCGAGGTTTTGCCACAGCATCTGACGTTATATGCCCCCGACTGTTACGACAAACTGGGCACCTATGCCCAACAAAACCCACCGATCCGCGAAAAGCGCCATTTGGATCGTATTTGGAAAGCCCTGCAAGACGGCACCGTGGATGTGATCGGGTCCGATCATGCCCCCCACACACGTGAAGAAAAAGACAAACCCTACCCACAAAGCCCTTCGGGTGTTCCGGGCGTGCAAACCTTGGTGCCGATCATGCTGAATCATGTGCATGAGGGCCGCTTAAGTTTGCGCAAGTTCACTGAGCTTGTGACAGAAAACCCTTGCCGTGTCTTTGGAGTTAAAAACAAAGGTCGCCTGCGCCAAGGATATGACGCTGACATCACGATCGTGGATCTGAAAAAAGAAATGACCATTGATAATTCCTGGATTGCCAGCCGCTGCGGATGGACTCCGTTCCATGGCATGAAGGTGACCGGATGGCCGACTCACACCATCGTTAGTGGAAAGCTGGTGATGGAAAACGATCAGGTCGTTTTGCCGTCACAAGGTCAGCCGGTGGATTTTCTGGATAAAACCCCATGAACCCGAGCCCTAAGAAAACGGCCGCCGGTCTGTTCTTCGGCGGTCTGCTTCCGGTTATCGCCTTTACTTTCATCGAAGAATACTACGGAATCATCCCGGGTCTGATTGCGGGGATGATTTTTGGTGTGGGCGAAATCATCTGGGAACTTTATCGCCACAAGAAAGTGCAAAAGATCACCTGGATCGGCAACGGGATGCTGTTGGCTTTGGGTGGAATTTCGCTGATTTCATCTGAAGGCATATGGTTTAAGCTGCAACCCGCTTTGATGGAAGGGGCTTTTGCCCTGGTGCTGTGGGGTTCGTTGATTTTAAAAAAGCCCTTACTGGTCTATCTTGCAGAACAACAGGGGCAAAAGTTTCCGGAAGAAATCAAGTCCCGGATGAACGGACTCACCTTGCGCGTGGGGGTCTTTTTTGCCATTCATGCGGTGCTGGCAACGTGGGCGGCCTATGATTGGACCACCACCAACTGGGCCCTGCTAAAAGGAGTGGGCCTGACCGTCAGTTTTATCCTGTATCTTGTCATTGAGGCTTTGCTGTTACGAAGGGCCATTCTAAAACAAAGATAGGATGAAAAAGCTTCTTCTTTTAATCACAGTTTTGATGTCCCTGGGATGCAGTCGCCTGGATATGGTGGTCCGCTGGGCTGACCTCACAGCCACTTCGCGCGTCGATAAGTACTTTGATCTGAGCAGCGACCAAGAAAAAGAGCTTAAGAAAGATCTGCAAAAAGACATCACCCGTTTGCGTAAGGAACTTCTGCCTGAAGTTGCCAAATCCTTACGGGAACTGGAGCCTGAAATCAAAAATGGCCACATGAACCCGGCCCTGCTGGCGAAAAACTTTATGCTGGTGCAGGATTATTTCAAAAAAGGTGCGGGATACTTTAAAGCTACAGCCAGCAAGATCACAGCTCAGTTAAAAAGACCTCAGTTTGATCATTTCGCTGAAAAAGTTCGCGCCGACATCGAAGAATCCAGAAAAGACAACGACACTCCGGAAAAAGCCCAGCGCACGGCCTTTAAGCGCTATCGCCGCTCGGTGGAATTCTGGATCGGTGGGATATCCGCCAAACAACAAGTAGAGTTAGAAGATTTTTTAAAGCGCCACCCCTACCCTTGGGATCTGCAACACAAAAGCCGCGAATACAGCTTGAAGCAATTTATCGATTCAAGCCAGAACCCGGAAAGTTTACAAAAATTTGTGGCCGATTATTACACCGACTATGAAACCAGTCGACTGCCTGAATTCACCGAAGCCTTAAACGCCCACAAACACGCTTTTCAAATTTTTCTGGCTGAAAAGTTTTGGAAGGGCCTAAGTCCCGAACAAAAAGAAAACCTGCAAGAAAATCTGATCGCCCGCGCCGAGGATCTGGAACAGATCGCTCAACGCCCTTGATAATCAGCAGACTTCTTTTCCTTCATTGCCTCCAAAGCCCGGAAGTGATCTTCCGTGCGTTGAGTAATCCCCTGATAAGCCGCGGATAGATCCAAAATGGTCGACAGATCATTCAAGTAAGCCATCTTCATCGCCTTCTTGGTCATCTGCACCGCCACCGGAGGATTGGCCGCAATTCGGGAAGCCAGTTTGTCTGCTTCTGCTTCCAAGGCTGCTTCTTCCACCAGATAGTTCAGAAGTCCCCATTTCAAAGCCTCTTCGCCAGACACCAGGTCCCCGGTTAAAGACATCTGCATGGCTTTACTAAAGCCGATCACTCGCTGCAGGAAGAACGTGCCTCCGTCGCCCGGAACAAGTCCCAACTTCACGAAGGTTTCGCCAAATTTGGATTTGGCAGAACCAATGCGCAAATCACACATCATGGCCAGATCACAGCCCGCCCCGATCGCTGGCCCATTGACCATTGCAATGACTGGAGTCGAAAGTTCTTCAATGCATTTAGGAATCTGTTGAATACCGTGAATATAGCGCATGCGAAGCTCATTGCTTTCACCAGCAAACATGCCGGTCTTATTTTGCATGGCCTTCACATCCCCGCCAGCACAGAACGAAGCCCCTTCGCCCTTAAGTACAATCACCCGAACTTCGGGATCGAAATCCGCAAACTTCAAAACCCGAGTCAAAGAATCCACCATCTCCAGCGAAATAGCGTTGCTCTGCTCTGGATTATTCAAAGTCACCCAAAGCGTATGATTTTTAAGAGAAACCGACAGATGCGCAAAAGCCTGAGAATAAAAAGACACAACGCCCCCTCTCTCGAACCTACCCAAGCAGTCTAGGGGATGTCAAATGCAAGGCTGAAGGAGGAGGCGTACCACTGGTACGTCGACGACGCCCAACGCAGCAGTTGGCATTCCATAGGCTGCTCCCCCTTAGAACGAAAAAAGGCTCCCGAAGGAGCCTTTTTTTGTTCGTCAACTACTGACAGAACGGTAGATCTGGTTTGATTTGGCAGATGATCTGACAAATCGCTGGATCACCCAGTGGGCATTCGCCCGGCTCGCCAGGAGATGGCAAACCACCACCATCATCTGGAGGATTTGGGTTAGAACCACCAGAAGAAGCACCTACGTGCATGTTCAAAGTGGAAGCCGTTTTACCAGAAGCATCAGTCACCGTGATAACAGTGGAACCGTTTGCCACAGCAGTCATTGTACCGTTGTCAGATACAGTAGCTACAGATGGGTTGCTGGAAGTGAATTTGAATGGAGCTTTACCATTCAATACAGAAAGCGCCAAAGTCTCAGAATTTTTGATTGTCGCCGCAGATGGAACAACAACCATTTTCTTGGACATAACAGCTTCAACAGCTTCGTAAGCATCAACGCGGCAGTTACATGCAGTTTCGATGGAAACTTTAGCACCTGTCGTCTGAAGGATCGCGCGGATTTGCGCACCAGTCAGAGAAGGATCTTGAGCTTTCATCAAAGCCACCAAACCAGACACTAGCGGAGTCGCCATGGATGTACCGGATAGGTTGCCGTATTTACCTTTTGGCAAAGTACTCATGATGTTTTCACCAGGAGCCGCTACGTGTACTGTTGCAGTACCGTAGTTAGACCAAGATGGTTTTGCATCAGAAGGACCAGAAGCCGCAACTGTGATAGAGTTAGGATAACCGTTGTTCGCTGGGAACATTTCAGTTTTATCGTTGTTTTTACCATCGTTCGCAGCTGCTGCGATGAAGATAACACCTTTATCATCTGCACGTTTCACGGCCTCAAGAAGCGGAGCTGCTTGATTGCGAGGAACCGCCGCACCCCAAGATGCAGAGATGATGTGTGCGCCTTTTTCGATAGCGTAGTCGATAGACTTGATCGCGTTGTTCAAGTCACCAGAACCATCAGCACCCAAGAAGCGAAGTGGCATCATGGAAACTTCTGGAGAAAGACCTACGATACCACCGTCGATCAAACCCGTTGCGCCAACCGCACCCGCACAGTGTGTACCGTGACCTGGGTTTTGGAAGCCAGTGATATCCATTGGATCTGCATCGTTGTCACGGAAGTCATAACCCGTGATCATGTTTGGAGCCAAAGCTGGGTGAGTGTAATCCACGCCCGTATCGATAACCGCTACGATAACGTTTTTGCTACCCTTGTTACCCGCGCGCTGCCAAGCTTTCTCAGCTTGAACTTTCGCGATAGACCATTGTTCTTTCAAAGCTGCGGCATCAACCGGCGCTTCGAAAGCTCTGATTTTGAAGTTAGGCACGATGTACTCAACTCCTGGCTGACCCAAAAGAGAAGCCAAAGCCTGAGCTTCGTGTTTTTTCGCGATATCTACAAGAACCAAGCTTGCCGTGTCGTTGTGATCCATCATCTGGATCGTGGACACTTTAGATGTCGACATTGTATTTAGCATGTTGAAAGCGCGTGTGTTCGTATACTTCACCAGGTATTCGCCTGCGAACGCCTGAGAACCAAACAAAACCGCACCAACTAGTAATGCACGTTTCATATTAAACCCCCTCCGTGGTAAAAAAAATCATATTCACCTTTCTTCTGCGTTGAATACAAAAATCTTAAACAAATCTTAAAATCTTTTGACACAACCCATCGAATATTGAACCCACACCGCTTCTTTTCAATGATGTGGGCGACTGTTTTTATGCAGCGAAAGAGAGTTTCAGCATGAGTTATCTCCACGCCATCATCCTTGGCATCGTCGAGGGTATCACCGAGTTTTTGCCGATTTCTTCCACCGGACATATGATTATTGCCAGCTCCATGATGGGGATTGAAGACAGCACTTTCACCAAAGCCTTCGAGGTCATCATTCAATTTGGCGCCATCATGTCCGTGCTGGTTTTGTACTGGAAACGCTTCCTTCCCCAATGGGGATTCTATAAAAAGTTGTTCGTGGCCTTTCTGCCGACTGTGACCATCGGCTTCTTGGTCAAAGATGTTGTAGAACATCTATTGGGCAGCGTGCACGTCGTGGCCTGGTCGCTGATTATCGGTGGAGTGATCCTGGTGTGGTCCGATAAGATCTTTGCTCATCTGACAATGATGGGGCGAAAAACCGATGATCTGACATACAAGGATTCGGTCAAACTGGGGCTGTTTCAAGCCATCGCCATGATCCCGGGCGTATCACGGTCCGCAGCCACTATCATGGGCGGATTGACACTTGGCATGAACAAAAAAGAGGCAGCGGAATTTTCATTTTTTTTAGCGGTCCCCACAATGGCCGCAGCCACCTTTTACAAGTTGTTGAAAATCTATAAGACGATCGAACCAGAACAAATCAATGTTCTGCTGGTGGGTTGCGTGGTGGCGTTTTTCGTGGCGATGCTTGCGATCAAGTTCTTTATCGGTATAGTGTCTCGCTACGGTTTCCGGGGCTTTGGTTACTATCGAATCGTCTTGGGCGTCGTTTTACTTGTACTACTATATACAGGACACAATCTGCAGGTGATGTAATATGAAAGAACTGTCCAGCATGGAAAGATTTTTATTTGAAGACTCTCAATGGTTTTCAACTGAAATGAGTGAATTCCTAAAATCAACCGTCTTTATTATGCCAACCTGGAAGTGGGCATTCTTGGGAATCGCTTTTGCTGCAGGGATTTTTGTTCTGCGCCCTCTTTTCTACTTCATTCTAAAAGAACTAAAAAAGCACAATCCAATCGTCAAAAAGTATCCAAAAAGCTTCTGGGGTTACTATTTACAATCCAATACCGATCGCCCCTTGGCCTGGATACTGGTTATTCTGTTGTGGTTCGCGGCCGGCGACGCCGCCGATCTTTCAGGAAAATTTGCCAAATACTATGACCACTTTCTTCGCGGTCTGATTGCGATCTTTATCATTCGCTTGATCTACTATCTGGTCGACGCTGCCTGCTCGGTTCTGGCCGACTACACTTCCAAAACCCCCAGCACCTTCGACGATCAAATCGTGCCCTTTGCATCCAAAGCGGCAAAGATCTTTGTCGTGGTCATGGGTTTCCTGATTGTTCTGCAAAGCTTTGGTCTGAATGTCATGTCACTGTTGGCCGGTCTAGGGCTTGGGGGATTGGCTTTGGCCTTGGCGGCCCAGGATACGGCCGCGAATCTTTTTGGCTCCATTACAATTCTATTTGACCGTCCATTCCAGGTCGGAGACTGGGTCAAAATCAAGGACATGGAGGGAACGGTTGAAGAAATCGGTTTCCGCTCGACTCGTGTTCGCACATTCTATAATTCTTTGATTACTATTCCGAACGCGATGATGGCTAAAGAAACTGTGGATAATATGGGTGTTCGTCCAGCCCGCAGGGTCCGCCAAGTCCTGGGTCTTACCTATGAAACCCCGCCAGAAAAGATCGAGGAATTCTGCGACCGTGTTCGTTATTACATCAAATCCGACGAAAAGGTGATTTCCGACACCGTCACTGTTCATTTCAATAATTATAATGCCTCGTCTCTGGATGTTCTCGTCAACTTCCACCTGAAGGTGTACACTGGACCTGAAGAGCTGGCCCATCAACAAAAAATCTTTATTGAGATTCTGAAGATTGCCGCCGATATGAAGGTCGATTTTGCGTACCCAACGCAGACCGTGTATCAAACGAACCTTACACCCAAATAGGACCCTAGCCCGATGCCAGTAAAGTTGGATTTCGTTATTCTGAAAGAGCAAAACGTTGCCAAAATCAGCTTGGGCGGTTTGCTTGAAAATGACGAAAAGTCTTTCGCGTCCTTGCAGATCCCGGAACATCTGGATCTGCACCTGCATCTGGATCAATTGCGTGGGATTAACTCATTGGGTGTACGGACTTTCATCAACTGGGCCTCGCCACTGAAGAATGCAAAGATTTTGATCTACGATGCGCCCAAATGTTTTATTGATCAGGTCAATATGGTCGATGGCTTTTTACCCAAACAAGCCCGCGTGCGCAGTTTCTCTGTCCCCTATTATTCAGAATCCACCGGGGAAGAAACTCCCGTTCAGTTCTCGATCGGGATTAACTTCTATCTGTACGAAGGCCAGTGGAAGTTTTCCTTCCCTGAAGTCCACGACAGCAACGGACAATTGATGTCCGTGGATATCCAACCGGAACGCTACTTCCGCTTTCTTGAGAAAATGAAATAAAAAAGCCCGCGATTAGCGGGCTTACTTTTTTTTGCAGATTCAGAATCTACTTTTTCTTCTTATTGGACTTACTGGACAAGCCGGCTTCCATACGAATCTTGATGGCCTCAAGCTTCATCTGCTCAGCCTCAGCATCCGCTTTGACAGTAGCCACCTTGATGCGGGATTCTTCAGCCGTGTTTTTTACTGAATCCAATTTGCTCTCAAGCTTCTCGCGTTCTTTCTTGGCCTTCTCAGCCTCTTCCGTCAAACGCTTCAGCTCGCCTTCTGAGCGGGCGATCTCGGCTTCGTATTCAGCAATGGCCTTCTTGGCCCGGGCGATTTCCAGATTCGCTGTCGCCTGCTCTTTACGAAGATTGTTGCGATTACCTTCCAGTTCCTGTCGGGCTTTGGCCGCAGACTGCTTCAACTTCTCTTCCTGAGATTTAGTCTCTGCCACTTTCTTGCGTTCCACTTCGGCGTCTTCCTTGGCTTTCTTGGACGCTTCCAATGAAGCCTTCAGTTCACCTTCGACTTTTTCAATCATGGCTTTGGACTGTTCATCCTGCGCCTTCAAACGCGACATCTCGGCTTCAGCACGCGCTCGGTCCGCCTCCGCACGGGCGATTTCCTGTTTGGCCTTGGCTTCACGGGCTTTGGCTTCTGCCACCGCTTTTTGCGTTAACAACTTGGCCTTGGAAAGATTCTGTTCGGCCTTCATCGTCTCGGCTTTGGCAACTTCAGCTTCTTGAGAAGCCTTCATTCCTTCTTCCGTCGCTTTGCTTGCCAGCTTTTCTTGTTCCTTCGCCTCGTCGCCTAACTCTTTGGCTTTGCCTTCAGCTTGCTTGCGTTTGCCTTGAGCTTCATCACGCACCTGCTGGGCTTTTTGAGTCTTTTCCTGTGCGGCCTTGATGCGGGCCTGAGCCGCGGCTTGTTCTTTTTCGGCGGCTTTTTGAGCCCGCTCATGCTCTGCCGCTTCGGCTTTTAGTTTGGCTGATTCGCGCTCGGCTTCGGCCTGCTCTTTCTTGGCATCATTTTCCAAAGAGCGAGCTTTATTAATCGCCGCCTGAGATTCCGCGCGCACTTTGTCGCGGCGTTTGCGATCTTCTTCCGCGCGTTTCTTTGCTTCGTTCGCTTCGGCCTTCGCAGCCTCGGCATCTGCAGTGGCTTCTTCAGCTTCAATCTGCGAACTGTCCACCTGCGCTTTGGCCGTCAGTGGCATGGTTGAGGTCATCAGAGCTGCCAAGAGAAGAATCCCAAGGGGTTTTAACTGCATTGAATGTCTCCTTCGATGTTTCAATCGATGTTCAATAGCACTTAGGATAATGGGATTTTGGGCAAAAAAAAAGCGACCAGGATTTGGGGGGGAGGGGTCCTGGCCGCCATGGGGGGTTGCCTTGTACTAAAGCAACCGCGATGCCATGCCTACTACTTCGTCAGATCCGATTAAACTCACAGAGCGCTCAAATCCTATGTCGAGGTTTTTGACAGAAAACGACAATTGTCGGACGGAAGTTTCATATAAACGTGTCTTTGTGGGAGGCTCTGCCTCGACGTTCGCCCCTTCCAGATCACCCATTTTTTTTAGTCAGATTGTCTCAAAGTGAGTAGACGCAGGTCCGGATTTTATAGGAAACCGCACTGGATCTCTTATCCGTGCGATCCCCAAGCTCATCTCATTGCCCCACAGTAAAACAACAACCCTATGTTTTGAAAGGATAACAAAACACGTGAAGCACTTACGAATGAGTCTAAACATCGTCCTGGCAGCCTCCCTTATGACAATCGTGTCCTGCTCCGACAGCAAGAAGTCAAATCCTGGTTCCACAGAGCCGGACCTGACTGGTTACTGGAAAGGCCAATGCCAGGCGGCACCTATGCTGTTGGCTATCGGCAGTAGCTATGATTACTTCCAGCTTAATGAAGACGGATCTCAAAACCTTTTCCGCGTAAACTACGAAAGTTACGATTGTAGCGGCGATGTGTTTAGTATTAATAGCCTTGGTACAAACACTGTTGAAATTGGCAATATTGTGTCCCAGTCCCCGTGGACCGTAGAATTCAACTCCACAAGATGCAATACCACAACATACTTAACTGCCAAGCTTGAATCAGAAAAACTCTATATCGCCGAAGGCGAATGCGGCAGCGAACCTGAAACACGCTGCGCTGAATTCGATGGAGCTCCCGCTTACTCCCGCATGGCGGAAGAAGATATCCCAACCGTTCCAGTGAACGCCTCCCCTTCCTTCTGTATTCAGTAAGAAGCTTTGGAGCCTGCATCTTCGCAGGCTCCTTTCCTTGACCCATGGCTAGGTTCGGCCCGATTCGGGCTCTGGACTCGACACACCCTCGACTTCCTTCTTATTCTGATTTCATGAATCTTCCGTTTCTGAAACAAAGCCTTGGGGCTTTGCTTATTCTCTGTACGTCCTCTGCTGCCAATGCTTTGCATGTCATGCTCGATCCTGGGCATGGGGGTGTGGATACAGGGGCCGTTTACAGTGGCGCCAAAGAAGCGGATCTGGTTCTTAAAGTCGCACAGAAGCTGCAAGTGCTTCTGGAAAACGATGACCAGTTCACGGTCAGCATGACTCGCACCAACGATCGCAACCTTGGACTTCCCGAACGTGTGAAACTGGCCGAAAGCTCCAAAGTCGATCTGTTCGTCAGCCTGCACGCCAATGCCGCTGCCGATCAGCGCGCCAAAGGGGTTGAGTTTTTCTTCCAGAACAATTTACCTCCGGATGAGGATGCTCTGTTCCTGGCCAGTCAGGAAAATCAAATGGTCCTGAATCGCCGTGAACTGCAGGAGATTTCCGGTGGTGATGAACTTTCCAAAAAAGGCGATGTGGCCGCTATTGTCGAGGACTTACAACGTCAAAGCCGCATGAACAGCAGCCTGCGTCTGACGCAAACACTGACCCAGGTGTGGGAGCGCGATTCTTCGGCGGCGCAAGCCACGATCAAACAAGCCCCCTTCTATGTGATCTCAAAAACCACCATGCCCTCAGTTTTGATTGAGATAGGATTCCTCACAAATCCCAAAGAGGTCAAAAAGCTGGTCAGCGCGAATTATCAAAGCGACCTTGCTCAAAAAATCTACAACGCCCTCCAGTCCTATAAAGAAAAGATGGACAACCACAACGCAAAAACCCTAAATTAGACAAGTCTTACCACCCCCAATTTAAGACTGTTCAAAGGGTTGCGCCGCAAGGCAAAGCCGCCGCACGACAACGCATCGGACGGATCATTTTCGACAGTCGCAGGAGTTTTTATGCGCGCTGATGGCCGCTTATTTGATCAACTACGAAATATCAAAATCACACCAAATGTTTCTGAATACGCTGAAGGTTCGGCGCTGGTGGAATTTGGTCGCACCAAAGTTCTTTGCACCGCCACTTATGAAGCCAAAGCGCCCTCTTGGTTGGTGGGCACGGGGGCTGGCTGGGTGACGGCTGAATACGGTATGCTTCCCCGCTCCACCCACACACGTATCAAGCGTGAAAAGTCCATGACGGGCGGACGCACTCAGGAAATTTCTCGCCTGATCGGGCGTTCACTGCGTGCCGCGGTGGATTTGAAACAACTGGGCGAAAAACAGATCATCGTGGATTGTGATGTTCTGAACGCCGATGGTGGCACTCGCACTGCGTCTGTAACTGGTGGCTTTGTTGCATTAGCACTGGCGCTTAAAAAATTGCATGCTGTCAGCGAAATCAAGTCCATGCCTTTGACGAACTATGTGTCTGCCATCAGCGTGGGACTGCATGAGAACAATATTCTGCTGGACCTGAACTATGACGAAGATTCTGCGATCGGCACCGACATGAATTTTGTTATGACGGACAAAGGCCAATTCGTTGAGGTTCAGGGAACTGCTGAACATGTGCCCTTCACTCGCGATCAGTTGTTCAAAATGATGGACGTCGCGGAAAAAGGCTGCCGTGAACTTTTCATTCACCAAGCTGCTGTCATGGGTGAAATCTATAAAATTGCTGGGGTTTAAAAAAATGGAATTGTGGATTGCGACCGGAAACAAAGGAAAACTGGCTGAATACAAACAACTGCTGCGTGAACTTCCAGACTTAAAAGTCTTTTCACAAGGCGACATTCCATCCTTCACTCCCCGTCCCGAGGACGGAAAAACTTTCGAAGACAACGCCCGCATCAAAGCCAAAACTTTGCGTGCGGTGAAAAACAATGTTTGGGTGCTGGGGGAAGATGCCGGACTTGTGGTTGAGGGGCTCAATGGTCTGCCCGGAATTCATTCCGCTCGCTATGCCGGACCGAAGGCTTCTGACAGCGAGAACGTGGCCAAGCTTTTGAAGATGATCACTTTAAAACCGATGCCCAACAAAAACGCGAAGTTCGTCTGCACTACAGTGGTTTACACACCAACCGGGGAAGAATGGGTCTTCACCGGCGAAATGAAGGGCACGATAGCCTCTAAACCAGCCGGCCTGCACGGTTTTGGTTATGATCCGGTGTTTATCCCGGAAGGCCAGACACAGACGCTGGCAGAGCTGGGTACAGGCTACAAGAGCCTGCTTTCCCACCGGGCGATGGCACTCAAAGCTTTCCTTGAAAAACTACAGACTGTGAATCCGTAAATGAAAAGCCCCCATAATCTGACTGACTATGGGGGCTTTTTTTTGCGAACTTCTATTTAATTTTTAAAAACTACTCGCCACCCATCGAAAGAGTGCATGAAAGTGGGCTATTAGCCAAAATAACTCGTCCACCTTTGATGATGGTGATGGTGCCTTTTTTCAGATCCAACTGAAAGGTGCGTTCTGCGATGTCACTGTACGCTTCAACGTAAATCCAATTTTGCATGCGCTTGTCACTCCCGGAAACGCTGAATTGAATCTCGTCGGTTCCAAACTTCAAATCAGAATCTCCTGATCTGTCTTCAAAGTGACGCATAAAAGGATGAAGCTTGCCGTCGCGACCTATTCTGTTATCGATTTTAAGACGCTGGCCAACGTTTTTATACTCGTAACTGCAGCTGAGCTCTGTCACAGCCTGGGCCACTGTGGAAAATGTGGAAATAGCAAGGATTGCCGTCGCAATAGCGGACTTCATTTTCATAAGATTCTCCTTAGTTAATTTGGCTTAAGCCAATTTTTTAATGGTCTTGTGACAAAGTGAGTTCTTGCAGCATTCGCGCCCCCATGCCTCCGCCCGGCCCAGCTGCACTTAAAATGCAGGACAAGGACATTTGTGTATGCAATGACTCATACTGAGCTGTGGCTTAAGTGTATGCCACAGCTCAACTTTTCTTCACGTGTGACATTCTAGGGCAGCCACTGAGCTGGGTGCGGGGCGTGAGAGACTTTCAGGACCATTGTCTTTGTCATGGAATAATACAGAACACATCCGCGAGTCTTTCATTGGAGATATCTTCATTTTAACGCAAAAAATCTTCAGCTGTTCTCGTTGGTGGCCGATAGATTCTTCATGGGAATCTTGGAGCGTTCTTTACTCATCATTTGTCTCATTTTGAGTCAAACCGCGTGTAATATTCAGGCGACGCTCACTGATATTTCCCCTACTATAATCTCAGGAAAAATCATTCTTCCCGAAAGTCAGTTTTCCACGGGCATCCTAAAGACCCTAGGTTCATACATTGGTCTTGGATGCCCCGCAAACGTCACGCTCTATCGCGGCGACAATCCCGCAGCTCTACAGACAGTTTCTGTTTCAAGCGATGGAACTTATGCATTCACCATCAGCGAGGCAGACCGCGACAGTTTAAAAAATGGAAGTCTCCAGTACAAAGCTGTGATGAGCAATTGTGACTCTAGCTTCAGCCGCCCCTTGACGGGCATGGAAAATCAAAACATTTCGCTGGGAAGCGAACTCACCGAACAAGCTCTGGCCGTAGCGGCCTTCCAGGGGATCTCCAAAAGCAGTATTGACAAGACTGCACTCGGAAACTTCGTCGCACGCCTGCAAATGATTGAAAGTGAATACGGCCTGCCATCTCTAGAGGGCACCTACCTTGAAATCAAAAACTCCCCAGCCCTTTCTGCCGAGTTTTTGAAGGTCTATGGCTTTAACGTTGAAAAAGTCGAAGACATCACTCCTGAGATCAAAAAAATGACGGTATCCTCAAGCTTCGGCGAGGGGCAAACGCTGACCCCGATTGTGGAAACTGAGCACTGGTCTTCAAACTACCTGACCATCTACAAGTGGGAACTGGATGATCAAGTGGTCTCCCTTTCCAGCACTCCCTTCTTCAGCAAGGTCCTTTCGGCCAACTCCCAGGGTTCGCACAGCGTGAAGATCACCCTGGGGCGTGACGATGGCACCGGGAAGATCGACACGACAAAACCAATTTGGACTCGCACTTTTAACATCCAAGTTGACAACACAATTCCGCCAACCTCCCCGACCTTCACGAAAACCACTCCGACAGGGGCGTTTATCAACTCTGCAAATGTCGTCTTGAATCTCAATACAGGCGCCTCTTTAATCAACTGCGAGTCGTTTTCGTCTCTAGCGTTGACTGAAAATGCTGCTATTGCACCGACAAATGAATCCGCATACAACATCACCTGCAACACCACAGGGACTCAAACCCTCAACTATACTCTGGCTTCCGAAGATGGTCCGATCACCCTGAAACTGTGGGCCCTGGATGCCAGCAAAACGATCTCCACCGTTCCAACCCAAGTGACCTTCACACTGGACCGACAAGCTCCGGCGGTCTCTCTGGCAGCCTTAAGCTCAACCAACCTGCAGGGAAATTCTTTGGTGGATCTTACATATGCCGCCACCGATTCTTATGGAATTGCCTCGCTCACCTTGCAAATTGCCGAAGACGGCAACACCTTCACGGATGTCGCAACACTTGCTTCTTCAGCAACCTCTTATCAATGGCGGGTTCCAACTCTGGACGCCACCGGAGTCAAAATCCGACTGGTTGCCATCGACAATGCCGGCAATAGTAACACCTCAACAAGTACAGCCTTTAACATCTCTAGCACGGCACCAAATCCTCCAGCACTTTCCTTAAATACCGTGACTCCATCTCAATCCACCAGCGTTTCTTTAACCAACCAAAACTGCAATAAGGCTGCGTCTCAGATCATTTTCACAGACTCCACTCTGCAGCCTGGCCTTGGTGACGGCCGTTGGCAGACTTGCACCGCGGGAGGCACCTACACCTACACAATCCCCGCAACCCAAGGCGTTCATAACATCTATGGTTGGCTGCGAGATCTGGCCGGGAATATTTCGTCCTATTCTTTAGTGGAGTTCACCCATGACACTGTTGTGCCCGTGGTGGCCCTCACCTCGCTGAACAGCGGCCTTTACAAAGGTGGATCGACCCAAACGTTCTCTTGGACAGCCAGCGATACGGGAGGATTGATCAGCGCTCCTATTGCCTTGGAATACTCTACCAATAATGGCAGTTCTTGGATCTCCATCGCCTCCGGCCTCAGCAACTCAGGCGTATATCTCTGGACAGTTCCAAGTATTGACTCCAACACAGTCAAAGTTCGTGTTACGGCCACCGACAAAGTCGGCTTGACGGCCTCATCTGTCTCGTCGGGAAGCCTGACTGTGGACTCCACTGCTCCAACAGTTTCCCTGACTAATCTGCCAGTTACCATTCAAGGTGCCACCCCTTTCAATCTGCAATTTTCAGCCAGTGATACCAACAATATTTCTTCACTCACTTTGCAGTTTGCCCAGGATGGAACAACTTTTACGGACGTCGCCACACCCGCCGCCGGAAGCACCAGCTATCTTTGGTCCCCGCCCGCAGTAAATACCGCTGGATCAAAAGTAAGACTTATTGCCATGGATATGGCCGGGAACTCTTCCACGATCACTTCTGCCGCATTTGGTATCGACAGCACTGCCCCGACTCTTTCACTGACCTCGTTTAACAGTGGCAGCTTTAAAGGAAGCTCGGTTCAAACAATCACCTGGAATGCCTCAGATGACGTCGGCCTCAATAGCGGCGCTGTCAGCCTTGACTATTCCAGCGACAACGGCTTGACCTGGAATTCCATTGCAAACACTCTTAACAATGCAGCCAACGACACTTGTGTGGTGCCCGGTGGTAGCAGTGGTTGTTATACTTGGACTTTACCCCTGATAAATTCAAACCAAGTCCGGATTCGCGCCAAGGCCACCGACAGTTCAGGCAACAGTAAGACAGTGGCCTCCTTGGCCGCGCTGATCATTGACTCCGCCGCGCCGACAATTTCACTGAATAACTTTAATTTTGGGATTTTCAAAGCTGGCAGCACAGAGCCTATCGCCTGGAGCTCTTCAGACAACTTTGCACTTGCCGGAAGCCCTGTGGCTATTGAATACAGTTCCAACAACGGCAGCACCTGGACAACATTGTCCCCTGGCACAATCAACGGCTCCAGCGGTGGCTGTAGCATTCCTGGTGGAAGCAGCGGTTGCTATAGCTGGACTCTGCCGTCCCTGGACTCCACAACCATGCTGGTTCGCCTGACTGCTTACGATGCCGTTGGCAACTTCAGTCAGACCCTCTCCACATTGGCCTTCACAGTGGACAACACGGTTCCATCGGTCACTCTGACTTCGATGAACTCCGGATCATATCAAGGCGGCTCCGTTCAAAGTATCAACTGGAATGCTTCTGACAATATTTCTTTGGCGGGTTCCCCTGTCAGTATTGATTACACCGCTGATGGCGGCACCACTTGGAACAGCATTGCCACAGCTCAGCCTGCCTCTGGGAGCTATGCCTGGACAATCCCCAGCTCGATCAACTCTTCCCAAGTCAAGATTCGTATCTCAGTCATCGACTCTGCGGGCTGGAGCAACTCTGCCATCTCCAGCTCCAACCTGACTGTGGACTCTACAGCTCCTGGCTCCCTCGTGCTTACTCGCACCAGTAATGCTTATAGCAATACAAACTCAATCTCCATGAACATTACCGGATGCACCGGCGATGCCGTCAAAATGCTTTTCTCTGAAAGCGCCTCTGTGCCACTGGCCAGCGATCCTAACTGGACCTCCTGCGCTGCCAGCAAAGTCTTTACAACCAGCACCGGGGATGGCCTGAAGTCTGTCTATGCTTTTGCTATGGATGCCGTCGGGAACATCAGCGCCGTGAGTTCACCAGCCACCTTCACACTGGATACTGTGGCACCGGCAATAAGTTTCAGTTCTGGAGCCATTTTCCAAGGCAACAGTTCAGCCACTTTCTCTTGGCTGCTCACCGATCAAAACACATCCAGTTCCCAGAACTTTGTCGTTGAACTGGCCTCTGACGGCAGTAACTATATTGCTCAGCCCGCAGTAGCAGCCGCCAATGGCCCTCTTAGCAACAGACCTTTCAACACCAGCCTCAGCCTGCCCGACGTTTCCCACGCAGGCGCTAAAGTGCGAGTCTCTTTCACTGACCTTGCCGGAAACTCCGCAAATGCGGTCTGGACATTCAAGATTGATAACTCCAAGCCCACCATCAGCAGTTTTAACCTGAACAATGGAGCCGCGAACACCTCGAACAATAACGTTCAAATCAGTCTCAATGCCGCGGACTCTTTCAGCAAAGTGAATCGTGTGTGCTTCCTAAGCTCCAGCATAGGCACTCCGGCCACCCCTGCCAGCAACGCCGCCTGTTGGACAACTCTGGCAACGGGGTTGCAATCGCAAACAGTCTCAATCACTCTTGCGGATGGAATCTACTATCTTTTGGGTTTCACAAAACAGTCTTACTCTGTCTATGTTTGGGTCATGGACGAAGCTGGCAACATCTCTGCCAACAGTGGCAGCGATGGCGTCGATAAAAAATCTATTTACTTCGATCCAGGCACGCCCCCTGTGGTTAAGGACGTCATCGCCGCAAATGTCGATGTTCCGTCGTCTCCACCACTGAAGTCACAGCTAAAAACCAGCGTCAGTCAGCAAACTGTCTATATCCGTTGGAATGCCTCCGATCTCGAAGGGCTTGCAGCCAATCCAATTTCACTGTCGTATACGACCGACGAAGTGAACTTTGTCGATATCCCTGGCGCCCAAAATCTTCCAAATGCCGTCAATGGTGGATGCACCAACCAAGACTCCTCCACCGGGTGCTACACCTGGACGAATGCACCAACTTCGGGATACTTTTCGATTCGTGTGACGGCGAAAGACACTTTGGGACTGAAAACCTTTGCACGCTCCTCAGGTCTCAATGACGACAATCTGCAGATTATTGCGGGGAATATTGGCTCAGGACTGAAAGGCAGTGCCATGGGGTACACCTTCAGAACCGGCAGCCAAACCTCGGGCTACACCCTGGATTCAGGGGGGCTGATTTTTGCCGATGACGGACGTGTCTTTGTTCGGGATCTAGTCGACGGACTGTTGTGGATCAATCCGGCCACAGGGGTCATTGACAAATTTATTCCAACGACTGGAACATCCAGTGGCGATGGGGGCCCGGCCACCTCTGCAACTCTGAAATACCCCGAAGCCCTAAGACTTGATTACAACAATGGACTGCTGATCTGGGACTCGGATCGCATTCGTCGCGTGGATCTTAACACCAATATCATCACCACCATTGTTGGCGGCGGAGCAAGCACTGATCCGGCAGGGACACAAGTCGACTGGAATCAGATTAAGCTTGCGGCCTATGATGAAGCCACCGCTGGCTGGACCGTGCTTCCCAACGGTGACATGTACTTCCGCGCCTCCAGCAGTGGAAATGGGGTCTTCCAACACTATGTTGCAGCCACTCAAAAAGTGGAGCGTATCCAGACTCAAGGGCCAGGCTTTGACACCAATGCCAGCGCGCCATGGACCCCTCAGGGTGGTTACACTCGCTATCCCAGAGCTATTCACGTAAAATTCAACCCAACAACTTCAGCCGTCGAGCACATGCTGGCCATGATCTACTATCTGGTCCTGGGGAACGATCAACAAAGTTACGCCCGCTTGGATTTCCTGAATGGAAGCCACAGTCAAACTTACTCCACGATGGCCCCTTATGACATTGCCTTCCCTTACCACCCATGGTTGATGACCGGGATGGATGGCAAATTCTATGTGGTGACGCACGACCGCAGTGCCCTTTATTCATGGGATCCAGACACAAACTCGCTCACATTGCTATTAGGCACCACCAGCGGCTCAAGGGCCATCTGTCCCGATGGAACGCCCAAAACAAGTTGTGCGCTTATGCTCAACGATGTCTTCATTTCCAAAACCGGACAGATCTTCTTTATGGAAAAAGGTTTGATCCGCACCATAGATAGTGACAACAAAATCCTGACCGTGTTTGGTCAGGGCCTCACCTCTGGTGATGGCGATCGCTCCACCAATGCTCGTATCAGTTCAATTATGGACCTTGAGTTTGGTAAAAACATTGGCGGTGCCCGCGATCGGTTCTATATCATCGACTGGGGTAACTACTCGATTCGTGAATTCCAACTGGGTGGCAGCATCCGATATATCGGCTATGGCGGACTTTATAACTTCGCCTCCGATCCTGCCACTGGCGATATTTTCTGGGGCAATTCAGGCGGGCTTTATCGCCTTGATTACAGCACTCTTGCTTCGAATCTGGTTGCCGGTGGCGGAGGTACTGCCTTCACGACCGCAGCGGATGGAACTAATGGCGCCAGTATCAGCTTCACCGCCGGGGCCAGCATTGCCTACAACGGCCAGGTTCTGGCCTGGGATGGAAAAGATGTGTTACAGCATAAATCCCGTTGGAACTCGGGGACCGTTGATGCCATGTTGAAAATCTATGACAGCAGCAGCTCTTACAAACAGTATCATGTTGCCGGCGTGACCGGAACCAATGGGCCTTTCCCAACAACGACAACCCCTGCCGCTACGGCCTACCTTCCCTCCTATGGGGGACTCTCTGGCGCCTACCCTTCCACCGCAAACAGTTGGCTGCTGACTCCGTTTAGCTCCACCATCTATTCGGTCACCCGAGGCGGAGACATTTCTCCCTATAAGAACTTCCCTAGAAGCATGACTGGCTTTGCTTGGGACAATAAGGTCCACGATGCCACTCGTGAACGATTCTTCTATTGCAACAACAACAAGCTTTACCAATACGATATGAAAACTGACTCAGAATCACAGTTAAGCTGGTCCCAGCCGGGCCTGTCTTGCGTAGGCTCAACTCGTCGACTGCTCTATCATCCCGAGCGCAACTCGGTCATATTCGCGGTGTATTCTTCAGGATTCTATGGTGTGGCAGAATACTTCCTGCCAGACTGATCTCTTTTGCACCAGGGACTTGCATAATTTCCAGATATAGAGAATACTTTAGAAACACCCAAACAAAGGAGGGCTGATGATTGTTCTATCTTCTATCAAATTTGCTGGCTCTCCTGCGGCACTTTAATTCAATTTTAATTTAAAATCCGCCCCACGAGAGCTCCTATTTATTTTTAACTAAATGGAGTTATCCGTGAATTTTAATCAATCCATCATCCTCGAATGGGGATGGAATGTATTTTTCCAGACACAACTGGAAATGCGCCCACTTGCCAGCGACGAGGTGGTCGCTCGAATTATCAATCAAGAACGCGAAATGTACCGGGTGGTTTATTTTACCGCTGATGGCACTGAAAAAGCCCAAGCCCAACTGACCGGCAAGTTTCGCTATGAACACGCAGATATCAACCTGGAATACCCCGGCGTGGGCGACTGGGTGATTTGCAAACTGCATTCAGACGGAACGCAAGCCTTGATTCATGAGGTGCTAGAACGAAAATCCTGCTTTTATCGCAAAGAACCCGGCAGCGGCGCACGAGCCCAGGTGGTGGCCGCCAACGTGGACACGATCTTTGTGACCATGTCGGCGAATCAGGATTTTAACTTAAAGCGCCTGGATCGCTACATGAGCCTTGCATGGGAAAGCAATGCCTCCCCTGTCATTGTTCTGACGAAGGCGGATCTTTGTGAAGACATCGCCAGCCTGCTTCGGGCGGTCGAGTCCCAGCATATGGGCGTCCCCGTTCACGCCGTCAGCGCCCTGCAACCGGAAACAGTGCTCGGGCTGAATCCTTATTTGGTGCCCGGGAAAAGTTTGGTGCTCTTGGGCTCTTCTGGTGTTGGCAAGTCCACCTTGGGAAATGTGCTGCTGGAAAAAGAGCAGCTCAAAACTCAGGGCATCCGGGAAAGCGACGACAAGGGAAAGCACACCACGACATCAAGATCCTTGTACCAGCTTCCCTCGGGAGCCTTACTGATGGACACCCCGGGTATGCGCGAGTTGGGGCTTTTGGACCACCGCGAGGGCTTTGATAGTCAGTTCGAGGATATTGTCGATCTGGCCACCCAGTGTCGGTTTTCTGACTGCCAACATAGAACTGAACCGGGCTGCGCCATCCTGCGGGCTTTGCAAAATGGGGAACTTTCCACAGAAAGATGGGAAAGTTTTCAAAATTTGGATCGAGAACTGCGTTATTTTCAGCGCAAATCCGATCCGGAAATCGCCCGGGAAGAGCGTCAAAAGTGGAAAAAAATTTCCCAGGATCTGCGCGTGCGCTTGAAGCATAAATCCAGAGGAGAAATATAGAGAAAGGGGCCCTAAAAAGGCCCCTTTTGGGTAGACAAAATCAGGACCCCTTGCTAGCTTCCTTTAAACGCATCCCTACTCTGACAGCGTCAGAGTGCACAACGTCAACTCAGGAGACTACGAGTGATGAAGGGCCTAAAAATCTTTACTGCCAATGCCAATCCCATATTAGCCAAAAAAGTAGCCGAAGCCGCTGGAGTTGAGCTCGGATACTGTGAAGTCAGCAGTTTTGCTGATGGCGAAATTCAGGTCGAAATCCATGAAAGCGTTCGCGGACAGCATGTCTTTGTCGTCCAAAGCACCTGCCCTCCGGTGAACCAGAACTACATGGAGCTTTTTGTGATGCTCGATGCCCTTCGCCGGGCGTCTGCCGCCTCCATTACGGCCGTGATCCCGTATTACGGGTATGCCCGCCAGGACCGTAAAGTGGCTCCCCGTGCGCCCATTTCTGCCAAATTGATGGCCGACTTGCTGACGACCGCCGGAGCCGACCGTGTGGTGTCCGTGGACCTGCACGCCGCCCAAATCCAAGGATTCTTCAATGTTCCGGTGGATCACTTGTTTGCAATTCCGACTTTGGCTCGCGCTTGGCGTGAGGCCTATGGCCAGGGCTCCGACTTTGTTGCGGTGAGTCCAGACGCCGGAGGGGTCGAAAGAACCCGGGCCTTTGCCAAAAGAATTGAGTCCTCGATGGCGATTATCGATAAACGCCGATCCGGACCTAATGAGGCCAAAGCGTTGCATTTAATCGGGGATGTGGCTGGTAAAACGGCCGTGATCGTGGACGATATGATCGATACGGCGGGAACTCTTACACAAGCAGTTGACAGCCTCTACAAGAATGGGGCAAAACGTGTGTTCGCCGTTGCAACGCACCCCGTTTTATCGGGTCCCGCGATCAATCGTTTAAAAGAAAGCCAGATCGAAAAAGTCTGGGTGACTGACACGGTTCCGCTGACTGAAGCGGCGAAAAACTGCGGAAAAATTGAAGTGGTTTCTGTAGCTCCGGTTCTGGCTGAAGCGATCAAGCGTATCCACGGCAACGACTCTGTCAGTTCGCTTTTTGACTAAGCGGCCTCAGCCGACAGAGCTGAAGCGCCGAAAGGTGCGAAAGCTGAAGTAAAAACTTAAACCACCATCTGGTGGATATTATTAACTTCCTCTATTGGACTAGAAGGATAAAAAATGAAAACAAGAATCGACCTTACAGTTGAACCTCGTCAAACTGGTAAACACACAAGCCGTGGCCTGCGCGTGAGCCGCAACGTTCCTGCTGTTATCTACGGAGCTGTAACTCCAACTAACGTTTCCGTTGGTGAAAAAGAAATCGTTAAGTACAACACTCGTGCTTACGAGAATGCTCTTTTCAACTTGAAATCCACTGACAAAACAGCAGACGGTATCGTTGTTTTGATCAAATCCGTAGACGTACACCCACTGACTCGTCGTCCACAACACGTAGACTTCTTTGCTTTGGATCTTAAGAAAGCTGTTCGCGTTAACGTTGAAGTTCGTCTTGAAGGTAAACCAATCGGTCTTTCTGAAGGCGGTTTGTTGAACGTTGTTCTTCGTTCCGTTGAGGTTGAGTGCTTGCCAACTGAAATCCCTGAATTCTTCACTGCTGACGTTTCTAACTTGGCAGTTGGTGATGCTCTTCACGTTTCCGACATCAAAGTTTCTGGCTCCGTGAAAATGATCACTGGCGCTGAGCAAACTGTTGCAGTTGTTAACGCTCAAGAAGAAGAAGCTGCTGCTCCTGCTGCCGCTGCGGCTCCTGCTGCTGCTGCTCCAGCTGCTGCTGCAAAAGCACCTGCTGCGAAAAAATAATTCGCACGCACGAATTGATAGTTCAAAAAGGCAGCTCACCCGAGCTGCCTTTTGTTTTTGAAAGGCTTGAACAATGTGGTTGATTGTTGGACTTGGAAATCCCGGCGGAGAATATAAACTGACTCGACACAATATCGGCTTTATGGCCATCGACTATTTGATGGAAGGCCTGGGCAACCCCGCCATTAAAAATCAATTCAAGGCCGAAATTGCGCAGACCAAAATCAAAGATCACCCGGTCATCCTTTGCAAACCGCAAACCTACATGAATCTTTCCGGCGAATCCGTGCAGCCTTTGATGGGCTTCTATAAAATCCCTCAGGAACGCCTCATTGTTATTCATGACGACATTGACCAGCCCTTCAATCAGATGAAGATTCACAAGAACCGTGGTCATGGCGGCCACAACGGCATTAAGAGCATCTCGGGTCTGTTGGGGTCCATGGACTATACCCGCCTGAAGTTGGGCGTCGGTCGTCCCGAGAATCCTCATATTCCCGTGGCCGACTATGTGCTGGGCAAATTTACCAAAGAAGAGTTCGCGCAAATGCCGGATTTCCTGAATAAAGCCGGTGATGCGATTGAAAGTATCATTCTGGACGGAATTCAAAAAGCTTCGACAAAATTCAACACTTAAGCTAGATTGACTGCGTTTGTTTAATACTGTTTTCCAAGGGGTTTTTAATGGCACTTCAGGTTGGTATCGTAGGATTACCGAATGTTGGCAAAAGTACTTTGTTCAACGCTCTTACTTCCGCAAAGGCTGAGGCCGCTAACTATCCGTTCTGTACAATTGATCCAAACGTGGGCGTTGTGACAGTTCCCGATCCACGCATGGATAAAATCACCGAATTCATCAAACCTCAAAAGGTTGTTCCGACAACAATGGAATTCGTGGACATCGCGGGTATCGTTAAAGGAGCTTCCCAGGGCGAAGGTTTGGGAAATCAGTTCCTGTCCCACATCCGTCAAACTGATGCCATCGTTCACGTGGTTCGTTGCTTTGATGATCCAAATATCATTCACGTGGCAGGTTCCGTAGATCCGATCCGTGACATCGAAATCATCAACACGGAACTTCTTTTGGCTGACTTGGATTCCGTGGAAAAGCGTTTGCAGCGCACGGAAAAACAAGCCAAGAATTCCACCGACAAGAAATTGAAGCTGGAAGTGGAAGTTGCCAAAAAAATCAAAGAGGCTTTGGGTAAAGGCCTTCCGGCTCGTTCCGTTGCCTTGGACGATATGGAAATGGGTGCTTTGCGCGAAATGCACCTGCTGACGGCAAAACCAGTTCTTTATGCGATGAACGTGAACGACACGGACTTCGCCGCCGGTGGCAACGACTGGACAAAAGCTGTTGAGGCTCGCGCCGCTGAGGAAAACAACAAAACCATTCTGATCTGTTCTGCGATGGAAGCAGAGATTGCTTTGTTACCACCAGAAGAACGTAAGGACTTCCTGGACGCTTTGGGCGCGGAAGAGCCAGGCCTGAACCGCCTGATCCGTGAAGCTTATAAACTTTTGGGTCTGCAGACTTACTTCACTGCAGGTGTGACTGAAGTTCGCGCTTGGACTATTCGTGCCAACACGAAAGCTCCTCAGGCTGCGGGTGTGATTCACTCGGACTTCGAACGCGGTTTCATTAAAGCTGAAACTTACCACTGTGAAGACTTGTTCAACTATAAGTCCGAACAAGCCATCAAGGATGCCGGCAAATACCGCATCGAAGGTAAAGAGTACGTGGTAAAAGACGGCGACGTCTTGTTCTTCAAATTTAACGTTTAGTTCCGAAAGGAAAGGGAGCTCGCAGCTCCCTTTTGTTTTTTTATGAATGAACTTCTGAAGCTTTCTGCTGTTGAACTGAATAAAAAAATTGTTTCCAAACAGTTCTCCCCCACCGAAGTGCTTGAAGCGCACATCGCCCGCATTGAACAGGTCAATCCTGCTTTGAATGCCATGGTGGAAGACGACTTTGTTCGCGCCAGAAAATTGGCGCATGAACAAACAGAGCAATTGGCCAAAGACAACACCAACCTGCCGGTGTTCTTTGGTGTGCCCTTCACCGTCAAAGAAATGTTCGCCTATGCCGGCATGAAACGCACGGGCGGCAGCATTCATCGCAAAAATGAAGTGATGGACTGGGATGCGACCGTGGTGGCGCGTATGAAAAAAGCGGGCGCCATTCCCATGGGAACCACCAATGTCCCGGAACTGGGCTTCTGGTTTGAATGTTACAATCCGGTCTATGGCCGCACCAACAACCCTTACGACCTGGGCCGCACTTGCGGTGGCAGCAGTGGTGGTGAAGGAGCCTTGCTGGGCGCAGGTGCCACCCCCTTGGGTCTGGGAAGTGATATTGGCGGCAGCATTCGTATGCCAGCCTCTTTCTGTGGTGTCTTCGGCCACAAGCCTTCTCGCTATCTATTGCCTCTGACTGGACATTTCCCTTTTGTGGAAGATGACTTCCGCACCACTTTGTTGGGGGAAAAGTATCCGTTCACATCCATGGGACCGATGACTCGTAAAGCAGTGGATCTTTATCCGATGCTAAAAGTCTTAATGGGTTCGGATAATATCGATCAACAGACCGTCAAAACCCCGTCACTGGGTGGATTGACAGAGGAATGGGCCGGACGAAAAATCCTGATCTGTCCAACACCCAATTTCCACCGTGCGCGCGGGACGGATGACGATATGGCACAAGCCGTGCGTAATTGTGGAAAGTTGTTTAAAGAGCTGGGTGCTGAGGTGGAAGAACTGGATCCACGCTTCTTTGTTCGCGCGGTGGAGCTGTGGTTTGCAGCCCTGAAAAACTCCAAGACTCGCAATCTGTATGAGACTTTGATGGGACCCACCCAACATCTGTCCATCGGAAAAGAAATTCTGAAGCTGACATTTGGTAAAGGCGACTACACCCTGCCAAATCTTTTGGTGTCGCTGGCAGAAATTTTTGACACCAGCAAAAAAGACTTTGCCGAAGAAATGCAAGCTCTGGCAAAGATGCGCGCTGAACTGGATGCCAAACTGGGCGACGAAGGTCTTTTGATCCTTCCCCCACATCCGCGCGTGGCTCCGAAACATCGTGCGCCTTTGTGGTCACCGTTTGATTTTATCTACACAGCGATCTTTGTGACTTTGGGACATCCCGCAACGTCAGTGCCGATGGGATTGAATGAAGACGGCCTGCCACTGGGTGTGCAGGTGGTGGCCCCTTACATGAAGGACCATCTGGCTTTGTCTTGTGCGGAATTCCTGGAAACAACCTTCGGCGGCTGGCAGCCTCCCAAAGGTCTTTAGAATTTAGGCCGACGCAGATAATCCAGGATGATGTGGAAGCTCCACACCGTCAGGAACAACACCAGGCTGGGGAACAAAATCAGATGCGGGAAGCTGGAAAGAGTCTTCCACCCTTCTCGCACCAAGATACCCCAGCTTGTGTACGGCGGATGAATCCCCAACCCGATAAAACTCATAAAACTTTCATACAAGATGTTGGTCGGAATCTGCATCGCCACCAGAATCAACAATGTGCCCAGCATATTCGGCAGTATGTGCTTGAAAAAAATATGACTGCGACTGCCACCCAACGCAATGGCGGCTTCCACAAAAGGCTTGCGCTTGATTTCCAGAACCATCCCGCGGGTGACCCGGGCAAGACTCATCCAGTGAGTCGCCGCAATACTGACACACAGACTGATCAAGGAACGGTACAAAGGATCTTCAAAGGGCAGAAGCAACTGCAGACTTAAACACAATACCGACACCAGAATAAAGCTGGGAATGGCCATCAGGATGTCACAAAAGCGCATAAGCGTGCGGTCCACAAGACCTTCCGACCAACCGGCCACACCGCCATAACAAAGCCCCACAACAAAGGCCATGAGCGACCCCAAAAGTCCCACCACCAGTGAAATTCGTCCCCCCAAAAGCACGCGTGCAAAAAGATCACGCCCCAGACTGTCCGTCCCGAACAGATGCTCTTTCCCCGCCGGCAGTAAAATGGTTTCGACATTTTGCTCCAGTCCGGAGGTCGCCAGCAACCAGGGCCCAAAGATTGTGGCAAACAGAAGAATTCCCAAAAACACCACGGCCAAAGCGAACAAGATTTTTCTCATGCCTGCTCCTTTAAGCGTGGATCTGCCAGACGCAAAAGCACATCAATCAACGAATTCACCACGATCAACAGACTGCCATAGAAAAGCGTCAGCCCCACGATCAAGGTGTAATCGCGGTCGTTCAAGGCACTGATGAACTCGGTTCCCAATCCCGGCACGGCAAAAAGAACTTCAACCAGGAACGAACCCGACAGCAATGAAACAATCAAAGGCCCCACGTAACTCAGAAACGGAACCAGCGAGTTCTTTAAAACGTGCCGAATCAAAATCGCCCACACCCCAATGCCTTTGGCTTTGGCTGTGCGCACGTAATCCATCTGGAAATTTTCATTCAGCGAGTTTTTCAAAAGACGAATCAAAGAGGCCAGTGGACGCAAACTCAACGTCAGAACCGGCAGCACATAGTGAATCGGAGAAGCCAAAAAGGCCACTGGCAAAAGGTTCCAGTAAAAACCGAAAAGATATATTAACAATGGACCCCAGAACAGGCTGGGCAGTGACAAAAACGCAATCACCATCTGATCCACCATGGTTTCAATCCAGGTTTCACGGAAACGCACGGCCGCCACCGCCACCATGAAGGCTCCGGACAAGATGCACAATAAAGCAATGCCGTTTAAGGCCAGCGTGTTGCGCACCCCTTGCGCGATGATCTCTGCCACTGTGCGATCGGGCTTTGCCATGGAAATTCCCAGATCGCCCTGCCCCACCGCCAACAGATAAGAACCCACTTGCCCCAGCGCGGACTGCTGAACTCCCCAGTGCTCGGACAGCTTTTCCTTGACCACAGGGTTCAGCGCGGTGTCTCCGTCAAAGGGACCACCTGGAAGGGCTTTAAGCAAAAAAAATGTTAGCGTCGCCAGGACCACCAGCGACGCTAACATTTCAAATAACTTTTTTAAGACAAAACGAAATCCCGTATCGCTCAAATGTCATCCCAGTTTTCTTTTCCTGCCAGCTCGGCGGTGAACTTCACCGGCACCGCACCCGCCAGATAAGGGAAAAGATCTTTTTTGTTGCCGTACAGTTGTGAATAAATGTGCGCATTGGAAACCACACGTTTCACATAGTTGCGAGTTTCCAGGAACGGAATGTGCTCAATGAACTCATCGGTTTCCAGATTACCGAAGCTGGAAAGCCAGTTTTTCACACGGTGAGGACCGGCATTGTAACCCGCCGCCACCAGTGGGATCGTATTTTCAAAGCGATCCATCAGGCGTTTCAAATAACGCGAGCCGATTTTCACGGATGTTTCCGGCTGCAACAGCATCGGGGCTTTGAATTCTTTTTCGTTCAAAAGCATCGCCACTTTGTGCCCCGTGAACGGCATCACCTGCATCAAGCCCAAAGCCCCCACCGGAGAAATCGCGTCGCGGCGATAATGAGTTTCCGCGCGCATGATCCCCCATACCAGCTCTTCCGGCACAGAGAATTTCTTGGTGTATTTTTCCACATGCTCGGAATAGGCGCGAGGATAAGCAAACTCCCAAAGATAACGGATTCCTTCCACGCCATGAGCGGCGCGCTGACCGCCAAAGTTGATCTGTGCGATATACGAAGATCGGTTGTAGTGACCGGCCGTATTGTATTCGCTCATCAACGTGCGCAGGTACTCGCGGTTGGATGTCTTGCGTTCAATGTCATAAAGATCCCAACGCGCCCATTCGTTTTCACCCAGAATCATCATATCGCGAGCCCGTTCAAAGCGCTTCATCAGCGCCGGGTTCGAGAACGTCGCCACTTTTTCACCACTGGCATCCGGAACTTCATCCGCAGATTCCACCGAATCAGCCACTTCCACGGACTTCAAATCCGGGTTGTCCACCGCTTCGGCTTCTTCCTCTTCCCCTTTTTCATCGTCCGCAGAATACTGGGTCAGGATCAGATTTTCTTCTGATTCACTTTCATCCCCACGATAGCTTTCTTGCGAAAATGGCATCAGGAATTCGCCGGCCGAGAAACGGGAAATCACACGCGGTTGGGTCGGCAGGCTGGATTCTGCCAACCGAGGAACTTTGATCTCCTCCATCTTCTTCAGACGGGCCTGGGCCGCGATCGCATAGTACCCCAGCAAAGAATCCTTCGCCAAAGAAGACATCATGGCGCGGGCCTGTTCCACTTTCCCCTGGCGATACAAGCTCATCGCCATCCAGTAAGTCACACGATCTTCTGGGAAGGACTTCCAGGCTTTTTTGTTTCTTTTTTTCGCCGCATTCAATTCACCCAGAGCTTTATACGCCCCCTGGTAATCACCTTTGAGATACTTCAGCCACGCCAAATGCCATTGAGCATCGCGGTTCAAGCCGGATTTTGGATACGCCTTCATGAACTCCTGGAAGCGACGAGCAGCTCCGTCATAGTCCTGGAACTGATAACTGAGGAAAGCGGACTGATAAAGCGCCTGACGGCCGGTCTTGGACTTCGGGCTCATCTTGTAGGCAGAATAGTAAGATCCCACTGCCAGTTGCACTTCCCCTGCTCGCGCGGCTGCAGAGGCAAACAGAATCAGGAAATCAAAGTTTCTTTTATTGGCTTCATAGTAGGGCTTTAACAATTCAACAGCTTTAACCACTTCCCCTTCCTGCAGATAGAACTGGGCCTGCAGTTTGTCGGAAAGATATTTGTCCGACTTGGGAAGTTTGCTTTTCATGATATTGATTTCAGCCTGAGCTTTTTGATCCTGTCCGGCCCACAGCAAATAACGAACGCGGGTGCGGAAATCTTCAGGTGTAGCTTTGCAATCTGTGGGTTTACCTTGGAATTCATTGCTGGCAAGGTCCACACTCCAGTCAGCGACTTTCGGATAGGCCGGATGACGCTCGTAAAGCTTCACCAGCCATTTGCACATATTGCCATGACGGTTCAAACCTTTTTCCGCAATGGCAAGGTTGTAAATGACATCCGGGTAGTCCTCGGTGTTACGTGTGCGTTTTTCCAGCTTCATGAACTGCACGCTGGCTTGTTTGAAGTTCTTTTTTTCCAAGGCAATCTGACCCATCAGATTGGATGTTTCAATGGACATCTTCACATTTGGGGAAAGCTCCAGAACTTTCTTCAGCTCCCCTTCTGCTTCGTCCCACTTGGATGTTTTCATGTAGGACTGACCCAGATAGAAGCGCACGTATTCTTCCAAAGAGGTCTTGTCTTTCAGAAGAGCTTGAAATGCAGGAATGGCTTCTTCATATTTGGCGGCACGAAATTGTTCCAGCGCCTTTTTAAAGGGCTCCAGATCGTTCTTGGTTGTTTGAGCTCCCGCCAAAGGACCCATCAAAAGAGAAAAAACAATGCATTTCAGGAAGACCTTCATGTCCACCACTCCGATACAAAAAGTTGTACAGTTCCAATAAAAAGAAGCCCCTTCCCAAATCGTTTTTCAGGTGCTTCCGTCATTTAATAATGATACCGAATATCTATGGCAAAATCGAAAACTAAAACGATCTATACCTGTCAAAATTGTGGGGCCCAAAGACCTAGGTGGGAAGGAAAATGCTCTGACTGCGGCGCGTGGAATTCCTACGTCGAAGAACTGCAGATGCCCGAGGTCAAAACTCGAGGATGGTCCACTGGCTCTCCGGAGAGGGATGCCGCGGCTTCCAAACCAGTCACCCTGGACCAAAGACTTGAAGAGGTGAAGCTGGATCGTTTCGACACGGGTTTTGAAGAACTCAATCGTGTCTTGGGGGGCGGTCTTGCCAAAGGCAGCTTCGTTCTTCTGGGGGGCTCGCCTGGTATTGGTAAGTCCACCCTTTTGCTGCAAATGGCTGGTGGTTTAGCCAAAAACAAACACAAGGTTCTCTACATCTCTGGAGAGGAAAGCGTTTCGCAGACCGGATCTCGGGCGCATCGTTTGGACATTCGTTCTCCGCTGATTGAAATCGGTTGTGAAAGCAACCTTCAGGCCGTCATGGAAATGGCGCGCTTTAAAAAACCCGATGTTCTAGTGGTGGACTCGATCCAAACCATGTTCCTGCCTGATTTGCAGGCAGCCCCCGGCTCAGTTTCCCAGGTGCGCGAGTGTGCCGGTCATTTGATGGGACTAGCCAAGCAAGAAGGCATCACAGTCATCCTGATTGGTCACGTCACCAAAGACGGCAGCATTGCCGGCCCGAAGGTGCTTGAGCACATGGTCGACTGCGTGCTGTCCTTCGACGGTGATGTCTCTTACAACTTCCGTCTTTTGCGGGCTTTGAAAAACCGTTTTGGTGCGGCTCATGAACTGGGTGTGTTCCAGATGAACTCGCGCGGTCTGGAAGAAGTCTCAAACCCATCAGAACTGTTTTTGGAAGAACGTGGCGATCAACTGATAGGATCGGCCGTGTTCGCGTCGATGGAAGGAACAAGACCACTGCTCTGTGAAGTGCAGGCGCTGACCCTTTCCAGTCCCATGGCCATGCCTCGCCGAACGGCGCTGGGAATTGATATCAATCGTCTGCATTTGCTGACGGCCGTTTTGGATCGCCACTTGGATATTCGCCTGGCCCACAGTGATATCTTTATCAACGTGGTAGGTGGCTTGAAGCTGGTGGAGCCTGCTTCAGATCTGGCGGTGGCTGCTGCGGTACTTTCCACAGAAGGCCGCAGAGATCTGGATGCAAAAACCTGCTTCTTTGGTGAAATCGGTTTAACTGGCGAAGTCCGTGGGGTTTCTTTTGTGGAACAAAGAATCCGCGAAGCTGACAAGCTGGGCTTTATGCACTTTGTGATTCCGTTTTCCAACAAACGCCATTTGGAGGAAGTGAAGCTTTCGAAAGAGAAGAAAATTTCATTTGTCAAAAATGTGCATGATCTGAGTAGAATAATTAAATAGAACATTCACACATCGAGAGGATTCTGACATGGACGATCAGAGCGCTATTGTAAAAGAGAGCTATCAACCTGGCGACTACATCTTCTTTGAGGGCGATATCGAAAATCACTTCTATATCGTCGAATCCGGTGTGGTGAACATCTTCACCAAAGACCAGATGGGAAAACGCATTCACATCTGTGACATCACCGATGGAGAATCCTTTGGTGAATTTGCTTTGATTTCAAAAATGCCCCGTTCAGCTTCAGCACAAGCCACCACCGACGTTGTACTGGTGAAAGTCTCGGAAGAAGGCTACAAGCAACTTCTGGCCGAACTTCCCACCTGGGCTGAGTGCATGCTGAAGTCCTTTACCGACCGCCTGCAAAATATGACGGAAAAAATACGAGAAATGGAGCAGTTCAAACGTCGCAGTCCTTAAAACCACTCCCTTATTCGGGGTGTTTTTTTGTGTCCTCCTCACTTTCCTGAGCGCATTGTAATCCTCAATCACATAGTTATTTGCGAAATGACCATGTATGCTGAGAACAAATGATCGCCAAATTTAGATTTTATATTTTCCTTTGCTCACTGCCTGTGGTTTTACTGCTTTCCCCCATGACCACTGAGGCCCAACACCAGAACACAACAAAATGGACCGGCCCCACCACAGGGCCTCAAGCCCAGGAATCACACACTGTTCATTTTATTGCCTCGGACTTAAAAAATGGCGGCGTGAGTGCCGTCAGCGAAAGTTTTCTTTCCGCCGTTCGTGTCCTGAGATGGCAAGCGCAGATTTTTGACGGCAAAGGCAGCTCGGAACTTCTGCGCCAGCAGCTGCGCCACTCGATCTCGCAGAAAGTGGACGGTATTGTTCTTGGGGGCTTCGATGCCGAGGATCACCCCGAACAGGTCAAACAAGCCCAGGCCGCAGGAATTCGTATTCTGGGGTGGCATGCCTCTGCCAAACCCGGCCCATCCAAGCTTCTTTTCACCAACATTACGACAGATCCTTTGATCGTAGCTGAAAGATCCGCCCGCTTGGCCACGAAGTTCGGTCCGCGCAAAGCCGGTGTGGTTATAATCACCGACAGTCGCTTCACCATTGCACTGGCGAAAGCAGAAAGAATGAAACACATTCTGGAAGATTCAAAGGACATCAAGGTCTTAACAACTCTGGATATGCCAATTTCGCGAGCGGACCGTGAAGTTCCCAAGACCGTTGAAACCCTGCACAGACAATACGGAAAAAAATGGACTCATACACTGGCAATCAATGATGTCTACTTTGATCACATGAACTTTCCGCTGAAAAAAATCGGAAGAAAAGATATCGTGAATATCTCGGCCGGTGATGGTTCCATCACCGCCTTAACTCGCATCAAGTCCCAACTGTCCCAACAGGTGGCGACCATTGCGGAACCCTTACGTGCTCAGGGATGGCAGTTGGCTGATGAATTCAACCGAGCTTTTGCCGGCCTGGCTCCCAGCGGTTATGTCAGTGAACCAATTGAGGTGACAGCGGATTCTTTGAAAGCCCACTCTTTGAAAGAGCTCGAAGGCAGGATCCCTTTTGAAGAATCCTATACGAAGATTTGGTATCCTGGAGGCCACTAAGGCCTCCAGTTTTTTTGGAACTAGTATCGAACAGGATAAATGGAAGGTGCACCGTAGCTGGATGATACACGCACATCCAGGTCCGCATACCCACCCATGGATTCAGCGCGAATATCAATCGCCACAATTCTTTCTCCGGCCATCAGATATTCTGACGTCAAACCAGAGTAGAACGTGCCTGTGTAGCTCAAACGGTTCAACTGCACACGGCGACCGCTTTGAGTGATCGCATAAGTTTCATGCAATTGCACTCCGGCACGGTAAACGCTGACGCGAACATAATCCACATAAGCTGCATAGTTGAACTGCACACGCAACCACTCGCCACCGCCGCGACGACTCACGCCATAGAACTGCACGCTGGATTCACCATAGTGATTGCCTGGAGGCGGATAGGGATTGTGCGGAGGATAAGGATTTGGATACGGCTCTGGACGAGGGTTTGGATGCGGATATGGATCAGGACGCGGATTCGGTCTGACCGGTGGACGTGGTTCTGGACGAGGGCGAATGCCGCCATGGCGATCATCGCGACGGCCATGATCATAACGATCGTCATCATGGTAACGATCCGGCCCACGGTGATCATCACGGCGATCTTCGCGTCGATCGTCGTTGCCACGATCCGGGCGAATTTGCGCAGAAACCAATGGACTTTGCAGCATGAAAGCTGCGGCCAAAAGAGTAGACATCAATGGTAGTTTCATAAAGGCTCCTTTTTAATCAAACACAACAATCTTTCCAAGATTCGTGCCGGACAAAATGACACCAAATGAAACTGACAACTTCTATCGCCCGTCTTTTTTGGGATATTTTAAGAACAGTTCCCGCTGCAGATCCATCATCAGACTCAATAAACGCGTTTCCAGCATCTGATTGACGTTTAGAAACTGTAAACCCGCAGTTTGGAAGGTCTCACCCTCTTGCTCCCGCTTCTGGGCAAAACGCACCTCCACCTCAAACTCCATGGCCCGACGACTTCCAAGACGCAGAGCGCCCTTGATGCGGTCCCCCACTTTCAGATCCGGTGAGGTCCCTTTGAAATCTATTTTCAGACCTCCGGCGCTGACATCTTTCACCCTGGTTTCAACAAAGTAAACCCGATTGCCGTGATTCAGAATGCTGAAAATGGCCTCGTACTTTGCCGGCAAATCAATACGGGCATTGGCTCTGCGTTGCAGCTGGAACAGGTCCACATCGGTCTTAAGCACCGCCCACCCAACACTGAAGGACAAGTCCGTCTGGAAAAAGTAGCGCTCGCTTTTGAAGGGAAAGTTCACCACCACTTTCTGAGGGGTGGTAACCCCTTTGGAGTCCGCCGTGTGATGACACAACAAAGTTTCATCCTTATCCACCTGCACAGCGATCAAATGAAAGACCTCCTCGTTCACCGAGCCTTTCATCGAAAGTTGAAGCTTGTCATCGGCGATCTCGCGAAACAGAAGCTTCTTTTCGGACACCGCCACTTTCTTAAAGATTGTCTGCGCTCCGGGGCCGTTCATGCACTACACTCTTTCCAAAGCTTCGGCCCACTTTTTAAGACGATCTTTGCGCGCCTTCGTGGCCATCTGCACTTTGAATTCCTTTTCCACCTTCCAGACCCGTTTGATTTCTTTTAGGTCCTTCCAAACACCAGCGCCCAATCCTGCCATAAAGGCCGCCCCCAAAGCCGTGGTTTCCAAGTTTTTGGGACGAACAACGTTGGCCCCACAATAGTCCGCTTGCAGCTGCATCAAAAGATCATTGGCAGCAGCACCGCCATCCACCCGAACCCCACGCAGTTTTTTACCCAGATCCCTTTGCATGGTATTTAGGATATCCACATTCTGCAAAGCCATGGCTTCCAAAGTCGCGCGCGCGATATGAGCTTTGGTGCTTCCACGAGTCAATCCACAGATCACCCCACGAGCCTCCGGCTTCCAGTGAGGCGCTCCCAAACCGGTCAGTGCCGGAATGAATTCCACCCCTTCGGTGGTTTGTACGGTCTTGGCCAAAGTCTCCACCTCAGATGACTGCTGAATCAATCCCAGTCCGTCGCGCAACCACTGAACTGCGGCCCCACAGACGAATGCGCCTCCTTCAAGGGCGTAGGTCATTTCCTGATTTTTCAGTTTCCATGCGATTGTCGTCAGAAGTTTGTTCTTGGACTTCACCGCTTTTTTTCCGGTGTTCAAAAGTAAAAAGCTGCCTGTACCGAAGGTGCATTTGGAATCCCCAACATCAAAACAAGTCTGCCCAAACAAGGCCGCCTGCTGATCCCCAACAATACCCGTCACAGTAATTCCATCGGGCATAAAACCCAAACCATGAGTGACACCAAATTCCGCATTGGACGGACAGATTTCCGGCAAAATGGCCTCAGGCACACCGAAAAGTTTTAATAGATCCTGATCCCACCACCCCGTGTGGATGTTCATCAGCATCGTGCGTGAGGCATTGCTCACATCCGTCTTATGCGACTGGCCTGCAGTCAACTTCCACAGAAGGAAAGTGTCTACGGTGCCGACCAAGGCACGACCTTCACGGGCCTTCTTCGCCGCATTGGGGACATTCTTTAGCAGCCACTGAATTTTGGTCGCCGAAAAATACGGATCCAAAACCAGTCCGGTTTTGGCAGTGATCATTTTTTCTTTTTTGTTTTTCTTCAGCTTTTCGCAAATCTGCTGCGTCCGGCGACACTGCCACACAATGGCGTTGTGCAGGGCCTTGCCTGTTTCCGAATCCCAAAGCATCACTGTTTCACGCTGATTGGTGATGCCAATGGCACGGATCTGTGACCCTTTGATCCCTGCTTTTTCCAATGCCAAACGCATGGATCGTTGCGTGGAATACCAAATATCCTCGGGATCATGCTCCACCCAGCCGGGCTTGGGGAAAATCTGTTTAAAGGCCTCACGCGCCTCGGCGACAAGACCTCCGGCTTGATTGATGATGCAGGTTCTTGAGCTGGTTGTCCCTTGGTCAATGGCCATGATAAAAGAAGACATAAACATTCTCCAATCGATGTAATAATAATGAAGAATTTCCTGAAGAAACCCAACGAAAAAATTTTTGGTTTGCGCTCTCTGGATCGCGATACTTTGATTTTTCGTGTTCTGCCGCGTTTTCTTCTGGAAATCATGCGCAAATACTTCCGTCTGGAAGTGGAAGGCGTTGAGAACATTCCCCGCCGAGGCGCCGTGGTGCTAGCACCAAATCATTCCGGCTATTCTGGCTTTGATGCCATCTTGCTGGGACATATTGTCCAACAGGAAGCCAAGCGTGTGCCGCGGGTTCTGACTCACCACTTTTGGTTTTTAACTGAGACCACGGCCATTCCCGCCAACAAAATGGGTTTTACCGAAGCGACCTATGAAAACGGCGTCAATGCCCTGAAAAAGGGAAACGCCATTGTTCTGTTCCCAGAAGGCGAACAGGGAAACTTCAAACCCACTTCTGAACGCTATCAGCTGCAGGAATTCAAACGCGGCTTTGTGCGTATGGCCCTGGAAGCCCAATGCCCCATCGTTCCCGTGGTGGTTTTGGGGGCCGAGGAAACCCACATCAATCTGAAGAAGTTGAAGTTCACGAAATTCCTGAAGGGCACCGTCATTCCGCTGCCTTTGAATGTGATTCCCCTGCCCGCCAAATGGCGCATTCGCTTTTTAGAGCCGATCCATCTGCCCTATAAACCGGAAGCCATCAATGATTCGGAATTGATGAACGAGATTGCTCAGGATATTCAGGAAAAAATGCAGACGGCAATTGAAGAAGAACTGCAAAAACGCGGGCACGCGTTCCTTTAATTTCTATTTTCCATCAGGAAGATCTTCCGCGATGACTTCTAAAATATTATGCCATTTCGCGACCAGGATGCCGGGGTCATCAGCATTGCGGCTCACCAGTCGACTGACCAGGATGGCGGCAAGACTCACGGCTAGGACGAGGAGGAGCACATACTCCACCACGATTTGACCTCGTTTATTCATATTTTAAATTATATCACACTTCCGCAGGAGAGGTAGTGCGCACCACAGGGGCTGGACGCCAGTTTTCCATTGTGAGACGCAAAGTCTCAACCAAAAGGTCGAGGTTTTCATCTTCAATAGGACCACGCAGGCCGATTACCACATCATCGTGCCATTTTTCAACTTCCAAAGGACCGATGTGTTTGGCGGCGTCTTCAAAAGACAGCAGGAAGCTGTCTTCCGTCGGATAGACCATCACCAGGATGTTGGCTCCGGAAGCCTTGGAAACTTCCTTGGCCTTTGCCATTTCGGCTGTAAGTTTCTGCTGAATCAAAAAATAAATCTTCAGTGCCAGCGCTTCATGAAACTGGGCGAAGTAAATGCGAACGGGACCATCAAAGATGGCACTATTAAAAGCAGGATTAAAATACTTCGACTGCATTAACGTGGTGTATGATGACCTCATGTTGTAGCTCCCCCCTCCACAGACACAACCCAAGACTAGGAAGAAAACCCTTCCTAATTCAAAGGAAATTTTAAGAATCTTAAATTTTCTGACGCGTCAGATTAATTTTAAGACTCAAAAACCTTCTTTCCTCTCGAGAAAACAACCTTCTCCGCGTGCTCTCCCACACTGTAGAACAGACACGACCACTCCTGATCAATGCCTACAATGTCAGCAGATTTACCCACTTCGATGGATCCCACCTCTTTGTGCAGGTTTAAAGCATGAGCTGCACCGACGGTGTAGGCAGCAATGACTTCCGGCAGACTCATCTTCATTTCCAAGCGAGCCAAGAGGCCTACAAGATTCAGATCCTGCGTCGGCGATGTACCCGGATTAAAATCGGTGGCCAGAGCCACGCGCACCCCCGCATCGATCATCGCTCGGGCCGGAGGATATTTTGTCTTTGTGTAAAGATCGGCCGTAGGCAACAAAACTCCGGTCACTTCCGATTTTGCCAGATTGCGGATTTCTTTTTCCTCGATTTGCAGCAGATGATCGCCAGAAAGTGCCCCCAGACGTACCGCCACCTCACTGCCGCCACTTAAAGACATTTGGTCGGCGTGGATCAGGACATCAAAGCCCAGTTCCTGCGCAAGACGCAGATATCTTTCAGAGGCCTCCGCCGGAAAAAAGCCCTTTTCAATAAAGACATCCACCCGACGAGCCAATTTCTTTTTGGCGACAACAGGAAGAACCTTTTCCGCCAGGAAGGTCAGATATTCTTCGTAAGACTTGTATTCCGGCGGCAAAGCATGCGCCCCCAGGAATGTACTGACAGTGCGTGGGCCTTTGAGCTCTTGGATCGCCTGAAGAACCTTGATTTCATCTTTCAGATTCAAAGCATAACCGGATTTCACTTCCAGCGTGGTCACCCCCTGAGCCAGAAAGTGATTCACCCGCTTCTGCCCGGTCGCCACCAGATCCTTTAAAGTCGAAGACCGCGTTTTTCGCATCGTCGACAAAATGCCGCCTCCTTTGGCGGCAATCTCCTGGTAGCTGACACCTTGATTGCGCATTTCAAACTCTGCGGCGCGATCTCCGGCAAAAACCAGATGTGTGTGACACTCCACGAACCCAGGCAAAACCGTTTTGCCCTTCATGTCCAGTTCGCGCATTCCTTTTTTCTTGGCCCATTCCTTGGAAAGTTTTTTATGGGGGCCCACCCACAGGATTTTGTCTTTATCCATGACAACCGAAGCCTGGTTCATAATACCCAGATCTTCTTCTTTGATGTGACGGCCATTTTTGGCTGAAGCGCCCTGCAAGGTCAGTAATGTCGAAATATTTTTAAGCAGAATACCCATGCACCTATTCAAGCACATGGGTCCCGAGGATCAAGCTAAAATCTTGGCCCTACATAATCTTGATACTATGACTGCGCGCGCCCTCTGTTTTAGGCAGCGTAATATGCAGTACACCGTCCTCGAAGTGAGCTTCGATCTTTTCGGAGTTCACCTGGGTGGGCAACGTGAAGGATCTTAGGAACTTGCCATAGGATCTTTCAGTATAGCGCCCTTCCCCTTGGCTCTGGCGGGTGCGCTCTCCAGAAATCGTCAGTACATTATCTGACAGATCCAACTTGATTTCATTCTTCTTCATGCCCGGCAAATCAGCCGTCACAAGATAAGCATTGTCCTTTTCCTCAACATCCACGGCAGGCGAGAAGTCCATCCCTGAACGCGCCAGACTTGAACCAAAACCCCGGTCAAAGTCGTTAATAAAATCCTCGAACTGACTAATTAGGTCTGAAGTGGACCCCAACCGGCGCTGACTGCTCCAGGGCGCCAAAGAACGCATAGGCATAACATCCTCCTTGTAATCACTTGCCCGAAGTATGGCGCGCTTTGCACGCAGGTCAATGTTGTCGAATTCAACCTGTCAAAAATTAAAAAGCCGGAGTGTCTTCACACACTCCGGCTTCGGATTTTTTTGCTAATTAAAACTGGACTACTTCATTTTTGGAGAGAACCACAAGTCGATCACGCGGCCTTCCTTCTTTTTGCCTTTTTCTTTGAAGACGAAGGTGCTCTTCTCGCGGATTTCCGCGCGGTCTGCCACGGAGCTTACCGCAGAAGCATCGTATTTCAAAGACACTGACTCAATACGTGACTTCAAAGGAACCAGTTCGCCTTTTTGCACTTTGCCGTCACCGTTTTTATCAAACCACAACAGCAGTTTTGCAAAGTCTTTGTCCTTTTTATCAATCACGTCATCTTTGTTCGAATCAAATTCGCGCAAAGCCTCAAAACCGTTTTTATATTTGTCCCCCTGATTACCGAACAACTCATCTTCGGTGGTGATCAGACCATCGCCATTGCGATCCACTGCAATGAATGCCCCTGGCGCACCAGCTTCAGGCCACATTGTTTTGCCCGTTGGATTCAGCGGGAAGTCCACAGCCGCAGAGAACTGAGGAAGTCTGTCATCAAAGAAGACCATCAGTGGCGAGAAATACCCGCCGCAATAGCCGTTTTCACCCGGGAAGAAGGCTGAGACACTGTACTGTCGGCCATCTTTTGAACCACTGGTATAGACTGTGGCAGAAAGCGGGCCGTTGTAACCCATGTATTCCTGCTTCTGGCGCGCATCGAAAACCTGTTCGAAGGTGATGGCTTCCAGCTTGGCTTCAAAGTCATCAGAGATATTCCCTTGCTCGTCAACCATCGTGTTAAAGTTGATCGGCAACACAATCCGCACGTTGTTCCCGGCATAACTGGCCTTGACGGTGTCGTGCTTGATGACGGCCACGTTGGTTTCACCAGCCTTCATTACGATATTGGCCGGATAAAGCACCTCGTAGGTCTTCATCGCACCTTTGACATTCATAGTAATTTTGATTTTAACCTGAGACGCAGGTGAAATCGGATTTGAAACGTGACGAAGATTTGTCCCGAAGCACGTGTTGGCCACGTTGATGGTCACACCGTCGGAAGAGGCCCGTGTCGCCTGGCCGGATAAAACGACCCCTTGAAACCCTGCCGAACCGCCTGCACCGGAGTTCACTGCTGCCGGTTGCTGTTCGGTCTGAGCATATGCCGCACCCGATGCCACTAGCACAGCGGCGGCGCAAAGCCCTTTACGCATAAACATACAAGCCCCCTTTTATTCCCCATCAAGACTCAAAGCTACTTCTTCTCAGGACGCACGATCTTGAAGTAAATCAAGGCATCCTTTGCGTCCTTGCGAGAGAACTCAACTTTTTGCACGTCATATGCAAACAGCTGACCTTGGTTAAATCCTTGCAGCCCATAAACCGAGCGCCACAAGTTGATTTGCTTCCCGCTTTGATCCTTGGCTAAATAATACTTGATTATGTTGACAACTTTCAAGCGGACAAGAGGAGCAGCTCCTCCCATTGGCGGTATATCCCTTAAGAACTTATCTTCGTTTGTAATCGTCTCATTAGGATACATCGGATTACTCATGTCGATCAGATTTCCCAAGTTCAGGCGCACCAACGTGCTGGCCCCGGAATTGGGCACCACACCCAAAAAGATCGGAGAGCGCGCCGGCTTGCTGTAGTCCGGCCCCGATGAGGTCATCTCTCTCACCGTTGTCGGTGTATCCAGCATCACCACATTTCCACCCACCCAGATCTTGTCGTTGGCGAAGGTGACTTCATTGTTTTTATTCAAAGAGACAAAGTTCAAAGAGGCCGCCTGCCTTGGATCCGCCGGCGGATTCCCCACTTCATAAGCTGAAGCTGGAGTATAAAGGATCGTTCCGCCCTTTCGTTCCGCCGTCGTAATAAAGATCACTTCGTGGCGGCGCCCCGCCTCCAATGTCAGCTTTCGTTCAGAGTTATCGACGGCCGTCTCGCTCGCATCGGAAACGTAGTCAAAGAACCGGCGACCGTAATCATCCAGCACATTCAAATTGTTAAATGAAGGTTCGGAGTTCTTCAGATCCCGCAGAATCATACGCTCGGCCAGAATACTGTCGACCTTGTCTTCAATTTCGTTGGTGATCTCGGTTTTGGTTTTTGCCGTGAAGACGAAGAACGAGGCCGCCACCATGCCCATGATTCCCATCAGGGCCACACCAACGATCATTTCTGCTAAAGTAAAACCGCGTTGATTCTTCATCATTGTGCATTCACCACAAACTGATAGTCCACCGAGCCATAGTTAGCCGGAGTGAGCTTGGCCGCCTTGCCATTTTTATCCGTACCATCCGCCCAATCTTTGTGGGTCAGACGAACTGTTACCAGATACAAACCTTTCATCCCCGGGTAGGCCTGAATGGTAAAACCATAGCGGCCGGGACATCCGGGACATTCCTTGGCCGTGGACATCATTCCATTCCCCCAGGCCATGGGCAGCTTGTCCTTCGCCAGCGCTGCTTCACGTTCTTTGTCCGAGGTGAAGTAGTTGATCTGATACATGCGCACATTAGGCCGGATGTTTTCAATGACGTCGTTGATCTGCTTATAGACCGAGTTCTTAACTCCACTGTCTGTGGCCACCTTCTTCATACTCAGAATTCCTGAGATAAAGAATGACCCCACCAGAGTCAGCATGGCCAACCCTAACAAGACCTCCAGAATCGAAATACCTTGCTGGTTTCGGATGAGGGATTTCATATGCCGGACTCCCGCGAAATTTCCAGAACATAGAAGCGCACCAGACGGTTCTTACACACTGTCGAGTTGCTGTTTTTAATAAAACCACAATCCGGATCCACTGCCGTCCAACGGAAAGGATCGGCCTTGGCGCGCAAGGAGATGGAGTTGCACTTATACAGATTGGAAACGTCCGTGATACTTGGGTACGGATGCCATACCGGGTAACGATTGATCACAGAGCAATCAACACTGTTATTACCTCTTAGTACACCCGCCTTACGAAGTTCATAAGTCGCCATGGCGTGATAGATGGTACTCCAGCGAATACCACTGCGATAAGCGGAATCATCTATGGACATTCCTTGCGACAGAATGAAGCTGCCGACGATTCTGAGCGGCTTATCACGGGCTTCAATCACCAGTCTTTCGCAGTTCATGAAACCGGATACAAAGTTCGCATCGGATTTGATATAGCAGGTCTTAGCCAACGACACGACCTGGAAGGCTGCGGTGCTGCCCCCACTTGGTTCCCAACGGGCGTTGTTCTTGTCAAAGATAAAGTCCTTGGCTTCGCCCAGTTTCGCGGTGAAAGACCACGATTGACGGGCCGATGAAGCAAATGACTGGGACCAGTCCGAGCCCCCGAAGGCGGAAGAGTTTTTACCCAAGGCCTCACAGGCATTGTCCAGATTCACATAAGGGTCGATATCCTCTGGATAGCCGCTCTTGTCACGACCGGCAGAATCGCGCAGGCGGGAACCCACCTTAAAGTCATCACCATCTGGCTCAAAGACCAGCCAGCCTTTGTTATTTCCCGCAGCCCAGTTCTTTCTTAGGTTACGTCCATCATAGTAACCAACATCGTAAGCGATCAACTCAAGAGAGACCGGCAAACGCTCACCCATGGAGTTGACCAGCATGGAAGCATTATCAAAGCTGACATCCAAATCCTGGAAAGAAGAGTTGGAGTTATTGTTCTTAGGATCATCCCCTGGCTTCAGAGGCTTTTTAAGTGTCAGATGAATTTTGGGCTGGATGTCCATGCTGGCACGAACTTTACGAAGCTGCTCACGCGTGCCGCTGAGCTTACGTTCATTCGCATCCAACTCAGCTTCCATGCGTTCTTTATATTGTTTTGCCTGAGCCAGATCATTGCGGGCACTGGAAAGCCTGGAACGCGCACTTGCCAGGCGATCCTTGTCGACGGGATTGCGACGCTCCTCACGCTCGACATCATTTTCAGCATCGTTGACATCACGAATCGCTCGCTCCACAGCACGGGCTGCTTGATTCAGTCGAGCCTGACTGCTGCTCACGTCAGACTCTAGCTGACTGACCTGACGCTCCAGACTTTTTTCCAATGGTCGAAGATCGATCTTCGGTTCCAAAGTCACAGAGCCTTCAGCCGGAATCTCCCCGGTCAGATACATATTACCGAACTTGATGTTATATCTTGTCGCGGCCAGTTTTTCCTGACTTAAAGAGAATCCTTTCAAAAGATCACGGAAGCCCCACCAGTTGTCCGGCGAATTTGGCTTTTCAACGTCTTTGTTCTGAACTGTGAACATATTCCCGTCAGTCAAAGCCAGGCGGTAATTGTATTTACTTCCCTTTTGACCCAGCAACTGACCCGTCAACTGACTGTTATCGGTATTGGCTAGTTCGTATTTGATTTTTTCGTGGCGCAGACATTGTGCCATCAAACTGGCATTCACGGTCTCTCCGACGGCAAAACCAGAAAGATAGTCCAAGCCCAGATCACGTGCGCCATCCACTTCCACACCTTTCTGGAAGCCACCGAACTGACGAATCTGACCCCAGAACTGGTCATCCTGTTGACCGGCGTAACGCGGTTTAAATTCCTGATTATTGCGCATCACAGGTCCGTCACCCAGAACCACTTTATCCTTGAAGGTCACCGGCGTGTAGACAGTGTCCCCGCCAGTCAGATCCGCCCCGGAATCCGGCGCCATCGGCAAATGAATGGATCCGTTTACAAAGACCGGACTTTCAAAGATCAAACCTGGATACTTGATATTGGCAAGGCGTGAGCCGGTTTGCTTGATAACAGCATCACCCTTCTTCAAACCCGAAGATGTGGTGACAGTTTTATCCAGATAAAGGTCACCCGCCACCATCACGGCAAAGCTTCCCACCTCACGAGGATAAACCCCGACATACGAAGTTGTTTTTAAGGAGCTTGAGCCCACTTCGATCACCTTGCCGGAGCGATCCAACAAGCTCACATCAATACGCAAATACACTTCCCGACCGTACTCTGGGATGGACGCGCGAACATCTCGTGAAATAGAGACATCAATCGCAGCCACGGTGTAACCCTTCAAATCCGCCACGATCTTATAAACCGGATGCAAGGCAGAGAAAGACTCAATATTGATTCGTTGGTGAATTTTTGAAACAGGGACTTTTTCCGGATTGGCGATACCTATCACACGCAAGAAGTCGACGGTCTCTTTTTTCATTAGAATACGCTCAACCGAGCGCGGGTGACTGAGCAGCTCGACCGCTGTTGCCGGCACACTCTTGCCGCAACTTTCCTGCATCCAGGATTCAGAAAAACACCAGCGCTGTCGAATACCGAACAGAGTATAATCCACCATGGAGTGCAGAGCCAGACGCGCCGTAATGATCGAGGCCGTTTTAGTGACCTGAGTTCTGTGCTTAACAACTGTCGGCGAAAGGAAGTAGATCATAACACCGACAACGCCCACGGCCACCAACGCCTGGACGAATGCGCTTCCCCTGTTATTAAAGACAGAACGTGACTTACGGACTGATTTCACGGTGATTTCTCCTGTCTCTTGTATCGACATAAATCGTATCAAACTTAAGAAAAGACAGGGCAAAGGAGGTCCCGCCGCACGGGATTTGTTTCACATCGAAACAACTTATGTATCAAATTCGAATGACAAAAAAGAAAGGCTCCTAAAAGGAGCCCTCATCGCAATGCTTATTTTGCTTTGCCTTGGTTGGCGACGGCCTCGATAGCCGCTTTCACTTCATCGGGGTCCCCGATGAATTCCTTCTTCAGGACCTTCAAATCAGCATCCAGCTCATACATCATGGGAATACCGGTTGGCATATTTACGCCCATGATTTCCTCAGGGGTCATACCTTCCAAATGCTGCATCAAGGCACGCAAACTGTTACCGTGAGCCACGATCAGGACATTTTTGCCTGATTTTACAGCAGGTGCGATTGTGCCGTTCCACAGCGGCAAGAAACGAGCAACGGTGTCCTTCAAAGACTCATTGCTAGGCAAAAGTTTAGCATCTACATCCTTGTAACGAGGGTCATGCGTGGGATGACGAGGGTCTGTCACCTCCATCGGAGGTGGCGGAGTGTCGTAACTGCGGCGCCAAATCTTCACTTGCTCCTCACCATGACGAGCCGCGGTCTCTGCCTTATTCAGACCTTGAAGTGCTCCGTAGTGTCTTTCATTCAAGCGCCAGTCCTTGTGGACAGGAAGCCACACTTGATCAACCTCATCTAGCACGAAATTCAGAGTTTTAATCGCTCTTTTGAGCATGCTTGTATAGGCCACATCAAAATTGAAGCCTTTTTCACGAAGAGCTTTGCCACCCTTTAGAGCTTCCGCTCGACCTTTCTCGGAAAGATCAACGTCCTGCCAGCCCGTGAAGCGATTTTCTTGGTTCCAAACACTTTCACCGTGTCGAATAAGTACCAACTTATACACGTTTAAACTCCTTCATTTTGGATAGAAAAAGAGCTATCATGACAAGGCTTTAAATAACATCAAAAGCTTGGCGTTTTGCTGCGCATTAAGACGTGTCAAATCCCCAACTTTTTGAAAAATTAGCGAGCGCTAGCGGACGGTGAAACAAGTTATATCAAGACCTTTGGATTCGAGATAATTTGTTTAACCGCCCGCTCAACCCATGTGAAGTTTGAGGTTATATCGTGAGCAACAGTGGCATCAATAGTGCGAATCTTGAATACATCGAACAACTCTACTCTGATTTCAAAGCGAATCCGGATTCACTCGCAGTAGAATGGAAAAGCTTCTTTGAAGGTGTTGAGTTTGCCCAAGGAGGCAAGTTCGGCATGTCCGATAAAGAGCTGGCCGTCTTCCAACTCATCCAGGCTTATCGCGCTGACGGACACACCGAAGCCAACCTGAATCCGCTGTATGCTCCGCAAGCAGGCGAGCTTCTTTCCCTGAAGCGCTTTGGCCTGACGGAAAAAGATCTGACGGCGAAATTCCAGATTGGTTCTGTGATTGGTAAAGCCAACGCCACTCTCAGCGACATCATCGCACATCTGAAGGCCACTTACTGCGGAACACTTTCCCTTCAGGCTGCGGATGCTTCTCCAAAAGAAGTTCAATGGCTGACTCAGCAATTCGAAAACAATCCGGCAAAACTTTCTTTGGATGAAAAAAAGAACGCTCTGGCGGCTTTGACCAAAGCGGAAACTTTGGAAAAGTTCGTTCACACCCGCTACGTCGGAACAAAGCGCTTCTCTGTGGAAGGGGCTGATTCTATTTTGCCGATGATGGACACATTGGTGAACAAAGGTGCGGCTCATCAGGTTCAGGAAGTTTTCGTGGGCATGGCTCACCGTGGTCGCGTCAACATCCTGGTGAACTTCTTCGGAAAGCCTGAAGAATACGTCTTCGGCGACTTCAACGGTCCGCTGGAACTGGCCGAGCCCATTGAAGACTTCGACAACGACGTGAAGTACCACCTGGGCTATGTCACTGAAAAGAAAACCGCGACCGGTTCTTGCAAAGTCACTCTGGCCTACAACCCTTCCCACCTGGAAACTGTCAACGCGGTGGCATTGGGGATGGCGCGTGCGGCTCAAGACCAAATCGGCACTACAGGCAAAAAGAATGTTGTTCCAGTTCTAATCCACGGGGATGCGGCGTTTGCCGGTCAGGGGATTGTTCAGGAAACTCTGCAAATGGCTGGAGTTCACTCTCACTCCACTGGCGGCACGATCCACATCATCATCGACAATCAGGTGGGTTTCACCACCAACGGCAAGGACACTCGCTCCACACGTTATTCGTCTGATGCAGCGAAAATGACCTTCACCCCTGTTCTGCATGTGAATGGTGACGATGTTGAAAGCGCCGTGCGCGCCATGGACATCGCCCTTCGCTATCGCCAGGAATTCGGCAAAGACGTTGTGATCAATCTGCTGTGTTACCGTAAATTCGGCCACAACGAAGGGGACGAACCTGCGTTCACTCAACCGCAGATGTATGAGATCATCAAAACCCACGCAACAGTTCGCGAGCTATTTGCGAAGAAACTGGCCGCGGAAGGAAGTGTGGATCAGAAAACTTCTGACGACATGTACAACCAGGCGATGGATCGCTTGCAGACTATTTTCGAAGATACCAAAAAGAATCCGCCGAAACTTAAGAACTTCAAGTTCGAAGGCAACTGGAAAGGTCTGCGCAAGGCCAAGGATTCTGATTTCGAAAAATCCGCCGACACCACTTTCGATCTGGGCAAGCTAAAACAAATCGGCGAGAAAATCGGCAGTCACCCTGCTGACTTCACTCCACATCCGAAACTGATCAAACTTCTGGAAGCGCGTAAAGCGATGGGCGCTGGCAAAGAAAACATCGACTGGGGCATGGGTGAACTTTTGGCCTACGGTTCTTTGCTGTCAGAGGGCACCAATGTTCGTTTGACTGGTGAAGACTGCGTGCGTGGCACGTTCACTCATCGTCATGCAGGCATGTACGACTTTAAAACCGGCAAAGCTTACTTCCCGCTGGCGGATCTGAATCCGAAGGCGAAACTGCTGGTGGCGGAAAGTATTCTGTCTGAGTACGGCGTGATGGGTTACGAGTACGGTTATTCCGTTCAGGATCCCAAATCCCTGGTGATGTGGGAAGCGCAGTTCGGTGACTTCGTCAACGGCGCGCAAATCGTGATCGACCAATACCTGTCTGCGGGTGAATCCAAGTGGCAACAGATGAGCGGCCTGGTACTTCTTCTGCCTCACGGCTATGAAGGTCAGGGTCCCGAGCACTCCTCGGCCCGTCTTGAGCGCTTCTTGCAACTTTGTGCTCAGAACAACATGCAAGTTGTAAATCTGACAACACCGGCTCAGATCTATCATGCTCTTCGCCGCCAGGTGCGCCGTGACTTCCGCAAACCTTTGGTTGTGATGTCACCAAAGTCTTTGCTTCGTCACCCGCGTGCCGTTTCCACCATCGACGAACTGGCCAACGGTCGCTTCCAGGAAGTGATTGCTGACACTATTGATAAGTCCAAAGTGGACACGGTGGTGTTTGTTTCCGGTAAGCTTTACTACGAGCTTTTGGAAGAAAGAGAAAAGTCCAAGAAAGAAAATGTCGCATTGGTTCGTCTGGAGCAGATCTATCCATTCCCTGCCAATCAGGTGACGGAAGTTCTGAAGTCCTACCCTAAAGCAAAAACTTTGGTATGGGCGCAGGAAGAACCAAAAAACATGGGTGCCTTCCAGAACGTGTACTTCAAGTTTGTTGATGTTGTCTCCAAAGCCGGCCTGAAGCTGGGCTTTGAATACGTGGGCCGTCCGGAAAGATCCTCTCCGGCGACAGGTTCTGTCTACAGACACCGCATCGAACAAGCTGAGATCGTCAAAGCCGTGTTCAGTAAATAGTCGACTGGGCCGACAGTGCTGGCGCGACGGCAGTCGCAGAAGCTGAAGTAGAAAATAATTTGATTTTTAGAAAGATTTAAAAAAGGACGTTGCCATGAAACAAGAGATTAAAGTTCCCGCGGTTGGGGAATCCATCACAGAAGCAACCATCGGCAGTTGGACTAAAAAATCCGGCGACTTTGTAAAACGCAATGAAGTGCTTATGCTTCTTGAGACTGACAAAGCCAGCGTGGAAGTTGTTGCAGAAAATGACGGTGTATTGACTATCAATCCAGGCTGTGAGGCTGGTGCGGTTGTTCAAATCGGCGCAACAGTTGCAACTCTTGATACGGACGCAAAACCGGCAGCGGGCGCAGCAGCTCCTGCGGCTGAAACTCCGAAAGCTGCTCCAGCTTCCGCACCTGCCGGTGCTGCAGCTCTGCCGGCTGCCGCCGCCTCTGCGCACCTGTCCCCGGCTGTTAACAGAATCGTAAATGAAAAGGGTCTTGATCCTTCTGCGATCCAAGGCACAGGCAAAGACGGCCGCCTGACGAAAGGGGACGTTCTTGAGGCTTCCGCCTCCACTAAAGCTACGGCGGACAAGCCGGCAGCTAAGGCCGCTCCTGCGACAGTAACTCCGGTTGCTACGGGCCCGTCGAAACAAGGCGACAAAAAACTTGTTCCAATGACGACTATCCGCAAACGTATCGCGGAAAAACTGAAAGAAGCGCAAAACACAGCAGCTCTATTGACCACTTTCAACGAAGTGGACATGGGCAAAGTGATGGAGCTTCGCTCTAAATACAAAGACAAATTCAAAGAAAAGTACGGCGTGAATCTGGGCTTTAACGGCTTCTTCGTGAAAGCGGTTGTCGAAGCACTGAAAGACTTCCCTGCGGTGAACGCATGGATCAACGGCACAGACATCGAGTATCACAACTACTACAATATCGGTATTGCCGTTTCCACTGAGAAAGGCCTGATGGTGCCGAACATTAAAGATGCGGACACTTTGTCATTGGCTGGTATTGAACTGGCTATTCGCGATTTGGCAGCAAAAGGTCGTGACGGCAAAATCACTCCTAACGATCTGGGCGGCGGCACCTTCTCCATCACGAATGGGGGCGTGTTCGGTTCCTTGCTTTCAACTCCGATCCTGAACTTCCCGCAGTCAGCTATCTTGGGCCTTCACAAAATCCAGGATCGTCCTATGGCGATCAACGGCAAAGTGGAAATCCGCCCGATGATGTATCTGGCGTTGACTTACGATCACCGTATCATCGATGGCAAAGAGGCTGTGAGCCTCCTTGTGAAAATTAAAGAACTTGTCGAAGATCCTGAAAGATTGCTTCTAGAGGTATAATCATGGCAGACACTCAATTTGACCTAATTATTATTGGTTCCGGTCCCGGCGGTTACGTAGGGGCCATTCGTGCAGCTCAGCTGGGTCTTAAAACGGCCGTGATTGAAAAAGATAAAACCTATGGCGGCACTTGCTTAAACGTAGGTTGCATCCCGTCCAAAGCGCTTCTTGAAAGCTCTGAACACTATCAGGCGGCTCAGCATGATCTAGCGGCTCACGGTGTGAAAGTATCCAAAGTCGATTTGGATCTTCCAACCATGCAGGCTCGCAAAGACAAAGTTGTAAAACAAAACACCGAAGGCATCGCCTTCTTGTTCAAAAAGAACAAGATCACTCCCTTCAACGGCCTGGGTAAAATCGTGGCTCCGGGGAAAGTGGAAGTAAAAGGTGCTGACGGCAACACGCAGATTCTTACGACCAAAAATATCGTGATCGCAACTGGATCTGTCCCCGTGGAGCTGCCGTTCTTGAAGTACGATGAAAAACGTATCGTCTCCAACACAGGCGCTCTGGCGTTGGATCAGGTTCCAAAAACCATGATCGTTGTCGGTGGTGGTGTCATCGGCTTGGAGCTGGGCTCTGTATGGCAGCGTCTGGGTGCTAAAGTCACCGTGATCGAGTATGCCAACCGTCTGGGCGGCACGATGGATCAGGACTGCATGAATGTGCTTAAAAAATCCCTGGAAAAAGAAGGTATGACTTTCCTTCTATCCACCAAAGTGACAGGTTCTAAAGTGGGCAATGATGGCGTTGAAGTGACCTATGAGTCTTTGACTGATGGGAAAGCTTCATCGATGAAAGCGGATGTTGTGCTTGTTTCTACAGGCCGCAAACCATTCACGACAGGTGTGGGCTGCGAAGAAATGGGCATCCAAAAGGATCCTCAAGGCCGCATCATCGTCGATAAACACTATCAAACCAACGTTCCTGGCATCTATGCCATTGGTGACGTTATTGCCGGTCCTATGCTTGCGCACAAAGCGGAAGAAGAAGGCGTGGCATTGGCAGAAATCCTGGCTGGTGGTGCAGGTCACGTGAATTACGACACGGTTCCAGGTGTGATCTATACTCACCCGGAAATTGCTTCTGTCGGTATCACTGAAGAATACGCCAAAGAAAAAGGTCTTGAAATCAACGTGGGTAAATTCCCGTTCATGGCCAACGGCCGTGCGCGCGCGAAAGGTTACACGGAAGGTTTCGTCAAAATCATCGCGGATAAGAAAACAGACAAAATCCTGGGCGCTCACATGGTGGGTCCAAGCGTGTCTGAACTGATCCACGAAGTGATCGTGTGCATGGAGTTCGGCGGCAGCAGCGAAGATCTGGCAAGATCCTTCCACGCCCACCCGACTTTGTCTGAAGTTGTGCGTGAAGCGGCTTTGGCCGTTGAAAAACGTCAACGCCAGATGTAGTCGGCCCCGCCGGCAGTGCGGAATTGCCGACCGGCGATTCAGCTGAAGCAGCAAAAACAAAACCCACAGTCACCGACTGTGGGTTTTTTCTTTTCCGCGTATTCAACCAGCTATAACTTCTTCAAATAGATTTGCATCTTATCCTGTCCAGGCACCGAAATGTCGGCACGGCAGTTTTTTGAGGCCGTCGTCGTCTGCGTCTGAACATAAAAGGTCAAATTCGTCTGGTCCGTGGCATAAGAGAACAACCCGGTCATTTGATAGATTTCACTTTGATAGGCCCCTGCCGTGCCCGAGTAGTTTGTGCCATCCCAAAGACGATAACGACAGTAAACCCCGGCATCCACTGGATACATCGAAAAAAGTAATACCGTCAGCTCATAATCTCCCGCGGGAAGACTTGCGAAACGAATGCCCGGAATCTTGCCTTCCGTTGGAGCCGAAGCCAGCCCCGTCACCGTGGCCGCGTTACATGCTGTCACATTCGAAAAAGAGGCATACGAAGTATTGGCATGTTCCCACACGCACCCCGCCTTTCCCAGCATCGTCAAAGACCCCATCAGGGTGCTTGTCCCCGGGATGTTCACGTTACAGATAATGCCAGTTCCGGTACCATCTGAAGTACACATCTTATTCGCAGTCATACCACCCACACCCAAGACCGGGACATTGCCTGAAGCACTCCCCGTTGTCGCCACAGCCGCGGTTCCCAACCCCAAAGCTGTGCGGGCATTGGCCGCTGTCGCAGCCCCCGTACCGCCGTTTGCAATTGGTAAAACTGAAGTTCCCACAACATCCGCAGAAGCCAAATCAATAGCACCAAAGGTCGGCGCACCGCCACCTGCTGGCACACGCAAAACCTGATTAGCAGTCCCGGCAGCTGTTGCAACAGGCGAAGACCCTGCTCCACCGCCCAATACAACCCCGTGCTGAGTCAGCGCCGCCGACGAAGCCATAGTTGTGCCGGAATTGAAATAAGGAATTCCACCTGAAGTGCCTGACGTCAAACCTGTACCACCTTTGGCGACTGTGGCCGTCGGCAAAACGGAAGCAGAAACACTCCCTGTCGCAAGATTACTGGCATTGATATTCGTCAGTGCAGACCCATCCACGGCCGGAAGCTTGGAATCAGATCCCAGTCTGACAATCTGATAGGCCCCCGTCCCGTGGTTCACTCTGGCAACACCGGACGCCACGATCATTCCTGAAGTATCAGCACTGGTATCAAACTGCACAAGACCCTTTGCTGCGTAAGTTGCATCCCCGGGACTCGATCCCGAAGAGTCCGCCGAACAATCCCAGGTTTTGGCTGTGTTATTCCATTTTAAAATCTGCCCGTCAGTGCAGGCCGAAGTGCTGGCCGCCACTGTCAGCTTGGCTGCGCCATCATAGTATCTCAATGCCTTCAGATCCGAATTGTACCACGATAGCCCCTTGTGACCGGCATTCAACACCAGGGCATCTTCCTGCACTTGCGTGAAGTTCCCCAAAAGCAGTGTTTTAGTGGCGCTCATTGTGATGTGACCGCTGGCCAGGATATCTTCGCCACCCATATTCAGATCGCCCGTCATTGTGCCACCGCTCAAAGGCAATTTAGGATTGGCTGTGTCAGCAGCACCGACACGCGCATCCACCGCAGTGTTAAAGTCAGTCATCTGACTCGCAGTCACACTGATATTAGAACATGTAAAGGTGTCTGAAACCGCATTCCAAATTGAAACCTGGCTGGTCGAGCACTGCTGCAAAACGCTCATCTGCAGGCGGTCTTCCAGGGCCGTCTGCAAACCCGTGATCTGCGAGATCGGCAGACTGCCGACACTTAAAACACCAGCGCCATTTACAGACAAGCCAGAACCCACCTGCACAACGCCGGTGCTGGCGGCGGTAGCCACCGGCACGGCTCCGCCCGTATCAGTCACGCAGGAAAAGCTGGCTCCATTGGATTTCAAAACCTCACCCGCTCCACAGTTGGGTAATGCCGATTTCGCAAACGGGCGCACCGTTGGATCGGTTTCATTATTCGGAACCTCGGCGCTTAAGTCAGACAACTTGGCATAATCACCTGCAGACGCTCCACCAAGCTTTTCAGAGTCACGGGCCATGGCCGCCTCTTGCGCCACCATCGAATATGGGACTGTGCCAATCTGATGATAAGGCAAAATAGTACGTGGCCCGCCAGCGCCTGTATTAAAGACAATCTTCACTTTACGCAAATCCCCGGCTGCCGGCGTGTAAGTTCCGTTACACACCGTGGATTCACTGCCCTGATCTTCCGACTGAAGTCCATTGAGGGTTGTCGTGTGATTTGAAAAAACCTTCAGGATATTTTCCCGGGTTTGTTCCTGTCCTGCTGTGGCATACACATTCACAGCTCCGGTTCCAGTCCCCACGGAAAGTGAAAAAGCCCCCTCGGAGCCAGACATATCTTTTCCCAGATGTTGTTCTTCATACAATAGGCAGTTGTTGGGACTGAGAACTTTAACTGTAAAATCCACACTGACCGCAGCCAAAGGAAGATCTGTCGTATTGTCCATGATGCGCCCTGAGATATTTACGGTCTTAGGGCCGCTGGCCTGTGCTATGGAGAGGAAAAGAAGTCCGATCAACAAAAATCCGCATGCGAATGACATAGTTCGCCTCACATCACCTGAAAACGAACATTAACTTCTGCACGATAGGCACCGTCTTGCGACTGGGCCTGCTCTGTCGTAATGACCTCGCCGACCACACCTTCGGCTCTGTATTGCCCCGTGTGATCCTGCGCTATCATTTGACGAGAAGGAGCGATGACTATTTTTCCTTTGCTTGATACGAAGGGGCCTACCCCTCTATACAAAGACTCGATAGAGGCTTCCATTGAACAGCCTCCAAGTACTCCCATTGTACATAGTAAAAGACAGATTTTTACCTTTAGGTTCATTACTTGGAAAGATCGGATTTTTGTGAGGTCGCCTTTAAATCATTGCAACGATTTAAGATTTACCTGTCTCAATGTGAGACAACCCAACGACTCAGCTATTGACACAAAAAGCTGAGCACCTTCCATGCCGGCTGAACCGCAGGCTCTTGCGGAACTTCTTCCGCAGTGGGTTCATACTGGTTGATCAAATCACTTTCGTATTTGGCACAGTCTTTCTTCTTGAAGCTCTTTTCCGATGGCAGAGATTCCAAAACAGAAACCATCAGATCCATATGGGCCTCGTCTTGAGCTCCTTGTGGTACGCTGTTGTCTCGGAGACTTTTAATCTGTCCCACCACACGGTTCATTGCGCGAAAACGATCCCGGTTATTTTTGGCCTTGCCGACTTCTTTTTCCAGAAGTTCGGCCAAGGTATCGACTTGTTGGCGCACACTACGGTTGCTGTAGATCGGAATCTCTTTGCCTCCAGCCCCGTAAGAAACTGAAGTGGCCCCCAGACACAGACTGCCCAAGACTGCCCAATTTAAGATACCCGATTTCATAACGACCTCCAGACACTTTATCTTACGTTCTGGAGTTTTTTTCAATCACGACCCTATTGGTAATCCAAATACTGCTGATTTTTTAATTATGATTCATGAGAAAGTACACATGGCGAAAATATAAAGGCTGCCCCCAAAGGCCCACCAACGCCGTCAGTGGGGCCTTTTTCACCTGCCAGATTATGAGCAGATACCTTCGATGATTTCGTAGGACCTTTTCAACGCAGGGTGCGTCGGACGATGCTCCGCATAGGGCTCAAAGTCGATCATCACACGTGCTTTGTATTCAGGACACTTTTCAACTGAAAAATCCCTGTCCGTTGCCACGTGCTCTAAAGACGCCGTCGAATAGTCCAAATAGACTTCCTTGTCGACAGATTGAAGCGAGTTTTGTTTACGAACTTCTTCGATCGTCGAAAGAGTCTGCTTTAGAATTTCCACTTTTGCACTGGCCGGCATACGGGAATGAACCTGTCTGTTAAGAACGTTGAGCTGCCCGTCCACACTGCGAACCACATCGGCCACCTTCATTGTCGGCGCTTCACCGCCACCAGCAAAGGGAGCACGCACCTGAAAGGTGAACGCGGACGTCAGCAAAGCAACTGAAATTGATCCTAGAACTGTAAGTATTGGTCTGCTGTACATACTTTAACTCCCATCTCTTTTTCCAACTGCTTATGTTTTGCGGCGACGAAACTCAAATACCCTGGAGCCCCGCCCGCATTTGGATTTGTGATGATCGCATAGGCGTGTGCGATTCTCATGTACTCTGGCAAAGTCAGTTCATCCGACTTGGCAAATACGGCCTTCAATAGAGGATGGCGGTACTTGTCGTATTTTACTTTCAATTCATTGATCTTCTTCTGCTTGTCATCTTCCGACATTTTGGCATTGCCGTTGATGGCTTTGATTTCCTTTTGCACATGAGGACGAAGATCTTTGTACATCTTCTGAGCTTTCACCACGTCCACGCCCAATTCCCGCAGCACCTCAAGCGAAGTCAGAGCTTTGTCAAACTCTGCCGCATCTTCCGAACCCAGACCGCGCCAGAACGTCGGCAGATTCGTCACGATCGCCCATTTCCCGGTGCTGATGTTCTGGAAGTCGATGTCTTCGTTTTTGATATACTTCTTCTTTTCTTCTCGTTGTTTGATGTAGTTATCCAAATAGATTTTTCCGCTCTGAATACCGGCATTGAAACCCAAAGAAACCAGAATCTGCTTGATCACATTCAGATTGGCATGAGTAGCCCCCAAAGCGCGCAGGCGCTCGACATAGTTACCCTTACCCATGTAACCATTCAGCTCTTCGCCTTCTCTGTAAATGCGGCCATTGATAATGTCATTACCCGCGGAATAGCTTAGACCCGTGGCATTTTTCAGCATACTGCGATAGAAAATCCCAGTGAAAAGAACATTGCGAAGTGGGCTGGACGGAACCGTCATGACCACACAACGATTGGAAGAAGACCACGGGGTGTAGCAATCGGCACCTTCAGACTCGCCCACCAGACAAAGCTTTTTGCCTGCAGGAACTTCCAGAGCGTAAGCGCTCTTTTCGGCCACAATTCTTTTGCAGGATTCTTTGTTGGATTTGGCAATTTCTTTCATATACCAGTCCAAGGTGGATGGCTGTTTGGCATCCATATTATAACGGACGAAAACCTCTTTAAGAGCGCTGACCGTCAACTGTCCCACACCCGCGTCGAAACCGCCGCCCAAGGTGTTCACGTGCAGACCACTTTCGTTGTAAAGCTTCGGCAGAAGCTCCTTCACTGGAATATTCAGACAATCCCCGACATCCACCAGAGCGTTGTAAACGCTGTTCACATAGGGCTCTGTCGTACAAGGGGGTTGGAACCCAAGGCCGTCAGCACCTTTGGTCGGAGAAGCCAGCAGCTCTCCTTTAGCTCCGCGACACATCGAAATAGCACCCGATTTGGAGTTTAAAGGAATGAAGTTTTGCATGATAAAGGAGACACATTCCTTCGGTGGGTTGCTGTTCCCCAATTGCGCCCGACTGCGGTTGCCCGCGTAGACTGCCGACATTTTTTTAAGGTCATTGGCAAAATAGTTTCGCTCCGGTCCACACTGCTCTGCCGTCTCAAAGGCACCTTTGGATGCAAAGTCGGCAGTTCCCGCCGTTTCCGGATTTGAGTTTAACGACGCCTGATACCAGCCAAAACCGGCAAAGGCCACGAAACAACAGAATGTGGAAAACCAGAAAGAAGTATTTGAACGTCGCACTAGCTTCTCCTATCAAGTGGAATATCAACTTCTTATCTGTTTAATTGAATCAAAACTGAATGAACTAAGGTCCAGGAAACACAGCTAAAAGGTGTAGGTCAAAGCCAGCACAGCATTGGCTCCGCCCAGAAAATAGAAAACTGAGCTTATCTCTTTATTTTCTTCCTGAGTCGCTCCATAGATATTGGCTGCCGCCAGCAGTGCATGAGTGGCCACACGAATCCATTTGGCCTTGCGTTTTTCTTCCTGTTGCTTGTACAGGAATCTTTGCAGGACCTCATTGCGCTCAGCTAGACTTAAGGACGAGCCCTCGATGGCATAATAAAAAGAATCCAGCTCGTTCCCCGTCCAATAATAAGCGGCTCCAAGTCCGATCGCCGCCAGACCCAAATTGGAGGTAATGGCAAAGATCGTGCGGCTGAAGACTTCTTCTGACTGTTGATACGCGATTGTTCCGCCTATCGCAGCCACCGCCCCGGAAATCATATAAGCCACACCCGTGCGTTCATCTTCCTGCTGCTGATGCAGCACATACTGACGAAACTCCGTCCATTGGACAGCACCAGTATAGGCCGTCTCGCGCTTCATTGCCCACGACGGATGAGAAAGCAGAACTGTCATCATCAGCAGCAAAAGCCTCACAGACTCACCCCGAACTGAACGAAGACGCTTTTATTCTGTCTTTCACTCCAATAGGAAAGCCCCGTGGAAAAGCTTTTATAAGTCGCCAGAAATCCTGCCGACTGATCATACTGCGACCCACTGACCACCGCCTGCAGAAGACCCAGTTGATAAGTGATCGCGGCACGAACAGCATCCTGAAAATTTTTGGTTTCATTGTGAATTTGAACCTGCATACCGACTTCCAGCAAGCCCAGCGGCACAGTGGGTTTTAGCGAAGCCCCCAACAGCCCCTGCGGTCGGATGGGATACTGTTCTGATTTCTTGGAGCTGACACCCCACTGCGAAAGCATGGCAGAAATCTGCGGCTCCCAAACGGCGTCTTCCCAGGCATACAAAATTCCCGGTTCCACATACAAAATGTCCTGATTGTGAATTTCAAAAAGCTTTTCATTATCACCGGCCATGGCTTCGGCAATGGAAAACGAATTTCCAATGTACTTGATATGTGTGTAGCGCAACTGCAAGCCGGCATAAAAATTTCCGGAAGTGAAACTGGCCAACTGGGCTTTGAGACTTTGTTCTTCCGAAGCGATCAGCTCCACCATAGGAAGAGCTGCATTTTCAAACTGATAAACATACACAAGGCGATATGGCTCAATCGAAACACCCCAAGTCGGCCGCTGAAAAGAGGCTTCAATAGAAATCTCGCCATCCACCATCTCGCGCCGGGAAAAGATTTTGGCAACGCCCTGCTCATCGCTTTTGCCGTTAAGAAGCTCTTCGGCCTCGCGCAGGTATTCCATATTACTTCCCAGCATCAGATCCACATCAAAGCGCGGAGCTTTGTCTTTAGCAACAAAAGCCGGATTGCAGGGAAGCCCCCGGCGGAAGCTGTCCATCGAATAACAAACACTTCCCAGAGATCTGACTAGGAAGCGGCTGCCTCCATCCCGTAAGACCGGAGAATAAGTCGCCCCCTGAGCCGTCAGGGCGGACATCGCTGCAAACAACACAAGAAGTCTCAGAAGCATATTTTCTCCTGAGGCCACGGCACCTTCTGGGCCTCGGCTTTGAAGGTCATAAGGTCTGATTCATATTTGGCATATTCACTCTTCTGATCCGGAAAGGCCCGTTGAAGATCCTGCAAAACCAGGATCAGCGTGTCTGTCAATTCAATCATCCACTGGAAGTAAGGTTGCAACTGATCCGAACACAGACTGTGCTTGTGAACCCGACTCCAGGATTGAAGCCCCTGTTCAACGACAGATTTTAACAGCACCACGCGAAGGACTGCTGAATAAAGGCGTGCTCCCGAGTTTGCTTCATGCTCCAGCACCGCCACGGCGGCAGAAATATCGTGGCGTCCCTCTTCTGAAAGCAGTGGCACCTTTTTCCAGTGCTGCGAATACTTTGACAACGATCTCACCAGACTTTGTGTTTGGTGATCCAATGAAAGACCCTCCAGAGGCGCAATCTCGGTTTGAAAGTTCCGCAATACCACAAATGTATAGATCTTCTCGATGCGAATCCCCGCCCGCCCGGCATAGGCTGACGCCAGGGCCATCTTCACATGGGGATGAGAATCTTCCTGCAAGAACTTCTTAAAGTAGCCAATCGCCTCGTCATAGCGCCCCTGATCGATCAGTTTGTGACCGGCAGACAGACGACTTTCGCGAGTCACAGGTTGCTCTTTTGTCTGACACGACAGAAGAGCAGAAACGGACGCAAAAAGTATGAGATGAATGATTGTTCGCATAGATAACGCAGCATACTAATGTCGCTAAGCGCAAAATTCGAGATGACACATAAGGCAGTATAATAATTCCATTGATCCTTACTCCACAGCAATATACCCCTGCCCCGGTGTAACACTTCAGGGAGGCTACATGCGTAATTTCGCTTTTGCTGTAATGATGCTCTTCGCAATGTCCGCTCAGGCGGCGGTTTGGACCGAAGTCAACGAATGGTCCCCGGCCTATGAGGACCGCTTCGCGGAATGGGTGCGCGCGGAATGGCGTACGGACTTCTTCTCTCGCAAATCGTTGAAAAATGGTCAGAGCAATCCTTATTATGGCCTTCGCGTCGATTGTGCCGACACTGTTTATTCCATGCGCATCGTGTTTGCTTACGAAAACCGTCTGCCGTTCGTAGCCCAAGACCCGACAGCCTCTGGCAAAACGATTTCCAATAAAATGAGCCGCTGGGATGGTCAAAGCGAAATCAACCGCGTTCGCAACTTCCTGTTGTTCATCTACAACACCATGAGCACTCGCTCACTTCCAAACGACACTTACCCTGTTGCGATCAGCCGTGACACCATCCGTTCCGGTGGTTTGATGGCGACGACAAAAAAGAATCACCACTCTTGGACAATCAAAGAAATCCTGCCTATTGGGGTGCCTTATTTGGTTTACAATTCTGTTGTGGGCGCGAATTCGGGCTTTGGTTTGCAAGAACGTCAGTCCTGGCCCAATCCTGAATGGGTATTTGAGGGTGACTACTCCGCTTCCAGTGGAGCGGGCTTCCGCTACTGGAGACCGGCTTCTTCTTTGAACAAACCTGTTTGGCAGACTCCGGGCTACAGCGATGAACAGTTTAAAATTCCATTGAACAAATGGGTTCGCTACGTACAAAACCGTCTGGCTTTGCGCCAGGAAACCGACGATCAATTGATTGCTCGTTTGATGAAAACCACCTGTGAGGGCTTCACGGGCCGCGTGACCTCTATCAACGAAGGCATCGACTATCTGAAGCGCAACTCCAAGTGCATGGACTATGCAACTTACGACACTTACTCCACCCCCAACCGTGACCGTCGTATCTTTGACGACTTCATGTCCTTGCGTCGTGCTTACCGCGAAATTCTGCAAATCAATGGCGGCAATCAGCTCAGCGCAGGAACAAAAGCTCAATTGGATAAGATTTTCCCAGCCATCAACCTGTCTGTGGCACAAGAAGCTGCAAAAATGGCGGCACAAACTGTGACAGCTTCTTCTGTCTGCGCGACGGCGTACCTTCCTGGCCGCACGATGGATCTGGCCGAATTCAAGCGCCGCTTGTTCCTGGGGCTGATTTCCAACAACCCGCACGACGGAGGCGAATACCGCTGGGGTGAGGTTCGTGGACCTTCGCAGCGTGCAAGAACCTGCCAGTCATGGGACCATTGGGCTCCGGACTTAAATCAGGAATAGTAAGGAACTATGAGATCGACAAAACTAAGCACTTGGCTTCTGTGGGCACTGGCACTTTTCCTTTTGGGGATTGCAACGGACTATTATTTCCTGCACATCCTTTTCCATCAAAAGCAGCAGGAAACTTTGCAAGTTATCGAAGATCAGGGAGCAGCGATTCCACCGAACGCAAACCCTCAAACGACGGGATCTGATGAAAGTTTTCTAGGGGAAAAGGGGGACTCCGCTACCCCAGCTGATTCCGGCAAAGACAACTTTCTGAAGTCTTTGCAAGAGTGCGCTCCGGAAGTGGCTGCCCAGGCGGTTGCGACCCCTGAAGCCCTGATGGAATATCTGCAGAAAAGCGTGGGTATCGAAAAAGAGGAAATTTCTTTGGAAAACTATCATCTGACTTTGCCAGATGGATCCCTACGCCGTGTGCATTTGATCACGGCTGATAATACCAACGCCAAAGACCGTGTCGAGATCCGCTTCTTCAAACTGGATGCCGAAGGCTATCCGGAACGTCTGCCCCTGAAAGGCGATGAGACCTTGGAGTCTCTGCTGGCTCTGGGCCAAGTCACCCGTCATGAAGTGAAGTCTGAACTTTTCTTGCGTGATAAGACTTCTGTTGCTTTGGAAAAGCACGATAACAAAGTCTTTGAGTTCCAATACAACAATCACGGCAAGATCCTTTCTTGCCGTTTCAAAGAGTGTCAGTGTCAGTAGGGCCCATCCAAGGTCCAGGACCTTATTAAGAATCCGTCACGGTATTTCAATCCACAAGCCCTCTGTTAAGATTAAACACAGAGGGTTTTATCATGACAAAAAGCGGTTCATTTTTGCATAGCCGAAGCTTGTGGGTCTACTACACCCTCTTCTTTTCAGGATCCTTAGTCCTTGTCTATCAAGCACTTGGATGGGAAGTCCTTGGTGATTCTGTCAATTTTCTTTGTCTGCTATTTGTCATGAATGGCTTCCTGGCTCGACGTTTTATCCACGTTATCGAAAACTCTTTGCTGATGACTTTGGGATATATACTGCCCTTGTTGATCCGTAATTGCCTCAAGCTCTCTTATACAGAAGCCCCTTCGGTAAAAGACTTCCTGCAGTTGGCACTGGTTTCAACTTCAACCACTTTGGCTTTGGGATTGGCTTTTTCCTTTGTCGGAATGGTGCTCTTCCACTTCGCTCATAAAATTAAAAAAGCCAGTCGCAGTCGCGTGACCACCAATACGCTGTCTTCGGATGATTAGAGCCTCTGGCTCTTCAGCTCTGCCGGCGGGGCCGGTTAATCCCCGGTGCTTCCCATTGTGGCCTGTTCGAAGCGATTTTGTTCGGCCATCACCATCAGCGACAGTTCTCTTTTTAAGTTGTTAAAATCTGGATCTGCGGGATTGCGCGGGCGAGGAATATCCACCTGCACATCTTTCTTTACGGTGCCCGGGCGATAACTCATCACCACGATACGGTCCGCCAGATATATGGCCTCTTCAATACTGTGAGTGACAAAGACCACGGTTTTTTTAAGATCGCTCCATATCTTTAACAGCTCATCCTGCAAACTTCGGCGGGTTAAAGCATCCAGAGCGCCAAAGGGTTCATCCATCAACATGATCGGAGGATCCAGAGCCAGCACGCGCGCAATCGCCACCCGCTGTCTCATACCACCCGACAGGTCTTTGGGAAAACGTCGGCGGAAGTCTGTCAGTTTCAATGTTTTTAGAAGTTGCTGTAGTTTTTCTTCGATCTTCGCCGGATCTGCTTTTTTGATTTTAAGACCGAAGGTGATATTCTCCTCGACCGTCATCCATGGAAACAAGGCGTACTCCTGAAAAACCATGCCCCGATCCGGGCCTGGCTCAAAGACCTCCTGCCCTCCGACCACAACCCTGCCTTCGGATGGCAGGGAAAACCCCGCTATCGCATTGAGCAACGTGCTCTTGCCACACCCCGATGGCCCCAACAGACAGACGAACTGCCCTTCGGGGATACTGAAGTCAATGTCCTTCAGCGCGACCACGTCCTGCTCTGATCCTTTAAAGACTTTTGAAACATGTTTGATTTGAATCTGTGCCTGATCTGCCATTATTCCAAACCTCGATGCCACCGCAGCAGATAGTTGTTCAAACGACTGACCACGGTATCAATGGCAAGTCCCAGAAGACCGATAGAAAACATCCCGGCAATGATCTTGTCTGACCAGAAATATTCCCGAGCCTCCAAAATGCGATACCCCAAGCCGTTGTTCACGGCGATCATTTCCGCCACAATCATACAGATAAAGCCCGTTCCGATACCAATGCGTACACCACTTAAGATGTATGGCATCGCAGCTGGTACGATGATCTTGCGGAACATTAAAAAAGACCCCGCTCCCAGATTCTTTCCGGCTCGAATATAGATGCTGTCCACGGCTCGAACTCCGACAATCGTATTCATCAAGACGGGAAAAAAAGCGCCCAGTGCGATCAGAAACACGGCGGGGGGATTGCCCAAACCGAACCACAGAATCGCCAGTGGAATATAAGCAATCGGAGGTATCGGACGAAGCACCTGGATTAAGGGATTCATGTAGTCATAGATGTGCTTGCTGGCTCCCATCAAAAGACCCAGCGGCAGCGCAAGCCCCGCCCCAATAACAAATCCCATCAGCACACGATAAAAGCTTTCCCACATGTCCCGAACCAGTTCCCCGGAAAAATACCAGGCAAACTTCGACCCTTGTGACGGATCATATTCCTCCAAAGGCATCAAATACTGATACCACTTGATAAGAACAGCCGAGGGCGCCGGAAGAACCTGAGGGTTCACCCACCCTACGCGCACCACCGCCTCCCACACCAGGATGACAATGACTGGCACCCACACACCCTTAAGCTGAGAAAGGAGGCTTTTCTCGGCCGCCATCTATTTGACTCCCAATGCAGTCTTGGCCTCGGTCAAAAGATCCAGCTTCACCCAGTCCGAGGCTTTAGGTGGTTTTTGCATACGCCCGACACCGTACTTCTGCATAAAATCCGTGGTGATCTGAATATGCTCAATCGTCAGATCATAAGTGTAAGGCGAGTTGCCAATGGCATCTTTGAAATCCTGAGAGGTGATTTGATTTTTAAACATCTTCGAAATCACGTACTTCTCGGCCACTTCCGGCTTTTCGATGAACAACTTTGTCACTTCAACGAAGCACTTCATAAAGCGTTGCGCGACCGGGCGTTGGGTGTTGTACATTTTTTCGGTCATAACCAAAGTGCGAATGGGTTCTCCCATGGGCGTGTCATAGGGTTTCAACAGCTCCACTCCAAAGCCTTTATTGATCGCCTGGGACGCCTGAGGTTCGCTCTGAGCCATGGCATCGATGTTCTTGGCCTGCAGCGCCTGATTCAAATCTGCGAAGGCCATGTAGACGATCTGCACGTCTTTGCCCTTTTGATCAGACCAGGTCAGATTGTTCTTGGCTAGTTCCGCCAAAAGCAGCAGTTCCTGGGCACCCCCTCGGGCGACACCGACCTTTCGACCTTTGAAATCTTTAACTGACTTAATGGGCAGATCCGGACGAATCACGATGCGTGCGCCGCCTTCTGCAAAACCTGCCACGGCGAAAATGGGAACACCCCCGGCTCGACCTGCAATGGCGGCATCGGCTGCACTGGCCGCCACGTCAATTTCTCCGGCGATGATCGCGGGCATAATATCAATGCCCTTGGCAAATACCCGTTCTGTGACTTTCAGATTGTACTTTCCGCAATACTCGCTCATGTAACTGATCGCCCCATAGTGAGCAAACTTAAGATTCCCGACACGCACCAAATCAGGTGCTTGGGCTTGAGCATGAAAATGAAACAGTGAGATCAGAAGAATCCATCCCGTAAGCTTGACCACTTTCATAAAAGGTCCTCCTCCAGCGAAAAGAAATCTTTATGAAAGTATCGTCAAACTATTGGCAGATGATGGCAAGACGAAGACAGGTGTTTGTGTTGTTACACAGGCGCAGCCGTCAACCGGGCAAAAAAAAGCCTCTCGACACAACATCGAGAGGCTCAGTAATGACTTCGAAATTAGATCCAAAGACTGCGAACGCCACGCTCTTTGGCCACTTGTTCCGCCAGCTCGTAACCCGCATCCAAGTGTCTGAAGACACCCATTGCCGGATCGGCTGTCAAGACGCGTTCCAAGCGACGTGCGGCTTTTTCCGTACCATCCGCCACGATCACCTGACCTGCGTGCTGGCTGTAACCCATACCCACGCCACCACCGTGGTGCAAGCTGACCCAAGTTGCTCCGCATGCGGTGTTCACTAGGGCATTGAGCAATGCCCAGTCGCTGACAGCGTCAGAGCCGTCCTTCATCGCTTCGGTTTCACGATTTGGTGAAGCCACCGAGCCGCAGTCCAAGTGATCACGACCGATCACGATTGGCGCTTTCACTTTGCCTTCAGCAACCAGTTTATTGAACAACAACCCTGCTTTCGCACGTTCGCCGTATTCAAGCCAGCAAATACGTGCCGGCAAACCTTGGAAGGCAATGCGTTCTTCGGCCATATCCAACCAACGCAGAAGATCTTTTTTGTGCGGGAACAATTCGCGAAGCGCATCGTCTGTTACTTTAATGTCATTAGGATCACCAGACAAAGCCACCCAACGGAAGGGACCCGAGCCTTTGCAGAACAAAGGACGGATGAAGGCTGGAACAAATCCTGGATAGTCGAAGGCATTTTCAACACCGGCTTCTTGAGCACGCGCACGCAGATTGTTACCATAGTCAAACGTCACAGCACCGCGATCCTTCATGATCAACATGCCACGAACGTGTTTGGCCATGGAATCGTAAGCGGCCTTCAAATAAGCCTTTTGATCTTTTTCACGGAAGGTTTTTGCTGTTTCAACAGTATAACCCTCTGGAATGTAGCCCACCAATGGATCGTGCGCCGAAGTTTGATCCGTCAAAAGATCTGGTGTGAAGTTTTTCTCGATCAATTGATGGATGACAGTTGCCATATTGCCTTGCAAGGCGATGGATTTCGCCTCACCAGCTGCCGTGTATTTTTTGATGCGCGCCAAAGCATCATCAAGATCCGTGGCCACTTCGTCCACGTACTTGGTTTCCAGACGTTTTTGGATGCGAGTGGGGTCAATCTCTACTGCCAAAACACAAGCGCCAGCAAAAACCCCCGCCAAAGGCTGTGCGCCCCCCATGCCGCCCAAGCCCGCAGTCAGGATCACACGACCCGTCAGGTTGCCATTGAAATGCTGGCGACCGGCTTCCACGAAAGATTCGTATGTGCCCTGAATGATCCCTTGGGTCCCGATGTAAATCCAAGAACCCGCCGTCATCTGACCGTACATCATCAGACCTTTTTTATCGAGTTCGTTGAAGTGTTCCCACGTCGCCCACTTCGGCACCAAGTTGGAGTTCGCCAAGAGAACACGTGGAGCGTCTTCGTGAGTTTTCAAAATGCCAATTGGCTTACCGGATTGAACCAGCAGGGTTTCGTCGTTTTCAAGCTCTTTCAACGCTTCCAAAATCTTGTCGAAAGATTCCCAGTTACGAGCCGCTTTACCGATACCACCATAGACCACCAGATTTTCAGGATGCTCCGCGATCACCGGATCCAGATTGTTTTGAATCATACGGTAAGCAGCTTCCTGCAACCATCCCTTACAAACCATCTTGTTCCCTGTAGGGGCTTTCACAACACGAGACATAAATCCTCCAAATTAAAATCTAAAACAAATTACCATTCCAGTTCGCCGACAGTTTGTTCGACGACTTTCATAAGTTCTCCGGACACCATCATGGCTTTGATCGCTTCGACGTCTTTAGAGAAGATGCGGTCTTCTTTTGCAAACGGAACCGTTTTGCGAATGTGCTCATGCACAGCTTTCACGGCTGCGGCTGGCTTCAAAGGCGCCAACAAATCCAAGGCCTGACAGGCTGACAGAAGCTCCATTGCAATAACGTTTTCAGCGTTTCTCAAAATCTGCGCGAATTTTCTTGCCGCGATCGTCCCCATGGAAACGTGATCTTCTTTTTCCGCAGATGTCGGAATAGAGTCCACGCTCGCCGGGTGCGCCAGAACTTTGTTTTCACTGACCAAAGAGGCCGCTGCCACCTGCACGATCATATGACCGGAGTTCAAGCCCCCGTTGGGGGTCAGGAACGGCGGAAGCTCACTCATCTGAGTGGAGATCATTTTGGAAATACGGCACTCGCTGATGCTGGCTTGGGAAGAAAGCGCGATCCCCGCAAAGTCCATCGCGTGCGCCACTGGCATGCCATGGAAGTTACCACAGGATAGAACTTTGTTCGCATCCGCAAACACCAGAGGATTGTCGGTGGAAGAGTTCGCCTCAGTTTCAAGAACCTTCACCGCATATCTCAAAGCATCTTTCGCAGCCCCATGAACCGCTGGCATACAACGCAAAGAATACGCATCCTGCACGCGCGGATCGTTCACGGCGTGACTTTCTGCGATCGGGCTGGTTTCGCCCATAAGTTTAATCAAATTGCGCCCCGTCTTGCCTTCGCCGGCATGAGGACGGCTGGCCTGAATCAAAGGATCAAATGGCTTTCGGGAACCACGCAGGCCTTCCAAAGTCATTGCTCCTGCCAGATCCGCCAACCACAACAAGCGACGGTTTTCCCACAAGGACAAAAGACCGATGGACGTCATCACCTGACAGCCATTGATCATGGAAAGACCTTCTTTGGCTTTCAGCTCCAGCGGAGTGATACCTTTTTGCTTCAACAATTCAGTCACGTGAACGGGCTTGCCGTCAGCGCCCCACGCTTCGCCCTCACCAATGATGGTCAACGCCAGGTGAGACAGCGGAGCCAAGTCACCACTGGCCCCCACAGAACCCTGGGAAGGCACCACCGGAATGATATCGTTGTTCAGGAACTCAAGAATTTTTTCAACAACCAGGGGACGAATACCGCTGTGACCTTTTGCCAGGGCATTGGCACGAAGAACCATCATGGCGCGCGTTTCGGTTTTCGTGAACGGCGCCCCAATCCCCATGGAATGAGAACGGATCAGATTTCTTTGCAGTTGTTCAATTTCAGCGTCTGAAATACGAACAGAAGAGAAGGCGCCGAAACCGGTGTTCACGCCATACATCACTTCGCCACTGGAAATACGACCTTCGATATAGTCACGGGACTTTTGCATGTTGGCTCTTCCGGACGCGGAAAGCTCTGCCTTGATCGAAGGGTTGTGGGCAATCTGATATAGGTTTTCAAGTGTGATATTTTCACCAGTAATCTGCATAGTAGGCCTCTCTTAAAGAAGCCCGCATCCTAGCGCAAAACCCCCACCCCAATCAAAGAAAGGTGCCTGGTTGTTTTTTCTGGCTATGGCGCATCAAAGCCCCCGATAACGCACTATTGCCAGAAAAAACAACCAGGCACCTTTTAACGGAAAAAGCCATTCTGGGGTTAGCAGAATGGCTTTTTGATGTTTCTTGTTTTGTTTGGAAATTAGAACTCTAGAGGCAAGGACACAGAGAACACGTAACTTTCGTTTTGAGCGTCTGTTGTCAAAGCAACCGGACCATCCCATTTGTCCCAAGTGTCTTTGATGTACTCAAGATTCAAGGAAACAAACGGCAGACCTGTGAAGCCCAAGCCGACTTTCACGTTTTTACCTTCAAACTTGTAGTCACCAACCTTGATGTCGTTCGTAAGACCAACACCCACCCATGCACGCAAAAGAATCGGGAAATCAATTCCCACGACACCAGACAAAGTGGATCGCTTTGCATCTTCTTTTGTACCAACATCAGGATCCGTTTCACCACTTCCCATTGTGTAGTCAGCACCTACCCACAACATCAACGGAGTTTTGTAAGCCAGGCGCAAGCCCAATTGAGAACCCGTCAGCTTCCCATCTGGATCCGTGGTCTTACCCATTTCATAACCCACATACGGTTCAATCAAAATATCCGCTTTGGAAACGCTCCCAAATCCAAGAACTGCAACCAACACTACTAAGAGCTTTTTCATAAAGTCTTCTCCTTTTGTAACCCAAAAATATTTTGGACTCCCCTAAAATTCTGAGAGGAGTCCGCCCAAGGGTCAACGATGCAAAGACCGAAACAGTCCCCTCTGGCCCTTAAGCTGGCCGGACCTTCACACAGGAGTTCTTATGTACAAGGACGACAAAGAATATTATGAATCCCTGCCCCGCAAACGTATTGGTGTCGCCGCTCTGATATTCTACAAAAGAATGCTGCTGATCATACAGCCTGGATATAGTTCCAGTTGGATTCTACCTGGGGGCACAGTGGAATATGAGGAGTCCCCACTAGAAGCTCTCATTCGAGAAGTGCAAGACGAGCTAAAGCTCAAGATCGTACCAAAAAAGCTGATCGCTGTCGATTATGTCGCCAACACCGACGTCAAAGGAGAATATCTTCAACTGCTCTTTTCAACCGAAGACTTAACCGAAGAACAAGCCCAATCCATCGAAGCCAAATTCTATGACGTTAAAAATTATCGCTTCATGGATTTCGATGAAGCCCTGCCATTACTGGCACCCAACATCGCCAGGCGCCTGCAAAGCCTGCAAGATCACCCCAATGAAATCCTCTACCTAGAAAACGGCAAACAAAACCCCATCGCCCTGCTGAATCTTTAAAAGGTGCCTGGTTGTTTTTTCTGGCTACTGCGCAGCAGACAACAAAACTTACTTAACCAAAGCCAGACAAACGCGCGCCCCAAAGCCAACTAAACACCCCCAGCACGACGACTGATGCGTTGTAGCCAGAAAAAACAACCAGGCACCTTTTAAGCGTTTTTAAGAGTAGTGATGGCGGAACGGTAGTCTTTGCCGAAGACGTAACTGCCAGCGACGAAGACGTCAGCTTCGTGGCAGATCTTCGCGGTGTCGGCGTTGATGCCGCCGTCCACTTCGATCAGACAATTCAAGTTTTTAGATGAGATCTCTTCGCGCAGACGCGTGATCTTAGCAACTTGATCGTGCATGAAGGATTGACCTCCAAAGCCCGGCTCAACCGTCATAACTAAAACCAAATCACACAACGGAAGCAGCGGTAAAACTTGCTCCACCGGAGTGCGCGGTCTTAAGGTGATGCCCGCTTTGGCACCCAACTCGCGGATCTTGCGCAAAGTTCCTGCGGCATCTTTGGTGGATTCCACATGAATGGTCAGGTAATCACTGCCCGCTTTGATGAAGTCCTCCACATAGCGTTCCGGCTCTTCGATCATCAGATGCACATCCAATGGCAGTGAGGACACCTTTTTCAAAGACTTCACCACAGGAATGCCAATCGTGATGTTCGGAACAAAACGCCCGTCCATCACATCGACATGCACCCAGTCCGCCCCAGCCTCTGTAATGGCTTTGATCTCTTTTTCAAGATTGGCAAAGTCCGCTGACAAAATAGAGGGCGCAACCAGTTTAGACACCGAGCATATCTCCAACTTTTAGAGGATGACCTTTGAGGAAGTCCTGAGCCAGCATGCGGTTGCGGGATTCAGGCTGAAGTTCATAGATTTTCAAAATCCCATCACCGGTCGCAACCGAGAAGTGATCCTCATTCAAAGAGGTCACCGTTCCCGGCGCCACTGTGGTAATACCAGAAACCGGCTTCACCTTATGAAGTTTTAGCTTTTTTCCCTGCAACAAAGTGTAAGTGCCCGGCCCATAAACAAAGCCACGGACCTTGCCATCAATCGCCTTAGCCGAAGTCGCCCAGTCAATCTGGGATTCCTGCTTTTCAATTTTTTTGGCCAACGTCACTTGGGATTCATCCTGCGGAACCGGCGCCAGATTCCCGCGCACATAATCCATCAGTTCCACCTGCAGAAGTTCCGCTCCCAGACGAGCCAGTTCATCATGCAGCTCCAGAGCATTCATTTCAGGAGTGATCTTCACACGGCGAATGCCAATGATGTCACCGGCGTCAAGCTTACGCACCATCTTCTGCAAGGTGACTCCGGATTCGACGTCACCCGCTTCAATCGCACGCTGAATCGGTGCGGCCCCACGCCAACGGGGCAACACAGAACCGTGCACGTTCACGCAACCAAATTGGAAAGAGTCCAAAAACTCTTGCGTCAGGATCTGACCGAACGCCACGACAACCGCGACTTCAGCCCCCCAGGTTTTGATTTCTTGAAGCATCAAGGGATTGGCTTTTAAAGACTCCGGCGCCAGGACTTTCAAACCGTGGGCTTGTGCCAGGGCCTTCACAGGACTTGGAGTCAGTTGCAACTTACGACCGGCGGGACGATCCGGCTGGGTCACAACACCTACGACCTCAAAGTGCTCATCCGACAGAAGAGCTTTCAACGAGGTCACGGCAAATTCAGGCGTCCCTAGAAAACAGACACGGACCTTGCTCACACTTCACACTTTTCTTCGTCAGCAGTTGTGGCTTCACCCTCTTTATCTTTTTTAACCGGGTAGCCGTACTTTTTGATTTGGTTTTTGATTTTATTGCCCTTCACGAAGCTCAAATGGTCGATGAACAAAGTTCCTTCCAAATGATCCATTTCGTGCTGCATGCAGATCGCAAGCAGACCGTCAGTTTTAACGATAAATTCTTTGCCGTTCACATCAAAAGCTTTCATTTCGATGTAGTCAAAGCGCTGAACCGTTTCGTAGTAACCAGGGATGGACAGGCAACCTTCGTCAAAAGTGGTTTTGCCTTCGCCTTTAACGATCTCAGGATTGATCAAAACCAACGGCTGTTTCACGGCCGCTTCAAGTTCGGTCATTTCTTCGTATTTGTAACGGCGGCCCTTTTCGTCTTTAGGGCGCGTATCGATCACCACCATACGAACCAGCTCCCCCACTTGCGGGGCGGCCAGGCCGATACCATTGGCGTGATACATAGTTTCAATCATATCCTCTGCCAGTTTGGCGATTTCAGGGCCAAAGGTTTCTACCGGCTGCGAAACTTCTCGCAACTTAGGGTCAGGGAATGTGAGGATTTTCATGATCATGGGAACCTCCGGGAGGCCCCCATTATATCAGCGTTTGAGCTTTTTGAGAAGAACGAAGGCCACGCCCAACATAACTATGTTGGGGGTCCAAGCGGCTGCGACCGGAGGGAGCGTCCCGTGCTGCCCCAGGGTGATCCCGGACGAATAAAACACGTAATAGGCAAAGACCAGGGCCAGACAGATCCCGACATTCAACATGGTCCCGCCCGAACGAGCCCGACCCACGCTGAAAGGCAGGCCCAGCAGACACATGACCAGGCCCGCAAAGGCAAAGCTGATCTTGGAGTGATAATCGACCTCATAGGCCACCGTATCCAATCCAGCGTCCCGGTTTTTATCAATAAAGCGTTCCAGTTCCTTCTGGGACATCATATCCGCTGTCTGACCGGCACTTTGCAGATCTTTGGAGTCCTCAGCCATCACGATACTTTTGGTTTTAAACGGACTTGTCAGTGGGAAGCTTGAGTCCTTGCTAAAGATGGTGACTGTCCCCTTCTCCAGCAACCACTGGGCCCCTTGAATCTTCACCTGAGCTGCCGTGATCATTTGCACCAAATCCCATTCATCGCTGAAGAAATACATGGTCAAACCCTGGGCTCCATCCCCTTTGGCATTCAATGTCTTAATATTGAAGATAGAGTTCTTGGAGCGGTACCAGATACGGTCTGTTTTAATCGTGGAAAAACGATGCGGCTCTTTTTTCAGATCGTAATACAAAATGTAGTTCTTTTGCTTGGTCGCGCGCGGAAGCACCCGGTCCGACACCGCATACCCCAAAGCCGAAATCGCCGCCACTAGCGCCAACATGGGCAAAGTGATACGAATCAAGCTCATCCCGCTGGCAAATAACGCAACGAGTTCATTGGCTTTATTCAAGCTGCTCAACGTCAGAATAACGCCCAACAAACAGGCAACCGGAAGCAACTGGTGCACAATGCCGGGGAAGGAATATATGTAATAATTAACCAAGGCCGAGGGCGCCACGTCCTTGTAATTCACCATCGTGCTCATCGCATCCACAGCCGTAAAAAGCGTCAGAAACACCAAAAGGCCACCGACGAAGTAGCCTAGAAAAAGCCCTGCTGTGTATCGATCAATTCTGTTCACGTCTGATCCTCTTAAACCTATCTGCTTCAGCATACGCGTCTGTCAACACTCCGAATTCATCGGAGTCGCCGGCGATCCAGCTCTGCCGGCGGGGCCGAACAACGCCGATAACCCTTGACTGGAGGCGGAAATCCTATTTTACTTTGCTTATGGCTTTACGCGTCTTGCTTGCAGATGAGAGTTCCACAATCAAAAAAGTAATGCAACTGGCATTGTCTGACTTCGGGGTTGAAGTTAAATCGGTCCCCGTGGGTCTTGATGTGTTGCAAGTGGCTAAGACCTTCAAGCCTGACATTGTTTTCGCCGACGTCCTTTTGACCAAAAGATCCGGATATGAGGTCTGCGCTGATCTTAAAAATGATTCCGAAACTGCTCACCTTCCTGTCGTATTGATGTGGAGCGGTTTTATGGAGATCGACGAGGCCAAGGCAGTGGAATGTCAAGCGGACCGTCGCCTGGAAAAGCCGTTTGATGCGGATCATTTGCGAACGATTGTTTCGGACCTGGTTCAAAAAACCAAATCCAACCCTGTCAGCAGCTTTTTGACGTTCCCGGAAATGCCGGAATTTGAGGAAACTCCTGCTGAAGCCGAAGCATCTGCCCAAGAACACTCAGACTATGCCATGCCAGAGGAAAAATCCGAAGGCTTCCTGAATATTCCTGAAATTGATGCAGATGAGGCCAACCTTCTGGAGGTTTCCGGCGAGGAGTTTTCGGCCGTTCCGTTGACGTCCCCTAAAGGCGAAGACGAACACGACGAAGGCGGCTGGGCGCATCAGGATCTGACCAAATTCAAAATCCAAATCCCGGAAGTTGAAAGTGCTGACTTTGCCTCTAAATTCGTGATCCCTCAGGATGATGAACTTTCAGGTGCCCACATTGAAATGGATGGCGACTTCGAAGAGATCAGCTTTGTGAAGCCTTCTGCGGAAGTGACAAAAACCAAGGCTCCAACGGCGGAATCCTTCATTTCCAACGTCGAAAAATCCGTCAAAGATCAAATGATGGAAACCCTTAAAAAAGGTGCAACAAAAGTCACCTCCACAGGGGCGGCTCCGTCACCTGCTTCTAATGCTAAGCCCAATACACAATCCAAGGTGGACTTAGACCCCAATATGATGGAAAAGATTATCCGTGAGGAAGCTCGCGAAGTGATCGAATCCATTTGCTGGAAAGTCCTTCCCGAGATCGCTGAGCGCATCGTGCGCGAAGAAATCAAAAAGATCCTCCGCGAAACTGAAAAGTCTATCTAAAGCGGTCAGTCACAGATCATACAGCTGACCGCCACTTGTGAGGTCACGCTTATGACATTGCTGGAGCTCATCCGCGCAGCCATTAAAGAAGACATGCCAAATGGCGATGTCACCACAGAATCCCTAGCCTTAAAGCCCCGTATGGGACGCGCTCGTTTAAAAGCGAAGGAAGACATCGTTCTTTCCGGCGCCATGGCATTTGAACAATCCATGCAGTCCCTGGAACCCACCTGCCGTATCAAATGGCACTTCGAAGAAGGTGATGAAATCCTGAAGAACCAAATCATCTGCACCATCGAAGGTGATCTGGTGCAAATCCTGAAAGCTGAACGCGTGGCCCTGAACTTCCTGGGACACCTGTCCGGTATTGCCACCCACACTCGCCGTTTTGTTAAAAAGATCGAAGGCACCAAAACCAAGATCCTGGACACTCGTAAAACCACACCTGCTTTCCGGGATCTGGAAAAACGCGCCGTGGTTCACGGCGGCGGAGTGAATCACCGAATGAACCTCAGCACAGCCATCCTGATCAAAGACAACCATATCTCGGTCATGGGCGGCATCACCAATGCCATCAATCGCGTGCGTGAACACAGCAATCTTCCCATTGAAGTGGAAGCTGCGAATCTGGACGGTGTCAAAGAGGCCGTTTCCATGAAGGTGCAAAGAATCCTTCTGGACAACATGGACAACGACACTTTGAAAAAAGCTTTAGAGATCATCCCTGCTGAAATCGAAACCGAAGCCAGCGGTAACATGAACCTGGACCGCGTGGCTTCTGTGGCTGCTTTGGGCGTAAACTACATCTCCGTGGGCGCGCTGACTCACTCTGCGCCGTGCGCAGACGTCAGCCTGGTCTTCCAGTGGGAGGACTAATGACGGACACTCCTGTTTCTGATATCCGTATTGGCTATGTGACCTCCCAATGGGCCGAGAGCAATCATCTGTACGTTTCCTATCAAAAGGAAATGCCCAGCACGAATGTTCTGGCCAAGGAAGAAGCCTTCGCAGAAAACCTGATGGAAGAGTCTTTGTGTCTTTATGTGACGGACCACCAAACAGCGGGTCGCGGTCGCGGTAAAAACACGTGGGTGGATTCTCGCCCAGGCAGTGCACTGCTAAGCTCATGGACTTATCTTCTGGGTACTAAGCCTCAACCGACAACATCCTGCTTGGTTGGCCTGGCGGTCTATCGCGCCTGCTCGACGACCTGGCCCTTTCTGCCTTGGAACCTAAAAGCTCCGAATGACATCTATATTGGCGCAAAAAAAGTAGCGGGCATCCTTCTGGAAAATGTCGCTCAAGGTGATGAAGTTCGCTTGATCATCGGTCTGGGCCTGAATGTGACAGCGTCCCCTGAAGAAGTTGAAACATCCACAAGCATTATCGAATCCTTGCCGATGGGCGCTCCGCTGCTGGGCCAGGACTACATGGGCTTCCTGGATCGTCTGTTGTTTGAGTTGACAGATGCTGTTTCACATTCCGATGAAGAGCTGAGCCCGACAGATCAACTGTCTTTGCTGACAGCTCTGAACCAGCATCCTTTGTTAAAAGAAAAATACACGGGAATGAAAGCCGATGGCAGTTTGCTAATTGGTGAAAAAGAAATCAACTGGTCCACACTGTAGGTGCTGATATGGCTTTGACGTTCACTCCATTTCCAGATTTGGGTAATAGCTGCCCCGACTTCACATTGCCGGCGGTAGATGGAAAAACCTATTCTTTGGCGGACTTCGCCAAGGGGCATCCGCTGGTGGTGATGTTCATCTGCAACCACTGTCCCTACGTGCAGGCCATTGAAGATCGCCTGATCCAACTGGGCACAGACTTAAAAAAACAAGGCGTCTCTGTCGTCGCTATCTGCTCTAACGATGAAGTCAGCCATCCGGAAGATTCTTTTGCAAACCTGAAAAAGCGTGCTGAAGAAAAGGGTTACCCTTTCGTATATCTGCATGACAAGACTCAGGACATTGCCAAGAAGTTCGGTGCTGTTTGCACTCCGGACTACTTTGTCTATGACAAGAACCACAAGCTGGCGTATCGCGGCCGCCTGGATGACTCCTGGAAAGATGCCAGCAAAGTCACCAAGCGCGAGCTTTATGATGCGGTTCAGACATTGCTAAAAGACGAAAAAGTTTCTGAAGATCAAACGGCCTCTATGGGCTGCTCTATCAAGTGGGTTTAAGAAGATGAAATATGTATTGGTATTTATTGCAGTGGCGATGATTTCTTTCGGTTTGTTCCTGGCAAACTACCTGGGTGCTTTCCGGGGTGTTGAGATCTCTGAAGTGACTCAAGGACCATTTAAGATTGTCTATGTTGAGCACGTTGGCCCTTATCACAAAGTGAACAAACAACTGGAACGCATTGAAAAGTACATGCAGTCCCAGGGCATCACTTGCGGTCGTACTTTTGGTGAATATCTGGACAACCCTCGCGAAGTGGAAGAAGCACGCCTGCGCTCCAAAGTGGGCTGCATCCTTGAGGGCGAACCACCAAAACTGACCGAAGGCCTACAGCTGGGTGAAATCCCGCAGCGTAAATATGTGATGGCTGTCTTCACTGGATCCCCGGGCATCGGGCCTTTGAAAGTGTATCCGAAAGTGAATGACTTTATGCTGAAAGCCGGCCTGAAGCAGACCGACGCTGTGATTGAAATCTACGAGATTCACTCCATCACAGAGAAAAATGCCATGACCACCACTTACCTGTTCCCTGTACAGTAAATCAGCTCGAGTGCGTGCCGTTAAAGACTCACGCACTCGATCCTAAAAATTAATTGATTTCGTATTCAGCCGTGACTTCCACACGAACTTTGATTTGACCGGAAGACAGTTCTGTCGGAGCCGCCTCGGCCGCCATGGCTTTCAGTCCAAAGTTTCTGAACACCGGTTGCGGTGGGTTGATTCCTGAAGTCCCGTGACTGATCTTGGATACGCCTTTAATTTTAACACCGGCCGCTTTGGCGATTTCATCAGCTTTGGTGCGAGTCATACGAACAGCATCTCCCAAGGCCGCTGTTTCAGCCTGAGGACGTTTGTCAGAATCCCAAGCCAAAGAGTTCACATTCACGCCGGAATCCGTGGTCTTTTTCTCGGCCACCAGGGCATCCAGGAAATTTCCCGCATCCTCGACCTTACGCAAGGTCACAGACAGACTTTGCACCACACGGAAGCCGACCAACTTATTCTGACGGGTCTTTTGATCGTATTCGTATTCAGGGCTCAAGGAATAGTTGTCCGTCTGGATGTCCTCTTTTTTGACCTTGAAATCATCCAATGCCTTTTTAACTTGCTTAAATTGATTGGCCGCCAACTGCTGCGCTTGCTTCGCCGTACTTGCCTTGCTCCATACCTCGACGTTCATATGAACCAGGTTTGGATCCAGTCCTTTTTCCGCCGAACCACTGACCACGATAAAACGATCTTCGGCGTGAGCAATCATTCCGGTCATCAATGCCGCCGCCAAAAGGCCGGCTCCTAAAACTTTCTTCATGCAATACCCCTTTCCATGGGTGCTATCCCTCAAAGCATAAATCAGACTTTGTAGAAGGCAAAGGGCTAGAATCTTAGTGCAGTATCCCAACCAGACGCAGCGATTCTTATATTGCACTCTGACAGAAATTATCCCGATAATAAGTTCTCAATAATTAAGGAGTTCCCCCCATGAAAAAAATGATTCTGATTGGTACTGCCGTAGCAATGATGCTGACTGGTTGTGCGACAACGAAAGAAAACCCTAACACAGCAAAAGGTGCTGGTATTGGTGCTGCGATTGGCGCCGTAGCCGGAGCTGTGATCGGTCACCAGACTGGCAAACGCAACGAGGGCGCCCTGATTGGTGCGGCTTTGGGTGCTGGTATCGGTGGTGTTGTGGGCAACCGTTTGGACAAACAACAAAAGGAACTGGCAAAGATCGCTGAAACAAAAAGAACTGAACAAGGTTTGATCACGAAGCTTAAAAGTGACATCTTGTTTGACACTGGCAAAGCCGATTTGAAGCCCGCAGCAAAAGAAAACATCAATCAGCTGGCTGCCATCATGAAAAAGTATCCAGAGAACGTTCTGACCGTTAAAGGTTACACAGATGACACTGGCAACGCCATGGTGAACAACCCTCTTTCTGAAATGCGCGCAAAATCTGTCAGCGCTCAACTGATCGCGGCAGGTGTTCCGGCTCAGACTGTGACTTCTGTTGGTATGGGCGCTGCGAACCCAGTGGACCCTGCAAAAACAAAAGAAGCTCGTGCTAAAAACCGTCGCGTGGAAATTGAAATCACTGTCGACGAATCCAAAGTTCCTAAGTCATAGGATAAAAAATCCAAAGCGAGGCCTCTGAATAAGGCCTCGCTTTTTTTTAGCTATTTGCCACGGTCATTGCCTCGATCACCATGATGTCCGCCGTGTCCACCTCCATGATGGCCACCTTTTTTACCACCACGATCACCGCCACGTCCTTCATGGTCTCTGTAGGGTTTGCACACAGAACCACAGCGATAGAAACCGCGTCCCCAGCCACCCCAGCAATACTTTGCCGTTTCTTCATAATGAGCCGGGCATTCAGAGGTTTCAGGCTCACAAGCGCCAAGCATGGTCATGTCTTCAGCGGTCGGCTGTGGCGGACAGTATCCACTGAGCGGCTGAAGCACAACGGTACCATCTTCTCTCAGAACTGCGGTCCCCTCCTGCACCTGAGCCTGCGCAAAAGATCCCAACATCATCAACCACACCACCAAAGACGAAACTAACACTTTCATTTTATCTCCTTTATTTTTAGTCAGGCGGAATTGCCTTTGGTCGGTAGCCTATTTTTTGAAAAATATCTTTTCCACAAAAGAAGAACCACTTTGCGTTTATGCACCTAGCATTCAATTTTGTGAGCAACAGCCCGGACCATCACTCCACCCTTGCACCCTTGACATTCTCAACTCAGAAAACGGCTGAAAATTTTTCGTTTATGTTGCTCATGATTTTTAAAGCAACAACATTAAAAACTTGTACTCAGCTATCAGAACTCCCTATTTGACATCCTGTTTTGAAAGAATAGAAGATGCGCCCCATGGAACTAGCGGATCTTTTGCACGTTGAATTTAAAAGAAGACAAAACAAAAACCCTCGCTACAGCCTCCGGGCCTTCGCTAAGAGCCTGGATCAAGATGCCGGAACACTGACACGAGTCATGAGTGGCAAAAGACTGGTCAAGCAGGCAACGGCTCTTTCCGTGATGACCGCTCTGAACCTGGATCAGGAAACTCAAACACAGGTGCTTGAACTGCTTTCGAAGAAAAGAACACAAAGAAAGCCCCGGACTTCTTCTATGCAAAACATCGACACCGAGGTCTTTGAGAATATCTTCGAAAAAACCAATATCTTAATTTTAGCCAGTCTGCGCCTGAATAAGTTCAGACAAAAACGCAACTGGAAGTACCTGGCACACCAGCTGGCCCTTCCCGAAGAAGAGCTTCAGCTCCGTATCGGCAGACTTGAAAGAATCGGTGCGGTCTCCATCAATGAAACGGCGGTTGAAGTTCTCGCAAAAAACATCAGCACTTTGCCGATCCCCTTCACCACAGAAAAGCGTAAGACTGTTCAGCAGGAATTTTTGGAAGATGCCAAAAAGGCCATCGACGAAGTACCTTTTGAACTTCGCGACAACTGCACATTGACGGTCCCGATCAGCTCCAAGGACCTTTTGAAGATCAAACAGATCCTTCAAAAGGCGCGTCATCGCATCAATGTCATCTCAGAAAAGAAATCAAATCACGAACATATCTATAACATCAGCATGGCTGTTTACCCGGCGGTCCTATGAAACTCTGTATCACCATTTTGCTTTCTCTGACTCTTTCTGCTCTGGCCTTTGCTCAGCCTCACCACCCCGGCGGGATTGAAACCAATGGGGGCAATGCCTATGCCGCCGAGTTTTTCAGTATTTTGGACAATCTTCTGGGACTGCTGGAAAAAAAGATACTTCCCGAACAATCTTCAATCATCGTGAATAAAATCCACGCCCAACGGTACCGACTCACTGTGCGCTCCCAAGCCCATGTTTTTCTGCAGGACTTTGAAGTCAGCGCCATCAACCAACCCAGCTTGGAACTTGTCGTGCTGTCCGAATCGGCCTGGACCAACTTGACCGTCGAGCAAAAGAATCTTCTGGTCCTGCACGAGGTTCTGCCGATTGCTGGCTACCAGGACAGAAACTACCATCTTTCCTCGTCATTGCTGACCCTGCTCAACACGGAAGACAGTGAGGCCGATCAGATCAAGGACTTGATTGGCCTGTGCCAAAAGTACCGAATTATAAACTTTGAACTGCTTCTTAGGAAAAGAACCGATCTTAGCTATCTTATTCATCTGGCGGCTTTGCGTGGGTGCCACGATTTTATCGAAAGTGCGACAAAATCAGGATGGAATATTGATGCCTGTTGGGATGAAATGACTGCTTATCAGCGTCTGGCTAAATCGGTGGATGTTCTTTTACCAGCTGAAATGGAGGATCGCCTGAAGACCGCTCAGTTATTAAAGCAGTTAGGAGCAAACGAAAAACTGTCCTGCAAATAAGACCGGGCCCTCAACGGGGCTCGGTCGGATTTTAAGAAACTTATTTTTTTAAAAGGTTTTTAGCCAGATCCAGGAAACGCGCTTCTGTCACTTCCGGAGGCCAAGGGATGATCGGGAAATCAAACGGCTCGTCCTCGGAAATGCCCCAGGACTTCAGATCCTTGGTGATAAGGTCGCGCACCTCTGTTGCCAACAGACGACGATCGATCTGCTTCACCACTTTCGGCAACGGGTATTCCAGATTAAAGCGTTTGGAAATCGCCCAGTGAATGCGCGACTCGATAATTTCAAAATCAGGAAGCAAAGCTTTAACCGGAGATACCAAGTCACCAATGTACGCCTCTGTGGCATCATGGAAAAGCATGTGCAGGGCAATTTCTTTGGTCGGAGAAACCTCCGCCCCAATGCAGGAGTGCTGGCCCACACTGTAGAAGAATCTGGTGTGACCATTAAAGCGGGCCTGACGTGCCAAGGCGCACGCAATGTCTTCGATCATGATGGCATCCGGTTCCGGCTTCAAAATACTGAAGCGGTTTCCAGACAAGGTCACAACCCAGGACTTCTCGATAATCTCTTCACGATTCAACTTTTCTGGCAGCACAGGTATTTCAAAATTCATGGATGGTGCTTACCTTATGGACCCAGCAGTTGCATGACTTTTTTCGTGACCAAAAGCGTTAGATGTAGAAATTGCCGGAACAATAAAAGGGCCGAACATCCCCTCTTACAGGCCCTTAACTTGAGCTCACAGAGGTCTCTACCCCAAAGTGGCGTCATCTCTTTGCGCAAAGAAGAAAACACTCTAACCCCTTTTAGGAGAACCTAGATATGAAACAGTTCCTATCCCTTGTTATTGGCCTTCTGACCGCAGCCCCAGCCTTTGCCGGCGTCACCGCCTCCTCTTCCTGGGAAGAGATCATGCGCGACAAATACGCCATCGTGAAAGCCCCTACAGTTTATATGAGCCGCTCCATTGACTACACCTTCGTCTGCCGCAACGGGGACCACCTGCGCACCCTAAAGCCGGTGGATACCACTGTCAGCAGAACTCGTGGCGACCGCGAGGAAATCATTGTGATTGACCGCGACTATCTGTCAACACCGATCAGCTACCGCCACGAGGTGGATAACTGCGACTGGCGTGGCGAGCGTCGTGTCTGCAAGACAGAGATTGTGACGGGTTCTTACCCCTTGACCGTCAACATTCCGGTTTATCGACGTATTTCCAACAGAAACGTCGAACGCTATGAACTGCTGTTTAGAAAATCTTACACAGTTCCCAACTGCGAAAATGTGACAGCCGATTAAGCCTCTCATTTCCTTTTCAACAAGAGGAGTTCTACGAACTCCTCTTGTGTCTTTACGAGGGCGCTTTTATTAAATCGCCATGCAAAGACGTGACTTCCTTAAAACAGGTATTTCTCTGGCCGCGATCTCTTCTCTGCCCGCTTCAACCCTTGCCAAGGGTTCCGAGTGGATGAACACCAACATGTCCCATGACTGGCCTATTGCGCGTCTTAAAGACTCTGAAAACAACAGCATCGACTTTAACGGAGACGACATCAACCGCCCGCACGATGCCTTCTGGAATATCGACGGCTATATCGCCAAAAAAGGCGGCGAACCTTCTGGTATTTCGGAGGATCTGGATGTGGTGATAGTCGGCGGTGGCGTTGCTGGTCTTTCCACCGCGTACTATCTGCGTGATAAAAAAATCGCCGTTCTTGAGATGGATTTCCGCCTGGGGGGCAATTCCAAAGGTGAGACCTATAAAAACGCGATGTATTCCACCGGGGCTGCTTACTTCGTTGAGCCTGATAAAGACGCGCCGTTGGCTCATCTGCTGAATGAACTGGGCGTTTGGGATCACGCACGCCGTGAATCTTCGGACCACACCACAGTGCTTTATAATAATAAATTCACCTCTCCATTCTGGAAAGGTGCGACCGACAAAGCCGCCTCCGAGCAATTTAAAAAAATCTTCACCCGCTTGGCCGAAATCGGTGCTGAGGCTGACTTTGATTACAACGGGGAACTGGCCCGTACGGTGGATCATTTGACATTCGAACAATGGCTGAAAAAAGAGTTCGGCGATGTTCATCCTCACCTGCTGGAATACTTCCAACTGTATGGCTGGAGTTCCTTCTGTGGCTCCACTGATGAATTGTCAGCGTATCAGTACTTGGGTTTTATCTGCGCTGAAACCGGCAATTTGATGGCTTACCCTGGAGGCAACGCCTATGTGGTGCATAAGATGGCCCAAGCCATCCGCAAGGCTGCAGGCACCAAGTCCCTGCGTGCGGGCGCCATCGTTCTGCGAGTCACCACAGAAGGTGATTCGGCAGTGGTTCTTTACGAAGATGCGATGGGGAACCTGAAAAAGATCCGCGCCAAAAAAGTCGTCATGGCCTGCCAAAAATTTGTCGCAAGACGTATCGTCCCCGAAATGCCAAAAGAGCAGTTCGATGCCATCGGCCAGCTCATGTACCGAGCGTATTTGGTCGGCAACATCATCACGAAGAAGCCTTTCCAAAGCCCCAGCTATGAACTCTACTGCCTGCGTGGCCAGGTACCACCGTCTCCAACCGCCTTAAGACGCGGCGATCGCAGCTTTACGGATATTTGTTACGGCACCTGGGCCCAGCAGGAAAAAGTCGATCACAGTGTTCTGACTCTTTATCACGGAATTCCGTATGATGGGGCCCGTCAGTTCCTGTTTAATCCGGCCTCACACGATAAATACAAGACACGCTATCTGACTGATGTGGAACCGGTTCTGAAAACCATGAATCTGACTTTGGATGACGTGCATGGCATTCGTTTGACTCGTTGGGGACACTCGCTTCCATTGGCTCAAGCCGGTTTGATTCAAAAAGGAATTCCACAACGGGCCGCCGCCTCGATCAATAGCGTGATACACTTTGCCAACCAGGACAACTGGGCCAATCCTTGCTTTGAAACGGCCCACCACTGCGCCCTGGAGGCGGTGCACGCCGTCCTTAAGGGCTAGGTTGCCGCAAGGATCTGCGGATGAAGGCAATCAGATCCTTGTGTACAGCTCCCCCTAAAGCGCGTAAGCTGATCTTATGAGTAATCAAAAAAATTACGTCTTTTTGATGGATTGTGCGGATTTTTCCGAAGCACAGGTGATTCGCTCCTTCCTGATGGCTCAAGGTCTAAACCCCCGCGTGAAAGATGAACAAACTCGCGGTGTCGCCCCCCATTTCGAAAATCTTCTGGGTAAACTCACATTGGAAATCCCGGAACATGAATACATGGAGGCTTCTCAGTTGTTGGAAAGCCGGGAACAACCTCGTATTCAAATTGTCACCGTTCAAGACGTGGATACAGAAGCAATGGCAAAAAAAGCCCTGCTGAATGCCATCTTGGGATGCATTTTTGTACCATTGATCTGTAACTTCTATTCGATGGCTTTGGGCTATCGCGTTCTTAGACAGGAACGCCCTTTAGGCCGTGTCAGCCGCAACAGACTTCTGCTTGCAATCTTGTTCAACTCCCTTGCGTTCTATGGCTGGCTCTATTTTGGTCCGAAATTATTCCCGAATTATTTCAGTTTCTAAGCTGTTTTTGCACACCAGACTCTGCCATCTTTAGAGGGAAGCTCGTGCCGGGTTTAATCTTAAAGCATGAGCAGAGCCCTAATTTTTCTTTTATCGATGCTCTTTGCCGGTTCAACGGCCTTCACAGCTCCCTCGATGACCGTGATCGGCCAGGATTATGAACCTTTTTATTTCAGATCCGGCACATCTGGTGTTCAAGGGGCCTGCTATGAAATTATCCAGCGCCTTTGCCAAATGGAGCAGGTCCACTGCAAGTTCAAGATAGCACCGCTAAGAACATTTCTGGCCATGCTCAAAGAAGGCAAAGCTGACATTGGCTGCCCGCTCTCTGCCTCACCCCAGCGCGAAACCGTTTACTTTATGACTCCCGTCTTTTCCACGCACTATTCATTCTTTGGCCCGGAAAGCTATGTAAAAAAAATCAAAGGCTATCCAGATCTGAAGGGCATGAAAGTGGGGGTCTTCAGTCCCTCAATGACAGAGGTCAGTCTGCAAAAGATCCACGAATTTTCAGATAAAGGTTTCATCATTCAACCGGAGGCCACGGTCTTTATCTCTTTACGAAAGCTTGAAAACAAAGCCTATCCTTTAGCATACGCCAATCGCGACGTCGCCATGACCTGGATTCAGCGCACGCGAAGCCAGTTACTGGAAGTTCCAGAGCTGGGAGAATCCATCCAGTATTACATGGCATTTTCAAAGAAAAAATTTGATCCGACGCAGTTTTCCCGTATGGAAGGACATCTAATGGAGATGCGTAAGAATCAATTCCTGGACGGCATTGCAAAGAAATACAAAGTGAAACTGTTCGAGGCTCGCTCCACCACCCCTTAGGACAGAGGCCGCCTTCCTGAGGCCAGAACGGTGTCTTAAACTGAAGACCAAAAAAAAGCCCTGGTGTTTTGCACCAGGGCTTTTCTGATTCGAACTCTTCAGGATCTAATTAAAGACCGCGGATCAGGTTCAACGCACTTCCTGCGCGGAACCATTTCAACTGTTCTGCGTTGTATGTGTGTTTCAACTCGATGGATTCAGTGGAACCATCTTTGTGTTTGATGTTCATTTTCACATGTTTGCCTGGAGCAAGATCTTTCAGATCCACCAATGAAACATGATCTTCTTCCTGGATTTTGTCGTAGTCTTTTGGATTTACGAACGTCAAAGCCAGAACACCTTGTTTTTTCAAGTTGGTTTCGTGGATACGAGCAAAAGACTTCGTGATCACAGCTGTGCAACCCAAGAATCTTGGAGACATAGCCGCGTGCTCACGGGAAGAGCCTTCACCGTAGTTTTCATCCCCGATGATCACCCAGCCTTTGTTCGCTTTTTGGTAAGCACGAGCCACCTGAGCAAATTCTGCTGTTTCACCAGTAAGAAGGTTTTTACCCTTACCGATTTCACCTGTGAAGGCGTTATCCGCACCCAACAACATGTTGTTAGAAATGTTGTCCAAGTGACCACGGTAGTTCAACCACTTACCACCCGGAGAGATATGGTCTGTCGTACATTTGCCTTTTGCTTTCGCAAGAACCAAATTATCAACGAAGTCCTTACCGTCCCACTTCGCGAACGGAGAAAGAAGCTGCAAACGCTCGGACGTCGGGCTCACTGCTACTTGAGCCTGAGCACCTGCTGGTTTTTGGTAACCTTCAGTGTCCGGGATGAAGCCTTGAGCCGGAAGTTCCGGAGCTACTGGAGCTTGCAACTTCACTTTGCCTTTTGGCCCTTCTAGTTCGTCAGTCGCCGGGTTGAAGTCCAAACGACCTGCAAGACCCAAAGCCATCACGATTTCCGGAGAACCGATGAATGCCAAAGTTTCTGGATTCGCGTCGTTACGTGCACGGAAGTTACGGTTGAAGGAAGTCACGATGGTGTTCTTCTCTCCAGTTTTAACGTCGTCGCGCTTCCACTGACCGATGCAAGGACCGCAAGCATTTGCCAACACCGTCGCGCCCACTTCGTTGAAGGTCGCCATTTGACCATCACGTTCGATGGTTTTTTGGATCTGAGTGGAACCTGGAGAAACCAGGAACGGTTGATTCATTTTTACGCCGATATCCATGGCTTGTTTTGCCACGAATGCTGCACGACCGATGTCTTCGTAAGAAGAGTTCGTGCAAGAACCAATCAACGCAGAAGAAATCTTGATTGTGTAACCTTTTTCAGCCGCTTCTTTTTTCAAAGCAGAGATTGGGCGAGCGATGTCTGGAGAGTGAGGACCCACCAGGTGTGGTTCCAAAGCAGACAAATCGATTTCGTAAACTTCGTCGAAGTACTTGCCTGGGTTTGCCACAACGTCAGCATCCGCAGCCAAAAGTTCCTTGTGAGCATCAGCCACTTTGGAAAGCTCTTCACGGCCTGTGGATTTCAAGTAAGCCGCCATGCGATCATCGTATGGGAACACAGAGCAAGTCGCGCCCAGTTCCGCACCCATGTTTGTGATCGTTGCTTTACCTGTGCAAGAAATAGAAGTTGTACCTTCACCGAAGTACTCAACGATCTTGTCAGTACCGCCTTTAACAGTCAGCATTCCGCAAAGCTTCAGGATCACGTCTTTAGCAGACGCCCAGCCAGTCAGCTTGCCTTTCAGGTGAACACCGATCAGCTTAGGATTTTTAACTTCCCAAGGCAGACCCACCATCACGTCAGAAGCGTCAGAACCACCAACGCCCACAGCACACATACCCAAACCACCCGCATTCGGAGTGTGGGAGTCCGTACCGATCATCAAGCCGCCTGGGAACGCGTAGTTTTCAAGGATGACTTGGTGAATGATACCAGCGCCTGGTTTCCAGAAGCCGATGTTGTAACGGGAAGAAGTTGTTGCCAAGAAGTCGAAAACTTCTTTGTTGGACATGTTGGACGCTGTCATATCAGCGTCTTTACCTTTGTACGCCTGGATCAAGTGATCACAGTGCACAGTGGAAGGCACAGCTGCTTCATCTTTACCAGCAAGCATGAATTGCAACAAAGCCATTTGCGCTGTCGCATCTTGCATTGCCACACGGTCTGGTCTCAAAAGCAGGAAGCTTTCACCACGAACCAATTCTTGATTTTGTGGGTCGTCCAAGTGACCGAACAAAATTTTCTCCGCCAAAGTCAAAGGGCGGTTCAAGCGATTGCGAACAACAGCCAATCTTTCAGCTGTCTTCTTGTAAACGTTCTGCACCATTTCTGGCGTAGTTTCGATTTTCGAAGCCATTGTAATTGCCTTTCTTTGAAGAACGCCCCATCCTAATGAAAATCAGTTGAAATCTCAACGAATCCAGCACGTTGCGCGAGGCATAATGGACTTAAGGCTTTTTAAGAATATAGTCATCCTCACAGGCGCGGGAATCTCGGCAGAAAGCGGGATTCGCACGTTCCGGGACCAAAACGGCCTTTGGGAAGACCATCGCATCGAGGACGTCGCCACACCTGAAGCTTTTGCTCGAAATCCAGCCCTGGTCCAGCGCTTTTACAACATGAGACGGGCTCAACTGAGAGACCCCGCCCTGCACCCAAACGCCGCCCACTCCGCCCTGGTGGAGCTGGAGAATATTTGGGAAGGAAACTTCCTTTTGGTCACCCAGAACGTCGACAACCTTCACCGCCGGGCCGGGTCTAAAAACCTGCTGCACATGCACGGCCGGCTGGACCAGGTTTTCTGCCTTCACTGTGATGAGCACTTTGAATGGCTTCTGGATCTGGCTGTGGATGAACCCTGCCCTCATTGTGGGCGCCGCGGCGGAGTCCGCCCCGACATCGTGTGGTTTGGGGAAATGCCCCACCACATGGAGGAAATCTATGAGGCGTTGGATAAGGCCGACTACTTTGTTTCGATTGGAACAAGTGGGAACGTCTATCCGGCCGCCGGGTTCGTGCGACTGGCCTGGAAAGCGAAGAAAATAGAAATCAATCTCAAGGACACCGAGATTTCCCCCGCATTCGACCAGCACTTTATAGGGCCGGCCTCCACAGAGGTTCCAAGATTTATTTCAGAATTCCTCGAAGAAGGCGGCCGCTAGAACTCAGGCCTCCGACACCGCTCTTAGTATCCCGGGGCGCCAGCTTCGTTTTCGCTGCCCTTCAGGTGTGGCTGTTCACGATGGAAAAGCTCAAGATAGTCCTGATAGCCTTCGTGTTTTAGGTCTTTGACGGGAACAAAACGCAACGCAAATGGATTCATCCAATAATCCCCTTGAGCGCGGATCAAGATGGGCTCCCCCGTTTTGCCATCGACGAAAAGACCTTCGATCTCTTCACCACCAATGTCGTTGAGATGCCGAAAGGGAGAATAATCCGGTGTCATAGGAACCTCCTTAGCGCGAGTCTTTATTTTCAGCCCTGTCGCGGACCCTGTCCATTTGCCACTAAGCAAAATATATCTAATTTGTTCTTGGCATTCAGCTTCTGTTCGATAGTCTAGATACATGATTCAACTTTTATTTGCTCTGACACAATTGGCGTTCGCGGCTCCGCAACAGGCTGTGACTTATTATGACCGCCCCTGCTACAGCGATGATGGAGATGTTCTCACAACTCATCTTCAGGTACAGGACGGCAAATGGGTCCTAACTCATATTGCTTATGAGGAAGATGCCTGCAAGCAGTCCTATCTGGCTTTTGAGATTCAGTACGGCGTGCGCATTGATGGCGGCAATGTGGATCTGACGGTGACCGAGTCCTCTTACACTCCTCTGACCGAGGAAGTGGCTGAAGCGCTGAACATGGTTCGCTACTGTGAATACACGGACTGGAGACGCAACGAAAAGAAAGTGGTTTCTGGTTACCTGTGTGATGAGTACAAAGCCCCCAACGTGGGCGATAAGACTTACTCTATCTTTAAAACCGAACCAAAAGACGGACAGGAGCTTTTCTATCTTGGAACTGCTTCGCAAGAAAGCAGTGGGAAGTCCCCGCTCCAGCGTCACAAAAAATTTGAGCGCCTGCCGTTTTACAGACGCTAAAAACAAGAAAAGCGCTCCCAAGGAGCGCTTTTCTTATGTCGGTTCAACAACCTAACGTTTCACTCTCTTCTTATTTTCAAAGATGTAGGGATAGAAGAGATTGACCACTTTCCCGTTTCGCTGACTCTGTAGCTTTTCGAATTTTGTCTGGCGAATTGACGTTTCAATACAATCATTCAAAGCTGTCGAAGCTGGGCGAACGCGGTTTTCCTTGAACTCGAACTGCGTCACCGTGCCTTCTGAATCAAAACTGAAATCCACCACTACTTTTCCGGTCGGAATGGGTTGATTCTGTGCCGTGGCTTCGGCGACCGTTTGATCATAGCACTTTTTAAACCCGGCCATTGCCAGATCCTTGTTCGTCTGCGGAGTACTTTCCAATGAAACCTCTCCCTTTCCTGGGGCTGTCAATGTCAGCATTTCTGCCGGAGCAGAATCCTGCGCCGGCACAGAAGTCGGCTCGACCGGAGGTATTGGGGATTGTGCTTGCAAAGTCAGCGCGGTCAGTGATGTCAATAAAAGGGCTTTCATAGTTATTTCTCCTCTACGGCCGAAACCACCGAGCCAAGAACTTTCTTAGCCTGGTCCGCCTGGGTCTTCATGGTCTCTTTTTCTTTCATTTTGCCCAGCATTTCTTCCGGAGCAAAACTCAGGGTTTGGAAGAACTCAAAACTTTTGGTGATGGCATCACCGTGATCACGACGAACACTTGGCGGAATCATTTCCAACAGACGTTCAATTTCCTGCGCAGCCCCCCCCGATCCAGAGATCTCTCCCAGAACAGTGTAGAAGGTGTTAGTCATTTCAACACCGACCTTTCGGTGGTCATTCTTGGCCAACGCCGCATCCACAACCTTAAAGCGCTTTTGCACAAGCTCTTTCAAGCTGCGACGGCGACGACCCCAGCCGAATTCACGCTGGGCTTTAACCAACAACAACGCGGACGCCACAGAGTACAGCACAGCCCAGAACCACGGGCGATAAAGAACACTGGCTTCCGCCGCTGGTTGCCATTGCATCAATGGATCCGGCAGGCGGTTTTCAACCACTTTGGCCTGCTGTGGTTTGGTCGTATCCGCCATGCGCGAAGAGGATCCCACAGGGGCATTCGGGTTGTTGGACACTTGTAAATTGATCGGATCGGTGGCGCGTGTGTAGTATTTTTTGCTCTGCGGATCAAACATGCTGACACTCAAACCAGGAATGCTCACCGGGCCTTCCTGACGGGGGATGACCAGCACTTCAAATTCTTTGTAGCTTCGACCGTTTTTGAAGAACTTGGATTCGGATTTACTGTCGTACTGTTCAAGCCCTGCTGGCAGATTCAACGCCGGCAAATCAATCATCTTGGCATTGCCGGCCCCTTCAAAGCGAATCTTCAAACTAAAGGGCTGGTTGACCAGGACATTGTTGTTCTCAACAGAGGCATGGAATTCAAACTGCCCTACCGCCCCGGTAAAGTCTGCCGGACGCCCTTCCAATGGCAAAGGCTTCACTTTGATGGGAACACGTGCGGAGCTTTTGGTGTACTCGTAAGGCTTGCCGTAAAATCCAAAGCCCTGTGCCGGCAGTCTGACACGGGACTTGATTTTGTATTCGTCAATAGTGGCTGTCCCAGGCTTGATCGGAAACAGCGCGTGTGAGGCTAAAAGCGCCTTCTTCCACGGAACACCATTGACGACTTCTTCCATAAACTGGATGGATGGAACTTCCTCGATGATCTCTTTCCAGAAGCCCTTCAGACTTGGGAACTTCAGACGATCCAAGGTTTCCATCTGGCCGCGAGTGTAGATGTACCAATTAACTGTGACCTGCTCGCCTTCAAAAACCTCGGTCTTGTCAACTTCAACGGAAATGAAGAAAGCCTCGTTTGGATTGGTCGGCAAACTGCGGAAGGCCGCATCCGGCAAATTAGAAGCACTGGGGTAACCATTGTACTGATCCTCTTGTGCCGGTCCCTGGAAGCCGCGCATGCGATTGCGCAAGAGCTGATCGAAGATTTCCTGCTCGGCACGATCCATCTCTTCAAACGGATCGTCAAATCCCGGCAAAGTGGGACGCTTCGGTGGTTTGGGGACACGACCTTGAGATTCATTTCCCACCTTAATGACCACGGGCTGAGTGCGATGAACCTTCCCGCCAACAACAACCTCAAAAGACCCCACACTTAAAGTGCCGGTCTTTTTGGGAGCCATTTGATAGTGAAACTCGCGGCGACGCTGCGTTTGAAACTGCATGCCTGATGGAGTTTCAACCAGCTTTTGTGCTACGGCGTTGGACGTCCAGTTGTTCAAAAGATCAAAACCTTCCAAATCGGGCAAACGCGGATCTTGAATATCCACATCTTCCGAACTCACCACCACGACACTGAGGGTGAACGTATCCCCCAGGCCCATTTCATTGCGATCCACCGTCGAAGTGACCGTCGTCCCGGCGGCCTGGGCCAACAGCCCAAAGAAAATAAAACTAAGAAAGAACAGGAAATTACCAGTCTTTATCACGAGGCTGCTCCTTCACATCTTTGCGATTGTACTCGGCACGGATCTTTTCTTCCTGCTGCTTAAGTTCGCCCAGGATTTTCTTCACATCAGCTTCAGACAGTTCTTTGCCGTTGAACGGACGAGGTTTGTATTTCTGAGACTGCTGCTTCTGTTGACCCTCTTGAGGTTCTTTTTCCTGATCCTTTTGATCCTTCTGATCTTTGCCTTCTTGATTCTGTTGATTCTGATTCTGCTGCTGATCACCCTGCTGAGGCTGGTTCTGCTGTCCCTCGCCCCCGCTTTGACCTTTTTGCTGCTGGATCAAAAGTTCGATATTAGTTTTGACTTCATTCGAAGATGGAATGATTTCCAAAGCTTTCTGATAAGCCGCCAAAGCCTCATCCACCTGCTTGGCCTTGCCTAAGAGCTGCGCCTGATTAAAGCGCGCCATGAACACCAACGGGAAGTTCTTATCCAGCAAAGCCAGCTTTTCTGCTTCCTTGTAGGACTGCAAAGCCTTCTCGGCCTGCTGCTGCCCCTCAAAACTCAAACCCAAATTCAAATGCAACTGCCCAATAAACGGATCATACCGCAATGCCTGCAGATACTTCTCCATCGCCGCCGGATAAGTCTGACCAGTGATGGCCTTATTCGCCTCCCGGTTCAACTCCAACGTCTTCAAATGAGGTCTGCCCGGCCCACAGCCGGAAGCCAAAAGCGAAAGCGACACAACACACAAAGCTTGGCCTATGGTTTTTGCTCGAAGCAAGTTCCACAGCGAGCCACCGGCCATCATATTAACCCCCTGCCCCTGTCGAGCGAGGATCAAACGGCCAGGAAGGCCGTTTGAAGCATTGTCCGAAGGAGCTCGGGCAGGAGCCCGAGACACTGTTCGAAGATTCGAGTAAAAACCACAGGCCAAGCGCTTCATGCTGGGGGTACCTCGTAGCGGCCTTTCCAGAATCGGAAAGAGGTGCGGCGCTCGCCCAAGAACAACTCGAGCAGCGCAATGATAACTCCGATCATCAAAATAGTCTGGAAGCGTTCTTCATACTGAACGGCCATGGTGGTGTCGAACTGAGCTTTTTCAAGTTTACTGATGTCTTCAACCAAAAGCTTGGTTTGTTCCCCGCCGAAGGTGGCAAAATAGAAACTTCCTTGCCCCGCCTCGGCCAGGGCACGCAATGCGTCCCCCTTCACCGTCGTCAGAATTGTCTGACCTTGGCGGTCCTTCTTATAACCCTTCAAAAAGCCCATGCCATCACGAACCGGGATCGCGCCACCTTTTTCTGTTCCGTAGGCCAGCGAGAAAATGCGAATGCCCTCTTGGGCCATTTTCTTTGCTTCATCCAAAGCCCCTTGCTCATGATCTTCCCCGTCCGAGGCAATCAGGATCACACGGGTGACTTTCACAGTGTCATCAGTGGTGACACCGCCACGCTCAAAAGCTTCCTTGGAGATTTTCAACGCCTCTGTGAAGTTAGTTCCTTGGGAAGACACCGAACTTGGCTCTAAGGATTCCAGATACATTTTGATCGCACCAGGGTCATTAGTCAGGGGTGACAACAGTGCGGCTGATCCGGCGAAGGCTACAATACCGACCTTGTTTCCCGGCATCAAATCCACCAGACGGCTCAGCTCGGCTTTGGCCTGCGCCAAACGAGACGGTTTTACATCCTCGGCCATCATACTTTCTGAAACGTCCACGGCAAAAATGATCTCGACCCCTTCGCTTTTGACTTCCTGCTGGGACTCTCCCATTTGCGGGCGAGCCAGGGCGAGCACAAAACAAAGAACAGCCAGGACCTGCAGCGCTGTTTTGATGGAGCGTTTTTTTCGCGATACGGAGCTGGATAAGAACGGATACAACCTGGAGCCAATCGCCGTTTCCATTTGCTTACGCGAACGACGGTCAAAGAAGATCCCGATCAGAATAATCACGGGGATCAGCCACAAGTAGTTAAAGGCGGCTATGTTTTCAAAGCGAAACATTACGGCACCCTCCTTAACCAGGAACGACCCAACAACAGGCCCGCCAGATACAAAATCAATCCGGCAATCAAAAACGGCGGGAATTCTTCGGTGTAGTTGGTGTATTTGTTCACATCGATCTTGGTTTTTTCCAGACGGTCGATGTCGTTAAAGACATTGCGAAGGGCCCCTTCGTTCGTGGCGCGATAGTATTTACCGCCCGTATCAGAAGCCATGCGATTTAAAAGTTCTTCGTTCACAGTGCTTTCAAAGGGCTGATAGGTTTTCACCTTTTGACCGAAAATATCACGGCCATAAACCGGGATGCGTGTCGGACCGTCTTTACCAATGCCGATGGAATAAACCTTAATACCGTAACCCTTGGCGATCTCAAGACCTGTTTCCGGGTCAATGGTCCCTGAGTTGTTTTCCCCGTCTGTCATAAAGATCATCACGCGGCTGCGCGCTTGGGAATCCTTCAAACGACCCGCAGCATTGGCCATGGCAACACCCAAAGCCGTACCATCTTTGATCTTTGCACTGGAGGCACTGGAAATATCCGCCACCCTTTGCAGGATCATCTGATAATCCAATGTCGGTGGAACCATCGTAAAGGATTCACCGGCAAAAACCACCAGACCGATGCGATCAGAGGTGCGGCCTTCGATGAACTTCCCGATGGTTTCTTTGGCGGCTTCCAGACGATTCAGCGGCTTCATGTCTTCGATCAACATACTGTCGGACACGTCCAGACAGATGACGATATCAATACCTTCCACATTCTTGCGAACCTTGGTGTTCATCGTCTGTGGACGGGCCAGCGCCACAATGACCAGAATCAAACCCAGTGCCTTCAAGATATTTGGAAGATGCATCAGACGTGTACGCAAAGTCGGCGCAACTGACTTTAGCAGTTCAACCGAGCCAAACTGCAGCGTCGGTGTCTTTTTTTTGCGCTGCCAGAAGATCCACACCAGCACTAAAACAAGGGGAACAAGGAACCAAAAGGCCCATAAGGAATGGTAAGTCATGATGACAACCTTTCCATCTTTTCAGCCAGAATGCGCGCCTGGGTTGCCAGATTCAGCACATCGGTACTGGACAGATTTTTGCGGTCTTTAAAAGCCAATTGGTATTCACGCAGAACTTTTTTAAGGTCCTCAGAAAGCTCCGCATAAACTTTGCCATGGTATTTTTTTAAATCCTTGATCACCAGACGCTCGCTCCATTCCAGCGCCGGAACACGGAACTGACGGGTCAGGAATAATTTAAAACTTTTATGGGTTTCAACCAGAACTTCATCAATCTGAGCTGAATCAGCATCCTGACCAAAGAACACAGGGTTGGTTCTTTGCAGACGTCGGAACTGCTGATGAAATTCGGCCAAGGGACTGAGAGCTGAATCATGCTCACGCAAGCGATCAAGCATATTGCGTCTTTGCACCACTCGATAGACTTTGGAAATTGCGATCAATATCAGCAAGCCGACAAACCCGGCTAACAATGCCCAGTACAGCATCGGCACCCCGATACTGGCGGGTCCGATCGGACCGAAGGGTTCTTGCTTGACCGGAGCTTCGCCGGGCTGTTGCGGTGGCAGCACGGATTGCACCCCATAGTGAATGGGACCTAAGCTGAGGGTTTGAACACCATCAGAAATTTGTAGATCTTCAAATTGGATGTTGCCAGCTGTATAAGCTGTGGCCTTGATATCGGCCTGGGTTGGCGACCGGAACTCAAACCCCAAAAAATGAATTTGATACTTCTGTTCTGGTTTTAGAACAAAATGAAGCTTTTCCTGTTGCAGATTTTTAGGGAAATCCCCGTCACAGACCAGCAAAAACTCGCGCCCGACTGTGAGCTCGTTGTCTTTAAGTCCCTCAACACTGGGAATTTCTGCCTTACACTGAATCGCCGCCATTATTTTCTCTTCTTAAAGAAGGCCACCAAAGGATTCACGTAATCCTCGCTGGACTTCACATCCACCCGCTCCACCTGTGCTAGGCGAAGCATCTTATCCCGCTGATCTTTACGTTTGTTCACGGCTTCTTCGTACTGTTCACGGAAACCTTGAGAAGACGTATCCACCGTGACGATTTCACCGGTTTCGGCATCCTGCACTTCGATGACACCCATCGCAGGCAAAGAGTATTCCGCCGCGTCGTTCACCACACAGGCCACAACGTCGTGTTTTCTTCCCAACAAACGCAAGGACTGTTCAAAGCCCTGATCCATAAAATCGCTAAAGACAAAGACCGTCGCACGTTTTTTCAAAACCCCCTGCAGGTATGAAAACCCGGCAGAAAGCTTGGTGCGATGGCTTTTGGGTTTATAGTAAAACAAATCACGCAAAAGACGATGCACGTGGCCTCGGCCTTTTTTCGGTGGTACAAAGTGTTCCACCTGATCGCTGAACAGCAACAAACCAATCTGGTCGTTGTTCTTCACTGCAGAAAACGCCAACAAGGCTGCCATATGAGTCATCACTTCACCCTTAAAATAAGGGCCCGTTCCGAAATCACTGGAACCACTGACGTCCACGGCCAGAATCAGAGTCAGCTCGCGCTCTTCCTCAAAGGTTTTGATATACGGTTTTCCCGTGCGCGCGGTCAGCGGCCAGGAGATCGAACGCACATCATCGCCCGGAACGTATTCCCGGAAATCCGCAAAGGTCATACCCTGGCCTTTGAATGCCGTGTGGTACTCACCCGCAAAGAGATTGTTCACAAGCTTCCTTGTGTTGATCTCCAGCAGTTTGACCTTTTTTAAGACCTCAGGAGGCAGGCTCACTAGGGCACCTCTACCTGGCTCAGGATTTCTTTGATGATGTCATCGGTTTTGATATTTTCCGCTTCCGCTTCATAAGTCAGAATCAGACGGTGGCGCAGAACGTGGTAGGCAATGGCCTTCACGTCTTCGGCTGTCACATAACCGCGACCACGCAGGAACGCGTGAGCTTTCGCTGCACGATACAAGCTGATCGTCGCACGCGGAGATCCGCCGACGTTGATCAGATTGGCGATACGGCTCAGGCCATATTCCCCCGGTTTACGGGAGGCCATGATCAGTTCCACGATGTAGTTTTTAATTTTGTTATCCACGTAGATCTGATCCGCACGCTCGGAAGCTCGCAGCAGGTCTTCTTTGGAAATCACAGAGTTCACGACCGGTTTTTCGTTCGTGCCCATGCGGTTTAGGATCTCAAGCTCTTCGCCTTTACCCGGATAAACGACGTTGATCTTGAACATGAAACGGTCCATCTGCGCCTCTGGCAGTGGATACGTTCCCTCTTGCTCTAGTGGATTTTGTGTCGCCAAAACCAGGAAAGGGGCCGCCAGCTTGTAGGATTCCTCCCCGATAGTGACCTGCTTTTCGGCCATGGCTTCCAGCAACGCGGACTGCACCTTTGCAGGGGCACGATTGATCTCATCGGCCAGCACGATATTGGTAAAGATCGGTCCTTTACGTGGAGCGAACTCACCTGATTTTGGATTGAAAATCATCGTCCCGATCAAATCCGTCGGCAGAAGATCCGGCGTGAACTGAATACGTTGGAAATCCAGGGAAATGGATTTAGAAACGGTGGCAATGGTCAGCGTCTTTGCCAAGCCTGGCACACCTTCCAGCAGGATATGCCCGCCGGTCAGAAGGCCCATCATGATGCCTTCCACCATTTCTTTTTGCCCTACGACAACTTTGTTGATTTCCGCCATCATCTTATCAATGAATTGGCTTTCCTGCTTGATTGCGGCATTTAGGGCCATGATATCGACTTCACTCACGTTCTTGCCTCCCGGAGAATAGAACTAATCTATTTCACAATTATCCCAAAGACTTCGCAAGTTTAGAGTTGCCATGTCAGGAAAAACTATTTTGAGGGCTGGCATAACGCCGCGTCCTCCCCGCTTGCCAACCTGGGATTTAAGTGGGACAAATTTTATATGATTAACAACAATACAAAAGTCTGGATTTTCATTCTTTCAAGCTCCCTGGCCCTGCTTATCTTGGGCTACCAATTGGGGGAACGTCTGGGCCTGTTGATGGGCTTTTTGTTGGCAGTTCTTTTGAATCTTTTCGTCTTCATTTACGGCGAAAGTCGTGTGCTAGCCAAGCTCAATGCCCAAAGAATCAAAGGTCAGGACTCTTGGGGTTTGATCGACAAGGTCGAACGCCTTTCGGCCCAACTGTCCATGCCGGCTCCAGCGGTTTACGTAACGCCACACACTTCCGTGAACGCATTCTGCGTGGGACATTCCTGGAAGCGTGGTTCCTTGGGATTCACTGTGGGGCTATTAAATAAGCTCAACGACGAGGAACTGGAGGCTGTCGTGGCCCACCAGATCTGCCATATCCGTCGTCTGGATACTTTTGCTTTTAGCGTTAGCAGCACCTTAGCTAATTCCGTCGTGGGGCTGGGGCAATTCCTGGACAACCTTCTGCCTTACAACCTGCAGTTCTTTATGCCCTTACTGTCCCCGCTGGGCTGGCTGATTATAAAAATCGTAGTGGTTGAAAAATCATTCTTTGAAAACGATCTGATGGCCTCCGAATTATTGGAAAACAGAAACAAGCTGGGCGAAGTTTTATGGCGCATGGAGGGTCTGGCACAAACCCAGCCGTTGGAAATCCCGGCCTGCACCAGCCACCTGTTCATGGTGAACCCCGAGGGCTTTAAACAAAAGAATTTGTTCTTAAAATCCCATCCGGCCATCGAAGTCAGACTGCAGAAACTGATGGGCTATTACCCCATCTAAACTTGACAGAATAAACAGAAAACTCAGATTAGAAAAAGGACCTGAACTATGACTGAAAAATTAGAAGCTTCTTTCTCGGTTTTGATTATGTCTGTGGCCTCTTCCGCCGTGATGGCCATGGGTCTTGCCCCGAACCCTGCCAATGGTGAAGTGAGCAAAGATAAAAATATGGCTCGCTTTAACATCGACCTTTTGGTGGTCTTGCAACAAAAGACCAAGGGGAATTTGACTAGCGACGAAGCTAAATTTTTGGAAAACTTAATCAGTGATCTGCAAATGAAATTTGTGTCTATGTAAGGAGAATTTTTCTATGAAGACACTTCTCGTTCTTTTCCTGTCCGTTGCCCTGACTGCGCAAGCTCAAACTGGAACGAAAGAGCTTCCTAAAGATCCGCCGAAAATGAAGCTCAACGATCCACTTCCCGGCAATTTGTTTGTGGAATTGGCCAAGGCCATCAACCCGGCCGTTGTGAATATTTCCACCACTGCACTACCCAAAAACTCCCCACGCATGCGTGATCCGATGCTGGATATGCTGGAACAGCTTTATGGCTTCCGTATGCAGCAGCCTCAGCAGCAACAACGCCCCCAGCAGATGGGCCTGGGAACCGGGTTCATCATTCGTGAAGACGGATTGATTATCACTAACAATCACGTGATAGCGGGTGCGGATATTATCAATGTCCAACTCAGTGAAAAATCCACCGATGTTTATGAAGCCACTCTGGTCGGCAGCGACGAACGAACTGATATCGCTTTGATCAAGATCACACCGAAGGGAAAACTTCCGGTGGCGGTTCTGGGCTCCTCCAGCTCCGTTGAAGTGGGTGAATGGGTGGCCGCCTTCGGGAATCCGTTCGGTCACGGTCACTCGATGACCAAAGGGATTATCTCTTCAAAAGGCCGCGACATCACCGAGATCAATAAGATTCCCCTGCTGCAAACAGATGCCAGCATCAATCCGGGGAACTCTGGTGGTCCGCTGGTGAACACCAAAGGTCAGGTGATCGGTGTGAACTCGGCGATTGATGCCCGCGCTCAAGGAATTGGTTTTGCGATTCCTATTGATGAAGTCAAAGCGATCCTTCCGGTACTTGAAAGCAAGGGCCGCATTGCTCGCGGATTCCTGGGCACAAGCTTGGGTGACTTGGATCCGGAAGCTGCCGAGTATCTGGGACTGGGCGATGTTCGTGGCGCCGTGATCACAGGGATTGCACCGGGCAGTCCTGCGATGAAGGCCGGTTTAAAAATGTATGACATCGTGACTGAGTTTAACGGCAAGACCATTCGTTCGACTTTGGATCTTATGGATGCCGTGGCCGATGCTCCGATTGGCAAACCTGTTAAGACCAAGCTGATCCGCAACAACAAAGAACTGACCTTGAATGTAACGACGGCTGAACGAGTGGAAGAAAAACGCACGACTCGCAAGGCCAGCGCAAAAACCTATGCGGGTCAGAAAGCTCCGTTTAATTTGGGCTTCTCGGTGATTGATCCAACCCCGGAACTGCGCCAGGAGTGGGGCCTGCCAGACGACATGAAGCAACCGGTTGTCATTGAGACCGAACGCTTCTCTGTCGCCAGCAAAGGCGGCCTTCGCGTGGGTGATGTGATTCTGGATGTTAATAAGCAGCCGGTAGACAACTCTAAAGACGTTTTAAAATCCTTGAAAAAGGGCAAGAACACCCTGCGCATTGCCCGCAATGCCCGTATCCAAATCATTAATATTGAATAGATTTGAGCATATAAAATTTAATTAAGAGCACTGCTTCAAAGCCCATCTTCGGATGGGCTTTTTTATTTTGCTGCTATATAAGTAAGCACTGCCTCGTTTTGAGGCGTTCGCGGGACAAAATGGCGAAATATAAAAAAATCCTCGACCTAGGTCTTTAGTTTTTCAAAGTCTCACCGAGAAGAAATACGGGACCATAGTTTGGCTCCAAGATTGCGACAAAAGAGCTGCTTCGGCGGTTCAAGATGAGCAACGGATATTGCAACAAGAACGGCAACAAGAAAGGGACTGTATGAAAGTCACCGAGGTGAAAGTTTTCCCCGTCAATGAGGACCGGCTGAAGGCCTATGTCTCGATCACTCTCGATAATTGCTTCGTGGTGAGGGATTTAAAGGTTATTCAGGGAACCAGCGGCTTGTTTGTGGCCATGCCCAGCAAGAAGCGCAAAGACGGCCAGTTCCGCGATATCGCCCACCCCCTGAATCAGGAGACCCGGGCGATGATTGAAGACCTCATTTTTGAGGCTTATGAAAAAGAACTCAAATCCATGGGTGAGACCCTTGTCAGTCTAAAACGCCAGAAAGCTCCTGGGAGCGATTACGGCAACGACGACTACTAGGTCTGAAGTTCCCTGCTCACACGCCAACGGGCCATTTTATGTGGAGATGACCCGGGACGGCGGCTTCAAACACCGATGGAAACGTTAAGCCCGTCAGATCCCTGACGGGCTTTTTTATTGGCAATCCCCATCAATCTTCTGACGCAAGAAGTCTTTTCTTGATTTTAGGCCGCAAAATCCGTAGTTTGGGTTTTCGCAAATGCACCTTGTTGGGGTATCGACAAGTTGGTAAGTCAACAGATTTTGATTCTGTCATTCGCAGGTTCGAGTCCTGCTACCCCATCCATCTTTTCTTAAAAAATCCAAAACAACTTAGCCACTAAAACTCCCCTGAGGGTATAGCTACGTCTGGGGCTTTAAGATCGAAAAAGCCGGTTTAATATACAGGATCAATAAAAGACCTTGTCCCGTCCCACGTCCTATGGGACTTTTCGCGCCGACCCTTTTCAAATCAGGAAACACGCATGCAAGACTTCATACCTCCACAGCCCCCAAAATCCTTCCGCATTGTTCTGGAGCTGTTCAAGTCCGCAAAACGACTTGATGGTGTCTTGCTGACAGCAATCAAAAACCAAAACGAAGACCTGAACCTGCGCGAGATCTCTCGCACTCAATATAAAGAACTATTCAAGTCCGGCAAGATTCTGATCAAAGGTCAACGAGCCACGCCGTCTTCCTCCGTGTCGAAGGGCATCACTTACGTGGACATCCTGGGATTCAAAAACAAGTAGTCGGCCATCCCCTGCCAAAGCACATCTTGCCTGCCTTCTTGACTGGCGCGAACCTTAGGAACAGCACGGAGGTTTTCGGTGGAAGAAAAAGAACCTTATATCGACTATACTGCTGAAATGGAAAAAGTGGATCACCTGATCAAAGGTTTCCCGGTCGCCATGATGACCTTCCTTAGTGACAACAATAAGCTGTGCAGCTTCCCGTTAGTGACTCAAGATTTGGACTTTGACGGAAGCCTGTGGTTTTTGATCTCGAAAAACTCGCCTAAGTATCAAGAACTGCAAAAACATGGTGACGTCAATCTGACGTACTCTGACAAACACAAATGTGTCTCTGTCAATGGCACAGTCGAGTTCATCGAAGATCGTGACCTGGTTCGTGAATTATGGCAAAAGCCCCACGAAGACTGGTTCCCCCAAGGACCACAGGACCCGACTATTCAACTTCTAAGGGTCCACGTCCAGACGGTGGAATACTGGGAAAGTCACACCTCCCCTATCTACAAAATGATTGAGTTTGTGAGGACCGCCCTTGGACAACCCCACAAAGAAAGCCATAGCTCTTTTGATTTGAAGCACTGATGATTTGAAAAAGTTAAAGATCCGTGAAATCACCATGTCATTTTCACGGACCTATCTATTTCGACCGAGAATTGTGTTTTCCATTTTTGACCTTCACGATTTAACACATCTCTGATCCAAGTGCTTTCTGCCAGTGTCGCCCTGGACAACTGAAACTGCTTTAGATGCAGTGGCACCAGGCGAAGACTCACAAGTTTTCCGCTCGGGATATCGACCTTGGGAAAAAACATAACAGGCCATTCGCCATGATACTCTTCAAAACCACGGATCCCTTCATAGTCGTTTAAAAAATCACCACATCCGTAAATGATCAGTTTTTCCCGATAGACTTCAAGACCCTTGATGTGATGGGAAGAATGACCATGAACCACATCCACACCGACATCAACCAACGACCTCGCAAAGGCGGAACACTCTTCATCAACCTCGTAGCCCCAGTTGTCTCCCCAGTGGATCGAGGCTATGACAAGGTCCCGCTCTTTTCTGTGACTGCGGATCTGCTGCCCAAGCCATTGAACTGTCGCCGCCGAAAAGTCTTTGATGAAGTTCACCCCGACCTTGTTTTTGCCGGCAGCCCAACTTGGTGGCACACCGCTGGATTCCGTGGCCATAGAAAAAACCAGAACCCGTCCCCGCGAAGGCAGATCGACAACGGCTGGAGCGATGGCCTCCTCCCTTGTCCGCCCAGCCCCCGCAGTCTTTACTCCGCGTCCGTGCAAAGTCTGTAGGGTCTGAATAAGTCCCTCTTCTCCCCAATCCAAAATGTGATTGTTTGCCAGAACGCATATATCAATTTGCGCCGCCGTCAGAACATCCGAATTTTCAGGATGCATCCGATAGTTGATACCCTTATCAGCCCAGTGGTTGCTCGTTGTGATACTGGTTTCCAGATTTACGATGCGCACCTGGGGATCTTCTTTACTTAACTCAGACAAGGCTTCACCCCAGATGTACGAACTGTCGACTTTGCGGGGAATGGGTCCATTCCTGGCCTCAGCCAGCTTCACGTAATCAATCGCGTTCTTTATGTAGCGTTCATGCAGGACAGGGTCGCTGGGGTAAGCCAGGATCTGATCCAGACCTCGGCCGACCATCACATCTCCGCATAAAAACATAGTGAGAACATCTGCAGACGTCATTAAAGTATAAATCCTATAAACCTTAAAGGGAGTCAGCCATGGACAGAGGCAGACCGCAATTAAACAAAAATGAACACGAAGTCGTGATCAATTACAAAGATGTCCGTCTTAACGGAATTCTCTCGACCCCGAGCAACCCCGTTGGATTGATCATTTTTGCGCACGGGAGTGGCAGCAGCCGCTGGAGTCCGCGCAATAATTTTGTCGCCCGAGAACTGCAAAAAGTAGGACTCGCCACTTTGCTGACGGATTTACTGACTCCGGAAGAAGAAAACGACAGAGCCAACGTCTTTGATATATCAACTCTGGCGCAACGCCTTACCATCGTAAAAAAATGGGCGCAAAGCCAAGCGGCCACTCGAAACCTTGCCATCGGTTACTTTGGCGCAAGCACGGGGGCAGGAGCGGCCCTGGTTGCCGCAGCCCAGGACCCTGACGAGATATTTGCAGTTGTTTCCAGAGGGGGACGCCCGGATCTGGCGGCAGAAGCTTTGGACAATGTTCAAGCCCCCACACTGTTGATTATTGGTGGCGACGACACCTATGTCATAGAACTCAATCAAATCGCCTATGATAGGCTGATGTGCAAAAAAGAAATGAAGATCATTCCGGGCGCTACACATTTGTTTGAAGAGCCTGGCACCCTGGAAAAAGTTGCCATCTTGGCCTCGGACTGGTTCACGAAGAACTTAAAATACACGGAGTCTGCAAGACCTCAGTCCCTCGACAACTACTGATCTCACAAACTCCGGTTCACGAAGGAGCTCTTTGACAGGGCTCCTCAAGCTCAAAGAGAGGCTTCGGGTGCTCTTTCTTTTGGTCCCGTCTTCAGCAAGGCGACGACGTCTTCGTCCGTCACTTCGCTAAAATCAACAAAGAACTGGCTCACCGCAAAGAAACCATCAGGTTCTTCTTCCAAAATAAATTCATCAACCATGCTGCGAATGGTGGCGGCGGTCGATCTTGCCACAACGCCGGCTGCAAAGATCAAACGCTTGGGTTTCTGCTCCCGAACCTCCTGAATCGCGCCAATCGCGGTGGCGCCTGTTGCAATGCCATCGTCCACGATGATCACAATTCGGTCATTGCAATTTAGGTCAGGCAGGTTGAACATGCTTTTTCTTCGCTGCAAAGTTTCTATCTGTTTCTTTGATTCTCGCTCAATATACGAATCAGAGACTTCATAGGCATCCAACATCGGAAGACGAAAGATTTTTCCGGATAAGCCCACAGATCCAATGGCAAGCTCTCTCTGATAAGGTGCCGGTATTTTATGAATCAGGACGGCGCCCAGTTCTCCGTTTAAGCCTTCGGCAATAATCTTCGCCATCGGCATCGCACCTCGGGGAATCCCTAACACCAGGGGATTTTGCCCTTTAAATTTCAGCAGTCTTTTTAGCAGCAAGCGGGCTGCATCCTCGCGACTTTCTAACATATTCGGCCTCGTTAGCTTTAGTTACCGCCTTATTGGCATTTTTATTGTGGCAGTGTTGCGTGAGGATTGCCCAGAAGTCCTTTGACAAATAGATCTGCACTTCGTTGCGCCGGAAGTGGATTTGACTACCCTAAAGCCCACGGCACCATTTAGAGATCAGATGGATATTGACTCGCTGGACTTCGTTCGCTTTGTCATTCATCTTCATCAAATTTTGAATGTTGAAATCATGGAAATCGACTATCCCAAATTGACGTCGATCCAAAGTTGCTGCGAGTACATCAAGGCCAAGGTGACAGAGACCCCGCCAAGCCCCACTGCAAACTAAAAGGTTGCCCTTTCGCCTTGCGGGACCAGAAAAATCTCCGCCTCTGTCTCAGAATGAGATTGATACTTAAAGAAGTCGCGGCTAAATCCGATAAGAAATTCATGTTTAGCCGCATGTACGTTCTTTTAACGGCTGTCATGACTATTATGCTGCTTGCTTCTGCATGCAGCATCAACACCTCGTTCTTCAATCAGAAAGACCTTATTCCCCGAAGCATCACCATTTATGATCATGGTGTTCCAAAAAATTACAACACCGGAGACTTGCAGCTTCTTACCAACGACACAGCTTTAAGACTTGAAGGCGGCACCAAACCCAATGCCACCATTACGGTCTATATCTCTCCGGGGGATCCTCTTTGTCTGAATCCGCCTTCACCGGAAAATGTTCTGGGCGCGCATTCTCCGCAATCGGTTGAGTTTCGCGTGGATCTGACGACTCTTCCCGAAGGAACTCACACCCTGTGTATTTACGGCGAATACGGCCAGGACACAAAGGCTTCAAGCCGTCTGGGCGAGGTGACCATTAAGCGCACCGTGCAGGCCTTTGCAAATCAACGAGTTCTTCCCGACACCAGAGGCAATGAAAGACGTCCGTCCTTTATTGGGGACAGTGAAGCCCTGGCCCGCATGGAACTTTACGCAGGCGCAGGGTGCACGGGTCCTGTTCTGGACTATTCCCAAGCGGCAGCCAACGGAGCATTTACTTTGCGTTTGCCTCCGACGAATCCTCTATTGTTGGATGGCTTGGTCAGTTATTCAGTCCTGGCTACAGACGTGTTGGGAAATACGCGATGTTCAACCGCGTACTCTTATCTGTTGGACACCGTCGTTGACACCACAACGATTTTGGCGCTGACCCCCAGCAGTCCCTCGAATATCAACACGCCCCAACTGACCGGCAGCACGGAGCGCAATTCACATATTGCCCTTTATGATTCTGATGACTGCACAGAACCCGCCCTGGGTTCATCAACATCAGACAGTGCTGGTGCTTTTTCAGTAGGACTGGACAATCCTTTAAGTCTTGAAAAAGAATACTATCTGACTCTTCGAGTTACGGACGACCTGGGCAACACCGAATGTTTCACCAGTTTGAAGAAAAATTTTATTTACGACATCACGCCACCCGCATTAAGTCTTCTTGCTCCTCTTGCAGGAACTGACCATCAGAACACATTTGCGCTTGAAGTTTCCTGCGAGGCTGGCTCCTATGTCGAAGTCTTTGGCGACGTCTCAATTCCCATAACTGAAACATGTGCAGTGGGAACCCTTCAGTTACTTCCGTCTTTGGGAGGCGCCGACGGCAGCAAGACCATTCAGGTCAGAGCTACAGATGCGGCGGGGAACTCAAGCACAGCAAGTTTAAATTTGAACAAGGATAATGTACCACCGCCTCTTCCAAGTGTAACGCGAATCTCTGCCAGCCCCACGATGATCGGGACGGTGGATATGACGGTTTCCAGCTGTGCGGACATTAAAGACGTACTGATCAAAGAAAGCTCCTCCCTTCCCAGTGGAAGTGAACCCGAATGGAGCAGCTGCACATCCGCAGCGGGAGCCACACACTATGACTTAAGTGTTTCAGGAGCCCAAGGCACACGCAATTTGCGAGTCTTTGTGAGAGATCGCGCCGGAAACATACAGCCATCTTTTGCCACAGTCCTTGTGGATTACGATACTCTGCCCCCTGAAATTCACCTGGATCCCATTCCGCCCTTCCTGGGAACGAACTCGTATTATGAATTCCGCTGGTCCTTGACCGAGGGAAATGTCCCTGCCGGAGCTAACTTTACGATCCAGTACAGCCAAACCGGGGGTACAACCTGGACCAATCTGGCAACCACTCCAGTCGGCAGAACTGGTGCCGTGAATGGAAAGATCTATAAACACAATCAGTTCCTGCCGGCCACCGCAGGTCCCACGATTTTCAAAGTCAGTCTGACTGACATGACCAATCAAACCGGCAGTGACAGCCAGTCTGCCATTCTGCTTTATGATATAACGCCACCGGTGATCACGGTTTCTTCCTTTACTATTCTGGATTCGCCGGGCCCTGTGACCACTTACAATCCCTTTGTACGGGTCAGCTTTGAAGCCTCCGACAATCAGACCCCGGTCACTCAATTTTGTTTGAAAAACTCTTCGTCTTCACCCGCGTTGTCCGATCCATGCTGGGTGGCCTTCAACGCACCTGGGATTGATGTTCCGATTGACGTTAATGTGAAGCTGACAAACTATGACCATCTTGTCGACTGGATCACGGGCACCTACATTGTGCATCTTTGGGTGCGCGATCAGGCCGGGAATGTGTCGGTCAATGCGGGACCTGTGAATAACGGCACAGACCGGATTTCTGTAACTTACACTCCGATTCCACAGCCAACACTGGCGGAACTTCTGGTTGCGAAAACTCCGAACCCGACCACGCAGCCATCACCGTGGGAGCTGGTCACGACCCCTGGAACGACTTTGTACCTGAAATGGAAACAACGAGTTTTTACCGGAACTGCCAACGTCAGTTTGTGGTACACCATCGACGGGACCCAGTACACTTTGATCGAAAAAGATCTGTCCCCCGGTGTGGGTTTAAGTTGCACCGCCAGTGGCAGCGAAGACGTGTGTCAGTACACCTGGAATTCACCTGTGCCTGTCAATACGCCCTATAAAATTCAAGTTCGGCTGGCGGATGGCATTGAGCAGACGGTTATCAAAAACACGGTCTACATCAGCAATCCCAACTTCCGCGCGATTGCCGGGAATACAGATCCAGGAACCCACGGCTCTGCGAAAAACGCAGCCTTCCGAGGCCTTTTCCCTGACAGTGGTTCTTTTGTCGTTTCACGCAACGGAGTTCTTTTCTTCCGCGATATTGCCCGAGGACTTTTGATGGTTGAGCCTGGTAACGGAGTGCAAAAGCTGGTGCTGCGCAAAACAGAAACGAGCACCGGGGATGGGGGGCTGATCAGCGAGGCCACCACTCAGGGTATTTTGAAAATCGCCATCGACTTCCAGGATCGTATTCTGCTTTTCGAACCTGATCGCATTCGTCGTATCGATACAAGAACCAGCCCCATGACAATCGAATCCATCATCGGAGCCTTTGATGATGGAAGAGTCGGCACGAACAGCGCTGACTTTGTGGCCGATCCGCACGACGTTAAGATTCAACTCAGCTCCACGTACCGAATGGCCGGATTGGGAAGTCCGTATCTGATATTCCTGGTCCTGCCTAACGGTGACATTTACTTCCAGACGGAAAAAACCTTTGAAACACGTGCCAACGGAGCCCGCATAAGAGTCTATCGTGGCAGTGCTATTGAACCTTATGTAGACACCCTACGGGTCGGTGGTACAGGCGACTATGGCGATGCCGGCACAGACATCGGTGCCTGGCAACTGGCGAACATGAATTTTGTCTTTGATCCCTTCTCGAATGTTGTGTCGAAGGCTTTGGTTCGCCTGAATCATCCTATCCCCAGTTGCAGCAACTTCCACTATGCGAATGTCAACCCTACAACCCTTCAGTCCCTGGGCAGTGGGCATCCCAACGTTCCTTATGAAGTCTGCACCCCCGGCTACATGATTCAGGGAATGAATGGTCAGATCTATGCTTTGAATCGTAACAATCCATGGAGTTTCCATATTTCAAAGTTCAACGGCTCTGGATGGACTCAAATCATCGGCACTGGAGCTCGCAGCAGCTGTGGGGATGGAACCCTGGCCCTGTCCTGCCCGGTGATTGCCAACGACATGTTTGTTTCTCAGACAGGACAGATTTACTTCATGGATGATGGGTTGATTCGAATTCTGGGTTCGGACGGAAGAATTTATACTCTCTATGGGTACAATCTCAGTTCGGGCGACGGTGGCGACGCCATGGAAGCCCGACTTAACGATGTGATTTCTTTGGACCATGGCACTACGGACAAAGTTATTGTGCTCGATGCTCAAGGGGGGCGCTTCAGAGAAATCGACTTCAAAGGGTCTCCGGGAATTAAAACCATTGCCGGGAATGGATCCGATGCACCGGGCTCGAACACGCCTCTGGGTGTGGCGGCCCATCTCAACCCTATTGGAATGTTCTGGTCAACACCGGGACGTTTTGCGACGGATCCCACCAATGGGAACGTCTATTGGACATGCGATCGTTACAACCTGTGCCGACTCAACAGAGCCTCCAACGTATGGGAAAGTGTCCTGGCTCCGATGTCCGGGGCCTGGGCTTGGGAAACAGCCACCCCGCTGCACTACAGTGACGTCAATGGAATGACGGGTTATCCTCCGACCCCGATGGCCATCAACGGCACCAGTCTTTTAGTCGGCTTCGTATCTTGGAACGGCACCGACACCTATCGCTCCGCCCTTCGCGAGTTTTCCCTGAGCACCGGAAGCTCCAAACATATTGCCGGTAACGGTTCTGCCACCACCGGAGCCACCTGCCCGAATGGGGCGGCCTCGGGTTGTGCCTTGAACACTTCCTTCTTCGGATTTGGTACTGGTGCCTTCAGCCCCACCTTCCATTCCAACGTGGCAGGCACCAATTACTGGATCTATCTGGCCAATAAACTTAAGACCGTGCACAAAGTCGGTGGTGGCCTGGCAACAAAACTTTTTGATTTAAATGAAAATGCTACTTCGATCTTTTATCGGGGATCTTACTTCTATTACTGCTCGGCCCCTGAAAACGGACCTTCCCTGCTCTACAGAAAAGAAGCCACCGCCCCTTACACGGAGGTGGAACTTCCACTGCCACATGGCTCCACATGCTACGGAAATAAGATTATCTTCAAAAACGGATCTGCCGGAGAACCCGATCGTCTGGTCTTCCCGATCAAGCAAAACGGAATATCCGGCGTCGCCGAGTTCCTGGATCCAGAGAACTTTGCACCTTAAGGATCCAAGGCCAGCCCATCGCCTGCGATCCTCTAGGTCACCACGAATTCAAAGACTTTTTCCGTCTTCACTGAATTCAGGATCATGCAATTTTCTGATGTGCGCTCCAGAATTCTTTTGGCGTTCTCAACTTGTGTGCATCCTTCCAGCTGTACTTTTAGAACACAGCGGGCCATCCAAGGGCGACCACTTTCGTTTCTATCCACAACAAGCTCTGTGGCCACTTGCAGCTTCGAATACGCCAGCCTTGATTTTTCGGCAAACACCTTAAAGGTGGCAATAAAGCAGTTTTGCAAGGCCATGGCATAAAGATCCTCGGGACTGAAACCGTCCCCGGGACCTTCGAATTCAGGAGGAATCGACATACGGATCCCCGCAGCCTGAGTTTGCGCTTTGCTTTCCCAAGAGGTCTGAATGCCCTCGGCACTTTCCGCACTCACTTTGAAAGACATTGGATATTTAATCATACGAAAGTCTCCTTATCCTCTTGATACCGGCTCTTAGTTCATGGTAGTGTGAACCAAATGAAAAATCAAATATCCCGAAAAGAAGACAAAAAATCAACCTCTCAAGCTGAGATCGACAAATTGCGAGCCCTTTCAGAGTCTGTCGGTGATTTTATACGCTACTGGGGATTTCGCCGCATTCATGGTCAGATTTGGACTCAAGTGTTTTTGTCAAAGACCAGTCTTAGCGGAGCGGAACTGACACAACGTCTTGGAGTCTCGAAGGCCCTGGTCAGCCCTGCTCTGGCTGAATTAGAAGACTATGGTCTTATCCTGATGACGGAAGACGGAAAAAAAACGAAAAGATATTCCGCCGCCCCAGACGTCATTCCGGTGATTAAGAAAATCCTAAAAGAGCGTGAAACAAAAATCATCGAAGAAGCCAAAGACCAGTTTGAGGCTCTTAACAAGATCCACCAAAAAAGAAGCCCGCAGGATTCAATCCTTGAAGAAGACCGCCTGCAAGAGCTGGGGCAGATGATCACCCTGGCACAGTTCGCACTGAATTTTATTATCGGCCAAAGCGATGAAGATTCTCTGGCTTGCTGGACGCAGGAAGCTTTGAAGGCTCAGGAAGAATAAAAGGGACGGACCCGATGAATTCACTTTATGATGCCGTTATCATCGGCGCGGGAATGGCGGGACTGACCTTGGCGTCCCGTCTCAAATCTCTGAACAAGACTTTCGTTATTTTGGAAAAATCCGCCGGCGTCGGTGGCCGCCTGGCCACGCGACGGGGCGAAGATTGTGCTTTCGATCACGGGGCTCAGTTTATTCGAGTCAAAACAAAGGACCCCATGGTGTGGCCTGATCTTCCTCAAATTCAGGAAATCGGCAAAGTCTGGTTTAACTCTGAGGCGATGGACCACATCGCTTTCCCCAAAGGCATGACTCAGTTGCCAAAGGCCCTGAACTTCCCCGAGCAATTGCGGCTGAAAGAAAAAGTCATCCGAATCCAAAAACAGAATCAAACGTGTTGTGTGGAAACGGACAACGGGCAAATTTACGAGTGCAAAGAGCTTTACATCACCAGTCCACTTCCGCAGTCTCTGGCTCTTCTGCAGGACTCGGGGATCTCTTATCCTGCGGAGTTGAATGACATTCAGTACGCCTCCGCCCTGGTGGGTTTGTTTCGCGTGCAGTCTTCTGACAAAAATATTCTTCAGATCCGACACCTCAATGAAGTGACAAAAGAAATTTTTTCCGTCAGCAACCAACTTTCAAAACAAGTCAGCCAGAACCTGGCCTTCACCGTTGTGATGCAACCCGAATGGAGCCGACAACGTTTTAATCAGGAAGACACCATGTCGCTTCAGGAAATTTCAACCTCTTTTGCAGAAATCCTGAATCAGATGGCGCCCTCGGACTCCTTCACTCTTGTAAACTCGCAGTTGAAAAAATGGCGCTACAGTCATCCTCTGGCAGTCTTTGAATCGCCCTTTGTGTCCTTAAGCACCGGCCCAAGAATTGTTCTTCTGGGCGATGCTTTTGGAGGCGGCAGCATCCAAGGTGCGATCCGTTCTGCCTACGCTGTTCCATTCCTTACCTAAGACTAAGCCGCACGCAAAGTGGTATTTTTCACTTGCGCAACCGCTTTCACTGCCGACGGTGTCTCTTCGGCAGGGCTCTTGCCCTGCGCAGCGCAGCCGGCAACCACTTTGTTCAGAACCCGCACGTTCCCCATCAAAGATACGGCTTCAGCTGATAGTTGTTCTGCTGCCGCTGCGGCTTCTTCCGAGGCCGCGGCATTCTGCTGAGTGATCTGATCCAACTGATTCATCGCTTTGCCTATTTGTGCGATCCCCTGGGATTGCTCTTCGCTGGCTGTGGCGATTTCCATGTTAATGTCCGCAACTTTCTTCACAGAGTTCACGATATCAGACAGGACCTCTCCGCCCTGATTAGCTTGACGGCTGCTGGCTTCGATCTTTTTGACACTGTCATCAATTAAAGAGGCAATGTTTTTCGCAGAATCTGCACTTCGCTGAGCCAGATTGCGCACAGCCTCTGCCACCACGGCGAAACCTTTCCCTTGCTCTCCGGCACGAGCCGCCTCCACTGCCGCATTCAATGCTAGAAGATTTGTCTGGAAGGCAATGTCATCAATGACAGACGTGATCTCTGCAATTTTCTTTGAGTCCGAGGAAATACTCTGAATGGATTCAATCAGCGTTGTGATCTCTTTTTCACCCTTGATTGCTGTTTCGCGGGTTGAAGAGGCCAGGGACGCCGCCTGCTTCGCATTTTCGGTGTTAACACGTACCATGGCAGTTAACTCTTCCATTGTCGCCACGGTTTCCTCCAAAGAAGAAGCCTGCTGGAGTGCTGCTTGGGACAAGGACTGAGAAGAATGTGCAATATGTCCCGCAGCATCTGTCACATGATTAGCACCTTCAGCAAGGTCACCTGAAACAGTGGAAATGGATTTAGACAGCGAGAAGGCAAACAAGACACTGATAGAAATACCCGCAACCACGCCAAGTGTGATGATGATCGCCATGCTTGCATCAGTTTTTGTTGTTGTGGAACGGGCCTCTTTCACATACTGCCCGCCAGTGGCTCTTTGGAAAGCCACCAGATTGGTCATGGCATCATCATAGACTTTGGCCGCCTTAGGACAGTCATAAAGGAATATTTCAAGCATCTTGGCATGATCTTCGGGCTTGCCTGAGCGGGAGTATTCAATGACTTTAGCACCCAGGACTTTGAAGGACTCCCAGGCCGCATCCACCTTTTCATAAAGTTCCCGTTCACCTTTTTTGAAGTTCACGCGCAGATATTGTTGTTTGTGCACTTCATACTCGGCAATGTAGGATTCAACATTTTTGATAAAATCGGCCTCTTGTTCTTTGGACAACCCCGGCAGGCCCAAACTGCGCAAACCGATTCTGACACCGCGAAAATTCATGTACATCTGATCGGCAGACTCGATATTGGGAAGGACTCCGTCGGTGACTTTTTCATAGCTGCCTGCAACTTCACGCATTCCATAGAACGCAAATCCACCCACCGCAACTGGAATAGCGGACATGAAAGCCCCAAGAAGCAAAAGTCTGGCTTTTAAACTAAAATTCGACCCCATTTGGCTCTCCTTTAAAAAGTGATACTAACAATAAAACCTAAATCCAAAATTCTATGTGGTGGAATGCAACAGCAGCTCCATCTGAGCCACCGCCGAATGCAGACTGCCCCCGATCAGAGAAATGCGTTTGGATTCGGGACGCTCTTGCTTTCTCAGTTCTGCAAGACAAGGTCCCCCGACAACAACGCACTTCATTTTTTCCAGCTCAGTCCAATTCTTTTCAATATTCCAGGCCTCGATCGCTGACAGACAAACAATGTCTGGCTCAATACCTTCATAGGCATGCAGCAGGTCTTCCATAGGCAGATTGACACCAAGATAATAGACCTGCCAGCCTTTCAACATCAGATAAGCCGCAAGAACAATCAGTCCACCCTCATGCAATTCGCCCGACGGAGTCGTCAACAGCACTTTGGGTTGATTCACACCCATCTTGTTGGTCTTAAAGTAATTCAACAGACGAGTGCGCAGGAAGTTCCAACTGAAATGCTCTTGCGCGATATTAATGCGCGAGTTTTCCCAATCATCCCCGACCTGCATAAGAAGCTGCGGATACACCATTTCCAGAAGATCGGTTTCACTTAAACGCATACCCAGGCGGGACAGGTATTGTTCCGCAAGATCCATATCGTATTTATAAAGAGCCTTTAGCACCTGATGGATGCCTTCATTCAAAGACTCCACCATGACAGCGGAAGGGGCTGCTGCGGCACTGGCAACTACGGGTGCCCCTTCCCCGCGCAACACGGTTTCGATGGCCTCAAGAATTTTGATTCCACCTTTACAAAGACTTACCACTTCACGTATCTTTTTGACTTCGTTTACATCGTAAAGACGATGTCCCCCCTCAGAACGCTGAGGCTTGGGAAACCCATAACGTTTTTCCCAGTTACGTAAAGTCGCCTGGGACAGCCCTGTGAGCTGGTTGACTTGATCGATATCGAGAAGTGCATCTGAAATAACCATACTAATCACCTTATCGGATGTTTTGATTAGCTCATGATACCTTCGATGAAGTTTTTTTTAATCAAAAAATGTGATATCTAATCGCCTTGTCGAAAGTTTTTCTCACTTCGAGACAAACGTCCAGGTTCACCACTCACCGTGCTTCAGGAACAGCTCGAAGTCCCGAATCATTCTCGCGGCCTGAGCTCCGTCAAAAAGACGATGATCAAAGGTTACTCCCAGATGCATGATTTCACGTATTTCAATGCGATCATCGACCACGACAGCTTCCTTACTGACTTGTCCGATGGAAACCAAAAGTCCCGCGCGAGTCAGTGGCACCAGGGGCACCAGAGCCTTTTTTATTCCTAGAGATCCCACGTTGGTCACAATCACCGAGCCAAATGGATCTTTAGGCAGACGAAGAAATGAGAGATTTAAATTCAAATCGTGACTCAAAAAAGCAAATGCCCTCAGGAAAACTCGCGTCCATGAATGCGGAAGGCGATGAATCAACTTTAAAGCAAAACCCAAGTGAGGATCTTCTCGGCGTCGGATTTGCGCGGCATCTTTTGACAACTGCTCTTCAATACTTGCAAGACTCAACTCATCCACCTTGCGCAAAGTCGCAAAGGACAGATCATGCTTCCCGTGTTCAAAAATATTCACCATGACTGAAATGTTGATGTCGCGCCGACGATACAACCTTCCAAAGCGCATAATATAATTAAGCTCCTGGTGCTTCTTCATGACCTCACCAAGCCCCTTGATGACCAACGACATCGGGGATGAGGTCAGCCGCAGGTCGGTGACATCCACCTCAAGAAAGCCGTATACCGAAGGATCCCCTCCGGGCCCCCACAGGGACAGCGCCACTTTTCTGAAAATCGAAATGTCGCTGACTTTCGTGAAGCTCATAAAGTTCCTAACAGAACGGCCGCTCGCACCGTCCATAGAATGGTGCGAGTCCAGTTGTCACGCACCAGTTTGTTTATTTCATCCAAGTCTCGCCCACGGGACAACTTTGAATGAGAAGGTACACTCAAGGCAAAAGTGACAATCCAAATGACTGCGACAGCAGACAGATTCAACAGCCACCCCATGTGAAGCTGGCGCGCCAAAACCAGTGCTGACAAAAGTTCAAGAATCATTGCAGGTCCCACGATCCCGCCCATCACGGCGGTGTGCTTTGCGTGAAACCTGGTGAAGTCTTTTTCAGAAACCACAGAGAATGCAGGATAATGAGTCAACTGAATGACCCAGATCACACCTGTTAGATAGAAACAACACGCCAGATGCAGAGTTTTCCAGTCCAGATATTCCAAGAGGGCCTCCCCGGCGGCTACTTCCAACCTTTGGTGATGCCGTCCACAGATTGTCGCGAGCATTTAAAGCGCGTGACCTTAAATCCCCTTAATTTTTCATTCTTCAAATGCCCCTGCTGAAACACACGCCGTCGCCACCGATCGAAGGCGGATTTTTCCAAATTCGATCGCATGAAGTGAACAAATTCATTCGGCGAAAGTCCGAACTGCTTTGCGATGGCATCGAAGGTGCTTCGATCCTCCCACCCCATGCGAACCAATCTGGATCTGTCTTCGGGGGAAAAACCGGCAAACTTTTCTTTGAGTGATTTTGATATTCCCACGAACCCCCCAGCGACAGGACGCCTAAGATTTTTTTCCTTTATATTCCGGTTTCAATTCACAATATGGACTGTTCGAGCAATCCCGCTTAGGCAAAAGAGGGCGCACCTTCGCAAAACAGAAGTATCCCGCCTGCAACACTTTCTTGACTGGAGCCCAAGACGCCCAGGGCACCACTTTTTTCATCCTGTCCAAGCGGGACCAAATCTGCAGAAAAGAATCAACGCCAACGTAGACTCTGCCCTTGGAATCCCGCACATGCAGACTTTGGTGAACTTTATATGGATCCAAACCTTCAGCCTGAGCATTAAAGCCTGCCGCCGTGATGTCCACAAAAGAGATCCGATGAGCTCCCCTCATCGTCCGATAATGATCGATTTCCCGCGAACACAACTGACAGAGGCCATCATAAAACACGGTAATTTCAACTTGAGACGTGTCTTTTGTCGTTTGCATCTTGATCTCCAATTTGGTTCATAGTAGTATGAACCAAATTGGAAGTCAATAATTACCAGCCCTCAACTTCAGGAGAGTTTGCCATGGGGTCCCTATTTAGCAGCCGATTTAAACGGACATTGGAACTAACCAAAATGGCAACCAAGATTGGTATTAAGGAGCTGACTTCCGGGGACATCCAGTCACGCATTGAACAGGCTAAAATCCTTACCGAAAGCCTTGGGAACCTGCGTGGGGCCGCCATGAAGGCCGGACAGCTTTTAAGTCTTGATCTGGATGACTACTTTCCTCCAGAAGCCATCCAGATCCTGTCACAACTGCAACACCAGGTCTGGGAAAGTCCCGATCTGGATCTGGCTGCCACCCTAAGAAAAGAACTTTCCCCCGCCCAACTTCAGCGATTGCAAGACATACAGTTCAAACCCTTTGCCGCCGCCAGCATGGGGCAGGTCTATCGTGCCAAGGTCGATGGTAAGCCTGTGGTCGTTAAGGCTCAGTATCCGGACTTGGAAAAATCCATTACAAATGACATCAGAGCACTTCAGAAAATTATATCGGCCTTCTGCCTTCTCACCGGCAGAAACATGAATCTGGACTACTTATTCACCGAAATTGAAGAGGTTTTGCTGCAAGAGGTGAATTATCTCAATGAAGCTGAAGCCTTGGAAAAATTCAACGATCTCTTTTCAAGCCACAACTGGCGCTATGCCAAGGTCACAACTCCCCGACCCCTGTCAGACCTTAGCACACAAAAGATTTTGTGCCTGACATTCGAATCCGGACTGACTTTGAAAGAATGGATGGACACCGCACCAGCCAAAGCCAAACGTGAAATCGTCGCCAAGACACTGCTAGAGCTTTACATCATGGAATTCTTTGTCTGGGGCTTCGTCCAGACGGACCCAAACCCCGGAAACTTTCTGATTCGGGAAATTCCGCATCCGGAAATTGTCGCTTTGGACTTTGGCGCTTCGAAGTACTACACGCAGGACTTTCGCAATAAATATGTTGAACTCCTAAATTCTATCCACAGCTCAAATCCTGAGTCTATCTTGGATAATGCCATCAGCTTCGGCCTGCTGGATGCTCGGGAAAGCCGGGAAGCAAAGCTTATCTTTGTTGACCTTATGAAGCTCGGCATGAGTCCGTTCTTCAATGACACACCCGGGAAAAAGTTCAACTTTAAAAACGATGACTTTTTAAAAGACAACTCCCGTCTGTCAAGACAACTGATTCAGAGTCTCAAATTCTCACCACCTCCGCACAAGCTGATTTTTTTGCACCGTAAATTAGGAGGAGTTTTCGCAATTTTAAGAAAACTTGAGGTCGAACTCGATTTGCAGGAATACTGGGAGCGAATTACAACATCAATGCCACTTTCTAAATCCTAAAATCTATGTACAATAGAACTTTGCAAATTCTCTGTCCGATAAACCAAAAAAAATCGCAACTCAACTGAAAGGCTTTCGATGAGAATTCCTTCACTACTTTTTTCAGGTGTTTTGATCTTAGGACTGCACGCTCACTCCGCTTCGGGCGACAAAGAACTTGTCAACACAGCCAAGGCGCTATTTGGGATCATTCCCGCGAAGTCTCCGGCTCCGGACAAAATCTCTGCTGAACAAATTGAATTGGGAAGAAAGATCTTTTTTGACTATCGCCTGTCCAAGGACGGCAGCACCACGTGTGTGCGTTGTCATCAACCCCAGTACTTCAGCACCGATCGCCTGCCTCAGTCCGCAGGCTTTAACAACAACAAAGGCGCGCGCAACGCTCAATCCATTTTGAACCTGAAATATCAGGACATCGTTCACTGGCGCAACGATCGCACCAGTATTGAAGACCAGGCTTTGCGTTCGTTCACAACACCGCTCAGCTATGGAAATTCCTCCACGGAAGAGGCTTTGAAAAGATTTGAGCTGGCCGGATACACACCCTTGTTCCAAAAAGCGTTTCCGAAATCAGAAAAGCCTCTGACTTTAGAAAACGCCGCTTCAGCTTTAGGCAGCTATCAAAGATCACTGACCACACGGGCTCCGTTTGATCGATTCATGGAAGGAGATGTAAAGGCCATTTCCACACAAGCCCGCCAAGGTCTGCAGGAATTTATCACCGTCGGCTGTGCTTCTTGCCACAATGGAACCGCCGTGGGTGGTCGCACGATGCAAAAATTTGGTGTCTTCCAGAATTACTGGAATGTGACCAAATCCAAGAACCCGGACAAAGGGCGACAAGACGTCACCAAGAAGGATGAAGATCTTTACGTGTTCAAAGTCCCATCACTTCGCAACATCACTGAAACGGCCCCCTACTTCCACGATGCTTCTGCCAAAGATTTGGAAACGGCCATTCGCTGGATGGGAAAATTGCAGCTAAACAAAGATCTCTCAGATAATCAGGTCGTTTTGATTAAAGCCTTCTTAGAAAGTCTGACGGGCGAGCTTCCTAAGAACTTCCGTGAAGCTCCGACTTTACCTCCCGAGCCTTATGCGGGTCTGGAACCTCTTTAGTTTCCTTTGCGGCACCACAAGGTGCCGCTTTTTTTGCCCTAGCCCTGCTTCTTTGCACCTTCTCCACAAAAAACTGCCCTTCCTTTCTTGAGCCAATATATTTGTCTGCAACAGACTTTTTTAAAAAGAAGAAAGGGCAATGACCTATGAAAACAACCATGAAACTTGTTTCAACCGCCACGATTCTGGCTATGACCCTGACAGCATCTTTTGCTTTTGCCAGGGACACGATGCCACCCAAAGCTCCAACAGTGAACTGGAGCAACCTGCAGCGCGAAAACATGGCAAAAATGCATGAAGACATGGCGAAATGTCTTCGCACATCTAAATCCCCTTCCGAATGCCAGGCTGACATGCGAATGGCCTGCAAAAATATGGGTGAAAATGCCTGCCCTATGATGGGCAAAAAAGGTCACCATATGATGATGTACGAAGAGTAGTCGCCGCAAAAGGATTGATCAGTCTATCCACCTTTTTTGGGGAACCAGGGAACAAATGCCGAGGTCTCAGCCTGATAGCGGCGATAGGCCTCGCCCCGCTTTTGCAAAGCCTGTGCTTCCGACGGGGGAATTCCGGTCACTTTGAGCAAAATAAACAATATGGTTAACGGGGCATAGATTGTATACAATGCCCCGTCCGTTCCCAGAGCGGTCACATAGAATCCCCACCACACAAGACTCTCGAAAAAATAATTTGGATGGCGCGAATACCTCCAAAGTCCCACATTGCACACCTTAGCGTGGTTGTCGGGATTGGATTTGAATTTCTGAGCCTGGGCATCAGCAATCCCTTCACCCCACAGACCCAGCAGACTGAATGCCAACCCCACAACTTCCCACAAGGACAAGACTTCCGTTGTATTCCGAAGTGGTTCTAAAAACACCAGACTTAGCACAACAACACTGACACCCTGGTACTGGAAGAACAGAAAAAATCGAGACCTCAAGTGAGCCCCATAATCCTGGCGCAAGGTTTGATAGCGCGAATCTTCCTTGGGATGATGTAGATAAATCCTTCGGGCAAGGAAGTAGGACAGTCGCAGACTCCACAACCCCACAATCGATAAAATCAGAAGCTTTCGGACCCACCAGCCCTCAGTGATAAGGGAATAAAAACAGCTCACCAGAAAGAACGACAAGGACCATACGACGTCCACAATCCCATAGTTGTCCCATCGGCGTCCCAAAGCCCAGGTGACCGTCATCACCAGGAACATGATAAACAGCGCTGCCAGAATCTGAATCCAAAAATTGTCCATCTAATTCCCCTAGCGTGGTCTGTTTTTAAAAAGGTAATGAGAGACTCCCCATTCACGCCCCTCATCAAATCCGAAGAGCTCTGAGCACGACATAAAAAAGACACGCCAGCGTTCAAACCATCTGTCGCTTTCCGCCGAACCATAGACCTCGCGGAAGATCCGCATGATGGCATCCCGGTTCTGATCCATGTTCTGCAACCAAGCTTCAGAAGTTTTTTGATAGTGTGTCCCGCGCCAACTCCATTGCTGCTCCAAAAGAAGGTCTTTTTGGAAATAGGTCAGCAAATGATGACTTGGCATCTGTCCGCCGGTAAAGAAGTACCGTCCCATCCAATTGTCATCACCTTCGGTTTCAAAAGGATAAGAATAGCGACTATGGGTGAAGATATGTACGAAGAACCTACCCTCAGGTTTTAACCACTGACTGATTTTTTCAAACAGCTTTTCATAGTTTCGGACATGTTCCAACATCTCAACACTGATGACCCGATCAAAACCGCCAAGCCAGTTGTCCGGAGCCTGGAATGTACTGATATCCCCAGTAAGGATGGTCACATTGTGCAACCCCCGCTTTTGGGCCTGATCCATGATATATTGACGTTGTGAGTTTGAATTGGAGATCCCCACAATCTGCGCCAGCGGAAATTGTGCCGCCAGGTTTAATGAGACAGATCCCCAGCCACAACCGAGATCAAGAATTCTCATACCATCTTGGACCTCGGCCCGCTGAAAGGTGACCTGCAACGCGGCCTCTTCGGACTGATCCAGACTGTGGCATCCTTCGGGCCAATAACCAGAGCTGTACTTTTTATTTTTTCCCAGCACAAGCTCATAAAAATCTGCCGGCAACTCGTAATGCTGCTGGTTCGCCTTCTCGGTGGCAAAAGCGATCGCGGACTGTTTTAGTGCACCCACGTAAGAGGAATTGCGCTCTTGCTCAAGCTCTCGGTCTGCGACTTCCAAACTTTTCAGTCGCTGGCGACACAGCTGACGAATCCCGACTCGAATCATCGGCTCGGGAATCCACCCTCGTTCCATCCAGTCAATAAATACTCCCAGTGCCATGGTGGATCTCCTTATTTTTGCATCAGATAGTGACCGACATTGATACGCTCGGCCCGGAAGGCCCCTTCGCAATAACTCAGGTACAGATTCCACAGGCGCATAAACCTGTCATCAAACCCCAGACTGCGCACATCCCCTTCGGCCTCCTGGAAGTTCTGTCGCCACTTCACCAGGGTGTCGGCGTAGGAAACTCCAAACTCAAAGGGCTTTTCATCCTTCAGATCAAATCTTCCGGCATAGTCCGCGAACACTTTCGGTGCCAGCAACATTCCTCCTGGAAAGACATAGTTCTGAATAAAGTCCGTTTTTCGACGGTACTGATCGAAGTACTGATCCTGCATTGTGATGGACTGGACCAGGGCAGCCCCCTTGTCTTTCAGACACCCACTGACTTTTCCAAAGAAGTCAGGCCAGTACTTTTCGCCCACGGCTTCGATCATTTCAATCGAAACAATTTTATCGTAGCGCCCTTCAATCTCGCGATAGTCCTGTTGTCGAAGATCGATGTGATTTCCCAAGCCCAATCTGGCAATGAGGTCACGATTGTATCTTGCCTGTGACGGCGAGTTCATCACTGCCGTCACACGACAGCCGGTTCTTTCAATTGCCCGAGAGAAAAAGCCACCCCACCCACAACCGATCTCAAGAACATGATCCCCAGGTCGTATATCAAGCACATCGATAATTCGATCGTACTTCTTCATTTGGGCTTCCCGTAAATCCTGTGTCGGATCAGCGAAGAGGCCCGCCGAATAGGTCATACTGGGATCCAGCCAAAGACTATAGAAACTGTTCCCCAGATCGTAATGGGCCATGATGTTTTTCTTGGCCCCTTGTTTGGTGTTCGGATTCATCAAGTGACGAAGACGGGCCCACAAAGTCCCATACCAGGTTCCGTGCAGAAGACGATTCACGGAATCTTCGTTCATACACGCCCACTGCACCAGAGCAGAAACATCGTCGACGACAAGATCCCCACGAATGATCGCCTCAGCCAGTCCCAGATCCCCTTTGTCGACAAGTTCATCAAAAACTTTCCAGGTTTTGGCGTGAACGGAAATCTGAGGACCTCCCGATCCGAACGAATCCACCGTTCCATCCGGGAAGGTCAGATGAAGTGTCGCACCTTTGGAGTTTCCCAGAAGCTTGATCAAAATTTTTGTTTTAAACGTCATCCTGCTCACGTGACCTCCTTGTGCGGTGGTTCCGGCTTTTTATAAAAACTCACCTGTTTCATCCATAGCCTCAGCGCCTGCCAATGTATCCGAATGACCACCAGTGGCGTCATCCAGCCGTAACTCCAAAACAACTTCCAGGGGGATTGCATTTCAAAATCCGTCACACCCCCTTCAATCCAAGATGAAAATCGAAGGTTTTCATTCGCATCGTAATAAAAGATCTCAACCCGGGAACGATTGCTTTCAAACTGAAAGCGAAATTTATAGAAGCCATCCACGGGAAAAAAAGGACTGACATGAAAAACCTTTTCAGAACGATAAAACTGCGCCCCTTCTATACCCTGCGGCGGACAGATCCAGTAAAAGTGCCGTTCTCCGAAGGTGTTGTTCACCTCACACAAGACGGCCTCAAGATGTCCCTTTCGACGGCAAAACCAGAAGCTGACCGGATTAAAGACATATCCCAACATTCTGGGAAATGTCTGCAGAACAACCTCTTCAGGTTCGTACTGGCATTTTTCCTTTAAAAAGCGAAATACCGAATCCTTCAAGGACTCCTTGTGGCCCTGAAGATAGTCCTGCGAGTGCAAGGACAAAAGCCCGAAGGTTTTACGCTTCAGAAGCTGAAGACTGGCGTCCTCTTCAAGCAGCGGAAAAAGCAAAGCAAAGGTGGGATAGCGAAAGCTGTGTCGCACCTGATGGCTTCGACTGTGATAGACATGGCCTTTAAGAATTTGCAGGGACATCATGAGACCTCCCAGGGAGGCTTAACCCCCATCAGTTCACCCACGCGGACAGCACTGAGCAGTCCATCCTCGTGAAAACCATATCGCGTCCACGCCCCGGCAAAATAAACTCCTCCCCGGCCCTGAATCTGCGACAACGCCTTCTGAGCCTCAATGGCCTTTTGGTCAAACTGCGGATGATGATAAGTGAACTCCTGAAGAACTTCCTGAACCGGAGAGCGCGGATTGAGAGTGACAAAGTAATCCTTGTCCGTCCCCAATGGCTGAAGTTTGTTGATAAAATAGGTCAAAGAAACATTCTCGTGGTTCTGACCTTCCGGGGATCCCAGAACATTCCAGGACGACCAACACTTTCTTCTGGTCGGCATAAACGACGCATCCGTGTGCAGATAGGTTTTATTTGCACTTGTCTTCACAGCCTCTAAGACTTGATGTTCAAGAGGGGACACATTTTCCAGAATTTGTAGTGTAATGGGGGCATGGGTCGCCAGGACAACTCGGTCAAACTCCAGACACTCTCCGCGAACCTTTACCAAAACTTTTCCTGCGCGTCGCTCGACGCCGGTCACTGGAGAGTTTAAATGCACGAACGGAATTCGCGCCGCCACCTTTTTGACATATTCCACCGAGCCCCCTTTGACGGTACTCCAAACCGGGCGATTGCTAATCTGCAAAAGGCGATGATTAATAAAAAACGTTAAAAAGCTTTCGGCAGGAAAATGTTCCATGCCGCGCTCCGGGGTGGACCAAATCGCTGCTCCAATGGGAAGAAGGTAGTCGCGCTTGAATTCTTCACTATAGGATCGAGTGTGCATCAGTTGTCCAAGAGTCCAGCCATTCTTTTGCGCTAAGCTTCTGTTATCCTCAGCTTCACGGTGAAACCGCGTGATATCGTACAACATTCTTAGAAATCCCGGACGAACGAAATTACTTCTTTGAGCAAAAACAGTGTCCAGACTTGTTCCCGCCCACTCCAAACCCTTGTGGGGAGCTTTAATGGCCAGAGACATGTCAGAGGCAGCAGTCTCTACCTGAAGCTCCTTGAAGAAACTTTTCAGATGAGGATAGGTCAGTTCATTGTAGACGAGAAATCCGGTGTCGACTGGAATATCAGAGCTGCCGTCTTTGACATACACCGTGTTGGCATGCCCTCCCAGGCGACTGTCAGATTCGAAGAGATGAACCTCATCCGTCTGACTCATAATCCATGCCGCCCCCAAACCACTGATCCCGGAACCGATGACCGCTGTCTTCATTTGACACCTCACACATGCCATATGACTTACTTTCACCCTATTGTATAGTTTTTTCTATACATTTTAAAGAGACCATGGATAAAATAGGTCAATGGCTAAGAAGGATTCTTTTTCGATACGACAGGTGATTGAGCTCACAGGGCTTTCTGAATTTACGTTGCGCGGCTGGGAAACACGTTATAAAGCCTTTAAACCCAAGCGCAGCTCCACGGGCCGAAGAATTTATTCGCTTGAAGATATTCAGAAAGCTCGTCTTTTGCAGGCCCTCCTGGATAAAGGTTATAAGATCGGCAACATCGCCAAACTGGAACTGACTGATTTGGAGAAAATTCTTCCTCAGCAGGAAGCCGCCACAGCCACCCCGACTCCTCCTGACAGACAGCTCAACTTTATCAACCAACTTTTGGATCTAGCCCACCTTTATAAATGGGACGATATCTCTGATCGACTTCAGAAAAAGCGCCGCAGCCTGAAGCCAGACGCATTTGTGACGACCATCCTGACTCCCTTGGCCGGACAAATGGGGTCACTGGTTGCTGCAAACCAACTGTCCGTGGGACAGGAGCACATCCTGTCTGCCTTTATCAAAGAGCAACTGATACTCGTTCAAACCGACAGCAAAAAAAAGAAGTCCAAGTCTCGTATTGTCATGACCACTCCAGACGGTGATCTGCACGATATGGGTATCGCCTTTGCTTCCTGCCTTAGCAGACTTGAAGGACTTCAAACTTTGTTCCTTGGCCCCAGCACCCCCAAAAAGGATCTTAGCGAAACCTGCCTGCGCTATCAGGCCTCCCACCTGCTTCTTTCCAGCACTGTGTCTGAAAAAGAGGGCGCCAAAGAAAGTCTTTTTAGCTACATCAACTTCCTTGATCGAAACTTGCCTGCGGAAATTGAATTCCTTTTGGCTGGGCGAAATACAAATCAAATGGAGTTAAAGCTAAAACGGAAGGTCACGGGTTTTTTATCCATGCAACAGTTCCAGGATTACCTCAAAGAGCTGCCCTAGTTAGCTCCCCAGACCTGGGGAACTTTCTGAATTTTGGAAGTGTCATAGCCCATAGACTTCACCTTGTTGATTATGCCTGAATAGACGGCCTCATCCAAATGAGGCTTGCGAGCCATAATCCAAAGGTAATTGCGACTGGGAACACCGATCACGGTGTAGGAATAGTCTGGCGCCAAATCCACAACGAGATAGGAAAACTTCAACGGCCACCACGGCTGAACTCGCCATTCTGCATTTGTCTTCTTGTCATAGATCCAAGCTTTCTGCGGATACTTCTTCAGCGGCCCGGACGGCGTCTTTGCATTAAAACGGAAAGAGACATCAATTCGATCCTCTTTGGCGTTCCAAGCATAGGTTTCGATGGCATTATTCGCACCCTTTTCGACGAACGTGGGGATATTGGCGATCACATACCAGTCCCCCATAAATCTGGGGATATCAACATAAGATACTGTTGGCAGCGGATCTTGCGAAGACATTGTCCCACACCCTCCAAGCATCAACAAAACTGTGATCGCCGTTAAAAGTTTCATAAATCAATACTGATCGTAAATAAGATCATCCAGCTTGAAGCCACGTTGTTTGAGTCGTTCTAACATCTGCGCCAACACCTGGGCATCCATCGGCGCTTTTCGCGACAGAATAAACAAAGACTTCTTCTTCGGGCCACTGACCACAGCCCATTGATAATCGGGGTCAAGGTCCACGATCCAGTAGTCGCCACGGGCAAAAAAGTTAAATCGCACCTTGAGCTTGGCCGGAACAGCCGGATCCACCACTTTTGCTTCGCCTGAAATATCACTCACCGCCCCGTTTTCTTTGTAACAGGTGTTTTTAACGGAAACTGACAAGGGGCTCAGGACACCGTACTCTGCCGTCGAACGGACGCAGTTGCGCTGAAAGAAGTTGGGAGAGTGGGCAATTTCATACCAGAGGCCCGCATAACGATTCAAATCCACCGCAGGGACAACCTCGGGATCTGATGGATCTTCCGCATGGGTGAGCGGAGCAAAAGTCAAAACTAGCAACGACAAGAGCGAAATAACTGTTTTCATACAAGTTCCTTCTCTGTTTTGAGCCCACTATCTATTGTATAGAAAAATCTATACATATTCAAGAGAAAGTAAACACTTGTGTTTTCCAACACTTGAGACTGCTCCTGGGCCAAAAAAGAGATAAACTGGCACTTTTCACTTCTTGGTCTTATTGAGCATTTCCAGAAGGAAAGTGTTTTCCCGTTTCTTATCCGCTTTGATGGGTTTGGACGTCTTTTTTCGCGGCTCATCGGAGGGGGCTTTTGATCTGGGCACTCCTGAAAACTTCACGGGAGTTCCCAGAAGCGGATTTCTTTTGGTGATTTCACGAACAAACTGCCGGACCTCCTCTTCAAAGTTTTCTGACTCTGCCGGGATGTACAACCAGTCCCGGTTGGCCGGATGATTTTCCAGGAAAGAGAACTTCAGGAAAAAAGCACTCTGCTTACGGTACTCAACCGGCAGAATACAGCCATTCCAAAGCTGAAAAGGATACAAGACCCCTTTATGCTCGTGGGTGCTGGCCGGATCCTCCACCAAAATCATGACAAGCTTCATATCAAGATAATAGGCCATCCCCCCATGTTGCGGGGCGGACTGCACGTCTGTGGGCAGTAGCTCCTGGATCCAAAGAAGTTCATTCAGCGCGTTCTTCATTCTGACACTTTACCACCACCTGGCGCTGGCGGCGCTTAAAATTCTTGGCTTTTATTAGAAATCAAAGTCTTTTATTTTGACCTTTCTTGCGCCAAATCTTACAAAAAGGGTCAATTTTTGCTCTTTTTAAAAGACCGGAGCGCCATGAAAGCCGAAGAAGCCAAAATCAAGGACAGCCTTAAGAAGCTCATGAAGGAACAGGGTCTTCAGTACAGTGATCTTGCAAAAAAACTGCGTGTCTCCACGGCCACCGTCAAAAGAAGACTGAACAAGGGGGAGCTGAGCCTTTCAGAACTCAGCGAAATCGCCACCAGCCTGGGCACTTCTTTTTACGAGTTGATCGAGATCAGCAAGCACAACACACCCAAGCCTTACCTGTTCAGCGAAGAACAGGAAAAGCTTTTTGCCAGCGATCTCAGCTATCTGCTGCTGTTCCGATCCATTGTCATGGGACTTAACTTTGCCCAGTTAAAAACCAGCTTGAACTTAAAAGAGACCGAACTTCGTAAAAGATTGCGCCAACTGGAAAACGTGGAGCTCATCAAACTAATGCCGCGGGATCGAATCTACCAGATGGCCCGCTTCCCGTTTCAATGGCGCGAAGACGGTCTGCTGCAGAAAGCCTACTATCAGCAGAATCTGCGCTCCATTTTCAGCTTCATCACAAAGAGCTACAAGTCATCGACCTATGACGAAAGCACTGGCTGCATCTGCAAGCCTTTTGAACTTCTGCTTTCAACCGAACAGAAGAAATCTTTTGCAAGAGACCTTATGGAAGTCCTGGCCCGGTATCAGAAGCTTTCACAGCTGGAGCTTAATACCAAAAGCGCCAAAGGGGTCACGGTCTCGGGAATCATTCACGCGGATGAGTTTTCAATCTGGCAAGTCGATCGCCTGGGCATCCCGCTGTAAGCAGCCAGTCTGAAAAGCTCGATATTGAATGCGCGGATGAAAGTGCCTTGAATTTTTGCCCGTTAAAGGCACAATAGGCCCATGGACAATCGCAATGATCTGACTCCCACAGTTTTTCTTCCCGGCTTCTTGTGCGATGAACGTGTTTGGAGTGATACCCTGGAGCGTTTGAACTTGCCGGGGGCTATGCTTGCCGTGCATTTCAAGGACTGCAAGGACCTTCAGGAGATGCTCAATCTTGTACACGATCTGCCCTACCACCAATTTCGTCTGGTGGGTTTTTCGATGGGCGGATACGTTGCGAAGCTTTTTGCCACCCAACACCCGGATCGAGTGCAGAGTTTAAGCCTAGTGGCCACCAATGTAGGTCCTTTAAGTGAGCGCGAAAGACAATGGCGCCTGAGCATGAAGGAGTTTCTTGGCAAATACCAATATCGTGGCATGAACGAAAAAGAACTATCGCGTTTTCTGCACCCCAAGTCGTTGACCGACGCCCACATCACCCGAACCATTGTGGATATGAGCGCAGGCTACACATCAGAGATGTATTTAAATCAGATGATGGCCACCCTGGACCGAAAAGATCTGACTTCGAAACTGCGCCAGCTGTCCTGCCCCATTCTGCTTGTGGGCGGACGAGAGGATCGCGTGGTCCCCTTGAAACAACTGGAAGCTCTGCAACAGCAAATTCCCAAAGCCCAACTTGATGTCATAGAGGAATGCGGTCACTACATTCCCCTGGAAAAACCCGCCGAGATGGCGCAGATCCTTTCTCAGTTTTTTTCGGGCCACCCCTGAACACATCCACTCAATAGCCTAGGGCCTGCAAATGATTCGGAACTTTTCCCAGTTCCCAATCTGAGTTGCATCTGTGTGAATGGTGTCTGTGATCCGGCCGCCACCACCGACGGCTGTAAGGTAGTTGCCACTGATTGTCTGAATTGCGTATACACCATTCCCCAATGAAATCAGTTTGAATTTTTCCCACGCTTGCAAGAGCGTTGCGTCCGAGTGAATGACATCCGTGATGCGACCGCCACCCCCAACAGCCGTCAGATAGTAGCCTTTGACCGTCTTGATTCCATAATTGATAAAAGAGCTGCCATCACAGGAATCAACGAGTGTGAAGCGTTCCCAGGACCCCACCCGAGTGGCGTCAGTATGAATAACATCTGTCACACGTCCACCGCCACCGACAGCCGTGACATAGTTTCCAGTATAAGTTTTTATCACACAGGAAAGCGGAGCATTGCAGGCCGACGCCGGAGCCGCCGCCATTCCCACAAACAAGAGCACAGAAAGAGCCAATGCTGATTTCATTTGGAATCTCCTTGGGTCTTTAAAGACCTCCACAGCCCCAGCTGATACCACGATGAAAACAAATTCAATCTTTGCCCTGCGAAAATGTCGAGATAATGCCCCTGTCAGTCCAGTCCGGTGTCAGGACACCTTGAGGTTGAAAACTCCGCCTTGCTTATCCGCAACTTCCAGTGTTATCTAGGGGCTGACGAGGTCCATCATTAGGCAAAAAAATCGTTTCAACAAAGTGAACATTGAAATCAGCAACATCTGCAACCTCCAGTGCAGTTTCTGTCCTCCGGTGGAGCGCGAGAAGAAAATGATGGCCCCTGAGGTCTTTCGTTCGGTGATCGAACAAGTGGCCCCGATGACGGATCAGGTGACATTGCACCTGATGGGTGACCCCCTGGTCCACCCGCGGCTGCCGGAATTCATCGATATCTGCAAAGAAAACCAAGTTCCCATTTTCTTTGTGACCAACGGGGTTTTGTTAACAGAGCTTAAAGAAGACATCCTTCTTGATAAGATCATTCGCCAGATCAATTTTTCTCTGCACAGCTTTCATGACAACTACGGCGACAAAGACCCAAGCGTTTATCTGAAAAAAATCTTCAGGTTCACGGAAAGGGCTTTTGTTGAAAGACCCGACCTTTACATCAACTACCGCCTTTGGAATCTGGATGAGCCCCTGGGCGTCGGCCTGCAAAATCGGTCCATGTTGGATCGGGTTTGCCAGTTTTTTGACTTCACTTTCAACGAGAATATCGATATTCGGCGACAAAAAAGTGTGCGCATCAAGAACCGCCTGCATTTGCACTTTGATACCGAATTCACCTGGCCATCCCTTGATCTGCCGGTTTTGGGACAACGGGGCACCTGCTACGGGCTGACCAGCCATTTTGGAGTTTTGGCCGACGGGACCGTGGTGCCATGCTGTCTGGACAAGGAAGGAAAAATCCCCCTGGGCCGAGTGCAAGATCAGCCGATTGAGTCCATCTTAAACAGTGAACGATCGCAAAGAATTTTGGCCGGTTTTAAAAGCAACAAGCTGACCGAGGAGCTCTGCCAGCGCTGCAATTACATCACTCGCTTCGGATAACGGGGCCGTGCCTTCCAACACCAACAGCCTTCCCGGGGTGGATTCATGACACATTCCACCCATTCCACTTATTTTCACTAGTACTCATGCGTAAACTTTTGTAAATTTACGCACATGAACAGGTCAAACACAGTTAACATCCTTGTACTTATCCTCTTTGGTATCGTGATTGGCCTGGGTTGTTATTCATTTATCTACGCCAAGGGTTATTCCTACATGTCGGATGACCCCAAGGCCTGTGTGAACTGCCATATCATGCAGGACAATCTGAATTCGTGGCAAAAGTCCGCCCATCATCATGTTGCCAAATGCAACGACTGTCATTTGCCTCACAACATCATCGGTAAATACGCCGTCAAAGCCTTGAACGGCTGGGCGCATTCGTCGGCCTTCACGCTGCAGAACTTTCATGAGCCTATTCTGATTAAGGAACACAGCCTGCAGGTGGTGAAAAACTCCTGCCTGTCCTGCCATCAACCCATGGTGCAAGCCATGGATCGATCCAATACAAATCATAATGAAGATGCCAACTGCCTGCACTGCCATCGCGGCGTCGGCCACGCAAGATAAGGAGTTCGACTATGAACAAAAATAAATGGATGTTTCTGGCCGTTGGTGGCGCTGCTATTGCCACCGTCCTTGTCACCGCACTCCTGGTAAATATCTTTGAAAGAAAATCCGAAGGGAAGAATCCTTTCTACCGTGTGGTTGAAATCAACGACGAAATTGACGATCCGGCTGTCTGGGGCAAAAACTTCCCTCATCAGTATGACTCTTACATGAAAACCGCAGACATGACTCACACCAAATATGGTGGCTCTGAAGCCTTCCCACACATCCCGACAGATAAAGATCCCCGGGACAAGGTTTCCACGCAAAAGCTGGACGAGGATCCTCGCCTGAAAATCATGTGGGCAGGATACGCGTTTGCAACAGACTTCCGCGAGGAACGTGGTCATGCCTATATGCTGATCGATCAGATGTTCACAGAACGTCAAAACGTGACGAAACAACCCGGCACTTGCCTGAACTGTCACGCATCCCTGTACACGCTTTATAAAAAACTGGGTCAGGGCGACATCACCAAGGGTTTTGAGGAAATGAACAAGATTCCCTACAAAGACATCGTTCATTCCGTCAAACATCCCGTATCCTGCATCGATTGTCATGACCCTTCCACGATGGCTTTGCGTGTGACCCGCCCGGCTTTCATGGAAGGCATCAAGGCCGTGAAAGCCAAAGAAGGCATTAAAGAATATGACGTGAACAAAATGGCCTCTCGTCAGGAGATGCGCACATTCGTCTGCGGCCAGTGTCACGTTGAGTACTACTTTAAAGGTCCGGACAAGCGCCTGGTGTATCCGTGGGCCAAGGGCTTAAAGGCTGACCAAATCATGGAATACTACAAAGAAGATGGTCATAAGGACTGGGTCCATGCCATGACCGGCGCGGAAGTTCTCAAAGCCCAGCATCCTGAGTTTGAAATGTTCAATCAGGGCACTCATGCTCGTGCGGGTGTTGCCTGCGTGGATTGCCATATGCCTTATAAACGTGTCGGCGCCATGAAAATCACGGACCATCATGTGCAAAGCCCACTGTTGAACATCAACAAAGCCTGCCAGACTTGCCACAACGTTCCCGAAAACGAGCTGAAGTCCCGGGTGGAAACCATTCAAGATCGTCACATTCAACTGCGCAATGTGGCCTTTGATGCACTGGTGGACTTTATCAACGACCTGAAGGAGTTCAAAGATGTGGATCTGAAGAAAACTCCGAACGCCACACTGGCCAAGGCCCGCGCCCTGCAGAAGGAAGCCCAATTCCTGTTTGATTTCGTTGAAGCCGAAAACTCTTCAGGCTTCCACGCACCTCAGGAATCCGCACGCATCCTGGGACTTTCCATCGAGAAAGTACGCGAGGGACAAAAGCTTGTGGCTGAACTTCGCAGAAGCAAAGTGGCTGGAAATTAGGTTCTGGTGTTTCGATCTGTCCTTAAGTTCTTCGCTTCACTTCAACTGGCAGTGGTCATCATTGCCATGCTGGCGGTCCTGATATCCGTGGGCACCCTAGTGGAGGCCCGTTACGACGCCTGGACCGCCAAGAATCTGGTGTACAACTCAGTCTGGATGTATCTTACTCTGGGGTTGCTGACACTCAGCCTGGTTGCGGTCATGGTGGATCGCTGGCCCTGGAAGCCCCACCACGCGGCTTTTATTTTTGCTCACGTCGGTATCATCATTATTCTCTATGGATCTGTACTGACTCAGTTCTTTGGAATTGATGGCACCATTCGCCTGCCCCGGTCGGGAGAACCCGTCAGGGAAGTCACCCTGCAAGACACCGAGTTGATAGTCTATCGTTCGCGCAATGGGGACAGCTATGAGCAGGTCTTCCGCGAAGATGTTAATTTTCTGAAAAAACCCATCACACCCCAGCATCCATATCTTATTAAAGCAAAGGGACTCAGCTTTGAGCTGTTGGAATCCATCGATTATGGGCAAGCGCAAATCAAAGTCGAGGAATCACCAAACTTACAAAGTGGTGCCGCCATCCGCTATCAACTTTCCAATGCCAATGTCAGCGAAGTGGACTGGCTGATCCAACGCAATCTTTTTGAACGGGCCGAAAAACAAGTGGGCCCTGTCCTGATCACCATGGGCGGCCTTTGGGAGCGAACACCTGAAATCAATGAAATTCGACTTTTCCAAAAGCAGGATACAACCCTGCACTATGCGCTGTACAACAGGGAAAGCTCCAATCCTTTTAAGAAAGGGCAGCTGCAAGAAGGACAAACCCTTGCGACTGGCTGGATGGGGCTGGAACTGAAGGCACTTCGCTATTTCCCCAAAGCTCAGCAAAAATACGAAGTCAAAGCGCTAGAGCGCCCGACTCCCAACACCCGCCCTGCGGTTCGAGTCCGGCATAACGGACAGGAAAGTTATCTGATCCTGAATGACTATGTGAAAGTCTTTACAGACGAATGGGTGTACTTGGTCGCATACACAAATAAGCGCGTACCCTTGGGGTTTGATATCTCTTTGGCCAACTTTAAAAAATCCGATTATCCGGGCACCATGCGAGCCATGGCCTATCAAAGCGAAGTTCACTATGGCGAAAATGAAAAAGCCCTGATTTCCATGAATGAGCCTTTAAAATATAAATCATTTTATCTGTACCAGGCCAGCTTTGAGGATTCCCCCACCGGCCAGGCGCGGGCCTCGATCTTGTCAGTGAATCATGATCCGGGACGAATCTGGAAGTATTCAGGATCATTGATTATGTGCCTGGGGGTCGTTCTTCTATTCTATTTCAGAAAAAAAAGACCTGCCCCTCAATAATATTACCCGGGTGATATTGACTTTTTATTTTACCCGGGTAATATCCTTCCTTGAAGGAAGGTCCTTTTATGAAGTTCACAGGTTATCAGAAATTTGTCATCGCCCTGCTCGCATTTCTGCAGTTCACAATTATTTTGGACTTCATGATCTTGTCCCCCTTGGGGGCCTTATTGATGCCAGCCCTTAAGATCACGGCAGCGCAGTTCGGAACGGTGGTGTCGGCTTACGCCATAAGTGCCGCGGCCTCCAGCATGTTCACCGCAGGTTTTGCCGATCGCTTTGATCGCAAGAAGTTACTTTTGTTTTTCTATGTCGGATTCACTCTGGGCACCTTGTTCTGTGCCCTGGCCCCGAACTACACGCTGCTGCTGACGGCCCGAATTGTCACGGGTATCTTTGGCGGCGTCATCGGCTCTATTTCGTTTGCCATCATGACTGATATCTTTCCGCTGGAGCAACGTGGACGAGTCATGGGTTTTATGCAAACGGCATTTGCCGCAAGCCAAGTCCTTGGCCTGCCGATCGGACTTTATCTTTCCAATCTTTGGGGTTGGCATGCCCCCTTCCTGATGATCGTTGCTATCAGCGGGATCGCAGGTGTTTTTATCTGGCGATATCTACAACCCATCACCGGTCATTTGACTTTGCAGGTGGATAAGAAGGCTTATCTGCATCTGTGGCACACCCTGACGGACCGACAATATGCCCTGCCCTTTTTGGCAACGGCCCTGCTGTCCATCGGAGGCTTTATGATCATGCCTTTTGCCAGCGCTTTCACCGTCAACAACCTGGGGATCAGCATGGAAAAGCTCCCGATGATTTATATGATCACAGGCCTGGCTTCCATCTTGATTGGGCCCTTGATTGGGAAAGTCAGTGACACCTACGGGGGCATGAAGGTCTTTTTCTTTGGTACGATCGTGAGCTCTGTCATGGTGATGATTTACACTCACCTGGGAACCACTCCGCTATGGTTGGTGATCATCGTGAATGTTGCCATGTTCGTGGGTATTTTTTCTCGCATGATCCCGTCGCAGACGTTGATGTCGGCCATTCCTTCTCCGGCCAATCGGGGATCTTTTATGTCCGTCAGCTCATCGCTGCAGCAACTGGCAGGCGGTTTGGGAGCTATTATTGCCGGCGCCATCGTGGTACAGGAAAGCTCCGGGATGATCCGGCACTTTGAAGTGATCGGCTACATCATGGTGGTTCTGGGACTGCTGATTCTTGCAATGATGTTCTTTATCAATCGAGCCGTTGAAAAACTCAAATCCGCAACAAGGGAGTCCCCGTGACACCACAACCCAACCGGCCCTGCACGGCCTTTGCAAACCATAAAATCATCGCCACAGGGGATATTCAGGAAGTGGCCTTAAAAGTGAAAAGCTTCCTGAATGATCACAAGGCACAGATTCTGATCTTTGACGATGTCACCAGCGCCCAGATCGAGCTGGATCTGCGTGGCACGGCGGAAGCTGTTGCCCGACGCCTGGAAAAAATGCTGGAGCCGCAAGAAAAAAAGGCGGGACCGGGACGTCCGAAATTGGGCGTGGTTTCCAAAGAAGTCACGTTACTGCCTCATCACTGGGAGTGGTTGGCCCTACAGCCCGGCGGCGCATCAGTGACTTTGCGTAAACTCATTGAAGAAGCAAAAAAGAAAAACGCCTCTAAGGATCTCATCCGACAAGCTCAGGAATCCACTTACAAATTCATGCAGGCCATGGCCGGAGACCTGCCTGACTATGAAGAGGCTCTGCGAGCCCTTTACGCCGGCGATGAAAAAAGTTTTGAAAAGAGAATCGCCGCCTGGCCCGCTGATATCAAAAAACACACGTCAAAACTTGCAAAGAACGCATTTTAAAATTGTGAAAGGTGTGGGTACGTTGAAACCCCGACGATGCTCGGAGAGACCTTCAGTATTATATTCCTTCAGGTCTTTCTTTGCAGTATTTGTTCTGAATGAAAATTTAAGCTTTGAAACGATGAGTGATAAGACCGTGCGTTGGATCGTACGGGGACACCCCGACGGTGACGCGGTCGCCGACGACAACCTTGATCTTAAATTTTTTCATTTTCCCGCACAGGCGCGCTCTGATGTCGACACCATTTTCGAGCGTTATGAAGTACACTCCACCACCGGAAAGATCCGATACTTTCCCATCAATCATAACCAAATCATCTTTAGCCATGGTCCTCCCTGAAAATGACAAGGCCGGCATGACACCGGCCTTGAATTAGACGCTGTCTGGAAAACTAGTAAGAACGACGGTTGCTGGAACCCCAGCTGTTGTTGTTACGACGGAAGCCGCCGCCACCACCGCCACCGGAACGTGGCTCTTGAGGTTTGGCTTCAGAGATATTCATCGCGCGACCTTCACAGTCCATCCCGTTAAGTTTTTCAATAACAGATTGGGCTTCGCTGTCTGAGGACATCTCAACAAAAGCAAAGCCTTTGCTGCGACCAGTATCGCGATCTGTGATGATATTCACAGAATCAACTGTTCCAACTTCAGAAAACATCTCTGTCAAACGATCAGAGCTAACCGAAAAAGATAAATTGCCTACGTATAATTTTTTTCCCATTTTGTGCCTCCTTAAAAAGCTTGGGGCCATTCGCAGAAGACAAAAGGGCATCTAATGAACTGTGTGAACGACTATGTACATGCAGTAGAACACATCGAGGACTAGATAGATATAGCTAAAACCGTTAATTGAACTTTATATTAAAAAGACCGCTCAGATCCAACACAGAGCTTTTGACGAACATTCAAGACAAGTCTTTAGACCTTTGACACATCATAAGTGAGACGGACCCATTGCCTTTGCACGCATCAAGCTCGTGTCCGCCTCACAGAGAACTCCACCTTCAGTTTGAAGTCTTCCTCAACTGGCTGAGGCTATTTTCCGGCCAGGCACGCAGCGATCGCGCGTTTAAATTCACTAGAGCCTGTTACAGAGGTTCCCGAGTTGGTGTAGCGAGCACCGACTTTGACCATATAATCGGCTCTGCAACCACCATGGGTGTTGATTCCGACAACTTCATTGGTCTTTTCATTGATCACTGGAGCCCCCCAGCTGCCATAAGAGGTGTCAGCATCGTGTTCAATGATTTCAGGAATCAGGAAGATACCGGCCTTAACCAGTTTCCCGCGGGACACCTGCTGTGCAAAGTGCATGGTTTCTGGATATTGACTGGCAGGCATATTCCCCTGACGGATATCGTAGATGTCATTCAATGCGTAAGCGTATTGAACGACACGAATAGGGTCCCCGTTCTGAGATTTTTTTTCAGCCAGGCGATAGAAGCCCTGAACATCACCCGCATTCTTTTGCGTAACTTTGTTTGGAAGCAAACGCAAAACAGCCCATTGACTGCCAATCCCACCACGCTTAAACACGGTCGCACTTTTGTCCACGTAATAAACATCTTCAGAAGATGACATCTGAGAAATCCCGGCAACCGAAGCTGGAACATTAAACTCCACCAAATCACGATTCTGAGCGCACTCACCAATCGTGATGACACAGTTTGGACCCACCAGTGTCGCTCCACACCCAGACGTTGCACCTTCTTTGACCAGCCTCCCGACTTTGGGATCAAAGGAAGGAACTCGGTCATCAGTTTTTCCGCAGATTTCCGCCTGCGCCACGTTGGCAGTCAGCCACAATCCAAGAACCACATTCAGAACTTTCATTTTCAAAAACCTCCGTAAAAAAATTTGTAGCAACATTATTTTTCACGAAGATTTTGTCTAGAATAAAACTGACCCTGCAACGATAAGACGCAGGTTTGATCGAATATAAAAATCGAACATTCGAAGTTAAGGATGCAACTCAGAGTCCTGATCTCTGTCTCTCTCATGCGGGGCCCGGTAGGTGCTTTTTCGCCAGCTTTGTCCGGCAGAACGAAGCTCTTGTTTTATCTTTTTCACTGAAACACCCATGCCGATAAAGCTCAGTCCCACCAGGATCAGATCCACTCCCACAAAAGTTCCTATTGTCCAGAAAGCCGATGCTGGAAAAGTCAGAAGCACTATACTGCCCAGCAGGAATGACGTGGCTCCACTGACGGCCATCCAGCCCCACCCCGGCGTGCGTTCACTTAACGAACCAATCAACTTTGTCAGGCCCGAGGCAAGCAGAAGAAAACTGACAAGCAAAGTCAGCCCCAACGTGTTTTCAATCGGGTTACGCACTATCAGGAACGAACACGCCAGCGACAGAATACCCAATCCCAGGTGAGGCCACAGTTCTCCATCTTTGCGCCCTTGAACCCCATAGGTGATTTCAAAAACGCCGGCAACACCCAAAACAGCACCCAGGAATACCACCGAGGCCAAGGTCGAAACGGAGGCAAAGATCACCGCCGCAATACCCAGAAGAAGCATAACTGTTCCCAAAAAAATCATCCGATTTGATGGATTCATGAAGACCTCCTGCTGTCGAATTTGTTGATGCCCTTACTATATCAATCTGCTCCCGACTGGTAAGTGAGTAACTTGACAGAGTTTTGCTCTGTCACAGATCAGGGTCCAGGGCGGCCGATGTCTTCTCATCAAAAAACGATCATGTCCGAAAATAGCCACTTTTTTGCAAAAACAGAGATATACTGCCCCCATGAAGAAGAGCGACATCTACTATGAAGCCATGAAAGCCCGGGATCCACGTTTTGACGGCAAGTTCTTTGTCGGCGTCAAAACCACCGGGATCTACTGTCGCCCTATTTGTCCGGCCAAACCCAAAAAAGAAAATGTGGAGTTCTTCCAGTCCCATCTGGAAGCGGAAAAAGCCGGCTATCGTCCCTGCCTGCGCTGTCGACCGGAAAGCGCCCCCCAATCCCCCGCATGGGTGGGAAAGTCCGCAGTCGTGCAAAGAGCCGTCAAAGTTCTAAATTCCCAGGAAAGCATCGAATTCAATGAAGATGCCTTCGCCGCTTTGTTCGGAGTCAGCGCCAGACACTTGCGCCGTCTTTTTATTGAAGAGATTGGCAAAACCCCCAAACAATTGTCCTTTGAAAACCGCCTGAATCTGGCAAGACAACTGATCGTGGAAACCTCGCTTCCCATCACGGAGGTCGCTTTTGCCGCAGGCTTTGATTCCATCCGCCGCTTCAATGATGCCTTCAAGGATCGTTTCAAAAAGGCCCCGCGCGAGGTTCGACGGCAAAAAAGTGCCCCCCCAGGAGCCCTGCGAATCAGTCTGCCTTACCGGCCGCCATTTGATTTCGATGGCCTGATGAACTCTTATCAAAATCACCGGATGGGTTCACTGGAGTGGTTCACGGACAACAAAATGCTGCGGGTGATTTCCATCGGCGGAAAGGTGGGAACGGTCACAATCTCCAATCAGCCGGAAAAATCTGCTTTGCTTGTAGAAATCAATTCCCCTGACACTTCGGTGATTCACACGATCATATCACGTGTGCGCAATCAGTTTGATCTGGACTCAGACCCCGTGATTGTTGCCAACTGTCTGGAAGCCGACACTGACATCAAAAAAATGCTGAAATCCTATCCCGGCATTCGCCTGCCTTCGGGATGGGACCCCTTCGAAGTGGCGATTTCAGCCATCCTTGGACAGCTGGTCAGTATCGAAAGGGGCCGCGCCTTGGTCGCTGATCTGATTGATCTTGCCGGAAAGGATTCAGGCCTGGTGCTGAACAACACCCGTATCAAACTCTTCCCCACAGCAGAAGATATTCTGTCCTGTGATCTGCGTTCCCTGAAAACCACCGGGGCCCGCAAACAGACTTTGCTGGATTTTTCCAAAGCTCTGGTTGAAAAGAAGATCTCTTTGCAACCGACTCAGGACGTGGATCATTTTTTGGAAAGCATCCAAAAGATTCGTGGCATAGGTCCGTGGACCGCACAGTATATGGCTTTAAAAGTTCTGCGCCACACGGACACGTTTCCTGCGACAGATCTGATTCTGGCACGCGCCCTGGAAAAACATCGAAAAATAAAACTGGAACAGTTCAGTCCCTGGAAAGGCTATCTTGCAGCCTTGTTCTGGAGAAACTACACCCACAAGCTGACAAAACGTTCTTCCCGAAAGAAAGGATCAGGCCATGGAAAAAGCCCAACTTAAAATTAAAACTCTGCTGGGAGACCTGTATCTGGTGGCCTCCTCTGAAGGCCTGCACAGTGTCTTCTGGGAAAAATCCGCGGTTCCCCTGCTGAAAGACCCCAACAGTGCGGCGGCTATGGTGTTGATTCAGACTCAAAATCAACTTGAAGAATATCTTGCCGGAACCCGAAAAGAATTTGACCTTCCACTAGCCCCCGAGGGCACGGAGTTTCAAAAGAAAGTCTGGAAAGAGCTGCGACGAATCCCCTTTGGCAAAACTCGGTCGTACAAACAACTGGCCACGGCACTGGGAAGCCCCCGGGCCAGTCGTGCCGTCGGAACAGCCAACGGGAAGAATCCACTTTGCCTTGTTATTCCCTGCCATCGCGTGATTAATACCGATGGCGGGCTTGGCGGTTATTCAGGCGGATTAAAAATCAAACAGCGGCTGCTGAATTTAGAGCAAGAAGTCCTTAAAGCAAAATGACCCAGTCTTTTACTACGCTTTGGAAATGAGGTTTTCGCTTTAGTGATTCCAGGAACGGATAATCAACCAGATCCTGCAAAGGAGTCTGCACTCCTGCCAGTCGCAGATGAAAACTTGTGGTCTGATAGCGGAAGCGCTCGCTTAAATTGAATGCCACCCGGGCCAGGGCTCGCAGGGTCTTCACGTGCTTGGCATCAAGTCCCTCGAGGCCGGAGAGTTCCAGCATCAGCAGCAAATCCTTATCAGTAATGCTTTCCCGCAGGAAGTTGGACTGCAAATAAGCCAGCATCATAAAGCTGCTGACCTCCATCACCCCTATTTCCTCCAAGGCTCTTTTAAGATGGGTGCGGCTTTCAAATTCGCAAACATAAGAGTTCATTTCATACAGCATGCGATGAACGGCATCAGAGGCCTCGGCGACGCCTAACAGCTCGCAGGTGTTGGCGCAGGATTCCTCAATCAGCATTCGCATCACGTAGTCACGCTGAGAATCCAGGGAAGTTCCCGGTCTCGGCCCGACTCCCCAATGACGGGTCGTCAAAGTACGGATCACAGCATGACTGGCTTCATGAAAAGCATAGTTCTTTTTCAGGTTGCCTTCCAGATCCTCCCAGGTCAGGGATTCCAACTGTGTTTTTGCAAGCTGGGCAAAAACCCCAACATTATCAACGTAGGGAAGCACCTTGGTCTGCAGAAGGCTTTCCAGTTGCAAAAGAGGAAACACTTCGTAGAATTCATTGCGTTCTTTGCTGAAGGAAAAACCAAAGTTTTCTGCAGCCTTGCGAATGGATCGATAAAAGCGATTGTGTTGAATCAGGTAGCCATCACCGAAACTTTCCGGCAATCCGTGACTTGCGAATTTTTGATGCTGCTCCAGCAGCCGGCTGATTTTCATAGGGGCATTCTGCCCCAGGACACGGTCCCCGGTCAAACGGGCTTTGGGAAGATCAGATGAACCCTGGTGCCGGATTGAGGATTCTTGCTACGATGGGTGGACTGCACTTCGATAGCCCCGCCAAAAAGTTTCATGTATTCCATCACCAAAGCGGTTCCCATACCGGAACCCTGCTCATCAGCCGTGCCCGAGCGCGAAAAAAGGTGTGTCCCTTTGAAGAGGTGGTTTAATTCTTCTTCGTGGATGCCGACACCTTCATCCTGCACCGTTAACACCAGGGCTCCTTGCCTTTCGGACATTGTCAGCGAAATACAGCCCCCTGATTCGCTGAACTTGATGCAGTTGGAAAGCAGATTAGAAAGAACCTGATTGATCAACGCCGCCCGATCTGCTCGCACATAAGCACCCGTCGGAACATCGACATGAACTGAGAGTTTCTTTTCCTCCATCTGCCAGGAGTAATGATTCAAAGCCTCCCAGCAGGCAGGACTCAGCTCCACAGTTTGTAGATTCAAATGAGCTCGATTCGTCTGAAAAATCTCTTCCTGACGGACAGAACGCAGAATGCCGTTCAGTTTTTCGATGGAGTTGGTGATACGACTTAAATGCTGCTGTTCCGCCTCACCAGCGCAGTATTCCTGCAACATTTCTGAATGATACATCAATCCTGAGACGGTATTGGCGACATCATGGGATAGCACCCGCACCAGACGATGATAGCGTTCTTTGTCTTCGGCCGCCTGCTGAGCCCGCATCTTTTCTTCATTTAAAACTTTGATCTTATAGGCCAAACCCAAAGACAGGATCAGCATTTCCCCCAGGTTTGCGAATAACAATGAATACTGTGTCCAGGTGTTATTGCGCACCAATCCGTGAAAAGAGGCCAGCCACACCGAGGTCCCCAGCAAAACCACCAGCCAACTGAACAAAAAGAATCGCGCCAAACGGTTGCCCTGGCGATACAGTGAATAAAAGCCGCAGTAGACAAAAAACACAATCCCCGTCGCAATGGACAGATCAATCCAGTACCCGAAGAAGAACAAACCTCGCTGTTGAGGGGCAAAAAAACTTGCCACCATTGTCACTGCTGACAGGGCCTGGAACAGGCGAACACCCCAGTACCCCACAGCAAAGTCTTTTTTGATGTTCAAAAAACGCCCCACAAAAAGACTGGCGGCAAACAAGGTTAATGACGAGAAGAACATCAGATAATTGGAAAAAATAAAGGGCGCCTCGGGCCAGATATAGGTATCCACCACCCCGTGCAAAACCAGTGCGGTGGCTCCGAAGCTGGCGGCAAAAAGTGAATAACTTAGATGATCCTTCTGGTGGGTCACCAAACCCATCAAAAGGTTATAAACCACCAAGGCAAAAATACCGCCCAGATAGAAATAGAAAATCATCTTGGCCTGCACTTCGTCGCGGGCTGCTTCCTGGGGATCTTTTAGAAAAACACGGGTATTCAGGGCATGGTGAGCGTCCCGCTGCACATAAAGTCGAACTTCCTGTTCAGGCTCAAGCTTTAGCAGATAGGCGCCCAAACGAAAGGGATATTGTCGCTGGGGCAAGGAATACCCAGGACCGGACAGAAGCGGAGATTCGTGCAACTGTCCTTCTTTGTACAATCGCAGTTTCCCGACCAACGGAGAATCAAAAAGCAGAAGCTTTTCCACGGCCTGACTTTCATCATTGCGCAGATTTATCTGCATCCACTGGTTCAGCGGAGTATAACCACGATTGATTTCACTCTGTCCGGATTGAACGTAATTGACCTGCAGAGGGTCCGTCATCGAAGAGGGCGCTTCTCCCCAACGAACTTGCGAGGTGATGTCCGTAGCACTGGCATCATGCGAGAAAAACAGCAGACAGGCACTAATCAGAACATGCAAAAGGGCGCCAAGTTTTGTCATGCATCTAATTATCCGGTGGCCCACAAGCAACAGTCAAGATATGGTCCCGACGAAGCCTGAGTCCACCTTCGTCACTTAGGAAGACGCATGCCTGTAAGTGCGATAGATCGGATACCAGTAGTTCTTCTCAATCGCACTCAGAAGCTCTTCATCCGTCGTTTTTAATGCCACATCATCGGCTTGGGCCGCTTTGCCAACTCTGAAGGCGATCAAGCGGGACACTTTCTCGATATCACCTAAGTCCGGCAACAAGGCACCCACCCCGTTCTGCGCCAGTGGAGAGCAATCCGCCAAGGCCGCACTGGCAGCCATCAGCATGGAATCCGTCACACGGCGAGCCCCCGAAGCTAAAACCCCCAGGCCAATTCCCGGGAAGATATAGGAGTTGTTACATTGAGCAATGGGGTACACTTTGTCACCATGCTGAACCGGCACAAAAGGACTGCCCGTGGCCACCAAGGCCGCCCCGTCAGTCCATCTGAGGATGTCAGCTGGAACCGCCTCCACACGAGAGGTCGGATTTGAAAGCGGCATAATGATCGGATGCGGACAGTGCTGATGCATCGTGCGAATGATTTCCTCAGTAAACAGCCCAGGCTGAGCCGAAACCCCGATCAAAACTGTGGGACGTGCATTGCGCACAGTTTCGAGCAAAGAAATCTCATCCCCTTGCGTTTCCCAATGGGCAATATCCTGATGTTTCTGTACCAGGGCCGACTGGAAATCCAAAAGGTTTGGCATTTTGTCGGTCAAAAGACCGTAGCGGTCCACCATGTAAATTCGCGCGCGGGCTTCGCTATCACTGAGTCCTTCCTGCTTCATCTGCAAGACAATTTGTTCCGCAATGCCACAGCCCGCAGACCCCGCACCGAGGAAGACCACACGTTGATCCCGCAGCTTACCACCCGCCGCACGACTGGCTGCAATCAGACTTCCCAACGTCACCGCAGCGGTTCCCTGGATATCATCATTGAAACAGCAGATTTCATCACGGTACTTGCGCAGAAGCGGCGACGCATTTTTCTGGGCAAAATCCTCAAACTGCAAAAGCACGTTCGGCCAACGACGCTTCACCGCCTGCACAAAGGCATCCACAAAATCCTCGTACTCTTGTCCTGTGATCCGGGGATGGCGCCACCCCATGTACAACGGATCATTCAGCAACTGCTGATTGTTCGTGCCTACATCGAGCACCAAAGGCAAGGTGTAGGCCGGGCTGATACCACCACAAGCCGTGTACAAGGAGAGTTTCCCGATCGGGATACCCATGCCGCCAATCCCCTGATCCCCCAGACCCAAAATGCGCTCGCCATCGGTGACAACAATCACTTTGACCTTTTGTTTGGTCACGTTTCTGAGCATTTCATCAATGCGGTCTTTGTTTGGATAGGAAATAAATAGCCCACGGGACGCACGGTAGATTTCAGAAAAATGCTCACAGGCCTCACCCACCACTGGCGTGTAGATGATGGGCATCATCTCGTTGAGGTGATTCACGACCAGATGATAAAACAGGGTTTCATTGGTGTCCTGAAGGTTGCGCAGATAGATGTGCTTGTCGATATCAGCCTTGAGCAGACGGTACTGAGAATAAACACGCTCGGCCTGCTCTTCTATGGTTTCAATCGTTTGTGGAACCAAGCCATGCAAATTCAGATGACTGCGCTCTTCATCAGAGAAAGCCGTTCCTTTATTTAAAAGTGACATCTCTAACAACACCGTTCCGGAGTAAGGAATATAGACCGGGCGATTGTATTTATTATCAGTTTCCACAAGACTTCCTTTGGGATGATGGCCTGAACCTACTCCTAGCTTTCATCATAAGCAAGACAGAGCCCAGGGCGTCTTAGTTCTTGCCAAAGCGCAGACACAGGTCTATTGAAGTGGGGCATGAAAAAGTGTCTTTTTATCCTCATTTCAGCTCTGCTTTTCTCTGCTAATGGCTTTGCCGCCGTTTTGCACTTTTACAGCAACCCGAATGTTCCTCAGCCTCTGTTCCACGTCATCCTGGAATACAAAGGTTACGCTTACGAGGCCGACACTCGTGCCGGTGGACGTCGTCTGCCCATCGCCCACCTTGGGGGCAACCTGGGGCATATCCAGATTGAAATTCCTGATTCCCTGGTCAATGAAGACGCGTTGATGTCACAGATGGGTCTGCCTTTTGATTATAAATTTGTCTGGAACAACAACAAAACCTACTGCTCAAAACTTGTCGGCATTGCCCTGAATATGGAGCCTCAGCCCATGACTTTTGCGGGCACGCACTATGTGCAGTACTATCCGGATTGGATTTATCGCAATGATCCTGGCCTGTCTCCAGACCAGGTGTATGAGTTCGGCATGCAACACGCCATCCGCGTGATTCGCAAAAACCACTAAAATTTAATCTCGGTAAAACACGACTCCGGCAAACAGGGGTCGTGCTGTACGAAAGAAACTTCCCCCCACAGCTTCCCACTGCCCGTCTTTTTCCTCGACTCTCGCACTGAGTGTCAGGACCCCCGAAGGCATTGAAATACGAATTTCATCTGAGACCGTTGTGGCAAGATCCGCCACCAATGTGCCAGGGATTCGCGCCGCAACAGCGGCACATAATGACACCGTCAATGGCAGTGCCTTGTGAGGCTGTCCCCCCGCAATCACCCGCATATTGAAGCTGGCAGTGCCATCCAGGGAAGGACTGACCAATCCCACATAGGGAACCGAGACCAAGTCTTTTGCTGCTTCCAGGTCCGCAGCAAGTCCCATAGCCACGGCCGCCTGCCGCCGAAGTTCATCAAGTCCGGCCAGAACCGATTTATGAGAAGCCAGCTCTTCCGGAGATTCAAAACCGGAAACACCGACGTCTGCCGCTCTGACAAAGACCACAGGATTGGCAGCATCCACCATGGAGGTCTCCACCTGTTGCCCCAGATAGGACAAGGGCTCTGACTTGTTCCCCGTCGGGAACAGCCGTCCGGTGGTGGCTCCTCCAGGGCGTTGAAACTCCAGGCGTATGGGGGCGCCACTTCCTGAAACACCGGGAATCTGTAGCTCCCCTTCATAAATCGGCTGCTTGTCTTTTACAGGAAAATAAGAATGAATGATTTTTTGGGTGTTGGTATTAAAGATGCGCACACACGCCTCTTCGCCGGAGGCCTGGCACCAGCCCTGGGAAAGAGCAAATGGCCCCACCACGGAACTGATATTGCCGCAGTTGCCTTTGTAATCCACTTTACTTTCATGCACAGACACCTGCGCGAAAGTATAATCGACATCAGCTTCGGGGCGCTGTGAAGGTGAAAGGATGCACACTTTGGACAAAGAGGAAATCCCCCCACCCATACCATCAAGTTGTCGTCCGTAGGCATCCGGACTTCCCAGAGCGGACAAAAAAATCCCATCCCACTGAGCTTGATCTGCCGGCAGGTCTTCTTTTTTAAAGACCAGAGCCCGACTGGTGCCGCCTCTCATATAGACGGCAGGTAAGGACTTAAGAGCCATGAGAGGGTCTCGTTTCAGACAAAGGCTTCAGCAGACGTCCAGCTTCCTCTGGATGTTTCTCAAACCAGCGATGCACATAAGGACAAGTCGGGATCACCTTCACACCTTCATCTTGGGCAAACTTCAAAGCTTCCAACACAAGTTTTTCAGCAATGTTCTGACCGCGAGCTTCCACCGGCACCTGAGTGGAGTACAAATCCAATGAGTTTTCAGGCCCACGACGATACAATAGGCGAGCCTCCCCTCCGGTCACTTGCACGGTGAATTTTTGATTAAGAATATTCTCGATTTTCATAGTTCCTCCGATGCCCTGATCGTAGCTTGAGTCAGTACACTTGATTAGTGCCATTATTGCAACAATATATTGCATTAATGTGCCCTTACGCAACAATCAAGAAAGTGACATCATAGACCCATAAACAACCACTTCCCAAGGAGGAATTTTATGGCTCAAACCACTTTCACTATCGATGCGGCTCACTCCAGCGTGAACTTTTCCATCAAACACATGATGATCGCCAAAGTCCATGGCGGGTTCGAAAAACTTTCTGGCACATTGCTACTGGACACCGCCGATGTGACCAAGTCATCCATCGAAGCTGTCATTGATGCCGCCAGCATCAACACCCGCGAAGCCCAACGCGACACACACTTAAAAAGTGCTGACTTCTTCAATGTCGAAAAATATCCGACCCTGAACTTTAAATCGACTCGCGTTGAAAAAGATGGTGAGGACCTGAAGGTCACTGGAGACTTGACCATTCATGGTGTCACCAAAGAAGTCGTACTGGCAGTGGAAGGCCCTTCTGCGGAAATGAAAGACCCCTATGGCAACATCAAAATTGGTTTTTCCGCGACGACAAAAATCAAACGCAAAGATTTCGGCTTAAGCTGGAATGCGGCCCTGGAAGCGGGAGGCGTGTTGGTCGGCGATGACGTCGCTATTTCATTGGATTTGCAGTTTGCTAAGAAAGTTTAACAGACAGGAACTGGCGGCGGAAAACCTTCGGGTGTTCCGCCGCCTTTCGCCTTAGGCCAAATTTCGCTTCAAAGCCCAGACGCTGATTTCAACGGCATTGGAAAGATTCAACTTTCTCATCACGTTGGTCTTGTGGGTCTTGATAGTGTGTTCAGAGCATCCCAAAACCAAAGCCACTTCTTTGTTGGTTTTCCCCTGAGCGATCATGCGGATGACTTCAATCTCTCTTGGCGTCAGCACCGAGGTCAGGCGTGGCTCTTCCAAAAGTTTTCTCATCGCCGGGCAGATATAAATGCGCTCGTTAAGCAGGCTTTGAATCGCCTCCTTTAAAACTTCACTGGCAGAGGTCTTTGCCATCATGACTCGCACACCCAGCTTCTGATACTGAGCCAGCACGCCCGCATCATCACATTGAGTTAACAAAGCAAAACGCACATGTGGCGCCTTCTGACGAAGCTCTGTCACCAAATCCAAGCCGGACTTCCCCGGCAAGGCGTGATCCAGAACCACGATGTCGGCACTGCCCGCTTCAAAAAATTTCAGAGCCTCTTCAGCGCTGCCCGCTTCACCACGGCAAACCATTTCATCTGACATTGACTCCAGAGAAACGCGCAATCCATGCCGAGTAACAGGATGATCATCTACGATATAAAAGGAAACTTTCGTTTTTTCTGACATAAATAGAACATTACTCCCAATTAACTATTTCGTTCTGCGAGGTTACGGTCAAACAAATAAAGGAAACTTGACCGAAACCCGAGTTCCAGTGGGACGGTGATTCTTTAACTCCATAATACCACCCATTTGGGCTACGAAATCCGTCGTAAATCGAAGTCCCAGACCAAAACCCTCTCCCTGAGCGGTGATGGAGGCGGTCGGGTCCGACAACTGGCGCATCAACTCTTCTGAAATCCCCGGTCCCTGATCTTGAATGATCAGTTCCACATGGCGATCCATTTGCTCCCATTGAATGTCGATCTGCCCCCCCACCGGACTGAACTTCACCGCATTAGACAGAATATTTCGAATAATGGCTTCGACCACTTTCCCCGATCCCGTCAATGCCACATCCTGCTCTGGCAAATCGATGTTCAAGGTGATATTTTTTTGCAGAACTTGCGGTGAAAGCTGAGCCACGGCGGTGTGAACTCTCTCTTTCAGCCCTACCTTGTGGAAGTTTTCTTCCTCGTAACTCCAGGCCAGCAGATTCTGCAATAACGCTAGCGAAGACTTATTGGCTTCACTGGCCCGGTTCAAAGCCTGCAGCATGTTTATATTTTCCGTGCCCTGCATTTTCTGGATCACGCCGTTTAAAAGAATCTGCACCCCGGAAAGTGCACCACTGAGATCATGTGCCAGCACCGTCTGGACTTTTTTATTGAAGCGGGTCATTTGCAAGATGGCACCATTCAGGTCCCGCAGGGTCTTATTGCTTTCTTCAAGCTCACTCACATCATTGAGTACGAAAATCTGTGCCTGACTTTCGCCTCCGTGAAAATCCAGTGTGTGACGAATCACCTGATAACTACGATCCGCTATTTTATATTTTCCAACCGTATTTGCGATCGCATCCAGCACAGGAATCTTAGCGGCGGACCTGCCCCGCCAATCTTCCTGCAGCTTCAAAGATCTTTTCGCGGCAAGATTGGCATCCCAATATTCCCCCCGCGTATTCAGTGTCACCACGGGGCTGGGCAGATGTTCAAAGACCTTCTGCTGCGCCAAAGAGACAATCTCCAGCAAATCCACCCGGCTGGCCGCAAAGTGCATTCCCCATACGCAGGGCCACAAACCCAGCACCGTCAACTGAGCCCAAGGGATCGTCTCCGAAGGAACCATTCGAGCCCACGCCTCTAGAAAAGTCGGCCAGGTGCCCGCCAGCATCAGCACCAGCGCATACAGCCTGCGACGCCCCTGCAAAGTCACAAAGGCATAGAATGAAATTCCAAAAGCCGCAGCCACACAGAGTGTGTTGTAGGCAAAGGAAGTCTTTAGCAGAAGCCCTCGTTTGAAGTCGACCAAGCCACTCAAGCCCGGCACAAGTTGGAAGTCATAGAAAATCCACTTCTCAGCAAACGAAAACCCCAGCATCGCCAGAACATTCCCGGCAATCACGATCACTGGCAGCAGAAAAATCCAGTGCAGATGCCGTCGCATGCGATTTGAGAAGTCCGGAAAGAACAAAGCGAGAGTCAGCAGCGTCCAGGCAGGACAGATCAAAGGCAGCATCAACTGACGAGCATGAGTCATGAAGACCTTAAATGACATGGTCTCAATAGCAAACACGCTGATCAGCGAAAACGCCCACATGGCATAGGTGGCCTCGATCAAGAAAATCAACCCGTGAGAATAAGAGCGACGATAGGACCAAGAGCGAGTGGCATAGACCGTGCAAACAAGAAAGCTCAATGCTGTGGACAAGTAAATCAGGACCAAAGTCATTAGGAGATGATAGCTGTCCATACAAAGAGTGCAATTTCTTTCTGCTCAAATCTTCCTCGCGGGGTTCCGGCTCGACTTGGTCATGTTTGGGGAGCAAAGCGCCGATAAGATTCATCATGATTAAAGTCTTTTTTATCTTTGTCTTGTTTAGTTCTTTGAGCGCCCGCGCAGCTGATGATCTAAAGTCCTTTGCCACCAGCCTGGACTCCACCTTGCGCCACCTGAACGCGCAACAGTCGGTTCAGTGTGATTCTTCGAAACTGACTCAAGTCCCATCTCGCACCACCAAACTGGAAAGCGATAATGTGTCTGTCCTGACGGAAAAAGAAGCACAGAAACTTTTTCAGGAACTTAAATCCAACGGCGATATCCCCTTCGAGTTTTCCATCGCGGGCTGCGAAGAGAGGGCCCATGAAATGTCACGCCTGATGTTACTTAAGGGTATCACACCTATAAAAGTTTTCGCTTCTGTTGATGAAAACGAATCACCACGCCTGCGCCGCCCGAATCCCACGAAAACCGGAACCACGGTCGAGTGGAAGTATCATGTGGCTCCAGCGGTTCTGGTAAAAAAGGATAACAAACTGATCCCATACATTCTGGATCCGTCGCTAGAAAAAAGCGCCGTCCCCGTCAGCGCATGGCAGGCTTCCATGACTCAGCACAATCCAAAAATGAAAGTGCAGTTGCGTTTCACCCCGGCCTCCCAGTTTGATGAACGAGGCCGCCTTCGCATCAACTTTAAAGATGACTCTTTCAATAAATCGATCAAAGACACTCTGCGCGAATACAAGGTTCGCAACAAAAGCGCCGATGGCGAAGACCAATACTGGTTTGAGCTTCAACGCAACGAAGAGCGCATGATGATGTTCGACGAAGGCGGATACTAAAAATTCGCCTCTGGCACGATCACAGCGCGACCACGTATTTTTCCTTCATCAAGCTTTCTGTAAACCTCAGGAGTTTCATCCAGTTTGAAGTGAGTGACCTCGGCGTGGATGCGGCCCGATTCAGCCAAAGCCAGAACCTCCATCAACTCTGCACGAGACCCCCAGTAAGGAGTGCTGACCATGCAGCCAAACGGCACTGAGGCGCCTCCATCCATGATGAGCTTGCCTCCCCCCAGTCCCACGATTGTGAAATGACTGTTCATACCTACGATCTTGCTTCCCAAGGTCACTGTGGGTTGGACTCCCACACAATCCAGAACCAAGGCCGCCTTGCGAGGCCCGGTGAATTTAAGAATCTTTTCCGCGGCATCCTCGTTCTTCGTGTTTACCACCAGATCGGCCCCCATTTTTTTGGCCATCTCCAACTTGGCGTCGTCCACATCCCCAGCCACAATGCGGGCGCCGGAAAGACACTTGAGCAGTTGCACAGCCATATGGCCCAATCCTCCAACCCCCAGCACCACAGCAGTGGCCTCAGGGGTCAGAAGTGGCAACGCCCGCTTGATGGCGTGATAAGGCGTCAGGGCCGCATCACTCAAAGGGGCTGCATCCTGGGGCTTCAAGTTTCCCAGAGAAACTAACAACCGTTCTGACGGGATTAGCATGTATTCAGCCATTCCCCCGTCTGCGCCCAAGCCACCGCCATAGGCCTGACCCGGCTTCCAGTTTTCGCAATAGTTTTCATAAGACTGCATGCATGCGTGACAGTGGCCGCATCCCCAGGGCCCATAGATCGCAACGGCGTCACCTTCCTTCCAGTTACGGACTCCCGCACCGGTACCCGCCACCCATCCTGCATTTTCATGTCCCAGAGTAAAAGAATGTTCAATCCCAATCCCGCTGTGAAGAACGTGAAGGTCAGAGTGACACACACCCGCCCCACCGATTTTCACCAGCACTTCCCCCGCTTTGGGCTCTGGTTTTGGCAATTCAACAATTTGCGCAGGTTTTCCCACTCCGACAAAGCGGACCGCTTTCATAGACTCCTCCTGTGATGATATTCACAGAGGATTTTAAAGACCCCGCACCAGGCAAACAAGATCAAGTGTCGGGATACAGGGATTCAAGAGCTTTGAACACCCACTTGCACCAACGTCGGTTGCAGAACTCGAACCACTTCCTGCGGCTTCATGGAAACCAAAAAGCCTCTTTTGCCACCGTTGATATAGATGAGCTCCAGATCCAATATGGTTTTTTCCATATATACTGGCATTTTTCTTTTGGTCCCAAACGGGGAAGTCCCCCCCACTTGATACCCCGAATGACGATCTGCCACCTCAGGTTTGCAGGGAGAAATGGTTTTCACCCCCAGTTCTCGCGCCAACTGCTTCGTTGAAACTTGTCGATCCCCATGCATCAGAACCACCAGCGGCTCTTTGTTTTCATTTTCCATAATCAGCGTCTTGATCACACTGTGCTCGGGGACCCCGAGCTCTTTTGAGGAATGTGCGGTTCCACCTTTTTCCTGATACTGAAAAAGGTGTCCTTCATAGCTGACCTGATATTTTAGAAGTTCGCGAATTGCCAACGTGGTGGGAAACTTATCCTTGTCGTTCATGCCAAAACTCTACACCCGGCTGACCCGTCGATCATCACATTTTCTTCTGACAAAGAAAATTCATCAAGGCTCCATCGGGCGACAACCGTCTTTCACTGCCAAACAAAGAGGCGGCATGCTCCAGAGCCTCTTTATTTTTGGTCACCGGCCAGATCTCGGTGCCTTCACGATAAGTGGGGGTATAGGCGGTTCCAAAAATCCGGGCTCGCCCTCCTTCTTTCACAAGCCCCAGATAAACCACCACACCGGTCTTTCGCGCCACCCCCGCCTGTCCGGCCACGAAGTTTCCCAAAGAATACGCAATCAAAGTTTCGCGACCGTCCTTGGTGACATACTTTTCCCACGGTTGCAAAACGTGGGGATGCGATCCGATAATCGCCGTGGCTCCGGCCTCCAGATATTTGCGGGCGTAACTTTTTTGGCGGGAGTCCGGGGTATGTTTATATTCCTGCCCCCAGTGCGGCAGTAGAATCAAAGCATCCACATCAGAGCGTGAGGAGATGTCGCGAATCAGCTCCACCATTTTCTCGGGGGCCTTGTAACAGAACAGAAGCTGGTCTTTACTATCGCTGTGACCATTGCTCATCTCGGTGCATCCTAAGAAGGCCACACGTAAACCGCCGACAGAGACAACTTCATAAAACGGCGCATTTCGCTCCGAAGCTTTGCGAATCCCCACAGTCGGAAGTCCAATCGCCCGGGCCGCATCGATGGTCTTATCAATTCCCAACGAAGCCCGGTCCAAAGAATGATTATTGGCCACGGTCAACAGATCATATCCCGATCTTTGCAGATCCCTCAGAATACGCGGATGATAGTTAAAGGAAAAATTAGACCCCGAGTACACCACTTCGTCATAGACAAATCCCACATCCCCATGATCACGCCCCCGGCGATCCACACCCATCGCAGCAGGACCTTCCAGATTGCCCACTGAAAAATGGGCTTTGGTCATCAGGCTGTCCGTGTGTCTCCAAATCTGACTGAAGTTTTGAGTCCCCTTCACCACCGCCCGATAAAGAGCCTCATGCACCAGTATATCCCCCACAAAAGACAGGCTGATCCGTTCCTGCCCGGGTTCGCATTCCGTCATAAAACGAACATCATTCCCTGCAGCGTGTGCGCTCAGGACTTTCAATAGAAACCACGCCAGAAGTCCTAAAAAGATGATTTGTTTTTTCATAAGACCTTATTCTGACGGTTTTAGCGGCAGAGGCAAAAAAGCGCATCGCACACTGAAGAAAAACAATAAACAGTTCTTGTAAAAAACGCCCACCCACTGGGACTTTCCAAAGCTATCTGTTAAAAGAAGGGGCATGAAATACACACTCTGGCAATTCCTGGCACTACTGGCACTATTGGTTTTTCAGCACAACACTTCCTGCAAAGGCGCAGATCAGCCTTGAACAATTTCAAGTTATCAGTCAGGCCTTCCAAGCAGAGTTTTCCACCGAACTGGCAAAGCAAAATGCCCGATTGAACATCAATCGTCCCCCCAGTCCACAGCTACCCAACTTCTGGTGGGATTTAAACGACCGTCACGCATCTTACAGTGCTTACACGGACTCCCAGGGTCTGACTGAGCATTTTCTGTTTTTATTTGGTGGATATGCCCGCATGCCCGGAATGACTCCGGATGGAGTGGCTATGACTCTTTGTCATGAACTGGGGCATGGCATTGGTGGCGCCCCTTACAAAAGAAAAACCGACAACACTCGAGCTTCCACCGAAGGACAGTCCGACTATTTTGCCACCCGCTCCTGTATCAAGCGAGTTTTCAAATATATTCCTGAGTTCCAGCCTGTGCAGGCACCCAACGCCTATACAGAAAATCTGTGTCGCCAGAAGTTCTCTTCCCCGGAAGAACTGTACAATTGCTTCCGTGGATTTCAGGCTTTAGAAGTGGAACGCATCTTCTTCCGCCAGCTTGCCAGCGGTGGCGGTGAAACCGACTATCACACACCGGATCTGACTGTGGTGGATAAAGTGGAGTTGCATGAAACCTTCTATCCCAGCGCCCAGTGCCGTTTGGACACGATGATTGCCGGGCTTCTGGAGCAGGAACGTCCACGCTGCTGGTATGCCCCTTAGGTTTTGACCAGCTTCTGAGCGTATTTAAAGAATAAATTATCCGGACCCATCTTTTTACGCAGGAACGATTCCGCTGAAGCCGCATCCAGTTCCTGCGATTCGAGCCACAGGTCTTCAAACAGATTTTGAGTGGCTGCCATATTCAACGACGGAAAGCTGGAATCCTGCACTTCTCCATAGCCCACCAAAAAAAGATAATTCCACAGGGGTTTCATGGCCCGATTATAATGGCTTTCCATCATCTTCCCCTGCCAGCCCAGATTTTCTTTGATGATCTTGGTGCTTTGCGGGGAATCCTGCAGGAAGCTGTCCAGCGCCTCCTGACTGCTGCGAGGCAGATTCACGCGACCTTGCGAACTGCCCAGCCACGCCAGCAGGTGGACAAAGACTTCCTTTGAAAAGAAGGTCGCCCGGTTGCGAAACCATTTGGCGTAAACAACCTCTTCACTGCGCGACAGCTCCTCTCGCAACACCCACAATTCTGCCACTCGATTGTCACCGTCCTGATCCCACTCCCAACGCATCTTCGTGCGCGGATAGAGCTCACTCCAAAGACTGGCGGGCTCTTTACGGTTTTCCAGAGGATACACCAGCAGGCATCCGCGTTCATTGATGGCGGCAATCATTTTGGCTTTTTTCTTGTTTGAGCTCATAAGGAAATCTTAGAACTCTGCCCAGGACCGGGCAAACCAATTTTAGGGAGCGTCCTCTTCGTCTGAATCAAACTTCAGATCCAGGAAATCCAACAAAGAGGCCTCGGCCGTCTTGGGGATCGCTGGCGCCACACGGTTCAAAATACGACGCTGACGACCGACAACATAGTTTGAAGGTCGATCGATACGGAAACGTCGTGGATTTGGCAGAACTGCCGCAATCAACGACGCCTGATAAGAGTTCAGATTTTTAGCACTGCGTTTGAAGTACTTTTGTGAAGCCGCCTCCACTCCATACACGCCCGGCCCCAGCTCTATCACATTCAGATACACTTCCATGATACGCTCTTTGGGCCAGGTGGTCTCAATCAAAACCGTAAAGTAGGCCTCCAGACCCTTGCGAATCCAGTCCCGATTGGGCCAAAGAAACACATTCTTCGCCGTCTGCTGGGAAATGGTGCTGGCCCCTTTTTTTCTTTTATGGGTCTTGTTGTACTTGATAGCTTTTTCAATCGCATCAAAATCAAACCCGCTGTGTTCAAAGAAGCGATAATCCTCTGCCTTAAGAACCGCCTTTTGTACAGCTGGTGAAATTTCTTCCAGCGGAACCCAGTCTTTGTGGATGCCGACAAACTCATCCCCCCACAAAGAACTGACAGAGCGAATGACCATCAACGGCGTCAACGGCACCGGAACAAATCGGTACAGCAAGACAAAGCCCAGACTGCTCACAAAAAAGAGCAGCACCGCTTTGAGCATCCACTTTCTGAGAATCGGCCACCATTTGCGCATTAAAGAAGACCCGGTTGAACCACCTCAATCCAGTACTGATCCGGATCTTTGATGAAGGCGATGTTTTTCATTCCGCCTTCGCCCAGGCGTTTTTGGAAGTTCACACCCAATGCTTCAAAACGCGCACAGGCCTTCTGAATATCGGGCACAGAGATACAAATATGACCGAAGCCACGAGGCTCGGAGTTGCCATTATGGTAAGGTGTGGTTTCTGCTTCCTCCGTACCCCAATTGTGCGTCAACTCCAGCACGGCTTCACGTCCGAAGGCATATTTTGCATTGGCCTCATTATCGGTCGGAACTTGAGTGCTCTCTGGGACATAAGCCAGGAAGAACAAAGAAAACTTCCACTCCGCAAAGTCCAGCTTGCGGATCAACTTCATTCCCAGAACACGCGTATAAAAATCCAAAGACGCCTTGGGGTCTTTGATCCTTAGCATAGTGTGGTTGAAAGTATATGCTTGAGTTTCTTTGTCAGGCGTCTGACAAAGTCCGGGAATAGTCTGCATAAAGATCTCCTAACGAGGTCTATTCATAGCACAATTTTGACTACAGTACAAAAACGCATTTGTGCTTCCATCGAGAGATTTATTGTTTCCCCGCCTGAAGCCCGATAAACTTGATTTATGGAGAGACCCCTTCTGCGCTCATGGCTTGCTCAGGTTCTGCTGATTACCGCTGTCTATTTTATCACCGGCAAAGCAGGCCTGCTTTTGGCCCTGCCACCAGGGTACGCCTCCCTTATTTGGGCCCCATTAGGCCTTAGCATTGCCGCCCTGTTGCTTTTTGGAATCAATCGCTGGCCCGGAGTTGCGGCGGGCGCTTTTCTGATTAATATTCGCAACCTGGATTCCCTCAATGCCATACTGATCCCCTCCGGGGTGGCCCTGGGAAGCACGCTCGGCATTGTCACGGCGGCCTGGCTGATTCGCCGCTGGCTGCAGTTTCCAAAACGGTTTTATACAGAACGGGAAGTCCTGCTCTTTTTGTTGGTGGCAGGTCCACTGTCATCACTGATCACTGCCACTTTGGGCGCAGGCACCCTTTATTTTGCCGGTGCCGTCGGCCCTAGGGGTCTTTTCCAGAACTGGTTGCATTGGTTTGTGGGGGATGCCACCGGAGGATTGATCTTTGCGCCGGTGGCCCTGATGTTTTCAATCCAGTCGCGCAAGTACTGGCTCAAATCAGTAACCAAGGTTCTGCTGCCAGTATGTGTTTCTTTTGGCCTGATTCTTTCGGTATCACACTATCTGAATAAAACTGAACAAAGCAAATGGCTGGCTGAATTCAGCAAAAAATCAGAATTCACTTATAATGTCCTGGAAAAGGATTTGAACTCCAATCTGGACATGCTCAGCTCCCTGCAAAGTTTTTACGAAAGCTCGTCCGAAGTGACGGTGGCAGAGTTTAAAAAGTTTGCGGGCACCCTGCATGCCCGTCACCCCGAGGTTCAGGCCCTTGCCTGGATTCCCGTGCGCCCCGAAAAACCCGGTCTTTTCGAAATCGAATTCATCGAACCTCTGAATAAGAATGAACTGATCAAAAACCTTAAGTTCAGCGACTATCCCGAGCACGAAGAGCTGTTCAGGAGATCTTTGAAATCGCAACGAATCACCTCCTCACTGCCCCTGCAGATAAATGAGGTCGGCTCCAGCAGCTTCCTGTTTTTTGCCCTTGGACATCCAGGTGGAATTTTGCTGGAGGTTCTGAGACTGGATGATGTCCTCAAGGACCTCACCGCCGTTCTGAATGATCCCAGCTACGCCGTCACAATCCGGGATATCACAACGACTCCGGCCACGTTGGTTCTGCAGTCGAAGTCGTTTCCCGAACAAGCCAATCCCTTCTTAGAGGACTTCCGCTGGAGCAAGCCCATCGAGGTCGGTGATCGCATCTGGGAAGTCACTTTGGAACAAGATCCCTCGCAGCCTCTGGCTGCCATGTCCAACTCCAATCTGTTCCTGATAGCTTCCCTGATCTTTGTGTTTTTACTCTGCGCCCTGCTTCTCACCATCGCCAATCGCATCATGTCGGTGGAGGAGATCGTGGATGAGAAAACCCAGCACCTGATTGATTTAAATCTGCAGTTGAAGAAAGCTTCCGAAACGAAATCTGAATTCCTGGCCAACATGAGCCACGAAATACGCACTCCCCTGAACGTCATCATCGGTATGTCTGATTTGCTGGAGGAATCCCCCTTAAATGAAGATCAGGCCCACTATGTGGAAATCTCCAAAAAGGCCGGGCAGAATCTTTTGAACATCGTCAATGACATCCTGGATATCTCAAAAATTGAATCCGGCCTGTTGATTCTGGAAAAAACCCAGGTCCATCTGCACGAACTAGTCCGTGATGTCTGCGACATGTTCGCTCTGAAAGCCCGGGAAAAAAATCTGCAACTGTCGCTTGTTCTGAGTCCGGACACGAATTATATCTATCTGGGCGACCCCACGCGCATTCGTCAGATTCTGGCAAACCTGATTGGCAATTCTTTGAAGTTCACCATGCAAGGATCTATTGAGGTCCGCGTTTCTCGCAACAACCTCCCCCACCTGCACGGCAACTTGTTGTTCCAGGTGAAGGACACCGGTATCGGCATTCCCGAGGAAAAAATCCCGTCCCTGTTTCAGCCATTTACTCAGGCCGATTCAACCATCACCAGAAAGTTTGGAGGCACCGGGCTGGGGCTGTCCATTTCCAAGCGACTGGTTCACCTGATGAGTGGTGAAATCACGGTTGAAAGCAAACCACATCAGGGAAGTGTTTTTTCTTTCACTTTGGATCTTCCCTGCCTGCAGGATCAGGAAACTCTGCAGACTCTGGAAAAAGAGCCCACTGCTGCCACACCGACAGACTCCCACGAAAAAAAGGGCCGAGCTCTTTCCATTCTGGTCGTCGATGATACCGAAGACAATCGCACCTTGATCAAAGCCTACCTTAAGGGCTCTCTCCATCACATTGATGAAGCAGTCAACGGTCAGCAGGCTCTGGAGTTGGCCCGCGAAAATAACTATGATCTGATTTTGATGGATATGCAGATGCCGGTGATGGATGGATTTACGGCCACACAGAAAATCCGTCAGTGGGAAAAAGAACATCGCAAAACACCGGCCACCATCTGGGCCTTGACGGCCTATGCTTTGAAAAATGAAATTGATCGCAGCCTTGAGGTGGGGTGCAATTTGCATCTGGTCAAACCCTTGCGTAAAACCGACTTGCTGCGCAACATAGAAGAACTCAGAGCCAAGATGCCACCATAAGAGGTGGCCCAACCCTTGCTATAGCTGTTTCCCAGGTGACGGTTGTCACCAGTTTCTGGGGGGAAACAAATATGTGGCGGGGAATCACTACATCTATATTAGGTCTTACTTTCATAGCGGCAGCACCGGCCTTGGCACAAACTCCACCGGGTATCAGGATTCATAGTATTCAGGCTGTGGGAAGCGGCTGCCCCGCAGGAAGCTACAATGCCACCATTTCTCCAGACGCCCAGACCTTCTCTTTACTGCTGGACAATTTCATTGCTGAATCTTCCATGCAAAAACCTATTGTGAGATTGAACTGCGAACTGCGTGTAAATTTCCAGGTTCCGGCAGGATGGACTTTCGCTGTCACGTCGGCGGACTATCGCGGTTTTGCTTATGCTGAAGTTGGCACTCTGGTAACTCACCAGGCTCTTTATTCTTTTGACGGCAGCAAACCCCGCAATGAAAGACCCGGATATGAAAACGGTGGCACCTACAACTTCCGCGCGCAGGAATTCCGCGGACCTTACAACGACACCTACTACATCCGTCACCAGGTCGATCCGCGTGTTGCTCCATGGGCGGCTTGTAATGCCAATTCGATTCAGTCGCTTTACATCACGACTTACTTGATGGCTCGCAATCTGAACTTGTCATCGCTGTTGACCGCGCAGATCACTCTGGACAGCATTGACGGTCAGGTGCAGTCACAGCGCTACCAACTGGCGTGGAAACAATGTCGCCCCTCGGGCGGCGGTTCCGTGACACCCCCGGGTCGCGATCCCGGACCAGGGCGTCCCAACCCAGCACCAGGAAGACCACCGCGTTTTCCATAAATAAAATCAATAACCAAATTTTTAAGTAAAACAAAAACACACATAATCCAAAGGGGGAATTATGAAAGGTACACTATTACTTGCGATCGTTGGTCTTATGTCCGCTGCGAGCATCACCGCTCAGGCACAACAAATTCGTTTGGGTCAGCCTGCATACGGCGGGACTGGTTGCCCTGCGGGAAGCGCCAGTGTCACAGTCAGCCCGGATGCTTCAGCACTGAGTATCCTTTTTGACAACTACGTGGCGGAAGCCGGTAACGGACGCGCAATGGATCGTAAGTCCTGCAACATCTCGGTCCCAGTTTCTGTTCCAAGTGGTTACAGTGTGGCCGTCTTCCAGGTGGACTATCGTGGATTTAACTTTGTCCCACGCGGAGGCATGTCCCGCTTTGACGCTGAATACTTCTGGGCCGGCGCCCGCGGACCGCGCATCAGCCGCACCTTCATGGGCCCTGTGAACGACAGCTACACGATCTCTGACGGCCTGATTGCCAGCACCATGGTCTGGACGCCGTGCGGAGCGGACGTAAACCTTCGCGTCAATACTTCCATGATGGCCAGATCCAACGGCCGTGGTGAACAGACATTGGCCACTGTGGATAGCGCCGATATCAGCTCCGGCCTGATCTATCACCTTCAGTGGAGACGCTGCCGCTAAGCTCTAAAAACCCCACGGGCTCCTGTTCTTAAAAGTAGATGTCAAGACTGTAAAAATAAGCTAGCATCGGTTTTTTAAGCGCAACAGGAGCCCGACCCCATGACTCATTCACATCATCACGCCAACACTCTGAGAGTTCGCCACGCCCTCTGGGGCCTGCAAAAGGAAACTCTAACAGCCCTTAAAGCAGAGTTCGATCGCGAAAATGGTTACGAAACAACGCCGACAGAATGGTTTCAGGCTTTGATGGGTGCTGAACGCTACGTGTGGCTGCGCGAGTTCACATCCCTGATGGCTGATATCGACACCCTGACAGAACTTGAATTCATCACCGATCAACATGCCGCTGTGGCCCGTGCAGAAATTGAACGTCTGCTGTTTGAAGAGCCGCCGCACCAAAGTGAATTTGGTAAACAGTTCCGCCAGCTTTTAATGTCCGGATTAAACTTGCTTCCCCTGCACTCTCAATTAAAGGGTCACTTGCAATTGCTGCCCGAGATGACTATTTCCAAGGATCAAGGTCAGAGCGAACGACGCAACTGGCAGGAAGAACATCGCCACCAGGCTCGCAAAAAACGCAATTAATCCAAGACTCACTTTTCCCTCGAGTTCCCTGCCCCACAGGCGATTTGAGGGAAATTGATATTCAACAACTCTCTCCTCCATGCCCTGATTAGCTGTCAAGTTTGTGTTAAAATCAGGGTATGTTGCAGCTAAAATACTTTTTTCTATTCTGTCTGCTGCTGCTATCGCAGCCGGGCTTGTCACACGAGACCTCTTTAAGACTCGTGACCGAGCACTGGCCTCCTATGTCTTTCGAAAAATCCGGAACTGCCCAAGGTATGGCCGTGGATCTGGCCCGAATGATTCAAAAGCATCTCTCCATGCACAACCAAGTCGAAGTCCAGCCTTGGACCCGAGCTTATAAAACCGCACTGACCCAACCCAATGTGTTGCTCTTCACCCTGGTGCGCACACCCGAGCGAGAGAAAATCTTTACCCTGCTGGGGCCGATCGCCGATGGCGACATATCGCTGTACATGCCAGCGCACGCAAAGAACCGAAAAACGATCACTCTGGATGAAATCAAACGCGGTCTGACTGTAGGCACTCATCGGGGCACAGCTTTTCACAACTTGCTGAAGCAGCAGGGATTTGAACATATCGTGCCTGTGAATTCATCCGAAAGTGCCGTGCGCATGCTTATGAGTGGCCGCGTGGAGGTTCTGTGTGATGACGATCTGGCGGTCGCCGAGCTTTTCCGACGAACTGGATACAAAGAAAAAGATTATGTCAAAGTGGCTTCACTGCAATCAAGCTCGCTGTACTTTGCTTTCTCCCAGGGCACAGATCCCCACCTGATCAGAAACTGGCATACAGCTTTGACTGAAATCAAACGCAGTGGTGAATTTGAAGACTTGTATCGAAAATGGTTTTCCCACCTGAAGGCGCCCAAAGAAGTGCTTCTTCTGACGCCTCCTGTGCAGGCCGGCTTTACACTTCCTGAAACGCCTGTAAAAACACCTCAAGTGGCTGAGCTCCTGAGATTCCGACCTCCCTATTTAAAATAAAGAACGGAACACCGGAAATACCAAAACTATAAACTTCGCCAATCAGTGCTTCAACGTCACGCGTGCCCTGATCACTGTTAAGAAACTCATAAATACTTTGAGCCTCATATCCCAGTCGCGCCATCACATCGGCCAGATTGGATTTCTTTGAAAGATCCAGACCCTCGACATAATAGGCCTTGTAAAGTTCATTGGTCACTGCCAACTGCTTTCCATCTTGCCCGGCCAGCCAGATCAGACGGTGACAATCCATGGTGTTGATTTGCGTCTGAATTTTATCAAAGTGCATTTCCGCACCGATATTGTTCGCGGCCTGAACCACACGACGTTCCGCCTCAGCAAAACGCTGTCCGTCGCCAAACTTCTTTGTCAAATATTCGGCTCGTGGAAGCCCCTCCACCGGGACATCGGGATCCAATTGAAAAGGAAGGATTCTCACATCAAATTCAATCTGATCCTTCAGCTGATCCATCGCTTTCAGAAGTGTTGTTTTGCCAACATAACACCAGGGGCAGACGATATCGACGACCACTTCCAGTTCAATTTTCTTTTTCATAATGACTCCTGCCAAGTAGTATAATGGACATCATGACCTTACGCCATCATATCGATGAACTTCTCAAAATAAACCCCGTCGCCTCGCCCTGGCCGCGCATGTTTGTTTGCGCCATTTCCACGACAATTCCTCTTATTATCGGGCTGCTGACGCAGCAAATAGGTGCCGCCATCTTTGGCTCACTGATGGGTTTTCTGCTGGTTCTGAATGACCATATGGGCACCTTGGGACATCGCCTTTGGACGATCACCCTGACGTGCATGATGATGCTGGGTGGACTGACCCTGGGAATACTAACCCATGGGGATCGATGGCTTCTGATGCCTTTGCTTTTCGGTCTGGTGTATTGGCTGGGCTTAATGGGTGGAGGAAAAGGCGCCGAGCTGGAGCGAGCGTTGCTTTTTGCAATCTTTCAGGTTCTGGCCGGAGCCTACGTTCAGGGACTGGAGCGCTATCTGGTCCCAGTCCTCTCCTATGCATTGCTCGGTTATCTGTGTGTGATTGTCTCTTTGACCCTGCTGGTGTTTTTACGTCGTCACACCCCCAATCCCTTTGCTGGTCTGCGTGCCTCACTTAAGAAGTCATTGACGACAGAACGATCGCACCATCTCTATGCCACTGGGTATGCCAGTGCGATCCTCCTAAGCCTCGTGATCGTGGATTACTTCAAAATAGATCACGGCTACTGGGCTGTGGGTACTGTTCTGATTATTATGCGGCCAGAGCTGAAACAAAGCATCTATCGCAGCATTCAGCGTTTCCTAGGCACTTTGCTTGGGGTCCTGGTTGCCGACATCATCATCTACAGCGTGCATTCACCTTGGCTGGCCATCATTATTCTGGGATTGATCAGCTTCTGGGGCCCCTGGTCCATTGTGCGCAGCTACTGGCTGGGGTCGGCCGTCCTGGTCATTATGCTGCTGATCATTCTGGATATGCCCAATCTGCAACGGGGTGATCTGCACACACCCATGGTTCGCCTGACCGCCACCGGGATCGGCTGCCTGCTGTCTCTGGTCGCGATCGTTCTGGTCAATCCCCAGGAAGTCTGGCGACGACGTCCTCGTTAACAGACCCCTTCATAATTTTTAAATTCGCTCTTGATGAAATTCACAAAGGCCTTCACTTTCGGATTTCGAACCTTTTGCTTCAGATAAGTCAGATACAACCCCACTCCCGGATAATGCCATTCCGGCAGCACCCTCTGGACTGCTCCAGAATCCAGCTCCTTCTGCACAAACATCGCGGGCAAAAAACCAATTCCATGACCTTGCAAAACCGCACCTCGCACAACTTGCGGTTGATTGGACAGCATCACCGGATGGATGGGAACCTTGCGAACCTCGCCGCTTTTATAAGACGTCAGTGATAAAAGATCAGATACTTCATGCATGGAAACACAGGCAAAACGTGGCAGTTCATCCAGCTCTTTCGGCTGTCCGCGCTCTTGAATAAACAAAGCACTGGCGTAAAGCTGAATATCAATTTCCATCAGCTTCAAAGCCACCACCTGGGGCGGCATATCCGTCCCGCCGGCAAAGGCCACATCATAGTCATCGTTTGTCAGGTTCGGCCCTTTGGGTAACAAATCCAAATGCACCCGCAAAGCCGGATTGCGCCGACGGAAGTCTCCGATCATCGCAACAAAACTATCAGAGGCCATCGCCACCGGCGCAGCGATGCGGAACTCACCGCTTAACATAGAATGTGGCGACACCAGGTTGTCCAGTTCTGTGACGATAAAATCAAAGTGGGATTCCGTGCGATCAAAAAGCTTCTGACCTTCAGCCGTCAGTTCCAACTGGCGGGTTTTTCTTTTCACCAGGTTTACGGCCATCTTTTTTTCAAGACTGCTCAACTTCCGACTGAGCTTGGATTTGGGAATATTCAGCAGGCGCGATGCTGACGAAATACTTCCGGCCTGCATGATGCGAATAAAATAGTACACTTCATTGATATCAAGATGATGAAGGTTCATGGTCTCATCATGAACCTTCGCCCAAAAATCGCAAGAGCAAATCAGTTCAAAAGTAATAACGTAAACCTACGGAGGCCGAAGCGATGTCCTGATATCCCAGAGCGGACTTCGTGTTGTACTGAGCGATGATGTCCGTATCCAGCAACACGTACTCTGCATAAACAGACCAGGTCTCATTTCTCCAGGCAATGCCCACAGGTATTCCAAAGCGAATGGCCGTAAAATCGTAATATTCGTCCTCGGGAAACTCATCTCCGCTTTGCACAAAAAAAGCTGTATCATCCGTGTACATCGCCTGCACACCAAAGTAAGGCAAAATCACTTCTCCGTATTTACCTGCTCCCCAGATCAAAGGCTGAAAACGGGCCTTCACATTGATCTGCCGGACAGATTTTCCATCGCTGTCCGAACTAAATCCCACACCCAAATCCATCCCAAACCAGCGGCTTTGATTTTCGAAACCTGCGGCCACCGAAGTTTCACCCATAAAGCCTGCATGCTGCAAAGACATCTGCCATTCAACCGCCTGCACAGACAGGGGGCTCAAAACCAGAAGACTAAGGAGCCACAGTCTGACAACTTCCCTTCTGACAATACCAAACATGAAGTTCTCCTTTTTTAAAATCCAAAATGTTGTACTGACGATCCTGGATGCGCGGAACCTGCAAGGACAGATAGTCCGTCATCGCACGCATCAGGAAGGTGTGTTGATGTCCGTTTAAAACCAGATTGACCTTGCTGTCTGAATACAACTTATCAAACTGCATCACCTGCGTAGTCGTAAAATAATTGGAGGAATCAGGGTCCACATGATGGGCGACAATCACCCGCTCAAAATCCTGGCTTTTGGAAACCTCATGAAACATCCAGTCGGCAGACCAGGAGTTGATGAAATCCAGGCGATTGTTGTTGGCTACAATGATCTTGGTGCCGTTGAAATCAAAGGCAAAGTCAGGATTGCCAAAAACGCGCTGATACATCTGAGGACCCTTGCCGATGCTGTCATGATTGCCAATCACCACCAGCGAGGGCTTGTTCAGATTTTGCATGATATCCACGAAAATATCGTATTCGAAATTGTAACCACGATCTGTGAAATCCCCCAGGTGAATCACAAAATCGATATCCCTGCGAGAGTTCAATTCCCTGATGACCGATCGCAGGTCATCATAATTTGAGTGTGTATCGGAAATCGTCGCGATCCTGAATGTATCACTAAGATTCAGGGCCCGAATCTTTTCAACATTACGGGCATTCCAATTGCGAGTGCTTGTCTTGAGCTCGTCCGTGAAAGGTGTTTTTTTAAACTCTGCGCATCCTGCGAAGGTCACCAGAGTCAGTAGCATCAAGAGGAGTTTCATCTTCAACCTGCCTTCAGGTATCAGACTACTCCCACGGGGTGGATTTGATTAGACGGTGAAATCGGAAAGGATCGTTCCGAATATGGAACGATCCACTAAAATTTACTTTTGGATCTTGCCTACATACTTCGGGTTCAAAAGATTTTCCAAAGAGAAAATCTCGTTGAGCTGTTCTTGCGTGACTACACCACGCTCCAGTGCCACCTCTGCAACACTGCGACCTGTTTGCGCGCAGATCTTACCAATACGATCACCTTCATCATGTCCAATGATCGGATCAAGATAAGTCACAATGCCAATACTGTTCATCACATAGTCACGGCAGCGTTCCACATTGGCCGTGATACCGTGAACACATTTGTGTTCCAGAGTTTCACACGCATTCTTCAACAGATCCAGGGATTCAAACAAACTGGAGGCAATGACCGGCTCCATCACATTGAGTTGCAACTGCCCTGCTTCGGCCGCCAATGTAATTGCCAGATCATTACCCATGATCTTAAAGCTGACCTGATTCACCACTTCAGGAATCACAGGATTTACTTTGGCTGGCATGATGCTGGAACCTGCCTGCATTTCTGGAAGATTGATTTCTTTCAGCCCTGCACGCGGCCCAGAACTTAACAAACGCAGGTCATTGCAGATCTTGGAAAGCTTCACTGCCGTTCTTTTCAACGCACCGGAAATGATAATATAAGCGCCGCAATCACTGGTGGCCTCGATATAGTCCTCTGATTGCACGTAAGGGTGTCCCGTGACTTCAGCTAGCTTCTTCACTGCCAGCTCCGCGTATCCCGGAGGCGTATTGATGCCGGTGCCGATGGCCGTGGCCCCCAGGTTCACTTCCAGCATGAACTTTTGCACAGTCCGAATCAGACGACCATCTTCCTTCAACAGCGTGGCAAACGCATTAAACTCCTGCCCCAAAGACATCGGCACGGCGTCTTGGAGCTGGGTGCGCCCCATTTTCAAAACGTTGTGAAATTCCTTCCCCTTCTTTTCAAAGGCCACAGCCAAAGAATCCAGGGCCTGCAAGGTGCCGTTTATGTGTTCAAACAGCGCCACACGGAAAGCCGTCGGATAGGCGTCGTTGGTGGACTGGCATTTGTTGACGTGATCATTCGGATTGATGACTGAATAAGTTCCTTTGGCCAAACCGCGTTTTTCCAGTGCGATGTTGGCAATCACTTCGTTGGCATTCATGTTGATGGAGGTGCCTGCTCCCCCTTGATAAACGTCGGAAGGGAACTGCTGACCCCACTTCTTCGGATCACGCAAAACTTCGTCACAGGCTTCCACCAAAGATCTGGAAACGTCTGCGGGAATGGTGCCAAGCTCTCCGTTTGCCAGAGCACAGGCTTTTTTCACCAGCGCCAAGCCGCGCACGAAACTTTGGTTGGTGCCGACTGTCTGGCCGGAAATTTTAAAGTTCTCAACCGCGCGCACTGTGTGAATCCCATAGTAAGCTTCGGCAGGAACCTGCTTTTCGCCCAATAAATCTTTTTCTACGCGGAACTTATCCATACATCTCTCCAAGAATAACTATTTTTTTACTTCTATTTTCAGGATCTCGCCATGTTTCATGACGTGAAACGCTCCGTCTTCAAGGCCGGCCTTTTTACGGGCCCTGGCCAGCTCGACGGGAGGCTCGGCCATAGGTTCATCACTTAAACGGAAGGTGCCCCAGTGCACGCCAATAGAATGCTTTGAACGCAAATCCTGATGGATCTGAACAGCTCCGTCAGGATCCACATGCTGTAGTCCCATGAACCAACGGGGTTCATAGGCGCCCACGGGGATCATCGCCAAATCTACATCCCCACGACGGGCATGAATGTCAGCAAAGTCCTTGGAATAACCTGTGTCGCCCGTGTAAACGAAATGGAAACCGTCCGTCTTAATGGACCAACCACCCCACAAACTTTGATTGCGCTGGAACAACCAACGCTGAGTCCAGTGCTGGGCAGGAGTAAAGACAAACGACAGGTTCTGCACTTTCACTTCATCCCACCAGTCCAATTCCTGAACATGAGGGATTCCTTCGGACTGCAAAAGCTCTGCGTCTCCCAACGGCACCAGGAAAAGAGCCTCGGGGTCTTTCTTACCCAGCTCACGCAAAGACGGCAGATCCAGATGGTCATAGTGGCTGTGAGAAACCACGACCACATCAATTTTGGGAAGATCTTTGATAGTGAACGGCAATCCCACCAGACGCTTCGGCCCCATAAAGCTGACCGGAGAAACTCGTTCAGAAAAAACCGGATCAATCAGAATATTCAAACCCCGAAGCTGCAACAAAGCTGTGGAATGCCCCACCCAAGTCAATGTGATGTCCTGGCTGTTCTGCCGAAGATAACCAAGATCTGTTTTAATGATCTCGGGTTCAAAGGGGGGCTCTGCCGGTTTTGAGCTTGTCCAGCGCTCCAGCTGCCACTTCCAGAAACTGGCCTTGGGGGAATTGTCATAGTTATTATAGAACTGAGTCTTCCCACGATAGGGCTTTTGCGGGTCATAATAGCGGAAGCTCTGACATCCCATCAGCACAAATAAACCGATAAAAAGAACCATGGACAATTTCATGCCCCGCAGAGTCTCACTGAGCGACCTGGGAGGCAAGAAAGCTTCAATTTACACCGTTTGTCATGCGGGGATGTGTTGCCAGCAACGCCCCAAGATATTACGACAGAGCATTGACACAACAACCTGATTTCGACCGTGAGGACGTGGCCGTGATTCGTGACTTCTGGAAGCAGCAAACTCTCTCTCAAAAAGTAGTCATCCTGTTTATTTTGACGCTCTTTTTCCGAGCTTTTTTCTCGCTGAATATCGGCCTGATTGACGATGAAGCTTACCACTGGTCCTGGGCGAAATGGTTGCAGCTTTCTTACTTCGACCATCCAGGCATGATCGCGTGGCTGGAAGCCATCACCACCCGTCTTTTTGGTGACACCTATCTGGGGGTCCGCCTGCCGGGGTTCCTGTGTTTTGTTGGAACCGTGGTTTTACTTTATAAACTGACTCGGGATCTGTTCGATGACTGGGCTGCGATTTTTGTCGGCGTTGTTTTGCTGTGGTCCCCTTTCTGGGGCTTTGGCGGTTACGTGGCGTCTCCAGAACCTCCGTTCATGCTCTGCTGGGTGGCAGCTTCTTACGTCTTCTGGCAAGGGGTGCGCGAAGACGACAAAGCCTGGAGTGTGAAAAAAACCTGGCTGTGGCTGGGGGTTCTGATGGGCTTGGGGCTGAACTCCAAATTCATCATCGCCTTGCTGGCTCCGGGCTTTGGTATCTATCTGCTGGCGACACCATCTCGCCGCAAAGATTTCCTGACTCCGTGGCCGTGGGTGGGCTTCCTGATCGCTACTGCTTTGGCAACGCCGATCTTCCTTTGGAATCACATCCATGAATGGCCGGGCTTCAAATATCAATTCCATGATCGTCACACGGGCGAATCTTTCAACTTGAATCGCTGGTTCGTGTTCTTCAGTGCGCAGCTGTTGTTTGCAACTCCGTTCCTGTATGTGCTGATCGCTTTGGCTTTCATCACATCCTTCGTAAAGCGCCAGGAGGCGCGCTGGAGATTCTTGCTGTGCCTGACCCTGCCATCCATCGCAATCTTCTATCCGCAGCCGTTGTTCGCCGATTATAAACCGCACTGGAGCGGGGCTGCTTACACCCTGCTTTTGATGGGGGCTGGTGCGATCTGGTCCCAGGGACTTGTCTGGGGTCGTCGTCAGATCGTCAAAGCGCGCAGTAAAGTCTTCACCTGGGGTATTGCGGGATTCTTTATCGTTCTGGGTCTGATCAGCTACACTCCGTTTGCGTATCCGTGGATTCCCAAAGCTTTCCATCTATTCAATCCCAATGGAGAATGGAAAACCACTTACGATTTCAGTAATGAATTCACGGGCTGGGAAGAACTGGGCAAATACGTAAACCGCCGTCAGCGTGAAATCCACGCCGAAAGCGGCAGCAAGCCGTTCATCGCGGCTCACCGTTATGAAAATACCGCACAGGTCACTTGGGGCACCAAGCAGAAGGTGTACATGCTAAGCTCCACGGTCAGCAACTACACCGTGATGCAATCCCCGGAGGAGATGAACAACTTAAAAGGTCAAAATGCGATCTTTGTGAGCTCAGAAAAGTATCCGGCCAACCCCATTGAGTGGGCCAAGTGGGATTCCTGTGAAAAGGAAGAACTCAAAACCTTCCGTCACGGCATCCACGCCCGCACGTTCTTCATCTATTTCTGCAAGAACTTCCAGGGCATCACGAAATAGTTGATTTAAATGAAGTCACAAACAAAAACGCCGCTCGTTCAGAAGCGGCGTTTTTTTAATTCAAGACATACTCAATGGGGACTGTGATAACCCAGGAGGTCTTTTGGATTTCCTGTGGGAAGGGCTTCATGCCGTGGATGCCTTTGACCAGATCCAAAGCGGCCTGATTCAAAGTATCGTACGGAGCGTTTTCTAAAACTTCGCTAGCTAACAACGAGCCATCCTGAGCCAGAGTAAAGCGCATGGTGACTTTACCGGTCTGACCCATTTTTCTAGCCAGCACGGGATAGCGTTTACGACGCTCCAGCAGTTTTTTGATTTCATAAAGATAGCGTTGCTCGGGGGAAACTTCGATCCCATTGGCAACACCCTCACGACCTTCCAAAGCGCCTTTATCCGAAGTGCCCGCCAAGGAGCCCGCCGTTTTGCCAGTTGGTGATTGTTCTTGAGGAGCGGCTTCCGTGACCTTTTCCGTCTTAATCGCCGGGCCGTCGGAATTATCCACCACTACTGGGGCCTTCATCTTCGGAGCTTTGATAATTTCTTCCTGCTTGGGAGCCTGAACTGTTCCGCCATCGCCATACATCAGTTCCACACCCACCGGCAAAGGCACCACACTTGGCGCCGCCATCCCTAAAGCCAACGCGAACAGCCCCCCGTGCAACAGGACGGAAAGGATCAGGGAAACATTCATGTTCGGAGCCAGCTTGGATATTTTCATAGGATTTGCTTGCCCCTTTTATAAGTTCTTGGCCCCAAAAACTCAACCAGACGACCCTAAAATGGCCTCAAATGTAATTAATTTAGCTTTCAGACCCGCCCAATGAAAACGAAATGAAAAAATGGACAAGTTTCCCCCAAGCTTTTACAACTGCGGGACCCTATGAGCTCAATAAACCCCCATTTTACCTTTCACTACACCCAGCCGGAGGAATACCGTTTTTCCCACGATTCCGTGTTTTTAGCCCGTCAGGTGTTTGAACTGGTTTCTGGCGACTTAAGCTCGTGGCGCGGATTGGATCTGTGTTCAGGCTGTGGGATCGTGGGTTTGGACTTTCTGTTTCACCTTAAAAAGGCTCAGCTCACAATGCCTGCGCACTTTGATTTTCTGGAAGTGCAGAAGGTGTATCAACCCTACTTTGAAGAAAACCTGAAAAACTTTGGTGACGGTTTGCCTTCAGTCCGTTTTCTCAATCAAAATTATGAATCCCTGAAGTCGATGCCTGATTCAGAAAAGTATGATTTGATTCTGAGCAACCCACCCTATTTTCGACTGAACCAGGGCAAGATGTCGCCCTCGGAATTCAAAAATCGCTGCCGCTTTTTTATCGATTCAGATTTTAAAACTTTGATTGAAGCCATCGACCAGGCCCTGAATCCTCTGGGCCGCGCTTACATTCTGCTTCGTGATCTACAAGACCATGGCTGGAGTCCCCTGAATGAGGCTCGTAAAATACTGGCGGGTCGACGGGATATCAAACAGGTGGCCGATATTCGTGGCACACCTGTGGTGATGATCTCTTAACGACAGAAAAGATGACCGATGGTCTGTGCTGGCAGGGGGAACATCTGTTCCCGTTGGATCTGGCCGATCAAATGCCCGCTGAACCCGTATTCAAGACGAACACTGACCTTGCCATCCCCTGCACGATTTTCCGTGCAGACATACATCACCACACGATCCTTGGATGACGACCCGGTGGAATTTCGGCAAGTCAAACTGACTGCCTGATCCGCCTCAGACTGCAAAAGCCCTTGCGCAAGACCGACCACCGCCATTTCGCGCACAGTGAAGGTCACAGCAGTTCCATCATAGAGCTTTCCCTGGCAAGTCGCATAGGTTTCCGGAACCGGGCGAGCTTGCGCCGTCCAACCCATCAATAGAGAGACCAGAGCAAAAAACAGTGTTTTCATGAAAGTCCTTTCGGTTCGAGGCAAACAGCGAGCCCTGTCTAACAAAGTTTCCTCACGCCCGCCACAGCTTTTCCCGAAGCCTTCGGAATCTTCATAAAAGTCGGCGAAAAGGTGTTCCACCGAAAACCGCCGGCTGCTTCAGCTTGCGCACCTCCGGTGCTACAGCTCTGCCGGCTGGAGCCGAGCTTCAGCTCTGCTGGCGGAAGCCGGGCAAAAAAAAGCCCCCATCCGTGAGGACAGGGGCTTTGGTGTTTTTTTATCTTATTTAAAATCTTAGACGTAAGATCCGCGTTTGATTTTCTCAAGGATCAGTTTTTCTGTCTTGATTGGATCGTTCGGGTCGACAGAGAAGAAGGATTGCTGTTCGCAACGGATTTTTTCTTTGATCAACCAACGCAGAATGTCTGCCAGATTTTTATTCTTTTTATCCAGGAAGAACGGATCGTTTTCCAAAGCATCTTTGGCTTTTTTCAAAGCGCGGGCTTCGGCTGGATCAGATTCTTTCACTTTGTAGTGAGGCAGATCGTATTTTTTCACGTCTTCTGGCAACACGCCCAGGAATTTTACATTCGGAGCGGAGAAGTCAGCATTACGGATCAAAGACGCCGCAGAACCGGCTTTCAAAGTACGGAAGATGTTTTGCAATGTGTACGCATCGAGATCCCCGAAGAAGTACATTGGCACATCCAATTCATCCTGAATCAACTTAGACCAGCCACGTACACCGTTGGATGGAACCCCTTGAGCACCCATCACGATACAGTTGTTACGTTTGGTGAAGCCCATGGTCACCAGCGTATTCGCCGTACCTTCGGATTCCACGATCAGGCAGAAGTCGATTTTCTTCTTTGCCTTGAGTTTCAAAGACTGCGGTTTGTTCTTTGGCTGGAACGGAGATGTTCCTAGAGTGGAAAGATCCACCACGGCTTTATCGCCATCGGCCAAAGTTTCAGTCACGATCAACTGCTGGGAGTACGTCTGACCACCACGATCATTGGCAAAACAGTTCAGTTCCTCACGGTAAACTTCCAGCATGTCACCGATGAAGTCGATGATGGCATCAGATTCCGGTTGGTCATCAAAGTCCAAAGGCTTCAAACGAGGATTGCCTTTGATCAGACCTTTACACATGTAATAAAGCTCACGCTTGGTGTTGACTGCGCCTTTTTCCAGGTTGTTCAACAGGATTTCCAAAACGAAAACAACACGTGCCAGTTTTTGTACAGAGGACACATTCAGTTCGGTGCGAACAACCTTGTCCCCCGGAGTCAGATAACCCACTTTGGAGTTGTACAAGGAGTTGTCCAGAGAGGTTTTCACCGCCTCCAGAACCGGACGTTTGGAAGACTCCAGATCCCTCAACATTTTATCTGCCAGGATGCGGGCTTCTTTAGGAATATCAATTTTCAGGTCACGAATGCTGAGTAGTTTGCCCATTAGCTTTTCTTCCCAGTGGTTTTCTTAGTGGTTACAGTCTTTTTTGTGGTGGTTTTCTTGGTCCCTTGCGGTTCCTCAGAAGCTTCCTCCACCAGATCACTTGAAGAAATCACATCGAAATCTTCGTCACCGTGATCAATACCTTTTTTCTTTTCGCGTTTCTTCTGCTCAAGAAGCTTGGATTCCGCGGCTTCCAGATCAGCCATCGCCTCTTCAGAATCACGGCCCAAAAGTTTCTTCAAACCTTCTTCGGCTTTCTTCTTGCGGGACTCTGGTGCCTTGATGATTCTTGCCAAACCTTCCACCAGGATCGGACCGAACTGCTCGATATGAGCAAGCTTTCTTTCCAGATCTGCTTCCTTCACTTCTTTTTTGATGTGACGGGACAGCTTTTGACCGGCTTGAATCAAGGCCAGACGGATTTCCGCTACCAGTTCCTCGGACGCATCAATCGTTTCCTTGGAGGCATTTTTAAATTTAATAAACGGAGACACGATGGAAACCGCGAAGATGTATGGCCCCAGTGGCAAAGAGTCTTTAGGCTGACCCAAACCATAGGATTTCCAGTTCACAGATTCAATCGCCCAGGTGATCGCACAACCGGATTTATCGAATTGCAGCGGAACGCGGTTGGCAAAACGAAGCAACGTCACCGGAGAATCGTTTTGCTGATTGCGGTCTTTGAAACGCGCCAAAGCCACTTCCACCACAACAGGTTTGAAGTCACAGATGGTCGGTTTACGAGTAACCACCGCGAAGAAATCGATTTCCCCCAGACGCGTGATGGATTTGGACAACGCCTCCTCACCCACGGTCAGAACGGACTTCGTGCTTGGAGCCATCAAGTCTGTGTTCTGCACAGCTTGGAAGACTTTTTTGAAGTCTTCTTCACTCAAAGAGGTCAAAGGCTTCTCAAGAAGACCTTTTGGCAGACCTTTTTTTACGAAATCAGAAATAGCCTGATCAGAAATACGGGAAAAGCCCGTTTTCAAGAATTTGGACAAAGTCGTTTTACCGAACAAAGTGGCGTGCGTAATGAACTCACCCAGTTTGAACGTATGAGGATGCGGCAAAGACGCTTCCGGAACTTTCGGAACATCGGTGCTTACGCGGGTCACAGTCACAAAGTCCGCGTCCGTCAGCTTGTAGGTGATGGTCATATGAGGATTCACCAGGATGGTGCCCTCGATGTAAGTCAAAAGACCACCGTCACCGTTCAATTGAATACGGCCATCCAGCACGAATTCAACGCGGGTGCCGTGTTCACGGTCCCAATCCAGAGTTTCTTTGTTTTTCAGAACACCAGTATTGGATTTGATATCGACGTCCACTTGCGCCGAGATCGCTTTACGCATTTTTTTAGTCTTGGAAATAACACTCACACCACGGGCATTGGTCATTTGCGCCCAAGTTGTTGCTGCAGAAATACCGATACCCTGCTGACCACGGGAACACTGTCCGCGACCGAACTTGGAAGACGCCAGATATTCACCGTAAACTTTGGCCAGATCCTCGGCCTCGATACCCGGGCCGTTATCTTCGACAACGATGCGAATTAAATCAGTATTTTTGGTTGAGCCCGCTCCCACTTTGGAGATTTCAACCAGGAGATCAGGCAAGATGCCAGCGGATTCACACGCATCCAATGAGTTGTCCACGGCTTCTTTCAAGGTCGTCAAAACGGCCTTCAAAGGAGATGAAAAACCCACCTGCTGGAGGTTCTTAGCAAAATATTCAGCTGTGCTACTTTTGGTAATTTTGCTCACAGTCGCTTAATCCTTACACGATGTTAACGAATTTTAATGAATGACTTTCATAGGTTAAGCCGAACGCAGGGGGTCAAAGCAAGACTTAAGGCTCGGTGATGCTTGGCGTAAATTTAAATGCGAGGAACTGAAGAGCTTCAAAAACAGGGTCTGGAAGGGTCTAAAACCCCCCTTTTTTCATAGCTATCGATAGGCTTTTCCGCGCCCATTAGACCATATTTTCAGACTGGAAGGCGCATTGACGCTTTGACTTGCCGTCGAAGAGTAGCTCAACACACGATTGTTGATGTCTGTGTCACTCACCACATTTGAAAGATAAACTCCGGAAATATCATTCCAAACACAGCCGGCAATCTGACTGCCGCCTCCGGGAATGATCTCGATTGCGATATCTGCGGGAACCGACACGGAAGCTGGAACCTCTATCGCCGCTCCACCATTTCCACCGTTATATCCGTTGGTGTCCGTATTGACGTTGCCACCATCACCTAAATCGGCCAGGCCTCCAGAACCACCGCCGCCACCAAAGTGACCACCGCCTCCGCCACCACCATAGGTCGTTGAGCAGGCCCCAGCACCGCCTCCAAATCCCGCACCAAAACCGCCGCGTCCAAAGTAGGCCTCACCGGGATTGTTACCCAATCCCGAACCAATCAAACAACTGCTGCCACCTTGTCCGGCGGATCCGTGAGTTGGAGATAGGCCATTGGCAGGAGAATAGTTTCCAGCAGGCGTAGCACCCGCCGCCAATGAGGTTGCCAAAGCTCCCCCGCCTCCACCACCGCCAGCACCGGCAGTTCCTGAGAGTGCCGCCGTGGAAGGCCCCTCACCCGCGGCACCGCCACCACCGGCTCCGGCATCCGAGTTGTCCGTGCCGCCGCGACCGCCACCGCCTCCACCGCCAAAGATCATTCCGTTATTTAAGATTGTGACCTGTGAATAGACATCATCAATTTTGAAGGCTGTGCCTCCGTGCTGACCCATACGTTGTGCGCCCGTTGCACCGGCTGAAGCCAGTCCTCCCGCGCCGAAAGCTCCGACGATCCAGCCATTATTAATCAATCGCACCCGAGCGCCCGCGGCCAGGGAGCCGGTTCGCATCGCTGGCTGAGCCGGATCCGCACTGGAAACTTTGACTCCGGAATTCACCGTCACCACAAACGTGCGATTGGAAGAAGCCACAGCACCACTGTACTGAGCAACGGCTTGCGAATAGATATTGTAGTTGGCTGTATCAGTGGCAATGGCCGCCAACACAACAGCATCGGTGATACTGACATTGATCGTGGCGACAGCGGATTCATCTGTACCGCCGGCATTGTCTTTCAACTTCACTGTCACCACAGCAGATGTATCCAGTCCCGCAGTTGCTGAAAGCTGAATTGTCAATCCACCATCCCCGATGCGAGTCTGTGAGCAGTCCACAGTCAATCGTGTGGGGTTTGAGTTGGTGCAGATCATTTGTACCTGCTGAGCCTCCTCGTTTGTCGGGCCGACATCCACTGTCAGACTGAAGGACGAAGGCGTGGCTCCCGTGGGGTTCAGTAGTATTTCATGTGTCGCCGGAACTGCGGTGATTGACGGTGCATCATTGACCGGGTTGACGATGATTGAAATCTCCTGCTGTACAACGGAGTTCCCCGCCCCATTTCCGTCATCAAAATGAATCTTGGCGTAACAAGTTCCATAATAGTCTGCTCGCGGCTTAATACTGACGGCCCCCGTGGCAGGATCAATCATCACATCCGAAGCTGGAGTCAGCACCACCGCCGTATCATTGCATGCTGTTCCCGACAAGCCTGTATACACCAGTGAATACGTCCCCTGTCCTTCATCCAAAGAAGACACCTGAGGGTCACTGAGAACCTGCACCAGACTGACAAAAGCCGGATCATCTTCTGTCAAAACAGTGGGCGTCCCCAGCGTCAAAGTCGGGGCCGCATTATTGACGGTGATATCCAGGTATTCCATGTCCGAGGCCGCCTGCGGATCAGTGGCCTGCACAGCCAAACGGCAAGTCCCGACATGAGTGTCCTCCGGAGTGCCACTGACTGCGACAGATCGTCCGTCCGCAGAGGGTGTGATCGTCAGCCAGGAACATGAATCAGAAGCATCGCGTGTGATTGTCAGGTTTTCTTGATCCGGATCAACAACTGCGACCGTACAAGAATAGGCCACGTCCTCGGTCGCAGAAGACGAGCATGGAAGCAGATTGGCGGAAACCACAGGCGCATCCTGAACATTGTTCACCGTAATCGCGACATCCGCATAACCTGTGGAAGGATATCCGTCCGTTAAAGCGATCCGAATATGGCAAACACCATCATAGTCTGCCGCCGGACGGAAGGAAAAAGCCCCGGTTACAGGATCAATGCTGTAGTTGGTCGCGGTTGGTGCCATCGCGAAATCCTCGCAATGGTCCCCGGCCACCGTGGGTGTGACCAAACTGTAAGTGCTTGTGGCCTCTTCAATCGAAGAAACATTGGCCGCCGGGATCACCGTGGCTAAAGGGGCATCTTCTGAAATCACATAAGGCCCCCCACTGACCACGATGATGGGGGCTGAGTTCGTGATGGTGAGATCCCAGGCAAAGGAACTACTGCGACCCATTTGATCGTCTTCGGCATAAACGGACACATGGCAAGTGGTTCCCACTTGCGCGGCGGCTGGTGTGCCGCTGACTTCACCCGTCGTGGAATTGATCCCAAGCCAGCCACTGCAGGTGGTGGCCACATCCAGTGAATACGTCAAAGTCAGTGGCGACGGCAGATCCACATCCGTGGCGTTGATCGTGCATGAATAATTGTAATTTTCCCCGACGGTGGTGGGGCACGCCAAAGTGCTGATCACAGGAAGATCGTTCACTGGTTGCAGATCCAGGGTGATGGTCACCAGTGAAGATTCGTTGCCAGCCCGGTCGATCACTTTGTAGGTGAAAGAATCATCCGCCTCATTGTTCAACTGCGGGGTATAATGACAGCTTAAGACAGGCCCGTTCCCACAACCAGTCAAAGTCCCCTTGGTGGGATGAGTTACAATCACGATTTCGTATTGATCATTTTCTGTCGGGGTGTTTAAGAGGAATCCGGACGGAGTATCCTCCGTCACCGGGATCGTTTGAACTGCGCCAGCCACCGGAGCCTGATCATCAATCAAAAAATCACCCAATGGAATCGTTTCCTGAGACTCGCTGATAACTGCGGTCAAACGGGCCTTATAACTTCCCGGCACCAACGAACTCAAAAGCCAGTCATAAGAACCTGCGGTGGTGATGCGGGCATCAGCTACAACCCAGGTGCTCCCACCGTCGGCTGAGTATTCCAGTTTGAAATAATCCGGCTGCGCGGAGCCGCCGCTGGTGCTCCAGCGAATGTTCATTGTGGATGTGGATTTATAGGCCGGACGAAGAGCCAAGGTGCTTTTCAAGTTGCTGGACAACACCGACAAGTCGGCATTCATACAGCCTGAAAGACAGGTCATCATGATGACAAAAATAAAGTAACGTCCCTTGATCATCTTTATATTTATCGGAAATTTCAGGTAATTCTGGATTGTTTTGACATTAAAAAAGTGTCACTATTATCTCACAATGAGACTTCGGTATTTGTCTGGAAACTTCATCATTGCCATGACCGTGTCTTGCGCCCTTCATGCGGCGCCCCTGAACGCATCCCCCTGGAGCGGTCAAAAACTAGATAAGATCGAATACGCTGAAAAACCTCTGGCCCTTTCACAGATCATCAATGCGGAATTCAAAGAAAGCCATTTTACTCTTAGCTCGTGGTTTCAGATGTCCTTCGATAATTCGTCGTTCATCGACTCCCGTCTGAACGGGGTGCAAGCACTGAAGACACGATTCACTCACGTGCGCTTTATGAATACGAACATGGCAGGCGCAAAATGCACTCTTTGCCTGTTTGAAAATGTCACCTTTGCCAATGTCCGTCTGGATGGAAGCCGTTTTTTAACCAGCACCTTCCGCAACACCTCTTTCGTGAATTCGGATCTGAGTCGCGTGGATTTTATCAACAGCACTTTTGAAAACTGCACCCTGGATCAAAACACCGCAAATACGGCCCATCCCGAACTACTTAAAAAATGGAAACTGCAAGTGAAGGCGGAACAATGAAAGAGATTTTAAAATCCCGCGCCTTGCAATTTTATGGGGCCTTGCTGGCCCTGACTCACGTTCTTTCAGCTTATTTCTGGATGGACCGATCCTTGGATCTCGTTGTGAAAGCCGGCGAACTGTCCTCGCCGCTGTGCTGGCCCTGGGCGCCCTTTTGCCAGGCGCTGCGCTTTTCCTCGACAGCATCAGCTGCGACCTATCTTGAAATTTATGCCTTCCTGGGATTGTTCGTCGCGGGTCTCTTTGTCCTGAAAAGAACGCGCTTGGCTTATGCGGGACTGCTTTTACTTGTGGGATTAAAGATCTTCTTCACCAGCCTGTCTTACGGTTTGATGGGGAACTATCACTACATGAGCTTTGTTGTCCACGGGGCTTTTTTATTCCTGCCTTACAAGAAAACTCTGATCCCGCTCTGCCTGGGCATTTTCTATTGGGGGGCTGGCGTTCTGAAACTCAATCCGGAATGGCTGTCCGGGGTGGCCTTGATTCATCCCAGCGCCCTTCCTGGGGCCCTGGAACATGCGGGTCTGGTCTACGCCGTTTTGCTGGAATGTATTCTGGTACTGGGACTTTTTAGCTCCAAAGCGTGGCTTCGCCATGTGGTTCTTTTTCAATTCATCTTGTTCCATATATTTTCCTGGCACATCGTCGGCTACTTCTATCCGCTAACCATGTTCCTGCTTCTGGCAATTTTTCTTTTGCCGGCTTTTTGCAAAGAACCCTGGGAAGCTGCGTGGAATCAATTCATCCTCAAACAGACCACCACGCTGGTGTTCGGCGGCATCCTGATTCTGCTTCAGCTTCTTCCTTACTTCGCGAGTTCTGATCCCGCCGCCAGCGGCACTCCCCGACTGGTTTCGTTGAATATGCTTGATGCCCGTATGGAGTGCGAAACACTGCTCATTCGCCATCAGGACCGCGCCAACGAAGTTTACGATCCTTTTGTGAAGGCGCCTTCCACCCGCACGCAGTGTGATCCGATTGTTTTCCTGTCCCAGATACCGACTCTTTGCAAAGACCGATCAGAGAACATGGACTTCTGGTTGCAGTCCCGCCGAACCACAGAATCAAAGTTCCAGACGCGCCTTCTGATCCGGGATGTGTGCAAAAAATCCTCGACCGAACTTCTTTGGGCGGAGGTTCTATGAAAATCATGCTGACTCTGTACAGCCTGCTGATCGTGGTTCTGCTGGTCCGGGCGGAACTTAAAACCTGGCCTCTGTTGGACAAGGAACTGCGCTTTTCCAAGCTGAGCGCTCCAGTGCATGGGGCGACCATCACCTATGATCTTTCAACATTGCAAAACCGCTCAGCCCTTTCCACCTATCGCGGGGATTCACAAAGATCCGGGCGAAGTCATGCCACATTGCCGCGCTTTACGGATTTTTCTCTGCTTTGGAAAATACCGACTTTAAATAACGGCATTCACCGCGCCAGCAAAAGCAGTCCAGCAGTGGATGCCGATGGCTTTTATGTCGCCGATGACACCGGGTTTGTTCGCGCCTACAGTTGGCAGGGGAAACTGCTTTGGCAGTTTTATTCCGGTGTCAGCAGCCGCGGTTTTCACTCCACTCCACTGACGGATCAGGACAGTTTATATATTGGTGATTATGCAGGCTTTCTTTACAGTCTGGATAAACGTACGGGCAAAATTCGCTGGATAACAAAAACCGGTGTCACCATCGGCTCTTCACCACTTCTGCATGAAGGCCTTCTTTATGTCGGGGTGGAGCTGGCTGATCCCGACGGTTTTTTATTAGCCATCAACGCCACAACAGGACAGTGGGTTTGGACTTCACCCTTGGTGGGAAATCATCCCCACTCTTCCCCGGCTTTGAGCGAAGATGGACAAAGACTGTTGATGGGATCAAACACCGGGGCCATGGCAGCCTATGACCGTGCCTCTGGACAAAAACTCTGGTCCTTTGCAACTCAAGACGATATCAAGTGCAGCGCCTTGATTGCCCGGGGGCGTGCTTACTTCACCTCTTGGGACGGATTTCTTTATGCTTTGGACGATCGCACAGGAAAGTTGATCTGGAAGACCGCCCTGGATGGCAGTGCCATGAGCTGTCCCTCCTTGAGTAAAACCGGCGATCTTTTATTGGTCACAGGTTTTGCAAAGAACTTTGCAATTCAAACGGCTACAGGAACATCTCTTTGGAGCTCTGAAATTTTCGAAAGAACTCAGCGCGCCCAGGCCAGCCCCTTGATCATCAGCTATCAAGCACAGGACGTGGCCGTTGTTTTGTGTGAAAATAAATCCCTGTGTCTTCTGGATTTGGGGAGCGGGACCGTTTTACAGAAAATAAAACTGCAAGGGGATTTTTCAGGTTCACCCGTTTTCTGGAACGGAAAACTTTTATTGGGAACTTCGGGCGACGACGGTCTGTTGGTGCTTAGTCAATAGAGGCCCCACCCGCCCCCAGACGCAATTTGTAGCCGTCCTTTTTTACTTCCGCGCGATCGTACTGAGTGCCTACCGTCCCCGTCATACGCCACCCCTTCGGATCCGAGGCCACGCTGACGTCACCACCGGCACTGACAAGCTGAGTGCTGTCTTTAGAGATCGCATCAAAGATCATGTCCCGGGCCAAAGCGATGCCGATGTTGCTGACACTGACAGTTTTAATGCCCGGATCTGACGCGCGCAGAGAGCAGACGGAAATACCAAACTCATCACTGGCCGAACAACTCAAAGGATACACACCTGTCCCCTTGGTGATGCTAAACTCAGGAACATACCCAGCCACCACGGTGTCATCTGAGTTCATCAGCTGAATCACAAACTCAAGTTCAGTCAGGCCATCGGCTTTTCCGTTCGAACCAACATAGATTTCGGATTTTGCAAAGTCAGCTTTGCTTGGGTCTGTCACAACACCTTTAACAGGTCTTTCGGCTATTTCGATGCCAGGGGGAAGTTTCGGCACTTTCAGGCCGGCCAAATTCTGAAGACTCGCATCCAGCGAACATCCTGATGTAAAATACATCAATGATATAAGGGCTATCGCAAGGTTCCAGTACATTCATGCCTCCGACACTTCCCTCATCTTATCGGCGGGCAATCGTGCCAACTATATATTACACTCCCTTCAGGTTGAGGACCGGGCTCAAGAAAACAAGTAAAAGTTCCGAATAATCAAGGGCCTATGAATAACCGGAACGTCATGATTTTAATTCTTGGGACCGTTCTACTGTCAGTGTGCTCGGCACTGCTGGCGGTGCATTTGACTCAGGATAAAACATCCCAAGTTGTTTCAGAAAAAGTTTTACCTCCTGACAGCCCGGCGGCCACGATCAACCTGGGTAAAGCCAGCTCCACTGCAACACCCCTGTCGTCCGTGACTGCTGCAACAACGATGGCCTTACCTCAAGCCGCGATGCCTGTGCCGGTCTCCGCCGCAGATGCGGCGGCCTATCTTGATAATCGAAGACCTTTAAGTACGGACGAAGTTCAGACAACCCTTTTAAAAGCGACACCTGACTGTAAAGAAGACTATAAAAAACTTTGTCTGGCAAATCCGTATCTGGCCGAGCATCCCCTGGCGTGCCTACGCCATCACAAAGAACAGCTTTCAAGAGCCTGCTTCAACCAAGTGACGGCGGTTCGGGATCAATTTCAAAAAGACTGTGGTGCCGATATCCAGCGTCTTTGTCCAAAGCAATCCAGCTACTTTGGTTGTCTCAAACAGCAACTGGCATCCTTAAGTCCCGCCTGCCGTAATAACATCCAGCAGTTCTCGCGTCGCTGATTTGTCTCAGCCTGATACATTATTCTCAAATGTTGGTAATCCTCACGATTCTTTCTTATGAATGACCGAAAGTTACCCGATAAAATAGGTATTGATGAACTTGTGACCTTAACATGAACGTAAATGGAAGGAAAAGGTATGGGGTTCTCACAAGTAAGAACAGTCATTCTTTTTTCATATCTGCTCTCTGCACCGGTTTCCGCACTGGCATCAGTTTCATTAACTGAAGTGCCGCAAGGACTGACCGTCCAGGGTAAGATCATCCAGCCGGACGGGCTTCCACTGGAAGACTCCAATGTCAGCTTTAATATCAAAGTTCTTTCTCCTGGCGCCGAAAGCTGTGTGCTGTTTGAAGAAAACCGTGTCGTGAACATGACCAACAGCAAAGGCATCATCAACTTCACAATCGGCGCCTCAGAACCTGGCACCACCGTTATTAACACCGGTCCTCTTCTTGCCATACACCAGGTTCTTAAGAACTCGGCCCCCATTACCGGTCTGACCACCTGCGCTTCCGGGAATACCTACACCCCGCAACCCGGTGATTCACGCAAAGTCCGAGTGTCCTTTACCGTGGGCAGTGAGTCTGTCACGCTGGCTCCGGATTTTAAAATGAAGTCCGTCCCCTTCGCTTTGGAGGCGGATAACGCTGTGGCATTGAGCGGAAAGAAAGCCGGTGATTTTATTCAGACATCGGCCACAGTGACCCAGGAACGAATCGAACAGCTGCTTCTGCCAGCCAACTTTGACGGCCTGGTTTCCATGTTAAATCCCACAGCGGCTCCTCCCAGCGACGGAGTCATTGGCATCCCCACCTCTGATGGCAGTGCTTCACCAGCTCGCGACGGCCTGATGCGCTATGATGAAACCACGCAAACAGTACAGGTCTCTGTCGGTGGACAGTGGCAGGACTTAATGACTGGCAATACCACTGTGGGCTCCTCCACCATTGCTGATGGCTCCATCAGTACTCCTGATATTGCCAACAGTGCCGTCACCGGCGGCAAAATCGCCAACAATGCTGTCACCACTGACAAGCTGGCTGATGAGTCAGTGACCACAGATAAGATTATGAATATGTCTGTCACAAACTCTAAGATTGCTGACGGAGCAATCACATTCAATAAAATTGCCAATGGTTCCATCAGCACGTCAAAAATCGTGGATTCAGCGATCACTTCCGCCAAGATTTTGGACGGCAGCATTGTCACGGTGGACCTGGCGGATTCCGCCATCACGTCTTCCAAGATTCTGGATGGCTCCATCGTTACGGCCGATGTGGCTGATGCTGCCATCAACTCGGCCAAGATCCTCGATGGTTCGATCGTAACGGCCGACGTCGCTGATTCAGCCATCACCTCCACAAAAATTCAGGACGGAACGATCGTTAATGCCGATCTGGCAAATTCCTCTGTGGATTCGTCAAAGATTCAAGATGGCAGTATTGCCACTGCTGATATCGCGGACTCTGCGGTGAATTCTGCCAAGATTGCTGACGGTTCCATTGTCGCTGCGGATCTGGCTTCCAATGCCGTGACCACTGTCAAAATTCTGGATGGCAATGTCACTGACGCCAAAATTGCGTCAGTTTCTGGAAGCAAGGTCACGGGAAACATTCCCGGCAACGCGGCGGGCTTCTATGGTTCACTGGGTGGGGACGTCACGGGCACTCAGGGCGCCACGGTCGTTGAAGGTCTTCAAGGCCGCTCAGTGGCTTCGACTGCACCGGGAACCGGTCAGGTTTTGAAGTGGAATGGTTCTCAATGGACTCCTCAAGCTGATAATAACTCAGGCGGAACGATCACTAGTGTCGGAGCAGGAACGGGACTTGCCGGTGGAGGTTCTTCTGGCGCCGTCTCGCTAAGTCTGACCAATACGGGGGTCGGAGCTGGTTGGTATGGTACTTCAACCGCGGTGCCAAGATTCTATGTAGACAGCCAAGGAAGAATCACTTCCGTCAGTCATGTGGCGGTCGCCGCTGGGACAGCTTGTGGCGGCTATCAGCACGGACAAGTGTATATCTCTAGCAGCACCTGCAGTTCCAAAACCATGGCGCAATGTTTGAATGGCGGAACGGTCAGTCTGGGGACCTTCTCAGTCCCTTCAACCTGTGACGGGGATGGGGATGGATTCTAGGCGGTCGCTGGGAATCTACTATGCCAGCCTGCTCATTGTCATTGGAACCTTTCAGTTTTTCGAGGGGGGGCGACGGCTGCTTCCTCCCCCCAAAAAAAATCATCTGAACTTTCCTTCTCTCGAGCAGACCTTCAACCCTCAGTTCCCGGTTCTTTCCGCTGGACTGCACCCGCAGTTCCCCGCTTCTGATATCATTCTGCAAGAACGTCTTTTTGCACCTTTCATCGTACTAAAAAATCAAAATCTTTCTGGAAAAAATCTTTCCAAAGCACACTTAAGCTTCGCCGATCTGCGCGACGCCGACTTACGCAGCACAGATCTTTCCGCGGCCTTGCTTTATGGAGCCCAATTGTCAGGGGCGCAGTTCGACGAAAAAACACGTCTTCCGTTTTCGCAACAAACAGCCTTGCAGCTTGGCATGAAGAGGGTCCCATGAAAAGTCTTCTGCAAGAGCTGCAACAGCATAAATCCCTGGCTTGGATCGGTGTGCTTCTGAGTCTGGAGCATATTTTCACTTTTGTCTTCTGGCTCACAGAACGTCCCGTTCATTTGATTCTCTCCAACTCCCACCCTTCTGTGTGTTGGCCAGCCTTGCCTTTTTGTGAAGCTCTGAAGCCCTCTGCCGAGATACTAAGTGGCCTTCTTGGGCTCTATCTGATTCTTGCCGTTGGGTCCCTTGCCTGCTGGGGGCTTCAACGCTTTAAATGCGCCATTCTTCTTTTATGGACTCTTTTGTTTTTTAAAGTCGGCGTGATCCTGCTGGATTATCGTCTGACGGGAAATTACCACTACATTCCCACCATCCTGACCTTGGTGTTTTTACTGGTACCCGGCCGAATCCGGGCCCTGCCCGTGGCCTTCTTCGTTGTCTATTTCACGGCCGGAATACTGAAGTTGAATCATCAATGGCTTTCCGGTGCAGCCATCAATGACCGTCTGGTGCCGGAGGTTCTGACCCGCGTGGGAGTCTGGTATGTTTTGATTCTCGAACTGATTCTGATGTTTTTGCTATTTGCCCGCAAAGACCGCTGGTTCTATTTCCTCTTTGTTCAACTGGTGCTTTTTCATTTGTACTCCTGGCATCTGACGCGATTCTTCTATCCCGGCGTGATGTTGTTGCTGTTGGGAATTTTATTGATCACCCGACCTTTGCAAAAAGAGGAAGGGTTTAGCAGAAGCTGGAAGCGGTGCCTGAAACAGCGAAGCGCACAGGCCTTGCTGTTCGTATTTATTCTGTTGCAATTGCCTCAGTACTACATTCCCGGTGAAGCCGCTCTCACCGGTGAAGGACGAATGTATGCCCTGATCATGTACGACGGACGAACACAGTGCCAGCCTCACCTGACAATCTGGAAAAACTCCCAAAGCAAAGAGGAAGTGCCCTTAGTGCCCCCCTGGCTGCTGACCCGAACCTCCTGCGATCCTTTGATATTCATGCGCCTGACAGAGAAAGTCTGCACCTGGAGCGAGGCAGATCCTACAGTATTGCAGATTGATCTGAATATTCCCATTCGCTATCAAAACCAGGAAACCTGGCAACCGTTGGTGTCACTCACAAATGTCTGCAAACAACCTCTGACTTATTCCTCTTTCTTTTCGAACTCCTGGATTAACAAATTGAAGCTTGAACCGTAGATACTAGATTACTCACTTTTATATTGGATGGCTTAGGTTTTTCATCAAAGAACCGATAAGACATTGATGCTTATTGGACGTGCTTGTTTGGCATTTAAATGTCTCATTTTTGGATTCCCCTTCCTACTGGTCGGCTGTAATCTTACAGCCAACCTAGAGGATGTCAGCATTCCTTCTGTCGCCATGGAGGTGGGCAGCAAAATTAAGGGTGGCGAAGACTTCCCTATCCAGCTGCAAGTTTCCGGCAACAATTATTCAAAAGCCAAAATCTATTACACATTGGACGGAAGTACCTGGAGTCTTCTGACTGAACTGCCTCGCGGAGTTTACAACTACACCTGGTCCGTCCCCGCCGGAGACTATCCTCAGGCAGGCCTGCGTGCTGTTCTGGAGAACGAATCCGGCAGCTCACTGCAGGTGGAAAACAATCTCGAGATTGACTCCACTCCTCCTGCCATTCCCGGGATCACGGACCACTCTTCAGCGTTAACTCGCAACACGATGGCCCTTTTCACTATCGCCGACTGCAGTGATGTGCGCTTTGTGAAAATCACAGAGTCCGCCACGGTTCCGGCTTTTGACAGGTCCTGGGTTACTTGTTCAACGGCAACAGAAGCTTTGGCCGCCGCAATGGATACAGACAAAGTCTACCCATTCCATCTGTGGTTCGCAGATGAAGTCGGAAACATCAATCCGACGGTCACAACCTACAACAAGACACGGGACCGCACAGGTCCCGCGCTCACACTGACCAGTTTTCTTTCATCTTTGAATATTAACGGTGGCAGCACGCAGAATATTTCCTGGACATACACTGACGCTCATCCTCATGCAAATCCGGTGGCTCTTTCCTATTCGCTGGACGATGGGGTTTCTTGGGTGAGCATCGCGAACAATCAAAACACGTCGCCCTATTCTTGGACCACCGGGGCTTTGAATTCAAATCAACTGCGCATCCGGATCGTGGCTCAAGATATACTTGGCAACTCATCCGAGGTGATTTCGCCGGTTTCTCATCTGATTGACAGCTTGGACCCATTGATCAGTCTGACTTTAAGCTCTCCGAACACGGACACCCTGAAGGGAGGCGACGTCCTAACCCTCAGTTGGCTGGCAACTGACGCCAATCTCGGCACGGATCCGGTCACTGCCGTTTACCGTGTCGATGGCGGATCCTGGATAACACTGAATGGCACAGCCAACCATCCCTCCACGGGATCTTTGAACTGGTCGGTTCCAGCGAACATAAATTCCTCCAATGTTGAATTTGCAGTCAGCGCACTGGATATCGTGGGCCGTTCCAAGACAACTATCAGTCTTCCCTACACCATCGACAACGGGGCCCCGGCCTTAACCTGGACCAGCCCGGCCGATGGCAGTAACGGAATCAACGGTCTGACTCTGAGTGGAGCCTGTGGAGCCGCCAGCGGAGACATGGCCACCCTGACCATCACCGGCGATGTCACAGGCTCTCCCTCCGCAACCTGCAGCGCCGGGAACTGGTCTGCAAAAGTGACGTTCAGTGCCGGATTTGGCAACAAAACGATCACTGTCAGTCAAAGTGATGACGCGGGCAATGTCACGACTTTGACTCGAACCTTCACCCGCAATCAGCTTGCGGCAAAAACATATGACTTCAGCTTCATTGATCCGGCTTATCGTCGGGATCTTGACAGCATCAACTTCAATTTCAATTCCTTGGCGCTGGATAGCGAAGTGGCTTCCTGGGAACTTCTTTTTGTGAACGACTCTGATTCCAGCACATCGGTTCAAAGCTTTACCTCTGCCACGCCAAACTACATCTATAACTTTAGTGGCGGATCTCAACGCCAGGCCAAAATGCGGGTTCGCATCACGGATGTGCAGGGCAATGTTTCCACCGTCACTTCCCCTGCCTTCCAGATCTTGACAGAAGTCACGACCGTGATCGGCACTTCTCCAACGATTGGAGTAACGGATGGAATCGGAACTGCCGCCCGCTTCTGGGGCCCGAATTCATTGACCAAGGTTGGGAACACCCTTTATGTGGCAGATCGTGCTTATCTGCGCGCCGTGGATATCAGTGCTCCGGCGCTGCCAACGGTGACAACTTTGGTGGGATCTTCCTATACAACGGCCTATCAGGGAATTGGCCGAAATGTATCGCTGGGACTTTCTTCCAGCGTGACCACCGATGGCACCTATGTCTATGCTTCGGATTATTCGCGCCACTGTATTTTGCGATACAACCCAAGCCCTCTTTCAAAAGAAGTAGAAGTTTTTCTGGGAGCCTGTGGCACCCTGGGAACACCCGCAGCCAATGCTGATCAGACCAAGGCGGGCTCACGTTTCCGTAACCCGACGGATCTAAAGTATCACAACGGCTATCTTTACATTTCCGATACTAGCAATTACTGCGTCCGCCGCTTTGATATGAACGACACGGTTTCCACCGTGGCCGGATACTGCGGATCTTCCGGGAATATCGCGGGGGACCTTGGCACCAATCGCATCAACAACGTGGGTATCGATATCGACAGCCAGGAAAATCTGTGGATTGCTCAACACACCAACGGTGTTCTAAGTTACACCTCGCTGACGCCACCGTTTAACTTAAAAACATTCTCTGGAACCTCAGCCGTGCGTGACACCAACTCGGTAGGGCCTGCACCAAACACCATGTTCCGTGCCGCCTACAGTGTGCGCGCCCTGAATGCGGGACCTCGCAACAGTCTTTTTGTGACGGATGAGTATTCGCACATCATCGTCGAAATCCCCTATGACCCCACCAATCCTCTGGCCTATGTCGGAAGTTCGGCAGTGGTGGCAGGACAAGCAGGTGTGGCCGGCAGCAAAATGGGTTTACCCGCCGTCAGCATGCTTTACTCCCCCACCTTCACACTGATTGACGGAAACGACATGTTCGTCACCAGTCCTTTTGCCAATCAGATTATGAAATTGAATCTGACAACTTACGAGCTGTCTGAGTATCTGGGAGCCCCTCCAGCGCTGACAGAGCATAAGGTCGGCAATCACGCCAAAATATCGACACCGCGTTTTCTTACCACAGACGGGACCCACATTTATGTCGCTGCCAACAATGCCGTAAAAAAAATCGATCTGACGGCCAAAACACTTTCCACCGTCAGCGGTCATAGTGCCTTTGGCGGTCACGTGGACGGCAACGGCGGCAATGCCCGACATACAAATGTCTGGGGTTTGGAGCGAGTTACCGGAGGCATTTACAGTATCGACCGGGCAAGCCACGTGATTCGCTTTACCGACAACTCAGGCAACACCCGCACAGTCGCCGGCGATCCGATGGTTCCCGGATACTTGGAAGCCACCAATCCGGGGGACGTAGCCCGCTTCAATGGCATGACCGGCCTTTGTTCCATCGGAAATTCGCTTTACGTCGTGGATAACGATAACGTCCGTATACGCCGCCTGGACGTGGGAGACATCAATAACCCCGTCACCAATCCGGCCACGGTCTTTATCGCCGGTTCCAGCTCCGGTTATCAGGACGGCAGTGGCGCGGGAGCAAAATTCACCGAACCTTTGGGCATTGCCTGCATCGCCAATGGCGCACATCAAGGTCTTTATCTAAACGACACCCGAGCTGTACGCAAAATTACCCTGGCGGGAGATGTCACCACCCTTGCGGGAAGCCTGGCTGCAACAGGCAACACCGATGGTATCGGCACTGCTGCCCGCTTTGACTCCTTGTATGGAATCAAAGCAGTCGGCAACATCCTGTATGTTGCCGAGTCCGCAGGACGTTTGCGCAAGATTGATCTGGATAATTCGGCCGAAGTCACGTCCATCATTAACAAAGACATGGCCCCTACGACTCCGGCCAAACGCAGATCTTTATATGCACTTTCTGCTCCCTTGGCCGATGTCGCCATCATCGGGGACAATGCCTACGTCACAATGCAAAATCAGCATTCTATCGCCCGGGTCAGTCTGATCTCAGAAGAGGTGGAGTTTATCGTGGGTCAAGGACTGGTCCGCGAGATCGTTCGTTCCGACTCTGATGGCTCGATTGAGCGCGCCCCGACCGCTCTTCGTGGCACCAATCAGGTCAAGGTGGGCGATGACTTGTACGTGGTTTCTTTCTATGACACCGCCATCTACAAGGTCGACAAGGATGGAGTTGTCAGTCTGTATGCCGGAAAAGCCGGTGCCCCGGGCTATATTGACGGTCCTCGCTTAAGCGCTCGATTCTTCTCTTCTCACTTTATCAGCCACTATAATGGGGCGCTCTATGTGGCTGACTATGACATTCATATCATTCGTAAAATTGATATGACGACAGGACAAGTGACAACTGTCGCCGGGGTCGCAGGAGAATCCGGAACCAACGACGGCCCTTTAGCAACCGCCCGCATGAATCAACCTTATGGCCTGGTCCACAAGGACCATTACCTGTTCTTTGTACAAAGAACCACGGGCCTAGTGCGGGCCCTGGATCTTAATACTGAGGAAATTTTCACAGTGATGGGGGTTGCAGGCGACAACACTGTTGTCGACGGCGACAAAACCACAGGTCGTATGGGTTGGCCCTATGCTTTAACAGCCGTGGGAGATGATCTCTATGTCACCGACACCGATAGAGGCGTCTTAAGAAAAATCGACATTACTGATCCACGCAACGCCTCTGTTACGACGGTCGCTGGAACGGATGGTCTTGTCGGGTACGCCGATGGCATTGGTGCCGCTGCCCGCATGCACACTTCCACGGGACTCACAACCGATGGTAAATACGTTTACTTCACAGAACGGGGAACAAACTCCATACGTCGCTACAATCCAGCCAACAATGAAGTGACCACCTGGTTGGGAAATCCCCTTTTCATCGGACACGGCGATGGACCACTCAATGACGTCTTGTTCTACAAACCTATTCAGCCGATCTTTACTCCAGAAGGTTTCTATATTTCCGACGGCGATCACTACAATGTGCGTTGGGTGAAATAGGGCTCATTCAAGAAGAATTCAATTTACCGAACAGATCCTGCGAAATTTCCGCATGTAACTTGGCAAACGGTACTTCGTAGTGCATAAGAAACTATGGAATCAGCTTTAAGCCTGAGTCGGCAGGCGCGATTTAAAATTTTTAGCGAAAATATCAGCCAGGCCATCGAAGACGAGGGCCTGGTAGTGCGCCCCTACACCCACCCGACACTGCCTTATTTCAATCTTCTATCCACCGAAGAACAAGAACAGGTCCTTAAAGATCTGCTGATCTACTATCAAATCTGCATGGATATGAAGCATCAGGGCGACTCCCTCAAGGACACCCGTAAGTTCACCGAACGTGCGATGTCCCGCCTGAATAAAAGAGCCGATCCAAAGGTGATGGATCTTTTACGCCCAGATCATCTGGTCGAAATCTACAACACAAATCACACCCAGATCTTTCGAAGCCTTCCTTACTTTGAAGTGTGCACTTATTCCCTCGAAGACATTTACTGCCGCAAATGGTATCACCTGTACGAACGCAGCCCTGAAGATCAAGAGCAACTGGATAAAGACCTGGGACTTTTTTATGCACACTCCCCTTTGCGCACCATCGAAGTGCATGCTCCCGAACACATCATTCGCGAAACCGGATCTTTGGAGCGCATGGAAATTTTGACCAAGATCTGGTGGCTAAGCCCCCTGTTTTCCACCAATAAAGAAGACACCTATATTATGGCCGTTGAGACCAGCCGTCTGCCGGAGATGGCAGTGCGCTGATCCCATAGCAAAAAAACCCGGGGACACCGGGTTTTTTGTTATTCATCCTCTGGGGTTTCTTCAGCGGGTGCCTGGGAACTTTTGAGTTCTTCCAGCGCCATTTCTGCGCGGGTTTTATAACCTTTTTTACTGTTGCAATCCTTGCAGGACGGCACGCAGTTGTTCTTATTGGATTTTCCACCACGGGCAATGGGGATTAAGTGGTCCATTGTGAGATCGGCTGGTTTAAAGCGCTCACCGCAATGATAGCACAGACCTTTTCCCAGCTCCTGCTTCCACCACTGGCTTTGACGAAGCTCGCGGGCCTTGGCTTTTTCGCGTTTTTGATGCTCGGGTGGAGCGGCTGAAAAGAAATAATCCATAGAGTCGTTATAGCTTAAGTCCAGCCCCCCCGCAAGACCCGGAAAACTGGACGAGGCCGTGCCCTGGAAGAGCTCAAATTCAGGCCTCTTTTAGCCGATAAAACCCTGTGACTATTGAAGGAGTGGGATTCTATGTCAGTAAAAACCTTTAAAAAAGGCGAAGTGATCTATAAAGACGGTGATAAAATTACAGCCGTTTATTTGATCCAATCCGGTGGTGCAAACCAGTGCCTGATCCGCGGAAAGAAAACCATCGACCTTTTTCAACTTGGATCGTCCCACATTCTGGGCGAACAGGTGATTCTGGGGCAAAGCACACATCCCACCGCCGCCGTTGCCACCACTGAAACCAAAGTTCTGGAAATCCCGGTTGAAACTTTGAAACAACATTATGAAAGTGCGCCTCCAACCCTGAAAATGATCATCAAATCCCTGACTGACCGTCTGCGCCTGGCGGTGAATGATGTTCGCTCCAACAAACTTGAAAAAGACTCCTCCCCCTGCCCGGAAGATCAAGTGGCCAAGGTTTACGGTTCTGTCTTCCACACAGCCAACCACAAAGGGGATCGATCTCAACCCGGTCGCGTGATTGTCGACTGGAACATGATGAAGCAGTATTCCCAGCGTGTGATGGGTGAATCCCCCAAACGTCTGGAGCAGGCTATCAATATCCTGGTGAAACTGAAGCTTGCTTTGTATGAAATGGGCAAAGATCCCACCAATCCCGACGGACCGGATGAAATTCAGAAAGTTCACTTCCTGGATCTATCTTTGGTGGAAAGCTTCTTTGAATTCTATCAATACTATTATTTCAAAGGCGGCCGTTCGGATCTTTTGAAAGTGGACGAACTGTGCATGCAAATGCTGACCGCCATCCTGAAAATGTCAGAAAACGAACAGCCGGATCGCTTCGGCATTGTCGGCGTGGACTTTGCCAAATTCAGCGAATACTGCAAAGAGGAAATCGGAATTAATCTGAACAACGACCACTTCAACCGTCTTGAAGGCAAAGGTGTCTTCATGAAACGCAAAAACGGCGGCACCGGAGTTCAGTTACAGTTCGAAACCAAAGAGTTCCGCTCGATCCTGCAGAGCTGGAAGATGCTGCGTGAAATTGAAAAGTGGAACGAAAAAGGCTTCGTCGACATGGACGAAAAAGAAGAAAAACCCAAGAAAAAATCCAGCGGACCTTCCTGCCCTGCATGCAGCGCGGACGTTCAGGCTGGCGCCAAGTTCTGCCACGAATGCGGCCACAAGATGACAGCGGCGGCCTAAAATGAGCGAAGCATTGGTCATTTTCAAAGCTATTAACAACGAATCCAGAAAGCACGAGCTTTTACAGCAGCTCTTGAATTCTCAGGAGCTGATCAGCCTGCGCGACAAGTATGACCGCATCATCGTGCTAAAACCGATGGGCACCAACGATAAACTGCAAATCAAGTGTCATCCCCCGGAGTCCACAGCGATGAACACCGACGAATCGGTGACCTTCACAGCGAGCTTCTCGCTTAAAGGTGAAAAGTACCTGTTCGAAACCCATCCGGTGGTGAATGAACATAACATCACTTTGACCGTTCTGAATCTGTTTCATTTACAAAGGCGCAAAAACTATCGCTATATGATCCCTTCAGACTATTCGGCTGAGTTCGTGATCACCTATTTGAATCAGGTCGTTTGTTCCCACGCCTGTCGACTGCTGGATCTTTCCACGGAAGGCTGCGCGATTGAAATATCTCAGACGGCGGCCAGCTTGAATCTTGAAGACATGGTGCAGGCCGAAATCTTCCTCGGGGATCGAGAGCCCATACTTGTTCAGGGGCTTATTAAAAACATTCGCATCAAAGATGACGAATTCCTGACGCTGGGAGTGGAGTTCAACCACCTGGCCAACGCCAGCGAAGACCATATCGTCAGTTCTTTGACAGATTTACAGCGCGAGCTTTACTTCCGCAAAGCGGCTTAAGCCACACCCAGATAAGCCCAAAGGGAAATCCCGGTGCCAATAAAACCAAGCACACACATGCCTGTAAAGAACACCTGTTGCAGGTTTTCTTTTTTCAGCACCAAACTCATCGCACCCAGGACAAGACACAGTTGAAAGAACAAACTGGACATATCAAAGCGATCCCCTGCCGTGGCCAGAACCGCCAGCTGCTGTTCCATCTGCTGAGCGCCAACAACCTGCCCTAACTTTCCATCCAGATCCTGCACCCAGTTTTCCGGTCCGACCACCTCGGAGCCCTTGAGAATTTCATTCTTTTCTTTTTTGTAGCGCAGGATGCGTTTCTGCAAATTGGCAATATGCCCATTCACAGCCACCTCGGCCTTGGGTTGAATGGCCCCAGCCTGCTTCAAACTTTCAAGCAGGGACTTTTCCCCTTCCACCAAAGTTTCCTTGATACTTTTAGATTGATACCACATGTAGGCGGCAGCCTTTTCATTGGTCCCGATGATTTCGTCATCACCGTATTTGCCGGCTACCAGGTCACTCACGGCCATGATCGCGGCAAAAATAGCAATCACGACACCACAACGAACTTCAAAGCTGGAATTTCTATCTTCTGACATGCGACAGATTTTATAATCATTTCGATTTTGTCAGTCAACTGTGCTCCCACATGAAAATCGGAAAAATACAAAGATCTTATTTTCTCAAAACAAATATCCTATAGGCACAAAAAAAAGGAGTCCCCATGAAAGTAAAAGAGATCATGCATAAAAAAGCAGATGTCATCAATCGAGACCATACCGTACGTGAGGCCGCGCAGATGATGGCTCGCGGAGATTACGGCTGCCTGCCCGTTGAAGAAAACGACAAGATGATAGGAATGATCACGGATCGCGATATCACCATTCGCCTGGTCGCGAAGGGACTGGATCCGAACAACACAAAGGTCAGCGAATGCATGAGCAGCGGTATCGACTTCTGCTATGAAGACGATGACCTGGAGCAGGTTGGACGTCTGATGGGTTCAAACAAAGTTCGCAGAATGCCGGTGATAAATCGCGAAAAACGTCTGGTCGGCATGCTCAGCCTGGGTGATATCGCCAACAAATCCCGCGACCAGGAGCTTACTCAGAACATTTTATCTAATGTATCTCACTGACCTGTCGCAAGAGGCTCGCCCCACGGGCCTCTTGTTATCTTTACTTGGAGGGATAATAAAGCTTATTGTCCCACATACCTTCGTTGAAGTACTGAATCGTGGCCTTCAGTCTTTGTACCAACAGATCCCGACGAGAGGCCTCGGTCAGAGAAGCTGACAAATCCTTTTCGTGGGCCCGGTCGGTAATGGCAAACATCTGAGGCTCGCCATGCCCTGGTGACCAGATCACTGAATAGTCCCTGGCAAACAGGATGTAACGTCCATCAATAAAGTTCACGGCAATCTTGTCCCCTGGAACAAAAACAGAGCTACCCAGATAGTTCTGATCCTTATCCGAAATCCCCAGGAAGTCCAAAACCGTCGGCAGAATATCAATCTGCTGCACCACCATCTGCGTATCCACTTGGGGGAACTTAAAGGACGGATGATACAACATCAACGGAATGCGGTAGTTCCCCTGCTCGTTCTGATATTCAGGGCGATAGTGCATGGAGGTATGGTCCGCCGTGATAATGAACAATGTATCCTTGAACCACGGCTTCTTGGCCGCTTCCTCAAAGAATCTTTGCAGGGCGTAGTCCGTGTATTCCACAGCTTTCAGAATAGGCAACGGGCCTTCCACAAAGCGCTCTGAATACTGTGCCGGCACTTTGAAGGGCTGATGGGAGCTCAAAGTAAAGACCGAGGTCATAAACGGCTGAGGCATTTCATCCACCTGGGTCAACATCCATTGCAGGAATGGCTCATCCCAAATCCCCCACACGCCGTCATCGTCTGCGGTGTTGCCGTATTCACGGGCACCAAAATACTTTTCCACCCCGGCACTTTGCATGAAGCTATCAAAATACATGGTTCCGTTATGCCCGCCATGGAAGAAGCTCGAAGAAAACTTATGCGGGGCCAATAAAGTTCCCAGACCCAGGAAATAGTTGGCGGTAAAATGCGATGAAATAAAAGGCTCATTCATCAATGCCGGAATACCGCCCATGATGGCTCCGATCCCTTCGATGGAACGGCGCCCGTTGGCATAGGCGTTTTCAAAGCTCAAAGATTTACTTTTCAATGAATCCAAAAAAGGTGTGTAGGACTTCCCACCGTCGACCGGCCCCAGGTATTCTTCCCCGAAGCTTTCCAGGATAATCACAACGATATTCTGAGGCTTTTGTGCCCGCCTTCCCTCCAACAGGGAGCCACGCAAAGAACCATTTAATAACGACAGCATTTGGTTTTTGTCGTTGAAGTACTTCTGTTTGCTCAGGCCTTCAGCGCCGTAACTTTTTATGAAGGTGAAAGTCGAGTTCAAAACCAGATTGTTCAAGAGCGGAGCGGTGAAGACATTGGCATTTACAAAGTTAATGGGCTTGGCCTGCAAACCGCCGCGGATGCCGATCACGCTCAGCACCAGAGCCACAAAACTTAAAAATACGTGAGCCCCCCAAAGCTTAAGCTTTCCCGAGCTTTTGGGTGCCGTCCAAACGACTGGGGATTCCGCCAGAGCCACCCGTCGCACCACCAGTACAAACAACACCACCAGCAATGTGTTCACCAGAAACAGCAGCCAATAACTGCTGACAAAGTTCCACAACTTTCCGGAAAGCTCATTCATCAAAAAAAGGCTGTCATAAGTGAAACGACGCCCAACAAAATTGATAAATTCCGTATCCACCAAATTAAGGATCAGGAGCGGCACCTGCAAAGCACTAAAAGAGATCCAAGTAAAATGCTGCCACAGACGATTCCAGCTTTGCGGCCATGGAATCAGAGACAGCAGCACCAGCGGCGCCGCCAAAGTCAGCGTGGCCACCACATCAAAGCGCAACCCCACGATGAAAGACCACAACAGATCCTGCCCCGGTTTGTTTTTAAATAGACTCCAGTTCCAAATCAGGAACTCGACCCGTGCCAGGAAATAGAACAGCACGGCCACTAAAACCAGAGAGAAGATCTTAATAATTCGATGGGACGGTCCAAACATGGGGATATACTACACTGACGGATTGCATCATTCAATCTATCAGCACCTCCCCCTTTACCGAGAGGGCCTGCTCTGCTAGTTTCCCCATCTATGACAGCAGAACAAATGAAAGAACGTTTAGAGAAGCATTATCCAGGTGCCACCATCGAAGTTTTCGATCTGACGGGCACTCAGGATCACTGGGAAGTATTTGTGGAAAGCACTGTGTTTGCGGGGATGACTCGCATCCAGCAGCACCAAAACGTGATGGCTTGCTTTGGTCCAGAATTGAAGACCGGTGAGGTTCACGCCCTGTCAATCAAGACTAAGATTAAATCATAAAAAGGACCCGTAAAAATGGCTACAACTCACGAAAGAATTGATCAGATTGTTAAAGGTAATAAAATCGTATTGTTCATGAAAGGAACTCAGCAGTTCCCTATGTGCGGCTTTTCCGCTCGTGCTTGCGCGATCCTTCAGGACATGGGTGTGCAGTTCCACGATGTGAACGTGTTGGATGACGATGAAATCCGTCAGGGCATCAAAGAATACGGCAACTGGCCGACAATTCCACAGCTTTACATCAACTCTCAACTGGTTGGTGGCAGCGACATCATGATGGAAATGTACCAGTCCGGCGAACTTCAGGAACTTTTGAAGTAATATGAGATGCAACGTCGCCCTGTGGGACCGCATTCTAAGGTTTTTATTCGGCGTGGGTTTAACTGCCTACGCCGTGGCCGGCGGTCCTTTCTGGGCGTATATCGGGGTCTATGGCCTCATCACCGCAGCTTGGGGCTTGTGTCCCGTCTATGCTTTCTTTAGAATCAGAACTCTGAAAGATTACCACCGACCGATCAACGAAGAATAGGATGTTGTCATCATGTCCACCAGCGCTCTCCTCGAACTTGAAAGCCTCTTGAAGAAAGACCAAATCAAAACCGACGAAGAGAGTCTGAAGTACTGGGGCAAGGACTGGACAACCTATTTTGATATCAAATCTTCTGCCATCGTTTTTCCACACTCCACCGAAGACGTCGTTAAACTGGTTCACTGGGCCCGTAAAAACAAAATGGCCCTGATCCCATCCGGAGGTCGCACCGGACTTTCTGGCGCGGCAGTGGCCACGCAAGGTGAAGTCGTTGTGTCCTTTGATCAAATGAACAAAATCAAGGAATTCAATCCCGTCGATCAGACCGTGGTGATTGATCCGGGTGTTGTCACAGAAGCTTTGCAGGAGTTCGCACTCTCTAAAAATCTTTTCTATCCCGTGGACTTTGCAGCCCGTGGATCTTCACAAATGGGTGGTAATATCGCCACTAACGCCGGCGGCATCAAGGTCGTTCGCTACGGCCTGACTCGCGACTGGGTGGTGGGCCTGAAAGTGGTCACAGGCACAGGTGATGTGCTGGATCTGAACAATGCTCTTGTGAAAAATGCGACCGGCTATGATCTGCGCCATCTGTTCATTGGCTCGGAAGGAACCTTGGGCTTCATCACTGAAGCCACCATCAAGCTGGCTGCGGCGCCTCCGCCCATGAAAGTTCTAGTGATGGGTGTCAGTGGTTTGGATGCCGTGATGAAGATCTTTGCGGAATTCAAAACCAAAACGTCCCTGGTGGCGTTTGAGATGTTTTCAGACAAAGCCCTTCGCAAAGTTTTGGAAGGCACAGGGCTTAGCGCTCCGCTGGCGACCGAATGTCCGTTCTATGTTCTGGCCGAAGTTGAAACTCGCAATGAAGCCGATGAAGAACAGGCGCTGAGCGTGTTTGAAAAGTCTTTGGAAGAGGGCTGGGTATTGGATGGCGTGATTTCCCAATCCGACGTTCAAGCCAAAACTTTCTGGAGATATCGCGAAGACATTTCCGAATGTCTGGCCAAGTACTCCCCTTACAAAAACGACATTGCCGTGGCGATCTCTAAAGTGCCGCCATTCATGGAAGACCTGGACCAGGTCCTGTCCGCGGCGTACCCGACCTGGGAAGTGGTCTGGTTCGGCCACATTGGCGACGGCAATCTGCACATCAATATCCTGCGTCCTGAAGGCATGAGCAAAGAAGAGTTCGTGAAAGAGTGCCGCAAAGTCGATGTTCTGGTCTTCGAGGCGGTTCAAAAGTACAAGGGCTCGATCTCCGCCGAACACGGCGTGGGTCTGACCAAAAGATCCTTCCTGAATTATACGCGCTCTGAAGCTGAAATTGAGCTTATGCGCGGGATTAAGAAAGTCTTTGATCCTGACAATATCATCAACCCGGGTAAAGTGATCTAGACCTCACCTAAGACCTGCGACCATTGCCGCTTTCCAGTCTTCTGTTAGACTGGAAAGTACAGTGCGTATATTCATTCTATTTCTATTTTTATTGTGTGTTTCCTGTACTAAACCTTTAGGCGATCAAAACCCGCTGGAGCAGCCTTCGACAGAAGCGCCCGGGGAATTCGATCTGGCCTCTCTTCAGCGTGTGGATCAAAAGCTTTTGGTCTCTTGGACAACTTCCAAGGGCGCTAATTCCTATGAAGTGAAATACGGGACCACGTCGAACACCTACACCAACAGCCTCACGGTTTCCAAGTCCCCTGCTATCATCGAAGGCTTGACGCCCAAGACCACCTACTACTTCCGAGTCAGTGCTACAAACTCTCTGGGCAGCGTGGATTCCTCTTCCGAAAAAAGTTTTCCGTTCATGGGAGCCCCCGGAGACTTTAACCTGCTTACGGCCGTCGCCGGTGACGGTCAGGTTCTGCTAAGCTGGGAAGCCAGCCCGGAGGCCTCCAGTTACACGGTTGCTTACGGCACCAGCCCCGGAAACTTCACCACTTCTGCAGGCACGGCCCTGACCACCAACAAACTGATTTCCTCTCTGAGCAACAACACCACCTACTACTTCTCTGTGACTGCCAAAAACTCCGTCGGCTCGACGTTGGCAACAAACTCTTTAAGCGCCACCCCCAGTCCGCCACCCAGCGCCCCACAAAATCTTGTGGCCACGCCCGGCACCGGAGAGTGCAACCTGACATGGCAAGCTCCGGCCACAGGCACCGCTCCTTTCTTGTACACCGTTCGCAGAACCACTGGGGGCAATCCAAGCGTTGTGGCCTGCTCTAACGTTCCGACTTTGACTTGTCTGGACACCGGTATTTCAAATGCAATCCACACTTACACCGTTGAAGCCACCAACACTTCAGGCACAAGTCCTTTGAGCAGCAGTGTGTCCTGCGCCGTCGGAACACCCGGCGATTTCCAACTGCTGACGGCAACCCCTGGCAACGGTCAGGTCACACTCACCTGGGAAAACAGCTCTTTGGCCACGGCTTACACGGTTAAATATGGCACCAGTCCGGGCAACTTCACCTCCACGGCCTCCACGAGTGCCAATTCACCTCATGTCGTCGGAGCTTTGACGAACACCGTGCCTTATTACTTCTCTGTGATTGCCACGAATGCGGTGGGAAGCAAAACAGCTTCCAACTCATTGAGCGCGACCCCGGACGTCCCCCCCTCAGTCCCTTTGAGTCCAACAGTGGTGGTGAACGAAATCGGCAAGTGCACACTGAACTGGATGCCTCCGGCCAGCGGGGCTCCGCCTATAACGTACACTGTTCGTCGCGTGGTCAACCCCACCACCAACGTTGTGATCTGCGAGAATATCTCTGCACGCACCTGTTCGGAAGAGGGTCTTTCCAGCTCCACTTACAACTACACCATCGAAGCCATCAATGCTGTTGGCACCGGACCGAAAACAAGTAATATCGCCTGCACACTCGGCGCCCCTAGTGCGCCGACCTCTGTCGCCGCTTCCGCCGGAAACAAAAAGGCCACACTGACCTGGTCAGGCGGCAGTGGCGCCTCTTCTTTCACCGTGAAATACGGGACCACGACAACACCCACGACCGTCGCCTCCACAACTGCAACGTCCCCCTTTGTGGTGGAAGGACTGACCAACGGAACGCTGTACTACTTCCGTGTCGAAGCGGTGAACGCCTATAGCAGCACCGCCGCGGCCAACGTCAGCACAACACCCACCAGCAATCAGCCCAACATCACCATGCAAGGTCCGGCACTGGCTGTGAATACGGCGGTGAACGCCGTGACTTTCGGTGATACATACACCAGAAAATTCACTATTGCCGATCCGGACCCCGAAGACACCATTGATTGCAGTGGCAACTCTGCCACCAGTTCCAACACCGGAGTCATTCCCAACAGCAGTCTGACACTGGGCGGTTCGGGGCTGAATTGCTCCATCGCAATCGCCTCCACTCCCGGAGTTTATGGACAAACTGGCATTTCACTGAACGCCACCGACGGTCAGGCCATCCGCACCGTGAACATCAGTCTCCAGGCCTTGCCGACGCCACGACGGATTTATTCGTGGCGCAAACATGGCAGCTATTCCGGCCCGGCACTGACAGTACGCCGTACTTCTGACAACAGCACCACTGACATTTATTTTGATACCAATGGAATGGTGGATTCTTACCTGACAACCTTTGCTGGTACGACCGGGCGCTTGGTCACCTGGTACGACCAGGGTGCAGAAGGCAAACACGCCTATCAGCCCGACCCAAACCGCCAGCCAACGGTCAGCTTGTCCGGGGGCATTTTGCGTATTACTGCAGATGGAATTGATGATGCCATGATCCTTCCCGATTTCCCGGCACTCACCGCCATGACCGCTTACACTCACTTCACCTTCACCGCACAAAGCACTGCGGCAGCTCTGCTTTCATTTGGCAAAAAAGATCCGTCGAACTTGGAAGGATTTGAAATCGGTCGCACGGCCGGAGGCGTATGGTCCGTGAAATCGGCGTCGACCTCTTCCACTTTGGAAACCACGACGGGCTCTGCCTTAAACACAAGTGTCTCGGGACAAGCCCTGATTCTGAACACAGTCGGTGCACCCAAAAGAGATCTGATCACCTCATCGACAACGACTCCGGCAAAGGTTTCTGGGTCCTTGACAGGATATGTACCCTCTACAAATACAGAGGCCTATCTATTCTCAGGTGGTTCAGCGGGAACAACCCTGCCGATCAAGGGTTCTCTCAAAGAGCTCCTGATCTTTGACCAAGAGCTCAGTGGCGCGGAAATCAAGGCACTGACTTCTCAGAACTAGTAAACCACCCGCGTGCGGATGGATCGAGACAACTTTTCGATCTCCGCCGCCAGTGTGTGTGCATGGGATGAATGCACGTCCATCACAAGATATCCGATCTTTTCATCTGTCGACAGGTACTGTCCTTCGATGTTGGCCCCCGCCTTAGAGATCAATCCGTTGATTTCCCCCAGGACCCCTGGCTCATTCTTATGCACATTCAAAATACGCGAAGTCCCCTGCTTTACTGGCAAATCCACATTCGGAAAATTCACAGCCCCCGGAGAAGACCCGACTTTCAAATAACGACGGAAGCTTTCCGCCACTTCCAAACCGATGGCGTACTGTGCCTCTTCCGTACTTCCCGCAATATGCGGAGTCAGTATCACGTTGGGCATTCCCTGTAATGGCGACTTGAATTTTTCCTTGTTAGAAGAAGGTTCTTCCGGGAACACATCAATCGCGCAGCCCGCAAGATGTTTGTCTTTAAGAGCCTTCACTAGATCGTCGATCACCACCACCGTTCCGCGGCTGGCATTAATCAGGAAGCTCCCCTTTTTCATCAGCGACAACTCGCGTGCGCCGATCATGTCCTTGGTTTCCGGAGTCTCCGGAACATGCAGGGTTACGAAATCAGAAGAGCGCAAAAGCTCATCCATTGAGGACATCATGGTGGCATTTCCCAGAGGAAGCTTTTTTAAAACATCATAGAACAAAACCTTTAGCCCCATGGCTTCGGCCAAAATGCTGACCTGACTTCCAATATGCCCGTAACCCACGATGCCCAGGGTTTTACCCCGCACTTCGTGAGACCCCACAGCCGACTTCACCCATTCACCCATGTGAGCCTGAGTATTGCGATCGCCCAGTTGACGGGACAAAGATATCATTTCGGCAATCACCAGTTCCGCCACAGATCGTGTGTTTGAATGAGGAGCATTGAAAACCGGCACACCCTTTTCACGCGCGGTCAGAAGATCCACCTGGTTTGTGCCAATACAGAAACAACCAATCGTCACCAGATGTTTGTTCGCCTCAAGGACTTTGGCCGTCAACTCTGTCTTGGATCGGATGCCCACAACTTCGTAGTTGGGAAGCAACTGCATCAGCTCTTCCTCAGAAGGCGAATGCGTGATCAGGTCGACCTTGTAACCTTCCTCTTCAAGTCTTTGTTTCGCCACCGCATGAATATTTTCAACCAACAAAATTCTTTGAGCGCTCATCGGGCCTCCGTACCAATGATGCTACTCCCATTCACGATCTTCGTCACTATTCGCAGTGACGAGGCGTGCTAATGATGGCCAAATTAGACGTCTCGGGTATGCTGGAGTCTATGACATCAAATCGAGTATTTTCTCTACTTATCGTGGATGACGATCCATTGATTCATCAGTCCCTGAAGCTGGCCCTTCCGAATCACTGGAAGGTGTTTTCGGCCCAGACTTTAGAGGCCATTCAATACGAACGTTTCTATCATGCTGCCTTTGTGGATATGCATCTGGAACCAGGCTCTACCAAAGCCGTGGGACCGTCGGTGATTGAAAAACTGGTAAAGCACAACAACCAACTGGAAGTTGTGGCTATGTCAGGTGACCTCAGCCGACCGCTGATGGAAAGCTGTCTTAAAGCCGGCGCCCAGCGCTTTCTGGCCAAGCCCCTGATGCCGGAAGAAATTCTTCTGGTACTGGAAAAAATCGAAGCCCTCTGGGACTTGCGCAGTGTGGACCCGGCAGCCAACCGCAAAAGCACACGCTGGGTAGGAACATCTGCGGCCTCATTGAAAATAAAAAAGCGCATTGCAGATCTTCGTGGCGAAACCAGTCCGGTTCTGATCGAAGGTGAAACCGGGTGTGGAAAGGAAGTTGTTTCTAGACTTCTGCACGAACAAGAGGGCGATCGCCCTTTCATCGCAGTTAACGTCGCCAGCATTCCGGAAAATTTATTTGAATCTGAAATGTTTGGCCATATGAAGGGGGCCTTCACGGGAGCGGATCAAAACAAGATCGGCCTGACCGAAGCCGCCCACGGTGGAGATTTGTTTTTGGATGAAATCGAAGCCCTGCCACTGACCCAGCAGGCAAAACTTCTGCGCTTTCTGGAAACCGGTGAAGTTCGTCGAGTCGGAGCCAAAGAAAGCACGCAAGTTAAAACCCGCGTGATTGTTGCCAGCAACAAGTCCCTTGAAAAAATGGTCGCTGCCGGAGAATTCCGCGAAGACCTTTTGTACCGCCTGGCCTCTCAGCGTATCGAACTGCCACCATTGCGTGAACGCCTGGAAGACATCACTGAGCTTGCAAAACACTTCCTGGATGCAGAACGCCCGCGCCGTAACAAGTCCTTCACTGACGACGGCATTGAGGCCCTAAAAAAATATAACTGGCCCGGAAACGTGCGCGAACTTAAACGCGTGTGCGAACAACTGAGTCTGACGTCCCCCCTGCCCTTCATTCGTGCCGAAGATGTCACGGCATGGCTGAAGCCTGCGGCTACTCCGGTGGGAGCACCATCTTATACTGTGATTGATTTCAATAAGGGCCTCAACACCCTGGTTGAAGAATTTGAAGCGCATGTGATTCGCACTTGCATCAAGCAAACCAGCGACATCGAAGACGCCGCGCGAGTTTTGAAAGTCTCTCGCTCAAATCTATACAAAAAAATCAAAGACTACAAAATTGAAGAGGAACCTTCTTAATGGATTTTTTTGATCTTGATCTTCCCATCCGCATCGCCATGCCGACGGCCTGGGAAAGCCACATCTATCGTCAGACCGTACTGATTGTCCTGTCCATCATCTTTGCCTCGGCCTTTATCATTTTCTGGTTCCGTAAAAAGAATTATTACTTCGTTCAATCCTGGGCCAGCATCAAATCCTGGCTGATCGCAGCCCCGCTGATGTTCCTGGCGATGGGGATGCCCGAGCCCTGGCCGCTGGTGGCTCTGACCGCACTGGCTATCTTAGGCGCAAAGATCTTCTTCCAAATCATGGGGATGTTCCATCGCAGTTACTTTGTTTTGATTTGTTATGCGGGGATTATCGGCCTGGGGGTCTGTGCCTGGTATGACCGCTTGGATATTTACAATGCCATGCCAATGATGGTTCTGGGTGTGACCTGCCTGGTGCCTTTGGTGCGCAACTCGTACAAACGTATGATTCAATACATCTCGTTGACCTTGCTGGCCTTTATCTTCCTTGGCTGGTCGTTTATGCACCTGGGACTGATCATGAAGTTCCCGAACGGGGTCTTCCAGGTGATGTACCTGATCATCCTGACAGAGTTCTGCGATAACACCAACTTGGCGGTCAGCCGTTACATTGGTGGCTGGAAGCTGTTCCCGGGTATCAATCCCCGCCGTACCGTGGGCAGTACCGTGGTGTCCATGCTTTTGACTTTGTTCCTGGCAGGTTCCATGCGCTTCCTTTTGCCGGATGGGTCTGACAAGTACTGGCTGGCTTCCGGTCTTGTGGCCTCCATGGGCGGCTTTATCGGGGATCTGGTGATGACGGTGGTTCGCCGTGATGCCGGCATGAAAACCGTGGGCCCGTTCATCATCGGCCGCGGGGACTTCCTGCACCGTATGGACCGCTTGATCTTTGTTGCTCCTATTTACTATTACGTCATGACGGTCATTTTATGAAGGATTGGAACTACGAAAACGAACAGTGGACCAAGCTTCCCACTTACCTGAAGCACTTGCCGCTTTTCACCCGCCACATTGATCTTTTCAGTGTGTGCATGCGTTTTTTGTGGTCGCTGATCCTTAAAAATATTCTGTACAAGTTTTACATCCGACTGGAAGTCAAAGGCACCCCCTTTTCCGAAATCTATAAAACACAGCCGAAGCTGATCATCATCAGCAACCACGCCAGTCACCTGGATGCGGTGTCCATTGCCGCCTCCATCCCACGCCGTTACTGGCTGAATCTTTACATCGCTGCCGCGAAGGATTACTTCTTCAGCAATCCGCTGTTTATGTTTTTCTCTCAACACTGCCTGGGTGCCATTCCGATTGACCGCAAGGACCGTAAGGGCGAAGCCATCAATCTGATTTTGAAGCTTCTGACCGAGCTTCCACGCATGTGGCTGATCATTTTCCCAGAAGGCACCCGCTCCAAAGACGGGAAAATTCAGGAATTCAAACGGGGCGTTTCGATCTTTTCAGAGCGCACTCAGACACCTTTGTTGTTCACCTATTTGGATGGCGTGATGGAACTTTGGCCCAAGGGTCAAAGCATGCCTCGCCCTGGAAAACTAACCCTGCACGTCGGTCCAGTTCATCCACCGGGTCCGATTCAAGAGGTGTATGCTGCTTATAAGAGCTGGGTTATGACCATCAACCCGGATGCCTTCCCGGCTGCTACGGAGGAAAAACCTCATGAATAATGAACTGCAAATCGAAAACAAACACTTAAAGATCGGACCTTATGAGGTCTGCCCCATCCCAACAGGACTGTTTGGACTGGATGGCGGCGCGATGTTTGGCACCGTCCCGAAAGTTCTGTGGGAGCGCAGCAATCCACCTGATGAAAAAAATCGAATCTCGATGGAGGCCCGTGGTCTGCTGTTAAAGTCCCCGGGTTGCAATATTCTGATCGACACCGGCAACGGTGGCGACTTCATTGCCAAATACGGTGAAAAGCTGGGTGGCAAGTTTGCTGAACTGTTCAACATTCACAGCGACGGCCCGTCCCTGCTCAACTCCCTGAAGCATCATCACGTAAAACCTGAAGATATCCATCATGTGATTTTGACTCATCTGCATTTCGACCACGCCGGCGGTGGCACCACAGAAAAAGATGGCAAGCTGGTTCCGACATTCCCGAACGCAAAGTACTGGATCCAAAAAGCGAACCTTGAAACCGCCTCCAACCCCAACTTGCGCGAAAAAGCCAGCTACTATCCTGCGAACTTCCAGCCACTGATTGATGCGGGCGTTGTGAATATCATGAATGGCGCTCAGGAAAACTTCCTGCCCGGCATTTCTGCCATCATCAGCAACGGGCACACCCAAGGTCAGCAGGTTATCAAAGTCACCGACGGCAGCACCACGTTGTTGTATTGCGGGGACATGGTTCCCACCAGCACGCACGTGAAACTGCCTTGGGTGATGGGTTACGACCTGCATCCGCTGACGCTGATCGAGGAAAAAACCAAGTATCTTAGTGAAGCAGCAGATCATTCATGGTATCTTTTCTTTGAGCACGATCCTTACTGTGATGCGGCTCTGATTGAACGCAGCGGGAACGATTTCGCCGTTCAAAAAAGATTCTGGCTGTAGCGCACTCACGCGCCGAATGTGCAGCGGGCGGGGCTCGCGGAACTGGATTGCATTTTGCTAAAAAGACTGTGGAGCGTACTTAAAGACACCCTTCAACAAATGCGCGATGGTGAATTGCAACTGGTCGCCGCATCCTTGTCTTTTTCCACTGCTCTGGCTCTGGTTCCTTTTATCGCCGTTGTTCTGGCAACTTTTCAATCCATTGGGGGCCTGGAGGCTCTTTATCCCAAAGTCGAAGCCCTGCTTCTTTCAAATATGAAGGAAGCCGCAGGCAGTGGCTTTACCAAAATGATGAAGATCGTCCTAAAGAACGTCAACGCCGGTAAACTGGGGACCGCCGGTGCGGTTTTCCTGTTCATCACGTCGATCCGTCTGATGCACGACATGGAAGTCGGCATTCACCGCGTCTGGAATCAGCGCAACACCAGACCGTTTTACAAGCGCCTGATCTATCACTGGGCTCTAGTGCTGGCGATCCCGGTTTTTCTGGCGATCTATGTGGGCTTTACTTCACTGGAACAGTTTGAATTCGTTCACCGCGTGATCCCGGCCTCGGTTTCAAACTCGCTGGTTCTGGTCGGCACCTTGTTTTTGGTCTATAAGATGGTTCCTGACGTGCAAGTGCGAACGCGAGCCGCTGTCATTAGTTCGGTACTGGCTTCGATCAGCCTTTTCCTGGTTCACAAAGGCTACGTTCTATTGGCCAAGAAATTCTTTGCCTATAATAAACTTTACGGCTCTTTCGCGGCCCTGCCCCTGTTGCTTCTATGGATTCTGACACTGTGGTATGTAATCCTGGGAGGCGTCGCCCTGTGTGCGAGCCTGCAAAAACGACACATTGCATAGTTCGCGACAATTCGACCCCAAAGCCCCGATAAGACGATAAACTATTAATTTTATTGATTAATTAAAGAAAGTGGTGATTCCGGTACGACTCGAACGTACGACCCTCTCCTTAGAAGGGAGATGCTCTATCCAGCTGAGCTACGGAACCACGGTATCACGCTGAGTGAATCTTTCTTATAGGGGCAGAAGTCCCCGATTTCAAGAATTTATTTGGTTCCTAGGCTCATTTACCGAACAACTCGAAGGCTGATTTCAAATCTATTCAATTTTAAGGCACCTAAAAAGTGGGCGCTTTTATGCACCGAACCGACTTAAAGGCGGACCTCTATAAAGAGATCTGCCCTTTTTCAAACATCTGAACACCTTTCATGATCTGCTTCATTTGATCACTAAAGACTGTCGAGGGCTTGTCCTGAACATCCACAGTCTTACAGGATTTGATTCCCAGAGCGGACTTGAAGGAACTGCATTTCACGATGGTATAACATTGCGAAGCTGAGCAAGATACCGGGGTCCCGGCGTAGAAGTTCAACTTCGGGTTCGATTCAAAAGATTTGCTATCGATCGCTTTGCTACAAGCTGCGAATAGCGAACCGCTTTTATCCGAAGGACACATCCAGTCTTTGACGACAGCCATGAACTCTGCGCGCGAAGACCGCATCGACAGCGGTGTCACCGAAGGCATCAGCAGCGCATAATGAATCATCGCCTGAGGCAAGTCCGCCTCGCTCTTGGCAAAACCTTTATAGAAACCCAGGCCCTTATCAAATCGGCCCATCATCCCTGAATAGTTATTGTTCACAGGCTTTAAACGCAGACAATCGTGGGATCCGCAGCGCATGCTCTGACGAAGAATGCGAGTCGTGTTACCAACTCGGGAAAGATGTTCCGGATATCTGCCGGCATCATGATAGTACCATTGACCATCAGACATCGGCTCTTGAAAGTCATCCGCCGTGAAGGTGCCAAAGGCCGGGCGCCCCCACAGCTTCGCTGCCGCCGGAGCCAGGAACCACCCCGAGTTGCAGGAATGGAAAATCACAACCGCATTGCGCGCCAAAAAACTTCCCATCTGAAAAAACTCTGCATCCGTGTGAGCCAACCGCTTGGTTCTCTTATGCAACACAATCCCCGTATGAGGGTTTGAGTGAACAAAGAACTGAAGCGATGTCAGCAATGAACGGGGAAACTTCAATGCGCTTAGGATCTGGGATTTATCCAGCCTGGAGGAATCTGCGATGTGGAGCTTAAAACCCGCATTAGCCAAAAGTTGCTGATCGGAATACAAGTCATTGACTGCACTGATGATAATTCTTTGACGCTGAGGAAAGCGATCGCGTGATACCTTCGCCGCCAGAATAGCCGATTTTAAAAACAAATTTCCATGATCATCTCCATCTCCCGCAACAAACACATCCGTGGGGACGCCCGACCGAAGCTGACCGGGATCTGTCGCCAGAAAGATGGCCAAACTGTCCTGCGCCCAGATAAAAACCGCGAAAAAAGTAAGAACAAAGTATTTCATAATCTTCTTCCTGCTAAAAATGAAGTGGACGCTGTTTACCCGAACGGAAGAGGTAACGAAAGCTCTCCTTTTAAAATTTGCAGAAAATTAACAGTAAAATCAGCCCTCTGTTGTCTCTTAAAATTCAGCGAACATCAGCAGCGTCTACATTCGTGTTGAAATGATCTTCTTGAACCAAAAAAAAGACGTGACCAGGTTGCTCCAAGATTTCACTATGAAAGAATGACACATCATCAGGACATTCAGGATATCAATGCCGAGCGATCTGTAAAAACCGGAGCCTCCGGGATGCTTGAAAGCTTTCTTCGCAAGTTTCGTCAGATAGCATACCTGGTTGCCATCATTCCAGTTCTTCTGGCCTATGTAATTTGTCTGGGGGTTTCGCTGGCTCCGGGGATTTATCTCTTCCGCTGGGTGTCTGCGAACTGCACCGCTCTGCCGGATCTGCTGCAGGCGCTGTGTCTGGGGCTCTCCTTGGCAGGAGGTTTCGTTGCCTTCATTTTTGTTCTGATTGTTGTCGTGCCCGTTTTGAATGCGCCCGCCTTGCCATTTATCAAACCTTATCGTGGTCCCTGGTTTTCTTTGGAATCCATCCCCTGGTTTTATCACAATGCCTTGACCTATCTGGTGCGCTACACAGTCTTGGACTTTATCACACCGACACCGTTGAATATCTTCTTCTTCCGCGCCATGGGCATGAAGATTGGCAAAGCCTGTATGATCAATTCCTCCAACATCTCGGATCCGGCCCTTATCAGGTTGGGTGACTATGTCACTATCGGGGGATCTGCATATTTGATGGCCCACTACGGAATGAAAGGTTATCTTATCATTGACCACTTAAAAATTGGCTCGGGCGCCACCATAGGACTTGCAGCAAAAGTTCTGGGCGGAGTCGAAATAGGTCGCCGTGCCACCGTCGGACCGAATGCCACGGTCCTGCCCAAAACTGTGATCAAGGAAATGGAAAAGTTCGGCGTTCCTGAAAAACCGGAGGCTCTATGAGAAGGCAGATTTTAATCATTCTCTTAACGACACTGATCGCATCCATTTCTTGCAGCAAGGACAAAGACGTGCAGACTAAACCCCTGGAATCTCAACTGTTGGAAGCCACAAAGAAGAACAATGCCGAAATGGTCCGCGCCCTTCTGAAACAAAAAAATAAAATTGACGAAAAAGATTCTCAAGGCCGAACGGCGTTGTTGATTGCCACCCGCAATAACGATGTCGAAATCGCCAAGCTTCTGATTGAAGCTGGTGCTGATGTGAACATTCAAGATCAAATTCAGGACAGTCCGCTGCTTTATGCGGGGGCAGAAGGCCGATTGGAAATACTGAAGATGATTCTGAAGTCCAAACCTAACTTCAAAATATACAATCGTTTCGGAGGCACTGCTTTAATTCCAGCCGCGGAAAAAGGTCATGTCGAGGTTGTGAAGGAACTCGTCAAGACACCCATTGATATAAATCATGTCAACAACCTGGGCTGGACAGCTTTGATGGAGGCCGTTGTCTTAAGTGACGGCGGCCCTGTTCATCAACAAATCATTCAGATTCTGGTCGATGCGGGCGCCAATGTGAACATCCCGGATCGGGATAAGGTAACGGCCCTGGCCCACGCCAAGAAAAAGGGCTTTAAAGAGATCGTGGCGATTCTGGAAAAAGCCGGAGCACGATAGGGACTATCTTTTCTCGTGATAGATCCGCTCAGCAAAGCGGATGGCTGACAAGTTTTCCTCGTTTTCCATTCCGGCGCTCGGTGGCGCTAACAAGAAGGTGTGCATCAGACAACGAGGCGCCCAAACCTGGACATGATTATAGGGTTTAGCGACTTCAACAATGCCACCTTCTGAAAGCACACGTCTTTCATGTTCTTGCGGAGAGATCTCACCAAATACCACGGCCATGACAACATCCTTGGTGGCCTGCAGAAGACCGACCTTCCAGTCCCGCAGTTGCGCAAAGACCGGACCGAAGTACGGAGCCACGAAGCCACTGTGCTCTGGATAGATCAACCCGACCGCCGCAAAGGCCTGTTTGAAATCTGCACGCATTTGAGAAGAAAACTTATCAAAGAACTTATCCCCAAAATGCAGTCCCGGACTGTCGGCCAAAAGAGTTTTCTGTGTCGCCCTCGGGAAAGCGTCTGAGATCGTGTGGGAATGAACCAAAGCGCCAATGGCACCTGCAGAAGCACCCCACAAGGTCACGTCATCAAAATTATCAAAGTTTAAAATCTTTCGATCACGGAGATAGTTTAAAGATTTAAGGATGTTTGTGTAACCGACATGCCAGGTTTGGCGCGCAGAGTACTCCGTGTAGCGCGCCACATGACGGCCTGAAAAAACATCCCCCGTGCAATAGGGAAAATAAAGCGCCGTATGATCTGTCCAGGGATGGGATGCCGACTCGGCCGTTAAATAGCTAAAAGCCGGAACTGCCGGAATTTTATAGATCCAAGTTTTTCGATCCAGACCGTGACAGGTGGACTCCGACCAGCAGGCTCCTCCGCCCATGAACTCAATTAAGATTTTATCCTTACGACGCTGGTCCAGAAAGACCGAGTACTGACTGCCGTCCCCACAATAAGCGCCAGGGATCTGAATTCTTTCCCAGGAGCGGGCCCACACTTGAGTGGAAATCAAAAAAGACAACAGAACGACAACGGTCTTCATAGAAAAACTCCTACATTACAATGCTAAGAGTTTGCCAATGCCCGATAAATTAAAATCTCAAGAAAGACCTCAATACACGCCCTTGGTTTCGTGTTTTATTGAAAAAATCGATCACTCCTCCAGACTCCCAGGGCCTTTTACTAAGGACTCTTTTCCATTTTCCAAAGTCCGTCGCACGGCCTGACAAAGTGCCCGGATCGCATAGGCTTTGAAATCCTCGGCCGGATCGCAGGCATCTTCAAAGACCACTTCGATACTTTCCAGATAATTGCAAATCTCCTCCGCCGAAGGGGCTTCTGCAGACCGCGACAAGATCGTGTCTGAGATAGACAGTGCATGCCACCAGCGCTCCCAATTTTCAACCGGGCTTGATTCCTCTACCTGTATTACCTTCTTCATTCTTCTGTTTTCTTTCTAAGAAATCCAACGGACAAAGCCTTACGGCTGTGGCCATCTGCTTTCAAACCTATTCTATTGTCTATTCTGTTGAAGATAGGACGACGAAGGGAAAGACCTCTAAGACTTAAGGTCCTTCCAACAAACTACTCTGAGACTGAATAAAAGGAATAAATCGACATCTGCTCACTATAGCACATAAGACAAAACAAGTCCACCCTTCAGGACTTTACAGACTAAGGCTTCACTGGCGAAGGAACATTCACCAAACGCCCTGCTCCGAGCTGATTCAGACGATCAGAGCCCCAACAGTGCAAAGCTCCCGCCAACGTGATGCCGCAACTATGATATCGCCCGACTGCCACAGCCTTGTATTTATCCAAAGAAGAAATCGGTACTGCTGAAGCTTGTACAACCTGCAGACCATTCCCCAACTGCCCGTCAGAACCGCTGCCCCAACAACGAATATCCTGCGTACTGGTCAGTACACATTTGTGAGCAAACCCCACGTCCAAGGCCTGATGCACAAATCCAGGATCCGCAGGCTGAGCTGTAAAGCTGGTCGGATAGGTTCCTGACGACCAGCAGTTGAAAACCCCGGCCTGGGTTTTGGCGCAGAAGTTATTCCCGCTGCGGCTGAGTGATTCGTAAACCGTTCCCGCGTCAACATTCTCTGGCACAAAATGCCCGGCACCACCCCAGCACATCAAAGCTCCCGCTCCGGTCAAGGCACAAGTGGCCTTGTTTCCGGCGACGGCAATGTCTTTAAAGCTTTCTACTGAATCCACAAATTGAGGTTTGCTGGCGGTGTCCGTGGTGCCATTCCCCAGTTGGCCGACATCATTAAGTCCCCAACACATGATCTTATTCTGATCCGTCAATGCACAAGAGTGGTCGCCTCCGGCTGAAACCTTGAGGAACTTCTCTGAACTGTCCACAACTTTGGGAACCGCGCGCTGAGTGGTAATACCATCGCCCAGACGGTGATTGATCCCATTTGCGCCCCAGCATTTTAAAACTCCATCGACCGTAATCCCACATGTATGATAGTTCCCGGGCGAAACGGCTTTGTATTTGACTCCACGGTCCACTTCCACTGGGAACGGCTTAGTGATCGTTGATTTATCACCCACCTGGCCATTGCCGTTGTTCCCCCAGCACTTCAGCACACCCGCCGTTGTAATACCGCAGACATGATAAAGGATCCCGGCATCCATCAACTGATATTGTTCCCCATTGTCGACGACAATAGGGACAGGTCGGACAGAGGCCATGCCGTCACCATTCTGCCCACTTCCATTTTCGCCCCAACAGAACATCACACCCGAAGTTTGAATTCCGCAGGTTCCGACAATTCCAGTGGCAACTGTCAAATAGCTTGCATCAGACACCTGCGTCGGCACGAGGGCTTTACCCGTTGAGTTTAAACCCAACTCCCCGTAATCACCACCACCCCAGCATTTAAGATGCTTGTCGTTCTTGGTAATGGCACAAGTATGCCCTCCACCCGTGCTTACTGATGAATAGGTCACCGCTGAATCAATCGCTGTCACAGGGTTGTTCCCCGTGCCAACTCCGTCACCCACCTGACCTGAAGCATTGTTACCCCAACACTTGAGCTTATCGTCCATTGTGATGGCGCAGGTGTGACTGGTCCCTGCGGAAACCTGACGGTATTCAACCCCGGCATCCACTGTCGTGATTGCCACCGGCGAACCGCCCGTTCCCAACGCCTGCAAAGAACTGTTGGTCCCCCAGCATTTCAATTCATTGTCAGTGGTAATTCCGCAGCTGTGATAGGCACCGGCAGTGACATCTTTATAAAAAACTCCAGGGTCCAGTTCCGTTGGATCAAATGTGGTACTCGAAGGACTGGTGCTCCCCGTTCCCATTTGCGCATAATCATTCTTACCCCAGCACTTCAGAACACCACCATCTGTGATCCCACAGGCATGGTTGGTTCCTCGGGCCACCTTTTTGTACGTCACTGCCGCATCCACTTCGGCCATGGCAGCCCCGCCGCCCCAGCATTTGACTATCCCGGCCGTCGTGATCGCACAACCAGACGTCATCCCCAACTCGACGTCTTTGTAAAGAACACCACCGTCCACAACCACGGGACTAATCTGTCCAGGCCCCGGTGCTCCCAACTGCAAGGCTGAATTCTGCCCCCAGCATTTCAGGACTCCGCCCGTAGAAATACCGCAGGAAAAATCACTGCCCCTGCTGACTTTTATAAATGTTTTATCCTCGGCAGGATCAAGAACAAACCGACGCATCACCTGCTGCTTAAAGTAGGACGGATAGCCAATGACCTCTTTTAAAGCAACCTGCAAAGTTTTCGAACCCGAAGACGATCCAAAATAATCATAGGTTATTTTTCCCTCGGTTTGTCCCGCGGGAATCATCACCACTCCATCTTGAAGATTATGGTTCACCGATTGTTGAGCCGTGCTAAGTTCCGGAATCAAGGTGTATCGAACATAGATATTCGTCGGACTGGCTTCCGCCATGGTCACGACTATTTCCTGCTTGCTGGTCTGTCCAGTTTTCACCTGCACATCAGATGACTTTAAAAAAGAGATCTCAGCGGGAGGATAGTCCGCATAAAAGCTTTCTTCCTTTGAAAGTGTCGGCGGAAGCTGACTAAGATCCTCGAAAGAGGCATCCAGAGAACATGCTCCCAGGCCAGCAACCAAACTTAGGTAAAGCATAATACGAAGAAACGTTCTCATGTTTTATTGATCGGCGGAGATTAACTTCGACCTAAGGAATGCTCATAATTAACTGTTCGCTGAATTTTCGTCTCTCAAGTTGAGACGCAAAATCTCTATTTCATGTAATCATCAAAAATCTTTTGGATCACGCCTTCATTTTTCATCTGCTGCAGGGTTTTTCCGAAGCGCTCTGCCAGCTCTTTGCTACCAGGCCCTCGGGCCTTGGAAAAGGCCACGTAGGACGGGTTTTCAGAAACCAGATAAACAGATTCAAAGATATCCCTGTATCCCAGTTTTTTGCTCATGAAGCGGAACGCTTCCTCTGATGCCACCACCACATCCACACGTTTGACCCCCTCAGAGCGCCCCAGTTTCTGAATCAGCATTTCCTGAGTGCCACTAAGATCCAATCGCAAATTCTTTTTATAGGCATCGAACTTTGGCCCATAAGAGTATTGATCATTCACTCCCACCGTCAGACCTTTGAGGTCCTCGAGGCTGCGAATTTTAAACTTTCTCTTCTTCAGCGCAAAAACCATATTACGGGTTTCACTGACCGGTTCGTAAAAATAGAGAAATTCTTTTCGTTCCTCGGTCACAAACGGGGGAAAGAGCGCATCCACCTTCCCCGTGCGAGCCATCACCACAGCACGCGCCCAGGGGAACGTCACGAATTCAGGCTGAACCTTCATTCTTTTGCACGCCTCCCGAATGATCTCGACGTAAGTGCCCTTCAGCTCCACTTTGTCCCGATAGATTTTGGGCGGAATATCTTCGTAAGAAGCAAAGACAACTTTTTCGGCCATCGCCGGAAAAGAAATAACAAGACCCACAATAAACAGCAGCGATTTTAAAAACATTCCGACTAGCATGAATTTAGAGCTGACAATATTCAACTCCTTTTTAGTTCGGATTACCTTTCAGACTTTCTAATGGATAAACTCAAAGTCGTTGCTTCAGAAGACGACTGATATCCGCGCGCATCTCTTCACTGACTTCGTGCTGCGCCGAATAAGTCAGTAATTGCACAGGAAAGCCTGCATTCGAAAAAACTCTTTCAGACTCTTGAGCATGAAAGAAAGGAAGCCTGTTATCTTCGATTCCATGAAGAATAAAAATATCCGGTGTCGTTGAGTAGTTGGACTTCCGAGACAGCGCAGCCATCTCCTGCAACGTACGCCCACCCATACCAAACACGGCCCTCACCAGACTTGCCTCTGTCAAAGCAACGGAAAAACTCATGATAGCGCCCTGACTGAAACCCGCCAGGAAAATTCTCTCCGTATCGACATTCGGTTTTTGACAAAGGTCACGAAGAAATTCGACGACGTGCTGCCGCGCCACCTCGGCCTGTTCCCTATTATGCACAGGTCCCTGCTCCGTGAAGTTCACATGAAACCAACCATAACTGTGAGGGCCCATCGCCAAAGGACCACGCAAGCTGTAAACATCCAGGCGTGGATCCAACGAAGCTCCGAACTCCGCAAGGTCCTGCTCATTGGATCCCACTCCGTGCATCAGCACCAGAACCGGTGTCTTCGCAGATGATTCTTCTTTTGCCGGGATGTATTTATACATAACTCAGACCTTCCTTCCCAGACTCAAACAGCGCATGGAAATCGAACCCATGTCATAACCTTCAAACTCAAACTTCAGTTCATCTTTTTGCGCGTCTGCAGCCCCTAACACATACAACAGCGGATAGTAGTGATCCGGAGTCGGTACACTGTTGCGCCCGGCGGAGGTCTTCATAAAATCAGAGGCCAATGAGGCAAAGTCCCTTTTTTCAATCTGTCCCTTGACCCACTCGTCAAACTCCACGGCCCAGTCAAAGCCCTGGGACTGCTTACTCCAGTCAATCTGCCGAAGGTTATGGACAATATTGCCACTGCCCACGATCAGAACCCCCTGCTCACGCAAGGACTTCAGAATTTTTCCCAGCTGCAGATGAAACGCCGGAGGTTCGGACATATCTATGCTTAGCTGCAACACAGGAATATCCGCCTCGGGATAAATTCGGCGCAGTACGGACCAGGTCCCGTGATCCAATCCCCACACATTTTTGTCAGCGTGTATTTGGGGCTTGTCGGTCAACTTTTGGATTTGTTCTGCCAAGGCCGGACTGCCCGGAGCAGGATACTGCACATCAAAAAGAGCCTGCGGAAACCCGTAAAAATCATGAATGGTGCGAGGCTGACCCATGTGAGTCACCCAGGTCCCGGCACTCAACCAGTGAGCAGAAATGCACAAGATGGCTTTGGGACGCGGAAGCTCGACTCCCAACTGCCCTAAGCGCTGAGTGAAACGATTGTCTTCGATTGCATTCATGGGGCTTCCATGACCTAAAAACAGAACTGGCATAGCTGATGATGCATCCAAGGAACCTCCCCCCAACTTCAACTGACGCAGCCCCAGTAGAGCCAGAAAACCTCCGGCTCCGAACATCAGGGACCTGCGTGTGATTCGGTGATATCGATCTTTCATGGATTCATTATCCGAAAGAACTCACTGTTGCGGCAGGGTTCAAAACCGAATCACTCTGTTGCGCCAGGGGGACAATGACTCAGCCCACTTTAATGAAAGCTGATATGATCCTGGGGTCTTTCATCGTGCTCATAACGATCCTGCAAGATCGCCTGTTCTGAACTCATCGGAATTCCCACTTTATGGATGGCTACCAAGGTCCATCCATAGGCACCTGCGCCCACCAGACACAGACAACCTACGCCCGTTAAAACCAGCGGAAATGTCAGCGAATTCAGCGGAGCATTCCAAGTTCCCCCAAGCAGGACTGCACTCACAGCAAATAGTCCCAAAGTGAGAACATTGAGCAACATGTGAATCAGGCCGTCTTTTTTTGCAGTGGTGTCTTTGGGAATTGCCATGGCCCAGTCAATGAATCCGGGAATGGCCGCCACCACGGCAAGTGCCACGGCCGCCATATTGGAAAAATATCCCAGCTTATACCAGAAGATCTCAACATCCGCGAACTGGTACACAAGAAAGCTGACAAAGGTAAGAAGATAAAACGTAATGGGAAAGGCCACCAGCATGGGATGAATTCCATGCCCTTTGATTGATACTTTGCTGTACATAAAACCTCCCTGTTTTATGTCTTCAAAGTATAGCGACTTTTCCGCAAGAGCCAGCCCTCCGGTAGCGAAGTGCCAACTCTCAGCGAACGACTCAGGCCAAGGTCGATTGTTATTTGTTTTTACTGTAGCGCTCGAAGCTGGCCTTGTTTTCAAAGTAAACCACAGAACCGTCAGCGCGAGCCGCAATTACAGCCGTGGCTTTGTCGATGGACTTACCGGTTACAGGATCAATCGCTTTGCGCGCACTGGCATCTTCCGCCAGGGTTTTTTTGCAGTTCTCACAGCAGCCATAGTATGTTTTCCCGGCATGGGACACTGGAATTTGATCACGGGGGAAAACCATGTTCGTCACCATACAGACTTTTTGATTCGGAACAATCTGCAAAGACTCTTTTGCCAAAGCCTCTGATCCAAACGCCAAAAAAACCAAAACGGCGGCAACGACAATAACGCCCCATTCTTTGAACTGCTTCATCATAAATATCCTTTCAAAGCTTCTCTCTGTCACTAGGAGACCCGCTTCCCACTTGTGACAAAGTCCCTGCTTTTTTCTTAAAACGAACTTATACGCTGTGGCAATGAGCCAGCCCCTTAAATCCATTGATTATCCAATACATTAAATAATCTTTCTATTTTATCCATCTAATCAAAAGATCAACGGGGTGTTATATTAACAGCATATGAAAGGGACTGTTATGAAAAAACTCTTATTCTCTCAACAAAGTAATGCCCGACACTGGGTCGGCGACGGTTTTCCAGTCCGCTCGATCTTTACCTACAACGACATCGCCCGGGAAATGAGTCCATTTCTGCTGATGGACTACTCGGGGCCGGCCGTTTTTCCTCCGTCGGAACATCGTCGCGGCGTGGGTGAGCACCCTCACCGCGGTTTTGAAACAGTGACCATTGTTTACGACGGCGAAGTGGAACACCGCGACTCTGCAGGCGGTGGTGGCCTGATCAAACCCGGCGATGTGCAATGGATGACGGCTGCTTCAGGTTTGGTGCATGAAGAATTTCATGGTGCCGACTTCGCGAAAAAGGGCGGCAATTTTGAAATGGTTCAACTTTGGGTCAACCTGCCGAAGAAAGACAAAATGTCCAAACCCCGCTATCAGGGCTTGATGAATACGGAAATCCCTCAAGTTGCTTTGGCAGATGGGGCGGGCCACTTGCGAGTGATCGCCGGTGAATTCCATGGGATGCGAGGACCTGCAAAGACATTCACTCCGATCAACTTGTGGGATCTGCGTTTACAGGCCGGAAGCAAAACGGAACTCAATCCCCCCGTTGGCCATACAGCGGCTGTCTTTGTTCTTAGTGGCGAGGTCACACTGGGTACGGGAGAGCGCTTGCAGGAAGCGGAGCTGGCCGTCCTGGACCGCGAGGGAGCCAGCTTCACTCTGGCTGCCGGCACTGATGCCAAAATACTTTTCTTAGGTGGTGAGCCTATTGAAGAGCGTATTGTTGGTTATGGCCCGTTTGTCATGAATTCGGAAGCAGAAATACGTCAGGCCTTTATTGACTTCCAAGAAGGTAAAATGGGTCAGATTGATTCCATCGAAGGTTCGCGCTAAAAAGAATCCGAAGGGGCCAAGGCTCCTTCGGATTTGTTTTTCCCGCAGGTCTCAGGCACAATTCAGCCATGGACTTGAATGAAATCGCCATCTTTGTCAAAGTCGTTCAGACCGGCAGTTTTTCCTCCGCTGCAAAGCAGTTGGAAATGCCCAACTCCACTGTCAGCGCTAAAATTTCGTCTCTGGAAAAACGCCTGGGCGTCACCTTGCTTCATCGGACCACTCGCAAATTGCAAATCACACAGGCCGGACAGATGTTCTTTCAACGCTGTCAGGTGGGGATTGGCGAGCTTAAAGCCGCCACAGAAGAGGTCAGTCAAGGACAAGGAGAACCACAGGGACTGTTGAGGGTCACCGCCCCTGCCATCATCGGCCCCAGCTTGTTAAAGGAAGTGATCACAGAGTTTCGTCGCCAATATCCGAAAATTCAACTGGAACTGCTGCTGACAGACCGACAGGTGGATTTGATCTCCGAAGGAGTGGATCTGGCCATTCGCGCGGGCGAGCTGAAGGATTCAACACTGATCACCAGGAAACTGGGACTGAGTTATTTTGCCCCTTTCGCCAGTCCGACATACCTCAAACGAACAAACACTCCTCTTCACCCCAAGGACCTGCGCGACCATCAATGCCTACAATTCACGCCGCTGGGAAAAGACCACTGGGAATTTTTAAACAAAAACCGCAATAAAGTGACTGTGAATCTGCGCGGAGATCTGGTCATTGATGATCTGAATACAATCAAGGAACTGGCGGTTTCAGGTGAGGGCATCGCTCTGCTGCCGACCTTCCTTTGTGGAGCGGAGTCGAAAACCAAAAAACTGGTGCGCATTCTGCCGGACTGGCGTTCAGATGTAAGACCCGTGAGCTTCGTCTACCCGCCTCAACGATTTACCCAACCGCGCCTTATGGCTTTTATTAACTGCGCCAGTGATCTTTTGAAGGAGCGCTTAAAGGAACTTGAACTTTAGACGCTAAAAATGGAAACGGGCCCCGACCCTTTGGCCAAGTCCCGTTTCGGACGACCCCTAAAAGATGGAAGGTGAAAAAAGAATGAAATCTAAAACCACTTACCAACTTCCGGATCGTTTCCACATGCTTATTATAACGCACTTTTTCTTCAGTAAAGCGTCTGCTGCCAAGAAGCAGACACTTTAATCCGAGTAAACTTTAAACTTCTTCGACCTTAATACCTTCAGCCGCCATAATTCGCAAAGCATTGGTCGTTGGACAAGGCCCCCGTCGCAGATGATAATGGAATATCATCTTTCCATTATCATCAATATCTTCCCGGAAGTGCAGATTTAACAAGGTCGGGTTGCTGGCTTCCAATGCTGTCAGCTCCAAGTCATGTGTTGAAATAAAGCCCATCGCAGATTTTTCCTGAGCCAGCGTCTGAATCACCGCACGACTGCCGATCTGACGCTCCCGATTGTTAGTGCCGCGGAAGATTTCATCAATCAAGTATAAAACGGGCTTTCCTGAAGCCGCGGTGTTCAGAATGTCCTTCAGACGTCGGACTTCCGCATAGAAGTAAGAATACCCATCACGCAAAGAATCACTGACCTCGATGCAGGTTTCAATCTGCAGGGGAATCGTCACAAAGCGTTCTGCAAAGACTGGCGCGCCCATGTTGGCCAGTGTCTGATTCACCCCCAAGGTGCGCAGGAACGTGGACTTACCCGACATGTTGGACCCCGTTAGAAGCCCCAACGATTTATCTTTCGGGAACTCAAAATCATTGGCGACCGCCTTACTGCGATCCAAAAGAGGATGGAAGACATTCTTGCAAATCAAAGTCTTTTCCGTGGCAAACTCCGGATAACACTGGGTCTGATACTTATCAAAGACCAGCAAAGACCCCAGCACTTCAAATTCTGAAAGCTCTTCGACACAGGCCGGGAAGTCCTGAGCCATCTTCAATCTTAAACGTTCCAGGAAATAGACCGAGACCACCGTCCACGGAAGAATCGCATTTAAAATAAAATGCAAAATAGGATTGGTCTGAGTTCCCACAAAGCCCAGAATTGTTTCCAGTTTCTGTGCTGTTCGTGACGGTGACAACTGAAAGATTGTCGGACAAAGATCCTGCAATACTTTATCGCTGGAGGACTTTCTTTCAATCGCCTCCAGCACCGGCGCCAAAGCCGTCAGATGATGAGACAATCCGGTTCCCTGCAAAAAGGCGGACCCCACGGACCCCAGACTGAAAAGACTTAAAAGAGGAAATGCCATAAACACCACTGATGGCAAAATCGTCCCCGTCACACTGACAAAAATCAACACAGCCAGTGTGATCGACCATAAAATCAAATTGGCAATCAGAAGCACACCAAAGCGCGGCCCCACGAAAGAGTTTTTCAGAAACTCCTGGATCTGCAAGGTGGAAAGATTCAGCTCATTGGAATTGGTTTCAATCCCCAGCCGCGTGTAGAACCAGACGTGCGGGCGCAACAGACGGATTTGCTCCTGACGTTTTCTTAAAACTTCGACATCAGAGGGCGGCTGACTCATCCATCGCAAAAGTCGACGCAGTCCTCCTTCTGAAAGTGTTTCGTCCAGCAAAGTCCACAATGAGTGCGACCCCACCAATCCCAAATCCCGGATCATGGGAAACTCTGCCGACGTGTCAAATGCCTGCTTCCAACTGCGACCTGAGGGTTGCCCTAAAAGACGCCTGTGCTGGCGCAGAAGGAATTCATTCCAACGGGTCAACCTTTGCACGTGACGATAGATCCGGCGCGTTCGCACTACAAGGACCACGAAGATCACCATCAAAACCGCCGGAACTGCAAAACCTGAGCGTGCATTTGGTATCATAGACAGCACAACAAGGCTTGCAAGAAAGATCAGGGCTGTTAAAAGACGAATGTTCTGATGTTGACGAAGGCGCTGCTGCCAGAGCTGCAAGAGACTCTGAATGCGTGCGGATTTTCTTTTGACGGATTGTTGCTTCATGCTTTCCATGATGCCGGGGCCACGAAAGCGAGGCAACTCAAAAACCCCGGGCTCTCGACCGAGAGCCCGGGAAAAAGATAAGACTTACAAAAGCTGAGAAAGTTCTTCCTCTGTCACTACAGGATACTCCTGACCATCTACGATTGGGACATAACCATCGTCAGAACCATCATTCGTATCAGGCACAGTCACCAGCTCTTCTCCTGGCTGCTCAGGTGTTGGCTCAGGTTCAGCCGCTCCGGAATCACCACCGCTATCAACGCCAGAACCGGAATCCACGTCAGCTCCAGGGTCTTCGCCAGCCCCAGCTTCTTCACCCGTTCCGGGTTCTTCACCAGATCCGGATTCTTCGCCAGTGCCAGGCTCTTCAATAGCTGCCGGTGTTTTCAAAACGGACTTCAGTTTCAACACAGGTTTCAACAGACAACCCCCGTTACCTTGCACAACGACGGATTTCAGCGCATCAAAGTCCACAACAACCTGATAGTTATGACCTGCTTCAAATTCCACTTTATTCGTCAGGATGATTTTGACACCGGTCTTTTGGGCGCTCGGTGTTTTCAGCTCACAGATGGAGTCATCACCTTTGACGGCATAATGTCCTTCATGTTTTAGAACCAGACGGATCTGCTGAATACGCAATCCCGCTGGAGCAACGATATCCTGCAACGGCAGCGTCACACCATTTTGCAACTTCAACAAATCCACCGGCCCCAATCCTTGAGCCAACTGCAGACGCCCGGATTTACCCGCCCCGCCGATCAAGACTTCAATGTGATCAATATCCACCACAACGGACTTGAGATCTTTATTCGGCGCATCTGTCAGTTTGAAACTGACTGTGCTCATTTCACTTTTGTACTGACTCGAGGTGGCTCCGCTTTCAGAGTCTGGCTCACTGACAGTGCGACTGCAGGCGGACCCAAGCAGCACAGCACCGAGGCATATAAGCTTTACAGAAACACGCTTCATCTTACCCTCCTGGTAATTCTTACGCTCAATATACTCCTCTCGACTTACAGACTCAAAAATGTCCCCTTTGAGGCATTCAATCTGAGAGAGCTGTCAAAGACCTGGGCACTTTCTTCAACATTCTGCTGTCTTCATTGGCCTTGTCACGCAGCCCCCATGTGAGAAGAAAAATAAACCTCTTCACATTACAGACTTCAGTTTGCCATTTGCTCGTTTCTCACATACTGTGGGGCCGCTCAACGCACTGGAGACGCTATGGCCTTACTTCTCGTCAGCATATGTCTAGCCGCGGTCATTTATTTATACTTCAACAACAATCCTCTGAATCACTCGAAAAAATTTATCTTCAGGCGCTTCGTGAACTGGTTCCCCCTGGGGATGAGCTATGCCTTTCTCTACATGGCCCGCTACAATCTGAATGTTTCCAAGAATGCCATGGGCGAGATGATGACCAAAGAACAGTTTGGGATCATCTTTGCTGCGGGCACTATTGTCTATGGCCTGTCATTCCTGATTAATGGACCCCTGGTGGACAAAATGGGTGGCAAAAAGGGAATTCTGATTGCCACCCTGGGTTCTGCCTTGATGAATCTGCTGATGGGCGGCGCAACCTATTTGTACCTGATGGGACGCCTGAAAACCAATATGGTTGTGGCCTTTTCGGTTCTGTACGCGATGAACATGTTCTTCCAAAGCTATGGAGCTGTATCCATCATCAAGGTCAAAGCCTATTGGTTCCACGTTCGTGAACGCGGCGTCTTTGGCGCCATCTTTGGAACCCTGATTTCGTTCGGCGTGTACTTCGCCTTCGACTGGGGACAGGCCATCGTTGATGCCTCGAAGTTACATATCGAAGGTGAAAAGACCGCTTTCCAAAAATTCATTCAACATATCTTTGCGATTGATACCGGTGCCACAGATGCCACCTGGCTGGTCTTTACCATTCCCGCCTTCATCTTGATCGTCTGGGCCCTGATCGACATGGTGCTTTTAAAAGATTCCCCAAAAGAAGCCAACTTCGATGACTTTGACACCGCTGATGCTTCCTCCACCGATGACGATGAAAATGTCAAAATGACGATGACACTGATTCTGAAGAAGGTGTTTTCTAACCCCGTCATGATCACGATTGCCATGGTGGACTTCACTTCAGGGGTTTTGCGCAACGGGATCATGCAATGGTATCTGATCTTTGCCAATGAAACCAAGGACACCAATCCGGCCTTCTATGCAGGGTCCGAATTCTTCATCAAGAACTGGGGGCTGTTGTTGTGCTTAACCGGGGTTCTCGGAGGCTTTATTGCCGGCCTGGTTTCAGATCGCATGTTCCAGTCCCGTCGCGGGCCTCCGGCTGCAATCAATAACGTTGTGATGATTCTGCTATTGATTGTGATGTGCGTTTTCTTAACCAAAGATCCTACGGTCTTCGGATTGGCCGCTGTCTTGATGACCCTGGCCGTGATCGGCGTGCATTCCCTGATGTCAGGAACAGCGGCGGCTGACTTTGGTGGCAAGAAAATGACAGCAACAGCTTCGGGTATTGTCGACGGCTGTGTTTATCTGGGATCTGGTTTGCAATCTCTTACGATCGGCTATCTATCCGCAAAAAACTGGCACTACTGGCCACTTTTCCTGATCCCCTTTGCTGTTCTGGGCCTGGTTCTTGCCCTGCGCATGTGGAAGGAACTGCCAGAGGCCACCAAGAAGTACATCCTTGAAGTGGAAAAAGCCGAAGCCCGCAGACAACAGCAGGAGAGCTAAAAAGGCTCTTTTGCTGGACGCCCTGGTCCAAAGGCTTTTCTGTTACCTTTGTGCTATTGAATGTGAAAGGCGTCTCTGGCAAAAAACTGGAATATCGACTATAGTGAAAGAGTTCTTAGGGGGCATGCCATGGAATTATGGTTCATACTTGGTTTTTTAGCAGTGGCGGGAATCTCCGTGATAGTCTATTTCTCTTTGATGGTGTTCTTCCCCGAGTGGGTGGGCATCACTGGCAAGGTCGCCCTGGATGCTGAACGCAGCCACAAAGAAGGTGCATCCGAAGACACTGGCAACACTCCTTTCAAAGGCTAATTCAACTTGGAATACCGGTCCCGGAATTGCCCGGGACTCAGCCCCAGTTTGGCGCGGAAGAACCGACTGAAATAATTGGGATCCTGAAAGCCCAGCGCATTGGAAACCTCCCCTATCGGTAAAACTGTGTAAGCCAGATATCTTTGGGCTTCCAACAAACAACGTTCATGAATCATCTCACGTGCGGATTTATTCAATAGTCTCAGCACCCGCATCGTCAAAGCCTTGGGCGAAATCCCCAACGATCTGGCGTAGAAGTCCACGTTGTGCTGTTCACTGAAGTGTTTTTCAATCAATCCTTCAAATTCTCGCATGAAACTGACTTCAGCTTTTTTGGCCTTGCTAGGTTTTGACTCGGTGGTGCGCAGTAATTCCAGGGCCAGCAAGCTTAATAAACTTCGCAAGGCCTGGTCTGCCCCCATTTTCTTCTTTGCAAACTCCAGGCACATTTTCTCACAATAAAAGCGCATTTCTTTTTGCAGCTCTGCAGAGAATCGAAATACATCCGGAGCATCATACAGACTTTGCAAAGGAGCTTTTTCCAAAAGATCCATGCGCAAGGAATCCAGATAGAACTCGACCACATATCCTCGCGTTCCTTTGGTCAGATACCACTGATGAACCTGACCAGGCTTAACCACAAAGATATTCCCGGCCTTCAGCGGGTAGCTGTTAAAATCAATGTTGTGCAGCCCCTTGCCAGCAGTGACGATCACCACCTGAAAAAAATCATGGCGATGCGGAAACGGCACCTTGGGGTTCACACGTTCTTCCAATCTTTCAGCGCGAATATCACCTCTTTGAGCTGTGACAATACCCAGTGCTTCCATCGAATGAAGCTTAGCGACATTTCTTCCCGGCATACTTTTCCCAATAGTGGCAACTGCCACAAAAATTTTGACGAGATTCTTTTGTATAACCTCAAAGTCCCGTCTTTTGTTTTGTCCCGTCCAGCATACCCTCGGTATAAAAGCTCATCAACCAATGGAGGGTCTCTTAATGAAAAAGTATTTCATTTCTGCATCTATGATTCTTTTATCCGCGTTGCCAGCAATGGCGGCTGAAATCACCCCAGGAACTTTGGTGGGCCGCTATAAGGTGGAGGCTCGTGCCGGGTTTCAAAAGATTTATGCGAACTTTCGCGTATTAAACACAACCGAATTCGAAGTACAAAGAACATATGCCAACGGCGCTGAAGACGAAGTCTGCAACGGCACTTACAACCTGCTGAGCAGTGTCAGTTGGGATGAAAACTGGCTTCTGGCCGTCTCGAAACAATTCAAAGGCAACTTCACCTGCCCTAGCAATCGCTCTAAAACAATCACATTCAACGTTGATTTTGGCGCGAATAAAACAGAAGACCTGGCTCGCGGAACACAGGTGGTCGTCACCAGCTCGATGGCTCCTGGCATGAAACTTAATGCCTACGTGAAAAAGCAATAAACTAAAAAAGCCCTTCCTTGATTGGAAGGGCTTTTTCTTTCGTCATGATTTTAGAAACTAATCGATCGCAGAGATTGTCAGCTTATCAATACCAACCTGCACGCCCAGGCCATGCAGCAGCTGCAACGAGATATTCATAGCCAGTTGTGGCAAGCCCACTTTCACAGCCGTGAAGGCCCCGACACCGCCAATGATCGCCGCTTCCCCTTGTGCCACCAGATATTTTCCCAAGATCACGTCCGGGGACGAGTTGAAAAGACTGACTTCTGAAGAAGCCCCGGCCAGTTTGAAATAGCCTATACCCGCCGTTGGACCAATCCAATGATGTCCGATCGTCACCTTCACATCCTGTGAATAGCGTGTGCCTTTGATGCTCTTGCACTTCAAAGTTCCGTACGCCACTGTTTTAAAGTGTCCGACGATCACCTTGATGCCCTTGGATGTGCCCTTGAAAGCCAACCCACAGGCCCACAGGCGGTTGCCGGCGATACTGGCCTCATCATTCATCACCACAGCTTCGGTGTTGGCGTGGGCAAAGGCCCCTGTCAAACCAAATGCCAGAAATAGAATCAACTTCTTCATACTGTCCTCCTTGCTTGCGCAGTTCATGTTTCCTTCATCTTATTCGGAAGGAATTCCTTTTCAGTGGCAAGCCAACGGATGAAACACATACTTTACACACCCAAACTCTGTGCAATCCCACGGTTTGGGCCCAGAGTCTGCTGGACTCCTGTCACTTTGCAATGATATCGTGACCTGCAAAGCTTGGTAATTTTGTGGAGACGATATGATCAATCAGTGCAAGCAATGGCTTTCCCAGGAGGTCCTACCTCTATGGATCACAAAGGGAGTGGACTGGCAGAATGGTGGCTTTGTAGAGTCCTTTTCGCTGGACGGCGAACCGCAGGATGTTCCCCGTCGCTCGATGGTGCAAGCCCGCCAAATATACAGTTTGCGTATCGCCATGGAGCTTCAGCTTTGCGATAAGGAAAAGGCCCTCAAAGCCATCGAACTTGGTGCAACAACCCTGATCAAAAACTATTCCTTGCCATCTGGTGCTTTCATTCATTCCGCCAGCAAAGATGGCGTTGCTCAGAACACCACACCGGACCTGTATGCACAGGCATTTGCTCTTTTTGGCTTGGCTCATGCTTATGCTGTTCTTCCCAAGACAGAATACAAAGAACGCGCACGCCAACTGGTGCAGTATCTATACAACGAACGGCATCTGCCTCAAGGCGGCTTCACTGAGCTGACTGACAAAGGAGTTCAGTACGAGGCCAATCCGCACATGCACATGTTTGAGTCCGCTGTGGCGTGGATGGCTATCGACAAAGATCCTCTTTGGCAAAGGTTGGCCGATGAAATTCTGCAACTGTGTCTGAATAAATTTATCGATGCAAAATCAGGCACATTGGCCGAGCACTTCAATGCTGACTGGTCCCCTATTCTTGAAGGTGGCCGTTTTGTTTTCGAGCCGGGGCATCAATATGAATGGGCCTGGTTGCTGGGACTTTATCAGGGCCTCACAGGCAAAGATCTCACAGCTGTTCGTGAAAAATTGATTGCTCTAAGCGAAAAGCACGGCGTCTGGCCGGAAAGAAAATCTGTCTATGATGAAGTCTGGAGTGATCTGTCTTCAAAGCAGCGTTCTTCCCGCTTCTGGCCTCAATGTGAGCGCATCAAAGCAGTCCTGCAGATGGGGCTGGAAAACACAACCCAGCGTGCTGTCTACGCGAAAGCCGCAGACGAAGCCATGGCGACGTTGTTTAAGTTCTTTGAAACTCCCCAAAAGGGTTTGTGGTTTGATACCTGGCTGGAAAATGGCGAGTTCAAAATTCAACCTGCCAAAGCCAGCTCGCTTTATCATATCACGGGCGCGATCAACGAATACGTGCGCCTCAGACCTCAGCTCTAGTTTATTATTTAATTCGAGAGATAATGTCGTCAGCAACACTTTCAACCGTGTTGCTGCGACTCATTTCCATGCGGTTGGCCACAACCATCGACATTCTTTGAGGCGGACAGAGCCTCAGGCAGGACGTGGTCGACACCGACCACGCAATATCCGGACAGAGTTCCTGCAGCCGAATTTGCAGCTTTTCCAGGAACTCCTTTTTAATGACCACCGAGGACCCCTCTTCCCCGGAAGATCTCACAATACAGCCTGAGCAGATCTCAACCAGCTGTTTCATGCGTATTAGCGCATCTTTGGCATCGTTTGAGCGATCCAGTCTTTGTAGTAAACCGCATTGGTGTAAACACCCGTGTTGTCACACAAAGCACTGCCACGGCTGGTAACGCCAAACAGATACATCTGGCCGTTTTGTTCCACGTAAGCGGGACCACCAGAATCACCGGAACATGTCCCGTGACCTTTGGATTCATCCAGACGAACTTCTGTTTCATGAACAAATGAAATCGGAGCTTTCGTTTCGCGCAAAAGCCCATCGCCGAACATATCCACTTTCAAGCAGTTTTTCAGGTCGTCATCACACATGACTTCGCCGTATTCCAGGGCTTCGTCCAGATTTTTTACTTTTCTAGGATCGATCGGCTCAGTTTCTACTTCAGAAACTCCGTAGCCCGCCACTGTCACAGTCAAACCACGCTTCAGAATACTGTCATCCTGAAGAATCTGAACAGGCTTGTATCCTGGCGGCAAAGAACCACGGAACTTAATAAGAGCAATATCGCCCCAATCCATCTCTTTGTCTTCCTGGGTATCCGGGTCGTAACTGGAGTGAACTTTATAATCACTCACGCTGCGGGTGTAGGCCTGAACGATATCCTGCTCACGAGCGTTCATAAGATCGTCCATATCCACACCGAAGATCAGACGAATTTTAGCTGGCTTCACCCCCCAAACACAGTGAGCCGCCGTCAATACATAGTTATCCGCGATAAGAGAGCCCGTGCAGATGGCATCATTTTCAAGGTCATAGATTCCCACAATACCAGAGGACATGGAGCTGTTTTCCGCCACATCTGTGCCGCCAATAATAGCCGTGGAATCCTTAGCGTTGATTTGTGGACGAGTTGAAAGTCCACAGGACGCCAAAACAATAGTTGCCAATACCAATAAATATCGGTTCAAAAAAGCCTCCCCCTAAAAGAGGGGCTCTTATATGTAGGACGTTACCAAACGGCAACATATTTTTGAAAAAAAGACGGGGTTCCCGACATATTCTTGAACTCTGACTCTAAAAGCCTAAACTTTCAGGTATGAAAAATTTTTATCAAGAAGGTCCCAGCCTTTCGAACACTTTTCGTTCCGATGAAACTCTTCAGAAAATTCTTAAATCCCTGTTGCCTCCGGAAGCTCAAAAACAGGCCCTTCCTCATCTGGATCATCTGGGCGAACGTGCCGTCACGGATATGCTGATCTGGGCGGAGGAAGCCGAAGCCCTGCCCCCTGAACATATCCCCTTCGATCCTTGGGGGCGTCGCATTGATAACATCAAAACTTCATCGGGATGGAAAGCCCTTGAACGCGTCGCTGCGGAAGAGGGTATCGTGGCCACGGCCTACGATCGAACCTGGGGCCCGGCCTCACGGGCTTACCAGATGGCGCTGCTTTATTTGTACTCTCCAAGCTCTGCGATATTCTCGTGCCCCTTGGCCATGACCGACGGAGCGGCCCGTGCGATTGAACTTTATGGCGACAGCGATCTTAAGTCCCGGGCTTTGCCTCACCTGCTATCTCGTGACCCCAAAAACTTCTGGACCGCAGGCCAATGGATGACCGAGCGAAGCGGAGGCTCTGACGTCAGCGGCACCTCCACCGACGCCCATCCCTTCACTGGTACCAGTGCCTTTGGCGCCACCCATTCCTTGCATGGAACAAAGTGGTTCACCTCGGCAACGACATCCCAAATGGCGCTGACACTGGCTCGTCCTGAGGGTGCGCCGGCTGGATCCAAAGGACTGGCTTTGTTCTTCCTGGAACTGCGCAATGATCACGGACAACTGAACAATATTCAGATTCATCGTCTGAAAGACAAACTTGGAACCAAGGCCCTGCCCACGGCCGAACTGAGCTTGTCAGGAACCCCGGCCCGCATGATCGGCAGCGCCGGCGAAGGCGTCAAGCGCATCGCCAGCGTCCTGAATATCACCCGCATTTACAATTCCATCTGCGCTGTCGGACACATGCGTCGCTGCCTGGATCTGGCGCAAAGCTATTCCCGCAAACGCCACGCGTTCGGCAAGCTTCTGATTGATCACCCCCTGCACAAGACCACACTGGATTCCCTGGAGGCGGATTTCCGTCGCTGCATCAGCTTTTGCTTTCTGGTCGCGGATCTTTTGGGCAAAGAAGAAGTCGGCGAAGCCTCTGCTTCAGAAAAAATTCTTCTGAGGGTCCTTACGCCAATTCTAAAACTCTATACCGCAAAAAAAACCATTCATATTGCCAGCGAAGTGGTGGAGATGTTCGGAGGTGCCGGCTACATCGAAGACACCGGCGTTCCCCGTCTGCTGCGTGATGCCCAGGTCTTTTCCATCTGGGAAGGCACCACAAACGTGCTTTCTTTGGATATGCTGCGAGCCTTTGAAAAAGATCAGGCTTGGCAGGTTTTGGAAGAGTTCCTGGTGCGCTCTATGGGCGCTACAAATGAACAACTGACAAAATTTAAGTCTTTACAAAGGCTGGGGCCGGAAGAAAAAGAGCAACAGGCACGCGATATCGCATTCCTGATTGCAGACACCATTTCATCCGCCGCCCAGAAGCAATTTAAAGTCTAGCATGCCCTGTCCCTGAGGACACCGACTCAGGGACAACTGCCACCTTGTTTGCAGATACGAAGTTTTCCACTAAAGTTTGTACTTTTACCGACCGCATCTCGAAAGCCCTTACTGAGCTCCTTGAAGCGAAACTCAAAGACACAAAAACGCGGAACCTGAACAAAATCTGTGTTCAGAAAAATACTATTCTTGGAAAAGCTCACCTCCGAGGAACCGGAACCCGCCCCTAAAATCTGCACTTCAGAGCCAGCATCATCCTCCGGAAGACCTCCTGAAGGGATCAAGTCATTGGCATCACGAGGGCGAAGCTGCTGCCCCGAGCTCCTCAAATCACAGCTATGCAAAAACCGGATATCCGCCAAAGACCTGCCATAGTTTACTCCGGCCAACGAAACATCCAACTGATAGCGCCCCTCTGACAAGTCCTGATCCTGCTCCTCTGGACGTGTCTTCTTTTTCATCATCTCCTTGGGGCCGACATAACAAAACGTAATGGCATATTCCGCGCCAAGGCGTTCGCTCCCTAATGAAATATCGATTTCCGACAGCTTGTTGTCAAAAGACCGATCCATAGGCTGAAGATATGCCCAGTCAGGCCCCGCCATTGCGATTTGGGTTTTATTAAAAACAGTCGAAGCCTGAATTTGATCACCCCAGTTGCTTCGACTGCGACAAACACAAGAAGTTCCGTCATCCGCGGCCTTCTCAGGAGAGCAGGACTCCCCCGTTGAAAGGTTCACACACTCAAGCTCTTCGCCGCCCGGATGTCTGATCCTCGCATTGCAGGCATAAAGCATTTCGCCAGAGTCTTTATTGACAACTGTCTGCATGTTCGCCGGAGAAGCCAGGACCGCTTCACTCAAAAACGCCAGCAGCACCAAAATCATTTTTTTCATTAATTACCTCTCACACTGCAGGGAAATAAATTCCCCGGACTGCAATGGATATTCCCTGAAGACAGGTGACATCTTCTGCATTTTTATGTCTTGCAGAATCACGCGCCCTCCGGAAGGATCCGGTAAAATAGCAGTAAATTCCAAAATAAGTTTTTGATGGAACTTGCGATTGCCAAGCTTCTGGCATTTCGCCTTCTCACTGCATATTTTTCCGTAATAAGGAGGCCAGGTCGTAGAGGAAATGATCCCTTCCAATCCCGCCAATGTTTCTGATAAGTTCACGGTTTGATTATTCTCGCGTAAACCGCTCAGGCCAGCAAAGGTGGGAACCACACCAAGCTCACCCAGCGTCTGAATGGCAGGAAGGTTGTCAATCCCAACCGTGGCGCCCTCAGTATTATAAAGGCGAACCAACATTTGTTTTAGTCCATTGAGAAAAATAGCATAATCGTCCGTGGGGTCCTGGAAAGTCGCAATCAGGCGATACCGGGATCCGGACTTAATAATCTGATCCTGGACCTTAAAGCTCATACCGCTCATAAACCCCTGCCAATTAGGTGGAACCAGTCCTCCATCCCACCATTCCTCAATCAGTTCAGGCCGTGCGTTCTTGGAAAGCTTGTAAAGTTCAATCTGACCCGTGAAAGGCTGGGTAAAATTCGAAGAGCTGGAACATTCACCATTCAGACAGCGACGTTCACCGATATTGGAAACAAAAAAAGAAAGATCAAATTGAGTCATATTTTCGCGCGTGCGAATATTAACCGGCCCCCAATCGCCCTCAACATTATAAGTCGTCGGAAACCGTGGTACCCCTTCGCCGAAATCATCGGATAGATCCAGCAGTCCCTTTTTGGGAGTGATATTGACATTAAAAGCACGACTGCCAATATGGCGAACATCAGTCGAAACGCCGGTGTCATCGCCGACAACCAGTGTATCTAAATTAGAGAATAGATCCTGCGCCTCTATACCCAATGACTTCAAATAGTCCGGATCGGTGCACTCAGACCGTAAAAGAGGCTGAACCGAAAAATCATTTTGCGCACGTATTTTCACGAAGCACATGCTTCCGCGCAGAAGCACGGCACTTTCATCGATTCTCTGGACCTGACAGAACTCCTGCTGGTCTTTCACAACCAAAGGAAGTCCGCGAGTGTCTGCCACACGCAAATCAATGCAACTGCGAATAAATTTGTACTGTCGTTGGAAATTATCCCGTGTCACCTGGGGAACATAGGAGGACACCGACCGGGAATTTTCAAGCTGGCACTTGCCAGGTTCATAGCTGTCAAAAATATAGCTGTCCTTTGACTCAGAAGAAGGTCCCCACTGAACCGAACCCAACGAAAACATCAGGAACTTACCTGCCTCTTCCTGACACTTGACCACCTTCGAAGCTGGTATTGACATTTGCCCAAGATAATCCGCCCAAGAGCGGTTTTGGGGTGAAATATTGATCTGAATTCGATCGTCGTTTTCAACAATACAGGCCGCCGAAGCCGGCGACCCTGTAAAAAGAAAGACGAACATAAGCAACAGAGACAGTTGCGTCCTGTTTTGATAATGCCAAGAGCTATTTACACATACATTCCACATATCCTGCCTCCGTCGCATACAGTTCTACAAATCCTTAGTCACAGTCTTTGCAACCGTTCTCAAGTTTTGCCATCTCAACTTTTGTGTGAGTGCAGATATCTGCACCATGTTTCTGCCATTTTCTGTGCTTAGCGTATTTTTTATCCAATCCATCTTTTTCTTCGAAGACGTAACGGATTTTACAGAACTTGGCAGCTCCACCTTTGTAATCCAATTCTTTGTACTGCTTGTCGATGATCTTCTTGAAGGAAGAAGACGTCGCAGGGTATGTGTCAGATTCATACTCGTAGTCAGCATTGTACGGATGGAAGTAGCTTAGGAAGTGCTCGTTGAACATTGGAAGGTCGTACTTCAACTCGTCATCCTTGTCGTCACACTTGCCCTCGGCACAAGATCTTTCCTGCGTGGAGCAAATGATGTAAGCTTTCATCTTAAGATCAGACAAATCGCTGTAACCGTCACCATTGACTTTCAGACCGTAGTCAGAAACTGATGCTTCAGCCAGAAGATTCCATTTGGTTTCAAAGTGGCTGTAGTCAATCTGAGACCCACGATAGCAGATATCCACGAAGTATTTCGCGTTGTACAACTCACTGCCAAGGTTGAAGGCCAATTTTTCCAAGACTTTGTGATAAGCTGTTTTTTCATCAAACAACTGGTTGAATTTTGGACTTTCGCCGGACACTACGTCAGCATGTGGATCCACACTGTCACCCCAAGGGCGGTAATTGGCGTGGAAGTAATTTCCAGTCTTACGCCCTTTGGAAGTCGTACAGACGCAATTATTCTTATCATCTTCTTTACCACCACCTGGAGGGCCCGGAGGTCCGTGGTGACCACCACTGAAGTTCATGAACTTCGGTAGTTTTGCATGAGGCTTAGGACCATGATCATCCTCTTCTCCGCCCTTACAATCCAAACCGACACAGTCTCCAGAACACTTCTCATGAGTGATCGCCGTATAACATGCCACCTTATCGCCTTCATGCGGATCATGAGTCATCAACCCGGCATTACAAGGATAGATACTTGGACCCGAGCTGTTCACTCTGAAGCTATAGGTCACCTGAATGGCGTTGGCTTGCATCGCCATAAGTGTGACGGCAGTTGTTGCCATCGCCTTAAACATACGTTTCATGTTGTCTCCTTTCCCACTTAAGGGTGTTGTTGTAAAAAACTGATTTCTCAGTTCAAATTAAAAATTAATGGCGCGGTCAAAGGACGACTTCCAATGCCAGGCACACGAGGCTTCACCTCGAAAGATGAAGTCTGTCCGATATTGTTGCGGCAAAGCACATAGCTCAAAGCCATTGGCTGATGAACCTCATCCAACTTCACCGCCAGAAGGGCTGTTTCAGCAGCATCGCCACAGAAGGTGCGCAGCTCATTTACAAACGCTTCGCCACCCACGGGCGTGTAGTAGTTAAAAACACTTTTTATATCCAAAAGAACGTACTTCTCCATCCCCAGAAACCTCACCAATGCCTGTCGATCGTTCAGCTCTTGGGAAATCGCATAGGACTTGGATATTTCAGTGAACAACTGCCGAAGCAACGGCGACGTGGTTCCCGCACAATTGCGACAGTAAGGTTCTGGCCGTTGACATGCCGTCGGATTCTGACACAGGCTTTGGCAGTATGATGAAGAAGCCGTATCGCACGTGACTTGCGTGACCTTCACATAGGCACCCCCCGACTGCTTCATGTAATTGCTTTCCACCAGAAAGGCCGACGCCTGATTCGCCAGAAGTAAAACTGATATCACTAAAACACCCATCCACTTTTTCACTAGAAGCCCCAGATGTTATGGCCGATGGTTCGACGACAGTCCTTGCTCATGCCGTACATGCCACCGAACTTTTCAAATGTTTTAAATTTCTTGCCATCCTCAGAGCAGCTGTAACGAACCCGGACCCTGCCGTCACAGTAATCGGACTGAATGATCACTCCAGAGGAAGGTACGATATTTCCGTTACCATCCGTCAGTTCCTCCAACTCCAGATGTTTGACTTTTTCTCCGGTATAACGCTCGAAATAGTCCGCCGCTTTGGCTGCACAGATATTCTGGTAACAGCCCACACCCGCGGCCAGCTGCTCCACGCAGTGATCCGGGATTCCGCCATATCTTTTGTAGGTTGCAACCACTTGGTTGACGTCAATCTCCTGCAATCGAGGAATGTTCACCTTGTCTTTCTTTGCAGTGATATAGCGATGGATACTCCGGAACAGGTACACGCCCAGCTTGATGGGATTGAGCGGCATTCCCCCACTGGAGACAGCGGCCCCTCCAGCAACACCCACAAAGTTGATTGAACATCCACCACAGTATGATTTGCTTGTCGGCGGAGCGCTGACCATTTCGCCTGGCGATCGCCCTACAACATCTCCCGCATCGCGGATCTTGCAATAGTTCACAGAAATTCCGTTAAACGCATAGAAACTAAAGTCCTTGGCACTATTGGGTGCTATCGAGACCGCGCAAGGAGCCCCCAGTAAAGGACCGAAGTCTGCCAACAAAGCCACTTCCATCTTTTCTTTCTGAATTTTCGGATCAAACTTCACTGCTCCATTACGGATAAGCGCATTCAAGCTGGTGACTTTCGGTGGTTTAAAATCAACATCAAGATACAGTGGCAAGGCATTCCACCCAAACAAGGCCGTGCTGGCAAGGTCTGCGACCAGTCGTTTGTTCGCGCGACGAGTCTGGAACCAAGGATCATAGACCTTGCACGCCTTTAGATCCGCATATGGATTAAAAACATCCGGCGTTGAAACAGTCGAGTTCACCGGCAAGAAGGCATCGGCATACTTAGCAACAGCATACAAATCAACCATGGCTTTAATCAGCTTACGGGAGCAATCAATCGCCGAAACGCAAATTGTATTTCCCGAATCATTAACACGCGACATATCCCATACCAAAAGAGGCGCTCCAAAACTCATTGGCTGCATTTCCGTTGCGGCGATAGTCGCTGGCGGCGGGATTTGCAAAAGCTCCCGGGCCCAGGCATGGAAACCACTCCTGTTGACCGTATAACCAGCGACATTCCAAATTCTTTCGCGCTCAAGGCCGTCGCAGAAGGCCACAATGTTTTCAGCCACCTTGTCGAAGTATTGAGTCGCATCGGCAAGCTGCACATTCGAACCCTGGAAAGACCGCTGCATGACTTCCATCTGCTGGACCTTGTCGATGCCCGTCTTCATGAAATCCAGACGCTGATCGCCCGCCAAACGAGCCTCGGTACAAAGGTAATACAGCTCATCGCGATGTTGATTTGAATAGGTTTTGGCAAAAGCCAGTGGTCGAACAAATTCAGTCAGTTCGGCAGGAGTCATAGACCCCCCGATGATGTTGAGAAACTGAATGGCACTTTGAACGCGATTTTTCATAGAACCACGTGCGGAAACATAGTTTTTGCGAAAATTCTCGACCCAATCAGAGGCATCATCGAAACTACGTGTCCCCAGGAAGTCGTCATTCACATCACGAGGACCGCGATTGACCACATCGTCTTCCGGACCGCGAGGGACTTCCTTTTTGTGTTCCGTCTTGTCTCCGTCCGGCCGAGCCAGCTCACGAATACTGTTCATGGAAAGCGTCGCAGCGTCACACTCAGGCTTTTCAATGCTTTTACAGCCGTTCGGAATCATCATAATAGATTCCTCAAGAGCTATAGAGCGGAACATCTGCCCGTATTCTGGCGCCACCTGCAGAGGAATGTTCGAATATCTCCACGCGAAAGACAGATAGATTTTTACGCTGTTCCAGAAGTCAAATCCGACAGAGGCAAACTCAACGGCGCGTGGAATTTTCAAATCAAGCTGGATTATGGAGTTGCGCGAATCAAGTGCCGCATCTTTACTTTCACAATCTGTTATATATCTCTCTTTTGCCAGAGCCGCCTGTGCCACATCCAACAGAACTGATTTATCCACCTCAACAGAGTTTAATTGTTCCTGCAGGGCAGAGAATCTTTTCACGTAAAAACAGGCAACTCGATCCGCTTTCTTCATGGACAAAAAGTGACTGCCATTGAATTTATCCAGACTTTCCCAGCGCAAACCAGCACCCTCGGAGTTGTCCCAGATTTTTGACAGATATCCATTTAGCTCAGGACAGTAGGTTTTGTTCTGACACTTTTCCACAATGGCGTTGTAACCCGTCAACGTGGATTTCTTTAGATTGGTCGGTAGAAGAGGCAGTTGCCCGGCCAGCAACTTGTTCATGATCGCCTTGGTGAGGCGGGTCACTGCAATTCGAAACTGCTGCATGCCCTCAGCACTCATCGCCTCAGCATTAGACCCGATGTTCTTTCCAAGGGAGTAAACCATCTTTCCAGCATTGTATCCGTCCACCACGATAAACGCGGACTCTGTCGGAATCTCGGAGTCTACGGCACACTGAGCCCGGTTGGTGACTCGCAGCTTATTTAGCCCCAGAGAAGAAGCCACTTGCGCATAAGCACCCGTCGCCATTCCAAAAACCAGCAAACATAAAATCAAACTTTTAGCCATAGACCCCGCCTCCCCAAAAAAGACCTTAATTCATGCCACTGCCGCAAGAGCTGACTTTGTTCAGCATCGTCGTATAGAAAAGAACAACGGTCTGATCTGCAGGAGAGAAGTTTCTTTTTACAGATCCGTCTGAGTTCACCATGTTATAAAGGTAGGTATTAACGAAACGGTATACCGCGGGGGTTACCAGAAGGTTTGATCGACATTTATAGTTTTTGTATGTCACCGTGATGCTGGCGAATCCATTGTTATCATTGCTGCCGTCATAGTCGCCGATGTAGATTGTATCTCCGTTGCCGCCGTTGGCGCGCCCATAGCCCACCTGGAACTGCACTGTCCAGCCAGAACCGCTGCTATCCTGTCCTACAATCTTACAAAGATTCCCCGAACAAGCGACGGCCATCTCATTCTCAATTTTTTTCTGAAGTTCAGCTTCCGAGTATTGAGGCAGCGGGCGCGGAGTAAACTCATCACTTCCACTTTCAAACTCACTTGCACTGACCTGCATGGATGTCGCCAGAAGAATACCGCCAAGAAGCATTTTGAAATTCATAAATTTCCCTTTCTGATTTCCTTGATTGGAAAAACAAAAAAACTTTTGAGTAAATACTTCTAACCGCAAGTATCGCGAGCTCACAAAATACGAATCTGCAATTAAAGGATTTGTAACTTTATTTTCTCCACCCCCAGAAATGAGAAAGGCCGCTGACTTTATCAGCGGCCTTTCTAGAGTTTCTTCTTTTTTTGCGAACAACTAGAATGTCACAGGACTCATGTGTGGAACTTTGCCTGCATCAGAGTTTCCGATGATCATACCACGCACTCGAGAGTGACGAGTCGCTGGTTCGAACGGCAGACCTTTGTATTTAGGTGACTGCATCGCTGGAACCCAGCTGCCGGATCTATCAACAGCCCATTCACGGAAGTACATGTTGATGTGCGTGCCTTCGACAAGATAATCAATCGTCGCACCAGGACCAGCCAATTTCATAGCTGCTCTGAATGTAAACAGATTTTCTGCCATACCTTCACCGAAGGTACCATAAGCTGCAGCAAACGCCTTAGGATCTGAATTCATAGTTTTGTACATAGTCTTCAGAGCATAGTACATTTTGCTTGCGGCCTCCGCAGTCTTGCGAATGGTCGTATTCAGACAAGAGCCTGGCAGACGTCCACCACCATCAATCATGCACAAATCATATGGATCATTGCGTTCGTTGAAGTATGGATAGATCAGGTCCGTTGCCTTGTCGATAAAGTCATCCTGACTCAGTTTCTGAGCAGCCTTCATCAGATTCATCGTATTGGTGTCATCGAAGTTCACGTTGAATTCAATTCCCGTGTAACCCAGATCACGATCCGGAACACCCACCATCAACGAATCAATACCTGTTTTCTTAACCAGAGCATAGATACCCGCTTTCAGACGGTTGCCATTGCTTTGCTCATGTTTGAAGGCGTAAGAGTAGGTACCGAACATACTATCCATGCGTGCTTTCGTATCCCAGTTCTGTACAGAGTACTTCGCACCGTAGAACATAAAGTCTTTCTCTTTATGTTTGAACCAGAAGCGAGAATCCTCGGAATCAGAGAAGATACCGTAATGCACAACCGCGGTGTTGCGATCTAAGTGCATGTCAGATGTCGTGAACGAGCTGACTTTGCCTTTGCTGTATGTTTTGTCCCAAATAATAGGGATAGACAGCGACTTGCTGACTACACGGCCCGTGGAGACAGAGCGGAATGTCTCAACTTTCAGAACTGGAGCACGTTCGACCAGATTTCTTGGCTTTTGTGCCGCAAAGTTTTCTGATGCCAAAACGTTTCCGCGGATCACGTCTTCGTAAGCCTTGCGTCCCGTGTCTGTAGACAAGTCAAACAGGAATGAGAAGCCGTCATCGGCATAGCGGAATTCACTCAAGCTCAAAGTCAGGATAGAAACGTTTGTGAACATAGAGAAGCTGTTCAGCTTACCTTTGGTCATTTTTACGTAAGCCTGATCAGAGCCCACTTTTTCAACATAGGTTTCCCAAGTACCATTAGCAAGTTTGGCTACACCCGCTCCGACTGGGCCAAAACCGGCGCCTGCAGAGAAGATAACACCACCATGTCCAATGTAGGTGATGCTGTCACCCGGATCCCAAGTATCCAGATCACTTGCATCCTTAGGTACCTGCCAGCGTCCGCCCATATTGCGGGCTTTCTCCAGAGTACTGACATAACGGACAGACTCTGTTTCTTTACCCACGATTGGTAGAACTCCGACGTAACCCCAGAAGTGCTGACGCAGTCCTGTGGCATTGTCGAACCAGAAGCGTACCTGAGCGCCCAAACCAACTTCGATGGAACCATAGACGGTTTTTTGGAAACCATCACGATAGTCGCCATAGATCAAAGTGTCGCTGCTTGGTCGATAATCATACTTCACGATGGACTTCGGCTGAACATTGCGGAAGTGTGGCGTCAAGTTGACGATGTACTGACCATAATCAAAGCTCAAATGGAACAAAGGCTTCAGTTTGGCCTTGAACTCGTTTTTATCTTCATCGTCATAGCCAGTGGAAGAACTGCTTGCACTAGTCGTCGAGGTCGACGTGGACGTCGATGTGGATGTGGACGTTGACGTGGATACCGTATCATCCCCTCGGGTCGTAGCTGTCGAAGTGGACGTTGGACCATAAGTGGTTGCAGTCGTCACAGTTGTGTAACCGGTACTGTAAGTAGTCTGACCTGTAGCCTGCCCGGTCGTGTATCCCGTTGAGTATCCGGTGGAATATCCTGTAGAGTAACCGGTTGTATAACCCGTAGAATAGCCAGTAGAGCCATGGTTCCCCTTGGTTCCGTTATTTCCGTTATTACCGTTATTGCCGTTGTTACCGTTGTTACCGTTATTACCGTTATTACCGTTGTTACCGTTGTTACCGTTATTACCGTTATTACCGTTATTACCGTTATTACCGTTATTACCGTTATTACCGTTGTTTCCGTTATTACCGTTGTTTCCGTTATTACCGTTATTACCGTTGTTGCCGTTATTGCCGTTATTGCCGTTATTACCGTTGTTGCCGTTATTGCCGTTATTGCCGTTATTGCCGTTATTGCCGTTATTTACGTTATTACCGTTATTACCGTTATTACCGTTGTTACCGTTGTTACCGTTGTTACCGTTGTTACCGTTATTCCCGTTGTTAACGTTGTTTCCGTTATTACCGTTATTACCGTTATTACCGTTATTACCGTTGTTAACGTTGTTTCCGTTGTTAACGTTGTTTCCGTTATTACCGTTATTACCGTTATTAACGTTATTTCCGTTATTCCCGTTATTAACGTTATTTCCGTTATTCCCGTTATTAACGTTATTTCCGTTATTCCCGTTATTAACGTTATTTCCGTTATTAACGTTATTACCGTTATTACCGTTATTACCGTTGTTACCTTTTGTTCCGTTAACGGCCTGAACAGACGGCGCTCCCTCACAAGGAACCCATGTCTTGTTAATCAAACACATGCTTCTTGCTCGACCATCTGCCGAGTTAAAGCTGACAAATCCTCCCTGACCTTTTACGTCTGATAGAATCTGATGCGACTCATTCTTTGCGTTTGCGGTTGCCGACGTCTTCGCCCATGCGACGTTCGCCAGCATCGACAAGCCCGCCAAGAAAAGAACCTTCCTTGACCCACTCATTGCATTCTCCTTAGTTTGACACCCCTGACGACGCCGCCCCCGCGGCCTCATCTTCAGGGCGTTATTAATTGTTTAAGCTGACTAAGTTTTTTAGAACGCACGCATTTTTTTGGACACTTACATAAACAATAATTTCATCCATTTAATTGACACAACTTGGTCTGTCTAATGACAGAATTAATGAATCTCCCCAATCCTTGGCGACTCCACAACAAGCGATCACAACACTTTTCATAGAGAAAACACCGCAAAAAACAACTTGCTCTTTAAAAGTAATCCGCACAGAAAAACATATTTCTTGCTCCCCCGAAATATATCCCCTCGGTGGAAAGTTGCTGATCTTTCAAAAGCGTAAAGCACTTTTTCAAACCATCTATGTTAATACTCAAGGTCTTAAACGCACGGGAGCCGGCCAATGAATATATCTGAAAAGATCCATGCATTAATTCCTCCGATTAAGAAGCTTTTAATACTGATCTTCTTTACCCTGAACGTAGGTATCATGATCGCCGATGGTTTGCCGGATCAAAGTGCCCTGGGGGGCAGATTCATCTCGTTGGTGTCGCGCTATCAGGCGTGGGCGATGCTGTATCAGCCTTGGTCGATGTTTGCTCCAAACCCCATGAACACAACGGCGTTCATAGAAGCCGACCTCCGATTCGACGACGGAAGCACTTCTGTCTGGAAGCTTCCTCGCCCCAATGACCTCCCCTTCTTTAGAAAAATTCTGACCGGAGATCGTTATCGTATCCTGGGGCAGGAAACGTTACTGCCTGAGCATAATGATCTGGTCTGGTTCGACCTGTCCCGCTACATCACCCGCGAAATCATGCAGCAAGAGACCAGCAAAAATTCAGGCCGATTGCTGAAAGAGATTCAATTCAAACGATTTGAAAGCCGTGTTCATCTACCGCCCGAGGGGTCCTTCATACCTCACGGCCAGCGCAGCCAACGTTTTGACGTCACTCATGTCTTCCACTACGTCCCAACCTATGAAAGGATTCGCTATGAAGCTCAAAACAATCAGCAAAGCCATTGATGATTTTCTCTTTATTCCACAGCCCGTCTATAGTGTCGCCCTTCTCCGTATCGGCTTGGGACTGCTTTTACTCCTAAATTGGGTGATGCTCTATACGGACCTCGATGTCCTTTACGGACCTAACGGCATTGTGTCCTTGCAGACCGCGCAGCAACTTGGAAATCCTTTGCGCTTTTCCCTATTTGATTACTTACCGAACACTGCAAAAGTGACAACCACACTGGCCTTTGTAAATCTTTTGGCTGTTCTGGGAATCATCGTCGGAGCCTGGACCCGCACATCCATCTTTATTGCCTTTGTGACTCTTGTTTCGTTTCATCACCGCAACGGCTTTATCTTAAACAGTGCAGATTCGGTGCTAAGGATCTTCCTTTTCTTTCTCTTTTTCACACACTGCGCAGATTGGCTGTCTGTGGATCGCTGGCGCTTGCGGCAACAAGGACGTGCTCCTGAAATACCAGAAGAGAAGAGCCCTTGGGCTCTTCGCTTGATTCAGATTCAGTTCTGCATCATCTACATTGCTACTGTTCTATTTAAAATTAAAGGCGATCGTTGGGTTGACGGCACCGCTGTTTACATCGCCACCCGTCTGGATGACTTTATCCGCTTCGAACTTCCATTGCTTAACAGCATGCTCTTCATCAAAGTGATGACCTGGGCAACACTGGCTATTGAATTCGCGTTGGGCACCCTGGTATGGGTCAAAGAACTTCGTTACTGGGTTTTGTTGGCGGGAGTCGGCTTTCATCTGGGTATCGAATACACAATGTCGATCCCGGTCTTTGAATGGGCCATGATTGTTCTTATGGTCAGTATGGTGGACTCTCGAGACATAAAAAGCTGGATGGATCGCCTTCAAAGACTGCGCCTGAAAACGATCCAAAGCGCCTAAAAACTACTTATCCTTAGCGTAGCGTAAAGACCAGGAAGGCCATTGAATTCTTTGAATCAGACGGCCTTCCTTGGCAGATTGCAACCACGACTGAAGATCACGGGAATCTACCATACACAGCATGGAAAAGATCATCACCCACTCAAACATCGGGATATTCATCGTGACTTCAATTCCCAAATGCAGTCCCATGCCAGCCAAAAGAACCCAATAGCGCAGTTCTTTGATCCACACTAAAGTTCCTAAAGCCAACTCCACCACCAGTGTGGACCAAGTCAAAAACTTGACGATAATCAGATTGTTTAAAATTTCCAAAGGCATTCGTACAAACTCATCCAAGCGAGTCGCAATGTAAACAGCCGTTCCATCAGCCCACATTGTTCCCTTCATTTTAAACATCACCGTCGCAATATAAATTAAACTGAACTGGATCTGCATTAAACGTAAGGCCCAAGGACTCTTTTCGACCGGAATCCGAGGCACAGTCCCCCGCTTCAACCCAATCCAACGATCCAGAGAGTACAAATCCGCACAGGGAGTAAAGAACAGCAAAAAGACAAAGTTCCTGATAACGATATCAGAACTGTTTAAAATAAAGACGTTTCTGTTGTGAAAGGAAAGAAGAGTAAAAAAAGCGAGCGCAATAGAAGTTCTGGTGAACAAACCGAAAAAGACCCCCAGTGACGCCACCAAATTCACTAATGCCAGCAAGATAGGAACCCGGGCATCCGGCGGCAGCAGCTCAAACAGACTGAAGCGATAAGGGTGACTGTACTTCAGAGCGCTTTCCATGGAAAACAGGCCATCTATTCCCCAGAAAGTTTCCAGGTGACTCCAGATCATGTACCAATTGATCAGTAAGACCGCACCAAAAAGAATCCTCATCAGTGCGACGCTGTGTGAAGGCTGTGGCTTAAAGAAAAAATTATTTAAAGACTTAGTGACTGTTGCTAGCTTCATAGCGGGGCCCTCCCGTGGGCTTGAAATGAAAAACTGTCTCGGTATTGTATTGGGTGCTCAACTGCCCGTGGGGAATAAACAATTGTGCTGGAGGCTTCACGACATTGAAATGCCGATAGAAGTAAAGCTCCTGCAGCTCACGCCCACGCCCCTGCTGCTCTATGGCCGCAACCTCTCGGGCCACATAGCGGGACAGATCAAACCAAAGTTCTTCTTTTTCCATTGGCAAAAGATTTTCCTGCTGATACTTGCGATATCGCTCACCGGCAGTGAAGCGTTCCAGCGGGTCAAGCTGAGAAGCCCGTGGGAAGGTCCAGCGTTCAGTGGAGCCATCTTTAAACGTCAAAGTCGCTGTTAAATATGAGTTCACCGAGGCGGGATTGGGAGCAAACATGCTCCAAGTTTGATCCAGGCCAAAGAACACCTGGTAGGGAGACAAAAATCTTAAGACCTGATCCCCCACCGCACTTCGATCCGGAAGTGCTGCCGTAACCATCATGATCACATGGACCGCAATAAAAGCCGAAATCAAAGACTTCTTAAAAATCGCCATTGGCACCTACCTTGATGTATCAAGCATCAGAATAGATAGCCGACGGAAGATTCCCCTAGCAATCTCGTTTGCTGTAAGATGAATTACGTTTCTATCAACTAGCTTTCGAAGCGGCAACAATGCTCCACATCCCGACGACTTCAACATCAGGGCGAAGTGACTTTCATACCTCCCGAACAGTCATATCTCCAGCCCAGGCGGAGCCTCAATCACGAACTCGGAAAACTGTTTAAGAGCATATTGCCAAGGCCCAAGCCCCCTGAATATCTTCTGCACACTAAGCCAATATACGGCACTCCAGGCTGACTCAATTCGATTTAAGGGGGTCCATAAGCCCCCAAATTATGGCACGTGCCTTGTATAGAGAAACAACGGAATCATAACCGAACGTTCATTGGAAAGTTGGGACCTGAAATGAAATTGCAGAAGTTTATCACAGCCCTAGTAGTCACCCTTATCAGCTCACAGAGCTTCGCAGAAAGTCTGTACGACAAAAAGGTCAAGGACGTTCGCCTCTACGATATGTTTATCAAGCAAGGCGTCCCAGAGGCCGCCTTACAAAGAACTTTTGAGTTCCTCGATGTCAATGCCGGCAAAACCATCAAGGTCCGTTCCAAAGTCCGTGGCAAAGAAAGAACCTTCATGGACGACCGTGAAGTCACGATCCGCAACGACTTCGTGGCTGTCATCGACTTCTCAAAGCCTTCCAGTGAACGACGCCTGTATGTGATGAATCTGAAAGACGGCGCTGTCTCAAAACACTTCGTCGCTCACGGCAAAGGCTCTGGCGTCCGCGTGGCTGCCAAGTTTTCAAATATCGACGGCTCCAAAATGTCTTCTTTAGGCATGTATCTTGGTGGCAATACGTATTATGGCGGCCATGGCGAATCTTTGAATCTGTATGGTCTTGAAGCTTCGAACAGCAAGGCGGCAGAACGCGATATCGTCGTACACGCTGCAAGCTACGTTTCCGAGGACTACGTGAAAAGCCAAGGTCGCCTGGGCCGCAGCTGGGGCTGTCCGGCAGTGGCACCTGGAATCATTAAGAAGATGCTGAATAACTTTAAAGAAGGCGGGCTGATCTATGCTTACCACAAAGATTTGATCCCAGTCGCCGCCAAAGATCCAACACTGCAGGAAGTTCAATCCGGCGAAAAAGACGATGAAGACGTGGATTTGCCAGATGAAGAAGAAAGCGTCAGAAAGGGCCAGTCAGCCGTTTCAGCACCTCAGCAGTAATCTGATTTGGAACTCACCAGGTAAAATCAAAAAAGCCCCGAAAGAACTTCGGGGCTTTTTTTATTTTAGATCCAGATGATGGAAGTGACTACTCTCTTTTATAGTCATCCTGATAACGGACAATATCATCCTCGCCGAAGTATGTTCCCAACTGAACCTCTACAAACTCCAGCATTTCATCCGAGTTGTTGCGCATGCGGTGCTTTGCTCCCAGCGGAATATGAATATGGCTGCCCGCCTTCACAGGAATCACCTGATCATTGAGGACCACTTCCCCCGAACCCTGTGTAATAGTCCAGTGCTCTTCTCTTTTGGCATGAGACTGGTATGACAACTGCGAATGGGGATTCACACGGATCACTTTGGATTTAAAATTCTCTGTGTCTTTAAGAATCTCAAAGTAACCCCAAGGACGATATTCGAACACGTGCTCTTTCACTAAAGGTGACTGTGCTTGAGTCAGCTTTTCCACCACGTGGCGCACATCTTGAGACTGCCCCTTTTTCACCAACATCAGGGCATCTTTCGTATCAACAACGATGACATCTTCCATGCCGATCATGGAGTAGTTCTTTGCCGGATCCCCGAAAACAAAATTTTCCTGACCTTTGACGTTGATGATGTCCTGGCCCTTTTGCAAGGCTGCCACCGCATCCCAAGAGCCCACGTCATTCCAGCCAAAATCCGCCGGAATACACGCCAGCTCCTGATCATTGAGCTTTTCCATAATGGCATAATCGATGGAGATACTTTGCACCTGAGCGTAGATTTCACCCAGATTCGAGGCATCAGCTTTCAAAGCCAGAATCTGCTTCCACAAGGCCGGCTGATGTTTTTCAAAGAGACTTGCCATATGGGAAACCTTGAAAACGAAGATCCCCGCATTCCAGCTGAAACTGCCCTGAGCAATAAACTCTTTGGCCTTTTGCAGATCCGGCTTTTCGTGGAACTTCACAACTGAATAGGCCTTCAAACTGCCCGGGCCGTCTTTCAAACTGACGGCTTTAGTCTGAATATAACCATACCCTGTTTCTGGGTATGATGGCGTGATCCCCAGGGTCACCACACGGTCTTCCATTGCAACAGTGTTGGCAAAATCCACCACTTTCAGAAAAACATCATCTTTTGCAATCAAGTGATCCGAAGGGAAAATACCCACGACCTCAGAACCTTTTCCCTGATCCAACAAAAGCTTGCATAAGGCCGCAATCGCAGGGGCCGTGTTTTTGCCGATCGGCTCATAAACCACCTGAACGCCGTCGGCTTTGTTTTGCTTCAGATTCAGCTCTGTCAGGGTCTGCAAGGCTTTGGACGTCACAATCCACGGCGTTCCCATACGAAGGCATCGCTTCAACGTCAGAGTCTGCAAGGGCTCACCAAAAATATCGCAGAATTGCTTGGGCATCTGCTGACGGGATACGGGCCACAATCGCGTTCCACTGCCACCGGATAGGATTACTGGTATCAAGACGACCTCCAAAATAAGCTCTCTTTTATAGCACTATTCGAGGAGAGTGAGTATTTTTAGCCGCATCATGGCTCGATTCGTCAAAAATCTGAGTTCCCTTGAGAAAGCCTCTGAAATAGCAGCTCCGACGGCCCTTAAATAAGCCATTTCTCTGGAGTTCTGATCTGTTTTCAAGTAAGACAGACCCCTATGGTTAAACACACCAAAAAGCTCCTGGTTCAAACTTCCAAGATTCTCTTCTCGGCCGGTATCATCTATTGGCTGGTCCAATCCGGAAAGCTGAACTTTGCAGCTCTTAAAAATCTTCTGACTCCGGCGGCGGCTTCCGTGGCCTTGCTTTTGGTGGTGCTGAACCTGTTCCTGGCCAGCGAACGCTGGCGCGCCTTGATCAAGTCCCAAGGGCTCAAGGTCAGTCCGTTGAAGGTCTTTCGCTTAAGCCTCATCGGGTCTTTTTTTAACTTCGCCATGCCCGGCGGGGTCGGCGGCGACGTCATCAAGGCCTTCTACTTTACCCGGGAAAATCCCGGGTCCAAAGTTGTTGCTGTTACCAGCGTCCTGATGGACCGGGTGCTGGGGCTGTTTGCAATGTTGCTGCTGGCTTTGCTTGTGATGGTCTATGACCTAAATCACATCCTGACCGTGCCTGCACTGACCACGCTGTTCTGGTTTATTCTTAGCCTGTTCTTTGCATTTATCGTCGCCCTGGCGCTGATCTTTTCACAAAAGGTCTATGACAGATCCATTCTGAAAAAAATCATCCACATGTTACCTCTGTCTGAAAAGTTCATGAAGCTTTACGAAAGTATGCACCTGTATGGCAAAGACGGAAAACGTTTCGTCTTGGTCTTGTGCCTCAGTCTTTTGTCCCAAGTCTGCTCGATCCTGTTCCTGATTCTGGCCGGCAATGCCGCAGGCTTCACTGATATCGCAGCGAAGACCTATTTCCTGGTTGCTCCTCTGGGGTACATGGCCACAGCAATACCCATCTCTCCTGCTGGAGTCGGCGTCGGGCAAGCGGCCTTCTATTTCCTGTTTAATATTTATAATGGAAATACTTCTGAAGTCGGCCCCACCGTCATCACAGCCTTCCAGGTCACAACTTTCGTGGTCAGTTTGGCGGGAGCCTTCTTCTATCTGCGCATCAAAGAACGCGTCAGCACGGCGGCTTTGGAAAAGATGTAAAAGAACCCGCCAGATCTTCAATCCGGCCTTGGTTTTTACTTATAAAGAAATATCCATCAAAGATTCGACGGTGTCGTAAGAGAACTCAGGATGAAGCGTCTGATAGATTTTCAGGCTTTCTTCCTGCTTTGAGGTTTTATCAGAGGCCAGCAGATATAGCTTCCTCACCCCGGCAGCATAAGCAGCCTTCAAATCCGAAGCACTGTCCCCCACCATCATGGAAAGACCCATATTCACTTTCAACTTATCATTGATTTTCAAGAACATCCCGTTGCGGGGTTTTCTTAAGCCCGCCAAAAGACGACCGCGCTGTGTGACGGATTCACTGATAAAGGCTGACCACTCGCAGTCATCAATCCAGGCATTCTGCTCCGCCAAAAGGCGCAGCATCTGTTGATGCACACCCTGATATTCGTCCCAAGCGATACGACCACGCCCCAATCCTGACTGATTTGTTACCAAGGCCACCCACCAGCCCAGAGCATGAGCACGATTGATCAAATCCGCTATTCCCGGCATCAGCACGACAGCCTCTGGATCTTTATTGTAAGGAACATCCTTCACAACCACATTGTCTCGATCCAGGAACAGACACGGAGCCTGATGCTCCCCAGGCAATCCCTGCAGGACTGAAGTGTGATTCCACTGATTGTGCAAGCTTTGCAATAAAGCTCTCCAGGTCTCGATCGTCACATCAGAAAAAACAAAATCCCAGGAATCCTTCAGTCGAGGTGCTGCGTCCGTCCCCACCAAAGCCCGTTGACCGGACAGAAGACTTTCCAGCACTGGCAGCAAACTTTCCTGCTCCTTGAAGAACAAAATCAAATCCTCTGCGCGAGTCACAAAACGTCGTGCCACCAGGTCCTGGACGCGTCGAATGGTGAAGGGAATCTCGGCACCAAAGTGCTTCTGTAGGGACTCAGTCCAGGTAAACAATGTTGACGGAGCCTTATCGGCAAGGAAGACCAGGTTTCCTCCCAGTTGAACTGTTTCAAGAATCAAAAGCTCCAACGGATGTGACATAGGGCCCCAGTTTACAACAGACCAATCCCCCTGTCCTCGGGTTTCTACTTGCCGCCTTGCATTTATGCTTATTAAAATCGCTGCAGGAGGAATCCATGACAGCGTTACTCAAGCAGATATTCAACTTTCTGAAACTCCTCAACTCGGACACCGGCACCAATCAGCTCGCGTGGGGACTTTCACTGGGACTGATTCTGGGTTTTGCCCCGTTCATTTCCATTCAGACACTTTTAGTCTTCGCCTTGATTTTCATTTTCAGAGTGCAACTGGGCGCCGCTTTTCTTTCCGCCTTCTTCTTCAAGTTTGTGGCCTTCCTGTTTGATCAGCCGGCCCACTTCCTGGGAAAAGCTGTTTTGGAAAACGAAGCCCTGCGCCCGCTGTTTGTCACCATGTACAACATGCCGTTTGTGCCGATGACCCGCTTTAACAACTCCATCGTCATGGGCTCCATGATTGTCTCCATTCTGCTTCTGCCTTTTGCGTTCTTTGGCTTTAAGATCGCGATTCTGAAATATCGTGCGACCGTTGTGGCCCGATTCAAAGGCACAAAATTCTGGAAGGCCTTCACCGCCACAAAGCTTTATAACTGGTACTGCACTTACGACAATCTTTACGGATAGGACGACAGCATCATGACAACACCAGAAACAACACCCGTAAAAAAGAAAAAAGAAAAAGGCCCAATCCGCTGGGAAGCCATCATTCCCTTTGTGATTATCTGTGCATTGATTGGTTTGTATTTCCACTTCTTCTTCGACACTCACCTGCGTCTCGGAATGGAATGGGCCGGCTACAAAGCTGTCGGCGCGGAAGTAAATATCGCCAGCGTAAAAACCAGCTTCTTTAATGCCAGCCTGCGTATTCAAGGCATCGAGGTCACTGACGCCGAAAAGCCGACACACAATTCGATCAAAATTGGCGACATTCGTTTCTCCATGCTTTGGGATGCCCTGTTGCGCGCCAAAGCCGTTGTCAACGAAGCCGCCGTTGAACAAATCGAATTCGGCAACAAAAGAAAGCGCCCTGGAAAGGTGGCTCCACCTGAGCCCGTCTCCAATGAACCTGGCATGGCAGAAAAAATCAAAGAGCAGGCCATTCAAGAAGCCAAAGAACAGGCTGGCGACAACGTCCTCGGCGATGTGATCGCGATGCTGACAGGCACGGACGCCAACGTACAACTGCAAAAACTGCAGGACTCATTGCCCTCCAAAGCGATGCTGGAAAAGTTCGAAAAGGATTTGAAAGGCAAACAAACCGAATGGGACGCACGCCTGAAAACTCTGCCTCAGGGCAAAGACATTGAGGCTTTGAACGCCCGTCTGGGAAAAATCAAAACCAAAGACTTCAAAACTCCTCAAGAACTGCAAACCTCTCTGCAAGAGCTGGATAAGGTCTTCAAGGATGGCGATGCGATGTACAAGCAGGTTCAGTCCACTGGCGATGATCTGAAAAAAGATCTCAAAGGACTGGAGACGCAGTACAAGGAAATCGAAAAACAAGTGAAGCTGGACATCAAAAGTCTGGAACAGCACTTCCGTATTCCGAAGCTGGATGCCAAGTCTTTGTCCATGGCAATCTTCAACCGTTATCTGGGACCTTACAAAGCCAAGTTCTTCCGCTATAAAGCCATGGCTGAAAAATACATTCCACCAAATCTGATGAAGAAGAAAACCCCATCAGAAACCGAGGTGGCTATTCAGCCTCATCCGCGCGAAAAAGGTATCAGCTATGAATTTGGTCGCCCGAACTCTTATCCGCTGTTTTGGATCAAACGCACGGCCGTCAGTTCACAAGCCGGTCTGACTCCGGATGCGGGTAACATCAAAGGTGAAATCCTGAACATCACCTCAAATCAGGCATTGATCGGAAAGCCCACAGTGGCAACACTGGCGGGGGACTTCCCTTCCAAGGAAATCTTCGGTTTCCTGGTGCGCTTGTCATTGGATAACACCAAAGCCGACAGCGTGATCGACTATAAATTCAAAGTCGACTCCTATTCGATCGATGGTAAGGACCTGGTGAAAACACCGGATGTTGAGATCGCCTTCAACAAAGCCAAAGGAGCTTTGGGCATCGAAGGCAAGCTGGTGGCCCTTAAGAACGTGACCTTGGCAATGGACAATAAGTTCACACAAATTGACTATAAGGTGTCGTCTAAAAATGACATCGCCGATCAGATTCTGAAGGCCGTCTTTAATGGCATCCCCGTGGTGACTTTGACCGTGGATGGTCAGGGCGTCTTCCCGAATGTGCCGTTGTCGATCAACTCGAATCTGGGCCCCGAGCTGCAAAAGGGCTTTGAAAAACAGATTCAGGCCAAGATTGATGAAGCTCGCAAGAAAATCGAAGCTTACGTAAACGAAGAAATCGGCAAACAAAAAGCCCGCGTGGAAGCCGAGATCAACAAGCTTAAAAGCCAGTTCGACAGCGAGATCAAAAAAGCTGAGACTCAGCTGAATGAACAGAAAAAACAGGCCGAAGCCCGCATCAATCAAGCCAAGAAAGATGCAGAAAACCAAGGCCGCAAACAACTCGAAAAAGAAGGACAGAAAGCTGTCGACGAGTTGAAGAAAAAATTCGGCTGGTAAGTTTTTTTGGATTTCTGACTAGCTCTCAAACAGTCAGTTTTCTCTCTATCTTTTTCGTCGAAGCTTTCAACAGGTCCTGTCGAAAGCTTCGACGCTAACTTCTAACTTCTTGTTTTCACTTATCAATTTTCCTCGCTTTTTGCTGTTGCCTCTATTTTAAGCATTCATTTTCATGCTAGTCTTGACGAAGAGGTAGGTATGAAAGCATCGCTTAATACACATTTTATAGTTCTGGGCTGTGTGGTTATGACTCTCACTGCAGGATGCGCGAAGATGAACTTCACTCCCGTCCCTGAGCAGGAGTCAACGGCGATCACACCGCCCCCAACTCCAGCCCCCAACAAGACTGTCTCCACAACGGAAGTGGTGGCCTACGGCAACAAGCAGGTCGACTTTCTGTTTGTATTGGACGATTCCAACTCCATGTTACCGGAACTAAAAAAACTGGCAGCACGCATGTCGACCTTCGTGAGTTCTCTGGACGCCAGCAATATCGACTGGCAGATGTGTTTAACGACCACTCGCGGCCTCTCCTCCGGTGGCAGCCTGGCCTATGGCAGCCCCTATAACTGGGCTAACTATACTCCTCCGTCAGGGGTTCCGGCTTACCTTTTGAAAAAAGGCACTGGCAACCTGAACACCATCTTCACCTCCACGATTGACACGCTGACCATCGGTGGCGGCAGTTCAGGGGATGAGCGTGGCATCAAGGCTGCCCATGATCACTTTGCCAGCAAAGATGCACATGGATGCTATCGCGAAGGAGCTGCGATTTCTGTGATCCTGATTTCCGACGAAGACGAACGATCTGTCGGCGGCGTGGCTTCACGCGTGAAAGCAAAAGATGCCGCAGCCGTCCTGCAACCTATGGAGCCCGAAGATCTTCCGGAAAATCTGGTGGCTAAATCCAAATCCACCTTTGGCGAGGACGTTCGCTTTACCTTTAGCTCCATCATCGTGAAACCGGGTGATGCCGTCTGCGAGGCCGAACAGGATAAGGACACCTCCCCCAGTCATGCGGGCCATGTCTATGAAGAGCTCTCCAAGCTCACCGACGGGGGCGTGGGCAGTATCTGTGATGCTGACTACAGCGCGAACCTAAACACGTTTAAAGACAAGATCGTAAACTCATTGTCACACCTGACTTTGGAATGCCAACCTGTGCCTTCATCTTTGAAAGTCAGCATCGACGGGCTGCCTATTCTGAACTTTAAAGTGGATAAGAATCTGCTGAAGTTCACCTATTCACTGATCGAAGGAACTAAAATCGATCTGCAATATGATTGCTTGGAAGGAATTCCTTAATGGGCTGGCGCTGGAGCGCGCCCCAACAGGCTCTGTTGAATCGAATGATAAGACTTGGCTGAGAGGGCCTTGAAACGACAAACGGCCAAGAATGGCCGTTTTATGCTTTTACTGGGTTATTCCTGCTTCTTTAGCAGGGACTCGATGTAGGCCACCGAATCCTTGTTATACCACTCAATAGATCCCACAACTTTTTTTACCAGCTTATGATCCGTTCCTAACACCAGGGACTCTGGCAATCTTGCGACTTGGAACTTCTTCATCAATGATCGGTCTTCGTCAAAGACGATATGAATATTCTCGCCTTTCATTTCCGGGAAAGACTTCATAAAGACGTCGATATCCGCACGACTGCTGTCACCTGAAATCGCGATCAACTGCACGTTGCCTTTGAACTCCTTTACCAGCTTGATCAATGAAGGGACTTCCTCGATACAAGGTCCACACCAAGAAGCCCAGAAGTTCAGAATGACCACTTTGCCGTTATAGTCCTGAAGCTGGAACTCTTGACCATCCAGGTTCTTCATCGCGAAGCTCGCAACACCCTCTTTTTCCATCGTCTCGATGGTTGAATAATCAGATGGCGCCTGGTTCAGCTTGTTGGCAAAGTAGGTGGTATACGCCCACAGTCCGGCCATCGCTAAAACGGCGACAATAACAAATGCTTTTAGATGTTGTTTCATAAGAACCTCCGACACATGGGCAAGAACAACTTCAAAATAGAAGCCCCCGTCCCCGTTGGCAAGACGCAATCCGGGGAAGCCCTGCGTGGGCTCCGTCTACTTTTAGTATTATGGCCCACAAGATAAATTTGTGACGTTCATCGGAAGGAAAGAGAGCGCTTTAGGCTTCAGGCTTGGTCGAAAATTGCGGCCGACGATGATAGCTATCAGAAAATAAAAAAGGCCCAAGTTTCCTTGAGCCTTCTTTTGAAGATGTATCTTTGAGTCTCAATTAGGCGCGAGCTGCTGCTCTTGCTTTCTTTTGAGTCTTTTTAACAGCTTTTTTCTTAGCTGCTACAAGCTTAGTAGAAGCTTTTTTTGCTTTAGCTGCTGGTTTTGCCGCAGTTTTAGCATCAGCTTTTTTCGCTTTCGGAGCTGCTTCTTCAGTTTTCGCAGTTTTAGCTTCGAAATCGTAGTCTACGAACTCAAGGAACGCCATCTCAGCAGTGTCACCAGGGCGACGACCGATTTTGATGATACGAGTGTAACCACCTGGACGTGTTTTGAAACGTGGAGACAAATCTTTTACGATAGTCGCAACTGCTTCTTTGTTAGGGAAACGAGAAAGCAACAAACGAGTTGCAGCCAAGTCACCTTTTTTACCAAGTGTGATCGCCTTTTCAACGTGACGACGTACTTCTTTAGCACGGTCAACAGTTGTAGTGATACGGCCGTGCTCGATCAAAGAAGTCACAAGACCTCTCAACAAAGCTTTTCTTGGGCCAGATTTACGATCAAAATGTTTAACTCTTCTTCTGTGTGAACTCATTTTATTCTCCGGTTTAAACGTGCTGACCGTATCAGGTATCAACACGATAGAACACTCTTTGTTAATTTGGTCGAGTGTTACTTTTCAGGGCTCCGTGCCCTCGCAGCCCCGCAGGGCCGCGTGTTCAAGCACCATTCATGGTGCCGTTTTCTTTATTGTTGAGTCTCTCTCTTTTGAGGAGGTTGACTTGGGTCCCAACCAGCTGGAGGCCAGCCTTCGATCTTCATACCCAAACCAAGACCCATTTCGCCCAAGATCTCTTTGATCTCGTTCAATGACTTACGACCAAAGTTTTTGGTCTTAAGCATTTCTGCTTCAGAACGAACAACCAACTCGCCGATGTAACGGATGTTAGCGTTTTTCAAGCAGTTTGCAGAACGAACAGACAGCTCAAGGTCATCAACAGAACGGAACAAGTTCTCGTTCAATGTTGGAGAACCCATTTCGCGTGCTTCTTCTGCAGGCTCCATAGTCTCGTCGAAAGTAAGGAAGATTTGCAGTTGTTCTTTCATGATTTTAGATGAAAGAGCTACTGCCTCTTCAGGTTTCAAAGAACCATCAGTCCAAACTTCAAGAGTCAATGCATCGTAGTCAGTTCTTTGACCAACACGCGCATTGGACACGTTGTAGTTTACTTTTCTAATTGGGCTGTAAAGAGCGTCAACGCCGATAAAGCCAACTGGAAGGTCTGTTTCTCTGTTCTCTACTGGAACATAGCCACGACCGAAACTAACAACGATTTCTGCATTGAAGTTTGCATTCGCGCCCAAAGTAGCAATTGGAAGATCTGGGTTCAAAACTTCGATCTTATCGCTAGTTTGGATATCAGCTGCAGTTACTTTGCCTGGACCTTTTTTAGAGATCTTCAGAGTCAAAGAATCTGCAGTATATTGTTTAAAGCGCACTTCTTTGAGGTTCAAGATGATGTCAGTGACGTCCTCAAGAACATCTGGGATCGTAGTGAACTCGTGCAATACGCCTTCGAACTTAACAGCTGTAATTGCAGAACCCATCATGGAGCTAAGAAGAATTCTTCTTAGGGAGTTACCCAAGGTAACCCCAAAGCCTCTTTCGAGGGGACGGATAATGAATTTAGCGTAGTCATCACGAAGAGAATCACGATCAACCTCAAATCCCTTTGGTTTGATCATTTCTCTCCAAAACTTATAATAATGCTCTTGCATAGCTCCCCCGAGAGGTAAAATTATCTTGAGTAGTATTCAACGATCATGTTTTCTTCAACAGCAACTGCTACGTCTTCACGATTTGGAAGATCTTTAACAGTTCCAGTGAACTTCGCATGATCGGCTTCAAGCCATGCTGGCACAGAGCGTCTAGCTACCGCTTGGATAGCAGACTGGATCTTAGCCATTTCGCGGCTTGATTCAGCAACTTGAATAACGTCGCCTTTATTCACAAGAATGCTTGGAATGTTAGCTCTTTTACCATTCAACAGGAAATGGTTGTGCTTAACAAGCTGTCTTGCTTCGCGACGTGAATTTGCGTACCCCAAAGTGTACACAACGTTATCAAGACGAGTCTCAAGGAACTTAAGAAGCGCATGACCAGTCAATTCTTTTGAACGGTTGGCTTCTCCAACATATTTTACAAATTGTTTCTCAGAAACACCGTAGTATCTCTTAGCTTTTTGTTTCTCACGCAATTGAAGCGCAAATTCAGAGAACTTCAAACGAGATTGGCCATGTTGTCCTGGCGGATAAGGTCTTCTTTCGAAGGAACACTTATCAGTGTAACAACGGTCACCTTTCAAGAAAAGTTTCACGTTTTCGCGACGGCAAAGCTTACAAACGCTTTCGTTAATGCAGCTCACGATATACTCCTATTAAATTCTTCTACGCTTAGGTGGACGGCAACCGTTATGAGGAACTGGAGTCACGTCTTTAAGAGACAAAACTCTCATTCCTGTAGCAGCCAATGCACGAATTGCAGGCTCACGACCAGCGCCTGGACCTTTCAAGTAAACGTCCACAGATTTCATACCTGCTTCCATAGCCTTCTTAGCAGCGTCTTCTGCCGCGGACTGAGCTGCGTATGGAGTACCTTTACGGCTTCCTTTGAAACCAAGGTGGCCTGCAGAGGACCAAGCCACAGTAGCTCCGGTTGGATCTGTCATCGTTACGATAACGTTACCGAACCCAGCTTGGATATAGCAGTTCCCTTGAGGAACGTTTCTTTTTACTTTTTTCTTAGCAACAGCTTTTTTATCAGTGTTCATTTACGTGACCTCAATTATACGGCTTTTTTCTTGTTAGCTACCGTCTTCTTAGGACCTTTGCGAGTGCGTGCATTAGAACGAGTGTTCTGACCACGAACAGGCAAGCCTTTGCGATGGCGGATACCACGGAAGCAGTTCAAATCCATCAAACGTTTGATGGACAAGCCGATTTCACGACGCAAGTCACCTTCAACTTTGAAGTTAGCTTCAACGATGCTACGAATTTTAGCAATGTGCTCATCAGTCAAACCTTCAGTTCTTAGTTCGGAAGGAATACCAACTTGCTTGCAGATCATGGCAGCACGAGGGCGGCCAATGCCGTAGATGTAGGTCAACGCGATTTCAACGCGCTTATTTCTAGGTAAGTCGACACCAAGAATACGTGCCATGATTAACCCTGCCTTTGCTTATGTTTAGGGTTCTCGCAGATAACGCGAATAACGCCTTTTCTTTTAATAACTTTACACTTATTACAGATTGCTTTTACTGATGGTCTTACTTTCATACTGTCTTCCCATACGCTATTTTTTCACTTCATTAAAAAAGTGAAAATTCCAGCAAAAATACGAATGCGGTCCGGCACGCTAACACCGAAAACCCTTAAAGTCTAGAGATAAAAATAATACAGCAGCCTATTTTATTATTTTTTCGATCTCTTTATAGACTTCCTCGGTGTCTCTATTTCCGTCCACTTCAATATATTTGCCTGATTTTTTATAAAACTCTTTTAGGGGGCTTGTGAACTCTTCATAAGTTTTAAGACGGGTCTCGATTACCTCCGCCTTGTCATCATTCCGTTGAATGACCTCACCACCACACAAATCACATTTACCCTCTACTTGGGAGGGCTTACTGACTACATGATAGACAGCGCCGCAATTTTTACATACGCGTCTTCCAGTCAGCCTATCCATAAGGATTTTCATGGGAACTTCCAGGAAAATAGCCTTACCAATGGATAGGTTCATTTTTACAAGTAACTCATCTAGAGCCTGAGCCTGCGCCACAGTTCTAGGGAAACCATCTAAAATAAAGTCTTTTACGCCCTTTTGGAGCACTTCTTCAACCATGCCGATAACAATGCTATCTGGCACAAGTTGCCCTTTATCCATGAACTCCTGAGCTTTCTTACCCAAATCAGTCTGCCCTTTAATGGCAGCTCTGAACAGGTCGCCAGTGCTGATCTGTGTCATGCCCTGACGTTTAATCAGAAGTTCGGATTGAGTACCTTTACCGGCCCCTGGGGCTCCAAAGAGGATCAAGTTCATTAGAACTGAACCCTTCTGCTACGGATCTTAGCTCCTTTTAGGAAGCCCTCATATTTCTGAGTGATCATATGAGACTGGATCTGTTGAGCAGTGTCCAAAGCAACACCAACCAAGATCAACAAGCTTGTACCACCAAAGTGGAACGGAACGTTGAACTGGTTCACCATGATGCCCGGAAGAATACAAATTGTACAAAGGTAGATACAACCAAGAACGTTCACACGCTCAAGAACCTTCTGAATATAGTCAGCTGTAGACTTACCAGCGCGAACGCCAGGAACAAAACCACCGTACTTCTTCAGGTTCTCAGCGACGTCATTTGGATTGAACACGATCTCTGTGTAGAAGAACGAGAAGAAGATGATCAATGCCACGAACATGATGTTGAAGATTGTTCCAGACGGATTCAAAGAATCCTGCAAAGCCTTCAACCATGGAGTGTCTACGAACTGAGCCATTGTTGCTGGGAACATCAACAAGGAGCTGGCGAAGATTGGTGGGATAACCCCGGAGATATTGATTTTAATAGGAAGATGAGATGTCGGAGTCTGCATAGACTGCATACCACCGCCACCCTGTCTTTGAGAGTACTGAACTGTGATTCTACGCTGAGCCACTTCCATGTAAATAACAGCTGCGATGATCGCAACCATGAAAGCCACCAACAATAGAGCCAATGCAAAACGCATTTCGCCTGTGCGAACAAGCTCCCAAAGCTGTTGAGCACCACCAGGGATCGCAGCAGCGATACCTGTGAAGATGATCAAAGATGTACCGTTACCGATACCACGTTCTGTGATCTGCTCACCCAACCACATGATGAAGCAGGTACCTGCTGTCAGGGTGATGATAGTCATGATCTGGAACGGAAGGAAGGCCACAGTTGGAGCAATCACCAAAGGATGTCCATCAGGGCTTGTGGAGTTCATCAACCATGTGCTGATACCGTAACCTTGGATAATTGCCAAAGCGACAGTCGCATAACGAGTGTATTGGTTGATTTTACGACGACCTTGCTCCCCTTCTTTCTTAAGAGCTTCTAGGTATGGAACCGCAGAAGTCAAAAGTTGGAAGATAATGGAAGAGGAGATGTAAGGCATGATACCGAGTGCAAAGATACTGAACTGAGACAGGGCCCCACCCGTGAAGGTATTAAAGAGCCCAAAAATCCCACGACTTTGCGCCTGGAAAAATGAGAGCACCGCAGATCCGTCCACACCAGGAGTCGGAACGTGTACACCAATTCTGTAAATGGCCAAAAGAGCCAATGTGAACAAGATGCGTTTACGAAGATCAGAATTCTTTGCGATGCTCTCAATTGCAGACACTACTTAATTACCTCGACTTTGCCGCCAGCAGCTTCAATAGCTTTCTTAGCGCTTTCTGAAAATTTGTGAGCTTTCACAGTCAAAGCTGTTTTAAGCTCGCCATTTCCCAAAATCTTAACAGCGCCTTTGGAAATAAGTCCAGCAGCGTGTAGAGATTCAGGAGTGACTTCTCCAGAAAATTTAGCAAGTTGGCCAACGTTTACAATCTCAAAGTTATTTGCGAATGCTACGTTGCTGAAACCAAACTTAGGAAGACGACGGTGCATAGGTGTTTGACCACCCTCAAAGCCACGACGCACTGTTCCGCCAGTACGCGCAAGCTGACCTTTGTGACCTTTAGTAGAAGTGCCGCCCATACCAGAACCGATACCACGACCGATTCTTTTTGGAGCGTGCTTGGATCCTGCCTTAGGTGCCAATGTTTTAAGCAAGCTCATGGCTTCTCCTTACTTAACTACAACATCAAGAAGATGTTGTACTTTCATGATATTACCACGTGCCGCAGCAGAATCTTTCACCTCAACAGTTTGGTGAAGTTTCTTAAGACCAAGAACGCGAACCGCGTCCTTCTGGTCTTGTGTGCACTTGATAGTTGATTTTTTCAAAGTTACTACGAATGTTTTAGCCATTTTTGCCACCAGTCCGCGAATTAAAGCTGTTGTTTCAACTGCTTCAAGCCGTCGATTGTTGCTCTTACAGCGTTGTGTGGGTTACGAGTACCAACACACTTAGTAAGAATGTCCTTTACACCTACAGATTCAAGAACGGCACGAACCGCACCACCCGCGATAACACCAGTACCAGGAGCTGCTGGCTTCATGATCACCTTTGCAGCACCAAATTTACCGATAACTTCGTGAGGGATTGTACGACCTTCCTTCAAAGCTACAGATTTAGCAGATTTTTTAGCGGATCTGCTTGCTTTACCGATTGCTTCTGGAACCTCACCAGCTTTGCCGGAACCGAATCCAACATCACCAGCTTTGTTACCCACAACTACTAGAGCTGCGAAAGAGAAGCGACGACCACCCTTAACAACTTTTGTTACACGGTTGATCGCGACTACACGCTCTTCTAATTCAGCTGCTTGAGCTTGAACTTTCTCCACACATCACTCCTTAGAAATTGAGGCCGCCCTCACGAGCGCCATCTGCAAGAGATTTAACACGGCCATGATAGAGGTAACCGTTTCTGTCGAAAACTACGTCCTTGATGTTTTTCGCAGTAGCTGCTTTAGCTGCTTCGATACCAACAAGTTTCGCCATTTCGATACCGGATTTATCCTCTTTACCCAAAGAAGACACAGCTACCAACGTGTTACCATCAACGTCGTTGATGATCTGAGCGTAGACGTGCTTACCGCTTCTGAATACGCAAAGACGTGGTCTCTCCGCAGTACCTTGTACAGTCTTGCGGATTCTGATCTTCTTCTTGAGGCGATTTACTTTTCTATCGCTTGTATGTTTGCTAATTTTAAGTTTCATACGTTACCTCAATTATTTACCAGCTGACTTACCGGCTTTACGTCTGATTTGCTCACCAGTGTAACGAACACCTTTTCCAAGATATGGCTCTGGTGGACGGAAGGAACGGATTTTAGCCGCTACTTGTCCAACAAGCTCTTTACTTGGACCAGTGATGGTCAAGCTGGTTTGCTTATCGACTTTAATTTCAATACCTTCTGGAATATCGAAGATAACAGGGTGAGAGAAGCCCAAAGAAAGCTCCAACTTCTTACCTGCTACGTTTGCACGATATCCAACCCCTTGAAGCTCCAAACCTTTAGTGAAGCCCTTAGTAACGCCAGTTACTGCGTTCTGGATAAGAGCTCTGTAAAGACCGTGCATTGCGCGGCTTTCTTTAGAGTCATCATTCGGAGTCAAAACCACTTTGTTTCCATCGATTTTCGCGGAAACATTTGGCTTCATACCGATTTTAAGTGAGCTTTTCGCACCTTTAACGACAACTTCGTTAGCAGGTGTTACGCTTACTTGTACTGTGTTATCAAAAACAACGGGTGCTTTTCCAATACGAGACATAATTCACCTACCAAAGTGTCGCAAGCAGTTCGCCACCAAGCTTTTGCTCTGTAGCTTGCTTACCGCTCATGATCCCTTTGCTTGTGCTGATGATGGACATGCCCATACCAGAACGAACAGTTGGAATCTTGTCAGATTTAACATAAACGCGACGGCCAGGACGGCTTACACGGTCAATGCTATTGATCGCGTGAGCTCCAGCTTCGTCATACTTCAAATAAACACGCATGATGCCTTGTTTGCTGTCTTTAGCAACCTTAAAGCTTCTGATGAAACCTTCGTTTACCAAGATCTGAGCAATACCAGCTCTCACTTTGGAAGCAGGCATATCCACTTTTTCGTGTTTTGCTGCTCCAGCGTTTCTGATCATTGTAAGGAACTGAGAAATTGTATCCATTCTGAACCTCTTACCAGCTGGCTTTCGTTACGCCAGGCAATTTACCGTCAAGGGCCAATTGTCTGAACGCAATACGAGACAAACCGAACTTTCTGTAGTTACCACGAGGGCGACCAGAAATTTCACAACGTGTGATTGTGCGGTTTGGATTTGTGTCACGAGGAAGAGCTTGCAACTTTTTACGTGCAGCCGCTCTTTCTTCGTCAGAAAGCTTCATATCAACAGTTTTAGCTCTCAATTCTGCTCTGTATTGACCATACTTAGCAGCAAGAGCTTTTCTTTTATTGTTTTTTTCAATGCTTGCTTTACGAGCCAAGTGACACCTCTTATTTTCTGAAAGGCATGCCAAGCGCTTCAAGCAACGCTCTGCCTTCAGTATCGTTCTTCGCAGTTGTACAGATAGTGATATTCATACCACGAGTTTTATCAACTTTATCGTAGTTGATCTCAGGGAACACGATCTGCTCTTTCAAGCCCATATTGTAGTTACCACGGCCGTCGAAACCTTTGTTAGGCAAACCACGGAAGTCACGTACGCGAGGTAGTGCCAACGTGTTCAAACGATCCATGAAAGACCACATTTTCTCTCTTCTCAAAGTCACACGAACACCCAATGGGATGCCAGCACGCAATTTGAAGTTGGAAATAGCCTTCTTCGCTTTAGTGATAACAGCTTTTTGTCCAGTGATCGCTGTGATTTCATCAACCACAGTGTTCAAGATTTTTGGATTCTGAACAGCTTCGCTCAAGCACACGCTAAGAGTGATTTTCTCCAAGCGAGGAACTTGCATCACGTTTTTAACTCCCAGTTGTTTCTGAAGAGCGGGAGCGATCTCTTTATTATATCTTGTATGTAAGCGATTCATCTCATCACCCCTTATAGAACTTCCGGAGCCAAAGAAACAATCTTAACGAAAGACTTAGCTCTCAATTCTCTGGCTACTGGGCCAAAGATACGTGTTCCAATTGGTTCTTTAGAAGCATTGATCAAAACTGCAGAGTTATCATCGAAACGGATGTAAGATCCGTCTGGACGACGAAGTTTAGCAACAGTTCTAACAACAACAGCTTTAGCTACGTCACCTTTTTTTACTTTTGCATTTGGCAAAGCTTCTTTGATGGAAACAACGATAACATCACCAATGGATGCTACACGACGTTTAGAACCACCAAGAACCTTAACGCACATAACTTCTTTTGCACCGGAGTTATCTGCTACATTCAGTCTAGTTTGCATTTGAATCATAACAGTCTCCTACGCCTTTGCCGTTTCTACGACTTCAGCCAAAGCCCAACGTTTAGTTTTGCTCAGAGGACGAGTTTCACGGATCTTAACGATATCACCAACTTTTGCTTGGTTCTTTTCGTCGTGAGCCTTGAATACAGATGTCTTCTTAACATACTTACCGTATTTAGCGTGCTTAACCATGCGGTAGATGAGGACAGAGATAGTTTTATCCATCTTGTCACTGATAACTTCACCTACGACTTCAATTTTACGTCCTCTAGAATTAGTTTCAGTCATGTCCTACCCCTATCTCGCCACTTTTTTTACGATCGCTGTGTTGATTTTAGCGATGTCACGGCGAAGACCGCGGATTTGCACTGGGTTAGAAAGCTGCCCAATGGAATTCTTAATACGAGCCTGGAACAGCTCTTCAGAAAGAGCCGCTCTTTTCTTTTTCAATTCAGCTACAGAAAGATCTTTAATCTCTACGAACTTCATACAACTACTCCCTTACCAAGAAACGAGTTTTGAAAGGAAGTTTGTGAGCTGCGCGTTCGAAAGCTTCTTTAGCTTGCTCACGAGTCACACCGTTCATTTCGAAAAGAACTTTTCCAGGAAGAACACGAGCAACCCATAGTTCTGGGTTACCTTTACCGCTACCCATACGAGTTTCAGCAGGCTTTTTTGTTACCGGGATGTTTGGGAACACACGGCACCAGATTTTACCACCACGCTTAACAGAACGGGAGATAGCGATACGACCAGCTTCCAACTGACGAGCAGTCAGACGACCTTCCTCGATTGCCTGAAGACCGTAGTCTCCGAAATCAAGGTTAGCGCCTCTTACTGCAAAACCAGTAGCGCGGCCTACAAATTGTTTACGCCATTTTACTCTTTTAGGACTTAACACGACCTGCCTCCTCAACTTCGCGAGCAGATAAGATATCGCCTTTATAGATCCATACTTTCAGGCCGATGATACCATATGCTGTTAGAGCTTCTGCTGTACCGTAGTCGATATCAGCGCGCAATGTATGAAGAGGAACACTCTTCTCATTGTACCACTCAGAACGCGCAATCTCTGCACCATCAAGACGACCGGAAACACGGATCTTGATACCTCTCACGCCGCCTTTGATCGCAGCTGCAATAGATTTTTTAAGAGCTCTTCTCCAAGAGATACGTTTCTCAAGTTGTTGAGCAATGCTCTCAGCAACGAGCTGAGCATCGAGGTCTGGTTTACGCACTTCTTGGATGCTCAAGAAAACTTCGTTGGGTGTAAGTTTTTGAACTTCCGCTTTAAGAGCGTCAATACCAGTACCTTTTTTACCAATTACAACACCTGGACGAGCTGTGGAGATGATGATTTTGATCTTCTTCGCAGCACGTTCCATTTCAATTTTCGCAACACCCGCGTGTTTAAGCTTGTCCTTAAGGAACTTTCTCAAACGGATGTCTTCGTGGAGATTTTCATAATATTGTTGACCCTTCGCATACCAGCGAGAATCCCAAGTTCTGATAACACCAACTCTTAGACCAATTGGATTAACCTTCTGACCCACGACTATTTCTCCTCGAGTACTACGTTAATGTGGCTGGTCTTCTTACGAACACCGAACGCGCGACCTTGTGCACGAGGACGGAATCTTTTAAGAACTGGACCTTGATCAACCCAGATAGCTTTAACATAAAGGCTGTCTACATCCATAACCTTTTTGTATTCAGCATTGGCAACAGCTGATTCGATTAGCTTTTTTACCATACCTGCGGTTTTTTTGTTCAGGAAAGTAAGGGTTTTAACAGCCTCGTTCACGTCTTTACCGCGAACCAGGTCAGCAACCAATCTTGCTTTCTGAGCGCCAACTCTTGCATATTTCAAGCTTGCTTTAACTTCCATTATCAACCTCTATTACTTCTTCGCGCCAGGAGCTGCGGCCTTCTTCTCGGCGTGACCATGGAAAGTTCTTGTTGGAGCAAACTCACCGAGTTTGTGACCAATCATGTTCTCTGTGATGTACACAGGAACGAACTTTCTTCCATTGTGAACTGCGAAAGTAAGTCCAATAGTCTCAGGAAGAATTGTTGAGCGGCGAGACCAAGTTTTAATAACTTTTTTATCATTCTTTTCGATCGCATGGTCGACCTTCTTTTGAAGATGAGTATCGACAAATGGACCTTTTTTAATTGAGCGTGCCACCTTTTACTCCTACTTACGTCTCTTGATGATTGAAGAGTTGGTTCTCTTATTGTTTCTAGTTTTGTAACCCTTACATGGTTGACCCCATGGAGTTACTGGGTGATGACCCTTACCAACGCCCTCACCACCACCGAGTGGGTGATCAACTGGATTCATATGCATACCGCGAACGGATGGACGAATACCTCTCCAACGAGAGCGACCAGCTTTACCTAGGTTGATGTTTTCGTTGTCAGTGTTACCAACTTGACCGATAGAAGCACGGCAAACTGTCAACACCTGCTTCAACTCACCAGATGGCATACGTACTTGGCAGTACTTTTCGCCTTTACCAGCAAGAGTCGCGCTTGCACCAGCACCACGGCAGATTTGACCGCCTTTGCCCGGACGCAATTCGATGTTGTGAATAACAGTACCAACTGGGATAGCACCCAAAGTCAGGGAGTTACCTGGCTTGATGTCGGCTTTATCAGAAGAAATAACTGTATCACCAACATTCAAACCAACTGGAGCAAGGATATAAGCCTTAGCACCGTCGATGTAAGAAATAAGAGCAATACGGCAAGTTCTGTTTGGATCGTACTCGATCGCAACAACTTTCGCTGCTACGTCAAGCTTAGTGCGCTTGAAGTCAACCAAACGGTATTTTCTCTTATGACCACCACCTTGGTGACGGATCGTGATTTGACCGTGATTGTTACGAGCAGCTTGTTTTTTTAGAGGAGCAAGCAAAGACTTCTCTGGAGTTGTCTTTGTGATTTCTTTGAAATCGAAACCAGTCATTCCTCTGCGACCATGAGAGCGTGGGGCGAATGTTTTAATACCCATCTTTATACTCCCTCAAATAGAGCGATCTTCTCACCTTCAACAAGCTTAACGTAAGCTTTTTTCCAGTAAGGGACCTTGGTTAGACCAAATTTAGTTTGCTTAGAGTGACCGCGACAGACACTTGTTCTTACGCTGTCAACTTTAACTTTGAAGTTCTTTTCAACAGAAGCTTTGATTTCTGTTTTCGTAGATTTCATATCTACTTCGAAAACATAAACGCCAGCTGCGTTGTGGTATGTATTTTTCTCTGTAACAAGAGGGGCTTTAATTACTTGTTTCATTACGCCTTCTCCAATGAACAACGATCAACGATTTTTGCCACAGATTCTTTAGTGATGATAGCTGCATCGTATTTCAACAAATCGAATACATTCAAACCTTCAACTGGGAAGTATTTGAATGTCGGCAAGTTTTTAGATGCGCGGCTGAATTTTTCATCAACAGCAGAATCAACCAATACGGCTTTCTTCAAACCGAAAGCTTTCAAACGCTTGTTAAGCTCAGCAGTTTTACCTTCAGAAGCCATGCTGTCCACAACGAACAACTTACCTTCTTTTTGAAGGTGAGAAAGAGCCATGCTCAGACCCAAACGACGAACTTTCTTAGGCAATACGAAAGCGTAGCTGCGAGGTTGAGGACCGAAAGCGGTACCACCACCAGGCATCAAGATAGAACGGCTAGAACCTTGACGAGCTCCACCAGTACCTTTTTGTTTGAACGGCTTCTTACCACCACCAGACACAAGACCTTTGGTCTTAGTCATGTGAGTGCCTTGACGACGAGCCGCCAATTGCCATTGAACAACTGTGTGAAGAACTTCCTTTTTAACAGGAGTTTCGAACACGTCAGCAGCCAATTCAACGGAACCAACTTTTTCTTTTTTCCAGTTTAATACATTTACTGTAGCCATACTATTCTCTCACCAACTTCACCAAAGTGTTTCTAGCACCTGGAACTGGCCCTTTAACCATCAGAACGTTTTCTTCAGCGATGATCTGAACAACTTCTACGTTCTTAACAGTGACAGTTTCAGCACCCAAATGACCTGGGAATTTCTTACCCGGCATTACACGACCTGGCCATGTTCTGTTACCAGAAGAACCCGGACGACGGTGGAATTTAGAACCGTGGGACGCAGGACCACCCGCAAAGCCCCAACGTTTTACGGAACCCGCAAAACCTTTACCTTTAGACTTGGAAGTGATCTTTACGAAGTCACCTTTAGCCAAGCTGTCGATAGAGATTTGCGCACCAACAGCAGCACCCTCAGGAAGAGCTTGACGAAGTTCTTTTACGAACTGAGCGCCATTCTCGAAGCCAGCTTTTTCAAGGTGACCTTTTTCAGCTTTGTTGGAGTTTTTAGCTTTTTTAGGATGACAAGCTACTTGAAGAGCTTCGTAACCATCTGTTTCGTTAGTTTTGATTTGAGAAACAAACCAAGGCTCATAACGAAGAACTGTAACAGGAACAGCTTCGCCGTTCTCGTTATAGATAGTAGCCATACCTTCTTTGAACGCGAACAGGCCGTTCAACTTTAGACCTGCAGTATTTTGAGTTTCTGTAGTTTCGCTCACGTCTTACCTCTAAACCGCAGAAAGTTTGATTTCAACATCAACACCAGCAGAAAGATCCAACTTCATAAGTTGATCTACTGTTTGTTGAGTGGGTTCTAAAATATCGAGCATACGCTTATGAGTTCTCACCTCGAACTGTTCACGAGATTTTTTATCTACGTGCGGAGAACGCAATACAGTGTAGCGATTGATGCGAGTAGGCAAGGGAATTGGACCCGCAACTTTAGCGCCTGTACGACGAGCAGTCTCAACGATTTCTTTCGTCGACTGATCAAGCAATTTATGATCGAATGCCTTCAATCTGATTCTAATCTTCTGACTTTGCATATGGACACTCTTCTCTTTTATAAAGTATCGTTTTTACTAGCAAATTGTTAACAACTCACGTCCCTATCCCATCGAAAACTTGCCCCGAATTAGCCCTTGCGGCCTGAATCGCCTTCAACGCGGGGGGTTTTTTGTAGATTTAGACGCTATGAGTGCGCGAGTATGCGCACTTTGAAATCTAATGTCAAAGGGAAATATTACTTTTTTTAGTATCTTCCCATTTTATGTAGAATTTCCGTTTTTACCTTCGCAGGCACCACGGCGTACTCTAGGAATTCCATGCTAAAACTAGCACGACCCTGACTTAAACTGCGGACGTCCGTAGCATAACCAAACAGACTCGCCAGAGGAGCCTCGGCAGAAATAACCTGCCCGCCACCCTGTTTAACATTCATCGTGAGGATTTTTCCACGACGAGCATTGAGGTCTCCAACGATATTACCCACAAACTCATCAGGACATGTCACTTCTAGCTTAAAGATAGGCTCCATAAGCTCCACAGAAGCTGCCCTTACAGCATCCCGGAACGCCAAGGAAGCCGCCGCTTTAAAGGCCATTTCACTGGAAGCCTCAGGACGCACTTCAATAGAAGTTAAAGTGCCCTTAATACCCAACATAGAGCAGCTCGCCAAAGGACCGACCTCAGCCGCCTCACGGAAGCCCGCCTCAACCGCCTTCAACATAGGGGCTGTAAACTCTTTAGACACAGCCACCTTACTAACGAACTGGATGCCCTCTGCCTGAGCAATAGGCTCCAAAGACAAGGAAACCTTCGCAAAATGCGCCTCACCGGCGATTTCACGCTCATACACGTGATCAGCCTTGGCTGCAGCCGTAATAGTTTCGCGATAGGAAACCTGTGGGTTACCCACATTGGCCTGAATCTTATGTTCGCGAAGCAACCGGTCCACGAGAATTTCCAAATGCAATTCACCCATGCCAGAAAGCAGGATTTGCCCGGTTTCCGGATCAGTACGCAAACGACAGGATGGATCTTCTTTTTCAAGTTTTGCCAAGCCCGCCAACATTTTTTCCTGATCCGCAGAGGATTTCGCCTCCACCGCCACAGAAATGACCGGCTCTGGGAATGTGATCGCCTCAAGCACAACAGGATGAGCACTCTCACAAAGAGTGTCTCCCGTACCAGTGAACTTAAGACCAATCACCGCACCGATATCACCTGCTTTAAGACCCGCGATCTCTTCGCGGGAATTTGCGTGCATCTTAACAAGCTTCTGAATGCGCTCTTTCTTTTGAGTGCGAGGATTCAAAAGCTGCTCACCGACTTTTACTTCACCGGAATAAACACGGATATAAGTCAAAGTACCGGCAAACGGATCATTGGCGATCTTAAATGCCAATGCAGCCGTATTACCCTCAAAGTCAGTTTTACAGATAATTTCTTTATCAGGACGATCAGGGTCATGACCCACGATCGCAGGAACTTCCAAAGGTGACGGAAGATAATCTATCACGCCATCAAGAAGTGGCTGAACACCTTTATTCTTGAAAGCGGCCCCACAGAATACCGGGAAGGCTTTCAATTCAAGAGTCCCTTTGCGCAAAGCACGTTTAAGCTCTGGCACAGTGACTTCTTCTCCATTGAGATATTTCTCAAGAAGTTCGTCTTCAAATTCAACGATCTTCTCAATGACCTCAGTACGGAAGCGGTTTACTTCCTCTTTCATGTCATTGGGAACATCGGTAACTTCGAAATGGTCACCCATTCCGGACTGATCCCACATATAAGCACGATTCTCCAACAGATCAATAACACCACGGAAGGTGTCCTCGACTCCGATAGGAACTTGCACAGGGATTGGGTTCGCGTTGAGCTTTTCTTTGATCGTCCCGTAGGACATAACAAAGTCCGCACCAACACGGTCCATTTTGTTCACAAAACAAATGCGCGGAACCTTATATTTATCAGCTTGCTTCCAGACAGTTTCAGACTGAGGCTCAACACCGTTCACACCATCGAAAACAGCAATAGCACCATCCAGAACGCGCAAAGACCGTTCAACTTCAATAGTGAAGTCAACGTGGCCCGGAGTATCGATGATGTTGATTCTGTGATCTTTCCAGAACGCCATGGTCGCAGCAGACGTGATAGTGATACCACGCTCTTGCTCTTGAACCATCCAGTCCATGGTAGCATCGCCATCATGGACCTCGCCGATTTTATGACTTTTACCTGTATAGTAAAGAATACGTTCGGTGGTGGTCGTCTTACCGGCATCAATGTGAGCCATGATGCCGATATTACGAGTGTACTTGAGATCAGCTACAACTTTAGGATCTTTAGCTGACATCTTAGCAGATTACCAATTGTAGTGAGAGAATGCCTTGTTAGACTCAGCCATTCTGTGAACGTCGTCTTTCTTCTTAATAGAGTTACCTCTATTGTTGTACGCGTCCAAGAATTCACCAGCCAAACGCTTCGCCATGTCTTTTTCACCACGCTCGCGAGAGTATTCTACCAACCAACGCATAGCCAAAGCCAAACGACGAGATGGACGAACATCTACTGGAACTTGGTAAGTCGCACCACCTACACGGCGGGAACGAACTTCGATAGACGGCTTAACGTTCTCAAGAGCTTTTTTGAAGACTGCCAATGGCTCTTCACCTTGAACTTTACCTTCAAGCTCTTTCAAAGCACCGTAGAACAACTTTTGAGAAGTTGCTTTTCTACCTTGGATCATCATTTTATTGATGAACTTAGCGATTACTAGATCCTTGAAAACCGGATCTGGAATGATTTCTCTTTTAAAGGTCTTTTTACGACGTGACATCTCTCAATCCTTATTTCTTAGGTCTCTTAGTACCGTATTTAGAACGGGCGCGCAGACGACCGTTTACACCTTGAAGGTCCAATACCCCACGAACGATGTGGTAACGAACACCCGGCAAGTCCTTCACACGACCACCGCGGATTAGTACAACGGAGTGCTCTTGAAGGTTATGGCCGATACCAGGGATGTAAGAGATAACTTCGAAGCCATTGGAAAGACGAACTTTTGCTACTTTACGAAGAGCGGAGTTCGGCTTCTTTGGAGTCGTTGTATAAACACGAGTACAAACACCACGGCGCTGAGGGCAAGAGTCCAAAGCTGGTGATTTTGTTTGGTTTTTTTGAACTGTACGCTCACTTTTGATGAGCTGGTTAATTGTTGGCACTTTATATACCCCTTAAAAACAATTATGCGGTTCTGGACGCTGGAACTTACATTTCTGTGACGCCCAGGTCAAGACTTTGTTGTTAAAATTACATTTATCCATAAAAACAGGCGTGAGGTCCTTATTCTATGGGCTTTTTACCCTATTGCCGGCCTGTGAAGCCGGCAAATCAGGCTTTTCTTACTGCTTAGCCTTGTGGCTGAACAGAAGACGTCATACCTGGCAATGCAACAAAGCCGATATCGTCGTCTTCATGTACAGACACTTTCCAGCGTTTGTAAGAAGTCAAACCAGTTCCTGCCGGGATCAGACGACCCATGATGATATTCTCTTTCAGGCCACGCAAATGGTCTGTGCGAGAATTGATCGCTGCTTCCGTAAGAACTTTTGTAGTTTCCTGGAAGGACGCTGCTGAAATCCAGCTGTCAGTGCTCAAGGAAACTTTAGTGATACCAAGAAGAAGTGGGCTGCAAGTCGCAGGCTGTCCGCCTTCTTTATTGATACGTTCGTTTTCCTCAAGGAAAGCGTATCTTTCCACTTGCTCACCAGCCAAGAAGCGGCTGTCGCCGGCATCTTTGATTTCTACTTTACGTAGCATCTGACGAACAATGACTTCGATATGCTTGTCATTGATACCAACCCCTTGAAGTCTGTAAACTTCTTGGATTTCATCTACAAGGTATGCAGACAAGGCTTTAGCACCCAGAACCGCCAGAATGTCATGAGGATTTGTTGGACCATCCATCAAAGCCTCACCGGCTCTTACGTACTCACCTTCTCTTACCGCAACGTGCTTACCTTTAGGGATGAGGTATTCTTTTTGCTCACCCACTTCAGGAGTTACGATCACACGTTGTTTACCTTTAACGTCTTTACCGAATGTCACATAACCATCGATCTCAGAGATGATAGCTGCTTCTTTCGGTTTACGAGCCTCAAACAACTCGGCAACGCGCGGAAGACCCCCAGTGATATCCTTCGTTTTCGAAGCTTCACGGTGCATCTTCGCGATTACGTCACCCGCATGCACTTCCTGTTGATCCGCAACAAGCAACTGAGCCCCAACTGGGATCAGGTAACGTGCTGGGATGTCACGACCAGGAAGATTCAATGTTTTGCCAGCGCCATCCACTAGGAAGACAGTTGGTTTAACATCGGAAGACTTGGACTCCATGATAACTTTGGTCGCGAAACCAGTTACCGCATCCACTTGCTCCTGCATTGTGGAACCTTCTTCGATATCCTGGTATTGGATCTTCGCAGAAACCTCTGCGATGATTGGATTCGAATATGGATCCCATTCCGCTACTGTCTGACCCTTGGCAACTTTGTCGCCTTCTTTGAAGTTCAATACAGCACCGTAAACAAGCTTGAAGTCTTCTCTTTCACGGCCTGCTTCGTCGATAACTTTTGCAGAACCGTTACGATTCATCACAGTCAACTTGCCATTACGGTTTGTAACTGCATGAACGTTTTCAAGTTTAATTGTACCGTCATAACGAGATGTGTGAACAGATTGTTCAACCGCACGAGAAGCCGCACCACCCAAGTGGAACGTTCTCATCGTCAACTGAGTACCCGGCTCACCGATAGATTGAGCGGCAATGATACCCACTGTTTCACCCAGATTCACAGTCGCACCACGGGACAAATCACGTCCGTAACACTTCACGCAAACACCGCGCTTGGACTGACAGGTCAACGCAGAACGGATGTCGACTTTGTCGATACCACGGCCTTCGATAACCTTAACGTCAGTTTCAGTGATCTCTTGATTTGCACGAACAACAACTTCGTTCGTTGCCGGATCAACTACATCTTTCAATGCCGTACGACCCAAGATACGGTCACCGATGTTTTGAACGATCTCACCCGCTTCGTAAATCGGAGTGATTTCCAAACCATCTTCAACACCGCAATCCACTTCAGAAACAACCACGTCCTGAGCAACGTCAACCAAACGACGAGTCAGGTAACCGGAGTTCGCTGTTTTCAATGCGGTATCGGCCAAACCTTTACGCGCACCGTGCGTGGAGATGAAGTACTGGATAACTGTCAAACCTTCACGGAAGTTCGCAGTGATCGGAGTTTCGATGATCTCACCAGAAGGTTTCGCCATCAAACCACGCATACCACCCAACTGACGGATCTGAGCTGCGGAACCACGGGCTCCGGAGTCAGCCATGATGTAAATTGGGTTGAAGGACGGACCTACAACTTCTTTGCCACCAACGTTGAACGTTTGTTTTTCGATCGCGTTCATACCTTCTTTAGCGATCTTATCCGCAGTCTGAGCCCAGATATCCACCACTTTATTGTAGCGCTCACCATCTGTGATCAAACCTTCGTCGTACTGCTGCTGGATCTCAGTCACTTGCTTCTCGGCATCCGCGATCATCGGAGCTTTCGCTGCCGGGATCACCATGTCATCGATACCGATGGACATACCTGCTGCTGTTGAATACTTGAAGCCGAACTCCATGATCTTATCAGCAAGGATGCAAGTCGCTTTAGCGCCCGCAAGACGGAACGTCTTGTCGATCAACGCAGCGATTTGTTTTTTATTCATTGTCACGTTCACTTCGTTGAACGGAACTTCTTTAGGAACGATGTCAGAAAGGATTGCACGACCTACAGTCGTTTCCTGCAATTGACCTTTGATACGAACCTTACAAGACGCCTGAAGGTCTACCAAACCAGTCTCAAACGCGTATTGAGCTTCCTGAACGCTAGAGAAGGCTTTGCCTGAACCCTTGGCGCCTGGACGCATACGAGTCAACCAATAAAGACCCAACACGATATCCTGAGAAGGATTGATGATCGGCTTACCGGAAGCTGGAGAAAGGATGTTGTTTGTAGACATCATCAAAACGCGCGCTTCAACTTGGGATTCCACAGAAAGTGGAACGTGAACTGCCATTTGGTCCCCGTCGAAGTCGGCATTGAACGCCGTACATACTAGCGGGTGCAACTGGATAGCTTTACCTTCGTGAAGAACAGGTTCGAATGCCTGGATACCCAATCTGTGAAGAGTTGGCGCACGGTTCAGAAGCACTGGGTGCTCTTTCACCACGTCTGCCAGGATATCCCAAACTTCCACTGTCTCTTGATCAACAAGGCGTTTTGCTTGCTTGATCGTTGCTGCCAAACCTTTTTCTTCAAGTTTGTTGTAAACGAATGGCTTGAACAGCTCCAAAGCCATCTTCTTAGGAAGACCGCACTGGTGAAGCTTCAAAGTTGGACCTACTGTGATAACGGAACGACCAGAGTAGTCTACACGTTTACCCAAAAGATTTTGACGGAAACGACCTTGCTTACCTTTCAACATGTCAGAAAGAGAACGCAATGGACGTTTATTTGGACCCGTGAAGGTCTTACCGCGACGACCGTTATCCAACAACGCATCAACCGCTTCTTGCAACATACGTTTTTCGTTGCGGATGATGATGTCTGGAGCGTTCAGCTCCTGAAGACGTTTCAAACGGTTGTTACGATTGATCACACGGCGGTACAGGTCATTCAGGTCAGACGTCGCGAAACGGCCACCATCAAGAGGTACCAATGGACGAAGATCAGGAGGAAGAACTGGAAGCGCTTCCAACATCATCCACTCTGGCTTGTTGATGGAACCTTTGAAGGCTTCAACAACGCGCAGACGTTTAGTCAATTTTTTGATACCAGCTTCAGACTTGGTATCTTTCACTTCCATACGAAGCTTGCGAGACAGGTACTCTGGGTCGATCTTTTTCAAAAGATCACGAACCGCTTCACCGCCCATGCCGTATTTGAAGGAAGGACCAAATTCGTTCAGAGCCGCTTGCAGCGCCTCTTCAGTCAGAACCTGACCTTCTTCCAGTGTTGTTTCCATTGGATCGATAACAACGTGTGCTTCACAGTAAAGAACCTTTTCAACGTCTTTCAAAGAAAGATTCAAAAGGTTACCAATACGAGAAGGCAAAGAACGCAGGAACCAGATATGGGCTACTGGAGTTGCCAATTCGATGTGACCAAGGCGCTCACGGCGAACCTTGGTCTGAGTCACTTCAACGCCGCACTTTTCACAGACGACGCCACGGTACTTCATACGTTTGTACTTACCGCACAAGCACTCGTAGTCCTTGATAGGACCGAAGATTTTCGCACAGAACAAGCCGTCACGCTCAGGCTTGAAAGTACGATAGTTGATAGTTTCTGGCTTCTTAACTTCACCAAATGACCATTCACGAATCATTTCAGGTGACGCCAACGAAACTCGTACGGCGTCAAACGAAAGTGGATCTTTTGGTTTATCGAAAAAATTCAACAAGTCTCTCAAAGAACACCCCTGTTGTTAAATTATTAAACTTAGTGCTGCTCTGGTTCGTCTTTAGACGCAACCGGCGCAACTGGTTCTACCTCGATCACTTCTTCGTCACCAAAATCTTCATCTTGGTCACGTAGAATGTCAGACTCCATCAGCTCCACGTTCAGTGCCAGAGATTGAAGCTCTTTCACCAATACGTTGAAGGATTCAGGCAAGCCTGGCTCAAGGATATTTTCACCCTTCACGATGCTTTCGTACATACGAGTTCTACCTGCAACGTCATCTGACTTAACAGTCAGGAACTCTTGCAGAGAGTAAGCCGCACCGTACGCCTCGATCGCCCAAACTTCCATCTCCCCTAGACGCTGACCACCGAATTGAGCCTTACCGCCCAATGGTTGTTGAGAAACTAGAGAATAAGGTCCGATAGAACGAGCGTGGATCTTCTCTTCCACCAAGTGGTGAAGTTTCAGCATGTACATGATACCCACGGTTACTGGGTTCGTGAACGGCTCCCCTGTACGACCGTCGAAGAGGACGGACTTACCAGATGTTGGAACCTGTGCTTTTTCAAGAAGACCTTTCACATCAGACTCACGGGCACCGTCGAAGACCGGAGTACCCACGTGGATACCGTTCTTCATACGCTGAACCATAGACTTCAATGAAGCATCATCAGCTTTATCAAGTTTTGCAGAGATATCGCTGTCGTTGAAGATGTCTTTCATCTCGGAACGTGCGTTTTCCGCATTCCATTTCTCAAGATGAGCACCCAGTTGCTTACCAAGGTTGTGCGCTGCCCAACCCAAGTGAACCTCAAGGATCTGACCGATATTCATACGAGAAGGAACCCCTAGTGGGTTCAGAACCATGTCCACTGGAGTACCGTCAGCTAGATAAGGCATGTCTTCCGCAGGCAATACTTTGGAGACAACACCCTTATTTCCGTGACGACCGGCGAATTTGTCACCAACTTGCATTTTACGTTTGATAGCAACGTAAACTTTAACCATTTTGATCACGCCCGGAGGCAATTCGTCACCTTTACGAAGACGATCGATCTTTTCGTTGAACACAAGTTTAACTGCATCCAACTGGTTACGAGCATTGTCGATGATTTTGTTCACCTGGAACTCAAGGTCTTGTTCAAGAGGGATGTAGTTCAACAATTCGAATGGAACTGTCTCTAGATCCGCCTCAGTGATCTCTTGACCTTTGTTCAACAACTTCTGAGAACCGTCTTCATTCAGAAGAACGCCTGTAGTGATTTTACCCACCAGGATGTCACGAAGTTTGGAGATAGCGTTATTTTTGATAACGTTCTGCTCAACCGCCAAGTCTTTTTCAAGCTTGCGTTTTTTCTCTTCGATGATCAGGGACAAACGCTCATCGCGGTCTGCGCCTTCACGAGAGTAAACTTGAGCATCGATAACAGTTCCGTACACGCCGGATGGAGCGCGCAAGGATGTATCACGAACGTCGCCGGCTTTTTCACCGAAGATCGCTCTCAAAAGTTTTTCCTCAGGAGAAAGCTGAGTTTCACCTTTTGGAGTCACTTTACCAACCAGGATGAAGCCAGGGCGAACTTCCGCACCGATGCGGATGATACCAGAGCTGTCCAGGTCTTTTAGAGCTTCCTCACCTACGTTGGCGATATCGCGAGTGATCTCTTCCTTACCAAGTTTTGTGTCACGAGCCACGCACTCGAATTCTTCGATGTGGATGGAAGTGTAAACGTCGTCTTTCAACAGACGCTCAGAAATAAGGATGGAGTCCTCGAAGTTGTAACCTTGCCATGGGGTGAACGCCACAAGGATGTTCTGACCCAATGCCAATTCACCAAGTTCAGTGGAAGGTCCGTCAGCGATGATGTCGCCTTTGGAGATCTTGTCACCAACAGTAACGATTGGTTTTTGGTTGAAGCACGTATTTTGATTCGTACGCTGATACTTCGTCAGGTTGTAGATGTCCACGTTCGCACCCAGCTCGCCGCCTTTGGCGAAACGACGGATAACGATACGGGAAGCATCAACTTCCTCAACGATACCATCGTTTTGAGCAACGATGGAAGTACCGGAGTCACGAGCAACCAAACGCTCTACGCCTGTACCAACAAGTGGTGCGCGAGAACGAAGCAGTGGAACCGCTTGACGTTGCATGTTCGATCCCATCAAGGCACGGTTGGCGTCATCGTGCTCTAGGAATGGAATCAGGGAAGCTGCGATGGAAACCAACTGAGATGGAGAAACGTCCATCAAAGCAACTTTATCCTTGTCTACGATCTCATACTCACCGTCACGACGAGTGATGGTAGTCGCAGTCTGGATAGCTTTGTTTCCAGCTTCGTCACGAGCCGCCGGAGCGATGTGGTGACCAGCTTCTTCCAATGCGGAAAGATAGTTGATGTCTTTGGAAACCTGACCCGCTTCAACTTTACGGTATGGAGTCTCAATGAAACCATAGTTGTTGATACGAGCATAAGTCGCCAAGGAAGCGATCAAACCGATGTTTGGACCCTCTGGAGTTTCGATAGGACAGATACGTCCGTAGTGCGTAGGGTGTACGTCACGTACTTCGAAACCAGCGCGGTCACGAGTCAAACCACCAGGTCCAAGAGCAGACAAACGACGTTTGTGCGTGATCTCGGAAAGTGGGTTCGTCTGATCCATGAACTGAGACAACTGGGAAGAACCGAAGAATTCTTTAACTACGGCGTTCACAGGTTTCGCGTTCACAAGATCGTGAGGCATCATTGTTTCAACGTCCTGAAGGGACATACGTTCACGGATAGCGCGCTCCATACGAACCAAACCGATGCGGTATTGGTTTTCAAGCAACTCACCTACGGAACGAACACGACGGTTACCCAAGTGATCGATATCGTCGATAACACCACGACCATTTTTCAGATCGATCAAAGTTTTGATGGTGCTCAGGATATCCTTGTGAGTCAGTGTTCTGTGAGACGGTGGGCACTCGTCCATGGAGATACCGAATCTGTGATTGATCTTGATACGACCAACTTCAGAAAGGTCATAAGTCTCTGGATCGAAGAACAAACGGCCGAAGAATGTCGTAGCAGCTTCCAGAGTTGGAGGCTCACCAGGGCGAAGACGTTTGTAGATCTCAACCAAAGATTCTTCTTTGTTGGAGACTTTATCAACCAACAGGGTGTTGCGCAGGTAAGGACCTACAGTCAAACCATCGAAGAAGATCATGAAGAAGCGGTCAATACCAGCTTCAATGGAACGTTTGATGATTGCAGAGTTCAATTCCGCATTGGCGTCAGCGATGATTTCACCAGTGGATTCATCGATCAATGGCTTCGCCAAAACTTTACCATCTAGATCTTCCGGCTGAACTTCAAGCTCTGTGATATCAAGATCTTTGATCTTTTTAACGATAGCACGAGTGATACGACGACCTGCTTTAACAAGCGCCTCACCGGATTTAGGATCAACGATATCAGTCAATGCTCTTTGACCGGACATACGCTCGATGTCCAACTTACGGAAGAGCTTGCCACCCTTAACGTAAACCTCATCAAGATCGTAGAAGTATTCCAGAAGCTGCTCAGAGTTGTAACCAAGAGCTTTAAGAAGGATTGTCACTGGGAACTTACGACGACGGTCGATACGTACGTGAATAAGATCTTTTTGGTCAAACTCAGCATCCAACCATGAACCACGATAAGGGATCACGCGCGCAGAGTAGATCAATTTACCGGAAGCATTGTTCTTACCACCATCGTGGTCGAAGAATACACCTGGAGATCTGTGCAACTGAGAAACAACAACGCGCTCAGTACCGTTGATGATGAAGGAACCATTGGCAGTCATCAATGGGATTTCGCCCAGATAAACTTCCTGCTCTTTCACGTCACGGATGCTGCGTGCTTCAGTTTCTTCATCAACATCGAAAACGATCAGACGAAGAGTCACCTTGATAGGAGCAGCGAAAGTCATACCACGCTGACGGCACTCGTCCACGTCGTACTTAGCTGGCTCTAGAGTGTAAGATACAAACTCAAGGCTTGCTGTATTGTTGAAATCTGTGATTGGGAAAACAGATTTGAAAACGCCATTAAGACCAGCATCGCCACGGCGATCTGGATCCATATCTTTTTGAATGAAAGCTTCGTAAGAAGACTTCTGCAGTTCAATCAGATTTGGGATATCAATGACTTGCTTATTTTTCGCGAATGACTTTCTAACTCGAATGTTAGAAGCCGTAACTGGAGTTTTTTCCAATGTACTCTCCGTGATAAGAAAATCGGATGTTCGCTTCGGGGGGAACATTCCAAGGCCCACATTAAATAAAAACGCAAGTATCTCAAACTACCCTAAGTTTTCAATAAATCAAGTGATTCTAGAGGTTTTTGAGGACTTTCCAATTTCTTCAGAGCCCGATTTTCGCAATCAAACGCATCGCATCAATAGGTCTGGTTGCCGCCATTTTTCTGGCTCAGAAACGAGACCGCATCGTAGCCTATTTTAAACCCTCAAAGGACCCAGCTGATGAAAGCTCTTTTTGTTCTTTTTTCCCTATTTCTAAGCGCCTGCTCCCACTCTATCAGCTTGCGCGCCTCACATTTCGCCGTTCCTGTGGTTGGAGAAAACCAATGGAGTGGCCACGCAGCCATCGTAGCCGCCTCTGAAACGCGAGTGACTGTCATCGATGACATTACCTCCAATCCTCCTGTTCGCAATAAGGTGCGTATTAATGAGGACTTCGACGCTGGGGACATGTTTGCCGCCAATAATATCGGTTTTGACGCCAGCCTCAGCGTCTATAAAGGCATTGAGATCTACATGGATAACTTTCTATGGGGAGCTCGGTATCAATTCCTGAACAACGGACCCCAAGCTGGCGTCTGGGTTGGGTCGCTTCAGGGAGCTTTTGGAACAAAAAGCGAGTCCACCGACGATTTTAGCGTCAATCAATCCACACCCCAGTCTGAAGCCAAATCCAGCATCACAACCTCCCAGGCAGGAATCAGCTTAGGCTATAAATTTCAACACGTAGTGCCCTACTTTTCATATATCTATGAGGCTCACAAAATCGAAACAGACGTAAAGAACAATCACGGATCTTTCGGCCCCTACACTGACGAGGGGATTCACAGCTACTATTCCCTGGGACTCAGCACTCATCGCCGCGGACTGCGCATCGCCGCCGAGTACAGCTATATTGATATTAAATGGAAAGATTCGAATCAGACAGGACAAGGAGCCTACGGAATGAAAGTCGGCTTTGCTTGGTAAGATTCGACGACAGGCCCAGAAAAACAAAAAGCCTCGTGTTTCCACGAGGCTTTTCATTTTTAGCGTAAACTAAAAGGCAGAAATTACTTAACAGTAACTTTCGCGCCCGCAGCTTCAAGAGCTTTCTTGATTTTTTCTGCGTCTTCTTTAGAAGCGCCTTCTTTAACAGCTTTGTTACCAGCTTCAACAAGGGCTTTAGCTTCAGCAAGACCCAAACCAGTCAAGCCACGAACTTCTTTAATAACGTTGATTTTGTTGGCGCCAGCGTCAACAAGGATAACGTCAAAAGCAGTTTTTTCTTCAACTACAGCAGCAGGACCTGCAGCAGCAGCTACTGGAGCAGCAGCAGAAACGCCCCATTTTTCTTCCAAAGTTTTTACAAGTTCCGCGATTTCTAGAACAGTTTTCGCAGACAACGCTTCAACGATTTGATCGTTAGTCAGAGACATTTTAATCCTCCAGGGATAAAAAATTATTTAAAAATTCAAATATTCAGCACCATCAGTCCCGAACCTTCGGGATTCAAGCCATTAAGCTTGTGGAGCTTCTTCAGTACCAGCGGCTGCGCCGCCGCCCATTTTCTCAGCGTAAGCGTTAAGACATCTAGCAAGTGCAGATCCTGCACCCAACAATGTACCCAACAACATAGCGCGGAGCTGGTCTTTGCCCGGAAGTGTCGCCAAGAACTTAATCTTAGCATCATCCAAAGCTTCGCCGTCCATCACACCAGACTTGATTTGAAGAACTTCTACGTCCTTAGCAAAATCAGCCAATGTTTTAGCAGTCGCGTTCACTTCACCGTAAGAGAATACGATGGCGTTAGTACCTTTCATTGAATTAGCAAATGCTGTTTCAATAGCTGGGTGATCTTTGAACGCTCTTTTTGCAAGAGTGTTACGGACAACTTTCATCTCAGAATCAGCAGCATTCAATTTTTTACGCAAGTTAGTTACTTGCTCAACCTTGATGCCTTTGAAGTCGACGATGAAAGCCCCTTTAGCCTTACCGAACTTTTCAGTGATAAGCTTAATCTCTTGCTCTTTATCTGCGCGAGTGATCATAAGTGAGCCTCCTTTCATTAGACTTTTGCCCTTCTTTCGAAGGGGCCTGTGCGAATCAGGTCGGTTTGGAGGTCGCATTGGTGAATCCAGAAAAATCTGAATCCATTTAGAAAACCTTTTTGCCTTATCTCGGTAGGCCCTTCACAAACGAAGGATTAAATCCACTAAAAGAAACCTACTGTCTCTGATCGCAATAAAACGTATGAACTAATACAAAATAACTAACAAAAAAACAAGGCCCCGATTGAAATCGGAGCCTAATTATTTACTAGTTAACACCAGTTGCAGCTGCTGCCGCATTTGGCTCGATCTTGATGCCAGGGCCCATAGTTGAAGCTACGGCGATGGATTTAAGATAGATACCTTTGGAAGATGCTGGTTTTGCCTTAACGATAGCTCCCAACAAAGTCATGAAGTTATCTTTAAGTTTAGCATCGCCCATGGATTTCTTACCGATACCAGCGTGAACGATACCTGCTTTATCAACGCGGAAGTCCAACTTACCTTTTTTCTCGGCAGTCACAGCTTCACCAACGTTCATAGTTACAGTACCGATCTTTGGATTCGGCATCAAACCACGAGGCCCCAGGATCTTAGCAACTTTAGAAACAGTCGCCATCATGTCTGGAGTCGCGATACATTTATCAAAGTCCAACCAACCTTCTTGGATTTTAGCCACAAGGTCGTCAGCACCTACGAAGTCAGCGCCAGCTGCTTTGGCTTCAGCCTCTTTCGGGCCTTTTGCGAAAACAACAACTTTAACTTCTTTGCCCAGACCGTGAGGAAGAGCGATCGCTCCACGCACTTGCTGGTCGGATTGCTTAGGGTCGATACCCAAACGCAAAGCTACGTCGATAGATTCATCAAATTTTGCTGGAGCTGTTTCAACAACCAGTTTGAATGCTTCTTCAACAGTGTACTTTTTTGCAGAATCAACTTTTTTAGCGACTGCTGCGAATTTCTTACCTGCCATTTTTACCACCCTTAACCGATGTCGATGCCCATGCTCTTAGCTGTACCAGCAACTTGTGACATTGCGGATTCAACTTTCAAGCAGTTCAAGTCAGGCAACTTCGTTGTAGCGATTTGCTTGATTTGATCGTTATTGATTTTGCCAACTTTGTCTTTTTGAGGCTGCTTGGAACCAGATTCCAATTTCAACGCCTTTTTGATCAAAGAAGACACCGGTGGTGTTTTTGTGATGAAAGTAAACGATCTGTCTTGGTAAACAGTGATGATGATAGGGATGATGCTATCACCCAACGCTTGTGTACGAGCGTTGAACTGCTTACAGAATTCCATGATGTTTACCCCGTGCTGTCCAAGTGCCGGTCCAACGGGAGGAGCTGGATTAGCTTTCCCTGCCGGTATTTGCAGCTTGATCATTCCTGTAACTTTTTTTGCCATGACCCACTCCTGCAAGAGGTTGTGTTAATTAATATCCAAAAGCCGCCCCATGCGGCATCTGGTTATGGTTTTTCTACTTGAATGTAGTCCAACTCAACTGGAGTCGGACGACCGAAGATGCTCACAAGAACCTTAAGCTTCGCTTTGTCCTCGTTCACTTCTTCTACAGTTCCCTGGAAGTTGGAGAATGGACCGTCGATAACAGTCACGTTCTCACCAACAGAGAACTTCACTTTTGGTCTTGGTTTTTCAGCAACGCCAGCCATCTGCTGAGTTACACGAAGAACCTCTGCCTCCGGAACTTCCGGAGGACGGGTTTTAGTACCGCCCACGAAGCCCGTGACTTTAGACGAATTACGTACCAAATGCCAAGTCTCATCATTCAAAAACATCTGAACGAAGATATAACCTGGGAAAAATTTACGTGATTTTGTCTGTTTTTGACCTTTTACAAGCTCCACTACGCTTTCCGCAGGGATCAGGATATCGCCAAAGAACTCTTCCATTTTGGAAGACTTGATTTTCTCTTCAATGGCCTTCTTAGCTGTATTTTCACAGCTCGTCTGAACGTTAACGATGTACCATTTCTTTTCCATGGTTCCGTCCTTACTTCATGAGATAGTTGATAAAGAAGCCAGAGATCAAGTCGAAGGAACTGATGATAACACTGGAAATAAGAACCATCACCACACACGCAATCGTCATTGCTGTTGTGTCTTTGCGTGAAGGCCATACGATTTTACGGATTTCAGAAACAACTTCTTCACCCCAAGCATGAACGCGTGGGTTGAATTGCAGGGCCGCAAAAAGCGCGAAACCTGCCAACACCGGCAAACCGTGGCGAACCATATCGGAGTCAGCCGCACGAGCAACAACACCGAAAGCACCAGCGAAAGCCTTAATAAGAAGAGACACAGTCAAACCGACCAAGATACCTGCAAGTGCAAAGCTGATAGTCAAAATCTTAGAGTTCGCCTTTTCCATTGTTCCTCATCCTAAAGTTATGGAGTCAAAATTGGCAGGGGCGGAGGGATTCGAACCCACGACCTAACGATTTGGAGTCGTTCGCTCTACCGCTGGAGCTACACCCCTACTGATCTTATTGATGACAAGCGACCGCGCCGGATCGTTTCTCATCAATAATCTCCCCAGCGATACTGTTTTTGAGGGAGATTTTAGGACCAGTAAAAGCCATTTTGACTTACATTTTACTACTGCCAAGAAACACCGAGGGGGACTCTTTTGTCAAGAAGTCCCCCGGGTGATTATTACTTAGCTTACGCTGCGTTATTACTCAAGGATTTCAGTAACAACACCAGCTCCAACTGTACGACCGCCTTCACGGATCGCGAAGCGAAGCTCTTTTTCCATAGCGATAGGAGCGATAAGTTCAACAGAAACTTCGATCTTATCACCAGGCATAACCATCTCAGTACCAGCTTTCAAAGTACAAACGCCAGTAACGTCTGTAGTACGGAAGTAGAACTGTGGACGGTAACCGTTGAAGAATGGAGTGTGACGTCCGCCTTCTTCTTTAGTCAGGATGTACGCTTCAGCTTTGAATTTCTTGTGTGGCTTAACAGTGCCTGGCTTAACAAGAACTTGACCGCGCTCAACGTCTTCTTTCTTAGTACCACGAAGAAGAACACCGCAGTTGTCCCCTGCTTGACCTTCGTCAAGAAGTTTACGGAACATCTCGATACCAGTAACAGTAGTTTTTTGAGTTGGACGGATACCAACGATTTCTACCTCGTCACCAACTTTAACGATACCACGCTCTACACGGCCAGTAACAACTGTACCACGACCAGAGATAGAGAACACGTCCTCTACTGGCATCAAGAAAGTTTTGTCTACTGCGCGAACTGGCTCTGGAATGTAAGCGTCACAAGCTTCCATCAATTTCATGATAGCTGGACGGCCGATTTCAGATTGATCGCCCTCAAGAGCTTTCAATGCAGAACCTTTTACTACTGGGATATCATCGCCAGGGAATTCGTATTTAGACAGAAGTTCACGAACTTCAAGCTCAACAAGCTCAAGAAGTTCTTTATCGTCAACCATGTCAACTTTGTTCATGAATACAACTAGAGCAGGAACACCTACTTGACGTGCAAGAAGGATGTGCTCACGAGTTTGTGGCATTGGACCGTCAGCAGAAGAAACTACCAAGATAGCTCCGTCCATTTGAGCAGCACCAGTGATCATGTTTTTTACGTAGTCGGCGTGGCCCGGGCAGTCAACGTGAGCGTAGTGACGGTTGTCAGTTTCGTACTCAACGTGAGTAGTAGAGATCGTGATACCACGAGCTTTTTCTTCTGGAGACTTATCGATTTGATCGTAAGCCATCGCTTGCGCTTTACCAGCTGCTGCAAGAGTAGTAGTGATAGCAGCAGTCAAAGTTGTTTTACCATGGTCAACGTGACCGATTGTGCCGATATTTACGTGCGGCTTCGTGCGTGTAAATTTCTCTTTAGACATTATTCCTCCTGCAGAGATTTTTTTATTTTATCTAAAACCAAAAAATAAATTAAAAGCCAAATAAGTGGAGCCCATGATCGGAGCCGAACCGACGACCTCACCCTTACCAAGGGTGTGCTCTACCACTGAGCTACATGGGCATGTGTCCTGAAATTTGGAGCGGGAAACGGGTCTCGAACCCGCAACCCTCTGCTTGGAAGGCAGATACTCTAGCCAATTGAGCTATTCCCGCCCTATCAGAACGCCCGAAGAGGACTTCTCCCCTTCTTCAAACTTTTCCGGGAAAACATTCAAAAATGGTGGGCAGGGAAGGATTCGAACCTTCGTAGACATAAGCCAACGGATTTACAGTCCGTCCCCTTTAGCCACTCGGGCACCTACCCACTTGTGAATGCTTACCCAGAAAAATTTGGAGCTGGTTATGGGACTCGAACCCGCAACCTGCTGATTACAAATCAGCTGCTCTACCAATTGAGCTAAACCAGCCTTACTGAGATAACCGACATGTTTTACGGAGAAAAACAGTGTCCGTCAAAGATAATTATTCGCCAGATTACGATTTTTTTCGATTTCCGCGCGCCGCGTGCTGCCTTAAGGTCTCCGTTAACGCCATCGCTGTTGCCACCGATGCGTTATAACTCGCCGAAGAGCTAGCTTGCGGGATGACGACCAATTCATCACAAAGTCGCTCCGTTGTCACTCTCATTCCTTTATCTTCGGATCCAATGGCCCAAACAACCTTGTCTGGCAGGTCCAAATCAAAGATAGAACGCTTTCCACGAGGGCTTAATCCATAGATCCAATAACCCTGTTTCTTTAGTTCTTCCGCATAGTTAGCGAAGTTAGTTGTCTCCTCGACCGGAACGTGCTCGACCCCGCCGCAGGCCACTTTATGCACCGTGGGAGTCAAACCCACCGCACGGTCTTCAGGAATCAGCACACCCTGCGCCCCGACCAACCACGAAGTTCTGAGAATAGCTCCTAAATTGTGCGGATCTTCAATTCCGTCCAGAATAAGCATGATGGATTTATCCAGACTTTCTAGACTTGCCAGATCAAGTTCCGGGGCGCCATCAACAAAAATAGCCGCACCCTGCTGGGACGGGCCGAATTTTTCCAGAACCTGTTCGGATTTCACATCGACTTTTATTCGCAGCTTTTGAGCACGATCGTTCATGTCGCGCAGATCGCCCGAATTTTCCCACCCCTGACGAAGCCAGAAGCCCTTCACCTGCGATGGGCGCACACTGAGAACCTCATTGATCGCATGTGTGCCGATCACCACACGCCATTCGCGAGGAATATAGTCCGCACGAGGCTGAGAATGCTGCTGTTGCGGAGAGTGAGGACGACCGCCTCCACCGCGCCCATGCGGAGGACGTTGAGAGGAGGAGTTTCTGCCAGAGGGACGAGAGTTATTTTTCTTCATATACAGCCATTACAAAATCAGTTGCAGCTTCCTTCACATTGGAAGCTTCCAGAATAGGACGACCCACCACCAAAGCGGAAGCCCCTTTACGAAGCGCCTCTTTCGGCCCCATGATTCGTTTTTGATCGCCAGAATCCTGCATACTAAAGCGAATTCCCGGGGTGACAAGGTAAAGATCACGGTTTTGTAAAAGGTCTAATTCATGCGGAGAGCAAACCACGCTGGAAAGCCCCGCATCCTGCACCAAAGACACAAGGTCTGTCACGTGCTGAGCAATGGGTTGATCCTTCATATTTGCCGGCACAGAGCTTTGATCCCATGAGGTCAGAATCGTCACCGCCAAAATCTTAAAAGGCCTGCGCTGGTTGAGTTCTTTTTCAACAGCGGCCATGCGCTGCAAAGCCTCTTTGCCACTGAGAGCATGCACCGTCACCAAGGAAGCCCCGGCTTCAAAGCTGGCGCGAACTGCCGCCTCCATCGTGGAGGGAATATCGAAGTGTTTGTTATCCAGAAAAATCGGACCGCGCTCGGCCATCTCTTTTACAAACTCCATCCCATAGCGCAGACACAGGCGTGGCCCCAACTTAAAGCCCCCCACAATTTCCGACAGATCATCGGCGATTTTCAGCGCCTGATCACGGGTGTCCACATCCAAAGCCAAAATAATCGGATTTTTCATAGGGTGCGCGCGTAAGTTTTTTCTCATGGAGTCTCCTGGAATACCTTCAGGGGTCCTTTGGATTCTATGTAAAAATTATGCCGAGGGCATCAAAGATTGTCTTTCACAGCCCGCGTTAGTAGGTTGCGCCCGTTAACAGGATTTAAATAACCTCAAAAGGAGAATACATGAAAGCTCTTCTTATCGCCTTGGCATTCGTTTGCGCGGCTTCTTCCTCTCACGCGGCCCTATCCTGCGGTCAGCTTGTTTCTTACAAAACAAAACTGGCTAACGAATTGAACTGGATCAGAGAAAAAATGAGACAGACAAGAAACTCTGACAAACTTGAGCTTTACATGGACCAATACGAAGAGCTTTATGCTCGCTACCAGAACGTGGACAAAGCCATCAAAAGCGACTGCCAGTAGTCAGATCGAAAAAGGCCACTTCATCAGTGGCCTTTTTTTTTAGGTTTTTATCCTATACGCCAGAAAACCGATCCGCTTCCGGCCCCGCCGTCACTTCGTTTTTTTCTGCAGAATCACGTTAATGTCCTGAGCCAGATCCTGAAAGTAATCGTTTTCGCGCAGATGAATTTCAACGGAATCCAGATTTTCTTCCGCCATTCTTTTGACAGTGCGCTTGATATTAAACAGTGGCCCCACAATCCTGCGGGTCATGCGGTTAAAGTACCAGAACCCTACCACCAGCCCCAACAACACGGGAATCAACTGATACACCAGGAAAACCGTTTTATAGCGGCCGATGAACTCTGATACCGACATCAGGGAAAACGCTCCGGAGCCAGCCAGCTCCTGGATTTTTCCTATAAAAAGGTAGGCGGCAAAAATCTGCCCCAAAAAGAGGACGGCCACAAACAGGCTGACGTGCATGACCACATCAAATTGCACTTCGCGATTTACTATCAGCTTGCGACGAGGACGGAATGTTTTCATATCATACCATTATATCTGATGAAGGCGGGCTTTCAGAAGCCATTCCCCGTCAGCCCACCCGGAACGTTTCTGTTTGAGAAACGACCAAAAGTTCATCACCACAGATCTTACTTATTCCAGATAAAGCGCGCGACAGCGTCACGGTCAAAGACACAATGCCCACCCTGCACCGGCAACCAACTGGCGATCACCCCCTGGGTCTTAGCGGCTTTCACAAACTCAGCCGATCCCTCTTGGAAGCCGAACTCATCCTTCATCCCGGTAGAGACCAGATAAACCTGCTTAATAGCCGGATCGAACGTCTTGATCAGCTGCAAAGGGTCGTGACGTTGCCAATCTTCTGGCGTCTTAAAGAATTCACGCGAAATATCCAGCATCAAGTTGACGCGCGAACGTAAAGCCTTGGTTCGGGCAATATAACGGTCAATCGCTTCGGGCGGATCAAAGGGACCGACGGTGGTGATCGCCGGGCACATCAGCACCACCTTCAGAAAAGTCCCCGGCATCTGCAACGAGGCCTGAATGGAGTTAAAGCCGCCCATGGACTGCCCTAACAGCAAACGGCGACCCTTACCAAGGCCCCCAATCTGGTTTTCCAGAAAAGGCATCATTTCATCGCGAAACGCGGAAACCAGAGGAAACTCTTCGTTGTTCACAAGCAGCCAGATCTCACCAAAAGAGACTGTGATAATCGTTGGTTTATACCCCTGAGAGCTCCACTTATTTTCAATCCACTGCGTACCTTGAGTCTGGGTAAACCAGGTTCGGGCATTTCCGCCCAAACCATGGAAGAAATAGACAACGTCCTGAGTCTTCGTGCGATCCGTCGTTTGAATGCAATAGTCGTAGGTATAACCCGCAGAGATTTCCTTGGTCCCGCATGTCTGAGCCGTCTGCCCTTGGACTGAAACCAATGCGAAAGATAGCATTATGAACCAGATAGCCTTTCTCATGTCTCACCTCCACCCCACTAAGCGTTGCTGAAATGAGGGCAAAAGGCAATCTTCCGATCAGCTTTTCACCAGCTTCCGTGGGTGCTAACACCGGACTTTGGAAATGAAACTGGCAGAGCCGCAATAGAAAAATAAAAAGACCGCCTTTAGGGCGGTCTTTAATAAGAAACCAAAATGGTCCTGAAAGTTTTTAGAACAAGTTGATGTTCGCAGAAAGAGCCACGTTAGTTCTGTCCGCTCGGATGTCCTTCGGAGTGAACTGAACGTTCGGATACAAGTAGATATCGCGAGTAATTGAAATCCCAGTCCCAACGGATTGGTAAGGTTCGATTTGAACATTGTCGTTCTCGCCTTGATAACGAGTGAACTGGAAGTAACCAAACACTGTACGGAAAGAATAGCGGTCATTGAAAGAGTACTGAAGGAACGGATACAAACCGAAGCCCAGCTCAGAACGCTTATAAAGACCCAAATCCATTCTTTTCAAAAGTTTTGCATCCGTGACATCACCGCCATAGAGGGTTTTGCTGATCGTCAGACTTGCACCTCCATTCCATCCGGACTTGCCAAAGTTCGCCAGGAAAGTCTGACTGAAGCTGGCAGCACCGAAGACTTTTTCGATGTTAACAGAGTCGCTGTCGGTCGCATGGGAATACTGCATGCTGGAGATCATCTGAGTGTCGAAAGCGCGGTAACCACGGCTCCAGCTCAGGTACGGAGTGGAGACCTGGTAACGAGCCAAGGATCCATCGCGGCCTTTGCGCTCATCCTGGGCAGGTTTTGTGATGTCACCGTGAAGAGGATCGATGATCGTGATACCTGTACCGAAGCTGAAATTGTCACGTTCACCCGCACGGTAATTGATACCCACATCCCCGGACAAGGAAGTCATCGCTTCCATAGTCGCAGAAGCGCGATAGTTGGGGCGCACACTGTTCAAAGGCTCCTGAATAGAACCACCAGAGTATGCCAAGCTGGATTTGAAAGACCATTTTGATTTGGAACCCAATTGAGCTCTCATACGGGCGTCCGTGATTTCGCTGTCGATGTCTTTGTTTTTCTCGTCAGCTTTTTTCAGGTCTTCCATTTTAACAGTGCTGGAATTGGTATTCACACTTGTTGTGGAAGAGTTTTGCGCGAACGCTGCAGGGGCCATCAACAACCCTGTCGCAGCCAGTACCAGATATGCATTCTTATTCATCATGATAAACTCCATGGTTAATGAATAGGCCCCCAGCTATAGCCCACCCTAGGAATGTGAGTCCACCAATAAATCCAATCACGAAAAAATGGGCCCACTGATCATTCTTTTGACAGTCCTGGCCCCGCTGAAATCAGGCCCTAATCTGCCCATTTCCTCTTTGAACAGCACCTAAAACCCAGTATTTTTCATTCTGATCCTCGAGCCAGGACTGAATCTTTGCTGCCTCACTATTTTTGACCAAAAGCACCAAACCCACCCCCATATTGAATGTGCGATACAGCTCTTCGCGGGGAAGCTCCAGTCTGGGCAATATCTTCTGGAAAATGGGGGCTACTTCTTTCACCGAAGGCCAGCCGCTAAGATCGTAATCAAAGGCCTGGCTCATTCGCGGGATATTATGAACTCCACCGCCAGTAATATGTGAGGCTCCGCGCAGAGCCCCGCGGAACTCCTTGCGCAATGCAGTCACCAGCTTCACATAAATTCGGGTCGGCGTCAGAAGTTCCCGCATTAGCTCCATTTCATCGTCTTGGACCAGTTTTCTTAGGAGCGAGTACCCATTGGAGTGAAAACCCGAAGAAGGCAGGGCCAGCAGGACATCGCCGTCCTCGATGTGGCTTTCAGTGTACATCTCTTCGGGGGTCATTTCGCCCACGCTGAATCCGGCCAGATCGTATTCGCCGCCTTGATAGACCCCAGGCATTTCAGCAGTTTCGCCACCGATCAACGCCATGCCTGACTGGCGGCAACCATCCACCATGCCCGCAATCAGTTCCTCGCTGACCCGGGTGTCCAGCCTTCCGAAGGCCATGTAATCCAAAAAAAACAGCGGTCTGGCGCCAACACAAAGAAGGTCATTCACGCACATTGCCACCAGATCGATACCGATGCCATGGTGAAGATCGAGCTTCTGCGCCAGTTTCAGCTTCGTGCCCACACCGTCAGTGCAAGACGCCAGATATTTTTCCTGGTTCAGCTTATAGACGGCTGCAAAACCACCAATCCCCTGCACGACTTGATCATTAAAGGTCGTCGGAACCAGATTTTTAATACGCTCAACAAAGGCATCGGCCTTTGTGATATCAACTCCTGAGTCTTTATAATCAACCACAACTGCTCCCTCGTTTTAGAACCCTGTAACGTGGGTTTTCTCTCAAGGAGCAAAAAAGCCCGAGAAGAGAAAACCCACGGTACAGAGTTCTAATGCAGGAAATGGCGGCGCCCGGAAAAGACCATGGCCACGCCGTGACGATCGGCTTCGGCGATCACCTCGGTGTCTTTCACAGAGCCTCCCGGTTGAAGAATGTGCCTTACCCCCAAACGAGCCGCAGCCAACACAGAATCAGGGAAAGGGAAAAACGCATCCGACGCCAGCATCACCTCTGACAGATCTGAAATTCCCTTGTCCTTTAAGCGGGAAGTGATCAGCTTTTCAATGCAGTCCACACGGTTGGTCTGCCCAGACCCCATGGTTACAAGTTCAAACTCAGGCCCGTCTTGCCGACACAGGGCAATCGCGTTGCTTTTCAGATTCTTCACCGCCAGCATCGAAAAAGCCGCTAGTCTTTCTTTTTCCGGTGACAGCGGCTTCTGGGTCACGACCTTCATTTGCGACAAGCTCCACATGTCTGCGTCCTGTATCAGCAAGCCGCCTTCAATCGAGCGCACCTGGGGATGGGTCTGAGGACTCACAGAGATTTCCATCACCCGACAGCTTTTCTTAAGCTTTTCACAGGCGCTCTCATCAAAGGCGGGAGCCAGTATCACTTCGACAAACTTGTCAGTGAAAAATGAGGCTATCTCGTCGGTGACTTTCACATTTAAAGCAATGATCCCTCCGAATGAGCTTTTTTCGTCCCCCTGCCAGGCCTTTTCCAATGCTCGCAACGGGGTTTCGGCGATGGCCAGCCCGCAAGGCGTGTTATGTTTCACAACCACTGCCGTCGGCAAAGCCTTATCCCCCTGCCAAGACTGCACATCCTGCAAGGTCTTCAACGCAAAGTCCGCATCCAGATAGTTATTGTAAGACATCTCTTTCCCCTGCAATGACCTGGCATGGGCCAGACCCGCTTGGAACGGATCTTTCAACACAAGACCTTTTTGGTGGGGATTTTCCCCGTAGCGCAACACCTGCCCTGATTGTTCCGTCATATAACCCGCAATGGCCAAGTCATAAAAAGCCGTCATTGTATAAGCTTGCGCCGCACATCTTTGGCGGAACTCCAGTGTGGTGCTGCCTTGATGCTGGGTGAGCTCTGCGCAGAATTCCTGATACTGCGACGGTTGACTGAGCACTGTGACAGAGCGGAAGTTTTTAGCCCCGGCCCGCAGAAGCGTGGGCCCCCCAATGTCGATGTTTTCGATACACTCCTGAAAGGGGGCTTGCTTTTTCAATGTTTCATGAAAGGGATACAAGTTCACAACCACCAGATCCACCGGTTCAATGCCTAATTCAGCGGCCTGCTGAATATCGCTGCTGTCTTCACGACGGAAAAGCAATGCCGAGGCAATTTCAAAGCTGATGGTTTTCATCCGCCCCTGAAAGGCTTCCCCTTTGCCGCTGAGTTTTTCCACCGGAGTGACTTTGTAACCTGCATCGGTCAACACTTTAGCGGTTCCGCCACTGGCGATCAGCTCGATATGATGAGCGGCCAAAGTTTTCGCCAACTCCAACAAACCCGTTTTATCAGACACACTCAGCAAAGCTCTGTGAATGGATTTCATGAATGACTCCTTAGATATTGAACAGCACTTTTAAAAAATTCCAGACCGTAGGCCTTGCCCGGCCCCGGCAGATGCCAGTCATGCAGTGCCGCTTCGGGATGCGGCATCAGTGCAAACACCAAACCGGAAGGATCGCAGATTCCGGCAATCTGCGCCTGGGCCCCGTTGACGTCTTCGGTGTAACGAAGAACTGCCTGATTATTATGAAGCAGGCGGTTTAACACAGCCTCATCCTGACACACGAAACGGCCCTCGCCATGACGAATGGGCAAAGCAAAGCTGCCGGGAAGACTTCTGGTCCAAATGCAGGGGGACTTTTCATTTCGCTTTAGCTCGATCCAACGATTGATGAAATGACCCTGTTCATTTTTGACCAGCGCACAGCTGCGCTGAAAGTCGGCATCCGGCAGCAACCCCAGTTTGATCAGGGTTTGAAAACCATTGCAGATGCCCATCACGGGTTTGGATTTTACAAATTTCTGCAGCTCGCTCTTCAGGCGAAGCTCCAGTTTTAATGCCAGCACCTGACCGCTGCCCAGATGATCCCCGAAGGAAAACCCTCCGGGAATGACCAATGCCTGATAAGAGTCGAGCTGCCCAGGGGCTTCCAGCAAAACATTGATATGAACCTTGCAGGCTTCCGCTCCTGCCAGTTCGATGGCGCGTGCGGTTTCGTTTTCACAATTAATGCCATCGCCCCACAGAACCAAAAACTTAGGCTTGATAGACATTCAGAACTCCTTTGCTCCAGATATCGCGAAGATCGCTAAGACATTCCTCATGGCGCTGGCCTTGGAATTCCCAGCTCATAGCAGGCTTTTGTGTCACCACACCTAAAGCCCGTGCCTCAGGGAAGTGCGCCTTGAATTGCGGATCGTTGTCGGGATGAACACTGATCACGAACAGTGAGCCGGCTTCGGACCAGAGCTGCTTCCAACTTAAAGAGCTTAACTGCAATTCCATTCCCAGATCGTTGCCAAAGCCCGCTTCGGCCAAAGCTGCCATCACACCTCCTTCGGAAATGTCATGACAGGACTCCAGAAGCTCCAGCTGATGCGCCTCAAAAATACGTTGATACAGGTTTTTATTGCGCACCAGATCCGGGTATTCGGGCTTGTCCTCGTCCACCAGGTATTCCTGTGCCAGGACCGAGCCATACAGGCTTTCTGTGAGCTCTCCCAAAAGATAGATCTGATCGCCTTCATTTTGAAAGAACCCCGGAGCTGTTTTCTCTGCCTGGGGAACCTGAGCGATGGCTGTTACCAGCAACGTCGGTGGAACTGAGATCTTCACTGTGTCGCCGCCCCTGGTTTTTCCGATGAAGTCGTTCTTCATGCTGTCCTTGCCGCTGACAAACGGAGCCCGGAAGGCCAGAGCCGCCTGATAAAGCCCCTCACAAGCACGCACCAGTTGTCCCATTTTATGATGAGCATCCGGATTGCTGGATTTTTCCAATGGATCCGGCCAGCAGAAATTATCCACCAGGGCCATCCTGGAAGGATCTGCTCCGGTTGCGACCAGATTGCGAACAGCCTCATCCACCGCCTTTTGGGCCATCAAGTAAGTGTCATAATAGGAATACTGAGGGCACAGACCATTTGAAACTACCACGGCATTATTGGCGTCCCCCCCGTGAACGGACAGATCCAGAACACCTGCGTTGTTGGCGCCTTGCTGCGTTTTACCCCCATAGGGTTTTACTCGTGTGGCACCCTGCACTTCATGATCATAGTGGCGAACAAGAGGTTCGCGAGAGGCGACGTTCGGAGAGGCCAGAACGACCTTCAAAACCTTGGCCAGATTTTCGGCATTGGCTGCCGGCAGCTCTTTTCGTTCTACGGCACGGAAGAACTCCTGATAGGCCCGTGGTCCGGTGAAGTGGGCTTTCAGCTTGAGCCGGCTTAGACCCTCATGCAGAAAGTGTAAATCCAAACACGCCAGCATGGTTTCACCGTGATGGACTTCAAAGACACCTGAATCCGAGAACTCACCCAAAACGAAGGCTTCAACACCCATCTTCTTTGCAAGCTCCAGGAATTGAGGAACATTTAAAGGGTCCACAGCGTAGGACATGCGTTCCTGAGATTCGCTGATCAGCATCTCCCAGAACTCAAGTCCTTGGTACTTTACCGGATGGCAGCTAAGATCCAGGCGCGCACCGCCCGAGTACTGGGCCATTTCGCCAATCGAGGAACTCAACCCGCCGGCGCCATTGTCTGTAATCGCCTGAATCAGATTCTGATCCCGCGCCATCAGGGTAAAATCCAGAAGTCTTTTTTGTGTGATGCTATCCCCGATTTGCACCACATTGGAAGCCACCTGATCTTGCAGCGCCAAAGAACTGAAAGTGGCGCCGTGAACGCCATCTTTTCCCAGACGCCCCCCGGCCACCACAATACAATCCCCGGCACGGATGTTTTTTTCTTCTGACCGGCGCCCCTGCACCGTCTTTGGCAAGATCCCCACCGAGCCGACAAAAATCAGCGGCTTTGCGGCAAACTCGCTGGCAAAACAAAAACTTCCGTTGATTGTGGGAATACCGCTTTGATTTCCGCCCTCTTCGACCCCCTGATGAACACCTCTGAAGATAAGGCTGGGATCTTTTAAAAGCTCAGGCCGTCGGGCCGAATCTTTGGGCGGAAAAAGATTTGGAGTCGACAGACAGAACACATCCATGTTCGCTATGGGTTTTGCGCCAAGGCCGCAGCCCAGGATATCACGATTCACTCCCAGAATTCCGGTCAGGGCTCCCCCAAAAGGATCCAGAGCAGACGGGCTGTTATGAGTCTCCACTTTGACGCAGACATTCAGCTGGGAATCAAAATCGACGATGCCTGCGTTGTCTTTGAAAACAGACACCAGATAGCCACAATCTGAAAGATCCTTCGTGGCCTGTTGAATATATGTTTTATATAAACTCATGACCTTCTTGTTGCCAAGGGATGGAAGTCCCTCGGCGCTTTCGGAATAATCCACTTCTGCGGCAAAGATCTTGTGCTTGCAATGCTCGCTCCAGGTTTGCGCCAGACACTCCAGTTCAACCTCGGTGATCTTGCCGTCCCATCCCCACTTTTTGCGATTTTCAACGACTTCCGGCGAATTAAAGTGATTAAGAATGGTTTTGATTTCTTCTTCACTGAGTGCCAGTCCGCGCTCTTGGTTGATCCGTTCCAGTGTTTCCTGGTGAAGATCCAGCAACAAAAGTTCGGGATTGTGGGGGGCCGTCTTCCAGTAATCGGCAAACGACGCCCAGGTGTTTTTCTTTATCAACTCTTGCCCCGGAGCCACCGTCACTTTGTGTAACAAAGGGTTGGCCAATGTTTGAAACATCAGGTTTTCAATCTGTTCTTTGGAGACATCTCCGTGAACTTCAAGTTCCCATCCGCTATGAACTTCCCACGGGAAATCCTGCCACGAAGAAGTATTATGTTGCGAAGTCAGCAACATCAAAGCTTCCGTCGACGAGCGGGCCAGATTGTCAGTCACCCCTGCCAGAAAACGGACTTCAACATAGATTCGGTCGTCTTGGAATTCGGGGAATCCCTGGTGCATCTGTTCAGTGATAGGGTCAAAAAAAACTTTGCCCAGTTTTTTTTCCAGATCCGGTTCGCTCTGGAAGTCCGTTTTGGGTAACACCCAGTACAGTTTCCGGAGTTTTAAATCATGAATCGGTCCGGCTTGAAGAAAGGCTTTTTTAAGAGCGTTTTCGGTGCTCAGATCAAAGCGGCTGTGAACAGATAGTCTTTGCATTTTTAAGTCTCCATAAAATAACAAGTCTTCTGATGTCCCTCGGCAATATCGGCCAGGAAAGCTCCATAGATTTGATGTTCAACCCGATGAAACTGGGCAGTCCACTCAGGCAATGTCTCTCGGCCCCGTAGAATCCTCTGCTGTCGTAAAATCGGCCCGGTGTCCATGCCGTCGTCCACTAAATGCAATGTCACACCACTTTCAGACACCTGATCGGCGTGAGCTCGGGCTATCGAATCCAATCCCGGATAGGCTGGCAGCAGCGAGGGATGAATGTTCACGACTTGTGAAGCCCCCTGATGCCAGGACTGCAGGGTTTTTATAAAATAAGGGCTTAGCAAGCGCATATAACCAGCTAACAAGACCCAGTCTATGCGGTGCTCTTTCAGCAGCATTAGAATGGATTCTTCATGGGTGCGACGATCCGCAAACTTCATTCGCAGAAAAGCCGGAACTCCCAGGTCTCGGGCTTTTTCAAGAACCGGGGCCTCTTCCTGATCAGAAAGAACAAAAATTATCTCTAGTTTGTCAGTTCCTAAATCCTGCGCCTTGCGAATCAGGGCTTGCGCGTTGCTGCCGGTTCCTGAGGCCAGAATGGCAATTCGTGGCGGTCTCATAGTCCGATATCCTGTCGCAGGTACATACCCTCGAAGTTGATCCGTTCCATGTGTTCATAGACCTTGCTTCGCGCTTCACGCTTCGTCTGGGCCAAGGCCGTCACCCCCAGAACACGCCCCCCCACATTGACTAGCTCATTCTGGATGCGGCTGACTCCGGCAAAATACAGATCCACTTTCGGATCATCGACCGCCTGAACTTGAATGGGGCTTCCTAACTTCATCGGGGACGTTGGGTATCCTTCACTGGCCGCCACGACGTGGACCGACACTTCCGGAGAAAGCTCACAATCCTGGTTCTGCAGTTGATGGGTCACCGCTTTAACAATAAGTTCTGTCAGATCCGAGCGCAGTCGGGGCAAAAGAGCCTGCGTTTCCGGATCACCTAAACGCACGTTGTATTCCAGGACATAAAGTCCCCGGGCCGTCTTTATGAGACCCGCAAACAGGAATCCTTGATAGGGCATTTTTTTGCGATTGAGATGGGTCAAAGTTTTGGCAAAAATACCTCGAATCTCCTGATGATCCTGGGAAGTGATGAAGTCACAAGGACTGTACGCCCCCATGCCTCCAGTATTCGCACTAAAAGGATCCGAAGAAATTCTTTTGTAATCACAGGCCGTACCTAAGACAACAAAGTCTTCACCATCACATAAAGCGAAGGCCGACAGTTCAGGCCCCTGCAGACATTCTTCCAGAAGCAGAGGGAAGCCAAAGTGCTCACCCAAAGTTCGGACCGCCTCCCGGGCCTTGTCTTTGCTTTCGCAAACCCAGACACCCTTTCCCTGAGCCAAGCCGTCCGCTTTGATCACCAGAGGACTTGCGAAATCATGCGCCTCCACTGACTTCAAGGCCTCAGGCAAAGAATAACTGACCTGACAGGCCGCGGTCTTTACGCCGGCTTCTTTTAAAACGCCTTTGCAAAAAAGTTTAGAGGCCTCAAGCCTAGCCACCTCTGCAGAGGGAGCAAAACAGGAAATGCCGTGTGCTTCAAGACGGGGTTTAAGATCCGAAAGGATCATGATCTCAGGACCAATCACCACCAGGGATACGCCATGACGGACACAGAAACTTTCGATGTCTTCGGTACTTTCACAGGGTGCACATGAAATCCCCGCCTGTTGCATCCCTGAGTTGCCAGGGCAAACCCACAAATCGGTGATCATGGGGGATTTCAGCAGAGCCCGCGCCAAGGCGTGCTCCCGTCCCCCTTTTCCGACGACAACGACCTTCATGACAATGGCTCCATCTCTTGAACTTTCTTAAACCAGAAGCGCAAATTCACATCGGGCGCAAAGGGCGTCGGCCGTCGCAGAGCCACCGCCACCTCATTGGCCAGGGCTTGATACAGATAAGAGGCGACTTGAATCTGTGCGGCAGTCAGCGGCAGAGGGTGCTGTTTCAGTTCTTCGATGCAGATCTTTTTCCAATCCTGGGTCTTTCTTTCCTGTGCCAGGTCCTTGGCCTTTTTAACCGCCTCACTCCAGGCGGATCCGGCATAGATCTGGCGCAGGAACTCTTTGGAAAGCGGCAGGTTTTCATAGGTCAGGCGTAACTCATCAGGTCCGATGGAATCCACCAGCATCAACTCGCGCTGCCCGTTCACGTCATTCCTGAACGCGTACTCCACTTTGCCGTCCCAGAGTTTCACACCGAAAGAGGCAAAGAGATCCTCCATCAGTTGACTGACCTGTTGCGTATGGGCCTTCAGACCGTGCAACTCTTCTTCTGACACCACATGCATGGCTTGGATTTCCGCTCTGGAAAGATAGCGATCTGTGCTTTCCAGCTTGGTGGAGAACTCTATCAAAGCCGGAGCAAAGCTGCTGTCACTGGTGGGGATGGGGTTCAATCCCAGATCCTGAGCATAGGCCGGATTCCTGGCCAGTCGGGCTTGCAGCGAATTCCCCATCCCCAAATGACGACGGAAGATCACCTCCAGGGGAACCAGACACTGCGTCGGACGATGGGCATAAGCACCGTAATCATAGCGGTCTTCTTTCCATTCGGGCCGCAGAACATCGACGGCTTGAACCTCAATGGAGTTTCGGTTTTTCTGCCCGAGGTAGTGGGAGGAAATTCCTTTTTCCGAAAGATAGTCAAAGAACATGCCGGCCATGACCGCCAAGGCCTCCCCTTTCAAGGGGATCTCGTCAGGCATTTCGCCCCAGTCAAAAATGGAATAACGGTTGCTGTACTGAAAAATGATTTTGCCATCACCGCTTTTGTAAAGATCCTTCACTGAACCTTTATAGATTAGATTCATTTTGCCGCCCCCAACATCATGAGCTTCTTCCACTGCTCTACAAAGTTCGTCACATTGTTGGCCCCAACCCAGAATCCGCCGTGGCGAGCTTTGGCAAAGAAATCCAGCGCCAGATTTGAACTTGCCAGTTGTTCTTTTTCGCACAGGAACAGATTGAGTCCCTGTGTTCTGGGCAATTCCCAGGGGCTGACGATTTCACCAAGACAGTTTTTAGCATTGGCTGCAGTCCATTCCACGGGGAGTTGGGTTTGTGCCTGGATCTCGTCCAAAGCCTTTTGAATGGGCGAATAACTTTCAAGGCTGCGGTTCCAGTGCAGGCAAATTCGGTCCCGGGGAACTTGATTCAGGTGTAGCAGATAATCACTTATGGTCCCGGCATTTTCCTCGGTCACAGCCATCACCGGGACTCCACGCGGCATCTGCACAATAGACAGGAACGAATCCAAACCGGCAAAGGCACCATTGACCGCCACTCCGAAAACAGGCTTCTCTGTCAAGGAAGCCACCACTCCGGGAAGATGGGCCGCAAGACCTGCACCCGCCACAAAAACGTCGGCTTTGCAGGTCGTGACGATCTCGTGGACCTTTTGTGGATCCCGATGGGCAGAAGCCACCTGCATTTTTACTTCACCACATTTTTCCAGAGAGCGGCACAGCGGACCGTACACACGCTCGTCATTTGCACTGCCAAAAAGAACCTGTATCTTCATAGTTCACCACCAAGGTTAAGGTTCCGCGTCCTCATAAAGTTTTCGCTTGAGACCGGAACAGGATAATCTCCATCAAGGCAGGCACTGCAAAGGCTGCTAAGCCCCAGGCCCTCCTGCAAACGATTCAACGGAAGAAAGACCAGACCGTCCACTTCCAGAATCCGCGCCACCTCCGCCTCGCTGCGTTTGTGCGCCACCAAGGATTCCCCTTCCGGGAAATCAATTCCATAAAAACAAGGATGGCGGATCGGAGGGCATGTGCTGGCCAGATAGACTTTCTCCGCACCCGCTTCACGCAGCAGACGCACAATACGATTGGACGTCGTGCCCCGCACGATACTGTCGTCCACGAGCAGAATCTTTTTACCTTTGATCTCACTTTGAACGGGCGAGAGTTTCAGATTCACCATCATCTTGCGAACTTCAGGTTCATTGACAATGAAGCTTCTTTGTACGTAGCGGTTTTTAATAAGAACCTCGCGGTAAGGCCTTTCCAGTACCTCCGCCAGACGACAGGCCGCTGCGCGGGATGTATCCGGCACCGGGGCCACCAGGTCCACATCAATCCCTTGCTTTTGACATTCCTGCGCCAGAATTTCACCCAGTTTCAAACGAACTTCATACACCGGACGTCCGTGCCATTCGGTTTCAGAGCCGGCAAAATAGATCCATTCAAACATGCAGGGACGCGGCTTTTTTTCCGTCAAAACTGACGACTGAAAATTCAGATCTTTATCCACCAGCACCAATTCACCGGGGCGCAGATCACGCCAGTACTCAAACCCCAAACCAAAAAACACCTGCTTTTCAGAGGCAAAACAGTAACTGTATTTGTCCCCTTGCCGTTTTCGCCCGATCAGAAGAGGACGAATTCCATTCATATCGCAGAATGCAAAAAGTCCGTGATCTGCCAACATGCCAATGGCACTGTAAGCGCCCTGAACCTGTTGCAAAAGTTCCTTCACTGACGCGGACAAGTTGCCGGCAATGTCGGCAGACTCTTTGCGCGAAGCCAGTCCCACGGCCACCATATGCATAAGAATTTCCAGGTCGTTACGCGAGAATGTGCGACGTAGTTTTCGGTCCCGAAGATAATCCACGATCTCGTCGTAGTTGGTGACATTGCCGTTATGGATCATCCCGATTCCATAAGGGTAGCTGAGGAAGATGGGCTGCAGGTCCTCTTTGTCGACACTGCCGATGGTGGAATAGCGAGTGTGACCCAATGCCATGCTGCCTTTCAGGCGCTGACGGCGTTCGCTGGTAAAAACATCTTCCACCAGGCCAAGGCCTTTTTCCAGATGGAACTGGCAGCGTTCAAAGTCGTAACTTAAAATTCCGGCAGCATCCTGGCCGCGATGCTGAAGGGCGAATAACGCCGGATACAGCTTTTCCCCGGCCTGATCTTCTCCGATAAGACCTACGACTCCGCACATGGAAGCACTCCCTGAAAAAACAAAAACGGCGTCACTGGGACGCCGTTTTTATTGATATTAATATTTGATTTTTTTAGCTGACACTTCGGGTTTGCAGACACACAGCGGGTGCCGAATCGGGTTTTCTCTCCCGAGGGTGGGGCTCCCAGTGGCATCGAATGTTTGGTTAACATTTCAGGTGTCATGGCCATCAACGCTAGCGACCACGACAGAGTTCCGTCAAGACCCCTGACAGAATCCTAACAATTCAACACAGCTTGCCACACTACTTACAAGCCTGCCCGTGATTGCCACCCTTACATCCCAGGGCCTCACGCAATTCGGGCTTTGCATAATAGATGCGGTCAACACGCTGGCCCGTTGCTGGGTGTGAGTCGACATGATAAGGATCGTTATGTCGGCCCCCCGAAGCCTGATGTTTCATAAATTCCTGAAGTTCCGGACACGCCCCCTGAGTGGCGCTGTTAATCTTGTTTAAACTGGATTCCAGAATATTCGAACAGCCGGTGCCATAAAAATGCGCCTGCGAAGCAAAGGCAAACTCTTGTCTTTTGCCCGCTTCAGGAATCTCCTTGATTTTGGAGGCAAGCGCCTCTGCCGCAATCCAGTCGGAAAACGCCTCTCCGATATGGCCGGAGTTGGTCAGCATCGAGCAGTATTTGAACTTGTCATAATTGTCTCGGATTCTTTGTCGCTCATCCTCAAACCGAGCCATGGTGGCATCGCGAGCAGGAGCCTCCTCGCCTTCACCCTGCAGGTCCTCCATTTCAGACATCTCATTTTTCAAATCCTGTTCAAACTTGTCGACGTTTGAGAGCAAATTCTTCATCGAAGGAATTTTAACATTCAAAGAGCTTGGCGACTGCAGACAGGCCACGACGGATTTAAAGGGGTTCTTCTCCATAAACACGGGGGCAAAGACCTCTTTTCCTGCCGCACGCCGACCTTCTATCCAGTCGGGTTCTATCAATCCTTCCTGACTGCGTCCCATCGTCATTGTGCAGGGATCAAAGGCATGGCCGATTTCGTGGGCCATCAAGGAAAACAGAGAAGCCTCCGGCATATTCATGGACTGTGGACACACGGTGATGGCATGTTCATCCGGACTGTAATAGCCGTTAGGACCAACACATCCCTGCATGGCCAGATCACCATAGTTGCCGTTGGTGTTGGCGGGCTTGTATTTCACCGTGCGAATGCGCCCGATCATATTATCAATGGCCGCCGAGTTTTCTGCCGTGCGCTTGGATTCCAACATGCGGATCACCCGTGTTTTCATGTCGGTGAAGACTTTTTCCACACGCTGTTCGGCGGCTTTCAATGCGGCCCGGTTTTTTTGGAACTGTTCTTTTCCTCCGGCCTTTTCTTCAGACAGAAATTGATCCACGAACACAAAGGGATCCTGAACCACAGACTGTGGGAACGGATTCTTGGCGCAGAACTCGGCAATGCTTAAGGCCCCGATCAGTTGCGTATTGGGAATCGTGCGACCCTCTTTATCCCGATACAGATAAAAATCACCGGCCTTTTCCGCCAATTTACCGCAATAACCTGCAAAGTCACAGCTTGCAGACTGAGGTGTTTCACAAGCCACCGATGCCCCCGCAGACGCTTTCAAGGCCGTACGCACCTGGGACAGCCGTTGCAAAAGGGCCTCTCCTGAGACATTTTGGGCCTGAGCCGCACAAACAGACAACGACATTGCCGCCAAGGTCAAAAATTTTATCATAGTTTATAAACTCCGCGCATAGCTACGCAGATCCTCAAGGTTCTGCATCAAACGACCAAATTCAGGGCCGAAAGTACAACCTTTCCGAACGATCTTTTTCTTGGAACCGGAAAGGGATTTGGAATAGACATAATTGCCAGCAAAGCAAGAGGCCGGTTGACGCTCGGTCGGGCCTGTTTCAATCTCTTTCCAGGCTCCTTGAACCATGGGCGGAAGTTTTCTTCCCAGATCCTTACCGTCAAAATAGTAATGACCCTTTTCGAAACGCAAGACATCACGCTGCCGCACCCCCACGTTGGTGGTTCGATCAAAGACGATTTCATCCGCCATAGATATAGATGCGAAGAACAGGACTGAGACAACTACGAGATACTTCATATTTTCATTTTAAATAAGAACAGGAGCAATTGCTGCACAGAAAAGCAGGCCTGGACTTTGATCGTAGCTTTGCATTCTTCGACCATGGTCCAGCTAACTCTGACCTGGAAACAGCCGATACGAAAAGGCCATGTCGATCAAGATTAAGTTCTTAGTTATTACATCTTTGCTTCTGCTGCTGTCCTCTGCCACGATCTTCTGGATCAATCGATCCTCTTTCCTGGATGACAAGCGCTCCTATTTATATTCTTCGGCAATGGAAAGAATCCAGAATGCCACTGATGAAATCACCAAAGGTTCTGACAAGGTGATGGAGCGGGTGCAAACCGCCCTGCTCTTTTTTGATGGCGCCGTTTTCTCCAATCAGATCAAGACGGTCGCCACGCAACAAAAATGGGGAAATATCCAGGTCTATCGCCAGGTGGAAGGTACCACCCAATTTATGGATTCCCTGGCCGAAACAGCGACCAGCCTTCCTCCGGCGCAATTGCGCTACCTGCAAGCCTTGCCTGAAGGGAAACTGCAAACTGACCTGAATCTGGATCGTCCGGACTCATTGATTGTTTATTTCCGCAAAGGGGAGTTGCTCATTTACGGCGACCTCAAGTTCGAGGGGTTGAAACTTGCCAGCCAAAAAGGAGCCCTGGGGCTTTGGAGTCCGGGCCGATCGCAATGGAAATCACCTGCAGGTCTGCAAAATCCGGAAATGGCAAAGCAGGCCTTTATGGCCTTCTTAAAGGATCAAAGCAGTGGTGTGCGTGAAGTGGAACTGGGCCATCGTGAATACCTGGTTTCTTATTCTTATCTGCCCCAGATTCAAACCTACATGTTTCAGGCCTTCGACAAAGCCCAGATCTATTCTGTTCTGAAGCAGACCATGAATAAGACATTGATGGCCTCGGCCCTCATCATTGCTCTGGGTTTGATCGCCACCTTTGTCAGCGTTGATTCTCTGACTCAAAGTATCTCTGTTCTGGCGGGGGGAATGTCCCTGTTTGCCTCTACAGGGCAGTCCAAGCCGATTCATTTGAAGTCCTCCGACGAAGTGGGACGCATGGCCAAGGTCTTTAACTCCATGCTGGAAAAGATCCAGGGCTTGCTCCGTCAAACCGAGGAAAAGGCGCGCATGGAAGCCGAGCTGGAAACCGCCAAAGAGGTTCAAACAACTCTGCTTCCGAAGAGCAAAGCTGATACAGATCGGTACACACTCAAAGGCTTCTATCAACCTGCCACCGAATGCGGTGGAGATCTGTGGTTTCACTTTAACGATGGTGAAAAACTCTTTGTCTTTATCGGCGACGCCACCGGGCACGGTGTTCCGGCGGCTTTAATCACCTCTGCCGCCCGTTCTGTCCTGTCTTTGTCGATGGCTGAAAACATCTGGGATCCGGCAAAAGTTCTTAGCATGATGAATCAGGTTCTGTGCGATCTGGCCAAAGGTGAAAAAATGATGACGGCTTTCGCTGCGCTGTATGATCAGACCAACCACACCCTGACCTATTCCAATGCCAGCCATGATTTCCCTTTGATCTGCCCCTTGCCTGCGGAAGGTAAAAAGCTGAAGAAAAATGACCTGGTCTTCCTGACGGATGCGAATTCAAAACGCCTGGGTGAAACCAAGGAATCCGTCTTTTCGACAGTCACAGTTCCCCTGCAACCAGGAAGTGCATTCTTTGCTTATACAGATGGCCTGATTGATGCGGTCAACAAGGAAGGAACGGCTTACGGTGAACGAGCCGTGATCAAAACTGCTGTGGACAGCACCAATCGTGGAGCCGCCCGAAGTCTTCATGATATTATGCAAAAACAGATTGTGGAGCACATTGAGGCTCAGGAACAGCCCGACGACATAACGTTCATCGGGCTCTACGTTAAACCGACTTAACAACGCGAACGTTGCCGTTGACCAGATCCCCGATACGCAGGGATCTGCTGTACATCACCTTTTCCACCTGCAGACAGATGTCTCGACGGATTTCCGCTGTTTTCTTTCGGGACGGGATCTGAACCATGTCACCCAGATCTCTTTCAACGATCATGGCTTTACGCTCAGGGATCGTGGAAAGAATTCTGTTATAGAAAGCGGAGTGTGTTTTGAACAGCGCTGCATACAACGCATCCACTTCGTAGGCCCCCAGGACTTCTGAAAGAATATCCGATGGCACCAACTTCAGATCGTCAAAGGTCAGAATCACCTGGCGAAGACGTTCCAGCTCTTCAGGGTTGTCATTGGCAAAAAGTGCCAGCAAATCCATCTCCTCTTCGGCGGACATGCCACGGATCACTTTCGCCAGGACAGTCGCCCCTTCCACTTTTGGTTCAGGGCGCATTCTAAGTTCCGTCAGTCTTTGATTGAAGGAACCCACCACGGATTGCACGACATTGTGTGGAAGCTTTTCAACACGAGAAATCTCTGCAAGAACACGTACACGTTTTTCCGCATCCAATGTCCCCACAATACCCGCCGTCACTTCCGGAGGGGAATGCAAGCACAGAACCGCGATGTTGGAAGGGGTCTCCTTGTCCAGAATTTGCTGACGCTCTTCCTCACGCATTTTTAAAACGAACGAGAACGGGTTGCTTTCATCCGTGGACATTTCGTGCTCAACATAAGCAGCCAAAATTGCCTTATAGACATCGCGAATCGCCTGTTCTGTCTGAGCTTTAGTTGGCGGATTGGCGCGCTCTTTCACTGCTTTACCCAAACGAGCCCAGGCCATCGCCGGGACCTCTGTAAAGACACGCTTGGAAACATCCCAGCCCAGGAATTCCATCAAAACGGAAGCGTTGTCGGCAGAATCGTTCAAGGTGTATTCCGTCACGGCCCGAGAAGTCATCTGAGGATATTGGGCCGCAATCGCCAGCACATGCTGCTTTACTGCATCCATATTGAATTCAGGTTCTGCAGCGACCTCAGGCACCGGTGCCGGGGTCGGAGCGGCTTGAGCAGCAACTTCCGGCTCTTTTTCCTGATCTTTCTCTGTGTGCTTATAATCGTGATTTTCTTTAAGTTCTTTGCGCGGTTCCTGCGCACGGCCGCGTCTCCACGCCCAGAACATCAAACCGGACAGTGCCAACAAAGACAGAATAACAATCAAAGCCCACATTTTCCAGGTCAGCTCAGGCAACGTATCGGGCTTGGGCTCCCCTTTTGGTGGGTCCGCAGGCAGTTCAATGCGTTTGACAGTCACACTGTCCCCCGCCGTCGCATCCAGATGAAGCTTGGAAGTCAGAAGGTCCTTGATGACCTTTTCCGTTTCCGGGGTCACATTACGAGACAACACCACCGAAATATCTGTCTTGGACTTCATTTCATGAAGTTTGTTTGTGGCTTTACCCAACGTCGGCACATCACCCATCAACGGCATGCCCGGAAGGTACTGCACATCCATTTCGTCGTGGAACTCTTTCAGTTTCTTTTCATCATGATCCAGCTCAATGGCGACAACAAGAGTGTAATCTGTCGGGCGCAAAATAGTATTCAGAACTGAACGAGCCCGCGCCTCATACACATTCTCCAAAGAGCCCATTTCTTCAATATACTGGGCCCAGGACGCCTGAGAAAACATCAACAATGCGAAAAGTACCGACCAACGCTTCATCATTTTATCCCTTTATCTTTCGCGAGAATCGCCCCGGCCAACATCTGCAAATGCGGATGTTGTGACTGACTTTGAATTCTTCGAATATCCTCTTTAAACTCACTTACACAGTCCAGCTCCTGAACTGCCACAAGGAACGTGTCTTCCCACTTTTCATCCTTGCTTTGAGCCGCTGCCGCCAGGTGTTTCTTCAGGTCTCCCTGAATCAAACCGTGATTCAAAGCCAACTGCTTGTACACAAACGGTTTCACCTCTGCAGGATAACTTGCGTAGTTTTTATAAACCCTATTAAACAATTCTTTGCGTGCCTCACCATCACGCACCCGCGCCAGTAAGAACATGCCTTGAGTCACCTCTGACTTGGACAGTAATTGTTTGCTTAGAAGAGCCTTGCCTTCGCTGCTTAAAGGTTCAGTCTGAATCAACACATCCGCTATGATTTCCTTGCGGGCATCTTTGGTTTTCTTATAGAAGCTTTCCAGTTGCTTCAAATCAGCTGCCGAGGGCGTGCCCAGCTTCACGAGAGTCTTCGCTGCATAGCTGTGTGTTTGCGCCGCATCCCCAACAACTTGCGCATCCTGGGTCAGGAACTTCACAATCTGACTTTGTAACTTTTCAACATCCTGCTTTTCTTCAGGTTTAAATGCCGGAGGAGCCACATCCAAGACAAAGATGCTTGCCTGGAAAAACTCCTTGTTTTCTTTTGCTGTCTTGGATTCTCCAAAACCCGCCAGCAGGTCAGCAAAGTTGTGATTCTTCCACGCCTGTCCTGTCTTGGAGGACAAGTGCGTGTTCACAGCCAAAGCCTGGGCTCGTTTTAGCTCTTGAAAGTTGGACTGATTGGAGCGCTGCTTGGAGAGCACGGATCCACCGGTGCCTTTAAAGACGGTGTAAAATCCAAAGATGGCACCCGCGCCAACGACAAGAGACGCTGCCCCGATAAGTATTTTTTTATTGGTGTTGGTTTTTGCCATTAGTCAAACCCCACAAAGCGGAGGCCCGCATATAAAGTCATAAAGTTATATTTGATATCTTCGTCTTCGGCGGAGGGAGCCGTCAGACTCATGCCCATTGCAACCTGCCCGATCAAAAGCAGATCGGACATCACCGGGATTTCCACCCCACCCCGCAAGCTCAGATCAATCAATGAAGCATTCAAGTTGTCCACAGACAGATTGCTCAACCCCAGATTCGCCGCAATAAACGGCGTGGGCCGCCAGACTTTGGCTTCAGAGGAGCTGTCCACGATCATGCGCATTCCATTCACACCAAACATATAATAGCGGCCGCCAATTGCCATGCGCGTGAACGGCAGCTGCTTTCCACCCCCACCCGCCATTTCCATAAAGGATAAGGTCATGGCCGTGTTCAGAGAAGGATTATTGATGGAGTAATTTACTTCCAGGGTCGTGGAAGACTCAACGGTCTCGTCAATCTCTCGACTTGGCATCTGATACTTCAGGGAACTTGCCCCCAAACTGACGTCCCAATCAGACGACAGATAGGCCTGTGCAGGCAAAGCAAGCATTAAAGAAAGAACGACACCCAGAATCTTCATCAGCGAACCCTGCTATTATTTCTTTTCTCAATTTCGATATTAGATGCCGGATATCTCATCTCGGCTCCTGTCTTAGGCAGTGGCGCCATACCCAAGCGCTGATAGACATCAGACAGATACTGATAAGCCACTTTGTTGTAAGGATCGATCTTCAAACATCTTTCCCAGGCGATCTTCGCACCTTCAAAGTCTTTTTGCAGATACTTGACGGACCCTTTCAACAACCATGCGTTATTTGAATATTCATCCAGCTGCAAAGCTTTGTCGATTTCCGCCAAGGCCTTTTCGTACTGTCCTTTTACGATCAACTGTTGACCTTGGAACACATGGCCGACCACACGATCCGTGCGGTCACGCTCCGTGGAGGGCATCCCACCAGAAAGGCGTGGCGAGAACAAAGCATCTTTATAGAAGGAGGATGTGTTTTCCAGCAATGCCACACGAAGCTTAAGCTCCTGCATTTCCGCCAGCAGCTCTTCCATTTTTTTGTCTTCCGGCTTTTTATCCTTGTCTTCTGGCTTTGGTTTTTGCTGATCATTCTTTTTCTGATCATCATTCTGCGCCAGTTCTTCGGCTTTCTTTTCCTCGTCAGACAATGGATCCAGTCGAGTGGCCACCGACAAACTTTCCCCTTCGTTGACCTTTACCATCACCTCTTTGGTGCGGTAATTTTGCTTCTCGAAAATCAGGAAGAAAACGTCACCGAGCTTGGATTCCTCTTTGACCTGCAATGGAGCAATCCCCAGAAGCTTCTTTTCCTGGCTTTGCACGTCCTTGATATAGACTTTTGCTCCATTGGGATAGGATTTGATTGAGTACTTACCAGCACATGAAGACAGCAATACTGGTGTTACAGATAAAGACAACATCACAAGTTGCCTTGTTTTCAAGATTTTCATTACCACCATCCATCCTAGATTCGGGGTCAGTTGACTTCCTACATTTTCTCGGCAAAGCTCGTAATTAACAACACTATGAAATACTTCATAACCTTAGTCCTATTTCTAACTGTTCCTCACGTTGCAAGTGCGGAATTCCAAGCGCCGGTAATTCGGACGAAGCTCTCCATGTTCAGTACGACAGCTTCGGCCGGTGAACAGGTTAAAGATGAGGCTTTGGGCTCAATGCTGACTCTGCAACCGATGGTTCTGTGGAACTTCCCTTCCATCAACTCTCGTATGGGAATCCATTATATTCTTGATTTCGCCAGCAACTACGGATTTACACCGATTTCAGGAATCGGTGTCACAGGTTATTACTATCTGAAGGGTCTTCCGGCATCGTATGAAAACACACCGGACGAGACCTTGATCCAGAAGTCCAAACCGGGCTTCTTCACGTTTGCCAGCTTTACTCCAGTGAACTTCAACCTGAATAAGAAAGAATCCACCCCCAATGCAGGAGATGGATTCTCGTTTAGTGCTTTATTGTATGAAATGAGTCTTGGTGTGGGTTACGAATACCCTATTCGCCCTAACGCTCTTATTGCCGTAGAGCTGGGCACCCGCGATGCCAGCTCCAGCAGTGGTGAAGAGAAGTTGAGCTATTCCGGATTCGGAATCGGAATCTCCTTCACCACTTCCTATTACTAGTTACTGCGCAGGAGGTGTGAGTTCTGACTCATACTTCTGAGCCTTGTTCTCAAGATCCTCGATTTTACGCTGCAACTTTTCTAACTGTTGTTCCTTACGACGCTGCTCCATCTGCTCTTTGTGGCGCTTCTGAGCTTCCTCGAACCGAACCTGGGCCAGCTTCATTTTCGCCTGCAGATCAGCTTCTTTCTTCTGGTGTTCGATTTCCTCTTTGGTCAGCTGTTTGGAGAACTGCTTTTGCTGCAGCTTGTACGCCGCTTCCGCATCATCCAACGTCACGGCCACCACCACACGGCGGTTCAGAGCTTTATTCGCCGGAAGAACCAGCCCCGCCTTGTCCTTTTCAGGCGCCAGCGGTTTGGAGGAACCATAACCGACCGCGGATAAAAGATCAGAATCCACACCACTTTCTTCAAAGTAACGAACCACGGAACCCGCCCGCAAAGACGACAGCTCCCAGTTGGACTTCACCAGTCCCGCGCTGCTCATGGAATCACCATCTGTATGACCTTCCACGGCAATCTTATTGATCCCTTCGATAGAGCGCAGAGCGCTGACCACTTTACGCAGATTAGGCTTGGCCGCCTCTTTCACTTCCACGGCACCAGAGTCAAAGAGCACTTCGCCGTCGAACTTCAAAAGCAAGGTGTTATCTCCATCGCGGATGATTTCGACACCGTTCATTTCGCCGGAGCCTTTAAGGATATTGACAATTTTTTGCTCGGCCATCAGAACGGCACTGACTTCCTTGATGTTACCACCAAAGTACTTTGCCACTTCCTTACGAACCAGATCAAACTTGGTATTGTCAAAACGGGTCATTGAATACATCAGAACGAAGAAACCAAACAACAGAGTCATCATGTCAGCATAACTGACAAGCCAGTTGGATTCGTCATGAGCCATTTCATGCTCATGCTCCTCCAGATGCACTCGGCTGCGCTGTTTGCGTTCACCCATATTAAGCCGCCTTCTTCACAGTACCCGCAGATCCCGCCGCATCATCGCTTCTTTGCGCTGGAGACAGGAAGGACTTCAAATATTCCTTGATGAACAATGGATGCTTCTTTTCGTGAACCAAAAGAATGCCCTCTTTAATGATTTCACGCAAAGTCACGTCCGCCTTGGAAACCGTCTGCAATTTTTCAGAAATCGGAATCAAAACCAGATTGGCCACAACCAGACCGTAGAAAGTCGCCACCAGGGCCGTTGCCATCGCAGGACCGATGCGATCCTGAGCTCCAGGCTCACCCAATGTTTGCAACAAAGAGATCATCCCCAGCGTCGCACCCAAAAGACCGAAGGCTGGTGGGAAGCGGGAGATCGTGTGCCATACTTTGATTTCCTCTTCATCGCGTTTTTTCTTACCACGTAAAGAGTTTGTCAGGACATCAGCCAATTCGTCATAGCTAAAACCATATTCCACCAGCAACTGCACACCGTCCTTAATGAATGGATGCGTGTCCGGCTTGATCATGGCCTGAACCGATTTTGGATCACGGCGGTAGGCTTCAGAGATATCGACAATGGTCGCAATCGTTCCCAGGTAGTCAACCCTTTCACGGCCCAACATTTTACGAGTGACGATTTTTAGCGCCGTCCACAAGCTTTTAAAGTTAAAGCTCATCAGCGCAACAGTCAGAGTTCCGCCAATGACTAGGACAATTCCGTGCACGTCTGCAAACACTTTCGGGTTCTTTGCCGCATCCAAGATGGAGAACGCTGCAATTCCCACTGCAGCCAAAATACCTAAAAGCCCCGCTAAGTTCATAGTTCCTCCGAAAAAAGGTAAATCCTTACCTTGCACCTTTCGGCGTATATTTCAGCCCCCCTAACTGTACCAAGGCTTAGATTTTGGCGTGTTCCGCAGTTAAGCCTAAATTACTTGTTCCGCAATTCTATATAATGAAATGGAACAGGGAGTGAAAATGACAAACCTTCTTATTGGGGTCTGCCTACTTATCTTTGCAGTCGAAGGAATTTTGATAGGGCTTGAATATTTTAAGATGCAAAAAAATACCAAGCTGCAATCTGCACTGGATAAGGCCAATCAAGAAAAGAATCTTCTGGGCGAACGTCTGGTTGCCACCCAAAAAGAACTGGCTGATGCCCGTAATGAGGTTCAGGGCATCTATGTCCTTTGGAACCGCGCCCTGGAATCAGAAAAGAACATTCGTCACGAACTGCATGTGGCAAAAACACAGCTGACTTACCTGGCCCAAAAAGTGGTGCGCGGAGAAAGCACCCCCGCCGCGAAAAAAGAAACTCCAAGCCAGCCCGCTTACTGGGAAGTGCCTGCCGCGCGCGAACCTGCCAGCCAATACGTTGAACGTCAAAGCTATCAGACCAACGTGGATTTCCTTTAGTTACAGAGGGCACTGAACGACAGAATAGTCGACAGTGTCTTTCTTATTCTGGATAAACAAGTGACGCCCCCCAGGAAGAACCGTCCACAATCCCCGATCCGTCACTGCACTGATTGCCGTTTCATCCTTCAGGACATACTTTTTGGCTTCTCCGGCCGGTGCTGCCACGGTCAACCCATATTCTTTCAACAGATTATAAGGGCGACGGCGTTCGGCGAACCATACTGCCTGCGGTTCTGATTCCCCAATCACACGATACTCTTCACGCGTTTCCAGAGGCTCACCGACAGAAACTGGTGTGGCCGCAGCCCCCTGCAAATAGCGAAGCGGATAGAAATCCCATTTTTCATCGCGCTCTAACCAAGAACTGGTTTTAAAACCTATCTGATCATAGGGAGCCAGCACAAAATCCGCAAAAGGATTGGTGGCGACACTCAAAGACATACGCTGAGATTCCAGGCTGAGTTTTTCAGAGGCCACCTTATAGACAGCAAAGTCATTGGTTTCTCCAGAGGAAAACGCCAGCATCCCCGGTATAATTCGCACACGCGCTTTGCTGTTGGAATAAGCCTGACCGCAAGCCAGAACACTGAGTGTATTTCCCGCCTCAACCCCCATCAACGTGTCTGGTGAGCGCGGGGCTTCACGAGGAATCACGTTCTGCCAGCTGCGGCTGTCGTAAAAACCCAATCGACCGGAAGGTTCCAAAGAAACAAAGGTCCGTTGGTTCAGACGAAGAAAGTGCACCTCTGCCGACCACTGATTGCCGCAGATACCCAGTTGATTCAACATCTCGACCCTTTCACTGTCAAAGCGAATGGGCAAGGTTCTTCCCGTCGAGGACCTAAGAAAAGCCATGTCCCCCGAGGAATTCACGATTTGATATTTTACTTCCTCAAACGCATACATCGCGTTGGCCGTGGTGGATTGTGGCTCTAAATGTGGTGCGAAATCCGACTTAAAAGTCAGCTTATTCAGAACCCAGGAGTCCCCTTTCGGGTTCAAGCTGACAGCGCGGTATTCTCCATCCGAAAATCTATCCAGCCCGACAACCATGGCTGTGTTTGCAAACTTCCCGGATTGGGTCGTCGTGCACAGCGGAAGATCCCCTCGGGATTTATGTTCCTCTAAAAAGATCACGGCAAGCAGTCCCACAGAAATCACAGCCGCCAGAATCAGAGGCACTTTGACGAAAAAGGGAATCGACCTGTTGCTTTTGCTATTCATTCTTTTTCACCTTGCTGCAATCCAGCTTCACCAGGCCGGAGTTCGAACCCATGATCACATCCTTAAAGACGCATTTCTCATCGACTCTGATTTCGTAAACACCCTTACCCAAGACAAATGGAACATTGGTCAGGTGATTTCCCAGCAGGGCAAAACGTCCATCATAGACATATATTCCACGCACTTTGGGATCTTCCACCACGACAGCCCCCGCCTCTTGAAGATCATAGGTGTACTCGCCGTTAGGCACAATCAGGTAATTTTCAATGGTCTTTTCGAAGAACGGGTCACGATACAGTCGCAAGGCCCACTTTCCGGTAGGTAGTGGCGTGCGGACATCGCTGGTGAATCTTTTAACCACCTTGCGGTTGATATCCAAAAGTTCGATCTTCATCAGCTTTTCAATAAAGTTTGCCTGAAAGAAGCCGCTGCCTTGGACTTTCAAAGTTACTTTCTTATCCGGTGGAATCACGAATTCGGCAAACTTATACTTGGGTTTGATATTTACAATTGCCAGATACTTCCCTGGAGGAACCTGAATTCCTGTTGAGGCGTGGAACTTTCTATAGATCTCGCCAGGTGAATCTGCACGGAACAAAAAGACAGTCGCATTGGGTTGTGGACTGCTGACGAAAAGGTTTTTCCCTGGATTGAGCTTCTTATCCAGATCCTGCAGAAGATCCTCGAGCTTTTCTTCGTCATCGGCCTGATTCATCTCGCCGATGCAGGCCAGCTTGTCCAAAACATCCGGCTGATTCTGCAACCCGAAAGCCACCACAAAGAACTTCAAATCCACATCTTTGCCGGCAAGCTCTGCCGCAATCTTACAAGGATCCTGACCACAAGTTTCCTCTCCGTCGGTGAACAGCACCACCCGTTTAGGTCCTTTATAGCCTTCCAGATCCTTGTAAGCGTCCTTCAAGGCCGCCCCAATCGGTGTCATGCCCACCGGCTCGAAACTTTTAACAATCCCCTCGATCGCACCCAGTTTCGACTGTCCCGGCTGGATAGCAATATAGTTATCTTTGCAGTCCTTTTTACGACGGGAACCGATCACGCGAAGCCCACTGTTGGTCTTTTCAGTCCACTGGGACATCAGATAGCGAGAAAGAAGCTTTTTTAGAACATAGATCTTGGTTTTCTTGGGACCCATCAACTGCCCCATGGAGCCGGAACTGTCGATGATGTATTCCACCAAAGGAATAGCTTCCACCGGAAGATTTTCTGCCGTCGCAATCCCCTCGGGACTGACCGGAACCTTCGCAGGGTCAAAGTCCATATTATCCAGAAGATCCGTCGCCTGCAGTTGGGTCATTCCCAACGGCACCGAAGGACTATCTTCAGCAGTCTGTGCAACGCCAAGGCCGGCCCAAAGAAGCAGGCCTGTGAATAAAATCTTTTTCATCGCGGTTTCAACATCTTTCCAACGAAATCTTCCATACGAAGGCCAATCATGATTTTAACGAAGTTCTGCGTTTCTTTGTAAGTGCCACCTTCGGGTATGGAATAGAATCCATCCGGGGAGTTCGTCGGTGCCCCCGAGAAGGCAACCTGGCTTTCGCTCATCCCCATACTGATATCGATCGAAAATCTTTTAAAGAAAGGCACAAACCCCAAATGCACCAACGTTGTTGCCCCCACCGCCAGCTCCATCGCTGAGCCCGTAGAACTTTCCCCGCGTGTCACACCCTCGTCTTTGGCCGAATACATAGGAAAATAAGTTAGGTCGAAATAAAGTCTGTTGAAGCTCCAGTCAAATGTACGATTCGACTTAAATCTATTGTCCCCGAACAAATAGTGCAGGTTTACCCCCAGGCCGGTCCCTGTCGCTGTGCTGCTCAGAACATATTCATCATCATTTTCAGTGGTAAATTTAGTCGATCGACTGACCAGCTTGAAGGTCGGACGCAACTCTTTCCAAATCGGCAGAAGACGGTAATGAATGGCCAGTGTGGTTTCCTGATACTTTGTGGGCTTTTCTTCACGATTGTAAGATCGCAAAGGCACCGAGCCACCCGAAGTTTGATATTCGATCCCAATTCGCCAGAGAAAATCGAAGTACCACATCAGATGGGTGTTCATGAAATCAAACTCAAAGATCTTGTACTGATTGGCCTGATTCGGAGAACCACTTTCAAACTTTCCTTTGTAAGGGCCAAAATCAAGCTGGGCATAACCGGGTTCATAGGAATCGGGTTCATCCGGAATCAGATCTCCCGGAGGTGGCACGGGAGGCTCTTCATATTTTTTTTCCTGCAAGCGAGCCAGACTGACCACCCTGTCACGGGCCTTGGGAAACTTCGTGATTGTTTTTGAATCTAAAAGAATCAGCAGCAAGCCGTTTTGAACATTTTCAACCGATCCGCGTGCGATGACCTCGATGTCATCCTGAACAATACGCGCGATCACCACCAGATCCCCCACGCGAATCAAAGGTGATTGTTTGACCATGACAACATCGTCGTTGACGCTGACAACAGGAACAGAGTTTCGACGGATGATATCCGTATTGATGATGCTGGCATAAGCCGCATTCAGGAATAAGAAAATACTCAGAAAAAAGAAGAAAGGCCTCACCCTTAAAGTCTATGAGGCCTGTCTGAAAGTTACAATTCCAAAGCTATCGAGCGCGGTAAATCCGGCCCTTGCTTCGACTGATCAGCAGGATCTGACCAGAGTCGAAACTGCCGATGCTGTCGATCGGATCCTGCACTGAATTCGTATAAACATGATAGCTATCCAGATCAATCGTGAAGACCTGATTGGCGTCTTTCATCGTACCAATGACCATTCGGTCCTCTGGACGAATCACCAGACGCTTCCCCTGCCCCGGAACATCAAATGGGGAACTGCTGATTTCATTGACTCCCACAAACTGAACGTCCGAAATTGTCGGCGTCTTCGCCGGGCCATCGGTCAGGACGGCCACTCCGCCTGTACCGGATAGCAACGCAATGACGCGATGATTGACGGTGTCGATAACCAGATCCGAAGGCTTACAGTCTTCATGTCCCACGACTCCATCCCACAAAGTAATCTGCGCGACAAGGGTTGCGGCCCCTCCCGAACGGATCGGAGCAACATTGAAGACCCAAAGTTTGTGTGAAACAGACGGACTGGTCTGCTGGGTTGTGACGTAAATTCGATTCAGGTTCTTGTTCAATGCCATTCCTGAAATCTTTGCTGAACCGAAATTATAGATCTGGATCGGCGACGCCGGACCCAAATAGTCGTACATCAGCTTGTCCTTGTTGTCAGAGGAATAGAAGACATAAGTCGAATCCATTGACTCCGTAAAACGAGCATCCGAATACATTGAGGTCAAGAACAGATCTTGGGGACAGTCACCGATACACTTGTTCCCCGAGCCCAAGGAAAGCCCCGTTAAATCACCTGCCGGGATACGCAGGGCTTCAGTGGTCAAACCGAAGGGACCCGCACGCCCTGACTGCGAAGTCAGGACAATATCAAAGCTGCCATTAGTTCTGACCAGCCCCAAACGTTTGGATTCTGTTCCGGACAACCAAGGAAGATCCTCATAGAAATTCCAAGGAGGATTAATCAATGTTCCATTGGGCTTCGTCACCACACCGTTGACCAAGCTAAAGTCCCACAAGAAATGCTTTTTAAACACCCCCATCATGTAGGTCCCTGCGAAGATCACATGGTCCACCATGGTTGCACCCAAGCTGACGGAAATATAACTTTCAAGATTCCAGTTCAGACTTAATGGCATCTGAGATGGCAGACTTTCTGGACGAGCCTTGGTCAGGTCAAACAATGACTCTCCAAGCAGATAGTTGTTACGAATCTTAACTTTCCATTCTTTGGCAGCAATGTAGTTACCGTCAGTCACTTCGGCCCTGACAACAAACTCCCCGGCCTTCAGCGGGCCAGAACCATCCGGATCCAGAGATCCATCAGTGTCTTTGGGTTTAAAGGAAAAACTGGCCCCCTCATCGCTAATCAACTCATCATTCACATACCAACGATAGAAAAGTGTGTCATTGGTGTTCGGATCCGAGGCCGTCACCGAGAAGGCCACCGGATTTTTCTCAGAGGCCAGAACATCAGTCCCTGCCGGCATAAAGCTGTCCAGGGTTGGAGAAACCTCAAACGGCGCCAGTGGATTTTGCACCTTCAGATAGAAGCCCACCACATCGGTTTCCTGTGTTTTTAAATCTTTGACCTTCACTCGCACCAGGTGCCCTGCCGCCCCTTCCGCAGTCACATCCCCCGGATAAGCAGGATTCCAGGAGATGATCCCTGTGGCAGCGTCAATACACATCCCGTTGGCTTCAGAGCAGGCTCTTGGCGATGTCACCAAAGAATACTCCAAGGGATTTCCTTGAGAATTGTTAACTATAACAGGGTACTTAAATGGCGCAGACGGCATACTTGCACTGGTGTGAGGCATGAAGTGAATAGGATCCCCTGCAAGATTCTGCCTTGGACTGACGAAGAATGCAGGCGCCACCACTTTAATTCTTAGCGGTGTCGCGCTCACTGTCCTGCCAGACATTGTGCCATCTCGATCCTGGTCCCCGTTATCGTTCACAAATAGCTCTGAAGAATAAACTCCAATGTGCGAACGCTGTGGACACCATTCCATTTTATAGCGCTGGCGATGAACTCCGTTAATAACCTCTGGAGAGCCAACCGGAGTCAGCTTCGGCACGGCCAAATCCGCATTCAAATTGGTGCCATCACCACAGTTCGTAACACTGACATTACGCTTGTAGGCCGCATCGTAAGTGGTCAGTTCTGTCGCCCATGTGGCCACCGTAGCATGACAAATAAATGGGTTTGCGGCGCCTGGATCCAGAGTGGGATGTTGCAATGCCACCCCATTCGAGTCACGACACAAGGTCAGCTGTGTCGTGAAGCTGCCGCCTTCCGGAGTGTAAGCATCCTTGTCATACAGATAGATATCTTTATAGAAATACGTGTCTGCAAAAATGGTAAACTCATTGCCCGCAGAAATTTCCGCGATGGATGGAATCTGGTTCTTGTTAATCAGACGCACTTTAAAGTATGCATCGATGGACTCGCGCACATCTGGCATCGTTTTGGCGTCATAAATCTTAACTTTGACGATCAATCCGTCTGTACCGCCAAATTTCTTTGCCTCTTCGTCGGTTGGATTCCACAACAATTTTGCTGTGGTCTTCGTACCTGGCCCCGGCGTCAAGGCCTCTCGCTTATCAACCTGCACAACCAGACCGCTCGGTGCTGGTCGCCAAACGCTGTTTTTAAGATCATAAACTTGAGTGTCCAGCTCAAAGTTCACTGTCTGCAGCTCAGCCCCTTTATTTCTATCTATCGCATAGATGTTATAGAAAGACTCTGTTCCCTCTGTATAGTCACCCAACACCTGAGGGTTCCCCAAGGCCGAACCCACTCCCCCTGCCAGAGGAGCGAAGTTGCTGTCGGTGAGAACCGGTTTTTTGTTAATCTCTTTTACATTCAAAGTAATCGTCTGAATGTTGCCAGTATTACCCCACGGAGCTCTTTCTGTAATCGTCACCTTGAAGTTGAACGTACCGGATAGATCATTGGCGTGAGGAACATAGCGCAAATAACATCTGTTAGATCTGAAGAAAGCCCGGTCCGCCACGACAGGGTCGACATCACAACGGCTGGCCGCACAACTTACTCCATTTGCGGTGGGATTGCCCGGCACCCGACAATAGTCCCACTGCCCCACAGGACCTGTGCCGATCTTCTCAACTTTAAAGTTGAAGAAATCAGGGGCATCCAACGGGTACCAGTACTCGTGATTTTTATAATAGGGAACAGGCAATTCCTGGGTGCTGTCAGCCATCTGGATCAGGCCGTCCTGCAAGGTCACGCCCTCATAGGCTGTAATTACGGATGGTCCTACCATGACTGACGGTATGTTCACATCACGGAACTGAATCGTGGCAAATCGATTGTTAACCCCGGCCGTCGTCGTCATCCCAATATTATTGATACGACGAACCCATGCTGAAACAGCAGTCACATTCACACCCATGGATACTGGGTCGATCAGCTCGTAGAGAGTTCTATTGGCTGTCTTTAAACGAGTCCCGGCCGGCAAAGTAATTGCCGCAGCAGCCCCCGCACCGGAAGGACGCGTGAAGTTCACTTTTCCTTCATGTTGAAAGATTGTCGCCGTATTCTTCACGGTGACGTTACTAGCCCCGGCGGGTGGAGCATCCAGGAACGTCAGAACCGCATTGCCTGGAAGACGATAGCCATCTATCACCCGCACACGGAAACGTCTTTGCAGCAAGACGTTGTTGGAAGTTCCCTGATGCACCAGATTTTCGTTCCAATCATACAGACCCGGCGGATTCGGCAGACTGCCCGCCGTCACAACACCCGAAACTGCGTGGATTTTAAAGGCTGGCGAACCCGGCAATGTGTTGGAAGGTGTCAGCTCGGTATTGTTCGCTATCATTTGGGGTACACGCCAAATCGGGACCTCCACGGTAGCGACCCCAACAGCCATTACAATATCATCCGCCGTTCGGGCCTGAATCAAGCGGCCTGAAGCCGTTTTGACAATCGTAAACTTGGGAATCGTAAGGGGCGTCGCAGTTGTCGCTCTGGTAAAACGAATCACCCCACGGTCGTAAAACGCAGAAGGATTTGTCGCCGTCACTCCGGCCACCGCAGGTGACATCACAGTCAGAGTATTGGCGGCGGCGGTCGCCGCTGTGACTTCGGTAAAGACCGGGAACCAGACTTCGAGGTCTCCCGGATTAATGGTAACAGTCACACGCGGTTTGAACACGATATTTGTCGCAGGATCGGTGAACGTATTTGCCGTCGAGAAAGTCCGAACTGCCGTATCGTCCGCTGCACGCACAAAACGCACATATCCCGCCACACCACCATTGACGTTTTCAGAAGTATGGTGAGCTCTTATACAGAAGCTGGAAGCATTCCGACGATAAGTCGGCTCCGTCATTCCCACTGAACGCCGCAAGATAAGAGGCTGATTAGTTCCACAATCCTGCAGATTACTTAAGGCATCCGCAGCCCCCTTCAAAAGAGGAGTTCCCGCCATAGAGAAATCGTAAGCCTCCAGCCACAGGGGATCGTTGTCTCGGTCACTCACAGAGAAGGTAGATTGATGCTGCAGCTTATTGGACTGTACCTGCAATGTCATATCCCCACCGCCCATACAAGGCTTGGTGTTTCGATCTGCCGCAGTCAGATTCAAAGTGATGGGCGGAGTAGTTCCATTGTGATTGTCCTTCAAAGTCACAATGAACGTTCCTTTTAACAATGAATGCAAAGGCTTCCATACAAAGGTGTATCGCACACGATCGGCCAGAACCTGAGCGCTGCCCAGCTGAGTGATATAGCTTTTTAAAGTCCCGGCCGTCGTCAATGTGATTTCGTCCAGAGGATTTGCCGGGATGGCCGCCACATTGTCAGGATCCTGGAAATCCAGATAGAATTGATAAGGCTCCACGCCGTCGGGATTTTCCGAGGCACAGTAGTCCCACTCAATGGGGTTGTCATAAACCGGATTCACCCCACCCAGCATCACAGGGGCCGAGTTGGTATCGATCACCTTGACCTGCAAATTTGCCAAAGTCAGGCCGCCCAAAGAGTCTACAAGTTGCAGAGCAATCGTATTAACACCCTTGCGTGCATCTTCGTTATTAGGCGTCCAACGCACTTCAACTTCGTTTGCGTTTGCAACTTCGGTCGGTGTAGCCTGTCCGTTTAAATAGACCGCTGTCGAGCCCTCAATTCCGTCACTGCTCACCTTGACGGGGTCACCGTCTTCGTCCTGAAAGCGAACCCGACACGTCCACTGCTGATTTTCATTCACCTGCATGGTACAGCTGTGACTAAAGGTCGGACGTCGATTGACGTTTTCAACCTGCACCGGCCAATCCACCCTGGCAATTTTGCCCCCGTCAGAAAGCAGCACACTCATGGTGTAGGGATCCGGACGTCCTTTATCATAATCAGGTTCATAGCGAACGACACCGTCTTCAGAAGTGACCAAAGAGCCTTCAAACATCCATGCGAAGAACACCTGATCACCATCAGGGTCCACCGCCACAGCGCGAATCTCCAGCTTTTTGCCTTCCTCCACACGCTGTGTACTGACCTTGGTTGTGGCTTTTAAGTCAAGAACAGGTGCCCGATTTAAAATGCCAAATGGATAGGGTTCCTGAGTGACATCACCGTCAGAGTTGAAGACAAATTCAACACCGTAGCCTTTTAGTAAAGATAAAAAGTCATAGCTGTTTGAAAGACCGTTACGAAGGAAGCGGTACAGGTGATCCGGATTGAAGTTCGGTGCGATACCAAACATCGCCAGTCTGTCCTCTTTAAAACGAATCACAGCATCGGTGATAGCTTTGATTTCTTGGGGAGTGTAGGTACTCAGGGCTCGTCCCGGATAGTTGGACAAAAGATTATACACCAACGTGGTTTCAAGACTTGGAGAAATGGTTTCTCCGGGATACACGAGCGCGAACCAAGGTGTGGTCCGATACTCCATGACAATCTTAAGAACCAAAGCCCCCGTGGGCGTCAACCCCTTAGGCATGATCGAACGGAGATAATCCGGCTTTGCTTCTGTCGTCATATCAAGAAGATTTTTGGTCTTTTTACTTTCCTGATCGAACTCCGTCAAATACATGGAGTACTTCTTGGTACTAACCACGTTGGCCTGAGCCAAGTCAAATTGCAATAGGCTGCCGGGAGGAATTACGATTTCACTCGAACTCCCCTGCTCCTCAAGACAGCCCGTCAACCAGACCGTCGCCAGAATTAGCACCAAAGCTTTCAGCATCCCCGCCCCCAACTAACTACGTCCCTCAATAAAGCAAGAAGAATGTCCCGATATCAATTCCGTTCATCGGCGCATATCCATCATGTGTTTCACTTGGAACCAAGATATCCATAGTTCCATCACCGTTAATGTCACCTGAAGAGGTATTAGAGAAGAAATAACTCGGAGAATTCTCTGTTTCTTCCCGGCTGATGATAAATGGTTTGTATTTGCCTTCGGCATCAGCGACGACGACAGTATCCGGATAGTCTTCGGAATGAAGCCCCTTGCTGGAACCAAAGAAGGTAATTCCACGCCCCAGGTTTGTAATGCCATTAACCTGATCATCGTAGCCGTAGCTTCCAAGAATAATATCATCGAACCCATCACCGTTGAAATCACCGGACTTCATACGACCTGACATCACCTCAGAGCCAAGGAAGTCAGAGGCTCTTGAATCCCAGGCGTAGAACATCTGTGGCGCAGGTTTTGGCGTCCCCACCGAGCGCATACACTGGATCCCCGCAGCTCCGCCAGGCAGACTTGGATCTGTGTACTCCATCTGCTTGTTCAAGTGACTGCCGAGATAGTCCCACATCACATCTCTGTTGTCTGAGCCGCACAGAGGACCATAATAGACATAGACGACCCCCGCATTTGCCAATCCAGCTTTGGGGGTTTCCCGTGGCGCAGTGACAACCAAGTCTTCGTATCCGTCGTTGTTCAAATCCCCCGCGGAGGCAACACGATAGCCGAAGTAACGTCCGTCCCTGTTATTTACACCCAGTGCACCATTTAGAATTGGTGGCATAAGTGCCGTCACTTTTCCGCTTGCACCTGAAGAATCCAACGTCGGATCCACACTCTGGAACAAAGTATCATCCGTGCAGGAGCCTCCGGAATAATCCGCGTTGTAGTAGTCCTCTCTAGGTCCTGCCTGCAGACCATTCGCACTGCCCTTGTACAGGAACACACGACCATAGTTGCTTCGCGGGCTGGCATCATAATAACAAGCCAGATCTTCCCAGCCTGGAGCAGAAACAACCAGATCGTCTTTGCCGTCTTTATCAATGTCCAAGACCGCAAGGCTCATTCCGAACATGTGTCTCATGCGTTGGTATCCATAGTCGACGTTGCGAACCATGGGACTGTACAAGAACTGCATTTTACAGGCACCGTTGTTACATGGCTTCCCGGCCAGGGCCGCGGATTCAGTGCCGTACGTGTCCACCATGTAAGTTGCATTGCTGGATGCCAGAGCCGTTGTAACCGTAGGTTCATCCCCCGGGCCAAAGCCTTTTAACTTAGGAGTTTGCACCCCTACGGATGAGCCGTAGTAGATCCACACGCGACCCATTTCAATGGCCGGATCCCCATTGGTACATCCAGAGTCGGGCTCCGGCTCGCACTGCCAACCACTATTTGCGGCAACAGCCCCACCACTTGGAGGAGTCGTATCAATCACAGTTCCGGTTTTGTTCATGCGGAAGAATGAAGAACCCAGGGGATTGCTCAACACGATGTCAGAATATCCATCACCATTGAAGTCCCCGTGATGAATCATTTGTCTGCTCCACGGACGAGCTTCATCCAAAATGTTGTTAAAAGAGTCGGTCCCCGTTGGCATGACATTCCATAATTTGGAGATGATCTGAGGATCACCCGCGGCTGGAATCCATTTTGGATTGGTCACAGCCTGCAAACCACCACGGGATCCATAATACATCAGGATCTGACCACCGCTATTGTAATCAATAAAGGCCACATCAGCAAAACCATCACCATTTACATCCCCGGCAGCAAAGGATCGAATCGCCCATCCGGCGCTAAAGCCTGTCGGTCGTGTGATCAACTGAGGAAGAGCGATATCATCCAATGTCACCCCTTGAGCGGGGTTTACCGAAGGATAACAATAAGTCTCATTCTGATTTTGAGCTTTGAAGATACGACTCAGATTCTCACGGCAGAATGAAGTCGTAACCAGACCCACCTTAGAGCCGAAGAACACAACCGCATCAGTTGTCGACACAGTAGAATCAGGAGAAGGTCGGGAGATCTGCCCAACGGCATCATCATATCCATCCCGATTGATATCCCCCACTAAGCGGATTGTTTCAAAATTCAAACTTTGCGGACTGGCGGCAGAGTCCACCAGTCGCTCTTCTGGAACGGAGTTGACGGAAGCCAAAGGCTGACCCTTGGAGTAGTATCCATAGGCGGCACCACCACCATTTTTCTGGGACTTGTCCAAATAGGCACCAACAAAGACGTCATTCAGCGGCAGCAGGCCATTGAAGTCACCGTCAAAGTTTCCGGCTGTGACAGCGCGACCAAAATAGTCATTGGCCTTCCCCTGATAGTTGTAGATATGCAGGAAGTTCGATGTCAGACCTGCATTCTGCAAACTTGTAAACACATAGGTTGCACCAGAATTTGTGGCTTTCGTGCTGTCGCCGGTGGCACCGACGACCACATCCTTCAAGCCATCCCCGGTCACATCGGCCACGGCCATGGCCTCAGGATAATAACCCAAGCGGAAGCCCGATCCAATGGAGTTGGAGCGAATCAGCGTCGGCGCACACATTTCACGGCTGGCAAGGTTGTCCACCGCAAATGAGGTACACTGAGGAGGACCATCCACCCAATGACGGCTGTAGGCTGTCGTTGAGGCTGCTGTATCAATCACACGGAAGGCTTCAATTTCATAGAGCTTGCCTGGATTTCCATAGAAGACCCACAGAGCACCGGAGGAAATTTTACTGCCATTATCGAACAAACTGCTGGCGACGACTGCTTCTGCCCAACCATCCCCATTCGAATCCGAAGGGTTTGTGATGGCGGTGTTGGTGCTGTCATAACGAGAAGAATCGCCCACCAAAGCCACAGACGTTCCAAAACCTTTGCTTGGCATTTTGGTCGTGTTTCCGGGTTGATCTTCCTTATAGAAACTTCGTGGGAACAGGACTCTAAAACCGGTGTTCTTCGTCAGACACGAGAAGTGCGATTTAGCATCCATTTTTCGATTACCACACTGCCAGAAAGTACCCCGGAAAGTTGAGTCCGTTGGTGCCGACGCCGAAGGTGCAGAGCGACCAAAGTACAAATAGGCGGCCCCTGGGGCTGAACCGATTCCATAAAGCGCCTGAGTCACAGGCAAGCCATAGATGGTTGTATTCGACGGATAGTTAAATGAACCCACCGTGATCCCAGCCCCACCCTCCGCAGGTGTCACTGCGGCACAGGTGTCCGGAGTCGTACAGTTTACAGTAGTTGCCTTGACTTTATTAGAACCCGGTTGAGGATAACGATCGCCAGGAGCGCCGACAATCATATCGGCTCCACCGACCAACTTCCCATCCACGTTGCGAATACGGAAGCCCCCATCCACGTCGGCTCCCCCGTGCACTGAATGACCGAAGCGAGCACCAGCATGAGGTACTGGAGCATAAATCTTCAAGAAACGGAATTTCAGATCCGTTCCTGTCGGAGCGGAGGTCGCTAGCGGAGTTTCATATCCAATACCGGACTTGGAGCCGAAATACAGCGCCACATAGCCTGTATCACGTTCGTACTTGGAATCTCCCGGCAGATTCGGAGCTGGAATACCATCCCAGTCGCCCGATGGCGCACCCACGGCAATATCATCGTAACCATCTCCGTTGAAGTCCCCAATAAACGAAACAGAATAGCCAAACTCGACGCTACCTGATTCATAAGTCTTCAGATTCTGGTCCCACTTATCTGTAGGCCACAATGCCGTATTGGGCCACAGCATCACCGCAGAACATGTCGCCCCGTCGACAAGACCGTTACAGGTTTCGAAGTTCTGCTGCATGTCCTTGACTTTCGTAGGAGCTTTCAACCCCTGCCGACTGCCAAAAAATACAAACGCGGCCCCATTGTATTCACCAGTCTCAGGGGTATCCATCCCCGGAGCACCCACCAGCAAATCCTGACATGCTAGACCGGTATGACTGTCGCCGTTCAAATTTCCGCTTCCAGACAGGGACTTTCCAAACTTAGCCTGATGACTGAGATCCTCGAAAGTAATGAGCTGAGGATCGACCCCAGGAACCAGCGGATTTCTTTCCGGCGCAGGGGACGTTTTCAATCTGTATGTCGAAGAACCTACCGGTTTGTAAGTGTAATAAACATACACGGCACCAGCGCCCGAATTTTTAACACCCAATGAAGCAATGGCCATATTTGGCAAGCCCACCGCCAAGTCCGGATATCCGTCGCAGTTGAAGTCGCCGGAAGTCACAGCTTCACCCATAAAGGAGATTCCGGCATCTGCGGCCAGCATCGGAGGCATCTCTTTCACATTTGGAATACCCTTGATATAGGTGCTTAAGTTATCAAAGATCAGGGTCTCATTTTTACTGCCATCATTGTAATTCACACGAATCGAAAGATCATCGACCTTGCCGATATTCCAACTGGCTGAAGGAGAGAATACGATCGTCCCCGCCCCAACCAGAGGATCTGAAACCGCTTCAGAACCACGATAAACGCGGCTGACATAGTTCTCATTTCTGTATTCGGAATTCACAACCGGGTTCACCTTCGCAAAAGGCAAAGAACCGATTGAAATCGGACTCAACTCGTAAGCCGGTGTCGGGAACGATGAGTTTGTAGAGGCCGTCACTACCTTCGTAGGACGACCAAAGGTGTTATCAAGATACTTTACCTGCACAACGAAGTGATAACGAGTTGAGCCCGGCAAACCACGGAAAATATATCGCGGCTCTATGGACGTCTTATTAACACTTGTCCAGTTTGTCGTGTTTTCTGCCGTGGGGTCTTCGTATTCTTTATAGAAAATCTGATACTCGGAAACCTTGTTGGGGTATTCCCAAGTCAGAATAAGGTTTCCATCGGCATCCTTGGTGACGGCCCCCGCCCCTTCAAAAGGCTTAAAGGTCGTCACAGTTATTTCCTTGTTTCCTCCCACACTGTTGGTGCCGTCTGTCGCCACAACTTTAAAGGTGTAGGTGGAATTCGGATTCAGATTACGTATGGTCACTTCATTGAATGACGTGGTCTCCAACGGGTCCTGACTCAGATTGTAGTAAACCTTATACTCGCGATAGCGCTCATGCAGATCCCAATAAACTCTGACGGCCGTGGGCGAAAGCACTTCAACGCCGGACGCCCCGGTAAAATCACGCAGCAGGCTTCCTGTCTCTAACTTCTCGGTACAAGAAGCCAGCATCATCATACTGGCCGCTAAAATACCATACAAAATCCTTTTAATAGAGAACATAGACGACTCCTGTCGAGAACGCTTTACCTGAAGGGTGATTTCTTCCCGGAGTTCCCAAGACTACGTCTGGAATTCCATCGCCGTTGATATCACCACTTGGAGTGCTGGATATATAAGAATACTCATAAGCAGATCGCTCTGGCAGATAGAGCAATAAAGGCTCACATGCCGGGACAGCCCCCCCGTTATAACAACGTGGAGTCGTCGTCGGCACTGCCGGGATTGTCGGATCCGTGGGTTGTTCTTTCGCCGCGATCAGCTTCAGGCCCAGGTTGCTGCCGAAGTAGACGACATAAGCACCAGAATCCTCTTGAGTGTCTTCAAGATCGAAGTCTTTACCTGGCATATTCACCAGCAGATCTGCAAATCCGTCGTTATTGATGTCGCCAATGCCACCAAGCCCCACACCAAAATTATCACCGAGGACGAAAATACCACCATTGATCACGTCAATACGCTGGGGCTTCGGCAAAGACTCACTGGCGTGAAGCATATTCACAGCAATCGGGTTCTGGCCTGCCACAAAGAAATCTGTCACCGCCAAACTGCTTGGGCCAAAGAACGCATAGGACGTTCCACCAACCACACCACCATAGAACACATAGACTTTACCCACCGCTGGTGCCGAAACCGCCATGTCGACGATTCCATCTCCGTTGATGTCACCCGTTGCCGCCAGATCATAACCGAATCTTTCAGCGCCCGCCGCTGGATCAATTTTCTGGAAGCTTGTGTACCCTAGACCTCGGGCGCCACCCTTGTACAAATACACCCGCCCCTTGAAGGCACTATAAGAAGGATCGGCCACTACAAGTTCTGAAGTCTCTTCACCGGCTATGACATCCAGGGATTTCAAACCCACCAAACGCCAGCCATAATTTACGCCCGTGTCCGGAGACGCCAGCGCCTGAACTTTACAAGACTTGGGCAATGTTTCCGTACACGGATTTTCGACGGCCACGTCAGCAGCAGAGCCATCTGCCTGCTGCAACAACACCTTTCCTGTCGAACGATTGGTCTGCGGCCCTGCGGATGAACCATAGAACACATAGACCCGGCCTTTGTTTGTTGGGCTCATGTTCAAAGCCCCCGGAACCACGTCAATAGAAGGGGTTTCGGCAGAATTCGTTCCAAGAGCAAAATCACTGTAACCATCGCCATTGAAGTCACCGTAGGCCACGGCTCTGTTCATAGGGTCAAATGTGCTATAAGCCAGCGTGTTTGGCACAGTCCCATGCATCTTCGTGCTGCCATGGAATGTCACAACCGGAAGTCCATCGCTGTCACCAATCGCAAATCTCAGAGGGTTTTGACCAACCGGAGCCACGGAGGGCGCACTTGCGAAGACCACACCACTGGAAGAACCGTAGAATATATAAGTCCCATTATTGCCGATAACCAAAATATCGTCATAGGCATCGCCGTTGACACTGCCCACTCGATGGAACTCGGTACCAAACCCAGGATCCGTATCAACAACAAGCTTTAACGGCGCCAAAGGCGACGCTGGGTTGCGAGACGGCTCTGGTGTCGTCACAAGTCCTGTGGAGCTTCCATAAAACACCACAAGCTCAACCGTGCTTGCGACAGAAATGTGAGTGATAACGTCGGAGTATCCGTCACCGTTCAGATCCCCAACGACCTTGGCCCGCTCATAGTGATAATTCAGTTCTTTGCTGAAATTAACTTTAATCGACTGATCCGGCTTAGTCACAGCGGCCGCGAAGGTTCCGGTCGAATTGAAGATGTAAGAGGCACCATTCTGATAAGCCGGCAACGCAAGATTCGGCGCACCGATAATCAGATCTCCCGTTTTATCTCCGTTGAAGTCAGCCCCGGCCAAGCCTCCACCACCCAGAGTCGTCCCGGGTGTCATGTCGGTCGCGTAGATAATCGAGGCACCAAACGGATTCACACCACCACTATACCAGGTACAACCCACGGTGCAGCCTGGAGAGTCGTCAGGTGAGTACTTCGGCACGTCCACACGAATTCCGTTGTCATAGCCAAAGGTGGAAACGTCTGGTTTATACAAATAAACGACACCATGACTACCAATATTTTTCTTTCCGTCACTACTTGTAACCGTACGATAAGGGGCGCCGATGGCCAACGATGGCATCGCCCGCGTCAGGTTTTCAATATCCTCTACGCTACCCAGAGAACGTCCAAATTGAACTCCGGCTTCTGCGGGACTGGTGTGGATCGCTTGATTTTCACAATGCTCAAGACTTCCAGTCACTACATTTCGGTTTCGTTTGTCGCAGGCAATTGAATTCGCCGCCATCACCGTCTGCTGAGGCTCTAAAATTCCAACAATGCCGCCGGTGGCAAAATCAGAGGATCTTGGAGTCATGTAATAACCGAAGACCACCCCGGCTTCCGCAGCACCTGAAACCGTCGACATGGGAGCTCCTACAAACAGAGCACCGCTGATATTAGGAGTTAAACCTCCAGAAACTTCGAACAGCGGATACCCACCCTGATTGGGGACACCCAACAATGAGAATCCGTAGCCCTTGATATCAATATGTGAAATTGGATACGTCGGACTTCCCAACGTGTTATCCGGATAGGATTCTTTACATTCCCACGACGTGATTTGCTGACGGTCGGTACCGACAGTCGGCTGCACGCCTTTACAAGCAATGATAGAGCCGCGTCCTGAGGCCCGCCCAGGGACACCAATCACAAGGTCATCACATTTATCAAAATCAAAACCCAGTGCTTTCGGCGCAGGTGCTGATCGATAAATGTAACCGCCACCATTTTCGCAGCGGCGTGAATTATAGGCAGACGCGACGGCATCACCAAAACTTTCGGCCGAGCTTTTGCCCACAAAACTTCCATCCGTCAGTTCCGAGACAAGCATTGTTTCTGCGTCGATCAACGCATGAGATTTCGTGGAAGACGTCGGAAGAAGACCAGATCGGTCCCCGCGCAAAACCTGCACCTGACGCTTACCATTGGTCAGTTCAAGTCCCACCGCCAAGTCGTCGAATCCATCGTTGTTATAATCACCAAACGTAATCGCACGAACATATTGAGTAGCCGCACTTTTATATTTGGTAGGACGACACTTGAAGGATGCCGGGTCACAAGTAGCCTCGTTCAAACCGTAAGCACTGCCACCCGAACCACTGACCAGTCCGCGGACCGGGTCTCCATAGACTACAAAAACAGATCCATCATTTGTCTGGATGGCCAGGTCATCACAGGTATAGATCTTTTTGGTCTTCTCAGGATTCAGTGGTGGCGTGATCGGCGTGTAAAGATCATCACACAGACCCACCCGATTTATCTTGGGATCCGTATCGGTCGTGCCCTCTGGTGGAGTATAACGACTGAAGCAGTCGCCATTCACGTTACCCGCCGCAACCCGCATCCCCAAGCGGGCATTGGAAGTCATATCAGTGTAATAAATCAACTGAGGGTCCGGGGCTGAAGCATCCGCCGCAGGCGCCAAGTCTGTCTTTAAACGAGGCTTGGGACGAACGATCTGACCGTTTCCATCAATCTCATCGGGTGGCTGATAACCGTAGAACACAGAGACGGCTCCCGTCGCATCATAGTGACGGGCACTCAAAAATGGTGTCGCTTGTGGCGCTGTGATTGCAACATCCTTATAACCATCGCAGTTGAAGTCCCCAACGACGATCCCATTCCCAAGCTGCTGCATGCCCAGACCATCTCCGACCAAACGAGGCACCAGAGGAACCTTTGCGCCGGCACCTTCCAGAGCACGCACTTTTGGTTTCTTCGTAAGAACCTGATCATTAGGTCCCTTGGTCAAAACATCAACGATAGTGACTTTCCCGTCGACTGAACTCACCTTCGCATAGATATCCTTCACACCTGGTGAAATTGGAATGATGGAACGGAAGTATCCAATCCCGTTGACCGTGGCCAGACGAATGTCGGTAAAACGTTCAAAGATCTCTGTCTTATAAGTTGTGTCCCCGCCCTCAGTCCAGAACCACGGGAAGCTGCCGATGAAGGCTGAGTTTATGTACACCTTAGGAAGATTTGCCAACTGAGACTGAACCAAGGCACACGGAGCCTTGGAGTTCAAATATGTCTCACTCATATTTGAGGGCTCGAAGGTTCCATCTTCATAGAACGCCATGACCCAAAAACAATACTTGGAACCACTTGGAAGAGTGCTAATGAGCATCGTGCTTTTGTTGATCGCAGTAGCCACTGGCTGAGTCAGATCCCAGGAGTCACTTTCACGCTTGGCAAAAATCTTATACGTAACCCCTTCACCGTTCTTAACCCAGCTGACTTCCACAGAACCGTTGGCCTGACTGGTAACGCCAGAGGACGGAATGCCGTTGAAGTTCGACATTGTCTTCACCGTCATGTACTGATCAAAACCAAATTCTTCGTCTGACATCGCGTCCACACCCGCGACGGAATACTCGTAGTAAGTGTCTGCAGACAAGCTATCAATCTTTGTTGTGGCAAACGTTTCGCGTTTGATCGGAGAGTTAAACCCTTTGCGATAAATCTTGTATTCTTTAAATCGCGCCTGAAGAGGCCACGAAAGCTTCACAGCCGTTGGCGAAATAGCCACGGCCGAGTCCAATCCATTGAACTTCGAAGGCAAGTTGGTGCCCTGCAATCCTGCTTGGCTACAGGAAATCAAAACACCACAGGCAACGTACAAGAGTAGTGACAAAAAACATTTCATATAGCTTAAGGCTATCTTCAGTTACGCAGAATTGAAATGGTGTTTAAAACGTCACAGATCATTGTACAGTCTAGGAAAAATCGACACTTTCCCAGCCTTTATGCCTGAAGGATTCATACTGAGACTCTTAAATGAAGTAGAGGCAATGCAATCCTATTATAAGGTCTAGATCAGAACGATCCTCTTATTCCAAAGAAGGAACAGTTTGTAAAAGTGTGGAAAAATCCTGAGAGCAGGACATCCTATTTTGATCCAGAATATAAATTCTGTGATCCCACAAATCATCCAGAAGGCGTGAGCGATGAACACAAAAATAAATGGTAGTTTGATTGAAATTTCCCTCGAAGGACCGATCAGCGAGAAAACATCATTGTTCGACATAAATTTGCAAACATACAAAGAGATCAAACTCAATCTCTCCAAGGTCACATTCATCAATTCCATCGGCGTGAAAAATTGGATTCTTTGGACTCTTCGAGTTCCAAAAAATGCAAAACTTTATCTCGAGGAATGTCCTTTTGTGATTGTAAATCAAGTCAACATCGTCCACGGCTTTGTTCCGCAAGGTGCCGCGATCACTTCTTTCTTGGCGCCTTATTTGTGCGACAGCTGTTCGCACGAGCAGACAGTAAAACTGTCGCAGAATGTTCACTACATCTATGCCAGTGATCAATCACAAGCTTCATTAAAACTTCCAGAAAATTTGAAGTGCGCGAAATGTGGCGGAACAATGGAACCTGATTTCATCGTGGAGAAGACATTCAGCTTCCTCAAGAAATCGTGACAATCCTTCACAAGGACTTGTACATCGACACATAAATCGTTATAGTAATCCATGAAAAAAAATTGGTTTACAACTTTGATTGTGGCCGTGACCCTCGCCGGAGGAGTGACTTACTACTTCGGTGTTCTGGGTCCGAACACCAGCGTGGATGAAACTTCTTTTGGCAAACCTCTTGCCGTCATCCGAAACCTCAACAGAGAAGTCCGACACAAATACCCCGGAGACTTCTTCTGGCGTACAAGCAACGAGGGACAAAAACTTTTCAACGGCTCAGAGATTTTTGTCGGCAGCCAGTCCTCCACAGTTCTCTTTTTCTCCGGCAGCCGACGCGCACGTCTTTCAGAGAATACGCTCCTGAGAATCTCTGAAGATAACACCGACAAAAACAATCTGATCCTGACTCTTAACGATGGCTCTTTCAATATACGCAGCTTCCCCACAGACCAGAGCAGTGTCGTACTCAGAGTTGATGAAGGCGGCCTTAAGATCCGCCCGGGCTATAAGTACGATCTCTATGTAAAGAAAAAAGAAAAAGCGCTGGGACTTTCACTGGCCTCGGGCCACCTGCAAATGGATGGCGTCGCTGAAAAAACAGAACTGCAACAAGGTGAAAGCGTCATCGTCCGCAACCGCAACACCCTCTCCCAGCTCGGCTCTGACGGACCCAACAAAGTTGAACTCTACATTGATCAATCCATTGATCCCTCCATCCGCCTGATCAATCCTCAAGAAAAACAGATCGTTTACAAAAGCGATAGAGCTCAAACCTTCCGCTGGGAAAGTCACTCCACTTCAGATCGACAGGTTCTGGAATACTCCTCTCACCCCGACTTTTTTGACAACCTGACTAAAATCGACGTCACAAATCAGAAACTGTATCCGATTCCTTCCCAGAAAATGCAGGGGGATATTTTCTGGCGCATTGTCACTTACAAAGAAGGAGTTCCGCAGTTTTCAAGCCCCTCTTACTTCAAAGTCGCCAACTTACAACCCATACACCTCAAGGAACTTAAAGTCAGTTTCCTGGAGCGTGGAAAGTGGCAGCTTGAAGCCACCGTTGACAGCACAGATACAAATGCACGCTACGAATTCCAAGTCAGCAAAAGTGACACCTTCACCGAACCTTACGATGCTTTTGTCGGCCCGGCTCCGTTTCGTTCTCTCCTTGATCAAAGCGGTCAGTTCTTTGTGCGCGTTCGACGACTTTACAACAACGATCTGCTTTCTGACTGGTCCGAACTCAAAACCCTTCAGGTTCGTCCGCCGATCTCAGCTCCGACACTAAGCCTCGCCTCCAACAAAGAACAAACCCAAGGTGCGGTGACTGCTGAGGTCACCTGGAGTGCAGATGCCTATTCTGAAAACTTCCTGCTACGCACATCTCCAGATGCGGATTTCAAATCCTCCAAAATCATCCGCCTTCCCAAAGACAAACTCGAATACCGTATCACCGAAAATCTGAACAAGAATCTGTACGTCGCAGTTCAGGCGGAATCCGTCGAGGGTGAAGTTTCTCCGCTTTCAAATGTTGTCATCTTAAAACCTTCTGCCGCTGCCTTAAAGTCCCTGGCGACAAACGCTTCAGACGCCCAGAAAGCACAGGCAGTGTTGAAACTTCTCACACCTCCTAACAATGCTGTTGCCTATGTCGGAAAACCCGTGCGCTTTGAATGGACAGGAACTGCAGCGGCGCTAGAAATATCGCCTGTTGCCGGATTCTCACAGAATGTGGAGAAGTTCAAAACGGTGGGTTTGAGCAGCTTTGAAATTACCAGGAAAAATGCCGGTCCTTTATACTGGCGCTTGATCAAAACCAACGGACAAAGATCAGATTTCCGCCATCTGTCTGTTGTGCCCATGACTGACATCAATCTGGAAGAAGCCTCCTTGCGCTTCATTGAACGCGGCCGCTGGGAAGTGTTTGCCAAGGTTCGCAATGCCAGGGCAGCAGAAACTTTCCAACTGGAGCTCAGTCGCAGCGAAGACTTCAAGACCCTTGTGGCTGCTTACAAAGGGACACTGAACAAGGGAATTCCTGTCTCTGAACCTGGACGATACTATTTACGCGCGCAGAAACTTCTGGCAGACAAACCTGCCTCGGGCTGGTCTAACACCGCAACGGCTGACGTCCGCCCTCCCCTGCAAGCCCCTGAGCTTTTAAAAGAGAAAGAAGAGCTTGTAAACCCGACACTTGTGCGCGTGACCGTTCAATGGAAGCCCGTACCCCACGCCAAAGACTATCTGATAGAGATGTCGGACACGCCAGGCTTTGGCTCTAAGAAGCTGAAGATCGCAGTGAACGATGAGCAATATGATATTGAACACTCCACCCGAGATCCCAGTTTTGTCCGAGTCATAGCCCGTTCCGCAGAAGGTGAAATTTCTCCGGCATCAGAGGTCTTTAAAGTCAAAGGCGTTCTGCCAGGCCCTTCCGTGGATCGCTATGAAATCGCCTTTGGCAATATCGAAGACAAAAAGGATTCAGACAAGCTGCACATCCTGTGGAATCATCGTAAAAATGCAAAGAAGTACTTTCTGGAGGTCGGGCGCCGCGAAGATCTTAAGGACGCCAAGAGACTGGAAACCAAAAATATCGAGTTCTTCATGCCGGTCACCCAAGAAGGCTGGTACTACTTCCGGCTGATTCCAAGCTCGGAAAGCACGGAATTCTTCGACACTCCTTCGCAGGTCTATGCTGTGGAATATCGCAAGCAAGAAGATTTGCAGCCGGCGGCCCTGGAAGCCCCAAATAAAGGAAAACGTTTCAAGCGCGGCGATGCCATTCGCTTTGCCTGGGGACAAATTCTTGGCGCTGCCTGGTATGAGCTTGAACTATCACAGAACACCGACTTCACTGGCAGCACTGTTTATAAAGTGGAGGCTCGTGATTATTATCTTAAACAAGGCCTTGATAATGGACGCTGGTATTTCCGCATAAGAGGTCGCAGCAGTTCTCAAAGTTCGCCCTGGTCAGAATCGAGCTTCATTGAGATCAATTAAAAAGAACTCCTTCGGGAGCTCTTTTTTTACAAAAAATATTATACCACCAGTTCGATAATAGCCCGGAATCCATAACTTCCAGCCATGGCGCCCAGGATGTTTCGCAAAGAAGTGATGTTCTTGCCCTGGGCCCCAATCAGTTTACCTCGGTGTTCCTGGGGCACCGAGATTCGATAGATCGTCGTGCGGTCTCCGGTTGTGAAACTAACCTCCACCCCAGAAGCACCGGCCGTCATTTCCTGCACCACCTCACGCAAAACTCTTCCCATCCGAGTACGAACTTCATCCAACTGATTTTCCGCCGTAACCACAAAAACATCTCCTCCGTCACTGAGAGCTTCATGCTCAATGAAAACTCAAGGAAGCGCAATGGGCCGCCGTACAGACACGACTTCAAAGTGTTCACACATCCCGACGACAGAAACACGTTAAAGAATCTTTAACAACTTTTATAAATTTCTTCGGTTTTTTGACAAAAAAAAGCCCTCCGAAGAGGGCTGTTCGAACTAATATGATTTTGCAAACAGAACCCACTTTGTGGCGGGCTTGCCGGAGAAGATGCAGTTCCCCTCGATCGGCTCCTGTTCCAGAGGCATACAGCGTGGAGTCACTTTCAGCTGCGCCAACAACTCGTGGCCCATACCAGCCTCACACCAAGGAACCTTGGCAAAGCCCGGCGCTGTTGTTTCTCCACCAGAGAAGTACTTCTCGAAATCCTGTAGATTTGTGATTTTTTTGATGCTCTCATCACGCATTTTCTTAGCGCGTTCAAACATACCATCCTGGATCTCCTGTAAAAGGGCTCCAATATTTTGCACAAAAGCGTCTCTGGACTGGGATGCCTTTTCTTTCGGCCCACGATCACGACGACCTACGAAGACTTCACCCTTGGCCATATCGCGAGGACCGACTTCCACACGTACAGGAACACCCTGCTTGATGTACTGCCATGCTTTTTCACCGCCGCGCATATCGCGATCATCAATTTTCACACGAACAGATGAGCCCACATAGTTCTGCGCTTTCAGGTCCTTTTCCAAAGCTTTTACGTAATCCAGAACCTGCGCACGCTCTTCATCATTGCGATAGATCGGAATGATCACAACATGCAACGGCGCCAGTCTTGGCGGTGCCACAAAACCATTGTCATCACTGTGGGTCATGATCAGACCACCGATCAAACGAGTGGAAACACCCCAAGAGGTTGTCCATGCGAATTCCTCTTTGCCTTCAGCACTCAGGTACTTGATCTCGGAAGCTTTGGCAAAATTTTGACCCAGGAAGTGAGAAGTTCCCGCCTGCAACGCCTTTTTATCCTGCATCAGTGCTTCGATCGTGTAGGTATCCACGGCACCCGGGAATCTTTCATCCGGCGTCTTCATACCCTTGATTACCGGCATCGCCATGTAATTTTCAGCGAAGTCCGCATAAACATCCAGCATCTGCAAAGTTTCTTCCTGAGCTTCCTTGGCCGTTGCATGGACGGTATGTCCTTCCTGCCACAGGAACTCAGCGGTTCTAAGGAACATGCGTGTGCGCATTTCCCATCTCATCACGTTACACCACTGATTCACCAGAATCGGAAGGTCACGGTAAGATTTCACCCATTTTGCAAATTGATGGCCGATGATTGTTTCACTGGTCGGACGAATGATCAGTGGCTCCTCCAGCTCGCCATCCGGAATCAGCTTGCCGTTGCCATCACCTTTCAAACGATGGTGAGTCACCACCGCACACTCTTTGGCAAAGCCTTCGACGTGAGCCGCTTCCTTTTCCAGGAAGCTCAGTGGAATCAACAACGGGAAATAAGCGTTCACGTGGCCTGTGTCTTTGAACTTGCGATCCAAAACCGCCTGCATGTTTTCCCAGACAGCGTAGCCCCAGGGCTTGATCACCATACAACCGCGCACCGGAGAATTTTCGGCCATATCCGCGGCGATGATCACCTGCTGATACCACTCTGGATAGTTTTGGGAACGTGTCGGGGTAATTGCTGTATCTGCCATTGTCGTCTCTTTCTTAGTTTTCTTTTGAGTCAATTCCGTATGCTTTGATCTTTCTGTGAAGATAACTTCTTTCCAGACCGATCACTTCCGCCGTGCGAGAGATATTGCCGTTGTTTTCGCTGATCTTGCGCAACAGGTAGTCTTTTTCAAACTGCGCACGCGCTTCCCTGAAGGTGGAAAGATCCTGCATCTCAACGGCTTTTTCATCATCCTTATCGATCAAACCGGCAAAGCGCAGGTCATGCACATCGACAAAATCACCCGGAGTCAAAATGTAAACACGTTCGATGAAGTTCTTCAACTCACGAACATTTCCTGGCCATTGGTAAGCCAGCATCTTTTCAATCCCTTTTTCCGAAAATACTTTTTTCGGATAACCGCTTTCACGCGAAACATTGTCCGAGAAATAAGACACCAGAACCGGGATGTCCTCGGGGTGCTCTTTCAAAGCGGGAACGCGGAAAGGAATGACATTCAAACGATAGTACAGGTCTTCTCTGAAACGACCTTCCTTAACCTCCTTTTCCAGATCTTTGGAGGACGCAGCGATCACACGCACATCATTTTCAATCAGTTCCACACCGCCGACGCGGCTGTATTTACGGCTGTCCAGGTATTGCAGAAGCTTACTTTGGGCCGCCGGATTCAATTCGCCAATTTCAGCGATATACAAAGTTCCGCCCAAGGCCAAATCGAGCTTTCCTTTTTTTGGACGATCCACACCAGGCATGGCACCCTTTTCAATTCCGAAGATTTCAGCCTCCTGAAGATCTTCAGGGATCCCGCCGCAGTTGATTTCAACAAACGGACGGCTGGCACGGGAGCTCATGTAGTGAATATTCTGTGCCACCAGCTCTTTGCCTGTGCCGGCTTCGCCCTGAATCAAAACCCAGGAGTTCGTCGGTGCCACGCGCGCAATAATCTGCTTGGTGGCCACGATGGAAGGAGCCTCACCGATCAAAGCAATCGACTTGCGAAGTTTATTCAACAACAAAGCCTTTTCTTCTTTTTGCTGTTGGTAGCTCAGGATATTTGAGATCACAATCAGGATCTTATCCATGGAGAGCGGCTTTTCGATAAAGTCCCAAGCTCCGAGCTTCGTCGCCTTCACGGCTGTTTCAATAGTCCCGTGACCGGAAATCATCACGAATTCCACATGTGGGAATTCCTTGCGGGCCAGATTCAAAACTTCGATCCCGTCATACTTGCCCGGCATCCAGATATCCAAAAACACAATATCCGGCTGCACATCACGAATCGCCTGAATTCCAGACTCTCCGTCATGGGCTAAAGAAACCTGATAGCCCTCGTCACGCAAAGATGCCGAAAGCACATCCCGGATCGGAGCCTCATCATCAATGATCAAAATCTTAGTACTCAGTGCCGTCATAACGACCTCTTTCTCAAATTCTTCCCAGCCCTTTGGACCGGTTCACGCGTCGGAGGGTTTCCAGGCGCCTATCTCATTTACGGGCATCTCAATGACCATCTTGATCCCCTTAGGTTCATTGGCCGTAGCCCGAATGAAGCCGTTGTGGTCCTCGATGATCCTTTTCACAATCGCCAATCCTAGCCCAGTTCCGCCCTCTTTTGTAGAGTAGTATGGCTCAAAAATGCGACTTCGATCCGCCGCAGGGATGCCCTCCCCGTTGTCGGCCACAGTCATACGGACGGTTTTGATGTCCTTGTCATAGCGGGTGACGACTTTCACGCTCGGCTGTGGCTCTTTTGCAACAGCCGAAACCGAGTTATCAACCAAATTGACCAAAACCCGCTTGATCTGATCCGGGTCAAACTTGAAGTCCGGCAGATCCCCATCCTTGGTGAACTCAAAGTCGATCTGAGGGTGCGCCTGCCGGTAAAGCCCCAAGGACTCTTCCACCACGCTGTTTAAGTTAGCCACCACAGGTCGGGCTTGCGGCAATCGGGCAAAGTTGCTGAACTCGTTCACCAGGTTCTTCAACCCATCAACCTGCTTCACAATCATGGTCGTGCATTCACTGAAGGCGGGGTCCGTGATCGTCGCGCCGAACTTACGCTGTAAGCGCTCTGCCGAAAGCTTGATCGGAGTCAGAGGGTTTTTAATTTCGTGCGCGATACGGCGGGCCACCTCCGTCCAAGCTGCGGCCCTTTGTGCGTTCACAATGGGAGTCATGTCGTCAAAGACCAGAATCTTACCGATGTCCTCGCCTTTTTCATCCTTCAGCATGGACAGCGTCACTTGCAATGGCACCGCCTCACCCTGGACATTCAGGCGCAGTTCTTTCTGCAAGCTTTCGATTTTGTGATCGTGCATCGTCTTTTGCAGCTCCGCGAAAGTTCGGAAGTATTCCAAAGTCAGAAGATCCCGCACCGAATGCCCGATGTATTTTTCCGGGTCCACGCGCAAAAGCTGAGCCGCATGACGGTTGATCGTGGTGACAACGCCAGCCTTATCCACCGAAATAACCCCGGCGCTGACGTTCTTTAAAACCGTGTCTGTATAGCGCGCATGCTGATCCAGTTCTTCGAGTGTGCTTTCCAAAGTCACCGTCATCTGGTTGAAGCTTGTAATCAGGTCATTGATTTCCTCAGAACCGGATTTTACTTCCAGCGGAGTGTAATCCCCCCCGGCCACACGACGGGTCGCTCGCCCCAACTGAACGATCGGCACCGACAACTGCTTGGCCAGATAGAACCCAAACCAGGTCGCCGCCAACAGAATCACGAAGGTCATCAAGACCAGGATATACAGATAGATCGACTTTAGCGGGTATTCCAACGGATTGATGTCGCGGAACTCATCATAGGCCGTCGAAATATCGTTCATTTTTGAAATCAAAGACAGCGGCAGGAAGCTTGAAACCACCACAGCGCCTTTTTCCGCGCCCTCTTGCACAGGCACGATCACCCGCACCAGATTTCCATCCCCGAACTGATGAATGATACTGGCTTCGGCCTGAAGCTTGATCCCCTTTTGCAGGAACTCAAGCGACACGGCAGGCACGGTAGGAACGTTGTCATCCTCTGCCGACACCACCACGCGTTTACCGAAAAGTGAAGGATAGTATTCCACCGCATCCAAACTGAAATCCTTGCGCAGTTGTTCGACCTTTTTTTGGATTTCTTTCTGGCTTTTCAGCGGACGGATCGCATCTGAAATCTGATGGGCGAAGTGATAGTTCTTTTTCTTCGCGTTGAAGTAATAGGCGTTGGTGACTTCGATGGAACTTTTCAGGACACCCGCCATTTTGGCGCTGAACCACTTGTCGAAGCTGGAATTGATATAGAATACCGAGATGATGAACATCAGCACGGTCGGAATAAAGCTGAATGCCACGAACGCGGCAATCAGTTTAGCCTTCAGACTGCTGCCGAAAACTTTCCCCTGCCTTTCCACGAAAACCTTCACGACATTGCGGAAGATCATGAAGAGCAGAAGCAGCAACAAGATGATGTTGAAGTTCACCAGACCGAAAAAGAAGATGCTGTGAACAAAGGGAAGCTGCTGACTGGTGGCGAACAGGCGGATCTCAAACCACGTCAGAAGACCAAATAAAAACGACACCACAAGAACCAAAATGATCTCACGGCGTCGCTTTTTGAACTCCTGCGGACCAGGAGGAAGAAACTCATCCTTAAGGGGCGTATTTTCCATAGGCCCCATGCTAGATTACTTTCTTACTTTTTTCTTCTTTTTTTGTGTTTTTGCCGCAGCTTTTGCAGTCTTCTTGGCGGCCTTTGCTGGGGCTTTCTTGGCCAGCATCACGGCCGTTTTCATGGCCGCAGGGATTTCCTGGGTCAGACCGATCATTTCCATCACCACCTGAGCCGCCTCTTCCCCTTTATTGCCATGATCACCACCGGCGCGGGCAAAGGCTTGTTCTTCATTTTCAGTCGTCAGAACGCCGAAACCAATTGGTTTCTTGTAATCAAGCATAAGACGAGTCACGCCGTCAGTCACCGAGTTGCAGACATAGTCATAGTGGGAAGTGTCGCCACGGATCACCACACCCAAGGCCACAACACCATCACAACCGGCCTCCAGGAAAGCCTGGCAAGCCAGCGGGATTTCAACCGCGCCCGGAACCAAGGCCGCAAAGATCTCGACGTCCTCACAGGACTCCAGATAGCTGATTGCGCCTTCTTCAAGTCTGGAAGTGATTTCCTGATTCCAACGAGCTGTAACAACACCAACTTTGATTTTTCCCATTATTTTGATCCCTTCAGATTTTCCATTGCGACAATTTCAACGATTTCAATATCAAACGCTTTCAAACCGACCTTCTTTTCAGGCTTGTTGGTCAGCAGGCGGATCTTATTGGCGCCGATTTCACGCAGGATCTGCGCCCCGATGCCATAGTCACGCTCATCCATCAGCGGAGTGGAAGGACGAACATCCTCCATTCCGATCAAGACATTCAGCTCTTGCACCAGACCTGCCGTGCGGTTGTTTCCACGCAGCAAAACAAAGGCGCCGGATTCTTCCTCCTGCAGCGCTTTCACACTTTCCAGAACAGACGAAGCCCCGCGCTGAATAACAGCCATAAAGTCGCGTGTGAAGTTATCGACGTGCACACGCACCAGCGTCGGCTGGTCTTTTTTGATTTCACCTTTTTGAATCACCAGATGTTCAAGGCCATCGACCGTGCTGCGGAAAACACGCGCTTGCATGTTTTCACCAAAGGACGCCGGCAAGGGAATGCTGGCCAGCTCTTCCACCAAAGTCTCATTCGCCAGGCGATACGCGATCAAGTCCACGATAGTGCCAATTTTGATATTGTGCTTTTTAGCGAACTCACGCAAGTCACCCACGCGCGCCATCGTGCCGTCGTCATTCATCACTTCACAGATCACCGCTGCTGGATTCAATCCCGCCAGACGAGCCAGGTCCACACTGGCTTCGGTGTGACCTGCACGCTTAAGCACCCCACCTTGCTGGGCACGGATCGGGAAGATATGGCCTGGCATGTGAATGTCTGTGGGTTTGGCGTGAGGGTTCGCCGCCACTCGGCAGGTCAATGCGCGGTCCGCGGCGGAGATCCCCGTGGAAATCCCCTCGGAGGCTTCGATACTGACCATGAAGGCGGTTTTATTCGGAGCAAAGTTCAAATCATCGCGAACCATCAGTGGCAACTGCAAGCGCTCGACCTGCTGGGCCGTCAGACAAAGACAAACCAAACCGCGGGCTTCTTTCACCATGAAGTTGATATTTTGAGGAGTGGCAAATTCAGCCGCCAAAATCAGATCGCCTTCATTTTCACGATCTTCATCATCCACCAGGATGACCATTTTTCCGTTACGGACGTCTTCGATAATTTCAGGGATGGTATTAAATTCCATGTTAGCCCTTTCTCACTTCCAAAGAGCGCTGAATAGCTCGCGCCATATAGTCAGGTTCCACATTGATACGACTGCCCGGTTTCAAGCCACCAAGATTCGTGCGCTTCAAAGTCTCCGGGATCAGGCACACAGAGACGACGTTGCCTTCAAGTTCATTCACCGTCAGGCTGACCCCGTTCAGAGTCACACTGCCCTTTTTCCAAACATACGGAAGAATCGTGTCGGCCACTTTCACATCCAGGAAGAAGGATTCCCCCTGAAGATCCGCCCGAGTCACCGTCCCCAGACTGTCCACGTGCCCGGTCACCAGATGACCATGGATTCGGTCGCCAAAACGCAAAGATCTCTCAAGATTGACCTGTTTGCCGATCCAGCTTTGTGGGTTCCATTCCAAAACCTTGATGGTTTCCGCTGCCAGCGCAAAAGTCATATGGGAATCATCGAAAGCTTCCACGGTCAGACAGACGCCATCACAGGCAATACTGTCGCCAAGCTTTATATCATTGAATTCACTGGGTTTTTTGATTTTAATTCGATAGGCGTTAGACAGCTCTTCGGAGCTCTCAATCGGCATGACGGATTCGACGATTCCAGAAAACATAAGGGCCTCTGCTTGTGGCCGAGACCCTACACGTTTCACCCTGCTCTGGCAAGGAAAGTGGCACTTTTACACTCTGAGAAAGCCCTTAAGTACGACCCGGCTTGCTGGGTTTTTGCGGGGTGCCGCTATTCCCATTTGAGCCCGAGTTGCCTGTATTGGAATCTACCGGCTGCACACCCGGATCCTGGGGCTTATAATCCGGCGCGTGGAACTTAAAGAGCTTCACTTTCGCGCCGATCACAGCGTTATTGTCGTTTTGCTCAATCACGCGACCGCGGGAAATTTCATCGCCGACCCAGTCGATCTCGATTTTTGCCACGGCTGACCCTGCCGCCGCGCCACCACCCAGGTATTTCGAGTCACAAGGTTCGCCTTCCCAGTAATAGTCTTCGTTATAAATCAACAACTGATCTCCGGCCTCCAAGCCGACATCAGTTCCGCCGACCACGACCAGATGTGTGTCATGATTGGCCATCACACGTGAATACCACTCTTCTGATTTCAGTCCGGTGTTTAATTCTCCCACCGCTTTCACCAAAGCATTCTTGGTGACTTGAGCCAGCGGAGTTTGATAGTACGCGCTGGGCCCAATCGTAAATGCGCCGAAGTTCAGACCGAAGTTCACTTTGGTTTTAGTCTGCTTGGTAGTCACATTGGTGGCGGTCATCACTTTTGAAGTCAGCGGACGAAGAGCCATCATGGACAAATCCAGCTGCGCCCATTCCACATTGAATCCCGCAGAGGTCAATCCATTCGTTGGATAAGCCCCGGCCGGATTAAAGCCCACAGTCAGACCTCCCCCGCCGATCAACTCAAACGAGTTCACCGAACCGGAGATCTTCGCCTGCGGGATGTTCACCATGCACCACGCCGTCTTGGCGTATTGGACGTTGTAGTTGTCCTTGCCTGCCGCCTGCGCGAAGGCCTTCATCATCTGACCGTCCGCTTTGGTCAGATTGAAGAAGTTCTGATCCCCATTGCGTACTTGTTCGGGGGGAACCGCGATGGGAGGCGCATATCTTAGCGCGAACTCTTTGCTCTCCATGAGCACTCCATACACCTGCTGATTCGCTACAAACTGAAAATCGAAAGAGCCGTTCGGCAGCATCAAGGGACTGGATCGGATGGAACCCATTTCGACAATTTTCTTAAGCACACGTGGTGGAGCCACTGCCTGCTGTTGCTCGCACTTCTGATTTCCCATGGTCATCGCAGCACCGGCAATCAGAATGCCGGCTTTCATAATCTTCTTTGACCAGTTCACGGTGCCCGATTGTGATTTCATGTTTGTCCCTTTCCAATCTTTCACTAGAGGCGGTTCATGCACAGTATACGGAATGAAAGAGCTGGACCTTAAACCGGGTGTAAGTTTGCGGACTCATTTGCAAAAACGAAACCGGTTTCATTCTGAGACACGCTAAGTGCTGGAAATAACTTGCGACAATTCAAATAAGCATTTTTCAAAAAAATTTGTGTTGTCGAAAGAATAGACTGTTTAAGAAAAGTTGAAAGACGGTTTTACTAGTGTGAATACTCTGAACGTCAAAAGCTTGATCACTAAAAATTAAAATCTGAAGGAAGGAAAGAAGACGGTGCAAACCGTCTTCAATGAGTCTTGCGATTCAGCTCTCTTTCAAGAAGGCTGACGGTGGTGACAATTTCTTCAGAGATCAGCACAAACATTTCGCTGGACATCAATTCCTGCGCCTGGGCCCGCTGCCCTTCGGCCACTAAGGTTAATACCGCTGAAACGTAATTCACGAAAGCCTCGTGCTCCCGTTGCAGAATACGGAAAGAGCGAAGATGACTTAGTTCCCGCGCCTGTTCCTGAAGCCAGAATAACAAATCCCCCTCGGGAATTTCCAATTCCGAACCCTTTTCCACAAAGTTGCGCAGACTGAGCTTGTATTTCGCGTGGGCTAAAATGATATCTTCGAGCTTCATAATTTCCTCCGACGCTCTTGTCGGAGGAAGCCGTTTTCACTAAATGACGGCAATCATGTTTGCACAAAAAGCTTTATCTTTTAGAAGCTGCCGCCGCCGGACAACGTGATAAAGTATTGGGTCTCATCTTTGTTTAAGGTGTTGTCATTTTTATCCGTGCGATCTTCGAAATACAGAAAATGCTGAACGCCTCCCCCAATGCGCAAACCACCCAATCCAAAGGTGATGCCCGCCTTACCAAAAGCCGCATTTGAATTTTCAGAGGCAAAACGCAATCCCGGACCCGCAAAGAATTCAACTCCCAGTGTGCGACTGTGATTGTAAAATTCATAGTTGAAAAGTGCGGCGGTATCCAAACCATAGACCGTGTTTATATCCGTCCCAAACTGAGTAAACACTGAGTTGCGCCAATTCAACCAGTCCTTTACAAAATAGTTCAGGCCCAGATGAATCTCCGTAAAAGACTCATTGTCTCGTGTCCCCGAGGCTCCACTTAGATCATAGCTGAAGCGCGACTGCGCCTGGGCTGAGAGGGAAAACATGATCGTCACTGCGGCAATCCACTTTTTCATATCAACCTCTTTATCTATTTTTTTAAAAACTCAAAATCCCTGTCCATCACCGTCTTGCGACCGTCAGCGCGGGCATTCTCAATAGCGCGGTCACAGATGATGCGCACATGATCCGACAACACATCCATCACCGACGCCGAGGTGTTAAAATCGGACCGCGCCTGGATGTAGTCTTTCAGGCGCGAAGCGATGATCAGCACCTCTTGCGGAGCAGAACCTTTCACCACCGCTGAAGGTGACGACGTTGACGTGGGTTTGACAATAATTCTTGCTGGGGCCCGATGGGCTTCTTCCGCCGCCGTCTTTGGAGCGATCTTTTCAATGGCACCGGCATCACGGTGACGTGCCCCTGGTAAATGGGTCTCAAAACAAGGAACACTGCAAAAGACATAGCCCGTGCGTTCGTTATTGCACGTTGAGACGCTGCACACGAAATACTTTGCGCCAAAAGAAATTGGTTTTTTACAGGAACTGCATTTACGCCAGAACTGAGGTGTGGTTTCTTCCATAAAACTCTCCCGAGTCTTATTGAAGCACATAAAACTGAGCCGGGGAAAGTGATATCAGAGATGGCAGCCCGGGAATTTCTGCTCCGGCTCAAAGCGGTTCTGCGTGCCGAAGTGCTTTGCGGACTCTTTTAAGGCTTCTTTACTGCCCCGACCGCTGACCGGATAGACGGTGTAGCCGTCGCGATAAGTCGGAGTGTAATAGGCCGTCGCAAGCTGTGTACGTCCTGCAGCATCTTTTTTAAGGCGCAGGTAAACAACCGCTCCGGTTTTCTTTTCTGTGCCCGCTTGGAAGGCTAGGAAATTACCCAATGAATAAACGATCATCGTCTGACGACCATCCGCAGTTCTGTAGGTTTCCCACGGCTGCAAGACATGAGGATGAGACCCCACCACAGCCGCGGCACCGGCCTCCAGAAACCGACGGGCATAATTGGTCTGAGACTTGTCAGGCTTGGAACTGTACTCCACACCCCAATGCGGAAGAACAATCACCGCATCAACATCAGAGCGTCCACGCAACTGCTTGATCAGACCTTCCACCTGCTGGGACTTGCTGTAACAAGACAACACCTGCCCCTTGGTATCAGCAATTCCATTGGTGGCTTCGGTGCAGGCAATAAAGGCCAGACGGTAGCCACGCACATCCGCCAGGTGATAAAACTGTTCATTCGGAGCATAAGAAGGGCGTGTTCCCGCGGTGGCAAGACCCGCCTCTTTTGCCGCTTCCAAAGTACGGTCAATTCCTAGCCACTGTCGATCCAAGGAATGATTGTTCGCCGTGCTGATCAGATCAACACCGGAAGATTTCAGATCGCGCAGAATTTGCGGATGAAAGTTAAAAGAAAACTTAGTCCCTGAATACACATTCAGATCGTATGTAAATCCCTGATCACCGACATCACGGCCGGACTTTTCAACCCCCAAAGCCGCGGGCCCTTCAAGATTGGCGACCATATAATCGGCTTTATTGAAAAGTGGAATGGCTTTTTCCCATAAAGAGGTAAAACGTTGTTTGGGAAGAATGGATTTGTAAAGTGCATCGTGAACCAGAATGTCCCCGACAAAACCCAACACCACCGAATCATCCTGGCAATAAGCCCCTTTGGTCGGAGCCGCCGACACTGCCATGGAGACAAGACAAAGACCTGATATCAGAAGAGATTTAAAGCCGCGCATGGGCCTAAGATGAAGCCTGGTCCGTTTTTTCGCAACTGACAGGTCCGTCACAGAAAAATATGCCCGCTCTGTCTAAACTTGCGACAGCGGACCCTGTCGAAGCTAACCTGGCAGGCCCTTTATAAGCAGTTCAGCCGTGGCCGGATTGGTCGCCAACGGCACGTTGTGAACATCACAGATGCGCATCAACATCGAAATGTCCGGGTCGTGGGGATGCATTCCCAGTGGATCACGGAAAAAGATCACCCCGTGGCACTTGCCGGTCGCCACTTCAGCGGCAATCTGGGCGTCTCCCCCCAAAGGTCCCGAAAGCTTGCGAATCACCTTCAAACCGGCGGACTGAATCAGTCGCCCCGTATTGCCGGTCCCGATCAAGTTGAAGTTTTTGAAGTCTTCCAGATGATCCCGAACAAATGAAACCAACACGGCTTTCTTTCCGTCGTGAGCGATCAGAGCAAGGGTCTTTTTCTTTTTTGTCTTAACTTTGGATTTTGTCGTCATAATTTCATTCTAGAGGCAGGCGCCGAAGTCTGTCATGGTATTCTCTTGAAAAACAAGAAGCCCCCACGTTTGTGAGGGCTTCTTACCATTATCTGATCCCAATATTTTAGAATACCAGTGAACTTCCGTTGCCTTTGACGTGGACTGTATCGCCCGCCTTGACCTTGCCTGCGATGATCTCTTTGGAAAGTGGATTCAAAAGCTCTGTCTGAATCACACGCTTCAAAGGTCGAGCACCATAAACCGGGTCGTAGCCTTTCTTCGCCAGGAAGTCGATGGCTTCCTGGTTGAAGTCGATGGCAATCTTTTTCGCTCGCAAACGTTGCGCCACCAGATCCAACTGCACCTTGACGATGCCGGAAATCTGCGATTCGCCCAAGGACTTGAACATCACCGTCTCGTCGATACGGTTCAGGAACTCCGGACGGAATCTTTCACGCAAAGCCTCGTTCACCGCTTCACGTTTGGCTTCTTCGGACATGGCTGGATCCAGAATCGACTGCGAACCCACATTCGAAGTCATGATCAGCACAGTGTTTTTGAAATCCACCGTGCGACCCTGCCCATCCGTCAGACGACCGTCATCCAAAACCTGCAACAGGATATTGAACACGTCCGGATGAGCTTTTTCCACCTCGTCCAGCAACACCACGCTGTAAGGGCGACGACGAACGGCTTCGGTCAACTGACCACCTTCTTCGTAACCCACATAGCCCGGAGGCGCCCCGATCAGACGTGCCACGGCATGCTTTTCCATGTACTCACTCATATCGATGCGCACCACGGCCTGTTCGTCATCAAACAGGAACTCTGCCAAGGCTTTCACGGTTTCGGTTTTACCAACACCAGTTGGACCTAGGAACATGAAAGTTCCAATCGGACGATTCGGGTCCGAGATTTCAGCACGCGCCCGGCGAATCGCATCAGCCACAATGGTCAATGCATGATCCTGACCCACCACGCGCTTCTTCAATTCATCTTCCATATGCAGAAGCTTCTGGGATTCGCTTTCCAGCATTTTACTGACTGGAATACCCGTCCACTTCGCCACGACTTCGGCCACATCCTCAGGGCCGACTTCTTCCTTCAGCATGCGGTTTTCAGAAGCCGTCTTAGCCCCTTCCTTACTGCGCTCTTCCAGGGCTTTGAGCTTTTTCTCGGTCTCTGGCAAGCGACCGTATTTCAATTCGGCGGCTTTCCCCAGATCACCCTCACGCTCGGCCTTCGCCACTGCGACCTTCAGGTCTTCGATGTCGGCTTTGAGTTTTTTAATTTGCTCAATGCCGCCTTTTTCAAATTCCCATTGTTCGCGCAAAAGCTGGTTCTTCGCATTCAGCTCAGTGATTTCTTTATCAATCACGGCCAGACGTTCTTTTGCACCTTCGTCTTTTTCTTTTTTCAATGCTTCTTTTTCAATACGAAGCTGCATCAATTCGCGTTCGATCTTATCGACCTCTTCCGGCACAGAGCGGGTTTCAATACCCAGTTTGCTGGCCGCTTCGTCGATCAAGTCGATCGCCTTGTCCGGCAGGAAGCGGTTGGTGATATAGCGATGAGACAACTTCACCGCCGACACCAACGCCGCATCAGTGATACGAATCCCGTGATGGACTTCGTATTTTTCTTTTAGACCCCGCAAGATGGTGATCGCGTCCTCGACACTGGGCTCTTCCACCATCACTGTTTGGAAACGACGCTCAAGGGCCGCATCCTTTTCAATGTACTTGCGATACTCGTCCAAAGTGGTTGCACCGATACAGCGCAGTTCTCCGCGCGCCAAGGCTGGCTTCAGCAACTGCCCCGCATCCATGGCACCCTCTGTTTTACCAGCGCCCACCAAAGTGTGAAGCTCGTCGATGAACAAAATAATCTGCCCATCGCTGGAAGTGACTTCCTTGATTACGGCCTTCAAGCGGTCTTCAAATTCGCCACGGTACTTGGCACCGGCAATCAAGGCTCCCATATCCAGGGACATCAGCTTTTTGCCAATCAAATTATCCGGCACGTCCTGCTTGATAATACGCAAAGCCAAACCTTCGGCGATGGCCGTTTTACCCACGCCCGGCTCACCGATCAGTACGGGGTTGTTCTTCGTTCGGCGGGACAGTACCTGCACAACACGACGAATTTCTTCATCACGCCCCACCACCGGATCAAGTTTGCCTTCGGCCGCCAGAGCGGTCAGATCACGGGCATATTTTTTGAGAACCTCATATTTATTTTCAGGATCGTCATCGGTCACCTTTTGTTTGCCACGAATCTCGGTCAAAGCAGTTCTTGCCGAGTCGGCGTTGATCTTGTTCTTACGGAACAAGGCCTGCAGGTCGGAATCCCCACCCTTCAGCATGGCCATAAAGAAGTGTTCAGTGGAGATGTAGGAATCACCCCACTCTTGCGCTTCTGTCTCAGCGGCCTGGAAGATCTTTTCCAGACGCGGACTGGCGTACATTTTCTGACTGCCACCAGTGACTTGAGGGAACTTATCAATACGGGCTCTCAGGTCCGTTAAAAACTGGGCCTGGGGAACATTCACTTTATCCAAGATACGAGGAACGATTCCTTCGGATTGCTGTACCAGCTCCATCAAAAGGTGTTCAGGTTCCACGGAGGGGCTAAGTTTACGCTCGGCCAACTTTGCGGCGGCCTGCATGGCCTCCTGGCTTTTTCGCGTCATTTTTTCAATATCATTGCTCATAGAGCCTCCATCTGAAATAAAGGATGAGTTCTAATTCGCTTTTGTCAACACCAAGGACCCTCAGAATGGCAGGAATCGTTAATCCCAAAGGAAAAGGCAAGTCCCAGCCGCGTCTGCACCCCTCCATCAAAAAGGATACAGTCAACCCCCGGGACTATTTGAAGTATGACACTCGTTTTTCCTGCGAGGACTGCTCTCACTTTGACGGAGACAAAACAGTCTGTACGATTGGCTACAACCCCCAGCACCATCTGAAAGCGGTCCAAACCCACCAATACGAACTGGCGGGGAACATGGCCTTCTGCAGGTTCCTGGAAATCGATTGAGCTCGAAAAGGACCACCAGACCTCCGTCTAACGAGTGGTGTTTCATTTTGACTGGTGTCCGGCGACCACCCGGGCCACCTCTTCAAGTCCCCGATTCACCTTGCGTATAAATGAAGCCTCGTGAGGCACGAATATAAAATGGGGATGCTGGGACCAAAGCTCCCGCAAGGACATATCCAGCTTCAATGCTTCCTGAATGCTTTCGATCCGCATGGGGTTCCCCCCTTCTATGGAAATCCCACCCACCGCCGCAGTTTCAAAGAATATCACCGCATCATACCGTCTTAGTTCGGCCTCCAAGGTCGTTCCAAGCTCTCTGAAAAAGTCCATCGGTTGAGCCGGCCAGTACACAGCTCCATCCACAGTTCCTCGGTCACACAATAACACCCGGCTCTGATAATGCGCGGCCTGCGCATCCTCCAGGTTGGTCTGAACATGATAGATGGCTCTTTGGGTGGCTTGTCGGACGCCAAAATCCCCCATTCGCGGAAATCCCCCCGTATAAAGCAGCGTGGCGGCTTCGGGCACAACCACCACCTGGTCCCCGATCTCCCGACGGTACAAATCAGCGGCCGTGGTTTTGCCACCGCCAGGGCCTCCAGTAAGAACAATTCGACAACATCGTTTCATAAATGCCTCCGAATGCTGGTCGTGAATCGGGACAACCAGGGGCTGTGACGTGCAAGTTTATAAGTCTCCATGACAAGCAAAACAGACAACGCCAACCCCAGCAGACGAATCCAGTCAGAAAGATGCACAGGGGCAACCCCAAGGGTGGTCTGAAAGAATGGGATGTACATCGCCCCGATATGCAGCAGCTGGGCCCCGAGGGTTCCAGCCAGAAGATAGGGATTTTTCAGCGGACTCATGGAAAAAGCAGACTTGGTCTCTGAACGACAATTGCCAATCATGACGTTTTCAAACAAGACCATCAAAAGCAGAGTCAGGTTGCGTGCGACTTCCAGGCTGACCCCTTCCCGGAGTTGCGAGTAGAAGAATGAAAAAGAGATTCTTCCCATCACCACCGAAGACAAGACGACCCTTTCCAACATCAGACGATCAAAGATGGGTTCCTCAGGCCTTCGCGGCGGTCGATGCAACTCATCCCCCTCGCCGGGCTCCATCGCCAGCGTCACATCCTGAATCCCGTTTGTAACCAGATTCAACCAAAGAATCTGAATCGCTGTCAGAGGCAGAGGCACGCCCAGGATGAGACTGAGGAAGAACATCAGAATTTCAGCAACACCGGTAGAAATCAGCAAATACACGACCTTCCGAATATTGGAGTAGGCTATACGGCCTTCTTCGATGCCGGCGACAATTGTCGCGAATCGATCATCTGTGATAACAAGATCCGCGACGTCCTTGGCCACATCGGTGCCACTTTTTCCCATCGCCACCCCGACATTGGCGGCACGAAGAGCCGGAGCATCATTAGCCCCATCACCCGTCACGGCCACAAAATGACCCGCGGCCAGAAGACTTTGCACGATCTCCAACTTTTGCTGAGGCTCGACACGAGCGTAAACCCGCCCGCGAGAGATCAACTGATCCCTGTGGGCTTCGCCAGCCGCTTTGAGCTGCGGTCCCGAGACCACCGCCTCTAGCTGCCCGGCCAATCCCAGTTGTTTCGCAATCGCCAAGGCCGTCCTCGGATGATCGCCCGTCACCATGGACACCGTGATTCCGGCACTTCGACAATGATCGATGGCTTCCTTGGCTTCTTCACGAAGTGGATCCATCATTCCCACCAGCCCCAAAAAAGAAAGCCCCTGAAGCTGATCTTTCAACTGCGTCACCGATGAAAGAAGACCGGCCAGAGCCAAAACCCGATAGCCCTCTTCTGCCATCTCATTCATCTGAGTCAGCACATGTTCCAACTCAACGCCCTTGCACATGGGCAGAACTTTCTCGACAGCGCCTTTGACGGATATCAAATTTCCCAAGGGCCCCCGGTGCAACGTTGCTGCAAATTGATTCTCGGGTTCAAAGGGAATTTCATCCACCAAACTGTAGTGCTGAGCCCGTTCAGATTCAGGCAAACCGGTTTTTTCCGCCAGCACCAGAAAAGCCAGGTCCACAGAATCACCATGACCCACCCACTCTCCTGACTCCTCGAAAAGCTGGGCCTCATTACACAAAGCTCCTGCCAGGGCCAGTGATCGCAGCTTTCCCTGCTGCATCGGCCCCAACACTCCCTCAAGGCGCTCGAACTCTCCTGTTGGCTTTAGACCGCTACCCCCGACCCCAAATGCGGGCAGCTCCGGCAACGCGATTTTCTTCACGGTCAGCTGATTGACTGTCAACGTGCCCGTTTTATCTGTGGCGATGTAAGTGCAAGAGCCCAGGGCCTCGACGGCCGCCAATCGCCGCACAATCACGTTTCTTTTTGCCATTCGTCGGCTGGCCACTGCCAACGCGACCGTCAGTGCCACTGGCAGCCCCTCAGGAATGGCGGACACGGCCATCGCAATACTGACCATCAAGACGTCATAAAGCGTGTACCCACGCAAGACCAGGATCACCGCCATCACCGCAGTGGCCAGCAACAAAAAAACAGCGCTCTTTCGAGTCAGGCGCTCCATCCGGATCAGCAACGGAGGCTTGGCGCCGGGCTCAGCTTCCAGGGAGTCCACAATTTTACCCAACTCCGTTCTGAGCGCAGTTCCGACCACCACACCACGGCCTCGGCCCCGAGCGACCAGCGATCCTGTGAACGCCATATTGACTCTCTCTACCAACGGAGTCCTCAGAGGCAATTCGACTTGTGGATCTTTCAAAACCTCCAAAGATTCTCCGGTCAGAAGGGATTCATCAATTTCCAGATAATGTGTTGAAACAAGCCGGATATCCGCGGGAACACGCATCCCGGATTCCAGCAAAATCAGATCCCCGGGCACCAAGTCTTCGGCATCCACCTCGTGGATCACACCGTCTCGCACGACCAGCGACTTTGCGGCAAGAACCTGCCTAAGTCCCGCGGCACTTTTTTGCGCGCTGTATTCCTGAGCTCCTCCGATGGAGGCATTGATCAACAAAACCGCAAAAATAAAGACGGCATCTGCATAGTCCCGCATCCATAAAGCCAGAAGCACGGCAATCAGCAGAGCATAGATCAGAGGACTTAGAAACTGACGAAGAAAGATCACAATAAAAGGGGTCGGTGGGCGCGTAGGAAAGATATTGGGTCCATGAACTGCCAGCCTTCGAAGGGCCTCTGTCGAGGACAGACCTCGTTCCGAAGAATTAAGGCCTGTGATCACATTCGAAATCTTTTGCTCATGGGCCGATGTGATTTCCAAATCCATTCTATAATCATTCACACCCGTCCGGAACAAAGTAAGCTCCAGTGTCAAACAACCTCAACTCAACCCCTTCCTGTCTGGCGATTCACAAAGAAATTCAATTTCAGCATAGCCATTCAGCAAAACCATGGTCCCATTCGGAAAATTGACTGTTCCATAGTCTGTGTTTTTATCGTTTTTCCCTCTGAAAGTACTGTGTCCAATTGATTCAGGACAAGCTTACGTCCGGATATCAGGATCAGTCGAATGACCAGTATTGTGAAAAACAAACAAAACCCGCCTGACGTCCTGTCAAGACCTCATACCAAATCCCGATCTAATGCACATCAATGATTCACTCAGAAGGAGTCAAGAGAGATGGTCACTCTCTTGCGGAACCGAAAGGAGGGCCTTCAAGGATGAAACTAAAATAGAACAATAGATTGTTCACGCGCTTTGCGCAGGAGCAGGAGGGGTAAAACCCCCGATGCGGACTTAGCAGGCGATGGGTTAAAGCCCAAAAATAAAAAGGCCATACAAAAAAGCACAGACTCGGATGTCAGTGCCGGCAAAGCGAAAGTAGGTTTCGCTGATGCCAAAAACAAAATCAGGGAGGGTATTGAAAATGAAAAATAAATATTAACGGAGGAATTTAAAATGGGAATGAGAGTAACAACAAATATCAGTGCATTGAATGCTCAACGTAACCTGGTAGGTTCTCAAAGAGCGATCAACGATTCTATGGCGAAACTTGCTTCCGGCAGCCGCATCAATAAAGCTGCTGACGACGCTGCAGGTTTGGCGATCTCTGAAGGCTTGAAAGCTCAGATCAGATCTGCTGCTCAAGCTCAACGCAACGCGAACGATGGTATCTCCATGGTTCAAACTGCTGAGGGTGGCCTGAACGAAATCGGTAACATCGTGGTTCGTCTTCGTGAGTTGGGTATCCAAGCTGCTTCTGACACTGTTGGTGAGACAGAGCGTGGTATGTTGAATAAAGAGGTTCAACAGTTGAAATCTGAGATGCAACGTATCGCTTCTGTAACAACTTGGGGTACTACAAAGCTTTTGGATGGTTCTTCTCCAAGCTTCGACTTCCAGGTAGGTTTGTTCAACAACGCTGAAGAAGATCGTATCTCCTTCAACGCGGCTGAAAACGTAGCTACTTTGGATGCTCTGGGTCTTTCTGGTGTGGACTTCTCCACTAAAGAAGGTGCTCAGGAAGCTTTGAGCCAACTTGACGCTGCTCAGACTTCAATCTCTGGAACTCGCGCCAACCTGGGTGCGCTTCAGAACAGATTGACTTCTACAGTGGACAACTTGGGTGTAGCTCAAGAGAACTTGTCTGCAGCTAACAGCCGTATCCGTGACACAGACGTTGCTCAAGCATCTTCTGAGATGACTCGTAACAACATCTTGTTGCAAGCTGGTACTTCCACTTTGGCTCAGGCTAACCAATCCAATCAATTGGCTCTTAAGCTGATCGGTTAATTGGAATAAGATAACCAAAACCTAAAACCCGGTGGGATCTTCCCTCCGGGTTTTTTATTTTTTCTGCCCAAAGTTTTTTCAGCCACCCTGGCCCGCTTTTCATCACACAAAAAACTGTCGAACTTATTTACCAATAATTTCAAATATTTAGCTTAAGTCTAGGTGAAAACCTTCCGAAAAATATGTACGAAGCATGGAGGTTCGATATGACTAAGGCGAAAACAGCAAGATTGATGGGGGCTCTTCTCGCAACCGCAGTTCTTGCCGCTTGCAGCAACCAAGGAGGCTTTGAATCCTTAGGGGGCACCGGTAACACCAGCCAAGGGTCTAGCAGCGGAGACAACTCCGGCCAGGGGACGGATACTCCCCCAGTGACTCCCGCTCCACCAAGCGCGTACGACAAATTGGAATTATCGGCGCATGTGGGTGGAGGTGCTTACGAAAACGAGCAGGTGATGTCGCTAGACAAGGCCAACAACGCCTTGCTTCTGTACCTGCCCCTGCCTGGCGCCTTCAGCCAACTCTATATAGATGTTCCTCAGGTGAAGGGTGTTCAAATCAAAACGGTGCTGGATTCCCAGCAAAAAGCCCGAGTCGCGGTCAGTATTCCGTTAAGACTGATTGTTAAGGACAAAGTTACAACTTTGCCAGCCTCTCGCCTCCCCAACGGCAACGCCCTGCCAATGATGCCTAGCGGAGAGCTACCGTCCTTAGGCCTGGGCCTGAACCCAAATTCCAGCAACAAGCTTTACCTGTACTTCGGCGTCAGTGCGGTCGGAATGTTCGTCGAAAGTTCCTTTTTCCCCGAATACTTTGGGATGACTTCACCGCTAAAGAACGCCGCTGGGACTCGCACCCTGGGGTATTTGACGATCGTGCCTAAATCCGGGGGTTATAATGGGGGGCTTTTCCTTTCCTTCATTCTGCCGAACGATCTGGCCAAGATCATCGACGACCATTTGAGTGGTATTATCAAGTAAGCAAGACCGTCCCCACCAGAAATCTATTTTGATTTGCCTGCCCCCTTAAATCTCGTTAGTCTAAGGGGGCATTTCCATTTTGAACCAGGACATTTCAGGGAGCGAATCATGGCAAAGAAAAAAGCAAAACCAGCAAAGAAAGTAGCAAAAAAAGCAGCTAAACCTGCTAAAAAAGCTGCCGCAAAAAAAGTAACTAAGAAAGCTGCAAAGCCTGCTAAAAAGGCGACAAAAAAAGCGGCTCCAAAGAAAGCAGCTAAACCTGCAAAGAAAGCTGCTCCTAAAAAAGCCGCTGCGAAAAAAGTGACTAAAAAAGCTGCGAAGCCTGCGACCAAGAAAGCCGCTGCGAAAAAACCTGCTGCTAAAAAGCCAGCAGCCAAGAAACCAGCCGCTCCTAAAAAAGAAAAAGTAGCGAAGGCTGCTGTTAGTGGCATTGCTGCTACAGAAATCATCAAACCAGCGATCGAAGACATCTCTGCTGACTTTGACGACGAAGCAGAAATGGACAGCATGATCGACATCGAAGAAGAAGCGGTTTCTGACGAATCCGACGAATGGGAAGATGAAGGTGAAGAGTCTGAAGAAGCTGAAGGTTCCTTTGAAGAGGACGAAGAAGCTGAAGACGACATCACTTCCAAAGATGACGATGGCGATGACGACGACGATGATGAAGATGACGACTTCGGAGATGACGAAGGTTACTTCTAGTCGCTGCGCACACAGCTAAATAAAAAAGGGAGTCTTTGACTCCCTTTTTTATTATCATCAGGCCATGTACAAACATCTCTATCAAAGATTTCTGGCCGCCCACCCTTCTGAACTGCATTTTGCCTGTCACAGCCACCACTACTGGCCGGACTGCACCCGTGAAGCTCACCTGCAATACTGGGATGATTCCTGCAAATATGTAGACGACAAATGGGGCTATATCTTTTCCACGAAAGTCCCTCAGGCACAGAAACTCATTGCCGCGAACCTGGGCCTGTCTCACCCCGAGCAGATTGTTTTTGCCCCCAACACGCATGAGTTCGTCTTCCGCCTGCTCAGTTCCCTGAACTGGAAAAAGCCGGTCCGCATCCTGACCACTGATTCTGAGTTTTACAGTTTCGACCGTCAGATCAATCGCCTTTCAGAGCTTCCTGAATTTGAAGTGGTTAAGGTTCCCACCCTGCCCTTTGAAACTTTCCATGAAAGGTTTGAAGAGGCTCTGGGCTCTGCAAACTGGGATATGATCTTTTTCAGCCAGGTGTTCTTTAACTCTGGTCTGGTGGCGGATATTTCCCGACTGGCAGCAAAGGCCCCTGCTTCGGCGATGGTGGTGATTGATGGCTATCATGCCTTTATGGCCCTGCCGACGGATCTAAGCTCTGTACAAGAACGCATCTTCTATTTGGCAGGATCTTACAAATACGCCCAAGGCGGCGAAGGGGCTTGCTTCCTCTATGTACCCACTGGCACCCGCCACCGTCCTTTGTACACGGGTTGGTTTGCTGAGCTGTCACATCTGTCTGCTGTGGGCAATGAAGTTGGCTACCCGACAAATGCCCTTCAATACGCCGGCAGCACAATGGATTTTTCTGGAGTCTATCGCTTGATAGCCACACTGGAAACCTTCAAAAAGGAAGGGCTGAGCGCAGAAGTTATTCATCAGGTGGTGCAAAGAAATCAGAAGCTGTTTTTGCAGGAACTTTCCGGCAAGACCCATCCTTTGCTGCATAGATCAAAAGTTCTGATGACCCACCCAGAGCAGCATGGGCACTTCCTGACGTTTGAGTTGCCCTCTACTGAAGACACGCAAAAGCTTGTGAAAGAACTTGCTGGCAAAGGGATCAAAACGGATTCCCGCGGCAATCGCCTGCGTTTCGGGTTCGGGCTATATCACGACGAACAGGATGTTCGGGATTTGATCAGTCGACTTTAAAACAGAAAAAAGGCCGTCTTGCGACGGCCTTTTTATTTTAACCTCTTGGGGTTAAGGCTGATTTATTCTGAATCATTTTCGCCAGCAAATTATTGATAGAGCCTTTTTCCTCTTCTGAAACCACATTCCAGAAATTCTCCACTCGAGGATACCACTGAGGGAAGATTTCCTGAATCAACTGCTCGCCTTTGGCTGCCAGTTTTATCACAAAAGAACGACCATCGGACTGATGCCCTTCACGAATAACCAATTCAGCTTTTTCAAGACTGTTGATCAAACCCGAAATCGTGGCTTGGGTCACACCGACCTGATTTGCCAGTTCTGAAGGACGCAAACCCGTCGGGGCGTTGCGAAGCAAGAACAACAACATGAATCGACCCGACGACAAGTTGTACTTGGACAGCAGTCCATCCAGACTATTTTCAATTTCACTGGCCACCTTCATAAAAAGCAGATTGGAATAAAGTGCCGCAGAATTCGCATCTGAATTAAGACTTTGAACAGAAGCTTGAACCTCTTCCTGGGAAGGAATGTCTTGGATAAAAAGTTTCGCCATAAGGCCTCCAAAAAATTTCTAAAATCAGGCGGAACCAAAGAAGCTCCGCCCTCAGTAAACTACTTCACCGGAACCATTCCGTCGTCAGATTTGCTGACTTTTTCTTCAACGACCGCTTCACGGGGTTCCACTTCCATCTTCTTCTGGGAAGTGAAACGTGCACCGAAGTTGTTCGCCCAGATACGGAATCGATCAACATATGTAAAAACCGCTGGAACCACGATCAGAGTCAGGATTGTGGATGAAATCATCCCCCCGATAATCGCAACCCCCATCGCCGTTCGGGTCTTGGATGCCGCATTCATACCAATCGCCACCGGAATAACCCCGGCGATCAACGCAAACGACGTCATCAAGATCGGACGAAGACGTGTTTTACCAGCCATGATCAAGGCTTCACGGCGGCTTTTGCCTTCTTCCATCATCTGCTTGGCAAAGTCGACAAGCAGGATCCCGTTCTTACCAGCCACCCCGATCAGCATGAAGAATCCGAATATCGCAAAGATCGTCAGGATCTCGCCCGTCAGGAATAGGGCCAGGAACGCACCACACAGAGCCAGTGGCAACGCCACCATGATCGTGATCGGCGTGATGAAGGACTCATACAAGCTCGAAAGAATCAGGTAAATGAACAGAATCGCAAAGCCCAATGCCATCACCGTGGATGTCATCAGTTCCTGCATGTTTTCCGCGTCACCACCGAACCCGAAGCGCACACTTGGAGGCAGAGCATTTTCACCCGTTGTCATCGCTGCCACCGCAGAGTTCACAACTTCACTCAACCCCACTCCCGGCGCCAAACCGGCTGTGATCTGAATATAACGACCACGGTCCTGACGTTCGATGGAAGCCGGACCGGATTCCAAATCACCCTTGGCAATATCGCTCAAACGAACCAACTTTCGGTTCACGTTCGGGATGTAAACGTCGTTAAACGTCTTTAACAAGTCACGCTGGTCCTCTTGCAGACGGACACGGACCTCATATTCACGCCCCTTTTCACGGAACTTCGCCGGTGTGAAGCCCTCAACCTGCGCACGCAGTTCAGAACCCATGGTTGATGTATTAATACCATAGGCTTTGGCCGCACCAGGCTTCAGATGAACCTGCATTTCCGGCTTACCCGGGCGATAGTTTGAGTCCACGTCCTTTAGACGTGAATCCTTCTTCAAAAGTTCAAGCATTTTTGAGCCCGCTTTTTCCAGCTCTGCCGGGTCTGCGGAAACAATGTTCAAGATAAATGGCTGCTGACCCATACCACCGCTGGCGTCATATCTTTTAACAACCGGATTGGCTGAAGACAAATGCGTCAACTGACCACGGATCTTGTCGCGGAACTGTTCTGTTGTCAGAGGACCGCGCTCTTTGCCATCCTTCATACGCACATAGAAGCTGGCTTTATTGGATTCACCATACAAGCTGCCCACGATCATTGTCGTGAAGCTAACCTCGGGATTGTCATGCAAGATCTTGTCAACCTGACGGGCCACGGCTTCAGTACCGTCCAAGCTCGTACCCGGCTGCAGTTCCAATGTCACCGTGAACTCACCACTGTCGTCATCTGAAATGAACGCACCAGGAACTTTCGTCACAGTATAGATACTCAGGAAGAACACCAGAACTGTCAGACCGATTGTCACCTTCGGCCAATCCAAAGAAACCTTCAGAAGCTTTTCATACATGTTTTCCAGCCAGGACTGGAAGCGGTCGAAACCTTTTACAAGACGACCCAACGTTTTGTCATACATGCCCTCGGGCTTGTGTTTATCGTGATTGCCGCCATGATGACCGGACCCGCCAAAGTAAGCTGTCAGCATCGGGATCAAGGTCATCGCCACGAACCAACTGATGGCCATAGAGAACACAACCGTCATACCGAACTGCTTCAAGAACTGACCGATCGTGCCGGACATCGTACCCACGGGAACGAATACCGCGATGACCACCAGAGTGATCGCCATAACGGCCATCTGGATTTCCGTGGTCCCTTTTTCCGCCGCAGTCAGAGAGTCTTCCCCCAGCTCCATACGGCGGTAGATATTTTCGATGACCACAATCGCGTCATCGATCAGAAGACCGACAGCCAGAGTCAATGCCAGCATAGATACGATGTTGATCGAGAATCCCGCAACTTTCATAACCATGAACGCCCCGATCAAGGAGATCGGAACAGACAAGGCCGTGATAAAGGTCGAACGAGGGCTTCCCAGGAAGAAGAACACCGTAATAATTGTCAGGATGATACCGATAATGATCGTTTCATAAACGTCATACAAGTTGTTCGAAATTTTAATGGAGGCATCTGTCATCACTGCAACAACCGGTGCTCCATCCATTTTCTCAAGCTCGGGCTTGATCTTATTCATCTGCTTGATCACGTCCTGCGCCACTTTGACAGTATTGGATCCGGACTGACGATACACCTGTAAGAACAAAGACTTTTCACCGTTGACATAGGCACGGGATTTTTCATCGGCCAATGTATCAACGACAGAACCCAGGTCAGCCACACGAGTTGGCACTTCGTTCCCGTAAAGGTTCACGAGCGTATCTGAAATTTCCGGCACAGAAGAGAACTCCCCCAGTCCACGGAAAACCAGCTCTTTTTCACCCTGATTGACCTTACCGGAAGGAATATTCTGACCGGAGGCTCCGACCTGACCCGCCACCTGAGACACTGAAATCTCGCGGGCTTTTAGTTTCTTACGATCCAGCAGAACGTGAATCTCACGCTCACGACCACCAATAATCTCGATAGCACCGACGTTCTGAACCTGCTCCAAACGAGGCTTCACAAACTGGTCCGCAATGTCGAACAACTGCGCGTCGCCCAGATCTTTAGCCGTCAGTGACACCGTCAAAATCGGAGTATCAGCAGGGTCAAAGCGTTTGATCAGCGGATCTTCCACCTCGGTGGGCAGTTTCGCTTTGGCGATATTCACCTTGTCACGCACTTCCTGTTCGGCATGCTTGACGTCCACACTGCTGTTAAATTCAACGATAACCTGGGAAACGCCTTCCAATGATTTGGAAGTCAGACGTTTGATACCAGAAATGGTACTGACTTCCTCTTCGATCGGACGGCTGACCAGGGTTTCAATTTCCGCAGGACCCGCCCCGGCATAGACCGTCTGAACTGTGACAACCGGAATGGACACATCCGGGAATAAATCCACAGACATGGACTTGAAAGAGGCCCAGCCCACGACCACCATGGCGATGGTCACACACGTAATAAATATCGGACGACTGATGGATAACTTAGGTAAACTCATGGCTAGTTCCCTCCTTCAGGAGAGGCTTGGTAAAGCTTGATCTGAGCCTGCAGACCAAGGATATTTGCTGCTAACTTTACTTTGCTTAAAGCGGACTGAGAATAGTCCTGCTCAAACAACAATACTTGATACGTCGTTGTACGTCCCTGGCGTAAACGTGTGCGCTCGGCTTCCAATTTGGCTTTCTGAGCGTCTTCGATGCGTGCCAACAAACGAAGATTGTCGCGGGCATCCTGAAGATTGCGGGTCAGATTAACCCAGTCCTGCTCCTGCGCATAATAGGCATACTGACGGTTTAGTTCCGCAGCACGCTCGGCTTTTTTTGCACCGGCTTTGGCATCACCGGCAGCAGAGACATTCAAAGGCATGCTGAAACGAATGCCCACAAAGCCCGTGTCCTGCTCGGTTTTACCGGCATTTTTCAAAGCCTCGTTGAATTCCTCATCGCGGCCATTCAAAGAGTAGTTCGCATAGACATCCAAGGTCGGACGGTTGCGCTCTAAAGTCAGAACCGCAGAAGCTTTCGCCGCTGCCAACTGGGCATTGGTGGCTTCCACATCCGCACGGCTGCCTGGGCGCTTTTCCGGAATGGACAAAGTTTCCAGTGATTTGTAGTTCACCTTTTCCAGGGTCTCTACCGGAGCATAAGCCTCGCGGTTCAGGAACTTATTAAAGGAGCGTTGTGCTTCCAGTTTTTCATTGTTGGCAACTTGCAGTTCCAATGTCCGTGCTTCAACCAAGGCGCGGGCCTGAATGACGTCGGCGTCCTCACCCAAATTCATTCTTCTTTTTTTGGTCACATAATCCAGAATATTCTGAGCGGCTTGCTTGGCTTGTTCTTGAATTGTGACCACGTCCTGCCAGGCAGCGAGCTTCCAATAAGCCGCTTCGGCACCCGCAAGAATGTTCAGGGACTGACCTTGGCCAGAGAATTTTTCTGCCATGTTTTGCGCCCGAACAGCTTCTTCATTGGCTTGAGCCGAACGCCCGAAGCCATTCCCCCACAAGGGCATTGCCAACTCCAGCTTCGGAGTTGCATCCCAGTATTTTTGAGGATTGATCGGCGAAGTTGGAGCCAGGCCTTCGAATTCAGTGCGGCTCATATCATAATAAAGTTTGGTCTGCAGACCGAAACTGAACTGTTGTGATACACCCAGGGAGTAGTATTGGCTTTTCACTTCATCGTACATTTTTGGATTGCCAGGCTTGCCATCAGAACCAATGCGCGCCTCTGCAAACAACTTCGGCGTGAAAATCAAATCCGCTTCACGAGCTTTCAGCTCTGCACCTTCTGATTGTTCTGCACTGCCTTTGTAGGCTGAACTTCCGCTCTTAACTTGTTCCAGGTACTCATTGAGCGTGAGGGCTGATGAGGCCGTTCCATGCAAAAGAGTCCCACAGATGAGAAGCTTTGCTCCCCATTGTATGATCTTCTTGTTTTCCATACGTGAATCTCCAAAGTCCTATTACTGACCGTTTGAATATGTAATCGCTTACATACAAATAAGTACTCCAACACTTATAAGTATGCAATCAATTACTTAATTGAATACCAATTGACCTTATGATACAGTAGTCTATATACAGTGATTTTAGGTATTTAGGGGGCTAATCCATGTCTGAAACATCTCAACTTAAGACCACACCGGACGAAGGTACGGAAGGTCAAAAAGGGAAAAAGCGCGATCGTTCTGCTTCTGAGGAGCGTCTTATTGCGGCTGGAACGGAGATCTTTTCCAAGCACGGGTATAGTGGCGCGACCACCAAAATGATTGCCAAAAAAGCCGACGTCAACGAGTCGCTGATCGGTCGCTACTTCGACGGCAAAGAAGGCTTGCTGCTGTCTATTATTGAAAGATTCATTGAGGACTTGCGCACCGAAGAGCTGCCCTACCCGGCTCAAGAAAATCTGGCAACGGAGCTTGAGCAGTATATCAACTTCAAGCTGAGCACCAAGGATGATCGCGACTGCCTTGGCAGAATCATCATTGTCCAGTGCCTGACCGACAATAAATTCCGCAAGAAGGCTCTGGAAAGAATCCCGATTTTCACGGATCCAAATCTTCTAAGACGCCTGGAGATCCTGCAAAACAATGGCAAAATTCCTGCATCCGTCACACTCACCGACATCTGTCAGGATCTGGAAGCCTATATTCATGGCGTCTTCCTCTTCGACATACTTCTGGCAGAGGTTCCAGAAAAAGAAGTGCTTAGCCGAGCCCGTCGCTTTGTAAGTCGCTATACGCAGGGCTGTTGCAGCTAAGTCGGCGCCAATACGGACAATAAAAAAAGCCCACTTTTAACAAGTGGGCTTTTTCGTTTTTATTGCTTTATCACTCTGGAATCGGCAGATCCGTGATCACACCACCGTCATCAGCAACTGGAGGTGGCGGAGTCTTCGGCGGCTTGGTGCTGCCTGTTCCTGAACCTGAAGAGCCAGAACCTGATTTCTCCTGCTCTTCTTTACGTTTGCGCTCTTCTTCTTCCTTGCGCTTGCGTTCTTCGTCCTGACGTTTCTTTTCATCTTGTTTGCGCTGCTCATCCTGTTTACGCTGTTCATCCTGACGGCGTTGCTCTTCCTGCTTGCGCTGCTGTTCCTGCTGCTTGCGGGCTTCTTCCTGCTTGCGAGCCTCTTCCTGGCGACGCTTGTCTTCCTGAGTCTGAGAAGAACCTGAAGAAGTTCCGGATGAAGAACCCGGCTTCGGCAATTCTGGCTGAACAACTACGTCTTCACGACGGCGACGCTCTTCTTCCTGGCGGCGTTTCTCTTCTTGCTTGCGAGCTTCTTCCTGACGGCGCTTTTCCTCTTGTTTACGTTGCTCTTCCTGCTGACGGCGCAGTTCTTCCTGACGACGTCTTTCTTCAGCGGCTTTTCTTTCCGCTTCGATACGGCGTTTCTCCGCTTCGATACGGGCGCGTTCTGCCGGATCATGCTGGGCACGGCAAACGCGAACGGCACGCTGAGCATCTCCGTTGGAGCGACGGAACTCATCGACGATACAATCATTCAATCTTGGGTTCTGCATCTGGCACAGTCTGGCACCATCATCCAGGTACTGACCGCCATAAAGGAAAAGCTTGGATACGCACTGACCGAAATCAGCTGAGTTCGCCAGCTGACAGGCTTTGGCGGCTGGTAAAGAATATCTTTCTTGCTCCGACAAAGGGGAACCATCCAGATTCGCGTAATCCAAATCTAAAACGACATCAACAACACACTGTTGAAACTGGCGATCAAATCTATTGACGCTACAGATGGCTTCCGTCGTGGATGAAAAAACTCCCAAGCGAGAATATAGGTCTTCCGCACATGACATTTGGTCATAGACGGTAGCTGATCTCTGCGGCGCTGGCGGCGGCGTTTCTTTCTTCTTACCCCACCAAGCGTGAGAAACACTTGAAAAAGCCATGATAACGGACATCGCAATTACATAACGTTTCATAGAAACCTCAACATTCACGAGGGGAAATGCAACGCCTGCGCCAAAGCGCTCTCAAATTAAGACGATTTGATAGAAATTCCACGGATAAGCTTTAGACAAAGTTGCCATTTTACGCCGCCTCAAATATCCGTGCATATCCTCTGAATTCAAGGCCTTCCTGACGCCGTTACACTGTCTCAATTTGAGACTTTAAAGCCTAGCAGATGGGGCGGGAGGCAAAAATCAGATGAAACCCCAAGGCTTCTGGGATAGCCTTTCCGGCATGAACTCATTCTATACGCGCACCCAGTGGATTGAAGAAAACTTTCAGGAAATTACTCCCTCTTCCGAGGTGGTTTTAGACCTCAAGTATTCTACGGCGGACAACTTCATGAACAAGGATGTGTACGATGGCTTTCATCGTTGCTTTATGGCTCCATTGGCGGCCGAGATGTTCTTGAAAGCTTGCGAAGTTCTGCGCAAAGAACAACCCCACTTGCAGTTCCGCATCTGGGATGCTCTTCGTCCTCGCAGCATCCAGGCTCAGTTCTTCGACTTCTTGGCAGGAACACCTTTTCAGAGCTATGTCGCAAACCCTTTCCCGGGCTCGCTCCACAATTTCGGAATGGCGATCGACCTCACCTTGCAAACGAAGGAAGGTGAGCTTCTGGATATGGGAACTTACTTTGATGATTTTCGGGATATTGCGCAGCCCAAGTTAGAAAATCATTTCCTGAAAACCGGAGAATTAACGCAGGCTCAGTTAGAAAATAGACTGTTACTAAGAAGGCTTCTAGAGAATCAGGGATTCAAAGTGCTCGAACACGAATGGTGGCACTTCAATGCTTTGCCAAAAGATCTGGTTTACGGAAAACATCCGATTCTAGAATAAAATTATTGGGACGCGGCTAAAATTAGCAAAACACTCGCAATCGTTAGTGTCGATCATAGTAGAGCGCCTCTTAAAGAGGCGCTTTTTATCGACATCTAGTATCAAAAGAACATCCTAACAAGAAGTGGGCAGATTTTATTTGTCGGATAGCAGCTTTGGAGAGGAGACTGCAAGCATATCCTATTTGTTGAATTTGAAGGAACGTCGTGAAAGCAAAAACTATAAAAAGCGCCATTTCTTTGGCTGTTGTCTCTCTTCTTTCTACAGGCTTTGCACCTATTACTCCGATGGTGATTTACGGCGACGACAATCGCTCTGATCTCTACGAAGTCCAAAAAGAGGAAGTCCGCGCTGTTGCCGCCTCGACAGTGGCGCTGATCGGCAAGGAACATCTTCAAAATAATGATTCCAATGGCTATTACCACAAAGGCACGACTCTGGGGCACGAGAAGAAACTCTGCTCCGAGGAGAGATTCATTGACCAACCAGCTCTATCGGATTGCTCTGGCTTCTTGGTGGGCGAAGATCTTGTAGTCACAGCGGGGCACTGCATTCTTTCGGCAAGTTCCTGCAACAGCTTTTATTTTGTATTTGATTATAAAATGGAAAACGCCCACGTCGGACCAAAATTTTCGAGTTATGATGACGTCTATTCCTGCAAAAAAATCGTTGAACGCAAACTCAGTGATGAAGCCGACTATGCCCTGATTCGCCTTAATCGTCCTGTAAAAGGCCGCAAACCTCTGCGCCTGCAAACTCGTTCAGCACAGGCAGGCGACATTCTTTACACCATTGGATATCCTTCAGGCCTACCAGCCAAGGTCGCTGATAGAGCAACTGTCAGAGCATCTTACTCTGATTACTTTGTGGCAAATTTGGATACCTTCGTTGGTAATTCAGGATCCGCCGTATTCAATGCGGAAACAAATGAAGTCAATGGTATTTTAGTCCGTGGTGACGATGATTTTAAATACGATAGGGCCAGACGCTGCAATATCACGAATCGCTGTGCTGACGACTCTTGCCGTGGTGAGCATATCACCCATATCTCTTTTATCATCAAAGCCCTGGCGAAACTCAAAAGCGGTCATTTTGAATAATGGACCGATTGAGCGTATAGCCACACTCCAGGCAAAAAAAAGCCCGGAGTGGAAAGAGAGAGGAACCACTCCGGGCAGCTAGTAAGAAATTACTTCATCGGCTTCGTGTGAACCGCGAATTTTTCGAATTCGCCGTACTCATGAAGCTTGTTATAAAGCGTCTTGATCGTGATACCCAGGTTGTTGGCAGCCTGAGTTTTGTTGCCACCGAAGTGAGCCAACGCCTTCAGGATGTAACGCTTCTCAAGCTCATGCAAAGTCATGGCTGGATCATAAGCAATCACGTCTTTTTCAGCTTCGCCGTTACGGATATTCTCTGGAATATCATTGAGCATGATCATGTGACCGTCAGACAAGATCTGAAGTCTTTCACACACGTTCTGAAGTTCACGGATGTTACCCGGCCACTCGTAGCGAACCAAAGCTTTCATCGCCTCTTCATTGACAGTACGACCGCGGTTCAGGTACGCGTGCTGGGAATTGTTCAGGAAGTGATTCACCAAAGCCGGGATGTCTTCCTTACGACGACGCAGAGGCGGAGCGCTCACCACGATCGTGTTAATACGATAGAACAAGTCCTCACGGAAGTTGCCACGAGTCACTTCCTGATCCAGTTCGCGGTTGGTCGCACAGATCAAACGGATGTCCACTTTGATCGGGTCTTTACCACCCACGCGGAATACTTCACCTTCTTGAATGAAGCGAAGAAGCTTCGACTGGATAGCGGGATCAAGCTCACCGATTTCATCCAGGAACAAAGTCCCGCCGTTAGCCGCTTCAGCCAAACCGATCTTGCGGTTGTAAGCACCAGTGAAAGAACCTTTTTCGTGACCGAACAACTCGGACTCAAGCAATGTTTCGCGAAGGGCGCCGCAGTTGATTGCAACAAACGGTTTGTTCTTGCGACCGGAACGATCGTGAATCGCGCGAGCGATCAACTCTTTACCAGTACCGGATTCACCCAAAACCAGGATGTTAGCTTGGGAAGGAGCTACACGGTCGATCATCTTCATCAAGCTGCCCATCACTTCGGACTGATAGACGATGGTCTTGTTTTCAACCACTTTGGAAGTTTGATTTGTGTTCCACATAACTTGGTTTGCATTCTGAGAAGAGGGCAAAACAGTCGTTGAGTTGTTTTCGTTCATAGCTCCACCTTTCGGTTTACGTACTTTTTTAAACTTGGGTGGGCGTCTCATTTTGAATATCTCAACTTGATACGCCGCGACAACGCATTGAGTTATAACTTTGGTCGTGTAGTATTTGCAATAAAAATAATGCATGACGTTAACTTTTTTTTAGGGTGCGAGCCCTAACATAGGGACTTTCAGGGCTATGGCGAAGGCATTTAGGCTTTCTGAAAATATAGATAAATACCTGAAATACATGACTTTTATTAAGTCTGCCTCCCCCCTGACGATCAAGCACTACAGCCTGGATCTGAAGCAGGCCTTTAATTATGAAGATCCCTCAATTAAGGCTCAATCTATTTCGGAGTCCGAATTACTATCCACTGCACGGGCCGCTTTCAACCAGTGGGCACACCTGTCCCTGGCCTCTCGCAATCGCAAGGCCGCCACTCTGAAGAGCTTCTTTTCCTGGGCCTTTGAAGAAAGCCTGACCGAGAAAGATCTGTCCGTGCAGATCACCTGCCCTAAAGTCCCGAAGAAACTGCCGCACTTTGTGAGTGTGGATGAAGCTCTGGCTGTCTTGAAAAGCTTTGATGCCGATGACAAAGTCCCTCTGCGAGAAAAGGTTCTGTTCCTGCTGTTGTACGGAGGCGGCTTGCGCGTCAGTGAAGCCTGCAACCTGAAGTGGAGCGAAGTGCATCTTTCGCAGAAGATTTTGCGAGTCACCGGAAAAGGTTCCAAGGAGCGAGTGGTGGCCCTCCCCGCTCTGACTGTGGAAGTTTTGCTGAAGTGGAAAAAAGAAAGTTCCTTTAACGAGTATGTCCTGGGTGAAAAGCCCCTGAATTCCAGAACCGCCTATGAGATGGTTCGGCAAAGTGGCGTGCGCGCCGGACTTCTCAAACCCCTGCATCCCCATGCTCTTCGTCATAGCTTTGCCACTCATCTGCTAAGCAGTGGAGCCAACCTAAGAACCCTGCAAGAGCTGCTGGGCCACGAAAGCCTGCAAGCCACCGAGAAATACACTCACTTGGGAATTGATCAACTGGCCCGCACGATGGAAAAGCTGCATCCATTGGGTAAAGGCAAATAAACTTAAAGCATGGCGTGTTCGATGTAGTGTCGAACCATTTGCTCCACATTATGGAGTTCTTCATCCACAATCTGACGATAAGACACGAGTTGATTGGAGTCCGCGAGATTAGTCTTCAGGAATGGCGCCATCCACGGTTCTGCATCCACCACCCCCTGCTGTAAAAGGAATTTCAAATAGAAATGCATCTTCACCACCAGAGGGTCCTGAGCCGTCTCCAAAGCCCGCAAAGTGTGCCCCAGAAGATTGAACAGGAATTCGGAGTTTTTATCGCCCTCCTGGCTGACCTTGCTGACACACTCTAGGATATGCAGTGCCAGCTCCAGACGATCATAGTCCGTTCGCAATCCAACAAAATCATTCACCAAAGTGGCTTCTTGCAGCACATGCATTTTGCCTTCTTCGGAAGCCTGCTTGTAAGTAAAGCTGACAAAATGAGTGGGTTCCAGAACACCGCCGCCAAAGCGCTTTTTGCTTTTTAAGGCGCCACGAGCGATAAAAGACAGCTTTTCCCCCTGCACGGAAATCGCATGCAAAATCAAATCGGATTCACCGTATTTCACTTTTTTCAGGATGATAAAACGATTTTGCGCCTGGGTCACACAGTCCAACTTTGCTGGGATTTGATATCTTCATACGAAGATATCACGATCTTGGCAAAGTCTTTTGTATTCAAAAGTTCAGGGCCGACAATCAACATCCCTCGCAGCGTTTCCAGACTGGGAGCAGGCTCCCACCAGTGATGGAACATTTTGACCACCGACCAGTGACACATGTTGGTGGTTGCCAACTGCCGCCACCCCTCTTTTAAATCCATTCCAAGCTGCTGAAAAATCCTCTGCGCCAGAGCTTCCGCACTGACATCCTTAAAGACCATCACGGCCCGGTCTGAAAGACGGGACTGCCCGGCTTTAAAGTAGGGTTCCGCCACAACTGAAAGATCCTTTTCTATCTGCTCCATCAAAAGCGTGTTCTGCATTCGTCCCGCTTTGGACTTTTCAAGGACAGATACAAAATCCACCCCACCCCAGCTCATATTGTGCGCCATCATCGAAGGCGAGCGGAATCTTTCTCCCACCAGGGCCACGGCGGCGTGAGGCTCAAATGAACACAGACGAACAGAGTACGGTCGAATTTCCGATGACGTGTAAAAATGCTGGGCATGCGAAACGCGGAAGGAAAAAATTCTTTTCTCATTCAAAAGGCGATCCAGCTCATCTGCAAAAGGATAGAGTTCTCCCGTGACCGGATGGTCTTCACTGAAAAGGACGAAGCAAGTGTCCTTCTTCAGGCCTTCCACCCACTCTCTCACATCAGTGATTTGCGTATGAGACCGTGTATGAACCTCGTAAGTTTCTTTGTAATAGTAACCGAGCAGCCCTTCAAAGGCCGAGGTCTGCCCCAGAATCACACCGATCGCCTTTTTATGAGACATAAACTGTGCCGTGCTTTGAGAGATCTCGTAGACGGCCTGGAACAGGCCATTATAAACACGGGCGCGAACTCGCGGCGCCAGCCCCAAATAGGATTTAACTTGATCGTTCAACTCTTCCCAGGATTCAGGGCGCACAACATCGATGAGCATACTGTCTATCAAGATATCAGATTGCCTCATAAAAGAGAGTGCGACGAAGGTCTTATTTTAAGACGGTATTTTGAGAATGCGAACCGGGGACATTACACTGAAGTCGTTTGTCAGGAGTTCGTTTATGCGTATGCCATTGTATCTTGTGTTCGTTCTACTCATTGTTTCACCAACGGCTTTTGCCCGGGATCTTTTTGAAGCCCGTGTTTCCTACGGTATACTTAACGCCAATCCCAGTATGGATTCACTCTGCCCCAGTTGCGCCACCTCTGCACCCAGTGTCACCCCTGCTTATGGTTTAGGAGCCGACGGTATCTTGACTCTGCCACTTCCTTTCGTTCCAGGCCTTGGCCTGCGCTATGAAAACATGGAGCTCTCCACAACCAAATCAGGACAGGATCACAAAGCCAATTTCAGTCGAACAGCTTTACTGCTTAATTGGAGGCCCATTGATAATTTGATCTTCGCTGGTCCTGTTTTGACTTACGGTCTTTCCCATTCAACAGATTATAAAGTCACGGAATTTGGCGTACAGAAAGCCAGCTTTTCTGCTGGCTCCGCCAAGTCTTATTCCGTCGGTTTAGAGGCAGGAGTTAAACTCATTGGCTTTTCTGTTGGAGCTGAGCTGGGCTATCAGGATTTCCGCTGGGATGACGCGACAGACTCAACTGGTAACGCACCCAAACAAGACATCAATATGAGTGGGACTTACGGTAAATTTATCCTTGGCTTTTCTATTTAATTATTGAAATCTTGGCACCTCTGTTACACTAAGAAGTGAGAGGTGCCCTATGACTAAAAAACAAATTGAATGGCCAGTGGCCCTATTCTTGGTGCTCAATCCACTGATCACTCTGATCCTGGCCCCGATTTATTTCTATTTCTACGGATTTCAATGGGGCATCCTGCTTTTTGCTTTGATTTTTGCTGCTGCAACAAACCTGGCAATCACGGCTGGATATCACCGCCTGTTTTCCCATAAAAGCTATGATGCCCACCCATTTGTTAAAGCCATGTTCCTGCTGGTCGGTGCTTCAGCCTTCCAAGGTTCTGCTTTGAAATGGTCTTCAGATCACCGCCGTCACCACACCCACATCGACAGCGAAAAAGATCCTTATAGCATCGAAAAAGGTTTCTGGTACGCACACATGGGCTGGATGTTCTATAAAGAATCCGTCGACCAGAAGATTCACGCTCCGGATCTTGAAAAAGACTGGATGGTTAAATTCCAAAACGACTACTACGTTCCCGTAGCTATCATCACAGGCTTCTTGGTTCCGACCCTGATTGGCTGGATGATGGGCTCATGGCTGGGCGGCTTGGTGATCGGTGGCGGCCTTCGCATTGCCCTGACTCAACAGAGCACTTTCTTCATCAATTCCCTGTGCCACACTTTGGGAAAACAGACTTATTCCAAAGAAATCTCAGCACGTGACTCCTGGTTTGTTGCATTGCTGACCCACGGTGAAGGCTATCATAACTTCCACCACAAGTTCCAAATCGACTATCGCAATGGCATCAAATGGTACCACTGGGATCCAACTAAATGGGTGATCCGCAGCTTAAGCCTGATGGGACTTGCCACCAAACTTCGCCAGATTTCCAACGTCGAAATTCTTAAAGCCCGCTTGCAAGCAGAGGCGGCAGAGCTGACCAAGCATGGTTTTGCTGAAGAAAAGCTGGCGCAGATGAAGGAAAAGATCCTGGAAGCGCAGAACAGAATGAAAAAACTGCGTGAAGACTACGAGCAATTCAAACTGGATGCCGCCCGCAAACGCGAAGAGCTTAAAGAAGCCTACGACTATAAACTGGTCGAACTTCGCCGGGACATGGAAATTGCCAAGTTGGAATTCCAGATGGGAATGAAACAATGGCGAGTCTACGTCAGATCCGTCTAAGACTTGACTCAAACACAAACCCACAACTTAATTAGTTGTGGGTTTTTTGTTTTTGGAGGTTCTATGAAATTCATTCTGACTCTGATTTTCAGTCTGTCTTTGTCGGTTCCAGCAGCCACACAAGCCGGTGAATTTGCCACTCAATTCAAAACCAAATATCTGCCCAAGAAGCTGGCTGCGGTTGAGCCGGGCAAAACCTCAAAAAAAGAAATTCTGAAGTCTTTCGGAAAGCCACTAAAAGTTGAAAACAACGGAAGCCTGCTGTTCTTTAAAACGGGTGATATCCCCTACGACACGACTGTGGAAATCAAGAACGATCAAGTGCAATCGTTCTATTTCCGTCTTCCAGAAGGGAAAGTGTCACTGAAAGACATCCAAGCCCAATTGCCTGCATCCATCATCAAAGAAGAATCCGAAGCAGGACACGGAGAAGGCACTGAAACACAGATTGAACACGACGGCGTCCGCCTGGTGATCAAGAACACCAAAGCCTCCCCCATTAAGTCTTTCTATCAAAGCGTTTCACCTTGATCCTCCCAAAATGAAAAAGCCGCAAACACTTTGTGCCTGCGGCTTTAAATTGACCAAAAATCTTAACTATTCACACTTTTTGGATTTGTTATAGAAGAACCAATGGAATTTTGAACGATCGGCACTAGGGGCACCATCCACCGTGCGGTTCTGATCCAGATACTCGCGATGCACTTTACAGTCCTGGACACGATAAGCCTCATTCATCGCCAGCATGTCCTGGAAGGATGGCAGATAGCCTTTCTTTTTATAGAATTCAGCTTCTTGCTTATAGATATTCTCTTCCAGCACCTTCGCAACTGCTTCGAACTGCACATTGGTTTTGATGCTGTCTACAGGCATATACTTCGGCAATGTGTCCTTTGCCACTCCAAACTGGCGAACCATCTTGGCGAAGTAAGCCTTTACACTGTGCTGAGGAGCCCAGTGGAATGTGTAGTCCTTCTCAATCATCCAGCCATACAAACTTTGCAAAACCGCATCCTGCATGCGCACCTGACGAAGTAATGGCATAAAGCGGTATTCGGCAACGAAATCAAAGCGTGGATCCACTTCGATGTCATAAGGCGCAAACAAAGAAGTCTTCGTCACACCCAAGCTACGTGGATAGTCCGTGTTCTTAAACTTGGAAACCGTGCTGCGGAACTTAGGGACAATAAACTGCCCCGCTGATGCCTTGTCATAGGCCATACGAACAACTTCAGAACAGAAGATCGAAGAATAGTCGTCATCGTTCATGGCGAAGTCATAGTGAATGCCCTTTTTCTTGTCCAAAGCGGCTTTGGCGTGATCGTACATAAAACGAGCCGCCTTTTTCGCCATCGCCTGATCTGGAGAACGGAACAAGGCCACACGGGAATCTTCAGCCTGACGCCATTTTTCCAACGGTGTGACAATCACTCCGTACTGAATCAGTGATTCCACGACATATTTCTTCCCAGCCTTATCTTCACCCACCAGAGCCAAATGAGAGAAGTTGCCTTCTTCATCCGCAATACGAGCAATCATGGCAGACACATAGGACTTACCACGAATCAGCATCACGTCGCCGGACTTCAATTCAAAGCCAGCGTACTTTGGATTGGTCCAGGTGCTGGGTTTTTCATTGATCATGATCGGGGTCTTTTTAAACGTGTAAACTTTGTTCGTGTACAACCAATCCAAAAGATATTCTTCCGAGAAGCGCGCATACTGGAAGCCTTCACGGATCTCATTAATACATTCCTTACTCAATTCATTGCGGGCATCAAAGGCCTGCAACTTTTCATGCAAAGACACACGGATCTGGAAGATGGTGTCCAATACCTCCTGGCCGAACTTCTTTAGATTTTCCTGTTCCGCAGAAGTTTTGGGAATGAAATGATCAGCCGGCAGATAGTACAGATAGTCTGTGACTTTATTAACAAAGCTGGCACAGGTTTGTGGGTTGAAAATCTGCGGATTGTTAATATCCGACAACACCTTTTGACTTCCTGTGATCAATTCATTCGTGCTGGCGGGATTGCGATAAGACTTAAATTCCGCAGACTTATTCGGCGTGCTGGAACAAGCCGTGAATAATCCAGTTGCCGTCGCAGCAGCCAACAAAACGAGCTTCTTCATAATGTATTCTCCTAAATGTGACCTTTTATTTTTCGGCATCCAGGGGACCACACATAACTGGACCTTTGAACAGGAAGTGTGCCTCCCGACCTTTGGCCCCCTGTATTTTCTCGCCCGTCTTTACGATAAGAGGCTGTCAAAAATTACGACAAGATTTACCAACTTTGAGGAGACAGCATGAGTGCCCAAGGCGCAATGAAACAGGAATTCTTCCAGATCGACGAAAACACCCGCAAAAAAGTCATCCGTCAGGATAGAAATGACGTCGAACCGGGAACTTGCTTCCTTTCGATTCCAGGTCGTCAACTGGAAGTCTTAAACATCAGCTCTTTTGGTTGTGCGGTTTTGGTTCCGGGCGCGGACTATCAGGATTTTCAGCAATGGTACAATCAGCATTCTCACATGGAAGCGGATGTCTTCTTTAAAAATATTCAAACACAGCATGTGGCTTTGCGTTGGGCTCGTTCCGAAAATCACAGTAAATCCGTAACCGGCGAAATGATCGTGGGTTTTGAGGTTCTGGGCGAACCTCTGAAGGTGGAGCGTATCAAAGCACTGGAAGCCTCTGCCGAAGTCATTGCGTCGCAAACAGAGTATGCCACCAATCTGGCGCAACTTCCTGCAGAGTTTAAAACCTTTGTATATGAAATGAAAGACTGGCTGGAAAAGCTGAAAAGCCGTATCGACAAGCTGGAAGCAGAATCTCCAGTGGACAACTGGAAGGAAGCTCAGGACTATCGCATGACAATTGCCGATGCGGTTTCCGACTATTTGGGCCATGTGCTGCCAATGAAGTATTCCCAGATCCCGACTTTCGTTCAAAACTTCACGCCGGATCAATTGAAATGGGCCACCCAGTTTGCCCGTGAACAAATCGGTCATCTAGTTTACGGAGCTCCCTTTGCCAACCGCGCTTATTACAAACCTCGCGGCTATGCCGGTGACTACGAAATGATGAATCACCTTTATCGCGATGAATTGGTCGGGAAAACGTTGTTTGACCAGTGTATGCACAAATACTTTATCGACGAACCCGCAGGGGCGGCGGTGAAAAACCGTGGTCAGTATTTGTTTGAAAAGATCACTCAGTTGTTCGACAAGACCTCCCCGACAACGCCTTTGAAGGTTCTGTCTGTGGCTAGCGGTCCTGCGATGGAACAGCAAATCTTCCTGCAAAATTCACCGGCACACTACGGCCGCCCGGTTGAATTCACTTGCTTGGATCAGGACGAAGAGTCTTTGAAACACGCACAAAGACAACTGCACTCGGTTGAGCGCTTTGTGAAGTCCGGATTCAAGTTCAAGTTCAACAACATGGCCATTCGCAATGTGATCGCCGCCGGATTGCCGGAAACGGACTACGACATGATCTACTCTGCCGGCCTGTTTGACTACTTTACAGAACCCGTCGCTCAAATGGCAGCGCAGAAGATGCTGGCCTCTGTAAAACCCGGTGGCCATGTCATTATCGGAAACTTCAGCAAAGACAACCCATGTGTACCATTTATGGAGCTGGTTTTGGACTGGCATCTGATCTATCGCTCTGAAGAGGACCTTCTGCGCATGTTCAAGGGCATGGGATCAAAAGTTTGGGTTGAGAAAGAGCCTCTGGGCGTGAACCTTTTTGTAGTGATTCAAAAGTAGGGATTCAAGGCCACTTTTATGCTGGGGAATGAAATTACCACCTCGCAACTTCGTGAGTTCGAGGTGATTGAAGAAATCAGATCTGTTCTAAAGGTTGTCGCCAATTGGATGGCAGTGCCTTTGTTTATGGCCTTCTGGGTCGCGGATCTGATTTATGTACCCCAGTTTAAATGGCACTTTCTGGCTTTGCGCCTGACCATCATTCCTTTGTGTTTCCTGGCAAACAGAGAACTGAAAAAAGAACGCACGGCCATCCGAACCCAATTTGTCGCTGCGTTGTATGCGACCTTGGTGGCTTTGCCTATTAATATCATGATCTACATGATCCCGGATGTCGGTACCGGCTACTATGCCGGTCTGAATCTGGTCGCACTTGGCGGCCTTTCATTCATTCCGTTTTCCACGGCCTTTTTTGTGGCAACGGCCGTGGGTATCTATCTGCCTTACTTTGTCATTGCCGCCCTTAAGATTCAGAACCTGACGGATCTTTGGCCGGTGGTGCTGAACTCGTTCTTTATTGTCGGCTCTATCGTCATTTGCTTCCTGATTCGCTTCTTCCACGAAAAGCTTCGTGTGCGCGAAATCAACAGCCGTCTGGCTTTGAAAGCAGAGATCGCCAATCGCGACAACCTGATTAAAAGTAAAACCGAAGAAGCTGTGCGCCTGAACACCCTGAGCACTCAATTCAGCCCGCAGGTGGTACAAGCTATTCGCGATGGCCGCGTTGATATTGAAAAGGGCGTCCGCAGGTCCCAGATCTGCGCTATCTTCGTGGACATTGTCGGCTCCACCGAACGAGTCGTGCGACTGGACCAGGCCAAAGTGGACATGGTGCTTGCGCGCTTCATGGACACTGTTGTCAGCATCTTCCTGAAGTACGATATCACTATCGACAAGTTCCAAGGTGACGGAATTCTGGCTTTCGCAAACGATCCCATCCGCTATGGAGACTTCATGCAAAGAACCTGTCTGGCGGCTTTGGAAGTGCGCCAAGCCTTGCGCCAGGACCGTGAGTTCTATCTTATGAACTGGAAGAAAGAGATGCAGATTCGCGTCGGGATTTCCGCCGGATATGCCAATGTTGGCTTCTATGGAAACAAAAAGTTCTTCCGTTCTTACACCGCCATCGGGGCTCCTCTGCCGTTTGCCTCCCGCCTGACAAATCTGGCCGAGCCCGAACAGATTCTGATTGATTCTGACATTGCGCAATCACTGATGGCTGAAGGTTTCCAAGTCCGCAATATCGGCGCCCGCACCATCAAAGGGTTTGAAGACGACACTCACTATGTCTTTGAACTGATTCAGGCTCCGGAAGCTCGTAAAGAACATGCTAACTCAGGCTGCCCTCACTGTCCGGATTCAGTTCTGTATCTGGATACAAATGTGCACGGACATTTCGTCATGAAGTGCCGCACCTGCAACTACGAGGCAGCCGAGGGCTCTCCCACCCTGCTTGCCAACTAAAAATCCCCCCAGGCCACTGTTGAGGCATTTGACAGGGCTATGACTCTTTGGGCTTCAGACACCTGCAGTCTCATTCTGAGACGATGAGACCTGCTGTAAGTATCTGATAATTGTGGAATCCTTTTTGGCAAAGCTCTTGCTTTAAGAAGTACCTGAGGAGGTGCTTCTATGAAAGTGACCACATCCCCTTTGTACAAGATGCTATTCCTAAGCCTTACCCTCAGTATTGGCTGGAACAACCCTGTGGATTCCTCCACAGACCTAGCTTCCAAGGACAAACAAGGTCTGTCTGCACCTTTCACAATTACGGTGCCTCCCATTTCCAAACTTGTATCTGATAAAGACAAGGACAAGGCTGAGGAAGAACCCACAGAACCTACTCCTATTATTGAGCACGCGCTGGATAAGATCGAAAGTGCCAAGGGCTTCCAAGGTCTTTTTGGCTGGAATGATAACACGGCCAATCGCAACTGCTCCTCTTGCGAAGATGAAATTCGCAATATGCGCTACATGCAATGCAATAAGCAAAATGACTATCTTGAGTCTGAAATGGCGACTGCCGTTTTAAGCAAAGGCTTATTGGGCGACATTATCCGTGCTCCGATTAAAACAAATTCCATCATCAAGCCTGTCTGTATTCAGATGGGTATGAATATGAAGTTCGGCGCCAGCAGCAAGACCTTCCGTGAATGTTCTGCAAACGGCACTGCCCGCCAGGCTTTCCGCCCCTGTATTTCTGAAAACTACTTCAAGATGATCAATAACAGCTTTGAAGCCGTCAGTTCCTGCATGAAGGAATTCCTGGCCCCTGGCGCCGGTGAAGAAACCCAGAACCTGGATGTTCGCGCCGTTTACGCTTTGATCAATGTTGAGTCCGGCTTCCACGTCAACGCCCGCAGCGGGACCGGGGCTGGTGGTATCGGTCAATTCACCGCGTCCGCTATCCAGGATGTGAACGCCAATGAGTTGAATGCTGTCAGAATCTCTTTGGAAGGCAACAAGAACCCTCTTTGCTCTCGACTGTCCCTGGAGCTGTTGGACACGATGACTCCAATGCGCGCTTCCAGCAACTATTCCTGTGATCGCATGTCGTTGAAAAGCGGCAACCCGATGAAGAACATGATCTACACCTACGCTTATCTAAAAGGTATCAAATCCGATATGGATATGATGATCTTCAATAACAAGAACTATAAAAATAAGTTCCGTCTGTCTGAGTACGATTTGAACAAAGTCAAACGTGCTTTGATGGTTTGGTCCCATAACACAGGCCCTGCAGGAACGTGGACTCCAGCAAAGGCTTTGCTCAACACTTTCTATCGCGGTAAGACCGTGACAAATGCGGATCAATTCATCCAGCAAATGCAACAGTATATGCAGAAGTTCCCGGCCAGTGCGAACAAGTCATCCGCTCGCCGTAAAGAGACTTCGCATTACTTCCCATCTATCACTAAAACTTTAAATTCAATCGAGCAATCTGTCGGAGGTGGCTCATGCGTAAACTAATTATGATCGTGACAATGATTTTAATGAGCAGTTCAGCGTGGGCTTTCCAGGATTTCGAAACCTATCAGGCCACTGACAAGCTGATTGAAAGAATGCAGGTTGAAACTAACATGCAAAGACGTCTGCGTATCATGGACGCTTACAAGAACTTCCTGTATCAGCGTTTGAATACAATTGAAATCCCCGACTTGACTGAAACTCCAGATAACGATCCTCGTCTGGAAGAGTATCGCAGTCTGACCGAGTTCGATAATTACGTGAATCTGATCCGTATGCGCCAAGTGGATGCCAAGACTTGCACCTCTACAAAAATGCATATCGAACGATCCACCAGCCGCGACGGTGGCGTGGTCCCTGAGGCCGTTGAAGCTCTGAAAATTCTTACAGCTCTTTGCAGCACATAACACAAAAGGCGGGTCCCCCCGCCTTTTTCATTTATAATGAAAACTCTTTCATCAGTTTGGCTGCGATCGGGTTGTCGATCTTGCGATCTGCTGCCATCAGCCAGATCTCTTCGTAGATCCCTTGTAAGGTGCCCAGCACCACCAGCTTCTTTTCTTTGATCAGATCCGCAGCCGCCAACTCGACAATAGGAATTAAACCAACCCCCTCCTGCCCGAGCAACTTTTGCAGACTGGTGTCCTGGGTTTCCGCGATACGATCCACACGAATGCCATTCACCGTGAAATAGTGCTCCAGATCCCGGCGCAACCGACTGTGAATCGTTGGGAAAATAAACGGTTGCCCCTCCAGCGAATGCGGGAATCCCCGACGCAGATGTTTGAACTCCGGTGAAGCACACACCACCACATCCAACTGAGCAATGGATTTGGCATAAACGGTTTGAAAATCCACGTTCGGCGGATAATTGGAAAGCAGAAGATCGATCTGATGAGCACTCAACTCACGCAAGAGATCTCCTCCGGCCCCTTCCAGAACAGACACTGCACAGTTTCCTTTTTTATACGCCTGCAAAACCACTTCCAAAATAATCTGCTTGGGCACGCTGTCGAGAGCCCCAATCTGTACATGCACACGATTGTTCTGCAAACGATCCTGCAGAACCTCCACCATCTCAGATCCCAAACGGAACACCTGATCGGCATACTCAAAGGCAATGCGACCGGCCTCTGTCAAAAACAGCCTTTGCTTGCGTCTTTCAAAAAGATTCTTCCCTAAGGACTCTTCCAGTTGTTTTAATTGGGTACTGAGAGTCGGCTGCCCCATGTTCAGCTTTTCTGCAGCCTTGGCAATGGTCCCTTCTTTGGCGATCACATAGAAGTAATGCAGGTGATGATAGTTCAGCCACTGCATTTGATCATTGATTTTAACGGGCATGCCAAACCTCATTGTTTTTAGCGATTAACTTAATAAAGATTATCTAATTTTTAAAACAACAGGAAGTCTTTATACTGCGCCCTGGAGGTTTAACTGTGAACGAAGTTTTATTATTCCCTTTTGCTGACTATTGGTGGTTCTACGCGGGCTTTATAGCTTTCGTGATCGCTATGCTTGCCCTGGATCTGGGCGTATTTCATAAACACTCACATACGGTGAGTTTCCGCGAGGCCACGATTTGGTCTATCGTTTGGGTCACCATCGCGATGATCTTTAACGCGGGTCTTTACTACTATACCTTGATGCGGTTCCCTGAAAATCCGGGCATTGCCAAGCAGGTGGGGTTAGAGTTCCTCACCGGATATGTGATCGAAAAGTCCCTTTCTATCGATAACATCTTCGTCTTTGTTGTCGTGTTCGGGTTCTTCTCAATCCCCAACAAGTACCAGCACCGCGTGCTCTTCTACGGTATACTGGGAGCCCTTATCTTCCGTGCGATCTTTATCGCCATGGGCTCTGTGTTAATGCAGTATCAAGCTGTGGTTTTGATCTTCGGTATCTTCCTGATCATCACTGGTGTTAAGATGATGTTCCAGCCGGACAAAGAAGTGGATCCTTCTCGAAATTGGCTGATCAAATGGCTTAAAAAGCACATCCCTGTGGCTGACCGCATGCATGAAGACCATTTCTTCATCAAAGAAGATGGCATTAAAAAGGCGACCCCACTGTTCATCGCCCTGGTGTTCCTGGAATTCACGGACATCATCTTTGCGGTGGACTCCGTACCTGCGATCTTCGCAATCACAAAAGAGCCTCTTTTGGTGTTCACATCTAACATCTTTGCGATTCTGGGCCTGCGTTCGCTGTACTTCCTGTTGGCTGGTGTAGTTGATAAGTTCCACCTGCTAAAGTATGGTCTGGCTCTGGTCCTGGTCTTTGTCGGCCTTAAGATGGTATGGTTGAACAAGTTGTTCGGCGGCCACTTCCCGATCGGCATCTCTTTGGCGATTATTTTCACCTTTATCGGTGGCTCAATCGCAGCTTCATTGATGTTCCCAAAGAAAAAAGCTTAACTTATAGACAGACCCCCTAAGAAAAGAGATCATATTCTTAGGGGGTTTTTTATGACTAAAAGACTGTTCCTGGCTCTGAATGCGACCGATCCTTTGGCCGACACCTTTCTGCCGACCCTGAAAAAGCTGAAAATCAATGCTGACCGCCGCGACATGACTGTGAAGTGGGTTCCTGTCGACAACTACCATGTGACTGTCACATTTCTGGGAGAGACTCCGGAAGAAGACATCAGCAAGGTGGCTGAAACTTTGGCAGAAGTCTGCACACGCTTTACCCCGTTTGAACTGAAAATCGAAGACGTTGGAGCTTTCTCTAACGAACACGATGCCCGTGTCTTATGGCTGGGAGTTCAAAATAAAAGGTATCTGGGCGAGTTCAAAGATGCCCTGGATCAGGAACTCGTTGCGAAGAATCTGCTGTCGCAACTGGAAGAGCGAAGCTACTCCCCTCATCTGACCGTGGGGCGCCTGCGCAATCCGCGCAGCGTGAAGGATATGATTTCGCCTTTTAAAAGAAAAAGCTTCGGTAAGATTCAGGTGGATGAAGTTGTATTGTACGAATCTACACTGCAAGGGGCCTTCCCTGTGTACAAACCCCTTGCTCGATGTAAGCTGACCGGAGAAGCCGACTTATCGGATGGCATTCCCGTAAAGACGGATGTAGATATTGCTATCACGTAGATAGATCGTCACATCACCCCAGTGGCTGCCTTCAACCGTCGGGTGGAAGATCACACGAATCGTGCATCTTTGACCCGGCATCAGAATTTGTGGGCAGTTGGTGTCCACGCGATATGCAAATGACCCATGAATCCCCAACCCACGAATGAACGTGGAATCAGGTCCATTCGCCGTCAAAGTAAAATCCTGAAATCTTGCTGAGTGAACAAATGAAGTTCCGAAGTTGTAGTTAAGATATTGATCCTGAGCTTTTGCCTCAACCGTTAAAGGTTGCACAGTCACATCAGCCAAAGCCAATGCCGGAGCGAAAACCAAAGCCAGAGCCATCAAAAACTTTTTCATAGAATCCCCCTTCTATGACCTAAGTCTGGCAGGTGTGTCGGCGTGCAAGCAAACAAAAAGGGAGTCTTTCGACTCCCTTTTAATGCACTATAGCCAGAAAAAACAACCAGGCACCTTTTAGCGTCAGCCGCGCTTAGATGCCGGCTTTGTGGCGTTCTTGGTCGTCGACGTGAGTCAGGATACCGCCTTTTAGGTTTGGACGGTAAGCCAGGTGATTGATGTCGTAGATGAAGTTAGAACCGTTCACGCCTGGAGTTTGCCACTCAGGTCCCAAACGGATCGCATCCACTGGACACGCTTCTTCACAGAAACCGCAGAATACGCAGCGAAGAATGTCGATCTCGTAGCTGATCGGGAACTTTTCAACCGTTGGGTCGTTATGTTCCGCCGCCGTGATCTTGATACATTCCGCAGGGCAGTTCGTCGCGCACAACATACAAGCCGTGCAACGCAAAGAACCGTCTTTTTTAACAGTCAGAACGTGATTCCCTTTAAAGCGAGGAGAGTACTCATACTTCTCCTCAGGATAGTTCAGGGTCATCATTTTCTTACGGTTGAACAAGTTCTTCAGCAAGTGCTTCATGGTAACGCCAAGACCACCAAAGATCCCTGGCAAGAACCACTTCGACTTCTCAGAGTTGTTTTGCATTACGCTCATAGACTACCTCTCTTGAACACGAACTCGTTCTTCTTACGAGCTTCCAACGTCACCTGATCTTCACGCTGATTTGTTGGCATGAAAGGACTTACTGTCGTTGGGATAGCCAGATTCTTGCCGACCATCAACAAGGCCGCTTCGGTCAAAGTCAAAGCCTCGGAAACAACTGTCGTTACTTTCTTGAATTTCTGCTCAAGACCCGCATGGTTGATGAAGGTGCCGTCTTTTTCCACGAATGTTTTAGTTGGGATCAACCAAACATTGCCAGTCAAAGCCATCAAAGCATCGTGTTTACCCGCTTGCAGCCAGATCAGGTTGTGAGCTTTGGAAAGCTCTTTCACGCGCTCTGCGAAGTCAGGGAATGCGCCCATGTTTTCAGGACCTGCCACAACCACAGTCTTGATCGCACCGCTGGCAATGCCAGAGGAAAGATCAGACCAAGTCGCTGTGATTCCATGCTTTTCCAAAACCTTCAACAAACCTTTCGTGTTCGGGTTCTTGTCTCCGCGAAGAAGCAAGCCATCGAAGCTGTCGAAGGATTCCTTGTTGTTGATCCAGAAGAAGACCTTCTTCGTTTTGAATTCATTCACGAAAGTGGAAACAATCGCATCGAACTCTTCAACTGTGTACTGAGCTGTCAGAACCAACGCCAAAGAGTCACCTTGAGTGTTCTTCAGAACTTCATGGGCACTCTTCGCTGCCGCCCCTGCTGTCATTTCAGACCAGCCGGAAGCATTGCGAACTTGAGCTTTCAACAGACGGTGTTCACGGTTCACAAACTTGTAGATGTCACGACCTTCATCGCACATCCAGTGACCGTTGACCTGTTCGTTGTAAACCGGCTTCACGCGGAAGAAACCTTCCTTGTTGTAGTAAACTTTTACGTTACAACCTGTAGAGCAGCCGTTACATACAGTTTCAGCATCCTTTAGATACCAAACACGCTGACGGAAACGGAAGTCTTTGGAAGTCAAAGCTCCGACCGGACAGATGTCCACTGTATTCAAAGAGTATTTGTTGTCCAATGGCATGCCATCGTGAGTGCCGATTTCAGTGCGGTCACCACGGTTGAACAGACCCAGTTCGTTGGTTTTGGATACTTCCTCAGTGAAACGCACGCAGCGAGAGCACAGGATACATCTTTCAGAATCCAGAACCACGGTCGGACCCAGATCCACAACCTTGTGTTTCTTCTGCTTGTGCTCGGCCATTTCAGGATCGTACTTGCCGTACTCCATGTACTGGTCTTGCAAGCCGCACTCACCTGCTTGGTCACAGATAGGGCAATCCAACGGGTGATTGATCAAGTGGAAGTCCAAGCCCCACTTCACAGCGTCTTTTACTTTCTCAGACGTGTTGTTGATCTTCATGCCCTCAGTCACCATGGTGTTACATGCGATCTGAACACGTGGATTTCCTTCGATCTCCACCATGCAAAGACGACAAACACCGGCAACACTCAAACCTGGGTGCCAGCAATAGTGAGCGATACGATCGCCAGACTGTTGCATGGCTTCGATGATCGACGTGCCTTCTTTTACTTCGACTTCTTTGCCATTAATGGTGCATTTCGGCATATGTCGTTCCTTTTACCTTAGAGCGTCCTTCGCGAACGTAGAATTCAAACTCATCACGGAATTTAGTTACAAAGCTGAGAACCGGCAAAGCCGCTGCATCGGAAAGCGCGCAGATGGTTTTACCTTTCATGTTATCAGCCACTTTGATCAACAAATCGATGTCCTGCAAACGGCCGCGGCCTTCCAGGATCGAATGAAGAACTTTGTTCAGCCAGCCTGTACCTTCACGGCAAGGAGTGCACTGACCGCAGGATTCGTGCGCGTAGAAGTGAGTCAAAACACCCAGCATATCAACCATGCACTGGGAATCGTCGATCACGATCACGGCACCGGAACCAAGCATTGTGCCCAGACCTGCCAAAGATTCATAATCCAGATTGGCTTTGGCCACTTCTTCGGCTGTCAGAACCGGAGCAGAAGAACCACCCGGAATAACTGCTTTCAGTTTGCGACCTGGCTTCATACCGCCGCCCTCTTTCATGATCAAATCCATCAAAGAGTAACCCAGTGGAACTTCATAGTTCCCCGGAGTCATCACGTTACCGGACAATGAGAACAACTTGGTTCCCGCTGACTTTTCAGTTCCGTGTTTGCGATAGGCCTGAGCGCCATCTTTAATGATATAAGTCACCGCTGCCAACGTTTCCACGTTGTTCACGATGGTTGGCTTTTTCAGATAACCTTGAACTGCCGGGAACGGTGGTTTCAACTTCGGCTGACCTTTCAGGCCTTCCAAAGAAGAGATCATTCCTGTTTCCTCACCGCAGATATAAGCGCCTGCGCCACGGTAAACATCCAGATCGAAATCAAAACCAGAACCCAGGATGTTCTTACCCAAAAGACCTGCAGCGTATGCTTCTTTGATCGCTTTGTTCAGACATTCGATTGGATAAACGTATTCACCACGAACGTAGATGTAACCTTTGTTGGAACCGATCGCGAAAGCAGAGATGATCATGCCTTCGATCAATTGGTGTGGAGCACGCTCCATCATCATGCGGTCTTTGAATGTTCCAGGCTCACCTTCATCGGCGTTGCAAAGAAGATAACGTGGCTCTCCGTTTTTCGGCAAAAAGCCCCACTTCATACCTGTCGGGAAACCCGCACCACCGCGACCACGCAATCCCGAAGCTTTCACTTCGTCGATGATCTGCTGAGGTTGCATTTTGAAAGCTTTATGAAGAGTTTCATAACCGCCTTTGGCTTTGTAACCAGCCAAAGTCTGATATTCCGGCAGATGGTAAAACTCTGTAAGCAATTTAACTTCAGACATTATTTCATACCTCTCAGCAGATTCATCGCTGTCTCTGGAGTCAGCTTTTCATGGTAAGTGTCATTCACCTGCATCATCGGCGCAGTTCCGCAGGAACCAAGACATTCAACCTTGGAAACTGTAAAACGACCGTCTGCAGTGACTTCATTGTATTTCACACCCAGTTCATGACAGATGTGATTTGCCATCTCGCGACCGCCCTCAAGAGCGCAGGAGATGTTCGTGCAAACCTGAACGTGGTACTTACCCACAGGCTTCTGGTTGAACATGGTGTAAAACTTAAAGACTTCATTGATACGCGCCTCTGGAATATCCATCACCTGAGAAAGGTGACGGATAATATCCGGCGTGATGAAGCCGTTGTTTTCTTTTTGAGCAATGTAAAGGCTTGGAATAATAGCGGACTCTTTCGCTTCGTAGCGAGCCAGTTCACTTTTTACTGCAGCCAAGCCAGAATCAGACAATTTAAACATATTCAATATCCTTATCTATCCAGCTCACCAGCAATCAAGTTCATGGAAGCCACCGTTGCAATCGCATCGGCCAACATCGCACCTTTAACCACAGTCGGGAAGGACTGGTAGATTGCAAAGCATGGCGGACGAACTTTCAAACGGTAAGGGTTCGCGGAACCATCGCTGACAAGATAGAAGCCCAACTCTCCATTGGCTGCCTCTGTCGCGTCGTAAACTTCACCCACTGGTGGGCGAAGACCTTTGATGATCAGCATGAAGTGATTCATCAAACCTTCGATGTTGCCGTAAACGTCTTTTTTCTCTGGAAGAACAATTCCCTTGTCGCGGATAGTGTAATCACCACCAGGAACATTTTTGCAGACTTGTTCAATGATACGAACTGACTGACGCATTTCCTCGAAACGAACCAGGTAACGGTCATAGATGTCACCGCTCGTGCCCACTGGAACATCAAAGTCCAAAGCGTCGTAACCATAGTATGGCTGCGCTTTACGCAAATCCAGATTCACACCGCAAGCGCGAAGCATGGGACCTGTGTAACCCCATTGGATCGCGTCTTGAGCAGAAACTGGCAATACATCACGTGTACGCTGAATGAAGATCTTGTTATCAAGAACCATTCCCGCCATTTCATCGGTGCCACGGCGGATCTCTTTACAAAGAGCCACAACCTCGTCGAACCAACCTTCCGGAGCGTCCTGAGCCATACCACCAATACGAGTCATGGAGACCGTCAAACGGGCCCCACAAAGCTTCTCGAACAAGCCGTAAACTTTTTCACGCATACCGAACATATAGAAGAAGCCCGTCAAAGCTCCCAAGTCCATCGCACCTGTACCCAGGGCAATTGTGTGGTCAATGATACGGGAAAGTTCAGCCAGGATCACACGCATCGCCTGAGCTTTTGGCGGGATTTCCACGCCCAAAAGTCTTTCAACCGCTTTGCAGTATCCGATGTTGTTCATCGGTGCAGAACAGTAGTTCAGACGGTCTGTGTAAGGAATCACCTGGTTGTACGGGTGAGTCTCTGCCATTTTTTCGAAGCAACGGTGCAAGTAACCGATCTCGTTGTTACAACGAACGATCGTTTCCCCATCCATTTCAGCCATCACACGCAAAGTTCCGTGCATCGCTGTATGGGAAGGACCGATGTTCAATGGAAGATATTTATCATTCAACACATCACCAGGGGATCCTGGTTCATTGTTGAAGTGAATCGGCATGGAAGTCGTGCACGCCTGCTGATGGTTGGCATCGTAGTCCTTACGCAAAGGATGACCGACAAACTGATGGTGAGTCAGGATCTTGCGCAGGTTCGGGTGACCTTCAAAGATGATACCGAACATGTCGTATGCTTCACGTTCAAACCAGTCCGCGCCACGGTAAGCGGGAATTGCAGTACCGATGGACTCCCCCTCGCCCACTTGAGCTTTCACGCGCAAACGGGAGGCATCTTTGGAGTTGAACAGGTTGTAGACCACATCGAAGCGTTTTTCACGGTTCGGATAGTCCGCACCACACACGTCCATCAGGAAGTCAAATTGACCGCTTTCACGAAGGAACAACAAGAGCGCCGGAGCGTCTTCCTTAGGAACTTCAATCACGTCATCGCCAACAGCGTGAGTGAACTTGAAGTTCTCAATTTTAAATTTGCCAGCCAGAAGCTGTTTCAGATTTTCAAGCTTATTCATATGGGCTCTTCCAGTTGTCTTTCCAAGGACGAGGTTGATGAGTCGCAATCATACGTTGCAAAGCCATGATACCGTCCATCACCGCTTCTGGTGTCGGAGGGCAACCTGGGATGTAAACGTCAACAGGGATCACCTTATCCACACCCTGAAGAACGTGATAAGCGCGATAGAAACCACCGGAGCTTGCACAAGCCCCCATGGAGATCACGTATTTAGGCTCCAGCATCTGCTGATAGATGCGCACAATAACCGGTGCCATCTTTTCAGTGATTGTTCCGGCAACGACAAGCAAGTCCGCCTGACGAGGAGAGAAACGAGCCACCTCTGCACCGAAACGAGCCAAGTCATACTTGGGACCCATCACGGACATGAATTCAATACCGCAACAAGCAGTACCGTATGGCATTGGCCACAAGGAATTTTTTCTTCCCCACGCAACTATGGCGTCTAGTTTTGACGTGAAAGCAAAACCTCGTGACATATCATCTACAGCTTGGGTCCCGGTCATCCCGTCGTGGGATACCAAGCCCTGCACTTGATCGTTGTGCATAAATACACCTCTGCAATTTCATTTAGCTATCATTAAGTAGTTACTGAAAAACCGTAATCCTGACAACTAGATATGTATTATGGGACGCTCCACGGATTTCTTCAACGCACCTTTCCAAAGTGGGCCAAATGAAATTGATTCTCCTGTCGTTTAACCACAGACTTTAGACTCAACAAATTTAGGAGAAAACTCACATGAAGAAGATGGCATTGTACGTTGCTTCGGCCCTTCTTGCGGTGGCAGGTTTGTCTGGCGAAATGGCTTTGGCGAATCCGAAAACCCAAGATTTGCTTATTAAACTAGCACCAGGCTTCGTAGAATTGGAAATTCAAGGCGCAAAAGTTGAAAAGCTGAGCGAATCATGGGTTCGCGTTCAAGCTCCCCGCCGCATGAGCCTTCTGTCCCTGGAGAAAAATCCAGCCGTCGAGTACATCCAACCAAACTATAAAGTCTCTTTGCTTGAAGACTATCGTATTGAAGACCCTCTGCGCCGTGCCGCTTTAGCCAAGATGCTTTCTAGAAATCCTCAGCTTCGCGCGGCCGCTCGCCAGGACAATCCGGCGATTCCTGACGCTCCGCAAACAACAACTGGTGCTGATCCTTTGTTCAGTAAACAATGGGGCATGCTGGACATCGGTGTGGTGGATGCCTGGAAAGTGACCAAAGGAAGTCCTGAAATGGTCGTAGCCGTGATCGACACGGGCGTGGACTACACTCACGAAGACCTGCTGCCGAATCTATGGAGAAACGCTGGCGAAATTCCGAACAACGGTATCGATGACGACAACAACGGTTATATTGACGACGTCATCGGCTGGGACTTTGTCGGAAATGACAATAAGCCCTACGACCTTGCTGTAGACACCCTGGATGGCTTGTTCAAAGGCGGAAACCCTGGCCACGGAACTCACTGTGCCGGCAACGTCGCCGCACGTGGCGACAATGGGTTGGGTATTGCGGGGGTGGCTCCGAACGTGAAAATCATGTCTTTGCGTTTCATCGGCATGACTGGCGGCGGAACAACAGCTGATGCGATCAAATCCATTCGCTACGCCGTGGATAACGGCGCGAAAATCATGAACAACTCCTGGGGCTCTGAAGGTGAAGAACCGGGCGCTCCGGAAAATCAGGCTTTGCGCGACGCTGTTCAGTACGCTCAAGACAAAGGTGTTCTGTTTGTAGCGGCAGCGGGCAACGGCCACAGAGGTGTGGGCTACGATAACGACACCGACAAGCTTCCGGCTTATCCCGCCTCTTATGATCACGACATCATCATTTCTGTTGCGGCATTGGATTCTTCCGACCGCTTGGGCTCTTTCTCAAACTGGGGCCGCCGCACAGTGGATATCGGAGCACCCGGCGTGAAAGTTTTCTCGACTGTGGTTGCACAAGGTTACAGCGACACGGTGATTGACAAGTTCGGCTTCAAAGCCACATGGGATGGCACCTCCATGGCAGCCCCTCATGTTGCTGGAGCCGCCGCACTTTACTGGTCAGCGCACCCGGAAAAGACATGGCAGGAAGTCAAAGCTGCCATCATCGGATCTGCCAGAAAGATCCCGGCCCTGGAAAACAAATCTGTTTCCGGCGGCAAACTGGATGTTAAATCTTTGATGAACTACTAAGACGATCAAGCCCGGTGAAAGCCGGGCTTTTTTTTTGATTTGTTCACCTCTGCCAAATGGCAACTTTCGAAGTGATCAATTTTAAGTTTGCAGCATCTTAATTTGTAAATCTCCTCTTCTTCCCAAACAGTAGAACGTGCAATCAACTGAAAGGATCTGTATGCGCATTCTACTTTACTCTGCTATTGCGACCTCTTTCGTGGCGAGCTCCGCCTTCGCCGCAAAATACGAAATCGACAAGGCCCACACACATGTTTCCTTCACAGCTCCTCACCTGGTGGTTTCCAAAGTCAAAGGACGCTTCCATCAGGTTGCTGGAGCCTTTGATTTCGATGAAACCTCCATGAAACTTCAGGACGTCGATATCACGATCAAGACAGCTTCCCTGAACACCGAAGAGGCCGATCGCGACAAGCACCTGAAAAGCCCGGACTTCTTTGATGTCACCAAATTTCCGGATATGACTTTCAAAAGTACCAAAGTGGAGTACGAAAAAGGAAAGCCCGAGAAAGTGGAAGGCGAGCTGACCATTCGCGGAATCACCAAGAAGGTGACTCTGGAAGTCGACTATAAAGGAGCCGTGACAGACCCTTGGGGCAACCGCGTGGTCGCCTTCGATGCGGAAACCAAAGTCAACCGCAAGGATTTCGGCATGGTCTGGAATAAGGCCATGGACAAGGGCGGCTTTGTCGTCGGTGATGACATCAAGATTGAGATTGAAGGCGAAGCAAAGCTGGCCTCTTCCGCCGTTCCTAAGAAAAAATAGGGGCCGTTCATGAGCACTTCATCATTTTCCCATAAAGTGGGGATGGGCTTGCGCCCACCTCATTTTTCTTACCTGGAGCAGCGGCCCGTCACAGAGGTCGCGTGGTTCGAGGCACAGACCGAAACATACATTCACACTCAGGGCCGGTCGCTGGAAATGCTGCAAACCATCCGGCAGGACTATCCATTGGCTCTGCATGGGATCTCGATGAATATCGGCTCTCCTGAAGGCATCCGTGTGGACTACCTTCAGGGACTGCGCGAGCTGATTGAACGCGTGGAACCTTTCATAGTGTCAGACCACATGTCCTGGAATTCTGTTTCCGGACAGAATCTGCACACTGTTCTGCCACTACCTTTCACCGAAGACAGCTTGGACACCTTGGTCAATAATATCGATTTCGTTCAGAACTTTCTGCGCCGCCCGTTGGTGTTGGAGAATATCTCGACCTACATTAGTTACACCCACAACAATATGAATGAGTGGGATTTCGTCACCGAGGTCAGCCGTCGCTCCGGGTGCGCTCTGCTTTTGGATTTGAATAATGTCTATGTAAATTCCCACAACCAGGGGTTCGATCCCAAATACTACATCAATCACATTCCCCTGGAACGAGTGGCGCAAATTCATCTGTCCGGCCCCAGCAATTACGGTGGACTGCTATACGACAGCCATTCGCAAGAGATCCCCGATCAAGTTTGGGACCTGTTCCGTCTGCTGGCTCCACAGATCCGCCACCTGCCCACTTTGATTGAAAGAAACGAAGACATTCCGAACTTCCGCGAACTGGAAGTCGAAGTGATGAAAGCTGTTCATATACTGGAGAACTCCTATGAAGCTGAGCGAAATACAGAGTCTGTTTAAACGAAATCTGATGATCCCGGAAGCAGACCCCCGAGAGCTGCACAATCTAAGTCCCGTAGGAAAGCTGACCCTGGAGCAGGCTTTTCAGATCTATCATCGCGGCTACATCAATCGCCTGACACAGTCTTTGAAAGGCACCTTTGAAGCCGTCGCCTGGGTGCTGGGCGAAGCTCTGTTTGCAGAGCTGTGTCGGCATTACATAGAAGCGCAACCCTCTGTGTCCTACAATCTGTCGGTCTATGGGGAAACCTTCCCGGGCTTTATAAAAGATTCAGCCACCACCAAAGGGATCCCCTTCCTATCTGACTTGGCACGCTTTGAATGGACCTATAAAGAAGTGTTGGAGGCCCCGACCCCGGAGCCTTTACCCATCGAGCAAATTCGGGAACTGTTAAGTCAGGAGGACGTTCACATCGGAATGATTGAAGGCATGCGAGTCTTCAGCAGCGATTATTCTGTTCAGGATATCTGGAAATGTCGCAAAGATCCGGCCTACATGTTCGAAGATATCAACTGGTCCGTACCCGAACATCTTTTGATCTACAAAAAACAACAGCGCGTGCTGACACAGCGACTTTCCAAGGCCGAGGCCGTCATTCTTCAGGAACTGCAGGAAGGCGCTTCATTGGCTGAGGCTTTCAGTCATCATGCCAATGAGTTGAGCCCTGAGAAAATCACTTCTCTTATCGAAATGATGATGAGAACTGGAATTATCGCCGACGTGACGCCGGCGGAATCCTATTGAGCCTTGGCCGATTTTCCAATCACCTCGGTCGCCATGCTGGTGACCATCTGTTGCAAGGTGCTGGCTTGGGCCGACATTTCTTCGGATGTCGCGGCAGTTTCCTCTGCCGCGGCCGAAAATGCCTGGGTTTGCCGCTCTAATGAACCCATGGCCTCGTGAATGGAACGAATACCTTCAGACTGATGTGCTGTCGTTTCTGAGATCTCCTGATTCAGGAGGTTCACTTTCTGAACGGAGCTGACAATTCCATCCAGAACCTGGTCGCTTTTTTCCGCCAGTTGCAAAGAAACTTCCATTTGCGTCACATTATTGGTGATCACTGTTTTGACTTCCTTGGCTGCTTCGGCAGACTTCAACGCCAAAGAGCGTACCGCCTCTGCAACAACAGCGAAGCCCTTCCCTTGCTCTCCTGCCCGGGCGGCCTCCACGGCGGCATTGAGAGCCAGCAGATTTGTCTGGAAGGCGATGTCGTCGATAATGTTCATAGCCGAAGTGATTTCTTCAGAGATCTTGGCCATGACATTGATGGATTCAATCAGGCGCTTGACCTCCTGCGCCCCTTGCGAGGCTCCCTGCTCAGAATTTTTTGCAAGTTCGGCAGCTTCACGGGCCCGCCCCTGATTGGCCTGAACGATGTCATTCAGACTTTTTATAGAGCTTAGAGTTTCTTCAATACGAGCCGCAGATTCCACCGCCCCTTGCGCCACATTTTGTCCGGCGCTGGAAAGCATATTGGATGCCTCCAGAACCTGTTGACTGGCACCGTGAGTTTCATTCACCGTGCGAGCCAGGAAGTTCATCAGGCGACCCGCAAAGACAAAGAACAGACCAAACGCCAAAACAAAGGCCGCAGAAAAACCAATCAACACCTTATTGCGAAACGAAGAGATGGCCGCCTCGACGTCATCCACATAGACGCCGCTGCCGACCACCCACTGCCACGGAGCGAAGTTGCGCACAAAGCTGATTTTCGGCTCCGGATTTGGCGAACCAGGTTTGGGCCACAAATAAGGCACAAACCCTTCTCCTTCCTTGGCCTTGGCTTTTTCAGCGAAGGCTACGAACAAACGAAACCCGTTGGGGTCTTTAAAATCACTCAGGTCTTTGCCGTTGAGTTCAGGCTTAAAAGGATGCATTAACATCGTTGGATGCAAATCATTAATCCAGAAGTATTCATTGCCGTTATAACGAAGTTTGGAAACTGCCAGCAAAGCCTGCTTTTGTGCTTCTTCCACGGAAAGTACTTTTTGCTCTGACAACTCATGATAGTGAGCCAGAACTTTCGAGGCGATATCCACCGTGCTACGAATGGCCACACGACGATCCTCGTACATGCTTTCACGCACCAAAGGCAGTACATAAAACAGGACTATAGCCCAGAGCGGAATTAGCGCCGCAATCAAAAGGGCCAGGGTTTTATAACGATAGCTGCGTGTTTTCCAAAGGCGATTCAGCATAGACTCATACTCCTGGGGTAGACCGTCAGGAGACTCTTCGGAAGACTTAATAGTTACTGAATATATCTCAACGGTTTATGAGGAAGATTTTGGATCCCATATGACCCAAATCAGTCCGTTCCGCCACCTTCGCCTGGGTTTCTCCGGGTATTCACCCCCGGAGGTATGATCTCATCTCCGAACAACGACTGTTCAGAAGGATAGCGTCGAGAGTATGCTATCAGGTCCTTGTGATAGGACAGCAGGATGCTGCCATTTTGAAGAATATTGATCAGGTACTGCACATGCTCCAGTCCCACGGCAAAACACCCTTCGCTCCACCCCAAGCGCCCATTGCGCAGAATAAAGTCCTCGCTGACATAGGTCGCCCCGTGCAGAACGATATTGCGAATGCGAGAGTTGTTGTTCGATCGATCGATACCATCCAGATAAAGGGAAAGTCCGTTCTTGCTACTTAGATAAGTTCCCTTGGCATAGTAAAATCCCAGGGAGCTTTTCCAGGAATCCGGCAGATTTGAAAAGCTGCGCGTTTCTAAAATTCCGGAACGAATCCCGTGGGCCACATGGAAACGTTCAACACGCCCGCTTCGCAGATTCAGCAAATAAAGACGCTTTTCCACAGAGGGCCGGGAGTAATCCACCAGCACGGCATAATCGGTGTTAGGAATGCGCCCTTCATTGTAGTCAAACATGCGAAAAATCAGATCCAACGGTTCACGAGGCACATACTGCTCCAGCAAGACATCAAATAGCAGTCGTCCACCAGCCACACGACGGTTGTACATGGACTCGGCATAACTGGAGGAGGCGAAGAACATCGTCACAAACGCAAGAACAACCAGAACACCTGAGATGAGTTTTGAGTGATTTTTTTCCGAGTAATTCATTCCTCCACTGTCGAGGCAGAAGCAAACATCGGCAAATTAAGAATCAGAAAGAGTCGGACGAGGGCCAAGGGATATAGGGAACATCCTGACAGACAATCGGCAAAGCATCGGCTTGCAAAGGAGCCGCCGCTGCATCAATTTCAGCAGATTCCTGAAGAAGAAGTATGTGCGATCTCAAAACAATACGGGAAAGATATTCACTCGACACTTTGTTCAGAGCCTTGGACTTTGCCGCATGCACTGGTGTCAAAGCGGCCATGCGACGAATAGATTCCAGAATGTGTTTCACCATGCAGTTGTACCGGGGCTTTTGATCCAGCTCTTTGATCTGCGCATCTGCAAAGTGCGCCAAGGTCCCATAGGCTTTGGCTTTGTAAAGTTCCAGAAGTCGATCTTTGATACCTTCCACATCCGGACGACGATAATTGTGCAAAGAATCTTTACCGTCAGGATGGCGCGCCTGGAATTTCGGAGTCTCTGACATGGAAATAAAATCCTGACACAAAATGGGAATACCAGCCGCCTGATAAGGGGCGGCCCAGGCATCCGCAAACGGCACAGCCACGACAAGCTTGCGCTCCATCCAGATTAATTTGTCAGAAACAATTTTGCTTTTGCCGTTGGAAAGACGCGCATACAAGGGCTTGCGCTCTTGATTCAGATCCATCGCCTCACGAATGTGTTCAGACAAGCAAGGTCGCACATCCCGAAGCCCAGCCCCTGCCGCCACAGGCAATAAAGAAAGACCCAGCAATGAAAGCAAAGTCACCAAAATCCGCATAAGAAGCTATATACCACACCCCACGTTCCCCCTGAGTCAAAGGAACGCCCCCATGAAAAAAAGCCCCACCCGTCAAATCCCTAAACAAGCGAGTTGGGCCAAAGGCCCCAACAAGCCAAAAGCGAGCTGCCAAAGGCAGCAAGCCCTCGCCCTCACCAGCGAGCTGCCAAAGGCAGCAAGCCCACCCACAACCGGGAACCAAGGTCGGTCAAAACGGTCCATATCCAAGGCGGAGGGGTCCCGCTGAAGCGGAGGCGTGCTCCAAGCACGTCGGAGCGAAAGCGGTCCCCCGACAACGCAGGAGATGGGCCGTTTTCACCGTCCGCCCTAGTCTTTTTTCTTGATGGCTCCCATGTAGGAATACTGCCACGGCCTAAACGCCAGCAAAACCCCCGTATCCACCACCGATACATTGTGCTCGATTTCGTAGCGGGACTCTTCCTGCATATCCATCATCAGGCGTTCCAGTTTGGCTTTGTATTTGGCCAGCGTGGGCGTGCTGATCTTAATCAGGGTGAAGCGAATATAGTCTTCCGGACGGAAATCATAATTCAGATAGTTGGATTTGGTTTGATCAAACAGAGCTTTCCCGACAGGCCCATCCCGGCGGAAGCGCAAAAAGCCCTGACGTTTCAGCTTCACTTTGTCGCGTGGATGCAGTTCGATCAGATTCAGACGATCCAGCTGGAACAGATATTTTTTCGATTCGGAACTGGAAATCTGATATTCCTTTTCAATCTTCAGCGGCGTTTTTCCTTCCTGCAACATCATATAGTAATGCAGCAGGCGCGCATTTTCCGCCAAAGCCTTTTCCTGCTCATCACTGAGGATCATTGGCTGGTTGGCCTCCTCCAAATTCGCGGACTTGACGATCTCAGAAAAGCTCAGGTCCGCAATGCGGCAGATCTCTTCCAGCCTTTCAAGGCTGAGACTTTTGCTGGAAAGGATTCTTTTAACGCTAGACTCACTCAAGTCCAGCGCCTTAGCGAGATCTCTATATAGAATGTTCTTCGCTTTTAAGGATCGTTTTAAGGCATTCAAAAACTGGTCAACTTGTGACATCTCAACCTCCAAAACCAGAGTATCGTATATCAATACCTCAAGCAAGGGTATTGAATATTAGGACCACTTTGCCGATCCTAGGAATAACAAAGGAGGTCCGCAATGAACTTTCTTAGGACTATTTTCGCTCGTTTGACTGAACAAAGACCGTTCTTTTACGGCTGGGAACAACGGGCCTTTGAACGACGCCAGGAGCAAACCTTCGGCTCAGCCCAAACTTCTTGCAGACTCTGGAAGGATTAAATACAGTCCTTCCTTGAATGCAAACTGCAGCCGACAACAATCTCCTCTATAAGCGTCCTCTTTGGTATTATATCAAAAACAATCCCCGAGCCTTCGGCTTGGGGATGCTTTTTCTTCTGCTCACCAATGCTCTGGACGGGGTTTATCCTCTGATCATGAAGGCCGCCATCGATCAGATCGAAAGCCAGGCTCCGCTGAGCGCGATCGGCAAAACTTGTTTTGTTTTCCTAGCGATCATGAGCGGGCTGGCGATCACTCGCTACGGTTGGCGTGCGCACTTCGGTCGCTTCCATACCTTTGCAGCAGAGCACATTCGCCAAAAGATCTTCCGACATATCACTTCTTTAGGACCGAACTTCTTCCACAAAAATCCCGTGGGCGAGTTGATGAGCTTGCTGACCAACGACGTTCAGTCCTTCCGCCAGGCGATCGGCCCCGGCCTGCTGATTCTGGCTGACGGTATCATCATCATCTGTGTGAATCTGCCAATCATGATGTCCCTGAATTGGGACTGGACGTGGAAGACCCTGATCTTCCTGCCCATCGTTCCCTTCCTGATCTGGAAGGTCATGCGCCTGATTCATGCCAACTATAAGATCCAGCAGGACCGGTTCTCTGAGCTGACGGGAGTGGCGCAGGAAACCGTGGGCGGCATCCGCGTGATCAAAAGCTTCGCTCAGGAAAAAAACCGCACCGATCTTTTCAATGGCGTCAGCGCCGCCTTTGAAAAAGCCTGCAACAAGGTGGCCCGTGTGGACTCTTACTTCATCCCGGTCATGGAGTTTGGTGTGACCTCGGGAAGTGTTATTTTACTTTTCGTTGCCAAGGATGATCTGTATTCCGGTGCGGTGACCCTGGGGACCTTCTTTGCCTTCCATCGCTACATTCAGAAAATGGTGTGGCCGATGACTGCACTGGGCATGGGCTTTTCCAATTTCCAAAAAGGCTATGCCTCTTTCGACCGCATCAAGGGAGTTCTGCAAACAGAAACAGACATTCCTGACCAGGGCACGGTGGCAATCGAAAAGTTCCAGTCCCTGGAATTTAAAAATGTTTCCTTCAAACACCAGGACAGTTCTGTCTATGCCCTGAAGAATGTATCGTTCACCCTTCACGCCGGCGAAAGCCTGGGGATTATGGGCCCCGTGGGGGCTGGCAAGACGACCCTGCTGCATTTGCTGACGCGAATGTACCCGCTGAATGAAGGACAGATTTTGGTCAATGGCCATCCTATTGAATCCGTAACTCAGGAATCCTTGCGGCGCACCTTCCTGCTGGTTCCGCAAGAGGCCTTCTTGTTCAGTGAAAGTGTGTCAGAGAATTTAAGCTTCGGTCTTGCCGAAAAGGCCCCGGATCTGGAAATCCAGCGCATGACAGAAATGGTGGACTTGACCAAAGAAATTGAATCCCTGCCACATAAGTTTGAATCACAACTGGGTGAACGTGGGGTGAATCTTTCCGGCGGCCAAAAACAACGCCTGACCATTGCCCGTGGAATTATCATGAAAACACCGGTGCTGGTGCTGGATGATTCCTTAAGTGCGGTGGACACTCGCACTGAAAAAGCCATTGAACAGGAGCTTCGAAAGAATCACAGCGGAATGAGCCGCATTATCGTGGCCCACCGTCTGTCGTCACTGAAGGGGGTTGATCGCCTGCTGATCCTGAAAGACGGTCAGGTCGAAGCCTGTGGCACTTTTGATCAGGTTCTGGCAACAAGCCCGACCTTCCAAAAAACTGTTCAGATTCAGGGACAGGGGGAACATCATGAATGATAATTTCATGAACGAAGACCTGGTAAAAACCAAGGTAACTTATCCAGTCCTCTTCAAAAGGCTTTGGCCGTATGCCCGTCGGGAAAAGATGCTGCTGTATTCTGCCATCTTCGCGGTGGCTGGTGGCGCCACTGTGGCACGTCTGATCCCCGCGTTGATCGGGTATGCCATCGACCACGGTGTGAAGGATAAGAACTACGAGGTCTTCACCAATGTAGCCTATGCCTATCTGGCACTGGAAGTAATGCGTTCGCTGTTTTCGTTTGGGAATGCCTATCTGTTCCAGTTGTTCGGCAATCGCATGCTTTTCCATCTGCGCGAAGATCTGATGAACCACGTGCAGCGCCTGCCTTTGCAGTTTTTCAATAAAACCCCCACCGGTCGTATTGTCACCCGTCTTACCAATGACGTCATGTCATTGGGAGAGCTTTTCACCGAAGGTGTCATTTCAGTCTTCACAAATGCCGTGATGATCGCCTCTGTCGTTATCGCGCTTTCTTTGATTTCCTGGAAGCTGACTGTCGTGTCCCTGTTCCTGGCGCCGCTGTTTATCTGGGCGTCCTTTTATCTATCCAATAAAATTCGCGAGATTCTTCGCGAGCAGAAAAAGAAACTGTCCCTGATCAATGCATTCCTGGCAGAAAACCTCAATGGCATCAAGGTGGTGCAGCTGTACAACCGGGTCACAAAAAATCGGGCCAAGTTCGCCGAATTGTCGACGGATTATCGCGACACCAACATGCGCTCGATCAAAGCCTATGCCCTGATGCAGCCGATTATGAATTTGTTCAATGCGGTGACGATCACTTCGGCTTTGTACTTTGGCGGATTCCTGAGTGCGCAGAACTCGATTGCGATTGGGTCTTTGGTGGCTTTCCTGATGAACATTCAGGACTTTATCCCTCCCTTACGCGAAATTCTGGAAAAGTATCAACAGTTCCAAAACTCCCTGACCAGTGCCGAGCGTATCTTTACTTTGATGGATGAACCCAAAGAATTCGAGATTGAACAGCTGACCAGCCCGGGGGCTTTGCGTGGCGAGCTGGAAATTCGCAACCTGAACTTCCAGTACGAAAGCCATTTGCCTCTGGTACTGAAGAACATCAGCTTGAACATCAAAGCCGGAGAGTCCATCGCACTGGTGGGTCGTACCGGCAGCGGCAAGTCCACATTTATCTCCTTACTGCAAAGATTCTATGATGCTCCGGAAAAGACGATCTTTGTAGACGGCATTGCCCTGGAAAGAATCCAGCGCGAGGAAATCCGCCATCACGTCGGCGTGGTACAGCAGGACAACTTTATCTTCCGCGGGACGGTTCGTGACAATATCGGACTGGGGGATCCTCGCATCAGCGAAGAACAAATCCAACAGGCCTGCGATAAAACGGGCTACAGCCAACTGCTGTCACGCACAGGACGGGATCTTTCAAGCCCTGTGGCCGAACGTGGCTCCAATCTTTCCGTGGGCGAGCGTCAGCTGATCGCCTTTGCACGCATTCTGGCGTTCAATCCGGACATTCTAATTCTGGATGAAGCCACGGCCAATATTGATTCTGAAAGTGAGCACATCATCCAGGAAGCCACGAAAGAAATCACGCGCGGGCGCACCAGTATCATTATTGCCCACCGTCTTTCAACGATTCAGCAATGCGACCGGATTGTGGTTTTGAATCAGGGGGAAATCGCGGAAGTGGGCTCTCACGAAGAACTTATGAAAGCCCAGGGAATGTACTATCAGTTCGCTTCTCTGGGTTTGAAGTCCACCTTGATGGATGCATCGGCCGCCGGGACCGCCGATCCATAGAAGCGAATGGAGTTGGAGGCCTCCAGATAATCCCAGCCGTTCTGGGAGCTGCGCGGGACCTTCTGACCATTGATCGTCACCACGATGGATTCAATCACCGGCAGCTTGGAAAGCTTAAAGTCCGTCAGAATCTGGAAGATGCGGGCGCGAATGTTGGATACCGATGATGCCAGGTTCGTGCTGCAGATGGATTCTTTCACCCCGCCTGACACATCGGCAAGACCAATATAGCTTAATCCCGCAGAAGCAAAGTCATTAAAGGTCTTGCACTGTGAGGTCAGACTGAGCACACCGATAAAACTGAACATCCACGATCTGCTGCCGTCCACCCATGGAGTTTTAATACTGTCCAGGAAGTTTGTGTAATAGGAAATACCGGCTGAAGAGTTGGACTTACTAAAGTCATCTTCATCCGATAGTGCCACGACCACCAAGAGTGCGTCGTCCCGGAAGAAGCCCTTGCCTTCATTGGCCAGATAGCCGGATGAAAGAGCTCGTTCCATGGACTCCAATCCTCGTTCCAGATTGCTCCCCGCCTCACCCACGATCATGCGGGCCTTCAAATTGTTAATCAGATCCGGTGTTTTGGAGGTCACATACTTGGGAGTTCCGATAAAGCGTCCCCCATCCGGATTGTCGCCACCCATACTGGTGGTCACCACGGCCATGTGATAATCCATCTTCAGGGAATTCAGTTTTGTCACAAGATCCGGGATCTGATCACTTAGGCGCTGCTGATGTTTCAGCATGGAGGTGGAATTATCCACAATCCAAAGAATGTCGACTTTGTTGTTATAAGTGATGCTTTGACCGAAATTGTCCTGAGAAGGCGGCAAATCGAACGCCACATTCTGTTCACAGGCCATCAGCAAAACCGATGAGATTGCCAGAAGTGAAAGTCGAAAATCCATTTTCATCATGGGACATCCTCTCAAAGGCCGCTTTTATGCAGCCTTCGTCGTAAAGTTCTTGATAGATTCGCGAGCGGACTGACTTAGCGTTGTGAATTTCACACCGTACTTCACCGGCTCCACCGCACTGCTGCCGTCTTTAACATACTGTTTGCTCACGATCTGGCAGACAGCATTGAAGGGCGGAACTCCATCCCCCGGCTGAAAATGCAGGAACAACGACTGTCCGGGCTGCAGGTTCGGGCTGTCAATCAAGACACCGGCACCGCCAGCACTGATTTCCAGCGCCTGACCGCGGAAAACGGTTTTATTGTTATGCACGATCAAAGAAGCGCCATAGGACGCGCGCACATGACGACGGCGGAAAAAGATTTCTGCCACATCGGCTTCTTTGGAGTCTTTCATCACACGAATTTTTTCCGGAGCGAAGTCTTCAACTTCGGCAACCCTTTTCCACGCAGGAAGCTTCGAGTGCCAGATATAGTCGTATTCAAACAGTGCCTTTTCCTGAAGCATCTGAATCAGCTCTAACTGACAGAAAGGACCGTAGTTGTTGCCTTCCTTCAGGATGAACCATTCTTTGTCTTTCAGAAGATGCTTGTTCAAAGAAACGGCCGGAGTCGATTGGGGACGAGTTGCCGGCTTTTGCGCCAGTTTGGCTGAAAATTCAGGATGCTCGAGCAACATCACCCACTCACCCATGGATTCATCATAGATATAATCAGTCCATTGATTTTCTTGGGACTCAATCTTTTTCAGGACCGTCTCAAGATTGAACGGACCAATATGAGTGCCATTGTTAGAAAGATAATACTGTTTTGCCATGCTCTCGTTACTCCTTGAGAGGTCTATCGGCACAAACAGGACCTGACTTAACTGTAGGAAATTAGACAATTTGTTGGAAATTTGTTTGAAGAATTTTGTCGAAATTGTCGACAAGTAACTAAGTTAAAGGGTTCCTCATGCTTTCCCGACAAGATTGCTACCACTTAAGAAATTGGCCCTTTAAACCGAATAGAGTTTATGGTTTTTATACAGAAGAGAGAAATGAAACAGCGTAAAAACATCCTGATCGTGGATAACAACTGTGAGCTCGAGCAACTGGTGAAAGAGCCGTTGTTGAAGCAACTTGAAAACTCAGGTGTTGCTCCGGTTGTTGTGCGCGCAAAAGATGGTGCCGAGGCCGCAATTAAATCCGAAAATCAGAAGTTCGACATGGTTCTGATTGACACTGAAGTTCCACGTTTGATGGACGGTGGGTTCGTGTACGGAATACATACTTATAAAAACACACAGGACGCGAATCTGATCGTGGTTTCGCAGAAGGATGCGGCGGACCTTCCGGAAAGCCTGCGCTCCTCACGCTTTTTCAAAAAGCCCGTGTCCCCTACCGAGCTTATTGATGCCATGATCACCGTGCTCAATGCCGAACATCATGGCACTGCTGCACGTGAACCTGCGACGACTGCGGCAGCACAAAAATATGCCGTGGATGTGCGCGTGATCAATGCCGTGATCAAGGCGACAACTCATGTCCTGGGTCAGTTTGGCTGTGCGGATGTTAAAATGGAAAAGGCCGGACCGAAATCTCCTCACGATCCGCTGATGGGGGAAGTGTCTTCCATCGTCGAGATTCGCAGTCAGGCCTTCCAGGGGCATTTGTGTGTTTCTTTTGATAAAGGCAGCTTTCTGGAAGTGGTTTCCAGCATGTTGATGGAAGAACAAACCGAATTGACCCCGGACAACCAGGATGCCGTCGGTGAAATCAATAATATTATTTTCGGCAATGCCAAGGCGGAAATAAGTTCCTATGGCGTTCAGATGACCGTCCCTAAAGTCATCCTTGGCGCGGGTCAGACGGTCCCCTGCCCTCAGGGATCCGCAGGAATGATGATTCCCTTCGCCACCGGCAAAGGGAAATTCTATATCACCGTTGTTGCACTTCCGATGGCAAAAGTCGCTTAATCCAATCCGACGGCCTGCTTCCATTCGGCGGTAGGCTCGACAAGTTTTCTTTCTTTCATATCAAACAGCCCGAACGTAAACACCGCTTCGCTGGCGACAGTTCCGTCTTCTTTAACCATTTGCTGTTTCATCTGACCAATTTTGCCTTTATAGCCCAGGACTTCCAAAGTGATCGTGATTGTTTCACGCAACAGAACTTCACGCAGGAACTTCAGGTTCACCTCAAGAATCACCGGCCCCTGCTTCAGACGTTGAATGTCCCTGAACCCAAAACCGCGTGCCGTGATGGCCTCCCAACGAGCCTCTTCATACAATGCCAGATAAGTGGCGTTGTTCATGTGCCCCAGAGAGTCCACATGATGTTCCTTGATCACGACTTTATATGAATTCAGCGCTGACATAATACGTCTCCTTACTTCAAGGCTTCGCGGATGTAGGCTGAGGCCTGATCCAGGGCCCACACCACGACGGCAATCACCACAATGATGCAACCCACTTCACGCCACATGGCCTGCCCTTGATACTGCACCAACATGGTTCCAATACCACCACCGCCAACAAGGCCGATGATCGTCGCCATCCGAACATTAATGTCCCAGCGATAGACCGTAAAAGAAATATAAGGCAAAAGCACCTGAGGAACAATCGCATACCAAATCGTCTGAAGTTTATTGGCTCCCGTGGATTCAATGGCCTCAATCGGCCCCTCTTCGACGGATTCCACCATCTCAGAGTACTGTTTGGCCAGTGAAGCCACCGAGTGAATCATCAACGCCAGCATTCCGGCAAAGGGGCCAATCCCAACCCACACAGAAAAAATAATGGCCCAGATCAGGGCTTCAATCGAACGTGTCACATTCAGAAAAGTTCGCAGGACAAAGTATACACCCCTGGCAAAGGTCCCCTGCATAATATTCTTGGCGCACAGAAAACTTAAGGCAAACGCCACCGGGATTGCCAGACTAGTGGCCAAAAAAGCCATGAAGATGGTCTCAATAATATTTAAAACAGCACGTGGTAACACATCCCAGTTGGGATTCAAAAGTCCCTGAAAAAGCCGAACCGCCCCCGCAAATCCCTGCTGATCAAACAGCTCGATGAACGAAAATTCCGTCTTCACCACTGCGACAACTAAGGCCGCCCCCAGGGACGTCACCAACTGCCACTTCCAAAATAGCTGATACCACGGACGCTCCTCGACCTCAGGTTGCGCCCATGGTCCAAACAATGCGGCCCCTAAAGTATTCACACGCCGTCCGGCAAGAACCAGACTTAAAACACATCCCACGGCAAAAAACGTCAGGATCCAAACACTGACCATTCCCAACTGCAGCAACTGTTCTTCACCGGGAGCCAACACGGCAGCAGCCAGCGCCGAGAACAGAAAACCAAAAATCACCCCATCAAAGATCGTTCGGCGCAACATCCTGTGCCCCTTCTCCGTAAATACGGCGGAACCATTCCTCGGTGATTTCATCGGGTCGTCCCCGGAAAACAATTTCACCATCCTTCAAGGCAACGACCCTGGTGGCATACTTACGAACCAACGACAGAAAATGCAGATTCGCAATAACCGTAATTCCCAGCTCCTGATTGATTTTGCGCAGATAATCCATCACCACGTGACAGGTGGCCGGATCCAAAGAAGACACGGGCTCATCTGCCAGCAACAGGACGGGCTTCTGTGTCAGCGCGCGTGCAATGGCCACACGCTGCTTCTGCCCCCCGGACAGCTGATCCGCGCGAAGCAGGGCTTTGTCGGCAATTCCCACCAGACGCAAATTATCCAGCGCCAGCTTCTTTTCTTCGGCTGAAAAGACACCCCAAAAACTTTGCCACAAGGTCTTGTCGGCCAAACGTCCCATCATCACATTCTTTAGAACGCTTTGACGGGGAATCAAATTGAAGTGCTGAAAGATCATCGCCATTTGCCTGCGGACTTCACGAACATCTCTGGGGTCCTGCATCTGACTGACGTCCCGGCCCTGAAAAAAGATCTTTCCCGAGGTGGGCTCCTGCAGACGATTCAGACACCGCAACAAGGTTGATTTTCCCGAACCGCTCAGACCGATGATAACCAGAAATTCGCCCTGCTGCACCTCAAGATCAACATTCTTTAATGCCTGCACACCGTTGGAATAAGTTTTGGAAAGCTGTTCGACACGCAGTAAAGTTTCTGACACAAATCACTTCCCCTCGGGGGCCAACTGGCGAAGCATTTCGCGAACAGTGTCATAATCGCTGTCCGTTGCTTTTTTCAGATTGGTTGCACCCAACATCAGATCCAATGCCTTCTTTCCTTCCGGAGTGGCCGCAAACTGCAGTAAGGTATCAACAATCTTTTCTTTCATTTCCTCGGGCATTTCCTTACGAAAGGCGATCGGGTCATTGGGGATGGGCTCCGACAGCTCGATGATTTTCACTTTCTGCTCGACATCGGGATACTGAGTCTTCACCAGGCGGCGCGCATCTTCGATCTGTCCGTTTTGAGGCGGGCTGTAATAGGTCGCTCCGGCGTCCACCTGCCCTTGATAGATCATGGTCACCACAGAATCATGTTTCATCGCAAAGACGGTTTCTTTGGGCTCCACCTTCAGATCCTTTAACGTTTTCAGCGGCAACAGATAACCGGACGTGGAAGCCGGATCCACAAAGGCCACTTTCTTGCCATTGAGATCCTTCAGAGTTTTTATTTTGCCGTCAGCACGAGCCAGGAACTGAGACTGATAAGTTGCCGACCCATAACGAATAACCGTTAAACGTGCCTCGGCCCCATACTTTTTATGGGCCATATAGTAGCCGTAAGTGTTAATGGCCGCGACATCCGCGCGATGGGTGCCCAAAGATTCAACCACCGCAACAAAGTTCTGCGGAATCGTGATCTGAAACTTATAAGGTGTGTGTGCCTCAAGATACTCTTTCAGGACCTTGGAGTTGTCCGTCAACACCTTGGCGTCCACTGCAGGCACCAGATGAAACTTGATTGGATTTTCCGGCGTGCCCAGAATGTCTTTTTTTAAGTGACATCCACTCAGAATCGACCCCATCAGGACTACAACTAGAAAGAAAATCCTCATGCTGATTGCCTCCACCATTCATTATAGAAAAGGCCCGGTGACGGGCAAGAAACTCTTTGATTTCACTGGACTTGCCCAAGCCGCCCACTGTACATTGGCCCCATATGTTAGAGCAGATTCTTGTCAATATTCAGGACCTTTCCAGTCAGGGAAAAACCAGTCTTGTTGTCTTCGACCTCGACTCCACACTTTTTGATGTCAGTCCCCGTCTGGAAAAAATTCTTCTGGATTTCGCAGCCTCTCCGCTGAATCAAAAACGTTTCCCTGAACAAGTGACGTTGCTAAAAAATATCAAAACTCTGCGTTCTGACTGGGGTATTGTCGGTGCGTTGACTCGGGCGGGTCTGGATGGCCATCATCAGGACTTCCAGGAGGCTGTTCGTGCCTATTGGCAGAAGAGTTTCTTTTCCAACCACTACCTGCAGTTTGATGAGCCCTATGAAGGGGCCGTGGACTTCGTCAATGCTGTCAGCCGGGCCGGTGCGCATGTGGCCTACCTGACGGGTCGTGATGTGGAAAGAATGGGTGGAAGTTCCGGCGAAATTCTGGAGCAATGGGGTTTCCCTTTACACGAAAAAGCCGAGCTTGTTTTGAAACCTCATCGCAGCATGGACGATGCTCAGTTCAAGACAGACTGGTTCATCGCCGCGGAAAAGAAAAATTATGAAACAATCTATTTCTTTGAAAATGAGCCTGTGAACCTGGTGCACCTGGCTCAACACTGTCCCAAAGTTCAGATGATTTTCTTTGAAAGCACTCACGCTGGCAAGGCAGAGCCACCAGAAGATCTGCCGCGAATCATGAACTTTCTGTTGAATCAAAAGGAGTCCTGATGCTGTACGTGGTTGCCACTCCGATCGGAGATGTCAGTGAGATTTCCCTGCGGGCTCTGGAAGTCCTGAAAAACTGCGATGTCGTGATCTGCGAAAGCACCAAAGAGGCCTCCAAACTTCTGCGGGCCCATGGCATCTCTGGAAAAACCTACGAAGTGCTGGATGAACATTCCACCCCTGAAGACAAAGCGGCTCTTGTTCCTTTATGCGCTGACAAAAATGTGGCTCTGGTGTCTGATTGCGGGACACCAGGCTTCTGCGATCCGGGCGCCGATCTTGTGCGTCTGTGTCGCCAAAAGAATGTTCCGGTAAAATCTGTGCTTGGCGCCTCGGCCCTGATGGGACTTTTATCTTTGAGTGGTCAGCGTGTCGATGAATTTGTTTTTCGTGGATTTTTGCCTGCGGAAAATGAGGCTCGGGCGCGGGCCTTGAAAGAGCTGACCAAGGAAAAGCGTGCCATCATTGTGATGGACACACCCTACCGTCTTAAGAAAACTCTTAACGACATGAAAGATCATTTTTCCCAACGTCGCTTTTTGCTGACCATGAATCTTTCACAGGAAGAAGAAGTGGTCCTTGAAGGCTCTATCGACAAACTGATAGCGGGGCTTCGGGCCGACAAAGCCGAGTTCATGCTTTTGATTTATCCGGTTTAGACATGCTTCAGGATCTGCGTCTTCCTATCGACAGTTTTGTTCCTGAAATTCAGAACCTGATGAATCAGGGACAAAACCTGGTCATCACGGCTGCTCCCGGAGCCGGCAAGACCACGCGCCTTCCCCCGGCTCTTTTACAAATCACCAAAAAGAAAATCATCGTCCTTGAGCCACGTCGAATGGCAGCGATTGCCGCTGCTCATCGGATCGCAGAGGAAAATGGGTGGACGGTGGGCGAAGAGGTGGGTTATCAGGTCCGCTTCGCCAACAAGACTTCCGCAAAAACAAGATTGGTATTTATGACCGAGGCCCTGCTGGCCCGGCAAATGATTGATGACCCAGAGCTGGCGGATGTGGAGCTTGTGATACTGGATGAATTCCACGAACGATCCATGCATGTGGATCTGGCGCTGGGGCTTTTGCGCGAACTTCAGGAACTGGGTCGCGATATTAAAATTCTGGTCATGTCCGCCACCCTGGAGGCAGAAAAGATCTCGTCTTACCTGGGCGACTGTCCGATCGTCAGCGTTCCGGGGAAATTATTTGAGCTGGATATCCGGTACCAAAAAGGTTCACAGGTTTTACAGACCTTTCCACAGTTCTTTGATTCTGTCGTTCAGACAGTCAAAGAAGCACAGCTCAATACCAAACACGACATCCTGGTCTTCCTTCCCGGTGTCGGTGAAATTGACCGGGCCAAAGAGGCCTTGCAGACCTGGGCAGACAGCAAATCAATTGAACTGATCCCTTTGCATGGTTCACTCAGCCTTGAAGACCAGCGCAAAGCTTTACAGAAGTCCTCGGCGCAGCGGGTGATTCTATCCACCAATATCGCCGAATCCTCGGTCACTTTGGATGGCGTGAACACGGTGATTGATTCCGGTCTTGCCAAGAATATGAAGCAGGATCATCGCACCGGGTTTTCCCGTCTGGAGCTGGGACGCATCAGCCTGTCCAGCGCCATTCAGCGCGCAGGTCGAGCGGCCCGTCAGTTCCCGGGGATTTGCTATCGCATGTGGAACAAGATGGATGAGCTGTCTTTCGGAAAATCCGAAGTGGCCGAAATCCAGCGTGTGGATCTGACAGAAAGTTTATTATTCCTCAGTGCGCAGGGTGTGACTGATTTTGATTCCTTCAGTTGGTATGAAAAGCCCCAGAAAGTCGCTATCGAAAATGCTCTTCGCTATCTGCGCATTTCCGGAGCCCTCGATGAGAGCAACAAGATCACGGCTCTGGGAAGAAAAGTTCTTCACTTCCCTCTCCCTGTTCGCCTGGCCAAGCTGATGCTGGTGGGGCTGGATCTGGGCGCAAGTGAATTGGCCTCCGAGATGGCCGCCCTGCTGCAAGAGCGGGACATTCTGCGCAAAGAGGCCGTAAGCGCTTTTCTGGGGGACAATCTAGAGTGCGATCTGAGTGCGCGACTGGAGACCTTACATCAGTTCCGCTTCAGCAAGAAGGCGCCCCCTGGGGCCCATTATTATTCCCTGCAAACTGTGGATCAATCTGCGCGGCAGATTTTGGACTTGGCCCGTCGCCTGCAAAAGGACTCCAATTCAGTCCAGGGTCTGAAAAAAGACCAACAACTGGCTTTAATCAAACGAATCATCTTCACAGCCTATGCCGATCGTCTGTGCCGGCGACGCGGCAAAACTGAACGGGCCCTGATGGTTGGAGGCCGGGGCGTGAAACTGCAGAACGAAACCTTGGTGAAAAGTTCTGAGTTCTTTGTCGCCTTGAATGGCGTTGAGGGAAGCTCGGACGCTGAAACCATGGTCAGTCTGGCCAGTGGCGCGGACAAAGACTTTATTCTGGAACTTTTCAAAGACGGCATTCAAAAAACCAAGGACGTTTCCTTTATCGAGGAAAAGGGGCAGTTCTTTGCCCGGGAATATCGCTCGCTGTACGGCCTGCCCCTGGAAGAACCCAGCCTGACTCCAGCCTCAAGCTCCGAGATCGCAGAAAAACTTCCACAGATTCTGACCGACAAGTTTGATCTGGTTCTAAAAAACAACGAAGCTCTGGCCCATTGGTGGGAGCGTCTTGAGTTCCTGCACCGGCATGAACCGCTGTCTGTGGATTTCGAAAAGTTGAAAGTCGAGGCCCTGACTCAAGCCTGCATGGGCGAAAGCAAAATGCAGCCGGTGATGGAAAAAGATCTGTGTTTCTTCTTTGAAAGTGTCTTGCCTGCGGAGATCGCACAAACCCTGCGCAGGGAAGTTCCCGACCGTATCGAGGTTCCCAGCGGCAGTAAAATTCGTGTGGTCTATCCACCGGACAAACCACCCTATCTGGAAGTGCGTATTCAAGAGGTCTTCGGCCTGATGGAAACCCCGAAAGTCCTGCACAAAAGCATTCCCGTGACACTGCATTTGCTGGGGCCGAATTTCCGTCCGGTGCAAGTGACTTCCAGTCTGGAAAGTTTTTGGAAGAATGGCTATCCGGAGGTTCGCAAAGAGTTGCGTATCAAATACCCTAAGCACCAATGGCCCGAAGACCCTGCAGACGGAGTTCCAGAAGCCAAAGGGCGAAGACGGCAGTAAATCTCATTGCGAGACTACAAATGGAAACTTGAAGAACTCTTGAGTCAAGTTCCCCTCTTTAAATCCGAAGAATCCTCCAGCGCCACTGCGCTGGAGGATCCATGAAATTGAAGTACGTATTGTTGACTATCTCTTTGTCGTTCTTAGTTGCATGTGGGCAGGAATCCAAAGTCCGATCTGCAGCGAAGGAAGTAATTGAAAAAAACTACCACGACCAGATGGCAAAAACATTCAAGGGCAGTGAAAAAAGCAAAGTCTGGACAGAGTATGTCAATCTTGTAAATTCCAAATTCAAAGTTGAAATTGTAGACGTAAAAGTGGACGGCAACAAAGCCGAAGGGGTCGCCAAAGTAACAACGGCCGAAGATAAAACAGCGGGCGGTCTGGCTGTACTGTTAATGTTCGCCGCAGAGGGCATGGATAAAAAAGGTCAAACCTTAGCGCAAGGCTGGGAAGAGCTGCGAGCTAAAGACAAGCGAACTCCGGCAATGTCTGACTTCCCGACTGAAACCAAGGAAGTTCCTTTCACGGCCGTCAAAGAAGACACTTGGAAGGTAACTGCAAAAAAACCTCTGGCCAAAAACACCAAAGGTCCGAAAAACAAATAGATGACTTCGCAAAAGGCCTCTGAAAAGAGGCCTTTTCATTTTAGTGAACCTTCAGTTCTGCGGGAACAGATTCACAGGTGCATGCAGCGGCCTGCTGTTCTTCCCGAGATTCCAGATAAGCCAGGAAAGAAGCGGAACGAAACGTCAGATCGTACAAAGTATCCATGTCGATCACGAATTTTTCATCACCCAACTTAACGGCCACCCAGTTTTCAGTGATTTCTTCAAATGCGATCTGCTCTGCCTCGATGAACTTCGATGTTTTCATTAGCCCCTCATTGAATAGAAGCCGATGACCAAACCTGGTTCGAAAGAAAATGGAACCGCTTCGAGATTGGGTTCGTCCGTCAAACGACCTTGCTCTGTGCCAGCGACATCCTCTTTCACCAGGAAGGACGGCAGTGGCAGGCGCGGCGTTTGTTTCGCCTGAAGATACACTTGATTTTCGTAGGCTTCAGGAGTCAACGCGACCTTGTCACCCACTTTGATCACCTGAGAACCGATGTTCACCTTCTTGCCATTCACCAAAACCTTGCCGTGAGAAACCAGCTGCCTTGCCGCTGGGATGCTTCCGGCAAAACCCAGACGGAAGATGACGTTGTCCAAACGTTTTTCCAGAATATTCACCAGTGCTTCAACCCAGTTGGTGGCTTTGGACTTTTTGGCTTTGTTAATCAAGCGGCGAAATTGTTCTTCGCGCAGTCCGTAGTGAAATCTCAGCTTTTGTTTTTCCTCAAGTTGCAAAGCGAATTCAGAGTACTTCCGGCGTTGCAAGCCGTGCTGACCGGGAGGATAAGGGCGTCTTTCCAGAGCACCCGCCTTCCCCATGCCGGGAAGTTCGGTCAAAAGTCTTCTCTGTCTTTTAAAGCGTGGTGTTTTACCTTGTCTGTTCATAAATCAATTTATCCTTCACTGTCGTGTCGTTGATTTAAAAGGACTCTGACAGAAAGAACAGCAATTCATAAAAAACAGACTTGATTGAAAGCGCGAAGAAAACCGACTGAAAAGAAACTGAGACTGCAAACAAATTGAAAACAGAAAAATCAAGGCGTAATTCTATGTACGCCGACGAACGCCCAACGCAGCAGATGAGGTTCTGAGGCGGGCAAAAAAAAAAGCCGGTCAAAAAGGGGCAGCCAGGATTTGCTTTCTAATCACTGGGTGTGCCTTTTTCACCGGCTAAGGTTGGTCAATTACCAACCGGCCAAACGGCGACGACGACTTCTTTTTCGAACTGGAGCACTTGTTCCACTGCTCTCCCCTTGATGGGTGTTCGAAGCTGGTACCGTCTGGATTGCTTCTGTCTGCTTCATAGCCGAACTCCTTTCGCCTAGATTAAGAACTCCTCTAGTATCGCAGAGATGCGCAGCGGCATGCGAAGCTTTTAGTGTGAGATTTGGGTCATGAAAATAGGATGAGAATATTCAGGACTTAAAAAGAGGCTTTACGCCCCACAGCGGTCCGATGAACAAAAGCTGCAAGCACTTGAAAATAAATAGCTTTTTCACTTCAATACTGTGGCCAATGATTTACCTTATCCAAGCCAGGATAAAGATCAGGACCAAGGGCCAGATTGGTGAAATAACCTGACCGAGAGCGTAAATAAGAAGGAAACTCACAGAATCTGCAGGATGTTATCTCTGCGTGGCCAGGGGGCCTACGACCGTTGCTCCGGCGGGAACATCGCGAATCACCACCGCATTGGCGCCAATCATCGCTCCGTCCCCGATATGAATCGGTCCCAGAATTTTGGCACCAGTTCCAATCAGAACCTTGTTACCGACTGTGGGGTGACGTTTGACCGGATCAAACTTCAATCCCCCCAAAGTCACACCGTGAAAGATGATGCAGTCATCACCAATAACCGCTGTTTCCCCGATCACCACACCAAACCCGTGATCGATCACCAGGCGTTTTCCCAAAGTCGCCCCGGGGTGAATTTCAATACCCGTCAACCAACGGGAAATTTCAGCCACCAGACGGGCCAAAAAATACAACTTCAAAATATAGAAGTGATGAGCCACTCGGTGCAAGGCAATGGCCTTCGGCCCCGGATACAGCAAACCAATTTCCCACAGCGATTTGGCGGCGGGATCATAGTTCTTATAAGTCTTTAGAAGTTCCAACACACGGGACATCATCACTAGTATTTCTCATTCATATCGTCGAGCAGGAAGTAGCGGTCAAACAGTTCACTGTACCGGGACCACTTTTCCCCGGAGCCACGCTCGTTGTCCATGATGGTTTTTACCGTGGCCACTTTACTGTCGAAATCATCGACCATCGCCACAACCATCGCTTCCAGGAATTTAGGACGCTTCGGAGATCCATATTCCAATTTGCCATGATGACTTAAGATAATATGCTTGCAGATGTCACGCAGTTCCTCAGAGAACCCAAGAATGCGAGAGGACTTTTTATCTATCAATTCACAGGCGATCTGCATGTGGCCGATCAAACGACCCCGGTCCGTATAAGAAATGCCGTTGTCATACGACAATTCCCACACCTTGCCGATGTCATGGAAGATAGCCCCAAACAAAAGCAAATCCCGATTCAGGAAACTGTAGTGAGTCCCCATAAAATCCATGATTTTGCAGATAGAAAGAATATGTTCCAGCAATCCACCCAGCCACGCATGGTGAATGGATTTGGCAGCCGGAGCCCGCAAAACCAATGGGCGAATCTCGGGATCTTCTAAAGTATCCAACACCAACTGGCGCAGATAATCGTTCTTCATGGTTCGCACCATCTGCAACAGCTCCACCAGCATATCCTCGGAATTACGAGCCGTTGCCGGGATGAAGTCCGCCATGTCAACCGTCGAACTTTCCACCCGCTCCAGGCGATGAACGATCAATTGCTTACGATTTTGAAAGATCTGCACCAGACCTTTCACTTTCAGAATATCGCCCACTTCAAATTCGCGCGACAATTCATCGACCCGGTCCCACAGACGTGCATCAATGCTGCCCGTGGCATCACCCAACTGAAGACCCATAAAAGGGCGTCCGTTTTTACCGACAGAAACATTCTTTTCCTTCACCAGAAAAAGAGAGTCCACATTTGATTTATCCTGAAGACTCTGGACTGTTTGTCTTTCCATCAGCGCTCCTCGCAGAAATACTGGGGCAATTGAGTGTTCGTGAACTTCACCTGGGCCAGATAGACATCCGTGCCTTTTTCCGCGGCAAACAGGAAGTTGCCGCCCAACACACTCAAGTGGCGTTCCTGTGTGCTGTTCACCTTCAGACCCTCGGCCTGCATCTTTTTAAAGAACTCATTCGAAATATCAAAGAATTGATTGCAGCCAGCCCCAAAGACTTCACTGCCAATACGGCGCTTGCGGGCTTTACTGACAAACAGAACTTTCTTGTTGGTCGCATCCGTGAATGCCGGGAACTCAAAGCCCACATAGAATGTGCCACGTTTTCCGGTGATAAATCGGGACAGATCAACTGTTCCACCCCCTTTGGGAAGGGCGATTTTCAGCGCCTCCCCCTCGACCACACCGGGATTCTTTTCGACCAGGAAAACATTCACTTCCGAGAAGATCAAATTCTTGGAAACCACCGCAGCGCCTTCGGCCGAGGTCTTAAATTCCATCAGGTCCCAAGCCTGCCTTGGAATTTTGACCTCTTCTGGCAGGTCATCCGCTTTTATTTCGTGATATTCAGATACCTGATAGCCGGGCTCCTTCGTGCAGGCGCCCAACAAAAGAAACATCCAGATACTTAAAGCCTGGACGAACCGCTTCATCACTCAGACTCCAGTTGATCCCTCAACTCCAGCAAAGGCAGATAGTTGGGTTCCGCCTGCAAACCGGCGCGAACATAGTCATAAGCCATAGGACGATTGTTGCTCTTCATCATCACCCAGGCAAGACCATACAAGGTCGGAGCACTTCGTTTGTCATTGGTGTAGATATGGGTGTAGGCCGCCTGAGCACAAGCCATGTCCTGAGTAATGATACAGATGTCACCCATCAACAAATTTTTAACCGAGATCTGAGACAACTCCGGCATTTTCAGAATCGCCAGAGCTTCCGGCAAGCGACCTACCTTGGAAAGATAGCTGGCCTGTGTAATCAGCACATAAGGATCTTTCGGAGCTTCAGCCAAGGCTTCCTGTAAAGTTTTGGAAGCATCGGAATCACGATTGACTTCCATCAGACAGATCGAGCGCAAAGCTTTAAGTTCCGCATGAGGTGGTTGCTTTTTGAAAGCCTCCGCACAGTATTTTTCCAGATAGTCCCACTGAGTAAAGCGCCATTCCACCTGCAATGGATGGATGTAATTTCGAGCCTGTCCGGGCATTTCCGCCAGGAACTGCACCACCGCGCGGTTCACACCGTCCACATCCCCCATCAAACTTTGGGCATAAACCAGGAACAACAAAAGCTCCTGACGCAGATAACCCGTTTTCTGGATGTTGGCTTTGATGTCGTTAACCAAAGTGCTCAGGAAGTTCGGATCGTTGGAGGTTTTGGCATATTCCACTGAAGCCATGGCCTTCCCGAACAAGGCCAGAACAGAGGCGGGATTCTTGCGATAGATGGCATCAAAATCACGCATGGCTTCGCCGTAGTTCCCTTTTTTAAGCTGGATGATCGCCAGATTCAAAAGGGCGGAAATATTAAACGGCTCATGACCGATGGCCTTTTGTAAGGTGTCTTCCGCCTGCTTTAGATCACCATCCATCATGTAAGAAACGGCAATCCCCAGATAAGCGTCGACAATTTCCGAACGGCTGCGATTTTCCTGCACCAGGGCTCGCTCCAAAATACGACGCCCCATCAGACTTTGACGATCCTCAGAAATCAACACCGTCGCCATCTGAACCTGGGATTCCATGTCCGGTTCTTTCAACTTGGAAGCACGCTGATAAGCTTCCAAGGATTTTTCATACAAACCCAGGGACTTGTAACGCAAAGCCTGGCTCATCAGCTCGTCGTATCCCATGGCTTTGTTTTTATCTTTTTGGGTCAGTACAACAAACACCACCCCGACAACCACGACTGCCGCACCCAAAAGAGCCCAGCGCATGATGTTGGATTTTCCACGAATTTTGTCCTGCAAGCGGGCGTCGCCAGAAGCGCCGTAGCTTTTGGTGACAGTCGCCGTGGCCGTGGTTCGGCTGGCCGGACTTTGCGGAATCGGCGTGACATCCTTGATGTCGCGAATCGGCGGTGGAGTCAGATCCAGATTGGGCACTGGCGTTGGTGTCAGTGTCATCTCATCAGAAATTGGCACAACATCCGTGCGGGTCATCGTATGATGAGCGATGGACTGGGTCATGGTCTGCTCAGAGCTGCTGTCCTGCTCTTCACGAATGTTTTTTACGATATCCATGAACAGCTTGTTTTCGCGGATGTAGCTCCAGCGACCTTCGGTCTGGCGAACCTCGTCAATGATCGAGATTTGTTTAGTGCGCAGCTGCTCGGTGACTTCAGCCAGAGTGAAGGGTCCAAGAATCCTCGTGGAAGATTTTACTAACCAGTTCTTCTCTGAGCTGCTCACGTTGTCACCGTTCATATGTTAAAAAGGCGCCTTGGTTAGAAGTAGTTTAAGATCGTCGTTCGTCAGGAACAAACCTGCTCCGAGATAACCCGATCGTGCTCCCTGCTGATCGAACGCATCGTTGATCCCCCCGGTGATATAAATCCCGCGGTACAATGTGTAGGACAAGGAACTTCGTACATTTGTATTGCTGAATTGGAAGGCTTCGGCGGTGAACTTCAGTTTACGACGGAAGAAGAAGTAGTCGATACCGAAACCACCGTTGTTTTCGATCACGCCCCCTTTAAGGGTCAGATCCCAGAAGTTCTTGGCAAAAAGCGCCGTGATCTTAATTCTATTCTCGTAAGTTTTCTTTTCTGTGTAATCACCGGGACCCACCGTCCCTGCCCCCGGACCTGTGATCTGAGTGCGGGTGGTTTCAACCACCCCGGCAGGATCATCCACCACACCAATATAATAGTAACGGTCCAGCCCTGGCTGGATCTGCACACCGATATGGGTCTTGGTCGCACCCACTTCACCCAGGTATTCGCCGCGGAAATCAAACGCTGTCTGGATGCGGTTGGCTGAATCCAACATGCCGCCCAGACCGTCGATCGCTGACGTCAGATTCTCGGAAGTTTGTTCGTCGCTGATCAGCTTACCCAATGCGCCTTCACCCTTGTTGATACGCGTGGTGATGTCATCCAGGTTTTTCACAGAATTGGACAGGCGCTTCCAGGTTTCTTTCAAACCCGAGTCACTTTTGTCGTTCATGACCTCTTGCAGGTTGGCCGTGATATCATGGATATCATCCACAATGTCGCCAATCTTTTCCTTGTTATCCGTCGTCATTTGCGCCAGATCACCGGTCAAGGTCTCAATGTTTTTCACGATGCGACCCAGGACATGGGCGCGAGTGCCATCCGCAGAGGTCGCTTCCTGAAGATTGCGAGCCACTTCCTTCAACGAAGAAGTCACTTCAGAAACCTGACTCATCAGGTTTTCAAGATTGCCACCTTCACGAATGCTCAGGATTTGGGCATTGTCTTCCAAAGGAGGATCCGTCGGAGACCCGGGATACACTTCCACGTGCTTATCCCCCAAAATCCCCTGGGCCTTGATTTCGATGGCGGCTGAGGTTGTCAGCGGAATGTCGGATTTCAAAGTGATATCCACACGGGCCATCCCGTCCTGCAAACGGATGTCTTTAATGACTCCGACAGGAATACCTGCGGAACGAACTGCGGAGTTTTTTACCAGTCCGCCGGCATTGGGAAGAAGGAACCAGGCTTTTTTGGAACGGCCAAGATACGATGGATCGTCACTGACCTGCATAGACATGACTGCGATGAGAGAGCCCACCACAATCACCATTAATCCAACTTTAAATTCAGCTGCGCGAAGCCAATTCATTGATGTTTCATCCCTTTATTCACGAACCTCTTCACCAGTTCAATATCGGTGTTGAAGAAGTCCTCTGGAGTACCAAATAACAGAACCCGGCCACTATCCAACATCGCGATATGGTCGGCAATCCTAAATGCGGCGGACAAATCATGGGACACCATGATGGAAGTTACGCCCTGCTTTAACTTATGAGTACTCAGAATCAAATTATCCACCATTTCAGTCAGAATGGGATCTAAACCCGTGGTCGGCTCGTCATAGATCAGAATTTCTGGATCTAGGGCGAGAGCTCTGGCCAGGCCTGTTCTTTTCTGCATACCACCACTGATTTGGCTTGGAAGTTTGCCATAATGTTTGGACTCCAAACCGACCTGATGAAGTTTCTCTTCAGCTATACGAAGGACTTGTGCGGGCTTCAAATCCCGACGATGTTCCTGCAAGGGGAAGCAGACGTTTTCAAGAACCGTCATATCGTCAAACAACGCCGCCGACTGAAACAACACTCCAAACTTACAACGAAACTTGGTCAGTTCATCCGGAGACAAGGTCGAAAGATCCGTCCCCAACACTTCAATCGTGCCGGAGGTCGGCTTAAACAATCCCAGCAGATGCTTCAACATCACACTTTTTCCGGTCCCGGAAAAACCAATGATCGCAGTCAGACTGCCTTTGGGGATTTCCAGATTGATGCCCTTAAGCACGAACTCATGCCCGCCATCAAAAGACTTTTTCACATCGCGCAGAGAAATTGCTGATTCGATCGCCATTATGTAATCCCCATCAGACTATAGAACAAGCGGATCAAATTGGTTGCAAAGTAATCCAGGATAATAATTCCGACCATGCTTTGCACGACCCCTTGATTCGTAGCCTCTCCCACCCCTTTGGCTCCGCCGGTGGTGTTGAATCCGCGATAGGTACACATCAACGCAAAATAAACACCAAAGATCATGCCTTTGATCAGGCCTTCGTTGATGTGACGGATTTCAATGAAGTCGGCAATCTTCTGCCAGAAAACGGCTTCATCCAAAGCCAGCATTTTCACACACAGGAACCAGCTTCCCAACATCGCCACAAAGTCAAAAACCGCGACCAGCAATGGCATGCAAATAAAAGCCGCCACCAAGCGAGGCGAAACAAGGTACTGCTTGGTGTTCACACCCATCACGTCCAAAGCATCAATCTGCTCATTCACGCGCATGGTTCCCAATCTTGCTGCCATCGCACCACCGGCACGAGCCGCCACGATCAACCCCGTCAATACAGGCCCCAGTTCACGCGTGATCCCCAGTGCGACCGTCGGACCCACCATGTTCACAGCATTAAAAAGCTTAAAACCCAGATACAACTGCAACGACAACGCCAGACCCGTAAAACCGCCGGTCAGACAAATAATACCAATGGACTGATTTCCGATAAACTCCATATGGCGAATGATTTCGGCAAAACGCGAAGGCTTGGCAAAAATCAGCCGGATGCTTTCATTGAAAAACAGAATAATTCTGCCCGTCGAGGTTACAAGGCCCGACACAGTACCCATAAAGTACCGTCCCAACCCAAACACGGCTCTGTACAGTTTTTGCGACAGAGTCATTATTTAACCTCCAACTTCTTCCGAAATAAAACCCGCGGCGGCACCCGTGTAAACACGAGGCACCCTTTCCCCCACACTGGTCAGCATTTCCCAGGTGATGGTCCGCGCCTGCACAGCCAGCTCTTCCGGGGACAGGAACGTACCATCAGAGCCGTAACCAAACAAGGTCACTTCCTGGTCTTTAAACTGCTTCAAATCCCGTCCCTGCACAACATCGGTCACATCCAGCATCAGATAATCCATACATATATTGCCGACCAAAGGAACTCTTTGCCCCGCAAATAAAACCGAAGACTGATTGGACAGAATGCGATGATAACCGTCAGCATATCCAATCGGAACCACAGCAATAACGGATTCGCGCTGGGCCTTCCAGGTACCACCATAAGAAACCGTTTCGCCGATGCGAAGGTGCCGATAGGTTGCCACGTGTGATTTCAAACTCATGACCGGCTTCAGGTCCCCGAAGTTTTTCTGCACCAGCGGGTTGTAACCATAAATCAAAAGCCCCGGGCGCAAGCCCCAGTTCTGCAGAAACATCGGATGGTCCGCCGCCGCCCCCTGATCGCGCAACAGCATGGCGCTTAAAATTCCCGCACTGTTTAAAGCATGACAGAAAATATTAAATGGCTTGAACAACTCGCTGACTTTATGAAGTGCTCGCAACTGAGTCGCACTAAAACCCTGAGGATCCATCGCATCTTCACCGTTAAACAAGTGGGTCACCAATGCTTTCAGGCGGATCTTTTTATTCTGCCAGAGTCGATCAAAAAGCTTTTGCGCTTCTTCCGGACGAAATCCCAAACGATTCATGCCGGTATCAAACTTCAAATGAATCCCAACAGGCCCCGTCGCTGCGGCCTCCAGGTAATCAATTTGTTCCCACGACGTCACAACCGGGGTCATATTGTACTGAAGAATCTTTTCCGCCCCTTCGCGATCAAAACCGCGAAAGACCAAAATCTCGGCTTTCACGCCGAAGTTTCTTAGCAGCAAACCTTCTTCTATCAGGCAGACACCCAAATGACGAATTCCCAGAGTTTCCAGAAAGCGCGCCAACTGCACGTCCCCATGGCCATAGGCATTGGCCTTCACCATCGGACACAAAAAAGGCACTTGCGGGAACGACCGCTGCAGCACCTGAATGTTGTGCTGAAGATGATCCAGGTTGATTTCCGCAAAGGTGCGTCGGTACATTTCCATTCTTAATCTCTATTCTGCGCTCACTTCAAACTCGGGACGGTGAGTTTCAGGGGCTTTATACAAACATATCTTATTTCCGCCCTTGTCCGTGATATGCAACAAGGCCTTGGTCGCGGACTCATCCAAAGTTTTGGCGGAATCACATAACGACGGATACTCACTGACACCCAAGCTGACGGAAACTTTTATTCCATTATCCAGGAACGAGGTGCTTTCGATAATTCGTCGCACCCGTTCAGCTCTCAGGGCCGCCCCCTTTTTCGGGCAATGTGGCAAAATCATCGCCAGCTCATTGGCACCGGTACGGCAGGTAACATCATTCGTTCGACTTGTCTTAGAAATGGTCGTGGCAACGCCTTTTAGCAACTCATCTCTCACCGCTTCACCCAAAGATGACTCGATCTCATAAAAATCATCCATGGAGATCTTCACAACCGAAAGGGGTTGCTTCAAACGGCGGGCCCGGGACACTTCATCCCCCAGAACCTTTTGATAATAATTGCGGTTATAAACCTCGGTCACGAAATCCGTAACCTCCAGTGCATCCACTTTCTTTTCCAGGGCAAAATTTGAATAACACAAGGACAGCAGGGAAAACTCCTCGCCCATCTTTGTGACTTCATCCGTTGGCAAATTGCCGGAATAAACAAAAACACCTTCCAACGAACTGTGCGCATACAATGGCAAAGCTTTAGGAGGATTAAATCGGAAGGCTTCCACCAGCATCTCTGAAAAACGCGGCGGCAGAAGACCCACGGCCATCTGACCGCTCAACTCCTTCATATCCGCTGACTCAAGCTGAACCCCCACACCCTGGATGTCTGAGGCCGGAATTCCACTGGCATGAGTTGCGACAAACGAACGCACAGACGGCAGAAACTTAAAGAACACACACAAGTTGCCGGGAATATGATTCAGATACTTTTGAATCAGGTCCTCTTTGCTTTGTGCCGAACGATAATCGCCGATTCGGGTCGACAAAGCCGGTGCCGGGGTCTTTTCCGCCTCGGCCTGCTTCATACTTTTGACTGCGGCTTCATGAACCTGATCCATTTGCGCTTTGGTGGCATTCAAATCATCAAAAAGCTGCTCGTTCTGATAAGTCAGATACAATTTTTCACAGGCGCGATCCACCGCCCATACCAGACGTGATTCCAAAGCCACAGGCTCGTCGGAAATCACATCCACAAAGCCGTGCTCGTTATACTGCGCCAGGATATCAAACTGACCAATGGCGCTGACCGCGATAAAACGGATCTCTTCGTTGATCTTCTGCACTAACGTGACGAAATCACTCAGACTGCCCCCCAAGGCGGCCGTGGAGAAAATCAAAATATGGGGAGCGTTCTCTTTAAGTCTTTGTTCCAGCGTTTCGGGGTCCTGGAAGAAATAGGCATCATAGCCCGCCTGCGAAAGATAAACTTTCGTAGAAGCTCCAATATCCACGTCCGTGGTGAAGACAAAAACCGTAAATTGAGAACTATAGTCGCGAATGTTCAATTAGATCCTCTTTCCAGGGCGACGAATTTCAACGTGGTAACTGTCCAGTTTCGAGGTTTTGACCGGAGCTGCCGCTTTGGGCGGAACAATAAAGTTCACTGGCGTCAGCTCATCATCCATGGCATCCATCTCTGCCAGGCTTGCACCCGCCGCAGGTTCTGCTTTCACCGCAGTGGCTTTGATTTCCTCGGCCGCCACAGAGACTTCCTCTTCAACCTCGACTTCCACCTCAACCTCTTCTTCCTGAACTGCCTGATCTCCCATAAAGCCATCAATGAACGTCAGTTCATCTTCCGCCGCAGGGACTTGTTTTTTCACTTTCATCTTCTTCACAACTTTTTTGGTTGTGACTTCGGGGCGGGCCGCTTCTTCAGCAGGCTTGACTTCCGCCACCTCTGGCAACTCTTCCAGAAGGTTGTCGATGTTCACATCCAAAGGCGACGCCGGCGCCGCCTCCACTGCCGGTTGCTGGGATTCTTCGAAGTTTGCCACAGCTTCGGCGCGGTGCTCGGATTCCAGCTTTAAGCTTGGCAGATCCTGCATCACGATCACTTCTTCCTGAACTTCCGGTTGCGGGGCCACTGGCGCCTGCATCACCGGCACACCCATGGTCTTTCTGAACAGGATCATCACCTTGGTTCCCTGACCACGCTGGGATTCCACCCGCACTTCCGCGTTGTGTTCTTTTAAAATCCCGAAGGCCACTGACAATCCCAGTCCCATGTGGTTCTGGAACGAGCGGGTCGTAAAGAACGGATCAAAGATTTTTTCAATGTTGGCAGCATCGATACCTTCACCGCAGTCTTCAATGGTCAGATGAGTTCCACGCTCATCCTCGAAAATATCCAGTTTGATTTCCTTTTTCGCCATGCGCTCCATGGCTTCCACAGAGTTGGTCAAGATATTCACCAACGCCTTGGTGACGGCATCCACATCCATGTCCTTGGCAAAGGCATCCTGGAAGTTCTTGATCACTTTCACGCCTTTTTGCGAAAGCAGACTGTCCATTTCCTTCAAGGCACGCACCACGGGACCTTCGACACGGACGGCGTTTTTCTCTTTCACTTCTTCTCCGGCATAACCCAGAAGTTTATCCAGCACACTGCGGGCCGCACGGGTTTCACGCAAGATGGATTCCGTGCTTTGCACCACTTCGCTATCCGGATGCTTTGCCAGAATCATCTGTGAATAGCCCAGAATCGAAGCCAACGGTCCGCGCATTTCATGCGCCAGTGCCGACGCCACACGAGTGGCGGCATTCAGGCGTTCTTTGTGGGCAATTTCGGGATCTTGAGCGACAACTTTTTCAACCACAGGTGCTGGTGCCGGCTTGGCCTTGGCTTCAGCCAGCGCGTGCTCCAGATTTTCAATTTCCTTTTCCGCCGGGGAAATCACCCACAGGGCCGCCGCTGTTCCCACCAGCACAAGTCCCGCCCCCAGCAGAAGGAACTGCCACCACAAGCCGCTGCGCCCCTTCATGGCCTCTTTCAGCGGAGCCGAGCTCAACACCAGAAGATTGCTTTGCGGGATGGACTCATACATGCCGTAAAGTTCCTGACCGGATTTCAATTTGAAAACAGAACTGCCGTGGGATGAACCGCTTTTTTGTGCTTCCTGGAAAACAGGATCATCGCGCATCACCGTGCCCAGATACTCAGGCACCGAATGCCCCACGGTCAGACCCGAGGACGTGACGATCGAAAACGCGCTCAGGCTGCCTTTTTGTGCATCGATCATGGATTGGAAAATTTCGCCCGAGCCAAACAAAGCATAAGCACGGGAGCCTTCAATGAACACCAGTGCCACATAACGGCCGCGCTGCGCGTCCTGGAAAGGTTTCACATAAAAGCGCTCGTCACCACTTCGACCTGTCAGATTACCGATAGCCGCTTTGATGAATTCCTTGCTCCAGTTGGCAGCTTTGGAATTTTCACGCACAGACAAAGCCTGCGGATCAAGTTCATTGCCACGCACCGAGAAAGCCCCCACCGCGTAATAGGGAGCCAATGAATTCCAGTTCATTTTTCCCTTTTGGAAGTTGTCGGCATTCAGATTCGCCACCACCCGCTGCAGGGATTTTAGCTCCACCGCCAAAGAATGATTGATGGCCCCCAACTGCGTGCGTGTCTGCGCCTCGACCCAACTCATGCGATCACCATAGACGAAGCTATCGGTCCGCCACAAAACAGCACTGATAAACAGCGCCGCCACAGCAATCAGAACGACGATGAGTTTAACTTTCATTGAGGCAGTTCCTTCCCTGGAAAAATGAACGAGATACCTTTGATTTCATTGTAGTTTTAGAAACTGGTAAGAATCAAGCAAGAGTCCTTTGCAAATGCCACTAAAAGGAGTAGAAGATCCTCACTATGAGTACTCACCGCTGCGACGTTTTGATTATCGGCTCTGGCACTGCTGGATTGGCTTTGGCGCTGAAGCTGTCTGAAAAAGGAAAAGTCGTCGTCCTCGCCAAAGAAAGCGCGGGCGGCACCAATTCGGCCATGGCCCAAGGGGGGATCTCGGCCGTGATGTCCGAGGAAGACAGTTTTGAGTCTCATGTTCAGGACACTTTGGAGGCCGGAGCGGGTCTTTGCAAAGAAACTGTGGTTCGCGATTATGTAGAGCAAGCCCCTGAACGGATTAAGGATTTAACAAACTGGGGCGTCCATTTTGACGTTCGTCGCAAAGGCACCAAAGAGACCTACGAAATCGATTTGACGCGCGAAGGCGGACACAGCAAGCGACGCATCCTTCACTTCGAAGATCAAACCGGATTGGAAATTCACCGCACGCTTTTGGCTCGTGCCTTGGAAAATCCGAACATCACACTGATGGAAAAATTCTATGCGATCGACCTTATCGTCAACAAAGAGGTCGACCCCACGGACATGACCCCGGTGACCTGTGTGGGCAGCTATGCCCTGAATAAAGAAACCGGCGAAGTGCATACTTTTATAGCAAAAAACACCATCCTAGCCACCGGAGGCGCCGGCAAAGTGTATCTGTACACCTCCAACTGGAGCGGAGCTACCGGTGATGGCATTGCCATGGCCTACCGAGTGGGGGCACGCATCGCCAATTTGGAATTCATGCAGTTTCATCCGACCTGCCTGTACCACCGCGAATCCCGCAACTTCCTGATCTCCGAAGCCCTGCGTGGCGAAGGTGGAGAACTGGTGGACGCCCAAGGCAATGCCTTCATGCACAAGTATCACAAACTGGGCTCACTGGCTCCGCGGGATGTGGTGGCCCGATCGATTGATAAAGAAATGAAAAAGACCGGCGCGGAATGTGTCTATCTGGACATGACCAAGCTGGATCGTGAGTTCCTTAAACAGCGCTTCCCGACAATCTTCAACAAATGCGAAGAATTCGGCATCGACATGAGCAAACAACCCATTCCGGTGGTTCCTGCCGCTCACTATCTTTGCGGTGGCGTCCTGACAGATGTGACCGGGCGCACGGACATCACCGGCCTTTGGGCCATCGGTGAAACCGCCTGCACCGGCCTGCATGGAGCCAACCGCCTGGCTTCCAATTCTTTATTGGAATGCCTGACAACAGCTCACAATTGCGCTGAAGAAATTAAAGCGCACTGGAACTCTTACTCCTTGTACGCAAAAGAGCCCAAACCCTGGACTCATCCTCAGGAATCCAACGATGACGAGATGATCGTGATCAATCATATGTGGGACGAAATCCGTCGCCTGATGTGGAACTATATGGGCATTGTCCGGTCCAACAAACGTCTGGCACGCGCCCAGCATCGTCTTAAAAATATTCTTTCAGAGACCAAAGAATATTATTCCAACATGAAAATTCATTCAGACATTTTAGAGCTGCGTAACATTGCGATCGTTGCCGACCTGTCGGTGGAATGTGCTCTTCGTCGACATGAGTCCAGAGGCATCCATTACAACCTCGACTATCCAGAAAAGAGCAAGACCGCTCAGGATACAATCGTCGTTCGAGGCCTGAATTGACTTGCCCGTGTGGGTGGGGTCGCGGCAAGCTAAGACAGTATGTACAAAAGATCTGAAGGTTTCTTTAAAGGCTATCAAGACATCAATTTGTTCTTCCAGATTTGGGACAATCCCGAAGCGCGCGGAACGGTCATCATCACTCATGGCCATGGTGAACATTCCGAGTCTTATCACCGCCTGATCAAGGCGTTCGAAAATGACAAGTGGAGCTTCTATGGCTGGGATCTGCGCGGTCACGGTCGATCCGAGGGACGTCGCGGCTACGTTGCGGAATTTGACGACTACTGCAGGGACTACAAAATCTTTTTGAACATGGTTTTGCAACAGGAAAAAGTTCGCAAAGGGCCGGTGATTTTGTACTGCCACTCTATGGGCGGATTGATTCAGCTAAAAACTCTTCTGCAAAACTCTGATATTGATTTCACAGCCATGGTGATCAGCGCTCCGCTGCTGGGACTGACAGTTCCCGTACCGGCGTTTAAATCCGCCGGAGCAGGTCTGCTGAATAAGATTCTGCCGCAGATCACAATGGGGAACGAGCTGACCAACGACATGCTGACACGTGATCCGGATGTGATTCGCGAATATGAACAGGATGCCCTTCGCCACACGCGCGTGTCCCCGGGTGCTTTCCTGGGCTTCCTGGAGTCGTTTGATTACGTCAATCCCCGCGCCAATCAATTAACAAAACCTGCTCTGGTGATTGTTTCGGATTCCGATCCGGTGATCAGCACGGCGGCCACCAAAGCTTTGTATGAGCATCTGGGAAGTTCTCAAAAAGAACTCTTCGTTTATCCCAATGCCAAGCATGAGCTGATCAACGATAACATCCGCCAAACAGTTTTTGCGGATATCAAAAAGTTTCTCGACGGTTTTTTGGAGTCCAAGTAATGAAACAACTTTTCAGTCTTATCCTTGTCACCCTTCTTTCAGCCTGTGCCACAACTTACGAAGTCACTCCTTCCGGCCGCACCTTGCGCACGTCGGATCAATACATGGAAGTTCTGGAACAGCACTCTGACAAGATCCGCAGCTATTCAGGTTTTTATAATGTTCTGGATGTTGAAGGCGTTGCCTTGAATTCCAAAGTGGCCGCGGCCCAGTTGGATCAGAACGTGCGTCTGTATCAATGGAGTGACAGCAAGTATCAGGAAGAAAAGATCAAATTTGAACAGCGCTTGAGCAAACAGGCAGAATTCTTTGTCAGCTTCTTCACTCCGGAAAGAAAGAACGACGATCTTTTCAAAGACACCACGATGTGGAGAATTTTCCTGGATGTCGATGGTCGCCGCTTTGAAGGCAAGGCCACTCGTGTGAAGCTTCCCCTGGCGGAAATTCAAGGGATCTATCCCTTCCACAATCGCTTTGCCACGCCTTATATTTTCACTTTCCCGGTTCCAATGCTTTCGATTGAAAGCAAAGAGATGAAGGTCACCATGACGGGTCCGGTGGGCTCAGGAACACTGACGATCAAACCGTGATTATTTCGATTCTATTCGATGTCGGGCCTCTTCAGGACTGACGTACTTTGAAAAGATGCGGAGGAAACTCCCATCTTTTTTCATTTCATCGAAAGCTTTTTCCAGCAACTGACGTTCCTGCTGACTGACCCGGCGCTTTGATATAAAAGCCCCAATCTCGACCCGCACAGAAGGGTCCTCCACCCGCGCCACCAGTTTTTCCATTTTTAGTTTGGCAATATGATGTGAATTGACGATTCCAGAAAAAAGAACCGCCTGCACACGACCGGCTTTCAGCAGATGAAAAGCTCCCTCGGGGCCCGGTGTACCCAACAGACGGCCTTCTTTCAAAAGCTGCTCTTCCTGCTCTTTGTCGATCATATTCCAGCCACCGATAAGATGCGCAAACTTGATCTTTTTATCCTGAAGATAGTCTTCGATTTTCCAGTCTGGTCGATGGCTGCTTTGCGCCACCAGCATTTCACGATAGTTGGTATAAAGGCGAACGAAGTGTCCCCCTTTGGCATAACCCGACTGCTCGGCCCCTAACAACACAATATCAGAGCGGCCACGGGACATATTCTCAATACCGACCGGCATCGAACGCTCCGTCTCAATAAAGGTGCAGCCCAAACGGTTTTGAAGTTCGACGGTGAGATCATGAGCCAACCCCTGCAGACGGCCATTCTTGCGAATCGCCAGGGGTTCAAAATCACTGATATCCACCAGGTAACGGCGCGTGCAGGTCGCGGATCTTTTGGCAGCCTCTTTATCCTGCGCAGGAACTTCGCGCACAAGCAACGCCAATAACAACAAGAAAAAAAACAGCCTCGGTAATATCATCTCTCAAATCCTAACCTCTTCTCGGCAACCTTGAGTAAGGTTTTAAGAAAGTTACAGACTCTTAAGATTTACAGAGGCACAGCGAGCATCAAGAGCGCTTAAAGCGACGAAGAACTTCCATCTCAAAAAGAGGCTTGGCCATCTTCGCAATTTTCAGCCCCACACCGGTCAAACCCGAGGGTTCCACGACTTCCAGATCATGCAAGATCGCTTCACGAATGACCTGGGCATACTTCATTGGTGAAATAGTGTCCGTAGGAACCTCGAAGTTTTTGGAATAAAGATTTTCGACTTCATCAAACATGCGGGTTCGGACCGCCGGCGTGATGAGCAACAGCGTGGACACGCCGGTATCCTTCAGCTCAAGACGAATGCAGTTTGTGAAGGCCACAACGGCCGCCTTGGAGGCAGCATAAGTCGAAGCACAGGGAAAATGCATATAAGCCGAAACGCTGGAATTATTGATGATTTTTCCGCGTTTTCTTTTCAACATGCCCGGCAGAATTCCATGCGTCAGATGCACCAGAGCGTTCACATTCACCTGCAGCATCTTGTAGATATCGTCAATCGGCTGTTTTTCAATCAATCCGCCCGTCAACATCCCAGCGTTGTTAAACAGAATATCCACCGGCACCTCCGCCAATTGCGCCAGCAGCGCATCAACACCCTCGCGCGTGGATAAATCTGCTTCATGCACAGTGACGGACTTAGCACCAAGCTCGGTCAACTCTTTAACGATTTCCTCGTCATACTTACGCAAAACCACATGCAGATGAGCCTTATCTTCGGCACACATCTTAGCAAAAGCACGACCGATTCCGCGGCTGGCTCCGGTGATCAGAATTTGTCTGTTGCTGATTTCCATAGTGCTTATCCTTCCTTGATTTCAGTTCCAGGGCCCAGACCCCAGGATTTCAAGATTTCGATTTCTTCAGCGGCGGACATGGCTTTTTTAAACTTGGCACCCGACTGGCCACTGACACGCTTTTGACATGAAGGCCAAGTGCGATGACGATACACCAGCCCCCCCAGATTGCTCAGATAGCTGAAGGCTTCTTTCTTCTTTTCGCCATTACCCTTCATTTCCGGCAACGCCGTGTTCGTGGGAACATTCAAAAGATCAATTCCATAGTGTTCCAGGTCGCCACGATACAACTGGATATATTCATTTTTAGAAAAGGCCACCGCAATGCGATCACAGCGTTCATTCCCCGGAGTTCCCATGTGCCCGCGGGAATACAACCATTCAATTTTCCCTTGAGCTCCACGCGCCGCCACCACTTGAGAGATGTCCTCCCAAAGATCACGATTGAAAACTTCACCGCCCTCCGCGGTTTGCCAGTTTTTGCGGCGCCAGCCGAAGATCCACTGCGTGATTCCGCGGATCAAATATGTCGAGTCAGTATAAAAATGAATCGGCATTTTCAAGTGAGCCACGGCACGAAGGGCCTCCAGAGCGGCCGTCATTTCCATGCGATTGTTGGTGGTGGAGGATTCTCCCGCCCCCAGCTCCAGCACTTGATTATCAGGGAAAAGCAGAACGCTACCCCAGCCCCCAGGACCCGGGTTTCCAGAACACGCACCATCGGAATAAATCAGAATATAATCTCTCGGTTTTTGCACCCGATCATCCTCATCGTGTTGCCCGGGACTGTCAAGGCCACCCGTTTCTCAAGCCGGCCCCTTTTGGGGCTGGTGGCTAAACATTGGACAGTCCTGTGTGCTTATAATGGCCCAGGCTGAATTTATTACTGGCACCGTCTTCGCAACAATATTCACGGACAGGACTTTAGGAGCTTTTTAAGCTCTGAGGAGAAGCTATGGTTATTGCAATTCGTCCCCTTATTGGTTTTGTACTGACGGCGCTGATGGCAGCACCGGTGTTTGCCAATAACAATGCTTCTGTCACCTCCCCCACTTCTGTCATCCAGGCCCCTAAGAAAGACGGCCGCCGCTGGAGTGGATTTGTCAGCGCCAGCCGATCGACCAATTTGGTGAACCATGACGATGGCACTCAGTCCGACGTCATGGACTATCTGGCCCGTTTGAATTTGAAGCTGACCAACAATTTCTCCTTGCGCGTACAAGGGGGCTATTCGCAAGACCTGAAAGACGCCCAAAATGATGACTTCAGCAACACCTCCGTATCCCTGCGTCGCGCACCTTTTGATCTGAACCAAAGTTTCAAAGGCACTTATCGTGTGGGTATGATTGCCCCGACTTCCAAAGATGCATATAAAAGACAGAACCTGCTGACCGGGGTCACCGCCGGTGGCGACCTGATGATCAACCCGGATCGTCTCATTACGGGACTGGACATCCTGGGTGGCGTCAGCGTTACACGCAACTTCCACCAATATGAAACTGCGCTGGATGGAGCCGTGAACACACAATACAGCTCTTCTCAGATGGTTTCCATTTCTTATTCCTTTGAATCGGGAATCGCCTTGTCCGCCACATTCACTCACATGAACACCTGGTCCTACCAGAACGTCATGAGAGACTCTTTCGACTTCAGTCAGGAAATTGGCTATGACATCTCCCCGTCCTTCAACATCGCCGCAGGTCACACCAACTCAGGTTCCACACTCAGACCCAACGGCACAGATTCCAACGTCAAATTGCTGGATGAGGAAAGCTCTTTGATCTACGCCTCAGCAACATTTGTTTTCTAGGAACCGTATGAAGCTTTGGCTGGCAGCATTCTTATTATTTGTGTGCTTCCAACCCCGGATTTCCCTGGCCACGCCCGCCGTTGATATTGTCTTCGACATCGACTGGACAACCTTTTATTCCATTGAAAATGCCAACGAAAATGACCCTCAACAGCGCACTGTCGAAGGCAAAACCTATCGTTATACGGATTTTTTACCAGAGGTGATTGAAACCCTGCTTCTGCGCCACCCCGAAGTGCGCATCAGTTTCTTCAGCGGCGGAGACAGATCCCGCAATGAAGCTTTACTGGAGCAAGTGCATTTATCTGACGGTCGGTCTTTGCGGGACATTGCTTATCGTGTATTTTCCAAGGAACATCTGAAGGTGGTGTCTCAAGACGAGACCATCCGATTTTCCAAACGCAACAAAAAAGATCTGGCGCTAGTGATGCCCGAATCCCATCCCGCTCGCACCATTCTGATCGACGATCAAGTGGAGTTCGCTGTAAAGCCCTATAAGGCCGTGTCCTCGTTGGGGTTCTTCAATTTTAGCCCGGAATTCATAGCTCCACTGGCGGGGGAATCCTATGCTCCGAAAACCCGCGCTGAATGGCTGCAAGAGCGAAAGAAGGCCCTGGTATGGCTTCACCTTCTGGATGAAGCCCTCAAAGAAAGCAGAACAAAGGGGACTCACTTCGCTGATGAGGTTTCCCGTCTGTGGGATCTCAAATCCGCAAGCCCCCTGGCTCGCCTTTACGGAGCTCGCCTGATCAATTCCCCGCGCGCAGTTTCCTGCCAGAAGGTGTTTGCTCTTTAGCAGCCTCTTTTTTGATTAAATCCCTCATCGTGATCATGTGCAGACCCAGTTCTTCATTATACTCCAGCGTGTAGCGGGCTGGATAATATCCTGTTTCCGCGACAGCTTCGGCCATGGAAATGGGACTTTCAAAAGCAGTGGTTGTCTGGATGAACTCTTGGGTGATCATGGGCTCCAGGAAGTTCATTTTGCCGCCATAGAATCCGTAGATAAAGGTACTTGTGAACGGTTGCCCGTTGTATTCCGGCGAACGCGGGTCCACCCAATGCCATCCCATTTGCGGAACTGGCTCTGGTGTTGGCACATAAAACGGTGGAATCTGATTTGCGGGAGCCATCCGCATGCAAACGGCATGATCATCCCCCTGGCAGGTGATGGCTTCTCGCTGTGCCGGAGATATCAAATAGAAATGGAAATCGAAGTGCGGTTTGCCGTATATACTGTCAGGTTCGTGTCCATGCGGCATCCAGTTTAAAACAATGTGATTGTAAGGTGGCAAGAAAACCACCGTCGGCAAAGACACTACATACTGACCCGGCTCGTGCTCAGGAAGTCCCTGCAATGCCTCTCGGGGAAACGCCACGCCAATAGCCAGAGGCTCCCCTGTGTCCGAGGCTTCAACAAAGGATCTTACAGTGGCGCCCCCCAGAGCCACTGGCGGCCCCCAGATCGTGATTGCCTGTGCGATAGATGAAAGCGCGAATGAAATCAGAAAAGCGAAGGAAAACCTTTTCATAAATACCCCCCATGTTTGACCATAGCTAAATCCGCGTCTCAATCTGAGACAAGATTCATCCCGAAAAATTGTCGGGAATCAGAACGGATCTGGGCTCAAATTTAAAAAGGCCCGAATTGTCCCCTGACTAAAATCTCGACAGCTTCCAACGCTGTAATGCAAATAATTCCAACTGGGACCAAAGCACCGTGGCACCTTCGATGCATTTATTCCTTTCAGGAGAGAGTCATCCTTGGCAAAGCCCCTATATTCGATATGGGCTTCAGAGGGTGACATTTTAGGAATGGAGAGAGTTATGTCTAACAAGACTCAATACGCAAAGGCCCTGACCGCTCTGGTTGCTTTCGCACTGTTTGCTTCGGGTTGTACGAAGAAAAGAGATGCGGCGCTGCCCGAAGAAGCTCAGGAATCCATCTTTGCGATCAAAGAAACAGATGCCTTGCAGGCTGAATCTGCAGATATGCAGGTCACAACTGACGAGCGTCTGACAAACTTGAGCTTGGGTGATGCCTCCAAAGCCACTGCTGAAAAAGGTGTGGTTGCAGTTACAGACGTTAAAGTTCCAAACCGTCTGAAGTTCATGTTTAAAGGGCTTGAAATGACAGGACAAGCGGGTCGCTCCTACCCGATCACTCTGTCTGTAGACAGACAGTTCGTCACAGCCTACAAAATTGTATCGGATGTTTCTGAACTTTCCATTCTTGAAAAACAGTTGGCTCAGGTGAAAGAAGAAGTTGTTCTGCAAAAACAACTGCAAAAAGCCAAAGACAACTCCAAAGTAAAATCTCTTCTGGCAAATCTAAAACAGGTCCGCGCTCAAAAAGCGACAGCTTTGGCTAAAAAAGACGCCAAGATCCTGGTTCCATTGTTCAAATTCAAAATCACTGGTTACGGCGTTCTGCAAAGAACAAAGAACCAACTGAATGAAGAAACATCCACACTTCGTCTTAAAACAACAGACTGGGCGGATGCGACTCACTTCCAGATGTCCATCAATCCATCTGACCGTATGCCAGTGGGCATTGACGCCGCTTCCCGCGGTGATCTGGATCGCACTTTTGTCATGGACCGCATCAATAACAAAGTCATGACTGCGAAAACTCTGAAAGAAGAGTTCCAAATCCCAGTTGCAATGCAGGAAAATGCCCGCGTTCTGACTTTGTTGGATGTGGATGCTTTGCATGTCTTTGAAATCGGTCAAATCGGCAAAACCGAATTGAGCGATTCCCAAATGCAACAGTTGAAACTGGGTTCCAACAAGTCCAATGTACGCCAGTGTTCTGCGGAGCTGGTGAAAACTCTTCCTGCAGAAGCTCAGGAAGGTTGTATTCTGATCCTTCGTTATGATGTTCCGGTTTCCTACGTTCGCGCTGAACTGCCAGTGGTGGATTATGATGGCAATCAGGATGCGACGGTCTCCTTCAAGCCAGTGCGCGCAGTTGAAAACACGGGTCTGGTACAGATCGAACAAAATGTTCAACCTAAGAAAGTTGAAGCTAACAACGAAATGGATCCACGCACGACTCTTCGTGTGGCGGACATCAAAGGTAAAGAGTTCTTCTTCAAACGTACTTTGGAAGATGCTCCAGAAACAACGATCTTCCCTCCTGGTATGGCAGGTGCGTTGACTATTGTTAAATTCGATCTGGAAGAAAACCGTCTGGTGGTTCGTAAAGCTGATAAATTGTTGAACCATAAAAACGGATCTAACGCGATGGAATACGAAGAGCTGATGTCCATCCCGGTTAAGTACTTCAAACACGACAAAAAAGACGCGTCGGGTGCTGACTACTCCATGATCCGCATGACTCCGGCGACTCGCGTGGATGCTGAGTTCATTGAAATCGACTGGACTCGTAACACCCTGACCACCGACTATTCTCCTTACGAGTCTCTATATAATGTTTGCATCCGCTCTCTCGCAGACACACAGGTGTCTGACGTGGACATGAATTTGGAGAAGGGCTCTTTGAACTTCACATTTAACTACTCTGTAGGTCTTGCAGACTACTGTACCTCAGAGTATACAGTGACGAACAGCTACAACGGGACTCCGAATAAGTCGACAACGGCACGCCTAAAAGAGCGTATTTCCTTCAAATTGAATGACAACAAAACTGATAAAGCTTACGCTCCAGAAGTTCCATTCCGTGCACAAAATGCGATGGGATACGGTGTTTGGACGATCGGTCAAATCAATCCGACTGAAACAGGTCTGTATGGCCGTGAAGGTCAAGAGCGCAATATGACGGTTGTTCACGACTTCCGTGATGGCAAAACTCTGTTGTACACAGTCACGGGTCTTGAGCCTTCCGCGAAACTTCAACCTGAAATCCGTCAGTTGTTCATCGATACAACCAAAGAAGTTGTTGACGCATGGGACCTGGCTTACAGACAGGCCTTCAAGGGCACTCCGTTTGAACGCACTGGCCGCTATGTTGAGGTTCAGTTCGCGGGTCAAGATGGTATCGAGGCCAAAGTTGGTGACTTGAACAGAAACATCATCCACTTCGAAAATAAATTCAACGACAATCACGGCGTTTTGGGTGTGTCTCAGGTTGGTTACAACCCACGCTCTGGTATCGTGGTAGCGGACTCCCTGATTGTTTACGCGGGCAACTTGCAACAGTACATTGCCGGCACTCAGCGCAACCAACAGATCACTGTTTCTTGGAACGACCAAAAAGAAGCCTTCCGTCAGGCGGCTTTGAAACAGCTGACTCAACAGCAAGAGGCCGAAGCAGCGGCTGAAAAGCAGGCAGCCGCGGGCGCAAAAGCTGGTGGCACGACTGAAGAAAAAGTTCAGACAGCAACTCAGTTTGCAAAGAAAATTGCCAAACTAGCTCTGGCTCACAAAAAAGAAGTTGGCACTAAGGTGCAGACTAAAAACATTTCTGCAGTAACATCAAATGTTAAAGCTGCGGCTCAGTTGCGTAAGTCGCTGGGTGGCGAATCCGCCTTCAAATATGCTTCGCCAAATATGGAAAGCGGCTGGTTGGATCGCGTTCTTCGCAAGTTGAATGAAAACAAATCCATGGATGTGGCTGAACTTGAAGGCCTGGTTGCCAAAGAAATGCTTGCTTCCAAAGGTGCCAAGCTGAATCAGCGCGACAGAACCCAGTTGGAAGCGATGACTCGTCGTGGGGACATCCGCACGAAGCTGAGCTCTCATTTCAAGAACTCTCCGGGCTGTATGCTGACTGCTCGTGAATCCTTGGGCCGTAAATACGCTCAAAGCTCTTACAAAGATGCTCTTCGTGAGATGTTGTACTTCGACTTGGCCCATGAAATGGGTCACTCTCAAGGTCTGACTCACAACTTCATCGGTTCCTTCGATAAAGCGAACTTCAATAATATGGACGGCTCTGAGTCCAAGCGTAACTACTCCTCTATTATGGACTACTACGCTCCAGGTTCCTTCAGCTGGGATGGTATCGGTAAATACGACATCCACGCTTTGCGCGCTTCCCACACAGGTTTGTTGGAAAGCTCTCAGGCTGGTAAATACGTACACGTTGACCAGATCAAGAATGCTATGAAGTCCTGGAATAATGTGACTACGAACGCTGTTTCCAAGTACTTGAAGCCTTACAAATACTGCACGGACATCCACGTACAGCTTGAACCAACTTGCCAACGCTTTGACTCTGGTACTTCTGCGACTGAAATCGTGGAAAACCTGATCAAAGACTACGACGATGGATACGTCACGAACTACCACTCTTGGGGTCGTAACAACTTCTATCTGGGTTCTTCTGCAGCTGCTACGGGCAGATCCATGCACACCATGTTCTTGATGCGTCAGTTTATGGACGAGTTGTTCTACAAGCTGGTTCTGGGCATCGGCTCCCAGGAAGAGCGTCAGGACTACATGCAGGCGACATTGAAAGCGTACATCTTCTTCAATCAGTTGTTGAAGACTCCGGATGCAAACTCTCCGTTCTTGAGCGAGGACCGCTTCGAAGCGATTCCATACCAGTACAAGGAGACAAATGAAAAAGGTGAAGAAACTGGCAAAGTAATCACAGATATCGAAATCGTTGAAAAACGTGCTTTGCAGGACATGGCCATGGCCGAAGATCGTCTGGATACCGTGGGTATCGAATACGACAAATTGATGGCGATGAACTTCCTGACTATGAAAGGTTACCCAGAATACAAGTACTATGCGAACAGCATCCAGTTCTCTTTCCTGGATTTCGAGAAGTACATCCTGGGCATGTCTCCAGAAAGCAGCATCTATGTGAACACAATCACAGGTATGCTTCTGGATCAGTTGCAACCTTCGTTCACGAATGCTCACGCGATCCTGAGCCCGGCAGAAGGTTTGAAAGCGACTGTCACCCCAGCAATGAGAGCTTACGCAGGTATCTTCTCTGTCTTGAATCTTGAAGCTTCTACGCTGAGAGACAAAGACAACTTTGCGAACCTGTTCAAGGTAGGTACTTCTGTAGGTGCGGCTCCGACAGACCGTATTACCCTGAGCCAGTTGGGTGTTTCTGCGGACAGCAAAACACGTCTGACTTACTGGGCAGTGGACAACGCTTTGGCATCCGGCACTTTGTTGCAGGTTGCGGCGGAAAAGAACAACGTTCTTCAGGCTTCAGATGTTATCGTGCCAATGATCGAGAAGATGGTTGCTTTGCAAACTCAGGATCTTCTGACTCAAGGTAAGATGGCTGAACAGGTTAAGGCGGCGAAAGACGCGTTGACTGCGAAATTGAATGAGCTGAACAAAGACGGAAAACTGGTTTCTGCGGAGCTTGTAAAAGCAAATCCACAGCTTTCTGTTGAAGGTCAGGTTGCAATGATGGAAGAGCTGAATAAACAAATCATCTCTGTATCCATCGCTCTTCTGACAGAGCAGAAAGGTGCTCAGGAAGCAGCTCAGCAACTTGCTGATCAAGCGTCCCAGATCGAGGAAGTTCTGCCATTGTTCTCTCTGAACTTCACGGCTGTGAAGTCCGGCCTGGAAAAAACAGGTGCGGCTTTGAGCAAAAACAAAGGTTTTGAAGTTCTGGAACAATTGGGCGGCGTGGTCGGTCAATTGGTGAATGGTTCCAACCTTGAAGTTTCCTACGGAATCATCATGAAGAACCTTGAGTTCCTCAACAAGCTAAGCTTGATGACGAACCCAGAGCTGAACAGACAATAATAAGACTCTCCGGCCCGGGCTCTTCTCTCTCTCAGAGCCCGGGCTTTTTTATTTAAATAAATAGTGAACAATACAATTGGAGTTTAAAATGAAACAGGTAATCTTTGGCATGCTTCTCTTGTCCGCTTCCTCGGCTCTGGCTTCCGCAGATCAGTTTGCGGGCACCTATCGTCTGACCAGTTCTCAAGTTGAAGGCGACACCTTCTGCTATGATTCTTTCACCATCGAGGTTAATGGCAATGAAGCTTCTTTCAACCGGGACGGATACATGATCTATTCAGGCGAAGTGAATGGTCCAAAACGTAAAGTATCCTATTCCCATGGCGAAGCGTTGAGCAGTACCAAGGGGTATGAACAGGTCACCCTGGAAAAAGGGGTTCTTTCCTTCCAATTCAAAGGAACCAGCTCTTTCGTGGGTGTTCCGGCCACGCGTGAGGAAAGCACCATTTCCATGAAACTTTCCCAGGACGGAAGCAAACTGACTTTGCTAAGAAAAGAATTTGAGGGCGTGGCCTTCGGTCTCGGCAAAAAAGCTGCCGCAAGCTGCCAGTACACCCGATAATCAGAATCTGAAAAGGCAAGGGAGGCTCTCGGCCTCCCTTTTTTTATGCTCTCATTTTGGGGAACAAACCTTCCCCGCGTGTCACAAGTTTTTTCAACCAAACTCCGAAGCCATCCTCCGGTCCCGGCAGTCTTTCTGTGACAATCAATCCTTCATTGTGAAGCCTTGCGATCAGTTCTTTAATCTGACGGTCACTGTCGCCGCCGTGTTCGAAGCGGACTCCGTATTGCGGAATCTCGCCGTGCTGAAGCTTGTATACAACTTTCCCTTTAACTTCAACATGCTGCCCTTGGAAGTCCCAACTTACTGTGACGTCCTCATTTTCACTCATCGCCGGTGCTGATGACAGCAACAATCCCCCTAGAGAGATACTTTTCACGAAGGCCTTTTCGCCATTCACCATTCCCATATGATTAAAGTGATAGCGTGGAGCGGCTTCCCACCAGCGAGTGCGTGGATCAAAGTATACCTTCTGCACAGATGGAACCACGAAATACGCAACGACCAACAGATCCACCACTACAACCAAAATCAACAACAGCAATGTGCTCAGATTCATATTCGTCATGTAGCTATAGACATTTGAAGCCAGAACGATCAACAGGCATCCCAGATAAGCCCAGTAGCTCCAGCGCTTACACACATATATAAAGATTCCCGCCAGAACCGGGATTACAAGATAAATCAAAAGCAATGGTTTTGGCAGAACATCAAACCAATACGTCCACTGCTGTCCCAGAGTTCTTCCGGAGCGCAGGGCATTCAAAACAAGATTTCCAACAGGGGCAAGTATATGAAGAAGTGCAAGAATGATCAGGGACCATGGTTTTGTTTTCATAACAAAATGATATGGAACCCTGAATTTCTATACAAGGAAATAGTTGTCGATGCTTCTCTCTAGCTGTTTGTTCAATTCCACGGGATCAGTCACCGTTTCGATCTTCACGACCTCGTCCATCGGATAAACCACAGCCAGCTTAATTTGCGAAACCCCTTGCAGATAGTTCATGCGGTGCAGAGCCCAGGTATAGGCTTCCAACTGACGGAAGGCCATATCCGAATACCTCTGCGACCCGGTCTTGTAATCCACCATCCACAAAGTTCCGTCCACAATACCCCAAAGATCGATCTGTCCCTGCATCAAAGCTTCTTTGTATTTCAGGGCAAACCCCCACTCTACAAAGCCATTCTCGATAATCTTGAGCAATGGAAGCTCCGAGGTCTGGGCCAAGAACTGCAACGGTTTGCGCAGATCCTCGTCCGAAATCTTTAAAAGCTCCTCAAAAGGACTGAACTTCAAGGCTTCAAACAGACGATGGGCATTGGTCCCTTGCTGGGCTCGAGCCAGACCTTTTCCAAGCTGGGTCGCCTTGGGGGTGTATCCCTCCCCCTGCACACCTTCCGGCGTTACTAATTCTGTTACAGAAATATACTTACGCTTCTCCGAAACTTCCGCCCCAGACCATGGAGCACGAACGTCCTTTTCAGCCAGGTCCTGCTCCATCATTCGAACAGGTTGCAAGTTCTCGGCGCGGACAACATAAGAAAAATCTTTTTCCTCATGCAAACCCTCTTCCAAGTTCAGCGGACACTGGGCTGCCCAGGACTTTTTGCCGATCTTCTTATCCCACAACAATGTCACGCCGGACTTAGCCCGTGTCAACGCCACGTAAAGCACGCGGTTGAACTCTTCCGTTTCCCGGCGGCGCAGTTCTTCCACAATCTGATCGGCCAGAACACTGCCAGCCATGGCTTGTGTTTCTTCGTTGCGAATCTTCAAAGACCACAACCCGGTTTTTTCGTGGATACTTAAAACAGGCGCATGACTGGCGCGGGGGTCACTGCCCATTCCCGGTAAGATCACCTGATCAAACTGCAAACCTTTGGAGGCATGGACCGTCATGAAGTTCACACGTTTGGGCTCAATCACCGGCGTGGCATCCGCATCCTCACCGCCTTCATCCGTAGACAAAGTTTCCAAACTCGCATCCAGGAAATCCAGATAGTTAAAGCCCGGGCGTCGCTCTTCCTGCGAAAGTAACGCCACCACCTTCCACAGATTGGCTTCACGCCGGCCCGTGGAATCAATGCGGGCCGAGTAATCAAACAGCCCCAGATCAATCAAAGCTTTTTTTAAAGTGAACGAAAGGCCTTTGGATTCGGCCTGCCCCAGTAGTGTCTTCAAAACGCGCAACGGATGCTGCTCGTCCCGACTGTCCATGTGCTTCTGTGCTTCCTTCCAGAAGGAGTGACGGAAAGAATGACAGTAGGTCACAATTTCAGAGTCCGGCAAAGCCAGCCACGGGGATCTTAAAAGAGCCACGAAATTGGCGTTGTCATGGGGATTGACCAAAAACTTCAGGATTGCCAGGGCATCCAGAACCTCTCGGCGCTCATAGAACCCGCTGCCGCTATGAAGCTGTAACGGAACTCCGTATTCCTGTGCGACCTTGGCAATGTCCTCCAACGTCTTGTGAGTACGCCCCAGAACACAAATCTGCTCTGGACTGACCCCCTGCTGCAAAAGCTCCTGAATACGGGAAACTGTTGCCAGCACTTCGGCCGAAGTCTCGTGTTCGTCGCCGGTTTCTGTCAGAAGAACCTGAACAACAGGAATGGCCGGGCCTTTTTTTTCTTTTCTTTCATCCGGAGTCATTGCCGCAAACTGCGGACTAAGACGTGTGAAATAATGGTTGAAGAACTCCAGAACCTCCGGTGATGAGCGGTAGTTCACCAGCTTCACTTGCACATCACCATTCTGAGCCGCAATCTCGTCCACTTTTTCCTTGAAGACTTCGGAACGAGCCCCGCGGAACAGATAAATACTTTGCTGAGGGTCTCCGACAATGAAGACCGGTCTTTCACCCACCAAGTGGCGCAACAGCTCCACCTGCACCGGACTGGTATCCTGGTATTCGTCGACCATCCAGAAGTCCCATTCCTGGGAAAACTTCACCGCAGCCTCCGGTTGCTCCATGATGATTTTATAGGCCAGCGCTTCAAGATCGCTCATCGACAACAGACCATTTTCAATTTTAGTCTGCATAAAATCACGGCTGAAGTTCTTTGCCAGCTCTTCAAACAGACCGCAGTTGCGCTGATGGCGATCCCAATATTCGGGGCGATAGCGCGGCTCCTTCAAAAGGACATCAATGCGGTCGCGCACTTCTTCCAGCTCTTCGTTCAGACTTAAACTGAATGGCGCTGAAGCTTTGCGAAAGACCGGCTTGCTGGTGTGTTCCCAGAAGCTTTCCAAACGCTCAAAGAACTGGGCCCACTCCGAATTATTCACATTCCAGGAAAAACAGGTCATCGCACCGGCATACTCGATCCACTTGTCATTCGAGGTCTCCTGGGAAATTTCCAGACATACACGGCGCAACTGACTGGCAATCTGCTGGACAACTTTGACGGTCTCAGCTTCCAGTTCACCGCGGGAAATAAATGTCATCCCCGGAAAGATCACATGCTCAGAGAAATACTTCAGCAGTGCGCCCTCTAAAGTCTGGAAGTCGTATTCTTCCAAAAGCTCCTGCAACTGCGGATTCTCCAGAAGATATTTGCGCATGATCTTGCGCGCGCCCTTGCGGATTTCCGAATCACTCATGATCTTGTAGTCCGGGGTCAGACCGATTGCTGAACCATAGCGGGACAGAAACAGGCTCAACACACCGTGAATGGTGGAAATCTGCACCTGAGACTTGGAACTGACAAACTGGAAAAGATCATCCCGCTTTTCCTCCAGTGCTTTCCCTAAAAGACGCTCTTTCAGTTCCTGGGTGGCTTTACGGGTGAACGTCGTCACCACAATACGGGGAAACTTTCCGTGCTGAGACTGAAAGTCGCTGGCAAACTTCAGAAAGGTCTGAGTCAAAGTGGTGGTCTTCCCCGCACCGGCACCGGCTCGCAGGATGATGTTTTTTAATTCAGATGTGGTGCCCGACATTGGCGCCTCCACTCACAGGTTGTACAAGTTTTATAATCCGCAGGACGAGCGTCACACTCGCCATTTTTGATCCGATCCAGTGTCATCATCAGGATTTGACTGAATTCGGTCAGATAGCGCTCCTTGGCTTCATAGGTGGCATTTTTATCCTTGCGCTTGGAGGCCGGATATAGAGTTCCCGCCAAGTCCTCGACCTTAAAGCCCTTGCGCTCAAAGTTTCTGAACACATAGTAGAACAAACCGATAACTTCACCCTGCACGTCTTGCATGAGGCCTTTTTCCAGAACCCACATATAAAAGAGCAGTTGCAGTTCGTGATTCTTCAGCCACGAGGCATGGGCAGAAATTCCGCCCGAGGAGCTCTTATAATCCACCACCACCAGGTGGCCTTCACCATCCGAATCCACCCGATCGATCTGACCGGAGATACGGAAGCAGTTGTCTTTGGCTTCGCGATGGATTTCCTCTGTATTTGGATCAAGATAGAACTCGAAGCGTTTTTCCCGTCCGATGGTTCGGGTCTTTTTAAATTCCTCGCGCCAACGCTTTTCAAAATCCAGGAAACGCAAACCCAGCTGGACATGACGTTTCTTCAAAGGGATCCAAAGGCGATCATCTGCAAAAATCAGTTTCTTTTCGGTTCGGACCTTTTCCAGAAGCTCTTCCAGCTCCGACACGGTCCAATCAAAACGCATGGGTTCAATCGTCAGCTGTTCAAAGATCGCATGGGCCAACTGCCCCCGGGTGCGATGATCCACATCCAAATCAATATCCGGCAAATCCTTCAGTTTGAAGTATCTTTGGGCGGCAAAAATAAACGGACACTCCAGGAAACTTTCAATAGACGAAGCCGAAATTCGTGGAAGCTCTGCTCCCTGGATAGGGGCCGAAGGGGATTTACCCAAATCCTGTAAAATACGCTCTTCCACTTGCTGCTTGCGGCCTGCCAACAAAGGACGATCCCCTCGCTGCTGCGAATGTTGCAACTCGTCCCAGCGGGTTTCCAGAGGAATCGTCAGCTTCTCATGCTCTCCCTGCAGGCTCATCCAGAATGTCGCTGGCGAACACAGAGAGCCACTTAAGTCCGTTGCTCCAAAGCAGTACAGGTCCTCATCACTATCAGCCTGAGCCAATAATCGCAGCTCAAACTCCAAATCACTTTGATCCGGATTGTCCAGATAGAAGCCAATGTCCTTGGCCAACTCAAAGTAATCCTGGCCTGACAACTGGGTTTTATTTCGACCTTTCAAAGACTCATCCGTCAGGCCCAGGAAGATACGTCGTCGCGCTTTTTCACTGTGTGCCGACATCAGCTTTGTGACCATCACACCGCGAGGCTCCCCTTTTTCCAAAGTGTACTCTTTCGCAGCGACGATGCTTTCCAGATAGCTTAACCATTCTTTCCACGTCAAGGAGGTCGAACTCACGGCATTCTGAAGAAGCTCACGCAGAATGACCTGGACGATGTCTGTTTCATCCGCGCTCCAGGACATCAACGCCTTGGCCACAAACTCGTCGCGTTTAAGAAACCCGGTCAGGTCCATCTGCTCAAAGAATACTTTATGCACAATTTCATTCCGGGCCAGGTCCTCATTGACGTAAAGGCTTTTAAACAAGGCCCGGAATTCTTCATAGCGCAGTTGCTGGGCCTCTTCTTTTTCAAAGAATGAAATCTCCAGATCCGAACTGGAAAGACGACCGCTTTTGGAACGCAAAAGCGCCAGCCAGCGCGTGACAGAAGGAAGACTTTGCGCTTTGTGGGTGATGTCCTTCTGAACGGGAATTCCCTCTTCTGCCAGATAGGCCTGAAGCACCGGCCAGTAAGTTTCAATATCCGGTGCTATGATGGCGATATTATCGGGCGCAATTCCCTGTTCCACCCAGCGGCGAACTGTGCCCACACTGTTTTTGATTTCCGCCAGCATTCCAGAGAAACGCAGAACCTCGACTTTCTTTGTCACTTCGGCGGGTTTGGGCAGCTTTTCCGTCTTGGCGCTCTGAGCGCGCAAGTCATCATAGGGTTTCAGCAGGAAGTGGAAGTCTTTGCGCCATTCAGGGTTGGGCTCCAATATCACCACATCGACAGACCGGGAAAGTACGTGCAGTAGCTCGGCCTCAACCCGTGTGATCTCCCCGCTCAGATCCACAATCAAGGGGATGTTCCAGACTCTTTCAAGTTCGTTGAAGTTTTGCAGGTATGCGGTGATCCAATCCGCAGTGATCACACGTTGGTCCTGCAGAAGTTTCAGGGCGCAGAAACGCGCACGCAAATACCATTCCTTCCAGCGGTTCATCGCCTCGGGATGGCTTTCAAACCATTCTGTCAGGCGCTGAGTTCCTTCCGGGTGAAAGATCACCGCCGCCATCTGGTCGATATAACTAAACACGGTGTCTTCCGCAGAAGAGTTTACCCCGAGCACTTCGGCGTGTTCATCCATGATGGTGCGCAGAAGAGATCTGGCAAAAGGATCACTGACCAGACGCAACCCCGGATCCAGACGCTTCAACAACATCTTCCACAGGTCACTGGCACGCAAAACGGATTCGTCGACATATTGGCCGTCACGGCCCAGAATTTTCTGCTGAAGTTCAAATTTAGTGCGAAGATCCGAAACCAGCCAGGACTGTTCTTTCGGATTGTAGTTGGCGAAGATCTCGGAAATCTGAGATCTGCTTTCGATGGAAATAACTTTCAGCATTTTTGGATTACCGGCGTTGTTTCAGTTTTCTTTTCTTGCCGTTATTATCCGTGAATTTGAAGTTAGCATCAAAGCTTAAATCAATGCTGAGGCCCACCATAATGCGATTGTCGGCACTCTGACCGGGATAGACACCCAGCTCCTCTGTGTAACTTGCAGCATCAATGCGGAAAATGAAGAAGTCCATTCCCACACCATAGGACACATAACCCTGATTCACACCCGCGCGCAGATCCAGGAATGGCAAAGAAATCTCGGTCCCCAAGTGCAGCTTCTTTCCAATCTGAATATCGGGATCCAAAAGATGCTGGCCTTCCAAGGCAATCACCCAGTCAAGGCCCGGCAAATCCACGCCCAACGAAACACCTGCTCCAAGATTCTGCGGAATATGCGAGGGCGCATCGTTCCCCGCTGTTTTTGTGAAGGCCGTGTCCCCGATATCCTTCCACACCACCGTGAGAGTCGGATTTAAAGGTGTGTCCGCAACCGTCATCAATCCAAAGTCAACACCGTAACCTGTTCCCTTATTCTGGAACTCATCCATCACGCTTTGCAAATCTCCCGCATTGGCCACCGTGGAAAGCCCCAGTTCCTGCACATCCCCACCCCAGCGATTGATTCTCTTAAGTGCCAATCCCAACGAGGTCTTCGGCCCCAAGGGATAAGCGCCACCAATCACATAGGCTTCGTCATTACGGAAATAAGTCGTAAAGGAAGGATACCCAGGATTGTGCAGTTCCAGGGACACATTATAGTCTGTGTAGTATCCAAATCCGAGGAACGGCAACGCCACCGCCGCACTGCCGGTGGCATTGGCATAGATACGACGTCCGAAAAGATTATTGTAAGTGGAAGGATCATTTTCATCCAAGTTAGAAATCGCATCAAGGTCCTCGGTGGATAACATCCGGCCACCGACATTCACGCCAAGCAGGTGTATATCCAAACCTTCAATTCGATCCATCGCTGCGGGATTTACAAACAAAGCCTCAGCACCTCGGGTCGTCGTCAAAGCCGCCCCACCCATTCCCAATGACCGTATGGAGCGATAGCTTTGGTTGATCTCCTGCGCGGAGACCTGGGAAGACACTATTAAAATAAAAATCGCAGCAACAATTTTCATCATAGCACCGGCGGTTTCAATCTAATGCAGCAGTAAGCTGGGTTGTTCAAATCATCACCCACGTCATCCGGCATCACTCCCGGAGTGCAAGTCCCAAAGCCCATGGCTGAAGAATCCATTAACACCCGAATTGTATAGAGTAGCTCTGGAGTCACCGCTGCGACATTCGTCGCCGTGCAATTGCCAGCTCCGGCCACCACTTCACACTGGGTAAGGGCATCCTGCAGCGCCGTCAAGGTTGAGTTGCCGCCGCTTAAAACCGCTGCGAGAGCCGACATGTTTTCAAAAATAATCCCAATCCCCGAGGCAATCTTCTTTGCTTCTGTATCAGTAATTGCGCGCGCCGGAGACGCCACGGGCAGCGGAATATTTAAAAAATTTTGTATCGGATCACCCTGAGGCCATCCGTCTGTTGCTGCCGACCCCGCACCACCACTGTAGTTATGGCAGATGTTATAGTCTGTTTTATAAACTCCGTCCGCCACGCCATCTTGAGTGGGATCCAGCTTTGCTCCAAGGGTCGTGCCAATTCGTGCAATCCCCAGAATCGTCAGGAACAAATTCTGATCATTGGTTCTTTCCAGAACCGATCCAAACGAGGTGATAATATTGATCGACTGATCACAGGCGCTGGTGTCCAGAGCATTGCCGGCAAAAATACTCATAAAGAACGGAAAAATACTGCTCGAGGGACTGTTCTTCAAACCGTTGATAATGTCTACAAAGGTGAATCCGCATTTTCCCGCGTAGGCTCCAGCAAGAGCCTCCTGAACGTCCACTTGGGCCGCATAGCCATCGCTCATCTGATTTTCGATGATATCAATAGCCGTGTCCCATTCCAGCGCATCAATCTTCTTTTTGGCTTCAAAGAAGAGAGCCTCATCAGAGTCTGTTTCAGAGACATCCGTCAGAAGGTTGGGCTGACCACAGGAGGTGGTCAGAGTCAAAGATAGAAGTAATATCAAAGTCCTTTTAAAACCTGTCATGCTTCATCCTTAAAAGCGGTATGCAAACTTGAAAGTGTAACGTCTGTCTTCACGAGGTGAATCCGAGGTGCCGATCTCTTCGCCGTAAGTGGCGAACTGCCACTGAAACTTTTCTGAGGCGAGTTCCATGCCCGCTGTCCAATACCTCTGATTATATCCGCCTCTTAAGAAAAGCACATCTCCGAAGTTCAATTCGAGACCGCCGTGAATCAACTTGGCCTTATCCTCTTCATCTGCTGATGTTAATAAGCCACGGTATTCCACTGTCCATGCCGATCTCACATATCTAGAATGAATCGGAAAGATTGCAGCTGCGACATCAACGTCCTGTTTGACCAAATTGGGACGGTCTGTTGTGCTCATTCGGACACCATGAGACTGATCGAAGCTGGTACCACCCACGTCACGCACCACCGCGGAGATGGTTGGAATATACGTCCAAGGTGCTGCCAGAATCAATCCCACATCGGTAGAAAGGCCCACGCCTTCCGTGCCGATGGATTCATAGTCCAACGGACCCGCCGCCGACAAAGTGGGATTGTCCACTTCCACACGACTGATCAGTTTGGTGTTAAAACCCAACTTCACACGCCCATCAAACAAGCGGAAGTTAAAGCCCAAAACAAAGGCCAGATCGTTTCTATAGTAGGTATCAATCGTCGATCCATCCTGCGCCATCTCAGCATCCAGAATATAATTTCCATACAAGCCGATGCCGAAGTTTCTTCCGACAAAGGATGGAAACACCTGAGCCTTGGCGTGATAGTAGGCGCCTCTTTTGGCATCCAGTGCCGCTTTTATGTCCTCTAGTGCATAAGGATTTGAAAACGCTTTTTCGCCATAGAAACCTTGCGTCTGATAGCCGAACTCAAGCTCTGGATCCAAGATCGTTCCATAGAAGTCACGAAGCTTGCCCAATGCCGCTGGGTTGACTAACAATGCGGTTTCATCATTCGTCACAGCAAGACAGGCACCGCCCATCCCCTGGCAACGAACCCCACTGTAAAAACTGCGGCGCTCACGCGCGTTCCCATCCGGGGTGAACGCCATCAACAGGAGAGTTTGAATCAGCGTTATCCATAAAATCCTTTTCATAGATACCTCGCTTAAATTGGTTGAGATAAATCAATGGATATATCGGCAGAATGGGGCCTCACATTGAGACGTTTCACAAAAATACATTCCTAGGTCCCGCCATTTCGTGATGATTACGAAATTAGGAGTTCTAAATTTATGAGTTAAGGACCTTCGGATAGTGCCGATAAGTTCACTATACTTAGGACCGTTATAAGGAGTTCCAGGATGTTTTCGAAGAAAATGGCAACATTGATTCTAGGATTGGGTGCAGCACTTCTCACGGGATGTGAGGCTGAACAGACTGAAAAGGACATGATTGCGGAGGCCCAGTTCTGCATGGACAAGGCACGTGATGAGGCTTCTGCCAGTGCTTGTGTTAGTAAAATCGCAGGTCTGACATCTCCGCAAGCCTACACACTTCGCTGTGCCGCCGGCTTTATTTCAGCTGAAGTTACCAGCGCAGAGAATCTTTCAAAGGCTCTGGATGCCATGACGGATCAAGGCGCTGGCGCGACTTCCATGCTGACGGTGCTGAACTTCAACAACCCGACTCTGGCGAACCAGACGGCTTTGGACTGCAATCGTTCCGGCCAAAAAGGTCTGGCGTTGATTGGCGCTTTAGCCAAAAGCTCCACAGCTCTGGCTGATGCGGCCAGCAAACTAGGCCTTGGTTCCTGTGGCGCAGATCTAAACTCCTGCCAATCGGCTATTGAAGATACAATTGCCGATATTCTACAAGATCCAAATAGTACTGCAGCAGTTGAAGCGGTGGAAGCTATCGGCGATTCTATCCAGGCGGTCTATAGCGCAACTTGCGGTGGCACAAGTGTCGCCAACAGTTCCATTTGCTCAGATATCAATGAAGCTGCCACGACAGCAGGAATTAACATCGCCACAGCGGACGTCGCAGCCATCGGCAAGGCCCTGCTAGAACAGTGGCAACCCACGCCATAAAAGGTAAATGTACCTGCTCACTTTTGCAGAAGCCTTGCATTACAAAAGGAAACGGCCCACATAGGGGCCGTTTTGCTTTTTTCATAATCCGTATTTCGGGCAAATAACTCACTGCTTCTGCAAAAGTGAGCTGGTACCTCTTAGAAGTCTAGGTTTAGGCGTGTGGCGTAGACACGGCTTTCGATAGGCGTGTTTTTAGTTCCTACATCGTTAGCATAACTGACCAGATCCAGATTGAAGATGCCCAGTTCCGCTGACAGACCTGCCGTCCAGAACGACTCTTTCAAGCCCACTCGGTAGTGACCTTTCCACCAGGATGTCACTGTCCAGTCGAACTCAAAGCCGATGTGAACGCCTTTTCTCCAGTTGAAATCCGGATGGCCCAGATCTCTGACATCAAGCACACCGCGACCACCGAAGATCCACGCAGATGGATATTCCCAGCGCGTCCCCAGATCAACAACACGATAAAGTTTTTCTGGCGTACCGTTCGTTGCTTCCTTGTTTAACAGTTTCAAGGAAGACCCAAAACCGGTTTCAGCAATGTTTCTGACAACCATACCGAAAGTGGGACGTGCCAATCGCAACACCGACCAGAATCCTTGATCCGGCAGTTCCGGCGTCCACAACAAGCCTATATCGGCATCAATTGTATAACCTTCCAGCATGTCCTCTTTTTTCAGGATCTCACTGCCTTCAGCAAAGTCCGTGGCACTGATAGGTTTGCTGTAAAATCCGCGATTCACAAATTTCCCCGTCACACCCCAGGACAGGCGACCGTTTTCAACGCCCTTCATATCATCCGCATAAGCAAGACCCAAAGTCGTGTCGGCATAAACCGTCGTATTCACCGCTGGGCCCACCAGTTGGTGCATCGCCATTTCAATCGAGATATCAGCCGGAATCAGTGCAATACCCCAATTGGGACGAACCCAGAAGCCTTCCATCGGTGACAAACGCAAAGAATAGACTTCGCCGTAATTCTTTTCAATCAGCTCCAGATAGGCTTGTGTTTTCTGCTGTTCAGTCTGGTTGCTCTTGTCGATATCTGAAAATTCATTATAGAAGTCCATGGCTTTAGGCGTTCCCGCGGCACTCAAAGACAAGTTGATCTGACCGTCTTCGCGGCGAGCCAGACCTGCGGGATTATAAAAGATAGCCGAATAATCGTTGGCAACGGCAACAAAGGCATCGCCCATTCCCAGAGCGCGAGGAGCCTGATAGTGATGGTGAATGGTCGTGCTGATACTTTCAGCCTGTGCATTTGTGCCGGAAATCATCGCAGACAGGCCCGCGAGGAGCAGGAATCCTCTTTTAGACATATTTTTGCCTCCAAAATTCTTACCATTGATTGTAGACATAATTTATACTTTGTCTTATGCGAGTTTTTACCTGCCTGCTTTTTTTGACCTTGGTCGTGAGTTCAATCCAGCTTCATGCTGCACCCACAACCACGACTACTTTAGAAACATCTCCATTGACGGGAGAAGACGACGAATATCTCGGTACCCTGAAGGCGTCGGACTTCCCTCCCCGAAAAGAATATCTGCTGAATCTTTCATTGGGCTATCAAAGTGGAAACTATCTTGAGCGCGACGAATGGCTTCAAGGCCCCTATCTGGTCGTAAGGCTGAGTTCCATCAAGCGGGATCCTCTCCCGGTCTGGGACTATGAGGTTTCTGTCAATAACGAGCAGTTCCTCGGCGCCGGCGTTGGTCACCGCTGGTATTTTGCTCCGGAGGATCGCTTTGTTCCCTACGCGCGCTTGGGAGGCCACGCCTATCTGGACACAGCCGATGGCATCACGGGATTCATCGAAATTCGCCGCTGGCGTGTTCACGCCAGCGTCGGTGCTGGCGAGACTTTCACCGGAGAATTCGGAACCGGTTTTTCAGTGACCGGCCCTGATCTATATGCGCAGTTCGGATATAATTTTCAGTTCTAATTCTTAAGACCGTCGAGCCACTTTAAAAGACGGTCCACCTCTCGAATCAAATGCTGTTCATCCCGGTTGTTATAAAGGACAAAGTCCGCCTGCTGCTCTTTGGACTGCAATGAGATCTGCGAGGCGATACGCATATCGATTTCATCTTCCGTCCACCCCTGGCGGCGCAGACGCTCTTTTTGTTGCTCTCGTGTGCAAGACACCACGATGACTGCATCGAACTGATCTTTGGCTTTGGTCTCAAAAAGCAAGGGGATATCATAAATAGCCAGAGCCGCGCCCATGTCCTCGTGCAGGCGGCGACGGCGACGGGTTTCTTCACGAATCAGCGGGTGCAAGATGGCTTCCAGCTTGTGCAACTGCTCAGGGTCACCGAAGACACGCTGCCCTAACTTGCGCCGATCCAAGCCCCCTTCTGCAGTCTGAAATTCGGATCCAAACTCTTGCAGAACAGACTTAAGTCCAGAAGATCCAGGTTTCACAACGTCTTTGGCAATCTCATCCGCGTCCACGACCGGAATATTGTGACTGCGAAGCATTCTGCTCACCGTACTTTTACCGCAAGCTATACCTCCGGTCAGTCCTATCCATTTCATCTTTGAAACTCCTTAAGGATTACTTTTATTTTACCGATAGTCCTCTCAAAGGGGAACATGAATTCATGTCTCAAGCTGTGGAACAGTTCGGTAAATACATTCTTCTAGAGAGACTCGCCGCCGGTGGGATGGCCGAAGTGTATCTGTCGAAATCCACAGGCGCCGTGGGCGTCAATAAGTTTGTCGCTATCAAACGCATTCTGCCCCAGTACTCTGACCACCAGGACTTTATTGAGATGTTTAAAGAAGAGGCAAAGATCGCCGTGAATCTGAATCACGGGAACGTTGTCTCAATTTATGATTTCGGTGTCGAGAAGGCACAGTTCTTCCTGGTTATGGAATACGTCGAAGGCCGAAACCTTCGCCAGATTCTGAATGAACTTAAAAAAACCAGCACTCAGTTCACCATCGAACAAATCGTTTACATGATTAAAGAGGTGGCTGCAGGTCTTGACCACGCCCACCGCTGTCTGGATGGGACAACAGGAAAACCTTTGAACATCGTTCACCGTGACATGAGTCCTCAGAACATCATGGTGAGCTTCGAGGGTGAAGTCAAAATCATCGACTTCGGTATCGCCAAAGCTGAAACCCAGATGGAAGCCACCAAAGCCGGGACCCTCAAAGGGAAGTACGGCTACATGAGTCCGGAACAAGCCGACGGTCAGGCGATCGACCCGCGCACGGACATTTTCTCAATGGGTATTGTGCTGTGGGAACTTCTCGCCAATGACCGCCTGTTCACTTCTAACAGTGAAGCGGCCATCCTGCGCAAGATTCGCGAGTGCCAAGTCCCTTCGATTCGCAAAATCAATCCTTCCGTTCCACCGGAACTGGAAAGAATCGTCAACAAGGCGCTGGCCAAAGACAGAAGTCTTCGCTATCAGACCGCGGCGGCTCTGCACCGTGATCTGAATCGTTTCCTGAACACCCAGTATCCGGAGTTCTCTCCGCATGACTTCAGTGTATTCATGAAAAACGCCTTCTCTGCCGCGTTCCTGGAACAGCGTCGCAAGCTCGTGGAGTTTGCGAAACTTCAGGCCCAACCCACGTCAGAGGATAAAACGATTGTCACACAAACGGACATGCGCTCGCCTTCCCGTCCCGCCCAGGTTCCGACCGAGGCACCGGATGGTGAAGAAAAGCTGGATCTGGACACTTCCACAGATATCCGTGTGAATCTGGACAATCTGAAAACTCCGCCAAAGCCTTCGATGCCGAAGGTGCCCGGAGTCAACGCCACAGATACCAATATTACTCACACACGCACTCAGGCGACCGGCACTTTCACGTCCGGGCCTAATGCAATGACACGCACCCCTTCAAGCCTATCGCAGATGGGGACCCGAACCTCCATTTCGAAGCATCAGGCTGGTTCCTCTATGGAGGACATCACCGGTCTTGCCATGAAAGCTGTCGGGGCCCTGTTGGTCGTTGTTGGTCTGTGGTGGGGCTACACCAACTTCTTCGCCAAAAAATCTGCGCCAAAAACAGCCGCTACCGCAGGTCTGACACCAAGCCCGGCCGGAAAAAATCCAGCGTCAGCTCACGGTGTGCAACAGACAGAACTGGCCGCAACGTCACCGGAATACACTGTGACCATTTACTCCAATCCGGGCGGCGCACGTGTGGTGATCGATGGCGTAGATACCGGAGAATTCACTCCGGTTCGCAAAACCGTCAAAGCCAACACTCCTTACAGCCTGCGCCTGGTTAAGGAAGGTTATACAGATTTGGTAACAACAATCACTCCGACTTATGAGGCTTACTCTTTCACGGGAACTCTGCAAAGACTTCCACGTGTGGCCTCGTTGATCATCAACATCGTCAATGGGGGAGCCAACCCTGAACTGCGCATTGCCGGAGTTCCTGTGGCGATTAAACCCAGTGGTGATGCGTACCTGATCCAGGCGGAAGTTGGTGTTAAAATACAAGCTAGAAATAAGACGACAGGACTCTCTGCAGAGACCACAATTACTGTTCCTGCGGACCAGAGAAAAATTGTAGATTTGTATCTGAAATAATTCACTTCGTCGTTCGTTTGCAGCAACTGAGGAGTTTTCATCATGACGAAGCCCACCACCCTGGGACAATCCATTTTAAGCATGCGCAGCCGCAACCCTCATAACGTGGCCGTGCAATTTAAAGCCAACAATGCATGGAAAACAAAAAACTGGGCAGAGTACTATGCCGACATCGAAACTGTCGGTTGCGCCCTGTTGTCCTTGGGGATTAAACCAGGAGATCGTGTCGCGATCATGGCCAACACCCGGATTGAATGGTCCACGTCAGATCTGGGAATCTTTGGGATCAAAGCCGTCACTGTCCCCATCTATCAGAATAACACCCCGGAAGATGTCGAATACATCCTGAACAACAGTGAAGCGCGTATTCTGCTGACGGAATCGCGCGGCCCTTTAAAAACCTTCGAAAGTGTGAAGGACAAGTGCCCGAAGGTTGAAAAGGTCGTGGTCTTTGATGAGACCTGTCCCGATCCTGATATTCTCACCTGGCCCCGTCTTATGGAACTGGGTAAAGCTTATCTGGCAAAACATCCGTCGCAGTTCCACGAGCTGTGCGGTTCTTTGAAGCCTGAAGATCTGGCGACAATTCTTTACACTTCAGGAACAACGGGTCGCCCCAAAGGGGTCGTCATGACTCATCTTCAAGCTATCAGTGAAGTGAGCGAGGCGTTTCCACTTTGTGGAGCAACGGAGAAGGATATTTCTCTTTCCTTCCTGCCCTATGCCCATATTCTTGGCCGTATTGAACACTGGGGTCACACTTACATCGGCTTCACCCTGGCCTTTGCAGAAAGCCTTGAAAAGATCCGCGGCAATCTTCCTGAGATTCGCCCCACCTTCCTGATCTCGGTTCCCCGCATCTTTGAAAAAATTTATGCCGCCATCTTTGCCCAGATTCAAACTCAGCCCATGAAGATGAAAGTCTTCAACTGGGCCCTGGACATCGGCAAAAAGGTCGGCGAATACAAAATGAGTGGACAGGTGCTGCCTCTGGATCTGCTGTTGAAGTATGAGCTTGCGCGCAAGCTGGTGTTGGGGAAAATAACAGAGGCCTTCGGTGGCCGCCTGCGCTTTGCCATCAGCGGTGGTGCCCCGATCTCAAAGGAAATTGCCCTGTTTTTCCATGCCGCAGGCATCTTGATTCTGGAAGGCTATGGCCTGACTGAAACCACAGCCGCTATCACGGTGAACACACCCTTTAACTATCGTTTCGGCAGTGTGGGTCGCCCCATTGGGGAAGTAAAACTGAAGATCGCTGATGACGGCGAAATTCTGGTCAAAAGCGACAAAGTGATGAAAGAATACTACAAAAATCCGGAAGCCACCAAAGAGGTGTTCACGGATGGCTGGTTCCACACCGGCGACATCGGAGAAATCCTGCCCAGTGGGGATCTTAAGATCACCGATCGCAAAAAGGATCTGATCAAAACCGCGGGTGGAAAATACGTGGCACCACAACGCCTGGAAGGTCTGCTGACCCTGTCACCCTATATTGCCAATGTTCTGGTTCACGGCGACCAGAAAAAATACATCGTCGCTTTGATCACCCTGGACCGTCCCGTGGTAGAAAATCTGGCGCGCGAAAAAGGGGTCGATCCGTCCGATTGGGTCAACTTCGTTCAATCCGCGTTTGTGCAGGACTTGGTTCGTAAAGCAGTGGCAGAAACCAATTCTCATCTGGCAAGCTTTGAGAGCATTAAAAAATATGTGGTCCTTCCCAACGAATTCACCGTTGAGGGAGGCGAGCTGACCCCGTCCTTGAAAGTAAAAAGGAAAGTACTGGATCAACGCTTCAAGGATAAAATTGAAGAGCTGTATCTATGAAAACACTCCTGGTCACCTCGGCGGTGACCTTTGTTCCTCACAATTACGACGGGTTGGTTTTGCCTCTGGCAAAAGACCCCCACATTGAAGCTCTGGTTGTTATTGATAACCGCAGCTTTGACATCGTCTTAAAAGCTCTTCTGCTGATCCTGAGTCTGGCCGCCCCCAGGATGGGATGGCATCTGCTGAAAAACTTCTTTGATGATTCTCTGAAAAGAAAACAGGCCGCCTACCAAGCTGCGGGCAAGAAGGTCTATGTGGTTGATGACATCAATTCAGAGCAAAGCCTGAAGCTGCTAAACGAACTGCAACCGGACTTGATTCTGAATGCACGAACACGGTCTTTCTTTAAGAAGAAACTGCTGGCTCTTCCCAAATTGGGATGTATCAATATCCATCACGGTCTGCTGCCGGATCAGCGCGGACTGATGTGTGATTTCTGGGCTCATTTGTTTGACACTCCAGCGGGTTTTTCCATTCACGAAATGACTTCGAAGCTGGATGACGGCTCCCTGCTAAAGGTCGTGGAAGTTCCCTCCGATAAAAAGGATTATTTGGCCTCCTTGGATCTTGGTGCCTCTTTGGAAGCTCAAGCAGCCTCGAACGTTCTGCGGGATATTTCCACCCGCGGCAAGATCTTAGGGCAGGCAAATCTGAAAACAGACACAACAGTTTATAGAAGCAATCCGCGTCTGCGGGACTTCTACAGGTTGCGCAGCAAAGGAGTCAGCATATGAAAACCATCATTGCTCTTCACGGGAATCCGGGCCACCCCGAAGACTGGGATTTGCTTAAGCAAGCCCTGGGTCAGGACTTCAACCTGCTGGCCGTGGATGCCCAAAGCGAGGAGTGGATTCGCCTGCTGACTCAGGACACCTCAAAAAAAGTTCTGATCGGCCATTCCTGGGGTTGCTATCGCATCCTGAAAGCGTTGCCCAAGTATGAGCAATATGTTGAACAGGTTCTTCTGGTAGCCCCTTACATCAGGCCCGAACGCGAACTTCCGGGATTGGCAAAAGGTCTTTTGAAGCTGCCTGTATTAGGGGACAAGCTGATCCAGTCCAGTCACGCCAAAGCCAAAGATTCATTTTTTGCTGACCTGATTCATCCCTTGAAGTCGGATGCTTTGCCGTATCTAAAAAAGGTGCAGGATCGTTTGCAGGACTGGAAGCTGTGGCAGAAGACTGCTTTTAATAAGATTAAAATGCAGGACAATCCCTGGAGCACCAGTGATGTATGCAAAGTCCCCGTGACGGCCATTTTCGGTAAAGACGACAAGATCAGTCAGGAATCCGTGCAGCTTGAAATCATCAAGCAATACCCATCCCACAAGATCATCCATCTGGAAAAAGCCGGTCATGGCCTTTTGTGGTCGCATGTAGCCGATTTACTCAGTGTCGTGAAAGGGCGTCCTCAGACAGCCGCCGCAGGCCATAAAATTGGCTATTATCCCGACAGTGATGAACGCAACAACGTCATCACCTACATGGAAAAACATTTGCGTGAGTTCCCGGAAAGAGTCGCCCTTCGCTGGGCCAACCCACAAGCCTTGGCACAATGGGATGGCAACCCCAGAACTCCGATCAAACACGACGAAATCACTTACCGTCATTTTGCCGCCCGTATTAATTCCTTCGCCCGCGGCCTGATGGACATTGGCATTAAAAAAGGTGATCGCGTGATCATCTTCCTGCCGATGAGTCTGGACATGTACACCGCGATGTTTGCCGTTCAACGTATTGGCGCCATTGCGGTCTTCCTGGATTCCTGGGCTCGCAGCCATCACTTGGGCGCTTCGGCAGAATGCGTGGGTCCGAAAGCCATGATCAGCTTTAAAATGGCGTTCGATCTGGTGGAGCAGGTTCCAGAGTTTAAATCCATGCCGATTCGTATCTTGTACGGTCCGGGTGATAAGTTCACTCACAAATTTGAAGACTTACTGAAACAGGAACCCTCCCCTATCGAACCGGTTGAAAGTGAATTCACGGCCTTGATCACGTTCACCACCGGCTCCACCGGGAAACCGAAGGGTGCTAACCGCACTCACCGTTTTCTGTCGGCCCAGCACCACGCACTTTCTCACGTGATTCCGTACACAGAGAAAGACAAAGACATGCCGGCCTTCCCTATCTTTAGTCTGAACAATCTGGCGTCCGGTGTGACGACCATTTTGCCAGCCTTGAATCTGGCGGCTCCGGCCGCCCATGATTCGGCCTTACTGACCTGCCAGATTCTAAGTGAAAATATCAACTGCACAACCCTTTCCCCAAGCATGCTTGTGGGTGTGGCGAAATACTGCAAAGAAAACAACATCCAACTGACCGGGCTGCGCCGAGTGGTCACGGGTGGAGCGCCGATTTCCAAAGATGACGTAAAAGCATTCTATGAAATCGCCCCACAAACGGACCTGTGGATTCTTTATGGTTCCACCGAAGCTGAACCCATGGCCCACATCGAGGGACGTGACATGCTGAAAGAAAGCAATATCACTGACCCGGAAATCATCGAGGAAGGCGTTAACGTCGGCCATATCAGTGAAGATATCGACTATCGCTTTATCCGCATCAAGGATGGCCCGATTGAATTGAAGGACTCCCCATGGTCGAAAATTGAAGTGCCTGACGGTGAAGTCGGGGAATTTATCTGCACAGGGGATCACGTTTGTCGTGATTACTACAACAATCCAGACGCCTTTAAGACCACAAAGATTCTGGATGAAAAAAATCGCGTGTGGCACCGCACCGGTGATCTGGCCTATATTGATTCCGAGAAAAATCTTTGGATCGTGGGTCGTGTGAACAACGCGATCGAGCGCGCTGGCAAATACTACTTCCCCGTGCGCGCCGAGGTTTTACTGAAACGGATGGACTTCACTTACCGTTGTGCCTTCCTGGGCGTGGAAGACTCCAAGTTGGGACAAGCCACGTACGCTGTGGTGGAGCTCAAAGAGGGCATCGATAAAACCACTTTCGACTTTGCCGCCGCCAAAAAGGAGATCCAACGGGTCTTTGAGAAAAATAAAATCCCCGTGGATGAGATCAAATTCGTCAACAAGGTTCCAATGGATCCGCGTCACCATTCCAAGGTGGAATACAAGGTCCTGCGCGATCAACTGAAGGAGCCGGGAGTTGTGATTGGCTAAGTGGTGGATACTGATTAAAGAAAGATTCAGTCCCGCTTCCTATGTGCCCATGATTTTTCTTTTCTCCTGGGCCAACGGGCTTTACCTTTCCCAGTCATTTAAAATGGAATGGGATTGGGGCCGCTTTGCAATGGTCTTTGTGTTGTTGCTGTCCTTCTTTTTCCGCATGCGTCTGTTTGATGAAATCAAAGACTATGAAGTGGACTTGAAGGTCAATCCCACCCGCCCCTTGGCGCGCGGAGTCCTGTCAGTGGCTCAGGTTAAAAAGGCGCTGCTTTTGCTGATTGTCTTTGAACTTGGGGTGGCCGGATCGCTGGGCCTTTCCCCTTTCCTGATTCACGCCATCGCCATTGGCTACAGTCTGATGATGTATGAAGAGTTCTTTATCGGAGACCTGCTTCGTCCCCATCTGACCACTTATGCTGTGACACACACTTTCGTCAGCACGTTGCTGGGCCTTTCTGCCGGAATTGCCATGACGGGAGCTGAGCTTTCGCAGCTCACCTGGCATCATGCTCTCTTTTTCCTGATGAACTGGGCCTTTTTCAACTTATTTGAATTTACCCGAAAGACATTCGCCCCCGAGGAAGAACGGGACCATGTGCCGAGTTATTCCAACATCTTTGGCTGCCACGGCGCCTGGGCTCTTTCCATCAGTCAGGCGGTGCTGGGTGTGGGTGTGATCTTCTATTTAAAGCCGCACATCCTGCCTCCTCTGGCGCTGACTTTGTATGTGGCCGTCAGCCTGGCCTACCTGCTGCGCAAAACCAGAAAGACCGCCTCTCTGTTTAGAAATCTGTCCGGTGCTTACTTGTTGCTTCATTACATTATCCTCGTTTACATCGTGGGAGTTTAATCATGCTAGTCACCCCGAAATCGACCCTGTTTTTTGCAAAGAATGAGGCCGGAGGAAAAGGCTTTAACCTTTACCTGATGTCACAAGCAGGTCTGCCGGTTCCTGAGTGGGTGGTTTTCGGAAAAAGATACTTCCATGACTTCCTGCAATCTGCTGATGTGAAGCTGAATCTGGAAAATATTCTGGATCGTCTGCTCCGTCAGGAAATCACGGCGGCTCAGGCCGAAAAAGACATCAATGCCCTGTTTGAACAAACCGCGTTGCCCCCGACTGTGGCGACTTCATTGGAGGCCGCACTGAAAGATCTGGGCGCGGATAAGGTGTTCTCGGTGCGGTCCTCTGCCGCCGATGAAGACAGCCTCGCACACTCGTTTGCCGGGCAACTTTCAAGCTTTCTCTATGTCTCTGGCAAAGAAGATATCTTGAAGTACATCCGCCAGTGCTGGGCTTCGGCCTTTTCGGAACGCGGCTTGGTCTATCGGTTGGAAAACAAAATCGATCTAAAAAAGATATCTGTCTCTGTGGTGTTACAGCGAATGATCGACCCGGATAAATCCGGGGTTCTGTTCACCTGTGATCCTGTGGCCAAGAAAACGGATTCTTATGTGGTCTCTGCCGTGTATGGCGTTGGTGAGGGTCTGGTGTCCGGGGCGCTGGATGCGGATTCTTTCTGGCTGGATGCCAAAACTGGCAAACTGCTGCGGGAAGAACTGGTTGAAAAGAAAGAGATGATGAAAAAGTCCGCGTCGGGTCATTGTGAAATGAAGCCCGTTGCTGCAGAAAAGGTGAATACATCCTCTTTGAGTACCGACGAACTTCAGGGCCTCTATCGCCTGGGTCACAAGATTCAGGAACAGTATCACCGCCCCCAGGACATCGAGTGGGCCGTTGAAGGTGGCAAAATCTATATTTTGCAAACTCGTCCCGTGACCAGCCTGGATCAGGATCTGATCGGGTATCCGAATCTGTGGGACAATTCCAATATCATTGAATCCTATGGCGGTCTGACGTCACCTTTGAGCTTCAGTTTTGCCCTTCGTAACTATAAGGCCGTCTATGTCCAATTCTGCGAGGTTCTGGGGGTTCCCAACGACATCATCAAGGATATGGATTCCTACCTAAGTTACATGCTGGGTTCTTTGAACGGTCGCGTGTACTACAATCTTTTTAACTGGTACAAGCTGGTGGGTGTTTTACCGGGCTTTAAGCAGAACCGCGAATTCATGGAAACCATGATGGGTGTTTCTGAAGCTCTCAGTGATGAAATCGCCGACCGTATCAAACCTCACCCGTCGTGGGACACACCCATGGGACGCGTGCGCAAAATAGTGACGGGATATAACTTTATCAAGTATCACTTCACGATTCAAAAGGTGGTCGACGACTTCCTGACAACCTTCCATAAGGATTATGATCGCTTCCGCGCCATGCCTTTAAAGCGCATGCGGGGCGATCAGTTGATCCGCGTCTATATGGATGTGGAAAGAAACATGCTGGGCCGCTGGAAGGCACCGATCATCAATGACTTCCTGTGTATGGTGCACTTCGGTTTATTAAGAAAGCTCACCACCACCTGGCTGAAGGAGCTTGATTCCACGATTCAGAATGACCTTCTGGCCGGTGAAGGCGGACTGGAAAGTGCAGAACCTACAAAGGCATTGTTACGACTGGCTCACAAGGCCCATCAGAACGAAGGTTTGCGCCAGCTAATTGAGACCACGGACCCGAAAGAGGGCCTGGAGGCTTTGAATCAATCCCCGTACACTGAATTCTACAAGATGGTCCTGGACTATCTGGATCGCTTCGGCTTCCGGTGCATGAGCGAAATGAAGCTGGAGGAAATCGATCTTCTGACGGATCCAAGCTATCTGTTTGTCTGCCTGAAAAACTACTTAAAATCCGGACAGGTTGAGGTCCACGACGACAGCCACGAAAAGAATCTGCGCCAGAAAGCCGAGGAAAAAGTCGCCGGACATCTGACGGGATTCAAAAAGAAGATCTATTTCTGGGTGCTAAAACACGCCCGTAAAGCTGTGAAGAATCGCGAAAACACACGCTTTGCCCGTACACGTATCTATGGCATTGCCCGCACCATCTTCCAGTCCATCGGTGAAGATCTGGCGGCGCTGGGAGCTCTGGATCATCCACGGGATATTTTCTGGCTGACCATTGAGGAAGTCTTTGGAATCTACAATGGAACCCTGCCGTCCTTTAACCTGAAAGCCATTGTCGAGCTTCGCAAAAAAGACTACGCCGTTTTCGGCGAAGAAACCGATCCACGTGTTTTAACCCGTGGCGCGGTTTATTGGAATAATCAGTTCATCAAAGAAGAAGAGCTGCCTGCATCGTCTGAGACGGGTGATTGGGATCTGAAGGGTCTGCCTTGCTGTCCGGGAGTGCTGGAAGGCGTGGTGAAAGTCATCATCAACCCAAGCGACAATCTGGAACTCAACGGTGAGATTCTGGTCACGGCCAGAACCGATCCGGGTTGGGTCCCCTTGTACCCGTCGATTTCTGGCTTGCTGGTGGAACGCGGAAGCTTACTGTCTCACTCAGCCATCGTCGCCCGTGAGATGGGTATCCCCGCGATTGTCAGTATTCCGGGACTGACAAAGAAACTAAAAACCGGCATGCGCGTCCGTATCGACGCCAAAGCCGGAACAATTAAAATCCTCGATTAAAGAGGTACCTGCTCACTTCTGCAGAAGCGGCGAGTTATTTGTCCGAAATCGGAATCTTAAAAATGCGAAACGGCCCTAAAATGGGCCGTTTTCGTTTCTGCCGCAGAGCTTCTGTAAAAGTGAGCAGGTACCTTTTAGAGGTTGAGGGTGCCTTGTTCGAGTTGGTCGAGGCCTTTGAAGATGGCCTTCATTTGGTCTGAGAAGACTGTGGAGACCTTTTCGTCCAGATCGACCGTTGTACATGGCACAGCACCAATCAACTTCTTCAGCACCTTACACTTTGTCACCGTCGAACAACGGGTGTTGTTACAAGCCACGGCCTTACCATTAAAGAAACTGAGTGTCGGGTTGTTCATAAAAGCCTGCGTATCGATAGCCTCAGAGCAGGCCTTGCGTCTGTTGCCGCTTTTATCAGAAGGACACATCCAGTCCTTCACCGCTTCGATCATATCCGCACGGGAGGACTGCAAAGAAAGGGGTTTCACCGTTGGCGTCAGCAATGTGAAGTGGATCGTCGCCTGAGGAATCAAAGAATCCACCGGAGAGAACACTTTATAGAAACCAAGACCGCGCGTGAATGTACCAAAGGAATCAACATAAGGAGAATTCACAGGCTTCAGACGAAGACATTTCTTCGTTGTACATTCCAGAGTTTTCTGAATGATTCGAGACGTTGTCCCGATGCGAGTGAGATTCTCAGGATAGTAACCCACGTCGTGATAGTACCAGTTGCCATCACTCATCATTTCCTGGAAATCAGAAGATGCGAAAGAACCAAAGACCGGACGACGCCACATTTGTGCCGCTGCCGGAGCCAAAAGCCAGCCAGAATTACACGAATGGAAAACCACAAAAGCGTTGGGAGCCAGAACTTTGCCAATTTCAGCAAATTCCGGGTCTTCGTGATCCAAACGATCACGTTTGTCCTGAAGACGGAAGCCATTATAGGTATTGGCGTGTCCATAGAACTGCAAAGAACTGACAGGCACGTTCAGATACTGCAGTGCCAGAACCAGGCGCTCTTTGCTAAGGTCGTCATTATCCTCTTTGCGAAAACCAAAGCCTTCCTTCGCCAGCATGGATCTTTCCATAGAGAAGGACTCGTTCACTGCACTGATAATCACACGTTGTCTTTGCGGGAAACGATCGCGGGAAACAGCGGCCCCCAAGATCGCCGACTTCAGGAACTGAGTGCCTTGATCGTTACCGAAGCCCGCGACAAAGACGTCCGTCGGAACACCTGGGCGAAGCTTCGCCGGTTCAGAGGCAATAAAGTAAGCTTCACTTTTTTGTGCCCAAGAGCCCACCACCAGCGCCAGAGCACCCATCAGAAGTTTCATCTTCATAACAACCCCATCTAAAAAGAATTTATTTAAGCGAGAACGGTTCTACCACACCCCGTCCCTTTTCCAAAAGCGCCCTCGGATTTCTGCTCTGGCACATGAAAAGACTTCAGCGCCAGGCCGAAGAGTGTCAACTTTCTAGACAGATTTGCTTCTCAACAATAACTCAGAAAAGTCACTTGTCTCGTTTTTAGACAGGCTGTAGGCCCTCATCTACGCCAGAAAGGCCCTGGAATCGGGCATAGAACTGGCAGCTCTCCCGATGAGTTTAACTGCAACTATTGGAGTGTTTATATGAAAGTTCTGTCTTCTCTTCTTTTGCTGGTATTGGGTTTTTCGGCAACAACGGCTTCTGCCTATGGTTTGGAGTGCACAACTCAGACTCATAAGATTGACTTTATGACCTTGGATCGTGACGGTGGCGAAGAAACCGTGACTGTTCACTATCTCAGCGAAAAGAAAGAGCGCTTCCTGGTATTGCAGAACAACGCCGGCTCTGTCGTGGCCGTTAAGGACAATGCTTTAGATGGCGGAAATTCATCCCGCGGCGTGATTCTGAACTACAACCTGCAGACGGGTCGCGGCGTTCTGGCTCTTGATGGTGACGTCATCGACGTGACGTGCACCAACAAATAATCCTAAATTAACTAGTCCTTTTTGAAGATATGGAACTGGTAAACGCCAGTTCCATCTTTTTTTTGCGCCCACTGATTCGTATCAATCAGTTCAGTCCACCCCTTCAGATCAATAGCCGTTGGCGCCCGCATAAATGAGCGGATCACCATCTGAGTCCCGGCTTTGGATTCCGGATTCAAACGCTGCAGGATCTGATTGGCGTCTCGCTGTTCCAGATAAGAAATTGTGTCAGACAGCGAAATAAAGTCATAGGCGTGCTTTGGAAGTTCTTCCAGCAAATTCCCATGCAGATAGCGCACTTCGGTTTTGGACTTTTTCACCGCGGCCACGATATGTTCATGAGCCTCCAAGGGCAGGCCTTCTTCATAGGCAATACGACCCAGGAAAAGAATCTGCATGAAATAGTTTTTGCGCACCAATTGTGTGCGGAAAATACGATCGAACTCTTCCGTGATAAACTGCCAGGGAGCGCGTTCTTCAGTTTTATGTTCGGCGCGACCGCTGAAGTGGCCTTTATACAGGTATTTGTTAAAAACAAACTCACTGGCAGCCACACGGATAAAGCTGTTCCAACGGATCTTCGGCCAGTGCTTTTCATAAAGCTCGATCTGTTCATGCAAACTTTGAGCGGCAAAAACCTTGCTAAAATCACACTGTAAAACATCGCGGAAAAGATAACCCAGCTTCTGGAAGTGAGACTCCCAGCGCCCCAGCAGGATGAAGCCCTTTTCTTTCCAGCCGTCCACACGGTCATTCCAGTACTGCGTAGCTTCCGGCGAAAGCTTCAGGCGCTGATACAGTTCCACACGATTGTCACCTTCGTCATGGCCTCCTTGCAAAGCCCCACGATATCCCAGAAGGAACAGATATTCTTCATAGGTCAAAGTCTTCATCGCCTGCAAACGCAGTTCACAAAGATAAAGCTGGGACACAGACATATCGATGACATCCAGATTCTTCGGATTGCGCGCAATCAAAGGAAGACAGCGGGCACCAGAGCCCGCAATGCTGAACACACGCCCGGCATTTTCCGGCAACAGATCAAACTCGATGCGGGTGTCTTCGTTCGACAGAGTGTAGTTTAAATCTGAGAAATATTCCTTTGCCATTGCCGACTCCTGTTAAAAAGGCAAGCTGCCCGTCATTTCCAAACGAAGGCCAACAACATAGCCTCCGGTGATTTGTTCATACATATCGTAAAGTCCGCCATCACTGCCTTCATAATTCTGGGCAAAGACTGACGTGGTTAAATAGTCCGTCCAGTTATAGCCATAACTGGCATTCACAAAAAGATCGTTGGTATTAACATTCTGATAGACCTGCATGAACACGTCATGACGGCTGGGGTTCCACTGCGCGCTGACGTAATACGAGGTCTGGTATTCAGACTTCGTCAAACTGTTCACCTGAAAGTAAGTCACTTGAGGCAGCACGATCCAGTTCCCTAAAAACAGATCCATTCCCAAGGTCCCAAAGCTGCGATCACTCCTCACCGAATCAGGCAAAGTTGTATCGTCCACATACCCATATTCAAATTTCGGCACGGCATGCTCGAAGGCATAGTTGGCCGTCACACCATAGTGGTTGACGTTTAGAATCTGTGCCGTCATGGCTGACAGACTGAAGCCCCACAGATCGGCCTTCACCCGGCCGCCAAAACTGGTGTTTTTATCCTCTTTAAGATCAGGCACTGGGACCGGATATGTGGTCTCGGCCGTTTCTCCGATTCCGACCAGATCCAGGGACCAGCTCTCACGAGCAAAAGAAAATGAAACTCCGGTCGGATGAGTCAATTGATCCTGAAACGGATCAAAAAACAGACGTGACCAGCGACGGCCGGACCACACATCCAAAGAAGGCTGTGACCACATTTCACTCCAGCGAATGGCCTGACGACCGACTCGCACATAGAAAGAATCCAGTTTAAACTCCAGATAGGCTTCTTGCAGATAGCCACGCGAAGGTGATTTACGGATAAAGGCCTGATCCTCATTGGCTTCAAATTCACCAAAACCTTCCACGAAAACACCGAAAGGCCCCATATTGCTGTTGAGTTTTCCTTTGACGATCAGGCGATTGGCCAGCTCGTCTTCTTTCCCACGAATATACTCATAGCGAGGGGCAAACACCAGGTCCGCCCTCGCCATCGGAGTCAGCAATAAAAGAAATAACGGAATCAGGCGCAGCACTTTACTTCATGCTCTCCATATTACGAACTGTGAAGAAGGAATCATTGAAGTCCTTCTTATCCATGGAAAGAATACGGATGTGGCTGACCTGTTTGTTGGTGTCTTCAATTTTCAAAGTGGTCGGACGAACCGCACCAGAGATGTTTTTGTAGTCTTCAAAGCTGGCCCTCTTCAAAACCGTCTTGCCGTTAAGACCCAGGTATTCAGCACGCTGAGGGGCAAAGGTGCCCTTTTTCAACCACAGACGGACCCATGCATAGGTCAGATTGTCCTTGTTTCCCTTGAGCAGCAACTGCACTTCATCCTTGGTCTCGGCTTCTTTGGTCACATCGTAATCGCCGTACCAGCGTGTGCGCGAGATATCACCGTTGGCCACCTGACCGCTCAGCTTCTGAGCCAATGACAAACGCATGGAGCGTTTCAAATTCGGCACATAGGCATGAAAGTCACGGTCCAACATCAGCATGTTGCGACCCTTGTCGCGGGCTGGTTCTTTTGTCACGATCAGGGTTTTATCCTGACCTTTCAAGTACACCTGAAACACTGAGGTGTTTTCCGGGGTTTCCACTTTGATTTTCATTTCATAAGATTCAGCAGGGTTGCGAATATTGTCGGCCTTTTTCACCCACTCGACCGGATTTTCTGCAAATGCATGCAAAGAGATAAACAAGCTGCTGATCGCCAAAAGTGTCTTCATGACATCTCCTTATTTCTTTCTTCTAGATAACGCGAGTTCTCGGGTCAGGGCAATTTCCTTATCCGTAATGATCCCGGTGTGTCCCTGAATGGCAGCCAGTTGAACTCCATGTCGGCGCGCCATGCGATAGATTTGTTTCACCTTGTTCCATTCAATATCACGGCCCATGGTGAAGGGTTCATACTGCCCTTCCAAAGTCAGCAGGGCCGTTTCGGCCAGACAGGCATACACGGCTTTTCCCGGCAGTCCCATTTCAAAGTTCATTTCCACAGGTCCTGGCAAAACCACTTCGCCTGATTCAATGATTAAAACATCCGGTCGTTTCTTGGCATCTTCGATATCAAAATCCAACGGGCGTGAACAATCACACACCACGGCACCTGGCTTTAAGCGCATCACATCCACGATCTTTTGATCGAAAGCGGACGTCGCTGTCACCAGCACATCCGCGTCCGGTGCCAACTCATTGGCGTCCGTGGTGATGATGACCTCGCACTTTGGTGACATGGCCTGAATTTCCTGCCTTAGTTCTTCCAAACGATTCAGACGAGGCGCCACCAGACACAGTTTTTTAAAAATCATGGACAGCAGTTTGGCAGAAACCTTCCCGATAGAGCCCGTGGCCCCGATGACCATCGCCATTCCATCCACATAGCCAGTTTCCGGGTTCTGTTTCAACAAGTGCATTCTTTGCACCACATCGGCCAGAGCCCACAAGGTTGCCGATGCACTCAGGCTGTTTCCGGTTGTCACCGGAATCGGACTGTTCTGATTGATAGTCACACCCTGATCACCCACAATCTTGGTGTACGCCCCCAGTCCGATCATTTTTGCTCCCCGGTTGGCGGCATCGTAACAGATGCTTTCAATCTTGCGATAGATCACCTCGGGGTCGGAGGCTTTTAAAACCTTGGGTGTTGCTGGCAGCGCATAGATTACACCATTGATCTCTTTTCCAGTTTCGGCGCTGATAATGTGTTTGATGTGACCATACACGAATGGCGGTGCTTTGGCAGCCATTCGATCAAAGGAATCATTCCATTCCTTCGGCATATGCTTCAACACTCCCAAACCCGGAACATGCATAAAGTCATTGTGAGAAAGTGCATGGATTACGAAGGCAAAGTCCGGTTCGGGCTGCTTGAATATCTTATTGCGAACAGAGTTGATCCCCTGAGATATCTTCGTCTGTGTTGAAGAGTTTCTTGTCATCACGTATTTACGCGCGACTTGACGGATTTCGACATCTTCGGTGATCAGCTGTTCCCATTCTTCAATGGAAAGAGCGGCTGTTCTTTTATGCGACAGACGCAGCATCGCATCCAGAACTGAGTAGTTCATGTAAGGATGCACGCGGTAGTTTTCAGGGAACAGATTAATAATGCTGCGAGGAGAGTACTTTTTCGCCTCTTCCTCCATCGCCGGATGCGAAGACCAGATCACCAGATCTTTCCCGCGCACGAAGTCCGTGGCCGCATCAAAGAGCAGCAACAGCGGCAGGTCACAGAAGACGTACTGCACGTCCTCCACCTGCGCCGCCAATGAGGATCGACTGATTTTCTGCAACTTGCTTTGCGCCAAAGGCGTGTTGTTTTTCAGATCCTTGATATTGGCAACATTCAAAGCCAGCTTTGAAATCGTCATCAATCCAGGGAATGGCTGAATCATCCAGGGAAGGCCCAGCAAAGAATACGCGTCACCAATATAGACAGATTTGCGATAACGATGACGGATGTACTCTTCAAGCTCTGTCGAAAGCACCGCCGTGGGGAAGAAAGTCCCCCGCTCCGGCTGAATGCTACCGGATTCAATATGTTTTACCAGCGAGTTGATATTGGCAATTTCACGCAATCCCGTCCCGTCACACAACGGCACCGGCGATGGTGTCGCCATGATCTCAAGATACTGCCTGTGCACATAACTTTTCTGATCCAGTTTGATCACCGGCGGAAGACTGGTCAATGCAAAGGCATCGACCTGGTTGCGCAGAGTTTCGATCAGGCGTTTGACAGATTCCACAGAAAAATTGGCACTGAAACGCTGAACCTCGTAATGGTCCCCGGCAAAATCAAATTCATAAGCGGCATCCCAATGCGGACGACCGAAACTGATCTCAGCGATTCGATACGTACGCTTCATAACCGCTCCAGAACTTTTGTTCGTATTGGAAGAATTCTGGACACCATGTCTCGCCCAGGATTGCCCGGGTGGCGGTGGTGTCATAGATGGGGAAATTCATCAGATAGTGCAATTCCTCTTCCGGGAATCGCGCGATGAAACTGGAAATTTTTAAAATCAAAGCTTCAGAAATCTTGTCCACCAGGACAACGCCCTTGTGAGGAATGGCCTGGAATTTCAAAGCCGACGTATACAGATCTCGCACTGACAGTCCTTGATTCGGAGTCACATGGAAGCTGTGATACCCCTGCGGTTTGTTTTGCACTGCCCATTCACAGAACTTTACAATCGCTTCCGCACATTTATCCACGGGCACCAAAGGCAAACGTGTTTTTTCATTCCCTGGAAGAGGCAATGACGTCGGAATGGATTCCACCACCGCGCGGATCTTATTAAATGCTTCGGCAGCATGATAAGGCCCGTCGATCCTTTCAATCGCCCCGGCCTTCGTGTCACCAACCAAAACGCCCAGACGCAGATTGATTCTTCCGGTGGTGTGTCCCACCGGCCAGTTCTGCAGGACCTGTTCTCCGTGAGCTTTGGATTCAGAGTACGCATCAGGAAAGGGTTTGGCGAAATTCAAGTCATGAGGTCTTACAACACCCAGACTGGAGTTGATTCCCGCCGCCACGGTGCTGGTGTTCACAAAGAAAGGAACACGAAGAGCTTCGGCGACTTTCAGTGCCGTGCCCATTGCAGAGATATTGTGCTGATAGCAGTCCACTTTCGCGGCCGTCAGATCGTACAGACCCGCCATGTGCAAAAAGACGGAATAGTTTTTTGAGCGCAGGGATTCCAGGTCCAGGCCGGCATTCCACTGACACAAATCCCCCTGGACTTCCGTCTTGCCAGAACGGGACAGAACGTCGACTTCGAATTTTTCACGAAGCAAAGGAAGAACTCGCTTACCAAGGAAGCCTGTGCCCCCGGTTACGAGAATGCGTGGTTTGGTCACTGTGACCTCCGAATAGACTTACTGCCGGACCATCACGGGAAGTCCGCGATGAATGCAGCGGACGGTGATGTCCTGAACGTCTCTGAGAAGGATCTCGCCATCCCCGAAGAAAGTCAAAGAACGCTGGGGATTCTGGCTCTTTAGTCTGAACTCTTTAAGCTCGAATGACTTGAATGCCGACGACTTTTCCACGGTGCCACGGCGGATATGATAAGCCGCCAAAGCCTGCGACGGAATATTATTGGTTTCAGATAAAAGTAAATTGACCGTTCCATCTGTGTTGGAGGTAAACGGAGCCGGCACAAAGCTGGAGCCGATCTTCTGCTGGTTGTTGACCAGGACAATGGGAGAGGTGGTCTCGACATTCACCTTGCCGGGAATTTCAATTTCCAATCCCCAGCCCTCAGGATTCCAGGTGCGAATCGCCTCGGCCGTCATCATGGAATAAACGCTCGGGCCCATTTTCTTCACGGCATGATAACTTTTCTCTGCCAGGAAACGATAGGCTTTTGCCGACTTGGGATTGTTGGCTAGAGCCTGCAAATTAGAACGGAATTTATTGGCCAGTTCCGCAGCTTTTGCCGGAAGACCCAGGCCTCCGTTGGTCAACATATAGGCGCGCTGATCCTGCGCGGATATTTCGATCACATCGATGTTCTTCACGACACCTTCAAAGATGTTGCGAACGGCGGTATCAATTCTATGAGAAACGCCAATTTCGTGCGCCAGATCATTCGCTGTTCCCGATCGAACAATCGCAATCGGAGGAATGTGGGCGCCATCCCGATATTTCATCAGGCACTGCAAGGTCACATTGATCGTCCCATCACCACCACAGATAATAAAGTGATCCGTCTTCTGAGCCATCTCTTCCTGAACAAAATCAAACATTTCCATCATCGTCGAAGGACGACAGAAACGCAGATCGCAGCGGAAAAGCGCTTCACGCACCTTCGCCTCGATCAACTCTGCATTCACAGAGCCTGCTTTTGAATTCACCAGAACAGAGACTCGCATATTATTTCACTCCGAAATAACGATGAAGCAAGTCTCGTACCGCGGATCGATCGCTATGGGAACCAATTAGATTAGATCTCAGACTCTAGAAGTGGGGCTAAAACGTCATTTTGGCACCGCTGACCAAAAAGTGATCACTTTGAGACAACAGATGACTCATAAAAAAGCGGCCTTCGTGGCCGCTTTTCTTTACGCTACTGTCATGGAGCTTAAGTGGATCTTAAAAGCTCGGGAATGGATTTCTTCAACAACTTCCACACCGGCCACAAGCTGGCCAGAACCGTGGCAATCATGGGTAACAACAACGCCTGGATATAGTGCCCCGCCTGAATATCCAAAAAGACAAAGAACTGCCTTGTGATTCCCGGAGCCGGAGGCATCGGAATTCCTTTGGAAAGCAAGGTCTTGTCCACCAAAACGGCCAGACAGATTCCCAAAAAGCCCCCCAGAATTCCCAGCAAACTGTTTTCGATCATCAGGATCTTAAACAAGCGACTGCGCTTTTCCCCATTGGCGCGCAGGGCCCCCATCTCACCCGCCCGCTCTAACAAACCCACGGAAATCACATTGAAGATTCCCATGGCCACAATCACCAGAATAATAGAGCGGATGAAAGAGAACTGCGCATTGAGGAAGTCCACCGAGTTTTGATAGTAGTTCTTATCCAGAATCTCAAACGGCACAGCCTCCAGTTGTGGATTGGCTTTGCGCAAATCACTGTCCACCTGAGACCACGTCTCGACACCTTTTGTTGCTAACGAGAACATCTCCACACGCTGGGTATCCAGCAACTGCTGGGCTTGCTTCAGGTCCACACGATAGAAGGAATCATCAATGATCTTTTTTCCAGTAAAGAAGATCCCGGCCACCGTCAGATCCGCGCCGTTCAGCTGACCATTCACTGTTTGTGTCAGCAAAGTCACCACGTCCCCGGCCTTGGCATCGATGCTCTCTGCCAGACCTTTTCCAAGAATGATCTGATCTTGTCCCTGCAGATCGTGACCTTCGATAAAGTTCATCTCGGTGAAGAATGTGTTTTCCCTTTCCGGGATCACACCCTCGCCTTTACCGCCCAATGTAATGCCGCCTTTGACGATGAAGGAATAGAACGACACCCGCGGGAACACTTGAGTCACCGCCGAAGAGCTGCGAATCTGCTGTTCAATTTCCTCAGGGTTTTCAAACCACAACTTCCATGGGGTTTCATGGACCTTGCCATAATAATTCTGCGGGAACACCTGGCCATAGCCGTAGTAACCATGAATGACATTTTCACGATACTGATTCATCACGCCGGTGTTGAAGCCCTGATAGATCAGCAAGCCTGCCGCCCCCAAAGCCACCGTACAAAGACTGGCCCAGGTTCTGCGCGGATTACGGAATAGATTTCGCCAGGAGATTTTTAGAAGTTCCAACATTACACAGCCCCTTTATCAATCTGCCCGTCTTTCATGCGATACACCGACTTGGCAAAGCTGACCAGATGCGAATCATGAGTTGAAAAGATAAAGCTGGTATTTTCAGACTTCTGCAGTTCCTTAAACGCGTTGATGGTCTTTTCCGCCGTCACAGAATCCAGGTTGGCTGTGGGCTCATCCGCCAGGACCACCGCAGGCTTTTTGGCAATCGCACGCGCAATCGCCACACGCTGACGCTGACCTCCGGAAAGCTCCAGAGGTTTCTTTTTCGCATGGTCCGCAAGACCCAGAAGATCCAAAGTTTCCATTGCCACTTTGTGGGCGTTGGACTGGTTGTAACCCAAGGAAGGCAGGAAGTAAGAGGTGTTTTCCAGAACCGTCAGGGTCGGAATCAGATAGAAGGCCTGAAAGATAAAACCGACCTTATGTAAACGAACATTTTCTTTTTCCGATTCCTTCAGATGTGTGACGTCTTCACCGGCGAACTCCAGATGGCCGTTGCTGGGAGTATCGATCAAACCCAAAAGGTTCAGCAAAGTGGTTTTTCCCGTTCCACTGGGCCCGACGATACAGGTGAAGCATCCTTTTTCCAGTTCCAGATCAATGCCCTTAAGAACCGGCACCTGTTCGCCATTCCACAGATAGGAATATTCGAGTCCCTTAAGACGATAAAGAGCACTCATGCTGCTGACTCCTTTAAAGATAAAAACGGAAACCCAGAGTGATATAGCCGCCAGAAAGATTCAAGTCCCGGCTGTCGCCGGAAGCATCCGTGACTTTATCGCCACTGTTGACGGGGCCTTTGAATGTTGTGACGGATTTGGTGTATTCCAGATTGTCGATATTCAGTTGACGATAACCGAACTCCACCACAATCGTGGTCGTGTCTGTCAACAAACCTTCATACCCCAACGAAGCATTCAGCATCGTTGCAGAACCCTTGGCCTCGATCCCATGATCCGTGACACCCGGATAGGCGGCCTGACCGGCGGCGGTCAAAGTATAGTCATTTTTCAGGGTGATACTGGCGCTGCCCACACCGACGGAAACAAAAGAGCGAGAGGTGTTGTTCCCGTGCAGGTTCAACTCCAGAGCCAGCTTTGGTGCATATCCCAGAATTTCACTGTTGGCACTGTACAGCTCGGTCCCGGCATTTTCCGCACGGGAACCTTCCAGATTTGTAGGCTTTAAAACTTCAAATCCAAAGCGCAAACTGGCCGCCGGCCGGGAATAAATAAACCCGAACTCGCCCGCGTAATTGTAGTTCACCGTTCCGCTGTAACTGACAGAAGCAGAGGCCTCATTATCCAAAGCCGCAGTCCCCACCTGAGAACCTCCGGCACCGACACCGAAATAAGCTGCGAAGGATTCTTTGTTGATGTTGAAAACCCGGGCCTGTGCCGAGGTTGCCGTCAAAATCAGAGCTGCAGAGAGCAGGAAGTGCACTTTCACTTCCTACTCCGTGATCAAATCAATAACGACTTTGCTGGTGCTTTTTTTACCAGCCACCTGATAAACACGCACTTTGGTGTTTTTCTTCAGATCCATCGTCAGGTTCAAAGAACCGTCCACCGGGTCCAGACTCATCTGGGTGCGGGAAACTGCCAATGAAGATTTCATAATCGCGGCCAGTCTGTTTTGGTCCACATTAGAGCGAGGCATTTGTGCAAAGTCGATCACCAGACGCTGAGGATTCTTTTTCAGTTCGGCATAATAATATCCGGGCCAACCCTTCAAAGGAGCCCCGTTCATATCACCGACATCAAAGACCAAACGCTCGACTTTCTTTTTCGCGTCTGCAGTTCGGCGCACATCCATCAAAGTAAATGCACTGCCAGCCAAACCACCGTAGCTGGCTCCCTCGCCGCTAAGAATTTTTGTCGCGACAGGTTTTGTATTTTTAGAAGAAATCGCTGCCTGGCCAGGAACAGCCAAAAGCAGAGCCATTACACATCCAATGTACTTTATCATGGTCGACTCCTTTCGATCATCACCCTCTAAGCCTAAAGGGGAACAAGCCGTCTGCCAACCCCCAAACTCAGTTCGGACTTACTTTTGACAGAGCAAGTGTGCAGCCAAAAGTAAGTCCGAACCTTTTGGGGCGCCGAGTGACGATTTTGGGCAGCTTTTTGTAAAGTCTGGGGTTAAGGACGAATATATGGCACCTGAGTTTCTCAAAAGAAGGCACGAAACTTGGAATACAGATCCATGTTGAAGAATTTTTTAACTTTTGGGAGTGCTTTATGAAAAGGCTCATTTATTTACTTTTCACCGTTTTCGCTTTGGCTGCCTGCCAACCCGACAAAGATGGCGGCGGCGGCAATCAAACAACGGCCACAACTCCGTTGCAACTGAACTGTATCAATGGAACATCGAACTGTAATACGAATGCCTATGGGTACTATCAGGGCTTCCAGCCTTATAACTTCCCGTACATCAACGGCTATGGCTACGGCTACAATTACGGTTTCAACTACAATAACGTTTTCATCAATCAAGGTTTCTGCGGATGCCCTCACGGTTATCTTCCGACTTACAACGGAACGATGGGCCTGGGCTGTATCCAACAGAACCTGATCTATGACAACCCACCAGGACAGTTGTTCTATTGGTCTTACTCCAATGGCTACACCTATGGTTACATCTGGAGTTACGTTCCAGCCGCACCACAGGTGGCGACGAACTTCCCTCAGTATTCCAATATTCCATCGGCACCCAACAGCTTCGGTTCTTGCTCCCAGAACCTGACCCGCAGCTGCATTCTGAGCCAGGCCAATTCTTGCGACACAGGGGCGACCTGCCGCCAAGTGATTGCTGGCTCAAACTTGGGCGTCTGTGTAAAAAACTAGAGAGCCGCGGCGGACTCTCGACCGTTCTTACGGAATAATACGCCGCAACATCATGGGCCCTCAGAAGGTAAAACCACTGAGGGCCCTTTCTTTTTTGAATCTTCCCAAGGACGACGCCTGAGGGGGAAGGGAGGGGCTCCTTAGCTGGGGCACGGGCTCCTGCCCTCTGCCGGCACTCGCTTCGCGACCATCCCTGGGCCGGAGGCCCCATCTAAGGAGCCCCTCCCTTCCCCCTCAGGCTTGTTTCTCGTAAGAGCCACTCAAAAAGAGCCTTCAGTGGCGCGTGTTTGCTATGTGGATGGCAGTACCAAAGGATGGCCGTAAAAGCCTTTAAAGTACTGCTTTTTGGGCTGGTCGGTGGTGCCCTGTTGAGTCATTTTTTAATCCGTGGTTTTCCCTTTATTTCGCTCTGTTTTCATGGAAAAAAAGAGGGGTGTTTTATCACTCTTTGGAGGTTCCTATGAATACGACAAATCCTCTCTTAAAACCCTTCACAAACAAAGACCAGGCTGTGCCCTTTGATCTGATCAAAGTGGAGCACTACGTCCCGGCTGTAGAAGAAGCGATCAAAATTGCCAAGGACAATGTGGCAAAGATCAAAGCCAATCCTGCGGCTCCTGATTTTGAAAATACGATTGTGGCCCTAGAGGCCGCTTCCCTGCTGGCGGATCAGATTTCCACGATCTACAGCAACCTGGAAGTGGCTCATGCGGATGAGGCTTTGCAGGCTTTGGCCAAAGACATTTATCCAAAGTTGACGGCTCTGGCTTCTGATATTTCTTTGGACGCTGAAGTCTTCAATCGCGTGAAAGCGGTTTACGACAAACGTGCGACTTTGAATCTGAACGGCGAACAAAACCGCCTTTTGGAAAAAACCTACCTGTCCTTCACTCGCAACGGCGCTTTGCTGAACGAGACCGACAAGGAAACTCTTCGTCAGATCGATCAGGAACTTTCCGTTCTTGGACCCAAGTTCTCTGAGAATGTTTTGAAAGCGACCAACTCTTTTGAAATGATTCTGGACAAAAAAGAAGACGTCGACGGTTTGCCAGAAGGTATTCTGGAAGGCGCTGCGGCCCAGGCCAAAGCCAAAGGTCACGAAGGCAAATGGTTCTTCAACCTGCAGATCCCTTCTTACCTTCCGTTCATGACTTATGCGAAAAACCGTGCGCTTCGTGAAAAAATGTGGCGGGCGTTTTCTTCCAAAGCCTTCAAGGGCGAGTTCGACAACCAGGCCAACGTTCTGAAAATTGTTGAGCTTCGTAACAAACGCGCAAAAATCCTGAGCTTCAGCACACACGCTGATTTCGTTCTGGCCGAGCGTATGGCGAAGAGCCCTGAAACTGTCATGCAATTCCTGAACAAACTTTTGGCGGCCTCTAAAAACGCCGGAATGAAAGACGTGCAGGAACTGACAGAGTTCGCGGCCAAACTGGACGGCTTGACCGAGATCAAACCTTGGGACGTGGCTTATTACTCTGAAAAATTGAAAGAGGAAAAATACGCCTTCAATGAAGAGGACCTGCGCCCGTACTTCAAACTTGAAAACGTGGTGGAAGGTGTTTTTGCTCACGCGAAGAAACTCTATGGCCTGACTTTCAAAGAAAACAAGGACATCCCCGTTTACCACCCGGAAGTGAAAGCTTACGAAATCTATGAAGACGCTTCCGGCAAATACATGGGTCTGTTCTATACGGACTTCTTCCCACGCGAGACCAAAAAAGGTGGCGCATGGATGACTCAGTTCCGCAGTCAGGGCCTGATCGAAGGTGAAATGAAGCGTCCACACGTGAGCATCGTGTGCAACTTCACGCAGCCGACTCCGACTAAGCCTTCCCTTTTGACTTATGACGAAGTTCGCACTTTGTTCCATGAATTCGGTCATGCTTTGCACGGAATGTTGTCTGAGTGCACGTACCCTTCTTTGAGCGGCACGAACGTTTACTGGGACTTCGTGGAACTGCCTTCCCAGATCATGGAAAACTGGGTCGGAGAAAAAGAGGGCTTGGATATCTTTGCCCGTCACTATGAAACCAACCAGCCAATGCCTGCGGAATTGATCGAGAAACTGAAACGCTCGCAAAAGTTCCAGGCCGGCTACATGTCCTGCCGTCAGTTGCAATTCGGTTTGATGGATATGGCTTGGCACTCCACAGATCCTGCAACCATCAAGGACGTGGACTCCTTCGAGGAACTGGCGACGGCCGAAACCCGTCTGTTCCCTAAGGTGGACGGCGCGAATTCTTCTTGCAGCTTCGGGCACATCTTTGCAGGTGGCTACTCTGCCGGATACTATTCCTACAAATGGGCAGAGGTTCTGGATGCAGATGCCTTTGAGTACTTCAAGGAGCAAGGCCTGTTCAATCAGGAAGTGGCCAAGAAGTTCAAAGACAATGTTCTGAGCCGCGGCGGCACCGAGCACCCGATGGAGTTGTACAAGAAATTCCGCGGTCGTGAGCCGGATCCAAACGCTCTGTTGCGTCGTGATGGATTGATTTAATGAAGAAGAGTTCGATGAACAAAGACACCAAACAGAGCAAACTGATTCTGAAGGAAAACGGCAGCATTGGTTTGGTCTATCGCCTGGAGACAGCACTTGCGGTCTCTTTGGCTAAGAAGGTTGCGGAGTTTTTGAAAGAACGCGGCTTTGACGTCTTCACCTGCCCCGATCAAAAAGTCGTCGCAGGCACGAAGGCGGCAAAAACCAAAAAGCACATGGATGACCTGAAGCTGGTCATCGTGCTTGGCGGTGACGGGACTTACCTGCGTGCCGTGCGCCTGCTAGAAGGCCGCAGTGTTCCTATTCTGGGCTTTAACATGGGCTCCTTGGGTTTCCTGACCGCCCACAATGCCGATTCCTGCTTTGAGATCATCGAAAAGACTCTGGACGGGAAAATGGTGCAGCGTCCGCGCTCTATGATCTTTGCGAAAATTCTGCGCAAAGGGAAAGTGCGTGAAGAGCACCACGCCCTGAACGACATGGTGATCGAAAGAGGCTCGATGTCTCAATTGATCAACACTGCTATTTATTCTGAAAAGTTCCTGGTCAGTCAGGTGAAGGCCGACGGTTTTATCGTCGCCAGCCCTTCGGGATCCACGGCTTATAACCTTGCGGCAGGTGGCCCTATTTGCCATCCTGAATCGCCGGTGTTTATCGTGACCCCGGTGGCGCCGCACAGTCTGACCTCGCGCCCTTTGATCTTCCCGGATGAAAAAGAGCTTTCATTTAAGCTGGAAGGTAAAACCCAAAAGGCGCACTTTATCGTGGATGGACAAAAAGTGACTGAAATCACCGCGGAAGACGAAGTGGTGGTCAGTCGCTCCTGCTACGATCACTGGATGGTTCGTGAACCCAATCACAACTACTTCCATTTGCTGCGTGAAAAATTAAAGTTCGGCGATCGAAACTGATCTTATAGGAAACAAAGATTATGTTACTTGAGTTGAAGGTATCCAATTTTGCAATTATCGACAGTCTGCACATCTCTTTCAAAGAGGGGCTAAACATCATGAGCGGTGAAACCGGTGCCGGTAAATCCGTCTTGTTAAAAAGCCTGTCCCTGCTTATGGGCGGCAAAGGCTCCAGCGACACCATTCGCACCGGGGCCACACAAGCCACCATCGAGGGTTCTTTTGATATCTCATCCCGTCCGGACATTCAAAAGATGTTGCACGATATGGGTATCGAGGCGGATGAAAACACTTTGATCGTTCGTCGCATCCTGAGCGCTGGTGACAAATCCAAGGTTTACCTGAACGGCAGCTTAAGCACTTTAAACAGCTTGCGTGACATCGTGGCACCCATGGTGGAGCTGGCCGGACATTCCGCCCCGCTGATTGAAATGACCGGTCAGCATGAAAACCGCAATCTGATGTCCAAGCACTATCATCTGGATCTTTTGGATCAATACGCGGGCACCTGGGACAAGCGTCTGCTTTTCACTGAAAAATTCAATCGCTATCATGCGATCTTTGCAGAAATCAAAAAGCTGGAAAGTGATGCAAAACAAAAAGCCCAGCGTCTGGATTTTTTGACTTATCAGCGCGATGAAATCGCCAACCTGGATCTGTCCCCGGGCGAAGATGTTGAGCTGGAAGTCGAAGTTAAAAAACTCAAAAACTCCAACCGCATCGGTTCTTTCGTGGATCAGGCTGAAGCCGCTTTGTACAATGACGACGATTCCGCCATCAGCCGTTTGAATGCCATCCTTAAAAAAGGTCTGGAGCTTTCCAGCGTGGACCCGCAGATTGCGGCGAAGCTAGAAAACCTGGAACAAGCCAAGACCTTGATTGATGAAAGCATCTATGACCTGCGCCAGTATGCAAATAAGATTGATGCCGATCCTCAGCGTCTGGAAGAAGCCGAAGGCCGCTTGAGCGATCTGCGCAAGTTGCAGAAAAAGTACGGCCCCACCGTCGACGATATTCTGAAAGCTTTGATGGAGATGGAAATTGAAATCTCCAACCTGCAAAACTCTGAATCCAAAGTGGAGTCTTTGAAAAAAGAAGCCGCGGTTCTTCTGAAAGAACTAGAAACCCTGGGCGCGGAACTGCACAAACGCCGTCAAAAAGGAGCCGAACTTCTGGCGGACAGCGTGAATGCGGAACTTCTGGATCTGAACATGAAAGGCGTCACCTTCCATGTCATGACGGAAAAACTGCAGGAGCTGGCATCCACAGGGATGAGCGATGTGGAATTCCTCAGCCAAACCTCGGCCAAAGACGCCAAACGTCCGTTGGCGAAGTTTGCCTCTGGGGGTGAGCTGAGCCGCATTCTGTTGTCTTTGAAGCGTGTGGTGGGATCCAGCAATCAACCCCGCACTTACCTGTTTGACGAGGTCGATACGGGTGTTTCCGGCGAAACCGCAGAAAAAGTGGGTCGTAAGCTACGCACTATTGCCAAAGGACAGCAAGTCGTCTGTGTGACTCATCTTCCACAGGTGGCAGCTTTCGGGGATATCCACTTCTTTATTCAGAAGTCCCCGCAAAAGGATTCCGTCAGCATGGTTGTGTCAGAACTCAAACAAAAAGACCGTGTCCAGGAGATCGCCCGCCTTATCAGTGGCGAGAAGATCTCCAAGACATCTCTGGCCCACGCAGAACAACTGCTGACTGACGCGAAATCCAGCCGCTAGAAGTCCTTTCCTAATTGTAAGTTCAGAACCTCCTTGTCTCCCAGTTACCATGGGTTTCTAACAAGGAGGTTTTTTTATGATTCTCGTTATGGGAGCCACGGGCAATATTGGCTCTAAGATCACCGCACATCTGCTGGCCAATGGGCAAAAAGTCCGCTGCGTGGCCCGCCATTTCCCCAACAAAGAGGCCTTTCGTGGTGCGGAGCTGGCGCAAGGTGATGCCAACGAAGTCGGCTTCCTGATGGATTGCATGCGCGGATGCTCCGCCATCTTTACGATGATACCTCCAAACATGTCCGCGAAAGAAGTGCGGTTTTATCAAAATAAATTCGGCGAAGTGATTGCCGAAGCCATCGAAGAAGCTGGCGTCAAAAAAGTCGTCAATCTATCAAGCATCGGGGCAGATCTTGAAAGCGGCACCGGACCGGTATTGGGCCTGCATGATCAGGAAGAGCGTCTGAATGCCATCACCCATGCCGACATTGTTCACCTGCGCCCCGCCTATTTTATGGAAAACCTCTTGGCAGGAATCCCCAGTATTCTTTCCATGAACCGTTATTTCGGAATCATTCCTGCCGAAGTTCCCATCTCCATGATCGCCACGCGGGACATTGCCGCACGGGCGTCTTTTCTTTTGATGAATCCGGACTTCAAAGGTCACAACGTCGAATACCTTCTGGGGGAACGGGAGATCAATCATCTGGATGTCATGAAAGCCCTGGGAAGAGCCATTAACAAACCAGACCTGGAGTATGTCGAAGTCCCTTCCGCTGAAATGCGCAATTATCTGATTGGGGCCGGCATGACAGAGGATTGGGCCGATGCCTTCATCGAACTGGGCACATCCCTGGGGAATGGCACCATCAGTGGCACCGTTCAAAGGGACAAAAAGAACACGACGGCGACCTCGATAGAGGAGTTCGCACGCACCACATTCCTGGATGCCTACAATCGTGCGGCCGGGAAAGAGGACCTGCGAAAATCCAGACCGTCTCCGTCAGGAGAGGCTAGACCTTAACAGCGGCAAATGCTTCCCACTCCCGGAAGACAATGATAGCTTTTTTGAATGAAAAGAAGTGTCTATCTTATTGTTCTTCTGGGAGTATCCTGCATGCACAAAAACTATCTTGATTATCCAAAGCCTGAAAAAATCACCACACAACTTTCCAAGCACGGTGACATCCGCATGGATGATTATTTCTGGTTGCGCGAGCGCGAAAATCCAAAAGTCGTCGATTATCTGAAAAAAGAAAATGCCTATACAGAATCCATGATGAAGCCAGCCAAAGAGCTGGAGGAAAAAATCTTCCAGGAACTCAAAGGCCGTGTCAAAGAAGACGAATCCTTCGTTCCGGCTAAAGATGGTGAATACTACTATTCCGCTCGCTATGAGGTCGGTCAGCAGTATCCCCTGCACACCCGCCACAAAGGCAGCCCTCAAGGTCCGGAAGAAATCCTGATCAACGTTCCCGAACTTGCCAAGGGCCACAGCTTCTTCAGCTCTACCGGTCCCCGCATGAGTCCTAATCAGCAGATGATGGCCTTTGCTGTGGACACCGTGGGTCGCCGTTTCTACACGATCTACTTCAAAGATCTCAAGACCGGAAAAACGCTGCCCGAGAAAATTGAAAACGTCACAGGCAATCTGGCTTGGGCCAATGACAACGAAACGATCTTCTATTCCGAGCAGCATCCGGAAACTCTGCGAACGGAAAAGATCTATCGCTACAATCTTAAAACCCACAAGAAGGATCTGGTCTATCACGAAAAAGACGACACCTTCAGTGTGTACGTGTATAAAGCCCTGTCCGAGAAATACATCTATATTGCCTCTTACAGCACTCTGACCACCGAAGTGCAGTTCCTTCCGGCAGATAAACCGCAGGACAAATTCAAAGTCTTCAATCCCCGCGAGCGCGCCCACGAGTACTCCGTCACAGACGGCGGTGATAAGTTCTATATTATTTCAAACAAGAATGCGCCCAACTATAAACTGATGGTGGCGGATCCCGCGCACACCGAAGAGAAGCACTGGAAAGAGCTGATTCCTCATCGCAAGGATGTCTATCTGGAAAGTGTGACGGTCTTTAAGAACTTCATCGCCCTGGACGAGCGTAAAAACGGTCTGACTCAGGTTCGCATTGCAGACCGCGATGCTCAAAATCCTTACGAGCTGACATTTGCAGACCCAAGCTACCTGGCCTCTGTCGGCGATAATCGTGAATACGACACGGACTGGCTGCGCTACAACTATGAATCCATGCGTCTGCCTGATTCCGTTTACGATCTAAACGTCAAAACCAAAGAGCAGGTTTTAAAAAAGACTAAAGAGGTTCCGAACTACAATCCGGAACTTTATAAAACTGAGCGTGTATTCCTAACTGTTCGCGACGGCACAAAGGTGCCCGTATCCCTGATCATGAAGAAGGACTTCAAAAAAGATTCTTCCGGTTCCATGCTGGTTTACGGCTATGGCTCTTATGGCGCCAATATGGACCCGTGGTTTAGCAGTTCTGTTTTCAGCCTGGTGGATCGTGGTTTTGTCTTCGCCAAGGCACACATCCGTGGGGGCTCTGAAATGGGCCGCCATTGGTATGATCAGGGGCGTACCCACAACAAGATGAATACCTTCTTTGACTTTATCGACGTCACAGAAGCATTGATCAAAGATGGCTACGCAAAGCCTGAGCACACGTTTGCCATGGGTGGCAGCGCCGGGGGACTTTTGATGGGAGCCGTAATGAATCTGCGCCCGGATCTTTACAAAGGCATCGTCGCGCAGGTTCCGTTCGTGGATGTGATCTCCACAATGCTGGATGAAAGCATTCCCCTGACCACCAGTGAATATGATCAGTGGGGAAATCCAAACGTGAAGGAAGACTACGAATACATTCGCAAATACTCCCCCTACGACAATGTGAAAGAACAGGCTTATCCGAACGTTCTGGTGACCACAGGGTTCCACGATTCCCAGGTGCAATACTGGGAGCCCGCAAAATGGGTTCCTAAACTAAGAGAGCACAATAAGGGGACTTCGATGATTCTTCTGAAGACGGATATGGAATCCGGTCATGGAGGAGCTTCGGGCCGCTTCGACAGTTTGAAAGAAACGGCCACGGAGTATGCGTTTATACTAATGGTGAACGGGACTAAAAATTAGTCCCGAACATCCTGAACGATGATCAAAGCACTGAACGTGTTGAACTTCACAACTTCGCCCGTTCTTTGATTTGTCCAGTATTGTTTGTTGATATATCTCACGCTGCCATCTTCATTCAGCACCGGAGTTCCGTCCGGATTGATTTCAGGGATGGTGGCGCCTTCAGTGGCCTCGACACGCTTAAACAGCTCTTCAGCGGTTTTGCCATCCTGACGAGTGCATCCGCCGGAAGCACGGCTGCCAAGATAGTCAGTGTACTTTCTGTAAACCTCGTGCAACGCAAGACCGTTATCAACATCATAGAAGATCGCAAACGGCATTGAAGAGTCCCAAGAACTGGAAACGTGATCCTTGGAAAGGAACTTCGGAGTGAAGTACCCTGTCGGAGTCTGAGACCAGTAGGATTTTGCCGGAGCACCGGTACAAACCTTGTTCTTACGTTTCAGTTCCAGGCTTTCACGACCCGTGGACACTTTGCTGTTGATAATCTGGCGGCCATATTCATAAACGCGCATCGTCTGGGCGGTGCGGCCCCGGTCAGATTTATTGATCACGATCACATAGCGAAAATCGCGCATCCAGGGCTTGGAATAGAAATCGTTTTCGGAGAATTCCTGACTGCCCAGATGTTCGGTCAAGCGAGGTGTGACCATTTTTTCGTAGGCATACGTCTGACTGTATTCCTGATCGGAATACTTACAGTCATTGAACTGGTTTTTTACTTTTCCCCAGAACGAGGCCGAAGCCGTTTGGCTGATGATCATGACGGCTGCCACGGCACCGTATTTAAGAACGTTCTTCATATACACTCCGTTTCTTTTATAGAACGAAGTCTTCCCAGCAAATACTTTGCCACATTTTGAGACAGTGACTGACAACCTGGAGCATTTCAATAGAACAAGGGGGCTGTCCACCCCCCTGTTTTGTCAAATTGACTAAAAGTTCGACAGGACCGCGTTCAAGCCGCATTCAGCCCTGCAACTTGCTGGGTTCGCCCCTTGCCGTGGATCACCTCATTCAAGTCCACAGTCAATCGCTGCGAGGTCACCGCCATATCGTCGATCTCTGCGCTTGTGGCAGCAATCTCTTCCGCCGAAGCAGCGTTGCTTTGTGAGGCTTGATCTAATTGGTTCATCGCTTTGCTAATTTGCTGAATACCGGCAGTTTGTTCGCTGCTGGCGGTGGCGATTTCATTATTTAAATCCGCGACCTTTTTCACCGACATCACGATATTATCTAAAACCACACCACTTTCAGAGGCAATCTGACTTCCCTGCTCAACCTGAACAACAGATTCTTTTATCAGCAGACTGATATCCTTTGCAGCCAATGCACTTCTTTGCGCCAAAGAGCGTACTGCCTCAGCTACAACTGCAAATCCTTTACCCTGTTCTCCGGCCCGGGCTGCTTCAACAGCCGCATTTAAAGCCAGAAGATTTGTCTGAAAGGCAATGTCGTCAATAACGTTGATGATCTCTCCGATTTTTCGGGAGGATTTAGAAATCTCTTCCATCGAGGCAATCAGACGAGTGATTTCCTCCTGTCCTTTTTCCGCAACTAATCGCGAAGATGCCGACAGACTTGCCGCCTGCTTGGCATTATCAGAATTCATCTGCACCATCGAAGACAACTCTTCCAAAGATGCCACGGTTTCTTCCAAAGACGCGGCTGCTTCAGTGGAGGATTGGGATAAACTATTTCCTGCACCGGTCATTTGCGACACCGCACTGGCGACATGATGACTGGCATCTGTCAGTTTGGAGGAAATTGCAGAGATCGAGCTGGAGATGCGAGCCGCAATCAAAATCAGTGTGGCAGAGATCAACACATTCCCAATGATCGTCGTCAGGATATTCCACCACTTCACTGATGCCACGGCTTCTTCCGCCCAAGCCCCCTCCGTGTGCGCTTTGGCCTGATAGATCTTCAAAGCCTGTGTCGTGAAGGCCCCCAGTGTAGCACTCAGGGTGCTGAATTCGCCCTGCAAAATCGCCTCAGCAGCGCTCAAGTTGGCCGGCTCCTTGGTCTTCACCAGTGTCACGACCTTTTCCATATCCTTTATGAGCTGCGGGAACTTTTCCTTAACCCCCTCATACAAGCGGGCTTCTTCAGGTTGAAAGGTAGTTGAGGAATATTCCTTGAAATCCTTTTTATAGCTTTCCAACCCCTGAATAGCGGCTTCCATCTCTTTATCAAAGGCCTTGCCCTCTTTGGCTTTGGTGATGGCCGAGAAGATATTGAAAGCAAAGACATTCCTGCTCATTCTCAAATCGCCAATGACCAAAATATTCGGAATGATATCTTTATGAGAACTACGCAGAAGCTCATTCATCTCGGTCACACCGCGAACCGAGATGAATCCAACCATGATAAATGCGACGATGGGCAACGCTGCTGCGAAAAGAAGTTTACCTCTAATGCCATGAAACCAACTAGTAAGACTGTCCATAAACCGGATCCCCCTGTGATCCGATTTACTTTTCGGCCTTGACTGGAATTTAACATAGAGTCCAGATTACAATTTTTTTAAATTTGGAAGGAGAGTGGAGAAGTCTCTCCTTCTTTCGGGCGATCCAGAGCAAAAATCTCTAGACCAATTTCCGTAGAACATAATGGAGAATGCCTCCATTTTTGAAGTACTCAAGCTCCACCGCGGTATCGATGCGTGAACGAACTTGAATATCTTCGTGACTGCCGTCGGCGCGATGGATCGTCACCTTCACATCCTGCTGTGGTTTCATCCCTGTTTCAATTCCGCGGATGTCAAACGTCTCTGTACCATCCAGGTGCAGGGTTTTGCGATCCGTGCCCGTATGGAACTGCAACGGCAACACCCCCATCCCAATCAGGTTGGAACGGTGAATGCGCTCAAAGCTTTCTGCGATCACCGCTTTCACCCCCAGCAGACGAGTTCCCTTAGCTGCCCAGTCACGGGAAGATCCTGTGCCGTACTCTTTCCCGGCGATCACCACCAATGGTGTGCCATCAGCCTGATACTTTACTGCCGCATCATAGATCGCCAGTGTTTCGCCACTTGGCAGATACTTGGTCATGCCACCTTCCACCCCGGCCAGCATTTCGTTTTTGATACGAATATTGGCAAAAGTTCCGCGCACCATCACCTCATCATTACCACGGCGCGAACCGTAGGAGTTGAAGTCATGAGGCTGCACCCCATGAGAAGTCAGATACCGTCCTGCCGGAGAATCCTTCTTAATACTGCCCGCCGGAGAAATATGATCCGTGGTGATAGAGTCTCCCAAAATAGCCAGGGCCCGAGCCCCTGTGACGTCATGAAGTTTTTCCGGGCTTCTGCTCATCCCCTCAAAGTACGGAGGATTTTTGATGTACGTGCTTTTTTCCCAGGAATAGGTTTGTGAGGCGGTCGTGTTGATCTTCTGCCAGTCTTCCGTTCCGGCAAAGACATTTCCGTAGCGCACATCAAACATCTTCGTTTCCACTGTCTTGTTGATGGTGTCTTGAATTTCCTGAGAGCTTGGCCAGATGTCTTTCAGGTAAACCGGATTCCCGGCAGAATCCTTACCTAACGGATCTTTGGAAATATCAATCATCATATTACCCGCCAGAGCATGCGCCACCACCAGCATCGGGGAGGCCAGATAATTGGCTTTCACATGGGGATTAATGCGGCCTTCGAAATTTCGGTTGCCGGAAAGAACCGATGCCACCACCAGATTTCCTTTTTCCACCGCGTGAGCAATGGGTGCTTCCAAAGGACCAGAGTTGCCAATACAAGTGGTGCAGCCATAACCCACAAGGTTAAAGCCCAACTGATCCAGATAAGTTTGCAGACCCGAACGTTCCAGATAATCCGTCACCACCTGGGATCCCGGCGCCAAAGACGTCTTCACCCACGGTTTCACTTTCAAACCTTTTTCCACGGCTTTCTTGGCCACCAAACCCGCACCAATCATCACCGAAGGATTGGACGTGTTGGTGCAGCTCGTGATTGCGGCAATCACCACGTCCCCATGCCCCAGGGAATAGGCCTGAGAATCCACTGTCACCGCCGAAGCCGCTTTCGATGCCTTATCCGCCGGCACCTGGAAGCCCGTGATCAGCTGCTTGGAAAAATCCTGGGCCGCCTGATCCAGCACCACACGATCCTGAGGACGCTTGGGTCCTGCCAATGAAGGCTCAACCGTTGACATATCCAGATGTAAAGTGTCGTTGAAATGATAGTGTTGTTCCGCCTCTTCCGAACGCCACAAACCGGTTTCCTTGGCATACGCCTCCACCAGTGCGATCGTTGCTGAGTCACGTCCGGACAGTTTCAAATACTTGATCGTCTGTTCGTCCACCGGGAAGAAGCCACAGGTCGCACCGTATTCCGGCGCCATGTTGGCAATCGTCGCACGATCCGCCAAGGACATGGAAGCCAGGCCCGGCCCATAGAACTCGACAAATTTACCAACCACACCTTTTTTTCGAAGCATTTGTGTGATTGTCAGAACCAGATCCGTTGCCGTTGTGCCTTCCTTCATTTTACCTTCAAGACGGAAGCCGACCACTTCCGGGATCAGCATGCTTAAAGGCTGTCCCAGCATCACCGCTTCCGCCTCAATTCCCCCGACTCCCCAGCCCAACACAGCCAGACCATTGATCATTGTGGTGTGACTGTCCGTTCCCACCAACGTATCCGGAAAGGCCGCGTGACCGTTCAAACCATTTTCAGACCAAACGGTTTTTCCCAGGTACTCCAGATTCACCTGATGGCAAATCCCTGTGCCTGGCGGAACCACCTTGAAGTTTTGGAATGCCTGCTGTCCCCATTTTAGGAAAACATAGCGCTCGTGATTACGCTCAAACTCCATCTTGACGTTTTCATCAAAGGATTTCGGAGAGGCAAAGGAATCGACCATCACCGAGTGATCAATGACCAGATCCACCGGCACCAGAGGATTGATTTTTTTCGGATCACCGCCCAGAGCTTTCATCGCATCGCGCATGGCTGCAAGATCCACCACTGCCGGAACGCCAGTGAAGTCCTGCATCAGAACTCGTGCAGGGAAAAAGGAGATCTCACGGCTCAAGGACTCTTTGCTCAGGCTTAGCAGAGAATCAATGTCCTCTTTACTGACATGCAGCCCGTCCTCGTGGCGCAGAAGATTCTCCAAAAGAACCTTCAGTGACACCGGGATTTTTTTCAAATTGTGATGGTGAATTTTATGAGGATTGAAAATCGTGTAGCTCTGTGAGCCCACCTGAAGCTGCGACTTTGTCTTAAAACTGTCTTTGGATTGAATGAACATGAGAGGCTCCTTCCGCCTCTCAATTCCACTCTCCTCTTAAAAATTTATCAAGCCAAAAAGCCCCGATCTGGGTTTTCACATCACTGACTTTTCCCTCGAAAACCAGGCGCATCAAGTCTGCTGGTTTTACTTCGACAACCTCAATAAATTCCCCTTGATCCAGGCGTTGTTCCAATTGCACAAGATCTTTTGCCAGATACAAGTCGATGTGTTCATTAGAGTATCCAATCACCGGATGAATTGTGGTCAGGAACTTCCACTCTTTGGCTTCATAACCGGTTTCTTCCAACAGCTCCCGTTTTGCCGTCAGCAGGGTTTCTTCGCCGTGATCACGTTTGCCAGCAGGGAACTCCATGAAGACTTGCTTCACAGCATGACGGTACTGATGAATCATCACGACATTTCCATTTGCCAATAATGGAATCATCATGGCCGCGCCCGGGTGCAAAATATATTCGCGGGTGTACGTTCTGCCGTCAGGAGCCTGCACCTGGTCCTGTTCGATTTTCAGATAACGTCCTTTAAAAATTTGTTTTGATGAGAGAGTTTTTTCTTCCAAATGCTTCATAAACACAGAATCTCATACAGGGACATTGTTGTCTCAATAATAGTGACTGGACTAAAGATGGTCCCGTCCTTTGTCCAAAAGGTGTATAATCAACATTGCTCATAGCTGTTGAATACACGAGTCTTGTATAGAATAAATCTGTACAAGATTCAGTTGGATAAGATGAATTTTAGAAGTCAGATCAGGAGGATCCCTATGAGAGCCTTGAATAAGGTGGGACTGTTTTTGTCCACCGTCATTGCTGTGTCCGTTATCTCAGTTCAAGACGCCAACGCACAAAGACGCTCCAGCCGTGGCCCAAGCCTTTCGGGCGACATGTCTTTGGGAATCGGTCTTTCAACTGTTTCGGCCGGACAGAATGACATGAATTCTTTGATTGATGCTGCCGGGGCCAGCGCGGCAGCGGCCGACACCAAGGATCTGGGAAGTGCTTGGGAGTTTTATGCCAACTGGTCTTATCGCTTCAGCAGCACCATGTACGCCTTTGTCTTCCGTCCCTCTTATTTCACTCAGACCACAGAAGGTAAGGGCAATGACGGCAGTTATGACTACAAGCTGACCGGTTACACCGTGTTCCCTATCTTCCGTATCTATGCGCTGGAAAACTCTTTCATCAAGTTCTATATGCAGACAGGCCTGGGTTACGGAAGTCTGAATGGTGAAATCACTGCTGGCACAAAAAACCTGGATTTCAAAGGAAGCGCCTTTGGGGCCATGGGTGGTATCGGCGTGGACTTCTGCTTTACCGAATCCCATTGTCTGACTGTAGAGGGCAATCTTCGATATATGCCGATCGAACGCAATCTGACCACCGGAGGCAACTGTGCGGCGGCCAACGATATTCCGGGCGTCAGTCAGTGTGGTGGCAGTTCCGAAGTTGAACGCGATGGCAAGGACTTGGCAACAACCATGTCTGGAGTTCAGGGCCTGATCGGCTATACCATGAACTTCTAGTAAGAAATTCGTCTTAAATCAGTACTCGACACACCCTAGGGTCTCTTTAACCGAGACCCTTTTTTTATTCCCGCTTTGAGACTTTAGTCCCCCCTCCTTTATTCCGATAATTTGAATAAGATGCGCACAAGGTACGTCAGTAAAATCGCTATTTTAGGATTCCTCTGGCTGATACTTGCAGGATGCTCTGACAGCAATCCGCAAGTGCAGGTTCTGCGCGCCTTGGATGATCTGACGTTCAATCCTCAATCGATTGTTACTTCCAGCCTCACCTCCGTACCGATACAAGCCCGCTGTGCACAGTATGTGAACACCATCGAAATGAGTCTGGACGGCGGAGCCACCTGGTTGTCTCCGTCCGCCTATGACAACTCCGCGGCGAGTTCCTGTAAAGACGGAAAGTTCCAGGTTCAGCTTTCCAACCTCAAAGCCCCTTGGAATACGATGAACATCACCTCCGGTCAGACGTTGAAGGTGAAGTTCCGCGCACAGCCTCGTCCCGGTCACTATTTCTACAAGGAAGTTGAAATCCAGTACACACCTTCCACCTCGCGCAGTCAGGACATGCTTGTCGGATCTGCGACCGAGCAAAATGGCTCGGGCCTGCGACTGAAAAGCCGTCTGCGCACCTCATCCCAGCATGTTGCCACGGGTGGAAACTTCCGCATCCAAGGGAGAATCACTGAATGACATCCCTAGGCAGAATCTTTGCTTTTTTAAGTTCTTTGCTTTTGCCAGCGGCCGCCCAGGCGGCTTCGCCCTCTGCGGGAGCAATGTTTGTCTATGAAGGCCTGCTGACGGACACGGCCGGCACACCCATCACCTCCCCGCAAACGGTGACTTTGCAAATCACAACTGGCGACAGCACATGCACCATGTACGAGGAAACTCACAACGTCGTCCCGGGTGGTCAGGGCGAATTCAGTGTGATTGTCGGCAGTGGCACACGCACGGATTCCACCAACAATACGGCCGATCGCATTTTTGCGGTCAGCGGCTCGGCAACCTGCACCTCCGGCGGCACGACAAGTTTCTCTGGATCCTACGCACAACGCCGACTGCGAGTGCAGGTCGGTGCCACCACCTTGACTCCGGATATCGTCATCAACAATGTTCCCTTTGCAATCAATGCCGCCCGCCTGGAAGACAAAAGAGCCAGCGACTTTGTTCAAACCAGCGCGAATATTTCACAAAGCCGAGCTGAGAATATCTTCAGCCGCTATTCCATTTTAGACTCACTTCTTACTTTGTATTCCGCCCCTGCAGGGAACGGACAGATTCTGATCGGCAACGGCACCGGCTTCAGTCCATCCACATTGACAGCAGGAGCAGGTATCAACATCACCAACGGTCCGGGTTCGATCACGATCAGTGCCTCCGGTGGTGCGGGCTCCGTGACCAGTGTGACGGCCCTGTCGCCGTTGGTGGTCAACAACGGAACCACCACTCCGGAGATCTCCATGCCGGCAGCCAATGGGACTTCCGGCGGCTATCTGACGGCCAGTGACTGGACAACCTTCAGCAATAAGATGGATAAAACTCTGGCTGACGGAAAAGTTTTTGTCGGCAATGGCGGCGTGGCCACCGCCGTTTCTGTGAGTGGGGATGCCACTCTGAGCAATGTCGGGACCCTGACTCTGAACTCGGTCAATACTGCCGGGACCTATTTTAAAGTTGTGACCGACTCCAAGGGTCGTGTGACTTCAGGCTCTGCCTCTTTGGTGTCTGGGGATATCCCGAATCTGGACTGGAGCAAAATCACTTCGGGCAAACCGACGACGATTGCTGGATACGGAATCACGGACGCCGTCATGAAAACCGGTGACGTGATGAGTGGTGCCCTGAATATGGGCAGTAACGACCTGGTCAATACCGGCCACATCGTCATGAGCTCGCAAAAAACCTTGCGCCTGGGAACTTATACCGATGCACAAGAAACCACTCTGACCGGCTCCCTGAGCGCGGTGCACGTGGGTTACAGCTGGTACAATTCCACCTCAAATCAGATTAAGTACTGGAATGGTTCGGCCGCGGTGGCGCTGGGCTCTGCCGGTGCGGGAATCACAAGTCTTACAGGTGATGTCACAGCTTCAGGTGCTGGCTCTGTGGCTGCCACAATTTCCTCCAATGCCGTGACAACCGGAAAAATTCTGGACAGCACAATTCTTAAGGCCGATCTGAACTTTGGCGGAACCAACGCGGCAACTTCAGGCATGATGTTTGTCGATAACGCTGGAAAGTTCTTCAACTTCGTGTGTTCAACCGCCGGACAAGTCCCCACTTGGACGGCCACAGGTTTCGCCTGTCAGATACCTGCGGGCTCCGGGGGCACGGTCACTTCTGTCAATGGCAGTGGCCCTGTGCAAGTGTTGAACTCGACAACAAACCCTACGATCAGTATCAACGACGCCACGACCAGCGCCAAAGGTGTGGTTCAGGTTGGATCCGGTCTGAATGTTTCCGCTGGGGTCATCTCCGCCAATCCATCAACTTTCCCCAGCACCGTACCGGTCAGCAAGGGTGGAACAGGCGTAACGACACTGGCGGCAAATAAGCTGCTGATGGCTAATGGCACTGGCGACGCACTCGCCGAGTTCAGTTGCGCCCTGGGGCAGATCATCACCTTCAATGCCTCAAACGTTCCGGGATGTACAACCTATACCGGGGCTGGCCTTCTTTTGAATGGCGGCAACAGCTTTACTGCTCCAATTAACATTGGCACAAATGACAACCAGCCTATGAGCTTTAAAACGAACAATGCCACCCGTATGACTTTGGATGAAACCGGCCGTGTGGGTATCGGCACCGGAGCTCCCAGTGCGCTTTTGACGGTCGCTGGCTCTGGCGAAGTCGCTCAGTTTATTTCAAACAGCACCGGCGGTATCGCCGTCGACACTACCGCCACCAATTACAATCCATCTCTGATAATGAAGAAGTCTGGCCTGAAACGCTGGACTATTATGGTAGATGCCAACCTTGAGACCGGTTCCAACGCCGGATCTAATCTGTCGATTCTGCGTCACAGTGATGCCGGATCTGTTCTGGGCTCAGCCATGACTATTGACCGCGCCAGTGGCAATGTTGGTATCGCAACGCCAAACCCACTTTACACTCTGCAGGTCACAGGAACTGCTGCTTTAAGTTCCAGCACGGCGTGGACCATGGCTTCAGACCAGAGACTGAAAGATGTTGATGGTCAGTTTGAATATGGTCTAAATGAAATCCTGCAACTTCGCACTGTTCGCTATCACTACAAAAAGGACAATCCAATGAAACTGCCGGCGGATCAACCGCTGACAGGATTTATCGCCCAGGAAGTTCAAAAGGTCATCCCCGATGCCGTTCGCACTAATTCGCGTGGCTATCTGGAACTGAATGTGGACCCGATTCACTGGGCCACAGTGAACGCCGTGCAGGAACTGCATGGCATGTGCAAAGCCTCTGAGGAACAAATCCAAAGTATCAACCGTCGCGTTGCTTCCTTGGAAACAGAGGCCGCGGAAAAAGATCAACGCATCCGAAAGCTCGAGGAAGAAAATCAAAGTCTCAAAAAAGATCTTGAGCTGATTAAAGCCAAATTGGGCCTTCAGTAATTCCCAAAGCGAAACCGCTCTTGTGTCTCAATGTAAAACGAGGGCCACGCTTTTCTCCACACTTCTTACATTTTTGTTAAACTTATAGGTATCTGACTGTCGAGGTACGTACGATGACAAAAATGCTTTTAGTCGCACTGTTGCTGATATCCCCTTTTGCATCCGCCAAAAAGAACAAGCTGGAGCAAGGTTCTTTGCGAACCCGCGGTTTGCTGAAAAAAATATCCTGCAGCTATCAGGGCCATGGGAAAACTCCGACAGGAGAGAGCATTGGTTCGATTGATTTTGCGGATCCCGAAAAAACGGTGTGCGACCCGCTTTCGGGTGAAAGCAGTTCTAATACCAACCAGGGGCTTTTTGCAAAGTTGATCGTCAAAGGACCTGAGATGACGACGCCGGTAAGATCGGTGATGGACTTCTATAACAAAGGCCTTCGCCTGGAGCAGGATTTATATTTTGCTGATGTCAATGTCCCGACCCGCCCGTTCACTTCCGGCTTTTCAACAAAGTCCGGAGAAGTCCTGCTGGATGCCAATGGCGAAAAATTGATTGAAAACTTTGCTATCGAATACACTTCCGTGCTGAAGCTTTCGGACCAGGATCGTGAAGGCCATTACGAAATTTCTTTGTTGTCCGACGACGGAGCGCGCTTGTTTGTCAAGGAGGGGGACAGCTGGAACGAGCTGGTGAATAACGACGGCAATCACCCGACCCGCCTGGGCTGCCCGTACCGAACGATTGAGTTGAAAAAAGATTCGGCCATTCCGATCAAACTTCTTTACTATCAGGGACCACGCTATCATATCGCCAATGTGATGTTATGGAAGCATCATAAAAAAGCCCACTCTTGGAAGAAGCCTGCCTCTCATTCCCTGTGCGGCATTCAAAGTAACACTTTCTTCTTCAATCCTAACAACGGTAAGAAGCAGGCCGCGATGAAGGTGCTGGAGCACATGGGCTGGGATGTTGTTGCCCCCGCCAACTTCCAGATGCCGGATTTAAAACCCAACCCGTGCGTGGAGCCGGATTTAGCCATCAGTAACTTCCAGGTGGCCTCTGTTTCCGGTGCCACAGCCCGAATCACATGGTCCACCAATCTGCCAGCTAGCAGTCAGCTTTATATCGTGAATATATTCACGGGTGAGGAAATGTACACCACGCTGGATTCCGAACTGGTCACAAACCACGTGGCCGTATTGGATGGCTTGATCCATGGTCTGCAGTATCAGATCCAGGCCATCAGTGTTGATGCCAAAGGAAAAGAAGTTCGCAGTCAGCCGATCTTGCTTCTGCCCTAGCTCTTATTTCTCATCCCGGTTTCAAGCTTGAAGCCGGGACCAAAAATACAACGACTGACAGAGGCATTTGGTTGACGCTTCCCGCATTATTCAGCTCCCCGGTTGAGGGGCATCCCAGTTGACTTTTGCCCCCGGGACCTGATTATCTGTCCCTTATGGAAACAAAATATCTGTCAGGTTTTGGCAATCATTTTTCTTCAGAAGCTCGCGCGGGCGCTTTGCCCGCCGATCAAAACTCTCCGCAAAAAGCGCCTCATGGACTTTATCCCGAACAGCTCAGTGGCTCGGCTTTCACAGCCCCTCGCCACACCAATCTGCACTCCTGGCTGTATCGCATTCGTCCGTCAGTCATGCACAAGTCTTTTGTGCCGCTAAAGGATCTGACAGCAAAGACCTTCTTCAAACCTCAGCATATCAATCCCAATCAAATGCGCTGGAATCCATTAAAAGCACCTTCCGTGCCTGTAGATTTCGTGGAAGGCATTCGCACTGTTTGCGGGGCTGGCTCTGCTCTTGAACAAAGAGGTTTGAGTGCGCACCTTTATGCCTTCAACAAGAGCATGGGTTCACGTTATTTCATGAGCGCTGATGGTGACTTCCTGCTAGTTCCTCAAAAAGGATCTTTGCAGGTAAAAACAGAAATGGGCTTCCTGGAGCTGGAGCCTGGTGAAATCGCCGTGATCCCCCGAGGAATGAAGTTTCAGATCAACCCTCTTAACGGAGATCTTTGCACAGGATACATCGGAGAGAACTTTGGTGCTCCTTTCCGCCTGCCTGATCTGGGTCCTATTGGCGCCAACGGTTTGGCTCATCGTCGCCATTTCCTGACTCCTGTTGCGGCGTTTGAAGATCTTGAAGGAAAATTTGAGTTGATCGGAAAATTCGCCGGTGAACTCTGGTCCGCCGAAATGGGTCATTCGCCTTTGGACGTTGTGGCTTGGCATGGAAACTATGTTCCTTACAAATACGACCTGCGCAAGTTTAACACGATCAACACTGTCAGCTATGACCATCCAGATCCTTCGATCTTCACGGTACTGACTTCCCCCAGCGATACGCCGGGTGTTGCCAATGTGGACTTTGCCATCTTCCCACCTCGCTGGATGGTGGGTGAACACACCTTCCGCCCACCGTACTTCCATCGCAACTGCATGAGCGAATATATGGGTCTGATCTATGGCGAATATGACGCCAAGACCGCAGGAGGCTTCGTGCCAGGTGGCGGAAGTTTGCACAACTTCTATTCCGCCCATGGTCCTGACGTGGACGCCTTTGAAAATGCCAGCAACGTGGACTTGAAACCGCACAAGATCGAAGCCACCATGGCCTTCATGTTTGAGTGCCGTTCGCCTTATATGGTGACTGATTTCGCGATGGAAAAAGATTTCCTGCAAAGCGATTATCAGGACTGCTGGCAAGGTTTTAAAAAATACTTCAAATAAAAAAAGCCGGGGCAACCCGGCTTTCTATTTTTTACTTTAAGGCTCATCTTCAGAGGGTAGATAAACCCACTCACCCACGCCGTTTTTCAGACAGAAAACTTTCACACGTTCTTCAAACCACGAGCCCAGATTAATAGCGCGGACACGATGTCCGTTAATTGTTTCTGTGTGATCATCAAAGACATGCATGTGGCCTGATACAATCAGATCAAACGGCTTTTGCGCATAAGCCGTGGCTGTATGCCCGCGGATCATTGAGATCAGTTCACCTTCATTGGACATTCGGTAGTGCCCACTGCGTTCACGACTTTTTTTGCTGGCTTTGTTACCCAGATGATCCCAGAATTTACCCGGCAAAATATTTCCCAACGGCTTGACGTAGGGATTACGGATGATACTGCGGTATTTGAGATATTTCTGATCGTTCATATTGATCAGATCGCCATGTTCACAACGCACGCGAACGCCATCAATCAGATAGTACTGTGCCTCGACAAAAACTTCGATCCCCAGACGCTTCTGGAAATAACCTTCGACATGCACATCATGGTTGCCTTCGATGAAAGTGATACGGGCACCCGCCTTGCGCAAATCACTCAGAGCTTTCATCAGAGGATCAAACTTTTTGGCAAAGTAAGTGTGTCCGCCCACCCACAGATCGAAGATATCCCCGAGCATGAAAAGGTGAACTTGCTGCGGATTTCCCGCCAGCAAAGAACGCAAAAAGCGCAACAGGATTTTCCCATTGCGCTCTTCAGCGGTTTTCAAGTGAATGTCGGATATGAACCAGGCTTCCACTATTCTTTATTCAGATCGAAACCTTGTTTCTTGCGGATGAAGGCAGGAACTTCAAGATTCTGGCTGGAGAATGGAGAGCTTAGAACTTCACGAGCCATGCGACGAGCTTCTTCCAAGGACTGTTGTTCATGATCTACGTTCATGGACAACTGCTCTGGATTGCTGTGCTTGGATTTCAAGTCCTGGCTTTCTTTGAAAGCGCGGGCTTTTGCCAACAACATGTCACGTGGAGACAGTGAAGATTCCACTTGCGGTTGAATCGGTGTTGCCACTTCCTGAGAAGGAGCCACCGGAGTCTGAGCAGCCACATTTTGTGCGGCCTGCTGAGCCACTTGCGGAGTCACGGCAGCCACAGGAGGAACAACCACAGTCTCAGTGACCTGAGGAGCTGCCTCTGTCTGCTGTGGTTGATGCGTAAAAGTCATAACCTGGGACTGAACCGCAGAGATCGGCGGAAGTTCAACCGCTGGCATCTGAGGCATCGCAGGCATTTGTGGCATGCTTGGCATTGCCGGCATTTGCGGGAACTGAGGCATTTGCGGCATGGTCGGCATCTGTGGCATTTGTGCCATTTGCTGCGGCATTTGTGGCATTTGCGGCATCTGCATGTTCATCCCGCCAAACTGCGCTGCATTTTGGTTCAGGAAGTTTTGCATTTGGTTCACTTGCGCCATGTCGTTCACTAGTTTCACATCGTGAGAATCGAAACCAGTCGCAATCACAGTCACACGAACTTCATCGCCCATGCTTTCATCGATAACCGCACCGAAGATGATTTCCGCGTCTTCGTGAGCTGCTTCTGTGATCAGAGTGGACGCTTCGTTCACTTCGTACAAGGATAGATCAGAACCACCAGTCACGTTGATGATGATGCCAGTTGCACCGTCGATTTTTACATTTTCAAGAAGTGGAGAAGAAATTGCTGCTGTTGCCGCTTCAACCGCACGGTTGTCACCTTTAGCAGCACCAGTTCCCATGATCGCAATGCCTTTGGAAGACATAACTGTACGGATATCTGCGAAGTCCAAGTTGATCAGACCGCGGATATTGATCAGATCAGAGATACCTTTAACAGCTTGCAAAAGAACTTCATCGGCTTTTTTGAAAGTTTCCAGAAGCGGAGTTCTTTCAGCTGCGATGGAAAGAAGTTTTTGGTTCGGGATCACGATCAGAGTGTCCACGTTTTCTTTCAGATCCGCCAAACCGCCTTCAGCGTGCTTGCCACGTTTTTTACCTTCGAACAAGAAGGGCTTTGTTACCACACCGATAGTCAAAGCACCCAGTTCACGAGCGATCTTTGCCACGATCGGAGCGCCACCTGTTCCAGTACCACCACCCATACCGGCAGTGACGAACACCATGTCTGCGCCTTCCAATTTTTCAACGATTTCGTTGTAGGATTCAATAGCAGCTCTGCGACCCACATCCGGATTCGCCCCTGCGCCCAAACCTTTTGTCAGATCAAGTCCCAATTGGATTTTGTTCGGGGATTTGCTGGCGTTCAAAGCTTGGATGTCTGTGTTGGCAACGATGAACTCCACACCGTTCATGCCGGACTCGATCATCGTGGCAACAGCGTTACTTCCGCCACCGCCTACGCCAACGACCTTGATATTTGCTCCGATATTGATATTTTCTTCCAATTCAAACATTTCGATCCTCCCCACAGAATCATCCACCAGCGCTAAGGCTTCGGCGGACACAGAGTAAAAAATTTAAAAAATCTGTCCAAAAAAGTCTTTGATCTTCTTAGTGATGCCGTCCAAGGATTCACCAATGTTCACTTCCTGCTGTTGTGCCTGAAGCAGATCTTTTCTCTGCCCCAATGCCCACATCAGAAGACCGACAGCGGCGGAGAATTCTCCAGACTTCACCACATCTGTCAGGCCACCGATTTCGCGAGGAGCCCCTCTGCGAACCGGGATATCAAAAACAAACTCACCCATCTCAATCAGGCCATCCAGATTGCTGGCACCGCCCGTCAGCACGATCCCGGAACCCAGCATCGGCATCAGACCGCTCATACGAATGTCATTGGCGATCAGATTCAGAGTTTCCTCTGCACGCGCCTCAATAACATCCGCAAGATCTTTGCGAGGAATCACGCGGGACTTGCGTCCACCGACACCTTCGACTTCGATAGTTTCGTTTTCATTAACCATGGAAGCCATGGCACAGCCATGCTTCTTTTTAAGCTCTTCCGCCGCAACCTGAGGGGTGCGAAGCCCCACAGCCACGTCGTGAGTAAAGTGCTGACCACCCACTGGAATCACAGAGGAGTGCGCCATGCTGCCATTGACGAAGTAAACGGCATTACAAGCGCCGCCACCCATATCAACCACACACACGCCCAGATTTCTTTCATCGTTAGAGATCACAGCCGTCGCCGAAGCGAGCTGAGAAAGAACCAGGCCTGCGATTTTAAGACCCGCTTTTTCAACACATTTAACTGTATTATTGATAGCACTCTGACCACCGGTCACAATGTGCACGTTGGCTTCCAAACGAATGCCCGACATGCCGATAGGATCGGTGATCCCGTCCTGGCCATCGACTTTGAATTCTCTTGGAAGAACGTGAAGAACAGAGCGATCCGCCGGAACAGCCACCGCTTTGGCGGCTTCGATCACGCGGTCAATTTCAGAGGCGGTGACTTCGCGGTTTTTGATCGCCACCATGCCCTTGGAATCAAAAGAGGAAATATGAGAACCGGCAACACCCACCCAGACTTCTGAGACAGTGTAACCGGACATCAATTCTGCTTCTTCTTTTGCTTTTCTGATGGAATCCGTAGTGGCTTCGATGTTAACAACGACACCTTGACGAATCCCTGTGTTGGGAGCGGTGCCGACGCCTGCGACTTCAATTTTTCCTTCGGGATTGACTGTGCCGATGACGAAAGAGACTTTGGTAGAACCAATGTCCAAGCCAGCCAATACCGGAGCTTTGGGTTTCGATGTACTCATCCTTAAGTCCTCACGGATGCCTAAACTAATAAAGCTTCTGTAAGACCACCCGATAAAATCATTTCAAGGGGCTATAAAGTGGGGCATCTACCCGACTTTGATCGGTCTTCCAGACTTAAGCTTAGGGATCCTTACGCAACCTGACAAGGACTTTCTTTGACAGATTCGCGTCTATGACGCGCGCGTCAAACTGGCGGGATTCAAGATAGTCGACAACCTGACTGACTCGTGCAGACTTCAAAGACACTTGGTCTTCGCCCATCTTCACCTGGATTCCTGTTTTGATCATGGTCATCCAGAAGCCTTCTTTGTTGTCGTAACGAATTTCAGAAATTGTTTTTCGACTGAACGATCCTTCAGCAGGAATCTGCTCGACCAGATCCACGGCCTTCTTGCGCAGTTCTGCTTTTTTCATGAAGCTGTCGCCCTCAAGAAGGACAACATCCGGAGCCTGCTTGCTTTCAACAGGATCCAAAAGTTCTCCACCCTTAATGATGGGAACCAGCTTTCCATTTTTGCCCATATAAAGAAGCTTCACTTCATAAGGACGAACACGCACTGACAAAGTCGTCGGCCAACTGCGCTTGATGTTCAGACTTTCAACCCAGTTCATCGCCTTCACATCGCGTGACACAGACTTCAGTTTGATGTTCCAAAGCGACAGCCCCTTGTATTTCTCAAGCGAAGCTTCCAGGCGATCCACGTGAGGGCGCAGGAATTGCTCTTGGCCTGGGGGTGGATTTTCCAAAATCACTTCCACTTTACCAATATCAAAAAAGCCGTTTTTATTAAGATAGAAAAGCGTTCCCGCCAATGAAAGCGGTAAGATAATAAATCCAAAGATAAGTTTCAAAACGAACTTCTTCACTGAAGTGACTCCGCAAATCCTTTGCTGCCGTGACTTTTAGATTAGCAACAAGATCGCCAACAATGAAACGCTGTCCGCAAAACACGACCTAGGTCTCTGCCCCGACCAAGATCCCAATCTGTCAATTAAACTCATTGAATACGAATTTAGAACTATATTGTTTTTGTAATGTTCTCCGATACCTCCATGTCGAAGGAGTTCAGCATGAAGTTTGGCAGCAAAGTGATCCTTAACGTGGCAATATCGTGTGTAATTTGCACCATCGCTGCTGTTGGTATCTCTTATTCAAAGATCCACCAACAAGGTCGCGATCAGTTGATTGACAAGTCCCGCGCCATCCTTTCGCGCCTGGAGTCCATTCGTTCTTACATTGCCCTCAGCGACAACCTGCCAAGCGAATTCGCCCGCACTGTTGAAGCTTATCCCGATGGCAAGCTTCCCGAGGAGGTGCGCAAAAACCTTCTGCGCAAAGTTCCCATCTTCGCCTCTATCGTCGTCGGTTTTGAAAATGCCGAGCAGGATGGCTACAAGTTCCGTGTCTTTGCAGAGGATCCGCGACGTGATCAGAACAAAGCCACTGCAACTGAATTGGAAATTCTAAAGCGCTTTGAAGCCAATCCTGAACTGAAAGAAATTATTGAAGGTGACAACAATCAAGTGATTGTCTATCGCCCGGTCCGCCTGTCCGAATCCCAGGGCTGCCTGCTGTGCCATGGCAACCCGGCAACCAGCCCGTGGGGGAACGGCAAAGACATTTTGGGTTTCCCGATGGAAAACTGGAAGGACGGAAAACTGCACGGCGTATTCGCCGTCACTTCCTCCACCGATGGTGTTTCCACCGCGGCCACCAACACCACCACGTCCATTCTGATCTGGGCCCTGATGATCACTCTGTTGATTCTGTTAGTGTCCTACATCCTTCTGCGTTCCCCGCTGAATGCCCTGCTTGCGGCTATCAACAAACTCAACTCAGCGGGGGCACAGGTTTCCACAACTGGAAACGAGATTTTCACCTCCAGTCAGAATCTGAGTGACTCCGCGGTGAAGGCAGCGGCCTCTATCGAAGAAACCTCTGCTTCCACAGAAGAGGTGTCCAGCATGGTTAAGATGAACAGCCAGCACGCCAACAAAGCCCGGGATCTGGCCCAAACCGCGCAGGAAAAAGCGCGTGTGGGTGAAAATGAAGTCCAAAAACTGACGACCTCCATGGATGACATCTCTTCCAGCTCCAAAAAGATTGAAGAGATCATCACCGTCATTGACGATATCGCCTTCCAGACCAACCTGCTGGCCCTGAATGCCTCTGTCGAGGCGGCACGAGCGGGTGAACACGGCAAAGGCTTTGCCGTCGTTGCTGACGCTGTTCGCAGTCTGGCCCAACGAAGCGCCACTTCCGCCAAAGAGATTTCTCATCTGATCAACGACAGTGTCGAAAAGATTGTGGCCGGACATGAGGTTGTTCGTACCAGCGCTGAATCCTTGAAAGAGATTGTTACGACCATCGAACAACTTTCCTCTTTGAACACCGAGATCTCTTCTGCCAGCACAGAGCAAGAACAGGGCATCACCCAGATCAATCGTGCGTTGAACGACATGGATAAGATCACCCAGGCCAATGCTGCCGCCGCGGAAGAGTGCGCTGCGGCCTCTGAAGAGCTTACGCGTCAGTCATCTGTGATGGAAGAAGCAGTCCAGCAACTCAATGTTATCATTACAGGAAAGCAGCAACAGGCTGCCTAAAGTCATTTCTTTGCCGCAGATATGATCTGAATCATGGACCCGCAGACTTAAAGTGTTATCCTTCATTCAAGACGAAGGAGGATAACACATGAGTTCCCATTCACTTCTAATCGCCGATGAGCTTGAGGGCAAAGACGAGGTCACTCTGAGAAGGTCCCAGGTCAATCGCAAATTCGCCTCGGACCTCTCTGTTCGCCTGCAGTGCTCTGTCGATCTGATCTATGTTAAAACTCTTAAAGACATCCCCGGTCGTCTGTCTTTAAACGCCAGCGAAAAATCCAAACTAATTGCCCAGAAAACGCAACAGCTGGCTCCGGTGATGAAAAGCTTCACTCGTCCTGGCAAACTGATCGTTAAGTTTGGCTCGCCTCTGCGCGAGATCTCCAATGCCGTTAAAGATTCCCACAACATTGAGGCTCTGATTCTGGGCTCCCGCGCTTTGAGTGGCATGGATCGCTTCTTCCTTGGCAGCGTCGCCGAAGAGGTCGTTCGCTATGTCAAACGCCCTGTCTTTATCCTGGGCCCTGGAACACAAAATGATCAATACGCACTTTCAGAAAGAAAAGAACTGCGACTGATCATCGCCACGGATCTGACCAAGAAATGCCGGGCTGCTGAAACCTACGGAATCAGCTTAGCCAAGCGCTTGGGAGCCAAAGTGCTGCTCTATCATTCTGCTGCGGAAACTCTGCGCACGGTCGAGCAATATGTCTTTGCCTCTGGCGAAGCGACTCCCAGCATTGACTCCATCTTTGAAGACATCAAAAAAGACGCCATTAAGTCTATGGAAAAGCGAGTGACTCGCCTGAAAGCCAAGGGCATTGATTGTGAAAGCCACATTGAAATGGAAAAAACCCCCTTTGCCGACACACTTCTAGCCAGCCATAAAGATTCCATGGATCTGATTTGCATGGGCGATGATAGCAGTGGCGGCCTGTTCACTTCCCTGTTGGGAAGCAACTTGCGAGATATGATCGCAAAGTCGCCGGTTCCAGTCGTCGTCGTCCGGGGCTAGGCACATCAAAAGCGCTCCGTAATTTCAACGCGTCTCAATCTGAGACGCGTTTTTTTATCCTGCGTGTCGGCCCCTCTTCGTCACTTGTTCATCGGCTGGACGATCGTAAGCCCCTGGTTTTCCTATGAAGTGGACGGACTCTTGCACCTTCACAGGGCATGAAACGAATGTGTCTTGCGCTCACAAATATCCTGTTCACTTTTTTGGCTCTGGCCAGTCAGGCTGAAACAAAAAAAATCTGCACCATGACCCTGAATTCAGCCGACGAAAAGCAGGTTCTGCAAGACCTTTATGCATCGGAAAAAGTCGAAGTCATCGAGCTGGTTCCAAGCCAGAACAAAAACCCTTATTGGCTGCAGAATGCCTGCAACGCCGGGATCGAGTGTGACGTGCTGCTGGTTTCCGGTCACTTTGGCGGTGTGTTCTTTGGTGAAGGTGTCAGCACCACTTTGGATTTGAAAGAACTTGAACGCTTGAGCTGCTCAAACTCCTGTCCGGGAATTTTAAAGAAACCCAAAGATGTCTTCCTGATGGGATGCAACACCCTGGCCACCAAAACCCGCGACAAAAGGTCCATCGAAGAATACGTGGAAGTATTGATTAAAAATGGCTTTCCTCGGGATTTAGCCGAACGCGTGGCCTTTTCCCGCTATTCTGATTTCGGCATGAGTATCAGCCAGATCTTTGCGTCGGCCTTCCCTCATGCAGAACGCCTGCATGGGTTTTCCAGCACAGGCCCCCTGGGAAAGGTGGCAGGTCCCCTGCTGCGCCAGGCCCTGCGCGGAACCAGCGCGGAAACATTCTTCAGCAAAGGCCCGGACACCACCCGCCTGAATAAACTTTTTGCCGGAAGCAGTTACCGCATCGTGGAGCCGCGCAAAGAACTGGATCAAAACTATAAAACCCTGACTTGCAATGCCTTTTCCAGCAGCCCGAACCATAATCAGGATGCGATCGCCTTCCTGTCCCAAAAACTGCACCTGAAGAAATATTATGAGCCACTTTTAGAGGCGACCGAGAATCCTGTCTTTATGAAGCTGTTGAAAGAGACCCTGGAAAAATCCCCCGAGGTCGCCCGGAACTTTGAATCCTTCTTTGCCGAAATCAGCACTGCCCGTTCACTGCCGCTAAAGATGAAAATGCAAATCGTTGATCTGCAACACCAGTTGGGACTGCTGCCAGAGGTCGTGAAATTCGATCTGCAGGAACAAATGATCCGCCGGCGCCTTGGCGAGGGACTGAACTTCATCATCACAGATCAGTTCTGCGCGATGAAAGATCAGCTTAAAGAGATTGAACTCAAAGCCTCGTGGCTTCGCGCCTCCCCGGACGCCTTTCAGTTTATTCCCCGCCTGAGTCAGTGCTTCGGCGGATACGATGCCGGCGTTGAGGGACTGCTAAAAGAAATGATGTACAGTGCCGACCCATCCATGTGTCGAGAGTCTTTGCGTGCCTTGAAGGGGCACTTTCACTCTCAAGACTATCGCGAGCTGCTGAAGGCCTCTGCCCACTGGCCTCGCCGGGACCGTTTTGAACTGAAGTACAGCACAGGACTGAACAGTCCCACGGAGTGGCTCAGCGCTGATGTTCAGGCTTGCCTGAAAAATGCCGCCACGGGCAGCACCAGCTCGGATCGGGACGGTGCCCGCTGGAGCTGTTACAACAGCCATGAGATATCCGTTGATTCACCGGTAAAGTGCCATGAATTTGCAGGTCAGTTTGAAACTCAAAGTGTGACCGGCATTGCCTGGAGCTGTTTAACCCGCTTTGAAACAGACATCCATCTGGGGGCCTGCCTGGCTTCAGCGGAACATATTGCTGATCCGGAAAACTCTGATGACGTGCGCTGGTACTGCTGGTCCAAATTGTCCCAGCAAAATCAGCTGAGCCGTTCCGAGTGCCTGGCCCTGGCGTCCTCGATGAAAATTCAAGGCAACCGCTTCAAGGCCAATTGGAATTGTATGAACCGTCTTAAATAAAATCCTTAGAGGTGATTAAGGACATCCAGTCCTAGCTTCCAACCATCTCCGGCACCGAGGGTGACAAAGACGTCGCCCTCTTTCAACATGCCCAGAATCTTCTGCGTCGCCTTTTCATCGCGCACAAAATAGTGAGCATGTTCATGCTTCATTTCCTGCGCCAGCTTTTCACTGGTCACACCAGGAATCGGGGCTTCACCCGCCGGATAGATATCCGTCAGAAGAACTTCGTCAGCTTCCATGAATGCCGTGGTGAAATCATGCCAGCAGTGCTGCGTGCGTGAATAACGATGCGGCTGGAAGAAAACCACCAGTCGCTGCTGCGGATACTTCTCACGGAAGGCCTGCAACACCGCACGCACTTCTGTGGGATGGTGTCCGTAGTCGTCGTAGATCTTGATGCCTTTTTTCTCGCCCTTGAAGTGGAATCGGCGATCCACGCCTTCATAGCGCTGAAGACCTTTGGCACAAGTTGCAAACGGAATCCCCGCAGCCACCCCTGCACAGATCGCCGCCACTGCATTCAGGGCATTGTGACGTCCCGGCACCTTCAGGTTGAATTCGCCCACCAGATGTTTCGTCCCCAGCAAACGGTCGTTGCGATGAACAGCATAGTGACCTTGTTCACCGGACACAACCAGATCGTTCTTTTCATCAAAACCATAGAACAAAATACGCTTCGGGAAATTTTCGAAGATCTGACGAACCAACGGATCATCCCCGCACACAATCACTTTGCCATAAAAAGGCACTTTCAAAGCAAAGTCGTGGAAGGATTTCTGCACATTTTCAAAAGTTTTGAAGTGCTCCAGATGGTCGGAATCAATGTTGGTGATAATGGCAATTTCCGGGGACAACTTATGGAAGCTTCCATCAGACTCATCGGCTTCCGCCACCAGCCATTCGCCCGAGCCCAGCATCGCTGTGGACTTGATCAGCTCAAAACGTCCGCCGATCACGATCGTCGGGCTTAAGTTCGCCTCCAGGAAAATCGCGGATGTCATAGAAGTTGTCGTCGTCTTGCCGTGCGTTCCTGCGACTGCAATACCACGCTTCAGTCGCATGATTTCGGCCAACGCCTCCGCGCGGGGAATCAGCGGAATCTGACGAGCGCGGGCCTCTGAGATTTCCGGGTTTCCGTACTGAATCGCACTGGAATACACAACCACATCCGCATCCCCCACATTGGAGGCCGCGTGACCTTTGAAAACTTTGACTCCCAGTTCTTTCAGTCGCTCCGTGTTGGCATTTTCGGCCATATCACTGCCAGAAACTTTCGCGCCGATGTTATGCAGAAGCTCCGCAAGACCGCACATACCGATACCACCGATACCGACGAAATGAAATTTAGCGTGCTGTAGTTTCATTGCAGAATTTCCTTTGCGATCACCGTCGCAGATTGAGGGATATAGAAACTCTTTATATTCTGAACCATCTGATCACGCAAAGCTTTATCACCGCGCAAAGATTGGACTTCTGAAATCAACCTTTCCGGGGTTAAATCTTTCTGCAGAATCATGCGGCCCGCGTTTCTCTCGACCAAACTTTCTGCATTCTTCTGCTGATGATTGTCCGCAGCAGGCAGTGGAATGATGATCGGAATAATCCCGAAGGCCGCGGCCTCCGCGATGGAGCTAGCCCCACCCCGACAGACGATAATATCGGCCCACTGATAGTACTTGGCCATATCGTAAATGAACTCAAACGGCTGCACCTCACAAGGCGCCCCTTTTTGATATTTTTCAGTGATGGCTTTGATATCGGCTGACCCGACCTGATGAACCACAGAAAGATCCTGAACCCAGGCTCCTCCCGCCATCACCGCATCACTCAGACAGTTATTCAGAACTCGTGACCCCTGACTGCCACCAAAAGCCAGCAGGTGGAACTTTTCGTTCTGAGAACTTTGATGTACGGCACTTTCGATTTCCGCACGCACCGGCATACCGGCTTGTATGATCTGACTGTTCTTCAAATATTTCTTGGCTTCTGCAAAAACCACGAAACACTTGTCCACGAAGCGGGATAAAAGCCGGTTGGCCATCCCCGGCATCGCATTAGGCTCCCATATCGCCGTGTTGAAACCAATAATACTGGCAGCCAACACAAAGGGACCTGAAGCGTAGCCACCCACCCCGATCACATAAAGGGGTTTCAGTTGCCCCAGCAAACGAACGGATTGCCACAACCCCACAGGGATCTTGAGCAGGGTTTTGATTCTTTGCAGAGGGCTTTTTACGTTTAATTTTCCGGATTCAATAAAGTGCAGTGGAAAGCCTTCGCGGGGGACAATCTTCCCCTCCAGGCCCTGGCTGGTCCCCACGAAATGGATTTCCAGTTCAGGATCCAGTTTCTGCAACGCCCGGGCAATCGCAATCCCCGGATAAATGTGTCCGCCAGTTCCTCCCCCGGCGATCACGATGGTTTTCTTAGAAGTCATTTATTATTCACCTTTGATGTCGTCCAACGAGAACCGAAGCGACGGGAAAACTTGTCCTCTTCAAATGAGTTCTCTATGTTCAGAATCAGACCAAACATAAAGCACAAGGACACCAAAGAACTACCGCCGTAACTTAGGAACGGCAAGGTCAAACCTTTGGTCGGAAGCAAGCCCATCACAACACCCGCATTGATAAAGACACTCAACCCAAATGTCACTGACAATCCCAAAGCCAAAGCTCTTTTGAATGGCTCCTCAGCTTTGACCGCAATCTGCATTCCCCGGAAAACCACAAATCCGTACAAAGCCAGAATCAAGACAAATCCGACAAAACCCATTTCCTCACCCAGCACAGCCAGTGTGAAGTCGGTGTGAGCTTCAGGAAGGAAGAACAATTTCCCCTGACCCTGACCCAATCCCGCCCCGGTCAAACCACCGGAATGAAAGCTCAGCATACTTTGAATCACCTGAAAGCCTTTTTGTGCCGGGTCCGCCCACGGATCCAGGAAGGCCAACACACGCGCTCGACGATAAGGAACTGACATCACCAGGAAGTAGAAGGCAGGGATCAAAACCGCCACCGCTGCGGCGATGTACTTCCACTGCAGACCGAAAGCGAACAACAAAGTCACACCCACCATCAAAATAATGGCGAAAGTTCCAAAGTCAGGCTGCTTCAGCAAAAGACCCAACGGGGCGATCATGGCAAGAATAAGCCAATGCCACTTCACCCGACCCAGGAAGTTTTCCTGACGACACAACAAACTGGCAAACCAGACACTGAACGCAATCTTCAAAAGTTCACCCGGCTCAAAACGCACACCGAATGGCAACTGGATCCAGCGAATCGCTCCACCCACTCGAACCCCCAGGCCCGGAACAAAGGTCGCCAACACTCCCAAAGTTGCTGCCAGCCACAAGGCCCAGCCGTATTTTTCAATGTAGCGGAAAGGAATGTGGATAGTCCCGATCAGAATACCCATTGCAAGAACCGCAAAGATCAGTTGTCGCTTGAAGAAGAAAAGACCGTCCCCGTAGGATTCGATCGCGAAGATAAAGCTGGATGAATAAACTTGAACAAGACCTATTCCCAAAAGAGTGATGATGGCAAGAAACAGGCTGCTGGACAGATATCTCAACATAAAAATGGACTCCCGACCTTTAGTTTAATCAGGAATCCATTTTATCGTCTATGACTGGTAAAAAAGCTGGACCCGATTATTCAGAGACAACTTCAGCGTCAGATTCTACTGTTTCCGACTTGGCTGGAGTGGCCGGTGCGGACTTCTTGGGCGCGGCCGCTCTTCTTTCGGAGCGGTTGGCCGTAGCACAGCAATAGATGACACCGGAATGGTCAGAAGAGTTTTTGTAATTAGTCACAGTGAAGTTTCTGCTGGAGTCACAGCGCTTGGCCATGGACATGCTTAGCTCCACATCCAGATCCGGGAAAAGATCCCCACTGACAAATTCGCAGTACATACCGGAAGAAGCAGCCAGTCGTTCACGCTCTTGCTGGCGAGCTTTGAATGTTCCGGAAGCACAGCCGGAAAGAATTAAAGCGGAAGCGGGAATTAAAAATAGAAAATGACGAGACACAAAGCCCTCCTGGCAGATTCATGTGTACATACTCAAAGGGCCTCATCCTCGAGGCCCTTTGCTTGTTTTTATCAGTGAAACTTTCTCACGATTTCTTTGAAATAATCGCCGCGTTCTTCAAAACTGTCAAACATGTCAAAGCTCGAACAGCCCGGTGACAGCAGAACCACATCGCCAATTCTCGACTTTTGGTAAGCGATCAAAACCGCCTCCTCAAATGTACCGATCAGGAAGGTTTCCGAGAAGTCACCAAGGTCGCGATTAATACGTTCTTTGGCTTCCCCGACCAAGATCAAGGTTTTCACCTTGCGTTTTACGGATGTGCGCAATGGCTCGTAGTTCAGATTTGTATCCTTACCACCCGCGATCAGGATCACGTTTTCATCAAAAGTGTCCAGGGCACGCAAAACCGCATGCACGTTCGTAGCCTTGGAGTCATTGTAGAACATCACGCCGCCCACTTTACGCACGTATTCGATGCGGTGTGGAAGACCCGTGAAAGTATTGATAACTTTCTGAACCGCCTCACGAGTCGCCCCGTGTTCGCGGGACGCCAGAATCGCCGCCATGATGTTTTCCACGGAATGTTTCCCGCGCATTTTCATGCCTTTGATGCTGAAGCTTTCAATCTCAGGACCCGTGCGAACACGGATTTCATCGCCGATATTCACGGCACCACCGATGTTCATGATTTGCGGCTCCAAAGCCGGTTTACGGGAGAAGTAGAAAATACGACCGCGCTGAACCGCCGGGTCACGTGCCAGTTCAACCACGGCATTGTCATCCGCATTCAGGATGCTGGTTGTTGCCTGGTTGGTGTTTTTGAAGATACGGCGTTTTGCATTGACGTATTCTTCCATGGAGCGATAACGATCCAAATGATTTTCCGCCAGATTCGTGAAAACGATATTGCCCGGATTGAAGGTGTCACAGTGTTCAAGCATGAAACTGGAAACCTCTGCAATAACAACCTGAGCTCGGTCCTCCAGGCGCAGGTAGTCCACCAACGGCTTCTCATTGGCACCGCCCACCCATGTCTTAACACCGGACTCTGTCAGGATCGCCTCAGTGATTTTTGCCACTGTGGTTTTACCGTTAGTTCCTGTGATACCGATGATCGGTTCTTTGATGAAGCCAGCAGAGAATTCAAACTCACCGGTGATCTTAATTCCTTGAGAACGCGCGTATTCAAAGATTTTCAGGTTGCTGGGGACACCTGGGGAAAGAATCACCAGATCCTGTGCAATGAAAGTCTTGGGACTGTGCCCGCCCAATTCAAACTTGATTGGCAAATCACCCAGTTGTTCCAACTGTGCAGACAATTCAGGCTTGGATTTATGATCCGTCACAGTCACTTGCGCGCCATGTTTGGTCAGGAAATGCGCCAAGGAAACACCTGTTTTCCCCAAGCCCACAACCAAAATGCGCTTATCTTTTAAATCACTATACTCTTTATACATTTTCTTACCTCAACTTCAGAGTGGCCAAACTTAAAACCGCTAACAAAATAGAAATGATCCAGAAACGAACGATGATCTTGGTTTCCGTCAAACCACCCAGCTCAAAGTGGTGATGAATCGGAGCCATTTTGAAAACCCTTTTCCCGGTCATTTTAAAGGAAATCACCTGAGTGATCACAGACAAGGCTTCCACCACGAACACCCCGCCCAAGACAAGCATAAGAAGTTCATTTTGAGTGATGACAGCCATTGTGCCCAGGAATCCACCCAAGGAAAGTGAACCCACATCCCCCATGAACACCTGCGCCGGATAGGCATTGAACCACAAAAAGCCCATACCTGCCGCCACGATCGTGGCCGCCACAGGAGTCAGCTCCCCGGCACCCATCACGTGAGGAATTTGCAGATAATTCGCAATAGAGAAGTGGCCCGTCACATAGGCGAACAACCCCAGGGTCGCAGCCGAGATCATCACCGGCACAATCGCCAGTCCATCCAAACCATCCGTCAGGTTGACGGCGTTCGCGGTTCCCACAATCACCAAAGATGCAAACACGACATAGAAGTAACCCAGATCAATCGACACGGACTTAATAAAAGGAATTGTCACAGCCGTGCTCATACCGTGGAAGTGCACCAGCGCTGCCACCACCAGACCACTGATCAAAAATTCTCCGGCAAGACGGATTTTTCCAGACAGACCCTTGGAGTTCTTTTTGCTGACCTTGAGCCAGTCATCCATGTAACCGATCAAACCAAAGCCCCATGTGACGATCAAAACGCCCCACACCAAGGGGTTCATCATATCGACCCATAGAAGACATGGGATCAAAGTGGAAAGCAGAATCAATCCACCACCCATGGTTGGAGTGCCGGCTTTCTTCTTGTGGGTCTGAGGACCATCATCGCGGATCGCCTGACCAAAGTGCTTCAACTGAAGACGTTTGATAAAGTGTGGTCCCCACATCCAGCAAAGCAAAAATGCCGTGAAGAAGGCGATGAAAGTTCTGACGGTGATATATCTGAAAACATTCAGCGGCGAGAACTCATCTGCCATTGAATAAAGCCATTGATAAAGCATGTTGTGAAGATCCCCTGTTGCGACCTAAAAATTAAAATATTTCAGGAACTTAAAGGATTTAGCACATTCGCCAGCCTAAAATCAAGGAAAACTTGTTAAGTATATGATTTCACTTGGTTTTATATAATCTCTGATAGATGACACAGGTCATGTTCTTAACCCCAGGAAGTGCTAGACTGAGTACATCTAAGGAGGTCGTTGTGAAAATTGCGCTGAAAGACCATATGACAAGAAAGCTGATCACTGTGAACAAGGATGCCCCGGCAGCCGAAGCTCTTCGTCTGATGAACAACTATTGGATTCGCCATTTGCCCGTGATGGATACAGATGAGGACTATATCATCGGTATGCTTTCAGAGCGCGATCTTCTGCGTTCTCCCAACCCCGACACTCCGGTGTCTCACTTGATGACTTCTCCGATTAAGACTTTCCCTATTGAAGCGCCAATGAAAAGTGTGGTCGATGCCATGATCGAAGAAAAAGTATCGGCCTTCCTCATCACAAAAGAAGAGGAAGTCGTCGGCATCGTGACTTCAGAGGACATGTTGGTTTTATTGGATCAAATTCTAAAAAAGGATGAGTCCTCGGACGCCCCTTGGGTTCTGGGGGATTTGTTCGTTAATCCCCTGCTGCAAAGAACCGCCTATTTGGTCGGCCAAACAGGCGTCTAATGAAGAAACGGGAACCTTTGGACTATTGCTTTTCGGCGAAGTCCAAAGGTTCACAAGGGAACACAAAACGTTCCAACTTGGTTCCACGCGAGGCTTTTACGACGGCAATGTCGTCTTTTTTCAGGAACTTTGCGAGATCCTGACCCGCACTTTCCCGGTAGTCTTTTTCAACCCACGACGGATTCTTATACCCGGCACTGGACAGGCCTTTGGAAAAGGCCTCCGCATCCTCGCCGATAAAATAGACCTTATCAAAACCGGCTTTCCCCACCCAAGTGCCCAACTCTTCATGCAATGCAGCTGACGCCGGTCCCAGTTCGCGCATTTGACCGAAGACCCCCACTTTGCGCCCTTGCACGGACAACAATTTCATATTGTCGATCAAAGCCTTCATGCTGTCAGGGTTGGCGTTATAGGCATCAAAGATCATCTGCGCGCCGGATTTTAAATGCACCAACTGATTGCGACCCCAGTTCGTTTTGCAAGCTGGAAGTCCCGCCCACACCTGTTCCGGAGTCAATCCCACCGCCAGACCGATAGAAGCTGCCGCCATCAGATTGGTCAGATTTTGCGCACCGAAAACCTGAATGCGCGCGGTGTTTTCAACACCCCCAATGCTTCCTTTGACTGAAATCTCGTTCATGTTCATCGAAGAGATCATCAGATGCACATCCGCGCGAGGGTCTTCAGAAGAGAACGTCAAAATCCGGGCCTTCGGGAACTTCTCGCGCGCTTTGACATACATATTGTGGGTCTGCGCATTGTCCAGGTTGTAGATACGGATGGCCTTGTCACCGGCCGCCTCATAGATTTCCTCTTTGGCTTCGGCGATCTTTTCGATTGTTCCGAAGAACTCCATGTGCGCACGCCCCACCATTGTACAGACAACGACGTCAGGTTCAGCAATGTGCACAAGTTCGGTGATTTCACCGGCGTGATTCATCCCCATTTCCACGATGGCGACATCTTTTTTGGGATGAAGCTGCAACAGTGTGAAAGGCACGCCCCAATGATTGTTGAAGCTGCCTTTGTTGTAGTGAACGTCCATCACTGAACCCACCAGAGCGGCCGTAAATTCCTTGGTCGTGGTTTTCCCGTTAGAGCCGGTGATCCCCACAATGCGCGCTGAGGACTCATGACGAGCCCAATTCCCCAGTTGCTGCAAGGCCTTCAGCGTATCGGGCACCAGAAGAATCGTGACTTTGCTTTTTAAAGAGGCCACCAAGGGACTTTCATTATGCACCAGAAGTGCCGCAGCCCCCTGCTCCACCGCTTTATCCACAAAGCTGTGGGCATCAAAGGCCTCGCCTTTTAAAGCGATGAACAGCTGACCTTGCAGGTTCATGCGAGTGTCGGTGCCGATGCCGGAAAACTGCGTATCCTTTTGACTTAGAACTTTGGCACCTGTGACTTTGACAATTGTTTGCAGACCCATTGCTCTCATCGCACTACCTTCCTTGCAAGGCCTCTTCGGCCACTTTCACATCGCTGAACGGGAATTTCTGAGTCCCAATAATCTGATAGTCCTCATGCCCTTTGCCTGCGATCAGAATCACATCCCCGCGGCGAGCTTTCTTCAAAGTTTCATGAATCGCCTCTTTGCGATCCACGATCGTTGTGGTTTTATTTTTTTCACCGCCTGCGACCCCGGCCAGAATATCCTGGATTATGGTTTCCGGATTTTCCGTACGCGGGTTGTCCGAGGTGATGACAACTTCGTCTGAATACTTCAATGCCATTTGCGCCATCAACGGACGCTTGCCTTTGTCACGATCCCCACCACAACCGAAGATAGTCCAGATGCGGGCTTCTGACTGCAGACTTTCGCGAACCTTGTTCAACGAAGTCAGAACATTTTCCAAGGCGTCCGGAGAATGGGCATAATCGACAAAGACTGAAAGGTCCTTATTGTTCGGCACTGACTGCAATCGACCCGGCACACCCGTGAATGAATTTAAAGCTTCGACACAGACACTCAAGGGCAGACCGGCCGACAATCCCGCGCCCAGCGCCGCCAGCGCATTCATCACATTGTGAACACCTGACATTGGCAGCTTCACTTCGCTTTCCCCCATCGGAGTCCAGACTTTAAAGTGTGTCAGCGCAAAGTCCATTTTGATAATTTCATAGCGAATGTCCGAGTCCTTGGCACCATAGGTCCAAAGCACCGCGGGGTCAGCCACGCGCAAACGACGGCCATACTTGTCGGCTGTGTTGATGATGGCAAAACAAGGACGCTTGTGAGTCTTCCACAGAAGATCCGTGAACAGACGCTGTTTGGCCTCAAGATAATTTTCCATCGTATGGTGATAATCCAAATGATCGCGGGTCAAATTAGTGAAAATCACCGTATTAAAGGGAACACTGTCCACGCGCTTTTGATCCAAGGCATGAGAGGAAACTTCCATCGCCACTGCCAGGGCCCCTTCGGCCCGGAACTCGCGCAAGCGGCGCTGCAGGAACACCGGATCCGGCGTGGTCATCTCTGACGGCCAGACTTTTTCACCCAAATGATGATTCACAGTCCCGATCACTCCAGTGGGAATTTTGCCATGATTCAAAATGGCTTCGGTCATGTAAGTCACTGACGTTTTTCCATTGGTCCCGGTCACGCCGACACAGAACAACTCTTGCCCCGGGTCCCAATAAAACCGACTGGCCAAAATATCCAGGACTTCGCGTGAGTTGGCAACCTGCAGGACGACGCCTGCAAATTCCGCCGGAACCTGACTGCGGTCCTCCACGACAAGAGCAGCAGCGCCTTTGGCAACCGCATCCGGCAAAAAACTGTGACCGTCTAACTTGCTGCCACGAATGGCAACAAAGACCGAGCCCGGCGTCACCAGACGAGCGTCATTGAAAACCCCTGTCACTTCGATATGAGCAAATGCGTTTTCAGGAATTCCCGGAAGAATGGAAAAGAGATGTTGCAGTTTCACGCACTAAGAGTAACTTAGGACTCAGATATGAGACAACTCGGAAAAATACATTGCCAAGAAATAAATCGCGACGACGATGCGCCCTGGGTCATCTGTTTCCACGGCTATGGCGCAGATGCCAACGACCTGTTTTCGCTGGGAGAAATCATTTCCACCAAGAAACCCTTCAACTGGCTTTTCCCAAATGGAATCTTGGAAGTCCCCATTGGCCCGGCTTGGACGGGGCGCGCCTGGTGGTCCATTGACATGATGGAGATTCAGCGCGCACAAGAGCGCGGTGAGCATCGCGACTTCAGCAATGACACTCCCAAAGGAATGTCCAAAGCTTATGACATGGCCATGGAAATGATTAAACAGCTGAAAGTTCCATGGAACAAAATCGTTCTGGGTGGCTTCAGTCAGGGCGCCATGCTGGCGACTGAGCTTTATCTGCGTGCCCCGGAAACCCCGGCGGGACTTGTGATCATGTCTGGCACTTTGGTGCATCAGGATGAATGGAAGAAGTACGTTCCCCAGCGTGCGGGCCAAAGATTCTTCCAAAGCCACGGTGAATACGATGCCGTTCTGGGTTTTAAGCAGGCACAGAAACTTGAGACCCTTTTGAACCAAAACGGTATGAAAGGTTCCTTGGTGGGCTTCCGCGGAGGCCATGAGATCCCGATGCCGGTTCTGATGAAAATCGGCGACTATCTCAACTCGGTGACCTTGCCGTAACCGCTCTGTCGAAGACTTTGACACCCTGGGGGGCCAGAATCAATAGGACCTCAGGGATCGTGGCACCGAGCTTGCTGTTAAAAGCCTCTATGCTCGAACGCCTTTTAGCCTGCCTTATTCTGACTTTCGCTTGGACCTCAACAGGTCATGCTTTCAGCGTTGCGGAGAAGGCCTCAGCCCTAGCAAAGATGAGCTCTTATCAAGACGGCCCCAATTGCTTCAACACCTCCCTGCGGGCCTTGGGCTACACCGACACACCACTTTACGCTTCCAGCGCGGAAATCAAATACCATCTGAAATACCACTGTCAGGAAGTCCCTTTAAGTTTAAACAATCTCGAACCCTTGACACTGCTGACTTACAGCGAAGATGGCCATTTGATTCACACCGCTGTGGCCGTAAACGCGAAGAACATCCTGGAAAAAAACAGTCTGTATGGCAGCAAACATCAGGAAGTTTTTGGCGACCCCGCACCGGGAAAATATCTTTTGCACGCGGTGAAAGAATCTATCTTTTTCAGTCAGATTGATAATAAAGAAAGCGCCCAGGCCAAGGCTTACCGCTGCCAGGACCCGGCACAGGTATTAGCGCGGCAAAACGAATTTGAAGCGGACGACAGCCTTCGTCGCCTGAAAGAATTCCTGATATTTATCGGGACACTGCAGACCCTACAGAACAAGTCCGAACTGACAATGAAGCTCAACACCGAGCTGCTACAGAAGTTCAGCTCCTTGCGGATCACGGAAGCACTGGCGTCCTCGTCGCCATCAGATCAGAAAGAGCACTATCGCCTGAGTCTGGCAGAATCCCTGGCTTATCAATGGAATCTTCTAAATTGCTCGGAGGCTTACATGAAGTACGACGAATGTTATGCCCCTGAGATGCAAAGATCGATTGATACTTTGGAAGCCTTCTATCCGCAAATCTTCCGTTTGCGCGAAAAGCTACAGCTTTGAAAAATAAGTCTGCAGCAAAGGCACCAACCATTGCTGATGCAAAGAGGCCGTAAACCCTTCCCGTGACGCCTTGTCCACATTCATGTACCAGCTTGATGGGATGCCGAAGGGTGAGCCAACGCCCCCACCTTCCTGCGATAAGAGTCTGGCCGATGTTCCGGTGACAACTTCAATTTTATGAATCAAGTCCCTGAGTGAAAAGGCATCAGCCGACGCAAAATTGTAGGGGCCGGTCTTTCTATTTTCCAGCAACCAGAACAAAGCTCTGGCCGCATCCTCGGAGGTGATAAAAGAAAACTCAGCATCCAAATTAGGATAGTAGATCGCCTCTCCATTTTTCACCGCCCGCACCTGCCCCAGGAGGCGTTCGGTATAGTCATCTTCCCCCACAACAACCGGGAAGCGCGCACAAGCTACCGGGAAGGCCGTCTGAGTCGTAAAAACATGCTCTGCCGCGCGCTTTCCTTCGGCGTATTGTTCAGCCGGATTTGTCGCCTTGCGAGGCCGATAAGATCTGGCATCAAAGGCCGATTCCGGCAGATTGGCGGCAAAATCATAAACCGACATGGTTGAGGTCATAAGGTAATAAGAAATTTTTCCAGCGAACAGTTTCACCGACAACTCTGCATCGTGAGCGGTCATGCAGACCTGATCCACCACAACATCAAAAGTGTGTCCCGCCAACACGGCCGACATCGCCGCCTCATCCCCGCGATGAGCTTTCAAACGCTGCACTCGTGAGCCAAAATCATCCGGCACATTCCCACGCGAAAGCACGGTGACCTCATGGTTTTTCTCAAGCAGCTTATGAACAAGACGGCGGCCGAAATAGCGGGTTCCACCCATAATCAGAATTTTCATCGCAGGTACTCCTTTCTCATTTCCGCGGCACACTTCTGCATACTGGAAATATCCGCACTGGCTTTTAAAATAGCCTCGATCCGCTGTGAGTCCGAGAACGGCAGATCTTTATACAGATAGCGCAAACCAAAATCATGCTTCTGAGGACTGTGACGCAAACGCAGTGACTGAACAAACATCCCCACCAGGCGTTGATAAAACAAGTATGTGTCGATGTATTTGCCGCGCAGGGATTCCTTCAAAAAAGTTCTGTACAGAACTTCAAAATGGGCCTGCTGAAGTGGACCAAGTGGCGTTGCTTTCTCAAGGGTGGTCAGGGCGGAGGCTCTTTGCAGGATGCCGGACTTATCCCACAGAATATCAGCCTTGCCATGCCGATCCTGATTAAAGAACTCTGCCAAATCCTGCGCCTGATCCGTCACAAAGATACCGAAATCCACATAGTAGAAGTCCGGTGTGCCTGACAGAATATAGAACTTCTGAACAAAACCTTTCCACATGGCAGGCCCTGTGACAGGCCAGATGCGCTCAAGACCATAATGGCTCTGCAACGTGTCTTCCACCGCCTGAAAGATCCGCTCTGGATGCAATGACACGACGACCATATCGGTGTCTGAATAGACATCCTCGCTGCCCGTTGCACGCGAGCCCCCCAACCAGGCGGCGTCCGCTTCGGCTAAAGAGTTCAAAGCTGTTTTTAGTTTTTCTACCAGTTGTTCCCGCTGAAAAGAAGTGCTCATACCCTATGATCGGCGAGCCCCGGGGGATTCACCAGCCCCGGTTATCAAGTACTGCTAATTGAAACCACAGGATCTATCTGTGCTGACCCAGCTCTGCCAGGACATCCCAGCCAAACTTTTCCAGCTTGGCGTCTCCGATACCATAGATGTTTCTCATCTCATCCAGATTGCGTGGATTTTTCTGCGCCAGATGCCTTAGGGTCTGGTCACTGAAGACCACAAAGGCCGGAGCATCCAGCTCTTTGGCTTTTTCTTTTCTCCAGCGCTTTAGCTGTGCCAGACGTTGCTCCTGCATTTCGTCCAAAACAATATCCTGGGCCCCGCCCTTGGCTTTTTTCGGTTTCGCAACGGCTTTGATTTTTTCAACAGCGATATCCAGCTTTTCCAGCGGTGTGATCACTTTTTGAACCTTCCGACTGGAACGGGCATCGCAACTGTCACAGTGCCCACAACGTTCGATACGTTGGGAATCCTTGTAATAAGTCAGAATCTCAGCATGGCGACATTCACCACCTTCAGAGTAATTCACCAAGGCGTCCAGGTTTCTCCATCGCGCATCCTTGATATGATCCGGAGCCTCTGAGCTGTGAATAAAATACGACTGCAAGCCCTTGTCTTTCTTTGCATACAAAGTCAGACAAGTGGATTCCTGACCGTCACGACCGGCACGCCCCATTTCCTGATAAAGAGCATCGATATTCGCCGGAATCTGGAAGTGAATGACCAAACGCACATCCGGCTGGTCGATCCCCATACCAAACGCATTCGTCGCCACCAGAATGCGCAACTTGCCTTCAGCATAGGCCTCCTGAGTCGAGTTGCGCTGCTCTGAAGTCAGCCCGGCATGATAGAAGCCCACCTGTGCACCGAACTTTTTTTGCAGGAAAGCCGCAATGCTTTCTGTGACCTTGCGCGTACCGCAGTAGACGATAATACGCCCCTCGGGGGTCTGCTTGATCCCCTGAAGCAACAAGGCCATCTTCGCCTCTTCGTCTTCGCATAGCTCGACCTGATAAAACAGATTGGAACGATAGAATCCGTGAACCATGCGTTCGGGCTTTTTAAGCTGCAATTGTTTGGAAATATCATCCAAAACCGTCGGCGTCGCCGAAGCCGTCAATGCCAGCACCGGAACATCCGGACAGAGCTTTTTTAGAATACCCAGTTGTGCATACTCTTCACGGAAATCATGCCCCCACTGCGACACGCAGTGAGCCTCGTCTATCGCAAACAGACCCACCTGACGAGCCTGCACCCAGCGATGAAAGCCCTCTTTCTGCGCGCGCTCTGGCGACAAGTACAGTACAAAGGCCCCGCCCTTGTTGATCTCCGCGAAGACCTCACGCTTGTCATCATCTGACTGCCCCGAGTGCAGACATCCTGCAGGAATGCCATAACGGCGCAAAGAAGCCACCTGATCCTTCATCAAGGCGATCAATGGTGAAATCACAATCACCAGTTTTTGCATGACCACAGCGGGATACTGATAACATAAGGACTTTCCGCCCCCTGTCGGCAGCACCGCCAAAACATCGCGACCAGAGAGAACGGCAGAAATAATCTCCTGCTGACCACGTCGGAATCCGGGAAGATTGAAGTATTTTTTGAGCTGATTTTCCTGCGGATTGACGGCAAATTCCATAGACGACACTTTCATGCAAAGCTCCTTTGATAGCAACAAGATTGCATGGCTAATTTTGCTGCTGCGCAAGCCTTCCAGCAAAATCCAAACACCGCTATAAACCCTTGAAAATCCAACGGAGTTTCCTTCACTTCCGAATTTCAGACAGGAATATGCGAGACCTTTAAATGGAATTATGAGACGCTGAAACCTCTCAAGGAGTTGAAATGAAAAGAAATCTTCTAATTTCACTATTCATATTAACTGCAGGGTGCTCATCTCCGGCCCCCGTAGGCAAACCCGCTGCCACGGCTCCGCCGGTCAAAGTTGATCCGTATCCCGGCAAGGCTGTGTGTTTTTTGCTGATTGATGCACAAACAGGACAGATCCAAAAGTCCGTGAACGAAGAAAACTGCAACATCCAGCTTCCGGCCTGCTCCACCTTCAAGGTGCCTCTTGCGGTGATGGGCTTTGATTCTGGAATATTAAAAAATGAAACCACCAGATTTAAGTGGAACAGACAAATGCATTCCATCGAAGCCTGGAATCAGGATCAAACGGCGGCGTCCTGGATGAAAAATTCCACAGTTTGGTATTCACAGGTTCTGACCGGGAAAATGGGTTATGAGAAGCTGCAAAACTATCTGCGCAAATTCGACTATGGAAATCAGGATCTTTCCGGTGGGATCAAAACAGCCTGGCTAACACCGGCTTCGGTTATTAACGAAGAAAAAGGATTTTCCCTAAAAATTTCCGCCTTTCAGCAAACCGACTTCCTGAAAAAACTTTTGTACGACAAACTTCCAGCCAGTAAACAATCCCAAGACCTGACCAAAAAAATCATCTTCCTGGAAACCACGCCAACAGGGAGTAAATTCAGCGGAAAAACCGGCTCTGGCTATACCGACTCGACACTGAAACGCCGTATCGGCTGGTTTGTCGGGACACTCACCACCAAAGATCATCAATATGTCTTTGCCACAAATTTCACGGACACCGTGGATGTTGAAAATGGCGAATTCGGAAGCCGCTACGCCAAAGAGCTGACCATTGAGCAACTAAAGGAAGAAGGCCTTTGGTAAAATAAAAAAGGACTCTTGCGAGTCCTTTTTTTTATTTCAAGATCACCGTGATTTCCTTGTTTTCCGGAAGCTGTGATCCCGGAACAGGCTGCACATCACTGACCAGTCCCTGCCCCACAAATTTCACCTTCAAATCCTGCCCGCTGACCCGACGAAGAACCTCGCGAGTGCTCATGTTCAGAAGATTGGGAACTGTTTCACCGGTGGCCACCTCAGTCACTTTATCCAACTCGGCTGCCGTGATAATTGCCGGCGCCACAGTCACTTTTTTGGCCGGTTTTGGATTTTCCGCGGCGATCTTGCGTGTTTTCGGATTCACTGTCGATTCTTCGGCCAGCGGCAATGGGGCAATGCCCTCTTTGCGAACCGCATAGGAGGCGACTCGCGAGAACACCGGCGCCGCCACTGTCGAACCATAATAGGACTTACGCGGAGAATCCACAGCGATGTAGATCACAAATTTGGGATCATTCGCAGGAATAAATCCGCCAAAGCTGGATACATAAACACCCTTCAAGTAACCTCGGCCATTGGGGTTGACCTTCTGAGCTGTCCCAGTTTTACCCGCCACCATGAAACCATCAACACGGGCATTGCCGCCGGTTCCACCCTTCGTCGTAACCCCCACCAACATGGCCCGCATCTGAGCGGCCTGCTCTGGGGAAAGAATTCGGCGGATGGGTTTAGGCTGAGTTTCCACCAGTTCCCCGGTTTCGGCATCGCGCATGGACTGAACGATGTAAGGCGTGTTCAACACACCACCGTTGGCAATCGCCGCAAACGCGTTGGCGATCTGCAATGGTGTGGTGGAAATACCGTGACCGAAAGAGATATTACTAAGCAAATGCTGTCTCCAGGGAAGAGCCTGCACCATCCCGCGTGCTTCGCCCGGAAGATCCACACCCAAACGCTGGCCAAAGCCGAAATCCAAAAGGCCCTGACGAAGTCGTTCCTGCCCCATTTTAAAGGCGATCTTGGTTGTACCAACGTTGGAAGACACTGCCAGGATTTCTGACACCGTCAGATCTTCAAACTTTTCTCTGGTTTCAGCTTCCCGGATGATACGATCACCCACTTTGAAACTTCCCTTTTCACAGTAGAACTTGCTGTTCGGCTGAATCAGTCCATCGCGCAATGCCGCCGCAATCACGAAGGCCTTCATCGTAGAGCCTGGCTCAAAGGCGTCAGTGACAATCTTATTGCGACGATATTCTGCCGGGGCTTTGGCGGCTTTATTCACATCAAAAGTCGGAGCCGACGCCAGCGCCAGAACCGCAGAAGTTTTGGCATCCAGAATCACACCCACCGCATGATCGGCTTCAAAGGTGGAAACGGCATTGGCCAATTCACTTTCAAGCCGATACTGCAGATCAGAATCCACGGTCAGCTTCAGTTCACTTCCTTCCGGATTTTCAATGAACATCAGACCGTCATTAATCAAGGGACGGCCACGGGCATCACGCTTCACCATCACTTTTTTCTTATTTCCTGTCAGAGCCTGATTATAACTGAGCTCCAAACCCTCAAGCCCCTGACCTTCACTGCCCAGGAAGCCCAAGGTTTGAGCCAGCAGGGTTTCATTCGGATAAACCCGGCGCCATTCTTCAACAAAGGACAAACCACGAATGTCCCAGGATTTGATTTCATCGGCTTTGTCCTGCTCTAACATGCGCTGAATCCACACAAAGCGACGACTGCCGTCTTTGATTTTGCTGTAAATGGATTCTGGTGATTGGTTCAGAACTTTCGCTAACTTCTTAGCCACCTGTTTGCGATTTTCCAGAATTTTCGGATCGGCGTACAAGGAATATGCCGCCGCCGACATCGCCAGATCCCGGCCATTGCTGTCGACAATCGCCCCACGACGGGCCGGCAATGAAACCTTGGTTTGAAACTGACGGTTCTGCAAAGAGTTCAGACGATCATTTGGCAAAAATTGCAGATAAGCCGCACGCATCGCCAGCGCGGACCACAGAACCAGAATCCCTACGAAGATGACAACAATACGTGATTTCAAACTACAGATCCTTTTTTGCGATACCTTTTTCAGATACAGAATTCATGTCGCTGGCCAACGGACCGCCAAGATGAATGATCTGATTTGCCTGTACTTTTTTTAGTGTAAACTTCTGCTGCGCCACGGAATCCAGCAACTGCGGACGAGTGATTTTCGCCAGAGCAATTTCTTTGGTGCGCTTTTCTTCCCAGACTTTTTTGTGTTCGCGGGTCAGTTTCAGAACGCTGTAACCCATGCGACGTTCCTCCATTTGCAGGAAGACGATGGAAAACAGCGTGGAAATGATAAGTAGGATGCTGAAGAACGGTTTTAGCTGTTTAAAGTTTTCCTTGCTCATCCTGAGCACTCCTCTCGAAGATTCTCAATTTCGCAGATCGCGAGCGAGAATTTCTGTCACACTCTTCCTGAGTGGGAACAATTACTTTTTTAGTTACCGTGCGCCCCATATCCTCAGAGGCACGGAAAATATTCTTAACAATTCGATCTTCCAATGAGTGGAAGGAAATCACTGCCAAACGACCGCCCGGATTCAACGCCCGGATCATTTTCGGCAAGGACTCGGCCACCACCTCCAGCTCGGAATTCACTGCCAGCCGCAAAGCCATGAAGTACTTGGTCGCCGGATGATGACCCTTTACCTGCCACCCATCCACACGCTCAATCAGGCCTGCCAGGGCGCTCGTTGTCTGAAATGCTTTGGTTTTGCGATCGTGAACAATCGCACGTACGACTCTGGAAGGGCGATAGACCTCGCCGTACTCTTTGAAGATTCGAATGAGTTCATCCTCAGAAGCCGTATTAATAAGCACCTCAGCCGTCAATCCCTGCTGTTGGTTCATTCGCATGTCCAGGGGACCATCGTTATAAAAACTAAAGCCTCGTTCCCCCTGGTCTAATTGCGGAGAACTCACACCTAGATCTAAGAGCATCATATCAAAGTTATTTAGATTGTGTTCTGAAAACTGCGAGAAATTACCGTGGATTATCTTTAACTGGCCCTTCTCGACTTCAGTCTGGAAGCGGGTTTGCGCGTAGGCAATAGCTGCCAGATCTTGGTCCATGACCGTGGCTTTGATCTGGGGGTAGGCAAACTTCATCGCCATGTAGTGGCCACCGCGCCCAAAGGTCCCATCGAAGTAACTCAATTCACTTTTGTGTCTTAGAGGATAGAAGGCCCCCAACACTTCCTGAAGCAAAACAGGATAGTGTTCAGGAGAGAATTCAAAAGGAAGCTCGACCTTGGGCGGGATCTCTTCTTCGTGACGTTCAATTTTTTCACCGGATTTGGGCTTATACTTCTTCATGATCGCGCGCTTTCGCTGGTTTGAAATTCCTGTGGGATTTTCAAGGTATGAATTATTCTATTGAGCGTCAAGTCGCTTTGTCTTACCCTGATTGCATGCTTATCAACTGCCCCCGCTGTGGTTTTCAACAACCTGAAGACAAATACTGTGCGCAGTGTGGCGTTGACATGGAGAGCTTCAAACCCGCAACACCACCCCTCTGGAAGCGCTTCTTTGGCAATCCGCTGATTCAGCTCTCATTGGTCGTTGTCGTCGCCGGCGGCGTCGGAATCACTTTGTATCAAAAAGGCCAGCAAAATCTGGAGCGCCGGGTGCAGTACCTGAAGTCCTCTGTGCAGATCAACTCCACCAATGGAACTCCGGATCTTGCTGAGGCTGCTCCGGTGGCCGAGAGCAATGTCGACTCCACGTCGCAATCCTCAGAAGCTGCTGATGGCGTGGTGGATGCCTACAAGGTGGAACCTCCACCGGCCTCTGCCCTGGCCGCGGCGCCAACGCCGGGGACCTCTCCGACGCCGGCCCCCGAGACCGACAGCAAAAATCCGCGCAATGTGGCCAGAACCGGCGCCCACCTGATTGTTTATTATGCCGAAGTGCCGCGCAGCCGCTTGAACGCGATCTTTACAGCCAGCAGATCCACCGGTCAGTTTATGAACTTTAACGAATACACCGCCGGGATTCTGCCTGACTTCAAAAAAAATGTCCTGGATCAGTCCGACATTCAGATATTGCACAAAGAAGACCGAACTCTGAGCACCAGCCGCACCCTGCAGTGGTCCTATGCCGCCAAAAACCGCACGAACCCATCCATGGAGATCGGCCTGACGACTTTCTTCGAACTCAGCGATCTTGAAAACAACAGTCTGCGTGGCAATCTGGAAATTCAACGAAACTGGCTGGAGCCTTCCCCGAACGGATCCTTTGAACTTCAACGAAAATCCTTCCCCGCTATTTTTGAAATCGGCGGTGAAACAGGATTCTTTATGTCCGGCGTCCTGCCCCCAGGCTCCGGCATCGACCGCCCTATCGAAGATGATCTGATGAACTTTGAAATCTACAAAATCCTGCGCTCGCCCCGCTTCCGTGCTGGTCAGAGTGAATTTGTGATCTTTGTCGATTTTGAAAAAGGCAATTAAAACACCAAAGGCAACATCATGACATTTCAGCAGGAACTGGCTCATCACTATGGGCCGCAAGTGCATCTTATCGACAATCCTTTCTTGAATGGTCTTCTGGCCCGCCTGTGCTCCCCGGAAACCTTCCAGCCCGAAATCAACCGCATCGTGGAAGTTCTTTACACCCACATGATTTCGATCACGATCAACAATGAATTCCAGATCGAAAAATTCAAGCAAGACACGCGCATGACTGCGGTCCATCCCGAACAAAAGCTTTCCGGCAACAGAGTCCAGACAACACAAAAGGCTGTCAGCGTGAATCTGGCCCGGGCGGGAACTTATCCCAGCCATATCTGTTACAACTTCCTGCACTATGCCCTGCCTGCCCAGAATGTTCGTCAGGACCATATCTTTGCTGCCCGCGTGACAAACAGCAAAGACGCTGTGACAGGGGCCGAGTTTGGCGGCATGAAGATCGGCGGCGATGTCAAAGACGCCCATGTGATCTTCCCAGACCCCATGGGCGCGACTGGAAACACCATGGTGACCGCGATTGAACACTACAAGACCCATATCGAGGGCCCGGCCCGTAAATTTATCGCCCTGAATCTGATCGTGACCCCGGAATATCTGAAGAATGTACTGGCTGCTCATCCGGAGGTCGTAATCTATGCCTTAAGACTTGACCGGGGACTGTCCCCTCAGGCAGTTTTAGAGGCAACTCCCGGACAGTTTTGGGATCAAGAACGAGGCCTGAACGACAAACAATACATCGTCCCAGGCGGCGGGGGCTTTGGCGAAATCATGAACAACTCCTTCGTATAAAGTTGGAGAAAGGACCACCATGACGAATCTTTCCTTGAAACCCTACATCACTGAGGAGCAAATCCAGCAAAAAGTAAAAGAGCTGGGCGCGACTCTTTCCAAAAAATTTAAAAACGAAAAAGTGGTGGCGGTTTGTGTCCTGAAGGGTTCCTTCATGTTCTATTCCGACCTGGTTCGCGCGATTGATGCTGACATCACTTGTGAATTCTTCGGTGTGGCTTCTTACCACGGCGGGACTTCCTCTTCCGGTGAAGTGAAAGTGACTTTGGATCTGGCCAGCCCGATTGAAAACTGCCACGTGATTCTGGTGGAAGACATCGTGGACACCGGCCTGACCATGAACTACCTGAAAAATGCCATCCAGTCCCGCAAACCAAAAAGCCTGACAACAGTGTCTTTGCTGGAAAAACCGGACGCTTTGAAGGTGAAATGCGATATCGACCACGTGGGCTTCAAAATCCAAAACGAATTCGTTGTGGGTTACGGGTTGGATTATCAGGGTTACTACAGAAACCTTCCCTACATCGCGCAAGTTCAGAACTTCCAGTAAGATTCACTGGGATGAAAATAAAAAAGGAGCCCACAAGGCTCTTTTTTTTATTTTCAGAATCGTCTGTTGGTTAGAATGTGCAGTTGATTTCGGCCAGGGCTTTCTCAGAGAAAAGACTTTTCACAGAATCCAGCGCATAGCCCAAGGAAACAACTTTCAAATCCGGACTGACCTTCACCATCATCACTTGATAGTCCTGGCCAGAAGGACCTTCAGACGGCAGTTTTTCTTTTTTAGTCAGAACACCTTTTTTGTAAGTGATGCTTAAACCGGGACGCACCTGCAACACGCCCTCTTTCAAAGGCAGCTTGTCCGCGGGAATACGGATGGAGTCCGTGATCGACGTTTCCTTATCTGATGCCAGCGACACCACCACTTCATCACGGCCTTTTAAATCTTTACGGTTTTCAACCGAGTAACTGCACGAAGTGGCATCCGTCCCCAGAATATTGGAAAACCCCAAAACTTCTGTGGTGGTTTTGCTCACAACAGGCGCTGCCTGAGAGATAACTCCTGCCAAAAGAACAGTGAAGAACATGGTGGTTTGCTTTTTCATAATACTCCCACAGGCTGATAGAACTTAGAAACTGTGAGAGTATAGGAGCCCCAAGCCCCCCTTTCCAGACGCAATAATCGGCTCTGCGAAAAGGGGGAAAGACCTTTTGTTTTCAATCACTTAGGCTTTTGCAAAACTTATCTGTCACCTTTTTATACAGCCCTTAACGCATCAATATGCCGACACCGAACAAAACATACAAAGCGGACGACCCATAGTTGATCCACTTCATAGAGATTTTTTGCGTCAACTTTTCGCCAAAGACCACGGCCAAGCCATCGGCGAACAACATCCCCATCGTGGTGCCCAAAGTGACCAGAGTCAGACTTTGATATTTAGCCGCCAATGCCACTGTGGAAAGTTGAGTCTTGTCACCGATCTCTGCGAAGAAGAACAAAACTGTTGTCGTCCAGAAGGCTCCCCACTTCATATCATTGGTGTCGGAATCATCTTTGTCAGGAATCAGAATCCAAAGAGCGAATCCAAAGAAAGTCAGCGCCAATCCCCAGCTTAACCACTGACTTGGGATCGTAGAGGCGATCCATCCCCCCGCCCAGGCGGCCAGAGCATGATTTAATACTGTGGCGACGAAAATACCACCCATCACATGCCAGGGCTTTTTATATTTTGACGCTAAAACCAACGCCAACAGTTGGGTCTTGTCACCCATCTCTGTGGCGGCGACTAGTAAGAATGAATTGATGATTGCTTCCATTTGCACCCTCGATACAGTTATGACCGTGAGGCTGCTTCAAAAAAGAAAACGAGACCACACGGTGCTTTGTTAAAAACACTCGTGTCAGTCTCGTCAACAGCGGATCTTGAGGATCCTTTGCGTTTAAACCGGAGTTCATCACTCAGTATGTCGGCCTAAACAAAATCTGGGAAGATTTTCGACTACTCCCTAACTACTTGGCCAACCTACGAAAGGCCGAAATGAAAGTCAAAAGATAATTTCCCCGCAGCATGATGTTGCACATGCGATGCTACAGCTTGGCGGAACGCCCCTTTGGGTTTTATATACAAACAATGAAGTCCCTCAAAAAACAAATACTTACCGCTTTCTTTACCGCCGTCCTCGCTTTAGCCGCCTTAGGTGTCGGCTTGTGGTATTCCCAACAAGGCCCCCGGATGGGTGGAAATTTTAGCCTGATTCACGAAGGGAACATGTGGACCTTTTCTGAACACGCAAAACCTCTGAATTTGCTTTATGTCGGCTATGCGAAGTGCCCGGACGTCTGCCCGATGGCTTTAAGTTTTTCCGCACAGGCGTTTAAGATGCTGACCTCCAAAGAGATCTCTCAAGTGCAGTTGATCTTTATCAGTGTGGACGCCAAGAATGACACCGCCGAGTCCGTTTCCACTTATGCCAAACAGTTCAATCCGGAGTTTATCGGGCTGACTGGAACACAGGAAGCCATTGATCTGGCCATCAAACCCTTCGGCGCCACCTATATGGTTGAGGAAAATCCAAAATCCTACCTGGGCTATTCCATCGCCCATACGGATCGTATTTTTATTTTAAATAAAAAAGGCATCGTCGTGGATTCCATTCCAAGCCCACGCTCTGCCGAAGAGATTGTGCAAAAAATTAAGGAGAATTTATGAAAATGATGACTCTGGCCGCTTTGGCCTTGGCATTCAGTCCCGTGGCCTTTGCAGCCAAAGAAACCAAGAACTCACTTAACATCATTGAAGCGCGCATCTTTGCGCCACTGAAAGGCAGCTCGGCGACAGCGGGCTATGGCACCTTCACCAACACCACCGGCAAAGAGGTCGCCGTGACTATCGAAAAAGTGGAGCCGTTTAAAGCCGTGGAAATGCACGAGACCATCGAAAAGGAAGGCCGCATGTCCATGCAAAAAGTGGAAAAGCTGATGATCCCCGCGAAGGGCTCTGTGGATCTGAAACCGGGCGGCAATCACATCATGCTATTCGACCCGATCCGCGAAGTGAAGGCGGATGAAACTTTGAAAGTGACCTTCAAGGTGAACGGCAAAAGCGAAACCTATGACTTCAAAGTCATTCCCCGCGTAAAACCGGAAGGACATCATCATCACTAGAAAGCGGGGGACATTTCATTCCCCCGACGTTCGATCAAGGCATTCTCTACGAGCGACGCCTTTCCTCAAAATAAAAAAGGCGGAGCATTCACTCCGCCTTTTTTATTTTAAAAACCTAGCGCAGATCAAACAGCAGGAACTCGGTTTCCTTCAGAGCCTTGATCCGCAAGGACTCTTCCTGCTCCACCGCCAGGCCATCGCCGGATTTCAACACCTGACCGTTGACCTCCAGCTCGCCTTCTGCCAGTTGCAACCAGGCAGCGCGACCGGGACGAAGTTTGAATTCCTGTTCATGACCTTCAGTGAAAACAGACGCGTACAAGTTCACGTCCTGATTGATCATCTGACTGCCCTCACGACCGTCTTTGGAAACAATCAGCTTGAACTGATCGAGCTTCTGCTCCCGAGTGAAGGACTGCTGTGTGTAACCCGGCTTAGCCCCGGCCACATCCGGCATAATCCAGATCTGGAACAATTGAAGCTCTTCTGTTGGTGACGGATTGTACTCGCTGTGGCGCATGCCGGTTCCGGCGTGCATGGTCTGAATTTCGCCTGCTTTGATCTGGCCGACGTTCCCCAGACTGTCTTTGTGCTCCACAGTTCCTTTCAATACATAGGTGATGATTTCCATGTCGCGGTGAGGATGAGTGGGGAAACCGGAAGATTTCGCAATCCAGTCCTGATTGATCACACGCAAATCACGGAAGCCCATGAATTTAGGGTCGTAATAGTCGGCAAACGAGAATGTGTGCATGGATTTCAGCCAGCCGCCAAATTCCGCATAGCCTCTGTCGGCAGATTTACGTTGATACATCATAAAGAACTCCTCTCTTCGAGCGCTACGCCATTGTAGCTATATTTTTGCGCCCGTACTGTTGCTTCTTTGCATAGTTGTTGGCGTCAGGAAATATCCTACAAAATAAAATGATCTAAAAAAATTATAATTTTTCTATTAAAATGATCTAATTTTTTGATATACTTTCCTGGTATGACGCTGGATCAACTGCAAGTCCTTAAAACCATTGTTACTTCCGGAAGCTTCCGAGCCGCTTCCCAGGAATTGCATCGCGCCCAGAGCGCGGTCAGTTACTCCATGCGCACTTTGGAAGACGAACTGGGTTTTAAATTATTTAGCCGCGACCAGTACCGTCCGACATTGACCCCCCAGGGCCGGGCTTTCTTAAAGAAAGCCAATGACCTGATCTTTCAGTTCGATGAACTGGGGGAAACTGCTGAGTTTTTAAAAAGAGGACATGAACCGATCATCCGTCTGGCCGTCAGTGCGCTGTGGCCCCTCCCGAATTTGGTCGGCGCGCTGAAGGAATTCTCTTCACGCTTCCCCCAGACGGAGATCAAAATTATTCACGATGTTCTCAGTACAGATGAACAACTGCTGGAGGACCATGCCGACATTTCCCTAGGCACGATCTTTAACGAAAAAGGACTCCTCATCACTGAGGAGCTTTTCACTGTGGACATGGTGATGGTGTGTTCAGCCAAGCATCCCTTGGCAAAACTGAAAAAACCCACCACCGAAGATCTGAAGAAGTATCCTCAGATTGTTCTTTCCAGCACGGTGAAAAGCTCCGACCGCTCAGGTGGTATCGTGAATCAGTCCAACACCATCAGCGTGCAGGATCTGCAAACCAAAAAAGTGTTTCTGGAGGGCGGCTTGGGTTACGGCCGCATGCCCGACTTCGCAATTAAAGAGGAAATCAAGAAAAAATCCCTCGTGACGCTGGGACAAAAGCCGATCACCCTTCACGCCAGTATCGCTCGACACTCCGCAAAGGATTTAGGCCCCTGCGGCAAATTCATCTGGAACTACTTTTCACGTGGACAAGGCAAGAAGCTAAAATAGAATGTTCGGCGACAGAAACACCCGCTTTTCACCGGGGCGGGCGATCGCAAGGAGGCAGAATGAAGCAGTATCATGATCTCATCAAAACAGTGCTTGAACAGGGTGTAAAAAAAGAAGACCGCACAGGCACGGGTACGATTTCCATGTTTGGGTATCAGATGCGCTACAACCTGCAGGAAGGCTTCCCCCTGGTCACGACCAAGAAGCTTCACACCCGCTCCATCTTCCATGAGCTTTTGTGGTTCCTTAAAGGTGACACCAATATCAAGTATCTTCACGACAACAAAGTAACCATCTGGGACGAATGGGCCGATGAAAATGGCAACCTGGGTCCGGTGTATGGTAAACAGTGGCGCTCGTGGGAAACCGCTGACGGACGCACGATTGACCAGATCACAAATGTGGTGGAACAAATCAAAAAGAATCCAAATTCGCGCCGTCTGCTGGTTGTGGCGTTCAATCCTGGTGACGTTGACAAGATGGCCCTGCCGCCTTGCCACGCTTTCTTCCAGTTCTACGTGGCCAACGGAAAGCTTTCCTGTCAGCTGTATCAGCGCAGCGCGGATATCTTCCTGGGCGTTCCGTTCAATATCGCCAGCTATGCATTGTTGACTCATATGATCGCGCAGGTTTGTGACCTTGAAGTGGGTGACTTTGTTCACACACTGGGGGACGCCCATTTGTATTTGAATCATCTGGAACAAGCCAAGCTGCAAATCAGCCGCGACCTTCGCCCGCTGCCACAGTTGAAACTGAATCCTGCGAAGAAAGATCTTTTCGACTTCACGTATGAAGACATTGAAATTGTCGGCTACGATCCACATCCGGCGATCAAGGCCGAGGTGGCAGTATGATTTTGACTCATGTGGTGGCTTGCTCTGAAAACCGCGTGATCGGGGCACAAGGGGGACTTCCCTGGCATCTTCCCGAGGACATGAAGTTTTTCCGCGAGACCACCAAGGGTCACATCATGATCATGGGCCGAAAGACTTTTGATTCCTTCAACGGTCGTGCGCTGCCAAACCGTTATCATATCGTCATCACGCGCGATCCGTCCAAACACAGCTTCCCTTCGACCGAATCAAGTCCTGTGGTCTTTGTATCTTCGATCGAAGAAGCCGTTGAACATGCAAAACCCCTGACTGAAAAGTGGGGGGATGAGGTGTTCATTATCGGTGGTGGTGAGATCTACAAACAAGCGATGCCGATCACGGACAAAATCTATCTGACGCTGATCCACCAAGAATTTCCGGGCGACACTTATTACCCTGAAATTGACCAAAGTGTTTTCACCCAGACTCACCGTCGGGATGTCGAAACGCCCATACCTTTTTCGTTTCTGACCTATTTGCGAAAGTAAGGTCCAGAATCAAGTCCCAATTTGAGAACGCACCATTTTGGACTCTACCAACACGATTTTTTCTCCGAGAATAAGAGCAAGCACTTTATCCCGGAGAGTGTCGGATGAGTTCAAAGACAGCCGCAAAACGCTATAGAACAAAAGAGATGGCGCATATTGAAGTCTATGGCCACATCGGGATTTTGGTGGCCAAACTTCGCAATCTCTCGCAAACCGGCGCATTCCTGGAAGTGTCTCAAGGCGACTATGTCCCTCAAAAAGGTGATTTGCTAAATCTCACAGTTAAGCTAGACACCGTCGAACGGACTCACAACGTGGCCGCAGAAGTGATTTGGAGCAAAGGTTTGGGACTTGGCATTTGCTTTATCCATAAAGACCAAATCCTCGAAAGAATGATGGCCAAAACTGGCAGCTTCTAATATGATCTCTGCTTAATGCAGATTCACACAAATCAAGACCTCAGCTCTTCCAACACCCTTCAATTGCGCTCGCAAGCCGAGCATTACGTGGAATTGCATAAGCCCGAAGATCTGCACTTCTTATTGAACGATTCTCAAGTCAAAAAGATGAACTGGAAGATCCTGGGAGGCGGAAGCAACCTGGTACTCCCCTACAAGGTTCAGGGTTTGGTTCTAAAAGTCGCCAATCAAGGCTGGTCCCTGATCAACGAAGACACTGATTACTGGTTCGTCAAAGCCCAAGCTGGCGACATCTGGAACGAGTTTGTGCAATGGACCCTGGCACAAGGCTATTGGGGGCTGGAAAATCTGTCCTTGATCCCCGGAACCGTGGGGGCTGCCCCGATTCAGAATATCGGGGCCTATGGTGTTGAGGTGAAGGACAGCCTGTGGGAAGTGACCTGCCTTGAGCTGATATCCGGTGAAACGAAAGTCTTTTCGAACAAGGATTGTCGCTTCTCGTATCGGGAGAGTTTCTTTAAACAAGAAGGTGCCGGCAAGTATCTGATCTGGGATGTGACTTTCCGTCTGCCCAAGAAAAACACCTTACGACTGGAATACGGCGATATCCGCAAGGAAGTCGAACGCCAGGGTTGGACTTTGGATGCACGCAGCGTTGCCAAAGCCGTGATCAATATCCGTCAAAGTAAATTGCCGGATCCCAAAGTCATCGGCAATGCTGGAAGCTTCTTTAAAAATCCCATCGTCACACAAGAACTGCGCGATCAACTTCTGATCACCTATCCCAATCTGGTCAGCTTTCCTTATGAGCAGGGTCAGTTCAAGCTGGCGGCAGGCTGGTTGATTGATCAAACCGGCTGGAAGGGCAGAACTCTTGGTCCCGTGGGCATGTACGAAAAGCAGGCGCTGGTGTTGGTGAATCACGGTGGCGCGACGGCAGAAGATGTTTGGCGGCTGGCAAGTCAGGTGGCCCTGGATGTGAAAAACAAATTCGGCGTGGATATCGAACCCGAACCTATTCGCTGGTAGCCTGACAAGCTGGACCTAGGTCGGCACGACTCTACCTAAGCCTTGTACCCTAACATAAAATCCTCTCACAATATGGTATCTGAGAATCTCAGAAACCCAAGGAGGGGTTATGAAAATCACCAAATGGCTGAGCCTTGTTGCCGTTGCAGCGATGGCACTTTTGCCAATCCAAAATGCACAATCTGTCGATACCAATCAATACTGGATGAAAGTTCGCGCGACCGACAAGTTTCAACGAAGCCTGATTGCCGACACCGGTGCAACGATTGAAACCACTCGCGAAGACTATGTGATTGCGGTGGGCAGCCTGGATGAAAAGAACGCCATCGAAGAACTGGGACTTTTGGAGGTCAGCTTTCCGTTGACTGAAGCCATGGACTTCCCAGCCAAGGATGCCGCTTTTCATAACTATGCCGAAATGACCGACAAGCTCCGCACCCTGACGCAGCAACACTCCGGCATTTCTCAAATGAACTCCATCGGAAAATCATTGGAAGGCCGTGACATCTGGGCTGTGAGAATCTCTGGGGACCTTGCTCAGGCGGATTCATTCCCGGCGGCGATCTTCATGGGCGGACACCATGCCCGTGAGCATCTGTCCATTGAGCTGCCAATTTATTACATCGAATACCTGCTAACGGAATACGCCAACGGCAATCCGCGCATCCAACGTCTGGTGAACGGACGCGATCTGCACTTCATCCCAATGGTCAATCCAGATGGCGCTGAGTATGACATTTCCACTGGCAGCTATAAATCCTGGAGAAAAAATCGCCGCCAGAACAGCAACGGCACTTACGGAGTGGATCTGAATCGCAATTATGGCTACGGTTGGGGCGGCGGCGGTGCCAGCACAAGCCCTGGCAGTGATACCTATCGTGGACCTTCCGCCTTTAGCGAACCGGAAACTCAAGCGATCAAAAACTATGTGGAAGCGCACGAGAATATCACAAGTCTTCTTTCCTTCCACACCTATTCACAGTTGATTCTTTACCCTTGGGGGCATCAATACGAAGGCATCGCCAACAGCCGCGACAAACAAGTTCATGAAGTGATGGCAAAAAAGATGGCAGAATGGAACGGCTATCGCCCTCAACAGTCTTCTGAACTATACATTGCCAGCGGAGACACCACTGACTGGTCCTATGGACAACACAAAATCATCTCTTTCACCTTTGAGCTGGATCCAGCCAACAGCGGCTGGGGTGGCGGAGGCTTCTATCCCGGTGCTCAAATCATTCCCGAAGTGCAAAGAAAGAATTTAGAACCGGTGCTGTACATGATCGAATACGCCGACAACCCTTACCGGGTGTTGGAAAGTGGCGGTCCGATCTTCAAGCCTTAAGGAAAGTAAAAACAAAATATACTCTGAAAAGGACGCTGAAATTGGCGTCCTTTTTTTGTTTTTTTGCACAGATACTCCTGCCAAGGTCTAATTTCTCAGATTTGGACTCTGTATTTTGACGGTACCAACTTCATGCTTGATGTATGCCAAGCATCAGCTATCAAATCATCCCACTTCATCATGTGTGTGATTCCCAAAAAGAGCTCCTCAATGAAGTCTTCGGACTTTGGGAAGAAACGTTCGGTCATGTGCTTAACAGCGCCGGTGTCGAACTGGATTACGATGACTTCTTCCGCTGTCATGCCGCCGGGGTGCTGCTTTATAAAAATGAAGTGGTGGGATTTAATCTATTCACCACTTTCGATCTGAATCTGCACGCCCACCGCAACCACAACTACTTCAAAGATCTTGATCCCCAGTTTGTAAAATCAGTCACCAAACAAGGCAGCAAGATCATGACGATGGAATACTTCACCCTGTCGCCCCTTTGGCGCAAGCAGTCCCAGGAAATTCCCTGGGGCGAGATCCTGACAGGACTGGGACTATTCTACATGGATCAATCACCTGCCGACCTAGTGGTCGGGACTCCCCGCGTGGATCTGAAAGTGGATTCCATGTGTGAACGCCTGGGGGCTACGATCCAGGGTCACATCGAGAAAATGAACTACAAATGCGCCATCGCGGTCTTTGAAAAAAAAGATCAGCGCCACTTCGCCAATCCTCTGACCCACCACTGGGTGAAAAAGCTCTGGGCCAAGTATATTCACAAGAAACAAGAAAGAAGCTCGGCATCACCACCACCGTTTGAGATGACCCTTGCCGACAGTCCCTCGTCCGTTTAGACTGTGACAGCACCACTTCAGCAATACCGGAGGTATTTTCGTGGCCTATCACGTTCACAGCGACAAGCCTTTCTTTGATTTGATCATCGGGGATAAAACATTTTCTTCCTGGTCCATGCGTGCGTGGCTGGTGGCGGTTCAGTCGGGCCTGCCGTTTAAGGAAATCAATATCACTCTGGATCAGCCTGACACGACAAAGAAGATCCTGAAATACTCCCCTGCAGGCAAAGTTCCCGCCCTTCGCAATGGCAAAATCATCATCTGGGATTCTTTGGCGATTGCTGAATATATCAATGAACTTTCCCCTGAAGCGCAGCTGTGGCCTGAAGACATCGGAGCCCGAGCCCTGGCAAGAAGTTATGCCGCGGAAGTACATTCTGGTTTTGCCTCTTTGCGGGCACAACTAAGCATGGATTTGCAACACAAAGGGGACGTCAGACATCTGTCTCCGGGCACTATCAAAGACATTGAGCGCATTTTACAGATGTGGACAACCGCCCTTAAAGTCAGTGAGGGACCTTATCTGTTTGGTGACTTCTGTATCGCCGATGCCTTCTTTGCGCCGATCGTCTTCCGCTTCCTATCATACAACGTGCAGATCAAAGACAAGACGGTCCGCCAGTATATGAAGAACATCCAAGAACATCACGGTGTGCAGTTCTGGGTGGCAGAAGCTCTGAAAGAGAAAATCGCTCGTAAAGTCTTTTGACACTCCGGTAAAGCTTTCAAGGCCCCCCGGCCACCCCTTTACATAAAGACATGAAAAGGTGAACTTCTAGCGACGATGAAGTTCACCTTTTTTACTTTCTTGTTGAGCATTCTTTTAACTCCTGCTGCCCAGGCCGGTCGCGCCATCGTGTTCATGAAGGACCGCCAGGCCTTTGAAACCGCACGACTTCCCGTCAAGGTTCAAAAGCACCTAAAGAATTTAAACACCTTCATCGTCGAAGCCCCACACGAGTCGCAGCTGCAAGCTCTTAAAAATCTTCCCGGTGTCAGCTATGTGGAAAAAGAACATAACCATCCCCTGGGCCTGCGCCCGCAAAAACAATCCCGTTTGGCCAATATCGCCATTGACCGAGCAGAAAGAACCTGGGGCCTGGAAGCTATCAAAGCCCCCCAAGCATGGGACCTCGCGGGGAAAGGTCAGGGCATTCGCGTGCTGGTGCTGGATACCGGCATTGATCCAAAACACCCCTCCTTGAAAGACAACTTTGAAAAAGGCCGTGACTTTACCGGCCTGAGCAAAGGCGAAGACTTCACTGATCAAACCGGTCACGGGACTCACGTCGCAGGCACAGTGGCCGCGGTCGAAAACCATGCGGGTTTTGCCGGTGTGGCGCCGAAAGCTAAAATTCTAGCTGGTCGCGTGTGCAGTGAAATGGGTTGCAACAACGTTGCGATGATTGAAGGACTGGATTGGGGCGTAAGTGAAAAAGTCGACGTGATCAATCTGTCTTTGGGCTCTACAAGTTCGTCCCCCGCAGAACAAGAGGCGATCTTGCGTGCGGATCGTGCCGGCATTTCTGTGGTGGCGGCGACGGGCAATTACGGTATCGACAGTGTTCTTTTCCCAGCGGCCTATCCTTCAGTGATTGCTGTCGGGGCCGTGGATAGAAATATGGAAATCGCATCGTTTTCCCAGTACGGACCTGAAGTGACCGTGGTGGCTCCGGGTGTGGAGGTGATTTCCACCTATCCAGTGGGCAAAGGTCGCAAAAGCTTTTTGACTTTGAAGGTGGGTCCCCGCCGGATTCAGTCTTCGATTGATTTGATGATAGGAACCACGCCCAGCTGGAATCCTCAGGAAATGACGGTGGTCGATTGCGGTTGGGGTCGTCCCGAGGATTTTAAGGGAAAAGATCTGACTGGAAAGATCGCTCTGGTTGCAAAAACAAATCAGAACTTTGCAGATCAGATCAGGTCAGCCATGCTTGCAGGTTCTCGCCACGTTCTGATCTACAATACGGATGACCAATACACGGACCTCCGTTTGTTTGAAAAAGAAAATTCGCTCTTTGCCAGCGCCTACTTGATTGATGCAAAACTGGGTTGGGAACTGAGATCTTTGCTTGCCGCCGGGAAAAATCCGGTCGTGTCATTGCAGACGATTGGGACCAATTACTTTGAAACGTTTGGAACTTCCATGGCCTCACCGCACGTCGCGGGGGTCGTGGCCCTGATCAAAGCCACCAACAAAAAGCTGACTCCCGCACAGATCAAGTCCCTGCTGATAAAGACAGCCCTGCCATTGACTCCGAATGATCATAACAAGTTCGGCGCAGGATTGGTTGATGCACAAGCCGCTGTCATCGAAGCCCAACGACTTTTGAAATAGTCGACCCGAGGTGGAGTCTTTCCAGCCAATAATGTGCCTGCTGTCAAATATTGAGACAGTCACTTGCCTTCAGGTAGTCTCTAAATGCATAAAAGGTTGGCCAGAGCCTTGCTAAATGGATGTCTGGATTCCTTGAGAGAGGTTTTTACGTATGTTGAAGTTCTTGTTGGCTGCTGCAGTTATGATCGGATTTGGGTTGTCCCAGGCTCAGGCTTCGGGTCTTTGCCAGGTTTCCAAGACCGCCAAGCTTGCCATGGACCAACGAGACGATCTGCGCTTGCGATGCCTTAAACAAAAGAAACAACAGATCTCTGTGGCCCAGTGTCTTAACATCGCGGCCAACATGGAGTATTCTACCAATGCGGAAGATGCACGTTTGATTTGCCTTTATGATCTGCGCACGCGTCCGACGTTAAAGGAATGCCATAACATCACGAAGGCTATGGAATTCCCAGACTCAGGAGATGAAGCCCGTTGGGAGTGCCTGCGTCACTTTAATAAGACGATCTCAAAGAAGCAGTGTAATAAGCTCGCCCAAAGCATGAGTTACCCTGCGAACGAGCAAAGAGCGCTCCAGTACTGCGATCAAGAGCTTCAGTAGTTTTCGTCGAAGAAAGCCTCACATTATTCTTAAGATTTTATTTACAAACATTACAGGTTTGTAAAAAACCAGACTTGCCCACGCGTCCAGACGAACCTATTCTGTCCTCACGGACTTCGGGTCCACAGAAAGGGTATTCGTTAATCATGATGTCACCGGAAGAAAAAACGAAGAAAACTAAGATTATCGTCAAGGCACCTACTCAAGAACGTTCACGCCAGACAGTTGCGACTATCTTGGATGCCTGTTCTCGCCTGCTAGTAAGTGAAGGCTTTTACTCTATCACGACGGATAAAATCGCCAAAGAGGCGGGCGTTAGCATCGGGTCTTTGTACCAATTCTTTGGCAACAAAGAATCCGTTGTTCAGGCCGTGGTGAAGAATATCCTGGAGGAAGACAAACGCATCTTCAGTGAGAAAATGCGCGCCATCTCTCCACTTCCACCGGAACAGCGTGTGAAGGGAATGATTGAACTTGCTGTGGAGACCACTCGCCGCAACTCAGAACTTCGCTCTAAACTGACCACCATTCAGTACTATGTAGCCGAAGCTGCTTATATGTCTGAGTCCATCCGGTTCTTCCAGGAGGTTGTTCGCTACAATCTGCCTCAGATCCCGGGTCGCGATATGGAAAAGATCTCCTACATCATGGTCAATGCCTTTATCGGCCTGACTAACACCATGGCGATCGACAACCCGACAGCCATCCATGATGCGGCCATCGTTGAAGAGATCTATCAGCTCTTCCACAAGTATCTGGATATGAATGCAACGGCACCGGCTCCTGCGGCGACTGTAAACCGCAGCAAAGGTGACTTCATCTAAGATCGACTTTTAGAAAATAAAAAAGGGAGCTGCAAAGCTCCCTTTTTTTGTGCCCTGATTTAATTTCGGACTTATTTTCGTTCCATTGCCACCATGCGGTCACGGCGAGCCAGGGAAATCAAAGCCACATTGTACTTGTCTTTAGGAACGGCAATCACTGTTTTCGCAGGGATCGGATGACCTTTGCGGGCTTTGAATGTCAGGTGGGGATTGAAGATCTGAGCCTTGCGGTCATCACCGTCAAACCAACTGACGATCTCTTTATATTTCACTGATACTGGCAATTTCAGATCCTGGGCATCCAAAGGCTTGGACCACACCACAGAACCGAAATATTTGTTTGCGTTCTTTTCCACTTCCACTGCCGCCAAGAAGCTTGCGTAGAAGTTACGGGACGCAAAGCCGAAGCTTTTGCGTGAACGAACATTGGCAATCAACTCACCCAACTCACGGGTTTTATAATTTTCCGTCATCTTGCGCACGCCCGTAGGACCGTGGTTGTAACCCGTCACCGCCAAAGGCCAGGATTGCAACATGCCGTAATTCTGACGAAGAAGCTTCGCCGCCAACTTGGTTGCTTCCATCGGATGGTTGCGTTTGTCCACTGTCGGGGTAATCATTTTATAAGGCTTTGCCGTGTAGGGCATGATCTGCCAGATACCGCTCGCCCCGACTTTAGAGCGCGCCATAATATTGAAACTGCTTTCAACGAATGCCAGGCGAGTCAGTTCGACCGGGACCTTGGCATCACGGAAGATCTTTTCCATCTCTTCAATGTAGCGACCGGAATAGAAGATCGCATCCTGCATACGATCCTTTTGACCCAACTGGAAGCGAAGACGGTCCCTTTCTTCCTGGGAAAGTTTTAAACCGATGACTTTTTTAACCTCATCGATCTTCTTCTGCTGGGCACGTTCACCCACAAGGCCTGTCAAATCGACCACTTCATAAACGGTCTCGACATTTTCAGCATCATGGATCACACCCTGATTCGTGGAGTACTTGGTATAGATATCCACCCAGAACTGAACCTGCTTTTCCATGCCCTTCGGGATTGCAAAAGCTTCGTCATGATAGCCTAAGAAGGACTCCTGACCAGAAAACACCGGCGCACGCCAAGGACGACTTTCCTCCGGGTTTCTTCCCATCACCTGTGGAACGACCTGAGAAGCAAGATCCCCTTGAGCCATCGCCATCGGCGCACTCAAAAGAACTGCGTATAGAATTGAGACACTAAATTTCATCATGGAGGTCCACCTTCCACAGTTTTATTCGGCTTATTTTACAAGATAGATAAGTAAATTATCAAAAAACGAACGAATCTTCGTCTCATCCGTAGAACCATTGTAAACGAAAGAGAAAGTCACAACTCGACCGTCCTCCAAACCCGCATAACCCGCCAAGGAGACAACGCCAGTCAGGAATCCCGTTTTCGCACGCACCCAGCGTTCGGCCGGAGAGTTTTTCATGCGCTTCTTCAGCGTGCCATCAACCCCTGCGATCGGCAAGGAGGTCAGGAACTCCGGCTGGACTCGGAAGTCGTTGCGTAAATGCTGCAGGACCTTCCACATAGCGAACGATGACATTTTGTTATCGCGAGTCAAACCCGACGGCGACTGCAAATGATACTGATCCGCCGGCACACCCAGACTTTGCATGTGCTCATTCAAAACAGCCACGCCATCTGCCAATGAAGCACCCTTTGTTTTTTTCACGGCCCCCATATTCTTTGTCAGCATCTCTGCCACATAGTTGTTGGAGAACTTGTTCATGTCAGCCACGATGGCTTCGATCGCCTTGCTTTCTGATTCGGCAACCAGTTCAGCCTTCTCTGGTGTGACACCATTTTTGATGTTTCCGGTGAGTTGAATTCCCCGCTGTGCCAGAAAAGATTTCAAATTGTAGCCTGCCCAAAGGTCGGGCTGCGTGATGTTCTTAAAGACAACAACCTCTTTCAGGCCCTGCCCGATGCTGCCGCCGACATGAATCACATCGCCATCGAACTTTTTGTCCTCCTGACGATCCGCCAGAAGTTTGTTCGCCGAACCCGCGACAGTCTTGGCTTTGTTCACCAGACGGATGTAATCATTTTCAGGATCAATGGAAACATCCGCCCCATTTCCCACACCGTTGGGACGAACGAAAATATTCACGGAGTTCCAGTTAAAGCTCATCGCCCCGACTGGCGCATCATAGGCGCGATCCACCCGCTCTTTTTGGCGGCTCATGTCGTAGCGAATCTTATCAAACAGAGAATCATCAACGACAATGTCCCCTTCGATCTTCTTGATTTTCGCACGTGTGAACGCGTTCACCAGGAACCACATATTTTCAGAAACAAACGACGGATCCCCGCCGCCTTTCAGATAGATATTCCCTTTCAAGGTGCCATTTTTGACATCCCCTGTGGTCAGCAACTGAGTTTTGAACTTGTACCCCGGAGGAAAAGACGCCAAAACCGCCGAAGCCGTCGCCACCTTGGAAATAGAGGCCGGAATCATCACCTTCTGACCATTCACGTCCAGCAAAGTCTTCAGCTCCTCCCCCTCACCAATGGTCGCATAGATACCAACATCCTTGGTACTCACCCCATACTTCTTAGCCAAAGCCTCAAACTCTCTCTGAACATCCCCAAACTTCTCATCGGCCCGCGCCGAAACTGCTACAAAAACAATCAAACAAACATTCAAAAGAAATCTCACGAAGTCTCCAATCCCAATGAGAAAAGCCAGCTCAGAAGCAAAAGAAAGCGGGTCAAAAAGGTTCAGCCGCAAGGCGGAGGGATGCCCTCGCAACGCAGGCGTGCCCGTGGCACGTCGAAGTGAGAAGGCGTCCCGACAAGAATAGCAGGATGCTATTCTTGCGCGCCAGCCCGATAGGGCAAGGGCAGGAGCCCGCAGCACAACGCAGTCGGATGGACCTTTTTCACCCGCTTTCTAGACGATGGTAATGAGAGGTTTTTTCGTTCGCAAGTCCTTGTGTGAATTGTTAGACTGAAGTGCATGAAAAAACGCGAATGGCTAATTGTGATTCTTCCTCTTCTAGCGACGTGGTCTTTGGACCGCATCACAAAAGTATGGGCCACTGGCATCACCCAGATTAAATCCTTCGGTCCGGTGCACTTCGTTCTGCACCACAATCACGGTGCGATGTTGGGACTGTTTTCAGACCTTCCGTCCGTTCTGCGTATTGTGTCTTTATCCACCGGCGGTGCTTTCCTGCTAGCGACCTACGCCTTGATTCAGTATCTGCTGCCGATCAAGTCCCTGACGCTGCGTTCGGGTTTGTCCATCTTGATTGGCGGGATCATCGGGAATGTCACCGACCGCATCGTCTGGGGTTACGTGGTCGACTTCATTGTCCTGGGAACTCCGTCCCTGTCCAGTCCAGCCTTTAACATCGCCGATGCCTTGCAATGGCTGGGCTATGGATTGATCGTCTATGCGATCATTCGTGAGGGAGAACTGCTGTGGCCGGAAAATAACGTGCGCAAGCAGTACTGGGTGAATATGCCTTTCCAGCTGAAATACTGCTTCATTCTGATGGGCGTGGGTTTAAGTCTGACTTTGATTTGCTCGGTGTTTTCCTACACCTATATGCGCGTAACGATTCAGGAGCTGGTCGGAAATAATGCTTTTCTGCTGAACAAGTTTCTGGTGCCGTTTGTAATCACGTTCCTGATTATCTCTGTCGCTTTCTGCGCGATCCTGTTCGCGGTCGGTCGCCTGATCTCCCACCGTATCGCAGGGCCTTTGTATGCATTTGAAAGGTTCCTGAATGAAGCCCTGGAAGGAAAAGCCAACGCCAATCTAAAATTGCGCGCCGGTGACGAGTTCAAGCATCTGGAAGAATTGGCGGAAGAGGTCAACAAACGCCTGCACCAGATCAAAAAAGAGCGCACCGTCAACGTCATCGAGTACTCTGAAAGCGAATAAGCCCAGGTATTTGTTACACTCCGACCCGAACTCATCTTTGAACCCTGAATAATTTCAGGGGTTTCGCTGGCTTTTCCATGGGCCTGTGCTATACCGTTCGCCATGAACGAAACAAAACCTCTGAAGGCAGTCCTTGTCGGCATCCAAACCCCTCGCACCACTTATGAAGAGACCCAAGAGTCCTTGACGGAGCTTTCCCGTCTGGTCACCACTTTGGGCTATGAGGTTGTCGGCCAAATGTCCCAGCGTCGTACGTCCACGAAGACAGCAACAGTCCTTGGGGATGGAAAACTGATGGAACTGGCAGAATGGACCGGTGGCACTGGAAAAGTGGCGCCGTCTTTTGTGAAGAAGAAACACAAGGCCGCCCTGAAGTTCAGCAAAAACAAAGAGGACGAAGACGATGATCTTTTCGGAGACAACGTCGAAGAGGTCTTTGATGTCGAACAAGGAGCAGAGGATCTGGATGCTTCTGCTGACTCAGCTCCCAAAGAAACGGCCGAAGTTGTGGTCTTTGACTGTGACCTTTCGCCTTCCCAATTAAAGCTTGTTGAAAGCGCCACCAGTGCCAAGGTTTTGGATCGCACGGGTGTGATCATTGAGATCTTCAGTCGTCACGCCAGAACCAAAGCGGCCCGTTCCCAGGTGGAAATTGCTCGTTTAAAATACGTAGCCCCGCGCATGCGCGAGGCTTTAGGGGATGATGATCGTCAGGGAGGTGGCGGTAAAGGGGCCGGGGAAACCAGCATCGAATTGGATCGCCGTAAAATCCGTGACCGCATCAAAGAACTGAAACAAGAGCTGGCCGCCGTATCACAGGAACTGGATCAGCGCCGCGCACGTCGTGATCAGGAAATTTCCGTGGCTTTGGTGGGTTATACCAACGCTGGAAAGTCCTCTTTAATGCGTGCTCTGACTGGCAGTGATGTTCTTGTCGCCGACAAACTGTTTGCGACCCTGGACACCACGGTCCGTGTTCTTTATCCAGAGACCCGTCCCCGTATTCTGGTTTCCGACACCGTTGGTTTTATCAAAAAACTTCCGCACGATCTGGTGGCCTCGTTCAAATCCACTTTGGACGAAGCGGCCAATGCTTCGCTTTTACTTTACACTGTGGACTGCTCTGATCCGACGTTCCGATCCCAGCTGGAAGTCACGCGCACGGTTTTGGCCGAAGTCGGTGCGGCCGATCTGCCAAGTTTCCTGATTTTCAATAAACGCGATCGCCTGACGCCGGAACAAGAAGCCGAGTTGGCAAAAGAATTCCCAACTGCTCACTTCATGTCTGCAAAGAACCCTGACGATGTGGCCGCTTTGCATGCCAAACTGGTCAAACACTTTGAAGAAGAGATGATCGAGGAAGACGTCCTGATTCCTTACACAACTCAAGGGGCCATCGGCGAAATCCGCAGCAAAATGCGCGTGCTTTCAGAAAACTATGAAGGCAATGGCGTTGTGCTGAAGATCCGCGCCCACAAACAGGATCTGGAACAAATGAAAGAGCGCTTTGACCTGACCCCAAACAAGTCCAAAAAGAAAAGCAAACTTAGCTGGAATATCGACGAAGACTAAATCCAGATCACCTGGGCATCACTGATACGATTTAAATAGTATCTTTTATGCGACTGATCTTTATGGCAGAAGGCGTACAGATAGTCGCCATCGGGATTGCGAACGATGCCAATCGGTGTGACCCGGCGGGTTTCACCTTTGTTGGATCCACCTTCATAGGACATATCGACATCTTTTTTGGTCTGAATAGCATCGATCAGCGTTTTGATCGGCGCCGCCGTCAGCGCATTGATGGAATAGTCTTTCCATTGCAGGTTCTTCCCCTGACTTTTGATGGCTCCGGCCAAAGTCATTTCCGGTGGCATCTTGGCAAAACAAGCCAGTCCCACATGCAGGCAGGCCTTAGCATCGTCGTAAGCCCGGTGCGCTTGACCGCCATCAATTCCCAGGTGCTTCACCAAGGTTTGCAGCTTGTGATTGTCCACGCCGTGAATCCACTTTCTGGACAGCAGACTGGTGCACAAAGCAGGCTCAGTCAAAACAGGCAGAAAAGCCTTTTCAAAATCAATGGCCATGAATCCCAGATCAAAAGGGGCATGGTGTGCCATCACCACAGCACCCTTGAAGAATTCGTGGATCTCCTGGATTTTTTCAGAGATTAAAGGGGCATCCTTTACCATCTCATTGGTGATGCCGTGGATGCCGATGATAAAGTCACTCATCAGTTCGCGCGGTTTGAACAAAAACTGCAAGCGCCCGACTTCTTCCCCCTTGTACCACTTCACGGCCCCGAACTCGACCACGTCAAATCCGATCGGATAAGCTCCGCTGGTTTCGGTATCAAAGGCAACATAGGTGTATTCGTTTAGTGGCAAATCCAGGTTCATAGCGGGCCAATCTACCCGTCCTTGGGCTTTTGGTCCAGTTCCCGTTGCAGGATACCTGCGAAAACTTTGTTTTTCTCAGCTCTTTAAGTCACAATGAGACGAACTATCTATGCGAAGATACATTGCTTTTACCATTATTCTGTTGAGCACTTTAGGGGCCCTCCGCTCTGAAGCCAGCACATCCCCCACTTTCGATCTTTCTGGAGACGTGAGTCTGCTTTCCCATTATGTGGAATACGGACTGTCGCAGTCAGATCACTCGCCGGCCCTGCAGGGCTCATTCTGGTTTAACTTTGGCTCACAGTTTCGTCTGGGAGTCTGGGGTTCCAACACCAACTATGATCGCGGCGACGATCATTTTAATCTGCGCCTGAATGCCGACATCAAAGTGGATTTTTCCCCGAACACCAACATGATCATCGGGTACAGCGAAAGCCAGTTCTATAATGGTGGCGATCACAACGGAAACATCCTGAGCCTGCACCTGCATCTATGGAAATCACGCATCATGTATGATGCTCTTTCAAACTGGGAGGCCAGCAAAGAGCGCTCGGCCCGTTTTGCTTTCGGCAACACCATGGATGTCTTTGGAAACTGGAAATGGGATAACGAGATTGGTTACAACACACCCGACGTGGATTCCATCAATCCTTACTTCGATGCCCGCACAGGGTTAGGACGAAAATGGGGTGTGATCTTCTTTGAGGGAGCTCTCACCGGAACCAGTGAAAGCTCTCAGTTTAACGGCGCTGGAGATTACTTCTTTATTCTGTCTGCGAAGACGGAGCTGTGAAGCCTGCTTCTTCCTTAAGATCCTGATCAACCTGTTGTTTTAGATCCGGCTTTTCCGCTTTTTTGCGGTTGCTGATCTGATTCACGAAGTTGTCATACACAGACATATCCACACGTGAAGGCCCAAAGAGAGTGTCCAGCTTGCGTGGCTTTCTGCCATCGGCTGTGATTTCCTTTTGCGCGATCTTCACACGAATGAAGCCCACCAGTTTGGCCGGGTCCACTTCACCGCGTTTTTCTTTGACGTTAATGCCGCCAGAAACATCCACGGTGTTATTTTCCAAAGAAGCCAGGATCTTGTTGCGAACAATATCATAGCGCTCTGCCGCGACTTTGTTCGCCGTCATTGCGCTGCCATCAGGAACGGCCTGCACAAACATGCCGGAAGTCAGCTTGATATCAGCGTCCTTCAGACCTGTCGTGATGCCTTTGATTTTATCCATCACCTTCACGAAGTTGGCGTTCGGTGTTGCCGAACCGCGCTCAAACAACATGTAGTCAGGAATATCAAAGTCATAGCCTTCAGGGGTCACGGTGACATTCTTAGCCACATCGTTCATCTGATCTGCCAGATAAGCCGCCACCACTTTGGTGGAGCCCATGTCCAGAAGGTTCGGAGTCTTATCCGCCGGCTCCATGAAACTTTGGAAAGCCTTCAGAGGCTCGTTCAAAATATCCAGGAACAACTTTTCAAGAGTGATCTCTGCACCAAAATTCTGGAAGTTATATTCAATAACAGACGGTGTGGAGAAATAATCAGAAACCGCTTTTTTGGTTTCTTCAGACTGGCCCACCAGCCACATCACCAGGAAGAAGGCCATCAAGGCAGTCATAAAATCGGCCAAGGCCACCTTCCAGGAACCCCCGTGGTGACCACCGCCCGATACGATAATTTTCTTGATGACTATCGTCTGTTTTTTTTCTGCCATAGTTTAGTTCCAGTCCAGTTGCGGGGCCTGCGCCCCTCCACATCCTCGGCGGAGCCGACCCAGTCCAGTTGCGCGGGCAGTGCCCGCTTCACTTCCTCGGCGGGGCCGATTACGCAGCTTTCTTAATTTCTTTTGTTGCCTTGTCGATCTCTTCAAAAGAAGGTCTTTCTTCTGGCATGATCGAACGACGGGCATATTCCACACAAACAATTGGTGGCGCACCTCTTTGCAAAGCCACCATTGCGGCTTTGATACAAGACAGGTAGCGGCCTTCCGCATCGATGTCTGCACCCATTTTCGTCGCTGTCGGACCAATCAGACCGTAAGCTCCGAAAACCCCCAACATCGTTCCAACCAGGGCGCCGGCAACCAAGGCACCGATCTTTTCAACCCCTTCGGTCAAGTGTCCCATCGTTTTTACGATACCCAAAACCGCGGCAACGATCCCCAGACCCGGGAAACCATCGGCCACCGTCTGCACGGCGTGAACCGCCATGTGTTCTTCGTGGTGAATCGCTTTGATGTCCGCATCCAAAAGGTCATCGACATCATACGGTGACATCTCTGCTGACAACGTGATTTTCATCGTGTCGCAAAGGAAGTGAACCGCGTGGTGATTGTGCATGAAACTTGGATAAGCCTTGAAGATGTCACTCTTCTCCGGCTCCTCGATGTGTTTCTCAATTCCCTGAGGTCCCTCTTTACGGAACGCCTGGAAAAGCTGGAACATCATCTGCAACAATTCGACATAATCCTGTTTCTGAGGTCCCTTGGCCGTCATGGCTTTGATACTCATCTTGAAACCGGCTTTGATAATCTTCATCGGGTTGGCAATGATGTACGCTCCCAAAGCCGCGCCCCCGATAATCATCAATTCGAGCGGAGCCGCCTTGAGGATCACGGACATATGACCACCTGCGAGCAGGAAGCCCCCGAAGACCATCACAAATACGACGATAATACCTACAAAACCCATAAGTTATGACCTCTCAGTTTCTCTATCGGAGTGAACTGTGTTAATATTGAGGCAGTCGCAAATAAACTTGCCCATAGTCTGGAGACGGACTATGACGGGCCAAGAGGAAAAACATGAGATTCAGCCTGTTTTACGTTTTAGTTCTCGCTCTTTCTTTATTCGCAAGTCCTAAGTCCTGGGCTGCAGATCCGAACGACACGGATCCTCTTTTGGCAGAGACCAAAGTCTTCCCCTATGAGTGGAACCCCGGCCAGGGCGGAAACATTGAAATCAAAATGAAACTTCCTGCGGGTTACCACGCCTATGAAGACAAATTCAGCGTGGTGATTCTGGAACCGGATGGTTTCAAGGTGGCTCCTTTCAAAATTGAACCGGTGATCACCTGGAATGATAAGTTCTCAAAAAGAATGCGCTCGGGAATTGAAAACGAAGCCACACTGACAGCGCACATAGAAGCTCCGAATCGTTTTCTGAAGCGTCATACAAAAATGAAGTTGGAGCTGACCTATCAGGCCTGCTCGGATCAGTTCTGCCTGTTCCCGACAGTAAAAACTCTTGAGGTCCCCATAACAGTCACCCAGGTCGAAGGCGAATCGCAGATCATGGAAGCCGATGTGCAACCCACGGTTGCACCGACATCCTTCTTTAGCATTGATAACTTCCAGAAGTATCTTGGCTCCAGTATGTTTGCCGGGCTGATCTTTGTATTCTTGGCCGGAATCTTTACCAGCTTCACTCCATGCATCTTCCCAATGATTCCAATCACCCTGGCCGTGTTGGGAAATCATTCGAACGAACGCACACGTCTGCAAAACTTTTTCACCAGTTGTATCTATGTTCTGGGGATTGCGACGACCTATTCTATTCTTGGACTGATTGCAGCTTCCAGCGGTGGCATCTTTGGTGCCAGCCTGGGCAATCCTTATGTGCTTTCCGTTATCTGTGCAATCTTCCTGGCAATGGCGCTTTCCATGTACGGTCTTTATGATCTGCAAGTGCCAGCATTCCTGCGCAATAAGTTTGGACGTGGGACCCAGAAAAAAGGAATTGTAGGCGTCTATCTGACAGGTTTGTTCGCCGGTATCGTGGCAAGCCCTTGTGTGGGGCCGGTGCTGGTGGCGATTCTGACTTACGTGGCCTCTACACAAAACAAGACTCTTGGATTCATTTACCTGTTCGTTTATGCCTTGGGATTAGGTTTGATCTTTATCGCACTGGGACTTTTCAATCAGTTGGCGAAAGCCTTGCCAAGATCCGGCACGTGGATGAATGCCTTTAAATTCATTCTGGGCACACTGATGTTGTCGGCCTTCTATTACTATCTGGAGCTGCTGTTGCCGGATCGTTGGTTCGATGGCGCCCTGGCTGTTGGATTGATCATTCTGGCCAGTGTCTACGGAGCTTTCCTGCCAGCAGCGGGAAAATCCACATTGCAACACATTCAAAAGGGTCTGATGCAATCCGTTTTAATCGTGGGTATCGGATACATGGTGATTGCAACGTTTGATCTGCGTCCCTACATACGCAGTCAGATGATGGGAACCGCCAGCATCAATCAGATACAGAAAATGAACTGGCAACCCTATTCTGAGGCCCTGCTGCTTCAGGCTGCCAAGGATCAAAAACCCGTGATCATTGATTTCTGGGCTGACTGGTGTGCTGCTTGCCACGAACTGGAAGAACACACTTTCACAGATCCTCGAATCCGGGCACTTTCAGAAAAGTTCGTCATGTTGAAGTTCGATGCCACAAAAGATTCGGCAGAACTCAAAGAGCTTAAGAAAAAGTACAATATCCAAGGACTCCCAACGGTTGTCTTTATCAATGCTCACGGTATGTGGATTGACGCTCTGACATTGACCCAGTTTGAAAAGGCGCCGGAATTCATCAAACGCATGGAAAAAGCGTCTCAATAGACTTTCAACCGGGGTTTTATGTCCTGGATCATATTCGAACAGGTCTCTTTGGGGATATAATTGTCCTATAAAAGGAGGCCTTTATGTCTGTCTTTCAAAAAAACGAAGGCTCATTAGATAGAACTTTAAGAATCGTCGTCGGGCTTGTATTGGTCAGTCTTGCTTTTGTGGGCCCCGCAAATCCGTGGTTCCTGCTGGGAGCAATCCCCTTAGTCACAGGTTTGGTCGGCTGGTGCCCCGCTTATCAGATTTTTGGACTGAACACCTGTCGATATAAAAAAGTCATGAAAATGTAAGCTCGGTGCTGGGTTTCCAGCACCCGCTTTTCTAAAAAATCCAAAGCACCTTGGCCTGGGGGACATTTTCAGTCAGGCCATCGACGCCATACTTATTGCTCCAGTATTTGTATTCCAAACCAGCTTTCAATGGCACCTTTTGGGCTGTCTTGCGACTCAGGTCGTACAGGAAGTTTGCCTGAATGTGCACGTTGTCCTTCAAAGTGCCTTCAACCCCGGCCCAATCCAAGAAGCCAGAAAACTCCAGCGGCAGCCAATCCCCACCGGCACGCTTTAACCATGCCACGGTCAATTGCCCCGTATGCCCGTCAATGCCCATAACATCCCGATATAGAAACTGAGTGGCCAGATAGTCAAAGCCCACATCTTTCCATTCCAAGGTCACGCCGGCCAAATTTACCCGGCGCGCGGGTCCCTGCGGGATCTCGAAGTTTAGCTGCAACAGAACATCTTTCAGGAAGGACTCCGGTGGCGTGAAGGCCCCCATCTTGCTCAGACTAAATGCGGGTGAGAATTCACCATAATAAGACGTGCTGCTTTTCGTGTCGGGACTGGTGATGTCGAAGAAAAAGAAGTTGGAACCGTAGTCCCACTGACTCAGATGTTCAAATGTCACGACGGTGGCTGAGTAGGACGTGTCCCCGGGTTTCTTGTACGAATCACCGTGAAGGAACTGCACATTGGTCTGAGACCAATTGGCGGCCTGAGTTGTGATGGAAAGAAAAAGCGTCAGAAGAGTGATTATGTTTTTAAGCATGTCGAAATAGGTTAGATATCTCGACGAACTCAAAACAACTCGCATTCAGTTTTCTATGCGGAAGTACTGTTCAGTAGCGGGCAGCGCCGACAACGGTCCGCCCGCGAAGGATTCGGATCTTACAGACGCTTCAAGCGGGAGATTTCCATTTTGGCTTCATTCAAAGCCGCTTGGCTTGCGATCATCTGAGCTTCTTTTTCCGCGAGAAGCTTTTGCAGATGGTTCATGCGAACTTCAAAGCTTTTGATAACGTTATTATGACGATCCACCATTTCCTGAACTTTCAGATCCAAGCTTTTGCGTTCGTTCACACGCTGGCTGAGCTGAGTGATCTTTTGGCCGGCTTCTGTGGCAAGCCCGTTGTGGCTTTGCTCCAGGCGGTTCAGCATGTGGTGCTGTTTTTCAAACTTGATGTTGGATGTTTTGATCAGTTCATTCACGGTCGCAACGACCTTGTTCAACTGTTCTGCCAACGCCTGGTTTTGGGCTTTCAGTTCAAAAATCTGCCGGTCCGTATTCAAGTAGCTGTTCGGGGCTGTCCCCATGGCAGAAACGCTGTCCATAGCGGAACTCTTGGCCACTTTCTTTTCCCCAAACAATTCTGGATTCAATTCTTTATGCATAATCGGGCCCCTCCGTAGGACTTAAAAAATTCTGCCTTTCCAGTATATTTTCTCTGGACTAAAAATTCAAATGTTCATACTTTAGGGCCGACATGCAGAGAGGGGAAAAATGCTAAAAGTTGGACAGCTTTTGAAGTTTGTTTCTGATTTAAATCCGCAGAACACTCCGACGCGTCTGTCTTTTTTCAATTTCCTTCGTGGTTTCCCTCATCCTGATGACGTTTTGACTCCGGAACTGATCGAAATGTTCTTCAATTACTGCATGGACTACCCGCACTGGGCGTCCAATAAGCAGCAATTGGGCCATGAAGTTCAGTTTCTTTTGGAAAACTTCAATGGCTTTTATCAGCAGAAGTTTGACCTATCCCCGATTCGCTTCCCGCAAACGGTTCAACTTATTGAGATTGAACATTTCTCCGACCTTATTGACGCAGTGAGTTCATATATTAAGACCCAATGCGCCGAAGGTGAGAAGTTCCGTATCCTGCCAGATCAGAACAAACGGGCCGTGGCGATCATCCTTCGCGAAGACAAATCCCTGGAAGTCCGTACTTTTGATCGCAAGTTCACAATCCGCAACGGGCTTTTGGAGCCTTTGCGCAAGGATCTGGTGCTTTACTATACGTCTGAATTGGAACTCAGCTCCCAGCATACCCACAAAATTGAGGTGGCCCCCTACATCACCGCCCAGTTCCGCGTCGTGAATGACAAGGTGACGGGGTCTCTTTTGCGCGGCTACGTTTTCCAAAAGCTGCTTGAGATGAAAAATGAGCCTTTGCAGGAACAAACCCGTCTTTTGTTCCCGATCAAACGCCTGGAGCAGTTCTTTGTCGATCGCCGTACCGATCCTTATTATCAGGATCTGGTCAGCCAACTGGAAAGAACCTGTGCTCTTATCCAACAGGGTGACTCTGAAGCCCTGAAATGGTCCTCTATTGTTCTTTCCAAGGCTGAAACAGCCGTGGATAACGTCTTTTTGGGAGACAAACTCATGACTCTGCTGGCTCGTGACCTCCGCCATGCCATCGCCGAGTACAACCGCAAGAATATCTCCTCTTCCGGCCTCAGTAGTGATATATTGATCACTCAACAATTACCCGAGGCCGATGAAGAATGTCTGAAAATAACTCCTCTGAAAGAGTTCGACTTAATAAACTAATTGCTGACAGTGGCTTGGCATCCCGTCGTCATGCAGACCGCATGATCGAAGAGGGACAAGTGACTGTAAACGGTAAGCGCGTTTACGAGTTGGGTGTCAAAGTAGATCCGCAAAATGACCGTATTCTGGTTGACGGCAAACCTTTGCGCAAACCTCTGACTCAGAAAATCTATGCCATTCTGAACAAACCCACAGGCGTGTTAACGACAATGGAAGATCCTTTGGATCGTCCGACAGTGGCCGAATATCTGGCTGACATTCCAGTACGTGTGTTCCCGGTGGGGCGTCTGGACTGGGACTCTGAAGGAATGCTGCTTTTGACCAATGATGGTGATTTCGCCAACAAGGTGATGCATCCAAAGGCCGAAGTAACCAAGACTTATCTGGTCAAACTCAGCGGCAAACCCGAACCCGCGCAATTGGATAAACTGCGCAAAGGTGTTTCCATCGTGGGCGGTCGCGTGTCGGCCCGCCACATTGAAAAAGTCAAAAAAACTGGCGATAACAAATCTGAAAAGTACGAATGGTACAAAATCGTAATCACTGAGGGTAAGAACCGTCAGATCCGTCAGATGTTTGCTAAAATCGGTTTTGATGTGATGAGACTTCAGCGCGTGGCTATCGGCCGTCTGCGTATGGGTGCCATTAAAACCGGCGAACTGGCCTACTTGAACGAAGCGGCCGCTCAACGTGTCTTCCTTGCCGACGATCCGGAAGAAGTAAAAACAAAACGCACCTATAAAGGACGCGCGACTTCCATCAAGAAGACGGCCAAACCGGCTTCCAAAGTGAAGACTCAGAAAAAACCAAGCAAATATAAAAACGGCCAACGAGTTAAATAATCCCTGCCTATGAAAAACATGAACCCACGTCTTCGCGGAACTATTGAAATATCCCTGGCGAGCGTGGGTTTTGGTTTTTTAGGAGTGTTCGGAAAATGGGGTTTTGATTCCGGCCTTTCAGTCGGCGAAGTACTTTCCTATCGTTTCACTTTGGCGGCAGTTCTGATGTGGATCGGCCTGCTGTTGTTCCGCCCCTCATGGGTTCGCCTGACCTTGCGCCAGACCGTGATCGCCGCCTTGCTGGGAATCTTCGGTTACGCCTTCTTTTCCACTTTGTATTTCACGGCTGTACAAGGCCTCAGTGTCACGCTGGCAGCACTCTTGCTTTACACCTATCCATTCTGGGTGAATATTTTTTCACACTTCTTTACGGAAGATAAGATTTCCCGTCGCGAGGCCCTGTGTCTGCTGGCGGCTTCCAGTGGTCTGGTACTTCTTTTATGGGGACATATCGAGGTTAAAAACATCTGGGCCGTCGGCGCCGGACTGGCTTCTGCGATCAGCTATGCGATCTATGTTTTGCTTTCTGGCCGTTTGCAGAAAAACGTCCGACCAATTTCTTCGTCTCTTTATGTTATTACTTTCGGAGCCCTGGCTTTGTCGCTCTTCCACCATCCGCACTTTTCAGCGATTCAGAATCTTTCCAATATTCAGGCGTCCAGTATTCTGGGCCTGGCCTTGGTCTGTACCATCATCCCTCTGACCTTTGAATTGGCAGCTTTGCAAAAATTAAAAAGCACCGAAGTCGCCCTTCTGATGATGATAGAGCCCATCACAGCGGCCATCATGGGAGCTGTTATATTTAAAGAGTCCCTGAGCCCTATTCAGATCCTTGGAGCCCTTGTGATTGGTGCGGCCCTCGTCATCAACACGACCACTCTCAAAGTGAGACAGAGCTAAACTCAGGGATCCCTTTTAATAGTGCAATCCAGACCCTAAAAGCTCATGTTTCTTGTTAAAAAACCGACAAGATAAGCATGAGAAGCGGTGCGTACCTGATACAAATTATCGTGTTTCTGTGCGCCGGAATCGCCGGTGCGGCTCCGAATTCTCTGACCTATCAAGGGCGCATTATCAACAGTGATGGCAAAGGTCTTGAGTACAATAACGTCAGCTTTCTTTTTGAGATCACAAGTCCCAACGGAACTTGCGTCATCTATCGCGAGCAAAAAAATGGCGTGAACCTGCAAAACTCCGGTGGGGTTTTTGATGTTCCCATAGGTTCCGGCACCAAGATGTTCCCGACGGACCCGTTATTTACACTGCTGGACGCCTTCAACAACACCCTGGAGCACAACTGCGCCGGGGGCTCCAAGTATCAAGCTGTTTCCGGTGATATTCGTTTCCTCAAAGTGCAGTTTCATGACGGCTCCGGCTGGAAAGTGATTTCTCCGGCGAATGAAATTCGCACAGTTCCTTATGCGGCTTATGCCAAGTCCGCGGAAATGCTGGGCGCCAATGTCATCGATGACTTCTTTTTAAAATCTGACTTTCCCGTCTGCCCGGCAAATAGCTTCCTGACTCGCACGGGCAGCACCTTGTCCTGCGCCGGTATTTCTGGCGCCAATGGTGGTACTGTGACCAATGTCAGCTCTGGCAGCGCCGCCTTGACCATCACTGACAATGCAACAGCTCCGGTGATCACTTTGAACATAGGCCAAACTGCAGGAACCGTGGCAGCAGGGAATGATCCTCGTTTCACAGACTCTCGTGCCCCCATCGGGGCAGCCAGTGGGGACCTGTCTGGCAACTACCCTTCACCGTCGGTTGCAAAAATCCAGGGCGTTGCCGTCACTGCGACAGCACCGACCGCAAACCAGTTCTTAAAGTATGTTGGTACAGAATGGACACCATCGACAATCAGCCAAAATGATGTCAGTGGCTTGTCAGCGACCTTGAACAACTACATGTCTGACGCCGAATTCAGTGCGGCTGTGGCGAACGCGGGCTGCAATCCGCATGAGACCATGTACTGGAATTCTGTGGCTGGATTCTCCTGTCAGCCGATCAATGTGTCCGTTGCCGGGGATGTCGGTGGAACTATCGGCGCCACATCTGTGAACAAAATTAAAGGTGTCCCCGTGGATACAACCGGTCTCGCCACCGGACAGGTCTTAAAGTATGACGGAAGCAAATGGGCTCCGGCGGCCGACAACGATTCAAATTCCGGCGGAACAGTGACTAATATAGCCACCGGTACCGGCCTGAGCGGAGGCCCGATCAGCACGACGGGGACGATCTCCCTGGCAAACACGTCGGTGACTCCGAACTCCTATGGTTCCACTACTCAAGTGGCCACGTTCACTGTCGATGCGCAAGGGCGTCTGACTGCCGCCGCCAATCAGGCCATTGCCTTTCCGGTAACCACTGTGGCCGGCCGCACGGGCGCTGTCACATTAGACGTGGGCGACATCGGCAATGGCGCAGGAAAATACTTTATCTATCGCCCTAACAATACTGCTTGTACTGACGGACAGGTCCTGAAATGGGTTGCTGCCAACAATCGATGGGAATGCGGCACGGATACAGACACTTCTTCCGGTGGCACTGTGACGAACATTGCCACAGGCACGGGCTTGACCGGAGGTCCTATCACCTCCACTGGAACCATTGCCCTGACCAACACGGCGGTCACTCCTGGAGCATACACTCGCGCGAATATCACCGTCGATGCCCAAGGCCGTTTGACTGCTGCGACTAATGGTGCCGCCATCAACCTGGCCTCTGAAGTTACTGGCACGTTACCGATTGCCAACGGCGGAACTGGAGCGACCACGGCTTTGGCGGCTTTCAATGCCCTATCCCCTTTGACGGCCAAAGGGGATGTTCTGGTTCGTGATGGCGCCAACAACATCCGTCTTCCCGTCGGCCTAAACGGTCAGGTGCTGACCGCGGATTCTGCACAAACTTCGGGTCTGAAGTGGGCGACTCCAACAGTCGGCACAGTGACCAATGTCACGGGGACTGCTCCCATTCAAGTCGCCACTGGCACAACCACACCTGTGATCTCGGTTGACAATGCAACCACGACAACCAAAGGCGTCGTGCAAGTGGGCTCTGGTATCGCCGTTTCTGCGGGTACAATTTCTGCGGATCCGGCCAACTTCCCTTCTGCAGTTCCAGTGAGCAAGGGCGGGACTGGTACCACAGCCTTAACAGCTGATCGTCTGCTTGTGTCTAACAGCACGGGATCGGCGGTTGTTCCGTTTACGTGCGGCACAACTCAGATGATCACTTTCAACGCGTCAGGCATCATGGGCTGCACGAATTTCTCTTCAGCCGGCTTCTTTGCCAATGGCGGAAATACTCTGGCAGCCAATGCCACACTGGGCACCAACGACGCTTTCTCTTTGAACTTTGAAACCACCAACATCACACGTATGACCATCCACAAGGATGGATATGTCGGTATCAATACAACTCCGGATACCAATGCTTCTCTGATTGTCAGAGCCCCAGCCACAACAAAATCAGCTCTTATTCTTTCAGGACCCGATGCCGGCAAAGTGGAAATGGAATACATCCGCGATTCCGCCTGGCTGGGCAATGTCGGTTATACCGATGCCACCAATTCAAATCTCTATGTGACCAACGGAACCAACGCTCATATTATTTTTGATACAAACAATGTCGAAAAGATGCGTGTCACCAACGACGGAAAGGTCGGAATTGACACGATCAATCCAGGCGCTCGTCTGCAGGTCGGACAGTGGGATGCTACGGCCAACTACAACGCCGTATTCGTCGGCTCCTATCACAACACTCTGGGGCAGGCACAGTTTGTTGGTAACTGGAATAGCACTGGTTACTGGGGAATCGGGCCTGTGGCCAATCCTGCAAGCAGTACCGTGCGCTTGGGTAATGCCAATGCCCAAGGGGACTGGCGTTCGACTCAGGATTTGAAGTTGGTCGTTCCCGGAGGCATTGCCATCGGAAGTACCTTAACCAGTCCCGAGCGTGGCTTCCATATGAAGGGCAGCGGCGGCATCAGTGATGACCTGTACATTCAAAGTGTCGGCAACACGGCCGAAGCCGCTGTTGTTTTGACCAAGGCTCGGGACAATGCGGGTGCCGAGTCCCCTGTGTTGACGGGTGATTCACTAGGATTCTTGGCAATGCGCGGTTGGGACGGCACCGCTTACTCCAATAGCACGGCCATCAGCTCCTATGCCGAAGCCGACTATGCCACAGCCAAGTCTGCCTATATGGCCTTCTCAACCATCTCCAATGGATCCTACGGTGAACGCATGCGAATCACCAGCGGGGGACAATTAGGAATCGGAACAACTTCTCCGAGCGTGCGATTGCATGTGCAAGGATCCAACTACAATGCTTCTTCCGCAGCCCTTGAGCGCAATGAAAACGCCACCGCCGGCCCGGGTATTCAACTGATGAAGTCGCGAGGAACCGCATCAGCAAAAGCAGCCGTTCAAAGCGGCGACACATTGGGAAATGTGCTTTACAACGGTTATGGGGATGCAACGACCGTGGGTCTTGGTGCCAATATCTACAGTGAAGCTTCTGCCACTTGGACTTCAACTTCGGCTCCAGCAGATTTGGTGTTTGCCGTAAACTCTGGCACGGGCTCCATGTTGGTTCCCACAGAACGAATGCGCATCTCCGCTCTTGGATGGGTCGGAGTCGGCATGGCAGGAACTCCAGGGGCTCCCTTCTACATCAAGAACGCCACGGCGCCATACATCGGCTTTGAAGAAGTTGATGCGAACCAAAAATTCTTCATGGGTGTCGACGGCGGCAACTTCTGGATTCGTCCAGGCCCAACAACAGGCACCACGGACATTATCACGGTCACCAACAGCGGAAACGTTTATATCGGCGGCAACACAGGTTCGCGGAAACTGTTCGTCAATGGAACTTCCGGAGGAACCGCAGCCTGGGAAAACTTATCCGATGCCCGATTAAAGCAGGATATCGAAATCATACCGGACTCCTTACAAAAAATACTGTCTCTAAAAGGTGTGACCTTCAACTGGCGTCACGATGTCCGTCCCGATCTGGATCTGATCGACAAAAAGGACATGGGTGTGATCGCTCAGGATGTTGAAAAAGTCTTCCCGGAAGCCGTCGACAAAGATGAGAAAGGCTTCCGTGCCGTGGCTTATACCAAATTAATCGGCCCGATGATCGAAGCCTTTAAGGAACTCTATAAATCCATCTCAGGGGTTCAGGCCGAGCTTCAGGCCCAGAAGCGCGAAATTGCTTCCTTAAAGCAGGAAAATCAAGAACTGCGCGAAGCCATCTGCGAGGTCAATCCAAAGGCCAAAATCTGCCAAAAAAAGAAGTAAGATTCGTTAAATTCTTGCAGAAATTCGATAATTTACCTCTTTCGAATCCTCCGAACAGCCGATAAGTTAAGCATGAGAAATGGAACGTATTTATTAATATTACTCTCATGGCTTTGCGCTTTTATTGCTGAAGCCTCGCCCAATTCTCTGACCTATCAGGGCCGGATTATCAAATCCAATGGTCAACCGTTGGAAAATAGCAGCGTCAGCTTTTTATTTGAAATCACAAGCCCCAACGGCAGTTGTGTCATCTATCGCGAACAAAAAGATGGCATCAACATGCTTAACTCCGCCGGGGTCTTTGATGTTCCGATCGGCTCGGGAACCAAACTGTTTCCCTCAGATCCTCTCTTCACTTTGCTGGATGCTTTTAACAACAGCAAATCACACAACTGCTATGGCAACTCCACTTATCCCGCACAAGCCGGGGATACGCGTCTTTTGAAAGTGCAGTTCCACGACGGCTCGGGCTGGAAAGTCATCTCCCCGTCCAATGAAATTCGCACGGTTCCCTACGCAGCCTATGCCCTGTCCTCGGAAAAACTGGGGCAAAACAAAGCCGAAGACTTCGTGCTTAAGGGAGCTCTGCCAACGTGTCCCGATGGCACGTTCCTGAAATGGAATGGCACGGCTTTAAGTTGTGCGGGGGTTACCGGAGCCAATGGAGGAACAGTTTCAGAGGTCACCTCCGCCAATGGATTCATCACCATCACAAATGGAACCAGCACTCCGCAACTGACTTTGCAGGTGGGAAACACAGCAAACACTGTGACCGTGGGGAACGATCCTCGTCTAAGCGATGCACGAACGCCCTCGGGTGCCGCCGCAGGTGATCTGGGTGGAACTTACCCAAATCCCAGCGTTGTCGCGCTTCAGGGGACTGCTGTCTCCAACGCCGCTCCCACCAATGGGCATTTTTTGAAATTCAACGGCACCCAGTGGTTGTCCGCGCAAATCAACACAGCCGACGTCAACGGACTCAACACAACACTGAACAACTACATGACCGATGCGGAATTCAGTGATGCTGTTGCAAATGCGGGTTGTGGTGCTCACCAGACCATGTACTGGAATGCGGTGAGTGGTTTTAACTGTCAGGCGATCAATGTCTCTGTCGCTGGTGATGTCAGTGGAACCATCGGAGCTGTGACCGTGAATAAAATCAAAGGTGTTGCTGTCGACACAACCGGCCTCACGCCAGGGCAGGTTCTGAAGTATGATGGAACGAAATGGGCGCCCGCCGCCGATAACGATGCAAACTCAGGCGGCACCGTCACCAACATTGCCACGGGAACCGGTCTTTCCGGTGGACCGATCACGACGACAGGAACAATTTCTCTGGCCAACACCACGGTCACGCCGAACTCTTATGGGTCCACAACTCAAGTCGGCACTTTCACCGTCGATGCACAAGGGCGTTTAACCGCAGCGGCCAATGCTGCGATCGCCTTCCCTGTCACCAGCGTTGCGGGCCGCACAGGCTCCGTGACCTTGGATGTGGGTGATATCGGTAACGCTGCCGGAAAGTACTTTATCTATCGCCCGAACAACACGGCATGTACGGACGGCCAGGTTCTGAAATGGGTTTCTGCGAACAACCGCTGGGAGTGTGCAAATGACACCGACACTTCCTCAGGGGGAACCGTCACAAGCATCGCCACCGGAACCGGACTTACCGGTGGAACAATCACTACAACCGGAACGATTTCACTGGCAAACACGACGGTGGCTGCGGGGTCTTATACCCGCGCAAATATCACCGTCGATGCGCAAGGCCGCTTGACTGCGGCTGCCAATGGGGCTGCCATCAATCTTGCCTCTGAAGTCACTGGCACTTTGCCTGTTGCCAATGGCGGAACGGGTGCAACAACTTCTCTGGGGGCTTTCAATGCCCTTTCTCCTCTGACCACAAAAGGCGATATATTAACACGAGATACCAGTAATAATATCCGTCTGCCGATTGGATCCAATGGTCAGGTATTGACTGTTGATACCGCGACAGCTTCAGGGCTGAAGTGGGCTTCCCCCACCGTTGGAACTGTCACCAGTGTTTCTGGAACCGCACCTGTGCAGGTGGCCAGCGGAACCACAACTCCTGTGATTTCCGTGGACCCGGCAACAACAGGGGCCCGCGGGGTTGTACAAATAGGCGCGGGAATCGCCGTATCTTCCGGCACGATCAGCGCAGACCCTGCTAATTTCCCGTCAACAGTCCCTGTTGCCAAAGGTGGAACCGGCGTTGCCTCGATCACCGCCAATCGCCTGCTGGCCTCGGATGGCACCGGCTCTAGCATCGTGCCTTTCACTTGTGCTGTGGGGCAAATGGTGACCTTTGATGCCTTAGGTGTCATGGGCTGCACTAACTATTCATCTTCAGGAATCTTCGCCAATGGAGGCAACAGCTTCGGAACTGCGGCGGTTCTGGGAACGAACGATGCCAACTCTCTGACCTTGGAAACCAATGGCTCGCCTCGAATGACAATTCTTTCAAACGGCGCTGTCGGTATCAACGAAACCTCCCCGACGGGAAGTTTTATGGTGTCAGGTACGGGGGCCACAGACATTCGTCTTCATGACAAATCAGTGGCCAATCCCTCCACTCTGCGCATCCTGACTCAGAACGGAGTCAATTACATTGAGTCCGGCACTGACTTCACGAACACAACCTCCGCTGATCTGCACTTTACTGACATGATGGGGGTCAATCGCTGGATGACCATCAAGGCGGATGGAAAGGTGGGAATCAAAACGGCCAGCCCCGTCACAAATTTCCAAGTCAAGGGTGGAGCTATCATCGGGGATCTCACACCGTTCCCTGCAGCTTATTCCGTCATCCCGACTGAAACTCAGATGGCGGTTTTACGCAACAACACCGAAACCTCCGGCAACCTGACTGGCAGCGGAGTCTATCAACGCTTCAACCCGTCTGCCAACTCGACACTGTCCACCCACGCGTCGGTCAGTATTGTTGTGCCGAATGTTCCCGCGGGTGTCACCGTCACCAGCACCAACGAGGCGCTGTATACAGCGGCGACCCGCAATCGCTATGCCGGCAATATAGACGCGGGGACCGTCAGCGACCTGCGAGCCGCAAGCTTTATGTACGGACACGAAGGCTTCGAAGCAGGCAACTCTCCCACAACAAACAATGCCATTGGGTTACATGTCTTACCCCAACTTCAATCCGGAACCATCGGAACCATGTACGATCTTCTCCTGGCAGCTCCGACAACAGGTGGTACTGCGACGAACCGATACAGCGTCTATCAAGCCAGCGGCACGGCTAAGAACTATTTTGCGGGTCCTACCGGATTTAACACCGCTTCGCCCCTGGCCAACGTGCATATTGGCAGCTCGGGTGCGGGTAATACGGCTTACTCTTCTTTCCAGATCGGCAGTGACGCCACTGTCACCAACAACTTCCACATCGTGAATGAATTTGGGAGTTCCCGTCGCCTGAATTTCTATAAAGGCAATTTGGGTTCAGGTCAGATGCTGATGTCTTTGGATGCGTCAGGCTTGCTGACTTTGGGTGAATCCGGCTCTAACGGGATGGGAATACTCAGCCTGAAGCCCGGCACGGGCGATCACACTTATATTCAGTTCTTTGCCCGCACCGCAAGCCCCACCACTCGCAGCGGTTATCTTGGCATACCAACCACGGGGAGCACACTATTTAACATCGCCAACGAGATGGAGGGGGGCGATATGCACTTCATCACGAAAAACGGCGGTTCGATATCTCCCAAAATGGTTTTGTCTGCTGTCGGAAATCTGACGACCGTGGGCACCGTCAACGGTGCATCGGACATCCGCCTGAAGAAAGACATTCATACTCTTGAAGGCAGTCTGGAAAAGATCCTTCAGCTCAAACCGTCCTCGTATCATTGGAAAGACCCCTATGCGGATCCTCGGTTGCAAATGGGCTTTATCGCCCAGGAACTGGAACAGATTTACCCTCATGTTGTCGATCAGAACAAAAGTGGCATCAAGTCCGTGTCTTACATGAACATGATCGCCCCGATCACTGGCGCTGTGCAGGAGCTTTATCACAAATTCAAAGCGATGCTCATGAATCACGAAGATCGAATTTCGGCGTTGGAAAAGCAAATGACCGCCTTACAAAAACAAAATGAGGATCTACGCCAACAGAATGAAGATCTAATGAAATATATCAGGTCTCAAAATGAGAAAACTCAAAGAACTCCGGCTTCCAGCCGATAAGTAATCTGTGCGGAGGTTGCACGTGAAATGGATCGTACTGGCTTCACTTATGATTCTTGCCACAGGATGCTCGATGGATGCGTCACTGGAGCAAATTTCAGAGAACTCTCCAATTAAATTTCAGGATCCTGCCAAAACAACCGGTTTGGTTTCCGGCTCCACTCAGACAGGAACCGCCACAGGTGGCGGAGTGACTTATCATGTGCAAAGCACTGTGGGTAACTACATGTCCGGTATCGAGCAGACCACCGAAGACAAGACCTACAAAGTCTACAGCTCTGTTCAGGGCGCCATCGTTTCCAACTGACGGACCTTCGGTCAAACCAAGGTCCAGAGCCCTCAAGTTTCAAAATAAGACAGCCGATAAAGGGAACAGACAAACCATGGAAGGGTTTTCTTATGATGTTCTTAATTGCATTCCTGTTGGGATTTTCGACGCCATCGCAGGCCGCTGACATGTCAGTGGTGGATGTGCGCAGAAACATCACGCTGTCTGAAGAAGACACCGTTTACAAAGACTTCTACATCAATGTCACTCCCGGCTCTGGCTTAAAGAAGAATCTGGTGGTCACCGCCGTCCGAAAAATCAACGTGCGTGATGCCAGTGGTGCCAATGCTGTTGGTGAAATCATGGTCCCGGTGGGACAACTTAAAATCATCGCCGTCTATGACCGTGTGGCCGTGGCACGCGAATTCACCCTGCTATCCAGGGATGAGCTCCCCATGCTGGAGCAAATTGGCATTATGACCGGCGACCGCATTGATCTGGGGGGCTCGTTTATTGACAACTCCAAACCCAAACGGCGCAAGGTTGCCGAAGCTGATACCCCGGCCGCCACCCCCTCCCCGGCCGTGACCGTGGTTCAGACGCAGGTTATTACGACTCCCAACCTGGCCCCAGAGACCGCCAACCCTGTAGTTTCTGCAAACCCTCCACCAGTGACTTCCACGGTGGTTCAGGCGTCCCTGCAAACCGCAGAAAAGCTTGAAAAATCGGTGGTTTCTGATAACACCACTCGGAATGAGTGACACAAATTCCTACTTCCGTATCCGCCTAAGCCAGGTTCCTGCTGAACTTGAAGACATCATCACCACACATTGCTTTGAATGTGGCGCTTCGGGCGTCACTGAAGCCTTGCCGTTCACACAGCCTGATCTGACTTATGATCCTCAAATTCTTCACGTTCGTGCCCATGAATTGGACGTGTTTTTTCCAGAGCGCCCGGGCTGCAATTTCTTTGATGGCCTGATCGAACTTAATGAAGACATCAAGTGGCATATCCATGAAGAAGAAACCAAAGACTGGTTGGAAGAATGGAAAAAGGGCTTCAAGCCGTTCAAACTTGTCGGTGACTTCTGGGTTGTCCCTTCCTGGCTGACGCCTCCTCCAGAATGCAAACATCCGATCTATATTGATCCGGGCATGGCTTTCGGAACAGGCACTCATGCGACCACTCAGATGATGGCTTTTTTCATTCACAAGCTGGCTGAAAAATACAAAGATCAAATCGGCAACTGGACGATGTTGGATGTCGGCACTGGCACAGCCATTTTGGCAATGCTGGCCGAGATGGCCGGTATGGGCCTGGTCACCGGGATCGAAATTGACCCTGAAGCCCGCCGAGTGGCGCGCGAAAATATCAAGCTCAACAAGGTGGAACAAATCTCCATCCCCGAGTCTTTGATCGAAGACCTGCGTGAACAGTACGATGTGGTCGTGGCCAATATCATCGACGGAGTTCTGATCAATATCAAAAAAGACCTTATGCGCGTTCTGAAACCCGGTGGTCACATGCTGCTAACGGGTATTCTCGAAGAGCGTGACAACCACTTCTTCGAAAAGTTCCTGGAAGGCTCGGGCCTGACTGTGATCCGTCGCCTTGAAAAAGACGAGTGGGTTGGTTACTGGGTTCAGTCATGAGACGTTATTGGATCGACAAAAAAGATCTCTTTCAAGATCAGGTGAACTTCACCGGGGATGTGTTTCATCACATCTTCGATGTTTGTCGTCAGGAAGTGGGATCCAAATTTGAAGTGCTGACTGAAGACAGTAAAGCTTACTTCGTTGAAGTCACCCAAGTTTCCAAAAAGACTGCCACCGCGCAGATTCTTGAAACTCGGGATATCCCAGCTCTCAAAGAACCTCACCTTCATCTTGTTCTTTCCCTGTCCCGCTTTCCCGTGATGGATGCCATCATGGAAAAGGCGGTGGAAATGGGCGTTTCCAGCATCCATCCCTTCTTCTCTGAATTTAGCTTCTTGAGAAAAGGGGAAAAGCTGTCGGATAATAAAACCGACCGCTGGGATAAAATCGTCAAATCCGCCACTCAGCAAAGTGGACGTGGCGACCTGATGAAGATCCATCCGGCCATCCCGTTTGAAAAGATCTCGGATTTAATTAACCGAAATGACTCCGGTGTGGGTCTATTTGCTTATGAGGGTCCGGCGACTCTAAGCATCAAGGATTATGTCACCAAAGTTAAATCTGACCGTCCTCAAGGGATCAAAGACATCTGGATTATCGTGGGCAGTGAGGGGGGATTCTCTCACCGCGAGGTTGAGGAATTCCAAAAACTAGGCCTTCATCCAGTCACCTTAGGGCCCCAGGTTCTGCGAGTTGAAACGGCTTGCATGACCTTGGTCTCCGTCCTAAAGTATGACTTTGATCTGATGTGTTGATTTAAGGAGAAGGCATGGATCCTTTTGAGGAATTTGAGTTTAAGCCGCTCACCGATGGTTTGGGTTTTCACAAGAAAAAACAAAACAATGCATCCGCTCAGGATAAAGCTGAAGCTTTCTCTGTCAGCCCGGTTCTTAAGGATAAAGGTCTAGAGCTTATCGAAGAGGCTTCGACGGATCCTCTTCGTCCACCACTTCCTCGCAAAAAAGCCTCCCCTGTCCCACCAGCTCCGGGTTCATTGACCGAAGTGGGCGGTGATGGTGCGGCTTCATCCACAGCCGTTGATGAGATCCTGAAGACACTGCAAAAAAATCGCCGTTTGGATTTGGACAAAGCGCCTCAAAAAATCACTGGAACGGCAGCCAGAGAAGAATTCAAAAAGACGACCTGGAGCTTCTCGGCAGCGCTTTTGGACGGAATGTTGGTGATCGCTGCGAGCTTGCTGTGCATGATCATCCTTTTGGTGATCACTAAAGTGGATCTGATCGGCAATCTGACCAATCCAGATGCTCAAGGCATGATCTATCTTTCCACCTTCTGCCTGTTTGCGGGTGTGGCGTTCATTTATCTGACAGTGAATCGTATCTTTGTGGGCTGCACTCCGGGAGAGTGGGCGTTTGATCAAAGAATCGGCAAGCCGGAAGAGCTGAACAAAGCCGCTTACTCTTTGAAAGTGGTTGCCCGCAGCCTGCTCGTGATCGCGACAGGTTTCGTGGTGATGCCAATTCTATCTGTTCTGTTTAATAAAGACTTCGCAGGCGCTATCACTGGCGCACAGCTTTACAAGAAAGCATAAAAGACATCTATGGGTCAGGTTTGCACATTTGAAAATATTGAAGAAACTCTGGCCCCGATTCGCGCTCAAGGCAAAAAAATCGTTTTCACCAATGGCTGCTTTGATCTTCTGCACGTAGGGCATGTTCGCTACTTGCAGGAAGCCCAGCGCCTGGGCGATATCCTGGTTGTGGGTGTGAACTCTGATGCCAGCGTCAAACGCCTGAAAGGCCCTACCCGCCCGGTCCAAATCGAAAACGACCGCGCAGAGATTCTGGCAGCCTTGGGTGCTGTGAATTTCACGGTGATCTTCACCGAAGACACACCCGAAAATCTGATTCACAAAGTGAAGCCTGACATTTTAGTCAAAGGCGGCGACTGGAAAATTGACTCCATCGTCGGCGCGCCGTTTGTTATGTCCTACGGCGGAAAAGTCATGTCCTTGCAGTTTGTGGACGGAAAATCCACCACCAAACTCATCGAAAAAGCCCAAAAATAGAAAATCTACCCAACTAGCTCATAAGTTTAGATCGGTCAAAAAGGTTCAGCCGCGAGGCGGAAGGTAACCCTCGCAGCGCAGGCGTGCTCAATGCACGTCGGAGCGAGAAGGTTGCCTTCCAACGACGTCGGATGGGCCTTTTTCACCGATCTAAAAGCGGAAGCCTATTTTGGCGCTATAGACCGAGTCCGAATAGCGATCAATTTGCATCGCCAAGAACATCTTGGAAATATCGATGTTAAGCCCAAACACAGCGTGATCCTCTACGATATCCTGAGTCACCGTATTCTGATCGGCCGTGATGCCGTCCGCTCCACCGATGAAAGTTCCCGTCGCACGGACACGTCCAAATCCCGTATAGATGGCAAGTCGATCCATCGCCACGGTCGCAATCAGATCCAGCCCCATCGTGGAAACATTGATCAGGTTGGAAAAACTGGCTCCACCACCATACAACATCGCAGTCAGACTCAAAGGAAAGAAGCTGGCTTCATAAAAGCCCCAGCGCAACTGAGCGCCGTAGTTCTGCATTTTCTCACCCTGAATCGTGGGTGTGAAATAAAACAGGGTGTCGATGTTGTAGTAAAGGCCTTTGCCGACAGTCAGGGTGTAGAAGTTAAACTCCCCTTTGTCTTCGGTCTTGCTTCCCAGACTTGCCAAATCTTCGGCGGGAATAAATTCAGAGGACAGTCCCACTTCAATTCCAGTGTAACCACCCAGAGGATAGGGATTGTCCAGAATCTTGGAGGCCGAACCAAATCCCAGTATCTGCAGGGCGCGTGTCTGATCTTTGGCATTCAAATTTCTAGGCAAATCTGTAGCCGCAAAGACCTGAGAGGTCCCAGCTATCAAAGTTATCACAAGAATGTTTCGCCAGAAATGAAGAAAGCCCATAAATATGGGCTTATTCTCGTCGAAAACAGGCGGGCCTGTCCAGTTTTAAAGAGCCGCAACGGCTGAGGTTTGGATTTGACTCAAGGCTGCAGAGGCCAAGCTGGCGATTTCACTGTCCTGGCTTTGCGCCAACTGCTGGAAGACGGGGATAAACTTCGCATACCCAGCCACAGAGTTAATAGCCACATCACCGCGAGACCCACGGGGATCATTCAAGTTCGTGCCCGCCTTAGCCGCCACATAACCTTCCATCACTACCTGAGTTGCCACCGTCACTAATTCTGAATTGTCGCTTTTCAGAACAGACATCAGAATTCCCATGCGACCGGAAACCGCATAGCTCAACATGTAGGAATGAAGCTTTGTCTGCACTTCCGGAGCCACCTGATCGAAATACTGAGCGGCCACGGCGAAACTTTTTTGACTGTAAGTGCCCTTGAGCGCCGCCAAGCCCAGATCCTGCGTCTCTGTTTTATTGCTGCGAAGAAGCTCTGTCACGATTGTATAGAACGTCTGATCATCCACTTCTTTTGCGCTGTAAGCGGCAATCAGCTTATCCAGGTTTTCTTTGGTCGGCTGAGCCTGCAACAGGGCTCTCCACTGGTCACCAGAAAGAGTGTTCTTGGTGTCAGTCGTATTGGCTGTATTTGTTTTGTTTGTATTTTGCTGATAGTTCTGCGGAACATTGCCATCACCCACGGTGATGTCGTCAGAGGTCAAGCCAGAAGCGGGTGCTGCATCGACCACATTCACTTCCACAGAAGGCTTTTTGATAGCAGTTGGAGTTTTTTTAGAGTCCGCTTTCTTGGCAACAGCTTTTGCCGGAGCCTGCTGAGGCGCTGCCGCCTTTGCCTCCACTTTCTTTTCGTCAGCTTTCTTCTTTGCAAACGGATTCTTATAATCGCGCGAAATCTCTCGATCCCCCAGATCAAACAACGCCGCCAGAATGGATTTAGGACGAGGCATCTCGTAGATCACTTCCATCTCGCCGATAGCGCTTTGAACAGGGGACTTCAGCAGATAACCCATCCCGCCAATCATAAGAAGGGCAAAGCCTGCAATCGCGATTTCGAGTTTTTTATCTGTGAAGCTCATAAGGGCCTCCTGTTCTTATCAGGAGTAAGAGCAGCGCTTATGCCACTTCAGAGCGAATATAAAGGTCTTGGCACGCCCCACCCTGAGACAGAGCCCAACAAGAGCACCCCCCTGTCAGAATTTTCGACAACTAGCCCGGGCAGAACCCCGGACGGGGGCCAATGGAAGGGAACTGACGGCAGGTGTCCGGGCGCTTCTCATAGACCGTACACAGGCGCGTTTTAGAATCTAAAAACAGGCAGTCCCGGTTGGCCTTCTGAGAGAGCATAAAGAACTCTGTCCCGGATCGATACGAGACGATAATGCCTTCTTTTATCAGTCTTTTTGCTAACTTTTTAATCGAGGTTTGGGCCTCATCCTCGGTGGCAACACCAAGTCGGATGAGGTCCGAGAGTTTGATTTCAACCGGCATTGTGCAGCAGCCGCCGAAGCAGCCATTGCACATCCCCGTCTTATAGGGCTTCCAGGTTGATGGACGATCGATATCCGTTTTTCTCATGAACTTTTAAAACTATGGCAGTCTTTTCTTAACCAGCTTGCTGTTGTATCGCGCAGACAAATCTGCGGGCTGAATTAGTACAATACTGTAGCCACGGTTGTAAAGCTCACGCAGGAACTGAGGCATGATTTCCGCCGTTTTCCTTTGGATGTCATGGAACAGAACCTGCCCACGGCCTCGCTTTTCAATCTCCGCAATTGTGGTGCGCAGCAGATTTTCATTCGTCTGAGCTCTCCAGTCATTGCTGTCGATCGACCAGAAGAATTCACCTGTGGAGTTATTCTTCAGGAAGTTCTTAAGCTCCGGGGAACCTTCACCATAAGGGAAACGGAAGAACGGATCCACCCAACCAATCGCATCATAAACAGCCTGGTGTCCGCCTTTGATTTCAGCCACGGCTTCATCAAAAGTCAGGTTGCGACCATTGGTCTTACGGCAGGCAGAGCTGCTGCCCAAGCACGCGTGTGTCGTCGAGTGCGTTCCGATAGAGTGACCATCTGCCGCCACTCGCTTCACGATGTCAGGGTTTGCGCGGACCGCCTTACCCATGTGGAAGAAGATCGCTTTCGCATTTACTTCCCTGAAGGCACGCAGGATTGCATCAGTGTACTGACCATTCGGACCATCATCAAAAGTGATGATCACTTCCTTGCGCGCCACATCTCCGGTCACTGCGTGATAACCCTTGGACGTGTCACGTTTTTGAATATTCGTCGGGAACTGGAAGTTGTTGCCAGAGTAAACCGCCTTAAGGGCGTGACCTGGAACGTCCAAAGTCTCACGTTCTTTGTCGAAGTGTTCATCCACCTTCTGCAACAGCTCCTCTTTACAAGAGCTGACCAGAGCACGGTTATTTTCATCACGGATTTCATTCTCAAAGATCGTCAAGGACTGACCATCAAGTTTGTTCAGCTCCGTGCACAACTCTTCTTTCATGGTTTCACGCTTTGTGGAATCAACCATGAACTCGTGGCGCCAGTTGGCGAACAATGCTTCCGGGTTGGCTTCAGAATTTTCCCATTCAACCAGGTTCTTAGCCTCTTGGTTGACCGTCACTGCCTGACGAACACTGCTGCCAATCTGACTTCCACACCCCACCAGGGAAGTCGCAGATAACAAAATCATACCCCCGAAAACAAACTTCTTCATAGTCACCTACTGCGAAACATCGGTCCCTTGACCGACATTAAGAACGTTCCAAGCCATCTTCTGCTGTTCGTCCTCGTTAACTTCATCCTTCTTGGTTTCCGGTTTCTTCAAACTAAACTTAATTTTGGAATTCTCAATAATCACCCGTGGATCCACAGAGTGATTGTCGAAAATAACCAGGTTGCGGGACGCCTGCGCTGTCACCACGTGCGGATTCCACAGGTAACGGAAATAAATTACCAAGGAGCCCACAAACTGACTTAATAGCAAGGACAACAGCCCCAGACTTAAAAGTCCGATCTGTGGCAATGTCGTCTCCCAACGAGCACGCTCCAACACTTCAAAACGAGTGTCGATGGAAATTTTCATCGCATCCAATTTGGTCAAAGCTGTGCTCAGTTCCTTATAGCGGTTGAACTCCAGCTCGGACTTCTTTTTCAGGTCTTCCACCATTTGCGCTGCGAACGGTAGATCCTTCACTTCCTTCTTCAAGCGCGCAATAGAAGCCTGCACCTGGCCAAGTTTCCCGGCCAGGATGTTGTTTTCAATTTTCAATGCTTCGATACGACCACCAACACCATAAAGGGCACTTTCCTTCTGCTTCCCACGTCCTGCTTGAAGGTAGTCGATCATTTTTCTATTTTCTGCCATCTTCAGTTTGATCTCATTGGATCGCACCAAAAGGTCAGACACGTAATCACCCATTTTATCTTTGGAAGCCAAAGGTAAAAGGTTTTCATCTTTATTCTGCATCTCTGCCAGTTGCTTCCCAAGGGCCACCAGCTTCTGATCAGCATCGACTTTTTGTTTGGACATGAAATCTTCCACACGGTTGATTTCCGCCAGTTCCCGTTTTTTCAGCATATCTGCCGCCAGTTCCGATGCCGTGTTCGAAAGGAACAAGGACATGGATTTTACGGGGGTCACAGCTGCCACACGGATCTCGAAATCTGAATCCAGATTTATGCGAGTCCAAGCATTCAGCACTTGCAATAATTGAACCCGGCCTTCAGGGTTGCCTTCCAGGTCCTTCAAATATTTGTCACGGAAGATCTCAAATCCTTTACGTTCCTCTAGAGTGATTTCCTGGCTGTTTCCGCGCTCTTCAATGCGCTTTAAAAGGGCCTCATAGAACTCACGGGTTTTAAGGTATTCGATGTGTTTGGATAAGACACTACTGCCCTTTTTGGACTCTTGAACGGATTTTGAAAGTCCATAGAACTGATTGGAAAAGGCTTGCAAAGACGAGTTCTGGGAATCGTGAATAACTATCGTGGAATTCGCCACAAACGGAATTTTAACGATATAAACAAGAACACTGATAGCAAACAGCACGGCCGTAAAGACGGCAAACATCCGCCAATGAGATAAGTACAGTTTGATAATTTCGCCTACCGTGAGTTCCGGTTCCATATGCTGATCACTCATATTTCCCCACCTTTTCATCTAACAGACCGTAAGCATTGGTTGTGCCACCGTTTTTCAGCCTTGGCCTGTGTTTAATGTGCAATGAGGATTAAGAGTTTGAAATTACTTCACGGCAGGGCGCCCATTTGACAGCTTCCACAGCACAAGGACCGCCAGAATAAAAAGACCGCCCACCAGGGGGCCAAAGGCGAGACTCAATCGAAAATGTGTGGTCTCTGGCTCTTTTGTCAGCGCCCAGGTCAGGAGCTGTCCCGTAACAGCCAACGCCAAACCGCGAGAGATTTTGCCGACCATTTTCCAGACCCCGAAATACAGGCCCAGTTCGTCATGCCCGGTGCGCTCTTCTTCCGCCTTCACGATATCTGTCAGCAAGGACTCTAAAAGCACTGCCGAGCCCACCAGAATCCCTCCGATTAAAGAGGCCCACAGCAGCGCCCACCCCACCTGCGCCACTGGCAGGATGGGGTATATAAAGCAGCTGACCATTCCCAACAAAAACACTCCCCACATCAGCGCTTTGCGCTTGGGCACATAGCGAATCAAATACAGCCAGCCCGGAATCGACAAAGTAAATGAAAGCAGGAACAACAACAGAACGGTGGTGATTTCCGTCTCAGAAAATCGAAGACCTTCCCGATAAAAGTAAAGCGCCACAGAGGAGTTAAAAGTCAGCCCGATATTGGCAACAAAGTACGCCAGTAAAAGTGGTACAAAGTTCTTATTGTGCAAAGGCTGCCACATTGAGAACTTGGCGGTTGTTTTGCCCTCTGCCAAAGGACGGTTGTACTTCAGAGCCGTCAACCAGGACACCAGCGTGCCGATACACAACAGCCCAACAATCATCCATGCAGCCTGCGCGTAAGGTTTGGAATCTCTGGCTATCAAAAAATACCCTGGCACCGCAATACCAAAAATAGCTCCCAGATTTCCAAATGCCAGACGCCAGCCAATCAAACGAGAGCGTTCGGCGGAATCCCCGGCTAGATCACCAACCAAAGCGGAATAGGGCACACTTAAACAGGTGTAGGCCGTGTTCACCAAAAGGGAAAACGTCAGCAGATAGAAAAACTTCGACGCCATGGAGGTCATCGGAGGAGGATTCAGCAAACCCATCATGGAAACTGACAAAAATACCAGCCCCCAGGGTAAGAACGAATAACGCTCTCCCCGACGGGATCGAACGCGGTCAGAATAGTAACCGATGAGCGGATCAATCAACGCATCCCAAAAAATGGAGAGCCCCAAAGCCAATCCGGCCCACGAAGAGCTCAATCCCACTTCCTGAGTATAGAAGACCAGCAAATGTAGACGCAGGAAGATCTCAACGCAGTTGATTCCCAATTCCGCAAAGCCGTAGCCAGGACCTTTCATTTCTTTCCTATCCTGGAGACCGACGCCGCAATAAAGCCAAAGACCATCCAATAAAGACGATCGGCCATGCCCCCAATGGATAAGTGTATGTGATAGATAATGAGAATAGGAATATGGGACAGCAAATAGATCGCCACTTGCCGTTTAGAAATGTCAAAACTCAAAAGCGCTTTGAAAGAACCGACAACCATCAGAATCAATGAAATGCCCGCTAACACAAGAAGGGGCCAGCCACCGATCACCCCGGCCGAGATAAAGATATTGTGCGGATCCTTCATGGCATTGTAGTTGGAAACATCCACCTCATTGCCAGCCGCAAATTTGGAAAGCAGTCCATGCCCCAGCCAAGGCTCCTGAAGGAAAATCTGACTGCCACGCTCGACCTCTTCCCAACGAGAGGCAATGCCGTCCTGGGCCTCGCGAGATCCCAAAGAGTTCTGGCCCGTCGCAATCCCGCGGGCGAAGTCATAGACCTGATTCCCAAAGAACAGGGTGAAGGTCACAAGCAAAGACAAAAAGGCAAACTTAAAGATCCGCCCTTGATTGGTTGCCGTTTTATGCAGAACCATTGTCACAACAAAGGCCATCAGGGCCGCCGCCGCGGAAGAACGGGTTCCTGTCAGGATGATGGCCAGAAAACTTCCTGCAAGCACCAGGACATCCCAAACCTTATGTTTCATTTTACTGTCATCCAGCAAGGTTCCCAAAGAGAAAATAAAGGCCACGGTAGCACAGGTCACCATGTGGGGAATGTGTTTAAAAACACCGACAAAGCGTCCCCCCTTGAAGACGGCGCCACCGGCCACCACCCACAAAAGCAGAGAGATAAGTACCAGCACACCCGACCACTTCTGCACAAAGCGCATAAAGTCGCGAACATCCCAAAGACTTGGGATCAAAACCCCATAGACCACGATCATGAACAGGGACACCAGCAAGGCCCCCACCTGCATAACCGGAGATTCATCCGTATTCACATAGCTGATCTGTAAAAGAGTCTGCACAATCAGCGTCAGCATCAGAAGGAAGATAAAGAGCTTATAAAAGCCGCTGAGATGATGTCGGTCTCGGACCTTCAGCCATAACAAGGCCAGCGGAAGCCCCAGCAGAAAACACAGAAAGACGTTCACATACGGATGCAGCCCCTGCTGGAAGATCAGATAGGAAAAACTGTGTGGAACAGGAAGCAAAAAGCTTCCCAAAGAAATTTTGGAGATAAACAGCAGGGCCACAAGGGCTTTGATCAAAAATAAAATTCGACCGTCGCGGGCCCCAACCATCTTTACTTCCCGGTGTTTTTATCAATAAGGACAGCCGTTAACACAATCCCCAGAACCACAGAAACGATCGTGATCCCTCGGGAGGCCTCGCTGCTGATCCAAGGAGTGCGTGGTGGAACATAGACAAAATCATCCTGCCCCAGTTTCAGATTCTTGCCCCCACCAAACTTGATGATTTTTTCAGCATCGACTTCGTATGCGCCCTGGTATTCATTGATAGCCTTCATTTTGAGGTCCGCCCAGGATTTCGGCTCTGACTTACGCACCAGAATCTCGGAAAGGTCCCCGCCATTGGTGGTTCCACCAGCCAACGTCAGAAGCTTGAGCAATTCCGTGTTAGCCGGAATGTAATAGATCCCCGGCTTGTAAACCGCCCCCAGCAACTGGACACTGATCAAGGATTCTTTGGGGGAGGAGCGGAAAATATATTCCGATGATTGTTGAGGCGGCTTGATGTCACTTAGCAACCCCAGTTCCTGCTGTCCGTACGCGGTGCTTACACAAGTGATCGTCATTAAAACAGCCATCACAAACTGCAAAGACTTTTGGATACTCATTTTAACTCTCCCAAATCATGACTATTCAACACTGGACCTAAATCGAGAGGCTGGACTCATGTCAATAAATTTCGATGACTTGACTTCTGTCTGTGCCTCACAATGAAGTCTATGACGAACTCCGTTCCTGAGCACGAAAAACTTTTTGATGAGATCTGCAGCAAACTTAACGAGCTGGGCACCAACCCTGAAGAGGGTCTAGTCCCGCCTCCACCAAAGTATGAGCAAATGCAGGTTCAAATGAAAAAATTCCATTCAGACCTGAAAGGCAGCCAGGAAGAACTTCGCGAGAAGATCAAATCCCTGGAAAACGTGTCTTACGGTGCTGAAACGTTGGACGCACAACTGCAACAATTGGCAAACCAATTGATCGCAGAGCGCGCAAATAACACCAAACTCAGTGGTGATCTGGCGAAGTCATTGGAGCTGAGCCTTCAGCTTCAACTAGAGATTCAAGGCCTGAAAGCGCGCGCCCTGCAAATGCAAAGCGAAGAAAAGAAATACAGCCAGGCTTTGTTTGAAAAGAACAAACAACTGCAAAGAGACCTGGAACTGAATCAGGCCCTGAAAGACGAAACCGCGATGGAACTGATGAAAGCCAAAAGTGCTTTCACCAAAGAACAGGAACTTTGGGAAGAACAGCGCGAACAGTTTGAAAAAGAAATCCACAGCCTGAAGGAAGAACGTCAGAACCTGCAACAGAACGTCGAAGAGCTACAGATGACGGTGGCTAACAGAGACTCTACGATTTCCTCTTTGAACGAAGAGATTGAAAAAATCTCGACTTCCTTTAGCGAAGTGGAAGCCTCTGCCCAACAGCAGAACGATGTCCTGAAGAACTTGATGTCGGTGGCTGAAACCAAGATTGTGGAAATGAAACTGGCTCTGGATAAAAAGGCTCTGGAAGCGCAGGACTACTACAGTCATCTGCAACAGGCCCTCACCCAACTGGGGGTTCTAAAGCAGGAAAATGGAGCCTTGAAAGAATACGTGGCGAAGCTGAACTACTACCACCAACAGGCTCAGCAGGCGCAAATGACTGTGGCGCAGATGGCTCAAGCCGCTGCCGCTCAGGTTCAAGGGGGCAGCTCAGTACAAATGCAGCACCAGGCCCCGCAGCAACAGCAACAATCCAATGTCTAAACGAAAAAAGCCCGGTAAGAACCGGGCTTTTTTTTATTCTGTCACCGCATGTGGTGGCAAGCTTGGGAAGGCTCGGGAAGCCTGCACTTTCTTCGCCGCCTCCCCTTTGATTCTGTAGTAAGGGATATTGGTGTTCACGTCACCCAATCCAATTTTCTTAAACGGATTTTCAGAATCATTCCAGCTGTAGTGACCAGAGAAGAAATCAAAACGTCCCATTCCCTTGATGCCGCGCCCCTTATCCCGAATGACAAAATAACCGTTGTGTTTGCTTCCATCCGGAAGCTCCAAGCCAACAACTGCAGGAACGAAGATCACTTCACCGGGTTTGTAGATGGATAGATCCGCTGCCAAAGTATAAAACGGATCAAGACAGCTGCTGTTCACACCGTAACCGAAGCGACAACCATCTTCCGGAATTTCAAAATAGCGATCCTGCCCGTCAAAGCGGCCGATAATATTGAAGGTGTGCATTTTGCCTTTTTGAATGACACCGCAGGAACCCTGCAGGGAACATGCTGCTGCCGTTTTCGGGCAGACCTTCAACAGAGGCTTGCTGCCAGCTCCATGCAATGTTCTTCTGGTCTCTGGCTTACAGCCATTTTTATCTTCATTAAGAATCGCAAAGAAATAAACTGTGGGCTTCAAAACCCCAGGCCCAACCACTTCACTGCGAGGGGCATTGGGAGTTTTAGAAAGTACTGGTTCTTCTGTTTTAGGCGCTGGTTGGTCGCCCTTTTTAGGTTCGGACTTGGGCTCTGCTTTTTCTTCAGCAACCTCTGAAGACTTGCCAGGAGTTTTTTCCTCGGTCTCTTGTGCAGGTTCAGCTTCATTCTTGGCAGAGCTGGACTTGGTTGGTGCCGGCGACGTTGTCTTGGCGTCTTTTTTGTCTTTCGCCGGGGCAAGAGTTTCCTGTACCACCTCTTCGTAGGTGTCCATGGCCTCTTCATAACCATAGTAACCGCTGCTTCCCAGATCCGCTTGCTGCGCAGGCCCTTGATCAACCTGCTGCCCGTAAGGCGAGCCCTGAGAATTCGCTTCAAAGGAAGTGACACCAACATTCATATTTCCACAAGCCGCAAGAGCCAGAAGAGCGAAAATTAGTGTAGGTATTTTAATATGTTTCCCTGTCATATTTAAACTCCTAACCTAAAGACAAGAGCGAGAATAACAATTCCCTGGGATCTTGCGGGAGAATTACGAATCACTTGAAAAGAAGAAAAATCCGGTGCCGAAAATAGTTACCTGTGAAATATGGTGCCATGCTACACTTGTAAGCCTATGAGCACAGACACTTATCTCTCTATTGACTTCGGGACCAGCAACTCTTTGGTGGGTGCCTACCATCAGGGAAAACGTTACGAAGCCCTCACGTTGGACAAAAAAGCCAACGATCCCACCATGATGCGCACACTGCTGTACTTCCCCAATCCGGACCTGTGCTATTACGGATCTGAAGCCATTGAGCAATACATTGAACAGGACATGGAAGGCCGCCTGTTTAGATCCTTCAAATCCCATCTGCCGAACCAGAACTATCTGGGAACCGTTCTGGACAATCGCATCCTGACTTTGGAAAGCATGATCGGGACCTTCCTGCTGGAACTGAAAAAAAGAGCTGAACAAACTTTAGACACTTCGGTCGAAAAAGCCGTGATCGGTCGTCCGGCTCGTTATTCCATGGATTCCGTCGCAGATGGTTTTGCCCTTCATCGCATGCAGAAGGCCGCAGCCTTTGCCGGCTTTAAAGAAGTTCATTTTGTCCCGGAACCGCTGGCAGCAGCCTTTGATTATCGGCGTGAGCTGACAGCAGAAAAAATCGTTCTGATCGGTGACTTCGGCGGGGGAACGTCAGATTTCACCTTGATCAAACTTCGCCCTTCTGGTTTTTCCAAGGAAGATGTTCTGGCAATCGATGGTTGCCCCCTGGCGGGAGATGCTTTGGACAGTGTGTTCATGAGCCACAAGCTCAATGAGTATTTCGGCGCGAAATCCCGCTATCGACTGCCGATGGGAAGCAACGTGATGACGATGCCCAAGGGTGTGACCTTGCGTCTGAATCATCCGGCTCACATCGTTCACTTGAAAGAAAAAGACACCTACGAGTTCATTCGTGAGGTGAAGAAGTGCTCATTAACCGCCAATGACGCCTCGGCGGTTGAAAGATTATTCATCCTTATTGAAGACCAGCAGATCTTCCCGTTCTTTGAGAACATCGAAAGAACCAAACGAGCACTTTCGAATTCAGAGGAAACTGAATTTACCTTCGACTATCCAGGCCTTGAAATTCGGGAGCACTTTACCAGCAAAATGTTTGTGGAATGGGCAGAAGAGACCCGACAGAATATATTCAACTCTTTGGATCAGTGCTTAAAAGACGCCAATGTCACCGTGGATCAGGTGGATTTAGTCTGCCTGACCGGAGGCACGGCCAAGGTGCCGTTCATCCAGAAAGAATTTGAAAAACGCTTCGGCCCACAACGTTTGCAGACTCAGTCCCACTTCCACTCGGTTCTTTCCGGACTGACCGAGGCCGCGGGATTCGTCGCCAATGGGCAGCAAGTTGTTTAAAAGATTGAGTTCTTACCAGACGCAGTAATATGTTGCGCCTCAAGAAGCACTTTTAAGCTGCATAATAGAGCAAAAGTGAGTATCAACCCCGTGTTGAGAGGTGATAAATGATTCAAGCATTCCGTATTCTAGGCTGGCTCGAAGGACTTTCTTTCCTGGCTCTTCTTTTGATCGCCATGCCTGTAAAATACATGGCTGGCAACCCCGCCCTGGTTAAGGCCCTGGGCCCCATCCACGGCTTCCTGTTCATCGGTTATGTCCTGATGGCAAACTTCATCGCCGGTGAATTGAACTGGCCCATGAAGACCAGACTTCTGGCTTTCGTAGCCTCTGTCCTGCCTGCAGGCACTTTCTGGTTTGAACGCAAATATCTGGATAAAAAAGAAGTCGCTTAGTTAGGGATTGATATCTTCGCCTGTTAAAACAAATTGCAACGGCGCCAGGAACTCCAATCCCATATGTTCATAGGCCATGTTGGATTCCAGGCCTGTCGCCTCGCAAGAATCAAAACCTTAGAGTCATCGCCAATGATCTCACGAATCTGCTGCAAGGTTGGATTGACGACAACCTGAGCCCAAGCCCGCGCAGGCCAGAAACCACCCCCACAAGCACCGCCAAAATCAATAAAGCCGCCTTAAAAGCCACGAGAACCAAGGATTCAAGGTCGGTCAAAAAGGTCCAGATGCGAGGCGGAGGTGGGCCCTCGCAGCGCAGGCGTGCTCCAAGCACGTCGGAGCGAGAAGGCTCAGCTCCAACGAAGTCAGATGGGCCTTTTTCAACGACCGCTTAATGAATATAGTGGACGTACATTTTTAGGTAGAAACCCTCTGGAAACTGCATGAGCGTCGGATGATCTGCCGCATGACCGCCGCGCAGAACGCTGCGAAGTTCGGCGTAGTTTCTTAAAGACGCCTTGCGAATGGCATCGCGGAACTCTTCTTCTTCCAACAAGCCAGAACAAGAACAAGACGCGACAAAGCCGTTCTTTTTCACCAGACGGAAAGCGTGAGTGTTCATTTTCAAGTAAGCATGCTTCCCAATAGGAATGTCTTTTTTGGATTTAATAAACGCCGGAGGATCTGCAATCACAATATCGTAGTGCGTGCTGGCCAATTGGGTCAGCCCTTCCGACACGTCCATTTCATGCACGACGACTTCAGCACCTTCACGTTCCGCATTCTTCTTCGCGAACGCCAGAGCGGTCTTGGAGATATCCGCCAAAGACACTTCCACCTCAAAGCCCAAAGACTTCAAAGCACGCGTGATCTGCGTGGACCAGTGACCCACATAGCAGCACAGGTCCAAGACGCGGATCTTGCGCGGAGTTTGAGTTTTCGCCCAGTTTTTGAAAAGCCCCACCGCTAGGAAGATATTATGAGTCTGATCCAGGAAGAAGCCCGTTTTTTGCCCTTCCACCAGATCGCAGCTCATCTTTACAAGCCCCTCATCGCCGGCTGCATTCAAAAGAATTTCGACGTCGCGAAGATTCATTTCAGGAAGATTTTTTATCAGGCGCGGCTCTTCGACTTGCAGGCCCTCTAGCTTACGCACACCCACGTCGTTACGAATCACCACGGCGGTTTGTTCCCAAGAAAACTCGGACAAACCCTGTGCGTGGGCTTTATCGGCCAAGCCTTTAAAGAAGCCCTCGGCATCCTTTAAAGCTTCATTCATCCCCGCGGTCACCAGCTGAGCTGCGAACAACTGAGCCTTCTTGCCATTTTGTTCGATCATGTAATAGTCCAGCACTAGACCTGGAATAAAATCAGATTCACCAAAAGCCAGACGGAAGCTGCCACGGAAACCTGCGGCTTTGCGCACGCGCCAAGAGTTGAAGATTTTTTCGTGAAGAAAGTCAAAACTGGTGGGCTCTTTATCCTGACTGTTAAAGCTTAACGCACGGAACGCAATCAAAGAATGAGGATTGCCGTATCCACGGGCCAGAAACTGCCCTTTGGAATCCTGAAGCTCCACCGGAGTTCCTGCTGGAAGACCTTTGGGACTAGCAGATAGTTCGTTAGAGAACACCCAAGGATGTCCGCTGCGAATTCTTTTATCAGCACCCGGACGAAGACGCCACACTGTCATCATAAACTATTCACCCTCAACTGCGAAAACCACTAACTCGGTGATTTCTTTTTTTGAAAAATTATTATCGGACATCACCAACAAACTGCGACGTCCCTCGGAAAGTTTCGGTCCCCAGGACAAAGATTCAAAGTTTTGAACTTTTTTATCCTTGCGATCTTTCAGATCCACCTCAAAATCCACCAGCAGTTTTTTGCTGACTCCGGTGAACTTGGCCCCTTCCAGCTTATTGAAACCCGAAACATCACTGCCCTTGCTGAGATCCACTTCATACAAAGCCACCGTGTTGGCCCAGATCTTTTTGGGAAAAAGGCGAACGCCTCTCTCCAAAACCAGCAGCTTTGTATCACTGACCGCCAGAACTTCCGAAACCCCGCGGAAGACTTCCTTGCCGCCATGAGCATCCTTCAGAGGCTCAATGCGATAAGCGTACTCCCCCACCGGCTGAAAACCTTTTTCCGATTTCTCTTCGTACTTGAGAATTCGAATCCAGTCGCCTTTTTCTTCTTCGCCGATCACATAATCCTGAAAAAGAGAAGTTTCTACACCCACAAAGGCATGCTTGCCATCCGCGGTCACAGACAGCCCCTCAAACGCGGCGTTGTTCTGCACACCCTTTTTCTGCTGCCCCGTGGGCTCTGGCAAAAACTTGTCCGGCACAGGCAGATCCGTCTTCCACGTTCCCGCGGCAGAGACCTGGAAAACTCTTGGCATTTCGCGGGGTTTGGAGTCGTTATTGCCTTCAGAGGAAATCAACAGATCCCCGGAAGGAAGACCTACCAGGCCCTCAGGGTCCAAAGAAGCCTTCTTTTCCCCAGTCGCCGGAAGCCCTGAAATAAAATGAACTTTCTGCGGTTTTAAAGAGACCTCGGAAGACGATATTTTTAAATCGAACTCATAAAAACGCGGCTCGCCCATGCGACCCTTGTCATCAGAAAGCGCCAGCAGCCTGCCATCACGCCAGACGATGCCAGAAAGACCGCCAATGGTGGTCTTTTGAAACTCCGTGCCTGTTTTAATGGATGTTTCCCCCACATAGCTCAGACTGAATGCCTGAGCCTGTCCGCCTAAGAATAAAACCAGCAGAGCGTGGGGCAGAAAAGACATACTAACTTCTCCAGCGAAGCTCAGTTTCTTTAACCGGGTGATTGAAGTCGCGCTTTTCCTGAAGATGATCATGATACTCTGTCTTCAAAGCATAGTACCACTTCGCCTGAGTATCGGCATCTTTGATCAACATCAGACTTGGATCATAACGAAGACCATCCTGCTGTTTGGTCACCGCATCCATGTCCTGTCCCAGGAAGGTTTTAGAGAAGCTGTTGATCGCAGGCTTAATCAGACTCAACCAAGGGATGTCCCAATACGCCAACTGAGTCACCCGCGTGTTGTTTTCATCCACCGGAGTCAATGCCGTGTAAGAATAGAAATTGCGCGCGCCCACTTCGATGTGCTCAACCCGAACACATGGTAAAGTGAAAGTGATCTCGGTCGTCGGGGCTCCACCTAAAATTTTATAAGCCTTGGAATTCTTCGAAGGCTGGTGGCGCACCATCTGGAAGCCGTAATTGACCGGAGCAAACTTCTTTTTCTTTTCCAGCATGGTCTTTTCAGAACGCCAGAACCAGCTTTTATGCACGTAAGGCCCGTGAGCAGGATCCATCAAACCAATCACCGCATGATCGACGTGGCAAGGGAAGTTCACCACATAGGTCAGCTTCGGCTTCACGTCCGCAGGGAAGGCTTTCATCACCGGAATCGCCGGAGCCTTGGAAACATCGTAATCCTTGTCACCCACGAACACCCAGATCAAACCTTGAGCTTCGTGAACAGGATAACCGCGCACTTTGATTTTATTCGGATTTAAATCCTGATCAGGACACAGGGAGGGAATCTCTGTGCACATGCCGGTGCCATCAAACTTCCAGCCATGGTAAGGACACTCAATTTGATCATTCACCACACGCCCATAGCTCAGTGGAATTCCACGATGAGGACAGATGTCGCGCATGGCGGAAACTTTCCCTTTGGAGTCGCGATAGAACACAATCGGTTCATTCATGATCTTGCGAGAAGTGGCTTTGTTCACAGCCAGCTCTGCACTTGGAAGTCCCACATACCAAACATTTTTCAAGAATCCACTGAACATAAAATCCTCACCTACAAACTAAAATCCGGCGCGCTTTTCCGCCAGCAGACAGGTGTTCTGCAATAGCATCGCAATCGTCATTGGGCCGACACCGCCTGGAACCGGCGTAGCGGCTTTCACCCAGCCATCCAGTTCTTCAAAGCGGACATCGCCGCACAGTTTGCCGCCCTGACCAGAGCCGTGCATTCCCACGTCGATCACGATGGCGTCTTTTTTAAAGTCCTCTTTACCCAGGAAGCGAGCCTTGCCGGCGGCCACCACAACCAGATCTGCCTGACGAGTCATCTCGGACAGGTTCTCTGTTTTTGAGTGGCACAATGTGACTGTCGCATGAGCCTCTGTCAACATGTGCGCCATCGGTTTGCCAACAATATTGCTGCGCCCGACGACCACGGCATTTCGACCTTGCACCGAAATTTGATAGTGCTTCAGAATCTGCATAACTCCAGCCGGGGTGCAGGGACTGACAAAGGGCCTTCCAGCAAAGAAGTACCCCAAAGAAGCATAGGTCAGTCCGTCAGCATCCTTTTCCGGGGACACCAATTTCAGAACCTCGTGGGAACTCAAGTGCTTCGGAAGCGGGAACTGAACCAGAATTCCATCCACCTCAGAATCGGCATTCAGCTTTTTCAAGGCCTCGTTCAACTGCGCCTGAGTCGTCGTCGCCGGCATACTGTGAATCGTGGAAGTCATCCCCACCTTTTCGCAGGCAATTTTCTTGTTTTTTACATAGGTATGACTGGCGGGATCGTCGCCCACAATGACCACTGACAAGTGCGGGGGCCGGCCGGCTTTATCTTTGAAGTTTGCAACCCGGGGAACGAGGGCAGAACGCACTTCCTTTGCGACTTCTTTTCCGTTAAGAATCAGCACCGAAAGACCTCCCGTTTTTGAAGTCTTAAATCTCCGCTATTTCCCAAAGAAATTCAATAGTTATTAGGAAAGTCCCCAGCCCCCATCGAGACCCGCCAAAAAGGTTCATATGCAAGGCGGAGGTAGGCCCTCGCAGCGCGGGCGGGCCCCACAGTCAGATAGGCCTTTTTCACCACTCTAAGGGGCTTTTTTTCTTGCTTCCGCCCCCTCCTCCGTTGTACAAACCCTTTAAAACACTAGGGGATTTTCGAATGGCTGAAAAAGTAAAACTCTCAAAAGACGGTAGTTCCATTGACTTCGTTCAATCTGACAGCCTTCCTACGTCTCTAAAAAAGTTCCGTCAAAGTCCTGAGATCGAGGGCTTCTATCGCTTTATCTTCGAAAACGACCTGCAAAAAGAAGCTTTCGATATTTTGGATCGTATTATCTTCCAGCGTAAGGCGAAAAAAGCCGGCGCTAAGAAAGAGGCTGCTGCCGCTGCTAAAGAAGAAAAAGCTGCTGCTAAAAAAGCCGAAGCAAAAGGCAAAAAAAAATAAGCTTACAAAGTCCGGATCTTCCGGACTTTCTTTTTTGGTTTAAACGCACCCCACAGCCGTACAGACCTTGCTAGGCCTCCCATTCGGAGGTTCTATGAAAAACAAGTCCCATATTAAAAATAAAAGAGGCCAAGGTTTGGTCGAATATCTGATTATCGTGGCGATCGTTGCTATCGGCAGCATCTCGGTCATCAAAGTTGTCGGCGCCAATATCGACGTTCAATTTGCCAATGTGGCCCAAGCATTGGGCGGTACGGACAGCCGCAAAAAGACTGCACACGCTGTGACTGAAAGCATGTATAAAAAACGCGATTTCAGTGATTTCTTTGAAGGCTCAGTCAACGACTCCAAAGCCGACAAAAAGTAAATCAGCATGAATTTCCTGAAGACACAACAAGGACAAGGTCTGCTGGAATCCGTGCTGGTTTTGCCCTTACTTTTCCTGCTGGGCAGCGTGCTGACTGTACTGCTGTATCGATCTTTGGTCTTTTATATCGCCGACTATCACCTGCACGAGGCTCTGCTTTGCGGAGCCTCCGAAACGACTTATTCCTGCGAAAGTCACCTGAAGAATCAGATGCGTAAAATTCTTCCGGCCCAAACGGTCGTGGCCGTGCGATTGCAAAAATACCGAGCTTCCGGAGAAGTCACCATTCATCTTCATCCGGCGATGAAAATCACCAAAGAGCTGACTCTTCCACACTAGGACCCCCTCATGACATCATTAAAATCAAATCACGGCTTTGCTGCGATTCTTATTGTGTCTTTACTCCCTTGCCTGTTGGCGGGATTTTTTCTGATCACAGTCCTGATGAGTTTTCTGCAGATCGATCTGGAGCTGAAACATCGATGCCGCACGGGCGGACTCAGTGGCCAGGCCGCTGTCCGTCCTCATTTGACAACTCTGCTGGCGCTAAACCCTCTGGCGACAACCTTGAAAATGCAGGAAACCGTCTTACTGACAAAACTAGCGACAGCCACCGCCGCGGGGAACCTGCCTCTTATTGCTGCCTTGAAAGTCAAGCTGGCAGCGGTAAAGCAACGGCAGCAGGAACTGGACATCCGCCAAAAGCAGCTTATCCAGCAAAGCAATATTTCACTGGCTCGCCACCACAGTTCCACTGGCTATCAGATTCGACAAAGATCGATGGAAATACAAAACCGTTTTTTCTTTTTGAACTTAAGCCTTCGCGCTCTTCCCGAAAGCCCGCCTCGTCTGGCTGTCCGTCCGGACTCACCGGATATTGCTCCGACTTACAGCCCCGAAGAAAATTTTGAAACACGTCAGGCCCTGGCGCACCGTTGGCAGTACCAGCTCACGCCGCGCGGGCCTCTGTCTTACTTTCTATCTGGTTCATTCCAGTTCGAAAAAGCCTGCGCAGTCACACTAACCCGGGAAGTACGTGGATGGAGCACTCTGATAACAAAGGGCAAATACTCATTGAAGTCTGTCTGGTGATGAGCCTGATCTTCTTAATATTTTTTGCCGCTATTTCAAAAATCTCTGAACTTAAAACCGCCCAACGCAAACACCAGTTTATCAAGGAGAAGTCTTATGTTTCAAAAGACACTTTCCCAGTTAAAAAGTAATTGGCCTTTAACAGGTTTTATTCTTGTTGGATTGGTGGCCTTTATTTCCAGTCCAAAATCCGAAAAAGAGGATGCGCTTCAGACTGTTCCTTCACCGGCTTCTGTAGACACCTACATCCCCCGAGGTTTCGTGCTGGTGCCTTTGGAAATCAGCAACGCTGAATCCCTGGCTTCCCTTGTCGGCGACATGGGAGGCGTCGTAGATCTTTATCTGGCCTCCAACGATCGACAAAAAGGCGGACTGAAAGTGGGCAGCAAACTGAAGCTGCTGCGAGCCCCACTGAACCCTGACCAATACGCCGTTTTGGTGAAAGACACCGAAAGTCCCCGTTTGCTCAGCTTCAACGGTCCCTTTATCGCAGTCGTGCAAAACCCTGAAGAAAAAGGCACCGAGGTCACCAAGTCGACTTCTGTTCCGCGATTAAAAGTGGAATATCAAAACTAAGGAAGTTCCCATGAAAAAACTTATGGTTGTGCTGACGATGTTCTGGCCTTTGCTGGGCCAGTCACAAATTCTTGTACAAGGACCGGGCACTTCCCCGAAAGAGTTTGAAAATTATCTGAGCCTGAATCCCCGGGTTCAGTCATTTCAAAAATTCACTATCGAGGAAATGCAGAATCAACCAGCGCAAGAGCAAAAGCTTTTTGCTCTTGCGGATCTACCCCCCTCCGATATTCAATCCGGCCTTGAAACCGTTGAGCAAATCAATCGAAAGACCGCTCTTTCAAGCTTAAGTCTGCAATTTTTAAAAGACCTGCTGGGGCGCTGGCTTGCGGTCACACCTCAAAGCAAGTTCACCAAAAGTTCGGTCACTCAGCTTTCCTGCAAAGTGAACTTTCTGCTTGGGGAAAATGCTGCGTCTTCAGAATGTCCCTTAGAACAGGTGGACCTGAAAGAGCTGCGCATCAGAAACTCTTGGGCGGACACACTGATGGTGGAAAGTGTTGTTTACCCGTTAGAGGACAACCGTCGGCTTTTGCTGATCTCTTCAGCGCGCTATCACTTCACTCTGCTGTCCAATACGCACAAGCCCGTCAGTTTTTATGGCACTTATGCAGAGCTTAGGGCTCAACATCTGACAAGCACTGGCTTGGTCTCTGGAACCTGCGAAAGCTTTCAGGCTGATATTGAAAACATGACTGTTTTAAACCAAGGATCTGTTTTTTGGGGTCCCCAGTGCCTGCGTCGCCTGCCAGAAGGACAAGACAGCGACTTATCAGAGCGAAGTTGGATTCAGCGCAATAAAGCCTGGCTTTATCCCACGGCAGCTTTACTGATCGGCGGTGGGATCTATGCTATGAAAGATAAAAAACTGGTGATTGATACGTCGTCATTCAAGTGACAAGGGCTTTCCATTGAAGTTGATTTCTTTGACGACGCCATCCTCAATGACTGTGTAAGAATCCGCAAAAGTTTTATCGGGATGCGCGTGCACTACAGTCAAATCACCCGTGAATTTGCGAATTCTTTCTTTCGGGCTTTCATCCAATGCGATCTTATTGCGCCAGAAAGAAGACGGCTCCACAGGACTGTCACAGCCAAAGGAAATTGGAATCTGCGCCGCGCGCAGCGCTTCCCACGGGAAGGCATAGGGATAGAGGTCTTTGAGTTTGTCCAACAACCACACCCGGTCACTCAGCCAGTGACAAGGCTGCATATGACAACGCACATGCAAAGGCTTCATCATCTGAATTGTTTCCGGACGCAAAACTTGCGCGTGTTCCAGATTCAAACGCCCCAATGCCCCCTGCGCCGAAATTTTGCGCGCCGTCTGCACAATGTGGTGGGACGCCTCATCCCCGATCACATGAACGGAAAACTCCAAACCCGCTGCCCAGGTTTGTTTCATGATATTTTCAATGTCCGCCAAATCCCACAACACACGCCCCTGATTGCCACCCCGAATACCGTTGTAAGGTTTGGATAACAACGCGGTTTCTGAACCCAAAGAGCCGTCATAGAAAACCTTGATGCCTTTGGCCCGCAGTAAAGGACGCTCGTTCTGACGGGCGTACTTTGCCAGTTTCAGCATGGTTTCAAAATCATTCATATCGTGAGAGGTGAAGTTTTCCTCGATCGCCAGGGTCAGATCACCGGCGTCGGCCACTTCACACAGCATGCTCCACAGGGACTCCGTACAGCTCATGTCCCGCACGTGCGTGAATCCGGCTTTATTAAAAGTGCGGCAGGCTTGCAGGATATGAGAGCGCTCCTGCTCCTTGGTAAAACCGGGAAGCTGATCCCAGGCGCGCAAATGATCTTTTTCTATAAGAATTCCAGTTTCAGACTGAAGATTCATTTCCTGCAAAGCTTTGGAATTCAACCAGCAACTGTGACCATCCAGGCGCGCAAAGAAAACAGGAATATCAGGGAAAACTTCGTCTAATAGATTCTTGTGTGGCTGTTCAGAAGCCGGCCACTTGCGCTCGTCCCAGCCAAAGCCCAAAAGCCAATGACGGCGATAGTAACCCGGATTGGTTCGCACAATATTCTGTAAATCCTGCTTGGAGTTGACATCCTCCAAACGCAGGCCCGAGGCGAATTCGCCGGTGGCCAGAAAGTGAGTGTGACTGTCATATAGACGCGGGATTCTGAAAAGCATAAGGCCCTCTGTTTTAGCAGAGGGCCTTCGTTTATTTAACTGTTTTGTTTAAATTATCGTGCAGACGGGATTGGAGCAGTGCCGGTACCCGTGCCATTTCCAACTGGAACTGGAATTGGGCTGCCCGTACCACCACCGATTGGCGTTGGTACGACTCCGCCACCAATACCTCCACCGATGCCACCGCCGATTCCGATAGAGCCGCCAACGCCGCCCACACCGTACTGAACCTGCTGGATTCTATACAACAGACCATAAAGTTCCTGCTGCAAGCTTGCCACAACCTGCTGTCTTTGCATTTGTTGTTGCATATAAGACTGCTGCTGCTGGATGTACTGTTGGTACTGCTGCATCTGCATTTGCATCATCTGTTGTTGCATTTGCAACATACCCAAGCTGCCTGCCATGCCACCAGCCATACCGCCGGCCATACCACCCATCATCGCGCCAGGATATGCGCCCATCATGCCACCAGCAAGACCGCCCATTCCGACCATCGCGCCAGGGTAAGCACCCATCATACCGGCCATACCACCAGCCATGGCGCCCGGGAAGGCTCCCATGATACCACCGCCGATGCCGCCAACCATGCCACCTGGGAAAGCTCCGCCCATACCGGCCATGCCGCCCATCATTGCGCCAGGGTAACCACCCATCATGCCCATACCACCAGGGTATGCGCCCATAAGACCGCCACCGATGCCGCCAACCATGCCGCCTGGGAAAGCTCCGCCCATACCGGCCATGCCGCCCATCATCGCGCCAGGGTAACCACCCATCATTGCACCAGGATAAGCGCCGATAATTCCGCTAGCCAAGGCACCCATGCCCATCATTCCACCTGGGTAAGCGCCCATCATACCGGCCATACCACCCATCATAGAACCAGGGTAAGCACCCATCATGCCGCCCATACCAGCCATGCCGCCCATCATAGCGCCAGGATATGCGCCCATGAGACCGCCACCGAAACCACCGACCATCGCGCCAGGGTAAGCACCCATCATGCCACCCATACCGCCCATAGGTCCGCCCATGCCCCAAGGACCGGCCATACCCCAAGGGCCCATACCCGGCATGAAGATACCGCCGCCCATGCCGCCCATTCCTAGGCCTGCCATTGCATACGGGTTCCCCCACATACCGCCAGCGTTCATACCACCATAAGGACCCATCATACCGTAAGGTCCACCGTTGTTACCGGCACAACCGAAGGCACCCGCACCGATACCACCGCCGATAGAGCCGTAGATACCGCTACCACCACCGATCATCTGACCGATACCAGTTCCGATCGCTCCCAACCCATAACCATAACCCATGGATGCCCAAGGGTCTGTCGGCCAACCGATGTTGGAGTTTGCGTCGGCAACCATTTGATTTGTTTTGTAACCAAGGAAGATCGAACCAAGACCCAACGCCACGTTACCAACCACAGAGCCCCAGTTTGTTTCTGGTTTCTGGTACTGATAGCCGGAACCTTGTGCGATACAGTCGATACAAACGCCACCTTCCAACTGCTCACGACGTCTTTCACGTTGTTCGTCAGCATAGTCTTCTTTGGCAATTTTGATGTCTTCTTTTCTGTTTTCGATTAGGGCTTTCAAAGCATCGATTTCACGAGTGACTTTGTTGCGTTCCGCATAGCTCTTTCTCATGTCCGTCAGACCTTTTTTACAATCTGCGGTTGTAAAGCGGCCTTTTTCACCTTGACGATATTTTGGATTTTCACAGACAGCGCCGGAAACGGAACCATTTTTGTTTGCATCGCACAGACGCGCCCATTCCTGGATCTGGAAGCCGTACACTTCACGTGTGGCTGGCGCCTGGATGGAAGCATCACCTTCCTGTCCTTGAGCGATGAACTCATCACCCGCCCCCAGGCCTTTATACTCTTTACAGTTCACGTTGTTGGAGATGTGCTCGAACATGAATTCTGTGTAGTCACCGGAAACCACACCATTCACAGCGTCGCTAGAGCGCTTCAAAGCTCTGTCGATCTTCTTCAGTTCGGACTGCTTGGAGCGAAGCTGCTTTTGAGCTTCACTGATTTCAGCCTGTGCTTCTTTGATTTCATCAAGATAGCTGGAGGAACCGGCACCGGCGGAATAGTTATAAGGACATGCTTGCATGCCTCCGTACATCCCCGTACCCCACATTTGAGCTTGAGCACCACCTGCAATACTCATCACCAGTGTGACGGGAGCTGCAATGCGCATCCAAAACTTCATACACGATCTCCTGAAAAGGATAAAAATACTTCTATCGTCTCTATTATCGTCAGGAGTCGACTTGAACTTGACTCATTCTTGAGCAAAAGTATTGAAACATTGTGAAACTAGACTGATGGCCAGCATAGTTTTCTGCAATTTTTCCGCATCGTCATCCATGACAACAAACCCGCACAAAATACTTTGCACAGATCTTTCCACAATCCTACACTAGCTTCTATGACTAAGCACACAATTCTTTGTGTAGATGATGAAATAGATAACGTAGATGCGCTTGAGAGGCTCTTCCGGAAGAAGTACACCGTACTAAAGGCCACCTCAGGAAAAGAAGCCTTGGCTGTTCTCGACGAACATCGAGGTCCTGTTGCACTCATCATCACGGATCAAAGAATGCCGGAGATGACCGGGGTGGAATTTTTAGAGAAAACTCTGGAGTCTCATCCTGAGACAGTGCGAATTCTGCTGACCGGATACACGGATCTTGAGTCTGTGATCATGGCTGTGAATAAAGGTCAGATCTTCCGCTATCTGACAAAGCCGTGGGACCCGACGGATCTTTCCAATACTGTAGAACATGCGATCGACCGCTTTGCTCTGGGACAGGAACTCAAGCAAAAAAATCAGGAGCTGGCGCGCGCCCTGGAAGAATTAAAAAGTCTGGATGTTGCAAAATCCAACTTTATGATTCTGATCAATCACGAACTGAAGACTCCACTGACCTCCATCCTGAGCTTTTCGTCTTTGCTGGCTGAATCCAAACTCAATGACGAAGACAAACTGATGGTCAATCGAATCATGAAAAGCGCCGACCGGCTGAAAACACTCGTGGATGATGTTTTGCTGGTGGTTCGTGCGGAAACCAATCAGCTTAAAATCGATATGCAGCAGGTGGCGTTTACTCAGTTTGATGAGGCGCTTTCAAAAGAAGTCGTGGACCTGATCGCAAAGAAGCAGCAAAAACTTGTCAGCAAGCTTGAGCCCCTGGCCGTTCACGCAGACGTTCGCCTGATCAAACAGGTCATGTTGCGCCTGATTCACAACGCGGCGAAATTTGGAAATGACGGCAGCGAGATTCATGTGGAAAGCCTGAAAAGCGGCTCTAATCTGCGTTTTGTTGTTTCCAATATGGGTCCCCAGCTTCCCTCTTCCGTTTCCGACAAGATCATGAAGCCGTTCTATATCGACGAGGATGTCATGCATCACTCCACCGGCACCGGGCTAGGTCTGACCATTTGTCAGTCGATCTTAAAATCTCACAACTCAACCCTTCAGTTTAAAAACACCGCACAGGGAGTGATGGTGTTCTTTGAGTTGCCTCTGGTCTGATTGTCCGAAAGCCGTCTGTCTTCTCAAAAACTTAGGTCTTGATCATTGCACGGGGGTTGCTTCACAGCCCCCGTATGAAAACACTTCTTATCACTTTGACATTCTTTTGCGCTTCCTTTGCCTCGGCCCAGACAGAACTGACTTTGGGCCTCGGGGAACAGATCACCTTGTCCGTAAGGTCCCAGGATCGAATCTGGATTCAGGACAGAAACATCCTGACTGCCGAAGGCCAGGGACGCAACTTGCAAATCCGTGGGCGCCAGGAAGGGCAAACCACAATCAAGATTGGCACGGAACTTTATTCCGTTCAGGTCTTGCACCCCTCTAAAAAATCCTCGTTCAGCGCTTTGCAGACCCAGCTCAAAAATCACCTGGGCCTGAAAGCAGCCCTCAGTGAAGGAGACCTGCTGATTCAGGGAAATCTGTACCGCTTGCAGGACTGGGTGCAGCTGGCGGACTTTATGAAAAACAAAAGTCTTTCATACCAAATGCGGGCCCAAATGACCAGTGCACGCCAACAAGAGGCGCAGGCCTATTTCGAACAGCTCTTTCAAAAAGCCAAACTGCCCCCGCAAACTTTGATCTTTGAGCCCTCGCTGGAGGTTCGCATCAGCTCCAGCGATCTGGCTTTTAAGAAATACGTAAAGCTGCTGACGCCCTATGGAGTTCAGGTCCTGCGCGATGAAAACAGTTTGGATGTTGCCCCCACCATCAAAGTGCAAATCACAGTGGCTGAGATCAGAAAAAATCTGGCCCTGAAGTATGGACTGCAATGGCCCGAGGCTTATTCGGCCCGTCTTTTGCCGGCCGGAGGTTTTTCGCAGGACGAGCTGCCATTTAACCTGCGCGCCATGGAACAAAAGGGTTTGGGGAAGATTTTAGCCAGTCCGAATATTCTGTGCCGCAGTGGAAAAGAAGCCGAGTTCCTGGCCGGTGGCGAGTTCCCCATCAAAATCATGAACTATAAAATTCAGGATATCGTCTGGAAGCGCTACGGAATTCTGCTGCGGGTGAAACCCAAGGCCGATGCTGCCGGACGCATGAGTCTGTCGATTGAAACCGAGGTTTCCACCATGGACAAAGCCACTGCTGTGGGCGACATTCCGGGCATTTTGACCAACCGGGTTTCAAGCCACTTTGACCTGACACGTCCCCAGACGATTGCTCTTTCAGGCTTAATCAAAAACGAAGACGCCAAAGGCCATGAAGGTCTGCCCTTTCTGTCGCGTTTGCCGATTCTGGGCGCGCTTTTTTCCAGCAATGATTTTTTGGAAAATCGCACCGAGCTGGTCATTTTTGTTCGCCCCTCCATCGTTCATGAAGGGGAAGAACAAGAGGAGTCCCCCCAGCACCTGAAAACCTATCGCGGAGGCATTCAATGATTCAGGAGGCCCAAAGAATTTATGAACGCATTCACGAGGACATTCAGCGCCTCCCCTTGAATGAGTTTCTGCTGAGTAGTGATGATGAAAATCTGCTGCGCTCCCAAAGAGTGGAAAACCTTCTGGCGACGCACACGCAGACTGCCTCAGAAAAAGTCAAAGCCCGTGTCTTGAGCGAATTTCATTCGTGGGGGCCTTTGGAGGACTTGTTAGCGGATGAAAGTATCACTGAAATCCTGGTGAACGGTCCCATGGCAATTTGGTTTGAACGCCAAGGACAACTGCATCACCATCAGGATATTTTTTTCTCGGATCTCAGTTACCGCAATTTCCTGGATCGGATCAGTCATGCGGCCAAGGCTCACATCACCACCGAGTTTCCCTGCGCCGATGGGCGCTTTGCTGACTTCCGCCTCAGTCTCGTGGGGGCAGAGCTCACCCAAAGCTATCCACATCTGACTTTAAGACGCCATCCGAAGAACCCTTGGACCTTCCCCCGCCTGGCGGAATACCAATGGTGCTCGAATGAACAGGTCGATGCTTTGGCCCGTCTCATTGCGGAAAGAAAGAACTTTCTGGTGGTCGGTCCCACCGGCTCTGGAAAGACCTCGGTCTTAAATTCGTTTCTGAATCTGATGCCTGCCAACGAGCGTCTTGTTGTTATCGAAGACACCTCTGAAATATCGCTGCCGAACAACGCCAGCCTGAAACTCTTAACACGCGAGGATCCGCAAGGTGTGCTTCCGTCCGTCGAACAAGGGCAACTGGTGCGTCGATCTCTGCGCTTACGCCCGGATCGTCTGGTCATGGGGGAAGTTCGTGGGCCCGAGGCCAAAGATTTTCTGATGGCACTGGCCACCGGGCACAGCGGAAGTTTCGGAACCTTGCACGCGCAAGATGCGGCGCAGGCCCTGATCCGTCTCGAAATGCTGATTCAAATGGGGGCTCCGCAATGGAGTCTGACCGCCATTCGACGGCTGATTCAGATGTCTTTGGATTACGTGATCGTGGCCGAGCGCACACCAACAGGCCAGCGCAGACTCAAAGGTGTTTATCGCCTTTGTTCATTGGAAGAAAATGGATTTCTTCTGGAAAAGGAAATCTGAAACTAAAAACCCGGAAAGCGAGGGGCGCCTTCCGGGTTTCTATTTTTAAGCAACTTTGGTGGTGTCTTTCTGTGGCGTCAAAGGAGCGGCTTCCGCCCTGAGATCCTTTTCCACATAGAACAGCCCTTCATTTTCGCTGGCTTTGGTGAAGGCTTCTTCAGACTTGGTCTGATCCCCTTCCCGAGCCACGGATTTCGGATTATTGAAGAACTTCTGATTCAGGTCTTCGATCACCTTGAGCTTTTTGACTTCAGCTGGATTTTTATAGACGGGAGAGGCTTCCAGCTCTGGAAGTTGACCGGTCGCCCGCATCTCTTCCATTTGTTTGCTTAAGGTGATGCGATCTCCCAGCGAGTTCTTTCCCATCGGTCGCCCCAAGGCCAAAGCGCCGGGACGCGCAGGCTGGGATGCCGAAGTGTCAATCGCTCTGGTCCGCGCCGAAGCCGGCAGGATTCCGCTGATTTTTTCCATATCACACCTCCGTGTGTGCGTGTTTGAAGGCCATCCTGGTCTTCACTTCACAGGAAACGTATCGGAATCGAACGTTTAAACTTGAGACGAAAAAAGGATTTCTGGACCTAAGTCCACGAAATAAACTGCCACGGACTTGCCGGATGGCCCAGAAGCTTCTCGCAGATATTCTTCACCCGGGGGTCATCCGCCCCCGACCAGAAGGTGCGACCAATCAGAAAGCTCTGGGAAAAATCCATCCAGTTTTCAAACTTCCCTTCCACGATCGGTGCCAGCTTCAAGATTTCAGACCATGCCTGAATATCAGACAGATAACCTGCGACAAAACTGAGTCGAACCAAGTGGATATAGCGGGAGACATCCCAGGCCAGAATACCCGGTTCTTTAAGATATTTGTTAGTCCGTTGCACCCACAGGGCCAGCTTGCTGTAGTCAGCCTCTGTCATCTGCAGATCCTGCCCGTCTTCCAAATCGAAATTGAAAATCTGACGGAATTTTTCCATAGAGACCGCATCTATGCTGCCATCCACAGGCAGAGCTGATCTTAGGACATTGAACTTTGTGCGATGTCCTTGGGTGCGGATATTTTCCAAAGTTTTTTGGCAGCTCTCACGATCCACAACGCTCCAAAACTCTTCAAGGATCCCGATGCAGTCAGCCTTGATCTCCGGACCGTAGTTCATATCCAAACGAAAGAAGTACTCGCCGATCTCATCCAACACCTGTTCTTTGGTTTCCGGGGACAATTCCTGGTCTTCACCAAGGTCATGTCCCAAAACTTGAAACAGCTCATCAAGAACTTGATTTTCTTCAATAAAAGGAGCACCCAGTGACATCAGCTTTCGTTCAAGATCTGTCTCTGGCAATATACGCTGCATACACTCCTCCTTATTTTCAGAAGCCCGACGACACTCCTTCATTCAATTACGTTTTCAATGCCTTTTCAATGTGTTAGTTTCTTCGCATGCTAAAGAAACTACTGATGGCTGCTGTGGCCCTTTTCTTTATTCTTGCTGGCGGACTGATGCTCTTAATGGGTTACGTCTTTAATAACCCGGGCACAGTATTCAATGCTTTCAACTCGGTTGCTGACCGTTTCTTGCAAGGTGAAGCGCATGAAGAAAGTGAGGAGTTTTTTCTGCAGGGCATGGAAGAACTTCAGCTCTCTTCACGCCGTGTTGAGATGGAAGTGCGCTTTCACAAAGGCAGCACTTTGAAAGTTCGTCTTTCAGGCAAAGTTCCCCGTTTTGAAGAGGGAAAATTCATCTTACAAACCACTGAGAAGAACCGTCTGCAAGTCACCTTCCTGGAGCCCTTGGCAAGTCACTGGATTCAAATGAACGTCAATGGTCAGGAACTGAGCAAGACGACAGATTCTCAGCTTAAAGCCGAAATCTACCTGCCAGAATCCTACAAAAACCATATTAACATTGAAACCCAGGAAGGCGCCGTCACCTTGCATCTTCCGAAGGATGCTTTGTATGAATTGGACCTGCAGTCTGTGCAAGGGATCATTTCAAACCGCATGGAAACATCCCCTTCCCTGCAGGTAGAGCCGCAGAACGTCGGCCATATTCAAGTTCGCACCGTGGAAGGTGCGATCACAGTTGAACCTCAGGAATAAAAAAACCCGCCTTATCATCGGCGGGTTTTCGTTCACTACACCTTTTTTGATTCTTCCAGATGTTTTTCAGCCATGGGACTTAAGCGAATTCCCACTTCCGCCAACTGCTCGCGACTGACATCGCTTGGACATTCAGACATCAGATCTGTTGCTTTGGCCGTTTTCGGGAAGGCGATCACTTCACGGATCGCATCCGTTTCACAAAGCAACATCACCAGACGATCCATTCCCCAGGCAATACCACCGTGAGGAGGCGTTCCGTACTTCAAAGCCTCCAGGAAATATCCAAACTTGTGCTGAGTTTCCTGCTCACTCATGCCCAACAAACGGAACATGCCCTGCTGAATCTCATTACGATAGATACGGATACTGCCCCCGCCCATCTCATAACCGTTACAAACAAGGTCGTAAGCTTTGGCCAGCATTTTGCCGTAAGCCGTTTCGTTGTTGTTGATCAGGTCCTGAGCAAACTCATCCTTCGGAGACGTAAACGGATGGTGACGAGCCACCCAACGTTTTTCATCCGGAGAGTACTCAAGCAGCGGGAAGTCCACAACCCACAGGAACTTGTACTGGCTGTTGTCGATAAGCCCCAGTTCTCGGCCCAAATGCAGACGCAAAGTGGACAATGCCGCACAAGCGGTGTCGAAATCGTCTGCGACGATCAAAGCACAGTCACCTGGCTCCCCACCACAAGTCTTGAACATTTCAGCCAGCTTTTCAGGGCTGAAGAACTTGGAAACAGAAGAAGACAACGTGCCATCGGCTTCGGACTTGATCCACACAAGACCTTTGGCGCCCGCGCGTTTCGCCATATCCGTCAATTTATCCAACTGACCGCGAGAATAACTGCCGCCTTTTGGAGCCGCGATACCACGAACAATCCCACCGCGCGCCAGAACATCGTCAAAGACCTTGAATCCAGAACCCGTTACGACGGATTTCAGATCCTTGATTTCAACACCAAAGCGTGTGTCCGGTTTGTCGATGCCATATCTGTCCATCGCTTCCTGATAGGTCATGCGAGGAATGGCACCCACGTCGATGCCTTTGATCTCTTTCCAGATCATGCGCAGCATCTTTTCATTCATCTCCATAATGTCTTCCTGATCGATGTAGGACATCTCCATATCGATCTGGGAGAATTCCGGCTGACGGTCCGCGCGCAAATCTTCGTCACGGAAGCAGCGGGCGATCTGGAAGTATCTGTCGTAGCCAGAGATCATCAAAAGCTGCTTCAAAGTCTGCGGAGACTGAGGCAGCGCATAGAAATGCCCCGGATTCACACGAGACGGAACAAGATAGTCACGCGCCCCTTCCGGTGTGGACTTGTAAAGAATCGGAGTTTCCACTTCCAGGAAGCCATTGTCAGAAAGGAAGCGACGAACCAACTGCGCCACCTTGTGACGAGTGATCAGATGCCCTGCCAGACGTGGAGATCGCAAATCAAGATAACGATATTTCAGTCGCAACATCTCGTTGACGTTGGTGTCGCTGACCTGGAATGGAGGCACAGCGGATTCATTGAGAATCTCGCAGCGAACCGCTTCGACTTCCACTTCGCCTGTTTTGATCTTGGCATTTTTCATGCCGTCCGGGCGAGCACGAACCACACCTTCCACGGCCAGGACAAATTCGCCGCGAAGATTCTTTGCAGAAGATGTTTCAGGTTTGTTTGGGTCCAGAACCACTTGCACAATGCCTTCACGGTCACGCAAGTCGATGAAAACCAGACTTCCGTGGTCGCGTCGAACATCCACCCAACCCATCAATACAACTTTTTGACCTGCCTGAGAAAGGCTCAGACTTCCGCAATAATGTGTTCTTTTTAGCTCTTTAACAAACTTCATATATCTACCTTGTTCGTGGGCCCAGATTTACATATTGTGCCATCCCAGTCAAAAACCATATTCTTATATCCTCCATAACAAAACCTTCAGAGAGCCCCCTCGACCCCAGGCATTCTGCTTCATTTGCAATAAATTTCCCCTTATAATTTCAGAATTGAAACATCCCCGCCTCTGTTTCGGTTGTTTAAAACGATGCAGCCGCAAGGCGGAGGGGGCCCTTCGAGGCGCAAGCGCGCTCTAAGCACGTCGGAGCGAAGAAGGTCCCCCGACAACGCCGTCGGATGTGTCGTTTTCAACAGCCGAGGAGAAGAGATGCCTAAGTTTACTATTGATCATTCCAGCAGCCATTCCGCAGAGGAAGCTTACAAAAAGATTAAAGAATTCCTTTCGAACGATCAGGACATTCGACGCTTTGACCCAAAAATTCAGTGCTCCTTCGACGATGGAAGCAAATGCGCCAACCTTAAAGGATCCCAATTTAAAGCGGATATGACCGTGGCCACAGCTGGCGCAGGGAGCAAAGTCTCTGTCACAGTGGATCTGCCATTGATGCTGACTCCCTTCAAAGGTAAAGTCACCGAGACCTTGCAAAGGAAATTGGCTAAATACCTTGGCTAAACATTCATAATGGCGAAAACGAAGGCAAAATCCACCTCTTCCAGTAAAACCGCATCGGTTAAAAAAGCAGCTCCTAAAAAAGCTGCTGCAAAAACACCTGCGCGCAAATCCGTCAAGACCACGGTGGAATCCAAGCCTGTCGTTGCGGAATTGGTCGAAGACGTCCAAACCGACGACATTCGCCCTACGGTGGAAGCTGAAAAAGCCTACGCGGTTCCTGCCCCCGAGGAAGAGCTTCCCGAGATCGAAGAAGACAGCAAAGCCCTTGCTCTGGCGGATTCTTCCAAGGCCCTGACCTCGGCGGATCCGTTGGTCATGTATCTGAATGAAATACGCCGCTATAAAGTCCTGACCCGTGAAGAGGAAATGGCTTTGGCTAAGAAGTATTTTGAAAGCAAGGATCCTGAAGCCGCCCAGGCACTGGTCAAAGCCAATCTGCGTTTTGTCGTAAAAATTGCGGCTGAATACTCCAAATTTGGCTCCAAAATGATCGATCTTATTCAGGAAGGCAATGTCGGCCTGATGCATGCAGTTCGTGAATTCAATCCTTACAAGGGCGCTCGTTTGATAACATACGCCGTCTGGTGGATTCGCGGTTATATCCAGGAATTCCTGATGCGCCAGTACTCGATGGTGCGCATTGGAACGACTCAGAACCAACGCAAGCTTTTCTATCAGTTGCAAAAAGAAAAAGACGCACTGGATGCCATGGGTATTGAGCCCAACACAGCCCTGATCAGCAGTCGTCTTGGCATTCCGGAAGACGAGGTCCGCGACATGACCATGAGAATGTCCGGCCGCGATGTCAGTCTGGACCGCCCGGTTGACGAGGACTCCGGTACAAGCCTGGGGGACTTGCAGCGCCATCAGTCCGATCAACCCCTGGATGAAGCGCTGGCGCACAATGAACAACTGGAAATCCTGAAACAAAAGATCGAAGAGATCCGCCCGGAGCTTTCTGACCGGGAAAAGATCATCCTGGATGAGCGTATTTTGAATGACGATCCCCTGACTCTGCAGGAGATCGGTGAAAAATATGGAATCACCCGCGAGGCCGTCCGTCAGATGGAGGCCCGCCTGATGAAAAAGATCAAAGCCAAAATGGAAGAGAACTCCGAAGGCTAACGAAGAACTCCGCGACCACGCAAATGCAGGACAATGTCTTCCTGTGGAGTCAGTTCCAATTCCAAATCACCACGATGCAAACCTAAGTAGCGCGGCTCAAAAAAGACCCGAATGCGGCATTGTTGCCCCCGAAAAAGAAGGCGAGGGCAATTGTCGCGAAAACTGAAGGCGTCGCTTCCGTTCAAATCGAGGTCATTGATATAAATGGGAATGCTGGTGTTGTTGCGTAGATAGAAGTTCGCGCGTACTTCACGAAAAAGACGAACTCTTCCAAAGTTAAAATAGTAGTCCCTATCCTGAGCTTGGACTCCGTCACCAAAGACAATCTCATGGTTGTGTTCGTAAACGCTTTCGGACCCCTCTTGTGCCTGAACGGGAGAAGCGAGGAGAAGACCTAAGAAAAGAAATGGCAGAATTTTCATAAGTACCTCCTGGTTACCCTCATTCTGAAGGGTCCCTTGGACGACCGCAAAACCATTTTCCAGCATGAAGAAAATTTCATATCATGGCTTGGAGACAATTCGCCCCTTCGCCCGGGGTGATGGGCCCCTGCTGCCGCACAGTGCTTCAGAAAATAAAAAAGGATCTCTTCAGCTGGAAGAGATCCTTTCGGAATCCAGAAGTCCATCGCCATACTTAGCGACTTGGGTTTCTTCTTTCACTTCTATCTGTCTGTGGTCTTTGAGGCTCCTTTGAACTCCGCTCAGAGGAAGAGGAGCGCTCAGATCTTTCATGTCTGCTGCTTTCTTCTCTTTGAGTTCTTTCTCGGGATGAATCTGGCTGCTGTGGCCGGTTCGTTCTTTCTGTGCCCATAGAGTTCCTCCTTGGCTTTGATATAAGCTTGCTTGCTTATATTCTCTTCCCAAAGCAAAGACCCTGCCATGAGTTGTTTAACACAGGCTTCAGAAACGAAAAAATCCTCCCGAAAAAATATCTTGGGAGGCTTTTGCTTAAAATCAAATTATTTCAAAGGATGTTACGCGATTTCCAGTTCACCGGCACCGATAGTGGCCGCCAGCTTCGCACGCAATCGGGCGACAGCCTGTGCATGCAACTGAGACACGCGGGACTCGGTCACACGCAAGACCTGGCCGATTTCCTTCAGATTCAAATCCTCGTAATAATACAAAGATAGAACCAGACGTTGTCTTTCAGGCAGCTCTTCGATCGCCTGAGCCACAACTTCTTTGATGTTCTTCACATTCAACTGATTGAAAGGACTGTTCGTGCGGGAACCTTCCAGAATATCCATGATGGACTTTTTATCGGTATTACTAAAGCTCGTCGCCTGATCAATAGGCAACAAGCTGACCGGGCGAACCTGATTCACCAGATCGTGGAATTCGTCAATGCTGACATTCAACGCCTTAGCCACTTCTTCATCTGAAGGTGTGCGTCCCAGATCCGCTTCCAACTGAACCATGGTTTTATCTAACAGCTTGGCTTTATCACGAATCGAGCGAGGCACCCAGTCCTGAGCACGCAACTCATCCAGAATCGCTCCACGGATACGGAATTCAGCATAGGTTTTAAACTTATTGTCACGGGTGGAGTCATATTTTTCGATGGCATCCATCAAACCGATAACACCCGCAGAGATCAAATCATCCAGTTCGATGTTAGAGGGAAGTCTGACGGCAATCTTTTGAGCGATGAATTTAATCAACGGCGCATATTCACGTATAAGGTCATCTTTCTGAGTGGGAGCGAGCTTACGTGGCTCTTCCTTATATTTCTTCAACAATGCCGCATTTTTCCCCATATTTTTCCCTCTTGAAATCTATGTTATCAAACAGGTCGGTGCCCTAAAAGTCCAATTCTCTCAGAATTGGAAACTCGGACCTACGCACTTCCGACGACCTGGTCCCAAAACATCTGCATGCCACCGACGCACTCAATCTGTTTGCAGGACTTCTCCACCTGATTACAAATTTGACGAATAGCCTTTGAAGATTCCGCCCCGATTTCATGTCTCACAATGAGACGCTGCATTTGGTTTGCCTTACGCAGAACCACATCATTGGGAACCGAACCCCAATAATCCAGACCTATGTAGAGGAACTTATTAACCACATCATTGAAGCGTTGATACAGTCCCAACCCCTCCTGTTCATCACGCACTTGATTGCAGATGATGGAGAAATGATTGACCTTGTATTGCTTATGTAAAACTTTGATCAACGCATAGGCATCCGCAAAACTGGCAGGATCTGGCGTGATCACCACGGACACGGTCTGTGCCGCAGAGTTTAGGAACAAAACATTTTCAGCCATTCCCGGAGCGGTATCGATCAACAAATAGTCAAAGCCCAAGGGAAGTGCGCTGACCGCCTCCACCATTGCTCTTCTTTCAAAATGATTCAGATGATTGAATTCCACGATGCCACTGCCGCCAGGGATCAAGAACACATCCTTGGAAACTTCCATCAGGATGTCGCGCATCTCTTTGCGACCGGCGATGATGTCATGCAAATTTCCTGTCGGACGAACACCAAACAGAATATCCACATTAGCCATACCCAGGTCACCATCGAGGATCAAAACCTTTTTGCCTTTTTGCGCCAGGGTCAGTGCCATGTTCGCGACCAATGTGGTTTTACCCACACCCCCTTTGCCGGATGTGATACTGATCGTGCGCGTGCGCTGCATATTGAAAGAATTCATTCTGCTCATACAGCTTCAGAGTCCTGTTGTTTAAGTTTTGTGATACGGAAAATCAGATCCAGCAAACGTTCTTTGGTTGCAAACTCGAAGTCCTCTGGAACACGAGGCCCGATCCCGAACGAGTGCAATGGCACATCGAATCTCTTCATAAAGTTATAAATGGTCCCATGCTGGGTGGATTCATCCAAAGATGTGAAAATCACATCTTTATACCCCAGAACGGAATAACGACGACCCAGTTCAGTGCAGTCACTGTCCTTGGCATTGGTGGACAGAGTCAGATGAATGTTCGGGTTCAGTGCCGCAGGAGGCAGAAGACTCTTCAACATCTGAATCTCGTCGTTGCTCTTAAGGCTCAAACCTGTGTAGTCGACCAACACGCAATCCACATTTGCCAGATAACGCATCAAATTCGTCCAATCCTGCTGAGTGCGAATCACCGAGAACGGGACATTCAAAATCTGCGCGTAAATTTTCATTTGATCGGCCGCCCCCACCTTAAAGGTGTCTGTCGTGAACAAGGCAATCTTTTTGCCTTCACGAACCACCATGTGGCTGGCCATTTTAATCAAGGCCGAGGTTTTGCCGCTTCCTGCCGGGCCGACAAAACAATGAATCTTCCCCTGACCTGGATTGGTTGCGATCTTTGTGGCATCCAGAACATGACGAGCCACCCAAGCTTCGACCAAAGATCGATTCTTCAGCTTCAGAGCCGGAAGAGTTTCCTGTGCCTGAGTCAGGATTTCCGCCGCGATCTCGGGCGCCATTCCTGCACCGGTCAATTTGGAATAGACAAAGCTTAGGTCATAATTGATGCCATAGTCTGCACCGGGATGAGAACCGGCAAAGGTTTGAGGCATCTGCTGGAACTGGCTGATAACTTGTTTCAGACTGGCAATTTCATTTTTCAGGGCCTGAATTTCAGGCGTTTCAACCGCCACCGGAGCCGCTGGCCGTGCCTGCGTCGCGGCTGTTTTTGTCTGGGGATTGGTCTTTTTTACGGCATTCCCACCACGAGAGAATATTTCATCCTGCTCCTGGAAGGCATTCAACGCTCTTTGTGCCGCAGAACGCACTCGTTCTTCAGACACTCGGTTCTGCCGATTCAACTCATGTTCATCTTCGATATCAATGTATCGTCTTTGCGTGATGGGCTGAGCCTGAGCCGGCGCCGCCTTTTGCACATGCTTTTCCACCATCTTCTGGATCAGCTCTTTCTGCTGTCTGGCAGAACTGTTATTGAACTTAACCCGATCCTGTTCGCGCAATCTGGATTCAGCAAACTTCTTTTTTTGCAAAGTCTCTTCAGAAACGGCGGCTGTAATCTCCACACTGCCCTCTCCGACAAGACCGAAGCTTTTATTGTTGTCGCGCGCTGACAGGATGATGGCATCAGGCCCCAGCTGGGTCTTGACCATCTCCAAAGCTTCTTTCATGGTACGTGCTTCAAATTTCTTAACCTGCATGGCTCATCTCCACGAGTGCAACAGAGTTCACATCCGCATCCGACGACAATTCATTGTGTGAAAGCACAACCAACTGAGGAATAAAGCGGGACGTTAATTTATATAAATGACGACGTGACGTTGGGCTGGTCAGCAGAATCGGCTGACTGGCCACTTCAGGATGGTTTTCCACCGTGCGGGCAATTTCGTTGATCAAACGATGTGCCGTGTTCGGATCCATCACCAACTGCACCCCTTGCTCAGTTTGCAGCAACGAATTGGCGATCAATTCCTCAATATGAGGATGCAATGTCATAACCGGGATATTGCCCATCTCCGTCGTGTACTTCGCCGTGATACCACGAGCCAGAGCGCGGCGAACCTGCTCTGTCAGTACCTCGATGTCCTTCGTGCGAGGAGCATCATCCGCCAGTGTTTCAAAGATCGTCAGCAGATCACGAATGGACACTTGTTCCTTCAACAGGTTCTGAAGGACACGCACCACAGATCCCAATGGAAGCAGATCCGGGATCAGTTCTTCCACCACTTTCGGATGAGACTTCTTGAAGTTTTCAATAAGCGCCGAGGCTTCTTGACGACCCAGAAGCTCATGCGCATGGGTGCGGATGATTTCTGTCAAGTGAGTTGCCATGACTGTCGGCAGATCCACCACGGTGTATCCAGCCAGTTCCGCATCCTCTTTACGCGCAGGCGAAATCCAAAGGGCATCCAAGCCAAATGCCGGCTCTTTTGTCGGAATACCTTCGATTCTTTCGGCCACATTGCCCGGATCCATCGCCAGCAAAGCTTCCGGACGAAGAGTCCCGCCCCCGACGCGATTGCCCTTGATCATCAGGCGGTATTCGCCCGGTGCCAGTTGCAGATTGTCGCGGATGTGAATACTTGGAACCAATATTCCCAGATCCAGAGCAAACTGCTTGCGGATGCTGACAATACGTTCAAGCAAGTCACCGCTTTGATCGGACTCAACAATATTGATAAGGCCATAGCCCACTTCCAGCTCGACCATGTCCAGCGGAAGCATCGTTTCGATGTTTTCTTTCTTCGGCGCTGACAAAGCCGCTTCGGACTGTCTTTTCGCCACTTCGGCCTGTTCGGCACGGGCCTTTTTAATAACCCAGGCAGTCCCACACAACAAACCACCCATCAACAAGAATGGGATGGTCGGAAGACCTGGCACCAGACCCATCAGGATCAAAACCGCACCGGAGATCATCACCGCACGAGGTTTCACAAACAACTGACCGGTGACTTCCTCACCAACGTCTTTTTCGGAGTTGGAAGTACGAGTCACGATAATACCGGCAGCTGTCGAGATCACCAACGCCGGGATCTGCGAAAGCAAACCGTCACCAATGGTCAGCATTGTGTAGTATTTCGCAGCCGTTCCGACATCAAGACCCTTTTGAATGACTCCGATCGCCAAACCACCAATGATATTGATCATGGTGATGATGATACCGGCAATAGCATCACCGCGAACGAACTTGGAGGCACCATCCATTGCGCCGTAGAAGTCCGCTTCGCCTTCGACCTGCTTACGGCGTTTACGAGCCTCGGCTTCGGTGATATGACCTGCATTCAGTTCCGCATCGATGGACATTTGTTTACCAGGCATCGCATCCAAGGTGAAGCGAGCTGCAACTTCCGCCACGCGCCCGGAACCCTTGGTGATAACCATGAAGTTGATGACCATCAGGATCAAGAACATCACGAAACCGATCACATAGTTTCCACCCACCACAAAGTTCGCAAACGATGCGATCACGTGACCGGCGGCCTGCTCCCCTTCATGCCCGTGAGTCAAAATCAAACGCGTCGTGGCCACATTCAGGGCCAGACGGAACAAGGTCGTCATCAAAAGCAACGACGGGAAAGATGTGAAATCCAAAGCTCTGTCAGTGTAAATACTGACCAACAGGATCAAAATGCTGATAGCCAAAGAGAAGGTCAAAGACAAGTCCAGCATCATCGGAGGCAGCGGAATGATCATCACCGCAAGGACTGCCAACAGACCCACAGCAATGAAAAGATCCGTATTCTTCGTGATCTTATCGAATCGTTTTAGAAACTGAAACAACTGATCCATTATCTTTTCTTCCTACGCAAACGGTAAACGTACGAAAGCACTTCGGCCACAGCCACAAAAAGCTCCCGGGGAATAACTTGTCCAATTTTCAAGGTCTTAAAGATCGTGCGCGCCAGTGGCTTGTTTTCCACGATCGGCACATTGTGCTCGCGCGCCACTTCTTTGATTTTTTCCGCAACATGATCCGCCCCCATGGCCACGATCTGTGGTGCCGGCAGATTGTCGGTGTATTTCAGAACCACCGCGATGTGCGTAGGATTGGTGATGACCACATCGGCCTTGGGAATTTCCGACATCATGCGCTTACTCGCCATTTCACGCTGGATTCGGCGGATGCGGGATTTGATCAGCGGATCACCCTCACGCTGCTTGTGTTCTTCTTTGACCTCTTGCTTGGTCATCATCATTTTCTTTTCAAGATCATAGCGCTGATAGAAGTAATCCGCGCCAGCAATCACCAGCATCACACCACCAACACCACCAAGCAGCTTCACCACGACAACACCCACGTAGGCGATGATCTGTTCGATGGAGTACGTCAGCATGTAAGGAACCTGATTCACTTCACTGCGCAGAAGGAAGTAGAGGATCACACCCACGGTGCCCATTTTCAGTATGGACTTCAGGGCCTCGACAACGGCACGAAAGCTGAAGATGCGTTTGAAGCCCTCCGCCGGATTCAATTTTTCAAAATTAGGAGAAACAGCATCTTCCACCTGAAGGAAGCCGATCTGAACGATCGAGGAAGCCGCACCGATAATACCGGTGAACAGCAAAACGGGCGCCACAAGGATCATGGCTTTGATCCCGCAATATTTGAAAGCCTCTACAAAGTTTCCTTCTCGCACCATCTTGACCATGTCATCCCCGAAGGAATGCTGGAAGATCTCAAAGATGTTCTGAAAGAAAAAGCGACCCAAAGCATACACGCCACCGGCCGCGGCCAGTAAAATTACTGCCGACGCCAGCTCCTTTGTATGTGCAACGTTCCCTTTTTTGCGAAACTCTTCCCGTCTCGCGTCCGTTGCTTCTTCGGACTTTTCGCCGTTATCCTCAGCCATCTCGTTCCTTCCTAGAACTTAAAAGCCTTACCCTATAAGTGTTTCATCACATCGAACAGTTTGCTAGCTGTGATTTCAACAACTCCATTCATTTCCATAACCAACAAAGGAAGGCAGATGAAAACCACTGCCATTCCCATCATAATCGTCACTGGCATACTTGTGACCAGGACGTTGATCTGGGGCACGGCACGTCCCAGAATACCCATCGCCAAATTCACAATCAAAATTGCCACCAGAATCGGGGCGCACATTTTAATCGCCATCACCAGAACCGCTTGGCCATAAACGGCGATTTCTGCAAACGGCCCGATATTTAAAGCCAAAGAACTCACCGGAACCAGCTCATAGCTTTGCGCAATCGCGGTCAAAAGCATGTGGTGCCCGTTGATCGCCAGGAACACCAGGGTGGCCATGGCGGAATAGAATTGCTCGACGACGCCCCCTTGGGAACCCATCATCGGGTTATAAATTTGAGCGGCACTTAAACCCACGCTCATGGAAACCAGATCCCCTGTCATACTGACCACAAAGAAGAACAGTCGGGTTAAAAAACCCAAGGTCAATCCAACCAGCAGCTCTCGCACGGCCAAGCCGATGATTTCATTGGAGATTAGCCCATAATCAACATTTCCAACCTTCACCACTGGAAAAATAACCATGGCTAAAACCAGTGAAAGCAGGACCTTAATAGGCGCATTCACCAGCGGAGAGCCAAAAAACGAAGAGGACACGACATAGGCAATCATGCGCAGTAAAACCAACGCAAAAAGAAGAATCTGAGCCTCCGTCAACGCACTCCAGTTCAGCACTCTATTCCCTCACCATCACGGCAATATTTTCAAATAAATTCACGGTGTAAGTGCTCATCACGTCCATCATCCACGGGCCGGCCAGGATAAACACCGCCGCCACCACGATCATTTTTGGAATGAACGTCAAAGTCGCCTCATTGATCTGAGTCAAAGCCTGGAACACACTCACGGCCAGACCCACAACCAATGTGCTGATCAAAAGCGGTGCCGCCAACATGGCAGTTGTTCGAAGCGCGTCCTGTCCCAGTCGAATCACCAATTCATCTGTCACTTTTCACCTCACCCGAAACTCTTGACCATGGACCCGATAAGCAGACCCCATCCATCCACAAGCACAAAGAGCATAATTTTAAACGGCAACGAAATGACGACCGGAGGAAGCATCATCATACCCATGGCCATCAAAACACTGGCGGCCACGATGTCGATCACTAAGAATGGCAGGAAGATGATAAAACCGATCTGGAATGCCGTCTTCAACTCGGAAACCACAAAAGCCGGAACCAAAACCATCGTCGGCACATCCGCGCGGGTTTTTGGTTTATCCACTTTGGAAAGCTTCAGGAACAACGCCAAATCCGAATCACGAGTTTGATGGAACATAAACTTACGCAGCGGAGCCAATGTGTTTTCCAGCGCCTGATCCTGAGAGATCTTCCCGGCCATATAGGGCTGAATACCATTGGTGTTCATTTCATTGAACGCCGGCTGCATCACAAAGAAAGTCAAAAACAAAGCCAGACCCACCAGAAGCTGGTTGGGTGGCATCTGTTGAACCCCCATCGCCTGTCTGAGGAAAGACAATACGATGATAATACGGGTAAAGCCCGTCATCATGATCAAAATGGCCGGAGCCAAGGTCAGGACCGTCATGACCATGATAAGTTTCACAGCATTCACAACCTCATTAGGGTTGTCTGTGGTCTTAAATCCCAGATTCATTGTTGGCAATGTGACCTGCGCCAACGCAGGCGAACTTGCCAGAAAGATAGTCAGAGGCAAAAGAAGCAGACTCCAAAGAGCCCATTTATTCTTAATCACTGAAGAGACCTCATGCCTTTCAGGCGTTTGGAGACGATGTCTTTAATACCACTGATGGCGAACTCTTCATCCAGGTCCATGTCCTTGGCACTGCGCTTGCGGGGGGCTGGCACTTCTTCTGCGGTCTCATCAAAGTCCGCGTCTTGAGCGGACTGCCCCAGAACCTTCCCGAAGCTTTGTGGAGCCTCTTCCGGAACCTCATCATCCAAAAGAGACAGCGACTTGATCATGGAGATATTATGATCTGTCACGCCAATCAGGATGGATTCACCCGCCACACGCACAATCGCCAGACTTTTTTTAGGCCCCAGATAGTGCTGCTGCAAAACCTTGATCTGCGTCTGATGTTTCATCGCGCGCGGGATTTTGTATTTTTTCAGGAAGAAGTAAGCTCCGGTGCCCACAATACCCAACAGGGACAACGTAAACAGAATACGGAACACACCACTGCCTTCGTTGGAGGCTGTCTTTTTACTTTCCAGATTCAGAAGAATTTCTGACTCTTTGCGATTGTCCACTTTTGGCAGATCTTTTGGATCCGCCGTAGCCGCCGCTGACAGCTCCTGGGATTCAGAATCCACCGGGGCCGTCAAGGTCGTCTCCTCAACAACAGCGCCTGCCGTCTTTTCAGAAGCCTGGGCAGAAACTGACACAACAAGGATCAAAGAAAGCAACCAACGCATTTTCATACCTCTTATCTGAGCTGTTCCACACGCTCAGCAGGAGAAATAATATCAGTCAAACGCACACCGAACTTTTCGTTCACCACAACGGCCTCACCGCGTGCGATCAACTTGTCGTTCACGTACACTTCCATCGGTTCACCCGCCAATTTGCTCAGCTCAATCACAGAGCCTTGAGTCAGGTTCAAAAGCTCGCTGACCGGCATTTTGGTACGGCCTAGTTCCACGGAAACCTTGAGAGGAATATCCAGGATCAGGTTCAAGTTTCTGTCTTTATGTGTCGGCATTTCGCTGGAGGCTCTTTTACTGCCAGCTTCAGCCATTCCTGCGGCTTCGGCCACCAGCTGATCTGCCAGGTTGTCCAATGTATCGTCGCTCATTCATCCCCCTACTTTTCCACCGGTCTGGTCACTTGGACAGCCACGGTTCCATGATGTATTCCGTAATAACCTTTAAACTTTCTAACACCTTCGACAGCCACGTCGAATTCACCGGACGCATCCTGATCCAACGGGATCACATCGCCCACCTTCAGATTCATCAGATCACGCAACTTGATTTCGGTTTCACCCAGGTTCACTTTGATTTCCATATCTGTTTCCAGCAACTGCTCCTGAATGATCGCCGTCCAAAGCTTTTTGTCCGTCTGGTCCGTTTCCACCTGGAAACCAGTCTGTAGCTTCTGTTTGATCGGCTCGATGGTCGCGTAAGGAATCACGATGGAAATCGTGCCCGTCGCATTTTCCAATTCCACGTCAAATGTGGAGGCAATAACCACGTCCGTCGGTGGCACAATCCCCACGAACTGCGGATTCACCTCGGTACGCACAAAAGAACAACCGATCTTTTCAATGGAGGCCCAGGCCATTTCCATGTCATTGATCGCCAGCCCCACCACCTTTTGGACAATGGATAGCTCAATCGGGGTGAAGTCTTTACCGTCAATTTTTGTATAAGGACGATCCGCCCCACCGAAGAAGCTGTCCACCAGCGCGTAAGCCAGCTTGCTCTCTATAACAAACAAGGCAGAACCACGCAGATTACCGAAACGCAGAACGCTCATGCACGTGGGCATGGGAAGTGTATTGATAAACTCGCCAAACTTTAAGAACTCTGTGGAGGTCAGTGTGATAGACGCGATCTTACGAAGCGCCGAGGACAACGATACCCGGAAGGCCCGCATGAATTTTTCGTAGATAACTTCCAATTGAGGAAGACGGCCACGAATAATACGGTCCTGACTGGTCAGATCGTAGGAAACGATCTTACGCTCGTCCACCTTGCCGACGTTCTGAGCTTCGGGCTTGGATGTTTCTGAAGAGGCGACATCCCCATCGGAGACCGCCGCTAACAGAGCATCCACTTCACTTTGTGAAAGAACCTGATTCATAGTCCTGCCTTAGTTATAGATAAACTCTGTGAAGAACACGTTTGAAATCTTCCCCTGGACCAGGAAAGAGTTAATGGTGTCCTTGATTTCACTTCTTAAGCTGTCTTTGCCTTCGCGGGACGAAACTTCCGCGTAAGTCTTGCTGGAAAGGATAATAATAATGATATCGCGGATCTGGGCCTTGCGCTTTTCCAGTTCCTCCATGGCATGGCTGCCGGTCACTTCCAGCTCCATGTTCACCTTGGCCACCTGACGGCCTTTAGAACCAGCCAGATTAACGATAAAGGTTTCCAAAGGAACCACCTTGCCGATGACTTCCTTCTCTTCGGTCGCTTCTTTGTGTTGAGCTTCCGCCTCACCTTTAATGACGTGTTCGATCTTGGGCTCTGCCGCCTCTTTCTTTCGGTTTGAATAAAGCATGAAACCCACGCCGGCAACGACGAGCATATTAATGACCGCCAGGGCAATAAGTAGTATAGGCTTTTGTCCAGATCCCCCGCTCGGAGCTGACACTGCTTCCGATGCTGCCGCTTTTTCTTCAGCCACTTCATCCTCCATGATGAATGACCACATAGTGGTCCTATCAAGATTGAAAGCAACAGAGATGCCAACAGGACCCAAGTCCTGTCAGGAAGACTGCGGTCCAACACATTTGATTTCAGGCAAAATTTGCCCCTGTAGTGAATGTTTGCCGGGTAGTAATTCTATGACAGTAGTCAAAGTTTTGGCGCAGAAATTTGACTATTTGACCAAACGGGAGCCTCCTAAAGATAGCCGAATCCACTCAAGGAGGTACTTATGAACAAAGACATATTCCAGGGAAAAATTAAAGAGATCTCTGGCGAGATTCGCAAAAAATGGGGCGCCCTCACCGATGATGACATCCAAAAAACAAAAGGCAATTTGGAAGCATTAAGCGGACTGGTTCAACAAAAGATCGGCCTGTCCAAAGAGGAAGCCTCCCGTCAGGTCAAAGACTTCATGTCGGGCCTGGATAGAAAATTTACCAGCGGTGCAGATAAAGCCAGCGACAAAGTGAATGAAAAAATCGACAAAATAAAAAGTAAGTTGTCTCACTAGCACATCCCGACCCAGGTCGAGGAAGGAGCATCTATGGACAAGCAATCCTTCGAAAATAAATTCGGAGCTTTCTCCAGCGCTTTGAAACAGAAGTTCGCAGGTCTTAATCTGACCGATGAGGAAATTCGAAAAGCCTTAAAGAACCCCGACGAGCTGGTGTCCTTGGTTTCCGCTAAAACCGGCATTCCCCGGGACGAAGCGGACAAGCGTGTTCATCAGGTCATGAGCACTGTCGGCATTGATGACTCAACCGTCAAAGGCTTCATGGAAAAATGGGGCGACAAAGTGGGCGATAAATTAGCTGATATCAAAAACAAACTCAGCCACTGACCCGAAGAATAGGAGAGGCAACCCCTCTCCTATTTTTTTTGCGAACACCAGGTGCAATAGAGCGAATTTCCGTCCCTTTTTTGTGTTTTATTCCTGTCTAAAATCCTGACAGTTTTCATTCTGTCCAAGCCATACTATAACGGGTTCCTATTTAGTAGGAGACCCAATGAAATTGTATTTGAATCTGGTTTTAGGCGGACTGATTTGCACTCTGGGGCTGACGGCCCACGCTCAATCTTCCGGTAGTGCCATCACCAAAAAGATCCTCAGTGCGGGGGTTCCGGCCGACGCGCTCTCTCGACTGACTAAATTCATGTATGAAAACCGTGGCCGCAGCTTCAATCAGGACACCTACATCTGCGAAGGAAAAGATCCGGCCAGCGTCCGTCCTTGTGAAGAAAACAAGCGTATCCGCAGCAGCAAGACAGTCACGCTGCAAAACCCTCAGTATGTGGCTATCGTGGATTATACTGCCCCTTCCACTCAACGTCGTTTTTACTTCATAAATATGCGCACCGGGGATGTGCAGAAATATTATGCCTCTCACGGCATCGGCAGTGGTGAGGGCAACTACGCTTATAAATTTAGTAACACCAAAGATTCCCGCCAGACCTCTCTGGGTTTCTACCTGACGGGAGAGATCTACACAGGCTCTTACGGCAAGACCTTGCGCATGTATGGTCTGCAAAAATCCAATGATCAGGCTTATAACCGTGACATCGTTGTCCACGGAGCCTGGTATGTGGGCGAGGACTTTATAAATATGAAAAATCCAAAGACCGGTCAGCCTTTCGGCCGCCTGGGGCTTAGCTGGGGTTGCCCAGCACTCTCCCTTTCCATGGCTGACAAACTGATTCCTTACCTGCAAAAAGGCAGTGTGATTTTCCACTACCACTCCACTTTGCTGGATGAATCACAAAGCGGCCGACTGGTCGTTGGCACAAATCCAAAGTAACCGTCGATCTTTCTAGTTGGTGCCTTCGCTCAAATGGGGCACCAGCACCTTTTGTATCTCTGCCACCATCGCCGCATTGCCTGCCACTATCGAATTCTTATAAGGCGTGTACTTGTCTCCGCGATAAGTCTGCACAACACCACCGGCTTCTTCCACCAGCAGAATTCCCGCAGCCGCATCCCACGGCTGGATATTTCGTTCCCAGTAGCCATCAAACACACCCCGAGCCACTTGCGCAAGATCATAGGCGGCAGCCCCAGGACGACGCACACCTCGGCATTTGCGGACCATCTCATCGAAGATGCGCAACTGCTCTGAGATCACATGCTCATGCTCTGACACAAAACCCGTCGCCAGCAGACCTTTTTTGAGTTCCGTGTTTTTGCTGACACTTAAACGGCGCCCGTTGACGAAGGCTCCGTGGCCACGAATCGCCGTGTAAGTTTCCTTTAGAATAGGCACATCAATCACAGCCAACTGAATCTGACCGTCAATTTCCAGCCCTAGACTGATGCAGAAAATCGGAAAGCGATGAACATAGTTCGTGGTTCCATCCAGCGGATCGAGGATCCAGCGCCCGTTGGGGCCGGCCTTGCTCCACGCGACATTGGTCCCGGTTCCATGAGAAGCGGCAAAGGTTTCCTCGCCCAAAAATTCAATTTCAGGAAAATTTTTCCTAAGATGCTCTGCGATGACTCTTTCTGATTCTTTATCGGCTTCACTGACAAGACCCGCCTGGAACTTTTCTTCCACGTGCTCTAAGTTACCGAAATAATTGAGAAGCACTTCCCGCCCTAGACTGACAGCCTTGATAGCTTGACCTAAGACCTGCTTCCAATCCCTTGATTTTACGCTGTTTTCCACGCTTTCCCCTTTGGGCCAGACCCTTGGATGATTGACCAGTTTAGCGGATTAACGCTACCATGTTTGAAGGGCCAAAGGAAGGGCCCGAAACTTAAGCATTCAAGCGGGTTTAAAAATTATGAGGATTGAAAAAATGGGTTCTAAAATGGATGTCGTGGTAAAACTAACATTAGTTTTCTCTATCTCTTTGTTGTCCTTCTCCATCGGTATTTTTGCCGGCAAAAAGTATAGTGACAACCAACACGCTCTATCTGCTTTGGAGCCGCAAAAGTCTTCTCACACTGAACGCGAAGTTGCATCTGTTCCTTCTTCTGAGCCGACCTCTGAAGGCAAAGTGGGCGCAATGACAGATGAAGAAATTGCCAAACTGGCTGAAGAATTTGTGGCTGACGAAACCACGCCGGTCGCTGCTGGCGAAGCCACAGCCCCTGCAACTGAAGGTCACCACGCTGAAGTGGCTGAAAGCAAAACTGAAACAAAAGTAGAACCAAAAGATCCGCACAAACCAATGCCTATCAAAGCCGACAAGACACCTGTGACTCAGAACCACGAGCCATCTGAAGCGGCAAAAACTGTGGCAGCAGGCAAGTCCCCGGCCTCTTTGGAAGCTGTAGATAAAAAAGTGGCTGCCAAAGAAGACCGTCTGCCATCCTCTTTGCCGAAAGATGTCGCTCAGTTCGCAGTGGGCAAATTCACTGTGCAAGTGGCTTCTTACGCGGATGAAGGAGAAGCACAGAAAATGGCTTCTGACCTTAAAAACAAAGGCTACAGCGCCTTCTACGTTCCTGCGAACATCAAAGGCAAAACCTGGTTCCGCGTCAGTGTTGGCCAGTTCGCCACACAAAAAGAAGCTCAGGCTTACCGCACAGAGCTTGTGACGAAAGCCAAAGTTGGCTCTGCAATTGTTCAGAAAATCACTGAATAGTTTTTAGAAGTACCGCTTTTAAAATTCCTTAAAGAAGCCTCGCCACAAGCGGGGCTTTTTTATTTTATAAAGGCAGAACCAAACCCAGGCGCAGAATAACGCCGAAGACTGGATTGGGATCAAAATCAGGGCCCATCAAAGCCCGAGTCTCAAGAGCCGCCGAGACGCCACCATAGCGGCCGGTCATAAACATCTCAAGGCCAGCACTTGCTCCGCCCATCACTTTCATTGCAGTCTTGTCGCTGCGGGAAGAGCCCATGAAAGTCGTAATCACTTCCTCTTCATAGCCCCCCAGCCCCGCCCCCAGATACACAATGCCTCGCATGTGCTCTTCGGCTCCGGAAACCAGATTGTAACGACCCCACATCAACAAGTCCTTATGCTTTCGTTCAATGGACGAGGTGCTGTTGCCGGTCTCATTAGAAAAATGACTGTATTCAAAAAGCACACTGTAACGACTGCGGTGATAGCCCAATCCGAAGTTAACAGGCTGACGGCTTTCAAGATCCTGGGAATTACCCCGCTCATAGCGCATTTCATAGGTCAGGGGATACAGAGCCAGCAAAGACACGGTGTCTTCAGCTTTGATCTTCATGCGGGATTCCTGAGCCCCAGCCCCTCCTGATATCGCCAGAATAAGTAGTACGATAAGAATTCTCATTCCACAACTTCCTGAGAGCTGATGGTGTTGGATTCAATGCTCAAGCCCGACGCGTTCTTCTTGCAGGAATATCTTGTGTTGGCCTCATCGGTGGAATCATTCATAACACCAGCCAGGAATTCACATTCTGCCTGCTTCATTTCCGGAAGTTCCTTGGCAAAGCTCATGACATACTTTTCAGCAGGATAGTAGGGAGCTTCACCTTCAACCAGTTCAGTCTTTAAAGTGCTCAACGTGCGCAGAATCACTTTCGCCACGTCCTTGCGGGCTGCTAATGATTCCAGTCCGCGTTCCTTGGCTGAAACTTCCGTAAAACCTTTCAACATGCGGGAAAACTGCGTCCCGATAACATATGCATAGCCAGTCACATAACTTTCAAATTTCTTGGTATCACCGGCTTTATAGAACACCTGAATGCTGTTTTTAATTGTGGTTGCACTTGGCAGTTCGTAAGTCGCAAAGACTCCATCCACATTCATGGAACGATTCATTTTTTCTTTCGGCAATGACTGTGCGATGAAGTCCGGATTTCCGGTGTACATCCAACCCCAGTAATCCGCCAGGCCTTCGTTCAGACCGCGCAGCATTGCTTGGCGATAGTATTTTTGCAAAGAAGCCTCTTCCAGATCAGCCCCTTCAATGTCAGAAGGCTTCAGCCGGCCTCTGGCAGTCAGATCTTCGGCCACAATCGACGTTGTTCCAATGAAGTTCTCAAGAGTGTGCGCAGTGGCTTTGGTTTCAGCTGTGTCTTTGATAACCACTTTGTAGAACAGGGAGTGGAAGTGTTCGTGAGCCAGAATTCCGCCATTGATCGCAATCGGCAGACCCGCTTGATTGTATGGCACCACCAGCATGGAATCCGTGTCACCGTCATAATAGGCATTGTTGTTCTGCCCACCCTTGACGCGAACACCGACACCCACGTCACGCGGCCAGCTATTGATGCCACCAGCCCCCAGCTCATCATCCAACTGAGCCAGTCGCTGAGTGTGGGCATAGATTGCCACCAACTGCTGGGTCATCTCATTTGCCGGAATAAACTCGCCCTCTGGGTTTTTGATAAAACGGCTGACGGCCGGGCGGCCCGTGAGTTTGCCTTTCACGATTCGAGGGCTCATAAAGAAGCGCACAAATTTACCGGACACGGTTTGCAGATCACTGATCCCTAACAAATCCACCGTCTTTAGCGCATATCCTGATTGGGAATCCGACTGTGGAGCCAGAACACGGACCGTGCCTTTTTCCTCGGCCGTTTCCGACTGAGGAGCGCAGGCACTTAAAGTCCCGACAGCTAAAATTGTTGCGGTGATCCGGCTAAAAACGCGCTTCACAAAGTCCTCTCTAAGCTCTATAAACGGGAGGGTTCTCTCGCTCACTTGACTTATTGCGTTATAGTTATAGTGAAAAAACTCCAAAACCTCAATAAAAACTTAGAGATAGACAAACTTTGTCAGTCTCACTACAAGTTTGACAGCCCCGAGAACGCAGGTGAAGGAAGCCGCCATGGATGTACTTGATTTTGTTACCAAAAATCTGAACCCCGCCCAGAAGGATGCCGTTGAAACCCTGGAAGGCCCTTTGCTGATTCTTGCCGGTGCTGGTTCTGGCAAGACCCGCGTTCTGACTCACCGTATGGCCAATATCATCGGTCAAGGGGTGGCCGCCCCGGACGAGATCCTTTGCGTGACCTTCACAAACAAGGCCGCCAAAGAGATGGAGCACCGTATTTACAAGATCCTGTCTGACATGGGCGCCATGATTCATTCCCAGCTTTGGATCAGCACTTTCCACAGCTTCTGCGTGCGTGTCCTGCGCCAACACATCACTTTGCTCGACTACAAACCCTTCTTCGGGATCTATGATTCTTCCGATCAGCTCAGTCAGATCAAGAAGGTCATGACGGCTCTGGACATCAACGACAAGATGTATCCGGCGAAGAGCTTTCAAAGCCGCATCAGCAGTGCGAAAATGATGGGACTTTCTCCGGACGGGCTTGAGAAGTCCTCCAAGCGCCTGATGGATCAAAAGACCGTGCAGGTGTACAAGGCCTACGAAAACGAAATGAAGAAGGCCAACAGTTTGGACTTCGATGATTTGCTGCTGAAGACTTACGATCTTTTCCGCATGTATCCGGATGTTTTGCAGATGTATCAGAAGAAGTTCCGCTACATCATGGTCGACGAGTATCAGGACACCAATCACATCCAGTACCTGCTGGTGCAAATGCTGGCTTCTGCCCATCGAAATCTTTGCGTGGTTGGTGACGAGGATCAGTCGATCTACAGCTGGCGTGGGGCGGATATTAAAAACATCCTGGATTTTGAGAAAGACTTCCGCGATGCCAAGGTGGTGAAGCTGGAGGAAAACTATCGTTCCTCTGCGAATATCGTCAATGGCGCCACGGCGGTTATCAAAAACAACTCTCAACGAAAAGATAAAACTCTTTTCACCTCCAACGATGCCGGTGACTTGATTCACGTTCGCGAAGAAAAGAACGAATACGAAGAAGGACGCTTTGTTGCAAAGACCATCCAGTCCATGATGAATGAAGGCGAAGGGTCCTATAACGACTATGCGATCTTCTATCGCACCAATGCGCAGTCGCGCGTGCTGGAAGAACAACTTCGCACCATGGGGATTCCGTATCGCCTGGTCGGTGGCGTGCGCTTCTATGAGCGTATGGAAATCAAAGACATGCTTTCTTACATGAAGCTGTCCATCAATCCGGCGGACGATATTGCCTTGAAACGTATTATCAACGTCCCGGCACGTGGTATCGGCAAGACCACGATCGAAAAGATTGAAGAGTACGCAGCCCATAAAAACCTAAGCATGTTCGAAGCGGCCTTTAAAGCCTGCGATGAACGCCTGTTCAATGCGGGAACGACCGGCAAGATTCGTCGTTTCCTGGAGCTGATGACCGAGCTTCAAGCGAACGCCAAGGACTTCAAGTTGGTGGACTTCTATCATATCGTTCTGGATCGCACCGAATATCTGGCGGCCCTGAAAAAAGACGAATCCCCGGAAGCGCAAGCGCGGATCGAAAACTTGGAAGAGTTGGATAATGCTATTGCTCAATTCGTCAAAGAGCGCGGTGAAGAATCCACTTTGACAAGCTTCCTTGAAGAGATGGCCCTGGTGAACGATGTGGATTCTTTGGATCAGGAACAGAACTCGGTCACAATGATGACTTTGCATATCTCCAAAGGCCTGGAGTACCCTTATGTCTTTGTCGTTGGAATGGAAGAGAATCTGTTCCCGAGTGCTCGCAGCGCTGAAAGCGACAGTGAAGAGGACGTCGAGGAAGAACGCCGCTTGGCATACGTGGGCATGACCCGCGCTCGCCAGAAGCTCTGGCTGACCTACGCAAAAATGCGCCGGGTTTGGGGGCAGGAACAGTTCAATCCGCCATCCCGGTTCATCAAAGAGATCCCGCAGAATTTGATCGATTTCAAAACATCGGCCGAAGCTCCCCGCTTCGTATCCCGCTATGGCTCCAGTTCTTACGATTCAGACTTTGGCGGCGGCGCTGGCAAGTGGGGCAACACCGGCGGCGGAGGCTTTGAGCGCAACAAAGCCCGCAGTCAAAGCTATGATGATGTGCAGGACTTCCCGGACTACGATGGGGACAGTTCTGGCGGCGCCCCGTTTTCAAAAGGCATGCGCGTCCGACACCCCACCTTTGGGGTGGGCACTGTCTACGCAACGGAAGGCACTGGCGAGAACTTCAAGGTCAGTGTCATGTTCACGGACAATACGGTGAAAAAGTTTGTCGTTAAATATGCCCGACTGGAGCGCGTCTAAGCGCGTTTTGGCTTGCCAAAAAAATGAATCATGACAGACTTCTTTGGCGTACAAACTAAAGGAGTCTTAAATGAAAAAACTAATCGTGGCTTTGTGCCTATTGTCTTCTTCCATGTCCTTTGCAGCTAGAAACGTGGCTGCCTATTCCGGTAAAACAGCAAGCATCAACCTGGGTATGTCCAGCTCCGCTTTGAACATCGGCGGCAGAATGGAATTCGACAACGATCAGGGTGCCTTGGGCGCTTACATCTTCCTGCAAACTGAAAAGAAAGATGCCAACGTTCCTCAGGTTCTTACTTTCGGTGCTCACTCTATGTTGAGACTTGTTGAAGCCTCCAATGCCACCGCTTATCTGGCGCCAGGTTTTGGTATTTCCATGATCAAGATGGATGGCATGGATGATAAAACTGTTGTGGGCCCAAGCTTCCGTTATGGTGGCCAGTTGAAACTTCCCAACGGCGCTGGCGCTTTAGGTCTTGAGCGCTTCGAAGCGTGGAACTGGTTTGACAGCGACACATTCTCTAGCACAGCCTTCACTTCGGTTGTGTACTCTTTCAATTTCTAATTGCAAGATACAATCACGTTCGCGAAAGCCCGGCACCCCCGGGCTTTTTTTTACCTCACAAATGTTATTCGTCCCCCGAAGATCTCTCCGAGGAAGCTTCACGATCATCTGGAAGATAGCTGGCCGAACAATTCTGTAAGAGGAGAATTCGTCCAGTTCGCCAACGCATTCAAAATGCCGTCAAGTATTAGCTCATGTCCCTAGGGCAATCACCCGATGCGATGTTAAGTTATTTTAACATCTTCAAGGGAATGTGATGATCAAGTCGTGGAGTTTAAAAGCAAAGTTAACATCAATGGGCCTGTTTGTGGCTTTGCTTTCGGCAAGTAGCGGCGCAATCGGATTCTACTTCCTTCACAAAGTCAGTGCCGAATACAAAGTTGTCGCCCAAGACAACCTGCCCTCTTTGAAAGAGCTCGCCGACTTAAGATCCACCATCCGTGAACTCCGCATCCATGTTCGCAGCATAGGCCTGGCAGGAAATTCACAGGAGGATGTAGACCACTATATTGAACAATCCAAAATGCAAATCACTTCTTTCGAAAAGCACATAGAAGCCTACACTCAGATTGACCGCCAATCTAAGAATCGAAAAAGTTTTCAGGAGTTCCTTAAAAGCTGGCAGGAGTTCAAGGAGTTTGGAACCGAGGTCCTGACTCTGGCAAAGGACTATAAAAACAATGAGGACCGGATTGTCACCTTGATCCGCGATATCTGCGAAGTCAAGGCCGCAGCCATCTACAAACCCCTGCTGGTAGAAACAAAATATCAGGTGGACTATGCTGACAGCTCAGCTGGTAATGCTCAGAATGCCGAAGCGAATGCCCGATCATGGGTCAGTATTTTCTCTCTTGTTGCTATCGCACTTGCGGGAATTGTTTCATTCCTGGCTTCGATCTCTATCGCAAGAAGGGTCAAAAATATCTGTGATGCTTTGGCTTTGAATTCCACGGAAGTCCACCGCGCTGCAAGCAACCTTTCTGACGCAAGCTCAACCGTCCATGATGGAGCCAACAAAGCGGCCTCAATGCTGGAAGCAAGCACAGCCTCCATCACACAAATTGAGTCCATTGTCAGAATCAGCAACGAAAACGCCCTTCACGCCAAGCAGGCTTCGGAACAATCCATGACTTCTGCAGCAGATGGTTCGAAAACAGTTCACCAACTGATGCAATCGATGAATGAAATAAACTCCAGCTCACGCAAAATGCAGGAGATCATCAATATCATCGAAGACATCGCCTTTCAAACAAACCTACTGGCACTGAATGCTGCTGTAGAAGCCGCACGCGCAGGAGAAGCTGGCCGAGGCTTTGCTGTTGTCGCGGACGCTGTACGAACCCTGGCGCAAAGAAGCTCTGTTTCGGCCAAAGAAATCTCAGAACTCATAACGGCTAGTGCCCACTCGATCCAAGATGGCGTCGCCAAGGCCGAACAAAGCCAGAATGTCTTAACGACCATTCAAAAGAGCATCGAACAAGTATCGTCCTACAATCAGAATATCGCCTCCACCAGCGAAGAACAAAGAGTGGGCATTCGACAGGTCAGTGATGCTTTGCTCAGCCTTGATTCCACCTCTCAGGACAACACCAAAGCCTCTGAGCAGGTGTCCCAGATTGCTCGGGACCTCAACGAGAAGACCGAGGCAGTGGACCGATTAATCACAGATTTGCGCGATCTGATCGAAGGACATAAAGCAGCATAAAAAAAAGGGGGATCTCAAACGAGATCCCCCTTTTCATTAACGGAGTTTCGGCTAGCCAATCAGCTTGAGTGCCAATTGATTTGCCTGATTTGCTTGCGACAGAACCGAAGTTCCTGCCTGCAATAAAATATTATTTCTAACCATCTCGCTGGAAGCGGCCGCTACGTCAGTATCACGGATACGGCTGTTGGCAGCGGACAGGTTTTCCTGCGTCACACCCAAGTTGTCTGCTGTGGATGTCAGACGATTCTGCAAAGCTCCCAAATACGCTCGGGTGCCACTGACATTTGTCTGCGCATCATCCAATCTCTTCAAGGCTGTTTGAGCTCCCTCTTTTGTAGAGAAGTCCAAACCGTCCAATCCCAGGGCATCCAAAGTAGCTGCGTGCTTACCTGCTTCAAAAGAAATTCGATCTGCAAACGGATCGTTGCCAATTCCCACCTGGAAATCGAAGTTCGGCGCAGAGCCATCCAAAAGCTTCGTCGTCCCCCAAGTCGTGGACTTGGCGATTCTTTGCATCTCGCTGGTCAACTGCTGCACTTCTTTGTTGAGCATGCCACGTTCAGTTTCACCGACCGTATCAGAAGCCGCCTGAATACCCAGTTCACGCAAGCGAACAATGATGTTCCCCACTTCGTTCAAACCACCTTCGGCCGTTTGAATCATGGAAATACCATCGTTTGCATTACGCTGTGCCTGAGCTGCGGAACGGATCTGCGCCTTTAAGCCCTCGGAAATTGCCAAGCCTGCAGCATCATCTGCTGCTTTGTTGATGCGACTTCCGGAGGCGAGCTTGGCCATTGAGTCATTAACGACTCTTTGCGCGCCCACCAGATTTCTTTGTGCGTTGAGTGCCGCAATGTTGGTTGTTACTCTCATTCCCATTTCTTACTTCCCCATCAGTCTGTCATCATCATAGCCACGGCCTCCCTGTACAGTTCATCGCCAACATCCGAGTTGACGACTTGTTCCTTACAAAACTTTTCGGGAGTTCAGCTAAGTACTTCACGAGACTATGGAACGAATTTTACCGGTCGTTAACAAGACACGACCTCTGCGAAGGGCTGATTGTTCTACGAGAACTTGTTTTCTTTCCCGGAAGAATACATCTCCGTTGTCTCAGACCGAGAAGACTGTTGGGCGTAGGAAAAGAGTTTTCTTTTTTAAGAAGGACCGGATTTACTGTTTTTCAAGTGCGCCCATTCGGCTTCGTACAAAGAAGCATCGGGCTTGCGGATTCTTTCCGGAGCAGGGCTGATGTACTCGGCTTTGACGCCGTCCCAGCCGACATAATGGCGAGTTCGACCCTCCTGGCCAACCTCAAAGTTCGGAACAAGGTAAGTTTTGCCACCGCCGTTGGGAATATCCAAAGACAGATTCGGCATCGCCAGACCTGACAAATGCCCCCACAGCTCTTTTTGAATTTCCAATGAATCTTCCACAGAAGTTCGCAAATGATCTGTGCCTTGTGACGGGTCACACTGGAACATGTAATACGGCTTCACGCGCAGATATAACAAGCGACGGTTTAAAGCCTGCACCAGCGCCGGATGATTGTTGATTCCATTAAGCAGAACCATCTGATTCATTACCGGAATTCCGTTATCCACAAGCCTTTCCAGAGCCTCGACCGCTTCTGCCGTGAGTTCTGCCGGATGATTGAAGTGGGACATCAGGAAGACAGGCTTATGCTTCTTCATGATTTGCACCAGATCGTCAGTAATACGCATTGGGCACACCACAGGCATACGCGAACCGATACGGATGATCTCGACATGTTCAATCGCACGCAGATCTGTCAAAACGCGATCCAGCTGCTTGTCGCTGACGGTCAGCGGATCGCCGCCTGACAGAATCACCTCGCGCAATCCTGTGTGCGAGCGAATATACGCCAGGGCCTGCTCGTATTCTTCATTACGGATAAAAGCCTGCTCTTGTCCTGTGAAGTGTTTTCGCGTGCAGAAACGACAATAGACACTGCAAATATCCGTGATCAAAAACAGAACGCGGTCAGAATAGCGATGGATCAAACGCGGTGCTGCTTTATTCACACGCTCGCCCAAAGGATCCAGCATCTGCTGATCGCCTTCTTCGATTTCAAATCGATGTGGCATCAAAATCTGGCGCAACGATTGCCCGTCGGGACCTTGCTTGGCAAGGCTTGCATAATAAGGCGTCGTTCGAACATTGAAGAGTTCTTTCCCACCGACAAACGCCGCTTTTTCATCTTCGTTCAAATCGAAGTGAGCCGCAAAGTCATCCTGCGTTTTAAGTGAATGACGAAGCTGCCAGGTCCAATTATTCCAATCGGATTCTGCAATAGATTCTGGGCGCGGGCTTCGCGGGAAATGAAACTTCATGGCTGTTTTATGAAGGAAATGGCTCTATTTAGCAAGGAGAAGGCCCTTTACCTTGCAAAAAGTGACCGAAAGGGGCGCTTTTCAAGGGCCGTCACAAAGTCAGCCCTTACTGTTTTAACTATATGAAAATGCGCGGTTTTTTGTGGTTCTCAGGCTGGGACACCACAAGTTTTACAGTCGTCTTCGGGCCCATGTGCTTTCTCAACATGAGAACCCTTAGGTATTTCATGCGCTTAGAACCTGTGGCACAGACACCCCCTTTTGGCCCGGCCTTCGCTTTACATCTGAGTAGATAAAAGGGACTGGATGTTCCCTTCACACAGGAGGACTTATGAAATTCACATACCCACAAAAGAAATGGGTTCTGACAACGGCCTTACTGGCTGTTTTAGGTGTTAATGTATCTTTCAACTCTCACTCTGATGGGATTGCTTCCGCAGACTTCGCTTCCACAAGCGGTGATCTGATGGAAAGCAAGGTGTACACTGCTGACGGTGTTATGCCCGTTAAATACATTGATAATGGGGATGAGGAAGTCCTGGCCTTGGTTCCAAAGAAGACAACTGAAGGCAAAATCTGCACAGACAAATGCGGATATGACACTATTACTTTGAGTGTTAAGAACAAATCCGACATCGATTCTCTAAATGTAGAATTGATGAAGCAACTTGCCAAAGAATCCGCCGCTTCCAAAAAGAAGGTCGTAAAGAAAGAAGAAGTGGAGGAGGATGCAGTTGAGGCCACCGAAGAAGTCGCCGAGAAAAAGAAAGTCGACTATTTCGCTGGCATCCGTCAGGCATGTAAGAACTCTGACTCTGATATAGAGAAGACCGATTGCTATGCCGAAAGACTTCCGGATCTGCTTGAAAGTAACAAAAAAATTACAACCCAAGAAGCAAATCAGTTCTTTACCAAGGAAGTTCAACCATCGTTGTTGCGCTCTTTGTCTCAGGGAAGAAATGCAGCGTACTTTGCTGCGCATGCAGCAAATCTGAACAACCCAGCGTTCAACACGTTTGAAAACAGAGAATTGGTTGCCGAAGGCCAAAGCAAGCTTGCTGAAATCCTAAGCAGCTATGAAAAGTTCATTTCGAATATGCCAGCATCGCATGAAACAATCCGCCAAAAAGTATTTATCGCCCAGTCAGAGATCCTAAAATACGAAGCTTCTCTGCATCAGGACATCGTGAATAGAATCAAGGCCTCAAAGGATCCTAATGAGACCGCGGCACTAATCGTTGAAAAAGATAAAATCCAAATTGGCGCTTCATCCCTTGCAAACTCTTTCACAACAGCCAACAACGAGGCCATCTCCGCAGGACAGTTCATTGGTAATATCAGTGATGCTAATGCAAAAGCTTATCGCGAATTATTGTCACGTCTAAATATCGAAGCTGCCAACATCCACTGGGGCACAACACCAGCAACTCAAGTGACCGTGCCAAGCATTGACCTCAGTGCCCGAATGCAGAATCCAGGTCGCGGTGCTAATATCGGTGTCATTCCAGGAGTGACCCCTGTACAGAACTCCCAGATCGGTGTGATTCCTCAACAAGGGACAACAACTGTTCCAGCAGGAACCAATCCGGTATCCACCAGAACTGGAGCGACACTCTCGGCACCACTGACTACAAGCGGTGGCGGAGTTTCCTTCGGAACACCTCGCGAAGCGACAGCGGAAGCTCTGCAAATGAGACAACAGATCCGCGGTCGTCAGTAATTTGTACGAATGAAAAGTAGATTTGATCCTCCGAAGGGCCCACGACGGGCCCTTTTTTCTTTTTAGCGCATCATCACGCGCAGGCGAACCGGCTCTCGGGGACGCAGAGTGGACAGGTACATTCTAACGTAGCGAACCTTGGATTTTTGGAACATATCGGTTTGCTGCATTCCGAAGCGGTAATCGCCTTCCAAACGCCAAGCTGGCAGTGACCACCCGTTTTCTGTGATGACTTCAGCCCTTTGAATGCGGGCGCCACCTGGATTCATCACTTGAACCATGATTTCTTGATATTCGACCTTGCTTTTACGCAGAACGATCTGCTGATACACAGGATAGTCGGCAAAGATTGTTTCATAGGCCACTTCCGTCCAAGCCTGAGCGGAAGAAGTGAAACCTGAAACCCATAGAAAGACCGCCGATAGAGCGAAAGTTTTCATAGATAGCCTCCTGGAATCCTGATCTTACAAAGATCCCAAAGCTTGTCTAGAATGTTTTAAGGCAAAAAAAATCCCGGGGGACTTTCGCCCCCCGGGCCCTGCTCACCACCAAACAAGATGTTTCAAGTAGTCATCAAGCTGTCGTACAAGTTGCAATCATGCTGTAATCAAAAGCTGATGGCGGCTTTAGATGCAAATCCAAATGTAAACCCGTTTTCCAGGTTGTCATTGCCGTTCTTCCAAGCTTCGCCTGGGAACAACAATCCGACCTGATTCACCCACTGGATACGATCACTGTGTTTGTAAACCACGTCGATATCCCATTCTAGGCCCAGATCTTTTGAAGAATCAACAGAAGAATTTTGGGTTTGCATCAATTGTGCATACACCAAAGTGTTACGAAGATCGATTCTTTCGGACCAAGCATAGTTCACGGACGGAGCCAAGTACATCGTGTTGCTGATAGATTCATCATCCGCAGAATTCCCAATGCTCATTGTGCCATCTTTAACCACATTGGTGTTCAGGAAGTCTTTTTGCCCCAAACGTTGGTTGAAAAGAAGCATTGCCACGTCATAGTTGCGGTTGAAAGCATATCCACCAAAGTCATTGGAAGAGTCATTCCCTGTTGCCATACCCAAACGAACTCTGTAGTCCCATTTGGATTCTTTTGCCGGAACATTGAATTCCATCGCCAACCCATAACCGTTCAAACCGATGTCTTTCGTGCCAGTTGTCACACCTGTTTCGCCGGATTGGAAACCCGCTTCGAATTTGAAGTCGAAGGAGTCAAAACCACGACCCAAGACGAAGTTGGTTCTTTGTACGTTCATGTTGGAATTAACACTGTCGCCACCATAAGCAGCAATTTGATCCGCAGAATAGTTCAGTGCCTCTTTCACACCCTTGGTTGTTTCCTGATAGATACCAAGAAGAGACTTGTTTTCTTCGCTTTCATACTGAAGCTGGAAACCCATGGTCGTAACAGATCCACCCTGACCAAAACCTGTGGACTGCTTACGTCCAACAGATGGCATAAAGAACCAGTCACCCACGACAATTTTGTAAGCAACCACGTCGCGAGTGTCGTACCAGTGATCAAACATGCCCTTGCCAGAGCTGTAGGTCATGCCCAAACCGAAATCAAACGGCGAACGACCCACGATCAGTGCGCCGTATTCCTGGTTCACAGTCAAATACAACTGACTGACCTTCACATCCGCAGAGCCCTGGTTGTTAGAGTTGGCAGGCGCGCCTGAGTTCAAACCCCAGATATCACCCAATTGAGAATTTGGATAAGCCTGACTGTTCAAAATATCGAAGCGGGAAACAACATTCACACCATCCGCCGCGATTACTTTCGGACTCAGGTAAAGATAGTTGGTACCGTAGGCTTTTCTTTCTGTCGGAGTCCCCAAGGACGGACGATCCACCTCTGTCCATTCAAAACGGTAGCCGCCGCTCCAGTCCAAAGACATCGCATGAGCCGCTGGGGACAAAAGCGCCACAGAAAGACCCAATGCTTTCAGAAGATTCTTGTTCAACATTTTCATTCCTTTACTTAGAGACAACGCCCATCACGTCGCCTTCGCGCAGGATGATGAGGTCTTCGTTTTGAATTTTGATTTTAGTACCGGCATATTCAGAGAAAACGACTTTGTCGCCCACCTGAACATCCATCGGACGCAAATGGCCCTTTTTGTTGATGTGACCACGTCCAGCCGCAACGACATAACCTTGCAGGTTGCCGGAGGTGTCCGCCACCGTGTCAGGGATGTACAATCCGCCCGCAGTCATCTTTTCCGCACCAGAAACCTGAACAATCAGACGATCATCCAACGGAGTCACAAAGTTGCTAAGATCCAACTTCTTTGCCGGGGCTGTGTTTTTGAGCAAATGAGCTGTCGGCATAGCCACCGCTTTCGGTGCCACAGACTTCTTCGCTACCGCTTTTTTTACAGGAGCTTTTTTCGCCGCAACTTTCTTTGGAGCAGCCTTCTTGACTGCTGCCTTCTTCACCACGGCTTTTTTCACCGGCTTTTTAGCGACCGTTTTTTTGGTGACGGACTTTTTCACAGCCACCTTTTTAGGCGCCGCTTTCTTGGTTGCGGATGATTTTTTTACAAGAGCTTTTTGGGAAGGCGTCTTTTTAACGGCCTTTTTTACATTGGCTTTTTTTGCAGAAGATTTCTTCTTAGCCACAAACAATCCTTTCACAAAGGCAACTTAATGAAAAACATTTCAAAGGTTGTTCAGCAAGTGAGTTTCGTACTACGCTGTTATCTATGTTGCGACCACGATTAAAGACTATTTTATTGGCTTTTACAATCCTTCTGACGCTTGTAATCATCAGCGGGCTTGGGGTTGGTGTCTATTCCTACTTTGCTCTGGAAAAGGAACTTGTCTCCAAATTGGAGTCCAAGAAGTTCATTGTGCCGACCGAGTTCTATGCAGCTCCGCCGACTTTTCAAACACAAAGTCTGATTCAAATTAACGACGTCGAAAAACAACTTTTGCGTCAGAACTACCGCCGTCGAGATTTTGATCAGCGGATTCTGCCGGGGGATTACTTTATTGCCGATCGCGAACAGTGCGCAGCCCGCCTGCAAGTCGGCCTTGATGAAAACCAAGAGGCCTGTATTGGTTGGGTGACTCAAGACACACCGACGCAAAACAGTGACAGCTCCTTGCAGGTTCTGGTCATTCAGAAGGACCGCCTGATTTCTCGAATCTACAAAGGTGCCCCCTTTGTGGAGGTTCACGAGGCATTCAGCGAAGCCCCACTGCTTGCTCAATATATCGGCAACGAACCCTTGATGCAGAAGACCGTCAGCCTGGGGGAAGTTCCCCCCATGTGCTCAAATGCGATCATGTCCATCGAAGATGCGCAATTCCTAGAACACGGAGGAGTCAGCATCAAAGGCATCTTCCGCGCTTTGGTAAAAAACATCACCACCGGTCGAAAAGCTCAAGGTGGCAGCACCATCACCCAACAGCTTGTGAAAAACTACTTCCTGACCAGCGAACGTACTTTAAAAAGAAAATATCAGGAATTCATCATGTCCATTTTGCTGGAGTCTCGCTTCAGTAAAGACCAGATTCTGGAAACCTACCTGAACATCATCTATTTGGGACAAAATGGCGCCTTCCAGGTTCGTGGTTACGGCGCGGCTGCACGTTATTATTTTGGCAAAGAACTGACAGATCTTAACATCAGTGAGTGCGCACTGATGGCGGCTATCGTCAACAGTCCGGGCCTTTACAACCCGTTCAAAAAACCGGTCAATGCGGAACGCCGGCGCCATCTGGTTTTGGATAAAATGAAAGGCTATGGATACATTTCCGAAGAACAGTTCAACGAAGCCGATCGCCAACCTTTGCCGGGGGCCCCACGAAGCACGGCCTCTGAAACCGCCCCTTACTATCTTGATGCTGTTCGCAAACAACTGGCCAGCCAAGGCATGAATCCCGACGGACTAAAAATTTACACCGCTTTGGATCTGGAGGCTCAAGAGGTCGCACAGGACTCTTTGCGCAATCACCTGGAAAATCTTGAAAAGTCCAACAAACACATCGCTGGCTTGAAAGCCAAGGGCAACATCCTGGAAGGCAGTGTGCTGGTTGGCAACAACAAGACGGGTCTGGTCAGTGTCGTCGTCGGAGGGCGTAACTTCCGCATGACTCAGTTCAACCGCGCCATTGATGGACATCGTCAGATTGGCTCCATCATGAAACCGTTCGTTTACCTGACGGCCCTGATAAACAACAACCCCGAAACGGATCAACCCTATACTCCCATCACTTTGCTGAACGACGAAAAGTTCACATACAAATACGAAGGGCAAGCTTGGTCGCCAGATAACTACGGCAAAAAATATTTTGGCTCGGTTCCGATGTTCTATGCTTTGAAAAACTCGCTGAATGCTGCAACATCGTCCCTGGGTTTGGCGGTGGGGCTTGGAAATATCATTGATGTAACCCACACCATGGGGGTGACCTCCGAGCTGAAATCCTTCCCGGCCATGACATTAGGGGCCTTTGAAATGTATCCCCGGGAAGTTCTGCAAAGCTATATGAGTCTGGCGGCCATGGGGCAAAAACCCGCCCTGTCCTTCATTCGCAGGGCGCTGAATTCTGATGGTCAGGAAGTCTATGTCCACAACCCGCGTCCGACACCAACAGTTGATCCTGCAGCGGTGGCAAGTCTGGTCAGTATGATGAAACAAACCATTTTGTCCGGAACCGCCCGTTCCATCACTTTGAATGGCTTCTTCAATCCCGCCGCAGGTAAAACCGGAACAACCAGTGACAACAAAGATGCGTGGTTTGCGGGCTTTACACCTTACATCACCACCGTGGTGTGGGTGGGTTATGACAACAATCTGCCGCATAAGTTGACGGGCTCCAACGGCGCCGTGCCCGTGTGGACTCAGTTTATGAAAAAAATGGGGACACGCTTCCCTGCCGATGACTTCCCTTGGCCGGAAAACACCGAAAAAGTAGTGCTGGATCAACAAACTCTGGAGTCCCTGAACGCCTACAAGGAAGGCGACCCGACACAAGTGGAACTCATTTTTGACAAAGCCAAAGCTCCGGACCTTTGAACGGAAGTTTCTTTTTTTCGCCCGGATTCAACTCCTTCCTCTGATACGCTCTTAGGAAGGAGTTTACAAAAACCGGGTCCCCCATCTTGATTTTACGCCGTCTGAAGAACTCGCAAGCAAAAACATTTCATGAACAGAGTGCTGGCTGCTGTTTTATGCCTTGGATTTCTGGGCTTAACCGGTTGCAACCAACTGGGCCTGGCTTTCCGCTGGGCTGACACCTACATCGCCTCCAAGGTCGACGACTACTTTGACATTTCCTCCAAGCAAAGCGCCTCTTTAAAGGACGGCCTCAAGAAAGATCTGAAGGACCTCAAATCGGACCTGATCCCTCAGTGGGTCGCCCGCTTTCGCAGCATTCAATCCGAGATGAAAACAGGGAATCTGAATCCCGAACGCACTCAGTTTTATTTCGATTTGTTCATGAAAGACATCGAGCATATCAATGGCCGGTTCTCAGACACCGCCAATGTCTTTATTTCGAACACCCAAAACGACCAACTGGAATACTTTGCCAAAGCCTTCCAGAAAAAAACACGGGAGGATTTTGAGAGGTTTCAAAAAACCACTCAGTACCGCAAGGACATGCGCGAAAAATATCTGGAATACTTCGAGATGTTTCTGGGCTCACTCAACAAAGATCAGCAGGCCCTGATCGACGCCCATTTAACCGAGGCCCCATTCCCCGGAGAACTCAAGGCGCGCAACAAGGCTCACATCATCTCGCTGTACCTTCAGGGCAACAAGACGGCTGAAGCCCGTCGCCAGTTCCTGAAGCAATACTACAATGATCCGACAGCCCTGAATTTGCCCGAATACCAGAACGCCTATCAGAATTATCAAAATCAGCTAAAGAAGCTGGTGATAGAAGTGATGGTCACCCTGACCGAACAACAGAAAAGAAACCTGATTGAAAGTTTGAATGAAAAAACCGCTCAGCTGGAGCGTATCGCCAACGCGGGTTAACGCCCGCCTTAGATTTTGATCTCGAATCCTTCGTAGGCAAAATCCCAATCCACTTCAGGCAAAACACCTTTATTGGCAGAAGCAAACCGCTGCCGGGATTCGTAGTATTCCCGGGTCTGACGCTTTAATTCCATGACATGCTCAATCCGTGCCCCCGGATCATGATGCGCGAACAACACCTTCTGAATGCCTTCACGAAGGGCAATATCAAGTCCCACCTGAGCCGCACTGTGCCCCCAGTTGGCCTTCTCCGCCAGCTCGGGAAGAGTGTACTGAGCATCGAAGTACATCAAATCGACATTCTGATAAAGCGGTAAATCCTCACCCAGCTCCTCACGAGTAATACGGGTCCCCTCCGTATCCACGCAGTGAGCATAGGCCTTTCCACCAGACTCGACCTTCAACCCCCAGCACGGATCCGGATGATCCAGCTTATAAGGAGTTAAAGTCATATCCTCCAACTGCACGGGCTTGCGCGGCTCCATCACATGGAAGAAGATCTTGGCCTTTAAAGCCTCAAACGGCACAGGGAAGTACGGACGACAGAAGATCCCACGAATCAGCTTTTCCAGTTCCGGCTGCACAGCATAGTAATGCACCTCGCAACCAGGAATAAAATGTGGAGTAAAGAACGGCAGGCCGATCACATGATCCCAATGGAAGTGGGTCATGAAGATATGAAAAGGTCCTTTGGCCCGGCCGGTTGTGCCGGTCATAATGCGCTCACTGAGATTGCGGATTCCGCTGCCCCCATCCAAAATAATCTGCCCTTTGGCACTTTGGATTTCCACGCACGTTGTGGCAGCTCCATAGCCTCCGACGTTAGGGACTTCAAGGCTTTGAATGTAACGGGAAATCTGGGACGGGTCACGATAGCCGGCAGAGAAGAAGTTCCTTAGAACTCCTTCTACATGGTACGTCCAATCCGTCGGTGGAGGAGCGGAAGGTAATGAACCTCGTACGCCCCAAAATTTAATCGTGAGAGACATATATGGTTAACAGGATGAACTGTTTAGAAACACGAATCAAATACATATTATCTGGTCGGGCTTTTGTCGTAATTCACTATCACCCAATCAGACGATGGTTGGGCCTGACAGGTGCGAACAACTCGACTTCCCTCGTGGTCTTCTGTTGTTGAGCCCGTCTCAATGACCGCCTCACAGGTTCCACAGTGCCCCTCTAGGCAGGAATATGGGGCGTTCAACTGGTTCATCAGTGCAATGTCTAAAAGACTGCGTCCAGTCTCCCCTTCGACTTCTATCTCTTTTTTCCCGATTATATATGTAATCTTCATGTAAATATCACAGCACCCCCCTGACATGAGGACAATCCCTTTCTAGTGCTGGGCATAATTTAGGCAAAACCCCCTGATGTAGAGTTTTTGCTTTGTGTTTTATGGGAATCTTTATTATCTGTCTTGCCGAACTGTAACGCATTTTTTATCGAACAGTCGTTGCGGTTTCGTTCATGGATGTAAAAGGAGAGCTTATGATGCTCAAAAAAAGTTTCCTGACGGCTATCTTGGCCGCAGGAGTTTCTATTCTGACCTCAGTTCCTGCTTCTGCGGGCTGGGAAGTTCTAAAACCTGCCAATGCCTGGGAAAAAATCAAAAAAGAAGTCGCCAAACAAGAAATCGGCGGTTCTTTGACTTTGGTAAATGCTGACATCATTGACGGTATTTCCACTTCTCTTCGCTATAAAATTGAATCCGAACCCTCTTATGTGGACGGCTACTACACGCGTATTGATAAATACATGATGAATATGGGTGTGAATGTCGGCGATCTGATCAACGACATGGATAGCCCCATTAGCTTTGGCATTGATAAGGGCACTGAAATCATCTTCGCCCGCCAGTTCAAGTCCCAGAAAGACTCCCTTTTGTCCCTTCCTTACACCATGAGAAATCTGCCCCTGACAGCAGAAAAAGCCATCACTCGTCTGGTTCCGGGCGATTTCGTGGCTTTTGAAGGAAAGTTAAGCCTGGTTCTGTCTTTGGGTTACGACACTCTAAAAGGGACCTTTGAAGCGGGTGCATCTACTCACGCTTACTTGTCTGGCAACTTCATGGTTCATATGTTCCGTATGGCCGACAACAAAATGCGCGTGAAACTGATCGCCGTACGCGGTGAGGGTGTTGGGGCCAACGCCGGTGTTGAAATCGAGGACTTTGAAGTTCTGGGTATCAGCGTTCTGGATAACCGCCTGGAAAAATGGCTGAGCTTCACTCCCCTAAAGGCCTCCACAGGCCTGGGTAAAAACGACGTGATCATGCTCGACTACGTGTTTGATCTCAACAACCCTCAGGCCGCACAAGCCTACGACAGCCTGCTGCAAAACAAAGTTATGTTCAAGGACGTGAAGATCCTGAATCCGCTGGCTTCCCGCACAGACCTGCAGAATCAACTTCTGGCAGACCTTTCCGACGTTGAGCAGATTGCTTTGGAAGACTCTACCATTCCTGCACAACAGCGCCGCATTGATCGCATCTTCAAAGGTTCTTCTGAAGGGATGTATCGTGATGCCAAGACCAAGTTCAGCCTGAGCCTGTTGAAATTTGAAGCTGGCCGTGCTTACGGGGAAAACAAAGTTCTTTCCTTCGACAAATACGATCAGCAGCAATACTTCCTTCTGGACACTTTCTCTAAATTCAAAAAGAGCAAGATCCTGTTCGGTTTGTTCGGCGAACAGACACTGAATACATCCAATCTTCTTTTCACTGCGGACAGCAAATGGGCACCGGCTCGATTTGTGACCCTGACTTCAAGCAACGAAATGAAAATGCGTGATGTTTCCAAACACGACTTCCGCGAAATTCAAAAAATCGTGCAAGAGACCATCGGCGACAAGGAATTCAACAAGATTCCATGGAACAACTGGTCTTTTGCCAACGGCAAGATCGTAAATGGATACTTCAAGCAGGAAGTCTTCTTCAACCCTGAGGCACTGAGCATGCTTCCGAATCTGAGCAAGGAAGCCCTGTCTGTACGCTTTGAAAAATACATCGCCAGCAAGACCCGTCCGCGCTCTGGCCCGTCCATCCGCGCTATCATCCCTAAGGGCTCTATTGCCAACTGGGTGGCGGCATTCACTGGTGACATCCGCCGTGTGGGCGCACGCCTGGCGGTGATTGTTGATCCTAAGACGAGTGTTGAAAAACGCTTTGAGGCCTTTGATGACCTTCAGGAAATGGGCATCTGGAGAGAGCGCGGCATCGGCTTCCTGATGTCTTTGATTCCGGAGGCGTCTCAGCACCAGCTTCTGCGTTACGAGATGATTCTTTCTGCCAAGGGCGTAACTCCGATCCAATATGGTTTCGGTTCCTTCGCTGAAGAAAAGCTATACCGCTCTTTGATGTATATCCAAAACATCATCCACAACCGCAGCTTCGACCTGCGCCTGTATGCTGATGAAAATGGTGAGTTCCGCACTCACACAAAACCAGCCCCGCTGATGTAGTCAAAGAAGCTAAAAACCCGACAGAAGATGTCGGGTTTTTTTTGGTTTAAAAAGATGATCGAGCGCTATTCAATCCTTATTACGGACTTTGATCGATGAATTCAATCAAAGACCATCTCAGTTCGCCTGCTAATTAGTGGAAACTCATTCTTTCAAGACAAAACGAATATAAGGCAACCGACTTTTACTTATACAAATGACTCTATGCCTATCCAAAAGATTCTTCATTTCGTGGAAATCATTCAGAGAGGTAAACAAAATAGTTTTCACCGCTCCATAGGAATCAATTTTTTCCAATAAATCCAATCCGGTTTCATCTTCTGAGTTAATTGCCAAATCAATAAACACGGTCCACTCCTGGGGCTCCAGCATGATCCTGTCAAGGTGCCTTTCAGCTTCTTTCAAACTCTGGCAAACTATGAAATTAATTTGCTCTCTCCCTGAGCTGACCAAATGACGATATAGATCTCCACCGTCTTCAAAGACCAGAACGTTTTTGGAAGTTTGCAAGGTCACCAATGGGGCTTGTCGTGGTATCGAAATCTCAAAGACAGCACCTTCAGAAGAACTAGAACAAATGACGGTGGCACCATAGGCACTTAGCTCTTCTTTAACCTGATAAAGACCAAGGCCCGTTCCAGATCGTTTGCCGTAAGTTGCCCCCTCCTGAAACAATCGCGCGGCTATCTCATCAGATATTCCAGGTCCGTTATCTTTAACCACGACATCTACTGACTCAACACCTGCTTTTCCATGCACCTGGATAGCTCTGGTCCGTCCAGCGACGGCCGGGGCTTCAATCGCATTAACAATCAGATTCGAAAGACATCTTTGAAGGGAGTACTTAGGAACAATGCAATTTAGATCCCCATCAAAATTAATTTCAAATTGGCACTGCGGATGAAGTTTCCTAAACGCCTCCACCAATTCTTTTGAGGCCAAGGCTAGGTCCGAAGGTCCTCCGGCATTTGAGGAAATTTCCTTATAGGAATGAAGCGCACTGTCTGCGATACCTTGCAAGCGCAAAGTCGACTCGCGAAGCAATTCTTCCAAGTCTTCAGCCACTTGCCCCTTTACCAGACGGGTCGCCATTTGAAGCGCCATCAATGGACTTCGAATGTCATGAGAAATCTTGGCAGCGATCTTCAAACTCGCATCAGCCCTCGCCGCCTTCAGTACAAATCTATTCTTCACTTTCTGTTGTTCAAGATAGCGATTCTGCTCAATCTTCATGTGATCTGACTTGCGCAAAAACTTCAAGAACAGGACCGGAACTCCAATGTATTGAATAAGTATGGTGCCCAAGGCTGCTCTGGCAAAATCCAGAACAACACTGAACCACGCAAATGACACAACTCCAATAATCCAAACCACTGCTAAAGCACCAAAAGATGCACAAAGATAAATAAGAGGTCTTTCGGACCAACGCACCAAAAGAATGAGTTGCACAAGCAGCACAAGTGCAAGCCACGCATGGTTCATAACGGCTCCAGGATGTTTGATGTAAGAAACCGCTTTCAAATTTGCATACACGGTCAAAAGATAGGAGGATTCCGAAAAATAGTGCTCTGTTGTCTGATCAGAAAATATCTCAAATCTACTAAAAGGGTGAATACCCAAATAAGAAGAATGAGCGTCGCTCGTGCCAACAAAAACAATTTTATCTTTCACCTTTGACAGACTTTCTACTGGAACAGTCAGGTCTCTAACGGAAGTCTCGGAATAGAATCTAAAGTAAACCTGAATAGAGTTAAAAAGTTTAAACGCCCCCGGCATTTGTTTTAACTCCGGCAGGCGCAACCCCATGACTTCTGCAAAACGCGCAAGTTCATCATCATAGTCAACACCGTTCATGCTAAGAACCAAACGGCGGCTCTTATTGTCCTGTCCCCCCAATTTGGTATCGATGGCATACTTGTTCCCGATGTGACGACTGAAGGTGATGTATGGATCTGTGTTATTGAAGGCGCCACCTGAGGACTGGCCCCATCTCGAATAGTAAAAGAGGTTTGGAATCTTCTCACTCTCTTTTAGAAACAGTTCTTTAGCCTGACTGTCCCCTTTCATCTCTGGAGTTCCAAGAGCCAGAACAATAGCTTTGGGCTTTTCGTTTGCGATAGCCTGCAGGGCAGACACAACATCTTTGATATCCAACCCCTCATCCCCGTTGTGCCCTCTCTTGAGATAGGACAGAGAGACTTCAGCCACATCACCTTTGAATGGGTATTCCGGCGCCGTCAAATATCCGTTCAGGTCTAAGTTTAGGTGATCGAGGTAGTCCATTTTGATACTTAACAAGACAATGGCACCTATGATGGAGAGCAGCGCAATGCCGCCCGCAACGGTCAGGCGACGCAAAAGGTGGTAAAAAAGTGACGTATTCTTCACTTAGGATCTATCGGATCTTTGAGGGAGGGGATTAAGGCCTCTAGACACCAAATAGACATCTCTGAAATAGTTTCCTTTTGCCCCCAGCATCCCCCTGGGGCGACCAAATTTACACCACCCTCAGTCGATGTAAATACATGTAATTACTAGAAATATTGTTTCAGCCCTGCTGTCTCAATATGGAACGCTTATTGCAGCTAGTCCGTTGATTATGGAACAAAGACGATACAAGGACATTGTGGCATTCAAATGGGGACAAGGCTCCCCCTTGGCTTTCCATGCCCGAAACCTTGAAGTCGCCGAAATCTCCGAAGACACTTGGAACGAAATGTCTTTGGCGGAGCCAAGTCTGTCTGCAGCATTCGAGGCTCTCACAACCTGGGAAAGTGAATGTAATCCTGAAGTAAAGACGGGCAAACTGTCTGTGGGCATTCGCAGCCTTACAATCAATGTGACACAAATCTGTAATCTAAAGTGCACCTACTGCGCAGCGGGTGGAGATGGCACTTATGGTTCCCCACAAACAAAAATTAATGTCGAGAAAACCCTACCTCAGCTAAAGCTCTTCCTGGAGCGTGTCCCTGCGGGCGGCAGCTTTAATATCACGTTCCTAGGGGGCGAGCCTCTGCTATATCCAGAAGGGATTCAGGAAATCGGCAACTATGTTCGTCTGATGACAGCGGGCCGAGATATTACAAGTCGCTTTTCCATCGTGACAAATGGAACTCTGTTCAACGAAACGAACTTGAATATTCTAAGAAATCTGAAAGCCAATATTACGGTAAGCCTTGATGGCCCCGCAGAGATCAACGATAAAACTCGCCCAACCAGAACGGGTGTCGGCAGTACTGCATCGGTAGTTGAGGGATTTAGACTCTTAGAAAAGTTCAGAAGCGAATTAGGCAACTTAACTCTGCACGGCGTCTTTAATCGCGAAAACATGCAAATCGAAAAGGCCTATGAGTTCTTCCAAACACTGAACGCAGATCGTTATGAGTTCACATATTCTGTTGAAGAAAGCGACGACGCAACCAATAGGCTTTATGTCGATCAAATGAACACTATTGCCTCCAAAGCATACGCTTTGGGTGGTGAGTCTGAGTTGCGTAAGATTAATATCTTCAATCAATACTTCAACGCGCTTGATACCCAGCAACAGACTGAGAACTTCTGCGGTTCCGGGAAATCCTTCCTAGTTATGGATGCAAAGAACAACTTGTACACATGCCCTTGGGAAGTCGGGAATAAAGACGAACAAGTGGGCGAAAACACTAATGTGGATTTCGCCCGAATGGAAAATGAAAACGCTCCCTTGATTGAAAAGAACAACTGCCAAAACTGCTGGGCACGATTTATGTGCGGTGGCGGCTGCATGTTCATTCACAAGAAGAGCACTGGTAACAAGCATCAAAAGGACGGTCACTTCTGCTACCGCACCCGCAGCTTGCTTGGAACTACTTTTATGTATTATAAATTAAGCAGGGCATCCTGCTAGAGGACGATATGGAACAGCAAACTCACATCAAAAAAATCAAACCTCAAAAGCCCAAACCAAACACAAATCCAAAAGCGGGGCCTGGAACTGGTGGTGTTGGCGAAGGCTGCATCCCAATTCGCTAACAGATAGGCTAACATGACTCTTCCCCCCTCCTCTGAAGAGAAATCAGGAACTCCGGCTAAGAGTTCCGTTAAAGCTCTTGTGCTGCGAATGCTCTTCGCGGTAGGGATTTCATTTTTCATTGCTCAAACTAATTTAGACTATCTCGAGTCTTACCTATACGACCTCCGTGTTCGCACCAAGATTGGCAGCACGACCTCTGGAAATATTGAACTGATTTATATCACTCCTCAGACGGTTCAGCTTTACAAAGGCTTCCCGTCGGCCAAAGAACAAACAGCTCTTTTACAGGCGCTGGCCTCCCATCAAGCCAAAGCCATTGCCTATGACTTTAACTTCGACGAAACACCCGGAAGCGTCGATGAAAAGAACTCTTGGGAAAGCGCAATTATCTCTACTCCAAACACCTATGTGGCTGGCCGCACCACACCTATGAAAGGCGAAGAGGATCAACTGTTCCTGCAAGATCCGCTGGAAAAGGTGACCATTGTCCCAGCACCGAAGACAACTGATCTGGTAAATTTCGCCAAAGACGGCGTTACCAGACGTATGATTCTGACTTATCAAGATCAGACCATGCTACCAGTCAGGCTGGCGGCCCTTGTAACACCGGCAGCCGCTGACATTGCAAACCTCAGAGGGCTATTTGACTTCTACGGAACTGACCAAGCTTATATCGATTTCCATGCGGCAAAATCTTATCCTTCGACTTCCTTCGAAGCTATTCGCAACGGGCAGGTGGATCTTTCCCGTTTCAAAGACAAGATCGTACTCATCGGAACTGACCTTGGCCTAAGTGAGGCCGAGTATATCACTACTCCGTTCAGTCGTGACGTCATGGCCATGACCCGCATTGAAATGCAGGCCAATATTATCGACACCCTGATTAAGAATTCAGGTCCCATTAAAGTCTCCAAGTACATCAGTTGGCTTTTCATTCTTATTGCTTCGGTTCTAACAACCCAGGTTGTTCTAACTATGAAGCCCACAAGAGGTCTTCTGGTGTTGGGCGCCACCCTAACTGGATTTATTATTATCTCAGCTCTTGTTTTCTGGACACTGGGACTGTGGCTTCCTATGGCGGCCCCTCTTCTAACTATCTTCCTCTGCTACTACTTCTTCATCCCCTATCGCCTGATCGTCGAAAACCGCCGCAGTTGGGAGTACTACCAGAAGAATAAACTGCTCAGCCAGGTGGAAGAACTTAAAACCAACTTCATTTCGATGATGTCCCATGACTTGAAAACGCCGATTGCGCGAATTCAGGGAATGACGGACGTGATCCTGTCTGACAATGTCGCTCTGAGCGCTCAGCAGCGCGAGGCCGTCGACACGATCAAACATTCCTCTGACGACCTTTTGAAGTTTATCAATGCGATTCTGAGCTATGGGCGTATAGAAAGCCAGGGTGTACAGCTGAACTTGCAAAGCAAGGACATCAACAACCTGCTTCAGGAAGTCATTCGCAAGCACGAATTCCTTGCAAAAGTGAAACGCATCCAGATCGTGTCTGAACTGGAGCCGATGTTCCCTGTTCCCGTGGACCCTGAACTGATGAAGCAGGTCTTCTCGAACCTGGTTGAAAACGCCATCAAATACAGCCCGGAAGACACGAAAATCATGGTCAGCAGCGAAGAGACCGACACCAAGGTCATCGTTCAAGTGGCCGATCAGGGACCGGGCATCCCACAGGATGAATTGCAGAATATCTTTATGAAGTTCTTCAGATCCAAAAACGTCAAATCCTCCCCGATCAAAGGGTCTGGATTGGGCCTGTATCTGGCGAAATACTTCACGGAGCTTCACCGGGGAAGCATTTTTGTAGAATCTTCCCATGGTAATGGCTCCACATTTACGGTAGAACTACCCATCGAACAAGGGGGCACTCATGCTTAAGGTTTTGGTTGTAGACGATGATCAGGGCTTAAGACTTTCGGTAAAGTCCGCACTTTCGGTCACTCAGCGTTTCGAAGTTGATGAGGCTTTCGATGGCGTCAATGCCATGGAAAAAATCAAAGCTGGCGACAAGAAGTATGACGTGGTGATCCTGGACGTGGACATGCCTCGCATGAACGGTTTGGAAACCCTTCGCCAGATCAAAGAACTTGATCCGGGCACAATTGTCCTGATTATGACGGCGCATGCGACCCTGAACGACGCCATCCAGGCCGTTAAAGATGGTGCCTTCAACTATCTGCAAAAACCGGTGGCTGGTGAAGACCTGATTGCCCTGATCGACAAAGCCGTTAATGCACACACCCTGATTTCCAATATCGCAGCCTCCGCCCCTGTTATGGTTGAAGAAGGCCGAAAAATCATCGGTCACACTTCGCAAATGCAAAAAGTCTTCAACATTATCCATCGTCTGGCTAAGGTTGACACTCCCGTTCTGATCCGAGGGGCTTCCGGTACGGGTAAAGAGCTGGTTGCCAAAGCGATTCACTTCAACTCGGCCCGCAAAGACGAAAAGTTCGTTGCCATCAACTGCTCTGCCATTCCTGAAAATCTGTTTGAATCTGAACTCTTCGGTCACGAAAAAGGTTCGTTCACAGGGGCAGATCAACGCAAAATCGGTAAATTCCAGTTTGCCGAAGGCGGCACCCTGTTCCTGGATGAAGTCGGCGATATGCCACAACTGATGCAGGTCAAGATCCTGCGTGTGCTTCAGGAAAAACTGTTCACTCCCGTGGGTTCCAACCGTGAATTCCCAACCAATGTTCGCATCATCGCTGCGACCAACCGTCCGTTGGAAGAAATGATCAAAGCGGGCACTTTCCGTGAAGATTTATTCTATCGCCTGAACGTTGTACCTATATTCCTGCCAGCCTTGGCGGAACGTAAGGACGACATGGAACACATGGTGAACATCTTTATCCGCAAGTTCAATCAGGCTCACGGTAAACGCATCAATGGAATTGCCCCGGATGCGATGGCGGTTTTGAAGAAACATTCCTGGCCCGGAAATATCCGTGAACTTGAAAACGTGATCGAACACGCTTTCGTTCTGGAGATGACCAACATCATCACGATTGCTTCTTTGCCGGAAGCGTTGTTGATGGCGACAGGCACGAACCTGATCGACATCCCGCCTGTTCAGGAAACAGCGCAGACGGTGGCAGCAGCAGGTCTTGGTTCTGTGGCTCAAGCCCATGCGACCTTGGGTGATGACGAAGATGGTGACATGGGTCTGGATGCGGATGATCTGGAAGATGGCGAGATCGTGCCGTACTCTGGTGAAAACCTGGATTTCAATGCGCAGAAAGAAGCCTTTGAAAAAGAATTTATCATCAAGGCATTGAAAACCTTCCGCGGTCGCATCAATCAAACAGCATTGCATGCGAACATCCCGAAGAAAACTCTTCTACGTAAGATCGAAAAGTACGGAATTGTCGCGAAAGACTATTCCAACTAGATTCACTTAAAAGCTGCCGGGACCTCTCGGCAGTTTTCTTTCTTCCAATGGCTGCCAAATGGGGTTTCGTGCGAAACACATTCACCCCGGAAAAAGGCGAATCTCATTGGCGTTCCGTTAAACACGAAAAAGTTGAAATCAAGAAAAAGTTTTTCAGAAACAGAGCCTTTCTGCGTCGCCTCTAGTTTTGTAATAGGCAGACAGGCCCCCTATCTAGAGATGCATATTTTTTGAGCACATAATGTTTGGAAATAGTGCCGAGTCTGCATTGACTCAAAGTTATGAACTCTGTAGTTTGGGCTCCCTCACCCGTGGAGTTTTTAATTAATGACCATGAATCCGTTGCCACCACAGGCATACACGAAAGAGACGATGCTCAAAGCCTACCAATGGCTTATGGTGCAGAACAGCTCTATCAAGGAGATGGCGACGACTCCGGACATTCTGGTCAGTTTGTATCTGAAAGCCACTCGCGACGGTGATCATTCTTTGGAAAGACCTTCCATACAGAATTTTAAAAATGAGCTGAAAAGTCTGGCAGGCATGATGGGCGAGCTCGACAGACCTGTCATGACGGCCGCCGCTGCTGCTGCCGTTCAGGCACAGCCAATGATGGCTCCGGCTCAACAGACGGTCATGACTCCCCATACTCCGGTCGCTCAACCGGCGCCTGCGGCGTCTTTGCCTGCCACACAAACCCATATGTCCTACACCGAAAAGACGCTGACCACGACATCCCACACGCAGGATCTGGTGGATCTGCTGGATTGTGGCTCCAAAGCCATGATTCAGGAAGTCAAAGCTGAATTCAATCTGAGTTCAGACCTTGAAGCCCTTCGTATGCTGATCAAAGTCGGCTACAGCCGTTCCAAGGCCCTTCTGAAGTAAACTTATATCTCTACGAAATCATTTAATATCCGACAGGAGTTGGGCTATACTGCCCCCCATATGAAGAACAAATATATCTGGCTTGTGCTTATTTCCGGCTTCTTGGTAGCCATGGATCAACTGGTGAAAGTGTACGTCCATACACATTTCCACCTGGGTGAGTCCGTGATCGTCATCCCGAATTTCTTCAACCTAACATATGTAAGAAACTTCGGCGCAGCCTTCGGCTTCCTGGCAGAAAGCCATCCTTCATTCCGTGAGATCTTCTTCCTATCCATGCCACCGATTGCTATGGTGATCATCCTGGGTATCTTGCGTGGAGTGAAAGACACTGACACGAAACAAATCGTCGCTCTTTCCAGCATCTTTGGTGGCGCGATTGGAAACTACATCGACCGCGTGCGCTTCCGCTATGTGATCGACTTCCTGGATTTCCATCTTTACAACCGCTGGAGCTGGCCAGCGTTTAATATCGCGGACATGGCCATTGTCGGCGGAGTGGGACTTCTGCTGTTATTGATGTTCCTGGAAAATAAGAAAAAAGATAATAACGAAAAAGAAGAAGGCGCCACATAGGCGCCTTTTTTATTTGCGGGGAATGTTTTTGCGCAGCTTTCTTTGCAGGCTCTGACGATGCAGTCCCAGCTTCTTGGCAGCCTGAGTGATGTTGCCCTCAGAGCTTTGCAGAACATAGTCTATATATTCACGCTCCATGCGCGCCAACGAGATCTCTTCTTCCGGCAGTTCGGTGTCGCCGCCCTGATCGGAGAAGGCCCGCAGAATCATTTCCACGGTCACTGGCTTGGCGATAAAGTTGTGTGCGCCCAGTTGCATGGCCTTCACTGCCGAGGCCACACTGCCAAAGCCGCTCATCATGACGACTTTGACTTCCGGAAAGCGACTTTTAAGCTCTTTCAGAAAATCCAAACCGTTTTCACTGCCCACACGCAGATCCAGCAACGCCCAATCCAGATGTGGGACTTCAGCCCACTGTGGGGTTTCAGCAAAGGCCTTGACCTGAAAACCGCGCTCTTGCAGTTCTTCGGTCAGAACCTCACGGAGGCCTTTGTCGTCCTCCACAAGCAGAATAGTTTTCGCCGTGTGCAGCTGTTCCATATTATCTCTCCTCCAAAGGCAGACGGATTTGCGCCGTGACGCCTTTTCCAGAAGTGTTATTGGCAATCGTGAAATCGCCCCCCGAAGCCTGCGCCATCATCTGCGCGGAATAAATACCCAATCCGTTGCCCGCTTCTTTGCCTGTGACAAAGGGCTCTCCCAATCGCGACAAAATTTCCTCTGAAATTCCCGAACCTTTGTCGACCACCTCTAACACCGCCCAGGAATCCCTTTGATAAAGACGAACATACAAGATTGCTTCCGCTGCGGAGGCCTCCAAAGCGTTGTCCAAAAGATCAAACAGAGTCTGCGAAAATGCCAGCGTCTGCAAACGACAAGGCAAAGCGTCTGTCGTCAGATACGCTTCCACTTTAACCGCAGGATTCTCTTTTTCCCAGACCGCCACCAGATCTTTTACCAAGGTCTGCAACTCGACATGCTGCAGTTCGCTTTGTGATGAGCGGGAAAAGACAGAAGCCATGTGCTGAAAAACGTTTACACACTCATCCAGGGAACTCTGCGCCTTTTGCAATTCCTCCCGCGCCGACATCACATCGGTGTCCAGTTTGCGCAAACCTCTTTCCATTCGAAGTTTCAGGGAATTCATCGGAGTTGCCAACTGGTGCGAAAACCCCGCTGTCAGTGCGCCTAACGATTTCAGGCGATCCGCTTGATGTTGACGATCCTGCAGCAGGCGGATGCGACGCTCTTTCTTAGCCAGAAGTGCCGAGAAATAATGACTGACAAACCACGAAGCCGTGATCAACACCCACTGAGATAGAAACCGCAACGACAGTTCCGAAAAATCCACTCCCACTGTCTTTTGCGCATCCAGGTAAGTTTCGTACTGTAAAATAAGAAGCAAAAACAAAACAGAAGCCCCGAACAGGTAAGAGGCCTTCTTTCTTAAAAGCATTCCGCCAAGGAATGAATGAATGCAGAGAATACTGACAAACGGATTATTGGCAGAACCGCTCACAAACAGCAGTCCCACCGCCGCCAGCAGATCCACCCACAAGTGCACCAACACGTGCTTTTGACTGTATTCTTCTTTCTTGGGCCAAATGCCCTGCCCCAGTACATTCAAAATTCCCAGCAGTACAAGCACAGCAATGATGTACGGAAAATGGCGCTTGTCCAAATAGCCCCACTGCAAAAGTGGGATGGTTCCAAGCAACAAACAGACAATGGCAATCCAGCGAAAACGAATCAATCCAGGCATGCCTTCTTGTAGCCGAGCCCACCGGGCTCCGCAACCGCAGACTCTGAAATGCAACGATTCGCTGCCCCCTCTCCGAAGCCCCCTCTGTTGCTTGTATATTCAGTTATTTCGAACACTTACAAATACACTGAGCTGAGTCTCTCTTCACCCTTACGTCTAAATGCAAATGTCTTGCATTTAAAAAGCGAGAATGCTACAAGCAGAATCAAGATCGAACACCAACATCTTTCCATCACAGGATGCTCACGAATGAAATATCTCATAGTTGTTTTTTCGCTTCTCACGTCTGTTCAAGCGCACTCTCAAGTTTTGCAGAACATGCAGTCAGCTGCTGCCCTGGACCTTGTCGCCCCTTTGCACTTCGAGGATTCTGCTGAAAACAAATTGGATGTCCGCTCGGCTGAACTGATTTTCTTCGGCCCACTTGATCCGACCTTTGATGCCACTTTGAACATTGCGGCTCACAATGAAGAAGGCGAGTTCGTCGCAGAAGTACACGAGGCCTATTTGGGCTCCAGTAAACTTATTCCTAACTCAAGATTCCGCGCGGGAAAATTCTTCCTGGGTGTTGGCAAACTGAATCAGACTCATCGACATGACTGGGCCTTTATCTCCGCTCCCCGCGTCCAATCGGACTTCTTTGGAGAAGAGGGTGTTGCCGACACAGGAGCCGAGTTTTCAACCCTATTGCCAACAGACGCCTATTGGGACATCACCGTCGGTGTGACCAACGGCTACACCTTTGGAACTCATGAACACCACGATGAGCCTGGTCACGAGGAAAGCGAAAGACCACACGTTCCCACCCACTATCTGCATGCTGTGAACTTCGTCGACATGGGTGAAAGAGGCGCTTTGCAGTGGGGCGCCAACTATCTTGGCAGAACCGATGCCGAAGAGCTAAAAACGCAGCTCTACGGGCTTGATTTTGTTTTTAAGAAGACAGAAGGCAAGATGACTCAATTGCTGGTTCAATCTGAAATCTGGTATCGCAACCAAAGTGGGCCAGGACATGAGACCAAGGAAGAAGTCGGTGCCTATGTGTTTCCACAAACAGCCCTTTCTGAAAGAATCTTCCTGGGTCTGCGTATGGACCTATTCTCAGAGCTCAACCGCACGTCACTGAGCGATGGCTCCAGACAGGGCAACTTAAACTATGCAGCGGTACCAACTTTGACTTTCAAAAACAGTGAATTCTCGTTGTTACGTGTTGCTTATACTTATGATAATCAGACTTATCAGGGTGAATCCGACACCATCAACCAAAAGCTTGAGCTCCAGTGGGTTGCCATTCTGGGCGCGCACCCGGCACACTCATTCTAAAGGATGACCATGAAGTATTTTATCTGCTCAATCATTATCAGCCTGGCCGTTGTCAGCGAAGCAAAAATCAAAGTCGTTACAACCACTCCGGATATTGCTGAAGTGGTTCGAGCCATCGGTCAGGATCAAGTGGAGGTTCAAAGCCTTCTCAGTGGATCTGAAGATCCCCACTTCGCGGAAGCGCGCCCGGATTATATCCTGAAGGTCAACCGCGCCGACGTTGTCTGCGCGATGGGCCTGGAACTTGAAATTGGCTGGCTTCCTAAAGTTCTTTCAAAATCTGGCAACGCGAAAGTCCAAGAGGGCGGCACTGGCTCTTGCTCTCTGGGCAAAACCGTGAAGCCCTTGGATATTCCCAAAGGCATCATTGATCGCTCTTTGGGTGATGTTCATGCCCACGGAAATCCGCATTTTAATCTGGATCCGATGAAGCTGGCAGAGGGAGGCCAGGAAGTTGTGCGCGTTCTTTCGACATTACTGCCCGCACAGAAAGCTTTCTTTGAGAAGAATTATGATACGTTTAAACAGAACATGTCAGATCTGCACGCCCAGGTGAGCAAGAGTCTTCCGAAGGTGAAGGTGATGGAATACCACAAAGAGTTTACTTACTTTTTCAGCTCTTATGGACTGCCATCCGCAGGGTCTCTTGAAGAAAAACCGGGAATGCCTCCTTCAGCAGCTCGCATGGCAATGGCAGCAAAACTAGCCAAAGAGCAAAATGTGAAAGTTCTGCTGGCGAGCCCTTCTGCGCCTCACAAGACACTGGAAAGATTCCAAGAGCTTTCGGGGGTCAAAGTGGTGACTGTTCCTTCCTATGTGCAAACCAAAGGTGAAGCAAAATCGATCGAAGCCCTTCAGAAAATTTTAGGAAACGCGATTCAATGAAGTCCTTGCTGCAAGTTGAAAAAGTCCGGGTTCTAAGCCCGGAGGGAAATTTTCTGTCCCCAGAGATCAGTTTTGATCTGGCGGAAGGTGAAGTGTTGCTTTTAAAAGGCGAAAACGGATCCGGGAAAACTTCTTTTCTGAAAACACTGCTGGGTCTGCACAAGCCTTATAAAGGATCTTACAAGTTTCACGTGCCCTTGCGGGATGTTCAGTATCTGCCGCAGTTGGGAAACTTGCACTTTCATCTGCCACTTACTTTACAGGATGTACTGGGCGCTGTTCCCTCAGATCAAGGACTGCTGAAGAATCTGGATCTGACTAAAAAATGGAACACCGCCAGCGGAGGAGAAAGACAAAAGATCCTTCTGACCTCCGCCCTTGCCAAAAAGCCGCGCCTGCTGATTCTGGATGAGCCTTTCAATCATGTTGATCAGGAGTCCGGACATATTCTGGAAGAGGCTTTAAGTTTTTTCCTCAATGAACACCCTCAAAGTTCTCTGATTCTGGTATCTCATCGCCCATTAAGTTCCGTCTGGAAAAACCTTCGCTCGTTGGAGATTCGATGAGCTCATTGCTTCCTCTTCTGCAAATCTACAAGTGGTCACTTCCCTCTTCGGTTCTTATGGCGGGAGTTCTGGCTCTGGTCGGCGCACAGTGGACGGCGCGCGAAAAAAGTGCGCAGATCTTTGTATTGGGACAAGGAGCCTCCCTTGGGATTGTCCTGGGGCTTGTCATCAATATCCTTTTAGGAACTGACTTTCATGGTATCAGCCTGCTGATCGGGCTGTCCTTGGGATGGGTCACATTGTTACTGACAGATTTACTTATTAAATCGAAGTCCGACCGCAACCATATCTACCTGACCTTGTTCGTTTTCTTTTTGTCTTTGACCTACTTGGTCAGCTACATGACTCCGGCATTGGAAAGCCATATTGCCGCCTCTTACTTTGGTGATCTGGCCGTGATGAGTGACACCGGCGCCATTGGCTGCCTGTTGGCGGCCCTGGTTTTTGGATTTTATCTAATCACCAACTGGCACAAACTTTCTTTGCGCTCTTTTCAACTGGCCAATCACAGCGCCATACATAATAGCTGGAAGAATCATCTTTTTGACCTGGGAACCTTGCTGCTAACCACGATGGCCATTCAAAACATGGGCTATTTGTACACGATGGGAAGTCTTTTCATCGCAACAAGCTTTGCGGCCTCACGCAGCCGCAACTTGAAAGGTTATCTTTTAAGAATGTTGGTGATTGCTCTGGTAGGGAGCGGAGCTGGGTTTATCGTTTCTCTACAATCTACAAATCTGCCCACAGTGCCTTGTGTACTGCTGGGGCAGATGCTGATTGGATTACTGCTTTATACAAAGAAGTAATGGAAAGAAGGCTGGGCCTCACGCTTTTGTCCGTCAATGTTAAATAGACAGATCACTTCCGTGCGAACGCCTTTTTTTACGTTGAAGATGGTTAAATCCGCGTTTTCAATGATCTGATGCAGTCCACGACCCGCGCCACCTTTGCCAGCATTCATACTGCCGGCCTGACCGCTGTAACAGCTAATCAGATAATCGATAATAATATCCTTGGTCAGAGATCCAAATGGATCTTTGACCGCCACTGCCAACAACACTCCGTCACTGGCATAGCGCAACTGTGATTGCTGATGGGTGTCCAACTGTATTTCCTCTTTACGAGAAACATGGTTAAAGATGGACTTACCCTGCGAATCCACCGGAGCATCGTAGATGGCATTCATCAACATTTCTTCAACGACAGTATTCACCCGATCCAGGACCGTCGAACGCACACCCATCTTCTTGAAATAACCGTAAAGATCTTCTCGCAGCGCCTCGCGCTGATTGGAACAGGACACCCGTTTGCTTTGAACTTCCACTCCCCATGTCAGATACTTCTCGATTCCGAAAAGATCCTTGTTCAGAAGTTTCCCCAAAGCCGTCAGAATATACCTGATGGTGGTGTTGCGATCTTCCGCATCGCGAGACACGATATGATCCACATGACGATTTGTTTGCAGAATCTGCAGATTCCCCTGCACATCTTTGCTGGTCAGAAGCACGGAATAGTTGGCGGCCTTCTTATCATGAACCTCTTGAAGGATCTCAACACAGCCTTCCTCGCAAAGAACCAGATCATACTTGTTTTCCGCCAACAACTGGCGGGCACCCTCTGAATCATTGGCAATGTCCAGCTGAACACCAGTGCCACCCAAGGCCATGCGCACGGGAAGTTGCTGTTTTTTGTCGGGCTCCACCAAAAGAACACGACCACCGACTTTTTCAATTTTCTGCTGAGCCTCGTGAAGCTCACGATTCAGGATTTCAAAAAGTCGTGCTTTTTCATTGGTTTTGACCAGGCGCTCGGTCAGAACATTACAGTAGATTTGAAATAGAAGAGCTTGGAAACGATCTTTGTCTTTCGGATGAACGTGTGCAAAATCCTCGGTGCGAATGACGAAACATTCCACCGCCGTTAAGGCCCTCACCGTGGTCGAGGTTGGATTTTTTGTGATGACACTCATTTCGCCGAAGACTTCACCCGGGGTATCAAGTGTGGCAATCACCTCAGAGGCCAAAGAAACTTCCACTTTGCCTGTTCGCAAAAAGAATAAGGAACTGTTTGTTAATCCCTCTTGCAGAAGCATGGTTCCAGCTGCAAATGATTCGGTATGAATCATGACAGAGGTTTGCAAAAGCAAATCATCCGTAAAGGATTTGAAGAAAGAGAAATCCCGAATTTCTTTGGCAATTTCAGCCGGATGCAATTTCATATAGGAACTATTATGTATTTAGTTACAGGCCCTTGACTAGAATCGTCTTGAATATTTCCTGTAATGAAAGAAAATTAAGTCTATCGTCGGTATAGCGGAGGAAGCTTGTTTCCCACCATCTCAATTTCACCCAGTCTATCAATACCGACCTATTATCTCATTCTGAGCCTGACCGTTTGTCTTGGCCTTCTCTGGGTTGCCCGTCGTGCCGACCAGCGCGAACTTTCCCGCAAAGTGTCTCTGGACTTAAGTCTCATCATCATGATCAGTGGTTTTATTGGCGGACGACTGTTTCACGTCTTCTATGAAAGTTATCCCTACTATCAAGAAGACTATCTGCGCATTCTCTATTTTTGGAATGGCGGCTTCGTCTTTTATGGCGGGGCCCTTCTGGCCACTGTGTGCAGTATTTTCTATCTGATCTTTATTGCCCGGGTTCCCTTTGAAGATTATCTGGATTTGTTTGCACCCGTGATGTCTTTATCTTACATGCTGGGCCGGATAGCCTGTCTTTTTGCGGGCTGCTGCTATGGTAAAACATGCGAACTTCCCTGGGCGATAGCAGGCCGCCACCCCACTCAAGCCTATGCTTCTTTATGGGAACTGGGGGTCTTGTGTGTTCTGCTCGGAACTGAAGCCATCGCACGACCCGTTCGTCCGCGGTGGCTGCAAAATCCTGGCAGCATCTTTTATCTGTGGATGGTTTTGCACGGACTGGGCCGATTGATGATGGAGTCCTTCCGCGATGACTTCCGTGGTCCTTCGCTGGGACTTTCGATTTCAGGATGGATCAGCGTTCTGATCGTAGTTTTAGGACTGTTTTTGTTAGTGCGGAGACCAGCAGGCCGGGGGACGACAAGTTCCACCTAGCTGACATTTCGCCCCCGCCACATAAGTATCCAGCCGACACTGAATTGACGGATAGACATTGCGCAAAAGTTCTTTCGCCGTCGGAGCCGGAGTTAACAAAGAAACCGCATCGGTTTTTTGCGAATCATACTTTTGAAAGAATTGAGTCATTGCCAAACCAACCTGAGCTGTGCGGGCACAAAGTAAATTGCCCTCACAGACGGACTTGGCTTCCTCACTGACATTCTGGGCCAGCTCAGGATGAGCACTTAAGAACTCAGGTAAACACGTTCTACCCGTGAAGAAATCACTTTGCCCTTCGGAAGAAGACCACTCGGCCCCAGCAAAGGTCTGACGAGGTTCTTCACCCATCGTGTGACCGATCTCATGACAGAGAATGCCCGCCAGGATTTCCATTGAAGCCCCCGGGGCCCGCGCCAATCCGCCCCACAAGATCACCTGCAAATAAGTCCCCTTGTCCATGGAACCACCCGCAAAATACGGATTGACCCAATCATAGGAAATAACCAAAGGTTTTCCGGTTTGCTGATAGACACGCATCATGTACTTACTCTGAAACTCTGCAAGGAGCTGACGATACTGTTCTTCCGTCACATCAGAGACATTGGCACTGCCCGGTGGAAGATAGAAGTATCCCGCATCCTGAGCATACGAGATACTGGAGGATCTGGCTTTCAGGGGCTTTTGTGTTTGCACCATCACAACCAAGCCCACCAACAGGATCACAGCCAAAATATAGGGTAAGTACTTCTTTGTCTTTTTGCTCATAGCGGCCGGTAATCTATCACAAGTTCAGTTTTTCTGTAACCCCATAGCTAATGATTGCAATTCGATTCCGGGATTTGTCACTCACACATGCGCAGGGAGCTGTCTTGATTTGAGACACTCTCGCAAGCCTACGCTTTTTTGAGGGAATTGGCCGTCCCTGCCTTCTCTCAGAACAAAGTGACGCAATTTGGCCGTGCTCGGCAAAGCTTAAACACAGCAGCCATGATCATTGCGGGTTTATTTGCATCCGGCCGCGTGGATGCGATGGCACGACTCCTGTATTGCACTAGTAGTGAAGAGAAGTCTTGAGAGAGAGGTTTATTATGAAAAAGCTTTTAGCTTCGATGATCGCGATCTCCACAGCGCTGTTTGTAGCGGCGTGTGGAAAAAGTGGTGGCGATTCCAACAACGTCAATCCCCCTGTTTGCCAAACCGGCACAGTATGGAATGGCAGCGCCTGCGTGGTGCCTAACGGCGGCCCAGGTGGCGGCAACGTCGTCACGACCACGGTGGGTTTTGCTGATGGCAGCACCTCCTTCCAAATGGGCGGACGCCAACTGAACGGCAACTTAAGAATTACTAACAGAAGCGCTTATGAGGCCTTCCTAAGAGATGCCTTCTTCATCTGCGATCGCAACATCTGGGGCTGGGAAGCTGGCCTTGCCAAGTGCGCCAACTGGGCTACCGGCTACTTGTTCCTAAGCTTCACTATCGGGCCATCTATGGTACCGGCGGTCACTTTGACCGCATACCCTGCACCTAACTGGTACAACTATGCTTTGAGCTTCGGCATCAGTGCCGGTGGTGCGGCGTACAACCCGCTTTACCTTAACAATCAGAATACTTTCAGCTTGATCCCGGACAAAGACGGTAACCACAGCCAGGCATTTGAAATTCGCGCACAAGGAGCAGCAAACACACCGGCTGGCAGATACCTGATCCAGATCCAGGCACACAAGGGAACACTTGCAAATACCAGCATCAAGTATGATCTGGGCTACAAGTTCGAAGGTAAAAACGTAGTCTTCGCAACAGGTACCCTGCAACGTTACCAATAAACTCTGCGTCTTGCTTCAACAGCAGGACATGGAATAAATTTCGACTATGACCGAATCTCAATCTCGACAGGTCAAATGCCCGCAGTGCGGGCGTTTGGCTTTGTACTCAACCGAAAATCCCTTCCGTCCTTTCTGCTCTGAAAGATGCAGACTGATTGATCTTGGTGAATGGGCCAGTGAATCCTACAGAATTCCCGTCAAGGACTCTTCAAGTGATGCTTTAACTTCCCTTGATGATGATGACTATCCAGGCGAAGACAAACACTAGAAGCCGCGCGGAGAGCCGCAGTTAGAGACCTTTTCATATTTTGCTATTGACGAATTTGCCTTTTTGTCTTTTCATGAGGCTGTCATTGGATGACGAAGAGTTATCATCAGGATTTTATTATCAACATCGGATACACAAACGTATCCAAAAGAGGAGTTCAAATGAACAAAGCTCAACTTATCGAAAAAATCGCAACTGAAACAAAAGTTTCTAAAGCTCAAGCTGAAGCAATCCTTGATTGCGCAGTAGAAAACATCAAAAAATCCGTTAAAAAAGGTGACGATGTTAAACTTGTTGGCTTCGGTACATTCACTAAAGCTAAACGTAAAGCTCGCACTGGTCGCAACCCACAAACTGGTAAAGCGATCAAAATCCCTGCTGCATGGGCTCCGAAGTTCCGCGCAGGTGCTGAATTCAAAGCTATGGTTAAGTAATTAACCAGAACTTTCGATTTCCTGGTAAAGGCGTCCCACAAGGACGCCTTTTTTATTTTGTCTATATCCTAAAGCTCCGGTAGCCTCTTTGCATGGCTCAATTTCAAAAGCAAATTCAAAAAATCGGTGTGTACACAAGCGGTGGCGATGCCCCAGGAATGAATGCTGCGATTCGCGCGGTTGTTCGTGTTGGAATCTCTCAAAAACTTGAGGTTTACGGCATTCACAACGGCTACGTTGGAATGATGGAAAACAAAATCGAACCATTGCAACTTCGTGATATGGCCAACATCATTCAGCGCGGTGGAACCATCCTGAAGACAGGACGCTCCCCTGAGTTCATGCGCCCCGAAGGCCGCTCCCGTGCCGCAGCCAACATCAAAGCACTCGGAATAGACGCCTTAGTATGTATTGGTGGCGATGGTTCATTCCGTGGTGCCCACTCCCTTTGGGAAGAACATCAAATCCCCGTTGTCGGCGTCCCAGGAACTATCGACAATGACATTTTCGGCAGTGACAAAACCATCGGCTTTGACACCGCCGTCAACACGGCACTAGAAGCCATTGACCGCATTCGCGATACGGCCGCTTCGCACGATCGTCTGTTTATTGTTGAGGTCATGGGCAGAAACTCAGGCTTCATCGCATCTCACGTAGGACTTGCAGGCGGTGCTGAAGAAATCTTCACACCCGATGCCAACACCACCGTGGAAAAAGCCATTGATCGCATCATGGATGCCAAAGCGCGTGGCAAAACCAGCAGCATCATCATCACGGCCGAGGGACAAAAGCCAGGACGCGCGTACGATCTAGCCGATGCCATTCGCAAAAAATCCGGCATGGACGCGAAAGTCTGCATCCTTGGACACCAACAGCGCGGGGGATCCCCTACAGCTGCGGATCGCATTCTTGCAAGCCGCATGGGTGCTGCCGCTGTGGACGCTCTTTTCAAAGGCTACTGTGACGTGATGATCGGAACTGAAGGCGAAAGACTTATTCAGGTGCCTTTGGATCTTGTCGCGAAGAACGAAAAAAAGAATCAATTGGATTTGATTTCTTTGGCCAGCGTTTTAGCGACTTAAAACTTCCTCACGTTTTATCTTGACCTCTGCTGTAGATGCTTGAATTCTATAGGATATTCCGTTCAAGCAACCACAGCGAGGTCCTCATGAAAAATCTTTTCCTAGCATTGCTTTTGACTCTTCCGCTTCTGAGCGGATGTACCAAAAAAGAAAATGAAATTGTTATTGGTGAATATGACTCCCTGACTGGAAGTGATGCCACTTTCGGTTTAAGCACCAACAAAGGCGTTCGTCTGGCTTTGGATGAAATCAACGCCGCGGGTGGAGTCAAAGGTAAAAAGATCAGCCTGGTCACTTTGGACGATCAGGGAAAAAATGAAGAGGCCGCTTCTGCCACCACTCGCTTGATCACACAAAACAATGTTGTCGCCATCCTTGGCGGAGTCGCCAGCGGTCGCTCCAAAGCGGCGGCTCCGATTGCGCAATCACACGGTGTCCCGTTTGTTTCCCCGGCTTCGACAAATCCGGATGTCACAAAGGTGGGCGACTACGTCTTCCGCGTTTGCTTCATCGATCCGTTCCAAGGACTGGTGATGGCAAAGTTTGCCAGCGAAAACCTGAAGGTAAAAAAAGCCGCCATTTTGCGTGATGTAAAAAACGACTACAGTGTGGGCCTGGCTGATGTGTTTTCTGCCGAATTTAAAAAACGCGGCGGCGAAATTGTTTCGGACCTGAGCTATCAGGCAGGTGACATCGATTTCAAAGCCCAATTGACTCAGATCCGCTCGAAGAACCCTGATGCCATTTACATCCCAGGCTACTACACCGAGGTCGGACTGATTGCCCAGCAGGCACGTCAACTGGGTTTGAAAGTTCCCCTAATGGGTGGAGACGGCTGGGACTCTGACAAGCTGTACGAGATTGGCAAAGAGGCGATCAACGGCAACTACTACTCCAACCACTACACCACTGAATCCACAGATCCTGCTGTGACGGAGTTCATTAAAAAATTCAAGGCGAAATACAACGAAACTCCGGACGCATTGGCCGCTTTGGGTTATGATGCGGCAAAAATTCTGGTGGCCGCGATTGAACGTGCTCCCGACTTGTCAGGAAAAGCCATTCGTGATGAACTGGCAAAGACTAAGGATTTCCCTGGCGTGACCGGGAAGATCACTTTAAATGAAAACCGTGACGCTGTTAAAAGCGCCGTGGTGATTCAGGTGGATGGCAACAATCGCAAATTCATCACCACCATCAACCCGTAAGGATTGACATGCAAGATTTCGTACAGCATCTGATCAATGGAGTGAGCCTGGGTTCTATTTATGCCTTGATCGCTCTGGGTTACACGATGGTGTACGGAATCTTAAAAATGATCAACTTCGCCCACTCAGATGTTTACATGGTGGGCGCCTTTGCCGCTTACTACTTCGCACGCTGGATCGGAATTGAAAATGATCCGGGTCTGAGCACTCTTTTGACCCTGATTGTTGTTTCCATGATCTGCTGCAGTCTGCTGGGATTGGTCATTGAGCGCCTGGCTTATCGCCCTTTACGCAACTCTCCCAAATTGAATGTGCTTATTACCGCCATCGGCGTCAGTTTGTTCCTGGAATATTCCGGACAGGTTGTTTTCGGTGCCGATCCCAAAGTCTTTCCCGAAGTGATGAAAGATTTTGTGATCTTCACCATCGGAAATGTCGAAGTTCGCTCTTTCGATGTCACGGTTCTTGGCGTGGGCATTGCCGCCATGCTGGCTTTGCAGTTTCTTTTGTTTAAAACCAAAATCGGACGAGCCATGCGGGCCGTCAGTGCCAACCCCATGGTTGCCAGTCTGATGGGCGTGAATCCGGATCGTATTATTGCCTTCACCTTTGTGGTCGGCTCTTCCCTAGCTGGCATCGGCAGTGTACTGGTGGGAATGAAGTACCCGAAAATTGATCCCTTGATGGGCATGATGATCGGACTTAAAGCCTTCGTTGCTGCCGTGCTGGGTGGCATCGGAAACGTTGGTGGCGCAGTGATCGGCGCCATGATCATGGGACTTTCTGAAGAAATGGTTGTGGCCTATCTTTCCAGTACCTACCGCGACGCCTTGGCCTTTGGGATTTTGATTGTCATTCTGATCTTCAAGCCTGCAGGTCTTCTAGGCAAATACTCTGTGGAGAAGGTGTGATGAAAGCACTTAAGAATCCCGCCTTAGCTCTGTTGGGTTTGTGTCTTCTGGGTCTTGCGCTGAATTTTGGCGTGAATGCATATGTTCAATTGATTCTTCTTTTTGCGGGCGTGAACTGCCTGATGTCGATGAGCCTGAATCTGGTCAACGGATATACCGGCCAGTTTTCTTTGGGTCATGCGGGTTTTATGGCTATTGGGGCCTACTTTTCGGCCTACGCCTCCACCCGCTGGAGTTTTGCTCCATCCTCCCTGCTCATAGTTCAGTATTTTGTCTTCACTTTAGGGGCCGGCCTTGTCGCCGCAGCGGCGGGATTCCTTGTGGGGCTGCCCTCCCTGCGACTGAAGGGCGACTATCTGGCAATCGTGACTTTGGGTTTTGGTGAAATCATCCGCGTCGCCCTGCTGAACATGGACTTTTTAGGAGGCCCCCGCGGTCTTTCAGGAATTCCGGGGTTTGGGTCGTTTCTTTGGTCCTTCTCATTTGCCTCTTTGTGGATTGTGATCTGCTTCTTCACCATCTGGCGCATCATGAGATCCAGTCATGGCCGTGGCTTCCTTAGTGTGCGTGAAGATGAAATCGCCGCGGAAGCCATGGGTATCAACACCACTCGCATGAAGGTGAAAGCTTTTGTCCTTTCTAGCTTCTTTGCTGGTGTGGCGGGGGCCCTGTTTGCGCACTTCACTAACTTTATCAATCCCTCATCCTTTACCTTCCTGCAAAGTGTAAATGCCGTCATCATGGTGGTTCTGGGAGGCATGGGTTCCATGACCGGATCTATTGTGGCCGCGATCATTATCACAATTCTGCCCGAAGCACTGCGCCCCTTGCAGGAACTGACCGGCGTGGATCTGCGCATGGTGATTTATTCCTTGTCTTTGATCTTGATGATGATTCTGCGACCCAAAGGTCTTTTCGGCGACATGGAACTTGGCAATGTTTGGAGAAAATATGTCAGACGTTCTGCTTGAAGCCCGCAAGATCACCATGCGTTTCGGCGGCCTCAAAGCCGTTGATTCTTTGGAGTTCCAAATTAAAAAAGGTCAATTGGCCGGCCTGATCGGCCCCAATGGCGCCGGAAAAACCACCGTATTTAATATGCTCACCGGCGTCTATCAACCCACTTCAGGCGAAGTTCTTCTGGAAGACCAAAGTCTGCAAGGTCTGGCGCCTTACGAAATTTCCCATCGTGGTGTGACCCGTACATTTCAGAACATTCGTCTTTTCAAAAATCTGACCGTCCTGGACAACGTTTTAATAGCTGGACACCAGCACGTGAAATACGGACTTTTTGATACGCTCTTTCAGACTGAAAACTTTCGGACTGACGAAAGTCGTTTGCAGGACAAAGCCATTGATCTTCTTAAGATCTTTCACTTGGAAGACAAAGCTCACAAACCCGCCAGCTCACTACCATATGGAGAGCAGCGTAAACTTGAGATCGTCCGGGCCCTGGCGACGGATCCAAAAATTATCCTACTGGATGAACCCGCGGCCGGAATGAACCATTCCGAAACCCATCATCTGATGGAAACCATCGCCAAAATCCGCGAAGAGTTCAAACTGACCGTTCTTCTGATCGAACATGACATGAAGTTAGTCATGGGAATCTGTGAAAACATCATCGTATTGGATCATGGCGTGAAGATTGAAGAAGGGACCCCAGCCAAAGTGCAAAGCTCTGCCAAAGTGATTGAAGCTTATCTGGGCGTGGAGGAAAAAGAATGAGTTCCCCGCTTTTAAAAGTCGAAAACCTGGATGTCTTCTACGGCTCGATTCATGCCTTAAAAGGCGTCAGTTTCGAAGTCAACAAAGGTGAAGTCGTTTCTTTAATTGGTGCCAATGGCGCGGGCAAAACCACCACCTTGCGCGCTATTTCCGGGATTGTTCCCTGCTCTGGAAAACTGCAGTTCAAAGATCAGGACCTTACAGCCGTTGCCACGTTCCGTCGAGTGGGGTTGGGCATTGCTCAGTCTCCAGAAGGTCGCGGCGTTTTCCCACAGATGAGCGTCTTGGAAAATCTTGAAATGGGTGCTTATTCCCGCAAGGACAAGGCCGAAATTAAAAAAGACCTGGACATGTGCCTGGAACTTTTCCCCCGCATAAAAGAACGACTGACCCAAATGGCAGGAACCATGTCCGGGGGTGAGCAACAGATGCTGGCCATTTCACGGGCGCTGATGGCGAAACCACAATTACTTTTGTTGGATGAGCCGTCTTTGGGACTGGCCCCCTTGATCGTGGCACAGATTTTCGACATCGTAAAAAAATTGAATCAGGAAGGCATGACCATTCTGCTGGTCGAACAAAATGCACGCATGGCTCTGAAGATCTCTCACCGAGCCTATGTTCTTGAATGTGGTCGCATGGTGATGCAGGACTCAGCACAGAATCTGCTAAACAACGACGTGGTTCGAAAGAGCTATTTGGGCGTCTAAATTCGAGCTACTTACTGATTTACTGTCTTTTTACTGGACCAGTGTCTGTAAATGTTCCTCAGCTTCGCGCACGGGAACTCGAAGCGTGTCTCATTGCGGGATTCTAGCTGACTAAGCCTTTATAATTGCTCCCAAAATCCGAAAAGACGAGCATGATCAGGATCGTTCTCGCACTCTGCACAGTTTGGCTCCTTAGCTCTTGCACCACCAAGAATGACATGTCGTTGATCTTCTCAAGCGAAAACACACCCACACTGACCCTCAAGTTCAACGAGGGCAAAGACTACACCAATCAAACTTCTGTCCCATTGCAGATCACGACCTCCAGAGAAACCACAGAAATGACTTTCTCTAACAGTTCCGTCTGCTCAGACATCTGGGAGCCTTACAGTTCCGCCCGCACGGTCACGCTTCCGAACGTCGAAGGTCAGCACTTTGTCTCTGTAAAGATTCGCACCAAAGACGGCTTTAGCAGTGGTTGTGTCACTAGCAAAGTGGTTCTGGATAAGTCCGGTCCGACAGTCAGCGACAGCATGAGTTTGTCCAACACCCGTTCCTTGACAACCCAGTCCCCACGCCTGCTACCACCAGTGACAACCGACGCTTATTCCGGCGTGGCCAAATACGAAATCAAGCTGATGAAGACAGCCGGCACCACTGTTATAAAAGACTGGGAAGTTAAAGACAAAGACGCCCTTTACTTTGATGGCTTGACCTTGCCGGATGCTGAAACAGACACCTATTACTACCTGATTCGCGCCACAGACAACGTCGGTAACGTCAGCTTGGAAAAGCAGTCCCCGAACTTCGTAGTGGGACCGATTGTGACCTTTACGGGCCTCAACTCTTATGATCAGTCCAATGCCATGGGTGAGATCTCGGTTCAACTTTCGCGAGCAAGTCCCAGCAGCACGACCGTCGCGTTGAAGGCTGTTTCGGGCTCTGCTATTGCGGGTCTGGACTTTCTTTACCCGGATGTGATTCCGACTGAAGTCACAATTCCTGCCGGTGAGACAACTGCGAAAACCTACTTTTCGATCATGACGTCCATCCTTCCTGGACCGACAAAAAACTTTAACATGCAAATTGCGTCGACCATCAATGCGGTTGCTGCAGATCCATCCACCTTAAATGTCGAATTGATCAATAGCAAAATCTCCACCACAGCCCAAGTGGCTTCCGGCTACCGCGCTGTTCGCGGAGCCCGAGGACACATGTGTGGCCTGCGCACCGACAACAAACTCGACTGCTGGGGCTCCACAGGATACGCCAACGGATCTCTGTTCCTGGAACTCACCGCCAAAGAGATCGTTGGGGCCTCTAACATTCGAGACATCGCCGAAGGTTATGGCGATCATACTTGTTATATTGATAATTCCAATAAACTTTACTGTTTTGGGCTTAACGGGTATCGCCAGCTCGGCAACAACTCAACGACTTCATCTACAACTCCAATTCAAGTCACGGGCACGTCATTCAAGCGCGTGGCCGTTGGTGTGAACTTTACCTGTGGCATTGATTCCTCGGACCAAGTTATATGTTGGGGTGGCAATAACGATAGCACTGCAGGGCAACCCTCATCGACCTATGTCAATACACCTACACTGTATCCTTCTATCACCAAGGCACTGGATATAGCTGCTGGCTATCGAATCGCCTGCGCTATCGATGAAGTCACCGGTGTACGATCGGTGAAATGCTGGGGAAGAACTCAAAGCACCTCCAGCGAAGTTCCTGTAACCGTCACAGGATTGCCTGCAGATATCTCGTCTATTTCCGTCAATGGCAGTATCGCTGCCGATGTTCGACACGGCTGTGGGCTGTCAGAACAGGGCTTGGTTTACTGCTGGGGCAGTAACTTCCGGTCCCGCCGGGGGCTTTCAAGTGGGGCCGTGACATGGACCTCCGCCAATCCTGTGAGTTTGCCGGTGAAAGCCGTCAAGGTCCAGGCTGGTACGGACACAACGTGCGCCTTGGGCGAAGATCAGAATCTTTACTGTTGGGGTTCTGGCCTGCCGGCCGCTCAAAGTATTTACCAATATCAAGAAAGCTATGTGCCAGTAAAAATAAATATCTCTGGTGACTTGGTCACAGATTTTCAGCTGACGGAGTTCATCAGCTGTGTCGTCACCACCACTACAAACATTAAGTGCTGGGGTGTTAATAAACGCGGCGAAATGGGTAATGGGCAGATGGCTGACACCTCCAATTCAGTGGCTTTAAATGTCGCAGGGTCATTTGATAAATACACACAAGTTGTCGCAGGGTTGTTTTCCACTTGCGCTTTGAAAGAGAATAAGACAGTCACCTGCTGGGGCAGCAACGACTCGGGGCAACTGGGCAACAACTCTGAAAGCACCTATTCACGCCCTCAATACACCTTGCCGATCTCGAATATCAAAAAATTGGCAGGTCACTCGTCCCACTTCTGTGCGCTCACCACAGGAGGCGGGGTTTATTGTTGGGGCTCTAACAGCAGCGGTCAGATTGGTAACAATCTGAATACGACGTCTACAGATAAAGTCTTAGCCCCTTATCTCATTCCCCCAACCTACTCAAATGGTGTGACGGGACTTGCGGCTGGGGTCAAAGATATCGCCGTCGGCGCCAATCACACGTGTGCAATCACAGGTACAGGGGGACTGACTTGCTGGGGTAACAACAGTCTCGGTGAAAGCGGTCACGCCGGTGGCTCGCTGAGTTACCCACAGCCTATTGCCAGTTTATCTTCTGGAGTCGAAAGTGTCTCTTTAGGCATCAACAACTCTTGTGCCGTGAAAAATACCGGATCCACAAAGCAGGTCTACTGTTGGGGTAAAAACATGAACAATATGCTTGCCGAAAAGATTCCCGCCAATGATAGCACGTCAACGCCACAGCTGATCGATACTATCACAACCACCAAAGAAGTGACGGTCTTTGTAGGATATGAGGGCGCCTGCTATATACACGATGGCACAACGAAGTGCTGGGGCTATCGGAATGTTTTTAAAGCTATGCCGGTGGACGTTCCGTTTGGAACTAATGTCAGCACTCCAACAGCCGTACCAGAACTCAGTGGGGCGACCTCTTTGGCGCTGAATTCCTTTACCGGATGCGCCCTCTTCACCACGGGTAAAGTGAAGTGCTGGGGAGCCGATTACAGTGGCATTGTAAAGACGACTCTTGATCCATCAGCTTGGATTGGCACTCCGGAAGAGCCGCCGGCAACTAAATATGCCAAGATGACATCGCTGACTCTTGGTAGGACCTGGTTTGTATCCACACCCATACATGCCTGTGCTGTGACTTCGTTAGGAGATCTGAAGTGCTGGGGCTCCAGTGCTTACGGCGAAGGCCATGATCGCTACTTCCACCAGCAGCCAGCCTACGTCCTAAAATAACCAGCCGTAGCGAACTTCAAGATGGGTTTCGAAAATAGTGACATTCGAGTTGTCTTTGTCATCGGAGCCCGTGTGCTTTCCTTGGAAGAACGTTCCGTAGGTATAAACCCCTACAGAGCGTTCATATCCCAGCGGTCGTGCAACACCCAGGGAACCGGATACCCCCAGCCCACTGTATGTATGGTCTATGCCCATGTATAACGGATGCATCCTTAAAGAAACATCGGTGTACCATTTATTATCATGCGAAAACAGTTCCGCATAACCACCCGCCGTGGCGCTGATGTGCTGACCCACGCCAATACCAGCTTCCGACGCACTTTTTACAAATGAATAAGGTCGTCTTTCAAAATCACCACCCACCAGATAGCCATACTGCACTTTGAACAGTGGATTGCGATATGTCCAGTGACGTTTGGTCATAGCCAGATCTCCTTTGATATTGAAGATGCGCTCTGTCCCCGAGGTCCCCAGTAGGTTATTAAATGAAAAACTGCTGGTATATCCATTCACGCGGATGGATCTGTCTACCTTCCAGTTCCACCGTCGCTCAAACGAAAAGGTGTCGAAGGTAAAAGACTGTTGATCCAAAGTTGTTATAATCGGACTGGTATCCTGCTTTTGTGCAGCCCCCATCAAACCCACTCCGGCCCACATTAGGTTCCGTGAACAGAAGTCCTTACCAACCTTATCCAAGATCGGCTTGGCCGTAACTTTCATCTCCCGACTGATGTCTTTGATCTGAATCAGATACCGGAAGCGGTCGGTACCAAAAAGCTCCAATGGCACCGCGATCATCTGCGCGTTCAGGGGGACGTTCAGGGAAATCAGGAACTTTCCCGACTCACCCTTCAAAGGCAAATTCACCAAAGGTAAAATCACCGGAGCCAGTGGTTTTTTATCCTTATCGTAAAGAAGAATACGGCGGCTCCAAAAACGGATGTCCAGATCTTCCCGAAGTTCTCCAGATATCTTTAATTGCATGACTTCCTGATTGGGCATCTTGATAGCTTCAAACTGATCCCACACCGCCTTGGGCTCCCGCAGAATATTGCGGCAGTCGGTCTGGAAAGGATGAATGTGCTTTTGCAAGGACGAAAATGGAATGACCTCCACCGCGGCTTTGTTCATCATGATTTGCTCGGCCTTAACAGCCTTCTTTGTCTGTTGAGCCAGAGCAAATTCACCAAATAACACCAGAAGTGACGTGACAAGACACTTACTTAGAGACACCAAAGTAGAACACTCCTGTTTCGCTCCAAGCTGAAGCCCGGTATTGATTTCTTCCTCGCACCCGGAAGTACCACTGTCCATTTCTTATTGGTTTCTTCAGAACATATTCCTGCGCTTCCACTTTGATATGGGTCGCGTTGGTGAATTCCGGATTCTGGGCCATCTCCAAGGCATACCATTCATTTTCCGGGGATTCTGTCCAAGAGAACTTGATCGACACAGGAACCCCACGCGGAATCAAAAAGACCTCATTCTTCTTTGGTGTGATCAAATTCGGCGTGATCAAAGGCACTGGCTTTCCGTAGGAAACAGCCAGGATCGGAGTCGGCACCGGGAAATACTTGCTGTTATCACCCACCGGCCAAACCCGGAAATAGTACCAGCCCTCGTCTGTGACACTGTGGAAGAACTCGACATTTTCTGTCTCGAGCATCTGGGAGTTGGCCAGTTTCGGATCCCGGCTCAGCTCGACCCGGTACTTGCTGGCCGCCTCACGATGAGTCCACACCAAGTGAAACTGAGGTGTGCTGTCAGGCTTCTCAAAGAGTGGTGGCAGTACTTCTTTCTTTTCAATGGAGGGTCCGCGCAAAACACCTTTGACCTGATAAATATCCGAAGGTGGAGAATACTCCCCTTCCGGAGACCGCGCCACAACCCGCATATAACCTGGAACAGTTTCATTGTGCTTTAACGTATAAGGGGACTTGTCCACCACCACATTCTTTAGCACTCTGGTGAACTTGGGGCCTTCACCAATCTGGACGAGATAATCCAAAGCATAGGGCACCGTCGTCCACGACAGACCCATTTCCACCATCCCCGCATCATTGACCTTTTCATCCGTCTTGGAAAGAATCGGAGCCGTTAAAGGAGGACGCACAAAAATCTTTTTTTCATCTGACCAGTCTGAATAGAGATTGCTTCCGTAAGCCTTGCGTACACGAACACGATATTCACCCGGGGAATCAATAAAGCTCCTCAGCGGAGGCTGGCCTTCGTATTCATCAAACAACTCTTCAAAGCCTTTGTTCTTTCCAACTTGCAGATGGAACTTTTCCCCCGCCTTGGCTTCTTCCACGGGAACCATCATCTGCCATTTGCCGCGCTCTTTGAAATTTAAGACCGGATCCCCGATCTTGTTGCCTTTCAGGCTCTCCAGGCGGAAGCTGCGGGTTTCTGAGAACTGCGGCACCCCCTGATCCTCCACAACCAGGCGCCAGAAGTATTCGCCGGATCCCATATCCTTTGGCAGAACCGCCTCTTTGGTGCCGGTAACATCCAAGCGCTGAGGTTCAGTCAGGAAGTCGGCAGTTCTGCTGTATTCCAGAACAACTTTTTTATCCGGGATTTCCTTCCATCGGAAAAACTCCAGATGCTGCCCGTAGATCACCTTCTTCGCAGCCGGTTCCAGCAGAACAATTTTCTCTTGTTCCACATCCTTTATTTCAATTTTCGGCTTTGCCGAAGTCACAGCTGTGCTACCGCCGCCGTCGGATTCTGTGCCCGGTGCCCCCGCGCTCCCTGTACTCCCGGTGCCAGGTGCCACCGCGGCCCCGTCGGGTTTCGCTGGTTCGACGGATTTCAACTCAACGCTTTGTCCCGTTGTTAAGTCCTTGCGCAGTCCATCCCCTTCCAACGTCACTTTCCCCGAGGACAGCGACAACGTGACGTCACCAGAGGTGTCTTTCTTTGCAAAGATCCCAAACGCAGAGTCAGACTTTAAAGTCACTTCTGCAGAGCCCACGCGCAGATTCATTGGCTTGCCAACACCGCGCCCCTCGACCTGAATCTGACCTTGTTCCAAATTTAAAGTCAGACTGCCACTGGAAGGATTCTCGGTAATGCGCAACAACGTCTTTTCCGGAACCAGGACAATATCCTTGTTACGCATCTCAATCTTGGCCTCGGAGGAACTTCCGGTAAAGATTTCTGATCCATCAAAAAGTTTTTGGGATTGGGTCGCATCGGCCCAGAAGAAGCTCGAAGGATGTTTATAGCGCAGTTCATTTTTGACCTGACGCACTTCTGCTAAGGTTGGCCCCAGATTTTCAGTATCCAGCTCGGCCTTGAACAGAAACTGCTTTGCCAGAAAAAAGGACAAGACGGTAATAACAAGAAGGCATCCAATGAGAATCTGTTTTTTCATAGAAGTTCTTCTATTATGTCCGACTTGAAATGGACGGGCCAGATATTTTCCGGTTCCTAGACACTACTGGAACTCTGACCTTGGTCGAAGCTCCAGCAACATTCATAGTGCAGGCCCTTAAGACATTTTCTGAAGAAGAACTTCGAACTCTGTTCCTTTGCCATCCTTTACGGGACTGCGCACGGAAACTTTTCCATCGTGAGCTTCGACCACGGCTTTCACAAATGTCAGCCCCAGGCCCATGCCATACTCAGAGCGACTCTTGTCGCTGCGGTATAATTTCTGCCAAATCATGCCGTGTTCATCCGCAGAAATACCGGGCCCGGTATCTGTCACACGAATAATCACGTTTTCGGTTTGATTGATGGTCTCAATGGTAACCTGACCTCCAGAAGGAGTGTATTTATGAGCATTATCCAGCAAATTGGCGATCACACGGCTGATGAGTTTTGCATCAACCATGGCCCAGTCGTGATTGTCGAGTTTCTGGATCACCTTAATGTCCTTTTCCTCAAAGGCCATTTCGTACAAACTCATAATTTCTTTGACCAGATCGCTGATGAATTTCTTTTCCAGCTTCAGGCGTTTGCTGCGATTTTCCGCCTCGGTGATGTCTGTCAGAACCTGCAAGAAATTCAGAATTTTATCCGAGTTCTCGTAACAGCTCTGCAAAGCCTCGCGGTAGGACTCAACATCCCCTTCACTGGTCAAAGCCAATTCCGCACGCCCCCGAAGCCGGGTCACCGGAGTCCGAATATCGTGGGCCAAATGATCAAAGGCTTCTTTGAGGCCACTGACCAGGCCTTCGATCTTGTCGAGCATCTTGTTGAAAAGAACTTTGAGCTCTTCCAACTCATCATCGCTCCCCCCGATCGGAACCCGCGTCGAAAGAGATCCGCTTTCAATTTTCTTCATGGAAGTGATCAACTCACGCACCGGACTGAGAGTTCTATTTGAAAGGAACAAGCCCCCAAGAAAGCCGATCAATGCCACCGGGCCCAAAAGCCACCAAAAGATCTTTTGTAGATTATGCAGCTGCTGGCTTAAGGCTTCGCGGCTTTTCCCGACGATAAGACGGCTTCCATCTTTTAAAGTCGTGCCCACCACAAAGACGGCATCACCCCCATGTAGAGCCTGCATAACAAATTCGAAGTTTTGCCCCCGATGGGTATCGAGTTCCTTTTTTAAGGCGACTTCATCCAACTTGAAGCTGGGAAATGGTTCATGAAAGAAGCTGACCTGGCCTTTGGGTGCAAAGACGGTCACCAACAAAGCGGCATCCCTGTCATAATTGGGAATATAAAGAAAGTAATCGTTAAATTCGCTCAGCCCCCGCACCTCAATGCGGTTTCGATACTCTTCCAACTTTGACGTTAAAAGATCTCTTTCCTGGTCTTGCAGTCCATGGCTGATTTGAAAATAGAGAAAACTGAAAATAACGGTGGAACTCAGAATCAGAACCAGTGAGTACGCAAGTGTCAACTTGGTGCTGATTCGAAATAGCGTCGGCTTAAGACGACTTGAGAACATATCCTACACCTCTAACCGTATAGATAAGGCGTGTAGGGAAATCTTTTTCCAGCTTGTTTCTGAGTCTGCATACAAGTACGTCTACCACGTTGGTTTGGGGATCAAAATCATAGTTCCAGACTTCCTTCAGGATCGTCTGCTTACCAATGATTTTATTAGGATTGCTCATGAACAGGTCAAGAAGAACAAATTCTCTTTCCTGAAGGTCGAGTTTACGACCCGCGCGAACCACATCACGATTCAGACGGTTCAACTTCAGATCCTGGAACACCAACTGAGTCACTTCAGAAGCTTTTTGGGATCTTTTCAAAAGATTCTTCACGCGGATCTGTAGTTCAGCCATTGCAAATGGCTTGGTCAGATAGTCATCACCACCCATGCTCAAACCTTTGAGGCGGTCATCCAGCTCGCGCAATGCACTCAGGATCAGAATTGGAGTGTTCACTTCTTTTTCACGCAACGACTTTGCGAAAGTGTAACCGTCCATTTCCGGAAGCATAAGGTCCAATACAATGATATCGTAATGATTCGTCAGTGCACGTTCGTAAGCACGGCGACCGTTGGACTCAACTTCGACTTCGCCTTCCAGCTCGCCCAAGCCCTGCTTTACGATCGTTGCAATTTCGTTATCGTCTTCGACTACTAAGCATCTCATCTCGAGTCACCTTTGTTTCGGGTTCCTAATGTAATATCTGTAAGCCAATTTATAGCAGATTTGTTTCTAAACAAAAGGATGAATATTCATATTGTAGCCTGAAAAGCTCATTATTACAGAGATTTAATCGCTCCCCATCAAAGGATTGCCGAGATGAAACAAATCCACCCTTGAAACTTGCTTGCAATGCCAAAAAAAACAGGCTCCTGGTCAGGGAGCCTGTGACATGGTCTTTTTATGGTTTAGGGCAGATTATCTAGAATTAACGCTTAAGCTGGATAACCTCGTTCAATAGTTCGTCTGTCGTCGTGATTGTCTTCGCATTGGCTTGGAAACCACGTTGATTTTGGATCATGTTTACGAACTCTGTCGCCAAATCAACAGTGGATCTTTCCAAGGATTTTGCGAACAGCTTACCACGACCAGCAGCGCCCGGGCCGCCCAAAGACGCTGTGCCGGAATCTCTGGATTCTTTCAAACGGTTGTTACCCACTTTGAACAGAGCTTCCGGATTTTCGAACTTCGCCAGAGCGATCTGAGCAAGGTCAGAAGCCTGACCGTTGGAGTAAACCGCTGTCAGGATACCGTCGTCATTGAATGACAAACCAGTGATCGTACCAGCCGCCGCACCATCCTGGTGCCAAGAGATCAGATCAGAGTTTTTACCGTACTGTTTAGTACCGTCCAAACCTTTACCACCCTCTTTAATCGCATCACCGAAGTTCAACTTCACTTGTTGGTCCTGCAAAGCACCACCTTTGAAGTTGAAGTTTGTGGAAGTTGTTTCCTGAGACTCCAACTTACCGTCAACAGTGAACGTCAACTTACCTGCAGCAACTTCCGACATTTTTCCGTCTTCGCCGCCAGTGACTTCTTTACCATCAACCAAACCTTTGAATTCCCATTCACGGTCATTCACTTTGTTGAAGAAGAAGCTGACAAGATGTTTGTTACCTTGAGAATCGTACATCTCAACACCCGTAGAGTAATGAGAAGTGGAGTAAGGATCGTTGATATCGAACTTCTTCGTTGGCTCCATACGGGAATCCAGGTTCAGATCCAACTTCAACTCTTTAGTCGCTTTGGCAGGGATCAAGGCACGAGGGAACTTGATATCAGTCATTTTATTAACGATATTGCCCTTTTCGTCTGTTGCGAAACCTTGAACTTTCTGATTGTCGTTAGTCACCAGGTAACCTTCGCGGTCAAAGTGGAAGGAACCGTCACGAGTGTAAGACTCACCATCAGAACCTTTAACTTTGAAATAACCGTCACCGGAAATCGCCAAGTCAGTCACTTTTTCTGTCGCGTCGATATTACCCTGAGTCAGGATTGGATTTACGGCACCGATCTTCACACCACGGCCGATTTGGTTACCACCAAGGATACCTTTAAGATTTTTAGAGATGATGTCCTGGAACTCTGCACGGCTGGCTTTAAAACCTGTCGTGTTGGCATTGGCGATATTGTCCCCGATAACACCCAAAGCCTCGCCTTGAGCAGTCATACCGGAAACACCCGTGTACAATGAAGAAAGAATACCCATGTGACCTCCATGTCGTTGGCAGTTCTAGTCGAGAACCACCGTTTTGGAGGGCCTCCTCTACGAGGACCAGCCCTAATATTAAATTGTGCAATCATTGCTTATCTGCCTCTTCCGGACAGCTTCACAATTTATCCGCCGTAGCTCATTCATGAGCGAAGGAGGATTCCACGCTTTATCCGTCTCTTCAGGACAGCTTCAGCGCTTGCGTTTAAAGCACCACTGTTGAGTCGATGTTCGTGAACACATTTTCTTTCAATGCATTCTTGTCCATCACTGTCACAACCGTGTTGTTTTTAACGCTGACGATCAGTGCCGAGTCATTCATCAGAATCAATGAATCCTTGGAGCCTTTCGCCGCCGCTTTCGAAACCGCCTCTGAGAGTCTTGAGATGTCCTCCGGTGAATAGTTAATTCCCCGTGTTCTCATCCGCTCAATCGCGTGATTCGAAAACTTCACTCCTTCAACAGCTTTTGCAAGCCCTGGAGGTTGCATCTGTCCCAGATTCTGAGGCTTGACGCCGCCGACCTGATTCAGTGTCTCCTGGAAGGAGGGTCCCCCAGCCAGATCCGGTTGTTTCACCTTCCCTGGTTGCTGCGGGATGAGTTGATCAAGAGTTTGTATCTTCTTTAAATCGACCATTACTTCGCTGTCTCCTTAGCGATCTTTTCCATCATGTCGCGGGACAAACCCACAGTGTTCATGATGTTAGATTTTGCTACAGGAGCAGGAGTCATGGAAGAGTTTTGTAACTCTGCATTCCCCTCTTTTACAGTTTGTCCTTTAGCATCATCTTTCTTCAAGTCTAGGTTTGTTACATCATTTACTTTCTGGTCAGTGGTCATAAGACGTGGGTCCGTAATCTTCTTCACGTCAGAGAAACGAATCGCCTGATTCCCCACGTGCAGAACAGGGCCCTCAGAGGAATAACTCACACCTGTGATCATTCCGTCGAAGTCTGTCTTAATTCCCATCTTTTTGCCATCTGCTGTCTTTGCTTCCGCCATGAATTGGTATTCACCGGGAAGGGACTTCATGCCTCTTTCATCCTCACCATTCCATGTCAGTTTGTTCGCACCTTGCTTCAGGCCTTTCAAGTTGTACGTGCGCACAACAGTGCCTTCTGCATCGCGAACCTTCACTGTCACTTCACTGGCTTCCATTGGCAGATTGAATTTAAAGTCATGCTCTTTATCATTCACACCGCGCACCACTTTGGAAGAATCCCCGGCAACGGCTTTGCCGATCAGATTCAATGCCTGGAAATTTTCAGAAGGCTTTTGGCCATTCTTCATTTCATCAAGTGTACGATTCATGTTCTGCATCTGCTCAAGTGACGAGAAGTTTGCAAGCTGTGCCGCCATCTCGTGACTCTTCAACGGATTCGTAGGATCTTGATTTTTCATCTGCGCCATCATCAGGCGGAAGAAAGCATCCTTATCCAGGTTTGGATTTCCAGTGGTACGAACTTTTTTCGCAGGATCCTGCCAGTTGGCATCGACAATCTTATTCAGAACCTCGCCGACATTTTCGCCGCCAAGCTTATCCTTATCGTGGGCACTGATATTAGAAGCGCCAGCGTTCTCGGGTTTCACCTGAGTCGCTCCGAATGCATTCACTCCTAATTTCGGATTCACCATTGTCATTTATGCTCCTTTACTGCTGCTTCAGCTTCCGCCCCTGCCGGGGCTTCAGCTTTGCCGGCTGTCGCCGCTATGCCACTAGATTAAGACCACTGCCTTTGCCTTCAACTTTACGAGCTGGCGCCGTGGAGCGCGTCTCGATCGGCTGAAGTGGATCCCGACGTCCGCCGTAACCTTTCAACGAAGGCATATCGGTCAAAGATTCACGTCGTCCCTGTGAACCGAAGTTTTCATTAAACTGGTTCCAGAATTGACGGGCTTGATCTCTTTGCTGATTGCCGTTCATGTTCGTCTGGTTTTGCGTCGCCGTATCTGCGGAAGTCGAGTTCACAACGTCCACCTTTACATTCTCCATGGACAATTTGTGAGCAGCAAGACTGGTTTTCAGTTCAGCTAGACTAGACTCGATGGTCTTTTTAGCCTCCTGAGTATCTGCTGACATCTGCAGGTTCACTTTGCCATCCTGGAGCATCACTTTAAGGTGAATGGTTCCCATGCCCTCGGGGGTCATCTGAACCTTCATTTCACCGCCACCGCGCTTGATCAGGTACTGCGCCTGATTCATCAGCTGCTTCACCGCTGCTTCGTTTTCAGCGGGATTGGCCTGCCCTTGCGGAGCCATGCCGGCAACCGGAGCCGCACTTGTCGGCACACTTAAAGTTTCGCCCTTGATCGGAGCGCCATGAATGCCTTCAAGTCCCTGCAGACTTTGTTTGAAGTCCGCTGACTTGATGTTCATTTTGTCAACGACCGCCTCTTTCTCAGAGCCTGTTCCCTGCTGCATGAAATTGTTGGATTGTTGCATCATTGAACCTTGTGATTCATTGCGCATCAGATCCTGCATTTTCGCCTGCACTTGCAAAGGATTCAGAGCCTGAGAAGTCGGCACTTTCGGAGCCTCCGGTGCTTTCGGAGCCTCCGGTGCTTTCAGCGCCTGGGTGAACTCCGCCATCAACTCAGCCCCCTCTTCGGAAGCGGCCATGCCCTCAGCGACGCCGGCTCCTTGAGCTGCCTGAGCCTCAGCGGCCTTCTTCGCCGCCAATGCCGCCAGCAACGCCGGAGACATTACTTCCTGCATCTGACCTTGCAGATGTGGAGGAAGCTCCGGAAGTTTTGCCATCGGCGCCTGAGTCGGCATTTCCGGCAAAGCCATATCTTCCGCCAAAGGAAGTTCCGTTGGCGTTTCAAAAGAAGCTTCATCCAGATCCATATTCTGCATCATGCCCGCATCAAGATGGGACATTGCTGCCGACTGAGGCTCTGGGGACTTCCAGAATTTTTGATTTAAACGATCCACCGTGGCACCCAGCATATCCTGCTTGGCTTGCGCCTGATCCACGCGCATCTGCATGCCCTGCTGGGTCACGCCAGTGCCTATCGTGAACTGCGGCGCCTTTGCCGGCGCAGGAGCCTGCTGCAATTGCACCAACAGGGAAGCGTACATCGCCTGAGCTTTGTCAGCGTCTTCCTCTGGCAGTCCCAATTGCGCGATCACAGCTTCTGCCGTGTCTTCCGGGGATTGTACTAGTTGGGTGTCGTCCAGCTGGGCCATCGCCTCCACGAGTCGCGTGGGGGATATCTCGAATTCACTCTCGAAGGAGTCCATGAATTCTTTAATTTTTTGCTGTCGAACCGTTCCCTTCTTTTCTATCTTCCCATCGCTTTGGCTGACCTCGGGTTCTTTCCCCTTCTTCGCTTCGGTTTGTTCCGGCTTTTCGTTCTTTGCCTTCACTTCCCGTTGCGGAGATTCTTTCGCTTCCTTCGGGCTTTTCGAAGTTATTTTCTCTTCGAGAGCCTTTCCGAATGAAGAATCGGATCCGGAACCTTTGAAGTCTTTGTCCCCCGATTTACCGGGTGGTGACTTCATCTCGGTCGCACCCGCCATAGGGGGTACGATACTTTGTAACAAACCTTCCTCCTTCCGTGGAAAAAATCGTTGTTACTATTTCGCGCTCGCAGGAGCACGACGCTTATAGCCCGCAAACATCTCAGACAGGATCTGAGCTTTTTCAGGCTTCAACAAATTCATAATATCAGCAGCATTCTTCTTTTTCATACGGCCAAGTATCTCAATGGCCAAATCCTCGTCCATCGTCTCAAAGACTTTGGCCGCCTGTGGAGGCTTCATATTGGTGTACATCTGTACCAAAGTATCGACTTTCTCCGCATCGGCCTTCACACGCTCTTCCAGGATGGATGAAATACGGGCACGCATTTCTTCAAGGTCCTTCAATCGCTTTTCCAGCTCCACCTTCTGAGTTCCCAGTTCGGCTTCCATGCGGTTTAGCTCTTCCTCGCGCGCATCAAGCTCTTTTTTTCTTTCATTCAACTTTTGCAGATGATCAATTTCCACACTGCTTAAGGCCGCCGGAGCTTCCGTTTTTTCCAACTGAGGTCCCGCATCTCCAGGAGCCGGAGCGGATGCCTGTGCCGGTGCCTGAGCAATGGCTTCGCCTGTCATCTGAACTTCGACGCGTTTAACGATATTTTCGACTTCCTCGTAGTTCTGGAATCCCCAGATCGCCACCAGCAAACCCACAAAGGAAAACACGATCATCTTCCAGGGCACCGGAGCTTTCTTGGATTTTTTTGGAGCCGACATTTTCATGCGGCGGCGGATCTGCTGTTCGACGTCTTCAGAAGCCAAATCCAGATGAAGTTTTGCAGACTGCGGTCTTTTTTGAAACTTTACACCTGATTTGTTGTCCGCCACCTGACGGGCATTCTTAAAGAACTGATCGTATCCGCTTTTCATCGACTATGATTCCTTCACAGCTTTGAACCTCAGAATGGACTGTTCATCCATTTCCTTCTGGTCATTAGAAAGACGCTCAGCCCGATATTCTTCGAACTTGTTCTCACGCATCTTCTCCATAATTTTATATTCCTGAGCGGCTTGTCGCAAAATTTCTCTCTTGGACTCGACCAATTTCTCGATTTCTTGTACTTTTTGCCTTTGACGCTGGATGCGGACTTCCTGACCTTTCAGGAATTCATGAATCTGACTTAGGGCTGGACCTTGAGCCCCACCCGCCTGTGACAGGCTTCCCGCCTGCTGATGGGCGTTTTGCACCTGCCCCAGCATGGCCTCCAGCCGCCCCTGTTCTTCATTGAGCTGGGTCACCACCTCTTGGAAGTCCTTTTGCGCCAGATTTTCCTTGATCTTGCGATGCTCCAGAACTTTCTGCAGGGGAAACTTAAACTTCATTGTAGAACCTCATGGGACCATTAAGCGTTCATTAGGATTTGCTGCATTTGGCGGATCGTCTGCGTGAAGTTGGTCGGATCCTCCACACGTTGCTTCAGGAAGTCGTTCACCGCATCGATCACCTTCACGGCCTTATCAATTTTCGGATTAGAACCCGGTTTGTAAGCTCCGATATTGATCAGATCTTCGGCGTCTTTGTACACCGCCAGGGTTTCACGCAGCTTCTGCGCCAGCTTCACATGCTCTGGTGATGAAACCGCCCGCATCACACGGCTGGCACTTTGCATGACATCAATGGCCGGGAAGTGTCCCTTCTGCGCCAAAGCACGACTTAGAACAATGTGCCCGTCCACGATGGAACGTACAGAGTCCCCGATCGGGTCATTCATGTCATCCCCTTCAACCAGGGTCGTATAGAATCCGGTGATGCTGCCTTCGCCCTCAAAGGAACCGGCACGCTCCAACAACTTCGGCAAGGTTGCAAACACGCTCGGCGTATAACCTTTCTGAGAAGGCGGCTCGCCTGTGCTCAAACCGATTTCACGCTGAGCCATGGCAAAACGAGTCACCGAATCCATCATCAGCAGAACGTTCTTTCCCTGAGAGGAGAAATATTCAGCCAAGGCCGTTGCCACGTAAGCTCCCCGCATACGCAGCAGAGGACTTTGATCACTGGTCACACAAACGACCACGGATCGTTTCATCCCTTCAGGTCCCAGATCATGTTCAATAAATTCGCGCACCTCACGACCACGTTCACCAATCATGGCAATCACGTTGACATCGGCATTGGTGTTCCGGGCCATCATCCCCAGAAGGACGGACTTACCCACACCAGAACCCGCCATAATTGCGACACGCTGACCTAGACCTGCGGTTAATGCGCCATTGATGGCGCGAATCCCCAGATCAATAGGCTCGCGAATGGGTCTGCGCTCCAAAGGATTTCGGACTTCACTGTATAACGGAACTTCTTTGAAATTTTCGACTTCACCCAGGGCATCCAGGGGACGACCCAAGCCGTCCACAACACGCCCTAAAAGCTCTTCCCCGGCACGGACCGTGGCGATCTGGCGGGCCAAAACGATCTTAGACCCCAAAGCGACGCCTCTCATATCGTTGAGGGCCATCATCAGTACGTGCTTGTCTTTAAAACCGACAACCTCAGCCAGGAAAGACTTTTCGGTCCCGCTGGGATTAATCGAAACGATACTGCCAACACTGGCTCCGGGCAAATAACCCTTGATAAGCATCCCATTGACTTCCGTGACCTTGCCACTGTCCTTGGTCAAATGGATGGACTGAATCACTTCAGAATACTTATCCAGATTCAGTTCAAGCTCGCTCATCAGCCGGCAATCCTGTCTTTTACTTTTGGCATGTTTTCAGAAAGCACAGACCACAACTGTTCTATACGCTGCTCAATGCGGGCATCGACTTCACCGTAATTGGTTTCCACGATACATCCACCTTCAGCCACATCGGGGTTGGGTTCGAAGTTGATTTTCTTAATAAATTCAAACTCGCGGCCCGTTTCCTGCTTCAAAGTCTCCAGGAAATCAAACTGCGCCTGCGATACATGAACGGTGATCTCCTCTTCGTCCTGCGCCAAACCAACAGCATCGCGCAGGATACCGACCATCGCTTCATTATTGCTTTGAAGTTCCGTTTTCGCCAAGCGAGCGGCCATCTGGAACATCAGCTTTAACAAATGAGCTTCGTTGAACGAAGTCATGTCCTTCTTCAGATCCTTAATCGTCAATAGCAGCGTATCCAAAGAAGACATGCGCTCGGCAAGCTCTGCAGAAATCTGCTCGAACGCCTCTTTTCGGCCTTCTTCCAGACCCAGCTTGTAAGCTTCCTGGTAAGCCGCCTCTTGTATTTCCTTAAGCTTTTCCAAAGCAGCGACTTCTACTTTTTCCTCTTCGCTGCCTTTTTCGACTTCGTCGATGCCCGTCTGCACACGCACGGCATCGTTCATGCGGAAGTCCGAACCTTTCTTCTTTTCAGCAAGATAGTTCATGGCCTGCTCGGGTGTCCCCAAGTCAAAGCGCATGGGAACAAACTCAAGAACTGTGTTCTCGGCAAGCTCCTTGGGTAAGACAGACTTAGACGCGCGATTAGACCATTGCATCTTCTGAACCACCTCTTGCGATCAGGATCTTTCCTTCGGCTTCCAGACGGCGCGCCACATTCACGATCTCCTGCTGTGCCGACTCGACGTCGGACAGACGCGAAGGTCCCATATTCGACAGATCTTCACGCAGCATCTCGGCCGCACGGGCAGAGATATTCTTGAAGATCTTCGTGCGAATCTCTTCGCTGGATGTTTTCAGTGCCAGCAGAAGCTTGTCGTTGGCCACTTCCTTAAGAAGAGTCTGAATACCACGGTCATCGATTTTAACGATGTCATCGAAGACGAACATCAACTTACGGATCTCTTCCGCCAACAGAGGATCTTTTTCCTCAAGACGGGACATGATCGCCGTTTCCGTGTTTTTATCCATCACGTTGAGCATTTCCGCCACAGGATGAACACCACCCAGAGCCGCCTGTTCAACTGTCGCTGTATTGGACAATTGATTTTTCAGAACGCGGTCAATTTCAGCAATAAGCTCAGGGTCCACGTGTTCCAGATTGGCCATACGCAAAACCACTTCGGCCTGTAAAGCCTCTGGCAGACGTTTCAGAACCTCGCCTTTTTTCTCTGGTTCCAAATGGGCCAGAATCACGGCCACTGTCTGCGGGTGCTCATTCACCAAGAAGGTGGCCAGTGATTTCGCATCGACCATCTCCAAGGACTCTAAAGAGCGAGATCCACCGGTGGAGATATTCAACCCCCCCAGGATGCCTCGGGCTCTTTCCTCGCCCAGAGCATCCACGATGGTGTCCTTGGCAGAGATATTTTCGGAGAAGATATAGTCTTCTGTCTCAGAGATCATTTCGTAATACTCTTCCAGAACACGCTTTGTCACATGCACCGGCACCACACGCAGTTTGCTCATCTGATTGATCAGCTTGCGGATGTCAGAGTCATCCATGCGGCGCAGAAGCACCTTCACGGCATCTTTGCCCAGGTAATTGATCAGGATAGCGGCTTTGTCGAAGCCTTTGAGATTTTCATACTCAATATTTTCAGCCTTATGAAGTTTCATTAGCCATCCTTCCTAACCAGCCACATTCCAAATGCATTGGCTGCTTTTTCCTCATCACGACTCATTGATGACAGGATACGATCTTTCAACAATTCACTTTCAGCCTTCTCAGGATCAATGGATTCCTGAAGCACCGGCAAAGCCGTCGACATGCCTGGAAGGGTGTTATCCACCGACTGAAGCTCTTCCAGCTCTTCGATGGTGCGCGGGAGCATTTCTTCCACAGAGTCCTGGAAGCTGTCCGTAATCCACTGCATGAATGGACGAACCACGATGAAGAAGAACAACGCCAAACTGAAGCCCAGCAATGCCCATTTAAACAAAGCATGGATCAGCTTTTTTCTTTCCAGTGTCGTCAGGATCTTTTCAGCTTCTGAGAAATCTTCCGGCTGGAACTGGATGTTTTCAATCTTAACACTGTCACCACGAGCGGTGTTGAACCCGATGGCATTCTTAACCAGGTCTTCGTATTTTCTTAGCTCTTCCGCAGAACGTGGTTTCCAGGTGGTTTCTGTCGTGCCATCTGCTTTCGTTGTTGTGGTCATCACACCATCAACAACGACGGCGACGCTGACACGCTCCAGATTCCCGGCAGATTCACGGATATTGCGGACCGTCTTTGGAACATCATAGTTTGTCGTCTTGATTTCCTTCTTAACATCCTGACGGAAGCCCACTGTGCCTTGATCCTCCGCTCCCGGCAAATTGGAACGGGAACCCGGAACTCCGGCTGGATTTGTACGGGAACCATCCAAAGATTCCTCTTCGGACTGTTGGGAACGGATCGCGGTTTTGTCCGGATCCACAGATTCTTCCACAGAAGAAATCACACGGTGATTCAAAGTGGCATCCACTTTAGCCACCACCTTCGCATGACCGACAACTTTGGAAAGGATGTCTTCAATACGGTCTTCCAGATCACCTTCAATTTTTGCTTTCAAGTCCAGCAGTTCATTGGATCCGCCGGTAGTTCCATCTGCCACGCGGGTTAGAACCTTCCCACGCTCGTCCAGGACTGTCACTTTGTCAGCGTCCATGCCTTCAACAGAGTTTGCCACCAAATAGCGAATGCCGCGCACCTGTTCCGGTGCCAGTTCTTTGCCTTGGTGCAATTCAACCACAACAGAGGCAGAGGCCTGACCGCCTTCTTCCAGGAAGGTTTTTTTGTTCGGCAAAGCCAGAATCACCTTGGACTGCTTTACGGCCGTCAAGGTGTTGATAGCGCGCATAAGCTCGCCCTGCAAAGCTCTTTGATAGTTGATCTTTTGAGCGTACGAGTTCATGCCGAAATCTTGTTTATCAAAGATCTCAAGACCGATAGAACCCATTTTAGGAGAACCGATTTCCGCCATCAAAGTCATTTGCGTGGAATGCAAAAGCTCTTTTGGAATAGCGACAGTTTTTCCGCCATCACGCAGCTGGAAAGGCACATTCTTTTCATTCAGTTTTGCCACGATCGTGGAAACCTGCTCAGTCGGAATGTTCGTGAACAGAGGTACATAGTCTTTCCCTGAAGCCATAAACAGCATCGTGAAAAGTGCCACCGCCGCAATAACAGTAACCGCAATTACTGAAAGTCTTTTGGTCGGACCCAGGTTTTTGAAGAACTCGCGAAACTGGACAACCAATCCACCAAAAATCTTATTCAAGGAAACCCCTCCAGCCTAAGAAACTAAACCTGCATCTTCATAACTTCTTGGTACGCATCAATGATCTTGTTGCGCACTTGCACCATCACCTTCAGGGCGATGTCTGCTTTTTCCGCGGCGATCATCACATCGGCCACATTGTCCGTCTTGCCAGTTGCGAGATTCTGCATGGCTTTGTCTGAAGCCTTCTGCATTTCATTCACACTGCCAACGGCGTCTTTCAGGGTGTCGGCGAAGCTTTTGCCCGTATCGGATGTCGGACTTGTTGAAGGGGTGTTCTCGATGCTTAACGACTTGGAATCACGCACGATCCCAGTGTCGAGAAACCTGTTTGCATTTGATACAGTAAAACCCTCCATGGCTTCACCTTCTCCTTATGAAAATTGTAATAAACTAAAACAAAAAAGTCCCTAAATTTTGCCGGGGTCTAGGAAGGAATTACCTGCCTATCTCCAGCGCGGAAAGGGCCATATCCTTGGACGCCTGCACCGCTGTCACGTTGGCTTCATAAGAACGCGACGCCTGTATCATATTGGTCATTTCTTCCATCAGATTAATATTCGGATAGGCCACATACCCTTCTGCATTTGCATCAGGATGGTCCGGCTCATACTTCATCAGCGGAGCCTTTCGGTCAGATATCACATCCGTGACCTGGACTCGCTGGAAGCTTCCTGCGGGATCCGTCGAAGAAATGATCTCACCAAAGTTCTTCGCATCGGGCATGGATTCGAACACCACGTCTTTGCGACGGTACGGACCACCCTCCGGCGTCTGGGTCGTGTTAATATTGGCGATATTGCTGGCAATGGTGTTCATGCGCATTCTTTGCGCTGCCATCCCACTGCTGCTGATTCTCATGCCGGTCAAAAAATCAGCCATCTATTACCGCCCTTCCGTAGCCGCATACTTCAAAGCAGCCATTTTCTTGTTGATAAGTTGCAGGGCTGTTTTGTAAAGGATCGCATTCTCGGATAACGCTGACATTTCTTTTTCAACGTCCACGGTATTGCCGTCATTGTTCACCGCCCCTTCCGGATCATCGTATATGTCCGGACGGGTTTTAGCGACAGAAACACCGCCGACAGAGAAGTGTTCGGGATTGCTGGTGCTCAGGCTGTTGGCGCCATCCAGATCCAGAGCTCGTTGCAGAGCCCCTTCAAAGTCCATCTTCTTGGCGTGATAACCAGGGGTTTCCGCATTGGCAATGTTTGACGCCGTCACATTGTGACGAAGCTGCCTCATGTGCAATGAGGTCGCCAGTGCGTTGGTTGTTTTATCGAATAGACCACTCATAAAACACCTTCTTCCTTGTATTCATTAAGTTTATTTCTCAATGTTCGAATGCTGATTCCCAGCATCTGCGCCGCACGAGTGCGGTTCTGGGCCGTCAGCTCCAAGGTCTGTAGAATAAGACGCTTTTCAACCTCGGAAAGGGACATGCCCGGAGCAAAATCCAGGTCCATATCCGAAAATTCAGCCTCAAATTGAATACATTCGGGGCCGATGTCTGAAGTTTTTGCAAGAACCACGGCTCTTTCCAGGACATTTTCCAGCTCCCGGATATTGCCAGGCCAATTCCAGGCATTCAGGCGCTCATAGGCCTCGGCCGTCAAACGCAAGCCCGACTTGCCATGCATGATCTGGGATACTTCCAGCACAAAGTTCACGATATTCTGGAAATCCAGACTGCGATCTTCCAGTCTTGGAATTTCCAAATGAACCACCGCCAACTTATAGAACAAATCCTGACGGAACTGCTCTTGCTTCACCAAGGAACGAATGTCGCGACGACTTGTTGAAATAAAACGAGGACGGGTGCCGTCAGTTCTTTCCACCAGTTTCATCAGATCATTTTGCAAGGCCACAGACGCACAATCCAAATCCTCGATCAGTAAAGTGCCACCATCCACACGCGAAAAATCAAAGCCACCGGCGTTTTTGCAATCCAGACAATACAAACGGGAAGAACGGCTTTTTGTGTAAATATAGCGGGCCAGACTTGTTTTCCCCGAACCGGCTTCACCTACCAACAACAAACTGGCCTGGGTGCCGGCCAATTGAAGACTCAACTGCTTCACTTCGTGCATTCTTCTATCTTCGATGTGTAGGGCATCAAAATCAAAGTACGACATCCAAACTCCTATTGGCCTTGTTCGTTCTCAGACATAGCTGGAATTCTTTTGATATATTTCTTGTAACCGTCTCTCCAGTCCGAATTCTGCAGTTGTTCTTGAGCCAGCTTCTTCCAGAAGCCGCTCTTATCACCTTTGAACTCGTTCCAGACTTCCGCCGCCTTCTGAATCTCACCTTCCTTGAAGTAGATCTGACCCAGCTTGTAGCGAATGGAGGAAAGAGGACGACTGTCTTCATATTTTTCCAGAAGCTTCTCATAAGAACCTGTGGCCAGATTCCTTTGCTTTTTTTCCAGATAGATATCGCCCATTGTCTCAAGAGCTTTCGCATGGATCACAGGCGCAATTTTGCCGGAATCGTTTTGCAGCTGATCAATCATCTCCAAGGATCTCAGGGCCTCATCTGACTTCCCCTGCTTGATCTGAAGATCCGCCAGTTTCAGGTACGGCTCAGCCACCAGTTGTGGCTGTCCCTTCCAAGTGCGCAACAGCTCTCCCAGGTAACGAACGGCGGAGTCATTGTCGCCACGCTTTTCCAGCAGGCGAACAGCCACATTCACTCGCTCAATCTGAGAGTTCTCATCCATCTTCTCTGGATTTTTGATATTCTTTAGATAGTCATAGGCCTGATTGTATTTTTGTTCTTCAGTAAAGACTGTTGCCAGTCGCAGGTTCAACTCATCCTCGGAGGGCACCTGTTCTTTTACCTGAACTTCCTTGGCTTCCGGGGTCCCGCGAATCGCGTAGGTGCGATTCAAAACATCTTTGTAATAACGTTCGGCTTCAACAGGAACGCCCGCCATCTCAAATGCGCGCCCCACATTGTATTTCGTATCCAGTCTTCTGGAGTTTTTCAGCCAGTTGTCAGCATATTGACTGTGTGTCTTCAGAGCCGCAATAAAGTTACCGGCATTGACCTCAGATTCAAGTTTGTCGTTGATGTTGGACACAATACGATTGGTCAACAAAGGAACATCCACTGACGTCGGATGCTCTTTGTAATACTTTGACAGCAGGTCAATGGCCTTTTGATGCTCCTCACGATTGGTGTAACCATCGGCCACCATCACCGTTGCAAACTGTTCAATGTTGGGAAGATCAATCTTCTTTGCCAAAGACATGATTTCTGCCACGGCATGGTTCACTTCCTTCGGCTTCATGCCTTTCATGCGTGCACTCAGCAAACGCAAGCGCGCAATCACAGCATTCGGAGTTTCACCATAGCGGAAATAAGTCTCCAGATAAGCTCCCATGACTCGGGACTTGTCTGCGCCGAAGATATCCAGCAGTTCTCCCATGCGTGTCATGGCAAAAGCCGAATGATTGCTGCTTGGGAACTTTTTCACAAATTCACGGTAAGTATCCAGACTTTGCTGATACTTATTGGTCATAAACAGGGATTCCGCCTGATTGAAGAAAGCATTCGGATAAAGTCCCTGACCTTCCGGATACTTTTTCAAGGCGCTCTGGTATTCAGCGATGGCTTTTGGATAGTTTTTGCTGCGAACCCAGACATCGCCACGGCGGTAAGCCGCTTCCACTTTTAAATCACGATTGAAAGCATCTTTTTCAACCTGATTAAAGTGCGCAATCGCATCATCCCACTTGTTTAACTTCATGAAATCCAAACCCATTCCCAAACGGGCCAGATCCTTGGACAGGGATTCCTTGTCAGCGAAGTTCTTATTTTCAATGTGTTCCTGGAAGAAACGCAGTGAATTCAGATAATCACCTTTTTCAAAAGCCAGATAGCCCAGCTTCAATGAGGTTCTTTCCGCCAAAGGAGACCGCGGATACTTCGCCACGGCTTCTTTGTATTTCTGAATCGCCTGATCGTAATCTTTTACACGACCCTCTTCCTGCCACATGGCCAGATGCACATCGGCGGTCATAAAGTCGATGACTTCATTGTATTCTGATTGCGGATACTTATCCTTGAACCACTGCTGGGTTTTCAGATAAACGCCATAGCGCTGCTTTTCAAACAATGTCAAAAGCAGACGAGCCTGTTTGTTTTCTTCCGAAGATTTCGGCGTGATCTGATAGATTGCCGGTGTCACCTTCATCTTCTCCCAATAGCCGACAGGAGTTTCCAGCATTGGGAACGGGATATAATAGTTATCCTTGGCGCGAATCAGGGCATCTTCTTTGATCTCATAATCTTTAATAGAGAAGCGCTCGTACTCTGGATCTCCTCCGTCAAAAATCCCCGACTTCACACTGTCATTCTGAGCCACCGCCACGCCGCCCTGCTGAGCGATCGCCAAAGTGTCCGCTGTCGCGGGCTTTCGATTCTTGTCTGTTTTGTTTTTTGCTATAGGTTTTAGGACCTTAGCTGGCAGCTCTGTAGGAAGTTGTTTCTCTTTTTCCGCCACAGTTTTTTTGCTCGCTTTGGAGGCTTTCGCAGACGGATTCACATAAAAGTCCATAATCAAACGCGACGGCTGATCAGTCAGGTAATCAAAGGTATCAATGTCTTCACCAGACAAGGTGAACTGAATCACGTTTTTGCCATCCGGCCCCTTGCGATCCACGGCCACGGAGGTCACAAAATCACTTTTAAAAGAAGAAAGAGAATCAATAGTGGATTCATCCAGAGCAGGCACCGTCATCTCTACAACGGTCTGGCCCTTTTTATCCAAGCGCTTAACGTCATAGTCCCAGTTCTGCTGACCAGTCAGCTCCAGGTGAACCGTGTCCCCCTGAAAATTGATCACGCCATTGACCTTGTTAGCTTCTGCTGAAGCTAGACCAAAGAACAGGCATCCTGCCATCATCACAAATCGTAAAGTGTTCACTCCTTGAACCCCTTCTCTTCCCTTCGCTTTGCTGTTGCACATACAGTGCCACCCCTTTCAAAGGCCTGATGGCAAATAAGTTCAAGCTGGGCAAAAAGTTTCATAGAATTTCCAACACCTCCGCCAAAACAATGACGGCTTGACGACCCGGCCCTTGGCGGAGGGCTGAGGGGAGGCCGCCGCTTCGGACAGTGGCAAGGGCTTCCTGCCCATGCCCCTTCGGGCTTACGCGTGAAAAGTCCATTATGGCCTTTTCATCCTCGCTGACGCGCCCTGCGGGCTGCTGCTGCGGAACTTGCGTCGGACTCCCCTCAGCCCTCCGCCAAGATCCTGGTGTGCCGGCGTTGTTTTGCGGGATCGGGTGCACGCGGGGCGTGTTCTCTGAACTTTTTCTACGCGGGATCGAGAACTCTGGGTCGTGTGCTAGAAGCAGTGGGGAAATTCAGTGTTTAAACGACGAGAGAGCTTGGTCTAGGGGAAAGGGGGTCGTGAGCGGATCAGCCCCAAGTTCCGCAGCAGTAGATCCCGCAGGGATCACGTCCGCGAGGATGTGTCCGAAGGGGATGAGCCGCTCACGACCCCCTTTCCCCTAGACCGAGGCACTGTTTCGACGGACAAGCTCTGGATTTTTCCTCAATTTATTCCGATGGATGGGTGCTATGAGAAACTTCTTTGGTGTTTGCATCTTGAGTGTGCTGCTTACGAGCTGTGTGTCGGTGAATTTGCCGGGCCGGAAATCCGTGCCTGCCAAGGGGGTGGAGTTTTCTGCTCCTCGGGCGCCCTTTAAAGCTATTGATTCCGCTTCTTCTGACAAGGCTTGGCTGAGTGAGGCCACGGGCAATACCATTTCTTTTGTTTCTGACTGTGGCGGGGCAGACCCTTCGTTGCAGCAGATGGAAACGGAGTCCCAGGCGGCTCTTTCGAATCTGGATGTGAAGAGCTCTGAATCTGTGATGTTTAATGGCCGTGAGGCCCGTCAATCCGTGGCCACGGGCACTGTCGACGGCATACCTGTTCAACTGGCTTTGGTTGTCTTTAAGAAAAACAACTGCAACTACACTCTTAGCTATGGTGGCGTTCAGAAACAGTTTGCGGCTGAGCAAAACTATTTTGAAGAGTTTAAAACAAAGTTTAAGGCACCCTAATGAATAACCTCGCACTTCCTCTGACAGCTTTTATGATGGAAGTCTTCCACTTTATCGGTGGAGTGGGCTTGCTGAGCCGCGATGTTTTACGTGAAACCATTCACGGCCGCATCTATTTCAAACTGATCGCCGAACAAATCTATCAGATTGGCATGCGTTCTTTGCCTTTGATCGTGATCACTGCCGTCAGCATTGGAATGGTGATGTCCCTGCAGTTCGGTCTGGGGCTGGAAAAATTCGGTGGCAAACTTTATGTCCCAAAACTTCTGGCCGTGACCATCTTGCGTGAAATGGGTCCGGTCTTTACAAGTTTAATGCTGGCAGCGCGTGTCGGCGCCGGAATCGCCAGCGAGATTGGCAGTATGGTGGTGACTCAGCAGATTGATGCCATCCGGGCACTTGGCACCTCGCCGATCAAGAAAATTGTTATCCCCCGTGTGCTGGCTTGCCTCATCACCCTGCCAATTCTGGTTTCTATCGCCAATCTGGTCGGCAACCTGGGAGGTCTCATTGTCGGGGCCACGGAACTGAATCTGGACCCAAACTTCTATTTGCTCAAAGTGATGACCACCTCTTCGATTCAGGACTATTTGTCAGGGTTTGCTAAAACCTTCTTCTTCGCTTTGTTTATCGCGATTCCTTCTTGCTACTTCGGTTTGAATGTAAAGGCCGGAACCAAGGAGGTCGGCATCGCGACCACCAAAGCCGTGGTCGTTTCATCCATTCTGATTGTTGTGGGTGACTTCTTCCTGTCAAAACTTTTCTGGATTGTGGAGAAAATGATATGAGTAACGAACGCAATGGCGTTATCGAAGTCGTTGATTTCCATAAATCCTTTGGCAGCAAAAAGGTTCACCAAGGTGTCAGCTTCTATGTGCGCAAAGGCGAATGCCTGGGACTGATTGGAGGCTCGGGCACCGGCAAGAGCGTTCTGCTACGCAGCCTTGTCGGCCTGGAAAAGCCGGACAAGGGCCAGATTCTGATCAAAGGTACAGATATCACCCCCATGAACGAAACGCAGCTTATTGAGATCCGCAAAAAAGTGGCCTATGCCTTCCAAGGCGGCGCCCTTTTTGATTCGATGTCAGTTTATGAAAATCTGGCTTATCCCTTGCGCGAACATTTCAATTTCACGGAAGAGGAAATTGCCAAGCAGATCCATGATCAATTGCAGGAATTCGGTCTGCCTGGTTCGGAAAATCTTCTGCCAGGAAATCTTTCCGGAGGGATGCAAAAGCGCGTGGGTCTGGCTCGTGCCATGATGATGCATCCGGAAGTGGTTCTGTATGATGAACCCACGGCAGGGCTGGATCCCTACAATACCAAACGTATCCAGGAATCCATCTTAAATCTAAAAGCCAAAGGTGTGACTTCCATTCTGGTCACCCACGATATGCCGACAGTTTATGCTGTCTGCGACAAGGTGGCGTTGCTCTTGAATGGAAAAATCGGTGAACAATACACAATTGAAAAGCTCAAGCAGGAACCTGCTGGTGTTATGAGTCAGTTTATTAACGGAGAAAGTGCTTAATGGAATCTCACTTCAGCACCCAAGTCAAAGTCGGCATCTTCCTGACTATCGGGATTTTCCTGATCTTAGCCTCGATCTTTTTCCTCGGGGCCGACAAGGCGATCTTCACGTCTTACGTTCGTGTTCACGCCCATTTCGATCAGGTTCAAGGGTTGGCCGTGGGCAGTGTCGTTTCCCTGTCCGGTGTGACTGTCGGAAATGTCGAATCCATCACCTTCCTGCCAGAGAAAAACTCTTTGGACGTAAAAATGAAGATCAACGAAGACTACATTGATCGCATCCGTCAGGGATCACAGGTGGAAATCCGCACTCAAGGAGCCTTGGGTGACAAATTCGTCTTTATCATCCCGGGCGACCCGCGCGCAGAAAACCTGAAAGAAGGCGATATCCTGGCCGTGGCCAAACCCACTGACGTGCTGGGTATCATCGCCGAACGTGGCAATGAGACCTCGCGTATTTTTGATATCATCAATGAGCTGTATAAAATCACCCACGCCATGAATGTTGACAACCGCATGATGCGCGTGATGAACAACCTGGACACCGTAGCCAGCAGCCTGGCACAAACCAGCAAGGACAGTCAGAAATTTGTGGCAGGATTGAATTCACATGGCGGTGGCGAAAAGCTGGCGAAATCCATCGACAAACTGGATGCCATTCTGTCAAAGATCGACCGCGGAGAAGGCAGCCTGGGCGCATTGATCAACGACCCTTCCATTCACAACCGCCTGAAATCCATGCTGGGCGGCTCAAACCGCAAAAACCACGTCGAATCGCTTCTGCGAACATCGATCGAAAAAGAAACCAAAGACTAGTTAAAGCTGGCCCTAGGAAATGCTTCTGGGGCCTTCTTCATTTTAATTCTGCAAGCTTCCTCCACTAAGTCCGGAATTGCGAAGAACCTGAGTGGAAAATCACGGGCCGCCTCTCTAGGCTCAGATTCATGGAAAGATCAAAAACACTCGAAGCAATTACAATAGGCATCACTCTTCTTCTGATTCTGGCAGGCACGGCACAAGCCAAGGAACACCGTATGGAAGTGCCCCTGCCTGGACTTCAGGAGAAACGATTCGGCACGGAACTAATCTATCACGATGAAGAAAGCGCCGAAGACGAGAAAAGAGAGGTCCGTTTTTCATGGACTGAGACCTTCAAAAAAGCCCCTATATCCGTTCAGGTCTCAAGCCTGATGAACACGGAAAACTTGGGGGCAACAGCCCAGATAAGCTGGGATTTTTGATCATTTCGCGGCACTATCTAAATTTTTGACAGGCCGGGGGCGGTTATCTTCAACTTGGGGTGTGTTGCTTTTTTGCATAGAAGCCACCTTATGAGAAAACTGCTTATATTCGGACTTCTACTACTAACAGCCTGCCAAGAAAACCTGCAAAATGGCGAGATCTCGCCTTTAACTGACGACGCCATTGTCGGTGGTCGCCAGGTGGATGATTCAGACCCCGTTTCCAAACAAGCTCTGAATTTCCGTGTTTTCCATTCCCCTACCACGAAACAAGACTCTGAGAGCATCACAACCTACTATAAAGTCGCTCAATGCACCGGCAGCGCCATCGGCTCCCGCCTGATCCTGACGGCCGCCCATTGTATTATTCCCAGAGAAGATGCCACCCATCGCGTGGACATTAAAAATGGTGACGGGCAAAATATCACTTTTAAAGCCCTTCAAGTGGCAATTCATCCAAAGTATCTTGAAGGTGACAAGAACTTCGATGTCGCCCTGGCCTATCTGGAATCAGACCTAACCCCTGATGTTGAGATCTTGAATCTGCCACAAAAAGACGTTCCGATGCTGCTGACCTCGGTCACTGCTGCGGGCTATGGCAGAATGGATGGGCGCCCGTCACAACCTGGAAATGCGGGTATTCTGCGCACTGTGGACCTGAACGTATCGAAGTATGATCCGACCCTTCCTTACTTCATGGTCAATCAAAAAGAAGGAAAAGGGTTCTGCCAAGGTGATTCCGGTGGTCCGGCAATAACTCTTATCAACGGTAAGAACACCGTTGTGGGTGTCGCCTCAAAAACAACTCACAAGTTGGAGTGGGCACCTGATGAAGAAAAGAATCTGTGCATGCTAGAAGGCCAGTACATGAATGTGCAGTTCCATCTAGACTGGATTTTAACGGAGTCAGCAAAATTCATCATGCAATAGTCCAAACAGTTGGCACAGGTTTTTCAAGAGTTTTACTTTAATTTCAAAAGGCGCTAAAACTGCGCCTTTATTATCAATATAACGTTCTTGAGGATGATGCTGTGAACTTTCGGGCATTGCTTGTAACATTTTGCGGACTGATGAGCTCAATTTGCGCTCAGGCCTTGATGTCCACAAGCACCTTACCCGAAGGCATCAACAGCCCTTCTTTCCGTTTCGGCATCATTGATGGCATCGGTCAGAAGTACACAGAATCCGGCAGCCTGATGAATCTTGGAGATTACAAATCTGTAGTCTTTGATGCTAAAAATCTGGCCAAATTTAATTCTGATGCCAAACGCCTGATTGATGCTTTGAACCGTTTTGGCGGCCACGCTTTAGGGGACTCATTCAACCTGGGAGTTCTGCGCGTGGATACGATGCCACGTGTTCAGTATTCAGCTCCGGTTTTTGCACGGGGAATCACCAACCGATGGACCGTCGGAGTTGGTGTTCCAATTATTTCTTATACTAACAAAATCTCCCTTTCGCAGGAATTTTCCAATATCGAATACTATCGTCAGCAGTTCTCGGGTCTGAATCCTGAGCTGGATGATGCCCTGAACACGGACTTGAGCAAAGCCACCAACGAAACTTTGACTGGCAAAGGCTATAAAGCTTTGAACAATCGCGATGAAACCTTCGTTGGCGATATTCAGGTCGTCAGCATGTACAAACTGTACGAAAAGAACGAAAAGGTCCTGACCTATCAGGCGCAGGTGAATCTTCCGACAGGGCCGAAGTTTGATCCCGATGACCTGGCTTCTTTGAATGTTTTTGGTCGCACCAATATCACCAACTCATTGGCTTACTCACAGTACCTGATCGGTCGTCTGTCGATGGTGCCTTATGTCTCGTACCTGATTAATATTCCCGACACTGTCACGGCCCGGGTTCCGCTGAATGAAGACGACACCCTGCCAGACGCCAACACCAAGGAAGATGTGACTCGCACACTGGGAAACATCGCCACCGTGGGCGGCAATCTTTTCTATGAAATAACTGACAGTTGGATGGTGGGGGGCGGTTATGACTACTCCACCAAAGATGCTGACAGATACACTGGTGAGCGCGGAACTCGCTACGACCTTCTGGCCACTAACTCCGCCTCCACAGCCCACCGGGTGAAGGCCGAGATCACCTATAGTTCGGTCAAATCCTATTTCAAAAAAACAGCCGTGATCCCCCTGATGGTTTCCTTCCAGGTGTCTGACACTTTCTCAGGCGTGAATATCGAACGTCAAACCGCTCAGGAAATGAACCTGATGTTGTTCTTCTAGAAAGGAGGGCGTATGAAAAAGTCTTTAAACATATTGCTATCATCCGCCCTTGTCCTAAGTGCCTGTGCCCCCAAAGTCGAAGATCGTGTCTTTGACCAACCCAAGACCACATTTGGACCGCAATCCAAAGACACGCAGCTCAATCTGCGTTTACGCCAATACGGTCAGGCTGCCCCGTCACTAATTTGGAAGGACACTGTTTCGTCCGCCACTTACTTTGAGCAAGCAGAGACCTTGATTGAGTTGGGCGAAAAAACTTCGCTGGAGCAACTGAAGAACACCGGGCTTTCCTGGATCCGAAAGTTCTATAAAACACCGGATTCCACCCTTTCCATTGAGCTGGCTAAATCCCCATTTGCCGCTCTGGCCACAGGCCAAACCCAGGAACAGGTGCGCACCACACTTGGGGAAGTTCTGGCAGAACTGGATGCCGCCCGCCCCACGATCCGCACCCATATCCTGAACCTTGGCGAAAGACTGCCACAAACTCCGGTCACGGGGCTTGGGGCGATGCTGACTCGAGCGGAGATGTTCACCAATATGGTTCTGGCCGAGATCCCACGCATGGGGCTTACACCCACAATTGAAGACGGATTGAAAGTGGGTCTGATCGACACAACCAAACCTCTTTTTGCCGATGCCCGGGCATTCCTGCAGCGTTTGATGGCGACAAAGACGCTGACACAATCCTTGGCTTTGATTGACGAGGCCATCTTAAAGTTCGAGATTGAACTGGATCCCGTACTTCAAAAAAGCATGAAGCAAGGACGCCAGCTGGCCAAGGGCCTTGATGGCATTAACGGACCGCAGACTTCCTTGGCCGTTCTGGTGGACATCTGGCGCATCCTGACGCCGGAAGAGCGCGCGCAGTACTTCAAGCCGGTGAATGAGGATCTGTACGACTTCCTGACAAAGCAGGACGCTAAAGAACTTGAGTGCCTGCAGACCGAAGGATGTCTGGGTGGCATTATCAACGGTATTGCCAAGAAACTTTTCATTCTGCCGAAGATTAAAAAGTACGGCATCGACAAACTTCGCACCGAAATGAACGAAGCCACCCGAGGCTATGTCATCAGTTCGATTGAATCGTTCGCGGCTGAGTTTGTGAAAACCATGCCACAAACCTTTGCTGACAACATCGATGCGGCCATCATCGACAAGGCCGCGGCGATCGCTCGTGTGCGCGATGGCTATGGCAACTACGTTTCAAATCTGTTCAAGGTCTGGCAGAAAAAAGTGCTGCCAGAATCCGAGGGCCGCCTGCCTGGTTTTGAAACCCACCGCGTGAAGGTCAATATCGCTTCGGGGAAAGAAACTGAGCTGAGCACTGTTGCGGCTTCCCTGAATGTCTCTGGAGAGACGGTGGGGGCCGGGCTTTCCGCCAGTGCGGAACTTCTGATGAAAGACGGAAATCTGGGACCGATGGCATTTTCGCATATGCTGGCTCAGGTCAACAAACTGGTGGCAGTCGGTGGCTACCGCGATGTCGACAATAATCTGATTCCATCTTTATTGGCGCCAGTCCAACATCGCGGCAAACTGCTGGACATTATGAACTTCGATGAATCCAAAGATCCGGATTTGTCTTTCCGTATTCCTGACACCATCGCTTTGCAGGACCCCTACCATGCCGATCCTAGTATGATCTATGAACGCGACTTTTCGGCTGCGGCTTTTGCCGCCCAGGTGCGTGGGCTGAGCCGCATGATGCGCCTGACTCGCGACTGGGAGAAAACCGTCATGGACCAGCAACTGGGGCACATCATGGCTCAGGATCTGACCACCGACGCAGAACACGACGATCTGAAGCAGCCTTTATTCCCCAAGGACATGCTCTTTGCCTTGAATCTGGGAAATGCGGCCGTTCTACTTCAGGACATCACAAAAAAGGCGACACCCGTCTTCCTGCTCACGACAGAGAACAATCTGCTTTGGGCTGACAGCTATGGCAGCACTCCGGACACAGCGATCATGGCCGGCATCGTGGACATTAAAAAAGGGGAACGCCTGAATTTTGTGACCACCAAGGACACTGCCCAGTTCCTGCTGGCCATGAGCGAATTCCTGGAGGCCACGGAAGGTGTTGAAAAAACCAAATCCTCTATCTTGCTGAGCAAAGATGCCAATAACGAAGCGCCTCTGGATGTCTTGCTGGCTGGTCGCAAAGATATGAAACTGCTGGCTTTGGCTGTGGCTAATTTCATTTCCAATCAGTTGATTCAGGAAAACAAACTGGCAATCACACAGATGGGTCTGAGCGATCGTAAAGCGGTCGGCAAAAAACCCTTCCTGGTGGTGCAACAGGCCTATGCTATCCGGGCTCTGCTAAAAGCGTATCAACTGACGAATATTGATTCTTACCTGTGGTCTGCACAGGAAGTTTACTATGCAATGAACCGCTCTTTGTTCAGTGCCAAAGAAGAATTCTACACCAACAGCGATGGCAGCAAACTGAGCTTCCCGGAACGCCTGCAAACTCTGCTGGCGTTACAAGATCTAAAACCCTACTTGCCAGCAGAAAGCCGTCCGCAGTTGGAACGTCTGATGGCCCCATGGTTGGAAGCTCTTAAAAATTTAAAATAGAACCCTGTTAGTCATCATCACTTTCAGGAGCAATCTTGGAAATCATCTCTTTGAAATCCGTCTGATCCTGCGTTGGAACTTCACGGCGATCCAGAGTGAACTTGATATATTTTACAAAATTATTCTGAAACTTCTGGTTGATGGTGTCGCGAATGGGATCTTTCATAAAGATCATCTGCTGCATCCACGAGGAATTTCGCACCCAAACGTACAATACGCCCCTCTGGAAGCCCACGGGCTCGGCGTTTTTTGCAATTGTGGGCCCTACGACTTCATCCCACTTCGCCCACAGCTTCCAGCGCATAAACTGCTCGGACAATGGCGACTTGCCATTTTCGAAAAGTCTCTGTAGTACTTCCGAGCCGATAGATAATTTGCCTTTGGGTTTCTGATTGGGATCCATGTAAGAAAAGGTCTACCACAAAGATGACAAATTTCACTCAAAATCAAAAAATTACAGTCGTTGGCGCAGGCCTTGCGGGCTCAGAGTGCGCTCTACAGCTAGCTGACATGGGATACAGTGTCGTACTTTACGAGATGCGCGATAAAACCATGACCCCGGCGCACAAAACCCACAAATTCGCAGAACTTGTGTGCTCCAACTCCTTTGGCAGCTTGGGTGAACACTCTGCTCCCGGCCAACTGAAATGGGAGGCAAAAAAGCTGAACTCTCACATCCTGCAGGCCGCTTTTGAAGCTCAGGTTCCTGCCGGTCAGGCCTTGGGTATGGATCGCGAGGTCTTTTCTGCCATCATGACTGAAAAGGTCAAAAATCACCCCAACATCGAAGTTCGCAACGATGTGGTGAAGTCCTTGAACGACATTCCCCGCCCGGCCGTTATTGCCACAGGTCCTTTGACTCACGATGATCTGGCCGAAAGCATGCGCCAGCACTTCGGCGATGAGTTCCTGTATTTCTTTGATGCCATTGCGCCGATCATTGATGCGGATTCCATCAATACGGAAATCGCTTGGAAAGCCGATCGCTACGACAAGGGCACGGGCGACTACTACAACTGCCCGATGAACAAGGAGGAATACAACCGCTTCATTGAGGAAATCCAAAAAGCGCGCAAGATCGAGCCGAAGGACTTCGAGACTACTGAGTTTTTTGAGGGCTGCATGCCGATTGAAGTGATGGTCGAGCGCGGGCCTCAGACGTTGCGTTTTGGCCCGATGAAGCCGATTGGTTTGGATGATCCTCGCACGGGCCGCTATCCATGGGCTGTCGTGCAACTTCGTCAGGACAACAAAGAAGGCACCGCCTACAACATGGTGGGTTTCCAAACCCGCATGGCCTATGGCGAACAGGTGCGCGTCTTCCGGATGATTCCTGGATTGGAAAATGCCGAGTTCCTGAAGCTGGGAAGCATTCACAGAAATCTGTTCATCAATTCACCGAAGCGCCTGAACAAGGACCTTTCCAGCAAGAACGACCCTTGGTTGTTCTTCGCCGGACAAATCACAGGTGTGGAAGGATACTTTGAATCCACGTGCACGGGCTTGATGGTTTCCCGCTTCCTGAACCAAAAACTAAAAGATCAGCCGTTCAATCCTCCGCCAAGAGCGAGCGCCTTTGGCTCTTTGCTGGAAGCGATCACCGACCCAACGCGGGCGGAACACTTCCAACCAACCAACATCAACTTCGCGTTGCTGCCACCCTTGGCAGAAAAAGAGCGCGATAAAACGGTTCGCAAGGAAAAGCAAATCTCCATCGCCAGAGCTGCGATGGAGCAGTGGAATCCATAAAATAAAAAAGGCCCCACAGATGGGGCCTTTAATGCAATGCTTCTGCAAAGGTGAGCAGGTACCTTAGGAGATTTCCATTTCTCGTTTTAGTTTCCAGTCCATCGTGGGTGCGTCGACTTCCGGTTTGAAGTGCTGGCGGCAGCGAGCTTCGTAAGCATCGTGAGTTCCGACCAGAACCTGGCCATCCCCGCCCGCTGTTCTTTGCGTGCGGCTGGCCGGTGATCCGCAGACCACGCACACGGCATGCTGTTTGGTCACACTTTCGGCGATCGCCATCAAGGTCGGCATCGGCTCAAACGGCTTCCCCTGCCAGTCGGTATCCAGGCCCGCGATAATCACACGCAAGCCCCGGTCCGCCAGGTCCTGACAGATCTGCACCAGATTCTGAGAGAAAAACTGACCTTCATCAATGCCAACCACTTTGGTGTCGGGCTTCAATAAAGACCAGATTTCTTCGGCATCCTGAATGGGTGTGGATTTGATGGTGGTCAGATCGTGAGAAGTCACAGCCATGTCGTTGTAGCGTTTATCTATAATGGGCTTAAAAACCTGAATCTGCAGGCGGGCGAACTCTGCACGACGAAGACGACGAATCAGTTCTTCCGTTTTCCCGCTGAACATGGAACCTACAACAACTTCAATCCATCCACGGCTGTGGACATAGGAAAACTCAGACACCAAATCCCCCCTTAGTGACCCTCTTAAAATCACGATTATGAAATCTGACAAAGCTGTCAACGCCCGATCTGGCCTAATTTTGACAGTCATGCGTTAGAAAAATGAGTGAACTGAGACTTTGTGACGCCCTCCTGTAAGAGCTGTCGGAGCCTGTACTTTTTTACAATTCAGCGACGAATTTGTGCAAGATCCGTAAAGTTTTCGCATTTAAAGACGGAAATGAGGTGCTTATTGCTTGCACTGGCGCCGCGCCAAAGGATACCAAAGCCCCACGCTATGGGAACGATTTTAAGATTTCGACAGAAAATCGCCCGGGCTCTTTTAGTAGGGGCCCTTGGGTTCACAACCGTCGCCATGAATGGCTGCGACGCCATGATATGGGACGAACAGGAGAGCCTGACTCAGGTTCAGTCCAAAGGTGAGATCGTTGTCCTGACCACACAAAGTCCTCTTATATATAGTAAGCCCAAACGTGGCGACGCCTTCGGGATCGACCATGACTTGCTGGAGAACTTCGCCACTCATTACAAACTTAAACTGAAGTATATCGTTTTACCGGATGAGGACTCGGTGATGCGGGCGCTCTCCAAAGGTGAAGGAGATATCGCAGCCGCCCGCTTGAGGACTCCTCACAATAGTACGGGGGCCTTGACGGGCCCAGCTTACGAAGAAACTTACCTGAGTCTGTACTGCCAAAGGAAGGCCCAGATTCAGAACATCAAAGACTTGAACGGCAAAAGCATCTCGCTGCTGAACAAGGACAACTACCTGGGACTGTCCCAACGCCTGAACCAGCTTTCCCCGCAAGTGCGTGTAGAGATTCTGGAAAACACAAAAACCCAAGATCTGATGGCCAATCTGGCTCAACGTAAATCAGACTGTGTGATCGCCGAAAACTTCAGTGGCGACTTCTACTCCCGCTATCACACCTCGATCGAAAAAGTGACGACTCTGACTTCCCCCTACTCTCTTAGCTGGAGACTGTCTCCGGACAATGCTGCATTATTGCATCTGATGCAGTCCTGGTATCAGCAAGCTTCGCGTGAAGATGAAATCATGCAAACTCTGGATCGCTACAAAACCTATCTGGCCCAGTTGGATAAACGTGACATTGCCCAGTTCTTCAAAAAGGTACGTTCGACTTTACCAACTTATAAGGACACCTTCCGTGAAGCAGCTCGTGAGCATAATTTGCCATGGCAGTTGATCGCCTCTGTTGCTTACCAGGAGTCTCACTGGAACGCCGAGGCCCGCAGCTACACCGGCGTGCGTGGTTTGATGCAGTTAACGACGGATACAGCCCTGCATGTGGGAATTGAAGATCGCACCGACCCCGTTCAAAGCATCTGGGGTGGAGCCAAGTACCTTCGCTATCTGATGGATCGTGTTCCTGCCCACCTGAATCCCAAAGATCGCCTGGCCTTGGCTTTGGCAGCATACAATGTGGGCCTAGCCCATCTGAAGGACGCACAAAAGTTGGCAGAAAAAATGGGCCGCAATCCTCATTCTTGGAGACACATGCGGGAAATCCTGCCATTGCTGGCAGATCCCGATTATGCAGCTGAATTGGAATACGGTCCCGCCCGTGGCTACGAAACTGTGGACTTTGTTGAACGTGTGAAGTCCTTCTACAATCTTATGAACTCTGCCAGCTAAGGGCTCTCCCTCTCTGGCCCAAATCATCCGACATTTAGTTTTCTTACCGATCTAAAATTTGAATTCTGAAATCCAGAAAATAGAATAGCTCAAAATGGCCGAACGCCTGTTGACTGCGACTATTTTTATTACTGTCCTTCTGGTAGGCCTTTTTGCGGGCTTCGTGACCTTCTTTGTGACAGTCGTTAATCCCACACTGCTTGCCATGCAGCTGCGCCAATACATCGAGTTCCATCAGACCGCCGTTCCCATCTTTGAGCCCCGGGTGCAATCGCTTTACATCGCCATGATCCTAAGCACTTCGCTATGGCTGATTCTGCGTCGGCGACTCTGGAAGAGCTTTGAATTCATCTGTGTCGCAGCGACCTTCTTCTGTCTTGTCGACGAAATCATTCTGTCATACTGGGGGCACTACAAACTTAACGAAATCCTGTACCGGGCCAATCCCATGGCACCAGAGCCCGTGTACTGGATTTCGATCCGCAACGAATGGATTCAGTTTATGTACCTGCACATGATGGTCATGGTAGCGGGATTCATCCTGATTCTGATGGCTCTTTATTTCAATCGCCAAACTATGACTCCAAAATAAAAAGCCGGTGATATCCATCACCGGCCCCAGTCTTTGATAAAAAAAATGTTTTTTGAGATCTATTCTACGGTGACGGACTTCGCCAGATTTCGTGGCTGATCCACGTCGTACCCCAGATTGCATGCCAGGTGGTAAGACATCAACTGCAATGGAATCACCGACAAGATCGCATTCACAGTCCAGTGAGCCTTCGGAATCGCCAGATAGTATTCACTGATACCACGAAGCTTTTCATTGTCGCCTGTTCCGATGGAAATCACTTTACCGCCGCGAGCACGTGCTTCTTCTAAATTGCTGATGGTTTTTTCGTACAGATGATCTGTCGGAGCCACCATCACAATCGCCATGCGTTCATCGATCAGTGCCAAAGGACCGTGCTTCATTTCACCGGCGGCATAACCTTCCGCGTGCATGTAGGCCAGTTCCTTCAGTTTCAGAGCGCCTTCCATTGCGATGGGGAAGCTCGTGCCACGGCCCATGTACAAGAAGCCGCGGAAAAGCTTCAACTTAGAAGCTGCTTCCTCAAAGTATTTGTCGTAAGCCAAAACACCTTCCATCTGGCTTGGAACAGCCAGAAGGGATTTTACCAGGTCTTTTTCCTCTGCCTCGCTCATCACACCGCGAGTGCGGGCCATGGCAATAGCCACGGTATTAAGAACCGCCATCGTGCTCGTAAACGCTTTGGTGGAAGCCACACCGATTTCCGGTCCGGAGTTCATGTACAAATGTCCATGCGCCTCACGATCAATCGTGGAGTTCTTCACGTTGCAGATGCTCAAAGTGATCGCACCCATTTCCTTGGCCATGCGAATAGCTGCCAAAGTGTCAGCCGTCTCACCGCTTTGAGAAACTGTCATCACCAGACTTTTTGGCGGGATGACTGGGTTGCGGTAACGGAACTCACTGGCAATATCCACTTCCACAGGAACCTTTGCCAACTGCTCGATCAGGTATTTTCCGATCATGCCGGCATAGTTGCTGGTCCCGCAGGCGATGATAAATACGCGCTCAATGCCCTTGAACACTTCCTGCGTTTTAGCCCAGTCCGCTTTGCTGTCGAGTTCTTCCAATTTCTGAACCGGATGTCCACCGAAGCCAATGTTTTTCAATGCAACAGAGAAGGTCTCTGGGTTGACGTGCGGCTCGATCGCCGCCGCCACGGCACGGGGTTGCTCATAGATTTCTTTGAGCATGAAGTGCGCATAGCCCTGCTTTTCCACCATCTCAGGGTTCCAGTTCAGTTCCACGATTTTTTTCTGAATCGGGAAACCGTTGGCAGAGAAGAACTGCACATCCGTACCCTTGATAGAGGCTACTTCGCGGTCCTCAAGATACACAAAGTTCTTGGTGTACTGAATCAATGCCTGTACGTCGCTGGCAACGAAGATCTCTTTTTCCGCCAAGCCGACAACCAGCGGTGGGCCGTCTTTAAAGGCCACCAAACGATCGGGCTCTTGCTCCCACATCACCAAAATCGAAAACGCCCCACGGATTTTTTCCAGAGTGTTCTGAACTGCCTTGAACAGATCCTTGGTGATTTCCACCTCTTTGGAAATCAGGTGGGCCACCAGCTCGGAATCGGTGTCGGAAGTGATCTCCGCCCCTTCGGCCAAAAGCTCCTCGCGGATTTCCAGATAGTTTTCGATGATACCGTTGTGAACCAGACTGATGCCACGAACCTGGTGGGGATGGGCATTGCGCTCAGAAGGCTTTCCATGAGTCGCCCAACGGGTGTGACCAATACCGATGTGACCGTCGAATGTTTCTGTCGCCAGTTTGTCTTCCAGGGCTTTCAATTTACCAGGCGCACGCACACGCTTGGTTTTCCCCTGATTCAAGATAGCAACACCGGCACTGTCATAGCCGCGGTATTCAAGCTTTTTCAAACCGCTGACAATCACATCTTTAGGGTTTTGTGGTCCCAAATAACCGACAATTCCGCACATAAACTCACCTACTCTTTTTCTTCAGCCACTGGGGCTTTCGCAGTATAATTTTCTTTTACAAACTGTTTTCCACGCGCCACAGCCAAAGCCTTGGCTGGCACGTTCTTCGTGATCGTGGAGCCGGAACCGATGATGGCATCATCACCAACTTCGATGGGAGCCACAAACTGAGTATCACTGCCCACGAAGACACGATTGCCGATCTTCGTTTTATATTTCTTTTTATCCGCAGCGTAATTGCAAGTGATAGTTCCGCAACCCACGTTCACTTCTTCGCCGATTTCAGCATCCCCCAAATAAGTCAAATGACCGGCCTTGGATTTTTTGCCGAACTTCACTTTCTTCATTTCCACGAAGTTCCCGACATGGGCTTCTTCGAAGATCTCTGTTTCAGGACGAAGACGCGCATAAGGTCCGACAGACACTTTGTTGTGCAGCTTGGAGTTTTCCAAGTAGCTGCCCCCACGCACCTGAACACTGTCGCCGATCTCTGAATCCGAGATAAACGCATTGGATTCAATCACCGTGAAAGAACCGATCTTGCTGCGGCCGCGGATAAAGACATTGGGATAAATCACAGTCCCGGCGCCGATTTCCACGCTGTCTTCAATATAAACAGTGCGCGGATCGATCATCAGCACACCTTCTTCCATCAGACGCAGGGCTTTGCGCTTAAACAGCAAACGTGTCGCCTTCGCCAGTTCCACCTGATTGTTCACTCCCACAGCCACTTTTGGTGTGGACTGAATCGCTTGCACACGGCACTTGTCCTGAATGCACAAGGAAATCAGATCGGTGATGTAGAATTCCTTTTTGGAGTTGTTATTTTGAATCTTCGGCAGATATTCGCTCAGAATAGACGCCTTCACCACGTAGATGCCAGTGTTGATTTCACGGATCTTCAAGGTTTCCGCGGAAGCATCTTTGGCTTCCACAATCGCCGCCAGATCACCCTTGTGGCGCACAATACGACCGAACTCCGCCGGATTCTTCAGTGTGGCCGTCACAACCGCCAAGTCACATTTTTCATCACGGAAGATGCGCACAAAATCCTTGATATCCGACGCTTCGATCAGCGGATGATCCCCGTTCATGATCACGACGATGCCTTCAATCGTCTCAGGCTTTGCACAACGAACGGCGTGGGCTGTTCCCAACTGCTCGTCCTGAACATAACAGGCCACGCCCATGGGCTCCACCACCTGACGCACCAAATTTTGACCATGGCCGACAATCACGCGCACTTCCGCGGCACCCGCCTGTTTGGAAGCTTGAATCACTTTTTCAATCATGGGACGGCCCGCGACAGGATGAAGAACTTTTGGCAGCGGAGACTTCATACGCGTCCCTTTTCCTGCCGCAAGAGCGATGACCGTCAACTTCTCAGATGCATTTGCAGACATGTTTTAAACTTCCTTTTAAAAGCTTTTCTTCTCTGAAAAAAACAGGCTTAATTGTCTCATGCAAGCAGAAATTTTTCATCAAACTTCTTGGGCCACAACAATTCGGGGAACGCCGATTGAGCTGTATAAAAAAACACACAGTCTCAGTGGTTTTTCCGAACGTCCTGTGCTCTTCGTTGGCGGTGTTCACGGTGATGAACCCGAGGGTGTCCGCCTGGCCGAAGAATTTCTGCAATGGCTGAAACAGGCTGAAGCCACCCGCAGTGCGGAAATCCGCCCCTGGATTCTCATTCCCTGCATCAACCCGGACGGCTACGCGCAAAATCAGCGCACCAATGCCAATGGCGTGGACCTGAATCGCAACTTCCCCTGCCGAGACTGGAGCCCGGAAGCCAAGGCCCCTCGATATTACCCTGGCCCTTCGCCCGGGAGTGAAAAGGAAGTTCAGGCATTGGTAAAACTCATTGAGGACGAAAAGCCACAGCTTATAGTACACTTTCATTCGTGGGAGCCTTGCGTTGTTTACACGGGCCAACCCGGAAAAATAGCAGCGGAGATTCTTGCAACCGGCACGGGCTATGAAGCCCGCGAAGACATTGGCTACCCGACCCCTGGCAGCCTGGGACAGTACGGCTGGCTGGAAAAACAAACACCGGTTGTGTGCATCGAAGAGCAGGAAAATATCGATCTGAATCTGGTATGGCCTCACTTTAGAACGGGCCTCCAGATGCTGATCACAGGACGGAATTCTTGATGAAATACAAAAGCCTCGCATTTGATTTGGATGACACTCTTTTGGACACCTCGGGCCTGCTGGTTCCGATGGCGTCCCGACGTGCATGCGAGGCCATGCTGGCGGCAGGCTTGCGCTGTACTTTGGATGAATGCATGCAGGCGCGCGCCGAACTGGCCACTGAGCTTTCTCACACGGAAATCTTCACCCGCATCGTCAATCGCTTTGGCACCAACCAACAGGGTAAAGCCGTCCACGATGCTCTGGAAGAATTCTACAACCCTCAGGTTCCAGAATCCCTGCCGCTGATGGCAGGCGCGCTGGAAAATCTGAAGACTTTGAAGTCCAACTACAAACTGTTTCTGGTGACGGTCGGTTCGATCCCTTCCCAGGAAAAAAAGATCAAGGCCCTGAACATCGCCCCGTTCTTCGACGGAATCTATATTTTGAACGGTTTTCTGGGCGAGAAAAAAGACAGCGCCTTCCGCGACATCGTTCGCAAACAGGGGCACGACCCCAAACATCTGCTTAGCATCGGCAACCGATTGTCCAGCGAGATCCGTGACGGCAAGCGCATTGGTGCTGACACCTGCTACTTCGCCTATGGAGAGCACGTCGGCGAAAAACCGCAATACCCTGAGGACCATCCGGATTTCACCGTTTCCCACCATAAGGATTTGATCGCCACATGCGGACTTTAAAGGCCGGATTTTTGTTAATTGGCCCCTGGGATCCACGCCTGCAAGAGCTGGGTGCTCACATTGCCACGGACTTAAACCAGGCCTGGCACTGGATTCAGGATTCCACCTATGACGTGGTCGCCCTGTCCGTGACATTGATTTTGGGAAAGAAGTTTCGCGAGTTCTACGACGAAATAAAACGCGCCCATCCCGCAACCCAGTTTATCGCCGTGGTGCCGGCGGATTTTTCCGCCAACCAACTGGCCTTGCTGCACGAGGAATACTCGTTCCTGCGTGTGATGGAAAGCTTTCAGGATGCTGATCTGGAACAACATTTGTTTTCCGCCCTGGAAGAGGCCAATCAGCGCAAGCAGGATGAAAATCTGGCTCTTTTGATACGCGAACAGACATCGCAACTAAAACGCCTGCAAATTGAACTGGAAGAACGTGTTCAAAAAAGAACCAAGTTCCTGACGGAAGCCCGCCGCAAACTCTTTATGACGAACTCCCGTATCGAAGGCTTCAAGCGTGCCCTGATGGCGGTGCATGAAGCCAGCTCAGTGGTGGAAATCGAACAACTCTTGAATGATTCTTTGGCAGCGACGGTTCAGACTTCATGGATTCGTCTGTTCTTTCATCCACAGGACGAACTTTTTGCCAATCAGGTACAAAGCCAGCTGAGCTTTACCCAGTACCAGGTGCCTCTCTTCCGTCAGCACGAAAAGGTTGGTTCGATCTTTTTCCTGCGGGCACAGGATCATCCCTTTTCCCGCGAGGAAAGTGACTTCCTGAACCGTGTCGCCGAAGCCGTGGCTTTGGCACTGGATCGTATTCAGAAACTGAAAGAATCCGAGTCCCTGAAAGAACAGTGGGAGGCCACGTTTAATTCCATGTCCGATCCGGTTGTGTTGATTGATACGAACTACGACATCATTCAGTCCAACAAGGCTCTGGAAGAACGACTGGCAGAACAGCCGCACCAGGAAACTTCACGCAAGTGCTTCAAGGTCCTTTACAACCGCGACGAGCCCTGCCCCGGATGTCAGCGCGGCAGTAACTTCCGCGTTCAGTCACGCAGTTCCTCTCCGCGCACCTTTGAGGTCTATTCGCAAAGTTTGCTACTGGATTCGGAAAAACCACCGGTGTTTGTGAATCTTTACCACGACATCACCCAGCAACTGAAAATGGAGCGACAGATCCTGGAGTCTGCAAAAATGGCAGAGCTGGGAACCATCGGCTCCAGCATCGCACATGAACTGAACAATCCTCTGGGGGGAATTCTTTCCTTCACCCAGCTGATCAAAATGGACATGGACCCGCAGCATCCTCTGTATCCTGATGTCGTGGAAATGGAAGCCGGTGTTCAACGCTGCAAAGAGATCGTGCAAAATCTTTTGGGTTTCACTCGCGATCCAAATGCCGATCGAGAAGGCGAAGTCAGCGTGAAAGAAATCTGTTTGCGAGCCCTGAAAATTGTCGAGCTGCAAACGAAGTCCCAAGGTATTGAAGTGAAGCTGCACTTCCCGGCAGATGATGTTTCTGTCAGAGGACATTTAAATTTGTTGGCGCAGGCTTTGAAGAATGTCCTGCAAAACTCCATCGACCGCCTGACAGATAGAATCCGCCAGGAAAAAGGATTTCGAGCTTTTCTCGACATTGAAATCAATGTCGAAACGGAATCTGCCGTTATTTTAATCAAAGACAATGGTCCTACCGATAAAAATCCAAGTCTTCCTATGGGCTTAGGAGTTTCCGTGGCATCACAGATTCTGCGGGATCACGAGGCCGAGCTCGAATTTTCCTCGGCTCTTGGCCAGCCTTATATGGCAAAAATTTCCTTCCCCCGTCCAGTTTTGAGGTCCTGAAAGCCTTACCAGGCGCGGATTTTTTGACAGTACCGTCAAAAACCCCCTATCCTAATTCTAGCTGAAAATTCAGCTGGGACCCACCATGGAAGGAAGGTTCATGCGTAATCAACGTGTGCTTATATTAGATGACGAATCCTCGCTCCGCACGGCTCTGTTCAGAGTGCTGGATCGCAAAGGCCTGAATGTCATCACTGCCAACAAAATCGAAGAAGCCAAAGTTCTGTGCCAGGGTGACACCCCGGTGGATCTGGCCATTGTCGATTTGAATCTGCCGGATGGCGATGGCATCGAGTTCATGACTTACCTGAAATCCCTGACCCCTTCCACGGAAGTGATCATCCTGACCGGTCACGCCACTATTGAGTCTGCGATTCGTGCGACTCAAAAAGGGGCCTTCCACTTCGTGACCAAGCCCTTCAATTTGGAAGAGCTGATGAGCTTGATCGAAAAAGCTCTGACTCACAAAAAACTGCAGCAGGAAAACCAGCAGCTGCGTTCTGAGTTGAACAAGAAATACAAATTCGACCAGATCATCGGCAGCAGTGATCAAATCCAGAATGTTCTGCGCATGATCGAGCGTGTGGCGGATTCAGATTCCACAGTACTGGTCACCGGGGAATCCGGAACCGGTAAAGAATTGATTGCCCGCGCGATTCATTACAATTCTCCGCGCGCGCAAGGACCTTTTGTACCGATCAACTGCGGCGCGATTCCGTCTGAACTTTTGGAAAGTGAACTTTTCGGACACATGAAAGGCGCCTTCACCGGAGCCATTGCCAACCGCGTGGGTCGTTTTGAAATGGCGGACGGCGGAACGATCTTCCTGGATGAAATTGGTGATCTTGAACCGTCCTTGCAAGTAAAGCTGTTGCGCGCCTTGCAAGAGCGCAGTTTCGAGCCGGTGGGATCCACCAAAACTGTCACCGTCAATGTCCGCGTGATCGCAGCGACAAACTTGAATCTGGAAGAGGCTGTTGAAAATGGGCGGTTCCGTGAGGACCTGTTCTATCGCCTGAACGTCATTCCCATCACTGTTCCAGCTTTGCGCGAACGTAAGAGCGACATCCCGATGCTTCTGAATCATTTCATGGATATCTTCAATAAATCCAAAGGCCGTGGCCTGACAGGCATCACGTCCGATGCTTTGGACTGCCTTGTGAACTATCCTTGGCCTGGAAATATCCGTGAACTGGAAAATCTGGTTGAACGCATGACCATCCTGAAAGGTCAGGGCCAGGTGGACATATCTGATCTTCCTTTGAAATATAAATCCGGCAAGACGGCTTCAGCGGAAGTCGGAGGCCTGGAGATCCCCGACGCGGGCATGGACTTCAACTCGGCAGTCGATGCTTATGAAAACGCGCTGATTCTGAAAGCCCTGGAAAAGACCGGCTGGAATCGCAACCAGGCGGCGGCCCTGCTAAGACTGAACCGCACCACTTTGGTGGAGAAGATCAAAAAGAAAGGCCTGACTCCTCCAAACGAAGTCACCCCGACTTAAAAAAACAAAACCCGCTGTTCCTGCAGCGGGTTTTTTCTTTTTAAGGGCTCTTGTTCAGATTATCCCGAATCAGCGGATATTTGCTTAGATCCCCCGCCAGTGCTTTCCGAACCGAGGCTTCGATCCTTGGAAGGTCCGGCTTCAGCTTTTTATGAAAGGTCAGAAACAAAGGCAGCGTCAAAAAGTCTTTCTTCCCCATAACCACCTTTCCCTTTGCCGCTGGATAGGCCTCTATCGCACTCAGTCCCACTTCCCGAATCGCCAGAAAGTAATCAATTTTTCCATCCACTAGCAGGGCCACGCTTTGCATGGGGTTCGTCGTATGGATAAACTTCAAACGTCGGCGAGTGGCCTCCAGCACCAGAGCATGATTGTTGATCGAAATGCCGCCCTTAACTGCCTTCAGCTGATCCTCTCGAAACTTCGCGTCGGATCCCCGATAGAAGGCTCGTCCGCTGGTTTGCATCAGAGGAAAGGATAGCGAGACCGTCTGATCCCTTTGTTCCGAGAAGGATTTGTCATCATAAAGAATCGCATCCAGTTTGCCTTCAATGAGAAGCTCATACGGTCTTTGCGCTGGAGTGTTCTGAATAACAACGCTGTAGCCCGCATCCGCCAAGGCCTGACTTATAAAATCCTGGAACTCCATGATGGCTTTGACCCGTTTCACTTGAAAAGGAACGCCCATCACCAAAGGCTTCGGGGTGGAGACCTCTTGAGCGACCGCCGTCGAACACAGACAAAACAAAAATATAATTAGTCTCATGTGCCCATCCTAACAACCCTGCCCGGAACTTTCAAATTATGAAAAATAAAGAATTTCTCAAGTTGTCGTCAGTGTTTTTGTCTGCAAATCCAATCCTCGGACAGGGCCTATCTTGAAAATGGCCTCTCAAAACTTTCACGCAGGGATCCTGCCTTGCACACGCAAGACATCGAGGTGTTTATGAGATCTGTGAATATAATTGTATTTATCTTGAGTTTTTCCGCACAGGCCTGGGCGTTGACTGAGATCCCGCCAACTCCTGATCAAATGGCCTTACGAGCAGAATGTGACCGCGTCGAAGAATCTTTTCCGGATTTTGCCTGTCTGCGTTTTGAACTCTATCAAAGCTCAACACAAGCCTTATTTCAGGATTTGGAGGAACTCAAGGACCTCAACGACTGGCGTCTGCAGCAAGCTTCCTGGCCCCTGCTGGTCGAGGCTCTGATGAGTTCCATGAATCATCAAATCAATCGCTATGAAGATCCTGCAGATCGAATGATCATGGAAAAAACAAGAGCCAAAAATCACTGGTTCTTGCTACAGCTCAAACAGGGGTTGGAGCATTTTTGGGTGGACCCCGACACTTACTGGTTTCCCAGCGTGAATGCCGTCAGTTTTATCGCCGTGAACATCAACAGGTCACAAATTCTGGTGATATCCCACGGCGAACGCAATTAGTTACTTCTTCTGAAACAGGTGCAACATCTCAAACAGGGCGTCCATGCCGGCCAAAGCTGTGATGTCGGCATGATCAAACGGAGGTGAAATTTCCACCACGTCGCCACCCACCAGGTTCGGGATTTTCAAAGCACGGAAAATCCGTTGCACTTCATAGGTGGTCAGACCACCCGGAACCGGAGTCCCCGTTCCCGGAGCGCAACTTGGATCCAAGTTATCAATGTCGTAGCTAATATAGGTCGGCGTTTCATCAAACGCCGGCAGTGTGCGCAGGAAGTCATTCAGGGGCTGATTGCGAATTTCATCCACTGTGATGACACGGATGCCGTGCTTGTTCACAAAGTCCAGATCATCCCCGCCCGCCAAAGGGCCACGAATTCCGATTTGAACCATTTTTTTAGGATCGACCAACCCTTCTTCAACCGCATGACGGGCAAAGGCACCGTGATGATATTCCTGCCCCCAGGCCGCCGGATAAGTATCCAGGTGGGCATCAAAGTGAATGAATGCCAGAGGTTGACCGTACTTTTTGCGCAAAGCTCGCAGCACCGGAAGTGTCGTGGAATGATCTCCTCCCACGGCCAGGAAGCGTTTGTTGTGACTTAATACTTCACCCACAAACTTTTCAATACGCTCGTAAGTCTGATGCTGATCAATAGGAACTGTCGGGCAATCCCCGATGTCCGCAACCTTGAGCTTTTCAAAGAAATTTTCCATACGGGTCATATGGAAACCACGTCCCAAACTGGAAACCTCGCGCACCTTGGCCGGAGCAAAGCGCCCGCCGGGACGATAAGAAACTCCCCCGTCATAGGGAATGCCAAAGATACCCACCTCGTAGTCAGCATCCACAGAGACATAAGGCAATCTGAAGAAAGTTTTAATTGCAGAAAAACGCGGGAACTCACGCCCGCTGAGAGGTTTGTATTCCATGATGAACTCCTCCATCGAAAGTAAGTCTTATCCTACCCCTCAGGCCGGAGTTGGGCAATGACGCTCCCCCGTTTTGGGGCCAGCATTGACTCTGCCATGACCCGACGACTAAATTACCGCGCATGACGGCCCCATACGATTACAAGACAGATCACAAGCAACTGACCCAGTGGTACAAAAAGAATCATCGCGCCCTGCCTTGGCGGGAAAATAAAAATCCTTATCGAATCTGGCTATCTGAAGTGATGTTGCAACAAACCACCGTGGTTGCCGTGATCCCTTATTTTGAGAAATTTCTAACAAAGTTTCCCACCGTTCAGGATCTGGCAGCAGCTCCGGAAAGTGAAGTTCTGGAAGCCTGGGCGGGTCTTGGTTATTACTCGCGCGCGCGCAACCTGCACAAAGCCGCCAAAGCTTTGGCCGAAAAAGGCTTTCCACAATCCGCAGCAGAGCTTTTGCAACTGCCCGGCTTCGGACCCTACACATCCCGTGCGGTTGCCAGCATTGCTTTTGGTGAAAAGGTCGGCGTTCTGGACGGCAACGTCATTCGTGTGCTGTCCCGGCGATATGGATTAAAACTGGAATGGTGGAGTGGTAAGGGACGTGATCAACTGCAAAAGATCTCTGATCAGCTTTCCCTGTTAGGACAAGCCGACGTGGTCAATCAGGCCCTGATGGAGCTCGGAGCGACTGTCTGCACACCACAAAAGGTGACTTGCATGCTGTGTCCTTGGGCTGCCAGCTGTGTGTCCCGGGAAAAAAATCTGGTGGACAAGTTACCACTGAAAAAGCCACGCAAAGAATCCGAGGTCTGGGTCTGGAAGCCCCTGGTCGCGATCAAAGACCATAAGGTGGCTTTGGTACAGAATGACTATGCTCCATTCCTGAAGGGACAGTTGATTTTCCCCGGGGAAATCAGCATGGAAAAAAACAAGCCCAAAGCCTATGATGCCAAACACAACATTACCCATCATGATATCTTTATTCAAATCACCCAGAAGAAGTCCTTGGCAGGTAAAAATCTGCAGTGGGTGAATTTGAAAGAACTGAAGAAGGTGAATCCTTCTTCACTACTCCAGAAAGTATTGCACAAGGTTGAGATATGAAGTTGTGGTTCAGTCAGGCGATCGGGGCTCTTTGTTTTCTTTCCGTGGGGTGCTCCCACCTCAGTGTGACCAAAGATGTTCTGACTCCGGATTACCTGCTGGCCAAGGGTTCCAAACAGATCACTTTCCTGGGCGACAACAATCATCCGCGATTTTCCGATGATGGCGGCAAACTGCTTTACAGCAGCCGTCAGCGCAACGGCCACAAGGGCTCGCAGATTTACGAAATGGATCTGGTGAAGAACAAAGAACGCAGAATCACGTTTTCTGATGGCGATGCCTTCGATGCGATCTACATCAGTCCTTTTGAAATTCTGTATTCTTCAACCACTGATGAAATCAAGGAAAGCCCCCTGCTGAACAAAAACTTCGACAAAGAAGTTCCTCCGTCAGATCTGTACATGAGCGACCTGTATGGCACACAGATTTTGCGCCTGACCCAACAACCTGGCTATGACGGTCAAAGCAACTTCCTGCCTCACCCCAGCAAGCCTGCCATCCTATTCACCTCTCGTCGAGGTGGCCTGACCGGGATTTACCGACTGGACCTGAAGAATCTGCCGGTCAGCCTGATCTCTGCGGAAAAAGACAAGGAAAAGCGCTTCCCGGCATTGACCCCGGACACCAAGCAGGTCGCGTGGGTTGAAAAGAACTTAAAGACCCACGAGGAAAGCCTGGTGCTTTTCAAGTTGAAAGAAAGAATCCCGTCCGTCCTGAAATCCAATGAGGGCGAATATCGCGATTTGTTCTTTGCGCCCCGCCCCCCACTGCGTCTTTTCTATAGCATCGTACGCAAAGGGGAAAAGCACAGCCAGCTTGAGGTTTATGACATTGAAAGGCAGTGCACACAGGTCGTCTTTAAGGGAAATGACTCGTTAGCGGCCCCAACCGTGTCCGATGAGTCCACCGAACGCCTGGCCTTCACGCGTAATTTTCAGGACAAGAAACAAATTTACATTGTGACTTTGCCATCTGATTTAGGCCCTTGCTTGGAACCACCTGCTCAAGCTACCATCAAGGAGTGAAGACCTTTATTGCCTTTCTTTTTTTAACTCCTGTCATGTCCCTGGCGGCGCCTTACCCGGCGACCAGCTCCTCGGCCTTGACCAATCCGGAAAAAGGGCTTTATTTCCTGCATAAGGGCTTTACGCTGAAAACCGAGGGCACCTCCTGGGTGCCCCAAGCCAACTCTGAACAAAGCATTCTGGACACCGTCCGCTTTGCTGCCAAGGAAAACGGCAAAGGCACTCTGAGTATTCGCACCGATAAAATCGCCAAGAATGCCTCTTTGGATCTTTACACACGCAAATGGATGCGCGATTACCCGAACTATGGTTTCGAGGTGATCTCTGCCAAGAACTTTGAACTCAATGGCAGTCCGGCGCTGGTGGTTGACATGTTGTCACGCTCGAAGAACAAACAAATCCGCCAGGTGATTCTGAAGCATGATGACCGTGTGGCTGTGATGACCTGCCTTGATGACAAAGCCACCTTTAGCGAGTCTTTGAAGAACTGCAACCAGATCATGAAGTCCTTTGCCTGGTCCAAAGAAGACGAAAAAAAGACGGCCACCAGCGTACCAGCACCAGAGACTCCCGCTCCGACCCAAAAGCAATAAGTCACCTCAGAAACAGACCTTCCGCAGTGCCCAAAGGTGTCACTCCCGGTGAGGCTTAAACAGGCGCCACGCCTTCAGTACAAATATGCCCACATTCTCAACTGGCATAAACCGCGCAAGCCCTTGTTTTAACTGCTTTAACAAAAACACAAGGAGACTTTCATGATGCGCAAACTTCTTTTCCTGACCGCTTTGCCCTTTATGTTCGCCACCGCCGCACAGGCTAAACAACGCGCTGCTATTATCGTCAGCGCCTACAACGAAATTACGATTATCGACCAAGCGACGAAGATCCCTGCCAATGTTCTTCTCACGGATAAGATCTGCTACATGGGGACCCTGGAAGAAATTGAACAGATCATTCAAAAGACCATTAAAAACAGAGGCGATTTTGCACTGACCGACATCAGGACCCTGGAGCTTGCCACGAAAACCCTCATCATTGCCCAGATCGACACGGGCATACGGGTTTACGACATTAAAATGGCTCCTTGCAGCCGATAAAAGCGGGAGCTCGAAAAAAGAAAGGGAGTCCTTCCGACTCCCTTTTGTTTTTTTAGTTCTGATTTTTTCTGAGCCACTCGGCCATCGGCAGAGCAAAGTACGTGAAGATCACATCCGCCCCCGCACGGCGGATAGAATAAAGCGTTTCCACCATTCCGCGTGTTTCATCCATGATCCCGGCTTTGTGACCGGCTTTGATCAAACTGTATTCACCACTGACGTTGTAAGCCGCCACCGGAAGATGGGTGTGCGCTTTGACTTTCGCAATCACATCCAAATAGCTGAGCGCCGGTTTCACCATCACCATGTCAGCGCCTTCGGCCACATCCAGATCAATTTCACGAAGAGCTTCGCGCGTATTGCGGTAGTCCATTTGATAGGTTTTTTTGTCGCCAAACTTCGGCGCCGAATCCAAAGCATCACGGAACGGGCCATAGAAGCACGAGGCATATTTCACAGAGTAAGAAAGAATCCCGGTGTTGATAAAGCCCTCATTGTCCAGAGCTTCACGAATCGCTCCCACGCGCCCATCCATCATATCCGAAGGCGACACGATGTCCGCTCCGGCACGCGCATGGACCACAGACATCTTCGCCAGAAGCTCCACCGTTTCATCATTCAGGATTTTGCCATTTTCCACAACGCCATCATGACCATCCGAGGAATACGGATCCAATGCCACATCCGTGATCAATGTCACATCGGGGAACTTGTCGCGGATCATTTTCAAGGTCGTTGGCACCAAACCATTCGGATTCAAAGACTCGGTCCCGTATTTGTCCTTCTGTGTTTCCGGAAGCGCCGGGAACAAATCGAAGGTCTTAACCCCTAAATCCACAGCTTTGGATACTTCTTTCAAAATCATGTCGGGGCTCAGACGGAAAATGCCCGGCATTGTCTTAATCTCTTGCTGTTCCCCCTTTCCATCGACTAGAAAGAGCGGCAAAACAAGCTGGGAAACCCTTAAATCGGTCTCCGCCACCATTTGGCGCAAAGCTTCAGTATTACGATTTCGTCTCGGTCTTTGAGTGAGCTTCATATATGGCCTCCACCCTGGGGTCTTATATTGAGTCGTTGCCTATTTTTTAGGCTTCATTTCCGCAGGGTCCATGACATTTCGATGACACTTTAATGAAAGGTTAGTGATAAACCTAACGTACACATGGAAGATATACTTCTCGTTCACAGAAAATCCAATAGAAACTTCGCGGAAGGTTTTTCGGCTTCACTTCAAGACGCTGCCATCTTTAAAACCTGCCTGCGCAAGATTTTGTTCTGCACTGAAATGGAGCTGAACAACTATGCGGATATCATTGAACCAGAAGACACCATTCTTCGTGGCGAAAACGCATTAAGCTTGTTGCTTGAGATTCTGTGCGGCCTGCATTCACCGATCATTGGTGAAACGGAAGTGTTCGGCCAATTCAAACTCTTTGTCGAATCTCGCAAACAGGCTCAGGACCCTCTCTTCGGTGACCATCAGAAGTGGTTGAACTTTGTCATGGCTGAAGTGAAAAAGACCCGCGCCCAACATCTTGTGGGACTGGGCTCACAAAGCTACGGCAGTCTTTTGCGTCGCTACACCAAAGACATGGACTCTGTGACCATCTGCGGTTCCGGCCACCTGGCTCAGGAAATCCTGCCGTGGCTGGCCCTGAAGAAGTCCAATCAGGTGATCTGCCGTGATCCTGCCAAAATGCAGGTCTTCGCCGACAAATACGACAACCTGACTGTTTCCACTTACAATGATGCTTATATTCACGGCGAAGCTTTGGTAATTGCTGCACCTCTTACTGATGAGCGCATTGTCGAGCTGATGATCAAACAAGACACCCGTCCTTCTGCGGTCTATGATCTGCGCGGCGAGGACAACCGTCTTGCTGAAATCGTGGCGACACAATTCCCTCATGTGGCTTTCATGGGTCTTCACAAATTCTTTGCGGAGATCGAGGAAACCAAGAAAGATACAACAACTAAACTGGAGGCCCTTAAAGCCGCTCTTCTTGAAAGAGCCCTGGCCTTCACACAAAGGACAGAGCTTCGCCCACTTGGTTGGGACGACATATGCGCTTAAGAATTTCCGCAAGGAAAAGTGATCTGGCCCGTCTTCAGGCCTACATGGTCGGAGACGCTCTCAAAGAAAAAAATCCAGACATCGAGATCGAATACCGCTTCCGGGAATCTCTGGGGGATAAAAACCTCACAGACCCTTTGTGGAAAATTCCCGAAAAAGGCGTCTTCACTGAAGACTTCTTCGGCGAGCTTTTGCGCGGCGAAACCGATCTGGTGGTTCATTCGTGGAAAGACCTTCCGACCGAACACAAATCTGAAACGGTGATTGCCGCGACTTTGCCGCGCGCCGATCAGCGCGATCTGTTGCTGGTGAAAAAATCCCACTTCGACAAAATCAAAAGCAGCAAGACATTGAATGTTTTCAGCTCTTCGCCACGCCGTGAATACAACCTGACGGGTTTCTTCAAGGAACATCTTCCCTTTGGTCTTCAGCAGGTCAAATTTGAAAGTGTGCGCGGCAACATGCTGACTCGTGTGCGTAAGCTGATTGAATCACCGGAAACAGACGGCTTGATCGTAGCCAAAGCCGCTTTTGACCGCCTGTTCAGCGCCACAGAGCCTGAGTTCCTGGAAGGACAGCAGCAGTTGCGACAGTACTTCCAGGAATTGAACTGGGTGGTGCTGCCTTTGTCTGTGAATCCGAACGCGGCAGCACAAGGAGCCCTGGCTGTGGAGGTTTTAAAAACCCGCACAGATCTTCTGGACATCCTAAAAACCATTCATGATCCCGAAACATTCCACTGTGCCCAAAAAGAACGTGATGTTCTTTCCAGTTTCGGGGGCGGCTGCCACCAAAAAATAGGTATCGCCGTGCTGTCCCGCCCTTATGGTCGCATCACCTTACTGAAAGGCCTGACGGACGCAGGCCAGGTGCTGGATAAAAGAGAGTTGGAGTTAAAATCCCCTGCTCCTCAATTTGCTGCGGACGAACTGTGGTCTTCTGACGTCACGGCCGAGCGAGAAGCGCTTAAAACCTACCAGATTCCAGCTGGCACCAAAGGGCTTTTCGTTGCACGCAGTGAAGCCTGGCCTGCTGACTTGAAATGGTCGGATTTTGTGTGGACGGCGGGTCTAAAAACATGGAAAAACCTCTCTCAAAAAGGTATATGGGTGCACGGATGTGCGGAAAGCCTTGGCGAGCAGGAAGAAGCCCGCTTGGACATCCTGGCCGGTGAAAAACTGACCTGGGCCAAGCTGAGCCACGAAGACGGTTATGACTCTGCTCAAGCAAACATAACCCTGGTTCCGACCTACACCCTGAAAGCGCAACAGGATAAGAACTCCCTGCAGGGTAAAAAGTTCTTCTTCTGGAGCAGCGGCAGTCAGTTCCTGAAAGCGGTTGAAGAGAATCCCGAAATTCTTTCCCAACACCACGCTTCAGGCCCCGGCAACAGCCACCTGGTGATCCGCACTTACTTGGAAAATAAAAAATCATACGATCCCAAGCGTTTACATATATTTTTGGATCAGGAAGACTGGAGAAAACAATGCACAAAGTAACATCGGAAGAATTATTCCAACGCGCTCTTAAAGTTGCCCCTGGTGGCGTTCACTCTCCGGTTCGTTCCTTTAAAGGTTTGGATCGCGCCCCTGTGTTTTTCAAACAGGCCGAAGGGGCCTTCCTGACTTCTGTTGAAGACAAAAAATATATCGACTTCTGCCAAAGCTTTGGCCCGCTGATTCTGGGTCACTTGGATGCAGAGGTAAAAGAAGAAGTTCACCGCATGGTCGACACCGCTTGGACGTTCGGCGCCGCCGAAGTTTATTCTTTGGAGCTGGCGGAATGGATTACCAGCACTTTGCCGTTCATGGAAAAGCTGCGCTTTGTTTCTTCCGGCACAGAAGCCGTGATGAGCGCCTTGCGTGTGGCACGTGCGGCAACTGGTCGCACAAAGATTTTAAAGTTTGAAGGCTGTTACCACGGTCACGTGGACAACTTGCTGGTGAAAGCCGGTAGCGGTCTTGCCGGAACAGCAGCTTCCTCCAGCGCGGGTATTCCGGCAGAAGTGGCCGCACACACCGTCGTGGCCCCGTTGGATGACGAAGTGAAACTGGCGGAAGTGTTTGCAGCCCAAGGCAAAGACATTGCCGCCGTGATCATTGAACCTCTTCCGGCGAACTATGGTCTTTTGGTTCAGCGTCCGGAGTTTTTGCGTAAAGTGGCTGAATTGTGCGAGAAAAACGGCAGCTTGCTGATCTTCGATGAAGTGATCTCGGGCTTCCGCGTAGGTTTGGGTGGCATGGTTGAAAAAACCGGCATTCGTCCTGACCTTGTGACTTACGGTAAAATCATCGGTGGTGGCTTCCCTGTGGGTTGCTACGGCGGTAAAGCGGAACTGATGAACATGGTGGCGCCAAGTGGTGATGTTTATCAGGCCGGAACCTTGAGTGCGAACCCGATTGGGATGCGCGCGGGTCTGACCACGCTTAAAAAAATGCAGCGTCTGGATGGCTGGAATGTTCTTGAAAAAAGAACTCACAAGTTCGCACAGACTTTGAAAGCCGGCTTTGCGAAAAAAGGACTGAACCTGGAAGTCAGCCAGGTGGCCTCTTTGTTCTGGATTCATGGCCAAACACCGGCTCCGATCCGCTCTATTGATCAGATCCCGCAAAACCAGGGTGGCACTTTCAAGAACTTGTTCCTGAAGTCCCTGAACAACGGCGTGTATCTGGCACCAAACGCCTACGAAGTAGGTTTCGTGTCCATGGCCCATTCCGAAGATCTTCTGGATCAGGCTGCGCAAATCATTATTGAGGCGGCAGAGTAACATGACCAAATCCTTCATCAAACCCCATATCAAGACGGCATTGGCGATCCTCTGGTTCGCCTTTACGTTCTCGCTGGTGGGATGGTGGTGGATTTACTTCCTGATCAAGCTCAGTCCGGAAAATGCATCCCTGGAAGAGATGAAGTTTTCCCATCGCATGTTTGCGTGGGAGGGCTCCATCCTTTTGGCAGCAATCTTGTTTGGCGGCATTGCGCTGGTGATCTTCACTTACCGTGATCAAAAGCGCCACCAACGTCTGCGTTTCTTCTTTTCGACCTTCAGCCATGACATCAAGACCTCCATCGCCCGTCTGCGCCTGCAGGCCGAAGTTTTGGAAGAGGATCTGAACACCACTTCCCATCCCGTCATGAAACGCCTGATTCAGGATATCCAGCGCCTGGATTTGCAGCTTGAAAATTCCTTGTTGCTGGCGAATCTGGAAGCCGGAACTCTTTTAAAAGAGCAGGTTTCCTTAAGTGAACTTCTTTCCAGTCTGCGCAGTGAGTTTTCTGAACTTACTGTGGAGCTTGAGCGTGAAGCCAAAATCCTTGGCGATCGCCGTGCCCTCTTGAGTGTGTTGCGCAATTTGCTGCAAAACTCAGTTTTGCATGGAAAAGCCACTACGGTAAAAATCAAAGTCCGTCCGCATAGCGAAGGCCGCATCGAGCTGACCTTGCAGGATAACGGCCTGGGCTTTAAAGGTATTTTAAAAAAACTCGGCTCTGAAATTCTAATGTCCCAGGATGTTCGCAGCAACGGCATCGGATTGCTTTTGACCAAACGCCTTCTGGAAAAGATGAAGGGCGATATCTGGTTTGAATCCAAGGAAAATGAAGGCTTTATATCTCACATCGAACTGCAAGGAACTTTGCCATGAGAAAAATTCTTCTGGTCGAGGACGATATTTCCCTGGGTGAAACTCTGAACGAACGCCTGAAGCGCGACTATGATGTCGCCTGGGCGAAAAATCTTTCAGAAGCCTGGTCTTTGTTCTCAAAGACCAAGGACTTTGATCTGGCGATTCTGGATGTGGGTTTGCCTGATGGCAGCGGTTTTGAGCTGGCAGCGAAGATCCGCCAGGCTTCTTCGATCCTGTTTTTGTTTTTGACGGCTCAGGCCGATGCGGAATCCCGCCTGAAGGGGTTTGAGCTGGGCGCGGAAGAATACATTCCCAAGCCGTTCCATTTGAAAGAACTTCTGATCCGCGTGAAACACGTTCTGGATGCCCATGCGCCGACACGTGAACTGCAGCTTGAGACCTGCACCGTGAACTTCACGCAGATGTCGGTCACAAAAAAAACCGGACAGATCGAATATCCGCCGGTGACGGATCTGAAGATTCTGCAGCTTTTGATTGAAAAATCACCCCGCGTGCTAAGCCGGGATGAAATTATGAATGAAATCTGGGGCGTTGATAAAAACCCCAGTCATAGAACTATCGACAACATTATTGTGCGCTTGCGCCAGCTTCTGGGCGACGACGGAGAAAAACACATCCGTTCAGTTCGCGGGGTTGGCTATCAGTGGTCCACAGAGGAGGCAACATGAATCCATTATTCCAAAACGCTCTTAAGAGAACTCCTCAGGCGGTGCCACCTATCTGGTTTATGCGTCAGGCCGGTCGTTATCACAAACACTATCAAGGCATGCGCGCGAATCATTCTTTTGATGAACTTTGCAAAAAGCCCGAGTTGGCAGCGGAAGTCGCTCGTGGTCCGGTGGCAGAGTTTGACTTTGACGTGTCCATCCTGTTCAGCGACATCCTGTTCCCTTTGGAAGCTTTGGGCATGGGTCTGGAGTACACGGATCACGGTCCGCAACTGGGCTTTAAATTGAACCCGGAAACCCTGGGTCAGCTTGGCGGCGTGGAAGAAGCCGTCAAGTTCATGCACTTCCAAAAGGAAGCCGTTCAGGCAACCCGCGCGGTTCTGCCTTCCAACAAAAGTCTGATCGGCTTTGTCGGCGGTCCTTGGACACTGTTCGTTTATGCGGTGGAAGGTTCTCACGCTGGCTCGTTGATTCAGTCTAAAAAACTGGCTCCGATGTTCCCGCAGTTCCTTGAAAAGATGTATCCATTGCTTAAAGAAAATATCCGTCTGCAACTGGAAGGCGGCGTGGAGATCGTGATGATCTTTGACACTGCCGCTGGCGAAGTGTCGCCTCTGTTCTTTAAGGAATGGATCCAACCGGTTCTGACTCGTCTGTCGCAGGACTACCCGGGCAAAATCGGTTACTATTCCAAAGGCACCCAGGCCGTGTTCTTTGACGAAGCCTTCCGCGCGCTTCCTTGGGCGGGGCAGGGCTTTGATCACCGCTGTTATATCCCTGAATGCTTCAACATCCAGAATAAGGGTTTTGTGCAAGGAAACTTCGATCAAAGCCTGTTGTTCATGGAAGAAAGCGATTTCAAAAAAGCCGTTCAGACCTTCTTGAAACCAATGAAAGACATGAGCATTGAACAACGCGCAGGCTGGGTTTGCGGCCTAGGCCACGGGGTCTTGCCAAAGACCCCTGAAAAGCACGTAAAGCTGCTCGTAGATACTGTTCGTGAGGTGTTGTCATGATGAAAGATCTTTTAGCAAAATATGATGTTCCGGCTCCCCGTTACACTTCCTACCCGACAGTGCCTTACTGGGAAACCAACCCCACCACCGACCAATGGGTGCAGCATCTGCGCGCGACCTTGAAGGAAGGCACTGGCGGCTGGTCGTTGTATCTGCACATCCCGTTCTGTGAAAGTCTTTGCACTTTCTGCGGATGCAACAACATCATCACCAAAGACCACAAACGCGAAACACCTTATGTGGATATGGTGCTGAAAGAATGGCAGCTGTACCTGGATCGTGTTCCCGAGCTTCTGGAAAAGCCGCTAAAGCACATTCACTTGGGCGGCGGAACGCCGACTTTCCTTTCTGCAGAAGCCTTGACCCAGTTACTTAAGCCCATCTTGTCCCGCGTGAAAATCGACACAAAGGATTTTGAAGGCTCTATCGAAGTGGATCCCCGTCGAACCAATGTTGAGCAGCTAAAAGCACTGCGTGAGCTGGGCTTTAACCGTGTCAGCATGGGTGTTCAGGATTTCCACCCCGAAGTTCAGCGCCTGGTGAATCGTATTCAACCCCTGGAAATCACTCAGAAGCTGACTCAGGAAGCCCGCGATATGGGCTACACTTCCGTGAACTTTGACTTGATCTATGGACTGGCAAAACAAACTCCAGAATCCATCACAGAAACAGCCAAGGCAACCGTGGCACTAAGACCAGATCGTATTGCCTTGTACAGCTTTGCGCTTGTACCGTGGATCAAGCCCGCACAGCGTCTGTTCAAGGACGAAGATCTGCCAAAGTCTGCTGAAAAGCGTGAGCTTTATGAGATCGCCCGCGGCATTCTGCTGGACGGCGGATATGTTGAAGTCGGCATGGATCACTTTGCTCTTCCAACCGACAATCTTTGCATCGCCATGAATGAAAAGCGTTTGCATCGAAACTTTATGGGTTACACGGATCAACGCACCGACGTTCTTTTGGGCATGGGTGTTTCCTCTATTTCTGAAACACCTTACAGCTTCCATCAAAATGAAAAAGTTCTGCCACTGTATGAAGCCGCTCTGAATGAAGGACGCCTGCCGACCCTGCGTGGTCATATCCTGACTGACGAAGACAAGGTCCGCCGCGAGCAAATCCTTCAGCTGATGACAAACTTTGAGGTGTCATTCATCAATGAAGAACAAGAGGCCAAGTCCAAAGAATTCCTTGCTGAAATGATCAAGGATGCCCTGGTCGAGGTCAAAGATCACAAACTGTTGGTTAAAGAGGAGGGTCGCCCCTTCCTGCGTAACGCTTGTGTCTTTTTTGATGAGCGCTTGAAAAACAAACAACCTCAAACGAAGATCTTCTCTCAATCCATATGAAAACAGTGCACGTGATCGGCGCGGGCTTTGCGGGACTGACGGTTTCTCTAAGACTCGCCCAAAAAGGCTTTCAAGTTGAACTCTATGAAACCGCCGCTCGGGTCGGTGGCCTGTTGGGCACCGATCAGACGGAATATGGTATCGCTGAACGCGCTGCCAATGCGCTGATCCGCACCGAAAAATCAGAGGCGCTGTTTAAAGAACTGGGAGTTCCGGTCAGCCTGCCCTTGGAGTCTTCTAAAAAAAGATTCTTGTTCCGTGGCTCACCGAAAACATGGCCTTTAAGTTTGTTTGAAACCCTTGCGACTCTGGCCCGGGTTCTGCCACAGGTTTTTCTGCGGGGAAAAAAAGGCTTTAAGCCGCAGGCCGGGGAAACCCTGCAAACCTGGGGCGAGCGTCATCTGGGGAAAGCCCCCACACGATTTATTCTGGGACCGGCCATGCAGGGCATCTATGGCAATGAAATCACCGATCTCAGCGCCAGTCTGATTCTGGGGCCGATTTTCTCCCGAACCAAAAAAGGAAAATACCAAGGTCTTCTGACAGGTCCGGGAGGCATGCAGGATTTGGTGAATCATCTGGAGCAGCGCCTTCGTGAATTGGGCGTGAACATCCACCTGAATACAAACATCAAACTGGAAAACCTGCAGGGCCCTGTTGTGGTGGCCACTTCCGCCAAAGCCGCTGCCGAACTGACCAAGGTTCGTTACCCCAGCGTGGCTCAGGTTCTTTCGCGCATACAGATGTCGTCATTGATGAGTGTGACTTTGTTCTTCGCAAAGGCCCAGGACAAGTTCAAAGGATTTGGCTGCCTGATCCCACGTGGTTTTGATCTGAAAGCTCTGGGAGTTCTGATGAATTCCTATATCTTTAAGGACCGCGACAAAACTTACAACGAAACCTGGATCCTGGGCGGCGCCAAAGAAGAAAAGATTTTGGATCTGAACGATGCGGATCTGCTCAAACTGATCGCGGAAGAGCGCTTCCGTATTCTGGGACAAAAAGACAGTCTGCTGGATTATCGCATCAACCGCTGGAAGAATGCCCTTCCCTATTACAATGTGCAGCTGGAAGAATCCCTGGCAGATCTAGATCAAGTGCAGCTGCCACAGGATCTTCATCTGCATGGCAATTATCTAAGTGGCATCGGATTAAGTAAAATTTTAGAACGCAGTGACCTCATTGCAGAAAAAATTGCGAGTCAACATGAGTAAAAAAGGTCTTTTGCTAATTAATATCGGAAGCCCTCGCTCTTATGAAGTCGAGGATGTGAAGAAATACCTGACAGCCTTTTTGATGGATAAGGAAGTGATCAATCTTCCCTTCCTGCTGCGCTGGCCACTGGTAAACCTGCTGATCGTGCCTCGCCGAGCCCCCTTTTCAGCCGAAAACTACAAAAAAGTCTGGATGGACGAAGGCTCCCCGATTGCCGTTTACACGCGTCGTTTTGCCAATGATCTGAAAAAACATCTGGGCGATGACTATGTGGTTAAAATCGGTTTGCGTTACAGTGAACCTTCCGTGGAAACAGCTTTACAGGAACTGGTGGATGCCAAAGTTGATGAAATCATCGTGGCCCCGATGTTCCCGCAGTACGCGGAAGCCACCAATGGAAGCTCCTTCAATCTTGTCGATGAGCTGGTAAAATCTCAGGGAATTAAAATCCCTCTGCGCCGACTGCCGGCCTTCTTCGACCAGCCCGCCTTTATCGAGCCCTCTGTCGAAATTGCGCGCGAGTCCTTACAGGACAAGGAAGTCGATCACTATCTGTTTTCCTTCCATGGTCTGCCGGAAAGTCACATTCGCAGAATTGAAGGCTGCCTGATCTCCGAGGACTGCTGCTTTGAGAAAAATGCCTGTGCTAAGAACTGCTATCGGGCGCAGTGTTTTGCCTCAGCCACCAAGATCGCAGAATCCCTGAATCTGCAACCAAGTCACTGGAGCGTTTCCTTCCAATCACGTTTGGGACGAGCCGAGTGGCTGAAGCCTGCAACGGATCACAGTCTGGAAGTCCTGGCGAAAACAGGTAAGAAGAATATCGCAGTGATCTGTCCATCCTTTGTCGCCGATTGTATCGAGACATTGGAAGAAATCGGCATGGGAGGCCAAGAGACCTTCCACGAGTTCGGCGGTGAAAATTACTATCTGGTTCCTTGTGTGAATGAAAATCCACAATGGGTTCAAGGCTTCGCCAAGCTGATTCAGAACCTGCCGACAAAGTCCGTCTAAGGAATGAAAGATAAAAGCAGTGGCACCAGAATGGCCGTCATCAGGCCATTCAATGCCATGGCAAGACCGGCAAAAGCCCCCGCCATTTCGCCGATCTGAAAAGCACGCACAGTTCCCAGACCGTGGGCAGCCAGGCCCATGGCAAATCCTTTCACCACCGGATCCTGCACCCGCACCAGCTTCATGACGGTCGTTGCGATGATAGCTCCGGCAATCCCGGTGATCATGACAAACACGGTGGCCAGCGAAGGGGCGCCTCCGATCTTTTCAGCAATACCCATGGCAATCGGAGTCGTCACGGACTTCGGAGTCAGCGCCAGCAACACTTCATGCGGAAGCCCAAACAGCGCACCGAAAAAGACCGCACTTAAAATACCCACTGTCGAACCGATCACCAAAGCCACCATCAAAGGGGCCAGTACTTTTTTTAGCTTTTCCAGCTGATTGTATAGCGGCAACGCCAAGGCCACGGTCGCCGGTCCCAACATAAAATGAATCGGTCGTACTGCCTGGAAATAGTCTTTGTAGGGAATTTTACTGACAAGCAGAACCAGCACCACTGCGAGCATGGTCAGCACGGGTGGACTTAGCAACGGATGATCTTTCCCCCAACTGCTCAGACGACGGGCTACCAGATAAAAACCCAAGGTCACAATCAGTGCCAGAAGCTCAATCATGCTGGGCCCCCTTTGGATCCAACCTTCATCAACTGGTGAAAGATCATGGCTGTCACTCCCAAAGTGATCACCGTGCTTAACAGAACCGTCACCACCATACCCACACCATAGCGCCCGAAAAGATCAAAGTAATCTATGACACCGACCCCGGCTGGAACAAAAAACAACGCCAAGTGTGCCGTGATAGAACGACTGAGAGACTCCACCTTGTCCTTCAGTGACGGTTTCAGCACCAGAGCGACAAAAAAGAACACCATCCCCAAAACCGGCCCGGGAATAAAAAGATTCAGGAAGTGCACAACGGCTTCACCTAAAAGCTGGAAGGAAAGCAGGATCAATAAAGCTAAAATCATGATCTTCGCACTATACCACTATCTCATTTTGAGACAACTGCCGAGGTCGTATCCGGGTCTGCGATTTGCAGTCACTTAAAACAGATTCAAAGAGAGTGAGCTTATCTATGATTAAGATTGGAAGATTCCTGGCATTTGCAGCTGTCAGCCTGACCTTCGCCTCCCACGCCCTGGCGCTTTCGGCGGAAGCACTTTTGGCCCGCGACCTGCGGGCTGCCAAGATTCAGTTCGGACAAGAACAGCGCCTGTATCATTACTTTGATATCTACCGTGAAGAGGACAGCTCCACTCAGGCCCTGATGACATCTCCAGAGGGGCGACGAAAGATTATGCTAGACCGCATTTCATATGCGACCTCAAAGTTCTGGGCTCCGGCTTCCGCCGCTAAAGGGCTTTTTGCAGGGGAAGGGCTTTATCTTGCCATTGATCCCAGTATTTCTGAAAGTTACGGAAAAATGCTGATCGAATTTAAGGTCAATCCTTCGACCTTCTATATTAACCTGGCTCGCGGAGTTTATCTTCAGTCGGACACCGTAAAAGCCATTTATGCCGAACACCACCTGACAGCTGATCCAGGTTTTGAAATCCCCGATTCCATGCGTATCTCGGAGATGACCCTGAACACGATTCTGCGCCCGGAAAATGCGCGCTTCCGCTCTTTGTTACAAAGAGCCTTGAAGGCAGAAAACATTATGATGGCCGAATATCTCTGGCGCTCTGACTTGGATGTCATCTGCGGGGAAGAGTCTCTGCAAACAGCCTTCGTCTATATTGGAACGGACCCCACTCTTCCCGAGTTCAGCTCCGTTGAGATGGCTGACGTCAAGCAGGCTTATCCTTCCCTGAGCCTGACCAGGTCGGAACAGATTGCCTCGATTGAAGCCCAAAAACTGATAACTTTGATCCGGGTGAATCAGGATGCGGGATCTCATCAGGAAAAGGTTCAAAATGCCCTGTCCATATATAAGTCAGAACAAAGTCTGCATAAAACACTCGGGACCCTGCACGGGTGTTCCCCTTAGCTCCCCCAAGGTGCCGACAAATTGGGGCACCTTCGTCAACGGGATGGACATCTCCGTTGATTCTGAGGTGACTGAGGAGGATCTCATGTTGGTACGGATTGTGAAATAACCGGATTGTCTCAAAGGAGAGGTTGTTGATGTTTACAGGTCTAACCAAAAAAATACTGCACGTTTCTGTTGGTACGCTCCTGATTAGTTCCGCGGCATCTGCCAAGGTCTATCTGAATTCCATGTGCCACATGGCTGCGAATTCAACTCAAGGTGCTGTTCAAGGTGACAAGAACAAGGATGATAAGTTCCCACTGGCGTCGATTTCAAAAGTCGTAACCGCACTTTGGGCCATTGATCGTCTTGGGCCTGACTACCGCTATACAACCAAACTCCACATCACCCCGACAGCCAATGGTTCGGTGGACATTCATATTGAAGGCAGCCGCGACCCTATGTTCGGTCGCAATCTTAGCTACTTCCTGATTTCAGAGCTCAACCGCATGAAAATCAAAAAAGTGGAGAAGATGACGTTCGATGAAAACTTCCTTCTGACCTGGAAGGCCGAGGAAAAACCTTTGGTGGCCGGCACGACTCCTAAATACGAAACGGTGGAACAACAGGCCTCTGTCGTGCGCAGTACGATCATCAATGCTTTGGGCACGGCCGTGCAACCTTTGATGTACCAGTCGCTTAAATCCAAAGCGGCCCGTATCGGTGTTAAAATGGAATCGTTGCCAAGCCTCAGTATTCGCAACGTCGCTTATGTTCCAAAAGCAACATTCAAAAAAGATGCGCAAACAAAAACAGTTCTTTTGAGATCGGCACCTCTTCGTTCCATTCTAAAAAGAATGAACAATCAGTCCAATAACTATATCGCAGACACCCTGTTCTGGAATCTGGGTGGCACTGATAAATTTGAACAGTATGTAAAGACAACTTTGGCAGCCAGCGATGAAGACATCGTCTTCTACAATGGTTCCGGAAACAACGAAGGTTCCGTTGCCAGACCAATTTACAACGAAGCCACCTGTGAAATGATGGTGAAGGTTCTTTATCGTCTTGATAAAAAACTGGCTGAAAAAGGATATGATTTAAGTGATGTGATGGCTGTTGCCGGGAAAGATCGTGATTCCACAGTTAAGAACTACAGCGGCGTCATGTCAGCCTCCACGATTGCAAAGACAGGCAGCGTGAACAAAGCCAAGACTTTGGCAGGAAGTATTTCCACTAAAAACGGTGAAATTTATTTCGCGGTTCTTATGCATACCGATCAGGACAAAAATCGTTCTGACTGGGGTGTTGCCAGCCAGCAGATCAAAAACAAAGTGGCTCAGCTGATCAACACCAACGGTGGCCCGAAAAGAATCAACTACACCGAGCAGTTGCCTCTGCCATTTGATGCTAAATCTTATCTCGTAGCTGCAGCTGCACCAGCCGTGGTTGCGAAAAAATAGAGAAGGTGATTTATGAGCAAGAAATCCATGGTCCTGGCTGCGCTGATCTTCTTCTTCGCCGGACTTCTTCACGGGACAGCCTTTGCCGGAACCGGCAAGGCTTCCGCGGCTCTGAACGAGGCTGCTGAGCAAGGTGATCTTGCCAAAGTGAAGTCCTTGCTGACGAAAAATAAAATCGATCTTAACGCCCAGGACAGCACCGGCATGACACCTTTGATGATGGCATCCATGGGCGGGAACCTGGATATCGTAAAGTTTCTTCTTTCTAAGAAAGTGAAACTGGAACTAAAAAACAACGGTGGTGAAACAGCTCTGGCTTTTGCTGTCACCAATGACAACTATGAAGTGGCTCAGGCCCTGATCGCCGCTGGTGCCAACGTGGATATTACCGTCGCCGGTGACGAGCAGGACACTTTATTCATGAGAGCCGCCGCCAACGACAAGAAGACGGCAGAAATCATTCTGAAAAAGAACAAGGCTCTGATCAACAAAACCAATAAACTGGGTGAGACAGCTTTGTTCTCGGTAGCCCGCTATGGAACACCTGAAGACATTCAGTTCTTGATCAAACACGGTGCGAACCTGAAGCTGAAAAACTCCAAAGGTCAGACTGCATTGGATGTGGCAAAAGAAGCCAGCAATGCGGACACGACGGCTCTTTTAGCCAAAAAAATTAAGAAGTAAAAATTAGAGTCATTGAAAATAAAAAAGCCTGCATCCATTCGGAGCAGGCTTTTTCTTTTTTCAATCCCCGGAAAGGATTAAGAGAACAGACGCTTGAAGAATCCTGCGACCTTTTGGCCGATGGATTTCTGCGCCGCCACTGGAACTCTTTTCTTGGCAGAAGCTCCCTGACGTTGTTGCGGTTGACCGTGCGGCTTGCGAGCCTGCTGTTCTTGTCTTGGTTTCTGCTCACCACGTTTTTGGTCGTGTTGACGTTTTGGTCCGCCTTCATGCTGTCTTTTCGGACGGTTGTCCTGACGGCCTGGTTGACCTTGGCCTTGACCACCGGCCTGCGCAGACTTCTGCTGACCTTCTGGACGTGGACCACGCTCTGGACGAGGTCCGCGATCACCGCGTTCACGGCGAGGGCCACGGTCGCCTTCACGGCGCGGGCCTCTGTCACCACCACGGCCGCCTTCACGAGGCGCACGTGCACGATCCAAAGACTTTGGATAATGACCTTCGAAGTGGGAAGACATCGGTTTGAATTCTTTGACCAGCTGGTCATTTTCCAGATAGCCCACTTCGATTTTGTGTTTCAAATAGTCTTCGATACGAGCCAAAGATTCGATATCTTTGTCACCCACCAAAGAAAACGCCTGACCCGTTGTACCCGCACGACCAGTACGGCCAATACGGTGAACATAGGATTCAGAGTCCATCGGAAGCTCGAAGTTCACAACCATGTCCACACCCTTGATGTCCAGACCGCGAGCCGCAACGTCTGTAGCAACAAGAATGTTCATGTCGTTTTCAGCCTTGAATTGTTCAATCACGCGGTTGCGCTGAGCTTGAGTCAAAAGGCTGGAAATCGCCATCGCCGGAATTCCGTTTTCAGTCAGGAACTTCGCAATTCTTTCCACGCTCATTTTAAAGTTCGTGAAGATGATGGCTTGTTTGGGATTATGCACTTTCAGCAAAGACAAAAGGTGCTGAGGCTTTTCATCGCTTCCCACGTGGAAAATCTGGTCTTTCACGTTTTCTGCTTTGGCCTGGTCACGACTGATGTTGATTTCAACCGGCTCGGAACCGAACTGGTAAATCGTGTTCAAAACATCAAAGTTCAAAGTCGCACTGAACACCAGCAACTGACGTTCACGAGGAACACGTTGCAGGATGTATTTCATGTCGTCCTTGAAACCCATGTCGAACATACGGTCGGCTTCGTCGAAAACAATCGCACGAACTTGTTTCAAATCAACAAGGTGCTCTTTGTACAGGTCAATCAAGCGGCCTGGGGTTGCCACGATAAACTCAACACCGTTTTTAAGCGCCTCTTTTTGTTTGTCGTAACCCGTTCCACCGTAAATCGCAAAACCGCGAAGGCCTGAATCCACACTCAACTTGTTAATGTTGTCCTGAACCTGCTCGGCCAGCTCACGTGTCGGCACCAGAATCAGAATAAAATTCTGAGGTTTCCAATCCGCGAAAGCGCGTTTTTCAATCACGGCTTTTTGTTCTTCAGAAACTTCACCCTGAGCCGGGCGAGCGCGCAAAATACGCTCCATCAAAGGAATCAGGAAGGCTGCCGTTTTTCCGGTGCCTGTTTGCGCAAGACCAGCAACGTCTTTGCCATCAAGAACAGGAGGCATGGCCTGTTCCTGGATTGGGGTGCAATCATCGTAGCCAATTTTTTGGATTGCAGATACTAATAGGGAATCTAAATTCAATTCTGAGAATTTCAACTTTCATTACTCCGGTCTGAAGCTTCCAAGCTACTTAGCAGGAAGCTAAAAGTCAAAGCAGGGGCTTAAAAGCCGCCCACAAACATTTTCAAGGCTTCTGTAAAAGCCTGAGGTTGATCTGAGTGGACCCAATGTCCAGCTCCGGGGATTACGACGCCCTTCATCATAGGATTGCTAGCCAGCATCTTGTCGTAATTTTCCTGCGATAGTTCCTTGGAGTTGGCTCCTCGCACCAGCAGGGTCGGCATTTTCAGGGACTTCACCTCATCCCATCTCTCGCCCGTTCTTCCCAATCGAACGGATTCAATAATGCCCTTTTTCGAAAAGCGCCAATCCACAGTGCCATTGGGCTGCTCGGTCATATTCGAATAGAAATAATTGGCCATGACCTGGATGTTCTCGCGGGTCTTTGCGGTTTTCACAAAGTCCTCAAAGAAATAGCGTTTGGCCTCTTCTCGGGTGGCAAACGGCGTCGGCACCAAATTCAATAAATATTCGTAATACTCGTGAGCCTGGGGGTTGGCTTCTGGTCCAATGTCCTCAATCACCAACTGGGACACATATTCCGGGAACCGTGAGGCAAAGTTCAAAACATTGCGCCCTCCCATGGAATGGCCGACCAAAACGAACTGATCCCACCCCAACTCGTCCACAATCATTTTGAGGTCATCGGCATAATCTTCCGGGCTGTAACCTTCTGCCGGTTGGAAAGACCGGCCATGGCCCCGTTGATCGAACGCCAGACAACGCTCGGTCGCCTCCAGCCCCTGAATGATCTTGCGCCAGTTCTGCCCATAGCCCATAAGGCCGTGAACGAAAACCCATTTGCGCCCGTCTTCGGGGCCATAGACATGATGGTAGAAATTATTGAGGTAAGACATAACTTTTTATACTCCTCCGAACCCGCGCCGTCATGTTGATTTATTCAAAAGACCCTCAATTATTTCAAGGACTTAAGATCAAAGACTTGTCCTGCGGGTCTTTTATTATTCACGTTTGAATTTTGATGCGAAGGGATGTAGATTCACCCTCAATGACTGCCCAACAAAAACCCCAGCTCCACGAGGACTGGATCGACTCCTACGCATTAAGAATTGTTCGGAACCTTCAAGACGCCGGTTTTGAAACCTACCTTGTCGGTGGTTGCGTTCGAGATTTGCTTGTAGGGATTCATCCTAAAGATTTTGATATTGCCACCAGTGCCCACCCCAATCAGGTGCGCAAAAAAGTTCCCAATGCTTACGTGATTGGCCGCCGCTTCAAGCTGGTGCTTGTCAAACGCGGTGATCAACAGTTCGAGGTCGCGACCTTCCGTCGCAATGTGACCCAGGAAGAACTGGCTGAGCAAGGTGATGACAGTGTTGAAGGTGACAACTATTTCGGAACGGTTCAGGAAGATGCGGTTCGCCGCGACTTTACCTGCAATGCGGTCTTCTATGATCCAGGCGCTCACAAGCTGATCGATTATTGCGGCGGTATTCAGGATATCGAAAATCGTGTCTTGCGCATGATCGGCGATCCTAAAGAGCGCTTCATCGAAGATCCAATTCGCATTCTGCGCGCCATTCGCCTGTCGCACAAACTGCATTTTTCCATTGAATCCAGCATGCGTGCAGCGATTGCGGAATGCAGTGGCGAACTGAAAAAATCCGTTCTTCCGCGCCGTCGTGAAGAATGGCTGAAGTTCATGCGCCTGAAAGAGCCGCACCTGGCCTTCATGGAGCTGTTTGATCTGCATATTCTGGAACAGATCCTGCCGGGCTTGCAGTCTGTGTTTGTAAACCCCGCGAAGATGGAAACCTTTGAATTGCATATGGCTCGCATGAATACCGCCGGCATTGATAAGAATGATCCGACGGAGCTGTTTGCCGCCTTTATGATGGGCTTTATGAAAGCTCAGTATGGCGAAGATCCGTGGAATCACGATGAACTGGCCAACGATGCCAAGCTTGCCTACTTCATGCGAGAGGAAATGGGCATCTTCAAACAGGAAGCCGCTGTGTTCTTTAAAGCCTTGCACGTCATGCAGGGCCTTCACCGTATCGAGCAGTACAGCCGCAAAGGCGAACGCCGTCAGGCGGCTTTCGTGATGAACGAAGCCTTCCCACTGGCGATGAAGCTGGCGATCATGGATTTCTCGTTGTCACCGGCGCAGATGTTGTTCTGGAATCAGCAGCTTGAGAAGTTTTCCCGTTCCGGCGCCTTTGCCCGGGCCAAGCACGAAGAAACCCACCACTAAGTTCCCTCAGCGTCTCAATTCAAGTCATTTCAAATTGAATTGAGACCAATTTATTGAAGCTCCCCTGTGAAAAGCAGATAATAAAGGCAGTGTCACCCAGCGTGGACTGCCTGAAAGATCCACGTAAAACGATGGAAGGTTTTACCCATGGGACGGAACGACCAAAAGAAGAACACTTTCCTTATTGTCAGCGGCGATAAAACGCGCATCCATAAATGCACCGAAAGCCTGCAACGGAATTTTGAAAACTGCTCGGTCTTTCATGGGGCGGAATGGTTTGAAGCCAAATACAAGCTCGACAACGTTCACCCCAAAGCGGTTCTGGTGGATGAGTATCTTCCCAAAGGGTCAGGCTTTGACATTGTTTCCAAAATTCTGAAAGAGAAAAACAACGACGACATCGCCATCATCATCATGTCTTACGTCGCGGATCACGATATTTTCAAAAACGAAGTGGCTTCGGGTCGTGTGCAGTTCCTGACGGAACCGGACCGGGAAAAAGCGCTGGTGGACTGTGTTGCAAAGATCATCTCGCCCAAGACAGACACCAATCAACCGCAGTATGAACTGAAACAGCTACAGCCCGGTGATGTTCTCTTCAAAGAAGGTGACATCACGGAAGTGGCTTACATCGTAAAAAAAGGCAGCCTGCGCGCCTACTCTGAGGGAAGCGATGGCGACAAGGTGATGTTGGGGGAAATCATGCCTGGCGAGTTCGTCGGCGAAATGGGCCATTTCAATCACGAACCCCGTTCCGCCACCGTCGAAGCTATCACAGAGGTGGAGTTGATTGCCATCCCCAATGGCTCTTTGGACAACGTGATCTTCGCGCGTCCTTCGTGGGCCAAGGCATTGGTGAAAACACTATCCCAGCGCCTTAAAAAGGCCAACAAAGCCCTCACAGGCTAAAACGCCGGCCAAGCGGGCTGCAAGGCAGCCCTTATTTTAGCTTCTCCCACAGATAGCTGTATTCCAGCGTGTTCCACAGGATGGCCTGTTCGATGTTGGCGCTGCCCGCGTGACCACCTTCCATGTTTTCATAATAGTAAACCGGATGTCCCTGTTCTTTCATACGTGCCACCATCTTGCGTGCATGCCCCGGATGAACACGATCGTCCTTGGTGCTGGTCATGATCAGCACTTCTGGATACTTGGCATCCTTCTGCACGCGCTGGTAAGGCGAGTACTTCAAGATCGCTTCGCGCATTTTGGGTTCTTCCGGGTTTCCGTATTCATCCATCCAGCTCGCGCCCGCCAGCAGTTTGTGATAGCGAAGCATGTCCAACAACGGCACACCCACGATTACGGCATTGAACAGATCCGGACGTGTTGTGAAAGTCGCCCCTGTCAAAAGCCCCCCGTTGGAACGACCCGAGATCCCCAGGTGCTGTGGGGACGTAATTCCACGACGGATCAGATCTTCAGCAATGGCAATGTTGTCCTGATAAACTTTGTAGCGGTTTTCCTTCAGCACTGCCTGATGCCAGGCGGGGCCAAACTCTCCGCCGCCGCGCAGATTGCTCAGCACATAAACGCCACCTTTTTCCACCCACACTTTGCCAACAAAGTTCAGATACGAAGGCTGCATCGGTGACTGGAACCCGCCGTATCCATAAAGGAGTGTCGGATTTTTCCCGTTCAGCTTCAGATCCTTCTTGCAAACCACAAAGTACGGAATCTTTGTTCCGTCCGCACTGACGGCTTCAAAGCGCTCGGTCTTCATCCCTTCGCTATTAAAGCGCTCAGGGGATTTTTTCAAAAGCTCCAGGTGATTCCCTTTATCAGAAGCATTTCCGATATAAGTGGAAGTCGGCGTCAGAAAATCCACATACTGCGCAAGATAGGTGTCACTTTCCTCTTCTGTAGAGGTGACGTAGGCCATGCCGTTTTCACCCAGCTTCACGGGTTCGGTGGTCCAGGTATCCTGCGAGGTGAACGTCACTTTTTCAATGCGTGACAGAACATTATCAGTTACATGCAAAAGGATATGATTCTTCGTGGGATTTAGCCCCTGAATGAATCTTTTTTCTGTCGGCACAAATAAGGCCTTCAAAGACTTCTGCGCAGCCTCGCCTTTTGTAATTTCACTCAAGGGCATAAACACGATACTGCCAGTTTTGAAAGAGCCCAGATCGGACTTCAGTTCAAAGAACAGCTTGCCTTCAAAAACACCCCAGAATTCGGAATCTTCAGGCATCGGCAGGCGAATTTTGTTGCCACTTTTGTCTTCATACCAGTTGGCGCTGCTGTAAAAGCCTTTGCGGATGCTGTGGAAAACATAACGTTTGTCATTTTCATCCATGATGTAGCTATAAGCGGACATGTCTGTCGGGGCTGCTTCCTGAACCACCGTTGCTTCGGACAGCGGTGTGCCACGCTTCCATAGCTTCACAATACGGGGATAGCCTGAATCGGTCAAAGAGCCCGGGCCAAAATCAGTTCCGACAAAGACAGTGTTTTCATCCTTCCAGGACATATTGGTTTTGGCTTCCGGTAAGTTGAAACCATCTTTGACGAACTGTCGTGTGTTCATGTCAAACTCACGCACAACCGTCGCATCTTTTCCACCACGGGACAGGTACACCAGCGCACGATCATGTTTCGGCCCCAGAGTGCTGGCGCCCTTCCACACCCAGTTCTCCTTTTCCTTTTTCGCAAGTGCATCAATGTCCAGAATCACATCCCATTTGGGTTCCGCCGTTTTGTAGCTGCTCAAAGTGGTTTTGCGCCACAGGCCGCGCACATGCTTGTCATCCTGCCAGAAGTTGTAAAGCTCGCCCTTTTTCAGACTGACACCGGGAATGCGGTCTTTAGCCAGCAGAATCCTACGAACACCCTGCTCCACTTCTTTGTAGGTCGAGGTGCCCTGAAAGTGCTCCAGCGTGCGTTTGTTTTCTGCCTTGGCAAACTCCAAAGCTTTCGGACCTTCCACTTCTTCAAGCCAGATATAGGGATCATTCAGATTCATAGCCTCAACCTCATTTCTTACCACAGACGATTTGCAACCAATGAACAACAAAGACGACAAAAGTAACACTAAAGATTTCTGGGACACCGACGGGCTCCTTGCGATCCGGATATTTTAGAAAGCAGATCCTAGAAAGGGCAATAAAAAACCCCCGCAAAAGATGCAGGGGTCTTATCTGAAAATTTGTGGATTGTTTAAGCTGCGTTACGAGCTTGCAGTTGATTCAGCAGATCGTTGGCGATGCGATCCAGTGGCAGCACTTTGTCCGCCGCCCCTAAAGCCACCGCTGCGGCAGGCATCCCGTATACCACACAGGTTTCTTCGTTCTGAGCCACGGTGTATGCACCGGCGTTCTTCATTTCCAACAGACCTTCCGCGCCATCCTTACCCATACCGGTCAGAACCACACCCATCGCATTCTTACCAACGAACTTCGCCACGGATTTCATCAGATAGTCCGCCGCCGGGCGCACACTGTGCAATGCCGGCCCCTGGTGAAGTTTCACATAGTAGAACGCACCACTTCGCGTGATTTCCATATGATAGTTGCCCGGGGCAATCAACACACGACCGGGAACAACCTGATCCCCTTCTTCAGCCTCTTTGACTTCGAAAGGGAACATCTTATTCAGATTTTCAGCAAAGGACTTGGTAAAACCCGGCGGCATATGCTGCACCACCAAAGTTCCCGGGATATCCGCCGGCATTCCGCTCAAAAAGACTTTCAAAGCTTCGGTTCCACCGGTCGAAGAGGCCACGGCCAACAATTGGTGCGTCGTGCGCGCCAACGAAGTCACAGGCTTTTTGACCGCTGCAGCCCCTGTAGGCACCACAACTTTTACCGGATTGATGCGGGCTTTTGAAACGGCTTTAACTTTTTCAATAATAGATTGGGACAAAGACTCCAGACTTTGACTGACGTCGATGGAAGGCTTTTCCATGATTTCAATCGCCCCAGCCTCCAACGCCCGCAGATAGGTTTCAGAGCCTGTTTTCGCCAAACTGGAAAAGATAATCGTTCTTGTCGGAAAGTGCTGCATGACTTTTTCCAGGAAGCTGATGCCATCCATACGGGGCATTTCCACGTCCAAAGTCATTACATCCGGCTTCAGAGCCACCAGCTTATCGCGAGCGATATACGGGTCTGAGGCCGTCCCCACCACTTCGATGTCCGGACAGGTGGAGAAAATTTTCTCCAGCAACTTACGAATCACCGCCGAATCATCCACAATCAAAACACGAATTTTTTGAGCCATAAGGGCCTCTATTTCTAAAGTTTTTGATAAACCGCGCGCGACATGGGCTTCAAACCAGGATGCTTCACATTGCCTGATTCAGAGTGCCCCAGGATCAAGTAACCACCCGGTGCCAGACAGGACACCAGATTGTCGATGACTCTTTTGGTGGTCGGCTCATCAAAGTAAATCAGTACATTTCGACAGAAGATCACATGGAACTTATGCTGAAACTCGTACTTGGGATTCATCAAATTAAACGGAGCAAAGCGAATCATGTCGTGAATCTGATCCTTGGCTCTCCAGTATTCATCCCCGTTAGCCTTGACCTTTTCAAAGTAACGAGCACGCTGCGCAGGGGGAAGCCCCTGCATTTCGCGATCTTCATAGGTGCCCGTCGAGGCTTTTTTCAGAACCTGCAAATCAATATCTGTCGCCAGCACCCGGGGTTTCGTGGACGGTGGCATCTCTGCAGCCGCCTCATTCAAAGTCATCGCAATGGTGTAAGGCTCCTGCCCTGTGCTGGCCGCAGCACACCACAGGCGCAAATCGGACCCAAACTTCTTCGCCAGATCCGGCAGAACACTTTTAAGAAAATCAAAATGATTGGACTCTCGATAGAACGACGTCATATTGGTCGTCAGTGCCGAGATAAATTCTGACGTCACGTCAGAACCGCCCCGTTCCAGCATGGACCAGTACTCTTCATAGCTTTTCAGGGAATGACGACGCAGCAACTTCACAATACGATTGCGAATCAGAGCATGATTCTTCGGCGTCAATGGAAGATCCACCCCTGCCAGACTGTACATGCGCTCTGCGAACTTCAAAAACATCTTATCTGAAAGCTTGATCTCTTCAAAATCATACAGAGATCCTACAATTTCGTTCTTCTTAACAGCCGTCATGCTGCGATCTCCCGACCTTTCGACACATTACTCACCAACGCACCAGGTTCCAAAATCAGAACCGTCTTACCGTCACCCAGAATTGCAGCACCCGCAACCTCCGGAATATCCTGACCGGTGGTGATTGGTTTCACAACCACCTGCGCCTGCCCCAGGACATCGTCCACCGGGAATGCCATCTGGCCTGTCATGGATTCGATAATCACCAACATGGTTTCTTCACGGCGCGCACTTAAAGAGTTCTCGCGACGTTGCGCCAACTGCGCATCTTTCTTGTTCAGGGCCCAGTTAATAGAACCCAATGTTTTTGTCACATCAATCACCGGCAGCAGATGTCCGCGGATGCTGGCCACTTTGCCTGCGCCTGAAACATGCGTGTAGTCCTTTGGCAGAACACGCACAATTTCGCGAATCGAATGAATCGGAAGAATGTAGCGAGCCCCATCCAAAGCCACGATGATGCCATCCGTGATTGCCGTGCTCAGTGGAATGGTCAGACGGAAAGTTGTGCCCTGACCTGCTTTGGAATAGATGTTGATTTTACCATTGATTTTATCAAGATTCGATTTCACCACATCCAGACCGACACCACGACCGGACAGATCCGAGATCTTATCCGCCGTAGAGAATCCCGGATAGAAGATGTATTGGAAAACCTGTTCATCCGGGATAGACGCCGGATCCACACCTGCCGGTACAAAGCCTTTTTCAATAGCTTTCCCTAAAACCTTTTCGCGGTTGATACCACCACCGTCATCAGAAATATCAATAATGACATTACCACCTGATTGTTTGGCAGAAACCACCACTTTGGCAGTTGCGGGTTTGCCACGCTCCTGGCGAATTTCTTTTTTCTCCACACCGTGGTCCATCGAGTTGCGCACAAGATGAACCAAAGGGTCCCCCAAAAGCTCAAACACGGTTCTTTCAACCTCGGTTTCTTCACCAATCAGTTGCAAATCAACCGGCTTGTCCAGAGTCAAAGACACGTCACGAACGATACGTTGAATTTTGATAAACATGGACTTCAGCGGCGTCATGCGGATGCTCAGAGTTTTCTCATAAAGCTCGCGCACAGCCTTGTCCAACTGATCCACGATGGCTTCCAGGCGCAGATTCACTCCACTGCGAACTGTTTCGTCATGCACCAATTGATTTTTCAGAACAACCAACTCACCCACAGCATCCAAAACAGAGTCGACACGGCCGGTATCCACCTTGATGGTGCTGTTCAGGTTTTTGCCGCCTTTATTGCTGCCGCCGCCACTGTTACCCGCTGAGGTGCTGGCCGCTGGGGCTGGGGTCGCTGGAGCAGATGGAACAACCTTTAAGGCTGGAGCTGGCTTTTCAACAACAACAGGCTCCGGAGTCGCAACAGCCGCCACCGGAGACGGCTTTGGCACTGCCTCACCGGCCGCTCGTTTCGCGGCCTCTTCTTTGGCGTGGAACTCGGCCTGATCTTCGGGTGACAATTGTGCCAGAAGTTCGGCTAAAAGATCGTGATTGGTCACATCGTCTTCGACGACGGGAGCCACAGCTTCTGTTGCCGGTGCCTGCGCAAAGAAATCATCAGGCGCTTCAATCTTGGGTTCATCAGCAGAAGGCGCTGCAACCTGAGAGTGCTTCGAAGTTTTACCCGAAAGCTGTTCAGTCAAGGTGATCAGCTCAGTCGTCAAAGCCGAAGGGTCCCAGGGATTATTCTGTCCCTGCTGCAAAGCTCCCACTCGATTTTTTAACTCATCACCGGATTGCAGAAGCAAAGAAATCACATTCGAGTTCACCAGTTCCGGACGGGAACGCAGCAGATCCAAAAGATCTTCCATCACGTGGGCGAACTTACAAAGATCCGCAAGACCGACCGCTGCGGCTCCTCCTTTTACCGAGTGCGCGACACGAAAAATATCTGTCAGGTCTTTGGCTGGATCGACACTGTTTTCCAGTCTCATCATGTACTCTTCGTACTGCTCCAACATAAAAGCGGATTCATTCAGGAAATCCATCTGTAGTTCTTCAAAAAAGGCATTATCACCGCTCATGGTCGCTCCAAATAAGGTAAGAAAATCACAAACCTCTATCGGAGACTCCGCAGGTCTTCTATTTACAACCTTGGTCCAGAATGAGACTGGTTCCACCCAAGGTATAAAGGTTGTCACGTTTGACAGGACTATTGACCCAGGATGAGGCAGTCCAGAACCGAGAATATTATTTTTTAACCCCCCTCGAGAAATCCTCTTAAGTCGTTCGCCCTTTTTCGCGATGAGATCAGGGTCAAGCTTCCTTTACGACTTTGAAAGGCTATAAAAATGAGCGATGTATCAATGAAAGCAAAACCGGGCCAGTATCTGACGTTCCAACTTATGTCTGAACAATATGGCGTGGCCATCGAAACAGTGCGCGAGATCAACCAGTTTGGTGAAATCACCCCTGTTCCAAGAACTCCGGACTATGTGAAGGGCGTGATGAATCTACGCGGTAAAATCATTCCTGTTGTGAATCTGCGCATCAAGTTTGGCATGCAGGCGCAAGATACAACTCGTGACACTTGCATTATCGTGATCGACACCTCCATCGGTCAGGTGGGTATGATCGTCGATTCCGTGAAAGAGGTTGTGGATCTTCAGGAATCACAAATCGAACCATCTCCGGTTCTGGGGAATGAACACGCCATGTCCTTTGTGCGTGGAATGGGTAAAGTTGACAACAAAGTGGTTATTCTGGTGGATATCGTTTCGGCGTTCTCCCAGGATCAAATGGGTCAAATTGCGCAGTTCTCCCATCAGGACGAAGCCAAAGCGGCTTAATAAGCTCTTAAAAACAGCAATTTTCACGAAAGCCTGCGCCGAGAGCGCGGGCTTTCTTTTTTCAGTAAATACAGCAACTTAGTCCACTCCGCAGCGGGCCCCCAGATCGTCACCACCGCGGAACCAGCAAAAAACTTCACGATTTATTCCGCTAACAGAATTATAAACAGACTTTTCATCAAAGTCTTGATAGGCAAGAGCCCATCAAACAAAGGACTTAGACGATGAAAACAGTATTTTTCGTGACTGCGATGCTTTTCTCCAGCCTTTCTTTTGCAGGACAAAGAGTATTTGACTGCCAGGCAACCAAGCTTTCCAAAAACCCTGAAATCAATGCCGATTTCAACATCCAGAAGAACCCGACAGTTCTCTTGATCGAAGATGCTAAGAACTGGTCCTTGAGCGTTGGCGACTACTCTGTCTCCACTTTGGATATGAACGGTCCTGCACTGGAAAGAGAATCCAGTACCGCTTCTGACACTGAAGTTCGTTATGACTTCTGGGTTGAAGGTTCTTATGAGTTCGAACTGGTCATCAGCGTTGTCGACCACACTGCCAAAGTTTACTGGTGGGGTTTGGGCGAACAAACTGAAGTAGGCACTTTCGCCTGCGAAGTTTCCGTCAAGTAAGCCCGCGCACAGCTAAGCTCATTACTAAAAAGCCTTTGGGAATCCCAAGGGCTTTTTTATTTTCTGACACTGACCGGATTAAACTTGAAGTACAGACTCCAGGCCTCGATCATGGAGCCATCTTTAAAGCGGCAATAATCATACTCCGTCCCGTCATCGGATTTGGCAATGCGGTTCTCACCACCAGCATCCAGACAATAGCGAGCTGCGGGGTTTCCCCCCAACGCTTGAGGCAGATTTGTTTTGGACGCTTTTTTCTGAGCCACCTTCCAAGCCTCACAATCAGGTTTTTGCCCCTTGAAACATTCCGCCGAAAGCTTCAGTTGCTGATACTCCTGCACCTTAAAGGGCTGATAGCTTTTCCCATCAAAGACTTTTAAGCTGGCTTCAGCCCGCAAAGTCCACATCAGCATAGAAAAAATGACGATCATCTTTTTCATCATTTCCCCTTTGGCTTGTCTTCAAGCCAGGCCAGCATCTCGGTTTCATAGCCGGTGTACTTTAAAAGACTTTCGGCATCGACCCAGCCGCCGTCATGCATATCCTGCCATGCCTGTCCCCAGCTATTGTGAATTTGAAGGGCGTCGTAACACTTGTTGGCCTTATCACAGACACGACGATAACCAGAAATCACCGTGGCATGCTGGTTTCCACCTTCAACACCGGGGGCTGAGCAATCCTTTGTGTACTTTTCATTCAGGCAGATTCCGGAGATCATCACCGGATGGCCGTTGCCAAGTTGCTTTTTAATTTGCGCCATAACACTGGCATAATCTGCCTTCTGGCCCTTTTGTGGGAAGACTTTTAATTCCGTCGAGTCTTTTCCCTCGAAATAGGCGCGATTCTTGGCGCGGCTGCACTCTTTGGGATAGATCAGGCGATCAAAGAACTTTTCGTAAGTTTCCTCACTGAAAGCCTTCAGCAATCGAGTCGGATCTGTATCCAGATTGAAATCCTTATCCATTTCGGTCTTGGCGGTGGCAAAGAAGTCTGTGAGGCACGTCTCACAGTTCCTATCTATCTTCTGATACTCATCATACTTTTTGCGAAGGCGTTTAAATGCCGCCAACTGAGCATCCGTACCAAACTGTGCGCCCCCCATTTTACCTAGGATCTTATCGAGCGACAGGCATTCCTGCGAAGCGGAACTGCCCACGAAGGTCCCCGCAATTTCCAAGGTGAATGCACCGGGCCCACCTTCCCGAATGCCGCGATAAGAAGACTCAAATCCCACCTCCCCATCCGGCTGATTGCCGAACCGGGCCAGGTCCACCGGAGAGAAAATTTCAGAGTCTGGAAGACTCTTGCAGTCTTTTTTCATAATCCGGCAGTTTTCAGCAGTTAAGATGGCGGAGGTGGCAAAGGAATAACAAAGTCCCAGAGTATCCTGAGACTGCACCCGCGGCATATTCACAACAACTTCAGACTTTGGCTGAACCGCAAACGCGCTTTTTTCAAACTTCGTAAATGCAGGCATCGTGGCCGCCCACACAGGAGTTACAGAAAAAAACAACGCCAGGATGCACGACACCTTCATAGGCTCCTCGGGAAACACAGTTTCTTATCTCTATTTTTCCCGAGGACCTTGCACCCTACTAGTCCCGAGTTCTGTTTACGCGACCAAAGCCTTGCATACAAAAAAACCCACAGCGTTTCCACTGTGGGCCTCAACATTACAATTTTTAAGATCGCCCCGTGAGCGCTAATCTAGAAGAAAGATCCGGCTGTTTCCACGATGGCCGACGCATCGATCTTGTGTTTGCGGTACAGATCCAAGGCCGTATAAGCGCTCTGACCGAACTCACCTTGCACACCCAGGCTTTTTGCTTTCATCGGCACATCGGCCGTCAGCAGGGCATGGCACAACAACTGGCCAAAGCCGCCCAACAACTGGTGATCTTCCACTGTGATCAAGTGACCTTGTGTTTTACCCAAAGCCGCTTTGAAAGTCGCCACGTCCAAGTGGTTCACACAAGCCGCATTCACCACAACAGCACCCACACCTTTGGTTTCCAGATCTTTAGCCGCCTGTAAAGCTTGAGGCACCAAAGAACCCGTTGTAGCGATAGTCACTGACTTCGCTTTGCCGGCTGTTGTATCTGCCAGCACCTGCGCTTTTCTCAAGTCGTAAGTGGCACCCGCCACATAGGATTTAGGGAAGTTTTCACGCCCCAGGAAGAACACCGCTGAATTGGGAACCTTGCCTTCTTTGCGAGCTTTGGCAAAGTTCTCGATCACGGAATACATCAAAGCGTCGGCTTCTTCACTGCACGACAACGAATAAACATCCACATGAGGGATCGAAGAAGTCATCGCCACATAGCTCAACGCCTGGTGAGAAGCGCCGTCGGCCGCATCCTGGAATCCTGTGTGAGAATACACCGCAATGATCGGCGCTTCAGACAAAGCCCCCATCGTCAAAGGCAGAGCCCCTTTAGTTACACCAAACTGAGCGAATGTGTCCACCACCGGGATGTAACCCAACTTGGAAAGACCCGCTGCTGTGGAAACCATGTTGCTTTCAGCAATACCGACGTCAAAAGAATCCTGAGGGAATTCTTTACGGAAGCCCGCAACCCCTGTGGAGCCCGGAAGATCCGAAGTCACACTCAGAACCGGCAAACCCGCCTTACGGGCACGAATCATCGCAGAAGAAATACCCACTTGGATTTTCTCTCCAGAGTCTTTCACGCCACTGGCTTTAATTTCCGCTTCCCATTTCAACAACTCAGAAATCCACGTGTTGTAAACTTCAGGCAGTGCCGCACCATTGTATATCTCTGTCAAAAATGCTGGCAGCTCCGAGGGACTTTTCAGAGGGAAACCGTGACCGCCGGAAGCCGATTCAGCGGTTTTCTTTGTGCCGATCCCTTTGATGGTTCTTGCATGAATCACAACAGGCGCTTTTGGATTGGCTTTGGCTGTCTCGATCGCAGTCACCAAAGTGTCATAACATTTTTGCAGATCATTTCCCTCAGGAAGATGGATCACATTCCAGCCCAGATCCTTCAACGACGCAAACGTCGGAGCCATCGAGAAAGATTCCGCATCAATACGACCGGACAGTTTTGTGTTGTTGTCGCTGATGATCAGCACATAAGGACCCATCTTACCGATTTTGGCCAAACCCGGAATGGCAGCGAAAGCTTCTTTCGCCTCCCCTTCCATACAGGCGCCGTCAGAGATGGTTGTCACCGTCACACGATTTTGACCGGACAAAGCCTCACCCATTGCGACACCTTGAGTTTGTGGGAACGCAGACCCCAGAGGGCCGTTAGAAATAAACACACCTTCAGGGAAGCAGTGAACCTCTCCGTGACCTGTCAGACCGCTTTCGATGGAGCGGAACTTTTTCAGGCTGTCCAAAGTCAAACCCGCCATTTTGTAGTTGGCCTTCAGGGCATACAGACCATTTTCACAGTGACCCGCATCGTTCACGATATGGAACAACTCATACCACTGCTTGCCTTCGCGTTGAGCCACATCAAAAACATGTCCATGCAATGCGGACATGAGTTCCGCCAAGGCCGCAGGGCCACCGTAGTGAGAAGCTGCTCCACCAAGGACGGCGTTCATATCCATCAAAGAAACTAGGGCGCGAGTCGCGTTAGGATCGGCCACTGGAATCTGACGTCCGTCTTTGCTTTTCACAAAGCTTTTGAATTGGGGTTCTTGGGTAGGGTTGCCTGCGAGTTTTGTTTTGATCTGAATAGGTTCTGTCATAGGATATAGTTTTACTGCCCACAGCGAGGAACATCAAATGGAAAGGCTTTATTCTCACAATATTCGCGACATCCTGAAGGTGGATCTGCATCGTCATTTAGACTGCTCAGTGCGTTGGAGCACCATCTTGGAACTGGCCCCCCAGGTGGGAATTCCCTTAGCCCCCACTTCACAGGGACAAAAGGATCAGTTTTTGATCACAGGCCCCATGAAAGATCTGGGGTCTGTGCTGAATAAATTCATGAACGCCCAAAAGGTGCTGGCCAGTGAAGAGATCCTGACCCGAGTTGCCTACGAGGCCTGTGAAGACGCTTTTAACGACGGCGTGCGCCTTTTGGAGTTGCGTTATGCGCCGACTTTTATTGCTGACGGGCACAAATCCCTGACTTTTGAGAAAATCCACCGCTCGTTGCTAAAAGGCATCGATAAAGCACGCAGGCAGTTCCCTATGCTTATCGGACTGATTTGCATCATTCAAAGGATCAAATCTTATGAGATCGCGGAAAAGGTCGTGGATTTCGCCATCGACAACAAGGACAGCTTTTTGGCTCTGGATCTGGCGGACAATGAAGAGGGCTTTGACCCGAAAACATTTGCGCCCCTTTTTCAAAAAGCCAAAAAAGCAGGCCTGCGTATCACGGTTCATTCGGGCGAAACCCCACAGCCACAGTCCGCGTCCTGGGTTCGCGACAGTATCGAGATTCTCGGGGCGGAACGCATCGGCCACGGGATTCAAATCATCAACAACCCCTCTGTGCTCGAGTTTGTGAAGGACCGTCGTATCCCGTTAGAAGTCTGCCCGATCAGCAACTACCTGACCCAGTCCTTCCCCACTTATGAGGCCCATCCGATTCGCCAGCTGATGAATGCCGGGGTTTTGGTGACGATCAACTCGGATGACCCAGGTGTCTTTGCCACCTGCCTGAGTGATGACTATGAGGTTCTTCACCGCGTGCATGGATTCACGGCGGCTGATTTCCATCGCTGCAATCAAATCGCCTTTGACGCCAGCTTCTTCCCGGAACAAGAAAAAAATCGTCTGATGGCGGAGTTCTTCGGATGACCTATGCAGAAGAAATTCTTCATCTGATCCGAGAAGACGAAGCCGTGCGGGAAGTCCTGGCCAGTACGGGCGAGCTTTTTCACGGCTATCACCCGCAGATGGAAAAGATTCATCTGCGCAATGCCCACCGCCTGCAGGAATTGATCGAAAAAAATGGCTTCCCGACAATTCCACTGGTGGGTGAAGAGGCCTGCACTGCGGCCTTAAGAATAATTCTGCATGCGATCAGTTGGCCGGAATTCATGCGCGCACAGGAACCGGTGTTGACCGATCTTGCAAAGGCCGGCCAAGTTCCCAAGTCCTACGTGGCCTTTATGATAGATCGCATTCGGTTTTACGAAGGCCGAAAACAGATCTATGGCACCAATGCCGACTGGGACGAAAACGGAATCCTGCGCGTTACGGATGTAGAGGACGAAGAACTTCTTAACACCCGCCGAGCCGAGATGGGTCTTTCGCCTTTGGAAACTCTGGTGATCACGCCCATGGACGGCGACTATCACCCACCCGATCCCATGAAACGACACAAAGAATTCATTGAATGGACTCATAAAACAGGTTGGAGGAAAGCCTGATGAAAACAACAAAGCTGCTCGTGCTGTCACTTTCTGTTTTGACTCTCAGTTGTCAAAGCACGAAACCAATTCAAAACCAGGTCATTCGCACCTCTCAAGAGCGTCCCGACCGCGCCACGGCGGAGGCCTTCGGCACCCAGTTCGCCATTTCCACCCAAGGGCGATACTCCAGCCAGGCGGCAGAGAAAATGTTTAATCTGGGCGGGAATATCATCGATGCGACCGTGGCGGCATCATTCACTGTTTCAGTTGAGCGCCCGCAATCCACAGGCATCGGCGGTGGCGGTTTCATGATGTTCCATGAAGCAAAAACCGGAGACACCTATGCCATCGACTTCCGCGAACGCGCCCCACTAAAAGCCACACAGAACATGTACATCGGAAAAGACGGCAAAGCGGATTCCAAACTTTCCCAAGATGGCATCCTGGCTGTCGCTGTTCCAGGAATGGTGGCAGGTCTTTTGGAGATTCACAAAAGATTCGGCTCTTTACCTTTGAAAACCATCATGCAACCAGCTATTGAGCTGGCTGAAAACGGTTTTGATATTTATCCTGAGTTTCACCGTGCCCTGATGGACCGCGCGGACGTTCTTGCCAAGGATCCCGCCGCCAAAGCCATTTTCCTGACCAAGGACGGAAAAGTTCCCCCGATCGGCACAAAACTTGTGCAAAAGGATCTGGCAAAGACACTCAGACTCATTGCCGAAAAAGGCAAAGACGGTTTCTACAAAGGCCCTGTTGCAAACTCCATCCTGAAACTTTCCAAACAAAGAAAGGGACTGCTGACCCAGAAAGATTTCGACACCTACGAGGTTAAATTCAGAAAACCCGTTGAAGGCAAAGTCGGCAAGTTTGAGGTGATCTCCATGCCACCTCCAAGTTCCGGCGGTGTGCATGTGATTCAGTTCCTGGATTTGCTCGAGGAGGATTCTTTGGCCAAAGCCGGTCCCCTTTCCACCAAGTCCATTCATTTGGCGGCTTCAGCCCTGCAGTCTGCATTTGCAGATCGTGCCGTTTATCTGGGTGATCCTGACTTCGGCCACGTCCCGGTGGAAGGCTTGCTGTCGCAGGATTATCTCAAACAACGCCGTTCCCAGTTTGAAGATAAACGCGCCCGCAAAGCTTCGGAAGTGTATGGTGGCGATCCTCTGAAATATGAATCCGCTGACACCACTCATATGTCCTTGATCGACAATCAGGGCAATGCCGTGGCTTCCACGCAAACCATCAACGGCTGGATGGGAGCCGCCATTGTCGCGCCAGGGACCGGGATTGTGCTCAACAACGAAATGGATGATTTCGCCGCTCAAGTCGGAGCCTCCAACTTGTTCGGCGCCATCGGTGGCAAACCCAACGCCATCGCACCCCGCAAAACTCCCCTCAGCAGCATGTCACCGACGATCTTGCTGGAAAATAATAAGCCCGTGATGGCTGTAGGAGCTCCCGGCGGGACTCGCATCATCAGTTGCGTGGCCCAGACCATCCTGAATTATGTGGAGTTCAAACTTCCACTTTATGACTCTGTCGCGATGGTTCGCTATCACCAGCAATGGCAACCCGATGTGCTGTTCATCGATCCTCCAGGACCAAGACCTGAAGTGCTGAAAGAACTGAAGGACATGGGCTATGACGTTCGCGTGGAACCTATTCCATGCAACGTGATGGCCGTGACCAAGGAAGGCGACAAATTGCACGGCGTGGCTGATCCCCGCGATATCGGCACCAGTATTGCCAAATAAGCTCCCTCTGGATCGGGGTTGATTCTCAACCCCTTCTTTTCGGCTCCGCGCATTTTGACTTAAAGACTAATCTGCGAGAGGCTTTTTGTCTCTCACAGCGAGGTTAATATGCGCGAATTTTATCCAGCCATCGAGCCTTACAACAAAGGCATGCTGAAAGTTTCTGATATCCACACCCTTTACTGGGAAGAATGCGGCAACCCCCAGGGAAAACCCGTCGTCTTTCTGCACGGGGGACCAGGTGGCGGCGTTGCGCCGGATCACCGGCGTTTCTTTGATCCAAAGGCCTACCGAATAATTTTGTTCGACCAGCGTGGCAGCGGTCAGTCCACTCCTTGCGCAGAACTGCGTGAAAATTCCACGTGGGACCTAGTGAAAGACATTGAAACCATTCGCGAGATGTTGAAGATCGACAAATGGGTGGTCTTCGGCGGGAGCTGGGGTTCAACCCTGGCACTGACTTATGCAATCACTCACACTGACCGCGTAAAAGCCCTGGTTCTGCGCGGAATCTTCCTGTGCCGTCCTTCTGAAATCAAATGGTTCTATCAAGAGGGTGCTTCCAACATCTTCCCGGATGTGTGGGATGAATACCTCAAGCCCATTCCGCAGAACGAACGCCATGATCTGGTTGCAGCTTACTACAAACGCCTGACCCACGAAAATGCCGACATCCGCCTGGAAGCGGCCAAGGCGTGGAGCAAGTGGGAAGCCGCCACCTCCCGCCTGATCGTGGACCCTGAAGCCGTGGATGAATTCGATGATCCGGAATATGCCTTGAGCTTTGCTCGTATCGAATGCCATTACTTTACCAATAACGCCTTCTTCACAACCAATAACTGGATCCTGGAAAACGTGGATAAAATCCGCCATATCCCCGGGGTCATTGTTCAAGGCCGTTACGATGTGGTCTGCCCGGCCACCTCTGCGTGGGAGCTTCATAAGGCCTGGCCGGAGGCAAAATTTACAATCATTCCTGACTCAGGCCATGCGGCGGCCGAGCCCGGAACTCGTTCAGCTTTGATTGAAGCCACCGACAGCTTCAAAAACCTGTAAGTCTTTCAAGCCTAAGGGGGATAAGTCCCCCTTATGTTTCTCATTAGTATTATCATCTTGTCATGTGGTGCCAAAATGGGGTTTATTCAGCCCACGAACTACAGTATTTGTAGATCGCAATCCGGGGGGATTTTAGTGAAGCTGAATAAGTTGCTAATTTCGGGGATCCTAACAAGCTTGGCTCTCACAGCCTGCTCACCTCAAGCGAACAATTCCAGCGTTATCACAAATGGAGACGGAATCATCGGCGGCACCGAAGTTCAAGCCACCGACAAGATTCAAAACAGCATCGTCGCTGTTTACGACGCCTTCGAAGGCGAAATCTGCACAGGGTCTTTGCTTCCAAACAACATCGTTCTGACCGCCGCTCACTGTGTCGGCTACTTCACTGAAGACATGTATGTCTTCTTCGGTACAGAAATCAATGCCCTGAGCGAGCGTCGCCAGGTGGATAAAGTTGAGTTCTCCCCTTACTGGGAAAATCGCCAGAATGAAGAATTCGACACGGGCGATATCGCCATGATTCACTTCACCGGGACGGTGCCTGCTGGATACAAGCCTGTTAAATTCTTGCCAAACAAACGCAACTTAAAAGCAGGCATGGAAATCACAGTTGCAGGGTATGGCATTTCTGACGGCGTCACGGGTGAGGGTGTAGGCCGTCTGCGATCTACCAAAGTCACCATCAGTAACTTGAATTACAGCACTTCAGAGTTCCTTGTTGACCAAACCAAGGGCACTGGTGCCTGCCACGGTGATTCGGGTGGTCCTGCCTACGTTGAAATCAAGGGTGAGCTGTACCTGATGGGTGTCACCAGCCGCGGAGTGAAAGACGAAAACAACGACTGTTCGCAGTTCTCCGCCTTTACCAGCACGTTGTACTACAAGATCTGGATCAACCGTATGGCCACCAAACTGTCCAAATCCCTGGTCAATCCGGAGCAAGCTCTTTAATAAAATAAGCATCTAATTTTTTCACAATCGCCAAGGGCTGCTACTCAAAAAGCAGCCCTTTTGTTATTTCATGGGCCTATTTGACCGAGGGACTATGAAAGCGAAGTTGTACGTTGGCTCTTTGATCGTTTTAACATTGTCTGCCTGTGCGGAACCTCAGGACAGTTTTTCGCCTGTCCCTAATGACAGCGCTATTGTCGGTGGTGCGAACACCACCAAAAATGACACCGTTTCCAATTATGTCGTATTGATCTATGACAACCCGACAAAGACCTATTGCACAGGCACTCTGATCAAAAGAAATCTGATCCTGACAGCAGCTCATTGCGTGGGAGCAAATGCTTCAGACCTGTCTTTGGCTTTTGGGATCAATCCGCTGACCGGCAACTATGTTCTGCGCCAGGCTTATAAAACCGCCACACACGATAAATACAAAAAACAAAACTCCAAAGATCGTAACGACCTGGGACTGATCTTGATGAAAGAGTCCGCCCCTTCAAACTATCGCCCCGTAGAACTGGCCGACGCCTCTTTCCCGATTCGCAAGGGGCAGGTTTTCACGGCGGCTGGTTATGGGCGCATCTCCGGCAAACGCAGCACTCCGACGGACACACAGGGCTCGGGCCAGCTTCGTCATGTGGACCTGGCCATCCAGCAGTTCAGTCAGGATGAAACTCAATTTTACATCGATCAAAAAATCGGCAAGGGCATCTGCAGTGGTGATTCCGGTGGTCCGGCGTTGATGCGATATCAAGGCAAGGACTATGTCGTGGGTGTAGCCTCTGCTGTGTCCTGGACAGTTCCTGACGAAGTGAAGGCCGACGAACGCAATCAGTACATCCAAAACAAGGATGTCTGCAAAGAGAAGTCGATTTATATGAACGTTAAAACTTTCCGCACCTGGATCGACACGGAATCAAAGAAGCTTTTGAACTAACTGCCGAATTCGTTCGCCCAGATCCTTGGGGCTGTCGAACAAAACACGATGGGATGAGGACGGAATCACTTCAAACTGGAAGCCGGCCACCTCATCCTCGATACGCTTGGACATTTCCACAAACTTTTCATCCCGTTCACCGACCAGCCAGATCAGTTTCTGCGTCTGCTTGGCCAACAGACCACGCATGTTCTTTTGTTGAGCCAGGGACCACTGGGTCAGCGCCAGGCTTAACGTTTCCCGGGAATAGTCTTTCTCCAGACGCAGGGGTTCGGCCTCCCCACCACCGAATACAGGCTGCGCATTCCAGTTACGCAGCACCATGTCCCACGGGGCTTTTAGAAATTCCTCCGCCCAATAGGAATCATTCATCCAGCGCTGACGACGTTCTTCAGAGATAGGGTCGAAAGCTTCATGAACATCATTGAAGCCGGGATTGGTCGATATCAATACGACTTTATAAAACAGGGCGGGCTTCTTTTCCAGAGCATGCAAAGCCAGGCGTCCCCCCAGGGAATAGCCCACGACAATGTTTCTTTCCGCCGCAGATCCGTGGGTTTCAACCAGTTTAACGAAGTTCTCTGCCCAGCTTTCAAATGAATTGCTGGGCCCCAAAGACAGTTCTTTAAAATAATCAGGCGTATAAATGCGCAGTCCTTCAACTTGCGGAAGGTGCGCTTTTACCTGCGCCCAGTCCGTCGGTCTTCCTAAGAAGCCATGAAGAAAAAAGAGATTCACTCTTTCCACAACGAGTCGTACTCCTTCCAGAATTCTTGGGTGTGCTCCCAGTTCGGACAGAGCTCAATGATCTGGTGATCTGCAAAGTCCAACGTCACAGCCTCGTCTGGAATAGTATGCCACTTCTGATAGGACCAGTTCCACATCTTTGCCCATGAATCGAACGAAATCTGGTGTTTGTTTATGAAAATCTCTTTCTTAAACATGCGATGGAAGATTTGGCCTCCTCCATTGTTGATGACCACGATACGCAGTTTTTTCGCATCCAACTGGGAAGTTGCCCAAAGTGACGATAAATCATACAGCGCGGTTAAATCTCCAACAAGACACCAGTTTTCAAGCTCTGGATGAGCCCAGCCCAGGAAGGTGGAAATCTGCCCGTCAATACCATTGGCGCCGCGATTGGCCGCCACACGCGCCGGAGGGAAATCGTGCGACGAACTGGAGTCCCATTCCCGAATCGGAAGCGAGTTCCCCAGATAAACCGAAGCCCCCTTCATACGTTTTGAAAGCGCGTAGATCTGCCCTTGTTCTGAGTCAGGATATTTTTCCAGCAGCTGGCGAATCTGCAAGGCCCGCGCAGAATCCTCGATATTGATTTTTACATTTTCATGGTGAGGATAATTGAATTCCACCTGACTGAGCAGATCCAACGAGTTGCAATGCTGCGCCGGACGGCTCAGACCTGTGTAGTGATTAAAGCTGACAGAGAAAACCGGTAGATTTTTGTACTTGCTTTCCAGATCACGCCACACACGCGCCGTCGGCACCCCGCCGATGCGCAGGATGGAATCACAAACCCCCATCCCCAGAATACGATGAATCATTTTTTCGCCCGAGCGGATCTCAACATCCTTGATGTCCGGATGGCCGCGCAAACTGGAAATACCTTCGCAGTAAACCGGCGCCTTGTACTGCTTTAAAAACTCCAGCACCGTGCCGTAGGCTTTTTCCGGCAGAATCCCCACAATCACCAATGGCTTGTGGGAGTTGATGAAGTCTTCCATTTCCTTTAACGTGCCCAGCGGAATCTGAGCCGGCAGCTTGGTTCTTTCTGAAACGCTGGGAATATGAATTGTCGGCACCGGACCGTCGATCAGAGGCTCTTCAAAACTCACATTCACATGAATCGGCTTTTTCCAGGACAGGGACTTAAACGACAAGTGCGAGTTTTCACTGTCCAGATCCAAGGCCACTTCATTGTAGTAAGAGAAAATACCCACCTGCTCAATCGTCTGAGGCGCACCCGAGCCGCGATAATGCTTCGGGCGGTCTGCCGTCACCAGAATCAATGGCAACGAGGAATAAGTGCCTTCCACCGCTGCCGGCAAAAGTTCTGCCACCGCTGTTCCGGAAGTGGTGATCACCGCCACCGGACGTCGAGTGCTGGCAATACGACCCAAAGCGAAGAATCCAGCCGAACGTTCTTCAAAGAACGAGTACACCTTCAGATTTTTACATTCATCCAGAATGTGAACCATGGGGCTGTTGCGGGCTCCGGCACACAGAATGAATTCTCTCACTCCGGTGTGAACCAGTTCCTGAATGACTTTTGCTGCCAGTTCCATGTTTGTCATACTTCAAGCCCCAATACTTTTTTTACTGACAGGCGCTTTTGATAAAGTTCCCGCCATTCTCTTTCCAATTCGCTGGCTGCCACAACACCGCAGCCGGAACCAATCATCGCAGAGTCTTTGCTCCACTGCAAATTGCGAATCGCAACAAGACACAGAGCCTCCTCCGCATTCATAAATGCAAAAGGCCCCCCGAAATAGCGTCGCCCCTCCTGCCCCGGAAGATCTTGCATCCACAAGTAGCCTTGAGAACGCGGAGCCACACCCAGCGCCGGTGTCGGGTGCAGACTTTTTGCCAAAGCCACAAAGTCAGGGCGCGTCTGACACTGAACCTGAATGTCGGTTTTTAGATGATACAGAATCGGCAGCTCCAGAATGTGAGGCCCCTGCGCCTGCACCTCGCCCCACTGCCCCAGAAGTCTGGCGATATCTTCCACCACCAGCTGATGCTCTTGCATTTCCTTGGGATCTTTAAGAAGAGACTCCCGCTCGGTGCTTTCGCTTTTGGGACAGGTCCCTGCCAAGGCCATGGTCTTCAGTACACCCTGCGAATAGTCGAAAAGAACTTCTGGTGTCGCTCCCAACAGTCCTTCGCCCTGTTGCCAGAATCCATAGACATACAAGGTCTGTGGCGCCTGAAGAAGTTGCAAAATCATCTCGGCCCGGTCGCGCGCTGCCACTGTCTGCGTTGTGCGCGCAAAGACTGCAGGGACTGCTTTTTGAATTTCATTTTTTTGAATTTTGCTCTGAATGACACGCAAGGCTTCGGCAAAATCCTCCTTACGCGGTTCCGCCCACGCGGCCTTCGCTAAGGACTCCGCAATAGAGGGCCCTTGAGCCAAGTACTCCTCACAAATCTGGCGTAATTCTGCTGAAGACAGCCTATGGACGGCCTTTCCGTGCCACAACGCGGGCCTGTTCAGGTCATAGAAATCGGGGCAAAACACTGAAATTTCGACACTATCCGGGCTCTTTGCCGCTCTGAATGGGCCTTCAATGAGAATCCATTGGTTTCTATGTCGCAAGAGGGCCCCTGCCTCCAAAAAGTTTGTAATGCCTTCCAGCGTTATGCTATTCTGCCGTTCCACAAAAGGACCCTCTTTTTACGACTTTCAAGTTGTTAAAACGTTAACCAGGGTGAGAAGAAGTTCGTATTATGGAAACGCTAACTATGCAAACAAGTCCCTCAACCCAAATCGTCAATGTTGGCGGTTTTTCTATCGGGGGTCCTCAATTCACTGTGATCGCCGGCCCATGCTCCATCGAGAGTCATGCCCAATTCCTGGAAACTGCTTCCGGAGTTAAAGCCGCAGGCGCGCACTTGCTTCGTGGTGGTATCTGGAAAATGCGCACCTCTTCCAAAGCCTTCCAAGGCCTGGGTTCCGGATCCTTCGACATCGTGAAATCCGTTTGCAAAGAGCTGAACATGAGCTTGGTGTCTGAAGTCACCGACGTCAGACAGATCGAAGAAATCTATGACCTGGTTGAATGTTTCCAGGTGGGTTCGCGCAGCATGCAGAACTACGAACTTCTGAAGGAACTGGGTCGCCAGAAAAAGCCTGTGCTTTTGAAGCGTGGCCTGGCTGCTTACATCGAAGAATGGATCAAAGCCGCTGAATACATCACCAATGGCGGAAACCAGAACGTGATTTTGTGTGAGCGTGGCATTCGCACTTTTGAAACTGCCACTCGCAACACTTTGGATCTAAATGCCGTGGCGTTTGCGAAAAGAAACACCAACCTTCCCGTGATCGTCGATCCGTCCCATGCCGTGGGCATCCGCGCCCTGGTTCCGGATCTGGCTTACGCGGCGGCCGCTGTCGGCGCTGACGGTATCATCGTGGAAGTTCACCCGCGCCCCGAGGAAGCTCTTTCCGACGGCATGCAGGCCCTGACTTTGAATGACTTCCAGATGATGATGCGCAAACTGGATAAGATCCTGACTGCGATTGACCGCCCTCTTCACAAGGTGACCGCTCATGCACACTAATCAAAAGCACTCTCCAAATCCTGAAATCATCCGCTCTATGTTTTCAAAAGTGGCGGCGAACTATGACAAGGGCAACAATGTCCTTTCCATGGGGATTCACCACTTGTGGAGAAAAAAACTGGTCAAATACAGCGGCGCCAAAGCTGGCCAACAGGTTTTGGACTGTGCGACTGGCACGGGTGACCTGGCAATTGAGTTCAAGAAGACGGTGGGAACCGGGGCTGTGATCGGCACAGACTTCTGCCCTGAGATGATGATTCCAGCACCGGGTAAAGCGCAAGAACGTGGTCTGGACATCAAGTTTGAACAAGCCGATGTGACGCAACTTCAGTACGCGGATAATAGCTTTGATATTTGCAGCATCTCTTTTGGTATCCGCAACGTCGGTGACCCGGTGAAAGCACTCAAAGAAATGGCCCGCGTGACTCGCCCTGGTGGTAAGGTCATGGTCTTGGAGTTCGGCCAGGTCAGCGTTCCTGTTTTCGGGGCGCTTTACAACTTCTACTCCCAGAACATTCTGCCTAAAATTGGCGGCCTGGTAACGGGTCAGAAGGAAGCTTACGAGTATCTGCAAAAATCCTCTGCAGCCTTCCCGTGCAAAGAAGGTTTCCTGGAGCTGATGAAAGAAAGCGGTGCTTATTCTGATATGGAATACATCTCTTTGACTGGTGGAATTGCCTACATCTACAAAGGCACTGTGAAGTAGTTCTTTGATAAAGACATTTGAGAAAATAAAAAAGACTCCGCAGGGAGTCTTTTTTTATGCCAACATTCGTCGCTGATCCAGCCGTGGCCCCACATGAGGGGCCTGACCGTTTTGTCTTAGTATCTCATCATAACGCATGACCTGAGGCTGTGGAGGCGTTGGGTCCGGGATATACTTCTTCGTCGGGCATCCCCAGAATGCCAAGCCTACAGCCGCCAGCAATACGAAGAAGAGAACGAATTTCATGCCTCTATTGTCTCTCTGCGAGCCTAATAGAGGCAGATGTTTTCAAACACTGGATGTTACTTAAGACCAGCTCTACTTGCTAAATGCATCCAAGCAGATTGGCTGCGCTAGAGGTTCTTCCAAAACATTGGAACCATCGGCATACTTAAGAACTAGTTTTCCACCTTCTAGACAGCGAGAAGTCTCATTCAAGAGATAATCAGGCTCAGAGGTAACTGTCACTGTCACCATGCCCGAATTTTGGACATAGAACTGAACAAAACCCGTAACACTTGCTCCGATATTGATCAACGGAGCTGGGCCAAACTGAACTGACAACCAAAGTGCCATGTACCCTTGCGGTTGCTCTGGCGTCGTCATGCTGTCATAGCCACCCGTTTTATAGTTTAGCTTCAGCAAACCAGATGCCCCAACATACACCAAAGATGCCGCACTATAATCAGCAGCGACCTCCGCCTTACTTACAGCATTTTTCCAGGATCTGCTCCCTGTGGATGTCAACGAAGCATTAGAATCTTCATTTTCATCATCTTCATCTTTGATGATCAAATCATCACTATAAGTTTGGGTGAAGCTTTGTCCTTCATATTCAAAGGTTTCCTGACAGTTCGTGGATTTAAAACGATAGTACTTCGGGAAACCATCCTCATCAGCATCTGGACTGTCAGCACCATCTTCGGACACGCACGGGTCCATTGGCTCAGCCTTGCCTTTTGCAAAGTTCTTAGGCACCGAGCCAAAAACACTGAAAAGATCTTCAATAACTGCATCTGGAGTTCCGCCCCCGACAGCCTGAACCAAAGCCGTCATCTCCTCAGGCGTGCCTTTAGCTGCTGTTGGAGGATTTGTGATTGTCGGAGAATCATTCGCAACATCGCCGCTGTTGCTGCCGCCTCCGCCTCCGCCGCCACCGCCGGAGCAGGCTGCGAGTGTGAGTACCAATGCTGAGAATAGAATCTTCATCCCTGTAGATTTCATTTTGTGGCTCCTTGCCATTTTTGTTTTGTGATCAAACACAGATTACAAGAATTAATAGCAACCCTCGTATTCAAGAAAATCTCAAATAAGGTCTAGTTGAGTGACATGAAGCTCGACGAAGTTCCTGTGAACAAAAAAAGGAGGATATCTGTCCTCCTTTTTCGAAGCGTATATTCTGTTATTGCTGAATCTAGTAGTGCCAAGGGAACTTGGAGAAGTCCTTCGGACGCTTTTCCACGAAGGAATTACGCCCCTCCACAGCTTCTTCCGTCCCGTAAGCCAGACGAGTCGCCTCGCCCGCAAAGAGCTGCTGACCGACCAAGCCGTCATCAATCATATTGAAACCATACTTCAACATGCGCATCGCCGTCGGACTTTTGGAGTTCATTTCATAAGCCCATTCCAATGCGACCTTTTCCAGATCCTTGTGCGGAACCACCGCATTCACCATGCCCATATCGAAGGCTTCTTGGGCAGAATAGTTGCGTCCCAGGAAGAAGATTTCACGCGCACGCTTTTGCCCCACCATGCGAGCCAGATACGCAGAACCGTAACCACTGTCGAAGCTGGCCACGTCTGGATCTGTTTGTTTGAAGATGGCATGTTCCTGACTGGCGATCGTCATATCGCACACGACATGCAAAGAATGACCACCACCCACAGCCCAACCAGGAACCACGGCCATAACCACTTTAGGCATGAAACGAATCAAGCGCTGAACTTCCAGAATGTGCAAACGCCCCAGACGAGCCAGATCCATTTTTCCTTGCGCTTCTTTTTCTTCGTACTTGTAACCGTCTTTACCACGAATGCGCTGATCACCACCGGAACAGAACGCCCAACCACCATCTTTCGGTGAAGGTCCGTTACCTGTAATCAAAACCACACCCACGTCCGCCGTGATGCGTGCGTGCTCAAGAGCCGTGTAAAGCTCGTCCACCGTTTGCGGGCGGAAGGCATTACGAACTTCAGGACGATTGAAGGCAATACGCACAGTCCCCTGATCTTTAGCGCGGTGATAAGTGATATCTTGGAACTTAAAACCAGGGACTTCTGTCCACCATTCGGGATTGAAAATATCTGAAACCATCATTACCTCTTATATTCTGTCTGTTCTAGACCACAAATAGTGATCTGCCAACACCAGCCATGTCATCGCCTCTAAAACCGGAATCGCCCGGGTCACGATGCACGGATCATGTCGACCTTTCTTAGCCACATCCAGGATAGAACTGGTGGGCTTGAAAGACACGCGCAACAAAATGCTTTCACCGGTGGAAATCCCACCCCGGATGCCCCCATACTGTGAACCTGTGCTGTTTTGATGAAACTCGGTCCCCTTCACCTCGGAGGCCTCAAAGCCCAGACCCAACTCAAAGCCATTGGTTGCGCCGACACTTAGAAAGGCCATAGCCAAATCAGACTTCAGCTTATGAAAAACAGGCTGCCCCAAATAGGCCGGCGGATTCTGTATCAGAATTTCAGCAACACCGCCGTGGCTTTCGCCGTTTTCCTGGGCTTTTTTTAGAAGCTCTCCCACTTCGGCATCTCGGTCCGACGGAAAGCGAGCCTGGAAGGAATCTATGTCTTTGTTCTGAACCTCGGCGCGTTCCGCTGATGTCAGGGTGATCGGACCGATCTGAGAAGCGTAGCCGATCACTTGGGTCGGCGCACTGACATGTTTCAACATCATCTGCGCCACGGCCCCTGCCATCACACGCGACACTGTTTCCCGCCCTGAGGAGCGCCCGCCACCACGGTGATCGCTATGGCCGAACTTCTGCTTCCACATATCATCCGCATGCCCCGCACGCGGAGAAGTCTTGATCACACCGTAGTCCTGAGAACGCGCATCCTGATTGCGCACAATGATTGCCATCGGAGTTCCCAAAGTCTTTCCCTCAAAGACCCCGCTTAACACTTCAGGCAAATCCCCTTCCTGACGACCAGACACAATCTGACCTGAACCGTGATTCCCGGGACGACGACGCTCCAGTTCTTTGCGCAACAAAGCTTCGTCAAATTCAACACCGGCGGGGCACCCATCAATCACCACACCCAGAGCTGTCCCGTGACTTTCACCAAATGTCGTTATCGTAAAGCGAGACCCGAACTGACTTGCACTCATGATTTTTCCTCAAGCTTTCGCCAAAATGCTCTTTGTCCTTGAGCCTGCGCTGTGAACATCACCAAACCAGATTGATAATTAGCCCCACAGCGCTGGGCGTACTCGCGCCCCATTGAATCTTCTTTATAATTTAAATCAAACACCATCGCAGGACTCCAACCGGCCGGAGGCAACTGGGTTTCTGCGGATCTCGGGGCGGCCCAGATCACGATCTTAGGCTTCAGCTCCGCGGAAGCTTCCGAACACGCTCTGGGCTGTCCACTGCGCGATGAAAAATAAGTCGCATGGGGCAGGGCCTTTTCAATCATCTCCAGCACTCCGCCACCGCCCCAGACAAAGATTTCCTTCTGCAAAGGCGCAATCATACCTACGCCCTCGATCAGTTCCATAAAGCCCTGATCATCAGTGGACGTGCCTATCCAACGATGGGCCTTCCGGTCGAGGTATAAGGTATTCACAGCTTTCAGATTTTCATGCTGGCAGCTTTTCGCCGCGTTCTCTTTATGCGGTGATGTCACTGCGGCATGTGAAAGCCCCAGGGCTTGCAAGACCGGGAAAGCCTGATCCCATTCGTCCCGGTAAATCGCCACTGCGAACACCGGCAGATTCATCTTGTAAAAGAAATCAGAATGTTCCATGGGGGTATAGCTGTGCACAACAGGATCCCCCAAAACCGCAGCAAAGGAAGCCGGCCGGTCCGGCGTCATCATCCAAGCCCACAAAGAAGGCTGATCCCCCGCCGTACCATCCCCTTCTCTCCAGAAGTTCAGCAGTTGTCGCCCCTTTTGCAAACGGCGATACCATTCCCAGCGACCTGTGCGCGACCTCGGCAGATAGCTGCGACGAGACTCATCCTGCGCCTGCCACTGATGCCCGACCCAAAGATCCCCAAAACTTTCCACCAAAGGCGCATACTTCAAATGCGCCACTTGGTTGGCAAAAACCTGCCACAAGTCTTTCAACTTTTCTTCATGCAGGGACAGAATCACTTTCGTACCTGGAACGACTGAAAGCAGAACTTCCGGACTCCCGAGCTCAATTGCCCAGTCCACCCAAGACACTTTTTTTAAAAGCTCCAGCAGGGACTGCTCAGCCGGAAGGTTTTCCCGGGCTGTGCGGAACGAATAGATAAAGTTTTCTGAAGACATTTCGGTCAGAGCTTTTTGGATCTGCTCAAAACTTAGCAGATCATCGCGCAATTCAAAAAGATCCACGCCTTTGCGGGCGAAACGGGTCTTAAAAAGATTCCAGCGCTTTTCAGATTTAAAAATGTCCGGCGTCAAAGTCAGAACGCCAGAAATATCCTGCAGGCTGTGAGTCAGAAGGGCTTTTTCAACTGCCATCGCATGATGGCGATTTTCAAAAAGACCCTCTGGCATCAGATACACTTCATCGGCATGGGCCCGATAGTTTTCCTCGCGTACAACCGCTCTTTTTTGGAATTCTTCCAACGGAGACATCTCAGGATTCAGGCGCGGACGATTCAGAAAAATACGTCCATCCAGATCCGTCTGTCTGCGCACCCACAAAACGCGCACGGCTTCAGGGATGACCGTCAGATCAAATCCCGCCCCCACAACCAGGTACATTTCCGTGTGTGGCTTTTGCAGGGTTTCTAAGAATAACTGACGCTCCAGCTCGCGAAAATAGGCCTCTCCATGCTCCATAAAGAGTTCAGGAATGGTTTTGCCGATTTTCTCTTCAATTAAATCATCCAGGTCCACGAACTCAACCGAAGCGTCCCGCAAATAGTTTTGCATACGCTTCATCAACTCGGTTTTTCCCGTTCCGCGGTGCCCAACAACGACAGTGATCATGGTTTGATTCCTATCATGCCCCAGAACTCGGGGAAACTCTTATTGATAGCCTCGGGATGCTCAATCGTGATCTCGTGGCCTTTTAGCTTCATCAAAGTGGCCGCCATCACCATGCGGTGATCTTGATCAGGATTAAAGACAATTCCCTTCTTTAAAACCTGGCCCGGATCTCCGTGAATGATCATGCCGTCTGGCAGAACTTCATGTGCTACACCGAGCTTTTGAAATAGATCCGCCACCTTGGCAATGCGATTGGATTCTTTCGCAGCCAGATGAGGCGCATTGTACAGTTTGGAACTTCCTTGCGCCCAACTGCACAACACCGCCAAAACCGGGAACAAGTCCGGCGACTGGAATAAGTCACAGTCCGTCGCACGCAGTCCCGCCGAGGAGCTGACGCAAAGACTTTGATCCTTGAATTCCCAGGCGATGTTCATTCGTTTAAAAATTTCCAGGAACACGACATCCGGCTGAGAACTTCTGATGGGAAAATTCTCAAGTTTTGCCCCACCGCTCAAAGCCCCGGCCGCCGCCATGGTGAAGGCAGAGCTGAGATCTGATTCCACCCGGTACTCAAGTTTACTGATACGCTGACCGGCCGGGATCAAATACTTATTTCCCTGCACCTGAAATCGCATGCCCAGTTCTTTCAACATCTTTACGGTCAGTTCGAAATAAGATTCAGAAACCTTCTCACCCACCAATTCAAACTCAAGATCAAAATCCAGAAGCCAGGAGTTCAGGATCAACGCCGAAGCATACTGACTGGATTCGGAGGTGTTGACCTTGATGGGTGTGCGTGGACGCTTCCAGCCTTTAGAGGCGATAAATAGTTCACGGCCTTTGACTTGAGTTTGTACGCCCAACTGAGACAGCAGATCGAAAAGTCCCTGCTGTGGTCTTTGCAGCAAGCGCGCCGTCGCCTCCAGCGTGTGCATTCCCGGCACCCGAGACGCTCGAAGTGCCATAAAACGGAAAGTGGTGCCACCCTCACCGCAATCAATACGACTGCGTTCGCGGATTTCCTTCAAGCCCTCACGCATAAAGCGAACATCATCGCATTCAGCGTGACCTTGCAAATCCAACACCGGGAAATAGCTTTTTACAATCAAGGCCCGGTTGAAAATGGATTTGGAACCCGGAATCTCTCCGCGAAAGCGATACTCAGTCATACCATTCATCTTCTTTCTGCCGAACAATTTCCATCAGGATTTCGTCCACGGGAACTTCACGAATCACACATTGTCCCGGCTTTTTTAGAAACACAAAACGCAGATCCGAAGAACTTGTTTTCTTTTTATCACTTAGAAGCTGCCTGCGGAAATCCTTCAGAACTGATTCCTTGCTTTGCAACAAACCATCTCGTACAGGTGACAGCAAGTACCCCATCACCGGCGAAAGCATCAGCTTTTCATAGTCTTTCGGAGTGATGATTTTCTTATGCAGACTAAAACGCAAGGCAAAGTCCAAACCGTAATTGATCGCAATCCCGTGCGGAAGTTCATTGAAAGATTCCAGAACATGCCCCACGGTATGCCCCAGATTCAGAACATGGCGATGGCCTGACCTTTCTTCAGGGTCTTTGGCCACTTCTTTGTACTTGGCTTCGATTGCCCGAGCCAGATACTTCCACAAAGTATCAGCATGAACTTCGTATTCTTGAGAAAGATCTTTCCACAAAGAACCACCCGATATCAGGGCGATCTTCAGCAGCTCTCCGAATCCCTCAAAGGCCCGAGCTTCGGGCTGGGACATCAAAAGGGCCCTGGAAAGTATGATTTTCTGTGCCGGATAGAATGTCCCAATCTGGTTCTTCGCAGAACCCACATTCAGCGCCGTCTTACCGCCGTGAGCGGAGTCAATAGCCGACAGCCAGGTACTGGGCAGGTGAACCAACCCCACACCTCTTTTAAGGATGCTGGCCACAAAGCCGCCAAAGTCACCCACACTGCCTCCACCTGCCACAACCAACGTCAAACGTCGTGCCGACGCCCCTTCACAGAGCTGGACGATTCTGGCGATGTGTTCAGGGAACTGATCAACAGATTTTAAAGACTCTCCGGCCTTTACCGGATAACGCAACGGGAACTGCTTCATCCACTTGCGGAAGGCCGCCGATTTCTTGGGAAGAATCTCATCGTGGATCAGTAAAAGCTCGTCTCCCAGATCTGAAAGACGAGGCAGGTCCTTAATAAAGAGCAATGAGCTTTTTTTCATTATTTTTCTTCAGACAAGTGGGCTTTGGCTTTGCCATAGGACTCAGAGATTGCATCCCACGCCTTGCTCATACCAGCTTTCATTTCACCCCAGGCTTTGCCAGAGCTCTTCTTCAGCTTCGCCAAGTCCTTTTTCATTTCCTCTTGTTTCTTCTCCAAAGCCTTGATCTGGTCATTCATTTCCGCCTTGGCTTCACCGGTTTTCTTGGCGGCTTCCGCCTTCATTTCAGCGATTTCTTTTTTCATGGAATTGAGTTTTGTTTCCATGTCTTTTTGGAACTCTTCTTTTTGTTCTTTGGAATATTCAGCCGCCGCAGATGCAGCTTCCGCTGTTTTCTGCTTCACTTCTTCCGCCGAAGTGGCCAGGGCATGAGACGACAATGAGATAAGAGCAAGAACCAGAACAAGACTGCGCATAAAGATCTCCTTAAAAGATGGAGACCAGTTTACAACGCGGGCTTATTTCACATCAACAATATTGAGCTGACCTTGCTCCGCAGTGACATCCACGGCCTTTTGGGTCTTCAGACTGGACTCGAGTTTTTTCAGTAACTCGGCAAATTGCGGATTGCTTTTGGGAAGATAGTAAGAACCCTGGTGCTTGCTCAACAGCACTTTGACACCATCCTTATCGCTGCGCAGTTTTCTAACCACGTCCGCCACCTTGACGGTTTCAACGCTGGCAATAATTCGAATCGCCGGCCCAGCCTCGGACCTTTCTGTGTGAGAGACCACCAACCCCAGAGACACCATTGCCACCGCCAGAAGCCATCTCATGATACTCTCCTTCAGATTAAAGGTTCTTCTATAATCTTAACCAAGGCACCACCGCATAGCTAGAGCTTTTGCACCTTTGAATCGGTGGAATGACATTTAATTCCTTTGGAAGGTTACCAAAGAAGACCTACACGTACCAGGATGAGAGCATCGGTTTTTGCAATTGAACCTAGGAAGGCTTCGTCAAATCCCAGTCAATTTCACCAAGTCCCTTGGATCTCAGATAGGCATTGGTTTTAGAGAAGGGCTTGGTCCCAAAGAATCCTCGATGCGCTGACAGCGGAGAGGGATGCACAGATTCCAAGACCAGATGCTTCTTACGGTCCACAAAGGACGCTTTTTTCTGCGCGTAAGAACCCCACAAAATAAATACCAGATTTTCTTTTTCGTCGTTCAGCACATGGATGATCTTATCCGTGAACTCTTCCCAGCCTTTACCCTGGTGAGCCGCCGCTTTGCCATCTTCCACAGTCAGTACCGCATTTAGCAGAAGCACACCCTGCTCAGCCCACTTGGTCAGCGAACCGGTTTGAGGGATGGGGAGCCCCAGATCACTGTGCAGCTCTTTGTAGATATTCTGAAGAGATGGAGGAAAACGAACCCCCTCACGCACTGAGAAGCAAAGGCCATGCGCCTGCCCTGGACCATGATAAGGATCTTGCCCGACGATGACGACCTTCACCTTGTCAAAAGGAGTCAGATTCAAAGCTGCAAAGTATTCATCCCCCCGCGGGTAGATGGTCTTGCCGGCTTTGTACTCAGAAGCCAAAAAACTTTTGAGCCTCTTCATGCGGTCTGTTTCGAATTCCAGATGAAGATGCTGCTTCCAAGATGAGTCTAATTTTATTTCGGATTTAATATTTTCCATGATCTCAATCTGACACAAGCCTATGGTCCAGGTTCGGGATTCTAATGCAAACCTATTCGATTTCAAATTATTTTTTGAATGCCAACCTTCTTGACCAGACAAAATTCGACCCCATTGTTACACTATAACTACGAGGAAAAGGAGGCCGCCTATGACGACCCTTCTCAACCCCACCATTGAGCTTATTGAACAAAATCCTGAGGTTAAGTCCTTTATCTACCAGCAGATCGCGGAGTTCGAGCACTTTGTGACTCCACAAACAGTGGTCGCTGTCGTAGCCCGGGACCCAAGAAAACTGGCGCTCCAGTATGAAACAGAAGGTCGCGAGTTTACCAAGGAAGGATTAAAGAAGCTGTACCGCATTGCGATCGTTCTGAACGAAAGCGGCGCGAAGGCCGAGGCTGAAGGCGTTCACGAGGACATCTTTGAAGCAATTCGCATGGCTAAACACAACCTGATGCAAAAGCTGATCGCGATCCAGGACTCTGTGGTCAGTCAACAAGACAGAATCGTCGAAATCAATCATTACTTGCAACATCCGGTTCTTCATTAAGATAATGGGGCTTCTGCAAGGAGGCCCTGATGTTCAATCCTAACATGCCTTATCGCAGCGTTGGCCGTTGCGGCTTAAAAATCGGCGCCTATTCATTGGGCGGCTGGACTACATTTGGTGGCACCGTCAAAGACTTCACTTCTGTGCGCAGCATTCTGCGTGTGGCTTTTGAGGCCGGGATCAATTTTTTCGACATCGCTGACATCTACGCCAAAGGCGAATCCGAGCGCATCATGGGTGGAGCCCTGAAAGACTTCCCTCGCCATGAACTTGTCATTTCCTCAAAAGTTTTTTGGCCGATGAGCGAAGACATCAACGACAAAGGTCTTTCCCGCAAACATATTTTGGAATCCGTGAACAAATCCCTGCAACGTATCGGCACCGATTATCTGGACATCTACTTCTGCCATCGTTATGACCCTGAAACTCCCGTCGAAGAAACTGTGCGCATCATGGACGACTTGATTCATCACGGAAAAATTTTATATTGGGGAACAAGCGAATGGACCGCCGAACAGATTCAGGAAGCCATGGATGTGTGCGATAAAGGCGGCTATTACAAGCCGCAAGTCGAACAACCTCAGTACAATCTTTTGGTGCGCGACAAGTTTGAAACCAATGTGCAGCCCAAAGCGCAGCAACACGGAATGGGTTTAGTGACGTGGTCTCCACTGGCATCAGGAATGCTGACAGGGAAATACGACAAAGGCGTCACTGAAGGTCGCCTGTCACGCATCGACTGGTTGAAAGACACGTTCTACACAGAAAAAAACTGCCAGCGCGTATGGGAACTAAAAAAGATCGCTGACCAGCTAGAGTGCAGTCGCACCCAACTAGCCCTGGCCTGGACGGCCGCGCAAAACGGCGTCAGCAGTGTGATTCTGGGGGCCACCAGCATCGAACAACTGCAAGAAAATCTCGGCGCTCTGAAAGTCGAAATCACTCCTGAGATCGACAAGGATATCAAAAAGATTTTCTCTTACTAAAAGTCTGTCCCGCGACCGTCCTACATTTGTATCGAATACGATGAAACACTCACCTGTTCAAATCTGACAGTGATCCTGGCGGATTTGAATAATATTATTATTCACCTATTAAGTAAACCAACACGACTCCGATAGATGCCCCCGAGTTTACGGCAAAAATACAACTCTGGTTGATTCCGCCGTATTCAATAAAAAAAAGTCATATATAAGGGGCTTCGGTATGTTTGCAAAGTTGAGTTTAAGGGCGAAATTGTTAACAGGGTTTGTGGGGATCTCATTGCTGCTCCTGGTGGTCGGCGGAATCGGCTGGTGGTCCAACAGCAACGTTGTTTCCATCTATAGCGTGATCACAAACCAGAACCTGCCAAATGTACAAGCTCTGGGACGCATTCGCTATCGCGCGCAAGAAGTCAACCGCACCATGCTGCGCGCAGTGATGGCAAAAAACCCCAATGAATACGCTATGTACGAAAAACAGTTCGAAGAGTCTTTACAGATTTATAGCGACTTCACAAAAAAATATCTGGAAACTCCTTTTCTTCCTGGCGAAGAAGCCTTGTTCAATAAAGTCGATGACGTCTGGAAAAAGTACGTGTCAGCCGGAGAACGCGTGTTAAAGCTTGCCGCACATGAAGATCAAAGCGCCCTGGCCCAGAAAGTTTTGGACGAGGAAGTGCGCGATCTTCGCAATGAGCATGTCGCAAGCCTTGATGCACTACTGAAGTTCCACGAGGAAGAGGTCCGCAAATCAAAAGCTTCTGCCGAAGCCACGTCTCGACGCGGGGAAATTCTGGTCATCCTGACTATCTCTATCGGCTTTATCTTTGCTTCTGTGCTAGGCTTCCTGTTCGCCAACTCTTTGGCAGGCACTTTGGGACGCATCAGTGGTGACATTTCGGGTGCTGCAGAACAGACATCTTCAGCCGGAACACAATTGTCTGCAGCCAGCCAGCAGCTGTCTTCAGGTTCATCAGAAGCCGCAGCTTCTCTTGAGGAAACAGTCGCATCTTTGGAAGAGCTTTCCAGCATGGTAAAACTGAATGCCGATCATGCCAAAGAGGCCAATGCTCTTTCAGCGAAATCACGTGATTCCGCCGAAGAAGGCGAACGCGAGATCAATAAACTTATCGGCGCCATGGAAGACATTGCCAGCGGATCTAAAAAAATCGAGGAAATCATCACAGTCATCGATGATATCGCTTTCCAAACGAACTTGCTGGCCTTAAATGCGGCGGTAGAAGCCGCGCGCGCTGGTGAACAAGGAAAAGGTTTTGCCGTAGTCGCTGAAGCCGTCAGAAACCTGGCACAACGAAGCGCTGCTGCTGCCAAGGACATCAATTCTTTGATCAAAGAGAATGTATCAAAGAGTGAAAACGGTGCACGCGTGGCAAGTCAAAGTGGTACGGTTCTGCATGACATCGTAATGTCCGTGAAAAAAGTGGCCGATCTAAACAGCGAGATCTCCGTCGCCAGCCAGGAACAATCCACAGGGCTTGAACAGATTTCTAAAGCGATGAATCAGTTGGACCAGGCCACCCAAGGCAATGCGGCGTCATCTGAAGAAGTCGCAGCATCCTCTGAAGAAATGTCATCTCAAGCCGTATTGCTGGCAGATCTTGTGACTGACCTAAGAGTCCTGATAAATGGAGTCGGCGCGACCAAGTCTCGTGAAGCTTCCCGACCAGTAAAAAAATCCCAGCCGCCGGTCAAGGCGGCCTTCAAGCCAACGCTGGCGAAGCATCCTAAGAAGGAAGCAGAAGATATCCTGCCTCTTGAGGATTCAAAAGAACGTAAAATCGGAAATGTTTCCGGTTTCTAAACAAGCCGCACACTAAAAGTTGTCGGGATTTTGGAGCTGCCAAAGTCCCGACAGCCTCAATAGCCACGGTGCCCAACCTCTATTCGGTCCCGTATTTTTTTCACCCACATCCCGAAGGCCGTTTATATAGCAGATCTGGGGTCATTTTAACTGGCATACAAGCTGCAATTCCCTGTCGCAAATTCTGCAACAAAAATAACACGAATCGCCCCGATACAGTGTGGGGGCTTTTCTTCGGAGTCCTCTCAATGAAACATCTATTAGTTATCACCTTAGCACTTGTTCCCGCCTCATCCTGGGCGCATGAATGCGAAAAGTTCCTGTCTTCAGGATGGCATTCTGACAAGGGGTATGCCTGCACGGTCGGCGCAGAGGTGCTTCAAGACCGCAAACTGCACCGCCTTGAAGTGTGCATTGGGAATGTTCCCTATCTGGATGGCCAGCGCTATGCTCATGCGGAGCTCAAGTGGATTCCACTTTCTCAATATAACAACCCTTTCAACATAGACGCCGGAATCAACGACAAGTTCTTTGAGACCTTTTATACGGGCTTGGCCTTCGCGGGTCAGGAGCTGCAAGAGGATTCCAAGAGCTTAAAAATGCAATCTTTCTTCGAAGGCTCTTCCCTGACCTATGATCCCGACATTCGTTCCCAATTGGAACTAGACAAACGCACTCTGAAAGCCCGCCTTGTGGTTCAGTCTCGTGAAGCCGCATTGGTTTTCCAGAACAAATGGGAAACTCGATGGGACCTTCAACTTCAGTGCGAAAAGATCCGCTAATTCCTTCCACAAATGGGGTCGTCCCGACCTCATTTGCGACAATTCTTCTGTTTAAAATCACCATTGCGCCGCGCAAATTTGTTTGTAAACGGTTAGTTTTCATTAACTTCTTGCAAGGCGCAGATCTTTTGGAAATAACTTCACTGTGATTTTCCCCGTATATGTTGCGAATAGGGCGCAGCGTTTCTACCAGGCACCTCAAATGCCTGACTATGGAGGTTTTAGTGAAGGCCACTTTGATTTCTCTTCTGGTTCTCGTTACGACACTATGCGGACAGTTGGTATTTGCAGCTCCCGCTTCCAATGAAGTTCCTTATTACGGCGAACAATTCTATCGCGATCTGGGCTCTGGAATCTCTAACGATGATCTAAAAAAGAATATCAATTTTGTTCTTCGCAGTTTCCACCTTCGTGTCAATGGCAGCTACGATCAGATTGTGAACGGCTGCAACGGTCAAAACTGCTATCAGCATGTTTCCCTGGGTTATGATGGCGCCCGCACCTTCCTTCTGGGCAGCTTCTACCTGATTGACCAAGGCAGCGGCGACTATGCCATCAAAGATGTTTACTGTGACAAGATCAGAACTTCAGATGATTTCCGCGGCGGCAACGCTCCTCACCCCGGCACGATTCCAGACGGCAACGTTGTCAACACCGAGCACACCTGGCCACAAAGCCGTTTCTCTGGCCGCCACAACAAAAACATGCAAAAAGCCGACATGCACCACTTGTACCCTACGGACAATGAAATGAACTCCATCCGCGGCAACAATCCATTTGGCGAGGTTGTACAGGATCGAAAGACATTGAAATGCAAAGTCTCCCGCTTCGGCCGAGGGGCTTCCGGCAGTGGGGATGTGTTCGAACCACCGGCAAATCACCGCGGCAACGTGGCTCGTGCCTTGTTCTACTTCTCAGTCCGCTATGACCTTCCAATTGATTCCCGTCAGGAATCCACACTTCGCAAATGGTCCAAAGAAGATCCGATTGATGAAGAAGAGTTAAATCGTAATGATGAGATTCACAAAATGCAGGGAAACAGAAATCCATTCATCGATTTCCCTGGCCTGGAAGATTCAATCAGCGATTTCTAGTGCTCAAGCGCTACCGGTAAAAAGCTAGTTGGAGAGGAGACGTTTGATGTCTCCTCTTTTTTTTTGCCGTTTTCCAGCATCACCAAAGAGCCGATAATATCCTGAAGCTGCTCAAAAGGTGCCAGATTCGGCGGCAGATTCTCTTTTAACTCCATCGTCAACACAGGAGTCTGTCTTTCAACCCACATGTAGCGCCCCAGACTGCCAGGGTAATTCCCCAAAGACTTCCATGGCAGATAATCAAACTTCGGTGGTGGGGACACTTTTGGTCCATCAAAATCAAGCACCTTCAAAGGTGTGTGCACAGAAACGATAAAGTCGGGCTGGAAATCCTCAAGGTGCTTCAGTGCACACTTTGTTTCAGGCTCACTGCCCCCTTGGTTGCCCGGGAAACGACGCGGGTTGGAGTTCGTGGACCGACGCCATGCCGTCAAAGCCCCCGCATCCCAATCTTTTGTTGGGAAGTTGCGATTGATATCGATCTTATTGGCGTTGTAGCGGGTTTTATATTTCACGCCATCAGGATTCAGCATGGGAATCACACGCCAAGAGTTGCGCGGATCTATCCCTTCAAGTCGTTCCATCCAATAACGGCCCACAGTGCCGGCCGGAGTTTCATCCCCGTGGATCAGACTGATGACCAGAACCTTCTTGGCTCCAGTTGCAGATGACATTTTGTCATAGTGATAGATGGGGCGCCCTTCGGCGCTAACACACTGGGAATCAATTTGTACTTTGTCACAAGCTTGCTTAAGGAGTTTGTCATCCCACGCACCAGGAAACTTTTTAAGCTCGTTCATACACTCTTGTTGAAGATTGGGGAACTCGACGGCTTTTGCCCCCAATGACATCAACGTAATCGCGCTCAAGATAAATGCTTTCATAGGCCTCTTCACCACTTAGCTATTATCTCTGGGTCTTTTGATTCTCTCAAGATGAGAAAGTGCCTTTTTTTGAATCAAGGTGAGAATCCTTACAAATTGACTAAAGTCTTGCAGGCTTTCGTCCGTAAAAGAAAGGGTGTGACCATTAGGACTCAGCGTGGAGGCAGTATGATGAATAAGGGCAGTTTTAGTTTCGTAGCGATGCTGGTAATAAATCCCGTAGTGATACTTTTCTATCAGAATTGCTCGATGGCCCCGATCAGCCACGCCAAAAACACCACAACTATTCCAGTGATCACCCGCCAAGTGGCTTCCGAGTCACAACCCGTGGTGGCTGACATCAAGCCCACCTGTAACGACGAGAAAAAAGAATGCCCACGTAACGAATAAGTATTCGTTACGTGCATATTCGAATTCTTTATATGCCTTTTACTCATCATAGAACCTTTGTTAGAACTGTACGTTAAGAAGTAACAGTTCATAACAAGGAGGCTTCTATGAACAACACTCTCGGACTCATTCTCGCCCTTTTCGCTTTTGTGGCTTCTCCTGCCCATGCTTTTCTTGCCCCTCAGGATAAGGCTCAGATCCTTAAAACTTTGAATGAAGAAAACCTGAACCCAGGGGTTCATTTTCAGGACATCCGCTGTTCTTTGCGCAACCGCACTTGCCTTGTGAAGATGGAAATCCAGCAGCAGCGCAAAACAGGCTGCATGATTGAACGCATGACTGATGCCAGCGACCTTTATACGGAACACAGAGATCCGCAGGGGCACTCTCGCATGGCCCTGTCCCCTTACGCAGAGCAAACCTTGGCGGCTTGTTTGGCCGCCCAGCTTTAATAAAGCTGGACTTGCCGTCCCTTCGTCCGCCTCCTAGCCTTTAAGGCTGCAGGAGGTCCCATGCTTAAGTACGTCAGCAGCGCGTTGTTTATTTGCCTTTTCTCTCTGTCTTCAGCTCATGCCACCGATAAAATCAAAATGTATTTCAATAACGAAGAGCTTTCCAAGGTGATCGAGATTTACTCGAAAGCCACTGGCCAGAAGTTCGTTTTGGATCCTGGCGTGCGCGGGAAGATTTCGATCTTCAATCAAGAACCTGTCGAGCTGACCGAGGCCTTCAATCAATTGTCCCTGGCCCTTTCCACCAACGGCTTTGCCATTTCCAAACAGGCCGACGTGATGGTGGTGAAATCTGCACGCAGCATTCAGCGTGACCTGATTGATGTGACGACAGAGGTTCCATCAGTGACACCACAAAGAATGGTGGCGTGGGTCGTTAAACTGAAAAATATTTCTGTCGAGGACGTGATGCGCGAAGTGCGTGTTCTGCCATCTAGGGACGGCGAGATGAATAGCGTTTCTGCCACCAACCAGATCATCTTCACGGATTGGAGCAGCAACATCGTCCGCATCGCAGAAATTCTGAAAACTCTGGATAAGCCTGTCGATTCGGCGACCAAGAAGTTGATCGACACAGCCCGCAAGGATCGCCATGCCGCTCGTCGCCACAGCGTTCGCGAGGCTCACGGGCCTGCGGAACCACCTCCCGCATCCCCTAAAGGCCAATAAAAGCCTTTCTGGGCGCGAAAAGGACGAAGGACTGGCCCTTGGGCTGGTCCTTTCTTTTTTTGAAAATAGCCTATTGACTTACATATAATTTACACTGTAAGTTCGTATGTAAGTTATGACGATGAAAACGCCCCTCCCCCCACTGACGCCGAAAGAAAAATCCGTTCTCGAGTTTATCGAGGCGCACATCCTAAGCTCAGGAGTTTCACCGTCGTATCAAGAAATCAAGGATCACTTCGGTCTGGCTTCGTTCAACTCTGTTCAGAACTATCTGAAGCAGCTGACGAATAAGGGATACATTTCCAATCCCCAGAACTTGAAGCGAGCCATTCAGGTGCTTCACTCTGCTTCGGCAGTACAAGAGCATCTGCAATCGAAATCAGTCTCGACGAAGACAGGATCTCCTCGCACTCAGCTCCTCCAGGCTCGTGATGAGGTCCTGTCACTTCCCCTTCTCGGGAAAGTGGCGGCGGGTCAACCTATCGAAGCCATCAAACACGACGAGTTCGTGGACGTCCCCCCTTCCATGGTCAGAAATCCTTCCAAGTCCTTTGCACTGAAGGTGCAGGGTGATTCCATGATTGAAGACGGGATCTTTGATGAAGACATCATCCTGATTCAGAAACAAGATTCTGCCAACAACGGCGATATCATCGTGGCGACTGTAGATAACGAAGCCACCGTGAAGCGCTTTTATCTGCGTCCCCGCCCGGAAACTGGGGCCGCAGATAAAATGGTGGAGCTACGTCCGTCCAACTCCTCAATGAAATCCATGTGGTACTCCCCGGACGAAGTCTCTATCCGCGGTATCGTCGTGGGTCTAATCCGTAGGTTCTAATATCTGATCTTGTGCCACAACTCGTGGCACCCCCCTTGCTCTTTAGGTCCTCCGAGTAATCCAAATGGGATATACGCGGTCCGGACCAAGAATTCCGGCTCATTTTCTTAAATCAAGTTCTGGATTCTTGGATTTGGGACGGAATAAGGGGTAGTAATATGAAAACAACAATCAAACTTTTGGGCGTTCTGGCAGCAATGATGGCACTTTCTGCATGCGCTGGGGGCAGCGGTGGCGCCGAGGTTCACACAGTGCCCACTCAGAATGTGAGCATGGATTCAGCTGGCAACTGCAGCTTGGATTTTGTTTCTAGGTATAATGATATTGTCCTCGAGGCCAGCCTCCTGAACATGAAAGTTGCCTCTCGCAGTTCTGAGTCCGAAATCATCTCACAAATTCGCGTGGTTCATAACGCCTGCGAACAATTCCTCGCCAAACACAGCAATGTCTCATGCAAAGCTAAACTGGATTACAAGGAAACGACCATTGAAAGTACAAAGGTCAAAGCAGATTGTGACAAAGTGAAATCCGCTCTAAAAGAATTCGATCGCGGCTAAGTACAGATACTGAGCTGCCCCCTGCGGCAGCTCCTTTAATCAATTCCACTTTTGTGATAACCTTCGTTCATGCATCAATCCAACAGAATCAGCTATGCCAATAAAGCCAAATTTTATTCAGAACTTCTTTCCGAGGCGCAGGGTCTTCGTGAAAATGAATGGTTTGTGAATCTTGCAAATTTCGCTGCGCTGTTGAATCAGCATTTGCCCGACATCAACTGGGTCGGATTCTATTTGTATCACAACAACGAATTACTGCTGAGCTCGTTCCAGGGACTTCCCGCCTGCACCCGCATTGCAATCGGCAAAGGTGTCTGCGGGACTGCGGCGAAGACATTACAAACTCAACTTGTCGCCGATGTGGATCAGTTCCCGGGGCATATCGTGTGTGACAGCGCTTCACGCTCTGAAATTGTGATCCCCCTGATTCATGAAGGGCGGCTTCTGGGAGTATTAGACATCGACTCTCCAATCCTGAATCGCTTCGACCTTGAAGATCAAAAAGGACTGGAGCAGTTTGCAGAGATCCTGATCAAGGGCAGCCAGTGGCCTTCGACTTTTGCCTGAAGATCCGGCGAACCCCGCCTTTAACGCAAATTCACCTTTGCTAAATACCGGAAATAAAAAAACCGCCCTTGAACAGGCGGTTTTTAAGTTCACTCACTAAGATGCAAAAGAAGAACTAGTACCAATCGCTGGGACGCTCTTCGATTGGAGACAATCCAGAGCCTTCAACATAGAGAACCACACTGTTGGACTGCAAAGAGGGATGGAACACCTGAACTGTGCAAGAGCTCCAGTCCGCACCCGGAGTCCAAGCCACTTTCACTTCATAATCTTGTGTAAATGTCTTCGTTGCAGAATCAAACGAGCTGTTCAAAAGGATCACGCGCTGAACATCACAAGTGAATCCATCTTGTTCAGAAGTCACCGCAGCTTTTGGATCGATCAAATTCAAAGCTTGGTTTTTAACAACCACGCGCAAGGAAACAATGCCATCCTGGCTGGAAGCGCCCACAGCCTCAACCGCCACGGTGCGACCATTTTTAACGTCTACGTATTTATCACTCCAGGCATGAGCAGAAGATGTGACCAACAATGCCGCCACAACAGAAAGAACTTTCATCGTTTAACTCCTTATTAATGACTTTTGAATGAGGCACTTATAGCACACCCCACCCTCACCACCAACGCAATGAGTTAACTCATGGTAAATTTACAGGTATTTCTTTACCAAAGATGAAGACCGGTCAAAAAGGCTCAGCCACAGAAGAAGGAGCCCTTCTCCTCAGTCGGCCCAAATCACTGAACAAACTTGAAAGGTTGATCAAAATAGCCCAGGCGCAAGGCGGAGGCGGCTCCCGCAGCGCGCAGGCGTGCTCCAAGCACGTCGAAGCGAGGACAGCCACCGACAACGCAGTCGAAGGGGCTATTTTCATCGACCGCCCCCAAAAAACAAAGGGGATGCTGCACACTCGTGCCCATCCCCTTTTCCCCTCGAGAAATTCTAAAACTATTATATCGCTGCTAATGCAGAAACTAGCGAGCGTAGCGCTTATTCATGGATTCGCGAATCTCAGCACCTTCGATGCTTAGACGAGTCCAAGGAATTGCCAGAAGTCTTTCCGGCTCGATAGGCTCTTCGGTTTCTTCACAGTAACCGAAAGTACCGCCCTCAATGCGAGCTAGAGCGCTTTCAACTTCCATCAACTGCCCACGCATTCTTTCATGCATGCTGAGGAATTCTTGTTCCGCCAGTACACGAACGGTTTGATCCCCTTCGTCCCCGCCTTTTTCCTCATTCTGATCCAAGTTCAAACGAGCTTCTTTCACTCTGTTGAGGATATCTTGCTTCGTTTGCAAAAGTCTGTGTCTGCATTCGCTGACAAGCTTTTCAGAGATAGCCATATTGCCCCCTCGAGTTCCTTCCAGCTTAAGTGCCAATTTGGAACTGACCTATTAAGTTCTACACCTGTAAAATTTGCAAGTAAAAAATCTTACATTAACTTAAAATTAAATAAAGCGTTGTAAACCCTAACGATTCCCTGACTGTGGCCATGGAAGCGCCATAGCGGACGACCGCAGTTTTTCATTCTTAAGTCATCTTCTTACAATTATAACCTGAAGCTTGATTACATCCAGCCTCATAATTGCAACGCGTTATATTCTAGCCTTAGGCTTAAAGAAAAGAAAAGAGCAGGCCCCTGAAGAGCCCCCATTTTCTCAAACTGATTCAGAAAAACTGCGCATCGACACAGGCGGGACCGCCGAAAATCAAAAGAAAAGGCGACCTACTTCAATTCGGTCGCCTTCGAGTTCAGAATGGACTCTCCCCCGAGAAGCCCATCCCACAGGATGTATTTATAAAATAACGTCTTAATTACTTAAGACAGGAAGCCACTCGAGCCAACAAATCCCCCGTGGCGTTGTTGAGCTGAGCAGCCATTTTTTTCCCCTGAACACCGCGCTTGCGGAAGGCTTGGGCGGAATCATCCATATCCTGAGAAACTGACTTGACGGTCGCCCCCTGCGCCGATTTCACAGATACAGAATATTCTTCCATCGAAGATGCGAAAGTTTCGTGATTGCTCACAAGACTTGCCATGATCTGCTGTTGCGCCTTTTGCATGGCTTTCAGTTCCGCTTTCAGCTCAGCACACTGACTTGCAGCCATAGAGTTGGAAGCAAAAAGAAGAACTGCAAAGAAGGAAGCAATCGTTTTCATGTCAGAGCCTTTCGTGTCGATGACTCTGACCTAAAGCAATGAGTTTGCCAGCTGAGATCGGCTTATATTCGATCTCAGGTGACATTTTAGGCTAGGACTTTAGAAATTTTTCAAACTCGTTCTTGGTTTCGCCAGCTGTGTAGGGCAAAAGCAGACGGGCCACGTGGCGTTTACCACGCTCGATACTGCGCTTTCCGGGCTGTTTTTCTGCGGATTCAAAGAACTGCAGGAAGGTGGTCGCCATCGCCAACAGGGATTCAGCGATGTACTGCATTTCAGAGACTTCGGCGATCTTGATCATTTTGCCGTCCTTCACCCATTGGCGGTAAAGGATGACCATCAGCTTCATCATTTTCTGGATATGGTTGCGCCACATCTTCGCCAGCTGCTGATCCTTACGGCGAAGGGCGTACATTTCCCGATGGAAGAAGCGATAGCGCCAGTACAGATCAAAGTTGTCGCTGATGAAGGCCAACGGCGTGTATTTCTTGGTACGGCTGGGGCGCCAAACATCGTAGGTCTCTTTCGCCATTCTCTTAAACAGCTCAATCAGGATCTCTTCTTTGTTGTCATAGTGAAAATAGAGGTTGCCTGGGCTGATATCCATGGCCTTGGCGATGTGATTGGTCGTGATCGCCACCACACCGCTGCGATTGAAGAGTTCAATGGAGGTAACGAGAATGCGTTCTTTGGTCTTCATGTATATTAGTCTTTAGTCCAAGTCCCCTCGAGAGTCACGCAAGAATGCCCCGAAAAGCGCACCAGAATGGCATTTCCCGCGCCTTCTTCTGAGAATGCTCTTGAAAGCGTTAAAAAATTGGTGCTACCATAAAACAATGTTATCTAAAAACAAATCTAAGTTACTAAAACTGCTCGTTTTTTCTGGAGCCAGCCTGATAGGCCTTTACTCTCTTCTGGGTTTCACGTCCTCTGCCGACAGTCAGGAAGCTCAAGCTCATCAGAAGATCCAATCCCAACTTGAACAGCGCACTCAGCTTGCCAAAGCTCTTGGTGAAAAGATTCGTGCAAACGACCTTCCAGAGTCTCTTAAACTCCCTTGGAATGGCGACAACCAGGCCGTCAAAATCAGCTACACGATTGATGAATCTCTTCAGCGCGAAGCGGATCGCCTTTTAAAAGCCTACAAACCCGATTACGGCGCCATCTTTATGATCGACGCCATGACGGGCGAGGTTCTGGCAATGTCCAGCTATCAGCGCGACGATGCTCATGCTCCGAATCTGAATCTGCAAGCCACTTTCCCGGCGGCTTCCGTATTTAAAGTTGTGACCGCCACCGCGGCCGTGGATAAGGCTGGCGTCAGCCCGGAACACAAGATCCGCTACAATGGCGGCGCTTACACACTTTACAAGAAAAACGTTCTTTCTGACAAAGTGACCCGCTGGACCAATGTGATCACCTTGAAAGACGCATTCGCTCGCTCTATTAACACCGCATTTGGTCGCTTGAGCATCGAGAATCTTCACCCCGAAGATCTGAACGAATACGCCAACCGCTTCATGTTCAATCAGGAAATCCCCGCAGACTTCCCGGTTGAGATGGGTGTGGCCTACGTTCCTCCTGGCAAGGGTTTTGAAATGGCTGAAGTGGCTTCCGGCTATAATAAAACCAACCGCATGAGCCCGGTTCAGGGTGCGATGATCGCCGCCTCTGTCGCTAACGATGGTCAGGTCGTGGTTCCTTATCTGGTTCGCACCATGACGGATGAAAAAGGTCAACCGCTGTACGAAGGCGCAACTTTGAACAACGGTCACATCATGACAAAAGAGTCCGCAGCAAAAGTTCGTGAACTGATGGAGCGCACTGTGATCGCGGGAACTTCCCGTCGTTCCTTCCGCCCCATCACCAAAGACCGCAAATTCCGTGAAATTGAAATGGGTGGCAAGACGGGACACCTTACCGGTGACAATCCTCGTGGCCGCACGGACTGGTTTGTCGGCTACGCCTTGGATGACGAACGCAAGATCGCTGTGGCCGCCATCACCGTGAACAAAAAGTTCTGGACGGTCAAGTCAGCGCACCTGGGACAATCCATGTTCCGCAAATACTTCGGCCCGGTGGTTTCAAACCAATCCAAAGGCGGCCGCGTCGTTTCTCGCTAGTTTTCACCAACGCCAGAAAAACAAAAAGCGAAATGAGACTCCTCATTTCGCTTTTTTTATTCCCACTTTTTCAAGGGTGCTGAATCAACTCTCTCCGTTTGGGTTGTTTTTTTCGGTCTTCGTGTCGTGAGTAATCTCCAACGGGGTTACATCCAGAACTTCTGCGTTGATCTCCCGCTCCTCACGCACTTCCTCAAAACCGGTCCCATTATTGCGGAACTCATAGTACCTAAAGCCACCTGAGCTGTTTGGACCGCCGCCCGTCCCCATGCCCGCGCCAAATCCGAAGGGGCCGCCAAAGTTAAACACTCGCGCGGACCCTTGAGCCATCTTCTTGGCCATATAGAACTTAAATCTCCAGATAGCAAAATGACGAAGACCCGGCAGGAACAGCACCACGGCCGCCACTCGTGCAAAAAAAGACGGAATCAAGAACAGCAAACCAGAAATGAATATGGCCCCGGAATGCAAAATCTTATTCGCAGGCAGCTGCCCCCGCATCATCGAGGTTTGCAGATTCATCATCGCCAGACGCCCGACTGTTGCCACGATCAAAAAACCAAGAAGACAAGGCAACAAGTACAAACCCAACGTGTTCAGAAAGCCCCACTTCTGAACCGCCAGAATGAAAATCACCAGCTCGGCTATCACAAAAGGAAATGGAATCATCAGCATGGGGACTCCTTCGGATTAAAAGTCCAATGTGGCTACGACCGGACAGTGATCAGAGCCCTCAACTTGTTCGAGAATATCCGCTGAAGACAGGTATTTCTCAAGACCTTTTGAAATACAAACATAGTCAATGCGCCAACCGCGATTGGCAATGCGGCCGAAAGTGCGCATATCCCACCAGGAATAACGCTTTGCTTCGGTGGGTTTGAAATAACGGAAGGTGTCGATAAAGCCCAGCTCCAGGAACTGATCAAACCAAACACGTTCTTCTGGCAAGAAACCGCTTTCCTTCGACAGACGGACCGGATCAAAAACGTCGATATTTTCGTGAGCCACGTTGTAATCCCCCACCACAATCACCTGACGACCCGTCTGCAATTTTTCCTTCAGGTGAAGGTTGAGATCCTTCAAAAACTGCTGTTTAAAGTTGTGACGTTCAATGCCTGATCCCCCGTTGGGGAAATAGATGTTGTAAAGATCAAAATGACCATGGTCTGTCATCACAATACGTCCTTCGGACTCATAGTCAGGAATCGCATTAAAGTGATACTGCACATTTGCTGGAGGCGTGTGTGTGAACGTGGCCACACCGGAATAACCTTTGCGTTGGGCCGAAGACCAGTAGGAGTGCTCCCAGCGCAGCGTGCGTGTTTCGGTCTCAACCTGATCAATGTGAGCTTTTGTTTCCTGAACACAGAAAATATCCGGTTTTTCCGTGTTTAAAAAATCCATCAATCCCTTCTTGTAACAAGCTCTAATTCCATTCACATTCCAAGAGACGATTTTCACAGTTTCTCCTTGCCTTTTAAGGCCCACCAAAGGCATCAATTAATAGCAAGGAGACTTCTGTATGCCAATGATTAATCAACCCGCTCCACAATTCACCGCACAGGCTGTTTTTGATGGAGGTGAAGTTCGTGACATTTCCCTAAATGACTTCAAAGGAAAATGGGTTGTCCTGTTCTTCTATCCTTTGGACTTCACATTCGTCTGCCCCACAGAATTGACTCAGTTCCGTGAACACATCACATCTTTCCAAAAAGCTGGAGCCACAGTCATTGGCTGCAGCGTGGACTCTGTTCATTCTCACAAACGCTGGTTGCGAGATGATCTGGGCAACCTGGGTTATCCTTTGATGGCGGATCTGACAAAGCGTATCGCCCGCGATTACGGTGTCTTGTTTGAAGACCGTGGTATCGCGACTCGCGGCACCTTCATCATCGATCCGGATCAAAAAATTCAGTACATGGGCATTCACAACACGTCCGTGGGTCGCGACGCGAAAGAAATTCTGCGCGTTCTTCAAGGCTGTCAAAGCGGCGAGCTTTGCCAGGCGGGATGGAAAGCCGGTGATGATCACATCACACCACTGAAATAACCATGAACTTGAAAGCTGATTTCATCCAACAGCTTCGTTCTTCTTACAAGGGGCTTGCCAACGAGCCTCTTGAGGATCTGGTTTCCGAAAATCTGATTTCTCCCTTTACCGTCACCCTGCCTGAAACCGTGATCAAAAAAGCCGAAAAAATTGTTTCTTTGCTTTTTAATCTGCGTGAACAGTCTTCATATCTGAAACACTACGATAATCTGATCGCAGAAAAAGGTCTGAAAGACCCGGGCAACAAGTCGATCATGATGAGCTATGATTTTCACCTGGATGAGCATCAGAATCTGAAGCTTATCGAGGTGAACACCAATGCAGCCTTCCTGATTCTGGGCTATGAAATGTACCAGATGAAAGGTCATCCCCTGCCAGTGGCAGACTTCACGCGCGATGAAATCCGCCACATGATTGAAACAGAGATGTCCTTGCAGGGTAAGACAGCGTCGGCCCCCCTCAAAGTGGCGATCACTGACGAAACCCCTTCTCAGCAACGTTTGTTTGTGGAATTCCTGGCTTACAATGAGTTGTTTAAATCCTATGGTTGGGATTCCCGCATTGTGGACTATCGCGATCTGTTCAAGGACTTTTCGCCGGACTTTATTTACAACCGTTACACGGATTTCTTCCTGACCGAGCCTTCTAGCTCTGTTCTGCGCGAAAAGTTCCTGAACGGTGCTGTCTGCCTGTCTCCGAATCCATTTGAATATCTGATGTTAGCTGATAAGCAGCGTTTGATTGACTGGGGTGCCCCGGGCTTCCTGGAAGCGCAAGGACTGTCAGGTTCGGATCTGGATCTGATCCGAACCTCCGTCCCCGAGTCCTACGACGTCTGCGAGTCCAAGGCGGCGGAGATTTGGGCCGATCGCAAAAGATTCTTCTTCAAGCCAAAAAATGCTTTCGGCTCGAAGCAGTCTTATCGTGGTTCTTCCATCAGTCGAAGTGCTTTTGACAAGATCGTCGGCCACGACATGATCGCACAAGAGTTTGTTCCGGCACCGGAGCAGACTTTTGAAACGCCCGAGGGGCCGCAGGCCTTCAAATACGATTTGCGCTGTTATGCTTACCAGGGGCGCATGCAGCTGATTTTGGCCCGTCTGTATCAAGGACAGGTGACGAACCTGCGCACGCCATACGGCGGCTTTGCAACAGTGCTTAAAGGATCATAGTTTTTTTGAGCGAACCCACAGGCGCAACGGCGTCAGTTCTTTTTCCGTCAGTCCAACAAAGTGAACTTGAATACGGTAGAATGTCTCCGTCGTTGTTTTGGTTTCCTCGCAAGCCGTGATCCGCAAAGGCATCTTGCTGATTCCAATATCATCATAAAGACTGCTCGACAGTCGCAACACCATGCCTAACGGCATCGGCACATTGGACTTAATCACCATGCCCAGCTCAGAAACAGTCATAATTTCCGTCTTGGTTTCCCATTCGGCTTTGACATAAACCGGAGCTTCCACAAAGTGAGCTGTGTCTTTTTCGCTTTTCGCCAGAAGATTTTTAATTTTGGCCAGCAACAGTTCGGGATCAATCGGTTTGACCGCATAATCGTTCGCACCGGACTCAATGCCTTTTTCAACATCCGCCTTTTCGCGCTTTCCGGTCAAAAGAATCACCGGCATCTTGGCAATCTGGGGATTATTGCGAACGGTGCGAATCAGGGCGTATCCCGTCGCGCCTCCCGGCATGATGGCGTCCGTGATCATCAAATCAAACGGCTCAGTGGTCAGGCGATCCAAAGCATCGATGGAATTCGTACAGGACGTGACAATATGATTGTCCTTCAGAAGCAAAGCCTCCAAAGTCAGCAGGACACTTTTTTGATCATCCACAATCAGTATCTTTGCCATTTCACGCCACCTTCGTTCTGGCAGAGTACATTTTTAGTTCCGACAAGCTTTCAAAGAACTTTCGCTCCACTTGTTTGAGCAGGAATTCGGCCTCCACAAAGTCTTCAATGTCTTCCAACTTCTGACATAGTTCAGCCACAGTCTTGGCTCCCAGTGTTGCCGAGCTGGATTTCAGGGCATGGGCAGCTTCAGAAACCCGCTCCCGGTTGGATTGGTTGATGCCCTCGCGAATCTCATGCAACAAAGCCGGGCCGGACTGTTCCAGATCTTCAATTAAAACATCCGTCAGATCACGATCCTGTGACACCAGATCCTTCAGGTTTTGCAAAGCCTTCAGATCCAAAGTTTTTTCCGTGGGTTTGTTCCACCGGTGTAAAACCTCGATCAGTCTATGAAGCTCCAAAGGCTTCGTCAAAAAGTCATCCATCCCCGCTTCGAAGCAGGACTTGCGCTCACCGCTGGTTCCCTCCGCGGTCAGGGCAATCACCGGGGTTTTGCGAGCTTTCGTGTTTTCCAACAGGCGCAGTTGACGTGTGGCCTGATAGCCATTCATCACTGGCATCTGACAATCCATAAAGACCAGATCGTAATTCTGCTCCTGAAGCTTCTTCAAAGCGATCTCGCCATTGCCTGCAATATCCACAGTCAAACCCAGCTTGCGCAGATAAGACTCAGCCACACGCTGATTGACCACCTGGTCTTCGGCTACCAAAACATGACCTCGGAAGATTTTTGCAAAACGCGTTTCCGAGGATTGTGTCAATTCATCTTCCGCACAGACAGGGAGTTCCACCTGAAACCAAAAATTTGAGCCTACACCAGGTACACTTTCCACACCGATAGTTCCGCCCATCAGATCCACCAGCTGTTTACAGATAGAAAGGCCCAGGCCCGTTCCGCCAAACTTCATCCCGGCACCAGCCTGGAAGTATTTCTGGAACAACGACTTCTTTTCGTGCTCTTGCAATCCCTGCCCGGTGTCTTTAATTTCAAACAACAAAGCGGTTCTTCCGTCATGATCACCGCGACTGGAAACCTCGATACGAACAAAACCTTTTTCAGTGAACTTCACTGCATTCCCAATCAGGTTCACCAGAATCTGGCGCAACCTTCCGCCATCCCCCCGATAGTGCCATGACACTCTTCCATCAAAACGACATTCCAGGCCGATATTTTTTTCCGCGGTGGTGGGCTTAAACATCTCGAGCACATCCTCAACCAGGAACTGCAGATCCAGCGGCTGCGGCTCCAAACGGATTTTTCCGGCTTCAATTTTGGAATGATCCAAAAGATCGTTAATCAACATCAATAAAGACTCTGCCGAACGTTTGATGTTCCCCACATAATCCTGCTGTTCCGGGTCCAGGTGGGTGTCACGCAAAAGTGTCGTCATCCCGATCACACCGTTCATGGGGGTGCGAATCTCGTGGCTCATCGCTGCCAGGAAGTCCGATTTTTTCTGCGAAGCCTCGACCGCCGCCTCCCGCGCCCTGATCCATTCTTGTTCCACCATCTTACGCCGACTGATATCTTTAAAGACGATCAAAGCGCCAGAGATTCCACCGTCAATGTCATTCAACGGGCGGCTGCTTAAAGAAATATACATGCCATCAGGATGCTCCTGATTCTGCACAAAGATTTCCAGATCATCCACTCGGTCACCACTTAAGGCGCGATACAAAGGAAGCTCTTTGCGTGTGTAGGGACGCCCTTCTTCAGGACTATAGAAGCCCAGGGCCTCCACACTGGATTCAGTGGAAATTTCTTTGATTTTGGATCCGATGATTCTTTGCGCGGCCGCATTGTAATGCGTGAACCAGCCATTTTGATCAACCACGATCAGGGCTTCGCTCATACTGTTCAAGATTGTATCCAGCAGAATGGATTTTCCCTCCAGATTCTGCGTAAGCTGCATCCGCTGCCGCAGCTCTTTTCTTTGCAACACACGACTGACCAGAATCAGAAAAACCGCAGCCCCCAGGCCCCACAAAAATTGAAGCCCCTGGGAGGTCGGCTTGAACCGCAAGGGCGCTGAAGCCGCTTTCATTTCGATCAGTTGATGCTGAATTTGATATTTGGTTTTCTCGAGGGACACTTGCGCCTGGGCAGGTTTGCGCCCAGGATTTGTCATTTGACCGTTGGCCGCTTCGATGTGCTGACGAATCAGATGCCCCAGCTTCACCGCTTCCGCTTGAACGGGGGGATCTTTTTTAGTGGCTAGCGACAAACGCGCCAACTGCCCATTCAAGGACGAGATACTTTGATTGTACTCCTGCAGGTCCTGAGCATTTCGGGTTCTCAAAAAAACCTTATGAAAATGATCCGCGCGGGCAACAACACTTTCCACATTGTTCAGAACATCAGCCAGTTCAGTTTTGGGGCGCTCTGAATACTGACTCAGCTGCAGCAGTTCTGGACGCTGAAAGGTCAGGTATCCCAGGGCCATCAAACCCAAAAGGCCGATCTCAACCCCGTAACGAACAAGCAATGTCCTAAGAATGGATGCGGATCCCATAAAAAAACCAACCTCTGCCCTACTTATCGGAGAGGCTATCTCAGCGTGAAGCAAAAAACTGAGCTGTCCAAAACATCGTCATTTCCCCCAAAATTTTGCCCCGGCAATCCCTTCCCACTGTGTTATGATTCTTTGTGAGGTGAAAATGCATCTGCAGGACGTTGTCTGGGAATCCCTTCAGGGACCGGGTTTTGAGCATTTGGTCATAAAGAAATCAGGCGAGAATATCTTCGCAGACTCGCTGCTGGTCTGTCCTGACGCCAATGGAAAACTGCAACGAATCAAGTACAGCATCACCCTGGACGATTCCTACAGCGTGCAAAACTATCACGTTCATTCCCTGACAGATCCCACCAAGAAGGTTGGCACCTCGGACCTGATTGAATCTCTATTCGTCGACATCTATCCCTCCCCCTTCACCAACACCCTGCCGATTCAATGGATGCGCTCGCAGTTCCTGCAGGTTTACGAGCTGGAGGTCACCTGGGTGGATGCTCTTCAGTTTAAAACAAAGATCGCCACACAACGCTACACAGAGCTTCAGGTGGGTGCCGAACAAAGCATCTATCGCTTTGAATCCATCGACGCAAAAACAAAAGAGGTCCACTTTAGTGCGGACCTCAAGGTGGATAAAGATTGTCTGGTGCTGGAGTACCCCGGCTATTTCCGCCGCAGGTTATGATCGACTTAAGGCCTGAACGGCACAGCATCGTAGCGAACTGACAAATACTGGGACGTGCCTCCCTCTTTCTTCACCAGCATCAGTTCAAACTCGGAGTGAGATCTTTGATAGATCTTGTACTGCGCACCGCTGGCTTCCAGCCACTCTTCCAGATTTTCCCCCTGAGGCACCGCTGCACTCTTCAGGTTCCAGAAGGAAAAGCGCTGTGCTTCTGTCAGCAGCTGAAACTGCCAAAGACTCTGACCGACGCGATGTTTTTTATGCGTGTCGATCAAGGTCGGTGCCAATAAAGAAAACCTCTGGCCAAGGTCCTGAGAAACATTACCACAAAGGATTTGCGCGGCACTGGAGCTCTTTAAAAAGGACTGATAGCCATGCAAACGAGTCTTTTCCGCGCCAGAGGTGCTTTCCACATAGTATTCCACATCACGCGCCACCAAAACCGTTTCTGGCAAGCGTTTCAGGGAGCCTACAAGCTCGCTGCGAAGCTCAGTCAGAAACTCGGGTCGGCTGCCACAGGCCGGAGCCGCCGTGAACTGCGGGCGCAGAAGTTTTCCAGGGGGTGACCCTTTGAAGGCAAACGAAGTTGTTGAGATCAGCACCAGAAGTAAAAAGCCAGATGTCTTCATTGTTTCCCCTTATTATGTCCAGTCTAGTATTCGGAAGAACTTTTTTAGGGCTTAATATTAAAGTGCAGGCCAGTCTTGCCGATATGAAGAGTGTCTCATTTTTCTACAAGGATGGTGGAAGCAACATGACGATGAAACATAGTGGCACTCGAAAGTTACAGCAACTGACGAACTTCTATTCGTCTTTCGATCAACTCAATGGTGTGCATCCTTGGATGGATGCAGTCAAAGACGGGTTTGTTTCCTACAGGGTTCGAGAACTCAACACGGGCAAGGTCGCTTACTTCAACTTCATACTCGCAAAAGAAATGGGACTGATCCCACCTGATCACCCCCATCAGATGAGCGAAGAGCTGCAACAAAAACTCATAGAAACTTTCTCTTTGCAGATCATCAACGAATACGACGAACTTACTCAGCGTCGCATTGATCCCGCCACCATTCGTCCTCACAAATACATGGCCACCCGCTATCTGCAACTGCAACACAGCAACAAGCAGGGTAAAACATCCGGCGATGGCCGCGGCATCTGGAACGGAACTGTCTATCACCGCGGCACCACTTGGGATGTATCCAGCCGTGGCACGGGCGTGACCTGTCTTGCCCCTGGAGCAGTTCAGGCCCAGAAACCTTTGAAAACCGGTGGCACCGAGTTTGGCTATGGCTGCGGCCTGGCTGAAATCGACGAGCTTTTAGGTGCCTCCATCCTGGCTGAAGTCATGCACCTGCAAGGCATCGGCACAGAGCGCATGCTGTGTGTGATTGATCTTGGAAAAGGCTACGGCATAGGTGTTCGCGCTGCGCGAAATCTGATCCGTCCGGCGCACTTGTTCCTATATCTGAAGCAGGAGCGCTGGGACAACCTGAAAGCGGCAACCGACTATATGATTGATCGACAGATTGATAACAAAGTCTGGGACATCAAGGCAAAAGGTTCGGGAAGATACGATGAAATGCTGATCGAGATTTCCAAATCCTTCGGTGAATTCACAGCTATTCTGGATACGGACTATATCTTCGCATGGCTGGACTGGGACGGCGACAATGTGTTGGCCGATGCCGGTATCATCGATTATGGCAGTGTTCGCCAATTTGGAATCCGCCACGATAAATACCGCTACGACGATGTGGAAAGATTCTCAACCAATCTGAACGAACAAAAACAAAAGGCCCGTCTGATTGTGCAGGTCTTTGCTCAAATGGCCGACTATCTGAAGACAAAAAAGAAAAAACCTTTGCGAGATTTCGCCCAGCATTCAGCAGTGCTGAACTTCAACAGGGTCTTTGATCAGAAGCGCGCTGAACGTCTGTTATATCGTATGGGATTCAACGAAACCCAGCGCAGTCATATCATGGCCAAAGACGGTTTGTTCGAGCGTTTCGATAAAGAATTCTCGTTCTTTGAAAGAGCCAAAGTCAGCGGCAACACCGAAAAAGTCGCCGATGGTGTCAATCATCCGGCTCTTTACAACATGCGCACCCTGATGAAGGACTATCCGCGCTTCCTGATGGAAAGCCCGCTTCCTTTTGAAAAACGCTGGATGACGGAAAACACTTTCTTTAAGACCGTGCTTTCAGGTTTCGCCAAATCCCGCGACGCTCGCATGGGCGAAAAGCAGCGCCGTCATATCGAGGCCTTCCAACGTGTCTATCGCGAACTGGTGGAAACCGCCGCTGGTCGCAACAAACCGGAACATATCCTAAAAGGAATCTGCGAACGAGCCGAAAAACTGAATTCTGATAAACGCATCACCGGAAATGCCCTGATTGAGATGGTTGAGGAAATCATCACCGAAAAGAAAAAAGGTCTTCCGATGGAGCAGATTCAGAAAATCGTCGACAAGCTGGTTTATGAGCAAAACGGCATGCCCGAGATTCCGGTCAGCCGATTCTATCGTGACCAACTGGCCACCCCCGCAGTCAAAATGGATCTTTACGCCAAACTTTTAAGTCTGGTGGAAGAGCACAAGGAATCCATCTAAGAAAAAAGGACCTGGCTGCAAAGCCCGGTCCTCAACCCCAGGGTTGTATTTTTCATCCCCTCCGTTGAGTTCACGCTGCGAAAGGATTAGAACCTCCCCTCGAATCAATACCAAAAGGGGTTGAAATGAGTCCGGAACTTCTAATGCCAGCAGGCTCTCTTGAAAAGCTAAAGTACGCTTACAACTTCGGTGCCGACGCAGTTTACGTCGGAGTCCCGCTTTTTAGTCTGCGCGCCCGCGAAAATGAAATGACCTTTGAGGATCTGGAAAAAGGAATTCAATTCGCTCGCGAGAATGGAAAACAGATCTATGTCACGGCCAATATTTTTGCCCGAAATCTGAAGCTGAAATCCTTCCGCGAAAACTTCAAAAAATGGGTGAATCTGAAACCGGATGCCTTCATCATGAGCGACCCCGGCCTGATGATGATCGCCAAAGAAGTGGATCCCGACGTCAACATCCACCTGAGCGTTCAATCCAATTGCATGAACTGGCAAAGCGTGAAGTTCTGGCAGCAACAGGGTGCCACCCGCATCATCCTAAGCCGCGAACTGCGCCTGGAGGAAATCAAAGAGATCCACGAGCGTGTGCCCGACATCGAGCTGGAAGCCTTCGTGCACGGCTCGATCTGCATCGCCTACTCAGGCCGATGCCTTCTGTCACACTACATGAGTTATCGAGATGCCAATCAGGGGGTTTGCGACAATAGCTGCCGTTATGGCTACAATATCTACAAAGCCGACACCAGCAAAGAAGAGGAGTTCTATTTGGAGGACTTGCGCAACAAAGGCCAGTTCTACCAGATCGATGAAGACGAAAACGGCACCTATATCATGAACGCCAAGGATTTGTGCGTGATCGAGCATCTGCGCGAACTGCGCGACGCCGGGGTGTGTTCCTTCAAAGTCGAGGGACGTACAAAATCCATCTACTATGCTGCGATGGTTTCACGCATTTACCGTAAAGCCATTGATGATATGATGGCGGGTAAAGAGTTTGATCGCAGTTTGCTGTTGGAACTGGATAAGATCGCCAACCGTGGCTACCACAAAGGTTTTGTGGCTGGAAACCTCAGCCATCATGCCCAGGAATACCGCCACTCAACCTCCAGAAACTACAGTCAGAAATTTGCAGGTGTCGTGATTGGCGATTCAGATCAGCCGGGATTTGTAAAGATTGAGGCTCGGCACCGCCTGCGCCCCGGGGAGGAGATTGAAATCATCTCTCCGGAGGGCACACAAAAGGCACTTGTCGGAAGAATCACCAACGACAAGTACGAAAGTGTCCCTCAAGCCGGCGGAGGAGGTTTGATCTATCATCTGGAACTTCCCATCAAACCCCAGGCAAATTCCTTGGTCAGTCTGCTGGAAAAAGGCGGATTCTAAAACAGGAAATGCACCCTCTTGAGGTGCATTTCACATTCTTTAGGCCGACTTCTTGGCTGCAATTTCGCCGTACTTGGTGTCAATACCCATAATATGAGCGGTCAGCCAGGTCTTTAGGAACTGAAAGAAGGCTTGAGACAAGGTGCCCGTCTTTTCAAACTCTGCCTGATGGCCTTTCAGTCGCTCGATCAGATCCCGGTGGATTTTTTTATGAACAGTCGCATGAGAATACGGAAGTGTATCGAAAAACTTTTCCTCGTGTTCAAAGTGAGTCACCGTCCAACTGGCAAGCTCACGCACAATCGCCGCAAGCTCAGCCTTGCCCGCTTTGTTTTCGTTGCGATCGTAAAGCTTGTTCATGATTTCAATCAGTTTTTTGTGCTCATTGTCCATGGCATCCACATGAGTCGTCAGTCGACTTTGATCCCACTTAAAGAATGAATCAGACATCTTTTTCCCCTTGGTCCGGTTTGTTAAATCTCTGTAACATCTAACTCATCGGAGGGGTGGATGGGGGACTACATGACGGCCATCATAAGGATCTAATTTTTTCTGAGGTCAGAAAGTTGGTCACGAACCCAGCGTCTTATTATGGGATACTCTTCTTCTTTCAAAGTGTGATCTTTTTCCATCTCAACCCACTGGACCTTGAGCCCGGCGTCTTTCAACTTCTCCACTCCAAATTTGGTTTCTTCCAATGGCAGAATGTCGTCCTGATAACCGTGCGTAAACAACCACGGAGTCTGCTTGGCCTCTAAGGACAGATTATTACGCCAGCGCGGATAGAAATTGAAGTAGCCACTGATGCCGACAATACCCCCCAGCTTTTTGGGATAGTTCAAGCCGACATCGGCACTGATCAGGCACCCTTGAGAAAAGCCAAACAGGAAGATCTTACGACTGTCCCAACCCTGGTTTTCCAGATCGTTGAGCAGATCAAAAAGCTTTTCCCGAATCTTCATCACCCCATGGCCCTGGAAGGGAGGCTCACCATACCAGGTATAGCCATCCAGGAACTTTCTGGGAGCATTCAGCAACAGATAGTTCATCTCTGGCAGATTCAGTTCTTCATCAAAAGAAAAGAACGGACGAATGCTGTCCCCGCGACCATGCAGAACAATCATCAGAAAGTCTGACTTCTTTTTTGCGGGAATAAACTTATGCTTAAAAAGGTTTGTCGTGATCATAGCCCTGCCCTAGCGACCGCTTTTGTGCAAAATAAAATCTGTCGTGCTTTTGTCATTTGCATATCTTCAGAAGACAATGCGTCCTCCATCTCCAGACAGTCCCCAGTGGCGAAAGCTTTCCCCAGCATACGAATCTGTCGTTCCGGTGCACGCAGCGGATGAATGAACTGTTCCGCCTCACGCACCACAGAGATCTCCTCAAAATTCACCGCCACGTCAGGCTCAAGGCCCTTCATCTGCGGGGATCTGCCCGAAGGCAGATAATAGAAGCCCTTAGTTTCAAACAAGGCGATCTTTTTGTTCTGAGACCAGTACTCACCTTCCTGGAACGAGCCCTTGCCGAAGGTGCGTTCACCCACCAGCACCGCCCGATTCAGATCACGCAAGGCGCCCGCCACGATCTCAGAAGCACTGGCTGAAGCCGCGTTGATCAAAACCGCCATCGGCAGATCAAATCGTTTTTCCTCGCCACCATAAAATTCTTCTGCCTTTTTGCTGGGATCCAGGTAACGAACTTCAAAGATTTTTTCATCCGGTCCGACAAACAAGCTGGCAATGCATGCGGCTTCTTCCATCTGACCACCCGGGTTGTCGCGCAAATCCAACAACAAACCACGAACGTGGGATTTCTTTAAAATATCCAGCGACCCTTTCACTTTTTCGCAGGCCCCGCGGGCGAACTTGTTGATGCCGATCACTGCAATGGGCTTAATGCCTTCAATCACACGGGTTGAAACCGTGGCAATAGTGATCTCCTGACGGCGCAGACGGAACTTGAGTTCTTCACCATCCCGCAAAACGCGGATCTTAACGATCTCTCCAACTTCGCCTTTTAGAAGTTCCGACACACGTGCCTGCAAAAGGCCCTTCACTTCAGTGCCATTTATCGACAACAGAACATCGCCCTTTTGCAAGCCCGCCAGCTTGGCCGGACTGCCTTCAGTCAGCTTACGAATGACATATTTCCCATGGGCCGTGCCCAGAGAGATCCCCAGACTGACAGAGCGACTGTCCGCACGGGAAATCACTTCTTGGAACTGGGACACCGGCATGAAGTAGGTATGAGGATCGCGGAAAACAGAGATAAACCCATTCAACCCCAGCCCGATCATCATCGCACGCTGAGATTCAGGTATGTACTCTTCCTGCAGCTCATTCCACACCTTCAGGAAAGAAATCTTCACGGCCTTGTCTGTATTCTCGGCAAAGAACTTCTGCCAAGGCTCCAGTTGCTTCTTCTCAGAGCTCATGTCGGCGGACAATGACTCGTGAACAGGCACAAGTTTGCCATTCAATCCAAGACTGAGGTTGAAGCGATTGGCAACGGTCAAAATGGAATTGGCACACGCCAGGAAGTAGCGCTGCGAGCTGCTGCAGGTCTGATCCTGCAAAAGATCCTCCAGAGCCGCCGGCCCCAGCCCCGTCTCTGCCCAATAGTCTTCTGTGGTTTTAATCCCGCGGCCTTCCGTGCCAGAGACACGCCATAAATACAGGCTGGCCCCGAGAACCAATACAGAAAGTGAGATTGTAAAGAACCTTGCTGAACTGAGCACTCAAAGCCTCCGACCCGACGGCTTTCCTAGAGCAACGGCCATGCCCGCTCAGATCGAATTGGTTGCACTTCGGCGGTGTATTTTGGAAGTTTTTTCCTATTCGCCAAGGCCCTAAACAACGCCCCCGGCCTTGAGCTTTCCCAGAGCCTGTAATACCTTAAAATCACTATGATTATCGTAACAGGTGCAAACGGTTTTATTGGCAGTGTGATGGTGTGGGAACTCAACCAAAAGGGGTTCAACGATGTGATCGCCGTGGACTCTGTGGGTCTGGGCGAACGCAACCTTCTTCGTAAACAAAAGATTTCCAAATTCCTGCTAAAGGATGAGCTTTGGCCTTTTCTTGAAACCGATGAAGCCAAAAAGAAAGTCACTTGGATCATTCACATGGGTGCCTGTTCTTCCACAACTGAAACCAACAAGGACTTCCTATGGGAAAACAACACCCACTACACGCAAAGAATCTTTGAATGGTGTGCCGAGCATGGCAAATCCATGATCTATGCTTCCAGTGCGGCAACCTATGGGGCGGGCGAGTTGGGCTTTGACGACACCACCGACCCGGAAAAACTTCGTCCACTGAACTTGTACGGCGAATCCAAAGTTCTGTTTGACCGTTGGGCGGTGAAACAGACTAAAACTCCGCCACACTGGTATGGTTTGAAATTCTTCAACGTGTTTGGTCCGAATGAGTACCACAAAGGTCCGATGTCCAGCGTGGCGTTCAAAGCTTACAATCAGATCAAAGACACCGGCGCATTGGGTTTGTTCAAATCCGCTGATCCCAAGTACAAAGACGGCGAATTCATGCGTGACTTCGTCTATGTCAAAGATGTCACCGGCTGGATGGCCGAGCTGATGGATAAAAAACCTGCCAATGGCGTTTACAACATGGGCTTCGGAAAACCGCGCACCTGGCTGGATCTGGCGGGAAGCGTGTTTAAGGCCATGGGTAAGGACATGAAAATCAACTGGCTGGAAATGCCGGAAAATATTCGCGGTCAATACCAGTATTTCACGGAAGCCAAAACTGACAAGTGGCTGGCCGCGGGGATGAGTCCCGCGAAATGGCCTTTGGAAAAAGCCGTGGCCGACTATGTTCAGAACTATCTTTCCAAAGACGACAAAGACATTTAAGAGAGCGTAAATATTCATGGAGACGGACTTTCTACCGCCACACTTAAGAAAATACGTCGTAGAACAAAACTACGAAAAATACACGGCCATTGATCAGGCCGTGTGGCGCTATATTCTGCGCCAGCTCAAAGCCTTCTTATCCAAGCACGCACATGAATGTTATGTGGAAGGGCTGGCAAAAACCGGGATCGACATCGAACGCATTCCACGCATTGAAGACGTCAGCAAAAAATTACAAGAATTCGGCTGGAGAGCTCTTCCAGTGAGCGGCTTCATTCCGCCGGCCGCTTTCATGGAACTGCAGTCTTTGGGAGTTCTACCGATCGCCTCTGACATGCGCACGCTGGATCATTTGCTGTACACGCCGGCCCCGGACATTGTTCACGAGGCTGCAGGACATGCGCCGATTCTGATTCATCCGGAGTTTTCTGATTACCTTCGCAGATATGCACAGGTGGCCAAAAAGGCTATCATCAGCAAAGAGGATCTGGATCTTTACGAAGCCATCCGTGATCTTTCCGATATCAAAGAAAATCCAGCCTCAACACCAGAGCAGGTCAAAGCCGCGGAAGAGCGGCTGGAAAAAGTGGGGAAAAGTATTTCCCATATTTCCGAAGCATCTGAGCTTTCACGCATGAACTGGTGGACGGCAGAGTACGGCCTGATTGGGGACCTGAACAATCCCAAAATCTTTGGTGCCGGCCTGCTTTCCAGTGTCGGTGAATCGAAATGGTGCCTCAGTGCCAAAGTTAAGAAAATCCCTCTGACCGTGGACTGCATCAAGACCAGCTACGACATCACAGAGCCGCAACCACAATTGTTTGTGGCAACCGATTTCAAAAACTTGGTGCAAGTCCTGGATGAAATGGCTGATCAGATGGCCTTCCGTGTTGGAGGCCTCAAAGGTCTGAACAAAGCCATCCAGGCTGAATCCGTCAATACGGCGGAACTTAATTCAGGTATTCAGATTTCAGGTCAAATCGTTGAAGCCATCACAGATTCTGCCGGAAGCGTTGCCTATCTTCGCCTGCAAGGACCTTCACAACTGTCTTATCAGGATGCGGAACTTTCCGGACATGACAAGAATTATCATGCGCATGGATTTGGAACTCCCATCGGCTTCCTGAAGTCTCATCCGGGCCAATGTCCGTCCACTTTCACTGACGCTGAATGGTTGTCTTTGAATGTGGCCCCCGGAAAAACCGTGCACCTGGAATTCACTTCCGGTGTGGTGGTGACGGGCGAGGTTCAGTCCCGCATCACTCGTGATGACAAGACTCTTCTTATCAGCCTGACTCAGGCTTCGGCCCAATTGCAGGACCGTGTTTTGTTTGCTCCTGAATGGGGCACCTTTGACATGGCCGTGGGTTCCAGCGTGGTGTCAGTCTTTGGTGGTCCGGCCGATCGCGAAGCCTATGGCGAAACCACGGATTTTGTCGCCAAACGTGTGCCCGCTCCCAAGTACTCGGACCTTGAACTAAAACGTCAGGGTCTGTATGCAGCTTTGAGAAAGGCTCGCGAAGACAAACTTCAGGGCGAGGCTTTGACGACAACCTTGGAAAAGCTTCTGACCGAACACAAAACAGTGGCTCCGCAAGACTGGTTGTTGTATTTGGAAGCTCTGGAGCTGGTGTTGGCACGAGCTCCACAGTCTTCACTCAAAACCCAGCTTGAAAAAGATCTGTCCCAGCTTGCCTCCAAAGATGAGAAAACAAGCGGTCTGATCGCCGACGGGCTGGTACTGGCGGGAGCCCTTTAGATGAAACGTCCTTTTGAAGTTCGCATTGTTCTGGTTCGCACAATCTATGAGCGCAATGTTGGCGCCACCTCCAGAGCCATGAGCAACATGGGTGTTGAAAAGTTGATTCTGATCGACCCCAAATGCGAACTGACCTATGAAGCACAACAGGCGGCCGCAACCGGACAAACAGGTTTGCAAAACCGCACGGTGTACAGCTCCTGGGACGATTTCTTGGCCAAAGAGCCAGAAAGCATCAAGGTCGCCTTCACCGCTCGTGATGGCAAAGGTCGTCAGGTCCGTGACATGGAAGAGGTCTTTCACGACATCGCCACCAAGTCCCCGCAATTCCAAATTTCAAGTGATGTTCCCTACGTTGTGCACCTAATTTTCGGACCGGAAGACTGGGGCCTTGCCGGAGAAGATCTGGAACTGGCCAACTTCTGCGCCTGCATTCCGACGTTTGGTGAAAACTGGAGTTTGAATCTGGCTCAAGCCACTCTGCTGGGGATGTTCGGGCTGCGTCGAGCATGGGGCGGCAACCGCACCAAGCTGGATGGCGGTAAAGTTCGCCGGGTTCCTCAGGGCATTGAAGGCATCAATCCCGAACAGACACTCAAAACCTGGCTGGAAGAAATGGGCTTTGATCTGACTCGCCAAAGAAAGATCAACGTCTTTACAGTTCTTCGCCGCATGCTTTTACAAAACACACCGACGAAGAAGGAATTGGTTATTCTGGAAACCGTCCTTCAACAAAGCATTCGTAAATTGCGTGAATGGAAAGAGTTCCAGAAGCGCACTCCAAACCAATAGGCTGTTCAAAAAGGTCCAAATCCAAATACGGGTCTTTATCAAATGCCTAGGGGGTTTTGCACGAGCGGATCTTCATCAACTTTGCATCAAACGTGAATTCCACAACCTCTTGCGACTTTAAGGCTTTTTGCAGACAACGATAGTCCGCCCCTTTATCAACCTCCAAAGGGGTCGATATCGTGGCCATCGTCACCAGATAGTTGTTTTTCAATGGATTCTTTTGCAGGCTCAGGACCTTGCCCGTAAAAGCAAAGTCCGCCATCGCCACCAAAGGAAGAAGCCCCCACCATCCCATTAGGATGTCAGAAGCTCCTCATTCAATCGATCTTCCTGTTCCCGGATGGATCTTAGTTTCTTATCCAACTTTTGCAGGGCTTGAGCCATGCTTTGCCCCAGATCATGAAGTTCGTTGATACGATTCATGGTTTCGTCCTCTGGACCACCCACCAAACGCAGACTTTCCAGTTTGGCTGAGTTCAAATCAATCTCTTTGGACAGGGATTCAAGCTTTTGATTGAGTTTTTTGCGATCCTCCACCAAGGCTTTGGTCATTTCCCGGATCTGATCCAGATCCAGAACTTCCAACTGCCCGCTGGCGAACGCATCTTGTGAGTCTTTTGATTTTGTTTCTGCTTCATTGTCTTCGCCTTGGAAAGCCTCCAAAAACAAAGACCATTCGTTTTTAAGGGATTTTACGATCGACCTACTACTGTCATCACCCATATATATTAAAATACTCCTGCGCTCTTTGAGCGACTTGCGGATTCATCGGCCTTGGGAATTAAGAAGTAACAAAGGCCGTATCCCAGAATCGCGGCTCCGAAGGTGACCAGTAAAAACAGAACAAATCCCGTTCTTACGATCCCCACCTCAATCTGGTATCGTTTAGCTATTCTAGCACAGACTCCAAGGAGCTTTCTATCTAGAGCTTGGTCCAGTCTGTCGACGCGGGGCAAACAGATCGCCAGGATCAAATAAAACAAGATCCCAGTGCCGAACCAGAGAACTGCAATCAACCAAATGACGCGCAGTATCCAAGTCTCGATACCTAAAGCATCGCCCAAACCCTTACAAACGCCAGCTAACGCCCCTTTGTCAGAGCGAACCCAACGATAGTCCAGTTTCTGCGCATTTTGCTCCATCACTCCCCCGAATAAGCAGCCGATTTCCAATAGGAATCGTTTTAGCATCTTTGTAGAGGTTGCACTATTAAAAGTACGGAAGGGTTTAAAAGGTCCCCGTAATCATGAAATCGTTACCGAAAGTCAGATAACGAGGGTTGCGAATCTGTAGTTTGTCCGCCATGGCGCTGATCCGGATAGTTTCCGTCCACGAACGCGCCCCGCCCGAACCCATGATGATCGGCGCCTGGAACATATAGATACGATTCACCAGGGCTTCTTTGATAAAGGAGCTTGCCGTAAAGGCACCACCTTCCACCATCACAGACCGGATGCCTTTTGAATAAAGCTTCGCCAGCAGATCCTGCAAATCCAGATCCCCGCCAACACGAGTTTTCACATAGACAATCTGAGGGGCTCTTACCAAGGACTGGAGAAGAGCTTCGACTTTCTCCTGAAGCTCTTCGGCCACACACCAGAAAACATCGGCCGGATCATGGACATCCGCCAACTTCAGGTGCGCAAACTTCCCCAGCAACTCGGCCTCTCCGTCGATCACCACAACTTTGTTCTTTTTGCTGATCGTGGGATGCCGAATGTTCAAAGACGGGTTGTCGAATTCAATGGTGCCCTTACCGACCAAAATGGCGTCATGGCAGGCTCGGATATAGTGAACATATTCACGGGATTCAGGACCTGTGATCCACTGGCTTTCACCTGATTTCAAGGCCACCTGACCGTCCAGACTGGAGGCCATCTTCAAAGACACAAAAACTTTCTTCTGTCGGAAGTTCCACAAGAAAGCTTCACAAACTTCTTCCAACGCCAGCTTCAGCTTTGCATCCAAGGCAGGGTCTGCAGAAGAGAACACCTCCGCCTCGATACCCGCCTGACGAAGAATTTCGGCCCCTTGACCTGCCACCAACGGGTTGGGGTCAATCAAACCGAAAGTCACTTTCTTTAACGGCAGCTTTGCCATCATCTTCGCGCAGGAGGGAGTCTTTCCTTCATGGGCGCAGGGCTCTAGAGTGACAAAAGCGTGAGCCCCTTGAAGTTGTTCGGGCTTCAGATCTTTCAGTGCATTCACTTCGGCATGAGGGCCGCCGTAAAATTCATGATACCCGGCCGACAAAAAGCCGCCTTGAGCATCCAGAATCACGGCCCCCACCAAAGGATTCGGACTGACTCGCGTGGCTCCTTTGTAGGCCTCACTGATAGCCAGCCTCACGGCCTCTTCAGCCGAAAGCTTGGTACCCAAAGCCGGAACAGGAACAGAGCGAATCATATCCATAAATCACCTACGTCAAATAACCGCGTTCGCGCTGGTCACGCTCTATCGCATCGAACAGGGCCTGGAAGTTTCCATCACCAAAACCATCATGGCCCTTACGCTGAATCAATTCGTAGAAGATCGGACCAAAAGTATTTTTGGTGAAAATCTGAAGCAGGTAACGGCCTTCTTTATCCCCGTCCACCAGAATCGCATTCTTTTCCAAACGGGAAATATCTTCGGTCACACCTGGCACACGCTCTGGAATCATTTCATAGTAAGCGTGCGGAGGCGGTGTCAGGAACTGAATGTCACTGTTTTTCAAGGATTCCAAAGAATAATTGATATCGTTCGTCAGCAAAGCGATGTGCTGGATACCGGAACCTTTATATTCATCCAGATATTCCTGAATCTGGGACTTGTCTTCTGTCGGCTCATTGATAGGTACCGAGAACTTGCCACATGGAGATCTCATCGCGCGGGACAAAAGGCCCGTCTTACTACCGCGGATATCGAAGAATTTTGCTTCATAGAAGCCGAAAACATCTTCATAGAACTTTTGCCACTTGTTCATCTCACCTTTAGGCACATTGTTCGTGAAGTGATCCACGACAGTGAAACCCACGCCCGCAGGCGCTTTGTCTTCCGGCTTCACCTGGAAGATTTCGTTATAAAGTTTATCCTGATTCTTTTGGTCCATGAAATAGATCAAAGAATCCCCAATGCCATAGATCGCCGGAAAAGGTGTTGCCCCTTTTTGATGATCGTTGCCTTCGTAAGGGCGCGCCCCGCGAGCCACAGCTGTTTTGAAAGCATGCTCAGCGTCCACAACACGGAAACCTGTCGCGCAAACGCAGGGGCCATGAAGTTTGGCAAAGTCAGTTGCGAAAGTTTGAGGCTCACAGTTCAAGATGAAGTTGATGTCACCTTGACGGAAAAGCTTGATGTTTTTGCCATGAACCTGGCCCACCTCTTTAAAAGCATAACGCTTGAAAACTTGTTCGAAGAAATGAGCGTCAGGGCCGGAATATTCGATGAAATCCACCCCGTTAAGTCCTACAGGATTTTGCTCTGTGATCTGAGCCATGAGTCCTCCATATTTACTTTGATGGTGCTGACAGTAGCCCTATTTTTAAGCTTATTCAAGCATGATTAAATTTAGGAATATCAAATATTTAGACATCTTTTATTACACTTCATTCATAATGCAGGATCATCTATGTAGGGGATATTCACATTTTCAAAAACAACCGATACTAAACATGTCGTGGTTTCCAGTATCAACATCAGCCACTCGTAACCTACAACTATGAGGACTGCCGTGGAAAAAGCCCCGCAGAAAAAACTATCGCCCTGGTTCTATGTGGCGCTGGTCGTACAAACATTGCTGATTATACTGGTGATCGGGATGTTGCGCGATCTGATGTGGATACTTTAATAAGCCACATTACTGGAAAACATAAATCCGTAACTTGAATAGTCCAAAGTGTTATTGGCTTCCTTAGGGACAGACGTCATATAGTAGCCACCTAAAATCAACTCACTTCGTCCACGCACAAACGCCACTCCGGCGCTGCTTAAGTGGTTGGTCACATTGCCGGTCGCAGAATGACTGTAACCCGCCATTGGCTGCCAGGATTCAAAACTCTTATTTCTCCATCCAACAGAATAGACAAAAAAGGCCTCGTCACTTTCCACCTGCCCGTCGGCGTCCTTCGTCGTCGATTCTGAAGTGTAGGTGACATCAATAAAAACATCATTTCCTGCCAGCAAATTAAATCCATTGGCCAAACGCACGTAGTATGGAGAATCCCCGACTGGTTGGTAGGACACGGTTTCTTCATTCACCGTATTTGGCGTTGCCACGGCATGCACCGCTGTATAGTCCACAGCCGTGGACTCCAACAAAACCGGCATAAGCTGCGCGGAAAGTCCGACCGTCCACTGAGCGACAGGTTTAAACTGCAGGCCAGGTAAAACAAAAACTCCTTTTATTCTACTTTCCGTTTCCGTGAACATCGTCGCATAAAGGTTTCCCCCGGTGCGCAGTTTGGTATAGGAGTGAGATCGAGAGTTTCCCAGCTGCAAACCTGAAGAAATTCCCCAGGCAAAATTCTCGCTTCGGGAGGAGCCAAAGGCCGCCCCCACCTTCAAGACCTGGCTGTCCAAACTGGTTAAAGAGGACACGTCATAGGCGCCACTTGGAGCCCTCAGCAAGCCATTAAGACTTAGCATCATCGGACTTGCCACAAAAACAGCACCCGTTCCCCATGAGGTCGGATAGATGCCCGACGCCATCAACGGTCGCACGGAATAGTCCCCTGGACTCAAATCGCTTTTACCACTTTTCATTTCATGCTGAGTTAAGGCGGTGCCACTGACGGAAAGGGACAGCTTGTTCGTTGCTCGAAACCCCAGACCCGCAGGGTTGTACAAGGCATTTCCTGGCGAAGACTCCATTGCTCCGCCCGCATTACCCATAAAGGCTTCTCGATGCCCCGCTGGCAAAGGAAAATAAATAGCATACGACACAGAGGAAAACACGGTCACAAGAACTGCACTTAATAAACGCATTACAAACCTTCAAACTGCTTATAGAACTGCAAAACTTTCGGGTCCACGATGATGGATCGTGGATTCCAACCAATCAGATGAAGCCCCTCGGCGCTGCGCAGGCGACTGAGCGCCACGTAGGCCTGACCCGGTTCCCACAGTTGACTGAGATCACACCACAAATCATCCAGCGTCGCTCCTTGGCTTTTATGGATGGTCGTGGCGTAGGCCAAAGTCAGCGGGAACTGCTCCACCTGGGCCATAACCATGCCTTCGGCGTCCTGCAAAGCAAAAGATGACTTGGACACCTGCACTTCGCGACCACGCTCTTTGCGAACCGTGACTTGATCAGACGTGATATCGGTCACCGTCCCGCGGGTGCCATTCACCCAACGGCGTTGCGGATCGTTTTGCAGGAACATCACCTGGCAACCAATTTTCAGAATCAGCTTTTCCGCGATGGGCGAAGCTTTCTTCAACATTTGAATGTGGCGTTCAGAACCGGTGTATACCGATTCGATCACCACCTCCTCTTCGTCGATTTCGTAGAGTTTTTTTTCGTTGAACTTTTCGGCGTTGATCTTGCGAGGAAATAATCGGGTGCCTGGATCGTCTTCATCGTGAGTCTGCACATGATCATTCAAAAAATCGCGAACTCGCTCTGTGACCTGCCCATGGCGAACATCACTGAGCACATCTAAAAACAAATTTTCCGAGACCCGCTGATTGTGGGACAAAATCGCCGTCTGGAAGCCACTGGCTTCCCACACACCATTTAAAAAACACCAGTCCCGCGCCCCACTCTGTGTGACGGGAGGTAATTGTGCAAAATCACCCACAGTGATGATTCGCATACCGCCCCAAGGCAGTTTGGATTCCCGGGCCCGTTGCGCCAGCGCTTCCGCAATCATCAGGGCCTGACCGGGGATCATGGAAATTTCGTCGATGATCACACCTTCGACTTTTCTGAGACGCGACATCAGACGTTTATCTTTGGAAGCGCGCTCATACGTCGCATCGGCACCGCCTTCCATAATACCCAAGCCAAAAAAGCTGTGGAAGGTCCGGCCACCCAAAAGAACTGCGGCGGCCCCGGTGCTGGCCAGAATGGGCATTTCTTTCGCATCCAGTTCACGCATGAACTGACGAATCAGAAAACTTTTTCCACTGCCCGCCCCACCGGTCAAAAAGACATTTTCCCCGGATCTTAAAAGATCCAGGGCGGCAGCTTGTTCAGGTGATAGATCGACGGAAGGATTTGCCATGAAGCGAATTAGCGAGAGAACTTACCGTAAAGATTGATATCGTTCTGGTAAAACTCACAGACTTCTCTTGGCGGGAAGTTGGGACCGCCACCTTCCCAACGGCAGCGTCTTTCCATGTACCGACGCTCCAACAAAGAAAGGCGAATCGTGCGATAGTCTTTACTGAAGGACAACTGAACCTCACGTCCATCGATCATGCAAAGACCCGGATCGAAATAGAACCCGACACTTTCCACCGCACCTTTGCGGGTGACGTAAGCCCACTTCAGGTTGTTGATAGAAGACTGGCACTGGGACGCCAGCAAACTTTCCCCTCGGGAGTCCTTATACAGAAGCAGCGGCTTATTGCCTTCAAAGGTGATGGTCAACTGGCCGGAACGACCCTCGAAAGATCCATGATAAACACCTTCCAGCTTTTTGGCGCGCGCCAGGTATTCATCAGGAACTTCACCATTTTCAATTTGAACAGTTTTACAAGCGGTCAGAGCCATCGTTGCCACAAGCAACATCAGAAAACGTTTCATCTTTCCCCCTTTAGTCTGGTTTACATCTGGCCTCTTGTCTTGCCAACTTCGTTCTTCTTAACGCCGCCGATCAAATGCTTTAAATGACCCTATTTGCCGGGTACGATTGAATCTCGAAAAAACGAACAAAGGATTGTTACTGATGATGAAGCTCCTACTGCCGACGTTGTTGACCGTGCCATTGATGGCCGCTGCCACACCCAAAACAACCGCCCCCAGCTCTGTCATCCCGGCCAAGCGGGAGTTTCCTGTCAACACGGACGTCAATCCCTGCGAGGATTTCCACAAGTATGTTTGCTCCAAAGCAGAAAGCTCCTTCAAATTGCGCGATGACCGCAGCCGCCACCTTTTTGCTTTCAGTGATTCCCGCGAGCGTCTTCTTGAAATTCAAATGAAGTTCATGAAGGAGCTTCCCAAAAAGAAGAATCTGGACCCCCGCACCGAACAAGCACGTGACTTCTATATGGCCTGCATGAACTCCTCTGCCAAAGCCAAAGCAGAAAAAGCCAACGTGAAAGCAGTTCTGGCAGAAATGGCCAAAATCAAATCCACCGATGATCTGGTGAGCTATGCCCATGCCCTTCTTCCTCAGGGAAAAGAGGGACTGGTTCGCCTTTGGCCCTCAAACAATCTGGATGATCCAAAGAAGAATGATGCCATGATGCAGGCCAATCTGATGGATCTTCCTGATCACAAGTACTATGAGCAAGAAGCCTTGATGAAGGACTATGAAAGTATCCTGATTCAGTTCTTCCAAACCATTGATCCGAAAATCAAAAAAGACGAGGCCAAAACCCGGGCCCAGGCACTGATCGCCTTGGAAAAAGACTTTGTCAAAATCTATCCTGTCACCGCCGTTCGCCACCAGCGCTGGAGCGAAAAACGAGTGGCCTCCCAGAAGGACCTGGCTAAGAAATATCCGAATCTAAAACTGGATCTGATATTCAAAAATATCCCGGAATCACTTTTGATCAGCACACCGATCCCCGAATCCCTGGACTTCCTGAACACGGAGATTCCCAAACGTCCTTTGCAAGTCTGGAAGGATCTGTTGCTGACACGTGCGTTGCCGGACACGATGGATGACGGCTATCCAAAAATGTTCCAGGCCTTCTTTGATTTTGAAAAAAAATACTTCGGTGGCCCGGCAGTCCGACCCGTTCGCCAGGAACGCTGCACCTCTGCGGTCAGCGGCATGTTTTCCAAGGAACTGGATGCAGCTCTGATAGATCAGGTGTTTCCTAATTTTGACGAAAGCAAGGTCCATGAGGTGGCCTCTCGCGTACGCACCAGCATTCTGCAAGGATTAGAAAAAAACAAATGGCTAACCAAAGACGCCAAGAAAGAGGCCCTGGCCAAGATTCGAGTGGCCCGATTGCAGCTGGTCAAGCCTCACAATGAGCGCGAATGGGATTTCCTGCCGTTGAAAACATATTCAAAAACAGATGCCATCAAAAACCGCATCTTGCGTCGCCAGGCCCGCTGGGAAAAATCCATGCAGGACCTGCGTGAACCCGCAAATCTGGATGCCTGGGCGATGAGTCCTCTCACCGTGAATGCCTACTACAGTCCCAACGAAAACAAGTTCGTTCTGCCCATCGGAATCTTGCAGTACCCTTTCTATGACAAGGACGGTTCCGTGATCGAAAATCTCGGTGCCGTCGGAGCTGTCGTCGGCCACGAACTGGGTCACGGAATTGATGACAGTGGCTCCAGGTACGACTCCGAAGGTCGCCTACGACAGTGGATGACCACCAAAGACATCATGGAGTTCAACCTGCGCGGGCAAAAAATGATCGATCAATTCAATCGAATAGGTCACGACGGCAAACTGACCCTGGGTGAAAATGTCGCCGATCTGGTGGGCGTGACCTTTGCCTACAATGCCGCCTTCCCGGACGGAAAAGGTTCTGAAAAAGACAAGAAAGATTTCTTCGTCGCCTATGGTCGCCTGTGGTGTGAAGTCATCCGCCCCGACAATGCGGCCTTACTGCGCAAAACCGACCCCCATTCCTCGGGTCCGGCGCGCATCAATGAACAGATCAAGCAGCAGCCGGCGTTTGCTGAAACCTTTCAGTGCAAGGCTGGCGACCCCATGACTCTGCCGGAAAAAGAACGCGTTCAAATCTGGTAAAGCAATAACTTCTTCAGGATCGTTTCAACCAGAGACGATCCTGCGAATATTTTCCTACATCTCCTAAACTCTCGTCACATCACTCTTTAATATTTATTAAGAGATTCCGAAGAGTTTGCCATGACTGAACGTACTCTGCCTGTCTTGCCATTCTGCTTTGCCTTTCTGCTTTTATCAGCCTGCACGCTGGATCTGAAAAAAGAAGACGGCAGCAAAAACCCTGATGATGTCATCGAAGAAACCATCTATTCCTGCCCCGAAAACTATGTTTATGTTCCCGCGCCAGCCGGATCGCCTCCTCCGGGATTCTGTGTGGCAAAATATGAAATGAAAGATGTCGGCTCCGTGGCCACATCCCAGGCTGGAGGCAGCCCCTGGGGTTCCATCAATCGCAGTGATGCCATTGCCGCGTGCCAAGCACTGGGTGCGGATTACGATTTGATTTCGAATGCGCAGTGGAATCAGCTGGCACAGAATCTGGCGTCTGTATCAACGAATTGGAGCTCCGGTGCCGTGACTTCGGGCGCGCTGAACCGTGGGCACTTTAATGATGACTTCGGATGGCTGCTGGCCGCGGGGGGCGACGATCATCCGTGCTTTGGCTTGGATTTGGACGAGGACTCAACCCCAGACAGCCAAGCCGCCCTGGATGCCGTGTGCAATCCAACGTTATGGCATAAAAACCGTCGCACTCACCAGTTGTCCACGGGAAAAGTCATTTGGGACTTCGCTGGCAATTCCTGGGAATGGACCAAGGACGACTACTCTGCAGGGGCTGCCACTGCGAACACCTACATATCTGAACTGATCTCACAGGCTGATTCTTTCACCACATTGTTCGCCCCACCTTCCAGCCTGCTGTGCTCCGACCCCAACTCAAATGACTTCTGTGGAATGGGCCATGCCTGGATCAACGCTCCTGGCGGAGCGGTCACCCGTGGCGGCAGTCTCTACAACGGCACGCAAACAGGGATTTTCTCTGTCGATCTGGATAACAGTGCGTCTTATTCAGCCGCCCATTTGGGCTTCCGCTGCGTTTCTGCGGCCACCCCGGTTCTGCCATCTGCTTCCAATTGATTTTCAGGTCCTAAACCACTTAGGACCTAAATCTGCCCTGCGCCGAGCCGGACTGGTTCTTGCTGTCTTTTCCGGCAGATGTTATGGTTAGAGTCTTGGCTCTGGTGCCGGAGGAAATCATGACAGTGAAATATGTCAGCTTCGATTCAAAAACTGAGAATCCTCATTATGAAGGTGTTTACGATATCGGCCCCGCCGAACTTCTACAAAAGAAGAACGACGTGGTGATGATTGATGTTCGTCAACCCGAAGAATACGTGGGTGAATTGGGTCACGTTGCTGGTTCCTCTTTGATGGTTCTGGACACTCTCCCTGAGCAACTGGGCACTTTGCCGAAGGATAAGACGGTTGTCTTTATCTGCCGCAGCGGAGCCCGCTCTGCCAAAGCCACGGCCTTTGCCAAAATGAACGGATTTGAAGAAGTATTTAATATGCAAGGGGGCATGCTTCTTTGGAATGACCTCCAGCTCCCTACTGAAAGATAAGAAACGAAATATGCCTGGAAAAGTATTTGTTAACAGAACCCTGAATTTGAAAAAAATCCGCTACATCGGCGTGGACATGGACCACACGCTCGTTCGCTATAATAGCGAAAACTTTGAGCGCCTGTCCCACACCACCATGATCGACAAACTGGTGAAACGCGGTTATCCGGAAACTTTGCGCAAGTTGGTTTTCGATTACAACTTCGCGATTCGTGGCCTGGTGATTGACCGAAAAATGGGAAATCTGCTGAAGTTGAATCGCTACACGGCCATTCGCGCCAGCTACCATGGTTTGAAGCCACTGGATTTCAAAAGCCATCAAAAGCTTTACAAATCCACTTATATCGATTTATCCAACTCCGACTATCTGGCGGTGGATACATCCTTCTCCATCTCTTTGGCGAACCTGATTGCCCAAATCGTGGAATTGAAGGACACCGACACGACCAACAAGTATCCTGAATACGCACAGATCGCCGATGACGTGTTGGATGCTTTGGATGAAGCCCATCGCGATGGTTCTTTGAAAGACGTTGTGAAACAGAACCTGGATCACTACATCATCAAGGACCCCACTTTGGTGGCCACGTTGGAAAAATTCCGTCGTCACGGCAAAAAGATCTTCGTTCTGACGAACTCGGACTTCCACTACACGAAGCTGTTGCTGGATTATGCGATTCAGCCGTTCCTGAAGGAACACAAGTCCTGGGCGGATCTTTTTGAATTCGTGATCACTTTTGCCTCCAAGCCGAAGTTCTTCTATGAAAATCAGAAGTATCTGATTGTAAATCCGGTGGACGGTTCCATGACCAACATGGAAGGCAAACTGACTCCGGGGATCTATCAGGGTGGTAACGCCAAGAAGTTCACCTCCGACCTGGGTCTTGACGGGGATGACATCCTTTACGTCGGGGACCATATCTACGGTGACATCCTTCGCTTGAAGAAGGATTGCAACTGGAGAACCGCGATGGTGATCGAAGAGCTGGATGTTGAAGTTGAAAACAACAAAAAGGCCGAACCGATCAATCAGGAAATCGAGGCTCTGATGAAAAAGAAAGAGCCGCTGGAAGATGAACTGACCGACATCATGACCCGCAAGATCGAAAAGGAAGTTCCAGCGAACGAGCCGCAGATTGAAACTTTACAAAAGACAATCTCGGAAATCGATGCTCAGATCAGTCAGCTGATCAAAAAACAACAGGCCATGTACAATGGCAACTGGGGTCAGTTGATGAGAGCCGGAAACGAAGAAAGTTATTTCGCGTATCAACTGGATCGTTATGCCTGCGTTTACATGCAGAAGCTGAGCGACCTGCTGGATCTTTCTCCGCGCACATACTTCCGAGCTCCTCGTCGTCCCTTGGCGCACGAGATCTTCTAAAAGGTTAAGTCACCGACGCATCAAAGCCATCTCTTCGGAGATGGCTTTTTTATTTTCTTTTTCAGATCACGGGACGTACCATTGAGGCATGAATACAAAAGCAATTCTTGCTGTCCTTGTTCTTTTCGGCGTGGCGTTTGGGTCTTACAAGGCGGGCCAGAAATCAATTCCGCAAAATTCCAACCTGGAAGAAGTGAAAAATAAAATCAGTACCGATCTGGTGGCTTTGACCCAGAAGGATTTCGAAGAGTATCAAAACCTCAAATCACTGGAAGAACGCTATCAGAAGGCCGACGAGATACTAGGAAAGATCGTCACCGTTTTTTTGGCCGATCTGGGCGTAAAGCTGGCGTTTAAGGCCACCAGCGCCGACACTCTTGAAGGGTCCTGTAATATTTCAACAAGTCCGACAGTGGCGACAGCACAAGCCTCAAGCCCACTCCCGTCAGAACCGACTCCGGCGTCAGCACCCCCCATCGCTCCTGCCAAGCAGGTCAACGAATGGATTGTTCATGAAAAGTCCCTATTGGAAGTTCGCGATGAAAGACAGGCTTTCGAGGACCTGAAGAAAATGGAGATCAAGGATCTTTTTTCTTCTCTTCGCCAAAGCTCAGCTGTCTCTACCAAAAATTCAGAATTCATCCTGGGGGTTTATTCCGGCGAAATCACATTCTTTGATCGTAAAAAACACAAATCCGACTGGCTTATGTCCTGGGATGTACGACTAAGAAATCCAAACAAAGAAGACGCCTTCGCCCTGATCATCCTGACAAACAAGGACAACGGCAAAGTCATCAGCCGTTCACAGACCTCCAGCGGACCGCTGCGCGACTATGTCACGGTTCCGGGCAGCAAGGCCCTGATCGTCAATATCCGCGCTGATGCGGCCTATATTCAGATTTATCCTTTGAATGGAAACACCCAGATCTGGGTGGGCAACGTTTATGAACAAACAAAACTCGGCGAATACGCCATGGTCGGTCAGGTTCGCCTGACAAAACAATAACAATGAGAGCTTTATCCTGTCTCCTTACCTTGTGTTTTGTCTCTTCTGCGGCTCTGGCGCAATCCCTGCCCGTCGGCCTTTATGAAGGCATGATGGCCAATACAGGTGTTGCCACAACCAGATCCAAAGCGGCCTCTTATTACAATCCCAGTCTTCTGCGCCAAAGACAGGACAATGCCTTCAGCCTGAATGGAAACTCCATTGGCTCTATCAACTCCAAAAGTGATGGCTCTACATTTTCGTCTTCGCTGGGGTTGGCCCCTTCTTACTTGAGTAATTTGGTGGTGGGCGACAGCCTTGTGCATGAGTTCTTCGTTGCCAACACGCTACAGGGCCTGTTTGCCTGGCAGTCCAACCGGGACGAAAACTCGTTTGATGCCGAAGCCAATATCAACCGAATGGTGTCGGGCTATTCCATGGCCTTCAAATCCATTCCGTTAGCCATCCAGTTTCTGGCGCGCTATTCAGAGGTCAAAACCTTCGGAGTCAGTGAAAGCTCCAATCCCTCGCAGAATATTTACATCGTCTCGAAAACCAAGTCCGAATACAAGAACCTGAACGTGGCCTTGGGACTTTCGACGCATTTTCAGTTCGACCACTACACCTTTGGTGTGAACTTCAACTCACGTGGGTTATCTTTATACAATCAGAATACAGGCTCTTCGAAGGTCTTCAGTCACGGAATACCAAACCCGGGGGATTTCACTGTCAGCGAAAATGACCAGGCCAGAGCCTCCGTCACCAACGAAGAAGGAAAACTGCTTGTTGGGCATGGTTTTAAAATTGGCCATCATGAATTTTTAACAGATTCCGTCTTTGTCGAAGAATCCGCCAACCTGGATCGCTACACCTTCAACCAAAGCTTTGGTTACCGCTATGGCGCAGCGGATGGCCACCAGCTTCTGTGCGGCTTCTCGCATCGTTTTGGGGCCGATGTCGCTTACTTTGGGCAGAACTTTAACACGTCAGTTGGATATTCCTGGAAAACGCGAGCTTTGCGCTCGGCGATGGGCTTTTATTATGGGAAAGAAAACACCACGATTGAAAGCTCCAGTGTGGGTGTCGTGTTTGGCAGCGAATACGAATATTAGTTACCAACTCAGCGGCTCACCATCGCGGAAGAAGCCGCCGTTCGGGCCCCCTTTGGGAAGAGTCGCTGCCCATAAGATACCTTTAATTCCCTGATCGAGAGAACGATCCGCATTGGGCCCACCCATGTCGGTGCGCACCCAACCCGGAGAAACTGAGTTCACACAGATATCTTCACCCTGCACTTCCGACGCGAAAAGATTGGTCACCATATTCAATGCTGTTTTGGAAATACGATAAGAAGCCGAAGATTTCTGCTTTTCTGACAACTGGGCCATATTGCTGGAAACGTTGACAATACGACCATAACCTTCCTGCTTCATCAAAGGAAAGATCTTCTGTGTTAACAGGAACGGCCCCATCGTGTTCGTGGCAAAGCTTTTTTGCAAAGTGGAGGCTTTGGTCTTAAAGATCGAGGAATTACCTCCATCTTCACTGTCTATCAGGATGCCGGCGTTATTCACCAATACATCGACAAAACCGTACTCGCGTTTGATCGCCTCCACAAAGTCGTGGATGCTTTTTTCCTGCGAAACATCCAGTTTCATCGGAACCACATCCAGACCCTTCATCGTCAAAGTGTTCAAGGTCTTTTGGGCTTTGTCAGGATTTCTCATCGCCATCAGAACTTTGAAACCTCGCTGCGCCATGGCCTCACTTAAAGCCAGACCCAAACCTCGATTTGCCCCGGTAATGACAGCGATCTTCTTCATAGACTTTCCTTTATTGAGGACGAGGCACTGGCATTTCTGCCGCCGGGAACAACTCGTTGGTCACCCAGTTTCTTTGAACAATCACACATTCAGACGAAATCACACGCCATCTTTCAACCGGAAAGTGGTACACACTTTCGACCCAACCCCAGCCATTCCAATCAATTGAGCGGCGATGATGATAACCACCATTTCCGTCGCGCACGGATCTGGTTTCACGATGGAAGGTCAAAAGAGGATAATGCAGCTTCAAAGTGCCTTCTGTGGTCAGTTTGGCCTGTGCGGGTTCATCAAACACGCAGCCATAGTAACCATCGATACTGCGCAGACGCCCCTGCAGGGTTTCGCCAGGCCGAACATCCCCACGCACGGGCATATAGAACTCAAAGAAATAGTCCGAAGGAGCACCGTTGGAATAATAGCTGCGCGTATTCAAAGTCAGCTTGCCATTAAACTCAACGAAACGAACAACCTGATTGCCATCAGCTGTCTGCCAAGGCTGCTCCATCACACTGCGAGCTTCCACAGAAAAACCCGCGAAAAGACTCAAAATAACCAATAACTTTTTCATACTCTTTCCCTTTCAGCAAACGCATGTCAGCCAGAAAAACTGGGGTGGGCCCTCCTGTGGAGGGTGCCCCAGCAGGCACCTTTTGGGTTTAGCGAGGGCTGGCGTTGCGGTTTAGCAGGATGATGTAGTCTTTGGCGCCGGATTGTTCCATCATTCCTGAGTATTTATTTTCTTCAAACTTTTTGCGATACGTTTTGCGTGCAATCTCACGAACCATGCAGCCCAGATGACCTGTTCCCGCAAGATCACGGCCGGCATCCAGTTCACACAGGGGCAGGAAACCTTCTTCCTGCTCGCGCGTCACGGGGAATTTCATCACAGAAAAACTGGTGACGTCGATTTTGTGCTCTTCCTTCAAACGAAGGGCCGGTCCCTTCTTCACAAGTTGCGAAGAATAGATGTAAGGAACTATCGCGGCAACTCTCAAACCCTGAGCTTGCGCATTTTTAATGCCCTCAACAAAGCGATCCATTTCATTTTGGATATCCAGACGCATATTTGAAGCAAAGAGCTCCACGAAGGGAAGCTGCGGATCCACTACGATCACGTCGTACTTGGAACCCTGTTGCTGATTGGCTTCCAAAAAGCCTCTCCACAACTCCAGATCCTCAATTTGATTTGGCGTCACACCCAACAACACCACCGGAGAGCTTTTGATCTCCATGCGAAGGCGCTCATAGACCCCTTTGCCCAACTTTTCCGGAATGTCGACCTGGGAGAATTTAATTTTCGGAATAGATCTTTCCTGAATCTGAAAGTTCATGGAAAAATACACACCCAATGCAACCACGGCAACTGCGCCGACCCAATATAAGTACTTCATAGGTGCGACCATCCTGCATTTCACAGGCTGAGTCCAGCGCCGCGCAATGCGGCAACCCGGGAGTTTCCCGCAAGAGATTTTAAGAGCGAACGAACTCTAAAAGTTCCTTGTAATTTCGACTGTCCGCCAGGCGCAGGCTGCGAATATAGCGGGCCCGGGCCTCTCCATGCTCTCCCAAGGTGCCCATATTCAGATTGCTCCCCCATGTGAACCGTTCATGTCCCAACGAAAACAACAACACATCCGCCATCACTCGCGCCCAACGACCATTACCATTGGGAAAAGGATGAATCCAAACCAGGCGATGATGAAAACGAGCGGCGATCTCATCCATGGGGTAAGTCTCATGCGTGATCTGATACTGAATATCCCCCATCAGCTTATTGATCTCCGAAGGGATCTGAAACCACTCGATACCGATGGACTTATTGGAGGTGCGATAGGTGCCCGCCCACTTCCATACCAGCCCGAACATTTCCCGGTGCAGTTCACGCAGAAATTTTTCTGTCAGAACATTCTTTCTTCTGCGACTGAATGCCCACTGCTCCCCGCGCAGAATATTGTCCTGCTCGACGGCGTTCAGCTCTTTTTGCGTGGAAATATACGTCGGCACCAAGCCTGCCAGCTCATTCGGATTTAAAGGGGTCGCCCCAGGTGGGTATTCCAGTTGAAAACTCATGGCTTCCTCCTCCACAGGCGGTTGTCGAGTTTGTTTTTCAGCTCCGTCGCAAGCTCGTGGAAGTGCAGTTCTGTTTCAGCTTTGCCTGCACGCTGCTGCTCAAGCTCCATCGTATGCAGAGTTTTTCCCAGAATTTTTTCAGCGGCCAATTTGGATTGTTCATCCACCATTTTTTCCAAACTGTCTTTGGGCACCAGCGCGTACACCAGCTCACATCCCATGGCATGCGCGGCTCTTTGCAATGTCTCTAGGGTCACTTTCTTTTCGGCTTCCCGCTGTTCCAGCAGACTGACTCCCGATTGCTGAATGCCCATGCGCTCTGCCAGCTGTTGGGAGGTCATTCCCAGCGATTCACGAATGGCCTTCACCCAACCCGATTTGGGATTGATGACCGTGCGAGCTGAGCGGAAAGACTTCAGCTTTTCATCCAAACTTCGTCGTTGTGTTTTGATCAGAGCTTTGTTTGTTCTCATGGTTTTTATTATATCTTATAATAGATTAAAAATACATCTATACATCTACTATAAAATATCAAAAATATATTTATTCATCTATTATAGAATATATTAAATCACCACAGATCACAAAAAGCCCTTTGATTTAAAGTATTTACTTTAAAATGCCACCAAACAGTCGCCAATAACCTCCAAAAATCATGGACTTACGTCTGATCTCAGTTCGGACTCCGAGGCTTTGTTTGGTTGCTATCTGTTAGAATTGTGTTAGGTTGCGACTATTACAGAGGACTTGATCCCTTAAAAGACAGGTACCGAACTATATGAATGCGACAACGACTTTATCTTACTCTTATCTTATTATTGGTGCAGGCCGTGTCGCCCGACATCTCGCACACTATTTCCAACTGCTCAATTTAAATTTCACAACTTGGGATCGCAGCCAAAGCGAATCTGCTTTTCAAAACAAAGCCACCAACGCCACACACCTTCTGGTTGCCATCAGTGACTCGGCCCTGGAAGCCTTCTACAGTGAACATCTCAAAGCTTTTGATGACAAAGTGTTGGTGCACTTTTCCGGCGCGCTCTATTTCAAGGGCATGATAGCCGCTCATCCGCTGATGACCTTCGGAAATGATCTTTATGATCTGAAGTCCTACCAACAAATTCACTTTGCCCTGACCGGCTGTGATGAGCTGAGCGAAGCCCTGCCGGGACTTCCCAACTCTTTCTCGTCCGTGTTTGCTTTTGAAAAAGCCCGCTATCATGCCCTGTGTGTTCTGGGTGGCAACTTCACCACCTTATTGATCGGCAAAATGCTTGAAGGCTTCGGTGAAATGAGAATCCCTGCCAGCGCCGCCAGGCCCTACATTGAAAAGGTTGTTGAAAATACACTGGCCAATCCTGGCGAAGCCTTCACAGGTCCGCTGGCGCGCAAAGACGCTGTGACCGTCGAAAAGAATCTTCAAGCCCTGAACAACGATCCTTATCAGGCGATTTACAAAGCCTTCCTTGAAACCCTTTGGCCCGAATATCCACGAAAGTGAGGTCTTATGAAAACCATCCTCGATTTCCATGACAGGAAAGTGAAACAGCAAAAGATCTCCATGATCACCTGCTATGACTATACGTTTGCACGCATTCTGGCTGAAAGTGATATTGACTGCCTGCTGGTCGGTGATTCGTTGGCGATGGTCATGCACGGGCACAAGACCACTCTGAATGCCTCTGTGGACATGATAGCCCTGCACACCGAAGCGGTGGTTCGTGGAGCCGGGGAAAAATTTGTCGTCGCCGACCTGCCTTTCCTGAGCTATCGCAAAGGTCTGACCGCCAATATGAACTACGTTGAAAAGATCATGAAGGCCGGAGCCCACGCGGTAAAACTTGAAGGCGGCGCGGGCAACATTGAGCTGGTTCGCCACCTTGTGGATTCCGGCGTGCCGGTCATGGCACATCTGGGGCTGACCCCGCAGTCTGTAAACCAGCTTGGCGGATTCAAAGTTCAAGGCCGCGACGAAAAAGCCCAGAAAGTTATAAAAGAGCACGCCCTGCAATTGCAGGATGCCGGGGCCTTCTCTGTCGTGCTGGAATGCGTACCTTCTAAACTTGCCAAAGAAATCACAGCGTCCTTGGATATTCCGACTATCGGGATCGGGGCGGGCTCAGACTGCGATGGCCAGGTTCTGGTTCTTCAGGATATGCTGGGCATGAATCAGGGATTCAAACCGAAGTTTGTCAGAACCTTCTTCAATGGTTTTGAAGCCATGAAAGATGCTTTCAATCAGTACCACAAGGAAGTCCACGAAGGCACCTTCCCGACGGAGAAAGAGAGCTACTCATGACAGTCATCCTAAGATCACCCCAGGAGTTCCGCACCTGGAGAAAACAACAAAAAGGTTCTGTGGGTTTCGTGCCTACCATGGGGGCTTTGCACACCGGACACGAAGAGCTGCTAAAACAAGCTCGCAAAAACAACGATGTTGTCGTGCTTTCTATTTTTGTAAATCCCACCCAGTTCAACGACCCTAATGACCTGGAAAAGTATCCCAAAACCTGGGAAGCCGATCTGGCGATGGCCGAAGCCAATAAGGTCGACGCCATCTTTTATCCCCGTTATGACGAAATGTACCCGGACAATTACCGGTACAAGGTGACCGAGAACAGTTATTCAAATCTTTTGGATGGGGCTCACCGCCCGGGTCACTTCGATGGCGTTTTATCCGTGGTGATGAAGCTGTTTAATATCGTGGCTCCCACACGCGCCTATTTTGGCGAAAAAGATTTTCAGCAAATGACTTTGATTCAAGGGATGGTGGAAAGCTTCTTTATGGATCTGGAAATTGTCCCCGTGCCGACGGTTCGGGAAGAAGATGGTCTGGCAAAAAGCTCTCGCAACGTGCGCCTGAACTCCAGCGAGCGCATGAAGGCACCGGCTATTTACAAAGCCATCACGGAAAGCCAGACCGCTGAGGAAGCGGCCGAAAAACTGACTGCCCAAGGATTTATCGTGGACTATGTAACGGATGTGGGAACCCGCCGCTTCGTTGCCGCCAGACTCGGGGACGTGAGGTTGATAGACAATGTCCAAATCTAAAGTCCTCTTTATGATGACAGGCTCTATTGCCTGCTACAAAGCCTGCCACGTGATTTCCCGTCTGGTGCAGAACAACTGTGACGTACAGGTGGTGGCCTCCCCTTCAGCCCTGAAGTTCGTCGGCAATGCCACTCTGGAAGGTTTGACCGGTCGCCCGGTCATCAGCGACATGTATGCCGCGGGCAACGTCATGGATCACATTCACTTGATGAGATGGGCCGATCTGATTCTGGTCGCTCCGGCGACAGCGAACTTTCTAAATAAAGCCGCACAAGGTGTTGGCGATGATCTGCTGCAAACACTGTTTCTGGCCCATGACTTCAAGAAACCTTTCCTGATTGCGCCGGCCATGAACACCAGCATGTATCTGCATCCGGTAACGCAAAAATCTTTGAAAGCCTTAAAAGAAATGGGCTTGCAGATTCTGGATACAGCTTCCGGAATTCTGGCTTGTGGAGAGGAAGGTTGGGGTAAGCTGTTGGAGCCTGATTTGATTCTGAAAATGGCTTTACAGGCTCTTCAACAAAAGCCCGTGGCTGAACCTGGCTCCAGCGTTGCGCCGAAATCAGCCGCCTTGTCCAAAGTAAAGGTTCTAATCACCGCAGGGGGCACCCAAGAACCGATCGACACCGTCCGAGTCATCAGCAACCTCAGTTCCGGTCGTACCGGCATTGCCATCGCGGAATATATGACCGAGATGGGTTTTGATGTGACCTTGCTGCAGGCCCATGGATCACCCAAGTCAGAGCACGTGACCCGTCGGGATCTTTTCGTCAGCTTTGCCACTTTGGATGAAAAGATAAAACATTATCTTTCCAGCGAAAACTTCACGCATGTGATTCACGCAGCCGCCGTCAGCGACTATTCCGTGGATACCATTGAGGTGGATGGTCAGCAATATCGCCCGTTTGAAGTCAAAAAAGTCAGCTCAGATGCAGATTCCATGCACATTCATCTGAAGCGCAATCACAAGATTGTGGATCGCCTGAAGGACTATTCTCAGAATAAGAGCCTGAAAGTGATCGCCTTTAAACTGACCAGTCACGCCAGTCCTGAACAAAGAACTGCCGCGGTGGAAAAGCTCTTTGCCAATTCCAATGCGGACTTTGTTGTTCACAATGATTTAAGCGAAATTGATATTGTCAAACGCACTCACAAGTTCACTCTGCATGACCATCACAGCGCTGTCGCCTGCGATAATCTGGATCAACTGACAAGTGAACTGGTGCGCGTTCTTATGCCAAAGGATACCTTATGATTCTATGTCTTGATGTGGGGAACACCCAAATCTATGCCGGACTTTTTGAAAAGGACAAGATGGTTCTTTCTTTCCGCAAGAACTCCAAAAGTGGAGCTTCTTCGGATGAAACCGGCATCTTCCTGCGCACGGCCATTCGGGAAAATGGTTTTGATCCGGCCAAGATCAAACAAATCGCCATCTGCAGTGTCGTCCCGGAAGTGATCTATTCTCTTCGTGGGGCCTGCATGAAGTACTTCAACATCAATCCATTCATCCTGCAAGCCGGTGTGAAAACGGGATTGAAAATCAAGTATCGCAACCCGTTGGAAGTCGGCGCAGATCGCATTGCAAACTCCATCGCCGCGACACATTTGTATCCAGGCAAAAACCTGATTCTGGTGGACCTGGGAACGGCCACAACTTTCTGCGCCGTCACCAAGGACAAGGACTACTTAGGCGGCTCGATCGTGGCCGGCCTTCGCCTTTGCATGGAGGCTCTGGAAAGCAAAACTGCCAAGCTTCCTTCTGTGGAAATCGTTTCCATGCATGAAGCTCTGGGCCGCTCAACTATCGAGAGCATTCAGTCGGGTCTGTATTATGGTCACTTGGGGACCATCAAAGAACTGACAGAAAGAATCACCAAAGAGTGCTTCCAGGGTGAAAAGCCGACGGTTATCGGCACCGGTGGCTTCTCGTATTTATTTGAAAAAGAAAAAGTTTTTGATGAGATTGTCCCTGATCTAGTACTCAAGGGCATGCTGATCGCGCTTCAACATAACGCTTAAGGAATAATGTATGAATATCTCAATGCTAAGAACCAAAATCCATCGTGCAACTGTGACGGGCGCGGATCTGAACTATGAAGGCTCTGTGAGCATCTGTCCGGATCTGATCAAGGCCTCTGGCCTTCTGATCAATGAACGTGTTGATATCTATAACTGCAACAACGGCGCCCGCTTCTCCACTTACGTAATCAAAGGGAAAAAAGGCGAGATCTGCCTGAACGGAGCCGCCGCCCGCCACGTGCAAAAGGGCGATCTGGTGATCATCTGTTCTTATTGCGGCCTGAGCCTGGAAGAAGGAAAAAAACATGAGCCCACAGTGGTCTTTGTGAATGCAAAAAACAAAGTGACTGAGAAGCGCAAAGAAGACCGCAAAAATAATAAATAGCTTCAATCCAGAAGACAGGAATAAGCCTTCCCGCCTCAGGGAGGGCTCCATTCCGGCACACGGGTGCCTAAGCAGCTTGACCCTGCTGCAAAATTCCTTCAGTTTAGCCCTATATGGGTATCACACTTTTACAACTGCAATCCGGCCACAAAGCCTTTGGCTCCAAAGTTCTTTTCGACGACGCCACTTTCGCCATCAATGAAGGCGAACACGTGGGCGTTATTGGGCCCAATGGCGCCGGAAAATCCACACTTTTTAAGATCCTCGTCGATCAGGAACATTTGGACGAGGGCATCGTCACCAAGTCCCAGCAACTGCGCCTGGGATATCTGGAACAGGAAGCTGACTGGGATGTGGATCAAAAAGTTGAAGACTATCTGGAAAAGAACTGCCTGAAGCCCTTGTGGGAACTAAAGCAGTTTGGTCTGAAGCTGGGCCTGACAGAGGCTCATTTTCAATCGCACCTCAAGCAGCTGAGCGGGGGCTATCGTATGCGCGTGAAGCTTTTGTTCCTGATCGGACAAGAGCCGAATCTGCTGCTGCTGGATGAGCCGACGAACTTTCTGGATCTGGAAACCTTGTTGGTGTTAGAAAACTTCCTGCAGGAGTTTAAAGGGGCCTTTCTATTGATTTCGCACGATCGTGAATTCCTGCGTCGTGTGACGGATCATATCCTTGAAGTGGAATCCGGCGACATTGTGAAATTCCCGGGCAGTCTGGATGACTATTTCGAGCAAAAACAAATGCTGAATGAAATTCTGCAAAAGCAGATTCTAAGCCAGCAGGCCAAACGCAAATCCATCATGGACTTCGTCACCCGCTTCGGGGCCAAGGCCACCAAAGCTCGCCAGGCACAAAGCCGCCTGAAGGCGCTGGAAAAGATGGAAGTCATCGAAATGAAGGCCGCGCCGACTCATTCCCATATTCATATTCCGCCGGCCGTGCCCACGGGAAAAACCATTCTGGAAGTGGAACATGTCGATTGTGGTTATGGCGACAAAGTGATCCTTAAGGACGTTTCACTGCGCCTAGAGCGTGGAAATCACTTGGGTATTGTCGGACTCAATGGCGCCGGAAAGTCCACTCTGCTAAAATCCCTGGGCGAACAGATTCCGCTGGTGAAGGGCTCTATCAAATGGGGCCATCAAGTCAGCTTCTCGTACTTTGCACAACACACCCCGGAGGCTCTGAATCCCGAACACTCAGTCTTGGAAGCCATGGCTTCGGCGGCTCACAAAGAAGTCACGCAACAGGATGTTTTGAATATCGCCGGAAGTTTGCTGTTCTCTGGTGACAATGTTCATAAGAAGGTCAAAGTGCTCTCGGGAGGCGAAAAATCCCGTGTGGCCCTGGGACAGATTCTTTTGCAGAAGTCGCCTTTGCTGTTACTGGATGAACCGACGAATCACCTTGATTTCGACACCGTCGAAGCTCTGACCACGGCCTTGGAAAAGTACGAAGGTACGATCATCACCGTCAGCCATGATCGCGGCTTTATCGGGCGTGTGGCCAACAAGATTCTGGAAGTGAACAATGGTAAACTGACTTTGTATCCCGGCACTTACGATGAGTACGTTTGGAGCTTGCAGAAAGGTTTCTTAGCCGAGCGTCAGACCGAAGAGGTCCACCCGACGCAAAGGGCAATTTCCGCCAAAGAGACGGACAGTCCGAAGTTCAACTACAAAGAAGAGCGCAAGCGCATTGAGACACAGATCAAGAAGGCCCAGAAGCTGATTGAGGATTGCGACAAGAAGATTGCCGATCTTTCCAAAAAAAGAGATTCTATAAATGAAACTTTGATGACTGCGGCCGGCGATAAAGCCGCGGGACTATCCAAAGAGCTGTATGAAATCAGCGGCGCCATCGAGGATCTGGAATCCACGATGTTGCAAGCGATGGAAGATCAGCAAAATTTTGAAGTCGAGCTTAAGGGCCTGATCGGTTAACTAAGGAGTCTGTTTTGAAGTCCGTTTCCAAATCACTGCTAGTTGTTTTGATGTTGTCTGTTGTCGGCTGCACCAGCTATTTCAAAAGAAAGAACTGCGAAGAGATCAACTGGTTTGAACACGGACAGAAAGTCGCCATGCGCGGTCAATGGCTTAACGCCGACAACACCCTGAACGAATGCCGCAAGGTCGAAGCAGACATTCAGGAATCCCAGTTGGATCGAGGTTTCAAAAGTGGCGTCGAGAAGTACTGCTCGGGCCCAAACACTTATCTTATTGGAAAGTCCGGGGATCTTTTTTCCCGCGATCTTTGTGAAGGGCCACAAATCAATGTGCTAGTCGCTGAACACCAAAAAGGTCTTCGTGATTACTGCGCGAAATCCAACGGCTATACGGCAGGGACTTCGGGCAAACGCTATCAGAACGTCTGTCCGAAAGATCTGGAGGCCGCATTCCTGCCTGAATACCGCAAAGGACGTCGCAAGTATGTTCAGTCCCTGATCGAAAGCAAAGACAAACAAGTTCGCAACATCGACATGGATATCACGGCAAAAAGGAATTCACTGTCCTTTGCCAAGGGCTCTTTGCATATGCTGGAAACCCAGAAAACCAGCCTGGAACACCAAAAAAACTCAGCGTTAAGTTCGAAGCAGTCTTATTTGGTGACACATTTTGAATCTCAGATTCAATCTTTGGATTCCGATCTGTCTCTGAAGCGTTCCGAAGTGTCCAACCTGGAAAGCGATATCAGAAATCTGGAATCCAGCCGCGATAAGCTTAATCAGGAAATCAACAGCCACCGCGAAGAACTTCCCAGCCTGGAACAACCTTAGTTCGGAACGCGGAACCACTCGATAGCGTCGACGTAGGCCTTCGGTTGATAAGCGTTGGCCTGCTCGCTCCAATGAACTTCCCGCCAGCCAAGACTTTTAAAGGACGAACTTTCCACGTCGCGTTTTTGAATGAATTCAAAGACGTTGGAAACCTGTACCAGCTCCGCCCTCTTCATCAACAGTGACGGCAGGTGGAACTGCACAAAAGCCGTTCCTTTGTTTTCAGCACCAAAACCTTCGGCACCTTCTTTAAGATAGCGGCCATAGTGGACTTCTTTGTTCAAATCACAGTGATCCACCACCAGCAGTTTTTCTGTTTCGTCGGCATAATCCATGACATAGCTGAAGTTGTAGCCGCCACATTTTTCAACGATGGTTCGGGTGGACTTGATTTCACCAAAAGACTTTACCGGAATTGGATACTTGGACGGCAGCATCCATAGATTTTCATCATCCCGCAAGGCAATCTGAATTTTGGGCTGAGCCTTGGCAATCTTCATAAACTGCTTCAGAACCGCAGATTTTTCGGTCAGATCACCATGGGCGATGAACAGAATATCAAAGGACGCCTCGGCAAAAGCATCCTGGAATCCGTTGCCGCGCAGTTCGTTGGTGAAGTTGGCGACAAATACGCGATGAGCTTCCGAGTCTTTAATCGCCTTGGTCTTAGAAACAAACATATTGATGTTCTTAATGGCTTCCGCTGCCTTTAACAGCGTTGTGGTTCTTTCGCCCACGAAGGCCCCACCCACAATGGGCAGTGGCTCGGAATGCTCTGAACGCAACAAGGTCGGGATCATACGGTAGAAGTCAAAACGCTCCTTCATGGAAAGCCCACGGTAGGCATTCACCCAGCTGGTGACCAGCAAGGGACGAAGACTCATTTCCACAACCTGATCTGCCAGAATCTCACTGGCTTCTTCTTTATCCTGACACAAACCAAAGTGCTCAGACTGCTTCCATGAGGAAGCACAGTACGCAGGAACTGACTTCAATACATAAGGCCACTTCACTTTGCGCAAAGCCGTTTTCAAGTGAGTGTTCGGATCACCGATATCCAGATCGCCCAAATCCAGATAGACCAGAAAATCGGTGAAGACTTCTTCCATCAAAGCCTGCTGCGCGAAGAAGCCATCGTTGCGTTCACGATACCAAACCTTGGCCAGCGCCTTTTCCAGATGACCCGGAGCTGCCAGCAACTTCTCTCCGATAAAGACATGATGACCTCGAACCTTGAACAGATAAGGTCGGTCCTCCATGATAGTCAGCTGCACCTTTCTTTCAAAAGGCTCGATGCTTTCCAAAAGACGCTCGATCTTTTGAATTCGATAGGTCAGATCCCGGCTTTGTTCGCTGAAGTAAGTACTAAACGGCGTTTCCTTGTTCACGGCACAACGATAAACGGTGTCGGTGGATTGAACCCCCAGCCTGTCGATTCTTTCGACAACCTTGGATTCAATACAGAGCGGCCTTCTTGTCATCTGAACGACAAAAAGGCTAAGTAGGCCAAAACACAGGAAACTAAGGGCGGTCAACCAACGAGCTAACATAACAATCCAGACGGATTGCAAAGGCCGGGCCCTTAACCTAGATCTATCCGGTAACTCACTTCCACGGCCTGCAAGAATTTTTCATCATGCGAAACCACCAGGAGAGCTCCCTTAAAATCGAGCAGAGCTCGTTCCAAAACCTGCAGGCTGTCCAGATCCAGATTATTGGTGGGTTCGTCCAGAATCAGAAGTTGGGCTGCGGGGTCAGACAGAAATATCTTTGCCAATGATGCTTTCAACTTTTCCCCACCACTTAGTTCACACACCTGCCTGTTCACCGTTTCACCCATAAACTGGAAGCGAGCCAGCTGGTTTCGTACCAAGGCCGGATCACGCCGACTCTGCTCCATCACGTTTTCCATAACCGACTGATTCGGGTTCAGTAGCGAGTACTGCTGATCTAAGAGGCGCACCTGCACATCCCCCAGATGACAGACTCCGGTGCTGGCGGACAACTGTATTTGTCTCAACAAAGCTCTGATCAAAGAACTCTTTCCTGAGCCGTTTCGTCCCACCAGAGCCCAGCGTTGGGGTCCCCGCATGGTCCTCGTCAAAGGGTTGGCCCAAAGAAAATGCTCCTGACCTTCAAAGCGCAAATTGAAATCCTGAAGCTCGAAAATCAATTTGCCGTCGGGGATCTCTGTGCCACTTAAATCCAGCCCCAGATGGGTTTCCATCTTCTGCGACTGAATCAGGGAGTTCAGTTCTTCTTTGGATCTTTCCACACGCTTTTCCTCGCGTGCCTGAATCCTGCCGTGCGTTTCCTGAGCTCGGCGCTTCAATCCTCCCACCAGAATGCGCGGCAGGCCGCCTTTGTCGGCAAGGGCCTGGCCCGCGCGCATGCGCTTTTCCTGGGTGCGCAACTTTTCCTGATGTTCCCGCTCAACTTTCTTTTTATCCCGACGAGCCCGATCGATCCGTTCCGCCAGCAGTTCACGTTCTGCTTCTTTTTGCTCTTCATAAGCCGAGTAGGATCCGCCATAGCTTTGCAAACCCTGACTGGAAAGCTCCCAGATTCCATCGACTTGCTCCAGCAGTTCCCGATCATGGCTGATCACCAGCACAGAACCCGCATAGCGGCGGACAAAGTCTCGAATCACTGCGCGCGCCTCACGATCCAGATTGTTGGTCGGCTCATCCAGAATCAAAAGCCCCGCTGCCTGGGAAAGGGCTTCAGCAATCCGCACCCGGGTCCATTCACCACCACTTAGTTCAGTCAGTGGTTTGTCGAGCGCAATGTCTTGCAGTAAAGGTCCCCACACTGCGGGATCCGCCAAGGGACTGTCCCACAAAGCCAAAAGATACTCAGCCACGGTGGTTGCGGGACGCTCCTGCATCTGAGCCAGATACACGACGGCCTGATCCACCAGAAGCTCCCCACTGGTGGCCGCCAATTGTCCTGAGATAATCTTAGCCAGTGTGCTTTTGCCAACCCCATTTGGGCCCACCAAAGCACAGCGCTGAAAATTCCATGTAAATGAAATATCCGAAAAAAGCTTTTCCCCGCGGGGAAGCTCATAACTCAGGGACCTTGCCGTCACCTGAATGAAATGATTTTGCATATTAATATATCCGTCCCTAGCCCGGTGCGGGCCTCAGAGTGTTCTTGGAAAAGGAATAAGACGACGGATTTAATTTCTCATAGACGTCGGGTTTAGCGCCCGACAGTCATAGACTACTACAATTTGTTCCGGCTCACAAGCCCCCCAAACAAAAGCCCCGAAGATTGACTTAAGAAAGATTTGTGAGAAGTTCATAATGTTTTGAAGAAGCTGATTATCTGTCTTTTATTATCATTTGCCTTGCACCTGCTGGCCTTGGGGACCTTAAGGCTTTCCACGCCCTCTTCTCATCCTGAGATCGGAGAAATTGTGGATCTTACTGTCGTCAACCCGGTGACGGCGAATACTCCCGCCGCAGCCGCCTCGGCCCCCGTGGCCGCTCCATCTACTCCTCCGGCTGTTCCCAGTTCCTCCAGCGCACCAACGACCTCGTCTGAAAATCTTGCCGAACACACTTCCGCCGCAGAATCTGAGATGGGTTCCGACCAGTTCAGTGACGACTCCACCCCCGTCGTGGGCTGGAGTGAAATCACCCGCCTCCCCAAGGTGAAACGTGAAGTGAAAGCTCAATATCCTGCCGAAGCCAAAAGTGCCGGTGTTGATGGTCCCGTTCTTCTTGAGATCCTGATCGACCGCCATGGCCAGGTCCGACAAGTCAAGGTCCTGAGCGGTCCCGGATATGGGTTGAATGAATCCGCCGTGGCAGCGCTGAAGAGTTTTGAGTTTCAACCAGCTTTCAAAGGCAAGGAATCAGTTGCCGTTAAGATCCGTTACACCTATAGATTTAAGCTGGAAGTAAATTAAGTCCGTACATCTAAAGGAATTCAACGTGAAATACTCTGTTCTTCTTGCCGGCCTGCTTGTTGCGACTATGGTTACGGCTGTGGCCGCTGCTCAGGAATCTATTCCCAGCTTTGAAACCGTGGTCGAAGATGTTGTGTTTAATACATCCAACAAGGTCGTGATCGACGAAAAAACCATCAAAGAATCCCGTGCGCCCAATATCACAAGTCTGCTTTCCAGTCAGGCCAACGTCACGGTTGTCAGTACGGCCTTTCAACCCAATTCAATATTTATTCGTGGTGGTGATTCCAGTCATGTGATGATCATCGTTGACGGCGTGCCATTTTATGATGCTTCAACAATCCAAAGAACCTTCAATCTGAACTCTTTGGATATCAAATCCGTTCGTCGCATTGAAATCATCAAAGGAGGACAGACAGTCCTTTATGGTGGTCAGGCCCTCAGTGGCGTCATCAAAATCGACACCATTCCGCAGGATTTCAAAACGAAAACAGGCCTGCAAGTTCAGGCCGGAACCCAGAACTTCCGCGATATCACGGCTGTTCACACCGAAGCTCTGGATGAAACCCACGCTTTTCTGATGCGTGGCCACGGCTCCTGGAAAGATGCAATGTCTCCGGTAGAAGACTCGGATAAAAGCTATGCCCAAAACAACTGGAATGGTGACGCAGCCTATGCCTGGAAGGGCTCGGTCGAAGGACATCTGAAAACCAGCTTCTTGCAGGACCTCAATTACTCTCCGGGTTCAGACCGCACTTCCAACAGAATTTATGATACGGAAGGGTTTGAAACTTACACTCGTCAATCCGCAGCTTCGGCTCACCTGAAGTTCAATGACCTGGCGTGGGAACCGCGCCTGGCTTTGAGCATGCAAAACAGCTTGCGTAAATACGAATGGCCCGCAACCACTCCCCCGGACATGAACAATCCCACCGGCACTGATCAGCGCTATGGCGCCAATCTGAAAACAGCGCGTGTGGATTTCACTCCCTATAAAGGGGAACAACTGTCCGTGAACGGCGGCCTCAGCTATATCTACGAAGACTTCGTTTACAGAAACAAAGGCACAGAAACCGTGAATAAGTTCAGTGAACAAAGAGGTCTGTTCTTAAAAGCCGACTACACGTGGACACCCGGTTTTGCTGTGGCCGTGGGTGGCCGCCTGGAAAACTGGGACGATCAGGATGCAGTCTCAACTTATCAACTGGGCTTGACCTTGTTTGAAAGAACCAAGCTTGAAGTGGCTTCCGGCTATAAAATTCCGTCTTTGTTCCAACTCTTTTCTTCTTACGGAAACCCGGATCTGAAAACGGAAAAGGCAACTCAGTACAGTCTGATGCAGGAATGGGCTGTTTCAGAAAGACAGAATCTGTCTGTGACCTTGTTCTATGCAGAGTTCAAGGATCTACTGCAGATCACCGGCACGTTCCCTGCTATGAAGTACAACAATGTCTCCAAATCCAAAACCCGCGGCGTCGACATCACCTACACCATGCGCCCGTTTGAGAATGGAACTTTGATGGCCACCTACGGATATCAGGAGCCACGCGATGTCGACAATGATCGCTGGCTGCTGCGCCGTCCACTGGTGAATGGAAGCCTGAAGTATCTGCAGACACTTGACAGGCACACAGGTTCGATCGAACTCATTGGTGCTGGAACTCGCACAGACTATGGATTCCAATCCGTTCCTACTGTAAACCCAGGCTACGTGATCGCCAATGCGGCTTATTCCTTTGCGTGGACTTCAGATCGCACCGTCTTCACGCGGTTGAACAATCTGACCAACAATCGTTACCAAGACACCTACAGCTACCTGGCAGATGGCTTCAACGCCTCTGTGGGAGCGGAGTTCTGGTTCTAGACCTAAGATCAGCGCAAGGGATTTCAAGTCCCTTGCGAATCTCCCGGAACAGGACCATATCGTCATTTGACACAAACTGGCCTTACTTATCAGAGTGTTCTTCATGTAAATTGAAAAAATGAGATCCATTTTACTTGGGGCCCTGGTCTTCTCTCTCCACTCGGTTTGTGGTGCCGCTTCTGATACAGAAGCCGTCATGCCTATTGGAGCCATTCCCAAGAATTCCTCTGTGACCTTAAAACCCGTGAACGAAAACACCCGCTTCGTCAGTCCTCAGTATGAAGGTGGCAGCGGCTTTTTAAAAAAGGTTGAAAACAACAGCCTTTACCAGGTCACTGAAATCAAAGGCACCGACAATTCCTCGGACAGCGCCGACCTTCAGGCTCTGGCTAAGAATTCTAATCTCGTCGTTCAACAAGCAGACCTTACCACCGAATCCGCAACCTGTTCTGGTTCAGGCTCAACCACCAATTGCACCCTGAACACGGACGTTCCCGCTTACAAGACCGGCAGCTTCAACCTAATTGAATGGTTCCTGGGGCTGTTCGGTCTGGGATCACAAAAATCCACAGCCCCCGCCACCAAAGGGGTCGAGGTGAATGAGTCCGTCGCCATGGCCACAGCCATGACTGAAAAGATTGATAAGACCAACACGATGCTTAACTCCAATACTGGCGGCATCTGTGACGAGAAAAACTTCCCGACAGCTCTTCAAAACGACAAAATGCTGAGCTGCGGATTAAAGCAGGCGATCGAAGCCCTTAAAAAGAATAAAGACAAAGTCAAAGACGACATCTTTATCTTCAATGACTTTTCCAACGGCGGCGTGATGGGTAAAATGTGGATCTTGAACGCCGATGGTTCCATGGCCTCGGTGCTGGATAAAAATCCCCTGTGGGTTTCACGCGGTGAAGGCGGCTTTGGGAATGGCAGAGGATCTTTAAAGACTCCCAATGGCGCCATCATGACCAAGGCCTACAATCCCCCTCGTGGCGGAAACATTCGTGACGGTATCGAACTTGTTGGTCTCGAGCCTGAGAATCAAGATATCCACAGTCGTGGAGTTCTGCTGCATGGTTGGGATCCTTACACACCGACACAAGGTTGTCTGGGAGTTGCGGGCACCTTAGACACCCGCGCGCGAGGCAGAGCCACGTTGGGTTCGGCTCCGCCTTACCTGGATCAACTCAAAAAAAGTGTCCTGAAAGACGGCGGCACCATGATTTACAACTTTACTCCCGCTAAAGCCAAGGCCTGTCAGGGCTCTTAATTTCCATCTCAACCTGAGACACTTTCCCCGCATTTAAACAGGTCCTCATTTTCTTTTGCTTAGGCATCAAAGGGTACACTTAGTGCACTCAACCCTAAGCAAGAGATATGAAAACAAACCGGTTCTCAACTTTATTAATGATTTCAAGCTCCCTGGCCCTGATCGGGGCGGTGGCGGGCTGTTATTTCGATGCCGGTTTTGGTCACATGCTACAAAATGTACAGGCCAGCCCCTCCCCCGTCTCGCAGGAGCACAAAGAGGCGGCGGAGCTATTTATTCAACTTAATGAAAAGCACAATTTCTTTGCCGCCCGCTATAAGGGCTGTCATATCGAACGCAACGAAGTTTTGTGCAAGAGCTTCTATAAAGACAAGAGAGCTTCTGAGAACCCCCAAGATCTGCGCCTTAAAGCCCCTGAAACCGTCAAGCTGATCCGCCAGAAAAAATGGGATAAAATTATTAATAGTAGCGCCTCGGAAGGAATCAAGACCGTCGCGCGCTTGAGCGCCAAAGAACGCCAGCAGCTTTCTGAGCAGGTCACAAAAAAGTCTGTCTGCCTGTCACCACATGTGATTGCCGCTTTGGCCTTTAAACTGGAAGAAAAACTTCCCGACTCAAAAGTTCTGAATGAAACAAGAGCCCTTTATGCCCGCGCCATGGAATGTGGATCGGAAACGGAAATCAGCGAGCTGGGACTCTATCGCGGCGGTTTGCTTGAAATCTGGCAGAATCAGCCCGAGTCCGCGACTCGTTTCCTGAAAAAGCTTTCTGAAGTTTCCAAGGATGTGGCCCTGACTTCACGGGCGCAGTTCTGGATCAACCATAACGAACGTGAACAGGGAAATGATGTCACCGAAGGCGCCATGGAAGATCATTTCACCAATTTCCCATTGAGCTATCACATCCTGACTGACTACGCGACAATGGAGGATGGTCCTTACCAAAAAGTTTCAGAACTCCGTGACCAGCGCATTCAGAACCGCAGCTCTTTTGAAGATCTTAATGGGGCGATTCAGTTGGTTGAACACTTTCTTGAAAAGCAAAAGGATGCCCTGGCAAAAAGAACTCTGGAGTTCATCGACTACGCAGAACTGGCGGAGGCAGAACCTGGCTTTCAGCTTTATGTCGCCACTTTGTTGGCAAAGTTCGAGGACATGAATCATCAGCGTTTCACCGTTCTGAGCCGTCTGTTCCAAAGACACCCTCAGTACAAAACACTGAAGAATCTATCTTACTACTATCCCCTGGCATTCTCGGATCTGGTGCTGAAACACCATCGCGATCAGGATCCATTCCTGCTGATCTCTTTGATGAGACAGGAAAGCTCCTTTAATCCCAACACCAAGAGCCCGGTGGGTGCTGCAGGCTTGATGCAGCTTATGCCTCGTACAGCCAGTGACCTGCGCCGCCGTGCTATTTCCGACAAAGAGCTGTTAGATCCGGCGACCAACATCCAACTGGGGTCCCGCTACTTTGCAGCACTGGTCAAAGAGTACAAGAACGACCATATGAAAGCTCTGGCTTCTTACAATGCCGGATCTGGAAATGTTCGCAAGTGGATGAAACGCTATCCTGTGGACAATCCTCTGCTGTTTGTGGACCTGATACCCTTTGATGAAACCCGTGAATACGTCGCTGGTATCCTTAGAAATCGTTACTGGTATTCCAAGCTCTATCCGGAACTGGCCCAAAAGACCGAGATTGCGGGACAAGTATCAGCCCGACAGAATAAGTAGATTCTTTGAGCTGAAAACAACAAAGGCACCTTTCGGTGCCTTTGTTCATTATGATCATTTCACTTTAAAATTTACTTTGCTTGACCAACAGTCACATTCAAACCGTCAGCGACGGCTTCAATCTGCAAACTCAAACGGAAAGCCCCGGTCGTGCGATATCCCATGCTAACAGCCTCCCCACCTTCTGTGGAGTACTTAACATGGCTTCTCAAAGCCACATCCAGATGCAAAACTGTACGACCATCGCGCTTCAACTGATCGCGCTGTTTCTGATTCATGAAATCAATCGTGCGCACGTCGATCGCCACATTCTTATTCAGTGGCGCCAAACGATAGTTCTGCCAAGCAGCGTCCACTACCAAAACCTCTGGAGCCAAACCTTCTACAGAATACACTTTACCATCCAAACCCACGACCGTGGAATTCAGGAACTGCTCTGAGGAAATTTCCTTCCAGCCTTCAGATGTACATTTTAGAAAACCAGGACTGAGGAACAAACGAGTCTCACCGTGGCCAAGATTCACGGCCTGAACACCCTCAAGAACAAAGCCCTTGCTGTTCACATCTTTTTCTTCTTTGCAGTACACAGACATGCCATCAAAGACCTTGCGTGTTTCAACAACATCAGCAGAAGCCGCACCGGCAGAGAAAACAAGAGACAGGAACAAACTCGCAGTAACTTTAAACATAACCCCTCCGAAAACTTGATTGGCCTTTTCTACACCAAAACCCGGCGTTCCGGGCAAGAAAAATCAGAACTTTTTCCACACCCCGTTTCGCGGGAAACACCGAGCCCTGTCTAGTTTTCCTGTGGCTCGCCACTTAAGACTTCAAAGATGCTCTTTCCCCCTCTAAAATTGAATCCATGGAACTTTCAGAAGCCAACCAGTACGTCCTGTCTTTGATTAAGAGCCATTTGGGAAACATTCAAACCCGAAACCCGCAATTTTCACTAAGATCATTTGCTAAAAAAGTGGGGGTCAGCGCCTCAACGCTGTCTCAGGCGCTGCACGGCAAAAGGGTCATGAATAAATCGACCGTAAAAAAAGTTCTCACTGAAATTGCCTCGGCTGACTCGAAAGCATGGGAATGCTTGGAAGCCTTTAAAGACTTCTACCCAGCCACCAAAGCCCCACCCCAGGAAATCCTGGCAAAACGTATCCCCGAAGATGAATTGATGTTCTTTAAAAAATGGTACCACCTGGCGATGGTGACCTTCTTTGATTCCAGTCACTATGACGGCAGCGTTAAGAGCATCTCTGACTATTTCGGAATTTCTTTTGCAGAGGCGCAAGAAGCCGTTGAGCGCCTGAAAAGACTGGGCATCGTCGAAGAACACAAGGACCGCCTTCGCAACACAGCCCAGTTCTACTTTACCGACCGCTCTCGCCTTGCCGACAGCATTCACACCAGCAAGACAGAAGCTTTGAAGAATGCAGTACAAGTTTTAGAAAACCAAACCGCCAAAGAGACCTCGGACTTCAGCATGATGTTCACCGTTTTTGATCCACGCCTTGTGCCCGAAGCGATTGAATATCTTGATAAAATGAAAAAAGGGTTCGTCAAAAAGTTCAAAGGCAAAGGGGACAAAAGCGCCGTTTATCAGCTTTCCATTCAACTCATGCCTTGTGGTGGCGCCCCCGCAGAACTCAATACCTTGGAATAGATAAGTACAGTTGACAGTCCACCTTGGACTTTGGACTGTCAATTCTCCTCCCTCCTATCCGATAAGCCTCAAGTAGGAGTTTACATGCGCAGTTCATCTTTAATGTTCCTCTTGATCCTTTTGACGTCCAATGCCGCCACAGCCCGATCCTTCACGTTGGCCAAGGGCTCCGGATACTCTGTCGAACCTCTTTACGGCTATGAAACTGTTTATCGCTCTTACCCCAAGGATCACCTTGCCACTCGCGCTATGTACGGTCTGCGCCTGACGGCGGGGAAAGACATTCTGTCTGCCGAAGCCGAGTACACACGGGCCTCGGACACCGAAACCTATTCCACAGCGCCGGAAAAAATCTATCATCAGGACGACAAATACAAACTGGGTGTGCGTTCCACCTATCGCTTTAACAACTATTTCTTTTCAACCGGACGCCTGGGGGCCCAAGCCACTCAAGGCAAAGAAGAAACCACTTCCGGTGGTGTGGTGACAACGAAAGAGAAAGAACTGAAGTATGACCCCTATGCAGGTATCAATCTGGGGATTCGTTTGGGTGTCTTTTCTTTGAATGCAGGGACAACCATGGTCTTTAAAGACTACCAGGACATGTCCAAGAATGAATTCCAGCACACTTTGTCTTTTGGAGTGGGCTACTAAAGAAAAAGCCAAGGTTTTAGACCTTGGCTTGAACTTTCCCCAGCGGCTTTAGCTTGCCGACTTTGCCGACCTTTGAAGGAAGTGGGTGCTGAATTTTTTCAGCCATCCACGGATTGATTTCAATCAGCTTATCCAAATTCAATCCCGTCTTCACACCCATACCATGGAACATGTAAACCACATCTTCAGTGGCCACGTTGCCCGTCGCCCCCGGAGCATAAGGACAACCCCCCAGGCCCCCAAGGCTGGTATCAAAGACGGTGATGCCCAGCTTGTACGCCGCCAGGATGTTGGCCAAAGCCTGCCCGCGAGTATCATGAAAGTGACCGGCCAGTTTCTTCGCCGGGATCACTTTCTTCAGTTTGCGGAATAAAGACTCCACCTGCCCTACATCCGCCACACCGATGGTGTCACCAATCGAAAGCTCATAGACACCCAACTTATGCATCCGCTGAGCCAGCTTCACCACTTTGGCCTCAGAAACTTTTCCTTCAAAAGGACAACCAAAGCACGTGGACAGATAACCACGGACTTTGATTTTATGCTTTTTCGCCAAAGCCATCACGGGCTCAAAACGTTTGAAGCTTTCATCGATGGAGCAATTGATATTTTTCAACGAAAAAGATTCTGAACAAGCCGCGAAGATCGCGACTTCTTTCACACCACTGGCAATGGCATCCAGCATGCCACGCTCGTTGGGAACCAAAACCGAAAACTCGGTCTTCTTAGGGATGTCCCCGGCCTTCACCAAGGCAAAAGCCTTTTTCACCACCTCTGCTGTGCCCGCCATCTGCGGCACCCACGTCGGCGAAACAAAGGCGCCAATTTCAACTCGCTTTGTTCCAGCAGCAATCAATCGTCTTGCGAATTCCACACGAGTGTCGGCATCCAGAACAGTTTTTTCGTTCTGCAGACCATCTCTTAATCCCATTTCCACAATAACAACTGACTTTTTCATAGAACTTACTTATCGGATGCTGGTTTGATTTTCACAAGAGTTTTACCCAGGGCCACTTGCTCACCCACAGCACAGTTCATGCTGTCGATGGTGCCGGCAATCTCGGCCTTTAAAGTGTACTCCATTTTCATGGCTTCCATCACCAAAACTGCCTGACCTGGTTCAATGGGCGCACCCACGGCCACCAAAAGTTTGGTGATCTTGCCCGGCATCGGCGCCATGATCTGGTCAGATGAACCTCCGGCACCAGCCTTTTTACGGGACTTTCGGCCAGTGGAAACATCCTGAGTGAAAACACGGCCATTATAGTGGACCCACAACGTGCCTTGAATCAATTGCGCCTGCGCCTTATGGTCAACGCCGTCAATACGTACTTTCACTTCCATTAGATACCTCTCCAGTAAGACGCCCATGGGGATTGAGATGTCGTGGTTGCTGAAGTTGCCCCACCACGCAGCTGCAACAACGCCCCGGCCGCCACTGTTTTCTCAATATCGGTCAATGCCGGTTCTTTCAAAGATTCGCTGAAGTATGTTTCAATGAATCTTGTTGTCATCGTACCCATGACAAATTCTTTGTGCGAAAGAATCTCGATCAGATACGGAATGTTGGTGTGAACACCAAACACGACAGAATCCTTCAACACACGGATCATTTTCTGAATCGCACGCGGACGGTTTTCATCCCAAACGATCACTTTCGCAATCATCGGATCATAGAACGGTGTGATCGTGTCGTTCGCATCAAAGCCGTACTCATAACGACGGCCCGGGCCTTCCGGCCATTCCACATGCCCCAAAAGACCTGTGGAAGGAACACCCCCCTGATAAGGATTTTCAGCATAAATACGGCACTCAATGGAATGCCCGCGAGGAGCGCGAATCTGTTTTACATCATGGACATAGTCCCCTTGCGCGGTCAGGATCTGCATTTTGACCAGATCCACACCCAGAACCTCTTCCGTCACCGGATGCTCGACCTGCAAACGGGTGTTCACCTCTAGCAGATAAAACTCCCCGTCCTGCAGAAGGAATTCCACTGTGCCGGCCCCTTTGTATTTACCCAAAGTGGCAATAGCGCAGGCGGCTTCCCCCATGCGACGGCGCAGTTCATCTGTCAAAGAAGGTGATGTCGCCTCTTCGATAATCTTTTGGTGACGACGCTGAACCGAACACTCACGGTCAAAGAAGTGCTGAACATTCCCGGTGCTGTCTCCAAAAACCTGGAATTCAATGTGTTTGGCGCGATCCAGATACTTTTCCAGGAACACCTTCGGCGAACCAAAGGCCGACTGCGCTTCACGCTGAGCAGACTCAATCAGTTCACGCGCCTCCGCAGAGGATTTCAAAAGCTTCATGCCACGACCGCCGCCACCCGCTGCCGCTTTCACGATCACCGGATAGCCGATCTTTTCTGCTTGTTGGATCAGATGATCCACATCCTGATTTTCACCCTGATAACCAGGTACCAGTGGAAGACCGGCCTGCTTGGCCAGTTCTTTACAGTGAACCTTGTCACCCAAGGCGCGAATGGCTTCCGGTGACGGACCGATGAACGTCAGACCGGCCTTACCCACAGCTTCGGCGAAATCCGCATTTTCTGACAAGAAGCCAAAGCCTGGATGGATCGCTTGCGCGCCCCCGGCCAGGGCCCCGTTGATGTTGGCTTCGATATTCAAATAACTTTCTGCTGTCGGCGCCGGACCAATGCAGATGGTTTTAGTCGCCATTCTGAAAGCGCGGGTGTTGATATCGGCTTCAGAGTGCAAAAGGACGGTCTCAATTCCCATTTCTTCGCAGGCTTTAATAATACGAACAGCCACTTCACCACGGTTGGCGATGGCAATACGAGTGAACTTTTTCATTAGGAAAGTCTCCATGCAGGCTCACGTTTTTCCAGGAAGGACTTCAGTCCCTCCTGCCCCTCAGCGCTGGCACGACGTTCAGCAATCACTGTGGTCGTGCGACTGCGCTGCTCAGCCCAGCTCAAGGTGTCTAGATCATTAAGAAGTTTTTTGGTTTCTCGAACGGCTTCCGGCCCGCACTGCATGTAGTTGTGCAAAACCTTCTGCAGCACCGCGTGGCCCTCACCCGCCGCTACCACTTCAGTCACAAGGCCGGCCTGATGTGCCACATGGGCGTTAAAGACCACTCCGGAAAGCATCAAGGGACGAACCTTACCAGCCACGGCTTTCTTATTCACAAAAGCACTGATTACGGCTGGCGCAATCCCCAGCTTCACTTCACTGAAGCAGAACTGCGTGTTGTCTTCAGCAATCACTTCATCACAAACCGCCACAAGCCCCAAAGCACCGCCAAAGGCCGCACCATGGATCAAACCAATCACCGGCAAACTGCACTGGGCAATGGACTCAAACATGCCATAAAGCTTTATAGAGTCTTCGCGGTTTTGTTCGAAAGAAAAATTCACCATCTCTTTCATCCAGTTCAGATCGGCCCCGGCACAGAAGACTTTGCCTTCTCCTTGCAGAACCACCGCACGCAGATCTTTGCGAGACTCCAGATCCGTAAAGACCTGTGTCAACTCGGCAATCATCTCGGGATTGAAAGAGTTACGAACTTCCGGCCTATGAAGCTTGACGTAGGCCACCTGATTCATTTCTGTAACTACAACAAAAGACATAATTACATCCTGAAGACGCCCTGAGCTTTTTCACCCCAGGACTTGTTAAGGCTTGCAGAAATTCCCAGCGCCAGTACACGGCGGGTGTCGGCCGGATCAATGATCCCGTCATCCCACAAGCGTGCTGAAGAATAATAACAAGCGCTTTCTTTTTCGTATTTTTCCAAAGTCGGACGCTTGAACTCCGCTTGCTCTTCCGGCGACATGGTTTGTTTTTTTGCCGCCATCTGATCCATTTTCACAGTCAGAAGCACGTTCGCCGCCTGCTCTCCGCCCATAACGCTGATTTTGGCATTTGGCCACATCCACAACTGACGAGGCTGGAAGGCGCGACCGCACATACCATAGTTTCCGGCACCATAAGACCCACCGATCACCACTGTGAACTTCGGCACATGAGCGTTGGAAACGGCCATCACCATTTTGGCTCCGTGTTTGGCGATCCCTTCATTTTCGTACTTCTTACCGACCATGAAACCTGTGATATTTTGAAGGAAGATCAATGGCACTTCACGCTGTTCGCACAGCTCGATAAAGTGCGCGGCCTTCAGGGAACTTTCGCTGAACAAAACACCGTTATTGGCAATGATCCCCACAGGCATACCCCAGATGTGAGCGAATCCTGTCACCAAAGTTTTTCCGTACAGAGGTTTGAATTCATGGAATCTTGAACCGTCCACGATACGCGCAATCACTTCGCGCACATCAAACGGAACGCGGCTGTCTTTGGGGATGATTCCGTAAAGTTCTTTTTGATCGAACAGAGGTTCTTCCACTGGAAGAGTTTTCAACTGCACAGCCCGTTTGTGATTTAAGTGCGCCACGATGGAACGTGTGATTTCAATCGCGTGCTCGTCATCTTCGGCAAAGTGATCGGTCACCCCGGAAGTTTCACAGTGCACTTGCGCGCCACCCAGTTCTTGCGCGTCCACAACTTCGCCAGTTGCCGCTTTCACCAATGGAGGTCCACCCAGGAAAATAGTCCCGTTTTCTTTGACGATGACAGTTTCATCGCTCATCGCCGGAACATAAGCGCCCCCGGCCGTGCAAGACCCCATCACCACCGCGATTTGCGGGATGTTGGCGGCAGACATGCGGGCCTGGTTATAGAATATTCTTCCAAAGTGATCGCGATCCGGGAAAACATCGGCCTGCATTGGCAGGAAGGCTCCACCTGAATCGACAAGATAGATACATGGCAGACCGTTTTCAAAAGCGATTTCCTGCGCGCGCAGATGCTTTTTCACCGTCATCGGGAAGTAAGTTCCACCCTTCACTGTCGCATCGTTGGCAACAATCACACATTCCGTTCCGTGGATCACACCGATCCCCGTCACCACACCCGCGCCCGGAGCCTGACCTTCGTACATGTCCCAGGCTGCAAGTGTTGAGAACTCAAGGAAAGAGGTGCCACCGTCCACAAGCGCTTCAATACGTTCGCGCGCCGTCAGTTTGCCGCGGGATTTGTGTTTCTTCGTGGCTTCTTCGCCACCGCCTTGCTTCACCAAGTTTACACGCTCACGCCATTCGTTGACGATGCTAAGCATAGCCTCACGGTTAAGTTTGAACTCTGGGGAACTGGAATCAATTTGTGTCTCTAAAATTTCCATAGAACCTTGTGCTTATTCTTCCACGCCCGAGCTTAAAGCCGGTGTATGTTTAAAACTCATTTGCAAACGGAACTCCGCCACAGCCTGATCGTTGCCATCAAAGACCTTCAGCTCGGCATCGGCTTTGGACTCACGACGGTCACGGATTTCTGCCAGCACCACCTCACGTGTGGTTTCTGGAAGTTCCATACGGATACGACATTCCTCACTGGTGACTTTGAAAAATTCAGACTCCAAGCGGGAGACATGAATATCAAAAGTTCCCATCGGGGCATGGCGGGCCCACAGAAGTTTTGCCGCCTCGATCGCCGCCGTCGTCAAAGCCCCTTCGTGCAAGGTTTTGACTTCATTCAGATTGCGTGTACGAGCAGGAACCGCCATCTCCACTTGCGTGTCAGAGAGGCGAGAAATTCTCAAACCCATCCCGGCAGAAAAAGGGCGAACAATATCAAGTGCATAACTAAGCGCAGCATGAGAAGCCTTGGGCGACACCTCTTCCAAAAGCGCTGCCAAGTCAGCGGCACTCAGGCGAATTCCCCGATCTTCCAATTGAGATTTAAGGCCGTCTTTGGCGTTTTGTAGCTGCTGACGCAGGTTTTGCTCCAGCTCAATCCCCTTAGACATTAAGATTGTCAGCCATTGTTGGTTCATGAGATACCCTCTCTGTACGAGTGTTGAAAAAAACGGAATATCATGCTCGGATAAGGATGTCAGTTTTATCACACTGAGTAAACCGAGAGAGGACCCTTGAGATGAAGAAAATTGTAAGTCTGGTAATTTTCATTGCTGCCCTTGTTTGGACGTGGAATGTGATTCACACCTCCCAGGCTGTAGGATTCGAGACGCACTCCGGCATTCAGACGAAGCTGGCTGAACTGATCACTCAGACTCTGACAACTAAAAAACCTCACGCCAAAGACTTGGCAATCACTCGTTTGTGGACTGAAACCTTGAGCGACAACAAGGTTCGCGCCGTGTTTGCATACAAATTCACAGACGTTGCCGAAGATGGCGAATCCATGGAGCAAATCATTGAAGGTGAAGCCGTTCTTTACCGTGACGTTTCCGATCAGGAAAACGTGGATAAGTGGGTTCTTCAGTCCGTAAAAACCACCAATGACATTGTTGTTTTCACTGAAGGCTCCACGATCACTCCGGGCGCAGAAGAAGTGCCGGCAGAAGCTGAGCCGACTGCGACTCCAGAGGCGACACCGGCACCAACTGCAACTCCGGCGCAATAATGCCAATCCCAAATCAGTTCCTTCAGATTGACGAAGAGGGCTACCCCCTGAGCCGCGAAGTTCGCATTCAGGACCCTCTGGCTGGCCAGGAAATCCTGCAAAATCTGAAGGTTCATGAAGGTGGAACTTTGCTTTCCACCTTCGGCGGAACTCCTGTCATCGTTGAAGCCTTTGACGAACCCTACGTAGCCTCACAAGTTGAACTCAAAAGCGACAAAACCTGGGAAATCCAACTTCCGTTCGGGGTGCACTACGCCTTTGAACTGGAATCACTTTCTTTGGACGAATGGGACCGTTTTCACGGCTACACCGCCAACAAAGTTCCTTTTGTCATGTCCCGCAAAGCTCAGGCGAGCTTCTTTAATCTGCTAGAAGAGTTCGGCGACGACTTCATCGAGTATAATGGCAAGACCTATGACATTCCGATGTACTGGGCTGCAGATAAAGATGTGGAAAAGGAAACTTACTGGAGTCAGATCTACGAACAAGAAGCCAACCCCGGCTGGAACCTGGGTGAACCCGCCGAAGCCCTGAAAGACATGCTTCCCCGCCTGAAGATCGCTCGTTCCCGCGTGCTGGTTCTGGGCTGCGGTGAAGGTCATGATGCCGCTTTGTTTGCAGCTTCGGGTCACTTTGTGACGGCGGTGGACATTTCCCCTTTGGCTTTAGAGCGCGCGCGCAAACTTTATGGTCACATGCCCAATTTGACCTTTGTGGAAGCTGATCTATTCAAGCTTCCGGCTGACTTTAATCAGTCTTTTGACATCGTCTTTGAACACACCTGTTATTGTGCAATCAATCCCGAGCGCCGCAAAGAATTGGTTAAAATCTGGAACCGTGTTCTGGCTCCAGGGGGCCACTTGATGGGCGTCTTCTTCACATTTGAAAAACGCCAAGGCCCTCCTTATGGAGGCTCAGAGTGGGAACTGCGCCAACGTTTGCGCAGCTCATATCAGCCCATCTTCTGGGGCCGCTGGCAAAAATCAGTTCCACGCCGCCAAGGCAAAGAACTTTTCATCTACGCAAAAAAGATCTAAAAAGGTACCTGCTTACTTTTGCAGAAGCAGCGCACTCAACGCCACGCTTCTGCAAAAGTAAGCAGGTACCCTGGAGTGTTTATGCATATTGAATTTACGCAGGCTGATGACAGTCACGTTGAAGATTTAGTGGCCCTGGTTAATTCCGCTTACCGTGGCGACAGCTCAAAGGTCGGTTGGACCACCGAGGCGGATTTGTTGGACGGCCAGCGGGTTGATGCTCAAGGCATTCAGGCGCTGATCGACAAAGAAGATTCCGTGATCTTGGTGGCTGAGGATGACGACACCGGTGATTTGCTCGGATGTGTTCACCTCGAAAAACAAGGCACAAAAATGTATCTGGGCATGCTGACTGTGTCCCCGGAATTGCAGTCAAAAGGCCTCGGCAAGATGCTTTTGAGCGAAGCAGAAGCCCTTGCGGAATTCTGGGATTGTAATACCATTTTCATGACAGTGATCTCAGTTCGCACCGAGCTGATCGCCTGGTACGCAAAGCACGGTTTCAAGGACACTAAAGAAACCAAGCCTTTCCCGTATGGCGACAAGCGCTTCGGCATTCCCAAAGTGGAAGGGCTGCAGTTCACCGTGCTGGAAAAAAAACTTTAAATTAAGAATGCAAAGCCTCTCACTGACGAGAGGCCTCTTTAAGGAGTCACCATGATCAAGGGATTGATCCTCGTTCTGTCTCTTTTTGTCTCTACCACGGCCTTTTCCAACGAAGAAAAAAGTGAAATCCCTAACGACAGGGATGTCCACACACAGATAGGCACCTGCCACCAGGAATTTCTGCCGACCAACTTCAATCTTTTTGTCTGGAATATCAAAAAAGCCGAAGCCCGTGATTCCTGGGCCCGCGACTTTGAATTCTTCGTTCCTAAATCAGACGTCGTTCTAATTCAGGAAGGCATGATTGATTCCTATATGCCCAAAGTTCTGCAACGCCAGAAAAACTTCTGCTGGGACTTTATCACCAGCTTCATTGAAAAAGACGGCGATCAAACCGGCGTGGTCAGCGGTTCTTACGCCGGCCCCCTGATGGTGCACTTCCTGCGCAGCCCGGGCCGTGAACCTGTCATCAAAACCCCGAAAATGGTGCTCGTCACGGAATACGCGCTGGCCAACAGTTCCCAAACTTTATGGGTTGCCAACATCCATGGCTTGAATTTCGTTACTGATCGCCTGAACAGAGAACAAATCGAGCAAGTGGCGCAATTTCTGAAAAAGCACCAGGGTCCCCTGATCTTTGCCGGAGACTTTAATTCATGGAACAAAAACCGCCTGACCTATCTGGATCAGATTTTAGGTCGTCTGCAGATGCGTAAACTGGCATTTGCCAATGATAACCGCAGGTTCAAGCTGGATCACATCTACGTCCGCGGCTTGGAAGCAGTTTCCACCAAGCTTCACAACGACATTGAAAGCTCGGACCACAAGCCCCTTTCTGCTGTTTTCCGTCTGAAATAGTTCCCCCAATTCGACCGAACAGAGCTACAAACCTCTCTGTTCGGTGATGATTCATTTTTTGTATAATAAGTTCTTTTCTATGTATTAAAAATTCTCTCAGTTTCGGCGCATATTCACCTCATCAGGGGGGTCTAAATGTCTTTGAAAACTGCATTCACAGCACTTTTGGGGGTTATGGTTTCCTCTGTGGCCTTGGCAGATCAGATGGGTCCTAACGGAGACAAGTTCTACGAAGAAGCCGCCCACTACGAACACGCTTGCCAGTCCACACCTTGCAAATCCGGCTACTCCAACGAAATCGTGTACAGCCAAAAACAAAGATTGAACAAACTATCCCAAGACACCCGCGCTGCTTTGAAGGCCGTAGCTGTTGATCAGGCTCAGGTTTGGGGTGACACGATCCTGGAAGGCGACTACCACGCGGCGGGCCGCACTCGTTTGGACGAGGTTATGGCTTTCTATAAGAACTCTCGCCTTATCGGATACAAAATCCAGTACTCTGAAAAAGCCTGGTATGTGGGGGACTGCGATTTCAACGGAAAACGTGAGTCTTTAAAGGGTTGTAAAGAGGGTCGTATCGTCGAAGGCAGTTATGTTTCCGCCGATCACCAGACTTACTTCAGTGATGAGGAACGTTACGCAGAGTTTTCTTTTATCAACAAATAAGTTCTAAGCTATAGTCGCCCCTATGGCGATAGTAATCGAAACGAAAGAACTTTCCCGGGTCTATCAGACCTATCAAAAACCTGAAGGGTTTATCAACTCCCTGAAGGGCTTCGTAAACCGCAAACATGTCTCCAAAGTGGCTCTGGATAAGACCACATTGCAAATTGAGTCCGGCCAAATCGTCGGACTTGTCGGAGCCAATGGCGCCGGTAAAACCACCTTGCTAAAAATGCTTTCGGGCCTGGTCACTCCAACCAGCGGCGACGCCCGTGTTCTGGGTTACCGACCCTGGGAAAGAAAAAACGAATTCCTTCGCCAGATCAGCATTTTGCTTGGACAAAAGAACCAGTTGTGGTGGGACATCTCTCCGGCGGATTCGTATTCTTTGCTGGCGCGTATCTATGATCTGGATCCCCAGCAGGCGCGCAAACGAGTGGATCATCTGGCCGAAATGCTTCAGTGCACTCATGTCCTGCACACCCAACTTCGCCGCCTCAGCCTGGGCGAGCGCATGAAAATGGAAATCATCGGCGCCCTTTTGCATGAACCCAAGGTCCTTTTTCTGGATGAACCCACCATCGGCCTGGACATTGTGGCTCAGGAAACCATCCGCGAATTTTTGGATCAGTACGTGAAAGAAAAAGAGCCCACTGTGATTCTGACCAGTCACTATATGGACGATATTGCCAAGCTTGCTGATAAATTGCTTTTGATCAGCAAGGGGCACATCGTCTATCAGGGCACGGTCCCGGAATTTGTTGCTAAATCAAACACTGAACTGGCTGAAAATGAAGAGGTCGATTTTGAAGATGTCATTCGCCGCTTTTTGGAAACGGAATCTCGCGTTCGCTAAGCTCGCGGTCCAGTCCAATCTTGAATATCGTCTAAACTATTTTGTCGATGCCGTGGTTCAACCGTCCCTGACCACGGGTATTGAGGTGCTGCTTTGGTTTGCGGTCTTCAAAGGTGCAGGTGCCACGGAGATCGCCGGTTTTGGTCGCGAGTACTATCTGGCTTATGCCCTGTGGGCCGCTTTCTTCGCGCGGATCTGCACCAGCTGGATGTACGAATATCGCATGATTCAGGAGATTGATTCAGGCTCGATCAACAGTTTGCTGGTCCGCCCGATGACCTTTTATGAATACTATTTCTCGCAGTTGATGGGATACAAATTCGTCACGACCGTCGTTTCAATGCTGATCCCGTTTGCGGCGATTTTGATTTTCAATCTGCCCACCAAGTTTGAACGCCTGCCGCTGGCGTTTGCACTGGAATTTTATTATCTGATTCTGGTTCATTCGATCAGCTTTGTGATTGCTGCCGGGGCCTTCTATTTGAACAAGGTCTACGCCATCACCGGAGCGAAGAATCTGGCTTTGTGGCTGATGACTGGCGAACTTTTCCCTTTGGATCTGATGCCGGAACCTCTCAAATCCATCATGATCGCCCTGCCTTTCAGTGCGGGTGTCTACGTGCCGGTGGGCTACTTGACCGGCCGTCTGGAAATAGCCTCGGTATGGCAGGCCTTTGCGTCGGTCACCGTGGGTATTGTTATCGTGAATCTGCTGGGGGTCTGGCTGTGGCGCAAAGGTGTGAACGTTTACACGGGAACAGGAGCCTAGGGTGAAGACACTTAAAAAGTATCTTTCTTTGTACGCCGCTCTTTTCCGCACCAGTTTTATTGCGGATCTGGAATACCGGGTAAACTTTGTCACTCGTATAGCCACGGATATTTTCTGGTATCTGGCTCAGATCATGACTTTTGAAGTTTTGTTCCGCCATACGCCCAAAATTGGCGACTGGAATCTGGAACAAATGCGCGTCTTCCTGGGCGTGGTTTTTGTCGTCGACGGACTTTACATGATCATCCTGTCCGAAAACCTGGATCAGTTTTCTGAAAAAGTTCGCAAAGGCGATCTGGATCTGCTTTTGGCCAAACCGATCAACTCGCAATTCATGATTTCTCTACAGAAGGCTTCCACCGCGATGATAGGAAACCTTCTGATTGCCAGCAGTTGGTTCATTTACAGCATCATTCAGCTTCCCAATTTCGAATGGCTGCGTCTGCTGTGGCTGATCGTGCTGATCCCGTGTGGACTTGTGGCCCTGTACGCAATGAGATTCTTTATGGCTTCCACGGCCGTCATCTTTGCCCGTTCAGAAAACTTGCAGTTTATCTGGTATCAGATTTATCGTCTGGGAATGCGCCCGGATTCAATTTACGTCCCATGGTTTAAGTGGATGCTTTTGACGGCTCTGCCCGTCGGGGTCATCGCCAGCGTCCCCGCACGAGCTCTTTTGGAGCCGCCGGATCTGGCACTCTTTGCCTGGGTGGTGGTGTTGTCAGGAATATTGATTTATTTAACAAACAGATTCTGGAAGTTTGCGTTGCGCTTTTATTCCAGCGCAAGCTCCTGAAGAAAGGCATTTTATATGATTAAAATTTACGGATCTCCGCTTTCAAGTGCAGGCCGCTGTTACTGGATGCTCGAAGAACTGGGTCTTCCTTACGAACAGGTTCCTCTGAACATGCGCGAAAAGCAGCACAAGTCCGAAGAGTACCTAAAAATCAACCCGAACGGAAAAGTCCCTGCGATCATCGATGGCGAGTACGTGCTGTGGGAATCCATGGCCATCACCAATTATCTGGCAAAAAAACACAACAGCCCGATGGCTGCACAAAATGCGAAAGAAGAAGGGCAAATGTTGCAGTGGAGCTTCTGGGCTCTAGTGGATCTGCAAAAGCCTGCGGTGGACTGGCTGATTCAAGCCATGTTCGTTCCGGCAGAACACAGAAACCAAAACATCATCTCTGATGCGCAAAATATCCTGCCACGCTATCTGCAAGTTCTGGAAAAAGGACTCAGTGGAAAGACCTATCTGGTTGGAAACCGCTTTACAGTGGCTGATATCAACGTGGCCTCTGTGATCGGAATTTTGCATGCTCTGAAATTTGATTTGTCGAGCTATCCAAATATCATCAAATGGAGCCAGACGTGCCACAGCCGTCCGGCCAGCCAAAAAGTTCAAGCTATGAGATCCAACCCGCACTAGGCTGGATCTTCCACAGAGCTCGTCCTAACCCAGGGCGAGCTTTTCAAAGTCTGAAATCTTCTTGTTAATCACGGAAATGGACTTCTTCCAGAATTCAGGACGACGGATGTCCTCGCCTAAATGTTTCTGCACCAGATCTTCCGCACTCATGCGACCCGTGTCGCGCAAGATATTGATGTACGTTTTCATGAAGTCCTGCCCCAGCTCCTGACGGCGGGCATAGACACTCATGCTGAACAGATATCCAAAGGTGTACGGATAGTTATAGAAGCTGATACCGGACATCGCAAAATGCAGCTTGGTCGCCCAGAACATCTTGTCGTTGGCACTTAAGGTCGGTCCATACCACTTCGTCCAGGCTTCGTCTGTTAACCGTGTGAGCTCATCCGAACTCAACGTACGCTGGGCCCGAAGGTCATAGAAGCTTTTTTCAAAATCAAAGCGGGCTGGTATATTCAAAAGGAAGCTGGCCGCACCTTCGATTTCTCCCCAGGCAAATTCAATTTTTTCTTCACGCGTCTGTGCTTTTTCCAAAAGCACATCGTGCAACAAGGTTTCAGAGAAGATACTCGCTGTTTCAGCCAGCGTCATTGGATAACGGGTCTGCGCACGTGGCATGTCCCTCATCACCCATGAATGATAGGCATGCCCCAGCTCGTGCGCCAAAGTGGAAATATCACTGTTGGAACCCATATAGGTCATGAACACCCGGGGCTCACGACGCTTTTGGAATCCTGTGCAATAAGCACCGTTGCGTTTGTTCGGAAGGACACGAGCCTCGATCCAGCGTTTGTCGGCCATCATGCCGACAAAGTCAGACATGGAGGCATCCGCCTGTGCGAAGGCCTCTTTGATCATATTCAGGCCCTCGTCATAAGTGCGCTCTTTCTTAGAGGCAGAAATCGGGCTTTGCGCCAAAAGATCCCATGGATCCAATACCTTTTTGCCCATCAGCTTCGCCATGGCCATAGGAGCCTTGCGGGATTGCTCGACATTATCATGACAAGCCGACAACATTGCTTCCAGTGTGTCGCGAGTGATACGGCTGTAGAACAAGGACTGATCCAGATAGTGAGAAGTCACGGTGTGCGACCGCTTTTTATTTTCTTCGTGGCGCCAGCCAGCCAAAGCATTCAAGATGGCCGCTGCTGATTCCTTATGAACAGTCCAGGCTTCCTGAATGGAGGTCCACGCGACACGACGGGTGTTTTCTTCCTGACTGCGAGTCAACGCCGCTGCTTGAGCCAATCCCACAGTCTCCGTGCGATCCGCGTATTTTAATTCACAGCGCATGGAGCCACTGAGTTTTCCATACAGTTCTCCCCACGCATGCAGGCCTGGTGTGGAAATGGCCTGCAGCAGGGTTTCTTCCCCATCCGACAGCATAAAAGGTTTCAAACTTCTTTTTTCCGCCCAAAGGAAATCACTGGCCGCCAGTTCCGGATGCGCCAGGATCTTCTTTAAAATTTCATCCGAGCAGGCTTTGACAAAGTTATTCACCGGTACCAATGCCTGATACATACGGGACATCAAATCACTGACCTCTGATTTTTTGGCCTGCGCCTCATTCAGGGAGCTGTCCACGGAAAGATGACACATCAGATAGGTGCTCATGTTGGCCAAGAGCACCTGCGCCTGATCTGCGTTTACCAGAATCTTTTGAATGGATTCAATCTGCGCATCCAAAGGTTCGCGCAATGCTTTGACGTCTTTTTCGATCTGATCAATCTGAGACTTTGTCAGACCAAATTCAGTCTGAAATTCAACGGAGTTATAAGAAGGGTATTCTGATTCGATATTCCAAGCCATTTTTTCCATGACCGGATCATACCCTAAAAAACAAAAAAGCCGAAGTTTTGCTTCGGCTTTTTCACATTAAATCCTATCGTTTCTCGATGTCGTCCTTGGCTCTAAGTAGCGTGGCTCCCAGATCATTGATAATCCGGCTCAGCTCCGGTGACAGGGTCTTGCCCGAGATCTGCAACTGCAAGCGCTCTGTCTCGTAGAAGGGACCAACCTGCTTGTCATCATTCCAAGCGGTCAGGAACTCTTCTTCAAACCCACCAATAACTTTTTTATCGAAGATCTGCGCCCCGAATTCGCGGAAGCTGCCCTGTAGGGTGTCTGGATTCAGATTGGAAGAACCCACCAGCATCACCTTGCCATCAACAGACGTGATCTTGCGGTGATTTTCCTGATGATACCCTTGTGTTTTCCCGTTCGGGAAACGCGCCTCAATGCCCAAAGTGCGGCGGGCTCTCACTTCCACCCCATGACGAATCAACTGATCCAGGAACAACGTGTTTGGCAACCCACCCATCGCAAAATTTCCATTGTGATCAGCCAGAATACGAACCTTCAACCCTGGCACTTGTGCTTTGCGCTTCATCAAAGCATCGTTGATGTATTTATCATAGATAAACAGATGCTCCATGTAGATATGACTTTCCGCCTTGGAGATCATATCCACCAGCATGTTGCGCGTGTCCTTGATCTTGGCATCGACGTTGGCTTCAGCCAGTCGTACCGGCTGGTCACCCACGGCCGGGAATGTCATGCGCTTAAGCTTAAACCAGGAAAGAATCTGATCGCGATTCTTCAGGTAAGCTTCGTTGGAATAGCCTTGCTCCTTATAATAGAACCACTTGCGCTCGTTTGCGTCTGTCGTCAAGGCTGCATCGACGTCATCATAGTACGCGGCCTGCACCAGGGCTGCCGCCGGGCCTTTGACATATAAGGCGTTGTCATAATAGTAACCGCCACTGTGATCAGACCAGTTCTTCGAACCAAAGTACGCCTGAGGCGCATCGGATTCCGCATCCACGACGATCACCTTACTATGATCAATTTTGGATTCATAGTATGTGTTGCGTTTTTCCAGGGACTTGAAGGTTTCCTCCGTTTTGGGAATCAGATTGGTGATGCCAAAAGGAATGCCCGGTGGATGGCGTTGGATGTTGGCCTGAAGCAGATACACAGACCCTTTCAGGCCCGGATCTGTTGCTGCACGATTCTTGATGTACTCAAAGATCGGCATCATCTCGTCCTTCATGTTGTAGTTGGTTGCATAGTCATGCAACATGAGCACCTTGAAGTTCGGATTGGCTTTTTTCTTAATGACTGTTTGATCCAGCAGGAACTTGCTCAAAGTTCCACCCATTGTGCCTCCGAAAAGGAAGATATCAATAAAGATGGATTCTTTCGCAGACAGAATCATATCGCGAATCTTGGCAAACATCGGATCTTTGAAAGACGGATGCCCCTCATCGTCTTTATGAAGTGGCATCTTCATATAAGGCTGGCTGAAATCCAGTTTGCCCCCGGCAAAGATCACACGATCATTGAACCACTGAATTCTTTCCGGAGATATTTCATTGTGACTGACCAACTCCACCACATTGCCCGGCACAAAGCCACCGGCCACCAGAGTGTAGTCATCCATTTCCGGGAAACGACGTTGCAGATTCTCGGTCAGCTCCACGCTGCTCAGGCTTAAGTTGCGCGCTGAGGACCACGAGGTCATCAGACTGCGGGCTGCTGACTGGGCCGCTTTGTCTTTTTTAAGCGGATGGTCGGCATAGTCGCGCAAGGCCTGCAAACGGGTCTGCAACCAATATTGCAAAACCTTGGATTCATTCACCGAACTTTTCTTTACAAACTTCCAGTAGACCAATGGCAGAAGAATTTTCTCGGGAACCTGGCTTTCATATGTCTTCACAAAAGCACGGGCCCGGCTTTGCTCTGCCGTTGGCAACTTTTTAATTTCACTTAACAGGGTTTCAACACGACGGCAGGCTTCGGCGCCAAACATCATGTCAAAGTTGGATTTATGGAAATCCATTGCTGCAATACGCTCTTTCAAAGACACCACAGGGGCCTGAGCAAAGGACGTCGAACCCATCAACAGCGAGGTCAAAATCAAAGCGGTCTTTTTCACAGAACACCTCCCTGCACCAGGGAATTCAGATTCAGATACTTTTCCATCGAGCTTTCACACTTTTTCAAATAATTACGACTGGCACTGGAAAGAGCCTGCTGTCCGTCTGCGGCGTTCTCTGTATGGAAGCGGGTGTTATAATCCACCAGATCCACCTTCGTGCGAATGCGGTCCAGCTCCCGTTCTTTCAGGTCATAGACAATCTTGCTTAGATTAAAGATCACCTGACCTGAGGAGTTTCTTTTTTCCTCAACCTGGAATGTTCCCGTCGGAACGGACTTACCGGTTTCTTCATAGGTATCCGGCATCAACTCTCTGCGACCTTCATTATGGGAAGCCAGAAGTCCCGGGTAGATCTCAAGTGTTTCCTCGGTCGGAATCAGGTCTTTCAGGTTGAAGTTCTTGTAAAGATCGACGGTATAGAACAAAGGCACGCCCGGTCCGGCTGATTTCGCTGACAAGGTATAGCCATCGCAAACAACCGGCTTCTGAAGGGCATGGTTTGAACGATAGTAGCGGCGATAGCGCACAAAGCCTTTCACGCCGTACTTTTTGATACTGGGCACACCAATGCCGATATCCATGATCTCAATATAGATCGTCATAGAGCCACCGATATAATCCGCAGCCCCCTTGGTCACTGGCACAAGGGCCGAGTTGTTATAGACAGTTCCCGTCACCGTCGCTTTTTCCAGTTGTTCCCATTTAGAGCTTAAACGGCCTGTTTCACTCAAGCGCACCAGTTGATTGCTGTTTAGTTCGGCAGAGTAATCATTTTTCTGATTAAACTCTGGATTGAACATCAAATCCACCTGCAGACCGGTATTGATGATCTTATAAAAGCGCATTGTCTTAACGAAGTTTTCAATCAAGGCATCTTTGATATTGCCGCCAGCGATCTTGGCCAGACCCTGCTCAGGAGCGTCCGTTCCCAGCGTTTTAATCAAAGCCTCGTTCAGGGCTTTGCGTGCGGTTTTTGAAAGATACTTCTGATCTCCATTGGTATGAAAATGCACGGACATCTTATGGCGGTAAGGATGCAAAGGAGAATCCCCACCCATCAGTTCGCTCAGCGCCTGAGCCTCACCATCTGTGATGATTTGTTTCACGCTGGCTGGCTGACGGACTTCTTTATGTGTACAGTGCACAGCTGTCAAAGCGGCGCAGGCAATCAATGCAGACTTGATCATCAACTTCATATAGTCACATCCTAAAGATTCTGGAATTTTCTGAATTCGGCGTAATGCGAATCATCCGCTTTCAACAACAGACTTAAAGAGTACGGCAAATCCTTGTAAACACGCTTACCACCGTAATACATAATCACCGGCTCAAAGATTCTTTGATTGCCGATCGCCAACTGAGCGACATTGTCAGGACTGATGGTGTAACGGCGCAAAGTTTCTTCCAAAGGCCATTTCACGTCCTTATAAACCACATAGGCAATTTCCGAACAGACGATGCGTGTGTGGGTGTGGACGTCGAAGTTAAAGTCATACTCTTTTCCGATCTGGGCGATCGCCTGAAGGACTGCCTCGCGACGGTACTCATCTGTGATATTCGAACGAGTATCGCGGATCACCAGGAAGTCATCGATGTTCAGGAAATGCTCCAGGGTGTTGAGTTCAACTCCCGGACGCAAAGCTTCGACAATACGATGACCCGATCTAATTTTGGCCTGAATATTTGCCGGAATCCTGTCCCAGACTTTCAGTTCTTTCAGCTGATCTTCCGTCCCCAGCCAGATCGCAACGTGGCCATAGTGGCCCGGGATCATCTTATCCGTCAGACGGAACGGAGTTTTTTCCATCAGGATATCCAGGGGTTTCATTTCAGCGATCAAAGCTTTTTTTTCTGACTCAGGCATATTGATCAGATGACCTTTACGGGTTTCCACCATGCCGACCATATTGCCAAAGCCCATGCTGACCCCGTAGGAAACAGAACGAATCCCGCGTTTTCCTCGCAAAGTCAGACGGTGCCATAGATTCGCAATGGCATCTTTAAAGGCGCTGCTGTCTGTTCCGTTTTTTACCGCCAAATACCAGATGCTTGATTGAGTCATTGCATACAAATGACTTTCTTCAGGGCTGGTCGAAATTCCCTGGGAACGCCGCCATGCCATCACGGAATCAATAAATTCAATTCCTCTTTCCAGCTGAGATCGGCGCGAGATGGATGAGTATGAATCCGCCAAAGTCTGCAACGCACGTTTTTGAGCGACGTCATAGTTCAAAACATAGCGCAAGGAAGCGTTATCGTTGAACGGCTGGATTGCCACCAGATAGTTGTCCATCAGTATGAGCGCGGAAGCCAGAGCCATATGCATGCGGAAGATCTGTCTTTCCCCTTGAGCATCTTTCGGATCAATATTCAGGACTTTATAATCCTGATAGAAGTCCTTACGCACCTGACGGGCTTTTCTTTCAATTTTGGTCCCGCGATACGGGGTCAGCTTCACCTCGTTAGTTTCAGAAAAGTACTCGCCCTCGGAAATCGCCAGGTCCAGAAGTTTCTGACGGGTTTTTAGGTAGTCAGTCCCCATGGCGCGCACCCACTCACCTTCAGATCGACTTAAGGTGATATTGCCGGTTTCACCCAGTTTCTTTTCATCGGCGAAGCGCAAAGCCGTGGATCTAAAGGTCAAAGCCTCAGACAACAAAGCTTGCAAATCATAGTACTGTGGATCGACATAATAGGCTGCTGCGGGAGTTCTTTCACTTGAGGATTTAAATGATGAGCACGCGCCAACGAAGGTTGTGACTAGGCACAACGCCAGCAATTTCGAGAACATGGGATTTCCCTCCAATGTTCTCAGAATAAGCTAATAATCCCTCGCAAACGGAAATGATCTTGTCGAAGGACAATGAATCTAGTCCTGCGTACCAGTGCAAAAAGGCCCTACTAGGACCTCACAGCCATTGGTCTGTAATTAGGTCAAAAGAACTGTGAAGTGGAATCAAAATACGAAGATACCTCTGGTTCTTAGAACTTGCAGAGTCATCTATAAAGAAGGCGGGATCTCGGTTTTGCTATAAGCCGGATTCTGTCCCAACTACCAGGTCCCATAATTTGCCCCGATAATCGTGGATGATCATTCCTCTGGGAGTGGCATTACTGACACCCTCAAGCGATCTTACCCGGTGACTACGGGCTGGCCGCCCTACTAGTGTCACCCTATTTGATCTTGCTCCGCGCAGAGTTTGGCTGTTTTCACTCCAGCGGCTCCCCAGACCCTCCCGTTCCCGGTGTCTGGCTCAATGCCCTGGACATTCTCTCTGTTCCACTGTTCCTAACGTTACCGTCGAGGGGCGTTACCCCTTGCGCTGCCATATGGAGTCCGGACTTTCCTCTCTAATTTCAGGAATTTAGAGTATTATTAGAGCAATCATCCGCAAAACCGTGGGGATTTCTAACACCATCCAGCATTTCGTGCAAGAAGGTTTTCTTAATCCCAGTTTTATTTTACTTTCTAAGCATCGTTTACAAAAGGATTAAATCATGAAGATCTTGGTATCTCTATTTGCGTTCGCTATGACTTTGTCTCTTGCTTCTGCTTCTTTGGCTGAAGAGGCTCACGGTGGTGGCGGTCATGGCGGTGGTCATGGTGGTTTGACCGAAAAAATGAATGCTTTGTTCCCACAGCCAAAAGCAGACCCTACAAAGAACGAGGTTCCGGCAAAACCGCAGCTGGAAAGCCCTGGCTACTACCAAGCGATCAAAGCTGACAAAACAACTCTGACTTGGAAAGCCGTTGCTGGCGCTGACGAGTATCACGTGCAAGTTGCGACTGACGCTAACTTCAAGTGGTTGGTGGCCAACGAGTACTCTGTTAAGGGGAACTCTTTTGAAGTGACAGGTTTGGAAGCTGGCAAACATTACTTCTGGAGAGTTGCAGCTGTTAAATCAAACAACTGGAGCACCTTCCGCAAAAGTTTCTTTGCAATGTCCATGTTCGAAACTCCTGCAGCAAAATAAGTTGTTGCGAAATTTTGATTACACACACCAAGAGCCCTGCACCAAGGGCTCTTTTTTTTGCGCTTCGACAATCTCCAGGTGCAATTACAAAGTTTTAATCCCCAGGCCGTTTTGTAATTTTATATCTTTGTAAGAGTATAGATACACTTATGCCATGACTCATTCGGTGTATGAGGCGCTTCTCAATTCAAACGCAGTGATAGAGTTCGACATCCAGGGAAATATTCTCTGGGCCAACTCCAATTTCCTGAACTTACTCGGGTACGAGCTAAGCGAAATTCAGGGAAAGCATCATTCTTTGTTCCTGCCGGAGTTTCACCAACATGAGCTCGAATATCAAGAAATGTGGAATCAACTTGCTGAAGGACATGCGCAAGCTGGAGAATTCAAACGTCTGAGCAAAACGCAGGAGATCATTTGGATCCAAGGCTCTTACACTCCTGTAAGAAATGCTGAAGGCACCATCGTCAAGATCGTCAAAATGGCGGTCGATATCACAGAAAAGAAAAGTCTGTCTGAAAATCTGGAGAAAAAGAACCGAGAGTTGATCGGAGCCGCTACCAAAGCCCGCGCAGCCACACATGCCAAATCCGTCTTCTTGGCCAACATGAGCCATGAGATCCGCACGCCCCTGAATTCCATTATCGGAATCACGGACACCCTGGCAGAAACCACTTTGGACGACCAGCAGGCCTCGTTTGTCGAAATCCTTCAGCGCGCCAACCATCAGCTTATGACGATCATCAACGACATTCTGGATTTGTCCAAAGTCGAAGCTGGCGAAATTGAACTGCGCCCCCTGCCCTTTAAACTTCAGGGGATGCTGGATGATCTGGTGGCCGTTCTTGGTTTCCGCGCCAAGGAAAAAGGTCTGCAAATGAACATCGAGATTGAATCTGACGTCGAGGAGTACTTCGTCGGAGATGCGGATCGTCTGCGCCAGGTGCTGATGAATCTTCTGAATAACTCGATAAAATTCACCCAAAGCGGCAGTGTTTCCCTGCGAGTCGCCGTGAACCGCACTTCGCACCCGGGAAATCTGCTGTTCTGTGTTTCTGACACAGGCATCGGTATCTCCAAACAGAAGTTCAAAGACATCTTCCAGCCTTTCACGCAGGCGGATTCCACCACCACGCGCAAATATGGCGGCACCGGTCTGGGACTTTCCATCACAAAAAACATCGTGCAACTGATGAATGGCCATATTTGGTTTGAAAGTGAACTCAATGTGGGAAGTGCTTTCTATTTCACGATCTCAGTCCCCACCACCACGGAAAGAAAGACAGCGATGCACAACCCATGGCAGGGCCGCTATCAACTGACCGATATCAGGCACAATATCTCCAACAGCCGCCTGCGCATTTTGGTGGTGGACGATGTGGATGACAATCGCAGTCTGTTTGGAATTTATCTGCAAAAGACCATTCACGCTGTCAGCTATGCCAGCAGCGGATCTGAGGCGGTGGAAATGGTGAAAAACGAACACTATGACATCATCTTTATGGACGTGCAGATGCCAGGAATGGACGGTTATGAGGCCACCCGTTGCATCCGGGCCTTGGAAAAAGACCTGGGCCGCACTCCGGCCCGCATTTTTGCCTGCACCGCCAATGCCTTCCAAGAAGACGTTCGCAAAAGCCTTTCAGCCGGTTGCGACTTGCATCTGTCCAAACCCGTGCGCAAGGACACGATGCTGAAGGCCATCCATTCTTTCTTCAGTGCTCCAGAGGCGATTTACTAACTTTCGCTCACTAGCTCATTCAGATTCCACTGATCCAGCACGGTCTGCCGGGACAGACCGCCTTCTTCTTTGACTGAATAATACACCTTGATCGAGTGAGGATTCCTTGAGCTGTGATAAATCATCCCTGCGCACATCTTGCAGGGTTTGTGAGTGGAATATAAGACTGCACCTTCGGGTATGGCCTGGCCGCTTTCTCGATAAAGGCGCTGAATCAGGTTCACTTCCGCATGCAGGGTTTTGTTTTTAGAGTTGGAGTTCACCCCATAACCCAGAATCTTTCCGTCTTTATCTACCAACAAGGCGGCGATATTTCGGTCGAAATCGTGCAAAACATCTCCCCGCGGCACCTTTTGCGCCAGGCGGGTTAAACTTTGCAAAAAAGCCTGCTTGGAGCCGGGCTTTTGATCTAAAAACCACTGTCGGATGTCCGCCAAGGGAACCTGATTTTCCCGGTTCAGATGATGGCTGACTGGCAAAAGCTCACTTCCCGCACCGATTTCAATCATTGGCTCCAAAATGGGAATCTGATGATCACAAGGAACAATCCCGGCGGTCACACGCTTGGCGACGACCTTGACCATCCCCCGGCACATTTCCGTCAGATCCGCGCTGGTGTAAATCCGCTGGCGCAGAATAAAGAAGCTGTGATCGACAAACTGCTCAAAAAGCCCCTGCAGCAGCTTCACCACTGCCGAGGACGGCAGTGGCCCTTTTGCCCGAGAATGGCGCGAAAAGTAGATCCTGCCCTCGTGCTCGACGAAAGCGACGTCCTTTTCTTTCTCAGCAAGTAAAAATGCTATATGTTCTGCCCTTTTTTCTGCCAACATCCAGGAATTGGTACCATATCCCGTCCAAATTGTCTAAAAAGCCCCCATGGACATGATCAAAAACCGCTTGGAAAAGAACTTCAAAAAACTTAAAAGCTGGGCCGAACGCCATCAAATCGAAGCTTTTCGTCTGTATGATCGTGATATTCCCGAATATCCCTACATCGTGGACATCTACAAAGATCACTACCTGATCTATGACAAAAGTGATTTGCGCGACAAAGACAAAAACCACCTGCCTCACGTTCAAGAGGCGCTCAAGACGTTGTTTAAGTGTGATGACTCCAAGGTCGTAATCAAAAAACGCGAGCGTCAAGAGGGCCTGAAACAGTACGAAAAGCTGGATGCCAAAGAAGACACCTTCGTCGTGCGAGAGTCGCAAGCTTTATTCAAAGTGAACCTGTATGATTATCTGGACACCGGCTTGTTCCTGGATCACCGCCCGATGCGCCAGAAGGTCTTTAAAACGGTTCAGGGGAAAAGATTCCTGAATCTGTTCTGCTATACCGGGTCTGTCAGCGTGTTTGCCGCATTGGGCGGGGCCCGCACGACCAGTGTGGACATGTCGCAAACTTACCTGCGCTGGGCTCAGGACAACTTCCAGCTCAACAATATCGACTTGGATGGACACAGTTTCATCAACGCCGACGTGTTGGAGTGGCTGCGCACACAGAAAAATTCGAACACTTTTGACGTTATTTTCCTGGATCCGCCAACGTTCTCGAATTCCAAGAAAATGGAGGACACCTTCGAGGTCGAGCGCGATCAGGATTTCCTGGTGGACAGTTGCATGCAAATGCTGGCTCCCGAGGGAGTTCTGTATTTCTCGAACAACAAGAGGAAGTTTAAGATTTCCGACAACATTCTGTCCAAATACAGAGTGAAAGAAATCACCACCGAGAGCATCCCACAGGACTTCCATGATAAAAAAATTCACAACTGCTTCGAGATCAGAAGCAAATAAGGGGCCCTAGGGCCCTTTTCCAATTTGGGGACAAAAATACCTTGCCCCCGCCACCAAAAAGCCCTAGAACCCCCGCTTTAAGACAACTACTAAAATCAAAAAGATCCCTAGAAGATCTTAGCAATATAAGGTCACTCAAAATGCCCCAGGCGCAAGGCGGAGGGGTCCCTTCGAAGCGGAGGCGTGCTCCAAGCACGTCGCAGCGAAGGAGGTCCCCCGACAACGCAGTCGAATGGGGTATTTTCAGGGGCCGTTGGAGGAATGGGAATTGAAAGCACTTGGCCGTCATATTTTGGTTGAATTCAGTGGATGCAACGCTGAGGTTTTGAACGACGTTTCCATCATCGAAAGAAGCATGGTTGAAGCGGCACAAATCGCAGGCGCGACAGTCATTAACTCCACTTTCCACCACTTCTCCCCTTGGGGTGTAAGCGGTGTTGTTGTGATCCAAGAAAGTCACTTGGCGATTCACACATGGCCGGAATACCGTTATGCCGCTGTGGATCTGTTCACTTGTGGTGATTCCGTGGACCCTTGGGTTTCCTTCGAGCACCTGAAAAAAGCCTTCCAGGCAAACTACTCTGCTTTGGAAATGAACCGCGGCTCTTTGCACGTGATCCAAAAATCCGACTTCCAGCCGAAGATCATGCGCGAAAAACCTTCCTTCGATCTTTCCAAAGGTTATCAGATCGACCGCAACGTCTGGTTCACCGACAAGGATGAAAACCAGGCTCTTTCCCTGCGTTACACTGGTGAAGTTCTGTTTGATGAGACAAATCCGTTCCAGCGCGTGCGTGTTTTGGACTCTTACTCTCACGGCAAATTCCTGGCGATCAACAATATGGTGATGTGCACAGAGCGTGATGAGTTCCACTATCACGAAATGATCACTCACCCGGTGATGCAGGCGCACGGGAATGCGAAGAACATTTTGGTTATCGGCGGCGGTGACGGCGGTACCATTCGTGAATTGTTCAAATACGATCAGGTTGAAAATGTAACAATGGTGGAAATCGACGAAGCGGTTGTGCGCGCTTCCAAGCAACATCTTCCAAAGATCGCTTCAGAGTTTAACAATCCGAAATTGAATCTGATTATCGGTGACGGCATTCAGTTCGTAAAAGATGCTGCGCCAAACTCTTATGACGTGATCATCGTGGATGGTTCTGATCCGGTCGGTCCGGCAAAAGGGCTTTTCACTGCCGAATTCTACACGAACTGTAAAAACGCATTGAAAGAAGGCGGCTTGGTGATCACTCAGGGTGAATCCCCGATGTTCCATGAAGGCACTTTCGTTGAACTGAATCAGTGCTTGAAAGGTATCTTCGGCAAGAAGAGCGTCCACACGATGTTGTTCCATGCGACCACTTATCCGTCAGGAATGTGGAGTTTGCAGATGGGTGTGAAGGGGACAAATCACCCGGCGAAAGACTTCAACAAAGACCATGCGCGCCAATTCTCTCTGGCCAAAGGTCTGAAATACTACAACGAAGATCTGCACACAGCGGCGTTCTGCCTGCCGACGTTCGTTAAAACAATGCTTGGCGATAACGCCTAGTTTATCTAATTGAGATAGACCGCCTCCTGTTTTCATTATAGTTTCATCTAGAACTAAACAAACAGGAGGCGTAAATGTTCAAACTTCCACAACTTCCCTACGCAAAAACAGGTTTGGCTCCTTTGTTCAACGAAGAACAAATGACTTACCACTACGACAAGCACCACAAAGCTTATATCGACAATCTGAACAAGTTCATGGAAACAGATGCGTCTTTGAAAGGGAAATCCCTTGAAGAGATCACTTTGACTTCCTCTGGTGGCGTGTTCAACAACGCGGCTCAGGCCTGGAACCACACCTTCTTCTGGTTTGGTATGACTCCGGCAGGTCAAGGCGGCCAGCCTTCTGCTGAGTTGTCTGCAGCGATCACTCGCGACTTCGGTTCTATGGATGAGCTGAAAGCAAAGTTCGTCGATGGCGGCGTAAAAACCTTCGGTTCTGGCTGGATCTGGTTGTGCGCGGACGCTTCCGGCAAGCTGTCTTTGGTTTCCACTTCCAATGCAGCGGTTCCATTCACCAACAACGGCCCAACTCCATTGTTGGTTGCTGACGTTTGGGAACACGCTTACTATGTGGATTACAGAAACCTTCGCGCAAAATACCTAGAAACCTTCTGGAGCCAAGTAAACTGGAACTTCGTTTCCGAAAACTTCGCTTCCAAAAAAGTTCGCGACCTAACTAAGTCCATGACTTAAAAGGTACCTGCTTACTTTTGCAGAAGCACTGCTTCAAAAAAAACAAAAGGGACTGCTATACAACGGCAGTCCCTTTTTTTATTCAAACTTCTATTGCGCTGCTTCTGCAAAAGTAAGCAGGTACCTTTTAGAGTTCGAAGAAGGTGGTGGATAATAGGAAGAGGGTGTTTCCGGTGTCGGGAGTGTAGTAGACGCCGACCGAGGGGCGCGAAAACATTTCTTTTGGACGGAACTGAGACCAAGCAATACCTGCGCCGGTGTTCATGTCCTCGTAAGGGGAAATCCCCGCTTCACGCAAGTGACCCCACGCAAAGGTCAACCATTCGCGGTCCTTGATCTGATACTGCAAATCCAGACCCCACTCCGATTCACACTTCAGAGAATACACAAATGTCAGTGTGTTCTTGGAATCAATATGCCCGCAGACATTGTTCAGGAATGGCGACAGGGTGACGTCCTCCAGCTCCACCGGGCGATAATTAAAACCAATATGGAAAGAACGCAGAACCAGATCCGGTGTCTCGACCACTTTGCCATCCAGCCTTACTTCGGACTTAAAGCGGTTTTCTGTGAAAGCCGCCGCCCAGTCGAACTTGTCGCCGCGATAAAAATTTAACTTGGCTGTGTAGTTACGGCTGCCCGGAACCGTGGCATAAAAGATCGGAACCGTGCCCAGTTCCACACGTTCGTGCACCCCCACACTCAGGGCATTGGCCAACATGTGAGAATTGATGTTCGCACCGCTGGTTCTTTGAAAACCAAACTGCCATTGAGCCAGCGTGCGAGCCGACGTGCTGACAACTGGGTTGAAGATCACGCGCTTCGGAGGAATGACGTCATCAAAGCCCGCAAAAGCCTGAAGTCCGGAAAGAAAAATGAATGATAAAATAAACGCGCGCATGCCCGCGAGCATTACAAATAGGATGCCAAAAGAATCCCTCTGAGCCATCGCTTATTTGCAGCTCATAGCTCCGCACCCTTTTCACACCGGTACAATTTTCACTGTGACAACAGTTTAGACAGCTCTTCTACGAACGCAACCACTTGCGACGGGCATCCTTCTTATCCACAGGCCACAACGCCCACTGGACATTCAGATCACAGGCCTTCAGAAGATTTTCCACAATGAGCTCGGCGTCCTCTTTTTGCCAGAAGTCTTTAGCATGTGAACTGGGACTTTTTAATGCGATATCAGACACCAACGAATAGACCATGCCGCTCATGGGAGGAATCAAAAACCCCATCGTGGAAAGCACCCCCTGCAAGCGGGACAAAATCCCCTTTCCGCCCACGGAGTGCATTAGAACAAAGACAGCCGCAGGTTTCCCTATTAAAGCACTGGTGCCCTCAAGTTCCGTCATCTGCTCCAACAGCTTTTGCATGGGGCTGCCCCAGGAATCCCAATATGTACCGGTCACAAAGATCATGGCATCCGCATTCGAAATTCTTTTTTTCAGGGACGAACTGTAACCGGACTTTGCCAGCGTCACCACATCCACCGACACTTCCTTTGGGAAAATCTTTTTCATGCCTTTGATCCAAAGCGCACAGTTGCCCTGATCACCGGAAGGGCTGCCATTTAAAACAAGAATCTTTTTCATCGGGAATCACTCCATGCCGTTGGGGATGAAGTATTATGACCTGTTCGGAAGAAACAATCCAAGGACAAAAATAAGACAGGCGTCTGGGATCAGACGCCTGCACATGGAGGGATGGGAAAAGGACCGCACCTTAAATTGTGACAACTTTCATCAAGACACCTCCTTTAGGTTGTCTTCTTGGATCGTTGTTCCCCTGTCCAGGGGGAACAACACTTCATAAGCAAAATCAACCGAGACCGGAACTCTGCGTGGCGGGTCTTTGATTTCGATGAAATTCAAAACATCCTGCACACCGGACAGCTCCCAGGCCGCGGCGACGGCCAAGGCTTTCAAACGAGGTCTAAACACCTCACCATGAAGCTTCACAATGCCGTCAGCGACCTCAACCTCGATGTGTTCTCCACCGATTTTAATCATCTCTGCCAGCTGCGCTTCAAGGATACGAAGAATCTCCTCGTCTGATCTGTAGTAGTCCGTGGGTACAACAATGCGGTCTTCAATCGCCCAGACACCTTCCGTGTCTGAGATGACCTCCAAGGCCGCATTCTTTTTGTAAGACGTATCCACGAATCCACTGACAATGACCAGGTTGCCCCGGGCAACAATTTCAAGATCAGCTGCGCTCACTCTTTTATCCCATTTGATTCGATCGCGTATTTTTCGACCGAGCTCATTGTCGATCTGGTTTTTAAGAAGATGCGTGTTCATTAGGCTGCTCCTTGCTTGTTCTCGGGTTTTCCTTCAACTCAGGCCACCCCTTCCAGTGTGGGTGGCTGATAGTTCAGCATCGGATCATTTCTGCGATGCTGGGATTTACGTGAGGATCGTTTGCTCAGCACCACTTTTAAAGCGGACACTGTCTTCGCTACACATCGTTTGAAGTTTTCGTCGCTCTTGACGACTTTAATCACACTTTTTGAGCGTGATGGCTTCAAGATGACCTCACACATGTAGCTCGGCTTGCGAGTCTGTGTACGATGTCGATCTGTCTCGACACGCACGGTGAGGTGAGCACCACTGTCATACTTGAAGAAATCTCCGACAGCGTTTTCCACTGTCTCCATCAGGTAAGATTCGAGATTTTCAGTTTTAGTGATGTCTCTGTAGTAGATGTCTGTTTGCATATCTACCTCCTTGTCTTGCTCTCATTATCGTTGAAATCGACAAATTCGTTAAATATATAATTTAGAAGACATACTTAGGTTAAAGTTATATATTTAGGTGGTCTAGGCGAAGATTTCCAAAAGGAACTCATAACTTACAGGAACGCATCAAGAGCCTAGTTCCAAAAAGGCGCCAAAAAAACCATGTTATTCGGAGGTTTTAGACCATGTTTAACTACAATCATTTATATTACTTTTATGTAACCGCCCGGCTGGGTGGAGTCAGCAATGCCGCCAAATATCTGCATATCAGCCAACCCTCACTCAGTTCTCAGATAAAAGTTCTGGAAAGCACGTTGGATCAAAAACTTTTCGAAAAGCGCGGAAGAAATTTGCATCTCACACCCGAAGGAGAACGCACTTTTGCTTACTGTAAAAAGATGTTCGATGTTGCCGCCGATTTTGCTGAATCACTAAAAAGCCCCTCTGAAAAACAGAGTCAGCGCTTTCGGATCGGCGTCAGTGATCAGGTGGAACGCCCCTTCATCGCCGATCTGCTGGCTCCGTTGATTCGTGAACAAAAACGTGGCATCGAAAAACACTTCTTCGTCAGCTCCGCCCCCTCCGACATTTTGGTCAATCAACTGCGCAGCCAGGAAATTGATCTGCTCCTGACGAACAAACCCATCTACGCCGATGATGTTAAAGAAATTGCCGCCGCAGAAATGCCGGTAAATCTGATGGTGTCGACCAAGAATCTAAAAGATCTGAAGATTCGAATCTCACGCCATACCTCAGTGCTGGAATTCTTAAACGCCGTCCCGTGGGGCCTCATCATCCCGTCATACAAGATGAAACTGCGCCATGAAACGGATTTATTCTTTCAGGAAATTCACGCACGCAAAAAAGTGATCTTCGAAAGCGACATCATGTCTGTGGTGGGTCGAGCCGTGATCGATGGCGCTGGGGTGGGCTTTCTGCCTGTTCCCTATGTGATGGATGAAGTTCAGTCCGGCAAGATCACACTGATTGGCCCCAAAGCCGGATACTGGAAACACACACTGTACCTGCTGGCGCGCAAGGATCAAAAGGAAGATGAAACTTTGATGGATCTTAAAAAGACCATCCGACGACTGGAGAAGTTCTAATAAAAAAGCCCGCCTTTAAGAGCGGGCTTTTGTTCTGAACTTTAATTTTGGGTTTAATACGGCTGACGAGCATCCGAGTTTGCCAGATCCATCCCCATCACCACCGCAATTTTTGTATAAGCGGCTGAATGTTTGAAGTTGGATTCCGGCGTGATCACATCGCGGGTCGTATGGATGTTTTTGTTACTTTTGCTGAATGTCGCTTCAAACGGCATCAAGGCAGGATACCCTTGGCGATTCCAGGAGGCATGATCGCTGCAACCATAACCACACTTATCATCCACGATGCGCGCGTGGATGTAAGTTTCGTTTGCGGCTCTTAAGTATTCACGCAGCCAGGCGCTGGTGAAGTCCGTCATGCTGCCGATAACCAGTTCACCCGAACCGGGGAACAAAGTCATGTCCAACTGAAGAACTGCCACCACGTCTTTCTTTTCCGCTTTGTACTGCTTTGCAATCTCTGCCGAGCCCAAAAGACCGGACTCTTCCCCCGCATACCAGAAAATTTCAATGGAGCGTTTGGGCTGAGCTTTGCTCATCAGAATACGCAGTGCCTCGATCAGGTTCGCGGAACCGGAGGCATTGTCGTCAGCACCGGGTGCCGTCTTACCACCACCCCAGCTTTGATTGATGGAATCCAAGTGACCGCCCAGGACCACGATCTCTTGGGGGCGCTCACTACCCACCAGGCGCACCTTCAAGCTTTTCTGTTTTGTGGAGGTGTGGGTGATCAGTGAAATCTCATAAGGGATTTTGGATTCAGCCAACATTGCTTCCAGACGCGTCTTCATCTCATCGACGTGGCGGTTCGGTTCCGCATCACGGTTGCTACGGCTTGGGAAGGAAGACAACCAAGTCACATAAGAACGAAGATTGTCCTCGCTGACTTCGGTCAACGCAGCTTCGATTGCTGCACTCTTTTCCAAAGCCAAAGGGGCAAACGGCGCCCGGTCATAGAGGGCATTCTGCTCCTGAATTTTCGCCAAGTTATCCAAAATGCTGTTAAATCCAGCACCCTGAACGTGCATATCCAGACTCAGATCCTCAAAGCCACCGCATTTGCCGACCTGATGGGATCGTTCCTGAATTCTTTGCTGCATCAAGGGAGTCACAATCGCGTAACCCACTTCGATGCGTTCGTCTTTAGCTAAAACAGGGATATTGAGAGCGCGTAGATCCTTCAAATCAGCCAGAATCGGCTTTGTTTCGAAGTTTTCCAGATCCGGAACGTGCGCCGTCGCAGTCGTTGCAACGAACAATAACAAAGCCATCGTGGCAGTTTTCATATTTTCAGTCCTTTGAAAAGCATTACCGCAGATTAATGCTATCGAATTTGTCCTCATTTTGGCAAAGACAATTCGCTTATTTTTTAAACATGCATTAGGATAAGTGCCTATGACGACAGACATTTTGCTGGTTACTTTGAACTCCACCTACCAACATAGCTCCTTTGGTTTGCGGTACCTTTATGCCAATTTGGAAGAGCTGCAATCGCGCGCCCAGATCCTTGAGTTCACCATTGCCCGGGACCCCAAGGACATCGCCGAAAGTCTTCTGCGTCACAAACCAAAGATCATCGGAATCGGCGTATATATTTGGAATGCCCAAGAATCTTTGGAACTAGTGTCTTTACTTAAGCGCATCAGTCCTGAAACTTTGGTGGTCTTAGGAGGCCCCGAAGTCAGTCACGAATCGGAAACCAATCCGCTTTGTCACATCGCGGACTATGTCATCAAGGGTGAGGCCGACTTCCTGTTTAGAGACTTCTGCAGAAACTATCTGTCCAGCGGCACCCTGCCCGAACAAAAGTTCATTGCAGGCATTCTGCCGGACATTAAAGCCATCAAGTCGCCTTACGAATTCTACAGCGATGAGGACATCAAAAACCGTGTTTTATATGTCGAGGTTTCCCGCGGTTGTCCGTATCGCTGCGAATACTGCCTGTCGTCGTTGGATAAATCCGTTCGTAATTTCGATGTTCCTCAATTCTTGGCCGAAATGCAGAAACTGATGGATCGAGGCGCCCGCCAGTTTAAGTTCATCGATCGCACCTTCAATTTGAGCCCTTCAACTTGCACACAAATTCTGGAATTCTTCCTGGAGCGTATCCATTTGGGGCTTTTCCTGCACTTTGAAATGGTGCCGGATCGGTTGCCAGTGGAAATTCGCGAACTGATCAAAAAATTCCCCGCAGGCTCATTGCAGTTTGAAATTGGCATTCAAACGTGGAACACCGACGTCGCCCGACTGGTCAGCCGTCGTAACGATCTGGAAAAAGTGAAAGACAACTTCCGCTTTCTGGCCGCGGAAACAGGTGTTCATACGCACGCCGACCTGATCGTCGGTTTGCCTGGTGAAGACATTCATAGTTTTGCCAAGGGGTTTGATATTCTGGCAGAACTTCGTCCGGATGAAATCCAAGTTGGTATTCTCAAACGCCTGAAGGGCGCACCTATTTCCCGACACGACAAGGAATGGGAAATGGTCTATTCAGCCCATCCGCCATTCCAGATTCTGCGCACGAAGTCCATGGACTTTGCCACGTTGCAGACGATGAATCGTTTTTCCAAATACTGGGATCTGTATGCCAATAGCGGCACTTTCAAGAACTTCGTCGACAGCCTGAAAGCTGCGGCCCAGGACAAGGAACACCGGTCCTTCTTCTGGGAGTTCTATGAGTTCAATGGCTTCATGTCACAGCGACATGCCCAGTCTCATGGAATTTCCCAGTTAAGTCTTTTTGAATCTGCGCTGATTTACCTGACGGAACATCGTCACTGGCCTGTGGAAAAAGCTAAGGCACTTTTGGCAGAAGACTACAAGGCGACGGGTAAAAAAGAGCTGCCTCGGTTCCTGAAGGCCGGTGAAACCACGGAAGCCTCTGGTGGCTCGCACGACACGGGAGCGAAAGGAAATCTGCCTAAGCGGCAGCAAAGGCATCTGACGGCGAAGAGCGAACAGGCTTCATCATAAGGATTGAAGCCTGAAGCAAGGAAAACCCCGCCATCAGCAAAGCACAGCGGATGTACATAAACCACAGCCACTGAGAGCGAATATCCATCCAGTCCGGTGGCGGCGACATCAGATCCCAGTTTGTGATAAGCTGATTGAGCGGAAGATTTCCCAGGTACGTCATAAGCAATTCATTCAGAACGCAGACCACTGCAAAGGCAATCAGTACGAACTCCATGGACTTCCAGCGAACCCGGCTCAGGTACAGGCTGGCCGTCAAAGCCAGCAGAACCACCGAGTAAACGATCGGGCTCATCATGGAAAAAGAGTGATTCCAACTACGATGAAACTCCAGGTAAGCCAAGATCGACAGGCTTTCCAGCGTGGGGCCCACTCCAACAACCAGAGCAAAAGAGCTTCCCGCCATCAAACCCAGCAGCAGCAAACCAAGATATTTCAAACCCAGAGATAAATTCATAGGAGGATCATATATTCTTTTGTTTACTATCACTCAAGTTTCATTTTTTTAATTGAAAATTACCGGTTATTGCACCCGCACCTTCTTCGCAAAGCCTGTATAAGCAATCAAAGGAAGCTTGGTGAAGGTGAACTTGAAGTCTTTGGGCACCTCACCAGAGCGCAGAAGTTGCCACATCTGCTTTTGTAAAAACACCGGCCGTATTCCGCGGATATCCGGTTGCTCCAACTCAAAATTCTCCATCCACATCTTCAGTTTGCCGGGCTCAATGAACAATGAATACACATGATAGTCCGGAGGTGTATTCTTCACAAACCACTCCATCCCCTTAATCACAACCAACCAAGCCAGGGGATTCTTGTTGAAGGTGTTAAAGAAAAACAGCCCCCCGGGGCGCAGAACTCGCGAGGCTTCTGCTATCACCTTCTGCGGATCGGAGACGTGCTCTAACAAATCCATCGCTGCGACGACATCAAAACTTTCGTTGCCATAGGGAACCTGATAGACGTCCCCTTGATGATAGTGGACTGAATGGGTGTGATCGCGGGATTCGGCCACTTTCAGACTGGAAGTGGACAAATCAATTCCCGTCACCTTGTGGCCGGCCTCGGCCAGATCATTTGCCAGAAACCCTGCCCCGCACCCCATATCAAGAATTTCCGCATGATATCCGATGTGTTTGCGAATGGATTCCAGAATCCATGGCATTTCAACCTTGTGCTGATTGCGCAGCAGAGCGATGGGATCATCCTGAGCCTCATACCAGCGCTCTGCCAGGTGATCATAAGCCTCATTGTTGACGATTTCCCGGTCCACTTTCGCAAGTTCCAAGTCCATGGAAACACCTCCAGCTCTCAAACACGCTAGCAGCCAGGCGTTCCGGCGGGGAGCTTTGACGAAGTCCAGTGGTAAGAATCAAGGCGTTGTTGATCTGATCGACGGCTTCCGCTACACTCAAACACATGATTGATTATATCGAAATTGCCTGTCGATGGATTTTAGGTCTGCAGATGTTTTTCTGGGGACTGAACGGTTTCTTTCATTGGGTGAAAGTGCCCCCTTCAGATCCGGCCATTGACCGCTTTGTGCAAGCTTGTATCGACACGCGCTTTATCATGCCGACCGTAAAAATTGTTGAAATTTTCTGCGGAGCTCTTCTGGTTTTGCATCTCGGTGTTCCCCTGAGTCTGGCTATTTTGTCTCCGATCATGTTTGTCGTGACCGGACTTCATGTTCTGCACAATCCCAAGCCCTGGGGGGTCCTGGTGACGACAACTCTGCCTTATGCGGCGTTGTTGTTCTTTCATAGCGCCACTTTATTACGACTTGTTCACTAACGGCTTCAACAACAAATAAACTCTCGATGAATCTTTCGTAACTTGAGGAAAAACAAGATCTCTCAGTAGATACTCCTCAAGCTTATGAAAAGACACAGTGCTAACTTCTCTACCTTTTGTCTCGTGGCCGGCCTCGTTGGCCTGGCTTTGGCCTTTTCCTGGCTCGTGGCCCTGACCCCCCAAGCCCGGAACATCGAAATCATTCGTCCCGATCTCACGGTTAACACCCGGGCTCTGTCGTCTTTTGAATATCTTAACTACAACACAGACCGTGAAGGCTTGTACTGGCTTAAGTTTGAAACAGAGCCCATGATCTATCCCCTGAGTCGCCTTAAGATGCGCACCATGAACTGTGTGCATGAAATGAGCACCAGCCACGGCGAATGGAAGCTGCCTTCGGGACTTCAGAACGTCTGTGACAATCGCAAAGGTCTTTTGCTGGTGAACACCAAAGACTCACTTTCACAAAACACACAATGGCATTTTGCGGGCAGCACCCGCGGCGACAGTTATGGGGTTCTGCTCGAAAAGGACTGGACGGATCTTCCCGTCGCCGCCGGCTTGATCGCTTTGACGTTGTCCCTGGCTCTGCTACTTTACGCCAGACTTCCCGCTCGTCACCTTGCGGAACGTCTGTTTGTGATGACCTTTTTGATTCTCGCTTTTCTTTTCCGTTTTTGGCTGGTGTTCATCGAGGCTCCGCCACAGTTCAGTCTTTTTTCAGATATGGGCGCCTATTTTTCTCGTTCAGAGGAAATTCTTAACGGTCAGTTCAGAATTGATCAGCTCTTTCAGCCCATTGGCTTTACGCTTTGGAGCTTGTGGCTGCGCGAGCTCGGGGACTTTGAACTCTTCAACTGGGCTCAGGTGTTCTTTTCCTGGGGCACAGTGATACTTATCTATCTAATGGTCCGTCAGCGCTTCGGAGCGCACGCCGGGGCTTTGAGTGCTGTGATCGGCACAACCTATGTCCCCTTGGCGGGCTTTGCGACTTTTCACATGGCAGAAAATGCGTATGCCTTTTTTATCTCTTTGATTCTGTGGTTGATCCTGAGAACTTTAAACAACCCACAGCTGCGCGGATTCTTTTTAATCGGACTTTTAATGGCGCTGGCCTTTTACTTTAAAGGAAATCACGCCTTCTTTATTCCCATTTTTGCACTTTGGCTGCTGTATCAAGACCGTCACCAGTTTAAAAAGGGCTTTAGCAAAGTTGCGGTGATGGGACTGGGGTGTGCTCTGGTTGTGGCCCCCCACATGGCTTGGACCTGGCAGCATTATGGAAAGCCCCAGCTGGGCCCGACAGCGGGGGCTTTAAATTTCGTCGAAGGCAAATGCCCCAGCAAAGACAACGAAGATTCCACCGGCGCCCGCTGGATGTCACCTATGTTTGGCTTCACCAACGAAAGACTTTACAAAAAATGGGATCGCCCCTTCACAGATCAATCCTATTTCTGGAAGGCCGGCGTGAATTGCATCAAAGAAGATCCTTTGGTTTTAATCGAAAGCCTTCGCTACATCTACTATCTGGCCTGGGGCAATCCCCTGTGGCCCCATATTTCCACAAATGTTCAGGACCTTTACTATCCGTGGGAAAACTTCTTCTATTATGGTTTGCTGCCCCTGACCTTGCTGGGGCTTTTGGTGCTTCGCAAGGATGAAGAGGCCTTCAATCAGGCCTCAGCTTTGCTGATGCTGTCCCTGTTTCTGACTGTGTGGTTCTTTAAATCGGAAAACCGCTTCCGTGTCCCCTTCGATGCCCTTTTAATCGCATGGTCTTCTGTGGGAGCTTCGTGGGTTCTGTTAAAAGCTTGGGCCCTGTCAGGACGCCTGACTGTTTATCTGCGAAACCTGCTCATTAAGACTCCAATAGTCGTACAGGTAACCCAACAGGAAAAGTCCTCCGGTGCAGAGCCAAATCAGTCCTGAGATCCATTTTCCCATATAAAAGCGGTGCACGCCAAAAACTCCCAGGAAGGTCAGAAGAATCCACGCAATGGTGTAGTCAACGCGGCCACTGCGATAGTTTCTCTGTGCCTCCCTTTCCATTGCGGGGATCAGGAAAAGATCAATCAGCCAACCCACGCCCAACAGACCGAAGGTGAAAAACCAGATCGTGCCCGACACGGATTTACCAAAATAGAAGCGATGAGCGCCCATAAAACCGAAAATCCAAAGAATATAACCAATAAAAGTTGAATGTGTCGCCTGAGCCATGACTTCCCTTCTTTGCCTTAACGGACGGCCTGCGGTCGTTTTAAATACAGACCAAATTTATACATAACCCAAACATGAAACAACGCCTGAGTCCATCTGTACAAGAACCAAGGCATGCGGGGCTTGAACTCATGGATGGCAGCAATCACGGCTTTGCCACCCAAAATTTCCCGAAACTCCAGACGTCCACGAACTGTCTTTTGCGCCAACAGTCCGCCTCGCACATAGAAGAGCTGGCGGTGAGACCAACTTCGTTCCGGTGAGTACTCCAGAATGAGAAGGCGCAAATAAGGAAAGCTCCAACTGAAGTTCACCCAGCGCCCACTGACTTCCACTTTCATAAAGCCCGGACGCATTGTTGGCAGAAAGTCCATGTAGGCCTTGGCAACCTGGGCCGCCGTCAAACCTTCCGGAATCAAAAGGCGCTGGACCGAACGAACCTCGTAGGACCCCATCGGATTCTTCTGAAAAGCCAGGGGCTTGCGATGCTCTTCATAGCGATCAAGTGCCGCTTGCAAAGCCTGTTCAATCGGCGTGAATGAATATCCTGGGATACTCAGGGCGTGCCCAGGCCGAACGGTCAGCGGAACTCGCAGCCCTTCCACCAGCGGTCGCACCAAAGCTCTTGGGGCCCCCGTCACCAGACACACCCACAAGGTGGACAGCTCCGGACTTAAAAATGGAATTGGTACCAAGGCTCTTTTCTTCCCCAGGATCCGGGCGATCATCTTCATCATATCCAGATAGCTCACCACATCCGGACCGCCCAGATCGTAGGTGTGATCCGCAGTGTCCGAGGCATCAATACAATGGTGCAGGCTTCGCACCACGTCCCTTAAAGCAATCGGCTGACTTCGCGTGTGAGTCCACTTCGGGCACACCATCACCGGCAGGCGCTGCACAAGGCGCACCATCATATGGAAGGACGACCCCTCAGCCCCCAGGATCACGGCGGCTCGCAGAAGGGTTGCAGGAATTTTACTGGCTGTGAAAAGTTCTTCGACCTCATGCCGACTTTTCAGATGGCGTGACAAGGTGGGGGAATCCTCGGGATACATTCCTCCTAAATAAAGAAGCCGTTTAACCCCACACTTTTCGGCGGCCCGAACAAAGTTGTCAGCCACGATAAGATCAAAGTCTTCAAAACTTCCTTGCGTCAGTTGAGCTGAGGGTCGCATCGAGTGAACCAAATAGACAGCCACGTCACAGCCATGCAAAGCCTTTTCAGCATCAAGCAAACTGAACAGATCACAAGAGCGCCATTCGATTCCCGGGGTGGTGCTCACCTTTGCCGAACGACTCAGAGCCACGATGTCGTGATGCCCCTGCAGTTCCTCTATCAAGGCCTTGCCGACAAAACCACTGGCGCCCGCGATTGCCACTTTCACAATTACCCCCACCCTCTAAAAATTCTATATTCTATCACATTTGTCCCAAACCCAAGTTGGTAATTAACAAAATAAAAGGACCGCCTTGACAAAGAAAAAACCGCGCACAGGTTTGTAATGTGAGAAAGAAACCAACAAAGGAGGTTTTTAATGAGACTATTAACACCTTATTGGCCAACTCGCCGAGCTACGACCAATCTTTTCGACGAAATGGATCGCTTGTTTGATAACTTCGCAGCGCCCGCCTCTTACGAGGCTTATGAACGCACACTCACTCCGGCGTGCGAGGTGTCTGAAACCCAGGATCATTATCTGTTAAGCATGGATATACCTGGATATAAAAAAGAGAATGTAAATATTGAAGTGAACGGAAATCTTCTGACAATTTCAGGAGAAAGAAAACGCGAAGAGAAAGTCGTCAGCACTTTCGCACGCAGGTTCACCGTTCCCAACAGTGTTGATGGCGAAAAAATCGAAGCACATCACGAAGATGGAGTCTTAAGTATTTATCTGCCAAAAACACCGGTTGCCCAAGCCAAAAGAATCGAAATCCAATCTAAAGGGGGTTTCTTCGAGCGCTTAGGATTTAAAAAGTCCGCCGAAGATATCAAGTCTGAACCTTCCCACTAATCCTCCTCCTTCCAAAGAGGGCTTGATCCCCCGTCAAGCCCTCCTCTTTTTTAGTTTCCGGTTGCCACCCAATCAGTGAAAGCAGATACTGAAAGCTGCAACTCATTGAGGTAATCACGTGGACAAGAAAAAACTGATTGAAACAATCCGCACACAACTGGAAAACGACATCGCTGCGCTGAAAGAATCCGTCAAGGCCACGATTGATGCCGCCACTAATGAGGAAAGCAAAGCGGAAAATGAATATGACACCCGGGGATTGGAAGCGTCTTATTTGGCCCGCGGTCAGGCCAAACGCATCGCCGACATTGAAGAGGCCCTGTTGCATCTAAAGCATGTGAACTTGAAATCTTTCGGGCCGAACGATCCGATTTCCTCTTCCGCAGTCATTGAAGTCGAACACAATGGCAAAACCAGTTTCTTTCTGATTCTTGCCAAAGGTGGCGGCGTCAGTGTGTCCTTTGAGGGAAAAAACATCCAGGTGATCACACCCAACAGTCCCTTGGGTGAAGCTCTTCTGGATCAAAAAAGTGGCGGAGTGGCCGTGGTTGAAGCCGGCCCTCAGATTCGCGAATACGATATCATCAATGTCTGGTAGCCTCAAACGCTCCGCCCAACGAACCCCTTTTCTGGCATTTCTTGCCAGTCCCGGAAAGTTGACATAGGATCGCTAACCATGGGCACACCTATTCAAGACGTTGTTATTATTACGACCGGCGGAACTATCGAAAAAACATATAATGAGTTCGATGGATCCCTGGAAAATCGCGGCACCAGTATTAAGAATCGCATTTTGTCAAAAATGCGTCTGCCATACACGAACATCTCCGTCTACCCTTTGCTCAGCAAAGATTCTTTGTACATGACGGATGAAGACCGCTCGCTGATTTCCGCCACGGTTCGCGATCAGATGCAACGCGGTTGTCCGATTGTGGTTTTGCACGGAACAGACACCATGCACGTTTCGGCTGAACACTGCTTTAAAGAAATCGGCACACCGAAAGTTCCGGTGGTTTTCACCGGCGCCATGATTCCCATGGGTTTTGACGACAGCGATGCCGCCCAGAATGTCACAGAGGCGTTGCTTGCCGCAAAACTTCTGCAACCGGGGTTTTACATTTCTTTCCATAACCAGGTCTTCCACGTTCCCAATGTTCGCAAGAACCGCGAAAAGGGAACTTTTGAAAGCCTCTAGAACTTCTCACATAGACCGTCTTATTTTGAGATTTCCTCTCTCAAAGCATTAAGACGGTCCGCCGATCTCCGAAAAGGAACTGTTGCACCCGTTTCGTTCCAGGAGATAACCCGTGAAGTTTATTGCCTCTGTTCTTACCATTCTCGTTTTTACAACTTCAGCTTGCACTCATCTGTCCAAGGTAAACCCCGACAAGGCCTTCGTGGACCATCCTGTGCCGTACTCGCAAAGTCACCGGCACCCTGCCAATAACAATCTTCCGTGGTGGGCCGCCAGCGAAAAGCAGGTTCAAAACGCCTACTGCCGCCGCAAGCTTCCCACAACCAGTGCCGCGATTGCCGCTTATTACAAGAACCTGCCTCTAGGTCCCGGCTTTGAAGAAGGCACCTATACAATTTCCGGCATTGAACTCCGAAATGAAAGACCTGAACTTGTGCTGGCTCTGAGCCGTCTGCTGTTCCCGGCGGACCCCGAGGAAAAAATCAAAGAAGCTCCGGCAAACTTTCAGCAGGCCTTTAAGATCAGTCCATCCTGCGACAAGGCCTTTTGTGTCGCACAAAAAATCTTTGGTCCCGAGGTGGGTCCACAGATGCTATATCTGATGGATCAGTTTGATATCAACACATCCCCTTACGCCTTTATCAACGCCTCACCTTTCACGGCAGCAGAAATCGCCGATGTGATTCGCACGCTGGAGCTGGTTCATCCGAATCAGCTTCCCTTTGGCAGCAACAAAAAGCTGATTCGCTTTAAGCGAGGTTACACTCGTGCGTCTTACGGCGATGATGGCGGAAACGTTGTCGCCAATGCCGCCATTGAGCTTTTCGATGCCTGGACAGAACAAAGCTCCATCATGCGCCAGTACACTCTTTACCATGAAATTGCCCACAACCATTCGGACAATCAGTTCTCGGACTATGACCGTTCGGCAAGCTGGTTGGCTATTTCCGGATGGAAGGAAAATAAAGACGGCCAATTTGAATCTTTGCGCAAAAAAGCCAAACAAGGCCACCCCTTTGTCTCTCGCTACGGTGAAACAAATCCTTTTGAGGATTTTGCCGAAAGTCTGACGGCCTATCGCTTTAACCCGTCCTGGCTGAAACAAAAGTCCCAGGACAAGTACAATCTGATCAAACTTCTTGTGCATGATGGGCTGGAGTACACCTCCAACCGGGACTGTCAGCAGGCCCCGGTTTCTAAAACCTATCAAAAAAGTATTGATCAAAATGGGGATCGTCTGACTCCGGCGGAAAAGGACTATATCCTTAAGTCCTGCCGCAAACCTTTTTATGAATCAGTCCTAGGCCATATGCCCACCAGTTTCTTTGATGCTTGCGTGAACTTCGAAGCCACTTTGCTGTGGCAAAAACAGAATCAGCAACAGTATCCGGATCTGGTCCAGCAGTCGCTCTTTGACCCTGCTTTGCGCGTATCAATTCTGAAATTTAAGAAAACACGCCAGGAGATTGCTGAGAAGCTTCAGCCGGAAATGACAGACTGGCTTTTGAAATCCATGGAGACCTACAGTTACCAGATGAACTCAAGCCAATCCAATGCCGAGTACTGTGATGTCTGGGCGAAGATGGAACATCGAATCTATCCCGAATTGTATTTGGAAAACAAATGGACCAGAAAAAGTCCCTTCAGCTCCCGCCAACTGAGCCCTTCCGCCGGCGCGGCCCGCGGACTGTGTCTGGATCTGGTGCAGGGCTTTGTTCCCACGGCCAAGTCAGCAAGATCCACCGTGACAAACTGGCTCAGAAAAAGCACTTATCTTTCAGACGACACCAAGGTCAGCGAGCGTGGTATCACGCGCGAATCTCTGATGATCTACATCAAAGACCGTACTCGCCTTTACGAGAAGTAGTTCTTACTTGTTCTTTGGGGATCTTCTGGGCGGAGTCAGCTCCGCCAGGTCTGAAAGAATTTGCAACCAGCGTTCTTTCAAAACTGTCTTGGTGCGCCCATCTTTGATCTTTTCATGATTGAACACCAGAATACTTTTATCGTCCCCACGTTCGCCAAGATAAACCTGCAGAATGGTCGCTTTCGGCCAATCTGTATCCTGCCAGGTCATACGCAGACGCACGCCCTCTTTCATTGTGCGGATTTCTCCAAAGACACCGTCTTCTGTTTCAAATACATTTTTGGGTTTGAATTTAAACGGCGACAACGGTTTCAGCCACACCGCCTGCCCTTGTGGGGACTCCAGCAGGTCCCAAAGCTTATCGGCACTGACATAGAAAGTGCGTGTGGCCGCGGTCATGTACTCGCCCTTGGCATTACGTCCCTCAAACTTGCGTCCGATATGAACTTCATAAGCCGAAGTCACAATCTGCTGCCACCACGGCTTGATCTTGTACTTCTTCCCCAGAAAGGCCACGATCTCTTTGTGGGTCATGTGGGTGGCCCCCTGAGTGTCCAGAATTTTCACCCACTGATCCCAGTTTTTTCCGGTGTGTTTGGCCACCGACTCCGCGGAAACCTTGTTCAGTTTTTCAATCACGCCCACGGGAACTTTTTTGGCCATACACTTATCCGCTGACTAGAGTGCTTTTTTGATATGCAGGCTTCCGGCACCCGATTTCACAGAAACCTTGAACTTGGAATCCGAGGTTTCACCGATCTCATTAGTTAATTTCCCTGCAGGAGAAATAAAGCTGGTGGTAAACTTGGCATCCGCTGGCATTGTTAACTCCACCAGGCCGCTGCCGGATTTCAGATCGAATTTGCCTGAAACAGGCACCACTGCGTAAGTGATCTTTGCAGTGCCAGATCCCATTTTCAGATCCACATTCCCGGCTAAGGACTTCACCGTGATTTCGCCTCTGCCGCTGGAGCCTTCGAGTTCATGAACGTCAGAATCAATGCTTAGATGACCGCCGCCGATCTTGAAGTCAACATCACCCTTGGTCCCCACAATGGTCACATCCCCTGCACCGTTTTTGATTTCAAGATCGATCACTTTAGGAACCAGAATCGTAAAGTTTGTCGTGCAATCAGACTTTTTAAATGCACCTTTGCGATGAACTTTAATATCCAGATCCGAGCCCTTTTGTTTGAACTCCAGCGCACAAGACTTGGTAAAATCAATCTTTTCGGTCGTTACGACCAGTTTGTCTTCATGCCCGCCTTCGATCTTCACAGAACCTTTGATGTTCTCCAGCTCCAAAGACCGGATAAGCTTGGCATCAAAGTCTTTTGTTTCGGTCTGAGCACCTGCAACCGATCCGGCCAGCAGCAAAGCCATCATCAACATTGTTCTCATATTTCCTCCTAAACAATTCCTTAATTTAGCTCCCGAAAAAGGTCCTTTTCAAGCCAGAAACAAGAGTTTTTTTCCAAGGCCAGAGGGGTTCCCAGTAAAGGGTTGCGTTTCTCTTAGGGAACACGTACAAAAACAGCTTTCAAAAGGACCTCTGTTCATGATCAGCACATCCAATGTCAGTTTGCGTTTTGGCGGGAAAAAACTCTTTGAAGACGTGAATGTCAAATTCACTCCGGGGAATTGTTATGGACTTATCGGTGCCAATGGGGCCGGCAAATCCACGTTCCTAAAAATCCTTTCCAAGGAGATCGAGCCTAACACTGGCGAGGTTCATATTGCCTCAGACCTGAGAATTTCCATCCTGAAACAGGACCACTATGCTTATGACGAGTTCCCTGTTCTAAAAACCGTCCTGATGGGAAATGAGCGTCTGTACAAAGTCATGCAGGAAAAGGACGCCCTTTATGCTAAACCTGACTTTTCGGAAGAAGACGGGGTTCGTGCGTCTGAGCTTGAAACCGAATTTGCCGAACTAAACGGTTGGGAAGCTGAATCCGAAGCGGCCGTCATGCTGGCTGGACTGGCCATCCCTGAAGAGCTTCACGGAAAACTGATGAAAGAACTGACCGGCGGCGAGAAGGTCAAAGTCCTCTTGGCGCAGGCCTTGTTCGGTCGCCCCGACATTCTGCTGCTGGATGAGCCGACGAATCACTTGGATATCTATGCGATTCAATGGCTTGAACAGTTCCTGGAAACCTTTGAAAACACTGTGATCGTGATTTCGCACGATCGTCATTTCCTGAATAAGGTCTGCACGCATATCGCGGATATCGACTTCGGCAAAGTGACCACATACAGCGGAAACTATGATTTCTGGCGTCAGTCCAGCGAACTCAATCAACGCCTGCGCGCCGATCAGAACAAGAAGAGCGCCGAAAAAGCTGAAGAGCTTAAGGCCTTCATCGCGCGCTTCAGCGCGAATGCCTCCAAGTCCCGACAGGCCTCTTCCCGTCAGAAACAATTGGAAAAGCTTGAGTTCAATGATCTGCCCGCCTCTTCGCGCAAACAGCCGTTCATTGGCTTTGATATCAAACGCGAACTGGGTAACGACATCCTGACCGTCGACAAGATCACCAAAACCTGGGAAGGTGAAACTCTGCTAAAGAACGTCAGCTTCACTCTGAAGAAGGGCGACAAAGTCGCTTTGCTGGGAAGAAACGATCTGGCGAAAACACTTTTGCTGGAAATCCTGTCCGGCGAGATGGCAGCAGACTCCGGAACATTTAATTGGGGCATCACAACCTCCATTTCATACTTCCCAACGGACAACTCCAAATACTTCAATGGGGATGAAGAAACGTTGGTGGACTGGCTGCGCCCGTTCTCGACTGAAAAAGATGAAACGTTCTTGCGTGGATTCCTGGGTAAAATGCTTTTCAGTGGCAGTGACGCCCTGAAACAGCCCAAGGTTCTTTCCGGGGGCGAAAAGGTCCGTTGTATGTTTGCCAAGATGATGCTGGCTGGTTCTAACATTTTGATCCTGGACGGACCCACGAATCACTTGGATCTGGAAAGCATCACGGCCGTGAATGAGGGCTTAAGCCGCTTCAAGGGCACGGTGATCTTCACATCCCACGACCACGAACTGATTCAGACTGTCGCCAACCGCATTATCGAAATTGACACTTCGGTTGTGTACGACAATCACATCACTTACGAAGAGTACCTGGCGGCCAAGATCAACTCGAAAGCCTAGGATTCTGTTTCAACGGGCCTTTTTCTTTCCTGGCGAGAGTTATAGGCCCCGTTCTTCTGTTCAGACATCCGCAGATAATCAAGTTGTCGTTCAACCAGCAGATCAAACACTTCCAACAGATTGTCGTGCTGTCTTCGGGCGGTCTTAAATCCCCGACTGTGACCCAGGATCTCAATTGTTTGATGAATCGCCTCGATCGTTGAATAACAAAAGTCCGCGGGCTGCTTGCGCACCCGGAAGCTTGACGGTTTTGTCGGTGAAAAGCAGACCTGTGGCAAAGTCTTCAGATTCTGACTTTCGCGCATCATTTTTTTTGCCGTGGCCCAAGTGCCATCAATCACAAACACGGTCAGCTTTTTTCCCGCTGGCACCAGCTCCGTGCGCTGGCCTTCTGACATCAGGGAAAGATTCTGTGAGTCTGGCCCCGGGTACAGGATCACACAGTGCCTATCGGAATCACAAATCAGCGCATTCACCAGTTCATTGTCGGAATAGTCCTGCCCGGAAATCAGGTAAGAGTTCTCCAAACAAAGATAAGACATTCGCCCCGTGGCAATTCTTCGGCGCATTTCAATCGGGTGAATCAGGATCACAAAACTGATGTGAGGATCAAAACGCTGGATGTGCGGACAGTAGCACCCCTTCAACGGTTGTATGCACACGGGACAGTGCTGACGATAGACAGCCTGATCATGATAGTTTTTTAGTGCCAAAAGAACTGCCCCCTCAACCTCGAAACGCTGGGGCATCCTTCCCCAATACGAAAAACCTCGGATTTATCAACACGACTTCCGTGTCCAAGTCTTTCCACTCTATCACAATTCACCTGTTACATGTCTTAATCTGTGCTGATTTTTTTAGATTTCTGTCCCCACAAAGTACAATGAGGACAAGTACAACTCACAACGGATGAGGTGTGACATGAGAACACTTAAACAAATAACAGGCGCAATCACAGCTCTGCTATTTTTGACAGTCGGCACGGCCCAAGCAGAGCCAATAGAAAGCATGAAAAATCACGAACCCAATGTCATCGAAGAGATCAACCCCTTTGATCCCAATATCGAACAGATTCTGGAAGAATTCGATAGAATCTACGAAGAAGAAACGGGCCAACCGTCTCACCTTCCAGAAAGCTTTATTGATGAGATCATCGGCTTTGCCAATTGCTTCCGCAACAGCTGTGCCGTGTGGGCGCAGGTTGTGAAGTCCACTCAGCGCATGTACCTTTATGTCAACGGCAGTCTGCGGGGGTCTTGGTTGGTGTCGACGGGTATGTCCGGTTATACCACCCCCAATTTTGATCGACACCCGGATGGTCGTATCTATGACCGCTACTCCTCAAGAAAGTATCCAGGTGGAGACTATAAGGGGTTAGGCAATATGCCCTATGCGGTCTTTATCACCGGAGGCTTTGCTCTGCATGGCACGCCTCAAGGAAACTGGTCCAAACTGGGCACCAGAGCATCTCACGGCTGCATTCGCATGCATCCTGACAATGGTTACATTTTCAACCGCCTGGTCCGTCAGTATGGCAAATACAATGTCTGGATCACCGTGCAGTAGTTGAAAGTAAAAAGGGTCTTCGACCGAAGACCCTTTTTTAGCGACGCCTGTGATACGTTGTGGGGATTCCCTTGGCGCTCCACTTGTGGGTTTTATAAGACCCACCAGAGCGAATTTTTTCATAAGAAAGCTCGACGTCAATCAAAGCATTAAAGTCGGCCTTCACCGTCATAAAGGCCAGACGCAACAAAGCCTCTTCACGATCCTCACAGTCCACGACCTTTAAAGCCGCTTCTTTGCGGGAAAAATTGCGGGTTTCCTTGCTTTGGTCTTTCATAAAGACGGCAATATTCTTCGCCGCTTCCATGGTTTCGTTGTAAGTCCCAAGCTCCGGAACAATCTTGGCATCATAACATGGACCACAATAAGCCCCATGAGATAGAAACTCCGGAACCTCTTTCAAGAACGAAAAGCTTCCTTCTTCTAAAAACTGCGCACACTTCTTACAGACAGGTTCTTTACAAGCTCCGCACTGAAGGGTGGCTTTCGGCTTTTGGCAGACACAGCAATTCGTATTTTCCATAGGAACAAACTAATACATTTGCCGTCCGAGTTCGACAAGATTCTATTCTCGCCCTGAAAACATCACCGGCCGATTCGGGTCCTTGGGGGCGGTTTTAGGCTTTTTCCTCCATTGGAAACGCTTCATGTCAATCTGGTTGACCCCAGAGAATTCCACCCCTTCGCTTTCAAGCAGTTTCTTTTGTTTTTTGAATTCGGCACTGCCCGGAGCAAAAGAGATCTTCCCCTTGGAATTCAAAACCCGCTGCCAGGGAAGATCATGACTCTCACTGCATGAATGAAGAAGCCATGCGACTCCCCGAGCCCCCTGTGGCTTCCCCGCCAAAGCGGCGATCTGCCCATAAGTGGCAATCTTCCCTCGTGGGATCTTCATGATAAAGCTTAAAACTTTTTTTGAGAATTCCGTGGTTGCCTGCATGATGCTTCTTTAAGCTATACTTTCGTGAGGGGGAAAAGTCACATGTCGAATTCGGAAAATTCTATCGAGTCAGGTCCACTGTATAAGTTTCTGCTGAAAGTGGAAAAAGCGGGAAATGCTCTGCCACAACCTGCTCTGATGTTCTTACTTCTCACGTTCCTGGTGGTTCTGCTTTCTGCCGTTATCAGCGGTCTGGGTATTGAAGCTGTTCATCCCGTAAAGAAAGAAACAATCACCGCGGTCAACCTGCTGTCTGTGCAGGGGTTGCATATGGTGCTGACCGATATGCTTAAGAACTTTACCGGATTTGCCCCGCTGGGCACCGTGCTGGTGGCAATGCTGGGATTCAGCCTGACTGAAAAAAGTGGTTTGCTGGGGGCTTTGCTGCGTTTGCTGGTTTTAAAATCCCCGAAACAACTTCTGGTACCAGCGGTTCTTCTGGCGGGGATCATGTCCCACACCGCAGGGGATATCGGATATGTTTTGCTAATTCCACTTTCAGCCATGGCCTTCCATAGCGCCGGTCTTAATCCCTTGGCGGGCTTGGCCATTTGCTTTGCCGGTGTTTCCGGAGGTTTTGCCGCCAACTTTATGCTCAGTGTGGCGGACCCGGTTCTTTCCGGATTATCGCAAGAGGCCGCACGAATCATTGATCCGGCATACACTGTGACTCCGGTTGTGAACTGGTATTTCATGTCCGTGTCGTCCATCCTGATCATCGGCGTGGGAACCCTGGTCGCCAAAAAAATCACGATCCCGTTCCTAGGCGAATACAAGGGCTCTGCCGAACACACCTCCCCAGAACCTTTGAATGCCTATGAAAGAAAAGGCCTGCGCTGGGCCGGGATTGTCTTCTTTGTCTTTATCGCACTGGTTCTTCTGGGTACCGTCCCCGAGACTGGGTTTTTGCGTAATGCTCAAAACGGCTCCCTGCTAAATTCCCCTTTCCTGATGGGTATTATTCCCATGGTCTTTTTCCTGGCCGCCTTAACAGGTGTCGCTTATGGATTTGCTGCCAAGACTTTTAAATCCCAATCTGATGTGACCAATGCCATGCAGGAATCCATGGCCACCATGGCGCCTTATTTGGTCATGGTCTTTTTCGCCGCTCAGTTTATTGCGCTCTTTAATTCCTCGAACGTGGGATTGATCCTGGCTGTGAAAGGTTCAGAAGTTCTAAAAGACATGCACTTAAGCGCCATTCCTCTGATGATTGGCTTTATCATTCTGACGTGTGTGGTGGACTTGTTCCTGGGGAGCGCCTCCGCAAAGTGGGCCCTGATGGCTCCGGTCTTTGTTCCCATGTTCATGCTCCTGGGTATTGCCCCGGAACTGACTCAGGCTTCTTATCGTGTGGCGGACTCGGTGGTGAATATTATTTCTCCGTTGATGCCTTACTTCCCTCTGATTCTCGCATTCGCCAATAAGTATGACCCGAAGGCTCGCATCGGCACCTTGATTGCATTGATGCTTCCTTACTCCATCGCCTTCACCATCTTCTGGTCTTTGCTGCTCTTTGCCTGGATTTTACTGGGCTTGCCCCTGGGACCAGGAGCACAGCTGCACTTCGTGATGCCCGGTCAGTAAAAAAAAGCTCCCCAGATAAATTTCCGGGGAGCTTTTTTATTTTCACTGTTTGTAAGAACGATACCAAACTGCGTTGTCTGTCCCCAACACAAACACCAAGGTTCTATTTTTCGCCGAAGAACTTGCATCAGGCCCCGAAGTCAGGACTCCACCCAAGGATTCCCATCCCGACCATGAACCATGGAACCACTTATGCCAAAGGGCATTGTCGGTTCCTCGCACATACACATCCAGACGACCATTTCCCCAAGAGGATACCCCCGGCGATGACGTCAAAACGCCACCCAAGGATTCCCAGGACGACCAACCGCCCGCATACCATAGATGCCAAAGGGCGTTGTCTGTGCCCCGCACGAAGACGTCAATACGATTCGCTCCCCAAGACACAGCTGCGGGGTCCGATGTCAGAACACCGCCAAGCGATTCCCATCCCGACCAAGCACCGGAAGAAAACCATTTATGCCAGAGGGCATTGTCGCCACCACGAACAAAGACATCCAATCGTCCACCCGCCCAGCTTGCTGCCGCCGGACCCGAAGTCAAAAATCCGCCTAAAGAAACCCACGGTTGCCAAGCTCCATTGCGAAAGGTGCGCTGCCAAAGAGCATTGTCTCCGCCTCGCACAAACACATCGATACGATTGGAACCCCAGCAAGCGACCGCAGGTGAGGAGGTGAGATAGCCTCCCAAAGACTTCCAGGAACCCCACGAGGTTCCATTCCAGGCACGATACCAAAGAGCATTGTCTGTGCCTCGTACAAAAAGATCCGTGCGATAGCCACTGCGTGAACATGAAGCCGGGTCCGAGGTTCCAACACCGCCGATGCTGGACCAGGCAGACCAACCCGGAGGTTGTGGATCATCATGTTCAGGGGTGATCGGCCCCTGAACAGATACGGGGGGTGTGATTGCATCAGTCATCACAAAAGCCTGTGCCCCTTGTGATGCGCCGAGTGCGAAAGAAATTAAAAGTAAGCCTGTTGTGACACGCATATCATCCTCCTGTGATTCGAGCGTTGGTTAATCTTTTCTTCACCGCCAAGGTAACCAATGCCGAATCAGAACAGGTAGATGAATCGTTTGCTTTGCCAAAATGCCTTGCTAAGGCTTGCTAAAGAAAGCCCTTGTGCAAAAGCGCACTGGACTTTCAAGCATCCGTCTAGTCGAACAGTTCTTCCAGGAATGACTTCCGCTTATAGGGCTTTTGCTGATAAGGACCCGACTGAGACTGGTGATAGGAAGGCTGTTCCTTCTTTGTTTCAAATTCTTGAGAGCGTTCAATGATTTTATCCAGCTCTCCACGATCCAGCCAAATTCCACGGCACTCGGGGCAATAATCAATTTCAATTCCTTTGCGCTCGGAAATCACAAGATTCGGTTCTTTACAGGTTGGACATTTCATTCTTTACCTCCAGATCTTTTAAATAAACTACTAAAGGCTCAGTCTTTTTGAAAATCGATAATATTTAATAAAATATTCGCTTAAAACAATTAACTAAAAAGCGAATCGGATGTGAACACAAACAAACGATCCGAGACGAAGTCGCGTTCAAGTTGAAAAAGGGATAAAGCAAAACCTTATCTTGCCCGTCCTGTCGGACAGGCGTAGTTATAGTTTCTATGACATCGTCTTCCTCATCTCCCCTGTCCCGAGGCTTGGTTCTTCTTCTTGCCGCAGCTGTTGGTATCACTGCTGCCAATCTTTATTATGCGCAACCCATTGTCGCCATGATCAGCCAGGCTCTGGGATTAGCACCCGAAGCAGCGGGCTTGGTCGTCACACTCACACAAGTGGGGTACGGCTTGGGGGTGTTGCTGATGGTTCCCCTGGGGGACATGCTGGAAAACCGTCGCCTTGTGATGGCGATGATCGCGTTGACGATTCTGGGACTTCTTGGGCTGGCTTTTGCAACGCAGTTGATTCCCTATTTTATCGCCGCGTTCGCCACAGGCTTGGGCGCATCAACGGTTCAGATCATTGTTCCTTACGTAGCCCACTTCGCCCCGGAAACACGACGAGGTCAGGTTGTCGGCAGCTTGATGAGTGGCCTTATGATCGGCATTATGCTTTCCCGCCCAACATCAAGCTTGCTGACGGATCTGTTCTCGTGGCATGCGGTCTTTGTTCTGTCCGCCTTTCTGATGACTGTTTTGGGTGTCGTGCTTTATTTGGTCTTGCCCCCGCGCTCTCCCTCGAACAAAAATCTGCGCTATGGGGCTTTGTTAAAATCCATGGGGCGTCTTTATCTGACGACTCCTATTCTGCGGCGACGGGCCCTTTATCAGGCTTTTCTTTTTGGCGCCTTCAGCTTGTTCTGGACAGCCAGCCCCTTGCTGCTTGCGGGACCCGACTTCAATCTGTCCCAGACGGCCATTGCCGTTTTTGCTTTAGTGGGCGTGTCGGGCGCCATTGCCGCGCCCTTAGCAGGCTGGGCGGCTGACAAAGGCTGGAGTCAAAAAGCCACAAACGCGGCGATGCTGATTTCCGCCGGATCTTTTTTGTTGAGTCATATTTTTACTGCCGGTTCACAGGCGGCCTTGGCCGCCCTGGTGGTTTCGGCCATTCTGCTGGATGCTGGAATCACCGCGAATCTGGTTTTGGGTCAACGGGCGATCTTCTCTTTGCAGGCTGAATATCGCAGTCGCCTGAATGGGCTGTTTATCGCAACCATTTTTGTTGGCGGCGCTATTGGTTCGACACTTGGAGCCTGGGCATATGCCTATGGCGGCTGGAATCTGACATCATGGGTGGGCTTTGCAATGCCCACTCTGGCTTTCGTGGTATTCCTGACAGAGAAAAAAGAACTAAGTCAGACCCAAAAGGGAAGCAACTGAGTTGGCGTTGGCTTTTCAATGGCTCTGTGGTGTTCTAAGGTAGATCAAGCAAGGAGTGTCTATGAATGTTCAAGACCATGAATTCAAAGCCCTGTTGGAAAAATACCGCAAGTTTTCAGTCTATGGACTCAGTCCCGACACCACAAAACCCAGCCACTATGTTCCGGCATACATGAAAGATCACGGGTGGGACATTGTCGGCACTTACCCAAAAGCCCATGATGTTGGCGGTTTTAAAATTTATTCTTCACTGAAAGACGTTCCGCCTGAATATCGCAAGTTCGTGGACGTTTTCAGAAGTTCCGATCGAATTCCCGATGTCGTTGACGAAGTTCTTGAAGTGGGCGGCGTCGAGGTCTTGTGGTTACAGCTCGGGATTTCCAATCCGGAAGCCGAAGCACGCGCGGAAAAAGCCGGAATCAAAGTAGTTTCCAACCGCTGTTTGATCATCGAGCACAAGAAGTGGTTTTAACAAAGAAGAGCCCTTAGCTGGCGTTCCGTCATGCCTTTTTAAAACCTGCGCTTTTGACGCAGGCCTTGTCGATTTGACCCACCTGCGGACTTCTATTATTTTTTTTGGATGGGAAAGAGAGTCTAAGTCCGCATGCAAAGACAGTGGGTGTTAATTCGAGGAATCATGAGCGAGTCTTACCATTGGTGGAACTTTCTTCCCCAATTGCAGGAACGTTTTCCTCTGGACCAATTTCACACCGCCGACATCCTGGGTAATGGCCGGCTGAATAGTCACAAAACCCCCTTAAGCCTATCCAAGAATATCCAGGCTTTGCGTGAACAAGCCCCCACAGATGGCAAAAAGATTCTCTTTGGTTTTTCATTGGGTGGAATGCTGGCTTTAGAGTGGGCTCACCGCCACAACGATGAAGTCGCGGCCGTGATATTGATTAACTCAAGCCTGAACAACTCTCCGTTCTATAAAAGAATGACGCCTTATTCATTTGGGCGCATTTTCCAGTCGGCCCTGCAAAAAGATCTGCATAAGCGTGAAGAAATGATCCTTCGTATGACGACCACGCAAACGCCGCAGGAATCCGTCAGCGAACTTGCCAAGCATTGGGGGGCACGCAGCCGGGAACTGCCCGTGCGGCCTGCGAACTTCCTTTGGCAGTTGGGTCTGGCGACTCAGATACGCCAACGAAGGGAACCACCGGCTCCGGTTCTGGTTCTTTCGTCAGCCAAAGATCGCGTGGTTCATCCTGAATGTTCTGAAAAAATCGCCCGCCAATGGAATGTACCACTGGTCAGACATCCTGAAGCAGGACATGATCTAACTCTGGACGATCCAAAGTGGGTTTTGGAGCAAGTAAGTCAGTTTATCAACTCAGGATTAAAAGCATGACTATCGCCATAAAAATTGGACTGACCGTTGCTGCCGTGGGACTGTGGCTTTTCACTCAAAAGCTTTTGGGACAGCGTCAGATGCCATTCAAGGATCGCATCGGCGACTATTTCCATGTTCTGACCGATCGCTGGAGCCAGTATCTGAACCGCACCCCCAAAGTGGCCAACGGACTTTTGATTTCCAGCTCTCTGGTGATCGATGCTGTCGGTATCTATCTGATTGCGCAAACACTGCTGGGACCCAGCATTCGCCCTTTGTTGACTTTGCTGGTACTGTTCACCTTGCGACAGATCAATCAAGCCGTCACTGTTTTACCAACCCCTGAAGGCATGATCTGGCGCGATCCTGGGGTCCCATCGATCTTTGTGACCTATGGAGTTTCCAACGATCTTTTCTTTTCCGGGCACACCGCCTTGGCAGTTTTGGGAGCCTTGGAAATTGCCCAACTTGGCGGACCCTTCTTTATGGCTTTGGCTTGCGCGGTTGTCATTTTTGAAGTGGTCGCAGTTCTGTTATTAAGAGCGCACTGGACAATGGATATCTTTGCCGGCGCGATCACCGCCCTCTGGACTCACGAAATCGTCAGCAGATACGCCCCTTCTGTTGACTCTTGGATCAATACAATTTCGTAATAGTAAATCCCCTGTCGTGACAATCCACGCTGGCTCCATCGGCTTATAGACACTGCTCTTGCCCGCAGTTCCAATTAAACAACAACAGATGTTTATACTCTCTGGCCCTGGGCTTGCATCATTCCGATCTCCGAATAGGAAAGATGCTTATGAAATCAATCGTTGCTTTGCTTATGACTCTAAATCTTTCATCGGTTGCCAAAGCCGCTGGTGATGTCGTCGTTTATGATGTGAACGTGACCTCCACGGGTCAAACCTCCGACAAACGGCTGAGCTGGAGCTCTTTAGAACCCCAGATCCGTCAGGCCATTTTAGAGCAAAGCCGAACCTATGAACGCTCCGTCTCTTACAGTATTAACACAGCTCCTGACCGACGAATGGTGGTGATGACCGCCCCCAAAGATCCCCGACAACAGCCTGTTCGAGTTTTCGGGTTTACGGAAAAAGACGTTCTGGCGATGGATGGTGATCCAAATGGAGCCGCCTGCTCACGCCGACATATCCATGATGACTATTCAAACCGTTGGTGCCACGGGTACTTTATCAAGCTCGCTGACACCTATTTAAGATCCAAAGGCGTCAACAAGCATCTTGCAGCAATCATTGCCGCTTCCACTTTTGTACCTAAAGAGTATCTCTACGACAAAAACCCTTCTATGGCAGACCTGGCCGTGGTGGAGTATGAAATTTACCGATCCGACAACCCCCGAAAGTCCACTCGGGTCACAATGACGTTGTTCGGAGATAAAACAGCGTTTGTAACCATGGAACGCAAGTTTTAGACAACGGCTTCTCAGAAATGTCACCCTCTCAACATGAGACACTCCCTTTGGTCTGCAAAGGAATATAGTCGTTTATAGCCCTAAATCCTCCGGCTCGGTTGGCACCGACCTTGCCTCTATTCATAGTGAGACAAATTTATTTGGAGGATCTATGAAACGTCCATCTGCCTATGTTCGCTTGTTTACTGCGGGTCTGGCGGCCAGTGTGATTGCAATGGCTTGTGCGCCTTCGGCTCAGGCGTTCGACCTTCCCTGGAAGAAAGCTCAGGCGGCAGCACCGGCTGCACAGCAGGTTCAAACTGTCGTTCTGGCTGTGGATGGATTCAGTTACTTCGCCTTCCTTGAAGCACAAAGACAGGGACTTTTTAAAGAGTTCACTAGTGCCGGCGCCCACATCGCTCCATTCCCTTCAATGACGGACTTGTCCTGGTCGGTGGTCACTGATACCGCCAATCTGTTCGGAGCTGCGGGCCGAATCAAATCCGTCGAAGCCACTTACTTTGATGAATCGTCTCAATCAGTTCAGGGTGATCCCCGTGACTACTATCGTCGTCTGGCGTTCCCAAAGTACTACATGGGTGCCTTCGATGCTTTCTTTAATCCTTATGTTGAAGCTTTGATGTACTTCCCAACAGAAGAAGTTCCCAAACTGGAAGTCAAAACAGTGATGGATGATCTGTTGGCGGCAAAACCCAAGAAATTCATGACAGGTTACATCGGCGCCGTGGATTCCACCGCACACACCCAGTTGGATCGTCTGTATCCCATCCTAAGAACACTGGATGCAGAGGTTAAACGCCTGATTAAATCCTTCAAAGAAAAAGGTCAGGACGTGGAAGTGGTTCTGGTGTCAGACCACGGAAATATCGGACGCTTCCAGGAAGGCAAAAAAGAACAGGAACTCATCGGCATTGACGTTCACAAAATCGTCGAGCGTGCCGGCCTCAACTCCGTGCAACAGCTTCAGTCTGACAAAGACGTGACCATGCCTTTGATGGCTTTGGGCACCTGGGCTCCGGTTTATCTTAAAGATCGTAACAACATGAAGAACCTGATTTCTGAATTCCGCAAAGAATCCTGGTTCGACATGGCAGTCTACATCAACCGCAACAATTCCTCTGAGACCCTGATGACCGTGATCACTCAAACGGGTGAAGCAAAAGTTAAATATGACAAGAAAAAGGACCTTTACTTCTATCTTCCTGTCACTGGCAATCCCCTGCAGTTGGCCAAAGCGCTTCATTCCACGACAACGCTTGCCAAGCCCATCACGTCCAACGAGGCTATGAAAGCCTCTGACATGACACCTTATCCGGATGCTCTGTATCGTATCATCGAATCTGCCTCTGAAAGAAACTTTGATTTCCCGGACTTTATCCTGACTTTGAAAGACGGTCACTTTATCCAGAACTCCCTGGGGGCCTTCACGAAGATGTACCGCACTCACGGCTCATTGACGGCGGCTTCTTCTTACGGTCTGGTGGCTTCAACAAAACGCAAAGTTCCCGGCCAAATCCGCTCAAAAGACATTCTTTCCTTCATCGGGGTGCCCGCAAAAGATCTCTTTGCTGATGCCGTCAAGAAACACAACGATTCTGGCCAGGAGGCCCTGAAACAAGTCATTACCAATTCTCGCCAGGGCATTCAAACTGACGCCAAGGACCTGAGTCAAAAACGCATCTTCCGCCACTTGACCAAATTCGTGGCCGATACACGTCCTTACTTCCTGGTGTCTGAAATGAAAAGCTTCATGGAAGCCTTTAAATTCGATCCGTTCAAAGATCCTTCCGGGCGCAGCATGTCGCCAATGAACTTTGACGTTTCCAAGTTTGATGTCACGACGATGATTTCCCCAGAGGACATCGGTGCGGTGACTGACGCTGTCCTGACAGCGGGTTCTGTTGAAAATCTGATGAATGATCCACGCATCGCCAAAGTAAAAGAGAAAGTCGGTCTTTTGAAAGACCAGAAAACGGCCAATCTGGATCTTCAGAACGTCAACCTCGATGGCGCAGACAGTGATATTGTCGATACGATCAAAAGAATTCTTTTGCCGGCCAAACGCGCTGTCATGAAGATGTATCAACTGCCTTATCTGCTGGAAAACTCCATCGTGGTTCAAGAAAAGCCATTCCTGCCTGAAACGCGCGACATGCAGTTTGCCCGCAAATGGGTTTCCGATAAAAAGAATACCAATCAATCCTTCAAAGCTTTGACCAAAGCGGACTCCAAAGGACAATTGTCTCTTGCGCAAAGTCTTTTGAAGGAAGCCATCAAGGAAGCGGACTTAGAAGGCCGAATCTATCCGACACCGCTGACAAAGATCTATAACCAAAAACTGGAAGACCTGACGATCGTTTATGTACCGGGCATCTATAACAGCATCTTCGACAAAGAGATCTTCAGCCTGGGTCTTTCAGCCCTGAGCGACGAGATGGGTTTGCGTGTGATTCAACCACCCGTGGAAAGCACTTGTGGCGCCGAAGTGAATGCTGACATCATTCTGAATTATCTGCGCCAGGACTATAAAGCACGCACTCAGCGTGGTCACGCAGCCCCGAAGTATCTGTTCCTCAGCTACTCCAAAGGGGCCGTGGATACATTGCACGCTTTCCTGAAAGCTCCGAACTTTATCTCTATGACGGTGAAAGGGATGGTTTCCATCGCGGCCCCCCTGCATGGCTCTAGCATCCTGAACACCACAGACGTTCCGTTTGCCCTGGTTTCAGCCCTTTCCGAGAAACAAGGACCTGAAATCTGCCAAACAGAAAAAACAGCCTCCAAATCCATCACCCCGACGGCCATGGATGCATTCTGGAGAAAAAACGAGCGTTCTTTGACTGGTTTGACCCGTTACTTCTCTGTGACCTTTGAAAGCGCTCCAGAAGATTCCCATATCTTCATGAAAGCGACAAAGCTCATTGGTCAGTTCGACGAGGACAATGACGGCGTTGTGACGGTGTCTTCTTCCAAGTTCCCGGCAAATCTAAAAGCCGTGGACCTGGGCACCATTCATGCCGATCACTTGGCAGGTATTCTGTCTTCCCGCTTCAACCAAAAAGCATTCATGAAAGGTCTTGTGAATACTTTAGCGGAAATGGACATCAGCAACGACGAAAACAACTTCAACTGGAATACGCAGGTGATTTTATCAGCGGCCAATGCTCACTATTTCAAAGACAGAAGATACTACCGTGTGAAAAGCCCGGGAATTGTTGCTCAGCTCGGTGTGGGACAGGAACACTTAGTCGAGCTGATACCTTACGGCAATACCTACGAACTTTCCCGTCAGGTTCTGCCAAAACTAAATGATCCGGCAGATAACTATGAGGTGAAGGTGAAATTGCCTCAATCTGGTCTTCGTTATGATCCCTACCAAGTTCTGGATGTGGCGAAGCTTGGGGATGTCATGGCTGGTATCAAAGTCAATCCCGTGACCCGCCAAAATATGCCAGAAGGTATCCGTATCGTTTACGACCATAAAAACATGGTTCACTTCCGCATGGACCACCAGTTCAACTATGAGTCCCGCTCTCCAGGTGGTTTGGATGACAACAAAAACTTTGGTTATGCCACCGCGGAATACGAATATGAAGGCAACAAGTGGGCCTTGATGAAGAGTGAGAACAACTCCATCCGCATGACAAGCTTGGCTTACAGATTCTCTCCAGTGGAATTCCCGGAGATGAGTCTGAAGCTGGCAGTAACGAAAGATGTTGTGGGAGCTGATCCGGTAAAAGGTAAAACTGGCAAAGATGATTCAGCCTTCCAGGTATGGTTCACGATCCGTGACGGTCGCGCGAACGGCGACAGAACCGTGATCGACGCCAAGAACGACAAAGTCTTCTTGTTTGGCTACTACTATGGAGGTGCCGTGGCCGGTGAAAACCGCAAAGCGGGCGATATCTTTGAAAACTGGTACTCCAACAAGAACGTAGTTGTCGCGACGTTGCCGGAAGCAAAACAGTTGTTGCTAAACAACTCAGACATGCTGGGCAAGATACAAGACTACAAACGTGACTTGGCGGCTGACTTAAAGCGTGCATTCCCTGATAAGAATGTCCAGGATATGGAAATCGTGGCCATTACAATTCAGCACGACTCAAATGACACATCCTCTGCTTCTGAGGCTTACTTCAAACATCTAAACTTTTTACCGAAGTAAGTTCTAAAGAAACCGAACCTTCCAAGGGCTTGATCCACGCGGTCAGGCCTTTTTTATTTCAACAGCAGGCAGTATTCAAATGTCGCATCTGGATTGGTGCGATCATAGGCTGCAGGATAAATGAAAAGTTCCTGATTGGCCCGCAAAAGTTCCCCAGACTGGGGAAGCCATTCGGTCAAAGCCCTCATTGCTGTTTGCCCGACAAGCTCTGGCCGGCCCACATGAACAAATCTGGCAATTTTTCCCGCTGGAATAGTCATCTGAACAAATCCTTCGATGTCAGTAAACTCTTCAACTTCAAAAAGCGCATGATAGACAGACTGTTCTTCAGCTGGCAAAGGAAGGTCCCCTGTGATCAAGGCCATACGCTCTTGATTCTTTCTTTGTAGCATGCCCTGTTGGGAAGCAAGTTTCTGCCAAAGTTCGGGAACTTGAGTCATGTCATTTCGGTCTTCTCGACTTAAGCGAAGCGTGGTCTTTAGGCCCATTAATTTCAGCGAAGTCATCATCTCAATTTTTGGATTCATCTTGTCGCTCCCCTGACGCTACCTAGTTTACCTAAGTCCATTGTAGAACAACACCGCATCTCGTCGTCAAAGGTTAACAGGGGTATGATCCGTATAGGAGGCAATTATGGCTATGCAAACATCTTCCGCAAAGACTCAAGGAAAAACCGCCACCACAAGCTTTGCCAAAGTCACCGGGGCCCTGTCGGCCAAGAACTTCGCCAAACCTGACGAGGTCCGCGACTTCCCCAAAGGCAGACTTGAGTTGGTTAACTTTGGTGACGCCGTCATCGGCCGAGCCACCCTGCAGCCGGGCTGGCGTTGGTCCACATCCGTGAAAGAAATCGCAAAAACCGACAGCTGCGAAGCTCCTCACTTCCAGTATCATGTTTCAGGAACTTTGTGCATCAAGATGGACGATGGCAAAGAAATCATCTGCAAACCTGGTGATGTCTCTTTGATTCCTCCAGGACACGATGCCTGGGTCGTCGGCAAAGAGCCCGTCGTGTTGGTTGATTTCCAAGGAATGGTGGACTTCGCCAGCAAGGCTCCTCATACGCATTGAATGTACACGCTGGCACCCTGTCTTGAACAAGGGCCGGGTGCCTACCCTATGCCCATAGCCTTTAACTGCGCCTTTTGATAACTTGCAAAGAGACCTTCAAAAAGGCAACGCACCAGCGGATCCTGCATGACATCCGCCTCTGGAGCGCCAGGGCCGTCATTGATTCGCATATACATCGAAGTCAGAGACTCCCCCAGCTCCAAGGCGGCATGCAGCTTAGCCAAAGGAACTTCCGTTTGCCATGCGACGGACTGCGCACATTGCACCTGTGTGGCTGGTCGAACTTTCCGACCTTCAATTAGATAACAGAAAACTTCCGCGTTTCCTTTGTCGTCAAAGACAGACAGCTGCCACAGACAGGGCTTCTCGAAATAGTTCTCTTCAGGTTCGGTCAAAGACCCGTATCGTTCCGGCAGTTCAAATCGACAGTAGTTCTGAACTCGGGCCCTGACCGCGTCAGACGTGGGCCCAAGCTTTTGCGCAACTTCTGCCGTGCTGGGAATAACTTGTTCGGCATCGTACTCGTAATCCACCTCTTCTGTCGCCAGCCGCGACATCCAAGGCAAGGGCGCTGCGGCTAAGACACTTTCCTTTGATAGCTCGATCGACAAAGAGGGATCTAACCTAACAACCTTTACAGAGGGCAACGCCTGCACCAGTTCATGCCTGAACTGCGCATATGTGATCGGGAAGAAGGCTTTGTTATACCAAGACCAGTCTTCCATCTGAAACTGGCAGGAGCTGGGGATGACGGACTTGGGGTTTAGACGCTTTAACTGCTCAATCCATTCTGGGGGCAGTTCACCGCAGGCGGGTTCTGCGCGCGAGGGCGAAAGCACTTCGATTTCTCGCATCGTCTGAAACGGCCACATGATCAGATCCCAAAAGCCCTGTGCCACCAACAGATCCAACGTGTCGTAGTCGATCCAGGAATCCACGACATTAAGAACATTCAAGCCCTCGGCCTGAATTTGGAATAAAGAATCCACATCTTCATCCAAAGCACGACGAGGCGTGACCGTAAAACCTCCAACCTGAACGGGCTGATTGAGTTTTAATGAATATACTTCTTTAAACCCCAGTTTTTTGGTCAAAGAAAAGAATTCTTCAAAAACACAGAATCCATAGATGGGCGTTTCCCGATCCAACAGAGCCAGACTGTCCAAGGACCAGTGATCATCGTGAAAGTGTGAAATGAAAACCGCATCCAGCTTCAATTTCCGAATCTGAGCCTTATCAAAGCTCACTTTCGGAAATGCATAGCAGTTTCGACTGAACGGGTTTTCAAAGATCGTATCAAAAGCGATCTGAGTCCCTTTACTTTCAAGAAGGTAGCCTGCATGAAGGATTCGCGAAATTTTCATCCCTGAACTATAGCGCGCTTGCTTCCCCATAGCAATTACGCCATTGTAAGGTCATGAAACTGATATCCTGGAATGTAAATGGCTTGCGCTCGGTCCACAGAAAAAACTTCCGTGAATGGTTTGAGAAAGAAAAGGCCGACATCGTCTGCCTGCAAGAAATCAAAATCAACAGCGATGTGATCGAAAAGGATGAGACTCTGTACCATCCTGCACGCTATCATTCCTCGTGGGCTTTTGCCGAAAAAGCGGGTTATTCCGGGTTGGCACTTTATTCGCGCAAGGAACCAGACGACGTTCGCGTTGGCTTGGGTATTCCCAAATTCGACAGTGAAGGCCGTTGGCTGGAGGCTGATTTTGGTTCCATCACACTGGTGAACAGCTATTTCCCCAACAGTCAGCGCGAACACACACGACTGCCATTTAAGCTGGAGTTTTGTGCGGCGGCAGAAAAACGTTTACAGGCTTTAAGAAAAAAAGGACGAGAGGTCATTATCTGCGGTGACTTTAATATTGCACATAAGGAAATCGACCTGCGAAATCCCAAGACGAATACGAAGAACGCAGGCTTCCTGCCAGAAGAGCGCGCCTGGATGACCCACTTTCTGGATAAGCTTGAATGGGTGGATAGCTTCCGCAAATTTGAACAAGGCCCGGAACACTACACATGGTGGAGCTATCGCCCCGGAGTTCGCGAAAAGAACATTGGTTGGCGACTGGATTATTTCCTGGTGAATAAGGAGGCTTCCGACCGCCTTAAAGCAGCCGCGCACTGCCCGGACGTTATGGGTTCAGACCACTGCCCCGTGCGCTTGACGCTGAAGAAATAGGTTTAAAAACTATTAGCTTTCGGGCTTATAGTTGCTGATTCTTTCGAACAACTTTTCCATCCGATAATAAAGCTCAGCGATGTTTTTGTCCGGATCTTTTCCAGCAAGCATCGCGGTCTCTTCGATCTTTTCAATGCAGCTTAGATCCTGACAGACGAAATAAGAAGTGCTGATGTTGGCGCTGATTGCGACCGACAACAAACCAATTTCCTCGGACGAACCATAGGCATGGCACCAACTGCAAAGCCCCCCGGTAGGCTCTCCACTGCTGGCCGTTCTTTTAAAGGCTACGCCTCTAGGCAAATCCCAGTTCGGCAATTTAAAAACCAGATAGGTATAAACTCCGGATGGATCCTTCCAGGTCATGTAAGAACGAACGCGAAAAGGAAATCGAAGCCGTTCAGGCAAAATCAGCTTTTTCTGATCACGGGGACGAAATGACTTAATCAGATCTGCTTCTGAGTCGATGGCAAATTCATTTTCTTTTTGATAGCTGTGGTCTGCACTCATCTTGACTCCGTGATATCAGATTGAAGAAGGTTCGTAAACCCTCTTGGTTGTGAGCGTAAATACTGCGGCGGGCACTTCACAGAAGCATTTAATTTTTCAGCCGCATGCCAGGGCCAGTGGGGATCATACAGCACAGCCCGGGCAAGTGCGATCGCGTCCGCCTTGTCTGCCTGCAGAATCTCCTCGGCCTGTTCGGGCTCTGTGATCAGACCCACGGCAATGGTTTCAATTTGCGCCTCGTGTTTGATTTTCTCCGCAAACTGCACCTGATAACCAGCTCCCAAAGAGATATTCTGTTTTGGATCAAGTCCACCTGAACTGACATGAATGGCCGGGCAGCCAAGCTCTTTTAGACGTCGGCTGAACTCGATGCCCTCTTGCAAGGTCCATCCCCCTTCAACCCAGTCCGTGGCAGAGATGCGCACCCATACAGCGACATCTTCATCGACCGCTTCGCGAACGGCAGCAAACACCTCTAACGGGAAGCGCATGCGATTTTCTAAACTTCCGCCATATTGATCCTGGCGTTTGTTTGAAAGTGGAGAAAGGAACTGATGGAGCAAATATCCATGAGCCGCATGAATCTCGATTCCCTGAAAACCCATGCGGGACGCGCGCTGGGCAGATTCGACAAAGGCTTTTTTAATATCGGCGATACCCCCAAGAGTCAGCTCTACGGGAGGATGATCCCCTTCATGAAACGCTATAGCTGACGGAGCCACCGTCTGCCAGCCGTGATCTTGCGAAGGAGCAATCTGCTTGCCACCGCGCCAAGGCTTTTCTGTCGAGGCCTTTCTGCCCGCGTGCGCCAGTTGAATCGCCAATGGCATAGAGGAGTACCGACGCACTTCTGTGATCACATTTTCCAAAGCAGCTTCACAATAATCATCGTAAAGCCCCAGGTCCCCCCACGAAATACGTCCCTCGGGAGTCACCGCCGTTGCTTCAAGGATCAACAAACCCGCGCCGGAATGAGCAAGAGATCCTAAGTGCATAAGATGCCACGACGAGGCCTGCCCGTCCTGTGCGCTGTACTGGCACATGGGTGCAATCACGATGCGGTTTTCAAGTTCAAGACTGCCCAAGTTCCATTTTTCAAAAAGCTTTGCCATCTGTCCTCTCGATCTGATGATAATTTGCTCATAGGTCACCGGGGATGACAAGACGGACAGCTCCCAGGACATAGGTCCAAGTCGCACGACCCGACGTGCTACCGGAACGATTCAACATTCAGCAAACCCCTTCAGTTCATCACAAGATTTTGCGAGCATCAAAAAATGAACAAATTTCTATATATTTTTCTCGCATTCATTATGACAACGACCACTGTCGGCTCCCTGACAGCCTGTGAAGCCAAGAAAGAGCCCGAAGAAGAACTTCCCAGCACGGGGGACGGCGACACAGGGGGCGGTGGAGGTGATAATGGTGGTGTCACTCCCATCACCACCCAAGAAAACTTCCGCATTATTTTTGTGACCACCACAGAGGTGAATGGCTCAGGAGCCTCCTCGGGTACCGGTTCTGGATTGGCCTCCTTCGACGCCCTTTGCGAAACCGAACGAGTGGCCAAAGGGCTTCCGGGTGTTTTCAAAGCCCTGATCTTCACAACGAACCGTCGCCCCTTGGGATCAGACTGGATTCTGCGCAAAAACAAAGAGTATCGCCGCGAAGATCTGACCACCGTCATCGGCACCGCGGTCGATGTTCCCGCTGAAGGAGTCAAATTCGACTTCCCAGACACTCCCCTGACAAACACCATCACGGCGGCCACCAAATATGTTTGGACAGGATTCAAGAATGACTGGACTGCCTCGGACATGACTTGTTCCAATTGGACCACCTCCGACTTTGACAATACCAGCGCCACCATGGGTTCTTACGGCAAGTCCTCTATCAAAGAGGAGCTTGTGGATCTGGGTTGGACCCAATACCAAGGTGGACCTCTGTACTATGATCACGACGCCAATTTGCTGGCGTGTTCGGCCAAGCACCCCGTTTACTGTGTACAGACCCGCCAAGCCCCACCCGCAGGAACGCAGAAGATTCTTTTCCGGTCTGTGACGACCCGTCAGGGCAATGCGGGACTTTCGGGTTTTGATTCTGCCTGCGCGACAGACGCGACAGCCAAAGGGCTGAGCGGGACTTATAAAGCCGTGATCGGCGCCCGGGATCCGGGTGACTTCAGCCCGACCCCGGCGATCCTTCGTGGGCCTTGTTCAAGCCATGACTGCGACAGTGCCACCGGCATGTCTGAAGCCGTCAACTGGGTGCTTTTACCAAATACGATCTACGTGAATGAAGATAAAACTTATCACTATGGTAAAACCAACGAACACGGCGTTTTCAGCGGAGAGCTGGAAGAGTTCCTGCCCACCACCGACACTTGGACGGGCTTAACCACTGGCTGGATCCCGTACACGACTGATAACTGTATTAATTGGACCTATCAGCAGGCTGACGGCAATGGACGTGTCGGAACAGGCACCTCTTTAAGCTCGGGCACAGCGATTTCCAGCGGCGTGAGTGCCTGCAATCAGAGCCAGCACCTGCTCTGTGCCGAGCAATAAGCCCGATAAATTTTCCAAGAAGGCCCTTGAGGCCTTTTTCCTGATCGAATCCCGGGGCCATCCGTGTTAGGGTCGGCCCCATGAATAACTTCGCAAATTTCGGCCTTTTACCTTCCCTAATCAAAACCCTGACTGCAAAACACATCACCAAACCCACGGAGATCCAGAGCAACACCCTGCCACTGCTTATGAGCGGCCAGTCCGTTGTCGGTGTTTCTGAGACAGGAAGCGGTAAAACACTGGCTTACGCTCTTCCTATGCTGCATCTACTGAAATCACTAGAGGACAGCGACCAGCCTGTCACAGCCGAATCTTCTCCACGCGCCATCGTCATGGTGCCAACACGCGAATTGGGTGAGCAGGTTTCAAAGGTATTTAAAACTCTGACCCACGACACTCGTTTAAGAGTGCGTCCCGCACTGGGTGGCATGGCCATGGAACAAGCCCGAAGAAACACTTCCGGCATGTTTGAAATTCTTCTGGCGACCCCTGGGCGTCTGGCGCAGTTGATGGACATGGATAAGATTGATCTTAAAGACGTGCGTATGCTGGTCTTTGACGAAGCCGATCAGATGATGGATCAGGGCTTTTTGGCGGATTCCAACAAGGTTTATTACTCTTGCCCGAAGGATGTCCAGTTGGCGCTTTTCTCGGCCACGATTTCCCCCTCCGTGCAGGATCTGATCAATGATCTTTTTGCTGACGCCGAAGTCATTCGCAGTTCTGGCAGTGGCAAGGTCGTCAAAAGCCTGACCACCAAAAACCTGATCGTGAAAGATGGTGATCGCTGGGCCCACCTGGATAAACTTTTAGCCCAAAAAGTCGACGGCGGAACCATTCTTTTCACCAACACACGCGAACAATGCGACAAACTTGCAAAAGATCTCGAAGCAAAGGGGCACGAAGTGGCTGTCTATCGCGGCGAAATGGAAAAGAATGATCGCCGGGCGAATCTTAAAAAGTTCGCCGACGGCAAGATCAAACTTCTGGTGGCTACTGATCTGGCAGGCCGTGGCTTGGATATTCAGAATGTCGACCGGGTCATAAACTTCCACCTGCCCAGACAAATGGAAAATTATCTTCACCGTGCCGGCCGTACCGCGCGTGCGGGGCGCAAAGGGACCGTCATCAATCTTGTCACTGAACGTGACGAGCTTCTGATCAACAAACTGGAAGGCCGTGGCGGGAAAAGAGAGATTGATTCTTCAAAGTACAATTCTCACCCTCGCGCTAAAGCCAAAGCGGTTGCTGTAAAAAAACCGGCCGCGACAAAGGCACCTGCTAAAATAAATCCGTTCAAAAAGCCGAAGAAAAAGCTGGGTTTCCAGCGTCCGGCAGCGAAGTAGTCCGATCGGGCGGTCTAAATTATGGCCGTCCTGCAATACAGGAAAGACCTCCTCTTGAGGCTCGCAACAGCGAAACACATTTTTTAGTGTAAAACACATTTTACTTTAGATCAAGATTCGCTCTCCCGAAGAGTTTCTTGTGGAACTTTTCAGAACCGTCGTCCTCTGGGCCTCTTTATTTTATTTGGTACTGGGCAACCTGGGCTGCTCTTTGGATGCTTCCATTGTGGCTCAAATTGGATCACAGATTAATGATGGCACAACCGAACCCTCGTTCGTTGTCTCAGGAGTTCCCGCGCAAGCTACCATAGATAGCTCATCCATCTTGCAAGTAACAAGCTCTCAGTACACTCACTATGCTTTCCAATTCGGACCATTGCCACTGGACTGCTCTGATCTTTCAGCATATTCCAGCGCCGTCGAGGTCTCTTCAACAAGCACCCTCAGCCATACCACAGATCAAAGCTATCAGCTATGTGTAGCCCCAGTTCAGGACAATCTGATCGATGGGTCAAAAGCTGTTTCAAAAGTGTTTGTGCGAGACACCTCCCCGGCCATCATAGAGCTAATGAATTTTGATCAAAAGTTGTCGAAAACAACCAGCCAGATCACGATCACTTTAAAAATCGACACTGCGAAACCGTATGACGTGCCCGTCTCATTCAACTTCTACGGATCAGACAAAACAGCCCACAATAAAATCATGCCCCCTTTGGAAATTCTTTTCCCGGCCAATCAAACCGTTCATAACGTCACTGTTCCCTTAGTTTCTGAAGGACATCCCCAGTTTGGTCCTCTTGAAAAGGACCATCAGCTTTTTTTCAATATCACCGGAAGCAGTTTGAAAAACATCTCGGTCGGTCGGGTCGGCTCGGCTCGATATATTCTTTCCAACAGAGCTGAACAGCGGCGCTATGTGGATGTCGAAGCTTCTCTTAATCACACTTGTGCCCTCGATACCAACAACCGACTTTACTGCTTCGGGGCCAGCACCAAGGACTTCCTGGGAACTTCTAGCGATGCCAACAGTCCGCGCGAGGTGGATTCTAACCTACGCTTTATCGATATCGCTGGTGGCTATGATCATAGTTGTGCAATCAGAACCGATGGCCAGGCCATGTGTTTTGGAGTGACCAATAATCCCGCCTGTGGAACAGGTGCCAACCCCAATGACTGCCAGACTCCCACACTGGTTCAAGGTGGACTTCAGTTCACCGAGATCGACGCTGGCACTCAAACGAACTGCGCCATCGAACAAGGGACAAATCTTCTTTATTGCTGGGGTAACAATACCAACAATATTGCCTCTCAGACCGCAGCCGTATCCCTGGGTGCCCCAACACTCTATGATGCCACGATCCAGTTTAAAAAAATCAAAGTAGGCGACAAACATGCCTGTGGAATAGATTCCAACAATAAAATTCTTTGCTGGGGTGCGAATAACTACGGTCAGCTTGGGACCGGGAACACCACAGCACAAAGCACCCCGAACTATGTACTGCCGGGCACCAGCTTCAAAGAGATCGCCAGCGGAGCTGATTTTAGCTGTGCAATTTCCATCGACAATGAACTTTACTGCTGGGGTCTTTACTTCCACGAAAATCCTTCAGATGCCACTGACGCCAACTTACAAAGTACGTCGGCAACTAAAATTCATGCAGGCACCTTTTATGACAAAGTTTTCGCCGGACGAAATCATCTTTGCGCACGCAATATGAACGACCACGCATTGTATTGCATGGGGGACAATGGTTTTGCGGATCTTGGTACTGGGAGTGGGGTTTATCACTCAACACCCACACGGATGCTTGGGGATCATCAATTTGTAAAATACGATTTCGGAATCGGTCACGGGTGCGGGGTCAGTACCGAGCAGGAACTTTTATGCTCAGGAAATTACAGCAACGGACAAACCGGACAAGCGCGATCCGGAGATCAAATATTGATCACCCCGAATATTCTTTTGCCCTCGCTGAAGAAAGTCACTGTCGGCGGGTTTTCCACCTGCGCAATTGACAACAATGACAACGCTCTTTGCTCGGGTCCGAATGACCGCGGCCGTATTGGAACTGGCTCCCAACATTGGCGCCCGACCTTCTTCCCGATAGTTTCCCCTTTGAAGTTCAAAGAACTTACCAGTGGAGAGTCTTTCCATTGTGGACTTTCTTCTGACGGGACCGCCTACTGCTGGGGGCGTAACTTAGAAGGTCAGATAGGCGATGGCACCAAAGACCTGCGCCTGATTCCGACAGCCGCCCTTACCAGTGAAAAATTCACGACGATTGTTGCTCACCGACGCAGTGTCTGCGCTCTTTCGACGAATCAAGATGTGTATTGCTGGGGATTGAACGTTTGGGGTCAACTCGGTACAGGGGACTTCACAGAAAGGCTAATTCCCACAAAAGTCAGTGGCACCGATAAGTTTAAGTTTCTGACGGCTTCATTCGCCTCTACCTGTGGTGAGAAGACCGATGATACAATTCGTTGCTGGGGTGGAAACTCGGGAGCCCTGGGGCTGGGGGCTGATACTGCGGATAAGTCGATTCCGACCGTACCGGGCTGGAGTACACAATATGATCAAGTTGCGATTACCATACAAAATGCCTGTGCCATTCGCAAATCTGATAAACGCATCGAATGCTGGGGACAAAACAGCCAGTATGAACACGGCAATGGAACAACAACGGCCAGCACAGTTCCCACTCTTATCAACAGCACCGAGGCTTTTACAAAGATCTATGGTGGAACGAACAACTTCTGCGCAATAAGCACAAGCCAAAAACTTATCTGTTGGGGCTACAGCTACTATCATGATATCGGCAAAGGTGTCTTGGATGCTGGATCTACCTTTTCAAGCTATCAGACCAACCCGACCGAATTAATGCCTTCCGAACGCTTCGTGAACGCCTCTGTACAAAAAGGGCACAGCTGTGCCGTCACCACTTCAGGAAATTTGAAGTGCTGGGGCGGAAACGTTTATTCACAAATGGGAGATGGTTACATCCAGGCTTCTGCCCGAGCACCTGTCTATGTGCTACGAGATGATTAGTGCTTCCTGTCAGATTCAATTGTAGCAAAAAATTCATTAAGCTTATTGATCTCTGCCACCGGCTTAGAGTGGCATAACACTTAGGGACACTTTTCCTAATGAGATCACCAGTCCCTGCTGGTCCAGAATCGGGAAGATTGTGGACTGGTGTTTCACCGCGACTCCCCGGATCACAAGAACTTCCTCGAAAGTCATGGATTTCAGAGTTCTATGCACTTCTTGCTCTTTTTCAAGGATTGAAGTGACAGATTCCGGAGCCATAAAGTTCCGGGAGTTTTGACCAATCAACAAGTCTCTGCGAACCCCCACGGCGCTGGCAAAGGACGTGTTGCAGCTTGTGATCATGCCATTGTTATCTTTCACCACTAACAAAAACGGTGAAGCATCCAGAATCTGCTGGATACGGTTTCTAAAATTCCGTTCCTCCGTCACATCCCTGGCAGAAGCGAACCTGACTCCAAGCTCCGTATCTGCGGCGGCACTCCAGCTTAAGGTTCGGTAACTGCCATCTGCGGCACGGTAGCGGTTTTCAAATCCAACCGTGCGGACGCCCAGATTCAGGGTTTTAATGTTTTCCCGGGTGGCTTCCTTGTCTTCTGGATGAATAAATTCAAAGAAAGGTGTGCTTAACAAAACCGCTTCACTGTATCCCAAGGTGTTCACAAGGGACTTGCTGACTTTCTTAAGATGACCGTCTTTCCCGGCGACAGCCATCAGATCGCTGGCAATCGAAAAAAAGCGATCCAGGGTGATCTGTGAATCCTCGGTTTCCGCCAGGCGCGCCAGCAGTCTTTCGTATTCTTTCTGAGTTTTCGCGGATTCAAGATTGGATAAGTGACAGGTGGCGATCCCAAAGCAAGCCAAAGCTGGGATCATGACGATAAAGGCAACTATTTGAATGGTGCTGATTTCGGGAAGGGCCAAACTTCCGATAACAAAAAGAGCCGACAAGAACAAAATGGCAACTAATGATCCCAGGGTAAGTTTGTTCTGAAGCTTCCAGAAACTAAAATACTCTGATGATTTTATCTTTTCACGCAGATCCAAATGCAGCCTCGCAACCAATACCCCGGATCATACCTAACCTGGGTGGATCATTCAAGTTGCTCGTCCCAGATGCAAACATACTCGATTTAGAAAAGCCTGAGGTGAATAAACTAGTCATCAGCCCTGCCGACTTCACCCCAGAATGTGGCTAAGCCCAAAAGTGAATAGTTCAAAATATTATGAAGGGCCGTCAGTTCCGCCGCTGTCGGCGCACTTTTCAGCGCCCGGTTTGCGCATTCGCTGCCTACCTCAGCCACTTTTCCCCGAACTTTTCCATCGAATCAAAAACGACCGAAAGGCCCTTCCCCTTTTCCGTCAGAGAGTATTCAACTCGGGGCGGGACCTCCGCATAAATCTTTCGGATGATAAGTCCTTGCTCCTCAAGATCCGTCAAGCGCTCGGTCAAAGTTTTGGGGCTGATAGACCCCAGCGATCTGCGAAGTTCATTAAACCGCACGACTTTCTTTGCTAGCAGGTCTCTAAAAATGAGAATGGTCCACTTCCCATCCAGAATCATCGCCGTTTTGTACACAGGGCAAACTTCCAATGATTTACTTTTTGCCATTAGTTCACTCCAGCTAACTAGTTTCAAAAATAACCCTACTTTACTAAATATACTATCCGATCCAGAATACCATAAGGTGCCATAAAGAATGAAAAAAAGATTCGTCGCCCTGACCGGCATTAGTGCCCTTCTTGCCTTGGCTTTGTTTCACTTTGTGATATTAGGAGACATTTCTATGCATTCAAAAATATCCGAATTTCAGATAAGGCCATATTCTCAATTGCCAGAAATGAACTTGGGCTGGCTGTCTTTGAAAGATCACTTTATCTCGACGGTGGGGCCCTATTCCGGTCGCGGGGAACAACTTAAAAATCTATTGGTATTGGCAGACGCGAAAATCCAACCCAAATCCCGCTTCCCCGATCATCCCCACAACGATATGGAGATCCTGACCTGGGTGGTGCACGGAAAACTTCAGCATCTGGACAATAAAGGGACGAATCAGGAAGTTCCAGCAGAACATTTACAACTGATGAGCGCTCGCGATGGGATCTTTCATGCGGAAGGAAATTTAAGTAACGAACCTTTACGCCTGCTTCAGATCTGGATCCATCCCAATGCGAAATCAGGAACACCGGTGGTACAGCAAGCCGGATTAGATCAACAAGGATTCAACTTGTTGGCGGGGCCAAGCTCGGCGCCATTGATCATCAGACAGGATGTGTGGTTGTACGCTGCAAAAATTGAAGGAGAAGAACAAGCATTTGAAGTCCCTGAAGACAAATTCGCCTATGCAGTTTCTATTGGAAATCTTTCCTGGAATGGTAAAGCACTAAAGGACGGCGATGGCCTGCTTGTGCAAAGTGGAAAGCTTGCCATCAACGGCTCTGGGCAAGCCATTCTGATTCTTCAGAGCAAATAATAAAGTTACTTCTGCTTCTTCTTCCATTCATCCGTGGGCAGCCCTTCAAAACCCCAATCCTCGTCCGCGATTTCCTGAATGACGATATGGGTGTGCTCTGGCTTTTTGCCCAGGACTTTCACCAGAGACTGGGTGATATCGGCGATGATTTGCGCTTTTTGTTCTTTGGTAGCGCCCTTGGTAATCTGAACGTTAACGTAAGGCATGGATCCCCCGGCTAATATCTGAAGGTCTATATCTGTAGAACTCTATTGTGCTTTGTTTAAAAACAACAGGTCAAATCTTGACGCTCAATTTGGCGGGGCGTCTGATTCTGCTATGAAGAAAATGGATCTTCGCAAAGCATTTACTCTTATTGAACCAGGCCCCGTGACTTTAATTACCACAAGTGACGGCGACAGCAACAACATCATGACTGTTTCATGGACGATGATGGTGGACTTTACACCTAAATTTGCCATGACCACCGGTCCCTGGAACTTTTCTTACAAGGCACTAGCGAAGAATCGCGAGTGTGTTATTGCCATCCCAACTATTGATCTACTGGATAAAGTGGTTGGCGTCGGCACTTGTTCTGGCAAGGACACCAACAAGTTTGATCAATTTGGATTTACGCCCGCAAAGGGAAAGTATGTCAAAGCGCCCCTTATCAAAGAATGCGTTGCGAACATTGAATGTAAGGTCGTCGATATCATCAAAAAGCACGACATTGTGGTGCTTGAAGGGGTGGCTGCTTACTTTGATACCTCACGAAAAGAACAGCGCACCCTTCATGCCGTGGGGGATGGCACTTTTATAGTCGATGGCAGAAAGTTTGATCGAAAGAAACAGATGCGCTCGAAGCTTGTGGGCATTTTTTGAAAATGACCACCCTGATCTGTTAAGGACTCACTTCTTTCTGACGAATTTAAGTTTGCGGAACAGCAGCATGCGGTTGTTCGCTGGCATTTCGTAGTCTTTTATAAACTCAAAACCGTTCTTAAACATCGCCGCCAGGACATCTTCGAAGTTACGGATGCCACTTTGCGGGTCTTTTTCACGCAAGGATTTATCAAACTCTTCATTGCTGGGGGCTGTAAACTTGCCGTTGTAATTAAATGGCCCGTAGATCAGAACCTTCCCCCCTTCTTCCAAGCGGCCCGCGATCAGTTTGATAAAGGTCTTACACTCTTTCCAAGACATAATATGGAAGGTATTGATCGTCAGAATCACATCGAACGTGCGAATTGGAAAGTCGTCTTCCCCGACAACCATACGGAACGGGGTTTTGATGTTCCGAATCCCGCTTTGCTTGATACGCTCACGAAGCATCGGCAGATTGTCGGCCACTTCGGTGGGGGTCCATTCCATCTTAGGGAAGAAGGGTGCCAAATAAACCGCGTGTTGGCCCGTGCCCGCACCAACTTCAAGCAAGTTGCGATCTTCGGGGCGAAGGACTTTCTTAAGAACTTCCAGGATAGGATCTTTGTTGCGGTCAGCGGCGGCGGAGAATGGTAGTTCCATGGGATTTCCTTTGGCATTTCAGCTAGCGAATTTGAGACATATTACCTCTTTTTTCAATCTTTCTATTAGTAAAGATGAAAGGGTGTTTTTACACCATCTCTTGTCGATGGCTTCTCAAAAATGCCTTGAACTAAAAGCACGACCAGAGCCGGATTTCAGATACTTTTCAAAAGCATATGCTTTGTCCCGGTCTTCAAACCAAACAAAGCACTGAATCTTCCATGGTTTATATTTACTCGTATGAGGCGATTGCCCGTTGTTGTGGGATTGCAAACGGCGCTGAATATCAGAAGTGATTCCAACATAAACTTGATCAGGAAACTTTTCGCTTTTTAATCTATAGACGTACATAGGTCTTCTGCTATGCAAGGCCGATTCCTTGCGAAGTACCTATTAAACTCGGAGTGACGGTCCGCCGTCGCTAAAGCTATGGCGGACATCCTTCCTAAGTCTCCGGCTGTGCCAGCCGTAGCCTTGGCGAAGGATGGTGGTCGTGAGGTAACGACAAACGAACCATTCTATTCACACGATTTCATTGAGCTTTTTCCACGAACACCCTCTCGAATTTACGAAGAATGCGCTCCTCTTTACGAGAGTGGACTCTCTATTCGAGATATAGAAGAACGAACAGGCATTCCAAAATCCACTGTGCGTGAAACTTTAAAAAAGAGCGGAATGGCGTTGAGAAATCCTCTCAATGGAAATGCAATCCACATAGATCGACTACATACTAAGCGCGGTGGTCATACGCCATACGGTTATGCCTACCTTGATGGCCAACTTATCATTGATCCAAAAGAACAAATTATTGTCAGAAAAATTATGAAGCTTCACCAATCAGGGCTTTCAGGGAATGCCATTGCAAAGGAATTGAATCGCCAAAAAATTCCTAGTCGAACTGGCAAGTCATGGAGTCCATGCGTGGTCAGAAGAATCATTAAGCTTAACCAATCCAACCAACAAAATAGTCGGAGGACTAAATGAACAGTCTAATCAAAATCGCAGTCGTATTGGCTTTTGCCGCCGTTGCTAGTGGCAATCTTCCAGCAGTCATCAACCAAGTTCGCAAGGCGCAGTTTCAGCTCATTCAGGAATCGAAGGCATCCAAGTGGCCAAAGGCTATGAGAATGCCTAGCAAATAGTTTTACAGTCACAAGAGTTCAGTGTTGGTTTTCTGGAACAGTCTCCAATGCCATTTCGCTTGTGACGTTTGTGTCTGTCGAATCCCTATTGTGTTCCTCCGCAACTTCGCGCCAGCCGAAGGCTGTCACTCGTATGCCCCAAGGGTCGGAACACGGTCTTCTCGGCCACCGCACTTTTTCTTCCATTGGGCCTTCCAGCTTAGGGCAAAAAGGCCCCAACGGGGAAAACAAAATCGAAACGAGGAGACTTTATGAAATCTGAAATCCAACAAAAACTTGAACAACTTGCTTACGAACGCACAACTCCATTCTGCTACGGCTGTTACATTAAAGCTCCAAAAGGCGTATGCCCTCAATGCCACAGCGACGATCTTATGCGCCACCTTGACGGCATTGGTGTTGAATGGGGAAATGAATGGGTCATCAAGCACATTCTTCAAGCAGAGCTTACGTCAGTCGATATTGATGAAGCTTTTGAAGAGTCTGTACGTCAATGCTATCCCGAAGAAGTGACAGTTGGTTGGATTACTGTGGACACTGTTGAAGTTCTTAAATCCCAAGACCCAACTTCTTGGAGAATCGCTCGTGACGAGTGGATTTCCCAAGAAGAGGAGGAAGGTAACATCTTAAGCTTCGACAATGGTGAAACCTATTACCATCTTCACGATCTTGAATCACTCGTAGAGTGATTCAAGCGAGAGCTAACCCAAATAGCTATAAAGCTAATTCTAAGGCACGATCCCAATTGCTCGTTGTGTTTTCTTATAGGCTGATTCCATTTTTAATTGTTCAATTAGCGTGGCAGCAGTCAGGGATTCCGAGAAAAAATTCTTCTGACGTACAACCTTAAAATCTCCTGGAGTCAGATTTGGAATCTTGCGAATACATGATAATTCTTCATCCGTAATTTTTTCATTCAATTTGTCTCCAAGCATTTTCACAAACAACAATTCTTTTGCATCCTCGGCCAAAAAATCAAATTTAATTTTATAATTAAATCGGCGCATAACTGCTCCATCCATGTTTTGACTAAAGTTAGTTGCACAAGCAAGAATACCTTTGAAGTTTTCCATTTGACATAGAAGTTCATTCGTCTGAGAAACCTCCCATGAACGAACGGCACTTTCTCTGTTAATAAAAAGAGAATCTGCTTCATCCAAAAACAAAACAGCTCCTGAATCTTCGGCTTCTTTAAAAGCAGTCGCAATCAACTTTTCAGTTTGTCCAACATACATAGATTGAAGATCGCTCATTCTTTTCACAACAAGTTCTTTTCCAATAGTTTGTGACATATACTTAATAAATTCAGTCTTTCCAGTTCCCGGAGGCCCTTGAAGTAGAAAATTCATATTGAAAATTTCTTTAGCACTCTCTTGTTCTGAATAATCAATAAATTTCTTGGAAGCCTCTATGACCGACTTCAAGTTGACGTCACAATTCAATACCTCTAGCGAATATGTCCCACTTAATGGATTAAGCTTATTATTTCCAAAAACAAAAGACTGATGCTGGGCCAAAAGACTCTGCAAGACCTCTATCTTTTCTTTTTTCGTTCTTAGATTTTTCATTGAGGCAACATCTTTTAGTGCTAAAGCAATGCCGCCTGCATTCACTTGATATTTTTTTGCAAATGATTCAATCATCTCTCGATCCACAAAATCAATGGATGCTGAGGTGATTTGGTTCTCCCAAACCTTAACACGCTGATTAGGGCCAAGATTCAAGAACTCAATACTGTAAGAAAAGCGTCTCTTTGTTGATTCATCAACACCATTGATCCTATTTGAAATCCATATAAAATTTTGATCTGAGTTTTCAAGAAGATCGTTAATCCACGCCTTATTATCTTTATCGCCATCCTCGCATTTCCAAAATCCGTCATTAACATTAATAATCCCATCGCACTCATCAATAACGATAATCGACTTATTTGGATCAAGCGTATTCATAGCTGCAACAATACCACTCTTTCGATGACCTAAGTTTTCATCACCTTCTTCATCTTTTTGATTAATAAAATAAACCGTCTTGTTTAAAGCTTTACCCAACGACTTAACGAACTCCGTTTTCCCTGTGCCGGGCTTTCCAAATAACAAGATATTTGTACCTTTTTTTGAAAGTATTAAATTTTTTGTATTATTTATTTTGTCCATTTGCAGATTATGTTCCGTCAATGTCAGAGCTTTAGTGCAGTCTGCTTTATGAATAAAGTGATCCAAAAGGTCTAACCTTGAAAATCCCGCTAGGTAACTTGTCACCATATCTGAAATAACTAAATCATTCCCACGTCGAGACTTTGTGATTATTCCCGATCTAATTAACTTTGAGCCTTTCGACATAAGCTCTTTTAGTTGTCTTGGAGTTACTTTGAAAAAGCGGCAATATAGTCGTGTCGATTTTACGATTTCATTCATATCAAGATCATGCTGAAACAATCCTTCAACTTCAGAATCAAACTGAAGTAAGTAAAGAAAGGTAACGATTTCGCACTCCTTATTAGAAAGACGAAATGTTTTCTGGATGGATTTTAAGTTTTTTTCATAAATAGATTTACGCGTAGGAGATTTTAAATATCTTTCCAAGCACGAAATGATGGTTTCAAGTGCCATTAAATATATATGTCGATGATGAGTGCGAAGCTCTGGGAATACTCTCTGCCATTTACCGCAATCAAAAGATGCGCGTTTTAAATCATTTTTAATGGATTCAATAATATCTTCTTCATCAGATATTTCTGTTGGCTTCTTCTCTTTAGATTCTTTAGAGTACTTAACCTCATCAAAAAGACCCTTTTCTTTTGAATACGAATCAAGCTCCCCTCTCACGAGCGAGATAACTTTTTTTATGTCAGTTTCTTTTAGGAGAGAATAAAGGTATTCAAAATAGTCCTCTATTTTCGTAGGGGCGATTATTGATTGCGCCTGAATGCCGTATTTCCATAACTCTCTTTGAATGTAGCTGTCCTTTTTCACTGCAAACCTCTTTTTAACCTATACTTGGTAAATAGCTAAATACTCAGAGTATTTAGACAATTACCGACTACCCTTATAAGATAACCTTGACGCATGATATAATATATTTTGGTAATTGTCAATTACCCGCAGTAATTTTACTTAACCTATTGATACATTTGACCGATAATGAAGATGCGTCTAAAAATAAGACAACGGAGATATTGGCATGAAAAAGCAAAAAAAAGACGAAGAGTATTGTCTTTCAGAAAGACTGAAGTATTTAAGAGAGAATAGAAACTTAACTCAAAAGGACTTGGCCCAGCTTGCTGGCATCTCTCAAGCAACGATTGCACACATCGAGAAGGAAACTAAAGACCCAAGCGTAGAGACCCTTAGTAAAATCGCCACTGCTCTTGATGTACATATCGCAACCTTGTTTTCAACCAATGACATTTTTATCTTCGATTTAAAGCGACTTCGCAGAAAGTACAATAACGTAGATAAGCTGACCCCACACCTTTATATGGGTCTTGGGAAAGTCATTCAGTACGCCAAAGACATTGGGATGATTAAATAGAGGTTGTATGGCAGGAAATATAGAAACATCAGCAGAACTACTTGTTGCTGCAAAATTTAGAGAAAATGGCTGGGAAATCTATTTCCCCCACAAAGATGACGGATTTGATTTTGTTGCTTACAAAAAAGAGAAGAAAATTTTTCGCCCTGTTCAGGTGAAAGGAAAATATCGTGAATCGAGTAAGGATAAAACTACCTATGGTTACAAAGGTTCACTGAGCCACACTCATAGTGACATGGTTCTTGCTGTTGTGTTTTTCAATAAAAACAACGAACCACTACACTTTGCATATTTAAAATACGATGACATCAAATTTAACAAAAATGGTGATGCCAAAGCCGAGGTTTGTTGCATCAAGGATAATAAGATAAAGCAAAGAAGGGATTTTTCTTTTTTATTCGGACTAGAGGGGATTAACCGCTTAATCGAATAGTCCAATTAAAGTGGTCCAAAAAAAACAGACAAGCACACAGCTCCCACCTCTGCAATCGACCAATCTATCTTAGTTTTTTTCTGAGTTCCTGAAGCCTCTTATCAATCAGTGCCCAATTATTTTCTTTGGATTTCACATCGGTGATATTTAAAATTGCTCTCGTTTTATATTTCTTAGTGAGCGTAGTAACTTCTTTGCCATCAACGACGTAATACTTAGGAAGTTCATCAGGCTTGCCAAGTACAACTAAAACGAAAATTAAATTTTTAGAATAAGAAGCGCCAAGTTTTATAGGCCATCCCACAAACTTCTTTAGAGCAATTGCCTTTACCTGTACTGGTAACGTCACCTCATCATCTTCAATAATCAAATCGACTTTCTTAGCATTTCCCACAGTCATTGCAACATTGAAACCTCGTTTCGATAATTCGGCAGCAACAAAGTATTCCCCTGCTAGATGCGTACACGGCAATCTTTCTTTGTTAGTTTTTGACTTTACTTTACTCATCATACCTCCGAATCATTTATCTCTGGTGGAGCAAGATCAATCATCAGTTGTTTCAATGTCTCACCATCAAGTTGAAAATCTTTATTATCCTCAAGAACTTTAAGAAGCTCATCTTGACGTGGCTGTCCAAAGGCTAATCTGTAGCGAGCAAGCGTTTTTAATAATGCTTGAAAATGTTGATCGTCCTTTGAGTAAGGAATAATAGGCACATTCCGCTGAACCTTGAACTCGCTATCGAAAATCCAGTAAGGAATCATGTCATTCGATTTATTTTTATGAGCTTCCGAGGCAGCTTTAAACAATTCGTCCCAAACATCACCATTTTTAAAATTCAAAATATTAAATTCAGAAGAAACATTCTTTCTAATGACGTGACCTTTAAAACGATGAATACGACCTTCTCGTTGTTCTAAATCGACAGGATTGCGCGGCAGATTCCAGTGAAATATCGAGTGGCAATACTGGTGAAAATCCAAACCTTCTTGCCCAACAGATGTGGTAGCCAACACAAATGGCCTAAATGGAGAATTGAAGGCATCTCTTACTGTCTCGGCCCGCGTTTTCTCTTGATCTTCTTCATTCTTCCACTTTCCATATTCAAGAGCAAATTTACAACGAGTAGAGACTTTCGTTGGTTTATTTAGATTTTCTTCAAATATATCAATCTTGAGAGGGGCTTTCCTCATCATACAAACATCTTGAAACACTGTTGCGATATCCTCAAATGGGTCATCGTCCTCGTGAATCACTTCGAGGCCACTTGAGAACCCCTTAGATTTGTCTAATTTCAAAATATGGATATATTCGTCACACACGGACTGAAGATTGCCGTCTAATGAATAATGGAGGACGCTTGACCAATAAGAATCTTCTTCTAGTTTTCGTATAATTGAAATCGCTTCACTTGAATCGAATAGTGATCTCATCGCAAATGCGCAACTAGATGCGTGAAATAGAAGAACTAGCTTATTCAATTCATCTAAATTATTTTTATTCTTGTGAATGTTTAAAAAAGATCGGTAAATTACGTTTGCTGGTGAGGCTAAAGCAACCATTGCGATAACTTCAAGCAAGTCTTCTGGCGGAGCACCCAATTCAATTTCGCCATATAAAAAGACCTGTTTATATCTTTCAACGTGTTCAGCAAAAATTGTTTGAGCAACATCTTCGGAATCGTTTTCGTACCAACCACAATTGTATTTTTCATGAAACCAAGACCCAACAACGTCCTTATGAGAGCTGTGACGATCTAAAAGGAGCGGAGCTGCCCAATACCAATTCTCATCGACTTTATCTGAGTTTTCTGACTTCTTTTTATATTCATCATTTGTGGTTAATGCTTCAAGGGGCTTTCTGATTTTAGCTTTAACAGCAGCTAAAATATCCTCAACCTCAACTAAAGACTTAAGGCCAAGACCAAAAATATCTCCAAAATCAATAAGCGAAAGTGATGGGTAAAGTAAAATCAGGGTGCGAAGTCCTTTAAGCTCGTTCCCCTCTTTTCCTATAGTCAGAAGTTTTCTCTTTTTATAAGTATCAACGCCTTTATCTTTATAAGGCCCGTTTAAATATGCTTTTGATTCAGCTTCGTGGCTAATAAGAGAAGCAACTGCACGAGGGACAACTTTCCATGAAGAGAATACAAGTGATTTAGTAAATGACCGATCAGCAAAATTCTCGAAAACTCCTCTTAGCTTATAATAAGGTGCTGTGGGAGGAATCCAAAGAAGCTTCCAAGACTCATTTTTAAAAATTTCATCTTGAATTGCTTTTAATCTACTATTGTTAGGTGAAACAAAGTTAAAATCCTCAATGGCTTTTTTATCAATAAATGCCGATGGAAATTTGGCCATAGCCTTTTTTACTGGCACTGTATGTAGCCTATCCAGCAATCTCCTTTTAATATCGTAGTCCTCCATAAGATTCAAAAGATATGGAGAACTTTTCCAGTAATCCACATTACCTTTCAAGTCGAGAGCACTGGCAATTTCTTCAAGTTGAACAAAACTTATCATCTCTTCCGGCGTTGGAATAATCTGAAGCTCTTTATTTAAAATCATTCCATCATTTTCTTTGGTTGATTTTACACGCTCTGTCCGAGACATAATCAGACGCAAGACCTCCTCGGTATTTTTCTTGCCATCCAAGGCTCCCTGAATATCTACCCCTGACTTTGTAAAAACGGAGGCTCTGAATTTTTCAAGATTAGTTTTAAGCTTGTCCATCAATCCTTGATCTTCTTTAAGAAGCCAAGAAGTAGTCGAAAGAAAATCGTCGTAGTGATTTTCTTCATCCTCATCACCAATGGTGTACATTTTGTATGGAGTTGCACTAAGCAGAACTGTTTTTACGTTCGGATAATTGAATAAATACTTTGCGAGATCACCAACATCTGTATTTTCGTCAAATAAGTCCTTGAACCGCTGAAATTCGTCCATTATTACAAGATCAGGACTCATTTTATGTAAACATACCTGGGCTAAAATTTTCCGAAGCTCTCCTATGATTTTACTTGTTTCTGATTTTGCTTCCGGCGAAGGTGTCGAATTGTATTGAGGATATGACTCTCTCAACGCAATAAACTTATCTTTCAAATGTGGATATTTCTCCATTTCCTTCTGAAACGCGGATGAAAAATCACTTAAATCCATCTTGTCCCAATAGTCACAATTCTTTTGAACGAACTGCTCCCATCCAGCCCCTCCAGCGTCTCCCTTAAAAAAGTATAGGGATTTCGCCTTAGCAGACTTCATGTCCCATGCTTCCCTGAGAAAATAGTAAAGCAGAGCGCGCTCTTTCATTACTCCGCCACCACGTTTCACATTGAAGCTCGTATCTGGAGTAAAAGAAACAAAGCGAACGCGACCAAGTTCTTTGTTGGAATAGATTTCTGGAATTAGGGTAATTCGAGATGCAAAGCTCTCATCCTCATTCACAAAATTCAATTTTCTGATGTTTTGACTAGCAATATCTTGGTTTGAGCAAATATAGAGAATGTCGATATTGTTCCCATTTTTAAAATCTTCCGTCTTAGAAAGATTTTCGATAGCGAGAGCAATAAGGCCTCGACAGATCACAGTTTTTCCAAGACCGACTTCATCTGCAATAAGAAAGCGTGAAGTAGTATCTTTGTCTCTATAGAGACGCTGAAAAGCATTAAGCGCCGAACGTCTCTGAAAATCTTTTAAACTTCTTAGTATCTCTTCCGCTTTGAATTTTTCAGCCTCAAACATTTAAACTCTCTCTGGCGCGCTTTACATTTCCCCATAAGGCCAAGAAGCTGTCTGGGATAACTTTTTGATCTGCGTCCTTTAGGCCATCAATTACTTTATCAATATAGATTAGTTTGTCCGGTGTTCGAGCGAGGGACTTCAAGATTTCTTCAAACAAAGGAATTTGTAAGTAGGAATTTCCTTGCCCCTTCTGTGAGCCTTTATCTAATACTCCAGACAATGCATCAACGGTGACTTCTCCACCATGCAAAATGAGATACAAGAAGCGAATAAACTTATCCATTGAATCAATCGAGCTACGAATAACGTGATCGCTTCTTTTTTTCGGAAATTCTGGCCCATCAATCTTTTGAGTAAAAGTCACAGGTGCCTGTTCAAAGCCTGCAATGGTAACAGAGAAACAAAACAGGCTAGTCAGTTCACCTAACACCAATCCCGTAAAAGCCGTTTCGTTTGTCAGGTCGAGAGTTTTGCTAGGATTAGAAAGAAGATTTACTTTCACAACAAAATCTTGAGCCTTAATGAGCTTCTGCCATTCGGGACTAGGTGAAAAGTTTAAAGCTATTTTAAAATTTTCGTTGTCCTCGGAAAATTCATATTTGAGCACTGACGTAAAAAGAGCTTTCTTTATCTTGAAGATTTGTTCGTCGAAATCCATTTGGTTCAGCTCTTTCTCTGAAAGACTTCCATTCTCATAATCTTTCAAAATCGTTCTAAATCCAAAGTCCTCATCACTATTTAGAAACTGATCTATACCTATCTGCTCCGTTTTTCCTTTCAAGCGTAATAGAAATTCCACATTCTGATTAAATGCTGCATCGGTTGCATTGGCTGAACCTAAAAAAAGCTCTGTGTTTTTACCCTTCTCCAAGAAATACATCTTGGCGTGAAGGTCGCTTCCTACGTCATCCAACTCTTTTATGGATTCGTTCTCATTGGTCTTAAAATCGAAAAGAGCATCATTGATAACTAATATCTCTTTAAACTGCTTTTTACTTTCTTGCTCCATCTTGTGAATCTCAAAAGAGCTAGAGATTAAGATATTTTCTTTGGCGAGCTGATTTTTTGAAAACTTACTGCGCAAAAACGGTGAAACGATACACTGCTTATCATATTCACTGGCATTAAACGGTATATCGCTTTTTTTCAGTCCTAGTGGATGAAATGACATTTCCATCTTATTAGGAACATCAAAATGAACTCGTTTAATATCTTCTAAGGCTTCCGCATAAATTTTCTTTTGATCTACTTTCAAATTTTCTGGCTGTAGTTCACCAAAGAATCGTGATAACTGTCTTCCTTCTTCACTTTGAACGGAACCTTCATCTCCATTCACAACAAAAGCAAAATCCCATGACGTATCGAAGGTGATGTTTCTACTGAGACAAATGAACCGATACTTCGTTTCATTGTTGTCATTCTTATACTTCACGAACCAAACCTTTGGGTGAAACACTCCACCTTTAGGAGTCTTCGCAGAGTAAAGAGATTGTTCGATAAAATAATAAAGTTGGTTGTATTTCTTTGGTTGGTGAATCTGCCCTGACTCGAAAAGAATAATCGACTTTTCACTCAAACGACGACATCCCTCAAGAAGTGCAATCGGATCAGCAATCTGTAAGGAAATATCTTCGCTATGGCTCAAGCACAGACTCAGTGATGACATAAGAATGGTATCAAGCTCAAGACTGTAGGTAGTTCCCAGAATGTATTCGACTGAATATCCTAAATCTGGTTTCAGAACGTCAAGATAAGAGCTTCTGTCTCGATTATTTAAAAAACTCATTCAACACCGGCCCCGGCAAAAATATCTAAAATAATTCTTTTAGACTGCCCCCATCTGAAATCTGGGCCATAGGCTTTGAAGGCAACTCCATTAAGAGCATTGCCCCATCGCTTTAAAGGTTCTTCATTACTCAGTCTTGCGCGTTTAATTTTCTTTAAATCCAATTCACGCTTCTTTATCAGATTGAAAAGTGAGTCTGAATCCAGCATCTCCTTAAAGGTAGTCGCTTTATCAAACTCCTTCTTGAATTGAGAGGAGAAGACTTGAGTTATGTGTACGTTCGCTTTCTCATCAAGCGTCTGAAGATAAGTGAAAAAATCATCGACCTTCCATTCGGCGTATTCACTCTTTTTAACTTCTACAAACCACTCTTCAAAGAACTCTTCATAGTCTTTTACCAAAGATGATTCTAGCTTCCTGGCACAGTAATAGAAATAAGCGCGAACAGCCCCACAAACGAGCAGAGAGAAATTCTTTGAATGATAGAGTATGTCTTTAAACTGGTCGTTGATAACCTTTCTGACTTTCAAATCCCAAAGAGTTTCAACATCACCAATCTGTATCTCATTTATAAGAATGCTGTTCAAAAGTGTCCCATTACAACATTCATTGATCTGTGAACGTAAGAAGGCAGCTTCTTTTGGATGAAGCTCGAAAGAATTGATTTCTTTTACCTTTGAGTCCCTAAAGAGTTTTTCAACTTCAGCGTTCCAGAAATTATTTGGACGTTTACTGTAGTCATTCTCATCGTCCTTATTCTTCTTCTCCCAATCTTTAAGAAGCTGAATCCGATCTCCAAGCTCTTCATAGTACGAGCTACGGCCAGCTTCATCTTTAAAGACTCCCCATTTTTTTAGACCAGCCCAATAAACCTCATTAGGATAGCGTTCAAGTTTTTCATTCCTTTTCCCGAATGTACCCGAGCTGTCTTCTAGTGTAACAAGATGGTTTCTAAGCTTTTGCTCTTCCTCTTCAACGAAAGCCTGCATTTTTTCGGGACTATTTCTAAGTCTTTCAGACTTAGATGCTTCATCTTGAAGTTTCAAAAATATGTAAGGAACAAATAGGAAATATTTTGCTCTCGTTTGAATGGTAGAAGTCCCAGGGAACAACTTATCTGCGATAACATCACGAACGGTTCCAAATCCTAATTCATCACGAACGCCTTGCTCTGAAAAAAGTCGGATAACTTCAGCCATCTTTTTTTTCTGGTCGGAATCAAAATCCACCCACGTCAGAAAGGAAAGGCCCATTACTTGCCCCCTAAGATAACTTCACACATCCATCCATCAGGATTATGAATCCAAGTAGAGATTTTCTTACCTTGAAAGTGTCTTTGAACTGCCGTGGCGTAAGAAGCGAGCTGATACTTGTACTTGCTTCCAATCTCTAGCATTTTATCATCCGTAGCTGTGAGTGTCTTATGGTCGATGACTACAATCTCATTTTCAGCAACGACCATGCAATCAATGGCTCCACGAACAATTGATCCATCAAGACTCATTTCCATTGGCACTTCGTAATAAACTTTTCCAGAAGGCCATAACTCTTTAATTGTGTTATGTAAGCGGTCAGATGCTTCGACTAACTCATTAGCATCTAAAGTTTCATTAAGATTCCAATTTTTGAGAATTGTTTCAACGTGATCTAATTTTCCATTGTCTGAACCTAAGAATAAATGAACAGCACTACCAATAATGTCAGCTCTTGCATCGTCCTTAACACGTTTCAATACCTTTTGGGTTCCCCACTTAAAACTCCTACCTATGGAAATTTCACCTACTGTCAATGAAGAGTCCTTTTCTGAAATATGACTCGGCTGAAGATAAAGTGGCTTCAAGTCTCCAACTAGCGGTGTTCCTTGAGGTAAAACTATCGAATACTTTTCATTCGCGGCATAACTTCCACTTGCAACTGTAGGTGCGATTTTGTAAGTGCAATCAAGCTTCGTCTTGCCCACAACAATCTTAGAGTCATCAGCATTGAAAGCGAGAAGGACTTGGCTATCTTTCTGCAAAACTCCCAGCATTGATTCTTCGACCGTTTTTTTAATTGTGTTAAATAGAACTAGCTTCTCTCTTGCGCGGGTCATCCCCACATAGAGAAGTCGTCTTGTTTCAGATTCCTCTGCATATCGAAGGGCTGCTATCTCTGGTAATCCATTTATTAAAGCATCTACTTCATCAACTTTTTTATTATCACCAAAAGGCCAAGGCAAATAAGTAACAATACGGTTAGCGAGCGGTTCCGTAGATTTGAACTTCGAGCCAGCAATCATTTCTTGTCGAACTTCAAACAGATTCGGCTCACGGACTTCTTTATCAAGCGAGGCCATAATAACAACAGGCCACTCAAGGCCCTTAGAGGCGTGATAAGTTAATATTGATACCGCTTCCGTATGTGAAGCTGAGGGTATCGGTGGCTCACTCTTGCCTAGATATTCCAAGAATCCCATATCAGTACATGGAAGAAATGCTGCCTGACAAACATCTTCATACTTTTTAGCTTCTTGGCGAAGTGCAGAGATATGGAAAGTCCTACTATCACCATTTTCCATTTTCTCTATGACTGAATCAATCGGAATCACAGAAAGGGCCAAATCTAACTTTTCACGAATACTCATCTCAGAGATTAACTCTCTGGCTTGAGATATTCGAGCGAGAGCAGGATTCCAAGTATCAGCTTTATTTCCACTGACTGCGTTTTGAAGCCACTCATTTTGATCTGTACCAAGTGCCAATGCAATTTCTGCGGCTGCAACAGTGTCTCGTGAGTTTACTAAATATCTAAAGGCAGCGATTGCCAAAGTGATTTCTGGAAGACTAAGAAGATTTCCTCCGACAACAGAACTTGCAATACCAAGAACTTTTAATTCCTCTGAAAGCTGAACACATTCATCATTAGATCGACAAAGAATTGAAACATCCCCAGCTCGTAAATTTCTCTGTTCTTCATTTTCACGATCCGTAATTTTTATTTTTTCATTCAAAAGAGCAAGTATGCCATTGGCCAACTTCTGAGTCCGCTCCCCCTGATTTTTTCCTGAACCATCCCAAACTTCAAGTCCATTGGTTTGAACTTTATGTTGCCATTTAGGCTTCTGAGCAACTTGATCCGGTGGGATTCCATCAACCAAGAATGAAGCAGAATATAGTTCATTTACAAAATTGATTACTTCAGGAACTGATCGCCAGTTAGAATCAAGAACTTCAATTTTCCCTTTTCCAAGCTCTTGAAGAACGGCCTTCATTAACTCTGGATCAGCCCCGCGGAATCGGTAAATACTTTGCTTTAAGTCCCCAACCCACACAGTCTTTTTGCAAAGGGAACTGAGCTTTAAGAAGATCGCAAGTTGAATGGGGTTCGTATCTTGAAACTCATCTACAAATAAAACATCAAGTTCAGATTTAAGATCAGCCTGTACAGATTCTTTATCAAGAAGAGCAAGTGTCTTCTCCTCTAAATCACCATAATCAAGAACACCTAAGTTTTTCTTTTTATCTTTAAACTTTTTAGAAGCGTCCGTAGCTAACTTAAAAGCAAGGTTTATCATCTTCTCCAAGTCAGCCCGTAAATCACCGTTAGAAACAAAACTTCGTGCAGCTTCTCTAACGCCATCAAAGAATGCATCGGATTTCGCTCCAGCCTTTACCTTAGAAATTTTTACCCATAAATACCAAGACAACGGAGCATTTCTATTTTTTACTTCCGCTAAAATATCCTCAACCAACTTATGAGCGGCGGCGGTGGTTTTTGTTGTATCTTGAGGAGCTGGATAATTTTGTAAAAATCTTTCCATCTCTGTGACGAGGTTGGTTTGATTACTGTTAGCTCTTGGATTTTCAGTTACAAGTTGAATTTTCGCTAAACTGAGCTTCAATGATTCTTTAAGAGCTATCTCAGATAAATTATTCTGGCGAATAATCAAAGCAAGCTTTCTCACATCGGAAATTAACTCTTCAGTTTTAGTACCAAATTTCCAAGCGATCTCAGATAATTCTTGTAAAGCTATATCAGTCAACGCCTCGTTAAGTGCGTTTTCAAATAAACGTGCAGATTCATTCTCATCAATCACTTTTTGCCTTGGGGAACTTCCATCCTCAAAAGAGAATCGTTTTAAAATCTCTCCACAGATAGAATGTACTGTTCCAATGCGTGCAGAGGCCATACTGCGTGCAGAATCAACTTTTCCAGACTCAACTAATTTTTCACGAATCCTCTGCTTCAATTCCTCAGCAGCCTTCTTTGTATATGTAACAGCAAGAAGTCCATTAGCTTTTAAGCCATTATCTACTTCTTCATGTACTAACTCCATCAGGCGATATGTTTTACCGCTACCAGCACTTGCAGAAATGAGTTTAATTTCAGATGTCATGGCTACACCTCCTGCTTCCATGCAAGACCACAAATGCCCTTGTATTCACAGTAACCACAAGGAGCAGAGAATCTTTCTTTTTCATTTTCATCAATCAGTCCATGAGCGGTAAGCTTGCCTGATTTAAGAATTTTTGCTTTTTCAGCAATTTTATTTTCAGCATCAAGTAGAACTTCGGCGGAATCGGGCCCATTCACTTGTTGAGCGCGGCTGAAGGACTTGTTTAGAACGAGAATTTTATTGTTGTTAATAATGTGATAAGCAAGATCGGGGTGAGACTTTCCTGAAACAAGCTTCGAGTACAATGCCAACTGTAAACTCTTACCTTCCACCAAGTCTTTTTCTTTCCACTTGGCCCCACCGAACTTGTGATCCACAATGACCTGTTTTCCGTTGGCATCTTCTAAGATGTGGTCAATCTGCCCATTTACATGAACTGAGCCTAATGTCTTATCACTTTTCTCGATTTTCACTTCGGCTTCAACAATCGAAAGCTTATTATCTTGAATGAAATTCGCATAGAAATCGACATCTCTAAGAACAACTTGTTTCAAATCAGAAAGCTCTCTTGCTCGTTCTTTTTGAATAATTTGTGGCGCTTTGTCTTTAATGATCCCGTCAATAATTTTGTTCGCTTCTGCAAGGGCATCTTTAGGTGTGATGCTTGCGCCCTTTCTAAATACTAGAGAAATGACTTCATGGGCGATAATACCCATAATTCGTTCATTGTATTCAATAGAAGCACTATCTTCGCCGGAAAGGTGCGCTTTATACGTCAAGACATAGGCGAGATCACAGCCCAACAATTTTGAAAGTGACGATGCTGATTCGACGTCTCTTAAAGTGATTTGATCCTTAGATGAAATCCATTCGGGCCGCGAAACAAAATGGTCTTCAGTCTTATTATTAGCAGTAGCACCAATAGCCTTCAAGAATGCTTTTGTTGGCTTTGATTGCTTTTCGAGTAAGTTTACATGAACCTCAGATTTCCATTTTTGACGAATCTTTTTGGGAATCAGCTCATCTAGCAATGGGTGGAATGAATTTGCATTGCCGTCAGTATCAAGAAGCTGACTTACTAGCAATGCAGACTTCTTTGTATTCATTAACGGCCAAATCCATGACTGAGCTTCCGAAACTGATCTTAACTCAGGATCGGGCCACGCGATTTTGTTACCTCGAAGTTCTGTTACTTCAGATTTTGAGAAAAACGGCTCGTGATGTCCATTAACGGTTGATGAAGAAAAATCCCACCAAATCAAATGGTCACAAGAATCAATAATGGAGCTGGTATGCCCGACAATGCGAATACCTCCAGACTGTGCGATTGTACCATCAGCAATAATTCCATCCCCAACAGAGTCAATAAGAAGGTGAATCATGCGCTCACGAGAAATAGTCGGTTCGCCAAGACCTTTTGCAAGATTGGAAAGTAACTCTGATAAATCGTAGGCTTCTCTAAAAGAAGATTGTTTTTTTAATGCCCATATCTGTCTAAGCCATTTAGAAACTCTCCCACAAACAGCAACAAAATCCTCGAGAGGTATGCCATTTTCAAAAGAATATGATGGAGCTGAAAACCATTCCGCAATTCTCTGCTTACGATTTCTTATTTTTTCTTTCTCTTCATCAGTCTCTGCTTTTTCAATTAACTCTTCAGTGATCTCATCGAGATATTTTGACCAAGTTGAACCACCTACTGCGAGGGATTGGTCAAACGAAGCAATTAAATTCCGACGGAAACCTCTTGGTACAGGTGAGCCTTCAGCAGTAATGAGAGAAAGTGCAACACTTGGATCTTTAGGTTCCCAGGTTAAGGCAAGTGCAAGGATAAGAATTTGGAGAGCGGGTCTTGCATAGGAAACCTCGGCGTGATTGCCTCCGTAGGGAATACCTTGAGAAATCATGGCGGACATTAAAATTCCGCGTTGTTTATCGGGCGCTAGAATGACCGTTTTCGTTAATTCTTCTTGTTGAAGAGTTTTTAAATAGGCTGCTACATAGCGAGCTGACTCCCAAGGATCACGGCCCGTGAGAAGAGTAAATGATCCATCGGCTTCAGGCTGAGAATCATTTGTTCTCAATGCCAGAAGCTTTCCAAGATCAGTTTTTAAATCAGCTTGTGCTTTGAAAGCTACATTTGCAAAGGACACTTTCACACCTAATTTAGGTAACAATTCTTTAAAAATAATTTTCCAAGAGGATGAAAGAGAATCTTCAGTATTGAATACAGCTACCGAGGAAATTCCCTCGAAAGTTTCACACTTAGATAACGAATCACAAACAAGCATCAAGCGATCTGCTTTTCCTGTCTTATTGAGAAATACTTTTTCTACATCAACTAGGTCATTGATCTTTGCAAGCCTACCAACCTGATTTTTCTTCCACCCTGATTCAATCAAAGTATCTCGGAGTTCTAATAAATGCTCCGTGACCGCCATCGGATCGGTTTTGAGCGACTGGGTATAAAATCGCGGTGATGATTGAGCAGAACGAAGAGCTTGTAGATAGTCTATCTTGCGCTGATAAGAAATAGATTCTGGCTGCTTTAATCCAAGTTGAGTTTCAAGAAGATCAAGAAAGCCCAGCTCGCCAAGAGAGGCCTGCCCAACTGATCCCCACTCACTTGGTTTCGGGCCAGTCCATACTCCTGAATCAAATTCGCGTGAAAATAATACTTCGATCATATTGTCGTCTCTTTTTCCGTAATTTTAATTAAATTTAGTGGATGAATATCAATCTTGCCCGTGAAGCTGTTGTAGCTAGCTTGATAGAAATTAAAATCAAATCGTTTTTCCTTTTGGCAAATACCGTGAACAATCTGCATGATTTCTAATTTATGATCTTCGGACGTATTTATGCCAAAAATGATTCCATCGAGGTCATTGAATGAATAATTTAGAATTCTTTCTTCTTTCGGGATAGTTCCACTGAGAAGACTATGGTGAACAAGACGACTTTCTTCTTCGTGCCGCCATTCTTGAGTTTTAATAGGAATGTTTTCAAGAAAAGTTTTCCAATAATTCTTGTGCCACTCTTCACGGTTCTTAAATAAGTCCTGAACAAGTGGTGAAGTCTCTTTTCCGTCTTTGCTATGCCACTGTCCAATCAAATCTGGCAAAGGCAAGCGACCGATAGATCGAAAGAAGCTGACGGGCCTTACTTTTGCTTCATAATTTATGTCGTAAAGAGGAAAGAACACATTTCCATATCCCTTACTTGAGCCCCCGGTTCTCGACCAACCTTCGCTAGTAATAGTACGAAGAGAAATGCCTCGTCTTTCATGATCCTTTGAGGTTTTGAACTTTAAACAGACACCCTTGTGCCCTTCTGCATAGTACCCCCACATTGATGAGTTCGAGGCCGTATTTGAAAAGCAGGCTGTGTACCAAGGCCAGAATAAAAGCTCTTCGATTTGACGGACATATAGTTTGGGAAAAGATAGTAGATAAAATCTTTTGTTCTTTTCGTTCTTATCCGTCTTAAGCGCTGCCAAAATCTTAGACTGTTGTACAACTTGCCCTGATATTGAAAAGAATTTTTCTTCTGGGTATTCAACACTCGTCTCATTTTTAATTTTGTTTATCCACTTAAAAAACTCAGGGGAAAACAACTGACTTTTCAACAATGATGAAGCATCAAAGACTTTCTTTTTCTCTTCAACGGTATCATCCTGATGCTGAATAATAGAAATGCAGAAAAGATGGATGTTTTCTAAATAATAGAGCAGCTCATTACGCCTAACATTTTCTCTAGTAGAGAGTCCTTCGATGAGATTTTTAATGTTTTCATTCTCAAAAAACTCTTGAAATAGTTTATTGATATTATCTTTATATTTCTGTGTCGGAAGCTTGTCATAAGTTGAAAAAACTTGAATATCTTCCGGTTTAAGTAGTTCCGTCTCACCAAAGATTCTAATATGCAAGTAAACGCTATAGAGACAAAGTAGGTAGTTTTTAAATAAGTTAGTCCAGAGTATTTTATCTCCATGCCAAATGATGTCTCTAAAGTTTTCGACAGGATCGTTTAGGTCATTAGGTGGGCAAAAATAAATCGACTGAGTTTCAAGCTCCTTGAACCCTAACAACTTATCTACCGACCTAAATCTATAAACGAACTCACTCATTTAACAACCTCAAGCACTAGCACCCTTAATAGTCGCTAGCTGCACTACTTTCGAATAGGGCTTTGGCATTATCACCTTCTAAAACTTGTTTCCGAATTTTTGCTTCAGTTAAGTCTATAACTCTTAGCTTTCCATTAACCTCTGCAATAGATTCAATTCTACGGAAATGTTTTGAATGTTCTTCCGCGTATTGAGCAAGCCCTTGAAGTTTGCCCAATGAATCACTCAAGTGAAGTCCGTGAGGATCAACAATATCGACAACAACTTTGCCTGAAACGACAGAAAAAAATAAGAAGTCCGGTCTAACAATTTGGTAACGATCATTGTCTTTATAGGCAGCACCCAAAGAATCCTGACTTGGACGAGATGGATTTCGATACCAGAATTTAAAATCAGTTCGTTTGCTTTCTTTTTTAAAGACCACCGTTTCCCAGTTATTTAATTCGCACGGAAACTTCTGGTCGTCTTTAGAGCACAACAAATGATCGTCAAACAAAGGAAGAGGTTTTTCTTTCCCGTCTTCTGTTAATTCCGTTGTAGCAACCATCCATGACTTCGGGGCATCTAATTCCAAACTTTGAGGTTCTTTGCTCCAACTCTGAATAGCCTTGTACGCGTCTTGACGTTCATCTGTTAAATCTTTACGAGCAACACGATATTCGTCCAACCAATCAGATGTTTGCTTGTCAGCTTCAGCATCTAAGTATTCTTGAAGATTAGGAACTAAACCCATTGCCGCGATTTCAGTATGGGCCTCTATCAATTTTTCTTCATCAGAATCTTTACTTGTATTTTTATCTGCTAAATACTCTGCATAGGTGCGCGCTAAGTCTGGACTAATGATTCGAGCAGCACGCTTGAAAGCGTCTTCAATTACATTGAAGTCAGCATCCTCAAGGAAGTCGTTAAAAGATTTCTTCTGGCTCTGCATTTCAACTTTTAAGCTTTTTCCTTCAACTGTTAAAACTTCTTTACGAGCAGCTTCGATTTCTTTTGCATATCGTACTTTTGCGGCATCAAGAACTTTATGAAGATGTTCGTGAGATTTTTTACCAGCATCTTTTAGTAACCCGTCAGATGCCAACTCTTGTGCAAGAGCCGTTAATCTCTTCACTGGCTTTGCCCCACGTTGAGGAAGAGTTTGAGTCGGCAAAGATGAAAACTTATCCCAAATCTTTTTATCGGCCTTTGGATGCGGAAACATCTCTTTCGGGTGAATAAGAACTCTTCGACCTACTAATGGAGCTGCATCTTCGTCATCTCCACCTTTCATCAATATTTCAGCGACTTTTTCTACAGCTTCAGCATCGAAGAAAGGAAGAATACAATCTACAGAGTTTAAACGGTCATTACCTGAAATCCGTCTTGCGAGTGGCGAACGAATCATACGACCAAGCAACTGAGTAATATGTGTTCTATCCGTTGCAGCTCTGAACGAAAGCATTACTTCTGCTCTAGGGCAGTCCCATCCTGTACTGATTGCATCTTTAGCAATTACGACACGCACCCAGTGAGACTCTTGTATGCGTTCTGGAGACATATAGGAAACGGAGTGACCTCCAAAATCCATATCAGTGTGTTCACCAAAAACATGAACAATAGATTCGTTTTTTAAGTCTTCCCATTCTTTGAAAATAGTATCGAGTGCGCGACCAATTTCGTCATGGTCTGGAGTATTTGGAACTTGCACTACCATTAAAGGCTTAACTACTTTTTGGTCTTTTTGAAGCTTGGCGTACTCTTCCCATGCTTCACTTATGTCTTTTAGCTTATGGACTGCACGACGAATTAGAACAGTATCGAACTTTCCAACTTTTTCTGGAATATCTAAAATGATTGTATCCTTTAAAAGTCCCGACGCTTGAACTTTTGCAGGATCAACAATTACATTTGGTAAATTTGTACGGCCTTCCACTTTTGCTGCTGCCATTGCGGCGTTAAATCTCTCAACCGTAGCCGAGATACCCACAACAACAGGAATTGCAGGAGTAGAACCAGAACCGTTAATCAATCTTTTAACGATTGTGGATTTCTCTGTTGCCGCATTTGCAGTGGCTTTTCCCATACCTCTATGAGCTTCATCCAAAACCAAATAAAGGGTGAGGTTTGGATCGTCGATTGTATTTTGAATCGTGTCCCAAATGGTTTGCGATCTAAGGTCAGGCTTCACTCTTGGGAATAAAACACCCTGAGCAGGATCATCGTCATTCTCATGGCCCCTTACAAGCAAACTCTTTTTTCCAAGTTTTTGTGTATTAAGAAAATAGATTTTCCCTGCTTCAAACTTGTCACGATTAAACGTATTCTCAACGACTACAAGATCACTAAAATCTATTCGGTCAGATGCCTCAAGAAGACGAAAGCGCGTTTGCTCGTTTAGTGCAGGATCATCACTAAACCACACTACGGTCGCAGTAGGATCAGCAACAAAATCATAGCTATCATCACCATGAAAAAGAGCCTCAAAAAAAGCTGCGGCCATGACCGTTTTACCAGCTCCCGTAGCAGCGCTAAGCGAAAAGACGTTCTTCTCTTTATCCTCTTGCCATCTTTTTGTAGCTTTTCTCAAATTTTCGAGAACTTTCCCAACTGCTTCTTCTTGATAATCCTTAAGTGTAAATTTCATTTCTACTCACCACCAGTTATTTCAAAATTCTTTAAATACGATTCATACAAACGCACAGGCTCAACAGACTCAGGCAAGCGTTTAATTATTATCTGAAAACGACGATCATCATTCGTAACAATGTAAGCTACTCGCACACTTTCTGTTTTACGAATTTCTTTACAGAAGTCTGTTGCTTTATCCAGATCAACAAGGAGGCCGTAGGAATCGACGACCTCATAGCCAGATTTTGGAATTGTGTTAATTCGTTTCCCTTGGCTTCCGGCTCTCATCCAAAGAAGTGGAGCAACTCTACTAAATGCAAGGTTATGAGAAACGGCTATTGATGTTTCATAGGTAAGATCAAAAAACTCTGCGTTTTCTTCGAATCCATCAGACATTGGAAATTCATCTGTAAATTTATAATCACCAACTATCTTTTTTCCGTCTGGAGTTTTACCCGTGATTGCAGCCTCCACTCGTGGCTTTGTAATATAATTGCAAATACCCCACTTCTCCCAAGCTTCATCCCCAGGTCGCAGTTTTTTATCTCTCAATTCTTTTTGCTCATCTGCTCCAACTTCATTATTCGTAATGCAAATGCATTGACGTTTACCATTGTCTTGCTTGTTCAGGCGCATTACCGCATGAGCAGATGTACCAGAGCCCGAAAAGAAATCGACAACAATAGCATTTGGCTTGTCTGCGACAAAAAAACGCAAAGTATCTTCTACAGCGAATAATGACTTAGGAAATGGAAATCTACGATTTGGAATAAGCTTTGACAGCAGAGCCGTCCCCCCTGTTTCCGCATTATGAGAAGGCATATTCCAAACTCGTTTAGGTATTACACCCTTTGCTGACTTGTAGGACGCAATTACTGATCCATCTTCATCTTTTCCAACAACCTCAATATCGCCAGACTTGATAGCTGCAACTGTCCCACTTGGTAAATATTGTATTGCAACTTTCTTTGTTTCTGGTTTGTAGTTACGAGCACGAAGATAACCACCGTTCAGATAAGTTCGTGCTGTGTCTGGCGTGATTCCCCATAGTCCTTCGGTTCCATCAGGTAAGAGTGGCCAAACAGCAAATGTTCCTTTCGGTGTACGAACAGTCATGCGATCAATATCGTCTGTTATCTCGTCGCCAACAGAATGGATATATCCAGTCTTTACATCTACAAAAACAGGATAAAACTGCTTAGGTCTTGCTCCTCGACGTGCTGTAGGCTCACGTCTTCTCAATCCAAGCCAGTCGATTGATTCTCCAATTTTGGCAGAGGCAGAACGTGAATCATCAAGCATATTCACCTCACCAAGAGCCACCTCTTGACTGCCAAAGCGTAATGTAAAGATATATTCTTCAACCCTAGAGAATTGGCCAAACCGTGCAACGCCTTTTCCACTGATAACTGAAGTAACCATTTCCATTTTTGCTTCTGGAAATGTTTGCTCAAGAAGCAACCCAAGTCTTAAATACTCTTTTTCATCAATACTTACGATTAAAACCGAACATTCTGGATTCAGAAGTTCTTTTGCTAAAAATAGTCTTCGCTCCATAAATGCAAGCCACTTTGAGTGGCGATATAGATCATCACTTTCAACATAGTCATTATTGTATTTCCAATCTTTCGCCCCCGTATTGTAAGGTGGATCAATATAGATCGCGTCAACCTTACCTCTATGCGAATATGTCAGAGCCTTGAGAACATGATAGTTTTCCCCGTTAATTACCGTGTGAAATGGCTTATCACCACCTCTTTCAACTTTTCCAGTGCTCACGAGCCCCGGATAGAGATAATCACGAAACTCAGCAATAACCACGAGGTCATCAACTGGAACTTCTTCTGAAACGACTTGCTTCTTTTCAATAATCTCAATCAAAGCGATTTTTTTGTTTTTAACTTCAGAAATTTTCTTCACAAGCCAAACGCGTGGATCACTTTTTGATTTTTCACCACGAAGAGAGAGTTTGCGAACTTTATCTCCCTTTCTAACAGCTCTACTGGGTAACTCTACAACTTCGGGCCGGTGCCTTTCAAAGTTTAAACCGAAAGCCAATCTCGATGCGTGCTCTCTAAATTCGCTTTCTAATTCTGCACCCATTTGAGGGTCTTTATTTTTAATGGAAGCGATCAATTCACTTAAACGCGACATAAATTCTCCATAGAGCTAAAATGAGTTATCTCTTTTTCTTCTTAGGTTTTTCTTGTTCAGAATCGCCTGCATTTCCATTTAGAACCCACTCATCAACTTCTGATGGGCGAAACTTCCAAAGCTTTCCAACTCGATGTGCTGGAATTTTCCCTTTTTCCAACCATCGGTAAATTGTCTCTTTGGAAATACCCAAATGCTCGGCAATTTCCTCAACCGATAACCACTTTTCAGTGCTCATTTCACTGCTCCTAAAATATGTATTAAAAATTATGCGCTACAACTAATGACAAGTAAATACAAAGAAATACACCAAACTAAAAACACAGTGCAGTAGGACTTTGGAAGTGGAAGGTGAGCTAAGGAAGAGCTTCGATAAAATCAAAAAGCTTGAAGAAATCTTTGTCTTTGATGATATGAACTACGGGCGAAACCATATCCATCGAAAGATCATGGCGTGCAGTAAATAGAATCGTCGGTGTTTGAACTTTATTTTGTCTTAAATGAGCCAAAATCTTTTCAGCATTCCCATCGGGCAATTCGTAATCACAAATAATCAAGTCGAATGAATTTTTGTCCAAAAGGTTGATTGCGGCTTTTACCGTTATCGCACTATTGGCCTGCCCCTTAAGAGTCTTTTCGATCCAGTTAGTAATTATGTCTTTAGTATCTAAAAAGTCTTCAATTACTAAAACAGATTTCATACCCCTTCCTTATTAACGAACACCGGACCGACTGAATTGGTACGCCATTATAATCTCTCGAACACTTTGAGTAGCTTCAAGCATATCTGAAATCTTCATTAAGAGATAACTTGGAATTTTAATAGGATTTTGAAGGACATCTTCAATACTGATCGCCGTCTTTTGAAGAAGCCTTGATAGCTGCCTTTGCTTGTCTCTGGAAGCAGACAAAAAGGCTGAACGAAGACACTTGCCTAATTTTGAATTTACATTCATCAAGTCAGCAATCACGTTCTGACCTCCTTTAAGTGGATATGACCTCGATCCCTGCGTAAGTTCTTACGCACATTAAAACCCAAAAAGAAGGGAAAATCAATGGCACAAGATCATACGCATCTAGTTTTGAGGATAAATGGGTTTAAAAAAAGGAACAACACTTGTTTCGACACAAGATAAGAAGCTTTTAAAGGCTTTAGGGACTCGTATTAGAGAAATACGGGACAAGAAGAAGCTATCTGTTTACGATGTCACTGGAGAAGATTTACCAATTAAATCTCGCCAGCACTGGCAAAGAATTGAAGCTGGGCAGTTAAGCCTTACTTTTATTACACTAAGTAAAATCGCACAGTCGCTCGATGTTCCTTTAAGCGACATCGTGAAAAATCTTTAAAGTTCGTCAGTAAAACGCCAATCATACCCATAAGCTTTTTTGCGGTATCCATACCCCGTTGTACATGGCTTACGAAGACAGACACTACTAAGCGAAGAAGCGCAATTTGTATTTTTAGCGATCCCTGCATCTACCAGCCATCTTGCAGCTTCATGGATACTAGAGAACACCTTTACAACTTTACCAGATTCTAAATCAATCATCGAAACGGACTTGCTGTTTTTTGCTGCTGCCGCCTTAGCTCTTTTTTTTGCATTTGCATGAGCTATTTCTGGGTGATCGTCCTTAAACTTTTTTAGTGATGATTTACGTTTTTCATTAGCAACCTTGCTTGTACGAGACTTCACTAACTTTTCTTGCCAAGCCTTGTGTTCTTCGGGATGCTCTTGAGTCCACTTTTTTAAACTCGCTTGTCGTTTATTCTGAACTTCGGTTGTCTTAATCTTTTCGCGGTTTTTTCTTCTCGCTTCAGCATATTCTTCGGGATTATTTTCTTTCCAATTTACGATTCGACTACGAGACATTTCGCGATATTTATCGTCACTCATAACCTCTTTAATTCTCTGTGAACGAGCACGAAGCGCAGGAGTATCTCCCGACAAAAAGGCTTCCTTAGCAGCCTTGAGCATCGGTTTAAATTGTTCAGGATGATTCTTCATGTGTTCACGTTTTTTCTGACTTAATTCTGCCATCGAAGGACGATTATTAACTCCACCTCCACCAGCAACAAGGTTTAAACATTTTTCATCAGACAATAGGACTTCATTAACAATAGACGCTTCAAGTTTTTCTGTTTCTTCGGCTGTTTCGCAAACTGCGATAAAATATCTAACAAACTCATCCTTATTTTTTTTAAGTTTATTTTTAAACTTTAATCCAGAACCCTGATAACGTTTTATCTCAGACCATTTAGAACGATTGGCCTTACCAATATAATATTCTGGACTGCGGGCATAAAACTGGAGCTTAGCAAACTATCAATTTGAGACAAAGCGATTAGCTGCCGATAATAAAGAAGGAGCTAGTCTATGCGAAAGTCGAGAAGAGTTTTTACAGAGGAACAAAAGAGAGAAGCGGTTGAGCTCTATCTGAGCGGAAGAAAGAAAGCCTCTGAGGTCGCCGCCAGCTATGGCATTCATCCTCAAGTCATTTACAAGTGGAAAACAGATCTGGAAGAGAAATCAAAAGCTTTAAGAGCAGAAGATCTCCAATCTGATGGTCTGTCACCACAAGCGGTAAAAAGAATATTAGATTTAGAGCGAGAAAACGAAGAGCTAAAAAAGGCCTTGGGTGAAAAGGCCCTTATGGTGGACCTTTTAAAAAAACTCCGGGCAACGAAGGGCTCAGTATCAGAGAGCGATGTGATTGGGTTAAGCGAAATCATCAAAGAGTCGGCACGATCAAAGAAGCCTGCAAAGTAATAGGTGTTTCTATGTCGACGTATTATTCAGATCCTAAGATTTCAAGAAGAGAAAAAGAAGAACGTGAAGCCGACATTCGAGGTAAGATTGAACAGATTCGCGTTGAGCAGCCTCGAACTGGGTATCGCCCCCTCTTGGCAGAGTTAAAGAAGAGTGGCGTTGTCATTGGCGAAAGAAGGCTTCGCAGAATTATGAAGAAGTTCTCTCTACACATAAAGCCACGCAGAAGATTTGTACGAACCACGCAGAGCGATCATGATCACCCTGTGCATGAGAATTTAATCAAAGGTATGGAGGTTACCAAGATCAATCAGCTGTGGGTGTCTGACATCACTTACATTCGGATCACCAACGGCTTTGTGTACCTGGCAGTGGTCATGGATATCTACTCGCGCAAAGTTGTAGGTTGGGCCATTTCAAAGAAGATTGATCGTCACTTGACTCTGGCGGCACTTCAGATGGCGATCAAGCAAAGGGCCCCAAAGGAGGGAATTATTCATCACTCGGACCGTGGTGTGCAATATCTCTGCGATGACTATGTGAAGCTGCTTGTTGATTCTGGGTTTCAAGTTTCTTGTTCAAGAAAAGGGAATCCTTACGACAATGCCTTTGCTGAGAGTTTTATGAAGACTCTCAAGGACAACGAGGTGCACCTTTGGAGCTATGAGACAATTCTCGATGTCCTAGAGCGAGTACCCTATTTTATTGAAGAGGTATACAATAAGAAGCGATTGCATTCTGCACTGGATTATCAATCGCCGGAAGAGTTTGAAAACGAGATCAAAGTCAGATACAAGAACAAAAAATCAGCAAGTCGCTATGTCGTCAAGATAGGTGGTTCGACTCCATAAAAACGCCCGCACTCCATTCACCAGTTCCAATATTGATTTGAATATAAATAACCCGATAATAACCATCTTTTAAATTGCGTTTCCGAACTAGCTCACCTGGAGACAAAACATCAAACCAACGCTCTTGGATTAAAATTCGTTCTTTATTAAAACCTAATTTTGCCAATGACCGTCTTGAATCATAGGAGTCATTTCTATCCAATGATAACTCTATTGGATTAAATTCTCGCCAGATACTGATATTGTCGTTAATCTTCATAATCATCAATATTTAGCCTCTTAAAGTAAACTACGATTAAGAATTGCACCTTCAGATTTCGCCCTAAATACATAAAGCGAAACGGAAATGAATGCTAAAACTGCGTTCAATGGATTCAATAGAACCAAGCCTATTTCTGAAATAACATAACCCGTGTACATGGGATGCTTAATATAACGATAGATTCCACTGCAAACGATTCCACGGTTGGCAGGAGCGATCCCGATGCTTGTACCAAGTTCCAACGTGGCGAAAGCCACTATCAAAAACCCAACGATGGACAGAAGATCTGGACTGCGGGCATAAAACTGGAGCTTAGCAAACTATCAATTTGAGACAAAGCGATTAGCTGCCGATAATAAAGAAGGAGCTAGTCTATGCGAAAGTCGAGAAGAGTTTTTACAGAGGAACAAAAGAGAGAAGCGGTTGAGCTCTATCTGAGCGGAAGAAAGAAAGCCTCTGAGGTCGCCGCCAGCTATGGCATTCATCCTCAAGTCATTTACAAGTGGAAAACAGATCTGGAAGAGAAATCAAAAGCTTTAAGAGCAGAAGATCTCCAATCTGATGGTCTGTCACCACAAGCGGTAAAAAGAATATTAGATTTAGAGCGAGAAAACGAAGAGCTAAAAAAGGCCTTGGGTGAAAAGGCCCTTATGGTGGACCTTTTAAAAAAACTCCGGGCAACGAAGGGCTCAGTATCAGAGAGCGATGTGATTGGGTTAAGCGAAATCATCAAAGAGTCGGCACGATCAAAGAAGCCTGCAAAGTAATAGGTGTTTCTATGTCGACGTATTATTCAGATCCTAAGATTTCAAGAAGAGAAAAAGAAGAACGTGAAGCCGACATTCGAGGTAAGATTGAACAGATTCGCGTTGAGCAGCCTCGAACTGGGTATCGCCCCCTCTTGGCAGAGTTAAAGAAGAGTGGCGTTGTCATTGGCGAAAGAAGGCTTCGCAGAATTATGAAGAAGTTCTCTCTACACATAAAGCCACGCAGAAGATTTGTACGAACCACGCAGAGCGATCATGATCACCCTGTGCATGAGAATTTAATCAAAGGTATGGAGGTTACCAAGATCAATCAGCTGTGGGTGTCTGACATCACTTACATTCGGATCACCAACGGCTTTGTGTACCTGGCAGTGGTCATGGATATCTACTCGCGCAAAGTTGTAGGTTGGGCCATTTCAAAGAAGATTGATCGTCACTTGACTCTGGCGGCACTTCAGATGGCGATCAAGCAAAGGGCCCCAAAGGAGGGAATTATTCATCACTCGGACCGTGGTGTGCAATATCTCTGCGATGACTATGTGAAGCTGCTTGTTGATTCTGGGTTTCAAGTTTCTTGTTCAAGAAAAGGGAATCCTTACGACAATGCCTTTGCTGAGAGTTTTATGAAGACTCTCAAGGACAACGAGGTGCACCTTTGGAGCTATGAGACAATTCTCGATGTCCTAGAGCGAGTACCCTATTTTATTGAAGAGGTATACAATAAGAAGCGATTGCATTCTGCACTGGATTATCAATCGCCGGAAGAGTTTGAAAACGAGATCAAAGTCAGATACAAGAACAAAAAATCAGCAAGTCGCTATGTCGTCAAGATAGGTGGTTCGACTCCATAAAAACGCCCGCACTCCAATCCGCTCCTAAAATAACGGCCCTCGATGCACCAATAGGGCCAAAATACAAAAGTGGAATAGCTGACGATACATAAGCCAAAATGTTTGTAACCAATGGCGCTTTTTTTTCAGCAGCTTTTCTTCTTAAGAAAAAATATCCGGCGGCAAAATCCCGAAGAACCAACAATAAGAAAAATAAAAGCTGGGTTTGATGCCAGCGATACAACGCCACCACACCAAACCCTATCATCATTGCCGATCCAAAATATTTACCGAAATCTTTTTCCACGTTAAATTCCTGGCTCGCTTCCGCATCTGGCAACAGCAGATGCACAAGCAGCTTGAACGTCTGCGCCCTTTAGGTATTCAAACAAAGACTTTTCTGCACCTATAGCAAAAATGTATCTCACCAAATGTTTTACAAGGCTCACATTAAGATCAGTGCTACTCTTCACATTAGGAAATTCCGCAGAGAAATCAGCATCAACAGTTAAAGCATTTCCCTGAATTGTAATTTGCTTACGCATTTCCATCAGTCTTTCGACTTTGTACTCTTCTTCCTCAACGGAAAACACTTGAGCTTCAACAGCATAAGCCTTCAAAGCTTGAACAGTGGCTCCAAATGCAAGAACAAGAGCTATCATTTTCATTTTCTTTTTCATACGATCCTCCATTTATTAAGCTAAAAGTTTCTCTTCAATCAAGCGAGCAACATACTCAGGCTGATCGAAAGTCACAAAGTGACTAGCATTTCCTATTTCGTAAAATTCAAATTTCCCAAGGGCAGAGTCTTTTTTCAAATTCTCAGACAGCAACAATTTGTCATCGTCTCCAGAAATAAAAATTTTCTTTCCCTTAGATTGAGCAAGCATAGTTAGAACAGGTTCAAAAGATTGAGCATCCGAACGATTGTCTCTAAAGACTTGAGCAGAAATCTTATCATTCAGAAGAAGAGATTTCCCCTCAGGATTTTTGAAATAAAGACTTCCATATTCAGAAAGCCATCCTGCAAAAGACTTATCATCTTGATACTCATTCCACTGAGACTCAGCTTTAACCAAAGCATCTGTCATGTGAGCGCGATAATTTTCACTAGCTTTTGAAAGAGTTTCTTTTGAAAAAGGAGTAGCTACGCAAACAAGACCTTCTACAATTCCTTCAACAAAGGCTTTCCCAGCAAAAAAACCACCATAAGAATGGCCCAAAATAAACTTTACCCCTGTCACGTTCTGAACTTCCTTGTTCAGTTCAGAAGATAGCTCATCGAAAGATTTTTTTCCCGTATAGGGATTGTCATTTGTTCCATGAAAGTCCACATACAGAAGATTGAAGCTTCGACTTAAAATATCAAGGCTACGCAAAGTTAAAGAGCTGAGACCTGGCCCACCGGGGATTAAAAACATTGTAGGTGCATTTGTCTTAGCAGACAGAACGCTGGTTAACTTAATCATGCCAATACCTTTTCGCCGTACATCTGTGTGCCAACGGTTTTCTTTATGCCTAAGTCTTTTAGCCAACGATATAGCGTGGCTTCGCTGATCCCAAGGCTCACGGCTGCTTTACGTTTGTTGCCATTAAACTCATTAAGTGTTTTGATAACTTCTTCTTTACGAGCATTATTTTCAACAATCTCGGCGCGTGTAATAACCCAGTCTTTGGCTGAGTGGCCATAACCAATAGCCTCAGCGACTGATGCTTTATCAATTGTTGTTTTGTTCGAGAGAACAACAATTCTTTCGATTACGTTTCTAAGCTCACGGATATTTCCGTTCCAGCGATGGGTCAATAATTCAGTTTCACCATCAGGAGTTAAAAAGAATCTCTCACGACCTTGAGAGCGTTCTTCAATAAAAAGATTCGCGTAGAAGATAATATCTTCTGGACGTTCTCTCAAAGGCGGCAACGTCAGAATAAAAGTATTCAAACGATTCAATAAGTCTTCACGGAAAGATCCCTCTGTAACAAGTTTATTTAAATCTCTGTGAGTGGCAGCAATAAACCGAGTATTGATCTTTTTGACCTTATTAGAACCTAGAGGCTGAATCTCTTTTTCTTGAAGGACACGCAAAAGTTTTGTCTGAACTGATGACGAACATTCACCAACTTCATCAAGAAAGAAAATTCCATTATGGGCAGTTTCTATAAGACCAGTTTGATTTGCTACTGCTCCCGTAAAAGCTCCGCGTTCATGTCCAAATAAAATACTTTCTGCCATTTCTTTTGGAATACAGCCCATATTCGCAGCAACAGCTTTCATTTTTAAGTTCAAAGCAATATGCTGGGCCAAAAATTCTTTACCTGTACCAGTTTCACCCAAAATTAGAATTGGCGATTCAGAAGGACTTTTAATTATTCGTTCAACTTCTTTAAGCACCTTTTTAACGGCATTAGATTGAGTAAGATATTTGGCCTGAGCTTGTACCCTATTGGCCACACTCAATTGAGTAGCATTTTTAAGAGCAGCAGAAAGAATATTATAACAGCCTTCATCTTTTACAATGAATTGAAAATGTTTTCTTCTAGTCGCCTCAACAATTCGGCGCGTGCTGGTGTCACCACTTAGGACGATCAAAAATGTTCCAGCAGATTCTTTATTCATAAAATCTAAAAGGTGGATTCCATCTTCTTCTTGACCTTCAAAGTTTAGATCAATAACCGCAGCATCGAAATCATCTTCACGGACAAGTTTCTTTGCTTTTTCCACGCTATTAGCAGTCACAATGTCAAAGATTGAGCGAAGACTTAAATTTAGAGTTTGCAAAATCTCAGCATCATCGTCACAAATTAGAATTTTTGGTTTTAAGTTCATACTACCCCCAAACGAATCTCGAAGCTTGCGCCACCAAGATCGCTGCGTTTATAAATCAGCTTTCCACCATGAGAGCGAACGATGTGATTTGTTGACGAAAGTCCAAACGCCTGACGGTTTGCCTTTCCTGATTGACCACGCCCTTGAAGGTAAACTGATACTTTATTTTCATCCATTCCAACTCCGTCGTCACAGACGCGAATCGAAGCTTGATTATTATTTTTCACTATTGAAATACGGACTTGGCTTTTTGCCGCCTCGATACCATTTTCAAGAAGATTTATAATGGCACGCTTTAAAAGTGTTGGATCATGTGGAACATTAAGCGGTTCCGAATCGAAGTTAGCAATAATAGATTTTTTAGCCCCAAGCGATCTCACTTGGTGAACACCATCTTGAATGCACTCAATGATATTTAGCTCTCGAAGCGCAATAGGCTCCTCTTCCAAATTCTTCTTAGCTGCTGTGACCTGACTCAAAATCTGTTCTGCAAGACGAGTTACTGCGCTTGTAGCTTCAATTTTCGTCTCACTGTCTTGAGCTTCATCGTTAGCAAGTGTTGCCATCTGCCTTAATGCGGCCACTGGATTGTGGAGATCGTGAATCAATCTCTTATATGCTTCTGAGGACAACTTCTTAGCTTTATTCTCGGCAAGCTGATCCTTAGCATTTTCAAGTGCAACTTTAGTCGAATGAACAGTATTTCTTATTTCCTCAAGTTCACGAATTTGAATGGGTGTAGAATCCTGTTCGTCATCACTTACAAGCCCTTTAATCTCAGCATGAAGCTGATCCATTGGACGAAGTGCATTTTTAATAGCTCGTCTCATTTGGCGTGCAGAGAAAAGAGAAATTAAAATACTTGCAATGAATACTCCAAGGAAAATCCCTACGGTGCTTTTAAGTGAAGGCAACAATGGCGAAAGAATGTAAATGGCTACGCCATCACGAACGGCAGTGCTAGTAATGATTTCATCTTTTCCAAAATCCATGTCATAAAAATGCAGCTTAGTTTTTGGTTTTATAAAAGGACTATCAAGTTCGGTAACATCGCCACTTGTAGCAAAAACTAATCCGTCTTGAACTAATACCAACTCTGACTGAGTGGACTCTGAAACTGAGTGTAATACTCGCAAAAGCTCTGGACGATCTGATGAATCAACCAGAGTCGCCAGATAAGGAGAAAGTGACTTTGTCATCTTTCTATCGGAGTCTAGGCGATCAACCAATGTAATCACTGCAAACATCCCAGAAATCAAAACCGCAACAACTAGAGATATGGCCCAGCGATATGGATTCAATGAGGCATTAACGTGTTTAAAAAGTGAAACGCTTTTCATCGAGTCACCACTTGTGGAACTGTACATTTCGACGACAAGCTAACTTGAGAGTAGTCAATATAAACGTCTGATAAAATGTTTGGCATGAAGTTATCCACGCATTTTGAAACCCAGTAATTCGCTCTTGGGTGAAAGAGATTAACAGTAACAGCAGAAACCTCTAAGAGCTTCAATGCTTCTTTGTAATAGGCTTCGCGGAGCTTTCTGTCCTGAGTAGCACGAGATTTCTTTATCAAGTCATCAAGTGCCTTATTCTTAAGGCCAGAAAAGTTATCTGAATTGTCAGATTCAAAATTCTTAAGCAAAAAATCGGCATCAGGATAGTCCATATTCATCGCCACCAAAAATGCTTGGTGTGATTTCTTGGCATATCCATCCATCAACAAGTCCCATTTCACAAGAGCGACTTCCACATTCCAGCCTTGAGCCTTCATGGAACTTTCAATAATCGTTTTCATCTCGGTGGCGCGAGCAAGCTCTATAGGAACAGCGATCACAATTTTATCTTTTGAAGGGCGAACATCTACAGCCAGGTCAGCTTTTACCTGAGAGCCAGTTAGTCCATTGGGAATGTAACCATTGGCCTTAACAGAATCAGGGTAAAACTTTTCTCGAAACTCACTTACTGGAAAGTTCAGCTTAAAAGACTGGCGCACTTTGAGTTTATTGAAGGGAGCTTTCAAAGTGTTGATTCCAATTATCCACGTCGAAGCGACTGGACTTGATATTTTCTGTCCTGTTGTGAAAATGGAATCTGAACCAGTTAAAGGCCAGCTTGCTAGATCGTGCATCTGCCCATCACGCGCTAACTTCAAAGCTTCTTCTTCAGAAGATTCTTTTAACACCATACGCTCAATCTTCGCTTTACCAGCGTGATACTGAGGGAAGGCATTGAGCACAATTTCTTTTTTCTCTTTATCAAGAGCTACAAATGTAAATGCACCAGAACCAATCGGCTTATCAAAAAATTTTGAATCCGATAGTTTCGATTTCGGAAGAACTTTTGCTGTTGCTCCTGCAAGCACCGACAAGAAAGGCGGAAACGGATAGTTCAGCTCAATTTCAAGAGTGCGATTATTAACCGCGCGGATCGCTTTAATAGAATCATAAAATTTACGAACAGTGCTTTCAGATGAAAGTGCACGCTTAAGCGAAGTTTCGGCATCAAAAGCAGTGATAGCCTCACCATTATGGAAGAAGATATTTTTCTTGAGTTTAAAAGTCAGAGTTTTCCCATCTTTGCTAGTGGCCCATGATTCAGCCAATGCACCTTCGATTTTTAAAGACGGAGAAAACTTAAGAAGCCCATCGTAGATCAGATTTCCTACAGCAAGTGAAGCTGTATCGTTCATTTTGATAGGATCAAGTGAAAGAGGAAGTGAGTAGATCGCCTTAATGTATGTAGGAGCCGCATTTTGCGCAAAAGCCGGGGGAAGGATTAGAAATCCAAATGTGATGAAAATTGAAAATAATCTTCCCCAGAAAAACATTCGTTACCCCTATTGGCAGTTCAGGATGAGTCCTCCTAATTGCGAGTGTTGTGCCAAAACAACAGCCGTTATTTATGTCATCTCGACTCAAATGGCAAATCTGGGATAATCTTTAGTTTTTCCAAATGGTTATTTATTTATCCTGAGAGTTTAGCGGCTGAACCCGTGAACTAATTACATAGCCAGAAGTGGTCATGTGGTGCCAAAGTGTTTCCACATTATTGAGAGACTCTCTCAAAAATGAGAGAGTCCAGAACTCGACTGCTTATCATACCCAACTTCTTTTTGGGTCTTGGTAATCTTGAGGTAAGGCAGTTCCGGCCCGCAATCTTGCTTCACGCTCATCTGTGAATCGCAGACCATCATCAATAACAAAGAGAAGATCAAGCGCGCCATTGATAGATGGTGAATCGGATGTGATTTCTGAATCAAAAAACTGTTTCTCAATAAGATTTAAAATATCATGGATGCCTTTAATGCACTTTGATACCTTAGCACGAGTTGCTCTTGCCAATTTTTCTTTATTATTGGTTCTATATTCATAATCAATATGCGCAATTCGCCTATTTCTCCAATCTCGGCAAAACTTGGCATTTTTAACAACATTTTCTATGGATTTTTTTAAACGACTGTCGAACTTCTTATTCGCACGTATACTTAACAAACCCTGTATAGATAGGTTCTTTTTTTTGAAAGTTAGTTCTTTATCAGTAAGACGTGCAATATGTAGAAGAATATCATCAAAAAGAACATTGTGAATGTTTGCCCAGAATTGGTTTGCGGATTTATTTAAAACATCAATTCTCTCTTGGTTTGTTCCAAACAAAACAACAAACTCATGGAGTGCGGGCGTTTTTATGGAGTCGAACCACCTATCTTGACGACATAGCGACTTGCTGATTTTTTGTTCTTGTATCTGACTTTGATCTCGTTTTCAAACTCTTCCGGCGATTGATAATCCAGTGCAGAATGCAATCGCTTCTTATTGTATACCTCTTCAATAAAATAGGGTACTCGCTCTAGGACATCGAGAATTGTCTCATAGCTCCAAAGGTGCACCTCGTTGTCCTTGAGAGTCTTCATAAAACTCTCAGCAAAGGCATTGTCGTAAGGATTCCCTTTTCTTGAACAAGAAACTTGAAACCCAGAATCAACAAGCAGCTTCACATAGTCATCGCAGAGATATTGCACACCACGGTCCGAGTGATGAATAATTCCCTCCTTTGGGGCCCTTTGCTTGATCGCCATCTGAAGTGCCGCCAGAGTCAAGTGACGATCAATCTTCTTTGAAATGGCCCAACCTACAACTTTGCGCGAGTAGATATCCATGACCACTGCCAGGTACACAAAGCCGTTGGTGATCCGAATGTAAGTGATGTCAGACACCCACAGCTGATTGATCTTGGTAACCTCCATACCTTTGATTAAATTCTCATGCACAGGGTGATCATGATCGCTCTGCGTGGTTCGTACAAATCTTCTGCGTGGCTTTATGTGTAGAGAGAACTTCTTCATAATTCTGCGAAGCCTTCTTTCGCCAATGACAACGCCACTCTTCTTTAACTCTGCCAAGAGGGGGCGATACCCAGTTCGAGGCTGCTCAACGCGAATCTGTTCAATCTTACCTCGAATGTCGGCTTCACGTTCTTCTTTTTCTCTTCTTGAAATCTTAGGATCTGAATAATACGTCGACATAGAAACACCTATTACTTTGCAGGCTTCTTTGATCGTGCCGACTCTTTGATGATTTCGCTTAACCCAATCACATCGCTCTCTGATACTGAGCCCTTCGTTGCCCGGAGTTTTTTTAAAAGGTCCACCATAAGGGCCTTTTCACCCAAGGCCTTTTTTAGCTCTTCGTTTTCTCGCTCTAAATCTAATATTCTTTTTACCGCTTGTGGTGACAGACCATCAGATTGGAGATCTTCTGCTCTTAAAGCTTTTGATTTCTCTTCCAGATCTGTTTTCCACTTGTAAATGACTTGAGGATGAATGCCATAGCTGGCGGCGACCTCAGAGGCTTTCTTTCTTCCGCTCAGATAGAGCTCAACCGCTTCTCTCTTTTGTTCCTCTGTAAAAACTCTTCTCGACTTTCGCATAGACTAGCTCCTTCTTTATTATCGGCAGCTAATCGCTTTGTCTCAAATTGATAGTTTGCTAAGCTCCAGTTTTATGCCCGCAGTCCATCATTCCACTTATAATTGAGATCAAGAAACTCTGCTGTAAGGTGTGCGTGCAAAGTGCCCACATCTTTTCCAAGAACCTTTTGATACTTCTTAATTACTTTCTTCCAGCCAATCACTTCCATAAAAATTCCTAGTGTTGAATTAACTTATGATACCGAGATCTTCATTTTCGAGCAATTGTTCCGTCTCTCACAAGAGTCTCTCATTTCTAATAGTAGTCTCTCACGAGTGAGTGAACCTTCACTCCGCATCATAAATCCATCCAAATCATAAATTTCCAAATCATTTTCAAAGCTTGCTCCATTTTTCCAATAAAAATCACGAAGCCCGAAAATATTGGCACACGATTGCTTTTGAGTCCCCTTGTGAAACAAAAACGAAAGGAGGATTTATGGACGGCTACTTCAAGCCAAATTCAAAAAACGAAAAACGAGAACTTCATCTTCTTAGCTTAGAAGACTGTGAGTTCGTTCCAGACGATGAACCGAAAACTCACTTCATCTCTGGGCGCAAACACATTTGCCCTCGGTGTGGAGCCACTACTCACATCACAGGCGATGAGCCTTATTGCACGGACTGCAACTGGGATTCACTGACTGATCCCTTTTACGAGAAACAAAAATGTGCGGCTTAGTAGCAGCCAAAGCTTTTATCAAAAAGCTTATGGCAAAAATCAACGATCAAAAGATTTATCAAGTGAAAAGCGGCAATCAAACAGCGTGGATCACGTTCGATGAATTAATGAAAAGAAATAAAGAAAACCACTTTTATCTAAATTTATTAGGAGATCAAAAACATGAAAGCATTGAAAGACATTTTAGACACTCACATGGACAAATTGAAAACAACGAAATTTTATCGGTTTCAACTCTTCGTGCAAGGAGCGGAGAAAAAGAACACCGTAGGCATGGCCTATCTTAAAGAAGGTCAAAGCATTTATACGCTTCGCCTTTGGACGTTTCTCGATGACAAATACTTCCTTCTTCCAAGCAAGGACGATGCAACTAAGTATTTGCTGATGACGAGAGAACCGAACAAGTCCAACACCTCAAAGAATAAATATTTCTGGAATATCGTTGGAAATGCCAAGGCCGACTCAACCAAAGGCGTGATCGAAATGAACTTCGATCTACTCGATAAGAAAATTTACATGAGCATTTACCCTGAAGAGTCAGCTACTCCCTACGGACAACCAGTTCCCGAAGGTGCTTTAGAAGCTGCCTAACGACTAACGATTTGCGCGACCTTTTGAAGTTTCAAAACAAGAAATTTTCATAAGGAGCAAAAACAATGAACAAGAAACAAATGGTGTTCTTAGTAGCCGTAGTGGTTGCTGCGGGTCTCTTCATGCCTGATCTTGCCCATGCAGGGCTTGAATCAAGCTTGATGGGGATTAAGTCAAAGCTTACGGGAGTTATTCTCCCTCTGCTTTCGGTAATCGGGATTGCGCTTGCAGGGACTTCTTTCTTCACGGGAAATCCGAATGCAAAACAACACATCGCCTATGCGATCATCGGTTGCATTATTGGCTTTGGCGCACAAGGGATCGTGGACTTTATCGCTCAAACAGTTCGCTAGAGGTGAAAAATGGAAGAAGAAGGACTCATCACAACAAGAGTGCCACGGGCACTCGAAATGAAAAGCAAGCTCTTTGGGTATGAACTTCCAGACTTGCTTCTCATCTTTTTCAATCTTGCGATTACTAACTTGGTGTTTGGTGGGACTTCCTTTCGCTACCCGCTTGTGTGGGGAACAACGCTTGCTTTGACGTTGTTCCTTCACTTTGCGAAGAAAGGTCGTCCAGACAATTACATTCAGCATTTAGGCGAATTTCTCATCCGTCCTGCTTACTACGCAGCAGGTGGAGTTGATCGTCTTTATCGCAAATTTAAAGGACAGGTGAAAAATGTTTCAAAAGAAAAACGCTGAGGCATCGCTTTCTGAAGAGCTGCCATATTGGGAATTCTCAGACGCACCAAGGCCGCATTTGATTTTAAATGATGGCTCTTTAGTGAGTGGGATAAAACTCTCGCTGCTAGATATTGAGTGCTTCGATGACAACGAAGTCAATCAGCTTGTGACCAGACTGCGCGGAGTTCTTAACTCCATTTCAGAAAATACTTCCGTGCAGTTCTGTCTTTCGGTGGGGTCTGACTTTTCGGAGGTCATTAAAAAGCATTCGGAAAGAAAAACAGCATCAATTCATCCATTGGTAGCAAGTATCGCGGATTATCGAGAAAAGAAACTTCAGGCAGCCTTAGAGTCTTCAGAACTCTATCGTCCTGAGCTTTCCATTTATCTTCGCACACAGATGATCGGAGGAAAAAAGCTTAGCTTCTTAAAGAAGCAAGAAGATTTCTCAGACAATGCGGCGAAGACATACGAAGAGACTTTGGAAATTCTTTTTCAGAATGTCGATACACTGATTTCGTCTTTTGCGTCTATTGGTCTCTATGGAAGACTTTTAGAGGTTCAGGAGATGCAGAGACATATCTATGGATTCCTCAATCCGAAACGCTCTAAAGCGGAGCCTACACCTAAGATTATCACACCCAAAGAAGACAATCTTGAACGTGAAACCTTGGAGTCTATGGAGTGGCTTGCAGAACAATCACCACGCGAACAACTGGTGTTTGGTGATCTGATCTTGGGGTTTGAGCAATTCACCTTAGATTCTCACCATCACAGAGTTGTAACTCTTAAGACTCTACCTGAAGTGACCTTCGCAGGACAGCTCTCTGCGTTTCTGCGTATGCCATTTCATTATGATTTGATGTTGTCTTTCGAGGTTCCAAGTCAAGCCGATGAGATGGCGAAGCTTCAACAAAAAAGGAAGATGGCCCATTCTCTTGCAGCGACTTCGGGAAACAAGGCCAGCGATCTTGAAAGTGAAACAAAACTTTCATCAACAGAAGAGCTTATTCGTGAACTCTTAAACACGGGACAAAGAATCTATGCAGTCCAAATGAGTCTAGTCCTTCGCGCCCCTGCGACTGATGAAGGTGTAAAAAAGCTTAACCGTGAAGTTCGAGAAGTGCTTTCTCGTTTTCGCTCCCTTCAAGGTTCCGAAGGACTTGAGGAATCCGTAGGCTCTTGGAAGATTTTTAAAGGCAATCTTCCAGGTGCGCCCGTAAAGCTTGAACGAGCAAAAAAGTTTAAGACGAACAACTTGGTCGATTTCATTCCGATCTATGGGCCACGCGAAGGAGACGATGATCCGGCGGTGATCTTTAGAAACAGGCTTAATGGGCTTGTAAGCTTTAATCCGTTTGATTCAAGCCTTACAAACTACAATGCGCTGGTCACAGGTTCATCGGGAGCTGGGAAGAGTTTTTTGAATAACTGCATACTTGCTCAAGAGCTTGCTCGTGGTCTTCGTGTGTTCATAATCGACATTGGAGGTTCGTATAAAAAACTAACCGAAGCTTTAGGAGGCCAATATCTTGAAATAGATTTATCCGATCAATACAGACTTAACCCCTTCGATATTTCAGACCCATCTCAAGAGCCTAGCAACCAAAAGATCAAATCTTTGTTAGCGGTCATCGAAAGTATGATTGCTGAAGATGAAAGATCAAAACTTTCAAAGCTTGATCGCGTGCTTTTAGAGAAAACTGTCATCGAGCTTTATGAGGAAAAAAGAAGACAGAATAAAGTACCTGTTCTTTCTGAACTCTCGGAGAGACTTGCTAATAGTAAAGAATCCTCAATGGTTGATATTTCCAAAATCCTCTATATGTGGACTGGAAATCGACCTTACGGAAAATTGCTTGATGGTATTGGTTCTCTAAGAACGGATGCTCCAATCTGTACTTTCGATTTAAAAGGTCTTGGAAATTATCCTGATCTTCAAAGCGTGATGATCCTGATTCTCACGGACTTCATCTTGACTCAGGTCGAACAAGATAAGGTGAACAAAAAACGCATTATTTTAGATGAAGCTTGGCAACTTTTGAAATCAAACGCCGCTGCTGGCTTCATGGAGTATTGCGCGAGAACCCTTAGAAAGACAGGTTCAGGAATTACATTCATCACTCAAGGGGTTGAAGAGATCGTCACAAGTCCGATTGGTCCTGCGATTATGAATAACACCGCGACGAAGTTCATCCTACTTCAGCGCGGTGATTCTGAAATTTTGAAGAACGCTCTCAAGCTTAATTCGCAAGAGCTGAATCTGGTTTATTCACTTGAACAGCGTAAAGGTGAATTTTCAGAAGGCTTTATGATTGAAGGCGATCATCGCCAAGTGATTCGTATCTATCCGAGTCCTTTTGAATATTGGCTTTCAACTTCAGATGCAAGTGACAATCGCCATATTCAGGAATTGAGAGAATCAGGTCTATCGCTTGTTGATGCGATAGAAACCGCAGCTCGTACATATCCGAATGGCATTGCTCAAGGGAAAGTTGAACCGGAGGCTGCATGAGCATAAAGAAAAGGATTTTTACAATTCTTCTTTGCTTCACTCTGATTACTCCGAGGCCAGCAAAAGCTGACTTGTTTGGGGGAGACGTTGCGGTTCTTGTTCAGATTCTAGCTCAAGCAATCAAGCAGCTCTATGAGCTTCAACGAATTGTTAGCACCGGACAAGATACTCTGAGCCTAATGAGAGATATTAACAAAGGAATTCGTGATGGGCTTGCGGTCATCAGGATCATCAACCCGAAGTTTAATCCTGGCTTATATGGAGGGCTTGAAACAGCAGATCAGGTTCAGCGAGCGATTGAAGACCTTTACGGTACGATTCCGCAGACCAGCGAGTACCGTTTGCAAGAGGCTCAAGATCGTTCCGTATCTGAAAGCATTGCCATGAATGGCACTCTTTTTCAGTACGCAGACAGCGTGGACGAAGAAACAAAAAGAATCATCGCCCACTCTCAATCAACGAACCCTCAAGGATCAGCAAAGCTCACGAATCAGTCTCTAGCTGTCTTGATTGGAGTGACAACCCAAGTGCTTCGCACTAACTCGATGATGTTGAAGATGATGGGGCAAAACATGGCCCTCTCAAACAGGAAAGAAAAACTTCAAGCGACTCAGTTTAAGTCTCAATACGAAGGCATCTCCAATGCGTTAGGTGCGCTTCCGAAGGAAACAAACTTGAGTCCTCTTGGATCAGGAGCTGGGAGGTAGTTCATGCCACAATTTGAACTTTTGGGATCGCTTGCGCGTGACCTCCATCAAGAGTTTGTGAATATGTACTATCTCCTACTGCCAGTGTTCTTTTCTCTGGCAGTAGTTGTGGCATGGTTTCGCAATCCCATTGGAAGTCCTGAGTTCTTGGACATTGTTAAAAGAGCAATCATTGCGACGATTTTACTGGTGGCGTTTCCTGATATTAGCAAAGCGATTCTTTATGTCGCTGATGGAATCACAGAGAAGATCGACAAACTCAATAGCCTTGATACGTTGATACGAATGGCCCAAGAGAAATCCGACAGCTATTCGATGTCAGCAACAAGCATGCTCTTGCAGTTTAACGATTTGATAATCGCAACATTGTCGTTCTTGAGTTACCTCGTTCTTTATATTGCTCGGTATCTCACAATAGCGATGTATCACTTCTTTTGGATCTTCTTTATGATCTCGGCTCCGCTGCTTCTGCTGTTCAATCTTTTTGAAGGAACACAGCAGATCACTAAGAACCTCTTTAAGGGAATGATTGAAGTCGCTTGCTGGAAGATTGTCTGGGCAATATTGGGTGCGATGCTGGCAGCACTTTCTTTTGGGGATATGTATCGAACAGAAGGAAGTTATCTGGTCATCATCGTAATGAACTTCGTGATCGCAGTTGCCATGTTAATGACTCCAATGATGGTGAAATCCCTTGTTGGTGGCGGACTTCAATCTATGTCTTCAAGTATTGGCGCGGCTACTGTTGCTGCGATGGCTGCGGCTCCCGCAAAAGCAGTGACTGCCGTTAATACTTCGAGAAACGCTCTTAACGGAGCAAGTAACTATGTCCAAGGACATCTCAATGCTCGACGTGAACGACAAGCTGAAGAACGCAAAAGATATATGTATTAAGAAAAGGAAAATGAACTATGCAAGAATCAAAAACAATCGGGCTTAAAAGTTCGCAGCTACCTAAAATGGTCGGAGAACTACTGCACTCGAACCAATTCCTGAAAGTCTTTGCACTTTCTTCTCTAGCCCTTGTCTTTATGGGGCTTGGAGTGACTTTGGTTATGGCAATGAAAGAGCCTACCGTCATCACTCTTAGCCCTGATGGAAAATCTCTTGAAAGAACTAATCAGCCAAAGGCAGAAGATCAAATCCGCGAAGGTATCAAACGCTATCTTGAAAAACGCTACCAGTGGGAGCCTGAAAACGTGACTAAGAAGCTCAAGGAGTCAGAACAGTTCATCACTCCACAGGCTCTCAAGGCCTTTCAAGTGGCCGTCGCCAATGTCGCAAAATTTTCTACGGAAAAAATTGTTTCTCAAAAGGTCTATCCAGAGAAAATTGAAATTGATCTGAAAAAACAAACGGCACTCATTACTGGCGACCGTGTAACTTCAATTCAAGGTTTGAAGGCCGCTGGAAACCTAAAACTTGAACTTACTTTTGAAAGTGGTCCTCGCACACAAGAAAACCCTTGGGGCCTCTATATTTCAAAAGAGCGTGAAGAATAACGACTCATACTATTTGCGACACCATTTGATTCTCCCAAACGAACACAAGGAGAATTATGAAAATAAAACTTATTACGCTGTTGGCGTTTTCCCTTGCTGCAATGACCTCGGAGGCGAATCAAAGAGTCCGTCGAGTCGCTGTGCAGGGAGATCAAATCGTCACGGTAAAAACAAGTCTTGGTATTGCCACGATCATTCAAGTACCAGATCGTCCTAACAGCGTTGTTGTTGGAGATCAGGACTCTTTTAAAGTGGAATATCTTGACCAAGCAATCACGATCAAACCGCTTTCTGGTGGAGCCAAGAGCAATCTCTATATCTATACCGATTGGAGACGATTCAATGTTGCTCTTATCTCAGGAAATGAGGCCATTGCTGATTATGTAGTTTATCTCGACATACCAAAAGAGAAACCGCAAACCATATCGAAGAAAGAAACTGGCATTAAGTGGACTGATTTAAAAAACTCCCTCAAGAGCGATACGCTTTCGTTAAATGTAAAGCGTGTCGGAAAAACCAAAGACGGAATCTTGCTTGTGGAATTTCTAGTTTCATCCACAACAAAGGAGGCATTTAAACCTGAATGGCTATGGATCACACAATCTAGTGAGATGCGACCAATTCACAATCTTTTTATGTCGGCCCTTGAAGTGGCTCCCCAAAGACCCATTTCAGGTGTTCTTCAAATGAGAGAAATTGATCTTAATGCAAATGAACCCATCCGGGTCGAATTGAGAAGGAAAAGAATTTCTTATCTCACAATCCAGAAGGTCACTTCATGGAAGTGATAGCAAAGGAGGTACATTTGGAAGGCTTTAAAAATTATTTTTTGAAACAACCTAAGCCTTTCACTTCTAAGCGAGAAGTAAATTGGTCGAAGGTGCAAACTTGGGCGATTTCATTTGTGTGTGCTTTGATTATAGGAATTATGGTCATCCCTAGTTCGGAACCAGAGCAAGACACTTTCCATGAGAAAGCTGAGCGTGGAAGTCTTGCCAAAGCTCTACCGGCTGAAAACGATCCGACACAGGAGACGATCAGACAACTTCAAGAGTCGCAAGTGAATGTCAGACAGGTTCCTGGTTCTCTTGATTACCTCTATCGACCAAGCAGTCCCGCGGGTTCAGGCGGTGGCGGTAAAACCGATCAAGATCGAAGTTCCTCGATGATCTTAAGTCGAAACGGAACTGACGCAAGGACTCAGCTCTCTGCTGGAACAAGAGTGTCTATTCGCTTAAGTGGCAAGGTAACAATCGCCAATCAAGGAATGCCTGTCGTTGGAATTGTCACAAGTGATGTTTCTGCGGATAGCGGAATTGCCATCCCAAGCGGCTCGAAGGTTCTGGGAGATGCTTCTTTTGATGAAGAATCCGAACGTGCTTCGATTTCTTGGCGCTCGATCATTCTTCCAGATGGACGAGAAAGGCCTTTCTCTGCCATTGGGGTCAGTCGTGACGGGCAAGTTGGTGTAAATGGCAATGTCCACTCTGACGGTGTGAAAAATGCTGTTGGACAAACGCTTACTCGATTCGTGGGAGCTTACGCTGCTGGCTCAATGAACACAGGCGCCTTCGGTGCAAATCAAGGAGGTCATGAGAATGGTCTTCGCAATGCCGTTGCTCAGACTGCCACTGATCGAGCAAACGCAATGGGCGAAGACCTCCAAAAAGAACGCAAATGGATTGAACTGCAAGGTGGCGCTGAAACTTTTGCTATTTTGAATCAGCCATTCACGTTCAGGGATGCCGGAGCTACCTATGGAAGATAAGAACGGTTCGCTTTCACATGGAGAGCGAGTTCTCTTTGCGGTGATCGGCGTTCTCCTTCTTGTAAAGGGACTTGATCTCGCTTGGGACTGGATGAACCAATCGCTTCGACACTTTGTTTTAGTGTTGGGGCCTATGATTCTTCTTTTGATTCCTGTTGGTCGAATCCTTTGGAGAAAGATTCAAAAGAACAGAGAGAAAAATCTGTTTGAGAAAACGATCACAGGACAAGTAGAAGATTCAGTTTTCTGTGGAACTACTGACAAAGGTGAAGATATTTGGATCAAGCCTCGCCAAAGAGCGATGCACACCCAAGTAATCGGCACCACGAACGCGGGAAAAACTGAAAGCGTGATTCTTCCTTGGGCGATTCAGGATATTCACTCAGGAAAAGGCTTGTTGCTTATAGATGGAAAAGCCGACAACTCACTAATTGATAAACTCTGGGCCTATACAAAACTCGCAGGACGCGAAAAAGATTTCAGGCTTTTTAGCTTGAGTCGCAGAGAACAGTCTTTTCAGTTCAATCCTTTGATTGGGGGAACTGCGGAAGAAATCACGGAACGAGTTTTTAACGCTTTTGAATTTGAGAATCCTTATTATCGTTCACTTCAATATGAAGTCATGAATCAGGTCATGCGGATTTTCGAGTCGTCGAACACGGTCCCAACATTTCAAAGACTTCATCAGGCGATTTCTCGCCCGAAGGTCATGGAAGAAATGGCGAAGTCTGTGCAAGACCCAGAAGTTCGTCGCTGGTATGTGACGTATTGTGGAATGCCACCCAAGGACCGTGAAGAAAGAACCAGTGGTCTGCTTTCTGCAATTGGGCACTTTGCATTTGGAGAAAACGCAAGACTCTTTAATCCCGAAGAAGGAGCGATCACGATTGACGAGGCACTGAGAGAAAACCAGATCGTTTATTTTCAGTTGCCAGTGTTGTTATCTCCTTTTCTAGGAATGGCCACGGGTAAACTCGTTCTTCAATCTTTGCAAGCGGCAGTTGCGAACCGCCACAGACTTGCACGAGATACAGAGAAAATGTTTTTCAGCGTCTTCTTAGATGACTTCTCGGAATATCTCTATGAGGGCTTTGTTTCGATCTTAAATAAATCAAGATCGGCAAATGTTGGAATCGTCTTCGCTCATCAAGCGTTAGGAGACATTACTGTTCTTGGTGAACCAGTGGCGAACTCGATTTTGACAAACGCAAACGTCAAAGTCTTTATGCGTGGGAATGATCCTGACTCGGCTGAATACTTCTCGAAGGTCATAGGAACTTTGACTGCGACTAAGTCCACTGAGCGCCAATCGAAGACTTTGTTTGGCGTGAATAAGAGTGGCGAAATGTCAGTCCGTGACGTTGAAGAGTTTACGATTCACCCCAACGTCTTTAAGAAAGACTTAGGCGTTGGCGAAGCCATTATGATTGTGCCACACGACCGAGGGGCCAAAACCGTGCGGATCAAGTTCAGCAAAACAGACGATCTTGAAGCACATCCGATCCCTGAGATCGGAAAAAATTTAATGCCACTACTTTTAGAAAAAGATGATGAATATAAAAAAGAACCATTGAGACAAGCAAACAATGCTCTTGATAACGCTGCTTAAAAAGTCAGGAGAAAATATGGAAAAATTAAAAAATAAATTTATTTTGATCTTGGGACTTTCAGTCTTGTTGCTACAAACAGGATGTTCTACGATGGGAAAGTCAGTCGGTCTTGGTACTGCGATTGGCGCAGGGACTGGTGCTGCTTTAGGTGGGATCATTGATCCTGGAAAAAATGGTCAATACCGAACTCGCAACGTGATTATCGGCGCAGGCGTTGGTGCAATCGCCGGAGGTCTTACAGCTTCGGCCATCCATGAAAACAACGAACGAGATAAAGAGCTTTCTTACCTAAAAGGAAAAGAGGCTGAAAGAAAATCGTCCAAAGGACAATCAGTTCCTGCATTACAACAGCCGAAGGTGGAAGCTGTTTGGGTTGAAAGCAAGGTTGTTGGCAATCGTTACATCGAAGGTCACTTTGAATACATCATCACGGAGCCTACACGATGGGAGGCTCCTTAATGAAATATGCCCACGGTCGCAAGCTTTCTAAGAATGCTGTTGAGGCCGTGAGGTTCGTTGCCAAGGTCGGGGCCATGAGCCGCGAAACTTGGTACGAGCTTTTTAGTCATGGAACTCTCCGATGGCGACAGATGCAACTACAACACTTGATTGATCGAAAGGTTTTTAAACATCACACAAGCAAACATGGACATGATGCTGTCGTGATCGACACTTTTGGAGTTGAACTTATTAAAGGCATGAACTGGCAACACGTTCACTCGATCTATCCACACTTCATTGAACATGATGAAACCGTTGGAGCTGGACTTTGGAGATTAGAAAAAGCTGGCCTTTGCCAAAAATGGATGACCGAAAGTGAAATGAAGACGCAAAAGTTAGCAAACTTTAGACTCGATGTTCAGGAAGGTGGCTTCAAATATCCAGATGCGGTTTTCAAGTTCCAAGGAAATCTGACGGCTCCGATTGTGGCGGTTGAATATGAAAGAACAGCAAAAACCAACTGGCGATACAACAAAGCTATTCGCGCATACAGTGAGGCTTACGACTTTAGTTTCATCTTCTTTGTTGTGGAAAACGATGCCATTGAAAAGACCATTCAAAGGGCCATGAAATACATTGGGGACGGAAGACTAAACTCACGAATCGGTTTTATTACGATTGAAGATTGGAAAACGAATCCTGCAAGTGCAGAACTTCGAGGACTCAAGCAAGGTCAGAGTTTAAAGGAACTTGCCTTGAAAATTTGAATTGAGAAGTCTTCGCGAATGCCTACACATAGCGAAGGCTTCTCTGGCGAATTGATAAGATAAGATCAATCAAAAAGATAAAGAATAACAGGAATTTCCCTGCCGCCACCTCGTTCTTAACGTCCCTTGGCCGCTGTTGACCCCTCCCCCCCAACGAGTTGAGAGGAAGGGGTCAACAGCTAGGTACTAAACATCGGTGGCGGCAGGGAAATAAAAAATAAAAGGTAAGAGCTATGGAAAATAATAATAGTAATAATATAAATACAAATACGGGAACGGAGAGAGAAGAAGATCGTACTAACCAACCAGTAAGTGCCAAGTTGCAAAGAATTGTGGTTTCTAATGAGTCTTTAACAGCATTGAAGGCCATCATTGATAAAGTGAATGATGGCTTCAATGGCGGCAGAGTCAATCAGACTGAAATCGCAAATTGGATTATCTTGCGTTTTCAGACTGAACTGGATGAATCTCAAATCAAAGAGATTCGAGCTGAACACTTCGACGAAGTGGCCATGCTCGAAAACATTTTAAAGCAAGCAAAAGAGTCTGGAAAAGTCCCTACGGATTTCAAGAACTTGCTTCAAAAGCAATTTGGGTTAGATGAGCCGACCAAACGCAAGGCGAAGTCGGCCTTGACCAACTCATAAAACGATGTCATCATTGATGACATGAGGTTAATTTAATGGATGGTGCGGAAATTAAGAGAATTAGAGAGAAGTTTGGAATGACCCGTGATGAGTTTGCCGATTTTCTCTGTTTATCTGGATATAGAACAATGATGAACATTGAAACCGATTTTCGCAAACCAAGTAAATTAACCATTAGACTTCTCCGCTACCTTGATGACCAACAAAAGAAAAAGGCTGCGGAGTTTATTGAGGATTTTAAAGGCTATGAAGCTGAGTAACTTTATCCAACTATGGAGTGTCACAATGGCAAAAGCAAAAAAAGCCGTTGAACACTTGAGCGACAAAAAAGAAATGAACATTGAGTTTGTACCCGTTTATATTTCCAAACAAGATTTCCAAAAAAAGAAATCTGAAGTGCAAACCCTGATCGCAAGAATGTTAGTAGCGGCACAAAAGCGTGGCCGTCCATCGAAACACGACTTGGAGGAGATCGACAATGCGGCATAAAATAGGAATCTATGTCCGTGTCAGTACGGAAGAACAAGCGCAAATTGCTGATGGCTCAATAGAAAGCCAACAGCATAGAATAAAATCATTTATTGATATAAAACGTCTGCAAGAAAAAGATTGGGGCAAGGTTGTTGATACTTATATTGATGACGGTTATTCAGCGAAAAGCACCAATCGTCCCGCGTATCAACGAATGATTCGTGATCTTAAACTTGGCAAAATCAATTTGATTCTAATTACAGACTTGTCACGCCTTTCGCGTAACATTTCCGACTTCTGTGACCTGTATAAGGAACTTGGAAAGTACAAAGCAAATTTTCTTTCGATCAAGGAACAGTTTGATACAAGTACACCTGTTGGCGAAATGATGGTTTTCAATATGGTGAACCTCGCCCAGTTCGAGCGTAAACAAACGTCTGAAAGAATCGCAATGAACTTCCATTCACGCGCACTTCGTGGGCTTGTGAATGGTGGAAGTCCCCTACTCGGCTATGACCGTGATCCTGATAATGCAGGAAAAAGAATTGTAAATCCTGATGAGGCCGCATTGGTGAAAGAAATTTTCAAAATGTACGATGATGGTCAAAGTCTTTCCCAAATCACAGACCACCTTACTAAAGAAGGTCAGATTCGCAAGGGCATGGACTCGAATCGTTATCGCCATATAAATGACGGACGATGGACAGTTCGAGTGGTTCAAGCACTACTGAAAAACCACGCCTACATTGGACAACGTGAGGTCAATGTTAAGAATAAAGATGAAGAGCAAGCTTACTTAAAGGCATGGCAACAATACCAAATTGTTCCTGCATCTTGGGAAGCAATCGTCGATAAAGAGTTGTTCTTCAGAGTTCAGAAAAGACTAGAAGTTGCTGCTCAACTTGAACGTCAGCGTTTTGATAATGGTGATAAAAGAATTTTCTTTGTTTCGGGAATGATTAGATGTGGACATTGTGGACGTGCGCTCATTGGCCAATCAGCGCACGGAAGAAAACAGATTCACCGCTACTACGGACACAAACAACTCATTAACGAGAAGATCACTTGTCCGGTAAAACGATATTCGGCAGAGGAAATCGAAGAAACTATTCTAAAACACTTGGACAAAGTTTTAGCGGAGACTGGTTATCTGGATCAAATCGAAAGCAATATCGAACAATGCCTTGGTGTGAATAGCTCTAACCAAAAAGCCAGAAAAGACATTGTAAAAAAAGCGATCTCAAAAATTGATGGAGAAATCGAATCAGTATTTAAACTCGCAACCAGCATGAAAAGCGGCAGTGCTGGATCGGACTTAATCCAAAGCAAACTAGAGAAATTGGCTGAGAAGAAAAAGGAAATGGAAAAGGAGCTTGAATTGGCTGCACAATGCGAAGTGAACCTTTCACTAAGCTCTTCAGCTAAAGCCGTCATTAAATCGAATATCATTGCCCTTAAAGCGGCCATGAAAAAAGGGCAGCCCCATTTCAAAAAGCGTCTTTTTGGAAATCTCTTTAACCAATTACTGGTCACAGAGAACGGCATCAAGGTTTTTTATGAATTAGAAGAGCAATCGAATTTGAATGGTTCTGAAAGTAAGAAAACGAAGCCATCGGACTCAAAGTCCGATGGCATTTCAATTTTCACCAAAAGTCTTTTCAGCCAAACCCTTGGATTTCTTGTGTCCAATGGTTCGCCTGTTGTTACGTATGGTGGAGGCGGGGGGAATTGAACCCCCGTCCGCAAATGATCCACGATAAGGCGCTACATACTTAGTCAGTGTTTTAGATTGGTCCTCGGGCTTCCACAGACAAAATCCCTAAGACCTCTCCCCCAGTAAATTTAAGCGAGTCTGCTGGAGAAAACCCAACACGCCGAGGTCCCTAAATGACGATCAATCCAAGTGCGGAACCACCACAAGGTTGATCGTGCTGCTTAATTAAGCTGCAAGTGCGTAATCGTTGCCAATTACAAAATGGACGTTTTTAACGAGGTCCTCATCCGCCCCGGTATGCTCCTTATGCTTCAGCACCCACGTCGAAGCCAGTACGCCCCCATAGTGTGAAAACATATCTTTCTCATTGTCTCGCATTTTGCGGGAAAATGAAAATCGTTTATCCTTCCCATTTGGACCCCCGTTTTCAACGATTAAATTTTTCGTGACGCAGGACTTTTGTCTTGCTTGGGTGGTGTCATCCTAACGAGATCCTAACGTTAGCAGGAGACAATTTACGCCAAATGATTGAGATATCCACCATTTATGGGTCTATTCCACAGAGTTATCCACATTGCTGCCTGAAAAATGGGGCAAAACTGACACCAAAATTTAAGAATCTTAAATTTATCCGAGGGGCCGTCATGTTCGGTGACAGCCCCTGGATTGTGCAAAATTAACGGAAAAGGTCGGCAGCGGACGCGGCCGTAGCGGCAAGAGAGCTCACATTTGAGCGTTCATTCTTCTGTTCTTTGGTCACTGGCGCTGGGGCTACCGGAGCCGCCACCACTGGAACCACGGGGGCTTGTTCAACCACCACCGCAGCCGGGGCTTCGACAATCGGCATCTCGGTCACGATATCCAAAGAGGACTTCATCACCGGAGCTTTCACCACTGATTCCACCGCGTTGGTCACTGGGAACAACTGGATATTAAGCTGATAGACTCTTTCCCCTTTGTCCTTCATGCGCGCAATGGAGTTGTCCTTGTGCAGGGCTTTTCTCATCTGACGAAGCTTGAATTTGATTTCTTCAAACTCTGTCTTGGTCAAAGACAAGGTCAACGTGCCGAATTCACGCTCGGTCGGCTGATCCTGGTACAAGGACTCAAGCCCCAAGTACATCAACTGGGACTGAAGTTTACGAACCAACGCCACCGGGATTTCTTCCGGGGATTCAGTCAGACTGCGAGCTTTTTTAAGCTCTCCTGTCACTTCATCACGGCGCAGATCGCCTGAGCTGATCAGAGTAGACAGAGCATGATCGATTTCATCTTCGGAAGCCTTGCCACGCAGAAGGTTCTTCAAGGTCGCCGTGTCGAAGGAAACACCTTCCTGGTCGATCATCGCATAGATAATCCAAGCCACCCAGTTCGGAACCTTTTCCCAGGTCTTGCGATCGATTTCGCCAGACTTCAGCTTCCCAGCCACACGGTGTTCGCTCAATTTCTTGAGGTACATGTTGCGTTCCGCAGGGTCCATGGCTTGAGTGAATTGAACCAAAAGACGGAATTCTTCCGTTTGTTCCTTCATGAAACCCAGCGCCTTACCGAATTTGCCGATCATATCGTCGGAAAGATTTCTTTTCCCTTCGATGATCATTTTCAAATAGTTCGGGGACTTGATATTGGCTGCGGCAGAGAAAACGGCATACGTATAAGCACGCAAAGAACCCTTGGAGGCTTTACGTTTATACAGATAAAAATCACCCAAGAACTGGCGATAGTTCATATAATCAGATAATACGGGCGGAACGAGCGAACCCTTTGAAATTTCTTTGCCTTTGCTAAACTCTGGCTGCTGGTTTTGCATAGAAATGGTTCTCCTTTGCACCCAACTAGTTCACCTGATTTGAATCCCCAAAACAAGCGGATTTGTGTACGAAGACCGTTACGTTATCGCAAAGCATAAAAAAGGCCCCCGAAACCGAGGGCCTTTCTAAGTCGATCAAGTTTTGAAAGCAAAAATCTTAGCGACGAGTCAGTTTCAAAGTCACCGCGCGCACATCCAAGTCTCCGCGAGTGTAAAGAACGATGCTAGAAGCTGACTGACCGATCACAGCATTTTGTGGGTAAACAGACTGACGATGACTGTAGCGATCCACTTGCAGTGTTTGACCTTGATTGAAACCATTGATCAAAAGATCCATCATAGCCACATTGTAAACAGCATTGGCTTCGATTTCGATGGCCTGAATTCTGTAACCACGGTAGCGGTTCATATCCAAGTACATGCCCAGATCCAAACGATCATTGCCATACAAACGACGGTTCACATACAACGGAACATCGATCGTGCGACCTGGATTCGTTGGAGGCTGGTAAGAACGCTCACGCAGATTCACAGTCACAGATTCGATCTGTGCATTGCCACGAATCTCCAACTGCAATGTGCGGATGTCTTCACCCAAAACCGCGCGATAACGCGGGCGAAGCAACACGGCGCCTTGCGGGGAATAAACAGACTCATTCATACGACCGTCTGTCAGCAAAGCCACTTCGGTGTTGTAACCGCTGCTGCGGAATTGAGCTTCGACGGATTCCACTTCATAACCGCGATAGTTTTCACCAATCCCTGCCAACTGGCGAAGGTGCAAAGTTTCGTTGTTCACACGGCGGTTAAGATAAACAACCTTGCGTTCCTGACGACCATAGCCGCCGCCATTGCCGAAATCATCCTGACCAGGATAGCCGGGACCGAAGTCACCGCCAGGGCCAAAATCACCTGGGAAACCAGGGCCGACATCAGGAGTTGGGTATGGAGTCTCTGGGCGAGGTGCCCCTGGTACAATATAAGCCTCTGCTGCGGCTGCAAACAGAGTGATTGCTGCAAATGAAAGTAAAAGGCTGCGTTTTAGAGTCATTATGTCCCCCAAGTGGTTAAGAAGTTCCCCCACTTCCCGTTAAAGCAACCAGCGTACCAACTATTAAAGAGACAAAATGACCCCGAAAGAACGAAAAAAGGCCACTGATCTTGGAGGAAATCAGTGGCCGGCATAAGAAACATACCCAACGAAGGGTCTTTTAGGGCTATTTCAAGTTTTCGTCGTTGATCTCAACCAGAGGTTTGATCTTACGCATGAAGGTCACAGCGAACTGATCTTGGGCATAAGACGCACGCTTTCTCATTTTTAAAGCAATGCGGATCTGACCCAAACCGTTGTTGGCGACCAAACGAGCCTCACCGATCCAGTTTGCATAAGTCAGCTTAGAGTTGCCCAAGGAAACCAGATCCAAAGAGTCTTCCTGATCTTTCGCAATACGAGTCAGCGGAATATTCACACCCGTCCCCGCTTCAGGAGCCAGCAAAGGACCCGCAAATGCCAGAAGTTCGTTGTTCGCACCTTTAGTCACAACCGTGAAACCAGAACGACCATTCACAACTTCGAAAGAATACAAGCCCACGGACTTGATTCTATCCACGGTGTTTTCTTTTCGGATCGTGTTTTTCACGTAATCACGCAAGATCAGATACTCTGGATTGTCAGAGAACTGCTCTGGCAAATTGAAATACAAGTCCGCAGAAGAGCTTCTGAACACCACGTTGATGATCGCAGAAGAAGGACTGGAACCGATCTTCAAACGTGCAAACACGTTTTCACAACCGCCATCCAGATCCAGACACTTCACAGTGCCTTCCAATGCACGTGTGCCTGTTGTTCTTTCGCCGTTACCAGCACCAACAGATCTAACCGGAGAAGCCGTGCCTTCGCCTTGAGAACCCGCGACGTTATAAACTTTGATATCGTTGCCTTCTCGGACTTTCAAAGTGATGATCACATCGCCAGACATGCTGTCCACGGAAAGTTTCGCATGTTGAACAGAGGCTGCCGCTTCCAAATTCAAGCGACGAGTTTCATAGCTGACTTTTTCGTTACGAGCTCTCAAGAAGTTTAGAAGCTCGTCTGTACCGGAAGAAGTGTAAACCAAACCATCGGCTGTCACACCCCCCGTCATCCGCTTCGTCAAATTATCGCGAATCACGTTGGACGGATCATTGGATCTGTAGTCACCCGGAATAACATGAGTCCCTGGAGCCGGGGCTGGACGAGTGTCCACCACTGCAGGAGGCGTCGTCGGATTCACAGGAGTTTGTGGATTGATTGGCGTTGGAGGTGGCGGAGGAGGAGTTGTTGGATTTTTCCCCTGACCTTGACCTTTGTTTGGAATCGGAGACGGCTGAGTCGTGTCCTTACCGTTACTGCCCGGAGCAGGCAGACCACCACCGATTTCACCGTTGGTATTGTCAGTCTGGCTCGAGTCCGTTGGCTTAGCTTGTTTATTAGGCTCTGAGAAAACGTCTTTTTTCTTACCGCAAGCAGTAAGGGACAACGACGCCAACAAGGCCGCCGTGATCAAGGTATGCTTTTGAAGCATTGGCAACATGAGAAACCTCCAAGTATTCTTTCAATAAACCAATTCGCAAAGGTCCTTAAGCAAGGCCTGGGCCAGATTTCGTCACCCCTCAGCAGGCCTTGTATTTCAATACAGTTAGGTTTTAGACTGAGCCTTGGAAGGAATTACATGCCTGTACAACAATTCGGCGAGCTTTTGAGCGACCCTAAAAAACTGACCCAACATCTATTGAAAGTTATTCTTGTCAGCTTCGTGCTGGCCCTGCTGGCGATGTACTTCGTGGACCAGCAAGTATCCCTGTATTTCGCTGAAAAAGAAGTCACAGCATTGTGGAGAAAACCCGCACGCATCCTGACGGACGTGGCATTGTCTGAATACTATTTTGCAGCCGCCTTGATCATCTGGGCCTTCTGCAAATGGGTCGCCCCGCACGTTGGCGCTTTGAAATCCCACCTGTCCCGCGTCGACTACTATCGTCGCTGGGGTTTGAATCTTCTGGTGTCTTTATTGGTGGCGGGCGTGATCACGCATATTATTAAGTTCACTGCCGGGCGCCAGAGGCCTCACAAAACGCCGGATTTTGATCCGCACGTCTTCACACCGTTTACAACTCACTGGCATTGGCATTCGTTTTCTTCCGGCCATTCTCAGGTGATCTTCACGGTGGCCACGATGATGAGTGTCGCCTTCCCGCGCTTTCGCTGGTTCTGGATTCCGTTTGCGATGCTGGTTTGCTTAACCCGCGTGGTGGTGCATGACCACTTTGTCAGCGATATCATCTTTGGTGCGTGTGTGGGCTACGTCGGCACCTTGCTGGCCCTGCAACTGATGCGTCAAAAGACTCAAAACGGACTTTATTAGGATTTTTCAGAGAGGAATTCCACCAGATACTGGGATTCCCTCATGGTTCTGACGATGTCCTTGTAATTAGCGACATACTTTTCGACCAGACCCCAAAAACGATCTGAATGGTTCATGTGCTGCAAATGCGCCAGCTCATGAACAATCACATAATCAATCACCTCTTCGGCAAAGACGATCAGACGCCAGTTCAGGTTGATGATCTTTTTCGAGGAACAACTGCCCCAGCGGGTCCTTTGTTCGCGGAATTTAACCTGTGACGGGCGCAGGTTCATCTGCTCGGACCAATAGGCCACACGCTGACTTAAAAAGTCCACCGCTTCGCGCTTATAGAAATGACGAATTTCCTTCAGGGCTGTGGGATGCTCTTCGATCAGGGAATCTGCGCTCCAGTCATTGCGTGGGATATGTAAAAGCAGATGCTCATCCGTGATCGACACAAAAGTTTTTTTGTGCAAGGTGATCACCACTTTGAGCTTTCGCTCGGTCCCTTTAAACGGAAAATTCTCATAAGCCCTGATGCGCTTTTCCGGGAACTTTTCAGCAATCTCGGAAAATTTCACGAAGGTTTTTTCGATCCAGTCTTTTTTCGCCATTAAAAAATCGACGATGATTTTCTGACTGGTGCTTTTTGCCGCCACGACCTTGATCGGTTTATTGGGGTACAGATAAATAGAAACCGAGCGACGAAAATTCCGTCGATGCACCTCTACGGGCCATTTTGCGAAGATAAAGGTTTCTTTGCCGCTCATCAGTCAGAGAATGACTTAAGCCTTAAAAAGTGGCAAGATCAGATAATGGATAAAAGCTCTTCTTTCTATAGTTTAGACCCTGAAAAAGTGCTTCTGGCGACAGAACATGCTGGCCTTTATCCAACGGGCGAGTTCACGCAGCTAAATTCCTATGAAAACCGCGTTTTTGACATCAAGCTGGAAGAACCCTGCACGCCCGGGGCTTTGAATAAAAACGTCATCGCCAAATTTTATCGCCCCAACCGCTGGAGCAAAGAAGCCATCCTGGAGGAGCATGAGTTTTTGCTGTCCCTGAAGGCCGAAGGCATTCCCGCCGTCGCCCCTTTGCTGCAAGGCCATGATTCCACCTTGTTGGAAGTCGATGGAATGTACGTCGCCTTCTTCCCGAAAGTTCTGGGCCGCATGCCGCAAGAGTTTTTACAAGGCGAACTTCATAAAGTGGGACGGCTGATGGCACAAGTTCACAATGTCGGCGCGAAGAAAGCTGCTCCACACCGCCCGGTTCTGGATACCAGCTACTATGGCGGCTGGGACACTTTGGACTTCCTGCAAGACTGGATCACCCCGGAACTGCGCCAGCGCTACAACATCGCCGCTGAAGATATTTTGTATGCCATTGATGACAACTTTGATCCGTCGGAATTCATCCGTATCCACGGGGACTGCCACAAGGGGAATTTACTGAACAACGGCCAAGAATTCTTCCTGGTGGATTTTGACGATTTCGTCAATGGACCGGTGATTCAGGATTTCTGGATGTTATTGTCTGGCGACGAAGACAGTCTAGATGAAGAAAAAATGCAGATCATTCAAGGCTACGAAGAACTGCGCGAATTCCCCGATCATCAATGGTCGTGGATTCCCATGCTGCGAGGACTAAGAATCGTATCCTATGCCGGATGGATCGCCAAACGCTGGGAAGACCCGAGCTTCCCCCGCCTGTTCCCGGAATTTAACAAATACACCTATTGGGCTGAAGAAGTTGAAGCCTTGGAAAAAATCGCCTGGAAAATCGGATAAAGAAAGACCCGCTGACAAACAAGCGGGTCTTTTATTTTAGCGCGTTCGCGAAGACGGATTAACTTGGTTGGAAGGTCCATTTTCCCTGCGCTGAGCTTCCCGGAACTGCGTCGAACTTGTTTTGCCGCCGCGACGGGAAAGTCGCATTTTCGGCTGCAACGTCAAGGTGTGTGAAACTTCTTCAGTTCCTGACTCTGGCAAATCAGGATACTTCGGCTGACGTTTTGTTTTGGTGGAAGCGCGAGTGGCAGAAATACGTCGAGTGCCGCCATGTGCGGAAGACATTTTCGATACTCCAGCTCGTTTGGATTTTGCAGAAGAACCGGAGACTTTGGGTTTACGAGCCGATGTCGCAGAAGCGCTTTTTTTGAGTTCGGCTTTAAATTTTTTGAGACTGATACCGAGATGATTCATACGATAGCGGATTAAGCGTCCACTGCTTATTTTGGCTGAACCACGCCAAACATGCGCCAAACTTTCTTTATCCTTAAGTCGAACTTTGTAGCTGGCGATCAAACGTTCACACCGGGCAATGTGCGCATTCAATCGGGCTTCCGACAGATGGTGAAGAGTTTCTGGAAAGCTGTCTTTTACAAGTTGATATTCAGCCCGCGGGAAGTTTCGGCGAGCAGTTTGCAATTCGTCTCTCATACCTGACTCCTTGTTGTGAGGGTCCGTTGAATCAATTTTCATTCTAGAGAAGTCTGACTTGATGACCTTCACTTTCATATGCCTCTTGTTACAAAACAAGAGCCGCTGCTGCGGCCCTTGAGGAAATCAGTGCTGTGATAAGCGCCTTACTGGCCCAAAGTCACCATGTTGAGTTCCATGGTTTTTACTTTTCCAGAATCTCCGTCGGTCTTGATCACTTTTACAAGGCCAAACGGAACATCACCCCACCACATGGTCACTGTATCACCTTCATGGTGACCGCTCTCCCAGGTCTTCGTCATTTTGCATGTGTTGTAAGTTCCAGCCGGAACCGTAACTTCTTCCATCACACCTCCATGAACCACACAGTTGGTCATGATCTTTTGCCACTTCTCGGGCGTGTAAAGGTTCTTCATTTCCTTGGTTTCACAGCGTTCCCATTTGCCCATCTGCATCCAGGATTTCACCAGCCACTTCATCGTGGTCGGATCCTGACTGAGGACCTCTTTGGAACCTTTTATTTCGGTTGAAGTGCCGTCGGTGCTAACCACAGTGCCGGTCCATTCCACCTTATCCCCCACCATCGGATATGCCATCGCATAGGTGGATGCAAAGAATACGATACCTGCAAATAATTTTGCTGCTTTCATGAAAGACCTCCTAGTCTTGTTGGTTTGATTTTGGAAGCCTAGGTTGAACTGAAGATTTTTTTACGTCTGCGATTTTTTGTCTGATCTGCAACCTTACACCTGACTGGCAAAAGTGACTGAAAGAAAACAAAAAACCGAAGGGGTTTCCTTCGGTTCTATGTGAAATGAATATGTTGAATTTATTTATGGGTGCTTTAAAAACCAATCTGTAATCAGATCTGGGGCTTCTTCCAACCACTCATGCCGAGCCCAAGGGCTGACAAATGCAGCTGTCTCAATTCCCTGCGCCTGCAGACTTTCATAATAAGGATACATCGTGCGCACAGGAACCACAGGATCCAGACGGCCGTGCAGGAAGATCGTTGGCGGATGATTTTCCGGCATCGCTTCAGGCACAAAACACATCGGGCCACCGCAAGTGGCATAGGAAGCCGAATGCACCGCCAGAGCTTTAAACACTCCCGGGAAGGCCACGGCCATGCGACTGGAATGGTATCCACCGCTGGAGATGCCTGTGGCATACAACTGCGCCATGTTCAACTTCCCAAACTCCCCATTCCCCATGGCTTTTAAAAGCTCTGAAACGAAGAAGAAATCTTCAGAAGTGTTGTAATCAACCCCCACAATATTGGTCATCCATGCGATGCCTTCGATGGCCGGTGGCGCAATCACCGCAAAACCGTGATCCAACAAAGACTGAATCAGGCGGATCTCATTGTATCCACCTGCGATCATCAGACTGCTTCTGGAAAACTCCACCGGAAACAGACTTCCCTGATACAAGACAACTGTCGGCCAACCCGCCTTGGGAGCACGCCCTTTCGGTAGGGAGTACTTGACCTGACGGGTGAGGTGAGGCCCCGCAATTTCCTTTACCAAATAAGGACAGGTCAGACGATCCACCAATCCGCTGACTTCACAATTCGAGCGCGCCTGTGCCGACATTCCCAGGGACAGGACACTCAAAATTCCAAGAGCCAGCGTTTTCATTAGATCTCCTTCAGCGGACCTCAGGTCCGGGGACAATATAATCGCAACCACAGCGCTTTGTCCCCTAGAACAGTTGACGGTTTTCTGATGCTTTTGTCAAAAGGACCCTTAAAACCGCGACCCAGAAGCCCCCAGTATCCGCCTGCTACTGGCAATACCAATCAGTGCCGTTTCCGGTGACATACATGCCCTTCACCTGCATGACCTGCAGTTTCATGGGAACTCGGGCTTTCAGTCCTGCTGGAATAGAGTGATTCAGGATCATCATAAACTCCAGCCCATTGGCGCCTGCGAGGCTCGCGACCAGTTGTTGATCATTGTAGTTTTTTACACTGCCCGTCTTACCGGCCTCTTCACTGGATCCTTCATAAGTATATTCAACATCCGAACCGCAGTTTCGGCTTGGGCACTTGCCCGGCACCCAGACTGAATAGCTGTATTGAACCTTGCCATGGTTGTCATACTTCAGCTTCAGAACTTTTTGACCCGCAGCTGTGACGGGATCGCCGTTCAAAGAGCACGTGATCTCTTGAGGAAAATAACACTGATAAGAGCTGGCGCGATCCGGAAGGCAGTCTGCCTGAGCTGTCATCGCCGAAAGAGTTACACCGAAAAGAACAATCCAAGATTTTAGTTTCATCACAACCTCCTACGTTGTTGGAGGCGAAATTATTTTCAAAGAAAGTATTTGTATAATTCATATATATCACTTTATTATCATTATTAATGAGTTTACTAAGCCCTTCCCTTGAAGCTTTCTGGGCCGTTGTTCAAAAAGGCACGGTCCTGGAAGCTGCTAAAATAGTAAATCTCACCCAGACAGGGGTGACCCAACGTATCCGGAGCTTGGAAAAGCAACTGGGTGTGACGCTGTTCACCCGCTCCCGTAAAGGCATGCGTCTGACCCAGGAAGGGGAATCCCTTCTGCGCTATGTCCAGGCGGCCCGCGATCTCGAAGGGGACACCCTGTCTAAAATTTCCGGAAAAAAAGAGTCGGCCTTCTTTGAGGTCTGCCTCAGCGGCACCTCCACCCTGATGCGCTCGCGCATCATCCCCAAAGTCAGCACCGTCGTTAAAAAAAATCCCAAGCTGCGCGTGCGCTTTGATATCACCGACACCGACAGTGTTTTGGGAAAACTAAAAACCGGCTTCGCGCAAATCGGCGCCCTGCCCGCAAATCAAGTGGGGCTGGAGCTGGATTCCAAGGTGATGGCGCCAGAGCGATATTACCTGGTCGGACCCTCGGCGTGGAAAAAACGAAAGCTCGACGACATTCTTGCAAACGAACCCATTATTGATTTCGATCCCCAAGACACCGTCACGCTGGATCTGTTGAAGAAATATAAACTGGCAGGAAAAGCGCAGAAGCTGCGCCACTATGCCAACAACATCGATGCGCTCACCTACATGTTGCAACAGGGGCTGGGCTATTCGTCTCTGACAGAAGAGTTTGCTCGCCCGTTTATCAAAGATGGCAGCCTTTGTTATCTCGCTGATGAGTTGCATTTGGATTACTCTGTCGCTTTGGCATGGTATCCCCGCTCTGAAATGCCTGCGTACTTCAAACAGCTCATCGAAGTTCTGACAAAAAAGAACTAAATTTTCACCATCACAGAATCAAGGTTCCATCTTGGAACTGGCCTCCACAAAGGATTTCAAAAAAATCAGTTTACTTTTTTTGAACAATCCTCGATATTGGATTTATCTCTAATGAAAGGAGGCCATCATGATTATTATGATGATTCAAAATATAAATATTTGCGGATCTACTAACGTGGACGTGGCCTCTGACATTCATTCATAGGTCACAGATTCAATCCCACGACAATTGAACTGCATCTCTAAGCACGTAAAGTGTTAGTCACTTTTCGTCTTTAGATCTTAACCCAAAATTTAATTTTAGCTCTGGCGACGCTTTGGTCTCATTGTACTGAATGAGGTCCCCAACACCTGTGTCCGTACTTTGATTCTGAAGTGGTGTCATAGCTGAACTTTCAAACAACCCTTGCGCATCTATCTGTCAAAACGGCCTTTTACACAGAGCTGCCGCAAGCATTATCAATCCTGAGGAGGAAGCTATGAACGCACTATTGCGTAGAAAAAAACAATGGGAATTCCAAAACGAGCGGTACTTATTGAAACTCGTTGAAACCTCAACTGATGTGTCTATTGAAAGCGTAAAAAAGGCCGGTCAACTTACAAGCTTCCTTCTGTATCTTGCTTATAAGAGCACGAGGATCATGCTTGCGTTAGCGTCTGCTACATTGAGAGGACCGAAATTGGTACGCTATTCAGCTCCGGAACGGAATCATGAAGTTCTGGAAGTACAACTTCAGCAACTGGAGGCCCGCCTGCAAAATCCAACGATCTTGCAGCGATAATCGCAAGGGGGAGCTTAGGCTCCCCTTTTACCCAATTCATAAACTTTCTTAAGATAGGACTCGATCACATCTTTAGGACGATCTTTGATTCGATCTAACTGCGTGACCTTGACAGGTTTGATACCGCAGAATTCCAGAACCGAGTTCTTCATCATGCGGATCACGGGATCGCGCAGGACAAACTTGTTCCACCATGATGGCGCATCCGTCGTCACAATCAGTCTTCCCGTTCGTCCCTTCAACAACCGGTCCCACCATGGGCTGTCCTTGTGATACTTAAAAGCAAAACCCGGCAAAAGAACACGATCCAAGAAGCCTTTTAATAAGGCTGGCACCGAGCCCCACCAGATTGGATGCACGATCACAAGATGTTCCGCCCATAAAAGATCCTTCTGCGCCTGAACCAGGTCAGGCTCCAGGTCCTGAATCTTTAAGTAGCCTTTATGTAAAACAGGATCGAACTGCAAATCCGAGAGCTGCACCAGACGAACTTCAAAACCGGACTCTGTGGCTCCTTTTGCGTATTGCTGCGCCAAGGAAGAACACAGGGACACATTATTAGGATGTCCATTTATCACCAGGATCTTTTTCATAAGATGGCTCCGACATACAAAGCGACAATAAAGAGAATCTGCACGGCCCCCCGCTGAAGGACTGACAATGGTTTGGCACCTCGGAAAAGAATGTTGCTTTTAGCGGCGTAGTAGTTGGCCGGGAACATCAACACCAGCAGCAGAATCAAGGCCCATCCCGTGATGGCCCTGTTTTCAGGATTCATCAGATCCCAAGCCCCCAGAATTTCCAAGGCACCTGTGAAATAGACCAAAAACATCTTCGCGGGGATCTTCGGCGGAATCATTTTTACGAATTCATGACGTAAGGGCGTAAAGTGACTGACCCCCGCCAGAAAAAAGACCTGAATCATGATCCACAGCGGAACGTCCTTCCACTGCGCTAGAGCACCGCCAAACTTCGCGGCCACGGCCAACAGGGTGAAAATCAAAAGAAGACGATAGAACGGATTTAGCTTTCTCATGTTTCCAATGTTAACATTAATGTGACCATTGTAAACATAGAAAAAACCTGCTAGTCTTTTTTTCATGGCAAAGACGTATCATCATGGCGACCTTAAAAAAGCCGCCATCAGAAGAACAGTTGAAATCATTCAGAAAAAAGGCGAAGCGGACTTTACTTTGCGCGAAGTCGCCCAAAGCCTTAAAGTGAGTCACACGGCCGTCTATCGCCACTTCGCCTCAAAAACAGATCTTTTAAGTCACATTGCTGAAGAGGGGTTTCTGGCTATAAACCAGAGCTTCACCGAAGCCCTGAGTCCGCTGAGGTCACCCCGACAACGCCTGAAGGCACTGGGGAAAGCCTATATTGAGTTTGCCGAAAAGAATCAAGGACACTATCGCTGCATGTTCCATCAGGAACTTCGCTGCAGCCCGGATCTCAGACCGGAACTTGAAGCTGCGGGGGCAAAGGCATTTGCCACCCTTGAGGAGACCTTGAAAGACGGGATCAAACAGTCAGTTTTCAGAAAGGCAGACCCCACAATCACCGCAAGGTCTGTCTGGTCAGGAATTCACGGATTTGCCACTTTGCTGATAGATGGACAGTTTCAAAGCCTGGATTCAACGTCGGCTGTCAATGACGCTATCGACAGCCATCTTTCTTTTCTGGAACAAGCCGTTCTTAAATAGCCCGGCGACTACTTGACGGTGTCATCATCGCCACTCAGTTCATCATCGTCATCCGCATCCACTCCAAGGTTGGACTCGGTTTCCAGCCCTTTGGTGAAGCAGGTGTAGATATCTGACGCTGAGGCATCAATCAGCGGACACGGATTCACCGCGGGCAGACGGTTTTGTTCATCAATCACAACATCCGACGTCACCGCCGAAAGATTGATTTTCTTGAAAAGACTGGCCACTTGAATACTCATCAATATATTGGCGCTTTCAGAGATTCCAACGCCGTTCTGTCCACCGAGTTCAAATTCATAGCCTTCCCGACTTGTGATCACCAGGGAATGTCCGCCGACCGCTCCACTCCAGTAAATGCTTTTATCCAGCATTTGTGCCGGCGCACCGGCCGGAAGTGTGTCGGTGTTATGCAACTGCATCTTCACACGACGAACCAGCGAGGTCGCAATTCGAGCCTGTCCCAGCGAATCCGGCTGCGATGAAAGCAGATCCACCACAAAGGGACCTTCAAAACTGACATCCTGACCATCGACTTCATCCTGATCGGCAACTTCCGTGGCCTTGAACTCGATCTCTTTCACAGTGATCCACGCATGATCCAGCGTCACTGTCACTCCATTGGCGTCCGTCATTGCAGGCGGAGGCGGCAAAGCCAGCGCCGGACGCAGCAGAAGATTCAACCAAGGAAAACGCGAGACGTAAGATGCAATCGAATTTGCCGGCGAAGACGACGCCGTCATCTTAAAGCTGATCATAGGGTTCCCGGTGCTGGTCCCACCGTCACTGCTTTTCTGACAAGCAGAGATGATCGTGATAGTCATAAGACCCATGGCCAAACGCATTCTCATAAAATCTATTCTCCCATAACTTCGTCGTCTTCAGCGACTTTTTTTGTCAGAGGGAAGGCTGCCAGCTCAATGTGGTATACCTCCCCGGTGGGATCTGCATCTGCGGCGTCCACCTTTTCCAACGACGCCAAGGCATCGCGCAGGATCGTCTGGACCGCTTCAAACTGACCTTTCGTCAATGCAGCGGTATGCCCCAGAAGAAGACGCTCGGCCCGCGGAACCTCTTCAATCGAGGTCTTGGCCCAATCCAGCATCTGGCGGTGAAATTCACCCAGAGAAATCTTGAAGACACCCTCGTGACAGTCCAGTTGCTTTTGAATCACTTTGTACTTCCCGTCAGAATCCTTATCCACGAAGCCAAACTTCAGAAGGAAATCCAAGGCATCTTCGACTTCTTTCTGAGAAACTCGACCCCGGAGCTTTTGCTGAATCCAAACCGGATCCGCTGAAAATTCCGGAAGATTCACCAATTCCCGGATCGCAACAAAGTACCACTTGCTTAAATACTGATGAACCTCAAGTTCGTGACGGTTGGACTCTTTGTAGTCTCGGAGTTTCTGCAACCCGGTCAGGGCCTGGACCCGCTCTTTAGGGTCCTCCGATTCGGCAATCACCTGCAACAAGTCCAGGTATCTTTCTTCCTTCGGAGTCATCTTCAAGTGGGGCTTCAACTTCGCAAGAGCCCGCCGACTTAACTTGCGCTTTCGGGCAAAGCACATAGGAAGGTAGCCGGAGGCCATCCCGGCCTCCTTTGCCACCTGTCTTAGACTGAATCCCTTTTCCCGATCCTTGAGATATTCAACCCAGTCTTTTAAGAATTCCAGGTAGTCGTGATATTCCTGTATAAGGGGTCTCTTAACTACCGTTGCCATAATACTTTCCCCTGCATTAGTCTTCTACTTCGTCTTCATGTTCTTCGATTTCACAGTCGCCGTCATCGTCTTTGCCAAGTTTTGCTGCCTGCTCAAGACCTTTTCTGAAGCAAGTGTAAAGATCGTTGGCTGATGGATCAATCAAAGGACACTGATTGACTCCCGCAACTCGATTCGCTGACGTGATAGCGACATTCGAAGTCACACCGGACAAATCGATCATCTTAAAGAGATCCGCCAGTTTAATCGCCATCAGCACATTGGAGGATTCCCCCAAGTTGATTCCACCGGCCCCGCTGATTTTAAATTCTGTTCCATCATCTGCAGAGTAAGAAATCTGATTCCCCGCCACAGTGGCTTCGAAGTAGATGCTGTTTCCAGCCAGCCCCATCGGCGCTTCGGCAGGCAGAACCGCATCCTTTTCAAGCTTCATCTTGATGCGACGATAAACACCCGCTGGCACTTCCGCCACCCCAAAAGAGGTCGGAGTTGGAGAAAGCAAATCCACAACGAATGGCCCCTGGAACTCAACACCATCCTCATCCACTTCACCGACGGCATCTGATTCTTCCATCTCAAGTTCAATCTCCTTCACCACCACCCAGGCCTTGGTGAGCGAGACATTGGCCCCCGAAGCATCCGTCATCGCTGGTGCTGGCAGAGCCGAAGCCTGCGGCATCAACAAACTGAGCCATGGGTGCTGAAGTTTATATTTCGCCAAAGTCGATGCTTGGGACGAACCCGTCATCGTCAAAGACGTCGCCACAGTCCCCGATGAGGACGGCGCCTGCGAACATCCCATACTCACTGCGGCGAAACCTGCGATCACTGACTTTACAACCTTGCTATTCATATTCCCTCCCTGTTAATAATTCGACATCCTGTCTGGCTGAATCTTCGGGCTGAATCGGCATCGAACTGCTATCTGAAATCAGGATAGTTGATTTATCGGGATTCTTCAGAAAAAGTTCACAGTTGTGATCACTTTTTAAGTTTCGTTTTTAGATTGTCATTTAATATCAATGGTTTATATATCGATTTTTATCGTCTCATTCTGATTACTATTTATTTTGTGATCACCCAAGGAAGGCCTTTTTCCAGCTATGAAACGCACAACTAAAGGCTTTGATGCCCTGTTTTCCTTTGTCTTACAGGCGGCACCATTCTATATTTTCAGGGCGCTTTTACAATCCCATCACAAAGGACACGACTTATGAAAAAAATCAAAGTTGCCAATCCCGTCGTTGAGCTCGACGGCGACGAAATGACAAGAATCATCTGGAAATTCATCAAACAACAATTGATCCTTCCATATCTTGATATCGACATTAAGTACTATGACTTGGGCATGGAGCACCGTGATGCTACCAACGACCAAGTGACTGTTGACGCTGCAGAAGCGATCAAAAAGTACAACGTGGGTATCAAATGCGCGACGATCACTCCGGACGAAGCTCGCGTAAAAGAATTCAACCTGAAACAAATGTGGAAGTCCCCGAACGGCACTATCCGTAACATTTTGGATGGTACTGTATTCCGCGAACCTATCATCTGCAAAAACGTTCCTCGTCTGGTTCCTAACTGGACAGCACCAATCTGCATCGGCCGTCACGCTTTCGGTGACCAATACCGTGCAACTGATTTCGTGACTAAAGGCAAAGGCAAGCTGACAGTCACCTTCCAACCGGAAGATGGCAGCGCACCAATCACTCACGAAGTTTACAACTTCAAAGGTGATGGCGTCGCTTTGACCATGTACAACACCGACGAATCCATCACTGGCTTCGCACGTTCTTGCTTCAACCAGGCGTTGACTAAGAAATGGCCGTTGTACCTTTCCACTAAAAACACGATCCTGAAAAAATACGATGGTCGCTTCAAAGACATCTTCGAAGACATCTATCAAAAAGAATTCAAAGCGAAGTTCGATGCTGCTGGTATCACTTACGAACACCGTCTGATCGACGACATGGTTGCTTCCGCGTTGAAATGGAACGGTAACTTCGTATGGGCATGTAAGAACTACGACGGCGACGTTCAGTCCGATACAGTAGCTCAAGGTTTCGGCTCTTTGGGTCTGATGACTTCCGTACTGGTCACTCCAGACGGTAAGACAATGGAATCTGAAGCCGCTCACGGCACAGTGACTCGTCACTACCGTCAGCACCAGCAAGGCAAGCCAACTTCCACGAATCCAATCGCTTCCATCTTTGCATGGACTCGCGGTCTTGAGCACCGTGGTAACCTGGATAACAACCAGGAGCTTGTGAAGTTCGCTCAGACTTTGGAAAAAGTCTGCGTTGAAACAGTTGAAGCTGGTTTCATGACCAAAGACCTTGCGGTTTGCATCTATGGCGACAAGGTTCCAGCTGACAAGTACATGAACACTGAGCCGTTCCTGGCGAAGTTGGATGAGAACTTGAAAAAAGCTCTTTCCATGTAAGCCCTAGGCTGAAAGAAAAAACTAAAAGAGGAGCCCGTGAAGGCTCCTCTTTTTTTTATTCCTTTACGTGCCAAATTCTTTATATTCAAGATCCACAACTTTTGCCCCAGGTGTTGGCTGTTTTATCGCCCACACCGATATGCAAAGAGGCGCTGCCATAATGACCGATGGCTCTGAGGCGCTTGGCCTTGCGCATTTTGCAAAGCTCTTTAAAGGCGCGGTCCGCTTCGCTGTTGCTGGCAAATCTGACGTCGATGGATGTTCCATAAGGATGTCGACCAGCGGCCCCGCCCACGTTTTTATTATAAGGTTCAGGTCTCCACCAATTATAGATCTGACTGATCTTAATTCCCTTGGCGGAAAGATCCTGCAAAATGCGCACTCCCGCAATCGGATACTTCCAGGTGCTTTCGTCGGGATGAATCAGATTATGCACCTGACTGGAGCCATAGGTGCAGCGGAAGGTGTTCACACTTTTCGGGTTCGGACGAACCACCTGATCACACCAGAAGGAACCATTGGTTTCCTTTGAGCACTTCTGCAAAAACTCTTCTTTTTTGGAGAGCCCGAGATTGACCTGAGTTTTCTGCGAAGAGGACGCCTTCACACATCCCAGAGCCTGAATTTCTTCTGAGATGCCGAAATCATCATGAACATGATCAGCGATATCCTCACCGTCTGTCATAGCTGTGTCGGTTGTATCTGTCAGATTTTGATTTTCGTTTTGCATGGAGGACGACTCAACGTAGTCGTTGGCTCCCCCTTGGCATCCCAGCAAACCCACTCCCAGAGCAAGAACCAAGGCGACGGTATTTTGTTTCAATGTCATCTGAACCCCTTCACTGCCGTTTAGCAGGCGAGTGTCAGACTACATTGCTTACATTTTTTTCATCTACAGGACTGGGCAAGATCCGGAACAAAGGACAGGCTAAAACGAGTGATGTTTTGGTAAATCCCGCTTTTCAAGGTACATTCGTCAGAAAGAAAACGAGATTACTCAGAAAGAGGCAAGACCAATGGCGAAGCTGAGCGTTTTTAATCTGATCACTTTGGATGGATACTTCAAAGGAACCAACGACGATATCAGTTGGCACAACTTCGGAGAGGATGAGCAAGCCCTGTCCGACGAGAAGTCCAACAGCGGCAACACCCTGGTCTTCGGCAGAAAAACCTACGAGATGATGCAGAGCTATTGGACCTCTAAGGACGCGTGGAAAGACGACCCCTTGACCACCCAGGGAATGAACAGCTCAAAGAAGATCGTATTTTCAAAGACCCTGCGTGAAGCCACGTGGGAAAACACAACTCTGATAAACGGGGATCTGCTGGCAGAAATCAAGCGACTCAAGGCCGAAGACGGGACCGACATGACCATTCTGGGAAGTGGTCAAATCGTCGCTCAACTGGCCGAGGCAAATCTGATTGATGACTACTCCATTTTGTTAAATCCGTTGGCACTGGGCGAGGGCACAACCATGTTCCAGAGATTGACTCGCCCACTCCGTTTGAAGCTGGTTTCGGCAAAAACCATGAGAAGCGGAAATGTCCTGCTAAACTATAAAAAGATTGAGCCTCTTTAGAAATAACTGGAAATTTCTACTACTTGATACGCGTCTTGATCTTCACTTTACTTTGAGATCGGCACGTGGACTCCATAGAAACTGTGGCGCACGTCATCTTCCCACAGTTCAGGGCCAGAACCTGGTTTTCTTTATTCAGCTCTTTGGTTTCAGCCTTCCAATCAGCACAGGCCTTCTTCCAATTCAAACGAGCATCTTTCAAAAGCGGAGCCGCATCCCCTTCGATCTCATCTTCACTGGTGACAACTTCATATTCATTTTTAGCTTTGGAGCCTTTTGTAACTTCAATCGTCGTCTCTCCATCCGCAGGAATGTCTTTCACCCCCATGGTCTGAGCAAAAGCAAAAGAACCCAGCAAACAAGAAACCAATACCATCTTCAACATACGAATCACCTCACATTCCTAAATGCTCCCCCACCCCCAACTAAACAGCAAGCCACGACCCACCCTCCCACGAAACTCCCCCCACCCAGCGGCGCCCCCAAAGGGGCCAGCCTGCCAAAAAACACCACCGCCCCCAAATTCCATGGTCAAAACCAGAGATAACGTCGGCATAGAAGCAAATCTGGGGGCAGATCCCCGGAGTGGGACCTCCAGCGGGGCCCGGACGGCCCGAACCGGGGCCAAGGGCCCCGGCGCTGGCAGAGCCCGGAAGGCGTGTCCCACGGAGCGGGAGCTGCCCCCAAACTTACTTCTATGCCGCACCCAGTTATCGAATGTAATCCCCTCTCCAATGGGTTACATCCAGCGGTGGCCGGGTCCCATACAATAGCTCTCTTGACGAATCCCGCTAGGTCCGGAAGGAAGCAACGGCACTCGAGGGACTATGTGATATGGGGTGCTCGGCCGCTTTTTTATCTTTCGCGCGAACCGAGAAACGAACTGTCAGGGGTGGGTTTTGTCTTATCAGGTGATTGCACGCAAATGGCGTCCCCAATCATTTACCGACGTTGTCGGGCAAAATCATATTACCCAAACACTTTCCAACGCTTTAAAAAATGGCCGTCTTCCGCATGCTCTGCTTTTCACCGGCCCGCGTGGAACTGGAAAAACCTCTTCAGCTCGTATTCTTGCCAAAGCTCTTCGCTGTCCCAATGCTCAAAACTTTGTTCCCTGCAACGAGTGTGATTCCTGCCAAGAGATCGCCGGCGGTTCCAGCATTGACGTGATCGAAATCGACGGAGCCTCCAACAACGGTGTGGATGCAATCCGTGAACTTCGCGACACTGTGGCGTTTATGCCCTCCAGTGGTAAATACAAAATCTATATCATCGACGAAGTGCACATGCTTTCCACCAGCGCCTTCAACGCCCTGTTGAAGACTTTGGAAGAGCCGCCTTCGCATGTGGTTTTCATCATGGCGACAACCGAGGTGCACAAGATCCCGCAAACGATCTTGTCCCGCTGTCAGCGTTTTGATTTCCGTCGTATTTCCACCCGCTCTATCACTGAGCGCCTGAAGCTGATCTGTGATCGCGAAGGTGTGACGGCGGAGGATGAAGCCCTGTGGGTGGTGGCTCGTCAAGGTGACGGGTCCATGCGTGACTCGCAAAGTTTGCTGGATCAGGTGATCACCTTTGCCAATGGTCCGCTGACTCGTGCCAGTGTTGTGGAAATCCTGGGCCTGACAGACCGTGCGTTGCTGTTTGAAACTCTGAACGCTTTGATTGATCGCAATTCTCAGGCGATTTTGAAAGTGATTGAAAAGATCGCAGCCGCGGGCTTTGAGCCTCATTTATTTTCGCAAGATCTTCTGGAAATGATTCGCAACCTGCTTTTGATCAAAGTGTCCGAAGCGCAAGCGTCTCAGATTCTGGAAATGCCTGACTCTGAACTGCAAGCCTTAAGCGAAATGGCGGGGCGTCTTCCTGAAGAAGACATCCACATGCTTTTCGACATGGCCTTAAAGGGTGGCAACGACATTCCGCGCGCCCAAGATCCTCGTATTGTTCTGGAAGTGACTTTGCTTCGTATGGCTTCGGCTCCCAAACTTGTGGACCTGAAGACCTTGTTGCAAGGTGGAGCTGCAACCCCTCAAAGCGCAGGTGGTGCCCGGCCTTACGTTCCGCCGGTAGCCCCCACAGTCAAAGGTCACGATCGCATTGAAGAAGCCCAAAAAGTTTTAGACGGTCCCAAAGGACTGGAGGCCATGAAGGCGGCTTTGAACAAAGCCAAGCCTGCGGTATCATCCCTGTCGACACAAAAGCCTGCTGCCACCACCTCGGCAACAGCGCCCAGTGCTCCGGCACCTGCCCCAGCCCCCCAAGCCGCGCCAGTTGCGGAAAAACCGAAGTTGGCCACAGGGTCTTCTGCCACAGAACGCTGGGTGAACTTTGTGGAACTGCTTCGTCAGGACGATGCTTTGTTCGCTGCCAAAGTCGAAAATCTTCTTTTTGTGAAAGAAGAAGGAAAGCTGATCAGCCTGGGCGTTCCTGTGAAATTGGCCTTCCTGAAAGACCAAATGGCCGACGCCCAAGTGCGCAAAAAACTACAGGGATTTATTGATTCATACTGGGGTGCTGGGTATTCTTTTGAGGTATTAATGAGTCGTGATCAGGTCGGAGAATCCGCCCAGGCCATCCAGCAGAAAAAAGTGCAGTTGGCCGAGGAAGAGCTTCGCAACAAGATCAACGAAAACCCCATGGTCAAGGCTGCACAGACCGTGTTCAAGGGACAGATCAAGTCCATCGTTGAACTAAATAAACGCGGCCACTAAAAAGGAGAATTCTATGAAGGGTATGCCCGGCGGAATGGCTCAGTTGATGAAACAAGCCAACCAAATGCAAATGAAGATGAAAAAAGCCCAGGATGATCTTGCCAAGGCTGAATACGAAGCAACTTCTGGCGGTGGCGCTGTAAAAGTAAAAGTGAACGGCAACCACATGATCACTTCTTTGAACATCGACGCTGAAGTTTTGAAAGCCGGCGACGTGGAAATGCTTCAGGACATGATCCTGTCTGCAGTCAACGAAGCAGTTAAAACAGCTCGTGATACTTCCGCAAAAGAAATGGAAAAAATCACTGGCGGTTTGAATATCCCAGGAATGTTCTAGGCCTGTGGCCACAGTGCTGAGGGCACCGACAGGTGTCCGAAGCTGGAGTAGCGAGTGTTACATATCTCTGCCCTTGAAAAATTAGTCCACGAGTTGAGCCGTCTGCCTGGTATCGGGCCCAAGACTGCTCAGCGTCTGGCTTATTTCATCTTACGCACAGGGAACGAATACCCAGAGCGTTTGAGCGAGGCACTTTTGCGTGTGAAGGCCGAGGTGCATGACTGCCCTCGATGCTTTAACTACACGGACACGGACATCTGCCGCTACTGCGAAGATGCGCACCGTTCGGACGAATCCATCTGCGTGGTGGAGGAGCCGGCGGACATCATGCGTATTGAATCTTCCGGCGCGTTCCGGGGTCGCTACCATGTCTTGCACGGGGCCATTTCCCCGCTGGAAGGCATCGGTCCTAAAGAATTGAAAATCAAAGAGCTGATCGACCGTATTGATGATGGTTTGAACGGCACCGGTCCGGTTATCAAAGAAGTCATCCTCGCATTGGATGCCGATCTTGAGGGCGACACCACGATTTTGTACCTGGCAAAGCAGCTGCAAGGCAAAGGTTTGAAACTTTCTCGCATTGCCCATGGAGTTCCTATTGGCAGCGACATCGATTTCATAGATGATAGAACTATGGGTCGTGCCCTGCAAAACAGAGTGGAGCTGTAATGTCCTTTATTAACTACAATGCCAAAGAGATTCACTGCAAAGTCGTGTATTACGGCCCTTCCCTGGGCGGTAAAACCACGAACATTCAGTGGGTTTATCAAAAAACGGCCGAGGATCAAAAATCCAAGCTCGTGGCATTGAACACGGATATTGAGCGCACCTTGTTCTTTGACTTCCTGCCTTTGAACGTCGGCGACATTCGTGGCTTTAAAACCCGCTTCCACCTTTACACTGTTCCTGGTCAGGTGGTTTATGATGCTTCCCGCAAGCTGATCCTAAAGGGTTTGGATGGCGTGATCTTCGTGGCGGACTCTCAAATCGAACGTATGGATGAAAACCTGGAATCCCTGCGCAATCTTGAGAGAAACTTGGAACAACAAGGCTATGACATCCGTGAGATTCCTTTGATCATGCAATACAACAAGCGTGATCTGCCGAATGTCGCATCCTTGGCAGAGCTAAGAAGTGCTCTGAACCCTTATAATGCTCCTGAAATCGAAGGATGCGCCTCTGAAGGCCGTGGCGTCTTCGAATCCCTGAAAACTGTCTCCAAATCCATTATCAACGTCCTCAAAGGCGGAACGACTCTTTAGAACAAGACCGCGGGGCTGGCTTAAAACAAGTTTTGCCCTTCGGACAGTCCTCGCGGACGCCATCCCTTTGGGATTGGCTGCTGTGGAACTTGGGCAAAACTTGTTTTAAGCCATCCCAGCTATTTGCTCTAACTTCATCTTGGTGTGTGGGGATCATGGTTGGACCTTTGTGGGGTTGCTTTTTGTGCCTGTCGTGCTATATGAGCTTTTTCTGTGTTCATCTGGGTTACAATAAGGCCCGAGGTTGATTATGGCTTATGATATTGCTGCTGATATTCAGCGACTTAAAAAAGAGAAAAACGCGGTTATTCTGGCTCACTACTATGAAGAGGGTGATATTCAGGACATCGCGGACTATGTCGGTGACAGCTTCTATCTGGCCAAGATGGGCCAACAGGTTCAACAGGACACGATTCTGCTGGCCGGTGTTGTGTTCATGGCTGAAAGTGTGAAGATCCTCAACCCTACCAAAACAGTTCTGGTTCCGGATATGGAGGCCAGTTGTTCTTTGGTCAAAGGGGCTCCTTACGACAAGTACCTGGCTTGGCGCCGTCAGCATCCCGATGGGATTGCGGTGACTTACATCAATTCCAGCGCGGAAGTGAAATCCATCTCTGATGTGATCATCACTTCTTCCAACGCTCAACAGATCGTCGAATCCATTCCCAAAGATCGTAAGATCCTGTTTGGGCCGGATCAGCACCTGGGTCGTTGGCTTTCTAAAAAACTCAATCGCGAATTCGTGTTGTGGCCGGGCGCTTGCGAAGTGCACGTGCTGTTCAACGCCAAGAAATTGTATGAGCTCATTGCCCAGCACCCAGATGCGGTCGTGATTGCGCACCCTGAGTGTGATGAATCCGTATTGCAATATGCTTCTGTCATCGGCTCCACGTCCCGCTTGTTGGAAGAAGTTCAAAAGAATCCGGCGAAGAAGTTCATCGTAGCTACCGAGACCGGGATCTTCCACCAGATGCAAAAGCTGCGTCCGGATGTGGAACTGATCCAAGCTCCTGTTTTGGATTCAGGTTGCTCTTGCAACAACTGCCCTTACATGAAGATGAACTCCATGGAAAAGATCAAGTACGCGCTTGAGACCTCAAAACCTCAAGTGGGTCTTGATGAATCCCTGCGCCTGAAGGCCAAAGTGTCTTTGGATCGCATGATGGATATCACCAGCGGCAAGCCCGTGACTTGGCCCGCGGAATTCACTGTTTAATTTTCACCCCAAGGACTCACTGCCGATGATTATCTCTGAAAGCACAATTGAGTCCTTCCAAAAGATCCTTCACTGCCCCAGCTTACAGATTTTCGCGCATCCGGATTGGGGCAGTCAAAATCCCGACCACCGGGATCTCTTGCGTGCGGAAATCCAAAAACGCACTCAAGGCAAAACACTGTATCACTCCGTCTCTCACACCCACGACCTGGGCATGTTTGCTCTGTGCGAGTTTCCGATTGGGGTGGACTTAGAAATCACCTCCCGCGTACAGGAGAAGGTCGTGGCACGCGTATCTTCCGACGAAGAACTCCGTCAAAGCCCCAGTGCGGCTGCCTTGTGGTGCGCAAAAGAGGCGTGTTTTAAAGCGCTTAAAACCTTCGAGCAACCGTCGGTGGTTTCACGGATTTCTATAGGGGACTGGCAAAATATTGATTCTCAGACTGAGACATTCACTCTTACGAACGCCACAGAGTTTAAATCCTCCTCTGAAGGGCGCGGAGTTGTCAGACAAATTTCACAGTGGAGCTTCTGCTTTTTTGTAATTCCCTCTTAACTTTGGTCGAGTCCTGCCGAAGAGTCTTATAACCGACACTAATGTAGTTTGTTTCAAGGTAGGTGAAAGATGGGAAGTACAAAATACAACCGCAGAGTGGCTCCAAGGACCGAAGTCTCTCCCATTCATATTTCGTATCTCACATCACTGGATGACTTTGCCAAAATCGCAAAGAACAGTGAGATCATCGAAGCTTCTTCAACAGGACTTTTGCTTCTGATTAAACGCGAAGACCTGATTCCGTCAGCTCTTCGCAAGAATCTGAATCTGGATTGCCTGATAGGCGACCGGGTCTTTATGCACCTGGAAGAAATGAATCTGGAAATCTCGGGTGTGATCACACGCACGCAGCTTCTGGGTAAAAAAGGTTTCCATGTCGCGATTGACTATTCAGAGGAAGCTCCCGAGTACTGGCGCGAATGTCTGATGGACCTTCTGCCTCGTCCGGGTGAGCTGGATTAAATCACTGCCAAAACCACTTGTCGCGGGATCTTCGGATCCCGCGATTCTTTTTCGAAGACTCAAGAATCCTGCAATATTTTCAATCAGACGCCATTTGAATAGTCGATCCGCCAGAGTTTTGTTTACTATCCCGGCCCATGAAGATTTCTTTGGCCCTTCTTATTCTCACCATTTTGTGGCCCGCTCACATCGCCATCAGGCACTCGTTGTGCCCGGCTCTGCTGCCAGCTGCAGCTTTGAGTGAAAAGACCTCTTCCCAAGAAGAAATCTCTGAAATCCAGTTCCATCAACTACTGGATCTGTTTGCACAAAATTATTCCGACCTTATTTTCGAAGGCAGCTGGGCCAACAACACTGTCAATGCCCAAGCTCTGCGCTTTAGTGACATCCGCTTGGTGGTGATCTATGGCGGCTTGGCTCGACATCCTTCGATGACCTTGGACAGTTTGACGTTGATGATCTGCCACGAAGTCGGTCATCACAAAGGTGGCGCCCCCTATTTCCCCGACATCCATGGCAATGTCAGCTGGGCCTCCGCTGAAGGGGCTGCGGATTATTACTCTGTTCAAGGGTGCTTCAATCAAATAGCGCAACAACTAAGCTCATCACCACAACAGGTCGCAAACAAAGATGAAATGTTGCTGGAGCAGACTTGCATGGCTCAAAACCCGCAGATATGTCCTCGAGCTCTGCTGGCTGGGTTGATCACAGCAAAGCTGCAGTGGACAGTTCTGCCGAACAACGATCCCTCTCCCAGTCTGGAGAAAGCCGAGACAGACATCGTTCAGACAACCTTGTTAGACTATCCCAGTCCCCAATGCCGCCTGGATACGTTCCGCGCCAGCGCTCTGTTAAAAGAGCGCCCGGCCTGTTGGTATCGTTCTGAAGAGTTCTAAAGACTAAAGATCCGTGAAAGTCGGAAGACCGATTTCAGAGACCAGCACCACAGAATAATGCGGAGGCAGGAACCAGCTTAGAGCCTCAGCAATGCCCTGATGTTCTTTGGTTGGAGGATTCCCCAAAGATTCCAAAGAAAATGCCAGATCATAGTGCTTACGATCCGGGCTCATCACCAGAATGCGTGGACGAAGAACGCCCTGATCACGGAAGAATTCTTTTAAAATATTACGAACATACTGCGGAAGATACTGTGGAGAAGGCGGCCCCGCGTGCAAGCCCTGACCTTTTTCCATTTCCACGCTGCCCACCGAAGCCTGTGCCGCCTCTTGATAGAAACGACCGGTTTCCTTGAAGTTCCAAAGCATGCCGTAAGTAAAAACATAATCCGGATAGGATTTGCGTGGATTGACAACCAAACCCACACCTTTCATCGCTGCCCACTGCATGACTTTGTTCGCAGGCTCTGTGGCGTCTTCACCGGTTTCGACCAAAAGATAAGGCCAGCCATCCGGCCCCTGCTGAGGAGTTTCCACCAAAAGCTTGATGTTGCCCTGAGTGACGGACATGAAGAAATCAATCTCCCATTGGTGATCACGTTTTTCATCGGGCACATTGACGATTTCAATCAGGTTCATGGAAAGCTCCTAAAAACAAAAAAGGCCGGGATAACCCAGCCTTTTTATGTCCGTTTAGGGAGCAGGTCAAGCCACGCTCCCCTGTGGCGTGATACTAGTATTCCTCAACAATCACGATTGTTTCGTAGCCCTGTTCATAGCGAACTTTGCCGTATTCATCACGTTTAGGCTGACCCGTGCGGGTATCCAGAACTGGCACAGAACCCTTGCCCGCGGCAGTGACCGCACGGTGGATTGTTTGGATCTGAGCCTTGTGAACACGCACGCAACCAGAAGAAGCCCGCTTCCCCAACATTGCCTCGCCTGCCGCCTCACCACCAGAAAGATCCGGCGGCACCTGATGGATCGCCAAACCACGAGTTTCATTGAAGAACATCGCATAAGGCATCTGGAACTTGGATTCACCAGAACGGTAGTTGTAACCGTGAACGCGTTTGATTGCATAGAATCCGCGGGTTGTGTGTCTCCAGTGAGAAGACGTGGTGCCTTTGAAGATCTTGTTCACAACACCACGAACCTTGCTGATGTATTCCAAATCCTCACGGCCTGTGGAAACATAAGTGGAAAGCTGAAGCTGGCGGTTTGTATAAAGACGCAACGTCTGCGCCTGAGGCCCTTTCGCCGCCTTGTTGATAACAATCACATTGGTGTACTGGCTCAGGTATGTTTCGCCGCGAAGATAGGCTTGTTCATTGAACAGACGACCGCGAGGAGCCTCGTATGAATCCTCAACCATCAGTCGGCGCTCCAGCTCGGAGCGAGATTGCGCAAAAGCATTGAAAGAGGCCAAGGTGGCAACCAAAAGCAGGCCGAAAATAGCCATCATACGATTCATGAAATCTCCCCATCTGAAATTATTGCCGTTAGCGAGGCAAAATTCGTCTTTTTGATGGGTCAGCTATCTAGCAGAAAGATTACAGGGATCGAACATATATTGCGCGTTGTGTAACATTTCGTCAGAAAATTTTTACACACCTTGCGAAGAAAGCCGGGCCTCCCAAGAAGAGGCCCGGCTCAAAACCATTTATTTCAGATCAAAACGGTCCAACATCATGACCTTGTCCCAGGCCTTAACGAAGTCATTGGCAAACTTCTCTTTACTATCGGCGGAAGCATACACCTCAGCGATTGAGCGCAGCTCAGAGTGAGATCCAAAGATCAGATCCACCGGTGTGGCCGTCCACTTCACAGCATCCGTCTTTCTGTCGCGACCTTCATAAAGACCGTCTTCAGAAGATTTTTGCCACTTCGTCGACATATCCAGCAGGTTCACAAAAAAGTCCGCGCTCAAGGCACCCGGCTTCTGAGTAAATACCCCGTGTCTTGAATGGCCCGAGTTAACATCCAGAACACGCAGACCTCCCAACAGCACCGTCATTTCTGGAACCGTCAAGGTCAGCATATTCGCACGATCCACCAAAGCCTCTGCCGGAGAAAGATAGTTTCCTTCGCCGTAGTAGTTACGGAAAGCATCAGCTTTCGGCTCCAGAACGCTGAAGGATTCCACGTCTGTCTGCTCCTGAGTGGCATCCATGCGGCCTGGCTTGAATGGCACAGTCACCTTATAGCCGCCCGCCTTGGCTGCGTTTTCAACACCGACGGCTCCACCAAGCACGATCAAATCCGCCATTGAAATTTTTCTGCTGCCCTTGTTAAAGCCTTTTTGAATTTCCTGAAGCTTCGCGATGACTTTAGAGATCTCTTGCGAATCATTCACTTTCCAGTCTTTCGCCGGAGCCAGCATGATGCGCGCTCCATTGGCGCCACCACGTTTGTCCGTCCCACGATAGAAGGCCGCTGAAGCCCACGCCGTGCGGATGAGATCTGAATTGCTAAGACCCGAACTTGCGATCAACTTTTTAAGGTGTGCCACCTCAGCGCCACTCACAAGCTTATGATTGACAGCAGGAATTGGATCCTGCCACTTGAAGATCTCCTTAGGAATATCCTTCCCTTGATAGCGCGCACGCGGGCCCATGTCTCTGTGAGTCAGCTTGAACCACGCTCGCGCAAATGCGGCTTCGAACTCTTTGGGATTATCCAGGAATTTTTTGGAAATCTTGTTGAAGGCAGGATCTTCTTTCAACGAAAGATCCGTCGTAAACATAATCGGTGCATGACGTTTATTCGGATCATGAGCATCAGGCACCTGATTGGCAGCCGCGCCCCCCTTCGGAATCCACTGCGTCGCACCCGCCGGGCTCTTGGTCTTCACCCAGTCAAACTGGAAGAGGTTCGCAAGATACATCATTGAGAATTGAGTCGGCGTCGGAGTCCACGCCCCCTCCAGACCACTGCTCACGGTGTCTTTACCGCTGCCTGTACCACATTTGTTTTTCCAACCCAGGCCCTGCTCTTCCAACGGCGCTGCTGATGGCTCTGCCCCCACACACTTGTCCGGTCTGTGAGCGCCATGCGCCTTACCGAAAGAGTGGCCGCCAGCGATCAAAGCCACGATCTCTTCATCATCCATCGCCATTCGGCCGAAGGAGTCACGAATGTCCTTGGCTGCCGCGATCGGATCCGGATTGCCATTCGGGCCTTCAGGATTCACGTAAATCAGACCCATCTGCACCGCCGCCACTGGCGACTTGTCCAAACGGCCTTCTTTATTGCGACGTTCATCGCCCATCCACTTCTTCTCAGCTCCCCAGAAAACAACATCCGGTTCCCACTGATCTTCACGACCGCCGGCAAAACCGATGGTTTTGAAACCCATGGATTCTAAAGACACGTTGCCCGTGAGAATCATCAGATCCGCCCAGGAAAGACTTTTGCCGTATTTTTGTTTTACCGGCCACAGCAGACGGCGGGCTTTGTCCAAATTCACGTTGTCAGGCCAACTGTTCAGCGGCTCAAAACGCTGCTGACCACTTCCTGCGCCACCGCGACCGTCACCCACTCTGTAAGTGCCGGCGCTGTGCCACGCCATACGAATGAAGAACGGGCCATAGTGACCATAGTCTGCCGGCCACCAATCCTGAGACGTCGTCAGGACTTTAGCGATGTCCTTCTTTACTTCTTCCAGGTTTAATTTATTAAACTCTTTTGCATAATCAAAGCCCTTCCCCATTGGGTCAGATTCAACGGAGTGTTGACGAAGAGGAGCCAGATCCAGACGCTCAGGCCACCAGAACTTATTGGTTGGAGCTTGCTGAACATTGACATTTTTATCTGAGGACGCTGCAAATGCAGACCCAGCGTGAAGGCTGAGTGCGATAAGAGCGGCGCCCATAAGCGGTTTTTGCAACACTGATGTTCTCCTTTGTGATTATAAAATCGGTTGTTTGGCCTCTCTAGTGTTTGCAAACCTCTATAGAATGTAAAATTGATTCTCCCTAATGATCGATAGAGGAAATCTATTTATTTTCTGTCCCCATAATTTTTATCTAATTTTTGGCCGCAACTTTTGGAGGCCTCAAGTTTGTCTCAAGCCAAGACATCCGCCGGGGTCCTGTAAAAGGATTCCCAACATTTCTTCCTCACTGCATATTTAAGCTTTTGATATTGCTTGTAGTTCTTAAAACAGGACCAGCCCTTAGACAATGTAAACAGAAGCGACGCTCCTATGCACTCAGATGCTTATAACCTGGCACCCAGGTTGCTTAACGAACATTACGGGGGAATCAATGAAGTTTAAAAATGGTGCTTTCATTCTGGGCTCAATCACTCTGGTCACCACCTTTCAAAACTGTGCGCCACAACAGGTTCAGTTCGCCGACATGGCCTCCCTGGAGTCAGCCGGAATTCCCGAAGCACCCATCTGCCGCGAGATGATCACAGAAGAAGTCAAACCCACTCTGGACTATGCGTGGGACCCCGAAGCCAGTTTGCTTCCGGAATACAAACAAGTCATGGCTGCTCCTGTTGTGGGAGATCTGGATGGCGACGGCACTCCAGAAATTCTATTCGTCACATTTAAAGATGGGGCCTATGAAAGCGACGGCATCTTGCGTGTGATCAACGGTCGCACAGGTGAAACCAAATGGAGCGCTTCAGAGGACAGTATTCGCCCTTATGCTTCGACATCCCCTCTACTATTGGATATTGATCGCGACGGCCGTCCTGAGATTTTCTATCTTCAACAGAAGAAGAACTCCATGGTTGCCCTTAACAATGATGGTTCTCTGCGCTGGACTCTGGCTTTGCCGACGGCGCTGGGTGGATGCAAAGGTGGTTTTGCCGGAGCTCAATTTTCGAGTCAGGCTGGATCTTCAATCATTGCCGGTAATTACATTGTCTCTGAAGATGCTTCGAAAAAACCCTCTTTCTCTTTCCGTTTGGATGAGCAGACAACTTCCTGTGACACCTATGCAACCAGCCTGAGCACAATAAAAGGCAGTGCACCTTATATCGTGAGCAACACCGCTGTATACGACGAGACAGGCAAAAAGCTTTGGTCCTTCAAACGCACGGGCACCCCGGCTTCCGCTGATTTGATGCCAGAAACAGCAGAGCTTGAAGTCGTTGTCACGGGTGGTGGCTATCTGACGATCTATAATGGTCTTACCGGAGAAATTCTTTCTGACAAAGCATTGGCAGAACATTCTGATCTTATCTGTAGGCTGGACGCCCAAAAGCGACCCGTTATTGGCGGCGGCCAGGCTTCGATTGGCGATTTTGATGGTAAGTCAGACACTTTGGAGATCGCCATTGCGACAGGGAAATCACTGACTATCTTTGATAACTATGGAAATAAAATCGCTGGAAGCGTGACCCAGGACTGCAGCTCTTTGGTTACGGGCATCACCTCTTTCGACTTCAATGGCGATGGCAAACCGGAAATCATCTATGGCGACGAACAATTCCTGCGTATCTACGAAATGGACAAATCCGGCGACCTGAAAGTTGTTTGGTCAACCATCAACCCTTCAGGTACTTTACGTGAATATCCAGTGGTGGCCGACGTGAACGGCGATGGCTATGCAGAATTGGTGGCGGTGGCCAACAACTATGGCGTGAGAGGTCTGTACAAAGTAGATGCAGAAAAAGAGATCGCCCAAACCATCACAGGCCTTCGCGTCTTCAAGCCCGCCACCGCAGGTTCGTGGATGCCAAGTCGTAAAGTCTGGAATCAGTATGCCTACTTTAACTCTCACATCAATGACGACCTGACTGCGAATGCCTCAACCATGCTGAATTCAACCAGCGGCAAGTCGTTTAAAGTCAACTTGCAAGGTCGCAGCACGACGATCACTTGTCGCGAGAAATAAAGTCAGGTGTTAAACACCAAACTGGAAATCCATAAAAATCACAAAGAGCTAATTTAGATAGCCTCTGTAGGGTTCTGAACATAAATTAACTTATGATCAAAACCCTGTGCTTTCTTTGTCTCTGCTTAAGCATAAATGCCTATGCTCAGCCGTATAGGATCACAGGCAGCCCGTCATATCCGCCCGTATCGTGGCAGAAAAGCGCTACCGCCTTAGAGGGCGTGGGGGTAGACCTGGCTCATCAGCTATTCAAAAGCTTGAAGTTCGACTAAAGGGTCAGTTATTCAGGCCCCTGGAAACGGGTTCAGAAGTTGGCAGAAGACGGCCACGTTGATTTTTTAATCGGGCAGCACAAGACAAATGAAAGACTGGCCTATCTCGATTATCTTGAGCCTCCTTATTTGAAGGACAAGGTTGTTATTTTTTTTCGTAAAGATGCGGGAATAAAATCAATTCAGGATCTTTATGACAGACCCGGAGCAGGTTTAATTGGTGATGCAGGAATCGGGTTATTTAAAGACTATCTGGCCGAAAAGAATATCAACTACAAAAAGAAACTGTATGAAGTCCCCGATATCGAATCTGTTTTTAAACTATTAGAGGCGAACCGAGTTCAATACACTGTCTACGGCCTAAATGCAGGGCTGTGCTATATCAAGAAGTCCAAAGTGATTTCATATATGGACACCCCCTTCCCCGAAAGAGAAATCTATTTTGCTATTGCCAAAAAATCCAAGCTGATGAGTAAGAAGAAAGAAATTGAAACTCAATATGCCGCCCTTCTTAAAAAGGTGGATATAGATAAAATGGTAAAGATTTATTTGGATATCTGCTCCGCAGAAGCCGACCATCAGAGGAAATAGAACGCAGCCATAAGGCGCCGTTTCAATTTTGATGGAGGAAGAAGGACAAATAAAAAAACCACCTCGTGGGTGGTTGATTTAAACTTCCTAGAAGAAGTTTGGTAGGGAATGCCGGATTCGAACCGACGACATCCACCTTGTAAGGGTGGCGCTCTACCAACTGAGCTAATTCCCTATCGTCTTGAGAGGACCATTTCTAGCAATGGTCCGTCCCTTAAGCAATATCTTTTTTAATAAAATGCTATTTTTTTATGTCCTCGATGCAGATTCTTTGGCTCAAGGTGGCTGAAATCTTCACAGTTTGCATGTGAACCATTTCATCCGTACCCCCACGCTCCAAAGTGCCGATGGAAAGGACCATAACTTCGTCCATAGGCATGCCCTGCAGCGGCGGTACCGGGGAATCTTTTTGGCTGATGGCCGTCATTTGAACGCGGTAAATAGCCCCACCCTTGCTGGTCATTTGCGCCAAAACCTTCAAATGATTCTCATGGCCCACCCCTGTCGCCAGGACTTTGCAGGTTTCACCGTCAAACTGCTTCACCTGAAGCTGACGAACACCCGTGGACTTCTGACGAACCACCTTCAAGGCGAAGTAGGAAACGTAGTCCCCTTGCTCGACTTTCCAGATACCCTGGATGTCTTGCCATGGGAATGGCTGTGCCAAGTGGAACGGCCATGGAACCCAACGGTCGTCACTGGCTGGCATGATATGTTCTTCGACTTTGGCATGAGCCCCTACAGAGTAAGCCATGCTGGATAAAGTCACCAAAGTTGCGATTAAAATTTTGCTCAACATGAATCCCCCCTAGTGCTCGAAATGAACTCGAGCCGCTTTATTCATGTAATATCCATTTTTGGCTCTAAAGATATACTTAGGCTTTTCATAATCCGGCTCAATCAGCTTACGCAGACGTTTGATGGTCACGTAAATCTTATTGTCGTGGATGGCAGGATCATACGGCTGCTTCCACACATTCTCAACCAAGAATTCCTTGGAATAGATCTGCCCCTGATTTTGCACGAACAAACGCAGCAAATCCAACAGGATGAATTGATTTTTGAAGTCAATGCGACCCAATTTTTTCTCGATAACCGAGTGATTGGCTTCATCAAATATGAGGTCGAAATTAGTTTGAGTCTCGCCGCCGATTTTTTCGGCAAGATTCTTCACCATGCGTGCCAGACGTTTGTGGTTTTCACCGTCAACAGATCTTTGCGCCAAAGTGATGTATGTGCGGGCCATGTCCTTGTCGCCGATTTCAAAGTACGTGTCGGCCAAGGCACCCATCAGGTAGTTGGACATAACCACGTTACGAGTCTCACGAACGATGTCGTAAGCCTTCCACAAAACCTCGATGGCTTCGTCGTACTTTTTCATCTGCTTCAAGATGTCAGCATTCAGGAACAAAGAAGACGCCTGAAGATCCGGCATCTGGTAAACCTGGAAGAAGACCTGAAGATTGTAGATCTCTTTCAAAGCATCGGAATAGCGCGCAGAGGACGGATGTGAATAGCACATCGCCAAACCAAAAATCGCGTGACAGATATCTTCTTTGTTGTCGGATGCAAGAGCGATCGCCAGGGCCTTTTGGAGATAGTCCATAGCGGTGTCGATCTGGCCTTTGTAGGAAGCACAAACTGCGAGTGTGTAGTAAGTTTTGGAATTAAGCTCAAAGCCCTCTTTAAGAACCAGATCCTGAAGCTTTTCTTTGGCCAGGTTGATTTCTTCAAATTGCTCGCGCTCAGCATAGATGCGCAGAAGCAGATTGATGCACTTCAAGTATTGAGAGAAATTCTTCTCGGCAAAGAAAGCTTTTGTCGCTTCCTGAAGATTGTCCACGGCAGGCGTGAACTCTCCTCGGTCGTAATAAAGCTTGCCGAGCTCGAAAGCACGATCAGTTGGGTTCATAAGTTCCTAAAACTCCAAAACAAAAAACAAATTACTCGCAGGGGACAGGTTTTTACAGATTGTCAGGAATACGTCAATGCAAGACGCGGACGGTTGCTCACAAAATAGGCATACTGAGAATTGATTTCAGGAATGTAATGAGCGCCCGCAACACAAAGTGATTATTCTGCGGTGTGAGAGACGAAAAAAACGCTAGGAGAGCGGTTTTCCGGCCTTCTGGAAGCGCTTCCATTCTTGTTCGGTCATCAGCGTGACAGATTCTGTATTGGGATCAAAAACAATGCGGACATGGCCTTTTTCAATCTGCTTTTGCAGCTGTTCCACCTTGGTTTCATGGGCCACTTCATTCACACCGTAGTCCGTGCCCTCACGCTGAATGAAGTTTTCGATGACCCCACGCAAAGCCGCATCACTCAGATCATCTTTTGAAACTTCAATCGGCGGGGCCGGATCTTGCGAATTTTCTCTCATACTTTCTTCCTAGCCGGTTCTCGGCCAATGACTGGGTTGGGTTATAACAAAAGAGGCCCAAAGACGAGTTCTTACTTTTAACATAAGGAATTTTCCAAAGTAGGTCAAAAATCAGTGAAGATTATATAAAACCACAACTTGTGAGGACTCCGAAATGCCGAAACTGCGCGTGTGTTTGCTTTGCCTGGCTTTAACGACATTCTTAGCTTCTTGCTCCCAGTCTTCTTCGGGAAAGAAAACCTCGCCAGACAATCAGTCCTCGGAAAACCCTCCCCAAACAACACCACCAGCAGAGTCACCTAGTCCGGAGCCAACTCCGGAAGAGCCCGCTCCTGCTCCTGCGCCGGAAGAACCGGCTCCTACTCCTGTGCCCGAGGAGCCAACGCCAGCACCGATTCCAGCGCCACCACAACCTGTTCCCGCGCCAGAAGAGCCAGGACCTACTCCACCCACGCCGGAAGAACCAGCACCAGCGCCGACACCGGCTCCTACTCCGGCTCCAACACCTACACCCGAAGAGCCTGCTCCAAGTCCAAGTCCAACGCCGACTCCGCAGCCAGTTCCGGAAGAGCCCGCTCCTGCTCCGACACCGGAGGAGCCGGCGCCGACACCAACTCCAGAGCCAACTCCAGAGCCAACTCCAGAGCCAACTCCAGAGCCAACTCCAGAGCCCATTGGGGTTTGTCCAGATGGGTATGAAAAAGTTGCGGCCAACTCCGTCGTAAAAACAGAGGCCTATTGTATCGCGAAGTTTGAGATGAAAAAGGTCTCTGGCAAAGCCGTTTCCCAAGCCGCCGGAAAGCCCTGGTTGGCAAACAAAGCCACCGCACAAGAAGCTTGTGCTGCTTTAGGAGCCGATTACCGCTTGCCTACCAATGCCGAGTGGAATGCGGCGGCCCTGGAAATCTATGACAACGCAGAAAACTGGGTCGATCACAAAAAGAACAACACACTTTACACAGGATTCTACTCCGGCTGGACCGAGCCAGTTGAAGTCAAGGACGTCACCAATCCTTACGATGGCACCGGCAAGAAAAAAGGCGAAGAGCGCAGAACGTTTGTCCTAAATAGCGGCGCGATCATCTGGGATTTCGGTGGCAATGCCTGGGAATGGGTCAGTGACACGATCTATGGAAGCTCGTACACGCCGGATCTTTCCAGCCACTACGGCCGTCGGTATCACAACAACAATTGGGACGTAAAACCTGGCTCCCAGCAGCTCTTTGATTTCACCGGCATGACCGACGCCGGAAAGAAAGACACCTACATGGGGAATCTGTTCGGGGGCAGCACCGGAAAAGTCATTCGTGGAGGCGCCGTCTGCATCCACTCCAAAGGAGTGACGGGCATCTTTGCCGCGAACATCGGCGACATCACGGCTGATGATCTGCAAGCCCCAGCGTCGTGGAATCTGAAAATGAACAACATCGGCTTCCGCTGTGTGACCCGGCCTAAATAGTCCCTGACCAGAATATCGACAGCCCTGCAAAGCCCTCCTCAAACAGAGTGAGGGCTTTTTCATTTTTATGACGGCATCTGATTTGCTCCCTACACAGCCGAATTCAACTAGTAAGGAGTGTTCCATGAGATTACAGAATATCGCACGTATCACATCTGCCATTCTCACTGTTTCCAGTCTTTGGACTTCCCCAACGGAGGCCAAAGAAGCGCCCACCTCCAAAAAAGAATACTGTGCGATGAACAGCCAAGACTATAAAGACCTTTTGATGAAGACAGAGAATCATCTGGCCTTTGTAAATCAAGGGGGCATCGGCGGTCAGGGCGTGTGCTGGTGGCACTCGATGTTCACACGAAACGCCACGTATCTGGCAATCTATCGCCCGGAGCTGCCTCGCCCCACACGCTCGGAAGCCCTTCAGATTATCAAGGACATTTCTGCCAACCGGGGTGTGGTTGATATCCCAGGGTTTAGAAATCTGGAAGAGTTTTCTGCCGTTCACCGAGATCAAATTCAGACTGAGCTGAACGCCGGCCAAATCGTCGATGGTGGCATTCTGTTTGGTTGGGTTCGTGGAGTCACAGGGAAGCATTCCGTGCCGGCCCAGCAGCTTGAAAGCATGATGAACAATCTTTACAGCGAAGTGCGCAGCGGTCGGGTGGCCTATCAAATGCTGCAAATCGAAGGCATCATGGCCCACGCCTGGCTGGTGGTGGATATGAAAAGGGACGGCGATGGATTTATTCTCTCGGTATTAGACAGCAACTATCGCGACATTCAAACCGTCCAATATCGGCGCGGCATGACCTCTTTGCAGGAATACGGCTCTGTCCCCTACACCAGCCGCAATGCCGTTGATTATCAAGGCTACAAAAACGCTAAATCCCTGTACTGCAAACGCAACATCAACGCCAAAGACCTGCGCGACCTGATCGACAAACGCTAAACCTACAGTCACTTCAAAAGCAAAGGGCCGGTATTTCTACCGGCCCTTTTGCATTCGAATCTCGTCAAACTTTCAATCTTTAATTTCCAACCACTCTTAGTGGTGGTGTACCGACTGACCCGTGTACTGAGCTTTGATTCCGAACTCGCGCTCCTTTTGAATCTTGAACAATTCTTTTGGAGACTTGATGTCCAGAGCATTGATCAGAACCTGATCCACATGGTCCACCAGGATCACTTTCAGATCCTTCATGACATCCTTAGGGATGTCCTTCAGATCTTTTTCGTTCTCCTTAGGGCAGATGATCAGCTTGATGCCACCGCGGTGAGCAGCAAGGATCTTCTCTTTCAGACCACCGATGGCCATCACACGTCCACGCAATGAAACTTCACCCGTCATCGCCACCGTGCGCTTCACAGGGACTTTCATGATCGCTGACACGATGGAAGTCGTCAGTGCGATACCTGCAGAAGGACCGTCCTTAGGAACTGCACCCTCTGGCAAGTGGATGTGCACGTCGATGTTCGAGAAGTATTCTTTGTCCAAACCGAACAAAGGACCTCTGGATCGAACATAGCTCATCGCCGCCGCACAGGATTCTTTCATCACGTCACCCAGCTGACCCGTCACAGTGAACTTGCCTTTACCAGGCACCACGCTCACCTCGACAGCCAGAAGGTCACCGCCCACTTCCGTCCAAGCCATACCGTTCGTCAGACCGATTTCGTTTTCAGTCTCGATCATACCGAACTTGTACTTGTGCGGCCCCAGAAGCTCGACCAGCTTCTGCGGAGTAACCACATAACCTTCGTTCTTCTTCGTGGAGGTCTTCGCTGTTTTGCCGCCTTTTTTGGCAGCCACAGCTTTTTTATCTGTTTTAGCTTCGGCTTTGAATGTTTCCAAAGTTTCGTTCATCACGATGTCTTTGGCGACTTTACGAGCCACGTTGGCAAACTGTCTTTCCAGGTTACGAACGCCCGCTTCACGAGTGTAGTAGCGGATCACATCGCGGATGGTGTCATCCTTGATGGTGACTTTGTAGTCTTTCAAGCCGTGGTTTTCCAACTGCTTCGGAACCAGATAGTTCTTCGCAATGTGGAATTTCTCCTGCTCGATATAACCTTCAAGATTGATGATCTCCATACGATCCAAAAGAGGTCTTGGAATCGTGTGCAAGGAGTTCGCTGTCGCGATAAACATCACTTTAGAAAGGTCGTATTCAAGCTCCAGGTAGTGATCCTGGAAATTGCTGTTCTGCTCAGGGTCCAAAACCTCAAGCATCGCCGCCGCCGGGTCACCTCTGAAGTCATTGGCCATTTTGTCGATTTCATCCAGAAGAACCAGTGGATTACCTTTGTCCACCTTACGAAGCGCTTGCAGGATTTTACCTGGCATCGCACCCACGTAGGTTTTTCTGTGACCGCGAATTTCCGCTTCGTCACGCACGCCACCCAAAGAGATACGCGCAAACGGACGATTCAAAGATTCCGCGATGGATCTTGCCAAGGAAGTTTTACCCACCCCTGGAGGACCTGCCAAACAAAGGATCGGCCCCTTCATATCTTTGGAAATCGACAAGACTGCCAGGTATTCCAAGATACGGTCTTTGACTTTTTCCAGACCCCAGTGGTCTTCATCAAGAATGCGCTGGGCATTTTTGATGTCATGTTTTTCTTCTGTGTAATCAGCCCATGGCAAAGACAGAACCCAGTCGATGTAGTTGCGAACCACAGTCGCTTCCGCAGACATCGGTGACATCATTTTGAGCTTTTTAATCTCTTTCATGACCTTGTCTTTGGCTTCCTGGCTCATCTTCTTGTTCTTGGTTTTGATCTCAAGATCTTGAAGCTCTGCCTGGTAGTCGTCTTTTTCGCCAAGTTCCTTCTGGATCGCCTGCATTTGTTCATTCAGATAGTACTCTTTCTGAGAGCGCTCCATCTGTTTCTTCACGCGCGTGCGGATCTTCTTTTCCACTTCAAGGATTTCGATCTCGCCCGTCATCAGGTTCAGAAGGTGTTCCAGACGTTTGGAAGGATCTATGATCTCCAATACAGTTTGCTTGTCTTCCAGTTTCAGATTCAATTGAGCGACGATGATATCCGCAAGCTCACCCGGATTTTCGATGGTGGAAACACGCATCAAAATCTCTGGTGGGATACGCTTGTTCAGTTTCACGTAGGTCTCGAACGTTCCTTTAACGGAGCGAACCAAGGCCTGCGCTTCAACGATATTCGTAGGATCTTCATCAAGGGCCTCAACAGCCACTGTGAAGAAGTTGTCGTTGTTTACGAAATTCTTAATCTTTACACGACGTTTACCTTCCACCAGAACTTTCACAGTTCCGTCAGGCAAACGAAGTAATTGGATGATCGTTCCAACAGTACCGATAGCAAAGATGTCTTTGGGTTCGGGATTATTGGTTTTGGCGTCTTTTTGAGCGGCCAAAACGATGTCGGTTTGTTTGCTCATCGCCTCTTCAAGAGCGTTGATGCTCTTTTCACGACCGACAAACAAAGGCATCATCATATGCGGAAAAATGATGAGGTCTCTTAGGGGCAAAAGTGGTAGTTGTTGTACTTTTCCCTCGCTCATATCCTCTCCCTCCCTGTGGGTTAACGAGCAGGCTCGCTCCTACTTAGAACCGAACCAAATCTGCTTCGGTTAAAAGATCCATCTCAAACCATGAGCAAATTCTTATACTCAGTCTAACGATGTGTATGATTGCTGGGAAGTAAATATATTGCAGAAAAAATGACTTCTGGTCCTGGCAGCGAGTCCAATTTGCCCTTAAAATAGGCATCATAAGCACACCTAATGCTAACCGATAATTATTCTAATAAGTGTTGGAAATTGAGAATCTTTCCTAATTGTAATTCCAGGGCCCAACATTTTGATACCCTTTTAGTCCATTTGGTTCGATAAGTGCTATGTGACACCCAGAGACAGCAAAAGATGGTTAAGCACCAACTCGCTTTCCCTCAAGCTCCTTATAGCGACTTGGGCGGTCAGCTCGTTTGCGACACTGATTCTTACCGCATTCCAACTTATCATGGACTATCAAAGAGATTTTGATAAGTTGCAGAACAATTTTACCATCATCAAGAACTCGTACCTGGATTCTATGGCCGAACATCTGTGGTCATATGACACTCGACTTCTGGAGATCCAGCTTGATGGTCTGGGTCGCCTTCAAGGTGTAAGTTATCTGCGTCTGGTGGCTGACAATAAAACCATCTATGAAACTGGGAAATCTGATCCGACCGAAGAAAGTCACAAACGCTTTGATATCTATCACAAAAACACCAACGAGGTTCTGGGTGCGTTGGATGTCGAGTTGGACGTCAAAAGCCTGCGTGAAAAATACTTCCAGGAAGCGATTTGGATCTTCGTTCGTCAGGCTGCTAAAACCGCGGTCGTGGTATTGTTCCTGTACTTCATCTTCAACCGCATTCTGGTCGTTCATATCCAGCATATTGCCGGATACTTGAGTGAGAATCGTGGGCGTGACGCCAAAGATCTGGAGCTGAAACGCCGACCGCACAAAGGACAGGATGAGCTGGATGTTTTGGTCGAATCCATCAATCTGTTCCGATCTGAGCTATTAGAGGCCAATCAAAAACTTGAAAGTTTGAATCAGGCCTTGGAACAAAAAGTGGCGGAAAGAACCCGCCAGTTGACGACCAAGAATGAAAGCCTTGAAAAGGCCATGCTGCAGATCAAGCGCATGCAGGCCACTTTGGTCGCCCAGGAGCGCCTGGCCTCGTTGGGAAGCCTGACGGCCAGCGTGGCACACGAGATTCGCAACCCCCTGAACTTTGTTTTGAACTTCTCCGAACTTCTGACGGACTCTGAAAATCTGGAAGAAATCAGAGAGATCAGCCGTGTGATCCTAAAACACAGCCAACGCATCGATCAGATCGTGCGCTCGATGCAAATTCTTTCGGGTTATGACAGTGATGTACTGGAAACGGCGGATCTGAACGAAGTCGTCAAGAAAGCCTATCAGGATACAATCACGACTCGATCACTGGGATCCAGCTATGTGCCCCCAAAGGTCACCTACCGCCTGGGTGAATCCATTCACGTGCCGGTCTATACGGCATCCCTGCTGCGGGCGCTTTCCAACATTATCGACAACTCTATTCATGCCTTGGAAAAGAAAGTTCGCAGCAATAAGAACTTTGAGCCGGAACTCATATTGTCCACAGTCGTCCGCGGTGATTCTGTTGAAATCATCATCCGCGACAATGGTGTGGGGATCCCGACAATTTTGGGTGAAAAAATCTTTGATCCTTTCCTAACGACAAAATCGGCCGGTGAAGGGGCTGGACTCGGACTGACTGTTGCGTTTAATATTGCCCAGAAACACGGCGGCACTTTAAAATACAACAGCGAGTTCGGGCAATGGACAGAATTTATCATGTCCCTGCCCCTTATACACGAGAGACCGAATTCATGATCCATATTGTGATAGTCGACGATGAGGCAGACACACATCTGCTTTACAAGCTGAAGTTCAAAAAGTTGTTCGCCCATTGGGGTGAATTGAACCTGGTATCGTTCCTGAACGCACAGGATTGTCTGGATTACCTTAAAAACCCTGCAAATCAGCAAGTGGATCTGATTCTTTCCGACATCAATATGCCCGGCATGGATGGCTTTGAGCTCCTCAAAGAGGTTCATGGAATGCACTTGCAGATGCCCTTTTACATGGTCAGCGCCTATGAGTCCTCTGAGTTCCGCACTAAAGCCGAATCTTTGGGGGCCACCCGCTTCCTGAGCAAACCCGTGGACTTTCACCGACTGGGCGAAGCTGTGCGCCAGGATCTGAATCTTTCCGAACAATAAAAAAAGCCCCAGGTTCCCCTGAGGCTTCTGAATTTCTTTTCTTCCAAAAAGCTCTGTCCTATGCAGAGCTTTTCTTTTTTGCTTCCTCTTCAGCCTGAATTTCCTCATCCGTTTTATAGACAAGCATCGGCTGAGCGCCTTCGTTAATCACGTTTTCATCGATGACCACTTCCTTCACATTTGTTTTGGAAGGAATGTCGTACATCACATCCAGCATCGCTGTTTCGATCACACCACGCAGACCACGGGCACCGGTTTTACGTTTCAGAGCCATCTGAGCCACTGCACGCAAAGCTTTGTCCGTGAACTTCAACTCAACACCTTCATAGCTGAACAGCTTCTGGTATTGCTTGATGATCGCATTCTTAGGACGCACCAGGATGTCGAGCAAAGCTTCTTCATCCAATGGGGCCAGAACCGCAATCGCCGGCAAACGACCGATGAACTCCGGGATCAAACCGAACTTGGAAAGGTCATCCGGCTCCACTTTGGAAAGCAGATTGGCGCTCTTTTCCACTTCTTCGGACGTGCGGATGTCCGCCGCGATACCCATGGTTTTGTTCGTCGTTCTTTGTTCGATGATCTTATCCAAGCCTACGAACGCCCCACCCACGATGAAAAGGATGTTCGTCGTATCCACCTGGATGAATTCCTGCTGAGGATGTTTACGACCGCCCTTTGGAGGCAGATTCGCCACAGTCCCTTCGAGGATTTTCAGCAACGCCTGCTGCACACCCTCACCACTCACGTCACGTGTGATGGATGGGTTTTCAGACTTTCTGGAGATCTTGTCGATCTCGTCCACGTAGATTACGCCTTTTTGCGCTTTTTCCACGTCATAGTCAGAAGCCTGAAGCAGGTTCAACACCACGTTTTCAACGTCTTCACCGACATAACCGGCTTCCGTCAAAGTCGTCGCATCAGCCATCGCAAATGGCACATTCAAAACCTTGGCAATTGTCTGAGCCAACAATGTCTTACCGGAACCTGTCGGACCAATCAGAAGAATGTTGGATTTTTGCATTTCAACGTCAGTGGACTTTTTACCCTGAGCCATCGCGTTCACACGCTTGTAGTGATTGTGAACCGCTACCGCCAGAGTTTTCTTGGCCTGTGTCTGACCGATCACATAGTCATCAAGGTAAGTTTTGATATCGGCTGGTTTTGGAACTTTGAAGGTCCCCTTGACCGCCGTCTCTCTTTCCTTTTCCTCGTCAATGATGTCATTGCAAAGATCAATACACTCGTCGCAGATATAGACGCCAGGACCGGCGATCAATTTCTTGACCTCTTTTTGGCCCTTGCCACAGAAACTGCATCTCAAAGCACCGTTGGTATCTTTCGTCGTCATCTGCTCTTATCCTTTTTTTGCCTTACGGGATTCAACCACATGGTCAAGCAAACCGAATTCCTTCGCCTGATATGGATCCATGAAGTTATCGCGTTCCATAGCTGCTCTCAAGGTCTCGTAATCTTTGCCAGTGTGTGTCTCATAGATACGAGTCAATTTCTCTTTTGTCTTAACCAGTTCTTTCGCGTGGATTTCGATATCAGTGACCTGACCGGACAAACCGCCACCGGACAACAATGGTTGGTGGATCATGATGCGAGTGTTCGGCAGGCTGTAACGCATGCCCTTTGTTCCCGCCGTCAGCAACAACGAACCCATGCTCGCAGCCATCCCCATACAGTAGGTCGCCACGTCACATTTTACGAACTGCATAATGTCGTAGATCGCCAGGCCCGCAGACACGCTGCCCCCGGGGGAATTGATATACAAATGGATCGGCTTTTCAGGGTTGTCCACTTCCAGGAACAGGAACTGTGCGATGATAGCGTTGGCCACCTCGTCTGTCACTGCCGTACCCAGAATCACGATACGGTCTTTAAGTAGTCGGGAGTAGATGTCATAGGATCTTTCACCCTTTGAGGTTTGCTCGATGACGTAAGGAATGAGTGCCACTGCTGTCTCCTGTGGTTGTGATTGAGGTGTCATTCTGTGCTACCTATCGGAATACTGGCGCAGGACTTTATCAAAAAGCCTTTGACCCTTAAAACTGCTGTGCTACATCTAGTAACGCACAACAAAACCGAATAATTTTAAGGGGTTTTTATGGCTTTCAACTTGCTCAACAAAGACATCGACACATTGACCTGCCCGGCTTTGGTCGTGTTTTCCAAGTCTTCTTCTCAAAAAGACAAGCTCGCAAAAGTGACTCATTCTGAGCTTCACAAAGCTTTGCTTCCATCTTTGGAAGAAAAAACAATCACAGGCAAACACCAAGAAGCGGTTGTTTTCCGTGAATTCAGCTTCAAGGGCTTCCGCCACATCATCGTGGTGGGTCTTGGCAAAGAAAACGAAATCACTCACGAATCCGTTCGCCAATCCATGGCTTCTGCTTATGAAGCAATCAAAGGTTTGAACGTGACTGAAGCCGCTGTTCATTTCGATGGCATTGCTTCCGGCAAAAAAGACGCTGCTGACTTTGCAAAAGCAACCGCAGAAGGTCTGATCCTGACTTCCTACGTTTTCAACGAATTGATGTCCGGCAAAAAAGACACTAAAGAAATCAACGTGCATGTTGCTTCCAAATTGGGTAACGACAAAGCCGTCAAAGCTGCTTTCAACGAAGGCACAATCCTGGGCTCTGTGGTGAATTTCTCCCGCCGCTTGGGCGATATGCCAGGCAATCTGATGACTCCGACGATCCTGGCAGACTCTGCAGTTGAAGGTGCCAAAGGCATTGCCAATCTGAAAGTGACTGTTTGGGACAAAGCTCGTATTAAAAAAGAAAAAATGGGCGGCCTTCTGGGCGTTTCCAACGGTTCTGATCAAGAGCCTCGCTTCATCATCATGGAATACAAAGGGGCTGCGGCTTCCAAAAAGCCAGTGTGCTTCGTGGGTAAAGGTCTGACCTTTGACTGCGGTGGTATTTCTATCAAGCCAGGCGCTGGCATGGAAGAAATGAAGTTCGACATGTGCGGAGGCGCGAACGTTATCGGCACCCTGCTTGCGATCGCAAAATTGAAATTGAAAATCAACGCCGTAGGCCTTGTGGCATCCACTGAAAATCTGATCAACGGTTCTGCGACAAAACCAGGCGACGTTCACACTGCTCGCAATGGCAAAACATTCGAAGTTAACAACACGGATGCAGAAGGTCGCCTGATCCTGGCTGATGCTCTTTCTTACGCTACTGAGCTTGAGCCACAAGTGATCGTCGATGCTGCCACTTTGACAGGCGCCATGGTGATTGCTTTGGGTAACACTCACACTGGTTACTTCACTCGCAACTCTGCTTTGAAAACGAAAGTTGAAAAAGCCGCTGTTCAATCCGGTGAATGGGTTTGGAACATGCCTTTGACGGACTTCCACGTAAAAGACATGAAGGGCACCTATGCAGACCTTTCCAACATCTCTTCCGGTAAAGGCGCAGGTTCTGCAACGGCAGCCGCCTTCCTTGAGCAGTTCGTGGGCGAAGGCATTCCTTGGGCGCACTTCGATATCGCGGGCACTGGCTGGGCTGTAGGCAACCGTTTGCCTTATTGCCCTAAAAAAGGTGCTTCCGGTGCAATGATTCGTACTTTCGTTGAAATTGCGAAGCAGTACACTTAGTCTCACCTGAGCTAAAAACAAAAATCCCCCAGGCTGTTTCAGCATGGGGGATTTTTTTTAACCAAACGATTCTAATTTTATATTACCAGCTAAAGACGACCGGATGCCCCAGAGTTTGGGCAACCTCGGGACCTTCAACGACCAACGCCTCGGAAGCGCTTTCATTGACCAACTTCACGGACTTCAACAACCAAGTGCGAGGCCAGTCATCGGGAAGATTGGTAAAACGAACTGTCACTTTGGGACCCTCGTTGAATTGGAATTCTCCATCGCCGGGACGCTCCCCAAGGATACGGGCCACCGGCACATACAAAGCATTTATCCGGGACATATCTTCAGAGAAATCACATCGACCTTCCACTTCCATTTGCGGTTTGTCGCCACCAATAGAAACACCTTCAGCCTCGAAGTTCAGGAAGACCTTTTGAAATTCCTGACAAGCCAGCTTTTTGCTGCCGCGCTCATCGACATACACAAAGTGACCCAAGGCAATGCCTGCCCCTTGTGCGCTCTTCTTGATTTCCAAACCGGTTAACAGTCTTTGCTTCACCGCCTCTTGAAGCTTTTCCCCACTGAGGTGAGAAAAATCAAAACTATTCCTCACGGCTGCGGGATCACGATTGATTTGAAGTTCATCTGTATTGGACTTTAATAAGCCATAGCCTGCCAGAAAACAAAACGCAAAAAGCCCGGCCCCACCTAAGATTTTTCTCATAATTAAAAGTGTCCTTTTGATTAGGATATCATGGTGATTTTTGGGCACATTCTATTTTGTTTTTTTTGCTGGATTTTGGTCGCGAAAAACACCCTTTCTGACACTTTTCCGAGCCCACTTTCCCTACCTAAATCCAGTCCAAAAGCCGCCATTCTGCGTGAAATATTTTCGTCCTTTTCAAGGCGGCAATGCTTTTTCGCGTGAAAAGTTGGTAATTACCAATGCGAATGCCTCTCTGGTTTGAGGGCACCCATTTGGCCTTTGACACCCCCGGAAGGCATAAGCGATATACCCTCAAATGAACAAGACATCCGAGTTCTTATTGAACGAATACCAGAGACGACGCAACACCGCGCCGGAACTCACCAATGCTCAATTTGCCCGAATTTTAGGTATCCCCTCCAGCCGCCTGAGCGACTACATCAATGGCCGTCGCATCATGACTATGTCCATCGGCAAGCAGATCATCAAAGGACTCGGGTTGCCCGATTCAGAGTTTGAACACCTTAAGGGCCTTATCGAGTTCGACAAGCGTAAAATCAAAACACTGCAGCCGGAAGTACAACTGCGAGAAGATGAATTCGCTGTCATCAGTGACTGGTATCACTTCGCCATCCTGGCTCTGGTGCCGGTGAAAACATTCCAGCCAAATGCTGAATGGATTGCCGATCGTCTGAATATCCCCGTCGAAGTGGCTCATGCTGCCATTGAACGTCTTTGCCGCGTGGGTTTGCTGGAAGTGTCAGGTGGTAAATTCCTTGTCACTCACAAACAACTGGAAACCACCAACAACATTCCTTCCGAGTCTTTGCGCCGCTCTCACAAGCAAACGCTGGTGCAGGTTCTGGATTCCATGGACCGCATTCCTTTGGAATACCGGGACATCACTTCCATCACCTTCCCCATGAATCGAAAAAAGATTCCGGAAGCAAAACGTCTGATTAAAAACTTCCGCAGGAAAATGGCGACCCTTTTGACCCAGGGACCTAAGACCGATGTTTACAATCTGAATGTTCAACTTGTGCCTGTAACAAAGGTTAGAAAATGAAACGTATAAATCTGCTTCTTGTTGTTGCGACTGTATTTGGCGCCCTCTGCGCTCAGGCCAACAATTGGTATGATCGCGGCAATGCCGGCTTTGTCCTGGCCTGTGTTGGCAAAAAACCTGTGGTTCTTGATCTGCACGAAAACGAAACTCGACAGTTGGGCGAAATTCAGTTTTCCTCTCAGTCCCACACACAGTCCAAAGCTTTGGATATCATTGCCCGCTTGGAATCACATGATAAAGCACGTGCTTCGCAATACAGATCCTGGGCCTTGGCTTTCTTCAACGAAGTGCAGTGGGTGCACGACGCCGCCCTGAACCAGACACCCGATCTGGGCATGGTCATCATTCCAAACAACTGCCAGCTGGAGCAGGTGGTATTCCAAAGAAATCCATCGATCCTGAACAGCAAACGCTACATGATTAACCAGAATCTGTGGAATCAGCTGGATTCGGACAACCAGGCCGCGCTGATCGTTCACGAGATCATTTACCGCGAGTTCATGAATAGCGTTACCCAAGAACCCGCGTCTGAAAGAATCCGCGTCTTCAACCTGGTTCTTCATACGAACTTACTCGCAGGCCTGACGCTGCCTGAATACATCTCGTTGATTCAAGAACTTCACTTCACCAGCTACACCAGCCAGAACCTGAAGTTTGCCATCGGCTATGAGTCCTCGAAAAAAGGTTGGTTGAATATCCCCGTCACACTGAACGAAGCCGGCCATGTGATCGAAGGCACCTTGGCAGCGCAGCAGATGTTTATTCGCAAACACATCAGCTATAACTGCCACTCCACGGATCTGCCAGCTTTAGGTTATGTCCAGCTGGACGACAATGGCACCTTACGCCGCCTGAATGTACACAAGGACTTTGACACCAAATTGTGTGGACTGCCTTCCACCTTAATCACTGATGATGAAGGCCTCCATCGAATTTCAGGAAGTCGGTGGACCTTCGACGAACAGGAACGGCCGGATTACATTAGTGACCAGTTGCCTCAGTCAGGCCACAGCCTGAAGTACAAAGGGACGACTTACATCGTTCATTCCAGCATTCTTCAGGAGACTCCGTACTGGAGCAGTTACTACTTTGACAGCGAGTTAAATCTGATCGCACTGGATTTGGGAGGCCACCCCTGCCGGGATGAGAAGACTCAGAATGTGATCTTCTATCGAACTGTCAACGATGCCCCGTCACTGCTACTTTCGCTGGATGCGGCTGGAAACATCCAATCCCATCTGCCAGCTTGCTACTAATAAAAAAGGCCCGCTCTTTGAAAGACGGGCCTTTTTTCTTTTCTGAATGAACAGCTATTTGCCACAGCCAACAGGTGTATAACCTTTGAAAACGGCACCCATTTCCTGGGCCTCCATTGCGATGGCCAACAGCCCCAGTTTCGCTGTCCAGCCATAAACGTTTTCCTGAGGACAGCCCGGCGTATTGATGGCCAGATCTGACACACACAAGCGCTTATAAACCGCACCGGGACTGTTTAAGCTTTCGGTCGAGCTTTTCTCTGCATGTGTGCGCAGGAAGCCCCCGGCTAGTTCACAGCCAAGCATGTAGATGACAGGCTCGGCACTGGCTCCGTCTGCTTGCACAATTGAAGGGATGCCTTCCTGAATGATCACTTCCTCGACGTCGCGACCGCCTTTGGCCGCTTTCATTTTTTTGCGGGACTTGTAGGACCAGGACTTCACTTCCTCGCCGGAACCCACTCGAATCACAGCCAAACCATAGGTGCCCGCATTGTTTTTCACAAACACGAACGGCTCCTGTGTGATACCGCGCTTTTTGTATTCTTCGCTCAGACGATGAAGCATCTGATCCACTTTTTCCGCCAAGGCATTGCGACTGCCCTCGTCGCCGATATCGAAATGCTCAAACAGTTCGGTTTCTACCCGCAGCAGGAACGGATCAATCTTGGCCACTTCGGCGAACTCGCTGGCCAGCTGATTGTAGTACTTAAAGTAGGTGCTTTTCTTTCTTTGATACCAACCCAGTTCTCGCGGCGGATTCATGGGGAATTCGCTCATGGTGGGTGCCCACTCTTCATAGGCCTCAGAGAAGTCATTATTGCTGATGATCAAATCTGGCGTAAAGGACTTCAGCAGCTCGCCGTCTTTCAAGGCGGAATGAACAATCACTTCGTTCCCGGCAGAGCTGGTCAGCTTCAACGGCTCTGGCAGTTCACGTGGAATCGCCACCTTGACCGTACGACCCGTGGATTCGATCAAATTCCGAATGGTGTGGACGTTTTCCCAGTAAAAGGCATTGTTGGTGTGTTCCTCTGTCACCAGCATGATATTTTTGATTCCGGCGCCATAGTGCTTGGTGATGTACTTTTCAACCAATGCCACCGCAGATTCCTTGTCGGTCGGACAAATATTGTTAAATCCTGCCGGGAAAATATTGGCATCCACGTTGGAAATCTTGTATCCCGAATCGCGGATATCGTAGCTGGAATAGATGGGATAGGACATGTTCGCCGTCTTGGAAGCAAACCAAGCGCAAATCTCATTCATATTGGCGAGTGTTTGTTGGTGTAGAATCAGTTTCGCCATAGTATCTCCTTCGTACAGCAATAACAGAAATTATAAATTAGGATCTTCCGAGGGAACCACTTTAGGGGGAAGAGGTATAGTGGACTTCTTCTCCTCAGGCAAGAGCACGTCGACTTTGACTCGCCCGGCCCTTTTCAGACTGTGCAGACGCTGGGACTCCTCTGTCAGACCCATCGTTTCACCGGCGTTGTAAATAAGCAATTCAGTTTTCTTTCGGACCTCTAAGAGATATGCAAAGAACTCAGATTCATAAGAGTTCATATTCTGACCGCTGAGGGGTCTGTAAAGCTCTGCGCGCTCCATCAAACCCAGCAGCTCGGCACCGAAGTGGGACTGAAGCTGACGGGATTCGGTTTGTGCTTCCACTTGCGTGTAAAGATCACGATAGGTTTCCATCAAGGTCTTCAGCGCGCGGGCGGACCAGACACTGTCCCCCAGACGAAGAGCTCGAAGTAAGTACACCTGCACCAACTTCTGCCCACGGATGAAGGCCGCAAAGTTGTCCGCTGAAAGTTGATTGGTGGAAACACCACCCATTTGCACATACGTTTTAACCAGCCAGTCCTTCGGAAGTTCAGCACCTTTTTCCGCCTGAACCTTCTCGATTCCATGCTCGGCTTCGTTTAAGTAGGCCACGGCCTCAGTTTCACGATCTTGTCGACCATAGACAATCGCCAAACGCGCAGGAATTTCAGCAAGGGCCGTTTCCAAAGGCAGATAGCGCCCCAGATTTTTTGCATCCAGCAAGGACGCCACTGTTTTAGCGTCATCCCCCAGGGCTTCATAAGCAAAAGACATTCGGTAAATGGCCTGAGCTGCAATCTCTGGCTGATAGATGCGTGTTTTGACAGCGATATCACGATACAAATCCAAGGCTTCGTGCCACTTCCCCTGCCCCGCCAGGGATTGGGCTTCCCCCAGTCGAGATGCCTGCAAATATTGTGATTGAGGATGAAGCCCCTGGAATTCCTTAAACAAAATCACCGACTGATCAAAACTGCCTGCCGCCAAAGCTTTTTCCGCATTGACGAGCTGAGCCTGCTCCTGCGCCTGAACCTGACTTGTATTGTCTGGTTGGCGTTGCAGCAAGGAACATCCGGAAAGCAGAAACACCGCCACTGGCAAAAGATTCTTCATGCTTTCTTTTCTCCTTCAACAATCAGAGCACCCAGCTCTTCCAGTCCCGAAAGATCGGAAATGTCCTTAACCAGGTCTGGAATGCGAAACACTCGTGCATCACCCTTCATGCCTGCTTCAAACTGGCGATAAAGCTGATCCCTTTGATTGTAGTAGGAGCGCATCTGGGAATACAACTTCACAAGGTCTTCGTGTTCTTTTCCGGGATCCTGAGCCGTGCTGAGGTCCAGCCAGTAAGGGAAGATGCGGTTTAAAACAACAGTTCCCAGATGGTATCCACCTTTTTTGATTTCCTTGGAGAAATACTCGGCTTCCTTTAACTTGGCCTGATCAAACGACGTCACCAGGCAAAACTGAGTCGTGGGCGCCACCAGCATACGGTGCACATCCACGGTGCGGCCCAGAAGTTTTTCCTGCCATTGCTCGATGTTGACAAAGAAGTCACCCAACTCGCGAATGAAGTTCGAGCCCGTCAAAGATTCCAGGATCTTCAGAACCTGTCGCGTCCCTGACTGCAACAGATGGCCGAAAAATCCACCCTTTTTCCCCTCGGGATCACGGAACCACTTGGCCACCCCTTCATTAAACAAGGCTGACAGTTTTTGCGGGGCATTCAGGAAGTCAATAGCGTGCTTGGTTGGTGGCGTATCCAGGATGATCAGATCGAATTCACCGGATTCGTAACAGGAATAAAGTTTCTCCAAAGCCGTGAATTCCTGGGAGCCACTCAGGTTGGTGGAAAGCTGCTTGTACAGGCTGTTATTAAAGATCTTCTGAGCTGCTTCGGTCTTTCGCGCCGCCCGGGCGACGAAGTCATCGAAGGTCTTCTTGTGATCTATGACCGAGGCAAACAGCTCCCCTTTGAAGCTTTGTCCCGGCACACGGGTGATATCTTTGCTGCCCTCAATACCCAGGGTCTGCGCCAAACGCTTGGCCGGATCAATGGTCAGAACCAGGACACGTTTGCCCTCTTGCGCCGCCAGCACCGCCAAAGACGCGGCCACCGTGGTTTTTCCGACACCGCCACTGCCCACGCACACCAGAACTTTTGTGTTTTCAAAAAGTGATATCATCGAAGATTTCCCGCCACTTTTTCCACCAGAACCCACGGCTGATTTTCAAAGTACAAAGGCACCCTGGTCAGACGAACTCCCATTTTTTCAGCTGCTGACCACATCTGCTTTTGACGTTGAATATGGCTTTCAAGATATTCCGCAAACTTCGCCAGATCTCCGCCCTCATTTTGCACAGCCTGCAGCTCGCCTTCGGAAACCGAGGTCTCCATCATTTTGTTCAGTATCAATTCCGGAGCAATGGAAAATTCTGCTTTCAGTCGCGAAATCAACTCGTCGGCTTCTTTCAAAGGAAGTTCTTCCGGTAAGGTCACAACATGGTATTTGCAAATCTCAGGATTGCGCAGATGGGCGTCGATACTGCGGCTTTGCTCTCCCATCGGACCAAACTGCACAGCCTCGGCCATCCCTTTGGGGGCTTCCAACAAAGCAATGAAATGCCCGGTGGCAAAAGCATCAACCACAACACAGTCAAATGGCAAAGGCGGCCCGTGTTTGCGGGGACCACTGGTCACTTTGCCCAGGATCGCCAGCTCGGGAAGGGCCGGCGCCACGTTGATGAAGGCTCGCATGACGGCGTTTTCAAAGAAAAGTTTTGCCAGACTTTCAACCTTGATGAAGTGCCTTGCATACTCTTGCAGACAGGCCTCGCCCGTCCAAAGAGCCAAAGAAAGATTCGGGCGGATCGAGGTGGGCTGAAAACCGACCTGAGGTACGCCGAAAAAATCTTTGAAAAAACTCTGGTCGCCCAGCTCAACAAGAAGGGTCTTTTTCCCCTCCTGACTGAGTTTTAAGGCCAGGGCCGCCGCCAAAATGGACTTCCCCACGCCCCCTTTTCCTGTCACAAAGTGAATCTCTTGCTTCATAGGTTCTAAGAGTGTCTCTGACCTCTGATTTATAGGCATTACGCACAGCATTACGGTTGCCTAAAGTCGGCCTGTCTTCTACTATCCACCAGTTTATAACGCGTCGGCGTAACTTAGGAGAAATAGACATGAAATCAAACGTAGAAAAGGTCTCTAATCTTTCTAGAAAGTTGAACATCGAAGTTCCTGCAGCGACTGTTCAATCTGCTTTCCAAAAGATCTTCAATGGCATCCAAAAAGAAGTAACAATCAAAGGCTTCCGCAAAGGTAAAGCTCCATTGGCAACAATCAAAAGTCTTTACGCTGACCGCGTGAAACAAGACGTTGTTCAAGACTTGATCCAAAAGCACTACTCTGAAGCTTTGAACGAACACAAGCTTGAGCCTATCAGCTATCCTGAATTTGAATTCGCAGATCCAACAGAGAACAAAGACTTCTCTTTCTCTGCTGCTTTCGATGTTCGCCCGGAAATCGTTTTGAAAAAATACGAAGGTCTGGAAGTTGAAAAAGAAAAAATCGAATTCGATCCTAAGAAAGTCGAACAAGTTCTTGAAAACATCCGTGCGTCCCGCGCAACTTTCGAAGTTGTTGCTGAAGACCGCGCTGCCAAAAAAGGCGATGTTGCAGTTATCAACTTTGAAGGTTTCATGGGTGGCGCGCCACTTGAAAACGGCTCCGGCACTGACCACAACCTTGAGTTGGGTGCCAACCAGTTCATCGAAGGCTTCGAAGACGGCATCGTGGGCATGAAGAAGGGTGAAACAAAAACTCTTTCTTTGAAGTTCCCGGATCCATACCACTCTGCAGAGCTTGCTGGTAAACCAGTAGAGTTCAAAGTGACTTTGAACCAGATCAAAACAAAAGTTTTGCCTGAGCTGACAAACGAATTCATCGCTTCTTTGGGCGGCCCTTCTGACCTTGATGCTTTGAAAAAATCCATCCAGGAAGATCTTGAACAAACTGAAACCAAACGCGTTGAAGACGCTTTCAAAAACCGTCTTTTGAAAACTCTTGTGAAAGAAAACCCAGTTGAGGTTCCACCGTCTTTGATGAAAGAACAAAAAGCTTCTTTGGTTGAAGACTTCAAAAAACGCATGGCTGAACAAGGCATGGGTCCTGATGATTTCGCATCTTACGTTGAAAAATGGGATGGCGATTTCGAAAAGACTGCTGCTGAAATGATCCAGTCTTCCTTCCTTGTGGACGCTATCGCCAAGAAACACGATTTGTTCTGCAAAAAAGAAGACCTGGAAGCTAAGTTTGCTGAGTACGCTCAACAAACAGGCATCGAAGTGTCTCGCATCAAAGAATTCTACGGTCGTCCAGAGCAGGCTTCCCGCCTGACTTACATGCTGACTGAAGAAAAAGTGATCGCTTTCCTGAACAAGTCCGTGAAAGTGAAAGAAGTTCCAGCGGGTTCTTTGAAAGAAGAAAACCACTAGTTTCTGATTGATCATGGCCCGTCAGGCCTTTGTCTGACGGGCTTTTTTTGCCCGGAATTTACTTATGGAGTTCGGAAAGCTTTCCTCCATCGCGAATGTTGACTGGTCCTTGCCGCCGGATGATGGTGCATCTCTGGCCTATTTGAACAAGCTTCCCCGCACTGAAGGGCCCACACGTTTTCTTCTGGGCACCCCGGCCTGGGGACATAAAGAATGGATCGGCAAAATCTATCCGGAAAAAACCAAAGCTGCTGACTTCCTGTCTTATTACGCACAGAACTACAACACCATTGAACTGAACACATCCCACTATCGTATTCCGTCCCACGAACAAGTTGTAAAATGGCGCGAACAAGTCACCCCCAATTTTCAGTTTTGTCCGAAGGTGTTTCAGGGCCTTTCGCATTCCGAGCAGGGCCTGCTGGACAAGTCACTTCTAAAAGAATGGCTGCGTTTTGTGGAAAGCCTGCAAGAACATCGTGGGCCTTGTTTTGTTCAGTTCCCTCCGCACTTTGACTATTCCCGCAAGGCGACGCTGTTTTATTTTCTGCAGCAGTGGCCTCAGGAATTTGAACTCGCGCTGGAGTTCCGCCATGCAAGCTGGTTCAAGGACCGACAGATTCTGCCAGCATTGACTCAGTACCTGCAGAATCGCGGACTGGGACTGGTGATTACCGACGTCGCGGGCCGTCGCGACCTGGCTCACACCTCAATCAGCGCCCCTTTTACTATGTTGCGGATCATTGGCAACGACCTGGATCCCAGTGACTACACCCGGTATCAGGAATGGGCGCGCCGACTGAATCGCTGGAGCCAGGCCGGTCTGCAAAGGGTTTATTACTTTGTGCACGAGCCGGACGACATCAAAAGTCCCGAAATGACTCAAGCCCTGATTCAATATCTGAACGAAGAATGTAACGCCGACTTGCCACCCTTACAATGGTGCGCCACCCTTTAGAGGTTTCACTTTAGTCCGTGCATTTTTTTACCGAAAGAACACCTAATGCACAGATCTATTCTTCTATGTCTCATTTTGGGAATCTTTGGCTCTTCTGCCTTTGCCTCGTCTTCATCCGGACAGGAACTTTTGTCAGAAGCTCAGGAACTGGCGGGTGCTGATCCACGCAAAGCTTTTGAAGTGATCCAAAAGATCGAATCCACCATCCCTGTGACGGACACCCGCCTTCATCTGGAAAAAGATCTGCTGAAGTGCGAGCTGCTGGTGGACAACAATGATCCGACCGAAGCCCTCAAGATCACCCGAAAATATGCGGGGGCCGAAAGCCTGAACGCAGACTTGCGCTTGAAGATCGAACTTTGTCACTATGCCGCCCTGGAAACCATGGGTGAATCCAAAACTGCCTTGGAAGGACTGATGAATGTCCTGGAAGTCAGTCAGCGTGAAAAGCTGCCCGAGGTGGAAGCCAAAGCACTGCTGAATCTGGGACAACTGCTGTCCTATCAAAATCAATTTTCACAAAGCCTGAAAAGTCTTCTGACAGCACGAGACCTGTTTGTCGCGCAAAAAAACACCAACATGGAGCGCATCACTTTAAATTCCATCGCGGTCCTGTATGGACGTATGGGTGAAAACAAAAAGGCGCTGGAATACTTTGAAGAAGTTCTGGAAAGGAACCGCTCACTGAACAAACAGCGCAACATCGCAGTGGTCCTGAGCAATATGGGCCGCCGCTATGAAGATCTGGGTGACTACAAGTCAGCTCTGAGCCATCTGCAAGAGTCCTTGAGCATTCACAAAACCCTGGGGAACGTAAAAAGTCAGGCCGTCGTGGAACGCGCACTGGGTTCGCTTTACAACAATATGAATCAGCCGGCCAAAGCCCTTGGCCACTTGCAAAGCGCCATTCACACGTTGCAAGACATGAATCTTCCGAAGTCCTTGGCCCAGTCCTATCTGGAACTGGGACGAGCACATCTGAAACTTGGCAACAACAAACTGGCCCTGGAGAACCTGAAGAAAGCGGCTTCTTTTAACCAAGAACCTTCATCCGTTCAGCTTGCCATGGAGATCCGCGAAGAAGAAGCCCGCCTCTTTGAAGGAACCGGCATGTGGAAAGAAGCCTATCTTTCCCTTTTAGATTTTAAGAAGCAATCGGACCGCCTTCACAAGATCAAGGCCGACGAACAGTTGCGCCAGATGAACTTCAAGTTCGATCTAAGCAAAAAGGAAGAAGACAACCGCATGCTGAAGGCCAAAAACGAAGCTCAGCTGGTGATTCTTGTTCTGACAAGTTTGCTTCTGGGATTGACGGCTCTTTTCACGATTCGTCAGATTCGCACGGCTCGTCGTATGCGTGAACTGGCTTTGACAGATGAGCTGACTCGCATCCCCAACCGACGCCATATCCTGGATTTCGCAGAACAGTCTTTAAGCAACTGCCGCCGCCAGAAGAATTCTTTGGCCGTGATTATTTTCGACATCGATCACTTCAAGAAGATCAACGACACTTATGGGCATGCCATCGGTGATGAGGTGATCAAACGAGTGGCGAAGCTGGGCTCCAAGAGTCTGCGCCGCGGAGATATGATTGGACGAGTCGGTGGCGAAGAGTTTTTGGCAGTTCTGCCCTTTACCAATCCGGCCGCAGGTCAGGATGTTGCCGAACGCATTCGCATGGAGATCTTAAATTGTGATATGTCGGATCTTGCGCCGGGTTTGCGCGTGACAGTCAGTGCTGGAGTGGCCTGCATTTCAGGAACAGACTGGAACGGAAATATAGACGGCCTGATTCACCAGGCCGATGAGGCGCTCTATCACGTCAAGAAAAACGGCCGAAACGCCGTCAGCCTGTCCATTGCCTCTTAAAATCAGACAAGTGACCTTATTGGCAGTTGTTAAACTCGCGGAAGTAGCGTTGGCAGACGGAATACTGAGAGCTGCAGTCGTTGATATCCGTGGACTGATAAGTCGTCGCCGGACATTCTTTGGGAACGCTTTTATTGACGACCGCTGTGAAGGTGCCTTCAGCATATACAGCATTGCTTCCCAATAAACGATAGCTGATCTTGTTCGTTCCATTTTCAAGCAGAGGCTTTTGGAACAAAGTTGAAATCCACAGATTAAAAGCATCTTCGCTGCGACCGCGAGAGCCTGAATAGCTTTCGGTCTTTCTGCGACCGGAGCCATCTTGATGAACGGCTGTCAGTTCAACCTTCGTGGCTCGGCCATCGCGAGGACCCACGAAATAGTCATAAGCGTTTGGTGACATCACAAGATCTCGGCAAGTGTAAACTGCAGATCCACTGCCGTTGAATCCACCGCACATCACTCGAACTTGTCCTTGAATGGGAGTCACTGTGAGAGAGTTGCCTTTTTCAAATCCAACATGCTGAGCCTGAGAAACTGAGCCCACGAACATGCCTAAGGCTATGATAAACTTAGTCTTTTTAAACATGAAAGGCCCCCTCTGCCTTGCTTGTTGCGGTAGAGTAGGGCCTCTAAATTCCTTAATCAATAACTAGCGCGTCAAAGCTTTCAGCGTGTCCCAAGCCTTAAGATAGCTAAATGCTTGATATGCCTGATAGTCTGTCTTGAACAGTTTGTCGCGTGGCGAAAGCTTGTCTTCTTTTTTTGATCCCACGTCTTTCCACCAAGCTAACGCACCCTCTTCGGCGCCTTGTTTTACGTCAAGTTTTTCCGCGGCTTTCTCGCGATCACCCTTCAGGTGTCCTGCGATGTCGCCCTCACGCGTGGTCACGGATTTCACGATCGCCTTTGAAAACGCTTCTGTATCCACATCTTCGATTTCGATATCAGGATGAATACCTTCCGCCTGGATCGAAACTCCGCTTGGTGTGTAGTAGCGGGCCACAGTCAATTTCAAACCACTGCCATCGCCCAGTTTGATCACGGACTGCACAGAGCCTTTGCCGAATGTTCTTTGACCGACAATCAAAGCACGTTTGTTGTCCTGCAAAGCACCGGACACAATCTCGCTGGCACTGGCCGTGTATTCATTGACCAAGATCACAATCGGGAAGTTGGTGAATTGTCCTTTTTTAGTGGCTGTCGCAATTTCCTTGTCATTCTTGTTACGACCGATGGTGCTGACGATGGTTCCTTCTTTCAGGAACATGTCACTGACTTTGATCGCCTGATCCAACAAACCACCTGGGTTTCTTCTCATATCAATAAGCAAACCAGACATTTGGTTTTTATTGTTCTTCATGTGATTTTCAACAACCTTTTGCAGATCCTTGGCTGTGTTTTCAATGAAGCTTGTGATTTTCACATAAGCAAACCCATCACCCAAATCAGTGTACTTCACAGACTTGATTTTCACGCTGCCACGAACCACCGTGATATCCCGTGGTTTATCTTCGCCATCACGAACCACGCGCAGAATGATTTTGCTGCCTTTTTTTCCACGCATCATCTGGGACGCCTCCACCAGGCTCATGCCCTTGGTGCTGGTGCCGTCGATACCCACAACTTTATCCCCCGCCTTGATTCCCGCCTCCCACGCCGGAGCGTCCTCAATCGGTGAAATAATCGTCAAGATGCCGTTTTGAATCGAGATCTCAATTCCGAGACCACCAAACTCTCCGCTGGTTTCAGTTTCAAAGTCTTTGAACATGTCTGGTGGCATAAAGTTGGTGTGGGGATCCAACTCGCGCAACATTCCTTTGATGGCGCCGTAAACCAGCTTCTTGGTGTTAACCTCTTCCACATAGTACTGCTGAATCAGGTTCAGAACCTTACTGAAGTTCTGAAGATCCGCATACCTTTCCTGCGCAAAGGCTCTAACCTGGAAACCTGTTTCTGCCATGATGAACAAAACCAGCAGAAGGGCGCCGCCCAGTATGTAGGTTTTCCAGTAGCGTTTAAGTGATTGCATAGTGTTAGAGTCCTTTCATCCACTGTTGCGGGTCGTAGGGTTCGGAAAAATGTCTAATCTCAAAATAAAGTCCAGAGGCGCCATCCATCGGAGCCTCGCCCACCTGAGCCAGAATCTGTGAACCCGTGACTTCATCGCCGGTATTCACCTTCACATCCTGAGTATGGGAATAAACGCTGTAGTAGTGATCACCATGATCCACGATCAACGTTGTTCCAAAACCGGGAATTTCGCCCACATATGAGATCTTTCCATCAAACACGGCTTTGACATTGCTGCCCCTGGCTGCGGCGATGAAGACACCTTTGTGTGTTAAAGTATAGGGGTGTTCTTGGCCTTTCATAAGTCCAAATTTGTGAGTTACCACCCCTTCAAGCGGAGCCGGCAACGCCCCTTTTTGATCTGCAAAAGACGGCTTGAAGAGCAGATCAAAAAGTCCAGCATCCTCAATATTGAACTGCAGGGACTTTTCACGAAGGCCGTTGATCTTATTGATGGCAAACATCTTGTTTTTACGAATTCCATCCAGAAGCTTGCTCTTCAGGTCCTGCTCTTTGCGCAAAGCCTTTTCCTGATTGGCGATCTTCAGTTCCACCGACTTCAACCCTTCCAGCTTCTGCGCCAGACTTTTCCTTTTTGATTCCAGATCCTTAAGGTCTTTGGTGTAGTTTTTAATCAGCTCCAGATCACGTGCAGCCACCACACCCAGAATTTTTAAATTCCGTTCCAAAGAAACGGAGCTGGAGGAGGAGAAAAGAAAACGCGCAATCGAAGGTCCACCTAACTTGTACATCGCGCGCAGACGTTCGGCGAGCAACAGGCGCTGTTGTTTGGATTTCTGATCCAGCTCTTCAACCTTCGCGGTCAGGTTGCGCACACCGACCTCCAGAAAAGCACGCTGTTGGGAAAGCTCCCCTTTTTCCGTCACGATTTTTTTGATTTTCTTATTTAACTGATACAAAGCCGACAGAACCTGACGCTGTTTGATTTCTTCGGCTTCAAGCTTTTTTTTGGTGGCCTCAAAGTCCTTGGCAAGACTGTCCACGTCCGTCGATGCTTTCGCACCCGCAGACAACATAAGACTCAATGCCAAAAGAACTCGCCACCACATCAAACTATGTCCCCTGACTTCCGGCAAACCCGTCATTAATTCGGCGCACGCACAGATAGGATCCCAAAGCTCCCAAAGCGGTTCCCATAAGAATAAAAGCCACCAGAACCACCGGCCCCAGGAATTGGATGTGTTGCCCCAGTTGAAGGAAGCTCAGTTTGGTGGTCAGTAAATTTTTGATGCCGACATAGACAACAAAGCACAGCCCCATCGCAATAACGGAAGAGGACACTCCCAGGAAGGCGCCTTCCATCATAAACGGTTTGCGAATCATCGAAGGTGTTGCGCCAATCATTTCCAGTACGACGATTTCGTCCTTGCGTGACTGAACCGAGGCTCGAATGGCGTTGGACATGACAAACAACGACGCCAGCAGGATCACCACACACAGGGCCTGCAGAGTAATTTCAATAGCGCTGACCAAAGCCGCATACTTTTCGACCCAGTCCTGCCCATAGCTGACTTCTTCCACACCCTGAAGACCCCGGACCTGTTCGGAAATTTTTTGCAGCACCGGCATCTGATCCGCGGTGGCCACGGAAGGCTTCAGTTGAATCTGAAAACTGGCCGGGATCAAACGCAACAGCTCTTCATCCTGGGAAATGTCCGGAGCATAGCTGGCCATCTGAGAGCGAAAGTCCCCCAGGGCTTTTTCTTGAGAAATGAACGTCACCGTCCCGACTTCTTCATGCTCTTTCAGTCGGGCCTGAAGATCCTCGCGCCCTGCATCGGAAAGATCCTGCGCCAGATAGACAGTCATCTGCACGTCTTCGCCCCACAAAGTCAGGATGCTGCGGAAATTTTGTGAAATTAGCAGGGCCGCTCCCATCACAACAAAACAAGCTGTGACAACGACCAGAGTGGAAAGCTTCAAGGCCCAGTTCTTTCTTGGAGGTCTCACTTGGTGTCCCCCACGATCATTCCATCTTGAAGCAACAAGGTGCGCTTGTTGCGGCGCTTGACCATTTCGTGGTCATGGGTTGCCACAAACACGGTCGTTCCCTGCGAACAAACCCGCTCCAAAAGATCCATGATTTCTTCACTTAAGCGGGGATCAAGGTTTCCCGTCGGTTCATCGGCAATCAGAACACCCGGTTGATGGATGATCGCGCGGGCAATGGCTGTTCGCTGCTGCTCACCACCAGACACAAAATCGGGATACTGATCGTGTTTGTGAGCCAAACCCACTTGTTCCAACACTTCATACACCCGACGCTGGATCGCCGGAGCCTTGTCGCCACGAACCTGCAGCGGTAAGGCTACATTTTCAAAAATGGTACGATCTTTCAGCAGTTTGAAATCCTGGAAAATCACACCAATTTTTCGGCGGAAGAACGGAATATGAGAATCCCGAATGGTCAGCAGATCATGGCCGGCCACTTTCACGTCACCGGAGGTCGCCACATCGTAAGCTGAGATCATTTTAAACAATGTGGTTTTACCCGCCCCGCTGGGCCCGGTCAGAAATACGAACTCACCCTTGTCGATGCGCAGATCAACATTTTTTAAGGCATGAACAGGGCCAGGATAGGTCTTATAGACGTGAGAGAATTCAATCATCCCTTCATCTTATGAAAGATGGGGGCTGATGAATACTCGCCACAAGTCGAGGTTTTAGAGAGAAATCCTGTTTTTTGGGATTTTACGGCATGCTTCCCGCCATCAATGTATCGATGACGGTACTGTGTTGGCGTCGTAACGCCAACTTGATGGCCTCTTCTGACTGAGTCGACCCGAGTTTCAAGACGGTGTCGTAAGGTGTCTTAATGGTCTTCAGGACCGCACCGTTGCAGAAAATTCTGCTGACCAGATAGGGGTTCTGTACTCCCCAATCCTCTGTCTGAATGTGGTACTTCTGCCCTCGCACTGTAATGTCTGAATTAAAACCCTTTTGCACCTTCACAAACCTCGAACAGAAAATAGCAGATTTTGCTGTGTTTCTCACCACATTTTTCTTGGATGAGGGTCGAAAAAAATCTAGAGTCAAAGCCTGTCTAAATAAAAGGAGATTTTGCTATGAAATTGTTCTCATTGTCGGCAAGTGTTTTCGCTTTGCTTTGTTCCTTCTCTGCTATGGCAGCAGAGCCTTTCACCGGTGAAGCAGAGGCAGGTGCGGTTGTCGTCAGTGGCAACAGTGACTCCCAGAGCTACGCTGCCAAAGGGAAAGCTGTCTATACACACGAAAAAAATGTGTACACCGCTTTTGGCCGTTACTTGAAGACGGACTCTAATGGTGTTGAAAGTGCGCGCAACTGGGAAGCCGGGGCTCGTTATGAACGTGAATTGACAGATTATCTTGGCGTCTTTGCGGGGCAAAAAGCTGAAAGTGATGTATTCAACGGATACGTACAAAGGGATTCGACGGATCTTGGTTTGAAGTATTCCCTGATCAAGAGCGATGCCATGAACTGGTTCTTCGAGGTCGGTTATCGTTACCAAAAGACCTTGTCCACAGCCGGAACAGTTGCTAACGACAACATGGGTCGTTTGTACTCTGAGTTCAACAAAGCACTGGATAAGACTTTGTCCTTCAAATACTGGGCGGAATATCTGCCTAACTTCACTGAACCTGAAGCATATTTGTTCAACACAGAGGCTTCTTTGAACATTATGTTAAACTCCGTCTTCTCTCTGAAATTGGCTTACCTATTACAATATCAGAATGAATTGCCAGCAAGTGGCAAGTACACGACAACTACGACTACAATGAACCTTGTTGCGAAGTTCTAAGAAAGGAACCACCATGTTTAAAGAGTTCAAAACGTTTATCATGCGCGGCAATGTCCTGGACATGGCCGTGGGTATCATCATTGGTGCCGCCTTCGGCAAGATCGTGTCTTCTTTCGTTGCTGACATCCTAACTCCGGTCTTGAGTTTGGGACTGGGAAAAGTTGATTTTTCAAACTTGTTTGTTGCTTTGAATGGCGAAACCTACGCAACTCTTGAAGCCGCCAAGCAAGCCGGGGTCGCGACCATCAATTATGGACTGTTCTTAAATATCGTTTTGGACTTCCTGATCGTGGCTTTTGCCATCTTCCTGATCGTAAAAGCGGCCAATAAGATGCAAAAGGCTCCTGAAGCCGGTCCGGTCACAACGAAAGAATGTCCGGAATGCTGCTCTCAGATTCCTCTCAAAGCCCGCAAGTGCCCGAACTGCACAAGCGCTGTTGCTTAAGACTTACCAAAGCCCGGTTCCCACCGGGCTTTTCTCATTTTGAGACGTAAACCTTTTGGTCGCCCCTGCCGATAATTGGTACTGCACTTGCATGAGTAACCATCATCGGGGAGGAAATCAAATGATTACGATTTCAAACTCTAAAAAGAGATCAACTGTCAAATTAGTCATCAATCTTCTAAGCGTGTCTTCCCTTGTGACTCCCGTCGTTTCTTACGCTCAGCCGACGGCTCCAGGGGTTTCCGTTCAAATTTCACCCGAAGCCTACGAAAACACAATGAAGAAGCAGGAGTGCAACAACGCTCGGGATAAAATTGCCGAAGCGGAAAGAGCTATCGGTACGGCCTGCCGCAAAGCCGGATTGGGAAACGCATCAAACTGTGTGGCCAAGGCAGAATCCTGTGCTGAAACCATTGGGAATGAAGAGTTCAGCACCACCGATGCCATCGGAACAGTTCTGGGTCTTCCGGTAAATTCCAATTTGGGCTCCACCTGCCCTCAGATGAATGGTCGCGACTACTATGATGAAATCAAGCGCCTGAATCAGGAAGTTAAAGATACAGAAAAAGATATTGCAGATTTGGGTCAGGAAAAAGCGGATATTGAAAAAGAGTTCAATGAAAACATCGCTGAACTTCAACAGGCTTTGACCGACGCCCAACAAGAACTTGAAAAAACCAAAGAAGACCTGGACGCGGAAGAGCGTGAGCAACTGGCAAGCTTCCAGCAAGCTCAAGTTTCCAACAAAGAACAGTTGCGCGCCAAAGGCAGTGAACTGATTTCACTGCGAAGTGCTCGCACGGCAGCTTTGCGCAATAAAGCGACAAAGATGCTGGAGCTGACGGCTGAGACCAGCAAATACACTTGCAATGGAGAGTATCTGAAAGCCGCAAAAGAGTACGGCAATGTGAGTGGCAATTCCAGCAAAAACCATATCAGCAAAGCCAAGGCTCAAAAGGCGGCCGCTCTTGATGCTTTCCAAAAATGTATGAACCGCTTCCAACAGGCGCGAATCAAGGTCAGCGAGGACACACAGGCAGAAGTTGAGGCTCTGGACGACAAAATCCGCTCTGCAGAATCCAGCATGGATGAACTCAATGACACATTAAATCTGGCGGCCACTCAGCTTCAACAGATGAAGGATTCCACCTCTAAGAAGAAAACGGCTGCTGAAAAGAAGGTTACAGACCTGATGACATTGACCCAGCAAAAAATGACGGCAGCACAGCAGGAGCTTCAAACTCGACTTCAGGCTTTGGCAACTCGCCAGGCCAGTTTGCAAAAAGCCCTCACAACTGCCTCCAACGAGCTGATGACTCTGAAAAGTTCGCCAGCGCCAAAGAAAAGTGCTGAATACACTGCCGATGAAGCTTCGGCTGAGATTTCTGGCGAAATAGCCAAAATCAATGGCGTCATCGCCAGCGCGGACCCCGACTGCAACCTGGAAAGCTCTTTAGCCTCGGCAAAAACAAAAAGATCCGCACGCGAGAGCAAAAAAAACCGAGGGACGCGCAACTAGCCTTCGGGCCAGTGTCCCTAGACCCTACCCTTTCACACTGTTAGAATGGGGGCTTATTAAAGGAGCCCCCCACAGTGTTAAAAAAGATCCTGCTATTCTTCGTCGCCCTCGGTCTTATTGGCATCCTCAGTGCGTATCTTATTATCCAATCAGTAAAGTCCGGTCTGCCTCAACTGATCACAGTCAAAGACTATCAACCATTGCTGGTCAGTCAGGTCTATGATCGCAATAATAAAAAAATCGGCGAATTCTTCCGCGAAAGAAGAACTCTCGTCCCTTACGACAAGATTCCAAAAAATCTGATCAATGCCTTCCTGGCGGCCGAAGATGATCAGTTCTTCTCGCATAAAGGGATCAACCCTCAAGCCATCTTCCGTGCGGCCTTGGCAAATCTTCGCGCCGGCCGATCGGTGCAGGGTGGATCCACGATCACTCAACAGGTGGCAAAAACACTGCTGTTGTCCTCAGAAAAAACTCTGACTCGTAAGTTGCGCGATATCCTGCTTGCCATGGAGATGGAACGCAACCTGAGCAAGGAAGACATCCTGTTCTTGTACCTGAATCAGATCTACTTCGGTCAAGGGGCCTACGGTGTCGAGCAGGCTGCTCAGACATACTATCGCAAGCCCGTTTCCAAACTGACCCTTTCGGAAATGGCGATCTTGGCGGGACTTCCCCAGGCGCCATCCCGCTACAGTCCGGTCAGCAATCCCCTTCGCGCCAAAGAACGACAGATCTACGTTTTGCGTCGTATGGCGGATGTGGGATTTGTCAGCAAAGACGAAGCTGAAGCTGCCATCCAAGAACCCGTCAAAGTTTATGTGCGGGAAAATTACGAAGAGTTCGCTCCCTTCTATCTAGAGACTGTGCGCCAGCTGCTGGTGGCTCAACTGGGTGAAGACCTTGTTCTGGATAAAGGCCTTCGCATCTACACAAGCCTTGATCTGACCAAACAAAAGGCGGCTCAAGAGGCTGTTAAAGAAGGTCTGAAATCATTGGACAAGCGTCAGGGCTATCGTGGACCTGTCAAAAACATCTCTGACGCCAGCGACATCGAAGAGTTCCTGAAAGAGACCCAAAAAAAGCTGATCTCTGATTTCACTCCAGAGCGCATTATCATGCCCGATGGAAAGTTTGCTGACATTGTCCCTGTGAAAACGGCTCAGGACATGAAAGAGCATCCACTTCTGCCTCCGTACATCAAGCTGAAAGACACCGTCAGTGGCGTGGTGGAGAAGATCGACGATGCGCAAGGTTTAGTCTATGTTCGCCTGCCGGAAACCATGGGTCTGATTGATATCGAAACGATGACCTGGGCACGCAAGCCGGATTCAGACCAGCGCTGGGATCTGGCCTCTATCAAAAAACCGTCTGAAGCTTTGAAAAAGGGGGATGTGATTCTGGTAAAAGTGGTTGCCGATCAGTTCTCTTCATCCCGTTTGCAGGGGAACTCCAAAAAGAAAGGTGTCACCACAGGCACACCGGATCTTAGCAAGTTCGTGGGACTTGAGCTGGATCAGGAACCTTTGGTGGAAGGCGCTTTGATTTCCTTTGATCAACAAAGCCAGGATGTCCTGGCGATGGTTGGCGGTTCCAACTTCGCCAAAAGTGAATTCAATCGTGCCATTCAGGCCCCTCGTCAAACAGGCTCTGCATTCAAAGCCATCGTCTATGCTTCGGCTTTGGAAAAGGGCTACAATCCGGCGACTCCGGTGATGGATGCACCGATTGTCTATGAAGAAGGTGGCTCCGCAACCGACGATGCCGAAGGTCAGGGCGACTTGAAAGTTTGGAAGCCATCCAATCACTCCAAGAGCTTCGGTGGTGACATTTTGTTCCGCAATGCGCTGGTTAAATCCCTCAATATCCCGACTGTTAAGATCATCGAGGATGTTGGGGTTCCTTGGGCGACGGAGTACGCAAGACGATTGGGCATCTACAGCCCGCTGAATCCGGATTTTACGTTGGCATTGGGTTCCAGCAGCGTGACCTTGTATGAGATGACGAAGGTGTTTTCTGAATTTGGTCGCTTGGGGAAAAGACTGTCTCCGATGCTGATTCACAGAGTGGATGATGCCAACGGAAAAACTCTGCTAAAAACAGTTTCGCTGGATGCCCGATTTGAAAAGGAAATCAAATCCATCGATGACGCTTTCGAAGAGCGCCGCAAAAACTACCTCGAGTCACTGAGCGCCGGAAACAAAGAAGAGGACGCGCAAAAAGATCCAAAGAAAGCCAAGTTGGATGACAGCATCTTCTTCCAGGACCCGGATCAACTGATTCGACCTTCCACAGCTTATGTGATGACGACTCTGTTAAAAGGCGTTGTTGAAGATGCCGGCGGTACAGGTGGTCGGGCTCGCGCCGTCGGTCGCGAGGTCGCTGGTAAGACCGGTTCCACCAACAACTACTTTGACGCGTGGTTTATCGGATACAGTCCTCAGATTTCAACAGGTGTCTGGGTGGGCTTTGACAAAGAAAAGAGTCTTGGCAAAGGCGAGGTTGGCGGACGCTCTGCTTTGCCGATCTGGGTTGACTACATGAAAGCGGCTCACGAAGGACTTCCTCAGATGACTTTCCCCGTGCCCGACGGTATTGTGTTTGCTAATATCGATAGCGAAACTGGCAAGTTGGCTTCGGCCGCTACTAAAAAAATTATTCGTCAGGCATTCGTCGAGGGCACTGAGCCAACAGCTGCCTCCAACAAGGCTGAAGAAGCCACTGACTTTTACAAACAGGATTTCTCTGAATGAAGGATATTCACCTCTGGGGGGTGAAACAAAACAATCTGAAGAACATTGAGGTCAAGATTCCTGTCGGTTCCATGACAGTCATCTGTGGCCCCAGTGGTTCCGGGAAGTCTTCCCTGGCCTTCGAAACACTTTTCGCCGAAGGACAGCGTCGCTTTATCGAAAGCATGTCGAACTATGCCCGACAGTTTTTGAATAAAGCCCCCAAGCCGGATATCGAGGGGATCAACAACATCCCCCCGGCCATTTCCATCGAGCAGAAGAACACGGTGAAAAGCTCCCGCTCCACCGTGGGCACAACGACAGAGATCATTGATTACCTTCGTCTGCTGTACGAAAAGATCGGCAAGTCCTATTGCCCCACTCACCACTGCCCGACTGAAAAAGAAAGTGTCACTGAAGCTACCGACAAAGTTTTGAAAACATTTGCCGGAAAGCGCGGTTATCTGATGGTCGAGATTAATGCGGAAGGGCGTGTGGCAGAAGGCAAAAAACTTCATTCGCTGCTTCTGCAGGACGGTTATCTCCGTATTTATATTCCCAAGGTCACGGAGCCGCCTAAAAAAGCCTCAACGACCAAAGCGGCCGGAAAAAAGAAAGTTGCCAAGAAGGCTTCTAAAAAGATTGAAGCTGAAGATGTTCCGGTCCCAAGCTCATCCAGCGGGACCACGACTGAAGAAATGGGCACCGTCGTGGAAATCGGCGATGCTGCAGCCATCAAAAAGGGCCTGCCAAAGGAAACATTCTATCTGGTGATCGACCGTATGAGCTTCAATGAAGACGAACGAGGTCGAATCGCCGATTCTTTGACTCAAGCCTATGATGCCAGTATCAAATACAATACGAATCTGATTACTCGCAGAGCCACAATCCTGGCCACGGATGGACAACGTCTGCAGGTCAGTGAAGAGGCCTCCTGTCCGGTGTGTGGTTATACTCCGCCGACTCTCAGCTCCAAACTTTTTAGCTTTAATTCTCCGATCGGAGCCTGCCAAACCTGTAAGGGCTTCGGGAACATTCTGGATATTGACGAAGAAAAAGTGATCCCGAATCCTTCCTTAAGTTTGGCACAAGGGGCCCTGAGTCCCTTCTGGATGCCCAGCGCAGCACATGAGAAGAAACAACTTCTGGCATATTGCAAGAAGGCCAAGATTGATCCACACACGCCGTGGAAAGATCTTCCCAAAGATCACCGAGACGTGATCTGGAATGGAAACAAGGACTTCTTCGGAGTGCGCGGTTTGTTCGAGTATTTGGATCAAATCAAATACAAGATGCACGTTCGCGTCTTTATTTCCCGCTTCCGCAGTCCGTTCCAATGCCCCACCTGCAAAGGTGCCAGACTGCGTCCGGAAGCCAATCACGTTTTGATTTCCAATGCGAACATCAATGAACTTTCCAATATGACCATCGAGGACCTTAATGCCTTCTTCCAGAAACTGGAGGTGACTGCTTATCAGCAGGAGGTTGCTGGGGAAATTCTGAAGCAAATTCGCTCGCGTCTGGAATTCCTAATGCGCGTAGGGGTTCACTATCTTTCCTTGGGACGTGAAACCCGCACACTTTCCGGCGGGGAATATCAGCGCCTCATTTTGGCGAATCAGCTGGGCATGGGTCTGTCACAAGCCTTGTATGTGCTGGACGAACCCACGGTGGGCCTGCATCCACGTGATAACGACCGACTGATTTCCATTTTAAAAGACCTCAAAGACCTGGGAAATACCCTTGTGATCGTCGAACATGATCACGACGTTATCAAAGCCAGCGAAAACATCATCGAAATGGGCCCGGGATCGGGTTATCTGGGTGGTGAGGTTGTTTATTCCGGACCGACAGAGCAGTTTTACAACTTTGCAAAATCCAACACGGTTCCTTATTTGAAGCCCTCCAAAGACGCTCAGCCACTGAGGGCGGTTCGTCCCGTGGATGTCGATAACTACAAAGTGAAGATCGAACTGAAAGGCGCCAAGGGTCACAACCTGAAAAATTTGGATGTAGTGATTCCTTTAAATCGATTGGTCACGGTCACCGGTGTCAGCGGCTCTGGAAAATCCACTTTGATCTCTAAAACTCTGTATCCCGCCTTGGCGCGGGCTTTGGACATTGAGTACCTGCCGTCACAGGAATATTCCGGCCTGGATGGCGTGGAGAACATCAAAAACGTTTTGTTGATTGACCAATCGCCGATTGGTAAATCGGCACGCAGTTCACCGATCACATATCTGAAAGCCTTTGATGCCATCCGTTCCATCATGGCAACAACGCAAGAGGCTCAAAGTCGTGGTTATACCGCAGGCACATTCAGCTTGAACGTGGACGGCGGTCGTTGCCCGGCATGTAAGGGTACTGGCTATGAAGAAATCGACATGATGTTCATGGATAACGTGGTTATCCCCTGCGATGTCTGTGATGGTAAAAAGTACCGTCCGGAGATTCTGGAAATTCAGTACAAAAACAAGAATATCCACGAAATACTTTCCATGACCGTGAACGAAGCCATGAATTTCTTTGTGGCGCATCCGAACATTCGCAAACCGTTAAGCGTTCTGAAAGAGGTCGGCCTGGACTATCTGCAACTGGGACAACCGGCCAGCTCTTTGAGTGGTGGAGAATCTCAGCGTCTGAAGATCGCTAAAGAGCTGTCTCAAGTCCAACAGAAGTCCACCTTGTACATTTTGGATGAGCCGACTACAGGCCTGCACTTCCGCGAGGTCGAGCTGCTTATGAAGGTTTTGAGCAAACTGATCGAAACCGGCGGCAGCGTCGTGGTCGTAGAGCATAATTTGGACGTGATCCGCGGGTCTGATTATGTTATTGACCTCGGCCCCGAAGCGGGTAAAAAGGGCGGAAACATCGTAGCAACGGGCACTCCAGACGACATCATGAAGGTGAAAAAGAGTCTGACGGGCCAATACCTCAAACGATACGTTGAAAGCCACAAGAGCTCATAAAACTGGAAAAACATAGATGTTAGTAGCACAAATTAAGAAAATTCTTGGCGAACTGAAACCTCACAAAAGACTTATCTTCATCGTCGCAGTTGCCGGAGTTATTCATGCCGCGGCCTATAGCCAGCTGGCCTACATGATCAAACCGCTTTTTGACAATCTGGCTGGAGCCGAGTTCAACCAGGTGATGCGCCTGGTTCCCTATGCTCTGGGTCTATCCCTGGCGGCAGCCGTGGGACGTTATTTCCATATCTATCTGATGAACTATGTGGCTGAATGCGTGGTCCAGGGCATTCGCCAGAAACTGCAACAGAAGTTCATGCGTCTGAATCTTTCCTTCCATAACAACTTCACCACCGGCTCTGGTGGTTTGATCAGCCGTATCCTGAATGACATCAACGTTATTCAGGATGGTCTGCGCATGGTGGCAGATATCTTCCTGCATCCTCTGCTTTTCGTGGCACTCATTTACAATTTGCTGCGAATTGATTGGAAGCTGACCCTGGCCATTCTGCTCTTGGTTCCCGTCATTGGGGCCTTCTTGAAGAACATTTCCCGCAGCTTGCGCAAGTATGTCCCGATGGGGCAACAGGTGCTGGAGAAAATGACCTCTACGATCAAAGAAAGTCTGGACGGGGTTCGTATCATTCAGTCCTTCAACCTTGAAAGAGTCATGGCCGACCGTCTGACTGATGAATCCAAAGAGTATCTGGCGGCACGTAAACTGGTGCACGCACGCACCGAGGCCATGGGACCTGTCACCGAGCTTTTGGCTTCTGCGATCTTCATGTCCGTTCTTTTATATTCCACTTATGAAGTTTCCCAAGGTCGCGCGACACCGGGAACCTTTGTGGGCTTTATCACCTCGTTATTGATGATCAACCAGCCTATCAAGAAGTTCCAGGAATCCTATCTGCGTATTCAGCAGGTGGTCATCGCTTCTGAGCGCGTATTCAGTATCATTGAATCAGATCAGGAGGTTCCGGAAAGCCAGGCGAACAAACCTTTCCCTTCTCAGTGGGAAAAGCTTGTCTATAAAGATGTGAAGTTTGGCTACGGCAAAGAAATTATCCTAAAAGGTATCAACCTTGAAATCAAACGCGGTGAAGTCATTGCGTTGGTTGGAGCCAGCGGCAGTGGAAAATCCACCATCGTGAATTTACTGGAAAGATTCTTTGATGCCTCCAGCGGAGAAATTCTGATCGACAATACGAATATTCTGGATATCAACCTGAAAGACCTGCGCCGAAATGTTGCATTGGTGACTCAGGATGTTTTCTTGTTCAGCGATACGATTGAAAAGAATATCCAGGCTGGTAACTTTGACCGGTCCCCGGAAGATATTCCACGAATGGCCAAGCTGGCCAATGCCCATGACTTTATCATGAGAACTCCGAATGGCTATCAGACACGTGTGGGTGATCGCGGAAATCTTCTTTCAGGTGGCGAAAAGCAGCGCATCAGTATCGCGCGGGCGATGTTCAAAGACGCACCAATTCTGATTTTGGACGAGGCCACCAGTGCGCTGGACACGGCCAGCGAGATCGAGGTTCAAAAGGGCATTGATCACCTGATGGAAGGTCGCACAGCGATTGTCATTGCTCACAGACTGTCAACCATTCAAAAGGCGGACAAGATCGTTGTTCTGAAAGACGGAAACATCGTGGAGATTGGAAATCATCAAAGCCTGCTGAACCAAGAGGGCGAATACTTCCGCTTCCACAGTTTACAACACACTTAATTCTATGATCTAAATAAAGTATGCCTACTTTATTTGAATCAGAACTTAGCACCGCTTTTCTTAATGCCGGCATTGCCACAGTTATTATGATTGTGGCCCTGTCCCTGATGGGATGGCTCTTCCCCTGGTTGCAACTAAAAGTCATGGCTCTTCGTGATGGTCGCATCCGCCCTCTAAAATTTCACAATTTTGAAATCATCACTGCACAGGCAATGGTGTCGGGCATCTGTGGCCTTCTGAAAGCCCTTCGCGTGGTGGCGACGTTACTGGTACTTTATTTCTATTTCTCTTTGGTTTTGGCTTTCTTCCCGGAAACCCGCTACCTGTCCGAAAATATGCTTCATTATATCCTGACGCCTTTGCGCGAGGTTTTAAAGACCATTCTGGATTATATTCCCAAGGCTTTCTATATCGTCATTATCGTCCTGGTGATGCGCTATATTCTGAAAGTCATCCGCATGTTCTTCCAGCGAATCGAAAGCGGATATCTTAAAATCGAAGGCTTCCATGCTGAATGGGCCAAACCGACATACAAACTGGTCCGACTTCTGGTCTTCGCCTTCACCTTGATCATCATCTTCCCCCACCTGCCAGGCTCGAGTTCGCCAGCCTTCCAAGGGGTTTCAGTCTTTCTGGGGCTGTTGATTTCCCTAGGATCAAGTTCTGCTATTTCTAACATGGTGGCCGGATTGGTTATCACCTACATGCGACCTTTTCAGATCGGGGACCGCGTGAAAGTCGGTGCAACAGTCGGTGATGTTGTAGAAAAGAACCTGCTGGTCACACGCATTCGCACCATCAAAAATGTGGATATCACGATTCCGAACTCCAACATTCTCAGCAGCCATATCATGAACTACAGTGCCGTAGCGGACTCGCAAGGACTTATTCTGAATCCACGCATCACTATTGGATATGACGTCAACTGGCGACAAGTTCATCAGCTGATGCTGGACGCCGCGGCCCGAACCGAAGGTGTGATGAAAGACCCCAAACCATTTATCTTCCAGACCGATCTGGGTAATTCTTATGTGGAATACGAACTCAACGTCTACACCCGCCTTGCGAACAAGTTCGACGATATCTATTCCGATCTTCGCAAAAATTTACAAGACTGCTTTAACGAAGCCAAAGTCGAGATCATGTCCCCGACCTATCATTCGCTTCGCGATGGCAATGAAATGCACATTCCACCGGAATATAAGTCTTAACCTGAGACACTTCTTCCAGCCCAAGGTCCAGGTTTGCTCGGTCTTTAGACAGTCACCCTAAAGTTCGTCTAATTTCTTGACGATAAAAGTATCGATACTTTTGACAGTCACTGAAAGGACGATACTTATGATTAATTGGGATGAGTTTGAACATATACATGTCATCAACAAGCTCAAACAGATTCTCAGCGCGTGGTGGAACATTGACGTGGTTTTCACGGATGAGCGTGGAATGTTGAAAGGCTATGACTCTGATAAAGTCACCTTTAACAATCCTGCAATCACAGCTCTTGTAAGAAAAGAAGCTGGCCAGGCAAGTATTGCAGAACTTGTGACCAAATCCCTGGATGATCTTCGTACTTCCCAGAACAGATTCAGCCTGCGCAAGTGGGATATGGTTGGTTTTGATGTGGGTGTCTTCCCAATCATGATCGACAATGACTGCGTTGGTACGGTTGTGGCGATGGGCTTCTTCCGTGATTCCAACTACACTTCCCGTCTGACAGAAATCCGCGAGCGCCTTGCAGCCTTCGGCCTGTCCGGCGAAGTGATCGAAAAATGTCTGGGCAAACTGAAATTCCTGGATGACCAGGAGCGCGCGCACTTCAACGAACTGTGTGAGCTGGTGGCTCAGGAAATCGTGACTCTTCATCTGGAAATTTCTTCCCGCGAAGACCGCATCAAAGAGTTGAACAAAGAGCTGGGCAACCGCTTCAAGTACGACAACATGATCGGTAAATCCAAACCAATGCAGTCCCTTTATGCTTTGCTTGATAAAATCAAAGGTGCGGATTCCACGGTTTTGGTTCAAGGTGAAAACGGTACCGGTAAGGAATTGATCGCAAAATCAATTCACTACAACTCTCACCGCAAAGACAAACCATTCGTTATTCAGAACTGTTCTGCTTTCAATGACAATCTTTTGGAATCTGAATTGTTCGGTCACGTTAAAGGCTCGTTCACGGGTGCTCTGAAAGACAAAAAAGGTCTTTTCGAAATGGCCGACAAAGGAACTTTCTTCCTGGATGAGATCGGGGACACTTCCCCACAAATGCAGGTTAAACTTCTGCGTGTTCTTCAAGAGGGCACCTTTATGCCTGTGGGTGCGACAGAGTCCCGAAAAGTGGACGTGCGCATCGTGGCGGCGACGAACAGAAACCTGAAAGAGATGGTTGAACAAGGCACCTTCCGTGAAGACTTGTACTATCGCCTGAATGTTATCAACATCCGCGTTCCACCTCTGCGTGAAAGAAAAGAAGACATTCCATTCCTTGTGGACTTCTTCCTGAACAAAATTCACGACCAACAAGGCGGACCAAAACGTCAGATCACAAAACGTGCTTTGGAAAAGCTTTATGATTATCCATGGCCAGGTAACGTTCGTGAGCTGCAGAATGAAATCGAAAGACTCTGTGTTCTTTCCGGTGACGAGACAAAACTGATGGCGGAACTTCTTTCTCCAAAAGTTCTGGAAGCTGGGGAAAAGAACAAAGTTCAAGGTTCCCGCCTGCAGGGTAAGCTGAAGGATGCGTTGGAAGATCTGGAACGCGAAATGATCCGTGAGGGTCTGCGCCGCACAGGCTGGAACAAATCCAAGCTGGCAAAAGAACTGGGTATCAGCCGTGCCGGTCTTATCATGAAGGTCGAAAAATACGGCCTGGATAAGCGTAAACTGGCGCGCTAAAAAGGGCACCGACCCTAAATAAATTACCTAAATGATCGAAACTTAGTGGGCTTTATGAGGAATTCATAAAGCCCATTTTTTATTTGTTTCACCCTCCAAGTTGCTGAAACTATACGATTTTCCCCTAACAGCCTGCTGTTGGCATTGGTCTTGTATTAAAGGGCTCTGTGTAAGGGGTACGTGGTTTTATGCAGACAACATTGGATAGCTCTTTTGTAGAAAGACTAAAGCAGATTCTGGCCAACCGCTATGGGAAGGGTTTACAGATTCGTCAATTGATGGATCTGTCTGACATTTCAGACGCTGACGAGGTATTCACGCGGGGGCGTGATCTTCATATTCCTATTCGGGTGAATGGGAACTTCTTAGGAACAGCTGTGGTGCCATCCGCAGATGATCTCAATAGTGAGAAGCGCTCTGGAGTGGCTCAGTTAGTAAGAATGGTCCTAGAGCCCGCAATGTACAAATGGTATCTGGATCAAAAAGAAGCCAATCTTGAAGAGCTCAACAAGGTCCAGCCGAATCTGGAAAATGTCCGACTCTTTGGTGAATCACTGCCCTCTATTGATGACATTCTTAACGAGGACTCTCCGGCACTGACCGAAAGTCCAGCCAACGAACTGGTTTCTCACCTGATTCATTTTGAAGGTCGCTCTGAAAACAACAACAAGAAGGTCGCGTTGCAACTGCATGAACTGACTGGCCGTTGGGCTTTCGTCCCTTTTAACGACATCAAAGGTCAGCTGCATTCTTCCATGGACATTGCCCGCCTGGGGGGCATGACGATCTTTGTGGAAAATGTTGAAAATCTGAACCCTTCCGAACAAGAGCTGCTGATGGAATACATCAGCGAAGATCACCTGGCCGATGAACCTTTGATTGTGACCAGTTCTCTGAAGAATCTGGACGAACTTGGCTCTGTTTCGACTCTGGACCCAAAGCTTGTGGACGAACTTTCTGTCAACTGCTTCGAAGTGGATCGCGCACCCTTGACCGCTCAAGGCCTGAAAGAGGTGTTGGAGCTTTTCTTCCTGAAAGACTCTCCTACGAACGCTTAATTGCGACGGAGTTTATTCCTTGAAAATACCGTGAGTGTCTGTGAGAATTTTTCTCATGGTCACTCATGATGAATTTTTAGTTCCTTTTCTGACGCAAGCCCTGAAATCCGATAACTACAAGGTGTTTTCCCTTGCCGGTGATGCCTCCAATCGTCGCTACTATCGCGTCGTTCAGGATCATCAATCTTGGGTTCTGATGCGCTGGGAACCGTTTGATCCCAATAACTATCCCTTCCTGAGCGTTCTCAATCACTTTGCAAAAAATGGCGTGCATGTGCCCACGGTTGTTGCCATGTCCCCACAAGAAGGCCTGGTTCTTCTGGAAGATCTAGGGGACCTGACCCTGGAAAGAAAGTTCTGGGAAAGTCAAAGTCAGGAAGCTTCTTTGGAGTTTTATCAGATGGCCATTGATGAAATCGTAAAGATCCATCATCCGGCCACATTGGACAAATCAGAATGCACGGCCTTCAAAATAGAGTTCAACACTGAAAAGTTCCTTTGGGAGATGAACTACGGCAAAGACAATCTGCTTTCCGGCGTTTTAAAGTTTCCATTTGGTGAATCTCTGAACAAAGAAATCACCGATATCTTTGTGGATATTTCCAGCCGCCTGGATAAAGAACCCAAACGCATCGCTCACCGCGATTATCACTCCCGCAATTTGATGATTAAACTGGATCAAATGAGTGTTATCGACTTCCAGGATGCCCGTCTGGGACCGATTCAGTATGATCTGGTCAGTCTGATGCGCGACTCGTATGTCGATATGAATGATTCGATGGCAAAGACTCTGATCAACTACTATCTGGATCGTTCCAAAGAATATCTTCCGAAAGATTTCTCACGCGAACAGTTTGATCATATCTATGAACTGCAATCCATTCAGCGCTGCTTCAAAGCCTGCGGAAGTTTTGCAAGCTTCTATCACCTCAGACAGGATCGCCGCTACCTGAAGTATCTTTCCGGAACCCTTCGACGTGTTCTTAAGGCTATCAACGAGTTCCCGGAATACAAAGTCTTTGCCGATGTGCTGATTGATTCCGGCGCCTTGGAAAGAAAGTACGAAACACTATGAACGTCATGTTACTGGCGGCGGGCGAAGGCACAAGACTTCGCCCCTACACTTCCATTCTGCCCAAACCCGCCATTCCATTTCTGACCATTCCCCTGGCCGCTCATGTTTTGAATTTTCTGGGGGATTTAGAGATCAACAAACTGGTGGTAAACACATTCCACCTGCCACAGGGAATCCACGATCTTTTCCACACTCTGCCGATCAAAGCGCAATCTGTAATCTTTTCTGACGAAGAAGGGTTTATTCTGGGCAATGGCGGGGGACTGGGCAAGGCGGCTTCCCATTTCAGAGGCGGCGGGGCCTTTCTGTTAATGAATGCTGACGAAGTCATCCTTCCAAAAGAAGAAGATGTACTACAGAGGGCCTTGGCTCGTCACAACTCCCAAAAAAATATCGCAACCTTAATCGTCAAAGATCATCCCGGTGTCGGCACCAAGTTTGGTGGCGTTTGGGTGGATGCGAACAATAAGGTTCTGGGATTTGGCAAAACCCCTATTCCAGGATCCGTGCGCGCCTGGCATTTTGTTGGCGTCCAGATTCTGGATGAAAAAATTCTGGAATATATCCCGGCAAATGTTGAATCCAACATTCTGTATGATGCGGTGACTGTTGCAATTTCCCAAGGTCACTCGGTTGAAGCTGTGCCTTTTGAAGGGACCTGGTTTGAAACCGGCAATCCCCAGGACTTTATGGAGGCCACCAAGGCGTGTCTGGAGTTTCTCACGGGTGAAGAGTCTTATCAGAAGAAAGCTCTTCAGCTGGCGCTGAAAAGATATTCCACGGAAAAAACCACAGCGACCCGGAACGTTTCATCTTTGACTCTAGTTGCCAGCACGGCCCAGGTGAAAACTTCCTCCATACAAGGCGTTTTCTGTGCAGGCCCCGGCGCCATTGTCGAAGAGGGTTGCGAGCTGACCAACGTTGTGGTTGGCAAATATGTTCGTGTTCCTGCGGGGACCAAAGCCTCTAATACAATTTTTCTTTAACAAGGATATCAAATGAAACTTGGTCTTGAAGTTCTTCTTGGCAATGCAAAAATGCTTAAAAGTCTGAAGGGAAAACGCGTCGGCTTGGTTTGTCACCCTGCCAGTGTGGATGAAAGTTTGCAGCACAGTCTGGATTTGCTTTCAAAAAAGATCAAACTTTCCTGTGCCTTCGGGCCTCAGCACGGTGTTCGTGGCGACAAACAGGACAATATGATTGAAAGCCCGGACTTTATTGATCCCGTCCATAAGATTCCTGTTTTCAGTTTATATGGTGAAGTGCGCAGACCCACAGCCGAAATGATGTCCCACTTCGATGTTGTTTTGTTTGATCTTCAGGATCTGGGTTGTCGTATTTACACTTTCATCACGACTTTGCTTTATATGATGGAAGAATGTGCAAAGCTTGGCAAAACCGTGATTGTTCTGGATCGCCCCAATCCTGCAGGCCGTCCTGTGGAAGGCTTCCGGATGCTGCCTGGCTGGGAATCTTTTGTCGGGGCCGCTCCGATTCCGATGCGCCACGGTCTGACCGTTGGTGAGCTGGCGTTGTACTTTGCTGACTTCTATCAACTGGATCTGGATCTGCAGATCGTAAAAATGAAAGGCTACTCTCCGGACAAGGGCCCTGGCTTTGGCTGGGATCTAAAGCGTCCATGGGTAAACCCCTCCCCAAATGCGGCTTCCCTCAACATGGCTCGCGCCTACTCGGGGACTGTGCTGATCGAAGGCACCACTTTGTCCGAAGCTCGCGGCACCACCCGTGCGTTGGAAATTATCGGAGCCTCAGATATCGACTTCCACGAAGTGCTGGTACGGATGAAAAAGAAGGCCCCGCAGTGGATGAAAGGTGTGACATTGCGTGAATGTTTCTTTGAACCGACCTTCCACAAACATGTCGGCAAGCTTTGTCACGGTTTCCAGTTCCATACCGATGGCATCAGCTACAAGCATGATCAGTTCAAGCCCTTCCGCCTGACCGCCTTGATGTTGAAAGTGATCCGCGAAATGCATCCGAAATATCCGATCTATCGCGATTTCGCGTATGAATATGTCAAGGACCGTCTGGCCTTTGATGTGATCAACGGTGGCCCCGCTTTGAAAGACTGGATCGAAAATCCCAAGGCGACTCCAAAGGACCTTGATGGGGCTCTGGCTAAAGATGAAAAGTCTTGGGTTAAGGAAAGAAAGAAGTATCTTTTATATTAGAAAAGAAAAAGCCGAGTTCCTTAACTCGGCTTTTTTGTTTCTACTTCTGCAGGGCTAATTCTGCATCCGTAAAGAAGGATTCCTGGCTTTCTTTGACTTTGTATCTTCGAGTCATCATCAGGAAGATACTGTCGGCAGCAACTCCGATGGGTTCGCCGTTATAATTTTTTTGCATACCCGCCAGGTTGGCTGGATCGCGATTGAAGGCACCAGAGCCCCCCAATCCACTGCCGCCCGAGCCGGAAGATGAGCCCATGTCATCAGAAGAGCCCAGGCCCGCGCTGAATCCGCCACCGCCCCCGCCGCCACCTTCATCGTAGCCGTTAGCAGCAGTCATGGCGCCAAGCTTAAGTTTGTCATATTTTTCTTTGGCCTTTTTTTCCACCTGACTCGAAAGCTCCATCAAGCCCGCAATCGCACCTGGGGGAATTCCTGCTGCAGCCATGGCTTCTTTAGAGGCAAAGTCAGACATCTTGTAGGTTTTGTCACCCACCTTTGCGGTCCCTGTCTTGGAATCCAAAACACCCATTTGTTCAAGCTTGGAGATATTTCCTTTGATCGCTGCAAACTGAGGGTCTTTATTCAAGGGATTGTTTGGATCATCCAAGCCATAGGGCTCATTGCTGGAATTTCCAGGCAAGTTCCCAAAACCATCGGTATTAAATCCAGTACCACTGGCCTGGCCGGCAGCTTTGCCGTGAGCACCACCCTGCGCCATGGACAACATCCCCAACATCACCTCAAAAACACCTTTGGCAATTGTGGGATAATTACATCCCGCTGGCGTCGGACAAGGAGCCATACCGGTCTTGATGTCTGTGTAACCCATCGTCAAAAACATCCCGCCCGTCAGATACGACATCGCCTGTCCCATCGAGTTGGAATCAGACGTCTTATCCGCGGAATCATTCACCGAAGGCCCCGAGGGACTCTTGCTGGCGCCGGACTCCACACCTTTATCCCCGGATTCTTTTTTCGTGGTTGTTGTGGCGTCAGCCGTGTATCCAACCACAGGGGCAAAAACCAAAGAGGCTGCGCAAATATATTTAATGCAGTTCTTTTTCACAGCAGTCTCCTTTAGTTATTCAAGAGCGTGTTCTTGTTATCACGATAGCGTTCTCTGACTTTTTCCCAATTGGACTTACCACCTTGACCGGTGACTTCTTTTGTCCAAGCCTGCTGACCCGCCAAGCCCTGTGCTGGGTCTTTGGCGCCACCGGGCAGATACGCACGGTATTTAGAATCAGAAGCAGCACCTCGGTAGCCACCAAAGCCACCGCCTCCGCCACCACCGCCGGAGCCAGAAAGAATGTCTGTGTTCAGACCTTTTTTGGCGGCCTCTTCTTTGCCGCCGCCTCCGCCGCCACCCGAGCCACCGAAGCCGCTCAAGCCGCTGCCACCACCCATGGGTGCACCAATTCCGCCAGAGTCAGAACCACCGCCGGCACCGTTTTCACCCAAAGTACTGCCGTCACCACCAAGCCCCAGTCCACCAAGGCCATCTTTTCCACCAAGAGCCGCAGGATTGACATCCGAACCCGAAGCCGTCAGACGGGAATCACCACTTTCGTTGGCTTTCTGATAGGAGTTCGCACAACCTGGAGTTCTTGGATTCGCTTTACAGATACACTCTGGAAGCTGAGCATTTGCTGGGTCTTCACACTTGTCTTTGGCTGCAGCAGCCACCGTCCCGCCGGTCCCGTTTGTGTCTTCATCACACTTCTGACCTTGTTTAAGTCCGTTGATCATAGAGGCAATACCAGTACCTGCTGAAATGATCATACTGGCATATTCGTAAGTGCAGGCTTTGTTCTTTAGAGCAACAGACTTCTTATCTGCTTCCTGAAAGTCGTGCGGCAACACAGTGCCATCTAAGTATCCTTGAGTAGTGCTGATACTAGCATCCAGCTTGGCGCAGGCAGCTACGATTTTTTGTGCCGTTGGATAGTTAGGGTCCGTTGGCAGCGCGGCCTTCGCAGCCATCAAACTTTCGGAATGACAGTGCAGTGATCCAAACTCAAATTTAGATAGGCGTTTTAGATTATTATAAACTGTCGCACAAGAGGCCTCGCAGGCCGCCCTAGCGCTGGAACAGGCCGCCGTATAGGCGGTTAAAGCCATCTGGCCAAGTTTAGCTATCTTAGCAAAGTTACTACACGCATCCTGGATAGCTGCGCCGGAAATCATACCAACGACAGTATTGATTTGATTTAAACCCTCCTGCAGTTGAGGACTCGTTTTCTCCCGGCACATCCAAGACGCCGTGGATTGAGTCTTGACACAGGTGCCATGGAGTCTCTGGTAGAAGTTGGTAGCTCCGGTAAGATTTTCCAAAGCAGCGGTATTGATAAGATTTGCATTCAAGCTAAGGGCTTCTTTCGCCGCGGTCGCAAGTTGGTCCACATGCCCTTTTAATGTATCGGCCTGTGCAGTATATCCATCATCTTCGGCGCCATTCCGTGCATCTTGAATATCTGACTTAGAGGTTTTGTCAGATTTCTTCAGTTCTGCAGACTTGGTAAGATCTTTATCAGAGGCCTGAGCATAGGTGCCGCCACCAAACAACCCTAGTAATAGAAATGAGGATGCTCCAAAAGCAAAGATCAAATTTCTCATAAATTCCCCTGTCGTATTCTTTTCGGACAAAGGTCGTAGAATCTTAAGTTTTTGGCGAACGTCTCAGACTGAGACAATCAGATGCATTTATCTTAGAACTCGCTGTCATCAGGTGGAGGATTTAACAACGGACCACCGCCGGTGTTTTCTCCCCCAAGCTTCAGATCCTGTGATCGCAAGTAGTTGGAAGAAACCATTTTAACCGCGTAACCCGTACTGCCACCCACGACGCAATTTCCCGTTGTTGGGACCACGCCACCAGAACTATCCGCAGGAACAGGTGCCGCGCACTTACCAAACTTGGACGTATCCAAAGAATAGTCCAACAATCCCTTCGGAGCCCAGCCCGTCAGGACATTCATCCAATCCATGGACATAAAGGTAAACTTATCCTTCACAGGAACAATAAAGCCTGGCTCCTTCAGCACGTTGAACTGACTTATAATGTTGTATTCCTCGAAGTTGTAAGTGCCTCTTTTGTAGTCCTTGTGATAACCAAGATCCGGACGGAAGCTTCCAGTAAAAGTGGACCCTGGTCCCTTCAAATAACCATTTTTGATTTTCTTATAATAGTTATTATAGAAATCCGGCTCGATCGAATAGTAAGTCATATCAAACAGGTCCGGCAGAATCGCGGCAGTTTCAAGATTTCTCATTGCGGACGGAACATCACGCACGGAATCCCAGGACAGCAGATCACCGATTTCATTAATTCTGTTGGGAATATGATCCCAATGGGCAAAGTTCGGAGCACTGTCGCCTTCATAAATGCTGTTACCACCGTATGGATTGGGATCCGAGGACCACTTCGGATCCAGCTTGTAAATGGCTTCGCCATAATAAGCCAGCATTCTGAAAGTCTTTAAACCATACTTATCGCCCGGGAAGCGACTAAAGTTTGCCGCCCGGATGGCATTGTTCGCCGTATCGGTGCTAATAGAAGAAAGCAAAGATGTGTCCGTAACACGCGGTGGAAGAAGAGGGTCTGTTTTTGGACCACCTTCAGAGAAGCCAGAGCCGCGGTTCCAGTTTTGATTGTACCAAGGACCGATTCTGCCACCGAAGGGTTTATAGAACGCTCTGGCTTTCAAAGTGATCGTGCCAAACGGAGAGAAAGGAATTTTCGGGGAAGTTGTGGCGGACACGCCCACATAGGCCATGCACCATGGATTCTTCTCAACTCCAATAGAGAAATTGTAGTTGTCATTCAAATTGCTACGATAGCCGATAAAATTCGCAAGCTCTGTAATAGGACCCTTAAGAGCATTCACACTGTCCAGATGGTAAGGAAAGCTGGAAGCATGGCCGGTCAGCTCCTTGGGATCCGTCTTGATATTGTAACCATCGCACTGGGTATCGGTGTATCTGAATCCCGGATAGATGCGAACAGCACTGAGCCATTTCGCCGGTTGTTCTGGCGCCTGACCCGAGGCATTGCAAGCATCCGTTCCCAAAGAGTTGAAGACCTGCATTTTCGGATTCCCGGCCTTGTTCGGCGGAGTCAGATTATTAAGGAACGTGTTCTCGATACCGACGCTGGCTTTCTGCCCGTCCAAATCATAAAAGTCGTCCTTGGCCATACTTGTCGCACGGGACAAGCTTGCAATCATATTCATGCGATCGCGCTGATCCAGATTGAAGCTGACTATGAATTTTCCCAGCATGAAGTAGTTGTAGGAACCAAACACCCGACAACGTTCTGTGGCGCTGCTTCTCATCACGTCACTGGCATTGCTGATACTTTTGGAAAACGCCTGGTGGAATGCAATCACCGGGACATCCTGCCACAGCATGACCTTTGTGTACGAAGCCATGTAACGACAGGTGTTCTCTCCAGGAGGCATCGGCTTAAAGGGAATATAGGTAATACAAAAAGCTGGAGCTTCCTGAAGATTGCGCGAAACAGAATCCGAGGTACTGACAATATCATCAGTCGGGCCTTGAATTGCTTTCAGGGGCTTTTTGAAAGGATGCCGCTCCCACTCCCCCGCACTTCCGAGCATGCGATAGCGCCACGCCAACAATTTCCAGCTTTGCCGAATTTGATAGTTGATGTGCGCAATCGCGTTCATATTCTCTGCCTGTCTCATGGCTCCATAGTAGGCCGCAAGATCGACAGAGTTCTGCAAGTTGACTTTGTGATGCACAAGAAGTCCGACATTGATCACCATTGCAAAAAACAGGAAAAGAATCTGGAAGATCAATGCAACGAACAGGGCGATCTGACCGCGCCTGTTGTTAAGATTCTGAATAAAAGTACTTCGTGCATTAAACATCTGTGTCTCAACATTGTCGCGTAGGTTGCCGGTTGTGGCAATAACTCGACCTCGAAAACTTTGACTTGTTCTATAGTGAGATGACAGACTTTTATCCATAGTTCTAAGAAGGAAACTCGACAATGGTCCTAAGAATATGCCTTACACTTCTGTTTGCCATGGTCTACGCGGGAACGGCCCGCGGGGATGTTCTTTTTGAAGGATACGCCAAGGTCCTTTCCGGCGAAGAACACATTGGTTACGTCATCAGCCGCTACGAATTTGACCAGAAGAAAAAACAGTTCATTTCCACTTATCTTTTAAAAACCGGCAAGGGTCCCAGCGAAACCACAGAAAGCCTCAAAGCCTATGCCGATGCCGAACTGACTCCGATTTCTTACGAATACACGTCCCTGGCAGGCAAAGATTCCAAACTGATCGATGCAAAATTCAAAAACGGCAATCTGAGTGCCGTTGTAAAGAGCAATGGCAAAGTTTCCCGCATTGAAAAGAAGATTCCCAAAGGCACCTTTCTTTCCACATTTTTGGTTTACCTGATGCTGAAGTCCAAAGAAGGACTGAAGTCTGAAACCAACTATGAATACCAGGCCATTGCAGAAGAGGACGCGGCCATATACAAAGGCCAGGCCTTGGTGGGAAAAGAAGAAACCTACAACGGATTTAAAGCCTTCAAGATCCTTAACACATTCAAAGACATCAAGTTCCTCAGCTATGTCAACGAACGTGGTGAGGTTCTGGGAACGAATGCCATGGGGCAGGGAATCGTGACTGAATTGGTGGCAACACCTTCTGAAGCCATCGGCACAGTCCCCTATAGCGCCGCGATCTTAAAAACACTTTTCGGAAAAGTTCCTGAGGGCGACAGCAATGTCGTTTCCCGCCAAAGAAAACTAAAAGCAAATGAAGCCAATGCTCCCGCACCGACGAAGCAGATTGGCGTTCCTCCCGGCCAAGGCATTCTGCTGAAAGGCCAACCGCAAAAGACAGAAGACAAAGGGAATTAGTTCATGAGTATCAGCCACATCATTGGTCAGCATATGTTTATCGGCGTATCCGGACACGCTCTGACTGCCGACGAAAAGAAATTCATTGTAGGGCACAACATCGGGGGGGTCTGTCTGTTCGGCCGCAATGTCGCTGACCCCAAGCAAGTCCACGAACTTTGCTCAGAAATCCAATCTTTGCGTCACAAGCAGGTGGACAAGGCGCCTCTGTTTATTGGTATCGACATGGAAGGCGGTCGCGTTCATCGCCTGAAAGCTCCTTTCACGGTCTGGCCCCCATTGCGCCGCCTGGGTGAGCTGGATGCACCCACAGTGTCCTTCCACTTCGCCAATCGCATGGGCTTGGAAATGAAAGCCGTGGGCATCAACCTGGATTTCGCTCCTTGCGTGGACATCTTCACCAATCCGGGCAACACCGTGATCGGAGACCGCTCTATCAGCTCTGACCCGGAAATGGTGGCAAAACATGCCTCAGCACTTGTTCGTGGATACATCAAAGCTGAAGTCATCACGTGTGCTAAACACTTCCCGGGCCACGGCAACACCTTGGTGGACAGCCACGAGGACCTTCCGGTGGAAAATGCCGATCTGGCTCGTTTGGAGTCATGCGAATTGATTCCTTTCAAAAAGACCTTCAAATCGCGCGTCGACATGGTGATGACCTCTCACATCAAGTTCCCAAAAATTGATCCCGAATGGCCCGTCACTCTGTCAGAAACATTTGTCAGAAAAATGATCCGCGAAGAAATGCGTTATCGCGGCCTGATCATCACCGATGACCTTGGCATGAAGGCGATGACCAAACATTATGGCATAGAGGAAGTGCCCGTCCGCGCGCTCAAAGCTGGCGTGGATTTGCTTTTATACTGCAATGATCCCGAGGTTCCACCGCAGGCTTATGACGCAATTCTGGAGGCTGTGGCCCAAGGAAGTCTGCGCAAAGAAGACCTGGAACAAAGCTATCACCGAATTATGGACTTCAAAAAAGCCAAGATCCCGCATCCGGATCCAATGCCATTGAATGAGGCGATCAAAATCGTAGGCCATGCCGACCACTTAAAGATCGCCGCAGCCATTGCCGCCGGCCAGATCCCCGACGGATTGCTGCCTGAATAAGGGCTGACAATCGCCCTAACACCCCTGAAATTTATACCCGGCCCCTGCTTGTGAAATCCACGCAGGGGCCTTTTTACATGGCCCGGGAATTGATAGTGCATCCTTGGATAGCACTAGGAGTTTCTATGGGTTTCAACCTCGAAAATGACAAGTCCAAGAATGACGATCAAATGAGTCTCTTTGACTTTCAAATGCCCAAAGCTGATTTCGCGAATTCTTCCCAGAAGAGTTCAGCCGCTCAATCGGCTATCGACTACGATGCGTTTCTTCTGGCTCACAGAGAGCCCGAACAAAGCAAAACCTCTCGCTTCATGACTTTGTCCGCCACCCTGCACGCGGCTATCGTGCTGGTTGTTGCCATGATCAGTGTTCCATTGGTGGAAGAGGTCAAAACTGAAACCATCACGATTGAAATCGAAGATGTGCCCACACCCAGACTTGCTCCTCGCGGAGCCCGCGTTCCCCCTACTCAAGGTGGTCTGCCTGTCGCTGCTGACACTCCTCAGGTAGAAAAGCTGGAAGACGCCGGAAGTCCCAGCGATGTCGTGATTGCCAAACCCAAAGCGGCTGCTAAAACCGCTGCCAACAAAGCTGTGAAGACGGCTTCAGCCAAGGCAGCAAAAGCCTCTGCCAAAGCTCAGGCCGTGGCCGCAAAAGGTGGTCGCAGCATTGCCCCTAAAACAGAATTCAAAGCTGTTCCAATGACCATTGATGACATCGAAGCCCCTGAACTGGATGAGGGAGCTTTGGCCAAACACGCTGTCGCATCTAATATGAATGCGGACTTCAATGAAGACTTCGACAACATCGACAGTGCTCAGGGTGCCGCTGTCGAAAATGAAAGACGCTCTATGGAGGCCCTGGCTGCTGCGATGGCTGCTGAACAGGATGAAAGCTTAAGCGCCCTGGAGGCCGACAATCAGGCCGAAGCTGAAAAGCTTGCAGCCATGCAAAATGAAATGCGCCAAAGAAATGCCAAAGTCATCTCTTCAGCATTGGCCAATGAACGTGCGGCCGCCTTGGCCGCTGCAGCCGCCAAAGAAAAAGCTGCCAGAGACGCCGCTGCCAAAAGAGCAGGCTTGGGTGGAGAAGGTAACGGACGGGGCATGGGTAAAGGCGCTGGCGCCGGAAACTCGGGCTCCCCAGGTCAGGGCACCGCTCTGGCCGGAGAACCTTCTGGAGTGCGCAGCCTGGATCAGCTTCGTCAGATGCCGGGCAACCCTCGCCCCCGCTATGATCGCCAGGAACGCCTGCGCGGCGACCAAGGTGCCGTGGTGTTTTATGCCTATATCACCAAAGAAGGATATCCCCAGAAGTTCCGCATGATGCAGTCTACGGGATTCAGAAATCTGGATTCTAAAACTCTGGCTGCCCTGAAAAAATGGCGCTTCTATCCGGGTCAGGAAGGCTGGGTCGAGCTTCCCTTCCGCTGGGACTTAAAAGGTGGAGCAATGGAAGATGGTGGCCTGCTGCGTCGAAACGTGGGGAGCCGCTAGTCACGGATCCAACTCATGAGAAGAAAATAAAAAAGCCCAGGGACGTCTCCATGGGCTTTCTTTTTATCTAAGTACTTAAAATCTTAAGGCAATTAGTCTTTGAAAAGAACTTTTGCAGATTTTGTAGTGCCTTTAGTGCGAGCAGCAGCTTTACGCTTTTTACCGCTAGTCGCTTTTTTTCTTTCGCGAATATACTCAGTCTTTTGTGTTTTAGATGCCATTTTATTCCCCTAGGTTTTAACGGAATGAGTTAGTTATCAAAATGGAATCCCCAAGTCAACTGAATGCCGGTAATCCCCAGACTCCCGAGGATTTCCTTCATAGGCATAGTTCAAAGCGAATCTAGGGCCTTTAAAGCCCAAGCCAGCCGTAATTAACTCCCTGGAATCCTTGGTATTATTCATATAACCGAGGCGGCTGATAACAAATCTATTCACGTAAGTCTCCAGGCCGGTCATGAATTCGGATTCGGAAGTGGCATCCGCGCGCATCCTGACGGTCCCTTTATAGATATAATTAAAACCCGCCCCTACAGAGGTTTTTCGGCGCAGCTCTTTCGGAGCCGCCGTATCTTCACCAAAAACATTGTACGCCACCAAACCCCATCCAATATGAGACTGCGGTGTATAGACCAATCCGATATCCGCGTTCGTCTGACGGTAAGACTGGTTCGGAAGCTTCTGTTCGCGATGATGACCTGTGATACCCATCGCCCACTGGTCCGTGGCAAATTCTGCCAGACTCAAAGTCAGATCACTTTCTTCAAGTCGCCCCAACGATACATCGGATTTTTTCTGCACAAATCCCAACGCCGCCGGCAGCATGCTGTCTTGAGTATTATCACTCAATGCCACGGCAAACTGATTTTCTGCAAACGAAGAGAAAAGCTGACGACCTTTTAAGTGCACCAAAGTTCCCGGATTTAAAAACGCTGCATCCCCCGCTTCCACCGCCGCACGTCCAGTTCCGCCGGTCGCAGCGGAAATAGAGGAATTATAAACTTGGGCTGCTGCCGTGTTCACGATAAGATAAATGCAGAAGAAAACAGGAAGTTTAATAAAGCTCAAAGGATGGGGCATCATGAATTTTCACCTCGCAAGCATCGTGAGTGCGTTTGTATTGGCATTCACATCCTATCAATCGGCGAACGCCGGAGCCAACACTTTTACTGCAAAGCCTGTGCGTCTTGGCGACAATCTTATCTCCATCATGCGCCAACACGGATTTACTCAAAGTGAACGCGAGTCTGTCATCGCCTCCAACTCAAAACTGCGCAGTCTGTTTTTGACTCTGGACACGCGCTATCTGGTGCGCGGTTCCGGAAGAAACATCGAACTTCGTATGATCGACTCTCAAACATCTGACGCTTTCCGCATTATCAAGCAATCCGGAAAAGTGCAGGCCCTGCCCTACAATCCGACATACAAAATCAGCTACGCCCGGGTCGAAGGAAAAATCTATGGCTCGGTTTTGGGAAGTATCCTGGCAAAGATCAACAGCAACTGGGTGGCGACACGTTTTTTGGATGCCTATGCCTTTGATATCGCCCCCCGCGCCGTCAGCCGTGGCGCCTCATTCTGGCTGGAGGTAGAAAAGCTTCACGATGCCGGACAGTTTATTAAATACGGAGAAGTTTTAAAGACTTCCCTGACCATCAATGGAACGCCTGTTCAGAAAAAGTTCGTGCGTAATTCCAAAGGTGGTGGTGTTTTCTTTGCCGCCTCTGACTTACTGGAGGAAAAGCCATTCTATGCCCCGGTGGATTACATCAAAATCGCCAGCCGTTTTAAACCCAACCGCGTTCATCCGATCACCAAGCGCCTGCAACCACACCTGGGAATTGATTTTGAACTGCCCGTGGGCGAACCCGTCTATGCCCCTCGAAAAGGCACCGTGGTCCGCTACGGACGCAATCATGCCGCCGGCAATTACATCGTGCTTTTGCATAGCAATGGCATGGAGACCGCCTACAACCACCTTCATCGTATCGACAAAAGAATTCGTCAGGGTCTGAGAGTTTCTGCAGGCGAACGCATTGGCGAAGTGGGATGCACGGGTTATTGCACGCGACCTCACCTGCATTTTGCAGTAAAGAAAAAGGGCCGAATGGTCGACCCTATCAAATACATTAAATCTTACCCTTCACACATGGAATCGATGCTGGAAGAACGTGTCGCCAAAAACTAATCGCGGGTGCAGATTGTCACAAAATGCATGCAACGACTGTTTGGCGTTGCGCCCGCAGGATAGTTTCCGTTTTCACGGAAACAGGATTTCGTAAGATCATACTCCACAACCGGTGCACCATTCACCGATTCCTCTTTATAACAGGACACACCTGTGCGAGGAACCACGCAGCCATACTGCACATTCACATCCCATTGGTCTGAGCGCAAATGACGGCGGGCAATTTCCATCTCGCGAACGTAAGTGGCATTTCCCGCGATATCGCTATAGCTCTGGACAGGACACTGAGCTGCCACATCTTCCTTTCTCACGACACGGTACTTGCGAGTGCAGTTCCAGGATTTTGTAATCTGCGTCGGCGACTGCAAATCGTACTCACTCACAGAGGCCAGGACATTTGCCGGGTTGTTTGAAGCGGCACCTGCGGCCGGAGCCTGCGAGAACACAAATGAATAACCCTTACCATAAGCTGTTTTCACCGGCAGAGCAGAACTTGGCGCTCGCACCTCGTGAATTTCACCGTTATTCACCATGTAGGTCAGACTCATCACCGCCGAAGTCATAAATTGCTGACGATAGGCCTCCGCCAAAGTTTCGCTGGAATTCATGTTCATGGTGGCTTCCATCACGCGTGATTCAGGCGAGAACGGGAAATAATTCGCCGTCACCCCTTTTTGCGCAAACGCATCCATGACCAAAGAATCTGTCAGCGGCGCCACAAGCGGGATCACATCTGTCCAAAGGGTCAACTTCCCTGTGGCCGTATAAACATTGGCAAGATTGCCTCTGTCACGAATAGCCACGGTGGCCACGGCCCCGTTGTTGGCTGGCGAGTCTGCCAGATAATCTTTGTACTGATTTTCAGTCAGGCTGGTTTCAGGATAAACAGGTTTGAAATTGGAATCCGTATAATCAAAGAACTCATTCTTAAGTTTGATACCACCCGAGGAATGGGCCCCGGCCTTCAGTGTGAAGAACGCCGGATTATTGCGGAGATGAGTGTCGGCACAGGAGTTATAGGTGATCGTGTCAAAACCAGCCTCAAAAGCGAAGGGAATAGCCGCAACTTTCGCCCCGTCTGTGGCCCCATACTTGGCCGCCAGCTCTGCGTCAGACAACCCTACATCCGCTTCACTGCCTAGATCAGAGTCGAAACCTGCCTTGCCGCAGTTTTGAAAGGACACTATCAGTACGAAGGAGGCAAGAATTCCTCCCGCCGCACGCCAGGTTGTCTTTTTAAAACGCACTTTCATGGAAACTCCCCTAAATACTAGACTAACAATCTTTTCGGCAGATTTGCGCAAAACCGCAGCTTTTTTCATATTGAGACAGGCCTCGTTAGGGCTTGTCTTAAAATGAAACGTTTGAGATTTTATTAGCTATGCAAAAAGTAAAAAAAGCCATCATCCCTGCGGCAGGCCTGGGAACACGTTTCCTCCCAGCCACCAAGACCGTGCCTAAAGAAATGCTGACCATCGTGGACGCGCCGATCATTTTGTACGTCGTGGAAGAAGCGGTTCAAGCCGGAATTGAAGACATCATCCTGATTGCCGGTCGAGGCAAACATGCCATTGAAGACTTTTTTGATACCTCGTATGAACTGGAAGACAAACTGGCCAAAGATGGCAAAGAAAAACTTCTGGAGCGTGTGACTCGCATCCGTGATTCCGCCAATATCATCAGCATCCGCCAAAAGCAGGCCATGGGCCTGGGGCATGCTGTTCTTTGCGGACTTCCGATCGTCGGCAAAGATCCATTTGCCGTTTTGCTGGGCGATGAAATCACCATGGGCTTCCACGGTGAAGCCAACGTCACTTCTCAACTGGTCAGTTCTTTTGAAGAGACTGCCACTTCCACGATTTCGGTGATGAAGGTAGAAGACAAAGATGTTTCCAAGTACGGAATCGCCGAGGTTGAGGAAAAGTCCACGGGCTTCTTCAAGGTGACGTCCTTGGTGGAAAAACCAAAACCGCACGAAACCAACAGCCGTTGGGCTTTGCCGGGTCGCTATGTCTTTGACAACGCCATTATGGATATTCTGAAAAATGCCAAGCCCACTTTGAACGGTGAAATTCAACTCACCGACAGCATGAAAGTGCTTTGCGCTCAACATGGTCTGAACGCCATGACGTTTTCGGCTCAGCGCTATGATGCCGGTGACAAGCTTGGATATTTGCAAGCCAACATCGAACTGGCATTGCAGAATCCGGAACTGAAACAAGAACTGACATCTTACCTTGTCAAACTTGCAGGTCGCCTGCAATAAGGGGTTTTTATGAAAAAGATCGCTGTCACCTTAGCCCTCTCTTTGCTTTGTCCGGCCTTGGCTGTGGCTTATATTCTGCCCACTCGCACGATCTTGCAGAAAACAAGCGAAAATGCGGGATCTGGGATCTATGCGATTGAACAAGAAGTGCAGTTCACCAGCGGCGAAGAAACGGTCATGGTCAAAGAAACCTGGCTGGTGGACAGCGATCGCACCATGCGTCTGACTGTCACAGGAGGCAAAGACCTGCAAAGCTCCTTCAAGCTCCAGTTCCTTTATAATGGCGGCCAAAAATGGAGCATGGGGGACGGCCAAAGAAAAAGTGAAAAGCTGCCTGAGGAGTTCCTGGAGCGATTCTTGAACATGAGAAATCCCGAGATCTTCGCCAATGCTTTGGCGCACTTTAAAATCGTCCCGACAAATGCTTTCCACAAAAAGCCCCTGCCGAAGACAGCCAATGAAATCAAAAATGAACCTGAGCACTGGGTTCGCCTCTCTCGCACTGGTGGCGTGGTGAACTATGCTCTGGGTGCTCCGACCCCTGTGGAACAGGAAGCAGGATCGCCAGGCATCTGGATTCAGCAGGACGAATTTGTTGTGCGTAAATTACGCCTGCCTTCGCAGGTGGAAATGAGTGCGAACAATTATAATAATTTTGCCCGTGGACTTTCTTATCCTCGCTCGCGCACGATCCGCTGGGGCAACAACACTGTGACTATTCGTCTGATCAGCGCTTCAGCGCGCCCCCAAACGGCCGTGGCGTTGTTCCAGCCATCGTCTTTGGATACGAATCTGAAATGGGATGGCATCGCGGATCTGCCGGCCAAAGATGTGATCACGGAGTTCTACAAGAGGTTTAGATGAGTTCGACTCAACTGTGGAGAGTGGCTGCCGACGCTCCTCTTCCAGAGGCCCTGACCTACAGTTCGGACCTGCCCTTGCAACGAGGTCAACTGGTCACGGTCCCGCTGGGCCGTGGTGGGCGCAAAGTCCATGGCCTTGTGCTGGGACCCACAGCGGAAGTTCCTGAATTTGAAGTCAAAGCTGTAGATTCCATCGTTGAGGAATACCCCCCGCTGCCAGAGCCCTATGTGAAATGGCTGGAGTGGCTGGCACAGTATTATCTTCACCCCGTGGGACAAGTCGTTCAATCCGCGTTCCCGCCCTTAAGAAAATCTGAAAAGCAGCGACAGTCCAAACGCCCGCCGGTCATTCCCCAACTGGAAGCCGATTCAGCACTGGACCTGACGCCGGAACAAAAATCCTGTTTTGAAAGCATCGCTCAGCACTCGCAGTTTTCCACTCACCTGCTTTTTGGGGTGACCGGATCTGGAAAGACCGAAGTTTACCTGCGCCTGCTGGATAAAGTTCTGGCCGAGGGTAAACGCGGGGTCGTACTGGTGCCTGAGATTTCCCTGACGCCACAACTGATCCAGCGCTTTGCCCGTCGTTTTGGTGACAAGATTGCCGCACTTCACTCGCAGCTGACCGACCGTGAACGCACCAACCAATGGTGGGATATTGTCGAGGGACGCAAATCCATTCTGATCGGTGCCCGCTCTGCCCTTTTCTGTCCGATCGACAATCTGGGGCTGATCATTGTTGATGAGGAGCACGAACCCAGCTTCAAACAAGATGAAAAGCTGAAGTACAACGGTCGAGACGCCGCTGTGATGTTGGGTAAACTAATGAACTGTCCCGTTGTTTTGGGATCGGCAACACCCAGCCTTGAAACCTGGAAGAATGCCATCGACGGAAAATATCATCTGCATCGCCTGACCCGCCGGGTGGCCAATCGCGCGCTTCCTGATATTGAAGTAATTGATTTGCGCAGGCTTAAAGACGATGACGAAGAAAAGCAAAAGCTCATTACAAAGTACTCGCATTTGCCTTTCTGGCTGAGCCCCACGCTATACGAGCGCATGCAGGAAGTTCTGGCGCGCGGAGATCAGGCGGCTTTGTTCCTGAATCGGCGCGGGATTGCGCAGATGGTGGTGTGTCCATCCTGTGGGCACACGCGGGAATGCCCCAACTGCGACATCTCTTTGACGTTGCATGCGCATTCGCATCTGATTTGCCACTATTGTGATTATCACGAAAACTTCAAAACCAAATGTCCGGATTGCCACGAAGGACAACTGGAGGCCATTGGCCTGGGCACTGAACTTCTGGAAACGGATCTGACCCGGTTGTTCCCAGGGAAAACCATTGCTCGTGCCGATCGCGATGAAATTCAAAGTCGTGCGGATCTGGAAGATCTGATTGGCAAAATGGAAACCGGTGAAATCGATATTCTGGTCGGAACGCAGATGATCGCCAAGGGTCTTGATTTTCCAAAATTGAAACTGGTGGGACTGGTGCTGGCCGATGTGGGCTTCAACCTTCCGGATTTCCGTGCCACCGAAAGAAGCTTTCAACTGATCACTCAGATGAGCGGTCGCTCTGGACGACACGTGAAAGAAGGCGAAAGCCCGGGGCTTGTGATCATTCAGACCTTCAACACTGAACATGACAGCATCACTTTTGCCAAAGCTCATGACTTCGAGGGCTTTGCCGCCCACGAACTGGAAATTCGCAGTGCTCTGAACTATCCACCCATGGGACGCTTGGTGAGCTTCCGAATTCAAGGAACTAAACTGGGAATTGTAGAAGAAACGGCCCGACTTTTAGCCAGAAGAGCTCATGCTCTTAAAGCTCAGTTCCCACAACAGTATGGCGCTATTGAAGTCCTGGGTCCGGCCGAAGCCGCCCTTTCTAAATTGCGAGGTCAGTTCCGATACCATCTGCTAATTAAAAGCACTCAGCCCGCAGCCGCCAATCCCTTTTCAAGACAGTTACTGGGGGACCAGGAGTGGGTTCCATCCGGAGTCAAAATATTAATCGATATTGATCCAATGAGTTTGCTTTAAGACCGCAGCTTAACCTAAAATCATAGGTTAAGGACCGAAGAATGATTCAATGCCCTCGCTGCGGAATACAAGTTACTGAATTGCACCCGGTGGATCCGGAGCTTATTTCCAAGCTTCAGGCCGCTGGCGAAAGCAATTTGCCTCCACAGGTTTGTGCGGGCTGCATCTCGGATTTAAAGCGCACGGTCGCCACCAGCAGTGGTGGTGTGTTGATGCAGCAGGAACGCGCCCGCGAACAGCATCGTCTTCAGTTGTGGAAAAGCCGTGTGATGCTGATCAAAAAAGCTCGCATGTGCATGACTCAGAAACTGTACTCTGAGGCGGCGATTTCCTATGAGAAATATCTGAAAATCCTGGATATCGTTTTTGACATCAAAAAAGGTGAAATTCTGAAACCCGAGGCTTTCAAAGAAAGCGCACGCACCACCGAACTGACCGTGGTGGCTTCGGTGTATTGGGATTTGATGCGAATTTACGATACACATGAAAAGTATCAGGATCGCATGATGAAAGCGGCGAAGCAGCTTTCCATGTTCATTCAGTTCACGCCGATCTACCCGGACATTATCCGCAAAGCCGAGTCGTTCCAGAAAACGGCCAAGAACCCCCATATCGTCAAACAGTTCCTGAAAATGTCCGACAAAGAACGTCCTCGTTGCTTTATCGCAACGGCGGCCTTTGAAGACCCGCGCTCTAGCGAAGTCATGGCTCTACGGGCTTTCCGTGACATGAAATTGCGTAATCACATCTGGGGCAGAAAATTTATTGCCACCTACTATCGGTACTCTCCTCATATTGCGTGCCTACTCGATAAGCATGCCTGGCTCAAACCCTCAGTCAGAGCCGCTCTCCGCGTTTTGATCAAATGCGTTAGCTAAGATTTCGTCTGTTTGCCGCTTGCAAAGAGTCTTCCTTTTGAGGAAGGTTAAGTCATGGCTCATATCTACGATTACGCAATTATTGGCAGTGGACTTACAGGACTTAGCATCGCAGCGGCACTTAGCCGTGAAACCAAAAACATCGCGCTTATTGAAGCCGCGGACGTTCCTTTTGGGGTCAACAGGAAGGTGAACTTCCCGACCGGTCCGATGAATAACGGACTTCGTTTTGTTCCTGATTCCGTTTCCGCTGAAAAAGCGATGCGCTTTTTATCAAATCTGATTAACGTTGAAGTCGTTCAGGACGCCTCTGAAGAATCCCCGATCACTTACGAAGGTGGAAACTTCAAAACCTTCCTGGGCTTTGGCGACACGCCACCAGCTTTCTATGAAGAGTTCAGTTATTTCACTGGCGCCAAAAGACTGAATTTGGCGGTAGAACCATTCCAGTGGACGCAGATGCTTTTTGAAAAGTTCAAAGGCGACTTCCTGCCTCGCTCTTATGTGACCAAGTTCCACCAGGAAGGCGAGCGTGTTACACATGTGACTATCAACGGTTCTAAAACCTTGCACGCACAGAACTTCATCTTTGCTGGCACAGTGAAGGATTTGGCCCTGCTTCTGCCTGAAGATGCGATCTCGATCCGCGCCCGCACAAAACTGGCAAAGAACACTTACTGGACAGCATTGTGTTTGGATATCTGTCACGCCAAACCGGTGACGGACTCAACAGCGATGCACGTTCTCAACGGCACAACCCAGGATGAAATCGGCCCTTGCGTGGGCAAATTCCACGCTCCGGTGGAAATTGAAGGGGAAACTCTTCAGGCCTCTCAATGGATGACTTTCATCGAACAGGAAGTTACCGAAGACAGTGAAGTTGTCGGCATGGCCCTTAAGAAGATCAAACGCCAGATCAAACGCGCTTATCCCGAGGCTCTGGACAACCTGAAGCTGGAAAGAATCTTTGTCGCTCCGATCATCGCTGGCAATGGCGACATCAAGCTGAGCGCAAACATGACAATGCCGGAACTGGAAAACCTGTGGATCGCCTCTTCCACGGTCAATGACCAGAAAAATCTGATCGGCTCTTTGTTGCAGGCTGAGATGATCGTGGCTTCCCTGGGCTTCAAAGTAGAAGCTACAGAGGACTCTCCGGCTCCCGTCGAAGAACCGATGACTGAAGCCGTTCTCTAAGGTAATTTCACACCAATCAAAAGCCCGAAGACAACTTCGGGCTTTTTTTATGCCTCATCCAAAGGAAGTGTGAAGGAAAAGACCGTGCCTTCGCCGACCTTGCTGTCCACCACGATGTTCCCACCCATCAGCTCGACCAGATTTTTACAAATCATCAGCCCCAGTCCCGTGCCCCCGTGGGTCCTCGACACCGTGGCATCCTCCTGTACAAAGCTTCGGAAGAGCTTGTTCAAGTTTTCCTTTTTAATCCCCCGGCCCGTGTCACGAATTGCCCAATGATAGCGAGATTCCACAAGCGGATCGCGGTGCAAGCTGACGTGAATAGAGCCCTTGTCGGTGAACTTCACGGCATTTCCCACCAGATTCATCAGAATCTGACGAAGACGATGAGAATCCCCCAGAGCAAAAGACGGTATGGTTTCATCAACATGGACCTGCAGCTGCAGTCCTTTTTCCTGACATTTCACCGCAAATATTCTGTGGATATCCTTGTGGAGTTCCTTGATATCAAAACGATGGCGATCAATCTGCAAAAGCCCGTTTTCAATTTTCGAAATATCCAGAACATCGTTGAGCAAATGCAAAAGCGAATCCGAGCAGCGATGAATGGTGCCAACATACCCCTGCTGTTCTTCGTCCAGCGGCGTATCCCTGAGAATGTCGGCAAAACCAATGATGCTGTTCAAGGGTGTGCGAATTTCATGGCTCATGTTACTAAGAAAGCTGGATTTGATGGAGGACAGTTGCAGCGCCTCTTCGCGGGCCTTCATCAGCTGAAACTTTGAATAGGCCATTTCCTGCAACTCGAATCGAAGACGTTCAATACCGATTATAAGGATGATATCTTCAAGCAGGATCCACAAGCTGTGCTCAATCCAGCGCCACTGAGCATGCTCTTCCTGTCCATACAAAGACATCGGCAAAACGTGGCCGCGCAGAATGTGATCAGCAATCACGATAAAGGAGGCCCAGCCCAGGACCCCGACATCTTTATAAAAGGCCAAAGCCGCCAGGGAAACAAACACGTGGAAGTGGGACTCGATCCTCCCTCCGGCCAGATAAATAAAGAGGATCGAGAAACACATCTGTGAGGCGGCCACCAAATAACGGGTGAACCTTTCCCCGGGAAAGACATGGACACAATAAATAGCCGGCAAACTGAACAGCCCCCCGAAAATCAGCCCCACCAGAGCGTTTTCGACGGCCCCACTAAAGGACCCGACCCACGTCGAGGGAGTCACCAAAATACCCACCACGATTGCCACAAGCCATTGAATTAAAAGAAGTATTTTAAAACCCCGGTCCACTCGAATATGGATTTCCCGAGACTGCTGATCAAAGATCTTTTGCACTTCAGGGTGATTGCGCTCACCTTCTGACTGTTTCATTTCCCACCATACACGTTCTTCATTAGGGATTGATTAGGTAACTTATCGGCCGCGACTCGCCGTATCTAAACAATATTTGATGAGTCCCGGGAGTTGTAATGAAAGTGTCTCAAAAAGGTTCTTGAAAGACTGCTTGCGGTCAATGGCGCCCTGTGATATCCCGAGAGTCCAACAATAAGCACCCACAGGCATTAACTGGTCCCCCAAGTACTGAAAAAGGGGGTCTTCCGGCGAATAAAAGAAGCTGGCTCTACCTGCGGGGACGTTTTAACCAGAAAGGAAGTACTACCATGGCACAAGTGACCATGAAAGAAATGCTAGACGCTGGCGTCCACTTCGGACATCAAACACAGCGTTGGAACCCAAAAATGAAACCTTACGTTTACACAGCTCGCGGCGGTATCCATATTATCGACCTGCAAAAGACTGTTGTACGCGCTAACAAAGCTGCTGAGTTCGTAAAAGAAATCGCTGCTAACGGTGGTCGTTTGATCTTCGTTGGAACTAAAAAACAAGCGATCGAACCAATCCAAGAAGCTGCAGCAAAATGCGGTCAGTACCACGTTACTAAACGTTGGTTGGGTGGCATGATGACGAACTTCGAAACGATCAAGTCTTCTATCGATCGTCTTCGCAAAATCGACACCATGAAAGAAAAAGGTGAATTCAACTACCTTACTAAGAAAGAGCGCGCGAAGCTTGAAAAAGAATACCTTCGCCTGACTGAGTTCTTGGCTGGTATCCGCGATATGAAAGAAATGCCTTCTGCAATGTTCGTAGTGGATCTTCCAAAAGAACACATCGCAGTTGCTGAAGCAAAACGTCTTGGTATCCCTGTAGTTGGTATCGCTGATACAAACTCTGATCCAGAGTCTATCGAGCACGCAATCCCAGGAAACGACGATGCGATCCGCTCTATCAAGTTGTTCGCTAACTTGATCGCTGATGCTTACCTTGAAGGTGCTAAAGAGTGGGAAGGCAAACTTCGCACTATGACTGACAAACAGTCTGACGTTGCTAAAGAAGCAAAAGCAGAAGGTAAAGAAGAAGCTCCTAAGCGCCGTGGCGCTGCAAAAGCTGGTGCTAAAGAAGCTCCTAAAAAAGCTGCTGGTCCAGCGGTTGTTAAAGCCACTAAGGCTCGTAAACTTGTTGCTGCTGGTACAGCAGAAGAAGTTGAGATCCAAGCTGAGCTTGAACAAGGTCAGTCAACTGACGAGTCTGCAGAGTAATCTACAGACATCGCAAAGAAGGGTGGCCCAGCCACCCTTTCTTTTGTCCTTTACGTATTAAAACTTAATTTATCTTGTTGTTCCCGGCCAACGGGAGACAAAAAAACTAAGGAGTCTTCCTAATGTCTATTTCCGCTACTCTTGTTAAAGAACTTAGAGAAAAAACCAGCGCAGGTATGATGGATTGCAAAAAGGCGCTTGAGGCAACTGCGGGCGATTTCGATGCCGCTGTTGAATGGTTGCGCGTAAAAGGTCTTTCTTCTGCTGCTAAAAAAGCTGATCGTGTTGCTGCTGAAGGTACCGTCTTCGCTCAAACAGTTGGTAACACAGCAGTTATTCTTGAAATCAACTCTGAAACTGACTTCGTTGCTCGTAACGAAGGTTTCAAAGGTTTGGTTCTTGATGTTGCTCACCACATGTTGAACGCAGTTAACGCTGCTGGCGACATCCTGGAACAAGCTTTCCACAAAAACCCAACTAAAAAAGTTGGCGAAATGTTGAAAGAAGCTATCGCGACTATCGGTGAAAACATCGTTATCCGTCGTTTCGAGAAGTACGTAGCTTCTGCAAACACAGTGGTTCACACTTACATCCACGGTGAAGGCAAAATCGGCGTTATGATCGAAGTTGCCGCTTCCAAACCAGAAGCGACAAACAATCCTGCGTTGAAAACTTTCGCTCAAGACGTTGCTTTGCACATCGCTGCGATGAACCCAATGGCTATTTCTTCTGCTGAAATCCCAGCTGATGTTGTAGCTAAAGAAAAAGAGATCCTGACTGCAAAAAATCTTGAGTCCGGCAAAAAACCAGAAATGATCGAAAAGATCGTTGAAGGTCAAATCCGCAAGTTCTTGGCTGAAAACTGCTTGGTTGACCAACCATTCGTTAAAAACCCAGACTTGAAAGTTTCTGACTTGGCTAAAGAAGTTGGCAAAGAAGTTGGTGCTGATGTGTCCGTGAAGCGTTTCGTACGTTTCGAATTGGGCGCTGGTATCGAGAAAAAGGTCAACGACTTCGCAGCTGAAGTTGCTGCTCAGATGAAAGGACACTAGTTTGAAAGAGCCTGTTTATAAGCGTATTTTGCTAAAATTAAGTGGTGAAGCCCTGGCTGGAAAGCAAGGGACTGGTATCAATACTGCGACAATCACACAGATTGCGCAGGACGTGGCAGAGGCTTACAGAGCAGGCGTTCAAATCGGTCTGGTAATCGGTGGCGGTAACATCTATCGCGGTGTTGCCGCTTCTGCTGAGGGTATGGATCGCGCAAGTGCCGACTATATGGGTATGCTTGCGACATGTATCAATGCCCTGGCTCTTCAGGACGCTTTGGAAAAACAAGGCGTTCCTACCCGCGTTCAGACTGCCATCGAAATGGCTGAGATCGCGGAACCTTATATTCGTCGTAAAGCCATCCGCCACCTTGAAAAAGGTCGTATCGTGATCTTCGGTGCAGGCACCGGAAATCCATTCTTCACTACTGATACAGCGGCTTCCCTTCGTGCCATGGAGATTAACGCTCAAGTGATCATGAAGGCGACCAAAGTGGACGGCATCTATGACAAAGACCCTGCCAAACACGCTGACGCGAAGAAATTCGACAAGATCAGCTACATCGACGTGCTCAACCGCGGACTTCAGGTGATGGACTCCACGGCCATCAGCATGTGCATGGACAACAAACTTCCTATTATCACCTTTGACCTGACTCAGCCTGGAAATATTCTGAAGGCGGTTCAGGGCGAAACCATCGGTACACTGGTACATTAATCGCGCCCACAAGACGTGAAAACGGATTAAGGAGACAACTATGGCAATCGCTGATGTTAAAAAGAACGCACAAGCAAAAATGGAAAAGACTCTGAATGCTTTGTCTGAAGAACTAAAAAAGGTTCGCACAGGCCGTGCTCAGGTTTCCATGTTGGACGGTATCCGTGTAAATTACTACGGAACTCCATCCCCACTATCTCAGGTGGCATCTATTTCCACTCCAGATGCAAAATCCTTCCTGATTGCACCTTGGGAAGTGGCTATTCTTAAAGATATCGAACAAGCTATCATCAAGTCTGAGTTGGGCATGGCCCCAATGAACGACGGTAAAGTGATCCGCTTGAAAGTTCCTGATTTGACTGAAGAGCGCCGTAAAGACCTGGCGAAACAAGTTAAAAAGATCGCTGAAGAAGCACGCGTGGCTGTTCGTATGGCTCGTCGTGATGCCAACGATGAAGTTAAAAAACTTCAAAAAGATAAGGCTGTCAGCGAAGACGAAGGCAAAAAAGCCGAAGCAGACATCCAAAAAGTGACTGACGATTTCATCAAAAAAGTCGATCAGGTTGCTGAAGAAAAAGAAAAAGCGATCTTGACGATCTAATCCTCAGGACCCGACGTGAGTTTGCCAAAACATGTTGCTATTATTATGGACGGAAACGGGCGCTGGGCTCAGCTCAAGCGTCGTCCGCGCACGTTCGGCCACATCAAGGGCACTCGCGTTGCCAAGAAGATCATCACGGCGTGCTCGCGCCGTGGGATCAAAAATCTGACCCTTTACGCTTTCAGTACCGAAAACTGGTTCCGTCCACAGGAAGAAGTCAGCCTGCTGATGCTGATCCTGCGCCGCTATCTGAAACGTGAAACTGAAAATCTGGTCAAAGAAAACATCCGCTTCTCGGTGATCGGGGATCTGTCCCGCATTCCTCTGGATGTTGCCAATGCCATCGAAAAATCCATCGAAGCCACAGCTCAATGCACAGGTTTAAATCTGGTCTTTGCCTTGAGCTATGGCTCTCGCCAGGAAATCACTCAGGCTGTTCGCGATTTGGCGGAAAAAGTCGCTGCCGGAGAGCTTTCTCCCGCAGACATCGACGAATCCATGATCAATTCATCCCTGAGCACTTTCCCCACTCCGGATCCGGATCTCATTATTCGCACCAGTGGCGAACAACGACTTTCGAACTTCCTATTGTGGCAAGCTGCCTACTCAGAGTTTTATTTTACCGAAACTCTGTGGCCTAACTTCACCGAGTCTCACCTTGACGAAGCCTTGCAGGCCTTCGCAATGAGACAACGCCGTTTCGGCAAGGTCTCAGCAAATGACAACGTGGAAAAGCTTTCTAACTAGAGCCGTCTCAGCCCTTATCGCCCTGGCCATCATCACCGGACTTTATGTTTCGATGGGAATCAACGGTCTGAAGATCGCCGTTGGCTTTGTCGTCGTGGTGGGCACTTGGGAGCTGACAAACATCCTTTTCCATCGTGAAAAGTCTGTCTTACTGAAAATTCTTTTTATGGCGATGACCGTCTTGGTTTTTGCCGCCTCCATCACATCCCTCAGCACGGGGTCCATCATCTATGCGATTTCCACTATCGCAATGATCATTGCTGTTCTTCTGACGTCACACAAAGAAGGCAATCTGGAGCTTATGGCGTCTTTCCAAGCCAAATCCGCCTTGGGCTTGTTCTACATGGGGCTTTTGCCTTCATTTGCCTTTCGCTTGTTGGATCAGGCCTATGGTCTTTCCTGGTTTATCTTCCTGCTCGCAGTAGTCTTTGCTGGCGATACGATGGCTTACGTTTTTGGTGTGCTATTTGGCAAAACCAAAATCATGCCGTCTGTTTCCCCTAAAAAATCCTGGCAGGGCTCTATTGGCGGCATTTTCGGTTCGGTCTTCGCGGGTCTGATTTGTTGGTTGTTCCTGTTCCCGGAACACCAACTTCCCATGTTCCTGGTTTTAGGCGGTCTGTCCGGTTTCGTCGGTCAATTCGGAGACTTCTTCGAATCCCTGTTGAAACGTGTGGCCGACGTTAAGGATTCCGGCAAGATCATGCCAGGCCATGGCGGTGTCTTGGATCGAGTCGACGGTGTCCTGTTCGCAAGTCCTGTTGTTTTGGCCGGAGTTTTGATTCTCTCTCATCTTTTGTCTTAAGAGAAACGTCGAGCCGCAGAGAGGAAAACCCTTAATTTTCTACCCCTTATTCCCGGCCTCCCTTTACAATGAGTGAATGGATATTTTTTCATTCTTACAATCAGGCCTTTCTGCAATCGTTCCCTTTGTCATCCTTCTCGGAATCCTTATTTTTGTTCACGAGTTAGGTCACTTCCTGGTCGCACGCTGGTGCGGTGTTCGCGTTGAAGTTTTCAGTCTGGGTTTTGGAAAAAAACTTCTGACTTACAAGCGCGGTGACACTACTTACGCCCTTTCCCTGATTCCACTGGGTGGGTACGTAAAGATGTTCGGCGAACAAAACGGTGAAGGCATCTCCGAAGAAGACAAGAAGGTTTCTTTCACACATAAAAATGTGTGGCAGCGGATTGCCATTGTTCTGGCCGGCCCTCTGATGAACTTCTTCTTTGCAATTTTGGTCTTCTTCGTCGTGGCTTTGATTGGCGAAGACGCAAAAACTCCGGTCCTGGGTGATGTGGCGGTGAACTCCCCGGCTTACACGGCGGGCTTCCGCTCTGGGGATCAAATCGTTACCATCAATCAGAAACCCATCACCACCTGGGAAGACGTTCAACGCGCACTGAGCCTGAAAGAAAGTCACGACCTGCATCTAGATGTCGATGTGAAGCGTGAAATTACCGGCGAATCCGCTGTGATTTCCGTCACCGCAAAACCTGAACCGAATCCCAATGTGCTTTCCAGCTTCGACTATATCGCCAACGTGGAAGGGATCTCCCCTTACTCTGCAGGCACAACGGTGGGCGTCTTTGCCACGTCCCCCCTACATGCTTTGGGTCTGCGCACGGGTGACAGCATCACCAGCATCAACGGTGTGAAGGTGTCTTACTGGAGACAGCTGGACTCCACACTGGCTAAACTGAACACGCAAGAGCCTTTGACCCTGGAAGTCCTGGGTCAGCGCGAAGGCGACAAGACGGCAAAAACCATCACCATCACCATGGCCCCGTCGGCTTCCCTCAAGTCCTTCTCTTTGCAGAACCTGGGTCTTGAAAGCTCGGAGCTGTATCTGGCGCGTGTTCTTGAAGGCTCTCCGGCTCAGGCCGCGGGTCTTCGCCCGGGAGACCGCTTGGTGAAGATCAATCAGGTCACTTTGCAAAAGTGGGAAGATGTCCTGAACAACATCAAGTCCTTTGATGGACAAAAGCCAGTCGCACTTTCTGTGGTTCGTGATGGAAAAACCATCGATCTGGAAATCACTCCGAAGATGACAAAACAGATGACCGCGGCTGGTGCCGAAGAAAAGCGTTATACGATCGGGATCTCTCCGATTGCCAATATCGCCATGCCGGAACTGATGACTCTGCGCTCGTCCAATCCAATTGATGCCTTGATTCGCGGCACGGAGAAAACCTGGGAAGTCTCTGTCATGACGGTGATGAGCTTCGTGCGTCTGTTCCAGGCCAAGATCTCTCCGAAAAACATCGGCGGCGTGATCTCTATCGGTCAGGCAGCAAGCGAAACCTTCAAAATCGGCATCACACAGTTCCTGCAGATGATGGCCATTATCTCTGTGAATCTGTTCATTCTGAACTTGCTTCCGGTTCCGGTGCTGGATGGCGGTCACTTGGTGTTCTATGTGATCGAACTGGTCAAAGGAGCCCCTTTAAGTCTTAGAAAAATGGAGATTGCACAGCAAGTGGGTCTGGCCATCTTGATGAGTCTTATGATATTTGCTCTGTTTAACGACTTCACACGTTTACTGGGCCTATGAAAATACTAGCTATGGAAACCAGCACCGCCGTCGGCGGTGTTGCGGTTATTGTTGATGGAAAAGTGATTGCAGAGGAAACCACTCTGCGCCAGAAAACCCATAGCGAAATTATCAGCCCCTTCACCGAACACTGTCTGAACAAAGCCGGACTTCGCCTGGAAGACATCGACGTCTTTGCCGTGGGGCAGGGACCGGGCAGCTTCACTGGCATTCGTGTGGCTGCCAATGCCGGAAAAACCTTTGCCTACAGCTTCAGTAAACCCATGGTGACGATTGATTCCCTGGTGCTGCTTGCGGAAAGGGCCCGCGGATCTGAAAAACCGGTTCTTTCGATTATCAATGCCTACAAAAACATGGTGTATCTGGGTTTATTCGACATGACTGGTCCAGAGCCCCGCTATCTGCAAGGTCCGGCGGCGATCCCCGTTCGTGATCTGTCTCAGCATATCCGTCAAGAGGTGCTGGTGGTCGGTGATGGCTGGGAAGCTTACAACGAATACTTTCCTGAACCTCTGCGCAGCCTGATGCACAGAAATTCTGATATTCCAGACTATCCGCTGGCTTCCACTCTGGGCTTGATGGCTGAAAAAAGAGCGCAAAGCGGTCAAACTTTGGACTGGAAATCTTTTATTCCTCTTTATATTCGCGCGTCTGAAGCCGAAGAGACTAAAAAAGGGATTCTTATCACCCCACTGAAATAGCAAAAAGAGGATGCATCCATGGATCAGGCTGTATTGGACTTTAAAACTTCTCGCACAAACAAAGAACAAGACACAAAGCTATGGGTTGTCGCCTCTGGTAAAGGCGGAGTGGGAAAAACTTTTGTTTCAACTAGCCTGGGCATCACGCTGTCCAAACTTGGACATTCCGTAGCGATTGTGGATCTGGATCTGAGTGGTTCCAACGTTCACACCGTGTTGGGGCTGCAACCCTCCCACATGAATATTCGTCATTACTTTGAAGGTGCCAAAACCCTGCAAGAGCTGGTGATCCCGACTCCGTTCCCGCATCTTTCGTATGTTCAGGGTTTCTGGGATTCCTGGACTCCGACAGACTTTTCCTACAATCAAATTCAGAATCTGATTCCAGAACTGAAAAATCTGCGCGCGGATTATGTCATTGTCGACATGGGCGCGGGCGCTTTGGAGGCTCACCTGGAGCTCTTCAAGGCTGCTGACGAAAAATTCCTGATCACAACTCCGGAACCTACCAGTATTGAAAAAACCTATCGTTTTATCGAGTCCTTCGTTTGCCACTCTTTGAAAGCCAACGCGACTCCGGATGCCTATGGCAACATGATTTCCACTTTGCGTAACCACCGTCAAAGAACCCTGGCAAAACCGTTCTCCTTCCGCTCTTATCTGAAGGATGCCTCGGGTATTCACTATGATTTCTTTGAGGCGCTTTCCTCCACGCCAGTTCGCTTGATCGTGAACTCTTCCCGCAATCAGGCCAATGAAGAACTTGGCTTTTCGATGAAAAGCGTTTGTAACAAATACTATGATTTGGGAATCGACTACGCAGGCGCCATCGATTACGACAATGCAGTGTGGCAGTCAGTGCGTGTAAGAGAACACGTTCTTGTGGCTCAACCATTCACTCCGCTTGCCGGACAATTTTTGGCAACCTGCAAACAACTTATTGCACCCGAGGAGCTTCGCGCCGTAGTATAATAGCTACGATGCAAGCGACGTCTCGATACAACTATTACGAAGTTCTAGAGCTAACGGCCAACGCTCCTCAACACGAGGTGACGACGGCGTATGAGCGTGCTCGTGCCACTTATTCTGGCGACAATCCTGCGATCTACACTATTTTCTCTGAACAAGAGGCGCGTGAGCTTCTTGTGGTGATCGAGGAAGCCTATCAGGTTCTGGGCAACAAGATCCTGCGAACAATTTATGATCAGCGTCTTTTGAGCGGCAGATCCTCTTTGAATGATCTGACTTATGCCTCCATCCTGGAAGCCAGCAAACAGGTTTTCCCTGAAGCCAAAGCTGAAAAGAGCACTCCGGCCTATCAGAAAAATGAAGCTTTCGAAAAAGAAGTCGCGGCCCGCACAGAGTGGAATGGCGAATTCCTTAAGAAGGTTCGTGAATACAAGCAAATCTCTGTCGCCAAAATGAGTGAGATCACAAAGATCAATTCCTACTACGTCACTGCCATTGAGAATATGGATGCCGGTAATCTGCCCGCCATCGTATTTGTGCGCGGTTATGTGGTACAAATTGCCAAAGCCCTGGGTCTGGACGATAAAAAAGTCGCGGACTCTTACATGAAGAGCTTTAAAAACAATCTTGGAAAATAAGACTTCGACGACGACCATTCAAGTCACTGCCACCGCAGAGATGAATGGGCTGCGCCTTGATAAAGCCATGGCCCTTATTGAAGAGGTGGGCACTCGCTCTCGCGCGGCTCATCTTTTGGAATCCTCCGCGGTTTTACTCAATGGAAAACCAGCCAAAGCTTCTGTTGCGGTCAAAGAAAACGATCTGATTGAAATTCAACTTCCCGAACCAGAACCGACAGAGCTTCAGCCCTATGATCTGAAGCTGGATGTCCTGTTTGAAGATGAAGATCTGATCGTCATCAACAAACCCGCTGGGCTGGTGGTACACCCGGCAGCCGGTCATGCGCATGACACCTTGGTGAATGCGTTGATTGCTCACACCGATGATCTTTCCATGAAGTTTGGCGAAGAACGTCCCGGCATTGTTCACCGCCTGGACAAAGAAACCAGTGGTGTGATTGTCATCGCCAAAAACGACAAGGCCCATGAATCTTTGACCTCTCAGTTCAAAGAACGCAGCACACATAGAATTTATTATGCCGTCTGCCTTGGAACGGCCCGCACTTTGAGTGGGACCGTCAAAAGCTTCCTGGCTCGCCACCCCGTGGATCGCAAAAGATATGCTTCTGTACTGGGAGAAGATCGGAAACCGATCACCAGTCAGGAAGACGCTCCTGACATCGGAAAATGGGCGGTCACCCATTATGATGTTCTGCAAAGAAAAGGCGGTTTCAGCTATATGAAGCTGAAGCTTGAAACCGGTCGCACCCATCAAATTCGCGTGCATATGTCTGAAAGCGGACTGCCCATTGCCGGAGACATCCTTTATGGTGCTGACCGAAAAATCAAAAGCATCGAAGCACGCGGATCCCAGGAAGATGTCCGACAGCTTTCCCGTTTCCTGCTTCATGCAGCCGAATTGGGCTTCACCCACCCTCGCACGGGTGAAAGAATGTTCTTTCAAAAAGACTGGCCGGAAGAAATTCAAATCCTGCTAAAGAAATGGGGGTTGGTATGAATCTAAAGCAAACTCCTTTGGGTTATGAACTGCGCACGCCGTACATCACCGCTTTGTTCGGGAATGCCTCGGCTTCCTACGCCGACATCCAGAAAGCCTATCCTCAATTTCGCACCGTTCGTTTAAAGCAAATCCACAGCGATGCGGTGGTGGAAAGTCCCGACAATTCTCAGGACTATCAGGTCATCGCAGATTCTCACTTTAGCACGACCAAAGATCTGGCTTTGTGTGTGATCACGGCCGACTGTGTTCCGGTTCTTTTCTATCATCACACGACCGGATTGATCGCTGGGGCCCATGCGGGATGGCGCGGAGTTGCCAACAGAATCGTGCCCAAGACCGTGCGAATGCTGGTTGAAAAAGGGGCTGTAGCTTCCGAATTGGACGTGATCATCGGTCCGCACATTCAAAAAAACAGCTTTGAAGTCGGCAACGACGTTCGCGATCAGATCCTGACAAGCCTGGGACCGCTCAGCCCCCAGGAACGAAGTAGCTATTTTTCGCCTTTGGAAAATGGCAAGTCCCTGGTGGATTTAAATCTGATCGTGCGCCAGCAGCTAGAGCAAGAAGGCGTATCCATGGACCGTCTTTTTGATCTGCATATCGACACCGTCACAAACAACGAATTCCATTCGTACCGTCGCGACAAAGAAAAATCCGGACGCCAGGTCAGCTTCATCTGCCGCACATCATGATTCTGCCCCAAGAGTTCTATTTTGAAGACACAACATCGGTGGCCCAATCGCTCTTGGGGAAAGTGCTGAATATTCGCACCGACCATGGAATTCAAAGTGCGCGCATTATTGAAACGGAGGCCTATCTGGGGGTTGAGGATCCGGCCTGCCACACTTTCGGGGACCGTCGCACCGAGCGAACCCGCTCGATGTATCTGGACGGAGGACATGCCTATATCTACATGATCTATGGGATGTACTATTGCCTAAACTTCGTCACACGGACTCACGAACATCCCGAAGCGGTTTTAATTCGCGCCGTTCAACCTTTGCCCGCGTTGCCAGATGTGAAGAAGAAGGACATCAAAACCAACGGTCCCGGAAAGCTCTGTAAGTTCTATGGAATAGATCGCAAAGAAGACGGTGTGAAGCTGTGGAAGAAAAGTTCTCCCCTTTATGTAAGCGAGGATGCTTTCAAGGTTTCATCAAAATCCATCGTATCCCGTCCGCGCATTGGTGTGGATTATGCCGGCGAAGCCGCCCGGTGGACGCTGCGATTTTACTTAAAAGATCATCCGTTTATTTCGAAGAAATAGTTCATCCGCCCTTAAAGTGGCCAGAAACGAAAAAACCCGCTGATGAAGCGGGTTTAGTTGTCTTGAACTTTTTGAATAAAAATGGTGGCTTGAGACGGAATTGAACCGCCGACACAAGGATTTTCAGTCCTCTGCTCTACCAACTGAGCTACCAAGCCACTGGAACTTATGCGTTCAAAGAGACCAAAGGTTTATCCATTGGCCCCCTGCCTGTCAACAGTTAAGCCTTATCAAAAGCAGTTTTAAGGTCGGCAATCAGGTCGTTCAGATCCTCTACACCCACAGAAAGGCGGATCAGGGAATCATCGATCCCCAAAGCCTTGCGGTTTTCAGGCGGAACGGAGGCGTGCGTCATAATCGCTGGGTGCTCGATCAGGGACTCAACCCCTCCCAAACTCTCGGCCAATGAAAAGACATTCACGTTTTCCAGGAACTTACGAGCCGAATCCAGGCCGCCCTTGATGTAGAACGTGATCATCCCACCGAAACCATGCATTTGTTCTTTCGCCAAAGCATGCTGAGGATGGCTTTCCAGACCTGGATAGATGACTTTGTCCACTTTTGGATGAGATTCCAAAAATTTCGCAATCGCCATGGCATTTTCCTGATGGGCCTTCATACGAAGTGGCAAAGTTTTCAAACTTCTCAGGAACATGAAGGAATCAAACGCCCCTTGAGTCGCTCCGATACCGTTGCTCAAGAACGCCATTCTTTCTGCCAGATCCGCGCGGGATACAACGACCATACCGCCAACAGTGTCACTGTGGCCGCCGATGTATTTCGTCGCAGAATGAACCACGATATCTGCACCCAGCTCCAAAGGTCTTTGGAAGTAAGGACTCATGAACGTGTTGTCCACGGCAACCAAAATGCCTTTGGCCTTTGCGATGGCCGCGATCTTCTTGATATCCACCAACTTCAAAGTCGGATTGGTCGGCGTTTCCAGCCATACAAGCTTCGTGTTGGGTTTTACGGATTTTTCAAAGTTTTCAACCTTCGTCAAATCCACGAAAGAAAACTCAATGCCGTCATGTTTTAGGATTTTATCGAACAAACGGAAGGTGCCGCCGTACATATCATCCATCGCAACCACATGATCACCACCTTTAATAAGGTGCAAAACCGTCGTCGTCGCAGCACATCCGGAAGAAAAGGCAAAGCCGTGCTTCCCGCCTTCAAGGCTGGCCATGCAGCTTTCATAAGCGTGACGAGTGGGATTGTGGGTGCGGGAATACTCCCAGCCCTTATGAACACCCGGGGATTCTTGTACGTAAGTCGAGGTCAAATAAACCGGCGTCATAATTGCGCCCGTGGATGGATCCGGAGCTTGTCCAGCATGAATCGCACGCGTTGAGAAACCCAAATTTTCCGTTACTTTTTTCATATCATCACCTGTTTATTACTTTTTAAGATCTGCCAAAGCTTCTTGTGCAGTGACTACGCGGTTAAAGACATCTTTCGTCTCAGCCGCAGTCAGGAATTCATTTTCCACCATCCATTTGTCGTTGAAGGCCTTGCTCAGGTAAGCGCGACCGCTATCTGGGAAGATCACAACGATGTTGGAAGGTTTTTCCAGCTTTTCAGCCGCTTTCATCGCACCCACCAATGCCAATGCACTGGAAGGCCCCACTAACAGACCTTCTTCAGCCACCAAACGGCGGGTCATCGCAAAGGCCTCGGGATCAGAAACGCGTTCAAAGCCGTCATAGATATCCAAGTGAACGTTGTCAGGGAGCATGTCCTCACCGACACCTTCCACTTTATAAGAGCCCGGTGGATCAACGATCTTTTTATGGTAGTACAGATCATAAAGGATGCTTCCGATCGGATCGGCACAGATCGCTTTGACCTGTGGATTCATTTCTTTCAAGTAGCGAGTGATACCAGAAAGAGTTCCACCAGTCCCCGCTCCCCCGACAATCACGTCCACTTTTCCATCCATCTGCTTCCAGATTTCTGGACCTGTGGTGCGATAGTGACGCTCAGGGTTGTCAGGATTGTGGTACTGATTCACCAAGAAGGCCCCTGGAGTTTCTTCCGCGATCTTTTTTGATACAGAATAATGACTGAGAGGATCTTCCGGCTCCACCATCGGTGTGATGACAACTTTGGCGCCATAGGCACGCAAAATAGCTCTTTTTTCTTCGCTCATTTTTTCCGGCATCACAAAAATGCACTTATAACCTTTTACAGATGCGGCCAAAGCCAGGCCCACCCCAGTGTTCCCGGAAGTGGCTTCAACAATGGTGCCGCCGGGCTTTAATTGACCGCGCTTTTCAGCTTCCTCGATCATCGCCACAGCCACGCGGTCTTTGATGCTGCCGCCGGGATTGAAGTATTCCACTTTCGCAAAGAAGGTGTGCTTAGAGCCCTTAGTAACGTTATTTAGACGTACCATCGGGGTGTTACCGATCGCTTCCAGAATCGAACCATAAATTTGTGACATGAGAACTATCTTTCTAAGTCTCTTCTTCTGTTGGAGCGAAGATAGACTGTGTTCATGGACTGCAGAACCGTATTGATTTGAGTCATCGGGTCCAAGGAATAAGGCATTCCAAGCTCGGTTGTGAGCTGTTTGACGAGCTGACGACTGGGTTGATCTTTCATCAACTCATCCACCAGTTTTTCAAGGGCAGCTTGCTTTTTGTCAGCCTGAGCCATAGGAATCCTCCAACAAAGGGCACTCTATCACCCCCCTCCCAAAGAGTGAAAAAAATTTTGAAGAAGCGGACCAAAAAGGAGCATCAGGAAGGCCGGAAACTGAAAGAGCAATAAAGGAATCAGCAGAATAAACGGCAACCGTGCAACTTTATTTGATATTTCCTCCTGGCAGGCCTCCACCAACTCTGTTTCGAGCTGCAAAAGCACGCTATAAATGGCCTCGCCCCGCAGCCCACGCTCCAAAATCTGCAATAAACTGCGTCGGTACAGCGATGAAAGCTGCATTAGGCACTCTTTGGTGTCTTGTCCTTGTTGTAAAAGCGCCAACCATTGCGCGACGACCGGGGTTAAATCGTCTTTTTCGTTTTTTAGATAACTCAAAACACCCTGACGCACGGATTGACCGCGTTCCACCGCGCGTTTTACGTCCAACAAAAGCTTTAAAGGGGGCGCTACACCTTCCATTGCATCCTCCGACCGATATAAAAAATGGAAAATAAGCCTGCTACGAACACAAATGTGGAGCCGAGCAGCAGAGTTTTGTGTTTTTGAAATCCAAATTGCGCAATCACAAAGACAAAAAGCGCGAGGTAAAGGGCGGTGACAATTATCGCCTGCATCTTGATCTGCTGACTGACTTGTCCGGACCTACGTCGAAAATCTTCAAGCATCTTGTAGTGCCGGCGAAGTGCTTTGACCTGATCCAAACAGCGGCTTTGCGAGCGATCAATATCCCGAAGCTCGGACTGGAAACCTTTGAGCAGAGCGGATTTCACGCCGATGGCTTCATCGGATTGCTGTAGCGATTCAAAAACTTCCAACAGCTGCAAACGCACCCAACCGGTTTGCGATTCGATGCCCGCATGAAGCGAAGAGCGGAAAGATTTTCCCGTTTGCAAACCCAGAATCACACAATCAAGCAGCGGAATCAGTGCACTTTGCAGTCGTCGAATCAGGAAAAAACGCAAAATCTTGGGAAAAAACTTTAAAGTTATCCAAAGAATGCCGATGAAAAGCCAGAGCAAGGTGGGTGTTGAGGCAACACACGCGATGAAAAAGCAGATCACAACCAAGTTCATGATCGAAAAAGATCGAACCCAGTGTTGAGAGAATGCAAATTCCCGCGCCACTGATGAAAGTATTCGGTTAACGAGCGCATGTCCGAACAGCGAAATCGAAAAAACGATGAGCAAAGGGCACCTCCAAGAACCCGAATGCTCGCAAAAAATATGCAAGGTAAATTTTTTGTTGACGTCAGTGGTCGAATTGGGAAAACTTAAAGCAAGTACAGTTTTGTAAGTTAAGAAACAACAACAACGTTTGCATCCTAGGAGGAGCACATGGCAAAGAAAGCAGCTAAAAAAGCTACAAAAAAAGCAGTTAAAAAAACTACTACTAAAAAAGTAGCTAAAAAAGCTACAAAAAAAGTAGCTAAGAAAGCTACTAAAAAAGCTACTAAGAAAGCTGCAAAGTAGTTTTTCTTAGGAACTAGTTTTTAGTTCTAAAAACTAAACCCCAGAGGCAACTCTGGGGTTTTTTTATGCCCTAAAACCCGCCACCAGAGCCATTCTCCAGTCGACAACATTTTTTCCTAGTAGATAAAAAGTCTTTCTGAATTCAAAAAAGAAAACTAAAGACTCCCCAAGAAGCGACTTGCAAAGCAAGCAGCGCCCGCGACTCGCGAAGCGAGAGCCAGAAACAAAAAGACCAACCCGAGAATCAAGGTTGGTCAAAAGGGTTCAAGCGCAAGGCGGAGGGGTTTCTCCGAAACGGAGGCGTGCTCCAAGCACGTCGAAGTGAAGGAGAGGCCCCGACAACGCAGTCGATTGGGCCCTTTTCACCAACCGACTTAGAAGTAATAGAGGGCTCCTATGGCGCCGGTTGGCAACAACACAGATCTTTTCACTTCATACATGGCCATCAGTTCTCCGAAGATCGAAACCCCGCGGAAGTCGCCTGAAAGCTGATTATATTGCAGTCCAAACGCTGCATTCACAAAATCTGTGCCAAAACGGCCGGTTCTTTTCTCTTCCGTGGTCAAAACACGGTCCAGAATTCCGGATTCTTTGGCGGCGGACGTACTTCCGTTGGAGTTGTACCAGCGGGAATATCCGGCCGTCATATAAGGGGCCAAATAGTCACCTTCAAAAGCATGTTTCCAAGCCAGTTGGAAAGAGTTGTAACCGTGACCCGTTCCAAAACCGGCCAACGCCCCATCGGCGTCTTCGATGTTAAACTCCATGTTGAACCCAAGGGTTCCCAAAGCGCCCCCGACAGACAGGCCGGCACCAACTTTTAGTTTGTCGCGCATACTAAGAGTGGAGGCAAACGTGTTTCCAAGGCGCTCGTCGCGCATGCCTTGAGCGTATTCCGATTCGATTGAACGGGCTTTTGTGTTAATTGAGGTGGAGTCCGCACCCAGAAAAACTTCGGCTTGAGCCTGGGTTGCCGCGAAGAAGACGGCAGCCATAGCCACTTTACGGATAGATATTTTTAACATAGGACCTCCCTTTGATGCGGAGATCTTAGAAAACTCGGGCTTTTACACCTTCTTGCTGCAAGAACTTGCGGATGGTGGGACCATCCAGAGGCTCCAGCCTGAAAAGAAGCTTATGAACCAGTTCATAAGTCTCTTCCGCCTTCTTCGATCTCATTTTTCCTGTCAAATATGCCACGTCATCGCTGATTTTAATCGCGTTATCAAGCAATCTTGCCATTTCTTTGTTCTTGGTCGTTTTATCCAAGAGCACCAGCGTTTTGTTGAAGTTGGTGGTCAGCTGATTCAGTTGCTGGATCATACTGGTCACTGAGCCTTCATTTTTTTCCACAAGTTCAATGATCTTTCCGGCCAAACCATACCCCTGAGAGATCAGCTGATCCACTCGTGGAGGATCTTCACCGCGAACATAGTCGCCCGAGGAAAATTCACCCGAATCCACTGATCCTGGAGAGATTTCCAGAAACTTTTCCCCAATGACACCGGCCAGATTGATGAAGAATTTGGAATCTTTCCGGACGCTGGTCCAGGCTTTTTTATCGACGGTGATGGTCAGACGCAATTTCACCTCTTCACCGTCCGCGGATTTGTATCCCGGATCGAAAGTGATGGATTTCACCTTGCCCACTTTAATACCCATGACCCGCACCGGAGATCCTTCTTCGATCCCCCCCGCATAGTTGTACATGACATTAAGTTCTTTGGTGTTGGAGAACGGTGAAATGAATCCCATGAAATAGGCAAAGACCACAATCAATACAACTGAGACGAGTGCCAACAAACCGACCTTGGTTTCAACCTTCATACGTTCCCCTAATAAAGATAACTAAAAGTATAGGACAAAATAAAATCAATCACAATGATAGCAACAGAAGACACGACCACCGTGTTTGTCGTCGCTCTTCCGACACCTTCGGCACCTTGCTGACATCGGAATCCGAAATAGCAGGCCACCAGTGGAATCACTCCGCCGAAGCAAGCCCCTTTTATAATCGCAAAAATCAGATCCTTGAAATCCACGAATCTTTGCATGGATGTCAGAAACATGGAGGGTGTGTAGCCCAGATAAAGCTGACTGACTGCCATGGCAGAGAAAATACAGGCCATATTGGCCACAATCGTGATCATCATTCCGCCCAGAACACAGGCCAGGAAACGTGGGACCACCAGATAGTTGATTGGATCAATCCCCAACATTTTCAGGGCATCAATTTGTTCGGTGATCTGCATTGATCCGACTTCAGAGGCATATCCCGCCCCCACACGAGAACTCAAGAGCAGAGCGCTGACGATGGCTCCTAGTTCACGCAGAATCAGTAGCGCTGCAAAGCCCGGAACCATCGAGTCATTTTGAATGACCATTTTCATATGGAAAGAAGACTCCAGAATGGTCACGACTGCGGCAAAACACACACAAAAAACCACAATCACAAGACTTTTGTTGCCGACAAAGTAAAGCTGCTGGAAAAACTCTTTTCTGCGAAACGGCGGGGTCAATAGACCGGTCATTGTCTCTGCAATCAATGCAATCATGGTCTGTACCCTCGTATCATTGTCAGAATGATGTCACCAATGAAGCTGGTCATCCAATCCATGACCACAATACAGATCATGGTTGTGACAGCGGTGGTAACAACAGAGCGACCCACCCCTTTCGCGCCACCAGTGGTGGAATAGCCCTGATAAGTGCAAACAGTCGCCAAAACCAGGGCGAAAGTACCGCATTTTATCAGCCCGGTAAGAATGGATACTGGGCTGACAATCAAAGGAACATGGCGCAGATATTCTTCATAATTAACACCGGCGAAGAGCTCGCCCATCATAATGCCGCCAAAAACGGACATCGCCAGGCCGGCCGCCAGAAGGAAGAAGCTGGCAACAATAATCCCGATAAAACGCGGGACGATGATTTCCTGCAAAGGATCGGCCCCTAAGCAGCGAACGGCGTCGATCTGCTCGGTCACTTTCATAGTTCCCAGCTCTGCCGACGTAAAAGCTCCCACTTTTCCGCTCAACATGAAGGCGATCAACAAGGGACCGATCTCGCGGAAGGTTCCACTGGTGGCCAAAGCCCCCAGATATCCCAAAGCGCCGAATTCCTTAAGTTGCAATCCAAACTGAACGGTCATGATCGCACCGACAAAGAATCCCGCCATCGCTGTGGTTGGAAAGCTATCCACAGTGACCTTCCAAATCTGTTCAAAGATCTCGTGTGTTTTTAGTTTCTTAAAGAAAATCGTGCGCAGAATCTTCTGAAGGAACATCAGTGTTCCACCCATCTGATCCAAAAGGGATATTACTGTTGTCATGCTTCCAGCACCTCGGCCAAAAAGTCTTTTACCAAGGGATGCTCTGATTTCTTAAGTTCCTCAGGTGTTCCCAGAGCAACAATCGAACCCTTATCCAAGACCACGATTCGATCCGCAATTGCCAGGGCACAGTTCATGTCATGGCTGACCACCAATGAGGTGGTCTTCAGCTCACGCGACAGATCTAAGATCAACTGATTTACGGCCGTGGTCGTGACAGGATCAAGACCCGTGGTCGGTTCATCAAAAAGAAGAATCCGCGGCTCTAGCGCCACGGTTCTGGCTAGGCTGACTCGCTTTTGCATTCCGTAAGAGATTTGCGCTGGACGCTTTTTTTCAACACCCTGCAAGTTCACCAGACGGAGGGCTTTGGTCACCTTCTCGCGAATGACTTCTTCCGAAAGCTGATAGTGGCGACGAAGTCCAAAGGCCACATTTTCATAGACACTTAAAGAGTCAAAAAGGGCCGGATGCTGAAAGACCATCCCGCATTTTTTACGAATGGGAAGATATTGCTCTTCTGAAAATTTGGAAACCTCTTCGTTGTCGATCCAGATTTCGCCTTCATCAGGGGTCAGAAGACCCACAAGGTTTTTGAGAAGTACGGATTTCCCTGTCCCGGATGTCCCCAGGATAAAGATGATTTCACCCTCGCGGATCTGCAGATTTAATCCGTTGAGCACTGTCCTTGTACCGAATCTTTTCACGAGGTTTTTGAACTCAATCACCTTCTCATGTTAGATGGGCTCAAGACAGTGGGTCAACCGGCAATGTGAGCCTTTCGTCAACGTCCAGTTTCTGAGCTTTTAGAAAGAATCAGGCAGTGGTGGTCAGAGGACCTTGCAAAAGACCCCTGACAAACTGATGCACACGAGGATCGGCGTGATTTTTTGTCTGTTCTGGAGTTCCGGTGATGATTAATTCCTGATCGACAACCACACCGATTCGATCTGCCATTTGGAATGCGCGATTCATGTCGTTGGTGATCGCAACAATGGTGGAGCCTTTTTCTTTCTTCAACTTCAAAATCAGCTCAATGATCTTTCGTGAAGTGATCGGATCCAGGCCCGCAGTCGGATCATCGTAAAAAATAATCTCTGGATCTAGAGCAAGTGCTCTGGCAATACCCAGGCGCTTTTGCATCCCACCGCTGATTTCATCGGGGTACAAATCACGAGCATGAGGAATGCCAACAGCATCCAAGAAGTACTCTGCTTTTTTTGTTATTTCCCAGTCCGAAAGCGGGGTGGTTTCACGCAGCGGAAAACTGATGTTCTGAACACAGGTCAAAGAATCGAACAGGGCATTTTTTTGGAACAAAATGCCCACCTTTTTTAACACCGCAAGACGTTCTTTTCTGCTCAGCGTTATCCATTCCTTTTGTTCAACAAAAACTCTGCCATTTTGAGGGGTTACAAGGCCTGCCATGACCTTCAGCAGGGTTGTTTTCCCCTGCCCGCTGGGGCCCACAATGACGAAAGACTCCCCCGCCGGAATTTCCAGGTCGATCGACTTCAGAACCGTGTGGTCTTCAAAGCTCACTGTGACGTCTTGCAGGCTGATGATGCTCATTTCCGGTCCAGATTCTCTCTCCAAGCGCCTCTGCGCCGAGCGGTAATTGTTGTCTCTAAATACGATTTGATATTGAATGGGTCATCGAACGCAAGTTTTTATTTTTTCTATTCATTTTAAGAGCTTGTAGGGGAATGACCGCACTTGCGAAGTCCACTTCGTCGGGGTCCTTGTCCTGCAAGCTCTGATGCCTGAAGGAGATTACAATGGCACACAAAAGAAATAAGATCGCCGTCATTGGTGCGGGATTCGTTGGTTCAACTACTGCTCACTGGGCAGCTCAAAAAGAACTTGGAGATGTTGTAGTTCTTGATGTGAATGAAGGCGCGGCTATCGGGAAGTCTTTGGACTTGGCTCAAGCATCCGCTATCGAGATGTTCGACACCAACATCAAAGGTACAAACAAATACGAAGATATCGCTGACTCTGATGTTGTGATCATCACTGCAGGTATGCCACGCAAGCCGGGCATGAGCCGTGACGAGCTTGTTGGTATCAACGCGAAAATCGTTAAAGATGTCTGCGAAGGCGTTAAAAAGTTCGCTCCGAACTCTTTCGTTATCGTTGTTTGTAACCCAATGGACGTAATGGCTGTTTACGCAAAACAAATCCTGGGCTTCCCTCGTGAGCGTGTTATCGGCATGGGTGGCTGCTTGGATTCGGCTCGTTTCCGCACCTTCATCGCTGAAGAGCTGGGTGTATCCGTTAAAGACGTTACTGGTATCGTGATCGGTAACCACGGTGATGCGATGATGCCACTTGTTCGTCATGCATCCGTATCCGGCATTCCTCTGACAGAGCTATTGCCTGCTGACAAAATCGCGGCGATCGTCCAAAGAACAAAACAAGCGGGTGCTGAAATCGGCGGCCACTTGAAAACAGGTTCTGCTTACTATGCTCCTTCCCGCGGTGCGGTTGAAATGGCTGAAGCTATCCTGAAAGACCAAAAACGTGTTCTTCCAGTTGCAGTAGAGCTGACTGGTGAATTCGGTGTGAACGAAGGCCTGATGGTGGGCGTTCTGGCAACTGTGGGTGGCAAAGGTATCGAAAAAGTTCACAAGTTTGAAATGACTCCTGCAGAACAGGAAGAGTTCAAAAAGTCTGTGGATGCAGTTCGCACTTTGGTGTCCGCTCTTAAAACGGTTCAGTAATCGCGCTCCGGCGCAGGATGTGCTGTCACCACAGGTGGCAGCACTGGACTTCTTTTTAAAACTATAAAAAGGGAAAATCTAAATGAATATTCATGAGTATCAGGCGAAGGAAGTCTTGAGAAAATACGGAGTAGCCACCCTGAAAGGGAAACTGGCGCATTCTCCGGAAGAAGCTGTGGCTGCAGCAAAAGAAATCGGCGGAAGCGTTTGGGTTGTAAAAGCTCAGATCCACGCTGGTGGTCGCGGTAAAGGCGGCGGTGTTAAAGTTGCTAAGTCTTTGGACGAAGTGGCTGAATTCACCAAAAAAATGATCGGCATGACTTTGGTGACTCACCAAACAGGTCCTGAAGGTAAAGTTGTTCAAAAAGTCTTTATCGAACAAGGTTGCAACATCGCCAAAGAATACTATGTGGCGTGTCTGATTGACCGTGCCACTGGCAGAGCCGCAATGATGGCTTCTTCCGAAGGTGGTATGGACATCGAAGAAGTGGCTGAACACAATCCAAACGCGATCAAAAAAGTCGACATCAACCCGACAGTAGGTTTGATGCCATTCCAGGCTCGCGAATTGGCATTCCAAATCGGCATGGATCCTTCCCTTGTTAACAAGGCTGTGAAGTTCTTCCAGGGTCTTTACAACGCATTTATCGCAACTGACTGCTCTATCGCAGAGATCAACCCTCTTGTGGTAACAAAAGAAGGTGACGTATTTGCTTTGGATGCGAAGATGAACTTCGACTCCAACTCTTTGTTCCGTCATCCAGATATCGTTGAAATGCGTGACCTGAACGAAGAAGAGCCTTCTGAAATCGAAGCTTCCAAGTTCGATCTGGCGTTCATCAAGCTTGATGGTAACATCGGCTGCCTTGTGAACGGTGCAGGTCTTGCGATGGCGACTTTGGACATCATCAAATTGCACGGTGCGGAACCAGCAAACTTCCTGGATGTTGGCGGTGGCGCTAACAAAGAGAAAGTGACTGAGGCGTTCAAAATCATCCTGAAAGATCCAAACGTAAAAGGAATCCTGGTGAACATCTTCGGTGGTATCATGAAATGTGACATCATCGCTGAAGGTGTGATCGCAGCTTCCAAAGAGTTGGGCCTGAAAGTTCCATTGGTTGTACGTCTTGAAGGTACAAACGTTGAACTTGGTAAGAAAATGTTGAAAGAGTCTGGCTTGAACATCACTCCAGCCGACAACTTGACTGATGCAGCTCAAAAGATCGTTGCTGCGATTAAAGGATAAGCAAACATGGCAATTCTTATTAATAAAAACACGAAAGTAATCTGCCAGGGTTTCACTGGTGCTCAAGGGACTTTCCACTCTGAGCAGGCATTGGCTTACGGAACTAAAATGGTGGGCGGCGTGACTCCAGGTAAAGGTGGCACAACTCACATCGGGCTTCCAGTGTTCAACACTGTGAAAGAAGCCAAAGCAGCCACGGGTTGCAACGCTTCTGTGGTTTTCGTTCCACCTCCATTTGCGGCTGATTCCATTATGGAAGCCGTTGATGCTGATTTGGATCTTGTAATCTGTATCACTGAAGGCATCCCTGTTTTGGATATGGTGAAGGTAAAAGAATACATGAAAGGCAAGCGCACACGCTTGATCGGTCCAAACTGCCCTGGCGTTATCACTCCGGGCGAGTGCAAGATCGGTATCATGCCTGGTCACATCCACAAACCAGGTCGCATCGGCGTTCTTTCCCGCTCTGGAACTTTGACTTACGAAGCTGTTGGTCAGTTGACCGCACTTGGTATCGGCCAGTCCACTTGCGTGGGCATCGGTGGTGACCCAGTAAACGGCACAAACTTCATCGACGTTCTAAAAATGTTCAATGAAGATCCAGACACTGACGGCGTTATCATGATCGGCGAAATCGGTGGTACGGCAGAAGAAGAAGCTGCTGAATACATCAAAGCTCACTTCAAAAAGCCTGTCACGGCGTTCATCGCGGGTGCTGCGGCTCCAGCGGGTAAGCGTATGGGTCACGCCGGCGCGATCATCAGCGGTGGTAAAGGTACAGCTGAAGCGAAGTTCAAGGCTCTTGAGGCGGCTGGCTGCAAAATCTCCCGCTCTCCAGCGGACATGGGAACCACAATGGCTTCCATGCTGAAAAAGTAGTTCTAAATTCAATAGATCTTACTTCCAAACCCACGGCAGAAATGTCGTGGGTTTTTTTATTGTCATTCCACTTGAAGATCCCAAGCCTAGGACCTGTGCCAGCCATCAACCGTGCCTGGCAACAGTTCCCTATTTGAAAGACTACAAACTTACCTGATTCATTTTGCCGCAGTCTTTCTGCAGGGCCAGAATACCTGAGGACGATAACAGTTATTCACGCTGCTCAGGAGGAGCTTGTGGCTGGTCCCAATCTTATATTAGCTGACGATCTTGCCGCACAGACCTCCACTGGAAGAAAACGCTCCCGTCTTCTTCAGGATAATGCCATCCAACTTGCGCAAAAACTTAAGCTCAACCTAGAGATCGTTTTTGTCGCCGATCTGAAACCTTCCTGGTTCAAAAATGCGAATCTAAATTTCATCATGAGCGAGTTTGACGGCATTCGCTCTCAAGTCCTGAAGCGAATGAAAAAGAGCCAGGTCACTGCCAAGCTCGATCTGAAATACGGCATTCCCGCTGAGGAAATTCTGGCCGCCACCAAGAGTGCGGCCGACTGTCGAATGCTGATTATGGGGACACAGGGGAAAAAGGGACTTAAAAAGCTTCTACTGGGCAGTGTTGCCGAAGAGGTGATTCGCAACGCCTCGCTGCCGGTTTTCGTCCTGGGTCCTGTGGCCCAGGAAAAAAATCGTATCATCAACTTTAAGAAGGAACTGAATGTCCTGTTTCTGACAGACTTCGGCTCTTCTAGCATTAGCGCCGAAAAATTTCTGATGAATTTTTCCAAGGAAGTTCCGACCTCGGTGCAAATGGTGCACAGTATTGGCGAACAGGTCCTGAAGATAAAAGAAAGTTTCTACCAAACCGGCGCCATCCCCTTTGATCTGGAAAAGATGTTCAGCCAGATGAGTGATGATGCCTATCGTGATCTCCAACGAACAGTGCAGCGCTGGGAAAAAAACGGACTGAAGATCAACTTCAAACTGCTGACTCGTGAAGCGCATCTGGAGGACTCCTTGCGGGGTCTGCTGGATGAGGCCGATCTGGTCGTCATGGGAACTCACGGCCGCAACATGGTGCTTAGGGCTTTTTTAGGGAGCATCGCTCGCAGAATCATCCTAAAGTCTCCGGCCCCCGTGATTGTCATCAGGGCCAACAACACCACCCCTCGATCAGGAGCAAAAAAATGAAAAACGGAGCCGCCTTTATCACCGGTGCTGGGTCTGGAATCGGTCGCGCCACAGCTATCGCCTATGCTCAAGCCGGCATTCCGGTGGCAGTCGTGGACTACAATGAAGAGCACGCCGCTGAAACCGTGGACATTATCAAACGAACGCTGGATGTTCCTGCGGCTCACTTCACCTGTGACGTCAGTATTGATTTGGAAGTGAATACCGCCTTCTTCGCGGCCGTAGAAAGATTTGGATCAATTCAGTACGCCTTTAATAACGCCGGAGTCGAAGGCGAAGAAAGCGCCTTTGAAGACATCACCGACGAAAACTGGGAAGGCGTTTTAAACACCAACTTGCGTGGAGTATGGCTATGTATGAAGTATCAGCTTTTTCATATGGCCAAGGCCGGAGGTGGCAGCATCGTGAACTGTGCCTCTATTGCCGGTCTGGTCGGATTTGAAAAGATGGCCCCTTATGTTGCCAGCAAACATGCCGTTCTGGGTCTTACCAAAGTGGCAGCTCTTGAATATGCGAAAAAGAATATTCGGGTCAATGCGATCTGCCCTGGTGCCATCGCAACACCGATGTTGGATCGGGTCTTTAAACACAACCCTGAACAGGCCGAACAACTTACCTCATCTACTCCGCTGGGTCGCATTGGACGACCCGAGGAAATCGCACAGGCCGTATTGTGGTTGAGTTCAGAAAAAGCGTCTTTCGTCACAGGCCACGCCATGGTTGCTGACGGCGGTTGGACTATTCAATAACCGATACTTTTTACGCCCAAATGACTCGGAGGGTGCGATGGAAAGATTTAAGGACCGAGAGAACGCAGCCCAGGTACTTGGCAGACTGTTATTGCCTTATCAGGATGAAGACCCCCTGATTCTGGCCATTCCCCGCGGAGGCGTTCCGATTGCGGCGGGAATTTCAAAAATTCTACACTGCCCGTTTGATCTTCTGATGGTTAAAAAGATCGGTGCTCCCCGACAACCTGAACTGGCGGTCGGGGCTGTTAGCGAAGATGGAAAACCCATCTATAACGATGGACTGGTGAAGACACTGGGTCTTAGCTCCACCTATCTGCGCCAGACGGCCCAGCAGAAGACCAAAGAAATTCAAGAACAGCTGCAAAAGTTCAAAGTCCATCGTCGCACACTGGATGTCAAAGATCGCACCGTCATTCTGGTTGATGATGGCATAGCCACGGGATCCACTCTGTTTGCGGCTATTGAATTTCTCAAAGGAAGAAGGCCGCGAAAACTGATCGTCGCGGCTCCTGTGGGGGCTGCCGATTCCATTGAGAAACTTCGTCGTGTGACGGATGTTGTCGTTTGCCCTCTTGTGCCGGATGACTTCAGAGCAGTGGGCCTTTGGTACGACAGATTCGATCAGGTTCCCGACGAAGAGGTCGTCCGACTGCTCGGAGAGGCCCGCCTGGAAAGCAAAAACTATGAAGAAGCCCTGACCATCACCGATGGCCCTGTCGAACTTCAAGGGGACTTGCAAAGAATTGCGCATGGCCAAGGTCTAATCATATTCGCCCATGGAAGTGGAAGCAGTCGCAAAAGCCCACGTAACCGCAAAGTGGCTGCAGAACTGAACAAGCTCGGGTTCAGCACTCTTCTTTTTGACCTCTTAACCCCTGAAGAAGCCGAAGATCGCAGCAATGTATTTAACATTCCCTTGCTGTCCCGGCGTTTGCTTCGCGCCACAGAGGCCGCAGTTCAGGCCTTCGCAGGAGAAATGATGCCTATTGGATACTTTGGCGCCAGCACCGGCGCTGCCGCCGCTTTGGCAGCCGCAGCTCAGTCAGCACATTCTATCACTGCCGTTGTCAGCAGAGGTGGACGCCCTGATCTGGCCGACGAATATCTTTCACGTGTGCCTTGCCCCACCCTTCTGATCGTCGGTGGAAAAGACACCAAGGTGCTCGAATACAACGGGCTGGCGGAAAGAAAGATTAAAAATGCCCGAATGGCCATCATCCCCCGCGCAACCCACCTGTTTGAAGAGCCCGGTGCCATGGAAGAAGTTGTGGAACTGGCTGCAAACTGGTTTAGCAAACATCTCTCCAGTCCCATGGAAGAACACCCGATGGAGCAGATTGTGCATGACCTTAAAGACAAAGGACATGCCATCACAACCTATGAAAGCCTGGATGACCTTATTAAAATCATGTCCACACGACGGGTGGTGATGCTGGGAGAAGCCACTCACGGCACGCATGAATTTTACAATATTCGACGGCAGATTTCAGAGCGTTTGATTCAAAATCACGGCTTCAAATTTATCGCTGTTGAAGGCGACTGGCCGGATTGCCAGAAACTCAATGATTATATCCAAACCGGTGCCGGAGGTTCTGCTCGTGAAGTCATGAAGCAGTTCCATCGCTGGCCTACCTGGCTTTGGGCCAATGACGAAACGGCCTCATTGATCGAATGGATGAGAAACTATAAGGCCGGCTTCTATGGCCTGGACGTCTATTCCCTGTTTGAATCCATCGAACATGTTATTAAATTTGCCTCCGAGCAGGATCCCAAACTTGCGCAAGAAATCCGCAAGCAGTATTCCTGCTTTGAGCCCTTCGAAAGAAACGAAAAATCCTATGCAAGCTTTCTGGTCAAATTTCCCGAGGGCTGTCGTCATGAGGTCCTGGCCGGATTACGCAATCTTCTGCGAATCCATTTAAGCGATCTTCCGGCGGATGGGAAATCCCTGTTCAATGCCCAACAAAACGCCCGCATCGTCGCTCACGCGGAAAACTATTATCGATCGATGTTATTCGGGGGACCGCAATCCTGGAATGTCCGGGATCACCACATGATGGACACCCTGGATCTTCTGCTTCAGCGTGAAGGGCCTGACAGCAAGTGCATTGTCTGGGCCCACAACAGCCATATTGGGGACTATCACGCCACCGATATGCTGCATGAGGGATATGTCAATCTGGGGGGCCTAGCTCGTGAAAAGTACGGCATGGAACAAGTATTCCTTCTGGGGTTTGGCACCTACGAAGGAAAAGTCCTGGCAAGTCCCGCGTGGGAAGGACAGGAATCGTCGATCGCTCTTCCCGCCGCTCAAGAGGCCTCCTTTGAAGACTTCTGCCATAAGGCAGCCAAAGAGATTCACGCCGGGCGTTTCTATGTTGTTTTTGATGATGAGGCCCGCAAGGGAACACTGGGAACCCGGTCTTACGGCCACAGAGCAGTGGGGGTTGTCTATCAAGCCCAGTTCGAAAAAAGGGGCACCAACTATGTAAAAACAATTCCGGCACAAAGATATGACGGTTTCTATTTTGTAGATCAAACCACGGCGCTTCAGCCTATTCCCACAACCAAAAGCAAGCTGGACCTTCCTGAGACTTGGCCGGGAGGTGTATGAGTTCTGCGCAAGCTTTACTTCGCTGCACAGATCTCAAAAAAGAATATCAAATGGGTGAAGTCACCATTCAAGCCTTGCGCGGGGTCAACCTTGAACTCTCCGCAGGGCAGTTTGTTGTTCTTTTGGGTCCTTCAGGCAGCGGCAAGTCCACTCTGCTCAACATCCTGGGAGGCCTGGACACGGCCTCCTCCGGGGACATCTATTATCAGGACACATCCTTCAGGGGACTGAGCCCGGAGCAACTGACACTCTATCGCAGAAATCATGTCGGTTTTGTTTTCCAGTTTTACAATCTGATTCCCAATCTATCCGCAATAGAAAATGTCGATCTCGTCACTGACATCTCGGAAGATCCGATGCCCGCTGCGGAGGCTTTAGGGCTGGTGGGTCTCAGCGAACGCAAAGACTTTTTCCCCTCGCAGATGTCAGGCGGCGAACAACAGCGTGTCGCCATCGCCCGGGCTATTGCCAAACGTCCTTCCATACTTTTTTGTGATGAGCCCACCGGGGCTTTGGATCTGCAAACAGGAAAACTCGTGTTAAAAGCTATCGATCAGGTTCACAAAGAACTGAATACCCTGATTGTCATTATCACCCACAACTCCTCGATTGCCGGAATCGCTGACAGAGTCCTGCACTTCTCAGATGGAAGAATCTCCAAGGAAGACTGGAATTCGCAAAAGATCTCCATCGACGAGGTGAGCTGGTGAAGGCCTTGAGCAAAAAACTTTTACGGGATATTCAGACCCTGCGATTGCAAATTATCGCGATGTCTCTTCTGATCTCTTGCGGAGTCGGTGTTCTTCTGGCCTCGTGGAGTTCATATGATTCTTTACGAAAGGCCCAGCAGAGCTACTATCAGAAATACAATTTTGCAGATATCTTCGTAGAACTTTCCCGTGCTCCACAGCACCTTGTGGCACGGGCTCAGCAAATACCCGGTGTACGCATCGCCGAAGGGCGTATCGCTGAAGATGCACTGATCGACCTTCCCAATCAGGATGAACCCGCTTTGGGACGGGTTCTGTCGTACTCAGGCACTTCGCGACTGAATAAGATTTATCTGCGCCAGGGCCGCTTCCCTGAAAAAGCAGCCTCGCTGGAAGTCCTGGTGCACGAAAGCTTGGCCAAGGCGCATGACCTTCTTCCTGGAGACTCCTTTGACATCGTCGTAAAAGGACAGAAAAGAAAGGTCCACGTGTCAGGCATAGGAATTTCTCCAGACTATGTTTATGCTTTGAGTCCCATTGCCATGTTTCCTGATGATCAGCACTACGGAATATTTTGGATGGCAGAAGATGACCTGGCCCAAATCAGTAACATGCAGGGTTCTTTTAACAGCTTGACCCTGCAACTGGCCAATTCCTACTCCGCTCAAAGCGTCAAGTCACAGCTGGATACGCTGCTGGAACAATTTGGCAGTCTGGGAGCCTATGATCGCAGTCAGCAGATCAGTCATCTTTTCGTGGAGGACGAAATACGACAGCAACGCTCCATGTCCTTTACAATACCCACAATTTTCATCGCGGTGGCCATCTTTATTCTTCACACCGTCATAAACAGACTGATTGATCTGCAACGAAGTCAGATTGCCGCACTGAAGTCTTTGGGATATTCATCAAAAGAGCTGGCCTTCTATTACTGGAAGCTGATTTCGCTTATTCTGCTCTTTGGTCTTGGACCGGGCGTGATCTTCGCCATCGGGATCGGCCGCTGGTATGCCGTTCTTTATGAACAGTACTTTCGCTTTCCTCAGATCAGTTTTGCTATTTCTGCTCAGGCTTTCGGTATCGGGGTGGTCGCTATATTTTTGCCAGGGTGGCTGGCCACCCTGCAAGTGCTCTATCGCATTTTTCATCTTCAACCAGCAGAGGCCATGCGCCCTCCGGCACCCGCAAACTACAAAAAGAAAGCCTTTGAAAGCTGGGGCTTCTTCAGACAATCAGGCTTTATCGCCAAGATCATCATCCGCAACATTGTCTCCCGCCCCTGGCGATCCGTCTTGTCGGTTCTGGGATTGGCGGCTGCGACTTCGATCGTCGTCAATGGCGGATTCTGGACGGACATCATCGACTTTGTTATCCAGCGACAGTTTTTTGAAAGCAGCCGCGAAGATCTTGAGGTTCGCTTTGTACACCCACGGCGCATCGACGTTCTTTCAGAAATATCACGTATTGAGGGGGTGTATCTGATCGAGGGGGCCCGTACGGTTCCGGTTCGCTTGCGCTTTCGTCAGATAGAAAGAAATACCGCTATCACAGCTTCGGAAGGTATTTCGACACTGCGAAGAGTTCTGGATAAGAATGGCAGAACCCTTATACCCAGAGAAGGCCAAGTGCTGCTAAGTCAGTACTATAGCAAAAAATACGATCTCAAGGTGGGGGACGAGCTGATCTTTGAAGTTTCAGACAAAACCCGGCCGCCCTTTACCGCGCCGATCGGAGGCTTCGTCGAAGACGTGGTCGGCTCTGGCATCTACGCCACAAAAGAGGATCTGACTCGCTGGCTTCAAGAAGTACCCAGCATCAATACCGTCTACCTAAAAACGGACCCCAGTCAAAACAGCCGAATTTACATCCGTCTCAAGCAGTTTCCCGAAGTGCTCTCTGTCGGGATCAAGAACAGTATTCTAAAAAGCTTTTCAGCCACCCTTTCTGGCATGATCTTTACCTTCACTTTAATTCTGATCGCTTTTGCCACTTTGATTTCCGCATCGGTCCTGTTCAATATGATGCGCATCAATCTGTCGGAAAGATCGTGGGAACTTGCCAGTCTGCGAATCATCGGCTTTTCGGTGTCGCCGGTTTTCCAGATCCTTTTTCTGGAGATCGGGCTGCAGGTCATCACGGCCTTGGCCCCAGGATTGGTGTTTGGCTATGGCCTGTCGTATCTCAGCACAAAATGGATTCATACTGATGCCTTTGTTTTTCCACTGGTAGTTAACAATAAGACATATGCTCTGGCTACGGTGGTCATCATTTCGTGTTATCTTGTTGCAGGTATCTTTTTATACACCAAGATTCGAGCGTTGAATCTTACAGCGGCGCTAAAGGCCAGGGAGTAATCCATGACGTCGCCGAAAGTTTCCTTGTCGAAGGTCGTTTACTCCATCATCGCATTGGTGGCGCTGATTGCAGTATGGCTGCTGGTCAGAACTCCACGGGCCGAGGTGGATATAATCACCGTTACCAAAGGGCCCTTTATCGAAAGCCTACGCATTGACGGCACCGTCCGGTCCAAAACGAACATGACCGTGTCTGCCTTTGCGACCGGAGATCTAGAGCAAGTCCCCTGGAAGGTCGGTGAAGCTCTTAAGAAGGGTCAAATCATCACCCACCTGAATTGGGACTATCGCAAGCCCGTAACATCACCACTGACAGGGGTTATCAGCAAAATCTATCGCGAATCCGCTGGTCCCATAGCACGTGGTGAGCCGATTCTGGACGTCATAGATCCTCAAAATCTTGAAATCTTTGCCGAAGCTTTAACGACCGATGCCACCAAAGTTCCTCTGGGGGCAAAAGTGCAAGTGTCAGGACTGGGCACCGGCGAAACACTTCAGGCCACTGTCGTGCGCATCAGTCAGGCCGGTTTTGTGAAAATGTCCGCTTTAGGCATCGAGGAAGAGCGCACTGAAATTGTCATGGCTTTTCAAAAAAATCCTCCCCCCAAAATCGGCAACAACTTTCACGTCGAACTTGAGATTGAGATTTCAAATAACGAAGAGGCCCTGCAGATCCCGCTGGGAGCTCTGTTCAAGGACGGCCAGCGCTGGGCTGTCTATCTAGTCCAAGACGGCCGAGCAAGACTTCGTCACGTGACGGTTTTGAAACGAAGTGCCACTTCTGCCTTGCTTTCTTCAGGCCTTGAGCCCGGCGAACAGGTTGTGCTCTTTCCCAGCGACAAAGTTGCCGACGGAGTCAAAGTTCGAACGCGCAAAGGGACTGCGCCCTGACAGGGCTGATTTTGCGCAACTTCTGTCACGAGTCGTTGAGAATGTCCAGGACGCTCTGGAGAATTTAAATAAGGAGCTCCCATGCCCTCTTCCATTCTGGCCACCGATAACATCCTAGCCCAAACCAAAGCGGGACAACAGCGCTCTCAGGAGATCCGGCTGCTCACTTCTCAGCTTGCCAAGGTTTTTAAAATGACACCTCAGTTGTTATTCGTGGAGGACCTGCCGGCAAATCTGCGGAAAAGAAGTTCGCTGCTTCGCCTTGATCTTCGCAATCCCGCCCTGATCGAAGATCTTAAGAACTCACTCAAGGCGCTTCATCCTTCGTGGCAGCTGCATTTGGAATCCGGTGATTCCATTGGACAAATTCTCAAGGGAATCAAGGAACTTGATCCTCTGTTCACCGTCATTGCCACCCGTGGAAAAACAGGTATCGCCAAATTCTTCCTGGGCAGCGTGACTGAAGAAGTTGTCCGAAACTCCCCTTCACCAGTCCTGGTTTTGGGACCCAAATTCAAAAGGGCTCCCATCCCCGCGGACCCCAAAAAGGGCTTAAAAATTCTGGTGCTTTCAGATCTGACTCAGGCCAGTGCCCGAGCGGAAAACTTTGCAATCACCCTTGCTAAAAAAACTGGTGGCCAGGTGACCCTCATGAGCTCGGTGGGGGACACCATCTTGCACCTAAAACGTGTCTATTACCAAAGCCGAATTCCCCTGCGCTCGATGAATTCACAGATTCGGGAAATTAAGAAGTTTGCCCAGCTTTCGATGCAAAAGCGAGCCAATGCCTTCTTCAAACAGGGAATTCCAGTAAGGACCAAGCTTAGAACCCGCGAGGTGGAAATCGAAAAAGACATGCTGGAGGAAATCAGCTACGGCTATGATCTTCTGCTGATGGGCACACACAGTCGCAACCGTTTGCTCGCCACTTTTCTGGGAAGCACGGCAAGAAAGGCCTGCTTGCTTTCCCCTATCCCGGTCCTGATTCTTCGCTCCGGCGGCTGACACGGGAAATATTTTCAGACCCACGATTGGGGTCGGGACCTATGCGCGCTGACCGTTCATTGCAGAGATAATTATTGTCAGTGACCTGCCCGGCACGATAAGTCCTTTGCATGCTTAAATTCTTCCTCTTTATCACATCCGTTGTATTTGGCTTTTCTGCACTGGCTCTGGAACCGGACTGGTCCGCGGGAGCTCCCGTTCCCTCCACCGGACGCACAAATATTTATGCTTGGTCAGCCGAAGAATTTGCCCACTATCAAACACAAGGAAAGATTCACGCACAAGTGTATCCTGTCACAGTGACCGGTCTGCTGCCACCCTACGCACCGGTCCGCCGATTGCTTGAAGAAGACTCTCGCAACCCGTTCAGAAATTGGATTCAGAGTCTGATGAAAGGTCTCAGCGGCTTTAGAACTTTCAACGATGTATTGAAAGATCTGGGCCTGCATGAATACCCAAAAGAATCCGAGCGTGGCGTTTACGCCGTACCTTATCCCAACGGCGTTCGTCCCCAAGAGTTAATGGGTTTTGGGTTGATTGAAAGAAACGGAGCCCGGGGATTCACCTTCAGCTGCGCTGCCTGCCATTCATCCAATCTATTCGGCAAAACCGTCCTGGGAATGACAAACCGATTCCCGAAGGCCAATGAGTTCTTCATCAAAGCCAAGAAAGTCGTGCCCTTGATGGACCCGCATCTATTCCAGGCCTACTCTGGGGCCACCACCGCGGAACGACAGCTTTTAGAGCAAGCAAAAGACCGCCTCAAAGCCGTGGCCCTGAAGCAACCTATTGCCCTGGGTCTGGACACATCATTGGCTCAAGTCAGCCTGTCCCTGAACCGTCGCGCTAAAGACCCCTATGCCAGCTTTAGCGGATGGCATGAACGCTTCCCGCGCGAAGACGCTTTTCTTGACGATAAACCAGCGGACTCCAAGCCCGCTGTATGGTGGAATCTGAAATATAAAAACCGCTGGCTGTCAGACGGAAGTGTCCTGAGTGGAAATCCCATTTTTACGAATTTGATCTGGAACGAGATCGGACGTGGTGCGGACTTGCACGAGTTGGAGCAGTGGCTGACTGAAAACGAAGAAGTCATCAAAGAGCTGACGACCGCCGTGTTTTCCTCGGAAGCCCCGCATATCACAGATTTCTACCCGGCAGAGAAAATTGATCTGGGCCGCGCCAAAGCCGGCGAGCAGATCTTCAATAACAACTGCGCCAAGTGCCACGGCCGTTACGAAAAAGCCTGGAACCTTCCTTATGCTCTGGTCCTTTCCTCGGCAGAACATCTGAAAACAGTGGCTGTTCACTACAAGGAAAAAACACCTGTGGTGAATGTCGGGACCGATCCACATCGTCGCCTGGGCATGAAATCGCTGGAGCAGCTCAACGATCTGGCAATATCCAAAAAGAACGGCATCGTGATCAAGGCGCAAGACGGTTATGTGCCTCCTCCTCTTGTGGGTATCTGGGCCCGTTGGCCTTATATGCACAACAACTCGATCCCGAATCTTTGTGTCCTCTTAACACCGGCCACGCAAAGACCGGTGACTTACTATTCCGGTGAAGCACTGAACACAGAAACAGATTATGACTTTGACTGCGCAGGTTATCCGGTCGGAGCAAAAACTCCGAAGTCCTGGAAGACCCGCGAGCATCTCTATGACACCCGCCGTGTCGGCATGAGCAACGCCGGTCACGACATCAATATCTTTATCAAAGACGGAAAAGAAATCCTGACGGCCGAGGATAAACGCAATTTAATCCAGTTCCTGCAGACTCTGTAATTTTCGATCCGGGGCCGCTTCTGGGCGGTCCCTGAATACTGTCTTAACACCTTTTTCTTTGCTTTCTTGGTCCTCTCTGACTTAACCCCCTGAAATCTCATGTCGAAACACCTTGGCACCTTTGCTGCATTAGGGGTCCTCAGCAAATAAAGCCTAATACCTAAAAGGAGTTTCCATGAAAAAGTCCCTGATTATCGCGTTGTTGTTGTCTGCCACAGTTGCTCAGGCCACAGAGATCTCTCAAGTTTATTCTGCTTCAGTCACTTCCACTGTCGACTCCATCCTTGCAATCCCGTTGATGACAACAGGTGGTGTGGTGGCGACGTCCGCTTCGATCTCTGGTGAGACCTTGAAGCTTGTCCTGGAAGCAAAAGAAGATGCAGCAACAATGATCGCCTCTGACGGTGCTATCCGCGGTGTGTCTTTGCAAAAAGCTCTTGAAGCCATTCGCGCTGAAAATCCAAAGCTACAGGCTTCTGATCTTGAGATCGCTGAAGGCATCTTGAAAATGTAATTTCTAATTTTGATTTGTTACCTCCTCTCTTCTCAAGAAAGGGCTGCCCGTCTGGGGTGGCCCTTTTTTTCACTTTGCAGTGTCTCAGAATGAGCCAGTTTTGCTGATGACAACCAAGGCCCTATGTTACGAGATTTAGACACTTTTATGCCATCAACACGAAATTAGGGGGCCTAGAACCTGGTCTGATTGTCGCAATGAAAAGCTCTGTTGAATCTTTAGAAAAACCAGAGTCATTTTGCCAACGAGAGGCTTATGAAGAAAACAGGTTTTATAATCGCCGCCTTACTGACCATGTCTTGTCACGCTCAAGCATTTCAGTACGTGCTGAGCAAAGGTCCCTCGGACAAAGCGTTCCGCAAGAACGCCCAGATTCTTCTGCAACAGGCAGAAGCCCTGCTGCCTGCTTCAATCAAGCAAGCCTTCAAAAAGCCCGTCGAAGTCCGCTTTGAGAGTCTTAAGGAACACGGCGATCATGCCTTGGGTAAATTAGCCTGGGGATCGATCCGGATTGATCTGAAGGCCGTGCCCGAAATCCTGCGCGGGGAAAAGAATGCCACCCCGACGAATCGCACCCACCAGACTTTCTATCGAGAGATTCTTGCCACCGTTATTCACGAAACCATTCACGCCTATGACCGCCTGAATGTCCACGACGCCCAAGAAGCCCGCATGATCGAGCAGTGCAAAGAGGAAAAGGAGCGTGATCACGCTCAGCGCACCAGTCCGGAATGTCGTGCTTACGAAAACATGTACCGCAGCTATTCGCAAAACCCCTACTTCACCATGATCGCAGGATTCGTCGACAGCGATGAGTCCTGGATGAAACATCGCAGTCCGGATATCTATGAGCTGACCAGTGCCTATGAATCTTTTCCCGTGAATATGGAATACTTCCTGATGGACCCCGACTATGCCTGTCGTCGCCCATCCCTGTATCATCTGTTCCGCACAAAGTTCAATCACACACCTTTCCCGAACAGCCGATGCCAGGTGCCCTTGAACTACGTCATCCCGGATTTCAAAGGGAAAAACAGTCCACTGCGCACCATTGATCCCAGCCGCATTTATCAAATTCACTATCTGCTGGCCGGAGAGGGCGAAGCCATGATGAGTGGTTGGGGTCACTCCATGTTCCGCATCGTCATGTGCTCCCCGGAAAGAAAAGTCGTAGGCCCGGAGTGCCTGAAAGATCTCAACGATCATATCGTTCTTTCTTATCGCGCGTTCGTAAACAGCATCCAGATTAACACGCTCAAAGGACTGACGGGCGACTATCCATCCCGGTTATTCCTGGTGCCCATGAATCAGGTGATCGAGGAATACACAAAAACAGAGTTGCGGGATCTTAACAGCGTTCCGCTCAATCTGACTCGTGATGAAATTCGTCAGTTTATTATTCGCACGATTGAAACCCACTGGTCGTATGACGGAAAGTACTACTTCACGTCGAATAACTGCGCTGTGGAATCCTTGAACCTGATGAAAGGTTCCATCTTCCGTCCTGGTCTGATGGAGGTCAGCATCAAGACCCCGATGGGTCTGCAAAAAGAATTGCTGAGACTGAAAATCGCCGACAACCGCATGCTCTCCAACCGCGTTCAGGCCATCAACAATGGCTATCTGTTTGATTCCTACAAGGATCGCTATGAAATGAGCTTTAATGTTCTACGTCAGTCTTTGAGGCTGGGGCACAAGGACTTCCAGGAGTTCCTGAAGCTACCTGCGGCTCAGCGCGCACAGATTTATGCTCGCATCAGCTCATTGGAAGGCAAGACCCGCACAAAATCCGCTGCCGCGATCGTTCTGCTTGAAAACGGTGCTCATCGCTTCTTAAAGGCGGATATCAAGGCGCAACTGACTGCACAGGTGATGGCGGAAGAAAAGAAGGCCGCCAAAAAAGGGATTACCACAAGACAGAAAGAAATCGTGACCGCGCTGACTGAAATCAGTGACATGTTCTCGCAACCAGCGGCCTTTCTGAAAGGGGCCTCTGGATATGGACTTCCCACCGAGCAGGACTGGGAGCAGATCCAGAGCGTTTCCTCCAGCAAGCAGTCTCAGGGTTCAGATATCTACAGTGAAGTGGAAAAGAATGTGGAAAGCCTGATCAACTCGGTTCAAATGAAAGAGATCGAAGCCATCAATGCCAACGTGCAGTTTGCACTGAAGTTCATGCGCTCTCTTTAAGATGTTCACGGATTGAACACCCTGGAAAATTTTATTTTGAATTCAATGAGAACCCATTTAGCCAACGAGATGTGATAAAACCTCCAAATGGAATACGCCAAAACGCTTCTGAAATTATGTGTTCTTTTCTCGGCCCTGACTGCAAGAGCCGAGACACACTCGTTCAGCAACCCTTCAGAAGGTTATGCCCGCGGTGTAATGGTGGCGGTGGACACCCGTGACCACAAAGCCTGCCAAACCACCAAAGAATACGTCAGTCTGCTGGTGCCGTTTCTAAAAGAAGATATTTGCGCGCCCGATGGTGAGAATCACCTCAGCGTTGTCGTCATGACTTTCGACACGACGGAGTGGGACTTCCAGGCCGAGGTTGACCTTTCCCGCAAAGCACCCCGCTCCGTCCGTGACACCAATGTCGGCTTCGTCCGCGGTGGACGGGCCGGTCTTTTGTTCCTTCTTCCGGCAGCAAGGGAAAGTGATCATTACACTCGTGTGGCTCTGAAGCGCGGACAATTGAGTGTTGCGCATGTTCGTTTGGCCGATTTGTCCATGCTCAGAGATATGGGCTTTTCAAACATGTCTGTTCCCTTCCTGCTGATGCGCAGAGATGCCAGCATTGATGAAAATGACCGTGAAGCGACCGAACGTATGGTTCGCCGTGTTCGGATCTCGCGAGCCCATTCGGCTTCCGCTCAAAAGGACGAGTCCGATGCTTTGTCGTCCCTGAATATTCTGGATAACCTGAACATGGTGCCTTCTTCGGATAGTCAGAACCGCTTCGAAATGGACCTTTTCATTCCAAAGGATGAATGCACCGCCGGCAAGTCCACAGGGCGCTGTGAAAGAGACAGCGTCTGGTGGTTGCCTTCCGGAATCGGTTTTAGTTTTAAAATTATCTTCTAAAGAGCGTAATTTTCAGGCCATCGAATATCTCAGATCGAATATAGAGTAGAATGTGACCCCTGGCGGCAATTTCCCATTGACAGTGGCCGATCCGGGGCCGTATTTAAGGGCCTCCCAGGAGTGCTAACATGAAGAAATTATTGGTCTTTGCCTTACTGGCCAGCAGCACGGCTTTTGCCGGAAGAGTCGATGAGATCCAGATCATGACTACTGAAGATGTCGAGTTCACTTTGAGTCTTTGGAATACACCGGGCCGCACTTACGAGATCACCTATCAAAACTTCACAAAGCCCAGCGAAGGTCACGATCTGGCCGTGGAAACAAAATTGATTGTCAGTGATGCCGATCAAGGAAACCAAGAGTGGACATGTGTCACTCAATTCGCTAAAACTCCTAAGTTCTTCGAAATTACTAAAACAGTTTGTCATTAAAACAAGGAGACACCATGTCTATCGAACAAACATTCTCTATCATTAAACCAAATGCCATGAAGAAAAACGCTATCGGCGATATCGTGAGCATGTTTGAAGCGAACGGTTTGAAAATCGCTGCTGCGAAAATCACTGTTCTTTCTAAAGCTAAAGCAGAAGAGTTCTACGCTGAACACAGCGCACGTCCTTTCTTCGGCGAGCTTGTTTCTTTCATGACTTCCGGCCCGGTTATGTTGATGTGCCTTCAAGGTGAAAACGCAGTTTTGAAAAACCGCGAAATCATGGGTGCAACTGATCCTAAAAAAGCCAACCCAGGCACAGTTCGCGCTAAGTTCGGTGACAACGTTGGTGAAAACGCAGTTCACGGTTCTGACTCTGTTGAGTCCGCGGCTCGCGAATTGGCTTTGTTCTTCGAAAAACACGAAATCTGCAACGTTTAATCGTTCACAGATTCCATATTTGAAATTGCGGTTTATCTAATGTCTGCAAAATCAAACCAAAGGGGAGCGAAAGCTCCCCTTCTCGGTTCCAAGATCAAATTGAAAATTGAAAAGCTTGCCATGGGTGGTGCTGGAGTCGCTCGACACGAGGGCATGGTCGTCTTCGTTCCTCAAGCAGCGCCCAATGAAGAGGTTCTGGCTGAAGTCACTTTGGCCAAAAAGAACTTTATGGAAGCCCGTATTGTGGAAGTCCTGACCCCGGGCCCTTCCCGCCGCGAACCACCTTGTCCCGTGGCACACACCTGCGGCGGTTGCAACTGGCAGCATCTCCACGAGGATGAACAGCGCCGGCAGAAGGAAGCCATCGTTTTTGAGACTTTAAAAAAGTTCAACCGCGAACTGGAATTCAATTATCTGCCCCTTCAGCCAAGTCCGCGTGTTTTGCGCTATCGCAATCGCATTCAGCCCAAGTTCAAAAACAACCGCTTTGGTTTTTTTGCGCGCAACTCGCACCAGATCGTGGAAACCATGGATTGCCTGATCACCGAAGAGACCTTGACCAGTCGCTTTGCCGAGGTCAAGAACTGGGCCGCCGCCAAAAACGCGAAGGATCTTCTGCGTCTGGAGATGTACATTGCCGAAGATGGCGAGGTTCGCTATGGCCTGATCACGGACGAGGACGACGGCATTGGTTTTTCTCAGGTGAATCGTTTTCAGAACGAGGATCTGCTACGCACGGCTTTGGACTGGGCTGGGGATCATGCCTATAAAAAAGTGTTCGACCTCTATGCGGGTGCCGGGAACTTCACCTTCCCATTGGCACAAAAATACGCTGACGCCGAGATTATCGGTGTGGAGCTTAATCCCAAGCTGGTGGAAAGAGCCCGCTCCAGAATTCAAGACAAGCGCATGACCTATTTCATGTCCGACGTGGAAACCTACATGCGCCGGGCTGCCATCGGCAAAGAGGACCTGGTCCTGCTCGATCCTCCCCGGGCCGGAGCCAGTGAATATACGATGCAGACTCTTGCGGCAGCACAGCCCCGAAAAATTATCTACATCAGTTGTCATCCGGTGTCCCTGGCGCGTGATCTTAACTGGTTCTTTGCGCATGCGCAGAAGCTGGGGCTTTCCTATAAGCTTGACCGAGTGCAGGCCTTTGAGATGTTCCCGCAGACGGATCACGTCGAAACTATTGCGGAACTCAGGGTTGACTCTTAAGCCTTGAGTGATACCTTTTTAACATGCGTAAATGGATTCTCGCTCTATGTGCTCTTTCACTGCTCGGTTGCGCCAGCAGCAGATCACAGGATAAACAAAAGGCTGAACTTCATCTCCGTTTAGGGGCTGCCCACATCGAAAGTGGCAACTATCCTTTCGCCCTGCAGGAGCTTCTGAAGGCCGAAGAACTTGATCCCGAAAATCCGGCCATTCAGAACAACCTGGGACAGGTCTACTTCTATCGCGAACGCTATGATCTGGCAGAAAAGCATCTGCGCGAAGCCCTGAAAATGGAGCCGCGCTATTCCGATGCGCGAAACAATCTGGGGCGCGTTCTGATCGAAGCCGGAAAATATGCGGACGCGGAAAAAGAGATTCGTGCGGTTATCAACGATCTGACCTATGGAAGCCCCGAGAAGGCGTACATCAATCTGGGGTTGTTGAAGTTCAATCAAAAAGAGTTCAAAGCCTCCCGCGATGCGTTCTCCAAGGTCCTGCAAACACAGACCGATGATTGTGTTGCCAATACTTACTACGGGCGCACTTTGTTTGAAGAAAAGGACTATGGTCGTGCTGCTGAGGCGCTGGATCGCGCGATCGGCTTCTGTCAGAAAAGTTTGTATGACGAACCTCATTACTACAGCGCTCTGGCGTACTATCGCCTGGGGGACAAATCCAAGTCCATCGCGCGCTTTGAGGAATTGATAAAATATTATCCCACCGGTACATATCGCGATAAGGCCAAGGGAATGCTCAGCTTGATTCGAAAGGGACACTAATGAAAAAAACCGGCGAACTTCTAAAGAAAGCCCGCGAGGAAAAAGGCCTCTCTCTTCACGAAATCGGTCTTTCTTTGAAAATCAGCAGTAAAGTTTTAAAGGCCATCGAAGAGGGTGACGACCGCCAACTTCCAGCCAAGACCTTCCTGCGCGGCTTTGTTCAGAGTTATGCAAACTTCCTGCACCTGGATACTGATAAAGTGCTGGAGGTTTTCTACGAGGAAATGGGTTCCACCAAGCCGAAACCTTACATCCGACCGACCGAAGACGCCAAAGGAGCCCCAACAGCTGTTTCCGAAACTGCCACGGCTGAATCTGAAACGCGAGAATCCGCCCCTGCTGTCGAAGCCACGGTCACTCCTATTCGCAGAGCGACACCTCCCCCGGAAACCAGCTCTTCTCACGGCATGCAGTCTTTGCGTGAAAACAAAAACACCAAGACCTACATCATTATCGGTCTGGGCATTGTCCTGGTGGGTCTGATCATCTTTACCAAAAAGATGATCGACAAGTATTCCAAAGAAGCTGAAGTTCCAAGCTCTGAAGTTGCACAAACAATGGAAGGTGCCACTCCCGTGGTGGTCGAAAATCCCGTTGAAGGCACTTTGACTCAGGTCGAACCGACTGCCGCACCAAGTCCGCTGTCCAATCTGACGGCAGCACCGCAGGCGACTATTCCGGCGTCCGTACCAACCCCAACACCGTCGGCGACACCGGCTGTGACGACCCCAGCGAAACCAAGTCCCACTCCAACACCGACCCCGACGGTAACACCGTCTCCAACTCCGGTAGCGTCACCCACGCCCACACCGACACCAACTCCGACTCCGACTCCGAAACCGGAAGCTGGCAAACCTGTGGAGTTGATTGTGGAAGCTTTGGATTCAGTTGAAATTGAATACTCCGCACCCAACGGCAAACCTCAGAAGATCCGCCTATCCGCTGAACAGGTTCACACGTTCAAAAGCAAAAGCGGCCTGAAGATCAATTTCTCCAACGGTGGCGCCGTGAATCTGATCCTGAATGGAAAAGAAATCGGCATCCCCGGAGACCTGGGTAAACCCATTAAGTTGAGTTACTAAGCCTTGAAAGAACTTCTGCGCATCTGGTGGATCAGTCTTGCCGTGAAACTTGTTTTGTCAGCATTGATTCCACTCAGTGCTGACGAAGCTTATTACTGGGTCTGGTCTCAAAGACCACAACTCAGTTATTTCGATCATCCACCTCTGGTCTCGTGGCTTTTCTACCTGGGGCACTTTCTAGAGCCCTTCCTGCACGCTGTGCGCTGGCCGGCGGTCCTTTTTGGTCATCTTCTGATTGGCATTTGGATTGTGCTCTTAAAGGACAAGCTGCCTTGGGACAAGATCAAAATCTGGGTTTACCTGGTTTTATTCTCTCCTTTGTTGGGGTTTGGTTCTTTGATCGTGACTCCGGATCTGCCGGTGATGACCTTCTGGTCACTGGCTTTGCTTTTGACAGTTCACTCTCTTGAAAAGAAAAACCTGGGCAGTTATTTGGGACTGGGGATTGCGCTGGGACTGGGCTTTTGCGCGAAATACCATATTGTCCTTTTCGTTCCCTGCCTGCTTGCTTATCTGACCTTTGAAAAACGCTGGAAAGAGGTCCGCCCGTCCGGTGTCCTTCTGACCATTGTGACGGGCTTGCTGTTCTCGTCACCCGTCATTGTTTGGAATGCGCTCAACGGTTTTGCTTCGTTTGAATTTCAAATCAAACACGGTCTGGAGAAAACCTCTTACAACCCGGAGTGGACACTTTCTTATATTCTGGGGCAGATCTTAATCTTGTTCCCATTGGTGTTCTGGGCTGCTCTGCGTGCCAAAGTTCCCAAAGACTTGCGCTGGCTTCATTACTTCGGATGGGGGCCCTTGATCTTCTTTTTCCTGACCTCCTTCCGCGCGCTGGTTGAGGCCAACTGGCCGATCATCGCCTATCCTGCGGTTTTGGCGGCAGCCCTGTTTCATCCAAAAATTCAAAAATGGACTCGCGCCTATATGGTCTTCTGGGGACTTATTGTCGTCCTGGTGGTCTCAACGCTGTTCACACCCTCTTTAAGAAAGTTAAGTGACAAAGTTGAAGAACCTTACGTCTTTCAAGAGCTCAGCTCTCTGGCCCGGGATTACAGCCCCCTTTATGCCAGCAGTTATCAGATGGCGTCCTCTTTGTGGTACTTCAGCAAGATTCCTGTGTTCAAGCTCAAAGACATCAGCCGTTTTGACTTCTTTGACACACTTCCGGAAGCACAGCCACAAGGAAAGGTCTTTTATTTGGTGAAGCGCAAGACAAATGGTTTACCTGCGTGGATTTCCGAACAACAATGGCAGATGAAAGAGATCAAAACGATCTCTCCTGACTTTGTCGTGTTGGAATTCACAAGGCCATGAAAGTAATTGCGACCCTCTCTTTTCTGCTAGTGACCTTTTGCCTGTACGGATTTTATTTGAATCAGTACGAGTTTGCCGTTGTCCCTCAACAAATCAGCTCCGAGCATTCCCGCAACCTGTACGATTATAAGGGTGTGATGAATGCTCACACCGATTTGTCCAGTGGTTCCGCTCCGGCCAGTTTCGTGATCACTTCGGCCAAGCTGGCAAATCTGGATTTTCTTTTCTTCACTGACTACAACATTTTTAATGTGCCCACGACATTCGAATCCTATCACGGGAATCTGCTGGTGTTTAATGCCGGGAAGTACAGCTATCTGGATTCACGGTTGATTTACTATTCTTTGAATCAGGAAAGCATCGGAACCAATCTTGGCGATGCACAGGTCAAATTGTCGGATCTGCTGTCACAAAAGACAGGGGCCAGCAAAGACACCCTGACTATCCTTGCCCATCCTTACAAAGCCGGTTTTTCCTGGTCCGGTGAAATTCCCTCGGGCCTGGATGGATTCGAGCTGGTGAATCTGAAAAGTTTGATCAATCGTGCCTGGGAAGAATCCAAAATTTCCACGATCTGGAGTTTGATGATTTATCCCTTCAACCCTCGCCTGGCCTTTGTGCGCCTTTACACCGAGCCCACGGATGAAATTGCCTTGCTGGATAAGCTCAGTCAGCAGCGCAAGATTGTCGTATATGGCGGAACAGAAGCCTCGGCACGCGTGATTCCTTTGGCGAACTACTTCATTCGCTTCCCAAGCTACAAAAGATCTTTTGAATTTATGAGCAACCACGTGGTTCTGAAGTCAGAGCTGACGGGCAGCTTCAATAGTGACCGCTTGAAAATCTTCAACGCTTTAAAAAATGGAAACTTCTATATTGCACTGGACACGCTGGGGGATCCAAAGGGGTTTTCTGCCACCATCGAGGAAGAAAACAAGTCCCACATGATGGGTTCTGAAGTGACCCTTTCCAAAAACATGACTTTGAAGGTGTCCCTGCCGTCCAAACCCCAGGAATTTTTTGAGATCATGATTATCAAAGATGGCGAGGTTCAGGCGCGAGTGAATGAGCCTGAAACCGTTTACGAGATCAAATCCCCGGGTACTTATCGGGTTCAAGTGCGGGTCAGTCCGATGTTGCCTATCCCAGATGCTAAAAAATGGATCACTTGGATTTACACCAATCCGTTTTTCGTAAGACCTTAATCGTCTGCCAGAGGAACTTCCATCACCAGACCGTCCACAGGTTCGATCTGACAAGCCAGCCGCTCTGATGCCTGAAAGGCCCTGTCTTGGGCCATCTCCGCCTCGATATCGTTTCTGGGACCTAGTTTTTCCAGACCTTGAGTGACAAAAACACGACAGGTTCCGCAGGTTCCATAGCCGCCACAGGTGTGATTTAAGGCAACCTTCGCACGCAGGGCCACGTCCAAGACAGAATGATCTTTTTGACTCACTGGGACATCCCTGTGCCCAGGCAAAAAGCTTATAAATTTTCCAGACTTAGATGACACAGGTAGGAACTCCTTCATCGGGCCACTCTTTAGTTGAAACACCCCTCCCCATTTTGTATCAATGTTTTCATGAGATTCATAGCTTTTGACTTAGAGACCACAGGAACCGTTCCCGGTGTAGATCAAATCGTAGAAATTGGTGCCGTTCGCTTTATCGACGGTCAGCCTGAAGCGATCTTCGCCACACTTATCGATCCTCTTCGCCCGATCCCGCCGGGCGCCTCTGCAGTGAACGGTATTTCTGATGACATGGTTAAAGGCAAACCACTGATCGACACCATTTTGCCATCTTTCGCAGAGTTCTGCGGCGACGATATCTTGGTGGCTCACAATGCGCCGTTTGACTCTCAATTCCTGATTGCGGACATCAAAAAGCACGAAACTGCAGCTCCCAAAGGGGTCATCCTGGACAGCTTGCCAATCGCAAGAAAAGTCTTCCCAGGTCTTCCCAACTACAAACTGGGTACCTTGGTTCAACACTTGAAGATCCCAACTTCCAACTTCCACAGAGCGGAAGAGGATGCGACTTATCTGGGTCACATGTTTTCTCAGATGATGAAAAGAATTTCTATCGGTGGTCAGGCTCCGCAAATTGCAAACCTGATTGCGCTGACGGGAAAACCCGAACTGCGCTTCCCGCAGATCGTGCGCCAACCAAAACAAATGGACTTCTTCGGAGGTCTGTAAAAAGAAAAAAGCCCCTGCAAAGGGGCTTTGGCTTTTTTTATATCTCACGCGCTCTGTGTGCCAGTGGATAACGGCGACCACGGCCGAAGGAATGTCCTGACACCTTCAACACCGGAGGCGCCTGCCAGCGCTTGAATTCCGTTCGCATCAAGATCGGCAGAAGCCACTTGTCAGTGGCTGATTTCGCCACCCCTGATTTTTCCACCAGATAGACAACAGACTTATCCAGCTCGTCGTACTCAGGCAAAGAATCCTGATCTTTTTGATTTGGACGAAGCTCCGCCGACGGCGCGCGATCGATAATTTCCTGCGGAATCACCTCACCCTGTTGGTTGTAGTATCTTGCCAGTTGGTACACCTGCGCCTTCGTCAAATCCCCAATCGGCGCCAACCCACCGCACATATCCCCGTACAAAGTGGAATAGCCAGAGGCATATTCACTTTTGTTACTGGTCGTCAGCAACATGCTGTTTTCTTTGTTGGCCCAAGCCATCAACGTCATTCCACGCAGACGTGCCTGCAAGTTTTCATTCACCACGCTGAACCCTTGAAGATTCAAACCTTCAGTCAAACCTTTCACAGCCGAATCATACATCGCCGTGATATCGACTGTTCTAAAATCTATGCCCAGATTCTTGGCCAGATCTTTTGCCAAAGTCAGGCTTTCCGGCGCATTGAACGGTCCCGGCAGTCCCATGCCCGTCACCTGTGCCGGGCCCAGGGCATCCACAGCCAAAGCCGCCACAACCGCCGAATCAATCCCGCCACTAAGACCCAAATGCACTTTCTTCAGACCCGTCTTTTCACAGAAATCACGGATACCCAACACCAGAGCCTGGCGAAGTTCCTCCACCGGCTGAAGCTTGGCGGTTTTATGCCACACTTCCATCGTGTTGATATCAATCACGTTAATATCTTCTGTGAACTGCTGACAGGTCAGTAGCTTTTTGCCTTTCTTATCCAGCACAAAACTTGCGCCATCAAAGATGATTTCATCCTGAGCCCCCACCAGATTCACATACATGATTGGCGCATTGAAGTACGCCGCCGTCTTCTGGGTGACGTACTCCCGCTGCTTCATTTTACCCACGAAGTAAGGTGAGGCACTCAGATTGATTACCATATCAATTTTCTGCTTCTTTACCTTCGCCAGAGGATTTTCTCTGTAAGGCGAATGGCCCTTGGCATCCGGCCAAGCCCAGATGTCTTCACAGATGGTCAGGAAGAACTTTTTCCCTTTCCATTTGAAATAATTTTTCGAAAAGTCACCAGGCTCGATAAAGCGCGCTTCATCAAAAACATCGCCCGTTGGCAAAAGCTGCTTATGAAAGAACTGCGGCTTTTTACCCTTGGCAATCAAAGCGGCACTGTTGAAATAGGGGCGGCCTTTTTTCTGCGGGTTCTTGGTGATCAAACCCATGATCACGCCAATATCCTTAGGCAGTTGCTTGATAAGGTCTTTGAATTCCGCCTCCTGCTTAGCCACCAGTTGCGAACGCTCCAAAAGGTCAAACGGGTGATAACCAAACAGGGTGCACTCAGGGAACACCACAAGATCACACTTGCGTTGAACAGCCTGGTTGACGAAATCGAGGATTTTTACTTTGTTGAGCTGAAAGTCAGCTAGGACCGGATTGATTTGGGCGACTGCGATTCTCATTCAATCGTTATACGCCCAGAAAAGCCATCTTGGTAGCCATGCCAGTGATTAATTTCAACTTCTGGATACTTCCAACAATAGTAGCCTTCCCCATTGTCAAAATCAGCCATCCAAAGACCCTTGGGCTCAGCTCCCAGTTTTTCGATCTTGATCTGCCAGCGGTCAATAATGGCGTTGATATCGCTTTCAATAACGGCCACGGAAGGGTGGGATTTGTCAGAAAAAGCTTCAATACGGTTCAGGTGAAGTTTCACCTCACGTGCGGATTCTTCCGTCATACGATAGATGATAGGGAGCAGTCGGCGCGCCTCTTCCAAGCTGAACGTTTTACTGCGATTGATCTCAATCACATTTTCCAATGAATCCCCCATCAATGAACTGATGAACGGTGTATCCTTTAAACACTGGAGGGTTTCAAGAAATTAACGCCATGACAGATAACTTAAGAATTTCTATGAAGAATTTCTAAACGCAACGCAGACTATTTTTCAAAGCTCTTCGACATCTGAAGTGCCTGACCACCAATGAGCAGAACCAGAGCAATGATAATGGCCGTGATGAAGAGGATCCTTATAAAATTTCCAATGGTGAAGGGCTCTTCCTCTTTCTCGAAGGTCTGAACCACCGGTGGCTTCACAGCCAGTTTTTTAACCGGAGGTTTGATGCTTTCACCCGTGACTATCGTCGCCCGTCCCTCGCCGTTGGCCGCTTTTTCAAGCCGCTTGCGCTCCATTTCGGTCATTCCGGAAATAGCCACCGAACGCTTTTTCACACCGGAACCACTATAAGTGCCTCCATTGCTGCCTCGGAAGAAGCTGCCACTACCTCCGCCATCCAACGCAATCTCGACCACCCGGCCCTGGGCCGCTCCGCTTGCTTCCACACCGCTGGACGGGCGTCGATTGCGGTTCATGAAACGACTGCCACCGCGGGAGGCCGACCCGGCATAGGTGGACCCCGAAGACGATCCTCCCCCACTGCCCGAGCTGCTGTCACCGCCACTGGAATTCTTGGAATTTCCGTCGCCTTTGCCAGAGGAACTGCCACTTCCCGCCCCGTCGCGCGGAGGCCGACCTGCTGCCAAGGTTCCCGGCTGAAAACGGGCATTACACCCTTCATCAGCAACGGTGGTGTCCTCGCTGCCAATCGCAGGAAGCTCTCCCATTTCCAACAAACACTGAACGTATTTTCCCATGTAGTTGTCCAAAAAAGCCTGCATGGGTTTAAGAATCTGAGATGTAAGACCAATAACAATAGCCACAGTGATCACGAGTATCAGAGTGTACTCGATCACGGCCTGACCCCGATTATTGGGTAGTCCAGATGTAAATTGAGATTTCTTCACTCGCAAGAGCATTTAGGTCATAATACAACATATGCCCAATGGACTGAATTTCAATCGACTTACATTTACCGTGTTCTTGGCTTTTGTCTCATTATGGGTCACCACGCCCTCTCGGAGTTTTGCAGCCGAACCGACCAAGGACGAGTTCTCTCTTTTTGAAGAAGAGCTAAAAGAAAAATCCGCATCACCTCCGACCAGGCCTACGGCTCCGACGGTAAACTCCCCGAAAGTCGATAAACCACAAGTAGCCGCCCCCGCAGCTCCTGAAAAATCCACGGTGGAATCCCCCAAAGTGGCAGCACCGACAACACCAACGGAGCCGGTCGCAGCCACCCCCGCGACATCAGCACCGACAGGAGAAACCGCGGATCAGAAAATTGAAAGACTGAAAGCCGAGATCCGCAAAAGCCCCAAAAATGCCGGCCTGATTGTGGATCTATCTGATGAGCTTTACAAAAAAGAGGAGTACGAAAAAGTCACTCTGCTGCTCTGGAAACACATAGATAAGCTGGATCGCCGTGGTCTTTTACTGCTGGCCAAAGCGCATGAAAAGCGCAAAGAACCCAGCGAAATGATCCGGGCCCTGAATGTGTTGATCGGAAAAGACGACAAGGACTACGAAGCGCACAGTCTGATGGGCAATGCCTACGTCCTGCAAAAGAAGACCCGCGACGCGATGGAAAGCTACAAGCGCGCCATCGAGCTCAACCCCAAGTACGAACCCGCCTATGATGGACTGGTCGGTTTGTATGAAAATCGTGATGTGCCAAATCTGTATGAGCTGCGTATTCTTTTCCAGGACATGGTTCAAAGCATCGGGCCACGTCCCCAGTACCTGCGCAAACTGTGCGAGATCAACACCATGGACGGCACCTATGAACCCGCCGTTCAGTCATGCAAAGAAGCCATCCAGAAGGACCCTAAAACCGCTGATGCCTATGTCTACCTGGGCATCGCCTATAAAGAGCTGGGACAAGACGACACCGCTGCAAAAACGCTGAAGAAGGCCTCTGCCGACTTCCCCCGCTCTGAGCTGGCACAGTTCAACTATGGACGTCTGCTGGAGGATCAGAAGAACTATATCGAAGCCATGAAGGTCTATAAAGCCGGGACCGAAGCCAACGCCAAGGCGGCCCGCTCGTGGCTGGGACTGGCCACCACGTCCTTCGAGCTTCGCAAATATGACATTTCACTTTTGGCTTATAAGAACGCCTGCAAGTATGACAAAAAAAATGCCGTGGCCTTTAGAAGAGCCACGACAGTTTTAAGAAATGCCAAGAATAGTAAATGGACGGACCAGTTTGAGGTCGCCTCTGACAACTGTACTTTCTAGTTTTCAGTGACGATTTCACCGATGAGGTCGTATTCCATGTTGTCGGTGATATGCACTTTCACCATATCACCCACCTGAGCCTGCCCATCATTGATCAAAACCACACCGTCGATGTCCGGTGCTTGACCCCAGAAACGGCCCTGCAACAGCAGGTCTGTTTCTTCAGAGAAACCTTCCACGATCACATCCAAAGTTTTACCCACAAAGTCACTGTGCTTTTCGCGGGAAATGTTCTGCTGAACTTCCATCAAAGCATCGTGACGATATTGTTTTGTTTCTTCGTCGATCTGGTTTTCCATACGACCGCCCGGAGTGTTTTCTTCAGGCGAGTACTTGAAACAACCCACACGGTCGAACTGCTGTTCAGCCACAAAGCTCAACAGCTCTTCGAACTGCTCTTGAGTTTCACCCGGGAAGCCCACGATGAATTGCGTGCGGATCACCGCCTCAGGAATGTGTTCGCGGATGTTCATCAAGGCCGTTTCGATTTCATCACGGGTCATTTTGCGGTTCATGCTTTTTAGAACGGCATCATTGACGTGCTGAAGTGGCATATCAAAGTACTTAACGATCTTTTTGCTGTTCTTGATAACCTGAACCATCTCTTGAGTGATTCCATCTGGATACAAGTACATCAGACGAATCCATTGCAAGCCTTCAACCTGATCCAGAGCCTTCAAAAGCTCCACAGGACTTTCTTTGCGAGTTGGATCCTTGCGACGGATATCAAAACCATAATCAGTGAAGTCGTGACTGATGATGATCAGTTCCTTCACGCCACCAGCAACCAGCAGTCTTGCTTCTGCAACGATGGCGTCGATAGAGCGGGATTGAAGGTTTCCACGAATCAAAGGAATCGCGCAGAACGCACAACGCTTCATGCAGCCTTCAGAAATCTTCAAATAAGCACGATGCCCCGGCTGAGAGTTCACGCGCGGAGTTTCTTCCTGCTGCAGGTAAGTTGGCAGATTGAAGAAAGTCTTTTGTTTGTCGCCGCCATCAGAGTTTTTCAGAATCTTGGCGATGTTCTGGAATTCGCCGGATCCGACAAACAAATCGGCCTCTGGCAAACCTTCCACCAGTTCGTCTTTATAGCGCTGGGTTAAGCAACCCGCGACAACGACTTTTTTGATCTTTCCTTCTTGCTTCAGGTCGCTCATGTCCAGAATGCGCTGGATGGATTCTTTTTTCGAATCCTCGATGAAACCACAGGTGTTTACGATAACAGTGTCGGCGCTTTCCGCCTCGCCCACGACCTCATAGCCATCTTTCATCAAAGTGCCGGCCATGATTTCGCTGTCCACAAGATTTTTCGGGCACCCCAGAGAGATGAAGTGAACTTTTTTATTTTGAGTGGTCTCTTGTTTCATAGGTCCGTTACCTGTGCGTCTTTTGGCGGTTGATATTTGAACAGTTTTTTATTTTCTTTTTTTAGAAATTCGATTTTGCTGAAGTTCATCGTTGTCTTGTTACCGATGTCATCCAGATAAGAAACCGACTTCAGGGTGTTGTCTTTGGCGTTTACCACCAGCTTCATCGACTTCACCGTCAGGTCCTCGCCCCGCACGGGTTCGACATCAAGGTGAATCTGACTTCCGTCTTTCTTCTCGCTGACAACCTTGAAGGTTTTGGCCAGATCCTGCCCCAACAGCGAAGAGATCAGGATATGTGAGCGGGTCTTCTTATCCACCTTGCCCTTGGCCACCTGAACCGGGCCACCGAATTCTTTCGGCGGTGTCTGCACGCTCCATATCGTAGAGCCATCAAACACCAGCAGTGTTTGTTCTGGTGTTGTGTTTTCCCAGCGGAACTTGCCGCTAGCCAGATAGATTTTGCCTTCGTACTTGGTTTCTTTGCCAAGCAGTTCGGACGTCACAACCTTTTCCACACTCATTTCCACAAGTTTGGAGGCGCGATATTTTTTACCGACTTTTTGAAGGGTTCCATTACTTGCAGTCGCGGCAATCGACACCCAAGAGAAAAGGACAGTGAATAGCAGAGCTAAAGAGTTTCTAAGCATCCGGGTTTTATAGCAGATCCGTGGACGCTCCGCAAGAGAGGCTCCTCTCTGCCAAGACCCAAACCTCAAAGTGAGGAGGCCTTCCAAGCGCCAGCTCCGCCGCACGCGCTGTAGCGCCTGTTGTGACGATATCATCGACGAAAATCCAAAGGACCTCTGACCAGTCCTCAGGCATGACTGTATTTTTTTCAATCAGCTCCATCTCAATCAAGGCCCGGTCACCCCGGGTGCCTCCCCTTTGAGACTTCTGTGAAACTTTTCTAAGACAAGGGCAGAATTCCGCCCCGCAATGCTCAGCCAGAGCCTGGGCAAAAAGAAAGGCATGGTCCCGCCCACCCGTCTTGGACGGCGCGGGCACCAGACGCAAACGGCGGCCCGTCGGAAGTGTTGGGATGTACTTCTGCGCGAAGGCGGCAGCATAGAAATTCCAGGCTTGCTGAGATCCCGCCCCTTTCAGACTTAAGATCAAGCCGGACAACAGATCACTTTCTCCCGGCGTCCAGCGAAACAGAGATTTCCAGCGCCTGGTGGTCTGAATTCCCTCCAGAACCCTATAGGTCAGCAGAGTTTGTTGGCAAGGATCACAAAGCAGCCCCGGCAGTGCCTGTAATGATCCGCAATGCAGACAGACAGCAAACCGGGATCTCATTAATTCCATCAGATTTCTCATGCTTCTGCGTCACTGCAAATTCTTTGACAGCCCATTTCCTCAAGCCTAGAAACATAGCAAGTGAGGGGAATATGAAATCGCTTTTCATCTTGTTGGTGGCTCTGACAGCGTCCGCAACATCTCTGGCAGGTCTTTCACCTGTTCGGCATTCCGATGAAACCTATGAGGCGGCCAGCAAACGCAGTCGCCGGAATCACGCTTACGACGCTTCTCAGGACTTCCTGGGGCGTACGACTCCCGAAAAAGCCAAAAAACCATTGGCTGAACTGAATCTTCAGGACATTCCGGATGTCGGCTCTTACGCGGATTTGGAGCGCGAGTTCAAGTATGTTCGTGACACACGCTTTATCACCGACGTCACTCCCTTTGCACGTCGACTGACCTGGCTGTATCCGGATGATGGCTGTTACGCCCGTGCGGAGATGGCCTCCATTGCTTTGGTGGATCACAACTTCCCCGCTCCGAAGAAGATTTTCGTGTTTGGCAGTCTGAAAGCACTGACGAAAAATTCCCCGTATGGATCCGTTCAGTGGTGGTACCACGTGGCTGTGACCTATCGTGTGGGTGCCGAGGCGTATGTGTTTGATCCATCCATTGAGCCGACAAGACCTTTGACTCTGAAAGAGTGGAACAAATCCGTTGGTGGCGAGGGTGCTTACGTGAAGTACGCGATCTGCTCGAATAAAGCTTATGACCCGGGCTCGGACTGCATGGCTTCTCGCGGTTTGCCGGTGGAGGAAGCTATCAGCGAACAGAAGGGCTTCTTAAGTCCGGAATGGTCTCGCCTGCTGGAGCTGCACAGAAATCCTGAAAAGGAACTTGGCAACGAGCCACCTTGGCAGAACTAGCTCTTAAATATTGTGATACGGAATTTTTTTGATGATCGTAAAGGCCCGGTAGATTTGCTCTAAGCTCATTGCCTGGGCCATCAGGTGATTCATCACCATGGGCGACAACGCCACCTTCAGGTCCGCTCTTCTGCGAACTTCTTCATTCACCCCGAAAGCTCCGCCAATAATAAATATAGCGCGCTTCTTCGAGCTCCCCAGGATGTTTTCCACTTTTTTTGAAAATTGAATCGAGTCCAGGACCGAGCCGCGCTCGTCAAAGAGCACGACATAGTCATCGCTGTTGATATTCTTAAGAATTAATTCGGATTCTTCGTTGCGTTTGAAGTCCGCATCTTCGCGTGCGGACTTCTTCGCTTTCAAGGACTGAATATCAAAGGGAACAAAGAAGGAAATCTTCTTCTTGTACAACTCGCTGACCTCGTCTGCCCAGGCTTCCTTGGCCGTGGCGAGATTGTACAGAATGAACTTCATCTATTGAGCACCCTTGCCGACGTATGGATCCTTCAAACCCATGTCTTTGCCTTCTCTCCACAGGTTTTCCAGATTGTATTCCTGGCGAACGAAATCGTAGAATACGTGGATGATCAATGAACCGTAGTCCACCAGCACCCAACGACCCTCATCCACACCTTCGATGCTTTGTGGATGAACATTGTATTCCTCTTTTACCGCCGTCACGATGTTTTCTGCCATCGCAGCCGCGTGACGAGTGGAGGTACCAGAAGCAATCAGTGTGTATTCACTCGGAGCTGACATCTGAGTCAGGTCAAAGCCACGGACGTTGATACCTTTTTTGGCAAACAGAACATCAGCGCAGAACGCAGTGAACTTCTGGTAGTCACCGATACGGTCGCCCAGGTTTCTGTATAGCTTGTGTTCCTTGATGTAGGATTCAACCGCCAATGGCAGATACTTTTCCACAGGCTTTCCGGAGCGAAGCCATTTGCGAACTTCGCTGGAGGAAACTTCCACATCACGCAAAGTGATGAACTGAATATTGCGGCCGGTGTTGAGCTCGATAAAGTTGAAGTCAAATTCCGCCACCAATGGTTTCAGGAATCCTGGCATTTCTTCCAGAGATTCAGGAATGTCATAACCCGGACGAGTTGTGACAATCAGATTCGCTTCGGTCAGAATCTTTTGATAGTCCTTCCACTGCGCCAGTTCTTCGAACTTATCCGCACCAACCACCAAGTAAAGATCATTGGCATCGTACTGTTTGCGCAGATTCAAGACTGTATCGATCGTGTAGCTCATGCCACCACGATTGATTTCCTGATCGTCTACAAAATAAGTGTCACCGTATTGAGAGAACGCCAGACGCGTCAGCTCTACACGTTGTTCTGGAGTAGGTCCTTCCACCGGAGTTTTCAGAGGATTCTGAGCGGCCGGAACGATATGAACTTTACCCAAGCCCGCTTTTTTAGCCACTGTTTGAATGGCGTTGATATGACCCATGTGTGGAGGATTGAAACTGCCCCCGAAAATACCTATTTTCATTACTGTTCCTCTTTATTATCTTCCAAAATCTGACGAGCCAGTTCCTGTACGAACTCTTTAATATTTTTTCCAGTCACAGCCGAAATCGCATAAGGCTCAGAACCTGAGGCCTCTTTGAACTTCTTCTTCAACTTCGCCAGTTCATTTTCACTCAAGGTGTCGATTTTGTTCAGAACAACAAACTGTGGACGCGTGGAAAGAGGGAAGAAACCCTCTTTGTCCTTGTTGTTTTCATCATACATCTTAAGTTCATTGTTAATATCCGCATAATCCTCAAGAGGATCACGTCCCGACATCCCTGAAGCATCAATCAGGTGGATGAACAAACGCGTGCGTTCAATGTGTTTCAAAAACTGAATGCCAAGACCCACGCCGGCGTGAGCGCCCTTCACCAGACCCGGGATGTCCGCAACCACAAACGTGGAATAATCCCCCGCCTTAACCACACCCAAGTTGGGCGTCAGTGTTGTAAACGGATAGTCTGCGATCTTTGGTTTCGCCGCCGAGATGCGAGAGATCAAAGTGGATTTACCCGCATTCGGGAAGCCCACAATTCCAACGTCAGCAATCAGCTTCAGTTCAAGTTTAACCTCAACCTCTTCGCCGTCTTCGCCTGGCTGTGCATAATCAGGTGCCTGATTGACGCTGGTTTTGAAGAACTCATTTCCTTTTCCACCGCGACCACCTTTAAGCAGAACATGCTCATCGATGTCGGTCATATCGACGATGATTTCACCGTCCATATTGCGGAAGATCGTCCCCTTGGGAACAATCATAACCAGATCTTCTCCGTCGTGACCCGCTTTTTGACGGCCCATTCCCATGTGACCGTTTTGAGCTGCGTATCTTTTGTTGGAACGAATATCGACCAAAGAGTTGATGTGGCGAGATGTGCGAATAATAACATCGCCGCCTTTGCCACCATCACCACCATCCGGACCGCCACGAGGCAAACCGGATTCACGGCGAAAACTGACACACCCCGGACCGCCACGGCCCGAAGCTAAGGTAATTCTAACTTCATCGATGAATTTCATAAGTGACCGTTTATACAACAAAAAAGGAGCCATGGAATGGCTCCTCTTCGCATTTTGAAAAAATGTATCGGTACTATCTTACTACTGATTAAACAGCTTTAGGATATACGCTAATTTTGAAACGCTCTTTAGAGAAACGCTCAAACTTAACAAGACCTTCGATTACAGAATAAATCGTGTAGTCGCGACCCATTTTTACGTTGTTACCAAGATGGAATTTAGTTCCACGCTGACGAACGATGATAGTCCCTGGAAGAACTTTCTCGCCACCGAATCTTTTTACGCCCAGTCGTTTACTCTGTGAATCACGACCGTTCTTTGTACTACCACCGGCCTTCTTACTTGCCATGACGAACCTCTCTTACGAAATAAAATTAATTATGCTTTCTTAGAAGTTTTTTTAGCGACTTTTTTCTTCGCGCCAGCTTTAGTCGCTTTTTTAACAGTCTTTTTAACTGCTTTCTTAGCAACTTTCTTCTTCGCTACTTTTTTAGCCGCTTTTTTAACAACTTCTGCAGTCCCTTTGTTCGCTGCGCGCTCTTTACGAGCTGCTACGCGAGCTTGTGCTTTTTCTGCACGAACTGCTTTCACGTCTACTACTTTAGCTGCTTCGTCAGTTTTAGCTGTTTTTCCATCGAAGGAAATAGCCTTAACAAATAGTTCAGTGAACTCTTGTTTGTGAGTTGCGAACTTTCTGTAACCTTGACGACGCTTCTTTTTGAAGACGATCTCTTTTCTTGTCTTAGCTTGTTTAGTAACAACAACAGTTACTTTCGCACCTTTAACAAGAGGTTGACCAACAGCAGTGGACTCACCACCAACCATCAAAACTTCGTTGATTTCAAACTCTGCACCAAGTGCTTGTTCAAGTTTATCAACCTGAACTACGTCACCAGCTTGAACTTTATATTGTTTCCCGCCAGTACGAATAATCGCGTACATGTAAACCTCCAGCTACCCGAATTAAGCCAATGGTAAATGCCACTTCGCACTAGGCTTTGTCAACCTAATACATGCTATTTTTTTCAGCTTTTTACGAGAGAAAGAGAGGTTAGCTTTAACCCCCCTCAAAAGCAAATATTTTTGGAAAAAGTTGGCAAAGTCTAGTCGGCAGATAAAAGCCCATATTTTCAGCAGGTTAGCCGAAATCACGGCTTTAAAAGTTCCCGCTTCCAGGCATCGCCCAGTTGAAAACTCTTATTATTAGTGACGGCTTCGATCAACTTTCGATGGTCCTGATAGTTCTTTTGAGCTGATTTACTGCCCGGATTCTTGGAAGCGATCACCCGCAGCTCGTTCTTTTCCCGGTTGAGGGCCTCAAAGATGTTCTGCGCCCTCACGTCACTGCGAGCTGTCGCCTGTTCCGTTTTAATGAAGTATTCCGCTGCCTTATCATATCTCTCCGCCGCGGCATTAAGCTTGGCTCCCACCCAATAATCCCGGGAAGACTTGGCCGCCTTGGGGTCTGCAATAAACACCTCATAAGAGTCAGACGCTTTGCGGTAACTTGCTGTAGATTCTGAGATATTTCCAGACACGCGGAGCTTATCGGCCTCCAGGCGGGCTTTATTGGCAAAGTCTCTGGCGGCTTTGGTATCTGACAGGCTTCCGGCCAATCCCTGGCGAAGCAGGGCCTCGCGTTCGGTGGCGTTAAATCCAGCTTGTTGCAGGATCCGGGTCTTTTCCGCAATGTCGGCCTTTGAATAGGTTCCATACCCGCGCCCGGTCCCGGCCGCCACCTCATGGGCCTTGATCAGGGCCTTTTCCTGCTGCTCCGTGAGCTTTCGGCCTAGTGACTTTTCAGCCGCCAGCACACGCTCACTATTAGAAAGCTTCGCGGCTTTTGCCAGATCCGCCGCCGACGCCACAGTTCGTGTTGCCACGGCGGCCTTTTCTGCATCGGCACTGACTCCGGCAATTTTCATAATGTTCCGAGCCTTCGCAGCTTTCAGCGCAGCCCCCGCGGGCCCCCCGGCGAAGGACGCGACCTCTGCGATGGCTTCACAAACCATGGCAGCAGCTTCTTTAGAGTTATAACAATCAAGCTGAATGCCCATTTCTTTCAAGCGAGCCTTGGCCATGCCCACCAGATCCATCTTTTGTGACTTCGGCGCATTTCCCTGAACCCAGTCCATGTATTCTTTTTCTTCCGCAGTGAAGTTGGGGGCTTTCAAGGATCGTTTGCGGGTAATAGCTGTCAGAGCCTCGTTCTTCTTACTCACAGACTGCAGATGCAAGATCCCCTTCACGGTCGCGCAATTGGCCTTCTGAAGAACATCTGCTTTGGGCATGGGAACCTGAAGGATCTTGGGGACTGAGCCGTTATATTGCTTAAAGAGATTCACCTTCCCCTGAGGGTCGGCCTCACAAGCGGCATTAGCCGCCTTTTCCGCTTCCATATCCATGACGATCTTCGCAGCACCTTCGCCGATGGCTGTGCCAACCGCAACAAAGCTGTCTTTAACAAAGGACCATCCCCCCGTTGCGCATCCCGAGGTGTAATCCCAGGACGCCTCAAAGGCGCGCGACAAGGAACTTTGCTTGGCGCACTTCAGAGCTTTTTCCTCAGGCTTTTCCCCATTGGCGCGCATCTTGGCAAACAAAGCCTGACACTCCTTCGACTGCAGCGTCTGCATACAAGTGTTGCGGGAAACATCCGCCAAAGCTTTCACCTGATAAGGATTCCCACCGCAGAAAAGCGGTTCTGCCTGCACAACCAACGAAAATAGAATGCCAAATAGAAAACCCAACAGATGTTTCATGCTGAATCTATCGGAACACCCAAGACCCGACTAAACCAACCAAAGTCCAGCAGCCCCATTTTCTTCCAAAAATTCAGCCGTCATCCAAGCGATCCAACAAAGCACCAAGAAAAAGCAAACTTAAAGGCGGGTCAAAAGGGGCCCGACAAGAATAGCAGGAAGCTATTCTTGGGCGTCAGCCCGAAGGGCAAGGGCAGGAGCCCGCAGCACAACGCAGTCGATGGGGCCCTTTTCACCCGCCGTTTAGACGAAGAAGATTTCGTATTGTTCTAGGTGATAATTCGGTTCGATCTTGAAAGCAACGGAACGGCCGAGCTTCTTCTCAATACCTTCCAGTGTTTCGCCTTCAACTTCATAGATCCAATCCACGACTTCGCTATGGCAGTGAATCACCACGTTGGTCTTTTTATTGATCAGCATGTCAGCGTCACGCTCCAGCTCGCGGAAGATCTCGTTGGCCACCGTGGACTTGCGTTTGATATAGCCTTTTCCATCACAGTAAGAGCACGGCTCACACAAGGTTTTGATCAGACTTGGGCGAATGCGCTTGCGGGTCATCTCCACCAGTCCCAACTGGGACATGGAAACGATATTTGTGCGAGCGCGGTCTTTTTGCAGTTCTTCAGCCAGGGCCTCCAGAACCTTTTCGCGATGGGATTCTTTTTCCATATCGATGAAGTCGATGATGATGATCCCGCCGCAGTTGCGGATGCGCAACTGGTGTGCGGTCTCGCGAACCGCTTCCAGATTGGTTTTTAAGATCGTGTCTTCCAGGTCTTTTTTGCCGACGAATTTTCCGGTGTTCACATCAATCACAACCAAAGCTTCGGCCTCATCTATGACGATATAACCGCCGGACTTCAGCCAGATCTTTCTTTCCATCGAACGGGAAATCTCGATATCAATGTCGTACAAATCAAACAGCGGCTTTTTCTCTTCATAAAGGACGATGTTTTGTTTGTATTTTGGCATGAATTGGGACACGAACTTCACAACTTTTTTGTGAATCTCGACATCATCCACCCACACGCTGGTGACATCTTCACTCATTAGATCCCGAAGGGCACGCAGTTCCACATCCAGCTCTGTGTGCAAGGCCCCGGGTTGCTTTTTCTTTTCGTACATCTTGAAGATTTCTTTGCTCATACGATCGAGATACTCGATGTCGGCCTTCAACATTTCCTCGGAGGCGCCATCACCCGCAGTACGCACAATCACGCCACCGGATGGATTGATCTTCTGCACCAGTTTTCTTAGGCGCTCGCGCTCCCCTTCATCCTCAATACGTCGGGAAATCCCCAAGTGGCGCACGGTGGGCAAAAAGACCACGAAGCGGCCTGGCAGCGATAGATGTGTCGTTAAACGCGCGCCTTTGGTGCCCAGCGGATCTTTAGAGACCTGAACCAAAATGCTCTGGCCTTCCTTCACCAGCTCTTGAATGGGCGTTTTATTAGTGTGAGTCAGCGGCTTGTCATCGTCCCCCTCATCCAGGGGCTCTTCCCGGTCCACCGCAGAAAGGAAGTTGTCGTCCACGTCTTCGCGGATGTCGCCCACATACAGGAATGCCGCTTTTTCCAGACCAATATCCACAAAGGCGGCCTGCATGCCCGGAAGAACACGGATCACGGTGCCGCGATGGATAGACCCGACCAATGTAGGGGATGTTTTTCTTTCGATCTTCAAATCAGACAGAATTCCCGCATCGACATAGGCGACTCTGGTTTCTTGGGGGCGAACATTGATCAGAATTTCAGCGGACACAGTGGCTCCTTTACCCGAGAACAGGGCCTGGTCTTAGTTCAATAGTCCAGAAACAAGACCGTTAGCAAATAATATTTAATATTGAAACATATCTGACCGAAAAGATCACTGAATTAGAGCCCTTAGGGAGAGAACGATGGCAACAATTGATGAGCTGTTTAAACTCATGGTCGAACAAGGTGCTTCCGACTTGCATATCACAAGCGGGGCAGCCCCTTATTTGCGCCTTCATGGAAACATGGTTCCATTGAACTATCGCGAACTCACAAATCAGGACGTGCAGGGTCTGCTTTTTGAGATCCTTTCAGAAAAGCAAAAGAAAGCTTTCGTTGAAAAGTGGGAGCTGGATTTCGCCTACACTCTTCCCGGCACAGGCCGCTTCCGTTGCAACATCTTTATGCAACGCAAAGGCCTTGGCGCCGTCATGCGTATCATCCCTGAAAAAATCAAAACAGCGCAAGAGCTGGGTGTGCCCCCATCTGTGATGGACATCATCGACTGCGATCGTGGTCTGATCCTGGTAACGGGTCCGACCGGCTCCGGTAAGTCCACCACTTTGGCAGCGATGATCCACCAGATTAACATGACCCGCGAAGCACACATCATCACGGTGGAAGACCCTATCGAGTTCGTTCATCCAAACTTAAAATCCCTGGTCAACCAGCGCGAAGTGGGAAGCCACACCAAGAGCTTTGCCAACGCCCTGAAAGCGGCTCTGCGTGAAGATCCGGACATCCTGCTGGTGGGTGAGTTGCGTGACTTGGAAACAATCTCTTTGGCACTGACGGCCGCAGAAACAGGACACATCGTGTTCGGAACTCTGCACACCAACAGTGCCGCGAAAACCATTGACCGTATCATTGACGTTTTCCCTGCGGGACAACAACAGCAGATCCGCACGATGCTTGCAGAATCCCTGCGTGGAGTGGTGGCTCAGACTCTGTTCTCACGCGCCGACGGCCAAGGCCGTGTGGCCGCTTACGAGATCATGAGAAACACCAAAGCGATCTCCAACTTGATTCGTGAAGGTAAAGTCCACCAGATCCCTTCTGCAATGCAGACCGGCTCCAGCCAAGGGATGGTGTTGTTTGAAAAGTACATCGAAGATTTGGTCCGAAAAGGAAAGGTTTCTGCTGCGGATGCGAAAACCTTCCTGGGTCAAGCCGGTGGTGGCGACACCAGCGTGCAGACAGCTGTGGGCGGCGCCGTCGGTGGCCCGCGCACCAAAGTGGGCTGATCTTAATTAGAACTCAAATCCAAACTGAACAATTGGAGGGGCCTTGGCGACAGTCGTTGAGGCCCTTCGGCTTTTTTGGTCCCATCCTAAGTTCTGTGAATATTCATAATTAGGTGTCGCTGGGCGCGAGGAGTCATAAACAACATAGCCCACCCCCGCAACAAAACCCACTAAGGCCCCCAGGCCGATGTTGTCGGTGTGTTCTTCTGGATGACCGTAAAAAGACAACGTGCTCAATCCCAAAATAGCGCCCCCCAGACTGGCAAACAGGACGGCCGCCGTATTTCGCTTAAAGGCTCTGTCGGCTTGCGCAAAAGACGCCGAGGAAGTGAAGATCAACAAAGCTGCCAGAAAAAACGAGGTCCACTTCTGTGGTGTCATGATTGCCTCCTGCAATGAACTGAGATACTTTTGCTATTTAAACATTTTTGAGGTGCCCCGTGCAACTAAGTCGTTATATTGACCACACTCTTTTGAAGCCCGAGGCTCAGCTCTCGCAAATCGAAAAGCTTTGTGCTGAAGCCAAAGACCATTCTTTCTTCAGCGTCTGCGTAAACACCTCTTACGTCAAAACCTGCGCAGAACTTCTTAAGGGCTCCTCTGTGAAAGTCTGCTGTGTGGTGGGCTTCCCGTTGGGTGCCATGGACACGGAAAGCAAAGCCTACGAAACTTCGACTGCAATTCGCAATGGCGCACAGGAAATCGACATGGTCATTCAGATCGGCGCCCTGAAAGACCGCCGTTTGAACTATGTTCGCGACGACATCAAAGCCGTCGTGCAGGCCGCGCAAGGTTGCACCGTGAAAGTGATCATCGAAACTTCCCTGCTGAACAACGACGAAAAAGTCCTGGCCTGCAAAGCCGCACTGGAAGCTGGCGCTCACTTTGTAAAAACCTCCACCGGATTTGGCGGTGGTGGCGCGACGGTCGATGACGTGAAACTGATGAAGTCCGTTGTCGGCAATCAAATGGAAGTGAAAGCTTCCGGCGGCATCAAAGATGCCCAACAAGCACATGCAATGATCGAAGCTGGAGCCACCCGCCTTGGCACAAGCTCCGGAATCACAATTATTCAAGGCGGCTCTGTACAAGGTGGTTACTAATGTCTTTTCTTCCTGCTGAAATCATCAAAGCCAAACGCAATGGCCAAGAACTGAAGTTTGATGAAATCAACGAATTTATTCTGGGCTATGCCCGTGGCCATATCCCCGATTATCAGATGTCGGCTCTTTTGATGGCGATCTTCTTCCGTGGCATGACAACGGAGGAAACTCTGTCTTTGACCAAGGCCATGCTTCACTCCGGCGAGGTTGTGGACTTCTCTTCCGTGAAAGAATTCAAAGTGGACAAACACTCCACCGGTGGAGTGGGTGATAAAACCAGCTTGATTCTGGGCCCGATCGTCGCAGCTGCAGGCATTCCGGTTCCAATGATTTCCGGCCGTGGCCTGGGTCACACGGGTGGAACTTTGGACAAACTTGAATCCATCCCCGGCTTCAACACCCAAAAGTCCTTGCCTGAATTTATCGAGCTGGTGAAAAAACATAAAATCTGCTTCATCGGTCAGACCAAAGAGATCTGTCCTGCCGACAAAAAAATCTATGCTCTTCGCGACGTAACGGCCACAGTGGAAAGTCTGCCGTTGATTTGCGCTTCCATCATGTCCAAGAAAATGGCTGAAGGCATCGACGGACTGGTGTTGGATGTGAAGTACGGCTCTGGGGCATTTATGAAGACCCCTGTTTTGGCAGAGGAGCTGGCCCTGAATCTGATGGCCATCGCCAAGGGCTACGGCAAAAAAGTCACGGCACTGCTGACGAATATGGATCAACCACTGGGTCGCTTCGCAGGGAATTCACTTGAGGTGGATGAGTGCGTGGCTATCATGAAAAATGAAAAGTTCATCGGCCCTGCAGGGTATGATCTTTACGAAGACACGCGCGAGCTGAGCTTGCGACTTTCTGCTCACATGTTGTTACTTGCGGGCGTTGGTAAAAACGAAGAAGAGTCTTACAAAATTGCCACAGACATGCTGGTGTCCGGCAAGGCGATGGCGAAGTTTGAAGAACTCTGCTCCATTCACGGTGGAAATTTGCAGGCATTGCCAAAACCAAAACATTCCATTGCGGTCACATCAGAAAAAGCCGGTTGGGTTGGTGGCTTCCACACTGAAAGCATTGGGGTTGCGGGCATTCTTATCAAAGCCGGTCGCGCGCAGACAACGGACATCATTGCACCAACTGCAGGCATCGAATTCCATGTGAAAGTTGGTGATGAAGTGAAGGTCGGAGACACGGTCTTTACATTGCATGGCGACGACAAAGATCTGCTTCAATCTGCTCTGCCTATGCTTCGTTCAGCGATGACAATTTCCTTGCAAAAGGTGGCAAAGCCTAGTTTGATACTGAAAACTTTGAGCTAATGCTCTAAGTCTTAAAAAGGGGACGTCGTTTGGTACTCAATAAGCTTCAAGAATCCATGGCCTTTATCCGCACAAAAACTTCGGCAAAACCGAAGATCGGCGTCGTGTTAGGTTCCGGTCTTGGCGCTTTCGTAAAAGAAGTGGAAGTTGAAACAACCATTCCTTACAAAGACATCCCCCACTTCTCCCCGCCGACTGTGGAAGGTCATTCTGGAAATTTGATCTTCGGTAAAGTCGGTGGTCAGCCGATTGCAATTCTTCAGGGTCGCAATCACTTCTATGAAGGTCACAGCATGGAAAGTGTTGTGTTCCCGACAAGAACGCTGGCGATGCTGGGTGTGGAAACTTTGATCCTGACAAACTCTGCCGGCGGTTTTGGTGAAAACATGCAGGCTGGTGATTTCATGATCATCGAAGATCACATCAATTTGATGGGCACGAATCCTTTGATGGGTCCGAACATCAAAGAGCTGGGTCCTCGTTTCCCCGACATGACTGAGGCTTACGACAAACGCTTGATCCAAACAATGGAAGAAGTGTTGATGAAGCAAGGTACGCGCTATCACAAGGGTGTATACTGCGGCGTCAGTGGTCCAACTTATGAAACTCCAGCAGAAGTTCGCTACCTGAAACTTATTGGTGGCACAGCCGTGGGCATGAGCACAGTTCCTGAAACCATCGCAGCCAATCACTTGGGTCTGCGTGTGGCGGCACTTTCTTGTATCACGAACTTGGCGGCAGGAATTTCTTCTCAGAAGCTTTCCCACGACGAAGTGACAGAAACTGCGAAGCAAGTCGAGTTGCAATTCTCCTCGTTTTTACGCGAATTCATCGCTCACATCTAATGGATTGGACCTGACAAAAAGGTCCAGTCTAGTTTCGAATTTTTAGCCTCAAAATAAGACATATAATGACCGAAGAGCTAACCGGTCGGGCCTTTGATATGCGTCCCATTGATGGGACCTCTACGGCCCGCACAGGGAGTGAACATGGATGTTCAGAAAATTCTCTCGGCGGTCGCTTGCGTCTTTGTATTGGCAGCATGTAGCAAAAAATCCGCTGAATCCGTCTTTCCAGAAAATGGCGCTCTTGACTCAAGTGCATGTCGGGGCCAGGCCATCGAAAACAAATTTATCGTCCAGTGGGAGGACGGCAGTTTCACAACTGAAACGGCTGCGAACGCCGATGAATTCAAAGAGAACTTCATCAAGCCACAATTAGAAAATATTAAACACGTGGATTACGATCGAGTGATTCAACTGCAAACCTCTAATGAAGTGCGCACCTCGGGCTTCACCGACAGCTGGGGGCAAGAGCGCATTGGAGCCCCTTCGGTCTGGAGTCAGGGCATCTATGGTCAAGACGTTAAAGTCGCTGTGGTGGACGCCTACGTGGATGTCAGTCACCCCCAACTTCTTCCGCGCATTGCCGTGAACTCGGGTGAAATTCCCAACAACGGCAAAGACGACGATGGAAATGGGATTGTTGATGACTACTATGGAGCTGCGTTCGTATCCCAGCCCGGCAGCAATCAAACACCCAGCTCGCATGGTTCTCACGTGGCTGGCATTATTGCAGCGGATTCCCGCTATGGCAGCGTCGAAGGCGTAGCCCCTCAGGCCCAGATCATTCCTGCGCAGTTTATCTCAAATGATGGTGGTGGCTCCTTAGGCGATGCCGTTTTGGCTTTGCAATATTCCGCCAAGCGCGGTGCAAAGATCATCAACGCCAGCTGGGGGGGAGCTCCTTGTGTGGCATCTCTGCGCAATGCCTTTAACGAATTACAACGTCAGGGCATCCTCGTGGTGGTGGCCGCAGGAAACGATGGACGTGACGTCGACGTGTATCCTGAATTCCCGGCATCCTTTAACATGTCCAATCAGATCACTGTGGCGGCAGCCTCCGTTTCTGATTTCATGACCTCGTGGTCGAATCGTGGCTTCAATCTGGTGCATGTGGCGGCTCCGGGCGAAAGAATTTTAAGCACGGTTCCAGGAAATTCGATCGCATATATGGAAGGAACAAGCATGGCCGCTCCGTTTGTCAGCGGGACTGCGGCCCTGCTTTGGAGCGCCAAACCTGAGGCCACCGCAAGCCAAATTAAAGAGGCGATTTTGCGCTCGGTGGACGTCGAGGCCGGACACGAGTTTAAAGTAAATACTCGAGGGCGTATCAACGTCGAAAAGGCCCTGACCACTCTTCGTCAGTTAGTTCCATAAATTCAATAAGATAGATCGCATCGTGCGGAGCGTAAACAGTGCGCTCCGCGTCCTAGTTTTAAGATGATTCTTTAAGCTCTCATGCTAGATTGATTCCCTGTTTTTTGAGGATGGTTCCTCATTAAGAAAAGGAATTGTATGAGCACAGAAGTTTCATCTGGCATTCAAGCTCGCTTGGCAGATCTTGAAAAAAGAAACGAAGCCGCAATGGCTGGTGGTGGCGCAGCTCGCTTGGCCAAACACAAACAAGGTGGCCGCCTAACAGCACGTGAACGCGTGGATGTTTTATTGGATCCGGGCAGCTTCGTTGAAATGGATCGTTTCGTTTCTCACCGTTGCACAAACTTCGGCATGGATAAAAACGTGGTTCCTGGTGATGGTGTCATCACTGGTTACGGTCGTATCAACGGCAAGCTGGTTTATTTGTCATCTCAGGATTTCACCGTGATCGGTGGATCCATGTCCCGCACTCAAGCCAACAAGATCTGCAAAGTGATGGATCTGGCGATGAAGAACGGCGCCCCTTTCATTTCTATCAATGACTCTGGTGGTGCACGTATTCAAGAGGGTATCGAATCCCTGGGTGGTTACGCAGATATCTTCACTCGCAACACCATGGCTTCTGGCCTGATCCCTCAGATCACAGCTATCATGGGCCCATGCGCAGGTGGTGCGGTTTATTCTCCGTCCATCACTGACTTCGTGTTCATGGTGAAAAACACTTCTTACATGTTCGTGACGGGTCCTGATGTAATCAAGACGGTGACTCACGAAGATGTGACAAAAGAAGAACTGGGTGGGGCAACCACTCACTCTGCAAAATCCGGCGTGGCGCACTTTGCGGCGGAAGACGACAAGCACTGCTTGCTTCTGATCCGTGAAATGATGAACTTCCTTCCGTCCAACAATCTTGACGATGCTCCGGTTCTTCCGACCAACGATCGTCCGGACCGCCTGACGGAAGCGCTGAACACCATGATCCCGGAAAATCCAAAGAAGCCTTATGACATGATCTCTGTGATCACCGAGTGCGTGGACGAAGGTTACTTCCTGGAAGTTCACAAGCACTTCGCACAAAACCTGATTGTGGGCTTTGCGCGATTTAACGGTCGTCCAGTGGGTATCGTGGCCAATCAGCCCAACATCCTTGCTGGTTGCTTGAACATTGAAGCGTCCCGCAAAGGGGCTCGTTTCATCCGCTTCTGTGACGCCTTCAACATTCCAGTGGTTTCCTTCGTGGACGTTCCAGGCTTCTTGCCAGGGAAAGATCAGGAGTGGAACGGCATCATCACACACGGTGCAAAATTGCTTTACGCTTATGCGGAAGCGACAGTGCCTAAGATCACAGTGATCACCCGTAAGGCTTACGGTGGTGCTTATATCGTTATGGGCTCCAAGCTTCTTCGCTCTGACGTGAATCTGGCATACCCTTCTGCGGAAATCGCGGTGATGGGTGCTGACGGTGCGGTGAGCATCATCTTCCGTGAAGAGATCAACAAAGCCAAAGATCCTGTGGCCGAGCGCGCTCGCCTGACGGCAGAGTACGAAGCAAAATTCAGCAATCCGTATGTATCCGCTGAATTGGGCTACACTGATGAAGTGATCGAGCCAGCAATGACTCGTAAACGTATCATCGACTCTTTGGAAATGCTGAAACATAAACGTGATATCACTCCGGCTAAAAAGCACGGAAACATCCCCCTGTAGGAGCGAACATGGCATTGTTTAAAAAAATCCTGATCGCCAACCGTGGGGAAATCGCCATTCGTATCACTCGTGCTTGTCGTGAGCTGGGGATTGCGTCTGTGGCCGTGTTTTCTGATGCGGATCGCGACAGCTTGCACGTCTTTTTGGCGGATGAGGCCTACCACATTGGCCCGTCCCCATCGCGAGAAAGCTATTTGAACTATAACAAGATCATTGAAGTCTGCAAAAAAGCCGGCGTGGACGCTGTTCACCCGGGTTATGGCTTCTTGTCTGAAAACACCACTTTTGCCAAAGCTCTGGAAGAAGCTGGTATCACCTTCATCGGTCCAACGGTTGCAAATATCGAGGCCATGGGTGACAAGCTTTCTGCTAAAGCGTTGATGAAGAAAGCCGGTGTTCCGACAGTTCCGGGCTCTGATGGCGGCGTTGAAACCGTTGAAGAAGCCCAGAAGATCGCAGAAAAAATCGGACTTCCGATCATCATCAAAGCTTCGGCTGGCGGTGGTGGTAAAGGGATGCGTGTGGTTCGTCAGATGGACGAACTGGAAAGCGCCTTCCGCGCCTGCCGCTCTGAAGGTCAGAACTATTTCGCGGATCCGACTGTTTACATCGAAAAGTTCATCAACGATCCAAAGCATATCGAGATTCAGGTGTTCGGCGATAAACACAATAACCACGTTCACTTGTTTGAACGTGAGTGCTCTGTTCAGCGTCGTCACCAAAAAATCATCGAAGAATGTCCGTCCCCTTCTGTGCCTCACGAGGTGCGCCTGCGCATGGGTGAAGCCGCTGTTCGCGCCGCAAAACAGATCAACTATGTGGGCGCGGGAACGATTGAGTTTATCTTTGATAACGCCACCAAAGAATTCTACTTCATGGAGATGAATACGCGTCTTCAGGTGGAACATCCGATCACGGAGATCGTGACGGGTTATGACCTGGTGAAAGAGCAGATCTATGTGGCTGCTGGCAAACCTTTGAGCTTCAAACAAGAAGACATCAAACAAAAAGGCCACGCGATTGAGGCCCGCATCTGTGCAGAAGATCCAATCACGTACAAACCACACCCTGGTGTGATTCGCGCGTGTCGTCACCCGCAAGGTCCGTTCATGCGTGTGGATTCTTATGCGTATCCTGGTTATGAAGTGCCTATCTTCTACGATCCCATGATCGCAAAAGTGATCACCTGGGGTGAGACTCGTGAAGAGGCCATCGACAGAATGCAACGAGCGCTCAGTGAGTTCGTGTTGACCGGAATTAAGACCAATATTGTTCTTCATAAAACAATTCTGGACCATGCGAAGTTCCGCGACGGCTCTTACACGACTCAGTTTATTGAAAAGAACTTCGAAGTTATCGAACCGAATCTTTTCAAGGAAGTTGAAGACCCTGTATTCCTGATCGCTGCGGCCATCACCGCTTACAACGATCGTAAATCCAAAGACGTTCGCCAGCTGAACCTGACTTCCCATTGGAAACGTGTCAGCCGCAAACTTCAATTGAGGACGTAACCATGTACTTTGAGGCAGAACTTAAAGGTAAGAAATTTAAAGTGGATGTGACCGAGCAGCGTACGACCTGGAAGGTTTCCTTGCAGGAAGAGGGCAAAGACTGGGTTCACTATGATATCTCCAAAAACGATTACAAGCAGGCTGAGCAGTACATTAGCTTCCTGTTTGGCGGCAAATCCTATCTGATCGACGTCATCGGACAGGACACAGAGTACACGGTCTTTACGCGTAACTCTTTCCGCACCATCAAAGTCTTCAATGATGAAATGCTTTTGCATGAGTCCCTGAAGAAAGGTGGCGGCTTCGGAGGCGATCAGGAACTGAAGTCCGGTATGCCAGGTAAAATCATCGAAATCTTCGCCAAAGAAGGTGAGATCGTGAAGGCCAACAAGCCTTTGCTGATCATGGAAGCGATGAAGATGGAAAACGAAATGCGTGCGACTCGCGATGTGAAAATCAAAGAGATCCGCGTAAAGCAGGGTGATTCGGTGGAATCCGGCGCCGTTCTGATCAAGTTCGAAGAGCCCTAATCGGCCTTAGAGCTTTAAAAGAAAAAACCCGCACTGATCAAAGGTGCGGGTTTTTTTATGCTCTTATTCTCGTTCGTTTACGGCGTAGGCTTCTTCGCGCTTCTTTTCAAAGACACCGACAATCAAGACGGCAGCTTCAAACAGAATCCACATTGGAGCCAACATCATCACCATGCTGAGCAGATCTGGCGGCGTGATAATCGCGGCAATCACCGCGATTGTCATCACAGCATAACGACGGTTCTTGCGCAGAAAGGCCTGACTGACAATCCCCATCATGCCCAGAACAATAATCACCAATGGCAGCTCAAACGCCACACCAAACATCAAACACATCTGAGTGAAAAAGCCCATGTACTGATCAATGGAGATCATGGGCTTGTCGACATCGCCCCCGTATGTCATCAGGAACTGGAAGGCCATGGGTAAGGCAATCCAATACGAGAACGCCGCCCCCAGAACAAACAGGCCGGTTCCGGAAATAATAAAGCCCATCGTGTATTTACGTTCTTTTGCATAAAGTCCCGGAGCCACAAACTTCCACACCTGGTAAAGCCAGAAGGGACAGGACAACAAAATACCACACACAAAGGATAACTTCAGATGGGCGATAAACTTATCCAGGGGACCTGTGTAGATCAACCCCCCACCCGGAAGATAAGGACGAATGGGTTCTCTGACAAAATCAAAGATCTTTTCACTGAAACCGTAGCAAATGCCTGTCGCGATCAACAGAATCCAAACACAGTTGATCAGCATCTTTCTTAGGTCAGCAAGGTGCTCATACAAGGACTGGGCTTTGGAATCTAGTTCTTCGCGTTTCATTTATTCTTTTGTTCTTCGGACTTGCCATCAGCCTGCGGAAACTCCAATTGCTCGGGATTTTCGGCAGAGGCCGTGGTCTCGGGAGCCAGGGGGGCTGTGTCTTGTTGTCCTTGATGGTTGTTCAGATTGGGATTGCGAATAGTTTGGTTCAGATCAATTTTATCCATGCGCACCTGTTGTTTCAGTTCATCACCCAAAACATTGGTGCTGCGTTTGAGTTCGTTCAAAAAACGACCCAAAGTTCTTGCAAGCTCCGGAAGTTCCTTCGGCCCGATCACAATCAGGGCCAGAACCGCAAGAAAGATAATTTCAGACATACCTAGGCCAAACATGGCGCCAGAATAGTGGAATCAGCTCTGCTTGCCAAGCTTTACTTGATCCTGAGGAAGAGTCAAAACTCCCATTTCAACCAGCTTTTCACGAGCCAGTTCCGAGCCCGTGCGCATATAGCGCTCATAGAGCCTCAGGATGCTCTCATCGCTTTTAACTAAGGAATGATGGCTGATGTAGGTCAGGACATCCACGAATTCCAGGAAGCGTTCGGCAAAGACATTATACACCCGGGCTAGTGTGTCCTCGCGGGTGCAATGAGCCAGGGAAGCGTAAGCAGCTCCACCGATTTCCGCATAGTAGTCCACATCCACAATTTTTCGCGACAATGAGTCGCCGAAGAACCCGCTGATGTAAAGAGTCCGGTCTCCCAGCTTTCTTAACATTTCCGCACGCACCACGCTGTCGGCATTCTGAGCCGTCAGATACATCTCTGCCAGGGTTGTGGGATTCTTCTGACCACCTTCGGTCGCATAGGCCGGATCGAAAAGATTGCGGGCATCCAAATAATGCTGCAACAAATTTACAAGATAGGTTTCAACCAAGGGATACGTCTGAACCTTTCGCTGGGATAGTCCCTTTTGAACGAGTTCCTGAAAGTAGCCCTCGGGGCTTACAAAAAGCTCAACTGTTGATGTCGTCGAACGCTTTTCCCGCATACTTATAGTCTAACAAATTTCAGTTGGCTTCCGGTTAGTTGTTTTTGTGAAAGCTGGTCAAAAGTCTCAATCTGAGACACCCCCCTGGGCACTGCCCTTGCTACATCTCCCATGAGCCACTTTGCAGAGGAGCAGATCGTATGTATTTGAAAAGGCTGGTTATCTTTTTTGCAGCGCTCAGCCCTTTTGCGTCAGGGTCCGTCTATGCCTTCGGCGGCGAGCAGTGCGGTCCGATTTTCTCCTCGAACTATGCCCTGAATGGGCGCATTGAAGTTCGCCCTTCCGCCTTGTACGGACCGGCGGCGGCAGATTTTGCCAAAACAATTCTACAAGTGGATTCCTTGCTGGCTCCCCTGCAGCCTGCGACGGAGGCTCGCGTATTCATCGACAACGTTTTTGCCTTTTCACTTTTTGATGCCAGGGATTTTTCCATTTCCGTGGGACTGCTCCCTTCAGCGATGGGAAACAAACATCCTGCCATCAATCAGAACATTCTGATTCACGAGTACTCACACGCCGTTTTTGAAAAAAATCTGATGCGTGACCTGGAAAGCTACAAACATTTGCGCCAGGAAAATCTTGAACTGCTGAACAAAGAAGACATCCTGCACGCCGAGGCTGATGCGCTTGGAGAGCAGGCCAGCTGGGCCACCGGAACCGAACAGATACGCCTGAAAACTCTGGCTGAAGAAAAAAGGGCCGAGGCCATGTTTGTGACGAAACGACTGCAGCAACTGACGTCCTTCTGGAATCTGCGCAGTGGTTTGCACGAACTCTTTGCTGACTCTGTAACCCTGGCCACCACCCGTGATCCCAGAAGCATAAGTGATTTATTAAAGAATGCAGAGCAGAGATCCCGGGACCATTCTCCGGAAGAACTCCTCCTGCGGGACTTCGGTGATGGTCGTCATCATCTGAATCGAGCGGCCTGGAAGAAAGAACAAAACCTCGAATCCAAGTATGCGACGGATGTCTATTACGCTTTCCTTCCGGCACGCTGGGAGCTGTGGAAGCTCACCAAGAGCCGCCTTAAAAGCGACAACTACCGCAAGAATTTGATTCCGAAGGTTTTTGAGATTCTTGAAAGAAATCTGTCAGAGATTCTGACCAAGAAGCCCGATGAAATCGGACCTCTTGGCATTAAGGAAATTGAGAGGGTCAACCAGCAGATCATCGAGGATTTCCGCCGGGAGCTTTAGAATCTAACCGGCCTTCACATCCGAAGGTCCCACCAGACTGACAACTGAAGGCTGCGCAAAGATCCTCTGCGCCAGCTTCCGCACATCTTCCGCCGTCACTGAGAAGTACTTGTCGGCGACATCCAGGCTTTCGCGATAATCCAGTCCATAAATATCATCGAACAAGATGGCATTGCCGATCGTGCCCTTACGCTGCAACTCGATATCGTGGCGTCCGATCAGGTATCTCTGAGCACGAACCAGTTCCTCTGCCGGAACCATTGTGGTTGCCAGTTTGTTGAATTCCTCTTTCAGCATCTGGATGGCTTTGTCTGCTTTCTCTGGTGAACAACCGATATATCCACCGAAATATCCACATTCGATGCCTTCCATGTGCATCGGCGAAACAGAATACGCCAAAGAGTTTTTATCACGAAGCTCCAGGAACAATCTTCCTCCCTGACCACTGAGGATGGACTGAATAATTTCCAGTGTGTAGCGTTCCGGACTTGAAAGTGTCAGGCCCTGATATCCCACGATAATGTGACTTTGTTCTTTCTTGAGCTCGCGATAAAGATGTTTGGATTCTTTGATCACGGGAGCCGCAAAATGATTCTTCACCCGCTCCCCTTTGGGAAGCTCTTTGGTGATTTCGTTCAAAGTCTTCACCCATTTTTCTGTATCAACATCTCCGACCACAGCAAAGGTCAGGTTTTTAGGGTTGGCAATTTTCTTATAGTATCCACGCAAGGAGTCGGCTGTGATGGCATTTACACTGGTCTCACTTCCCACCAGATCGCGTGCGTAAGGATGCCCCTTAAAGATCTCCTGCATGAAGCTTAAGATACAAAGTTGTGCCGGATTGTCATTGCGGGCTTTGATTTGATTTTTCAAAACCACTTTTTCGCGTTCCAGAATGGCATCAGGGAACTGCGGCGCCAACAGAGAGTCCGCGTAGATCTCCAACATCTTATCTTCAAACGGCGACAGATAGTCCATGGAAAGACCCGCAGAGTTTCTGCCTCCGAATGCCCCGATACCCGCTGCCAGTTCATCTACACGAAGATTGATATCGTCTTCAGTGAACTTTTTAGACCCTGACAGCCAGTTGCGCGCAAAGAGCTCGGTCAGACCACTTTGCCCCTCTTCTTCCACGCGTGCGCCCCCCAAAAAGGCGGCCTTCATTGCCACGTAAGGCGTGTCACTTTGCTCACGAATCAACAAAGTGGCTCCGGAATCAAGCACGATGCGTTCGGTTTTTGGAGCCTTGCTGCTGGCTCCTACGTTGATGTTGAATTTTTTTGCCACAAACTTCGCAGGCTTTTGTTTGCTGACCTTGGCTTCCTTCAAAGCCTTCTTCAGATCTTTGGCAAAGGTCTTCAAAATTTTTTCTGCGGCTTTTTTATCCATATTGGTCATCATGGAAAGACCAAAAGAATCCGCTTTCAGATATTTTCTGGCGATCTTCAGGATGTCTTCAGGCTTCAGGGCGTAAACCTGCTTCATGTACTTTCTATAGTAGTCATGATCGCCATAATAGAACTCATTGCTTCCGGCTTTGCGGGCGATGTTATCCACCGTTTCCATTGAATAGACTTCGTGGCTGGCAAAATTAGTCATGGCTTTTTGCATCTCTGCCACCGTGGGTGGTTCGGTCACCAGTCGCACCAGTTCCGGGATCAACGCGGTGAGGGCTTTGCTCAAATTTTCCTTTTCCAATCCCAGGGAAACCGCGAACAAACCATCATCCTGCATAGAGTAAGCAAAAGAGCCAACAGAGTTGGTCAATGGCTCTTTAATACGCAGGGTCTGCATCAGACGACACGAATCCCCTTGCCCTAAAATCGCCGACATCACTTCCAAGGCGGCGATGTCTTTGTGTTTTACATTCGGAATACGCCAGGTCAGATAAGCCGTCGTCTGTTCAAATTTCGCCTGCTCCACTTTGATGCGGATGTTCTTTTGCGCTGGTTCTTTTTTGCGGGCAACTTTGCGCAGCTTGAACGGTTCAAAGCCCCCGAACATTTTCTGCACGCGGGTTTTCATGTCTTTGGATTCAAAGTCACCCGAGACTACCAGGAACATATTCGACGGCACATAGCGGGACTGATAGAACTCGCGGATTTTTTTAGCAGAGACTTTCTTTACGACTTTGTCATAGCCAATCACCGGGATGCCGTAAGGGCTTTTTTTAAAGACGTTGGTGAACAGCAGCTGGCTGGCTCGGCGGCCAGGGCTGTCCTGCCCACGTTTGATTTCCTCGATAACAACTTCGCGCTCGTTGTCGATCTCCTGGGGATCAAAGGTGGGATAACCCATCATCTCACTGATCACGTCCAGTGCCACATCCGAGAACTGCTTGGAAATAGTCACATAGAAGACCGTCTGGTCAAATGAGGTGTAAGCATTGAGCTCCCCGCCGGAGCCCTCGACCGTGGCCGCGATCTCGCCCACCTTGTATTTGCGGGTGCCCTTAAAGACCAAATGCTCGATAAAGTGAGAAATCCCCTCTTCGCCCTTTTTTTCATCGGCAGAGCCTGTTTTCACCCACATTTGCACTGAGACCACTGGAGACTTATGGCTTTCCAGGAAAAGGACCTTCAGACCGTTTTTTAGTTGAAATTTCTTAGACATACTCTACATAACTCCCATGGCATTTGGCGTCTATATCCACATTCCCTACTGCATTCAGCGTTGCACTTACTGTGACTTTGCCACCTATGAGCAAAGCAAGATTTTGCCGCCCGAGCAGTATGTGGAACTCCTTTTCAAGGAGATTCGTCAGAAGCACGGCTATTACACCCCACAAAGTCTGGATACCATCTACTTTGGTGGAGGCACACCGAGCCTCATCCCTGCTCATCTCATTGTAGCGATTATCAAAGAGCTGGGTAGATATGGATTTACAACTAGACCTGACACCGAAATCACCATTGAGATCAATCCGGCAACCGTCAGCGAAGACAAACTGAAGACGTATATTGATAACGGCGTGAACCGTTTCAGTGTGGGTGCTCAAACTTTTGATGATCGCCTGTTGAAGATGGTTCATCGCGAACATTCCGCGAAGCAAACCCTGGAAACGCTCGACCTTTTACGGGCCCACAATCTGAACTTCAGCTTCGATATTCTATTTGCGTTGCCGTCCCAAACTGTCGAGGGCCTGCGCCGGGATGTGCAGATTGCCGTGGAACAGGGAGCGCGTCACATCAGCCCTTATTGTCTGACGGTTCCCGATGGGCATCCCCTTTCAAAAGGGCGTCCGATTGATGACGAACAGATTGAAATGTTTGATATCATTGCCGACGAACTGACTAAGACCGGATTCAAGCAGTACGAAATTTCCAACTTTGCGCTGCCCGGCTTCGAGTCCCGTCACAACCTGCTGTATTGGGTGGATGAGCCTTATTGGGGCCTGGGGCTGAGTGCCCATTCTTATTCCAAGGAGTCCTCGTGGGGCACGCGGTATTGGAATATCAACAACATCAATGATTACCAGAAACAAGTTCTGGCCTTTGACGGACAGCAGTTTACTTCCCCGGCGCTCCATTTGCCTGAAAGCCAGGTGGAAGTTTTAGAGATGCACCAAGCGCTTACGGACTTTTGTCATACCTCCATGCGTCTGATGCGCGGACTCAATATTGCGCAACTTCGGTCCAAGTTCCCTGCGGGCACCTGTGACAAAGTGGTTCAAATTCTTTCGAAACTGGAAGAAAAGGCCTGGATTCAGCATGACAACGGGCATTGGTCACTGACTCGCGACGGCCTTGTGTTGAGCAACCGAATTTTTCAGGAATTGACCTTCCTCAAGGAAGATTTATCACAGGACTAGGAGTTTTTCTCCGACCCTCCTGACATTGACAATATCTCGTGAATACACAATCTTAAGTATTGCGAAAGGACGTCTCATGTCAGAAGAAAATAACTCTCAAAATACGAATATTCCTCCTTCAGAAAATGCCGACAGTGCTTCTGAGATCCAAAAGCTTCAAGAGCAGGCTGAAAAGTTCAAAAACGACTTCCTTTATATGCGTGCTGAGTTTGAGAACTACAAACGCAATGCGATCAAAGAGCGCTCGGAAATGATGAAATACGGTGGCGAGCGCCTGGTTCGCGACCTCTTGGAAGTTGTGGACAACTTCGAACGCGCCTTGAGCGTCAATATCAGCGCAGAAAACTTCCAGACCTTCAAACAAGGTGTGGAAATGACCGCCCAGGAACTGCGCAGTCTTTTGCAGCGCCATAACGTCACTGAAATTCCGGCTCAAGGGGTTCCGTTTGATCCGGCGGTGCACGATGCTCTAAGCAGCGAAGCAACTGATCAGGTAGCCCCTGGTCATATCCTGCGCGTATTTAAAAAACCTTACAAACTTCATGACAAAGTGATCAGACCTGGCCAAGTCGTCGTGGCGAAGAAGCCAGAGTAAGTGAGTGTTGATTGTCTAAGAAAGACTTTTACTCCATTTTGAATGTTTCTCGATCTGCCACTCCGGAGGAAATTAAAAAATCCTACCGTAAGCTGGCGATGCAGTATCATCCGGACAAAAATCCGGGCGACAAGAAAGCCGAAGAAAAGTTCAAAGAAATCACCGAGGCCTATGAGGTTCTCAGTGACACCAAAAAGCGTGAAATGTACGACCAGTTCGGCCACGCCGGAGCCCAGGGCTTCGGCGGCGGAGCCGGAGGTCCCTTTGGTGGAGCTGGTGGCTTTGGTGGATTTGGTGGAGCCGGATCCTCTTCTCAGGGTGGGGATCCTTTCCAGGATATTTTCGGGGATGTCTTCGGCGATATCTTTGGTTCGGCTCGGGGTCCCGGGGCTCGTCCGCGCCGTCCCAGCAAAGGCACAGACCTTCGCTACACTTTGAATATCTCTTTTGAAGAGTCCGCGCTGGGCTGTGAAAAAGTCATTAGCTTTATGAGACAACGTGGCGGCCGCGAAGAGCCCGCCAAACTGTCTGTGAACGTGCCTGCCGGCGTGAAAGAAGGTCAACGCCTGAAGCTTGCCGGTGAGGGTGACGCTTCCGCGGGAGCCACCGCAGGGGATTTGTACGTCATTATCAATATTCAAGAACATCCCCTTTTCAAACGCAGCGAAAATGACGTCACACTGGATCTTCCCATCATTTATACCGACGCCATTCTGGGCACCAACATTGAAGTCCCAACACTAACGGGCAAAGCCATGATTCGCATTCCTCCGGGCACCCACTCCGGTCAGACTTTCCGTCTGAAAGGAAAGGGTTTCCCGAAACTTGGTGGATTTGGATCAGGTGACATGCTTGTGCGGATTCTAGTCGACACACCCAGCACTTTATCCAGCCGACAAAAGGAGCTGATGGAAGAACTTGCTAAGAGCGGCGAATCCAGTCCTTTGGTTAAGGCCTTCCAGGAAAAAGTATCCCAACTTATGAGGAATAGAAAATGAAGTCCACCTTCTCGCTTCTGCTTACGGCCGGTCTTTTGGCTTCTTGTACGACAGTGGCAACCAAGCGCGCCCCATTAAAGCCAGCGGCAACCACAACAGCGTCAGCGAAAAAACCAAAGACCCTCGGCGGAATGACAGCCGGGAAGCCGCCAGAGCAGATTGTGTCGGAACATATCTCCACTCCTACGGCATCGGGTGATATTTTGAATCAACTCAAAAGTCTGGTAACCCAGACAGTTCAAGCTCCAAACAAACAGGATCAGGAGTCCTTCCGCCTGCGCGCCATTGATGTGGTGGAAAACAAGCTGAACGAAGACCAGCTTGAGGATGTTGCAGACGATTCTGATTTTGGTTTCCTGCGCGGACACGCCATGTTCCGTCTGGGAGAGATTTCCCTGGATAAAAAAGACACCTCCGATGCGCGCAAATACTTCAACTCCGTGACCGAATTCATCCCGGGAAGCGACCTGGCCTTGCGTGCGCAGGAAATCATCCTGCAGCTTGATTCGGCTAAAAACGTTCAGTCCCAGACAGTGGGTGTTGTCCTGCCGCTCAGCGGGCGTAATGCTCCTGTTGGTCAGCGCGCGCTGCGTGGGCTGGAGATGGGCCTGGGCCTTCATATTCCGGGCTCTGGTTTTAAGCTGGCCGTGATGGACAGCGAAGGCAATCCCGACTCTGCCCGTCGTGGAGTTGAACGCCTTGTGAAAGAGGACAATGTCATCGCGATCGTGGGAAGCCTGCTTTCAAAGACAGCTCCGGCCGTCGCAGCGAAATCCGATGAACTCGGTGTTCCGACGATCGCCCTTTCTCAGCGCTCCGGACTGACAGAAATTGGTCCGACTGTGTTCAGAAACTCCCTGACCAGCGGCATGCAGGTGCGCGCCCTGGTTCGTACTGCCATGGAAGATCTGGGCATGAAGAAGTTTGCAATTCTTTATCCCAACGATCCCTACGGCATTGAATTCACAAATATCTTCTGGGATGAAGTGCTGGCTCGGGGTGGGGAAATCACTGCGGTTCAGACCTATTCTGTAAAAGAAACGGACTTCCGCCTGGTGATTCAACGTCTTGTGGGCACCTATTTTGGCGAAGCCCGTCAGGACGAATTCAATCTTCGCCTTAAAGAACTGCAACAGTCCGGGAAAAAACACTCCGTGCGACAATCCAATCTGGAAAATGTTTTGCCTCCGATTGTGGACTTCGACGGCATCTTCATCCCCGACAGCGCGCGCGCGATGGGTCAGATTTCTGCGATGCTTTCCTATAACGATGTTCGCGGCGTAAAATTGCTGGGCACTAATCTTTGGAACACCAAAGACATTGCCAAACGTGCCGGGAACTTCGCGCAAAGCCTGATCTTTGTAGACAGTATGAGTCCGTCTTCCCAAGACCGTTCACGTTTCGTGGGGGAATACCGCTCTTTGTATAACGAAGAGCCCTCCCTGATCGAGATTCAGGCCTATGATGCGGGTTTGATCCTGCGCCAGCTGATCGCCGCAGGCGCCAGTTCGCGCGAGGACTTGGTCAAAAAGATGTCCGAGCTCAACCGCTTCCCTGGAAGCCTAGGAAGCCTCAGTATTAATGCTGAACGCGAAATCGAACGCCCGGTAACCACGCTAACTATCGAAAAAGGCGAAGTTATTCCGCTTAGAATCCGCAAATAAGTCCCATAAGTTAAATTAATGGCGATTTTTTAACCCCCTTCGGATGGTGCTCTGTCTTAGGAACACCAGCGACAATGAGTGTCGCAAAATCTAAAGAAGGGGGCCGTTATGACAAGTCGTATCTCTGAAAACGTAATGATGGAGTGCAGAAGAAAACTCCTCACCGCAAAACAAGATGTTTTGAATCGCTTTAGAACAGCCCAACGCGAGTTGGTTCACCAGGAAAAAGGTGGTGATGAAGCTGATCAGTCTGTCGCTCACATCGAAGAACATTCTTTTTTAATCTCCCAAGCGCGAATGAGAAATCAACTTGTCGAGATCGAGATGGCCCTGGCCCGCATCGAACAAGGCACATTCGGCATTTGTGAAGAAACAGAAGAACCTATCGAAACTGAAAGGTTGTTGGCAATTCCATGGACTCGCCTAAGCATTGAGGGCGCAGAGATGCGAGAAGCGGTAAGTCGTAAGTTTGCGCGTTAAATAATCACGCAGTGCTTTTTTAGTGACAGACATTCATTCCCCCGTAATATGCGATCAATTTTCGGCCAAGGATCATCATATCGGGGGGTGAGATGAACGCAACCGAACTGACAGAAGTTGAACTACAAAATTTGAAAGAATCTTTGCTCTTCCAAAAGAGCACGATCCTCAACAAAACTCATGAGTTTAAAGAGGAGCAATCCAGCATGGCTGCGGTTGCGGATGAAGCGGAAGCCGCTTCTCAAGATATCTCCAACAATATCTCTATTCACTTGCACGAACGCGATCGCACCGCTTTGTATGCGATCGAAAGAGCTCTGGGTAAGATTGCCGACGGGACCTATGGCCAGTGTGAATCCTGCACTGAAATGATCAGCGCTCGACGCCTGCAAGCCAGACCGTTCACAGCCCTTTGTATTGATTGCATGGAAGAACAAGAGAGCCATTCGAGTATTTTCCAATAAGTACAAATTTATCTCATTGGATGAGGTCCACTGACATGGATGTCAGTCCAATTTTTTAAATTTATCCGGAATTGCAGTTTAGAAAAAACTGTCTCACACCGAGAAGACTCATACCAGAAACATAAATTCCCGCATTTTACGCGGAGGAGCGGTATGAGTTTTGACGATAAAGTCCTAGAAATCCCACAGACCCTTCCCATGCTACCTGTGAGAGACATCGTAGTATTCCCCTACATGATCATTCCTTTGTATGTAGGCCGTGACGCCTCTATCCGCTCAGTTGAAGAAGCCTTGGCGAAAAACCGCCTGATCTTCCTGGCATCACAAAAAGACATCACTGAAGAAAATCCTTCTCCGGACAATATCTACACTGTGGGTACAGTGGCGATGATCATGAGAATGAGAAAACTTTCTGATGGTCGCGTAAAAATCCTTATTCAAGGTGTGGCTAAAGGCCGCGTGAAAAACTTCACTAAGACAGCTCCTTCTTTCGAAGTGGCGGTTGAAAAGATCGAAGAAACTCCGGTTCAAAAAACCGTCGTTGAAAACGAAGCTTTGATCAGAACGGCCAAAGAGCACATCGAACGCATCATCGCGTTGGGCCGCCCCCTTTCTCCGGACATCCTGTTGGTGTTGGATGATGTTTCTGATCCAGGTCGTATCGCTGACTTGATCGCTTCTAATCTGGGTGTGAAAGTTCAGGATGCTCAGAAAGTTCTTGAAACTTCTGACGCCACAGAAAGACTGAAACTGGTAAATGAAATTCTGGCTGCTGAACTTGAAGTGATGCAGACTCAACAGAAAAATCGTCCGGGCAATGCCAAGGATGATATGTCCAAGTCTCAACGCGAGTACTTCTTGCGCGAGCAAATGAAGGCTATAAAGAATGAGCTTGGGGAAGGCGACTCCAAATCTGAAGAAATGGACGAGTTGCGCGAAAAGCTGATCAATGCCGGTATGCCTGCCAATGTCGAGGCAGAAGCTTTGAAACAGTTGGGTCGTCTGGAGCGTATGCATCCGGATGCTTCCGAAGCCACCATGGTTCGCACTTATCTTGACTGGATGGCGGATCTTCCTTGGAGCAAAAAATCCGAAGACCATATCGATCTTAAACGCTCCAAAGAAATTCTGGACGAAGATCACTACGAACTGGAAAAAGCCAAAGACCGTATCATGGAATTCCTGGCGGTACGCAAGCTGAAGCCAAATCTTAAAGGCCCAATCCTGTGCTTCGGTGGTCCTCCGGGTGTGGGTAAAACATCCCTGGGTAAATCTATCGCTCGCGCGATGGGACGTGAATACTTCCGTATCGCCCTGGGTGGTGTGAAGGATGAAGCGGAAATCCGCGGTCACCGTCGCACTTATGTGGGTGCAATGCCGGGTAAAATCATCCAGGCTTTGCGTCAGGCAAAAACAAACAATCCAGTGATCGTACTGGATGAAATTGACAAGTTGGGCTCTGACTTCCGTGGCGATCCTTCTGCAGCAATGCTTGAGGTTCTGGATCCGGAACAAAACGCCACTTTCCGTGACAACTACTTGAACGTCGATTTCGACCTTTCAAATGTGTTGTTCATCGCAACGGCTAACGTGTTGGAAAATATTCCACCAGCATTGCGTGACCGTATGGAAATCCTGAATATTCCAGGATACACAGAGAACGATAAACTTTTGATCACGAAAAAACATTTGATCAAAAGACAAATTGAAGCCAACGGTATCACTGAGGAAAACATCCAGTTTACCGACGAAGGCATCAAGTATCTGATCGCTGGGTACACTCGCGAAGCAGGTCTTCGTAACCTGGAGCGCGAAGTGGGATCCGTCTGCCGTAAAGTGGCGAAGATGGTTGTGATGGGCGAAGCAAACTTTGTGGAAGTAAATGCCACAACAGTTCCAGAGCTTCTGGGCCCGCCAAGATTCCAGCGTGACGACAAGATTGCAGACTCCCAGATCGGTGTGGTTCAAGGCCTTGCCTGGACTCAGGCTGGCGGTGAAGTTCTGACGGTGGAAGCTTTGAAAATGAAAGGTAAAGGACATCTTTCTCTGACTGGCCAGCTTGGCGATGTCATGAAAGAATCCGCTCACGCCGCGATGTCTTATGCTCGTGCTCACCAGGAAGAACTGGGTATTCCAGAGGACTTCTTTGAAAAGTACGACATTCACATCCACTTGCCAGCAGGTGCGATCCCGAAAGACGGTCCTTCTGCAGGTATCACTCTGACAACAGCGCTTGTCAGCTTGATGACAGGCACTCCGGTTCGTCACGATATCGCGATGACTGGTGAGGTGACCTTGCAAGGACGTGTACTGCCTGTCGGTGGTATCCGTGAGAAGTGTCTTGCCGCTTTGAACTTGGGTATTACAAACATCATCATCCCAATGGCTTGCCAAAAGGATCTTGCTGACATCCCTAAGATCTTCAAAGACAAGATCAACTTTATTCTGGCGGAAAACTTGGACGAAGTGTTCGCGGTTGCCTTCGATAAGAATGCAAAAGCAACTACAGACAAGAAAACTGTTGCGAAGAAAGATCCTAAGAAATCCAAATCACTTGCGGCTTAGTCCGCAAGTGCGCATCGCCCCTCCCTAGAGTTATGCGTTCCCAAAGAGAGCTGGTAATACCGGCTCTCTTTTTTTGTTTCAATCCGAGACAGACACATGCTCTACCTTAGTCCGAGGTCCGAAACTGACTGTTAACTTGTTTGTATATAGGGAACGATCTAAGATTGTTCCATGAGGTTTCACAATAATGGTCAAAGCACTTTGCTATTTGTCACTGTCTTATGCGCAATAGGCGTGGTCTTTGTACTGAACTCTGCCGATATCCAAAAAAGAAACTACGAATACAAAACCAAGGATCACGATCAGGTCTTGCTCAACGAAGTCACCACTTCGGCTTTTGCGGTGATGGAATCGGCCTTGGCTCGACGGCTGTGGGAACCACCTCCTGATAACAACTGTCTGAAGTCTGAATCTTTCAGTGTCGAAGGAAAACTAGATGGCGGCATGACCTGGAATGTGACCGCGAAATACAACTTCACCACCAAAAACTACGAACTGGTTTCTGAAGGTCATTACCGTGATCTGAAAGCCGTTTACATCAAACGCATCAAGGTTCTGGATGTGTCGGACTATCTGCTGTTCTCGGGGTCTGATGCCCCTCTGACTTTACGTCGTTTGTATAATCCCCAGTTTCCGACCGCACTCATTGCCAGGGATCGCCGCATTTATACCAAAGGCCCCTTGCAGATGGGCGGGAACATCGCCCGGCCGGTCAACAATATGATGAACTGGAATGGCTCTCCCAGTGTATGGCCTGGGGAGTACGGCACCATTATTCAGGGCGACCGCATTCAATTTGGTGGTGGTCTGCAGTACATTCAGTACTCCATTCCCAAACCCAACCCTCATCCCAGCAACATCGAAAACCTTCTCGCTCCTTATGGAAGCGACATAGGCGCACCTAACTCTCACCACAGCCAATTCGGAGGCGGGTCAACAATTATCACCCGCGACTTCAATAAAGCCACAACGCTGAAGCAGCAGGTGGTAAACGGCACCAGCGGCCCACTAACCAAGGCCTCCGTTCGTAGCGAAATATATCCCATTGCACTTTTTGGCGGATCTATTCCATTGGAATCCTGGAAAGCCTCTGACAACGGTTCCTATATAAATGACCCTGATCGGTACTCTATATTCACCTACAGTTATGCTGGCGCCAACAACTTCGGCATTCGTATGGATGCCACATGCATATCAAAATCTGATGCTGCCTCGACAAAAAAGGTTTGCTCCAACTCTGAACATTTCCCCCGGGGTTTCAAAGCCTGGAGAAGAGACGCGGGACTGGATGGCACACTATTCACCTCTGACGCGGAGGAAATTCCTTCACCAAAGTTGAATTGGGATAATATGGAGGCTCTGGAAGAAGATGCCCGCCAGTGCGGCCATGTGATTTCAGCACCCACAAACTCGTATACCGATTGTCCGATTTGGGATGCCCAGTATCTGAAGCGTTACGCGAATGGTGACAGCACCTGTGATCAGGTCTCAAGCATTGACCTTAATACACTAACCCTGAACAATTTTAATGTGGCGCAACTGACCGACGCAAGCCTGAAAGAACGCCTGCTACGTCGGGTTGTGTACACGAAAGTTCCTACTGAATTTCGTCAGAACTCCGCACAAGGACTCATGACAGGAATTGTGCCTTCAAATCCTGCTCGAAAGAATTTGGCCCTTTGGGTGATTAGTGAGGATACGCTGGCTCTTCGTGGATTCCAGCAGGACACATCCTCCCCACTCAGCACCGATCCCGGACGCCTTCGTGAGATTGTCTTTAACAGTGATGCCACAGGTGGGGGACGCGAGCCCATTCCGATGGTGATACTCTCTCCAGAGCGCGTACACTTGCTGAGCCCGCAATACGTGCCGGCCACTCCAACCTACATGAGCACTTACTGGCCTGTGGTGGGTGGAAAGATTCGACCGGTTCTGCATAATTACACCGACTATGTTCGACAGGAGAACGATGGCTTCCGCTATGGCTATCGCAGTTACAAAGTTAGCAGTATCAGCCTTGTCACCAATGCCAGCATTGACACCAGCAACCCATTTGTTCTGCGTGGGCTCTGGAGTGGTCCGGACTCTACCGCGGATCAGTTTCCATCCAATTTGTGTATGGTCAGTATGGCTGGATACAATCTGGAAAAGGTCACTCCAGCGACGGGGCTTTATTCCACCGCAAAGATTCCTGCATACCACTCTATACCCAACTCGCCGCTTCCACCATTAAGCTCCAATTATTATAATGGAACGACATCGCAGTTTCCCTACGGTTATTATCCATCTGTATTTCATGTCCAAAGAGCTGCAGGCATGGCTGCTCGTGAAGAGTCTGACATTATCTATTCTGGCATTCGCATGTACACGGTCTTTGATTCTTTTGTTCCCACTGGAAAGAGGGATCTCAATGCGCCCGTACACGTCCCCGTCGAACTGCGCAGCAATCAGGGGGCTCCGATCACTCTGGAGCATAAGAACTTGATGTGGGACAATCCCTTTTACTATGCAGATATCCCAGCTGGCTCTCCCTGTATCCCAAGCTCTTTCAAGTCGCGCCAAGCTGGCTATCCAATCAATGGCATTTCAGAAACACAGCCAAGTATCAACAACGGACGCTATATATTTATTCACACGGATCCGCCCGTGGATTACCGCAACATCGGTTCTATTATTGGCGTCGATCAACCTATTCTGGAGACACGGAACTAGATGAAACTTCAATTGAACAACTTGGGTATGACACTTATCGAAGTCTTGGGGGCCGTGGCTATTTCCTTAATAAGTCTGACTGTCCTTATGCAGCTGACTCTGTCCAACAGAACGCACAAATCAGGTGTCGATCGTTCGATTGTCTTTAAAGAGGTCCTGACAAATAATGCGATCGAACTCAAAGGCGCTTCTGTCGATGATATTCCCCAACCGGGCAACTGTATTGTGCGCAACTATGATTTTCAGATCAATTTCTTGAATGAAACCACTCTCAGTGGCTCTCCCCCGGCTTGTGGTGCGGCCTTGCCGGGAAATAACACCATTCAGGTTGTCTGGGAAGTTGAACCGGCTTCGAACATCCAAGCCGACTTCAGTTCAGCTAGCTTAAAGCTGCCCAAGTATTCCAACAGTCTGAAGAAGGTTAATATTTATGTGCGTGGCTATCCAAACGGGACAGGGGGACAGTTGATTCAAAACCAAGTCACCTTGTTTAAAAGATGAAAAAAAGTTCCGGCTTCTCCGTCATGGAACTTCTTTTGGCCGTCAGCATCTCAACGATGGTGATCGGTATAGTCACCTATTTGATCCATAACTTTTTCTCTGAGCAGAAGAATATGGAGACCTGGTCTGCCGGTCAGCTGGAAATGTCCATGGCCCTCAGAACAATCGAAGGCGATATTCGCAACGTGATTCGCATGGACCCGGTTGAAAATCTGAGCAACAGCAGTTCGGTGGAGTATTTCGGCTTGACGTCCCTCTCTCCCGGAATGGAGCCGTCAGTTTGCCTGAATGATAATGGCGCCTCGGTGATTCGTTATACCACCTTAGATCGTAAGCAGAGATCCGAACGTGTTCTTCGCGCCTGGTCTGAAATGGCTGACTCCAATAAAACCGGAGCTTCCCATGAACTGCGCCTGACGGCGGATGAAACAGAGGCTTCGATGTTCACAGCGACCAAGATGCCTGTCGAAGTGGTTCTTGTGGATGCCGATAGGCGCTACCTTCGCCGATACACGGTGGTATCCAAAAGAATGAGTCTATCTACCAATCTGGATCCCTATGATGACCTTCCCAAAGTCGACTCTTTTGGTGCGCCGGTTACTTTCAAGTATGCTTCAGCCATCCTAAAGAATCCGACGAATATCAGCGGCAGTGCCATCACTTCCAAAACGGCCGTCTTTATTACCGGTTCTGAGGTGTACTCATCCCGCACGTACTCTCTTTGCCTGCGTAAGTCGGATCGCAGTCTGATCCGATTTGATGAAAATACCCGAGAAGAAACCGTTTTACTGCAGAACCCCCATGTCGACTTTACGATTGAGTCCTTCCGGGTCGGTTACATGGCGACCCGAGCCGGGATCCGGGTGGAGCCAGCCAGCTTCCTGCCCGAGATGCTAAGTCTTTCCAATATGGCTTGCATCAATACAGTGATGTTCACGTTGAATCTGAATGCATCAGAAAGTTTATTGAAAAGGAGTCAATCCCAGGCAGTGGGAGAACTGAAGACCCAAATCATGAGGCAAAGAACGGTTTATTCACAGAACCTGAGTATCAAAAGACCCCTCAGCTGCCAACAGTGAGACCCGTTGAAAAAGAAAAAGGGCTGAGTAATCAGCCCTTTTTTTATTGTTTAAACCCTTTTAGACGGTCGTTTTCGGATTCCAACACTCGAACCAGCGTTTTTAAGTCCGTCACTTCTTCTCTCAGGTGAAGGATCTGTTCCTCTTTTTCCTGAAGGATCTGGGTGTAGGCCTTCTTAAGCTCGTTGAGCAGTTTGTTAGCGGCCGTTAAGATGGGTTCGTCTTTATTCACTTTCACCATCTTATCGGTCAGGTCAGCGGTCTTTACTTCGTCCTTTGAAGTGGCCATTTCATAACCTTTCATCATTCCTTGATGAGCACCCACCAAAGCAAGGTCGCTTTCTTGGGAGGGGCGATGTACTCGTTGATGGGTACCCATCGGTTCGTCCATGATGAAGTACTTGCCGTCTTCAAAGCGGAACTTAATGTCGTCAGCCTTGATCCTTCGGCGGAGGGTACTCACACTAATTTTGTACTTAGTGGAGTAGTCCGTTAGCGGTAACCAAGAACCATAGGTCTCGACGTTCATTATTTCCTCATACTTTCTACTTCGGTGGCGCCGAAGCTTCAGTAGCTCGCCTTTGGGAGAGGTGGTCCCCTTACTCAGCTTGCGTAGTCAACGTTATCACAGGACTTAAGCCTGTCAAATTTTGTGTGAACACTTGTTCAAATTCAACTAAATTCAGGACTTTGATCTGGTTAGCCATTGCCTATTCACTAGACCAAAGTCTGAATACGCATCCCTAAGTCATGGATTTTTCATCGTTTAAAAGAATTCTTTGCGAGTTTTCCCCGAAGGTCCGATAATTTAAAAAGTTGTATGCGTATTAGAGATAAAAAGAAAGTGGCCCTAGTTTTAAGCGGAGGAGGCATCAAAGCCGCCGCCTTCCACATTGGGGTTTGCTTGGCCCTTCAAGAAAAGGGATTCAAATTTGCCGGCGGAACCAAAGAGATGGTGCGTCAGAACTTCGGGGATAACGACCCGATGACGATCCGTCTTTATGTCGGTTCCAGTGCGGGGGCTTTCGTAGCTTCGGTCTTGGCGGCTGGCTATCCAGTGGAGTCTTTGATCAATGCCTTCCAGGTCGGTTCCGGATCCGAACCCACTTTTGAAAAATCCGATCTTCGATATCTCAAACCGATTTCCTACCGCAGCCTTTTCAATCTGAACTCCGGCAGTCTTTTAAAGTTCATCCCCCGATCCCTGATGGAAAAAGCCCTGGTGACTGGAGGCTTTGAATCCCTTTTGAAAAACGGCCTGAAACTGAACGGCCTGTTTTCGACCAAAGGCATCGAAAACTATCTTCGCAAAGAAGTCCTGGTCGATAATGACTTTGCCCGTTTGGGAGTTGAGCTCTTTATCATCGGAACTCAACTGAACCACACCCGCAAGGCCATCTTCGGGAACTTCCCGGAGTCTTTTAAAACCGAGACCACCAAGTATATTAACTACGCCACAATCAGTGACGCGGTGGCTTGCTCCACGGCTTTGCCTCCGGTGTTTGCCCCTTACGGAATCAAGCGCCCCGACGGAAAAGAGATCCACTATTATGACGGTGAGATCCGTGACACTCTGTCCACCCATGTGGCTGCAGACTATGGAGCTGATTTAGTCATTTCCTCTTACTCCATTCAGCCTTATCACTACACCAAAGAGATGGGCTCTTTGCACGACTACGGCATCCCCCTGATCGCCAATCAGGCCTTGTATCAAGTGGTCCAACAAAAGATTGCCCGCCACATTCAGTACAAAAACGACATCCGCGGAATCTACAATGCTGTGGATGGTTACTTCAAACAACAGAACTTGCCACCCGAACACAGGGACAAAATCCTTGAAATCATTCGCAATCGTGTGAACTATCGCCCTGAAGTAGATTACATCTACGTGGCTCCACGCCCGCAGAACTATGAGATGTTCTTTGTGGATCACTTCAGCTTGAATCCGGATATCTTAGCGCGCATTGTACGCATCGGTTTTAAATCCGGAATCAACGCCCTTCGCCAGTACGATTTCAAATAGCTACCCGCTTTTTTCGATGGCTCTTTTCCACTGGGTCAGCAGCTCCCGAACTGACGTCTTTGGTTGGGTGCCGGCATAGGCCTTGTGATCAATGAACTGGCCAATATCCTGAAGAACTTCCCGTTGAGATGGGCTTTCTGCCGCCAGTCTCTGCAGATACCGTAGTGGGGTTTCGCCGGTTTCCTGGGACAGACTTCTTTTTTCAGCCCACTTCTGCACCTCCAGAAGTAAAACTCGCTCCTCGCTCACCAAGTCTTTTGTCCTGAAAAGACTACGGAAAAGCAAAACTCCAAGAACTCCGACGAACAACAACCCCAGGATCAGCTGTGCCTTCATATCCGCCAAGGACTGCCAAAAGCTCTGTTGAGAACTTCTGTCGAAATCCACCAAGAAGTAAGTCCACCGATAATTCAGATCGTCCATTAAAAATTCCGCGCGATCCCAAAGGGTGATACCCGCATCTTTGGACGGCCTCCACTGCACATTGCGTGCAAAGACTTTCTGATCCTCTTCAGACAAACTGAAGAAGTCTTCCGCTCCGATCACCAAACGCAACGGAGCCACCCAGCTCGTCGGGTCCACCCGCTGCCAACTTCCCTGATGGAATATTTCAACCCAGGCGTGAGCATCTCTTTGAGTCACCCGCCAAAAATCACCCACAGGATTGTAACGTCCACCTTGATAACCCACGACCACCCGAGAGGCGATCCCCAAAGACCTCGCCAAAGTGGCATAAGCTCCGGCAAAGTGTTCACAGAAACCACGTTTTCGATAAAACAAGAACGCTTCCAAATCATTCGGCCCACCATACACGCCCGGACTCAGACTGTAGGTAAAATCATTCTTAGCAAAAAGGTCCTGCAAAGCCTGAAGACGGCCTTCAATTTCCCGGGACCTTTTCTTGGTCTGCTCCACCCACTCCAACACCTGTCCACGCAGGGGCGGAGTTTGCAAATACTCGTCTTCAGCGGGAACCCAAGTGTCTTTGCTTCCCTCGTTCAAGATGCCGCGATAAACGGTGGTGGTCATAATCGGTCGCGTGCTGCGATAAACGCCGCCGTTCAAAGAAGTTGTGCGACCCTGCTCCAACTGCACATCGCGGGTTCCATCCAAAACAAAAAGATATGTGTTAGAATGGGGCTCCAGTGCAATTTCATAGTAGCTTTCCTGGGCATCCACTTTTTTATTCTCGGGCGAACGCAGTCCCAAAGCTCCCGGTCGCCAACTCAAACCGCGAGAAAGTGGCAAAACCGAACCTCTCCAATAAAGATTCTCGCCGCTCTTTATTCCCGTGTCTGAAAGCTTGGCTCTAAAGACCATTGTGGAAACACCGGCAAGTTCGGCTACATTTCCGGGGTTTAGTTCCTCACTAAACCCAATTTGTCCTGTGTTGCTTCCGCGCGACATCGCCCACGGAAGTACCACGCGGGGAAAAGCAAAGAACAGAATCACCGCCCCCGGAACCGATAGGGCAAAAACCTTCAGAAGAACTTTTCCTTTGTGTGGAAGTTCCTGCGGAAGAAGGGAGTACCACAACCCCGCAAAGGCCAGCGCCGAGGGAACAATCCAGTAGATGTCCAAACTGAAAAGAGCTTTTACAGATACAAGAACAAAACCCAAAAGAACCAGGAAGCGGTGATCGCGTTTATTGCGATAGTCCATCACGCGCAAACCTGAAAGTCCCAACAAGAAAGTATAAGAAGGCTCTTGTCCAATAAAAGTACGGAACTGCAAAAGAATCTGCACAAGCAAAGCGATACTTAAAAAGCCAGTTACTTTCTTGGACAGTGGCTTCCAGCCCAGGTTCTCCACGCCCCACTTCCAGATCAGAAGACCGGCTGAAAAAAGGGCAATCCACGGCGACACTTCCATGCCGACCATCACCATGGCGGTCACAAAAGAAAAAGCCAGGGCTTTCTGGGAGAAGAATCTTCTTTCGCTCATGTCAAACTCCCTACCTGAAGAAGAGCCAGGGCTTTCAGACATTCATAGCGATGGGAGGCCCCCGAGTTTTTTCCCAGCTCTTGTGACCCTAGTTTCAACGAGTAAGCATAGTCCCGTTTTGCTGCCTGATCGATCCACAGACATAGCTGTGAAATTCGGCTTTCACCATCTTCCAGATGCGCCGTTTGATCCCAGGAAAAGTGCAGCGCTGGTTTTTCCGGCTCTTCATAGTTTTTTACCAGCAACTCCTGACGTCGGGCACTGGCACGCCAGTCGATACGACTTAAAGGATCGGCACTTTGAAAGGCTCTGTGATCCCGAAACAATCCAGCCAGCCGCACCCCTTCACCGGACACGGAATCCACAGGAAATTCCACATCCCCTTTTCGTTGTGGAAAGACCAAGATCTTTTCTTCAAAAAATGCGTACTTCCACGCCCGCAGAAGTCCAAACGGATACGCACTTTGCAGAGTGACTCTGGGCAAACTGACATAACCCCGGTGGGTCGGTTTAAACTTCAGCGAAAGACTTTCATGAGACTTCGGCGCCAACGATACTTTCGTTGTGATTTCTTGGCTTCGGGCAAAGACAGCTTCGACTTCCCAGGCTGTTATGTCGGAGCTGTTTTCAAGATCAAGGCGCACAAGTCCTTCTTCACCGGCGAAAAGCTCGGGGCTTTCCATTCCTTCGACACGCACAACATCCATGTTCTTGTTCGTTAATAGCATTCCTGTTACGGCAACAGAGATAAGGAAGAACACAAAGATATAAATCAGATTGTTTGCATAACCCACGGCCAGAAAAAACAAGGTCAGCGCCATCGCCCCAAAGGCGACACCAAAACGCGAAGGCATGATGTATGTTCTGTTTTTCCTTTTAGACAGGAACAGCAGTGGCCTTTTGAAGATTGACTGCCCACTCACGACCTCGTTTGATGCCATGGTTGCCTCCCAGTCTGTGTCCTAGCACGGGTACTAGAACCTGTTGCACATCATCGGGACGAACATAGTCTCGGCCCTCTAAAAAGGCCCACGCTTTTGCCGCGCGAACCAGGGCCAGACCCGCCCGCGTGGACAACGGAGCCCCTTCAAAACCAGCTCGACGTGACCTTTCCAGAATATCCGCGATGTAAGTCGCCACCGCTGGAGCCACTTTCACGGCCTGCACCAGGTGCAGGGCCTGTTGAATCTCCCCTTCAATAAAAAGAGATTGGATCTTGCTTAACATTCCCCGAGGATCTTCTCCTTGCAACAGACGCACTTCAGTTTCTTTTGAGGCATGATGCAATTCCAAGCTCATTAGGAAACGATCCAACTGACTTTCTGGAAGTGGGAATGTTCCCGTCTGTTGATGAGGATTCTGGGTGGCAATAACATAGAATGGTTTTGGCAAAGGCCAGTTAGTTCCATCCACGGAGACTTCACCTTCCTCCATAGCCTGTAAAAGCGCACTTTGTGTGCGAGGGCTGGCGCGATTCAGTTCATCGGCCATCACCATTTGTGAAAACAATGGACCCGGGTGAAAGACAAATTTTTGCTCTTGAGGATGAAACACCTGTCCACCGATCACATCAGCCGGAAGCAGATCAATTGTGAATTGAATGCGACGGGTTTTTAACCCCGTCAGCTTTCCAAGAACTTGCACCAAAGTGGTTTTACCAACGCCTGGCAGGTCCTCAATCAGCAGATGTCCACCTGCCAACAGACAGGTCATCGCCAGACGAATTTCCACGTTTTTATCCAGAACAACTTTGGACGCTTCAGAGATAAGTTCATGAAACTTTTTATTCATAGGTGGATAGAATAAAGGCAAAAAAAAGCCCCGGCATCACCGGGGCTTAGAATGAAGTTTCTTTCAGGTCAAAAGTCCTACAAAAGGCTTTTTTCTACGGCAGAGAAGATGGGACCAGATACAAAGCCCATCAAGATAATGGCAACAGCCATAACCACTGCAGTCACGGTTGTGGCATTCAAAGAATGACCCGCGATCTCGGCCTCACCCTCTTTCATGTACATCACAACAATCGGGCGCAGGTAGTAGTAAACACCGATGACAGAGTTCAATACACCCCATACCGCCAACCACAACAAACCTTCACCAATAGCTGCGTTGAACAGATAGAATTTACCAAAGAAGCCCAGTGTTGGTGGAATACCTGCCAAAGACAGCAGGAACACCGTCAGGCACAGAGCCAACATCGGTCTTTGTTTCGCAAAACCAGCAAGGTCATCCACGTTTACGATGTGGTTTTCAGACTTTTCAATCATGCTCGCAATAGCGAAAGCTCCCAACGTCATCAGACCGTAAGCTAGCAGATAGAAGATCACGCCAGAGGCCCCAAACGCACCATTGTCACTGACGCCCGCCGTGATAACACCCACCAAAAGATAACCAGAGTGTGCCACAGAGGAGTAAGCAATCATACGTTTGAAGTTGTTCTGAAGAATCGCCGCCGTATTCCCCACGATCATCGTGATAACTGCCAGCCATTGAAGGATGTCAAACAACTGATCTGAACCCGTCAAAGACTTCGTCGCAATGATCCTCAAGAAAGCCGCGAAGGACACCGTCTTCACCGCAGTCGCCATGAAAGCCGTGTGCGGAGTCGGAGCACCTTGGTAAACGTCCGGAGTCCAAGCGTGGAATGGAGCAATCGAAACCTTGAAGCAGAAGCCCAGGATCACGAAAGTCACACCAAACAGGAACAGACGGCTTGTTTGAACAAGCTCAGCTGCATTTTCCATGAAGCTCAGGATGTTTGTACCACCCGTGGAGCCGAAGATGAAGGCCACACCGTACAGGAACAAAGCTGAAGCAAATGAACCCAGGATGAAGTATTTCAGTGCCGCTTCCTTGGAAAGCTTTTCTTCGTGGCTCATCGCGATCATCAGGTACAATGCCAAAGACATCATTTCCAGACCGATGAAGACCATCAACAGATCCACGGCAGAAACCAGGGTCAGCATCCCAATCGCGGAACTCATCGCCAGGAAGATCAGTTCAGAGAACTGCTTTCCTTTTGTCGCCGGATTTTCATACATCATCACCATGGCAGCACCCGCGCCTGCCAAAGAGATAATACCCATCCACTGAGTCACACCATCAAAGATCAGACCGTTGTTGAAGGCCGTTTTATCAGCGCCGCCAAAAACGACCAGAAGGACCACGGCCACCACAATCCCGATCAACGCCTGAGAAAGCGTGATCAATGAATGTTGTTCGCGGTTTCCACGAAGAACCTTCGTCGTGATTGGCAACAAACTTGCCAAGAACAAAGCGATCATCGGAGAGATCAGAAGAATGTCGCTAAGACCGATATTGATATTCATTAGTTTTCTCCTTGCGCGTGACTCACTTCAACGGCGCCGGGCTGAACAATCGTCAGATTATAGTTACTTCTATTGTTCACAAGGTAGTCGATGCTGGCTTTGGAATAGTTCAGGAAATGATTCGGGAACAGACCCATCCAGAACACCATGATCACCATTGGAACCAAAACTGCGATTTCACGGGCATTCAGGTCGTGCAGAGGATGGTGTTCATCCTTAACAAGCTCCCCTTGTTCACCGAAGAAGACGCGTTTAAACATCCACAACATGTAAACCGCCCCAAGAACCACACCGGATACCGCGAAGTAAGCAAACACCGGATGCGCCTGATAAGTTCCAAGAAGGATGAAGAATTCACCCACGAAGCCATTCGTCATTGGAACTGCGATGGAAGAAAGCGTGATGATAAAGAAGAAGATCGTGAAGATCGGCAATACGCCGGCCAAACCACCGTACTTGGAGATTTCACGAGAATGCGTTCTTTCGTAGATCATACCAATCAGGATGAACAGCGCCCCGGTGGATATACCGTGATTCAGCATCTGATAAAGACCGCCACCCATGCCGTAGGCGTTAAACGCGAACAGACCCAATAAGATGTAACCCATGTGGGATACAGAAGAGTACGCGACCAGCTTTTTCACATCCGGCTGAACCATCGCCACCAAAGCACCGTAAATGATTCCCACAGTACCGATCAACATGAACAACCAAGCCCAGTATTCAGAAGCCTCGGGGAACAAAGGAATCACCCAGCGCATGAACCCATAAGTACCCATTTTCAGCATCACACCCGCCAGGATCACAGACCCTGGGGTCGGAGCTTCAACGTGGGCATCAGGCAACCAAGTGTGAACCGGGAACGCCGGAACCTTGATCGCAAAGGCCAAAGCAAAGGCGAAGAACAAAAGCGTCTGCAGGCTGAAGAAAGTCCCGCCTACAAACGGGATTTGAAGCTTGTAGAAGTCCAGAAGGCTTGCGCTCATCTGGCCAGTCGCTTCCTGAGTCAGGTACATCATGTAGATGATTGCCACCAGCATCAGAACAGAGCCCGCCATCGTATAGATGAAGAACTTTACTGTTGCATAGATACGACGAGCGCCCCCCCAGATACCGATCATGAAGTACATCGGAACCAGAGAAAGCTCCCAGAACACATAGAAGAAGACCGCATCCATCGCCAGGAATGTGCCCAGCATGGCTGTTTGCAGGATGAACAAACAAACGTGGAAGCCTTTTACGCGTTCTGTGATGGATGTCCAGCTAGCCAGAATGATGATCGGGGTCAGGAACGTGGTCAGAAGAACCAGCCACAACGAAATCCCGTCAATCCCCATGAAGTATTGAATACCGAAGCGTTCAATCCACATGAACTTTTCCACCAACTGCAGGCCTGTCGCCGAAGCGTCGAAGTGCTTGAAGATGGAAAGGCTGACCAGGAACTCAATCAAAGAAAAGCCCAAAGCCAAGTGGCGAATGGTATTCGCCTTTGGCCAGATCGCGATCAGAAGTGCGAATAAAAGAGGTAGGAAAACAATGCTACTTAGGATCATACATTACCTCATGATCACAAATGAAAGGGCTACAACCACGCCAATGCCAATGTACATCGCGTACTGCTGCATATTTCCAGTTTGAACAGAGCGCGCAAAGGACCCCATGCCACGCACAAGATCGCCTGCCCAGAAGGTCATTTTATCGATGAAGTTTACATCGATATAATACCAAGTGTTCTTACTGAGGTTTACCAAAGGATTAATGATTCCGCCGAAGTACGCCTCGTCCACAAAGTATTTGTTATTCACAAGGTTGTACACAGGCTTGATGCTTTCAGCGATCTTCTTCGGAGTCTCTGGAGACTTCACGTAGAACTGATAAGCCACGATGGCAGAAACTGTCGCAAGGCCCACTGAGCAGCCCATCAAGATCCATTCAGTCGTTGCATCAAATGCAGTCCAACCAGGGATCGGAGAAATCATTGGGTGCAACCAGTGCTCCCAGAAGTTTGGCATGTGACCCAAGTGCTCACCGATAACATGCGGAACCCCGATCCAACCGGCAAATACAGAAAGGATCGCCAGGATGATCAAAGGAATTGTCATGATCGCGGAAGACTCATGCGGGTGAACGTCAGGGGAAACACGGCTCTTACCCCAGAAGGTCAAAGCCATCAAACGAGTCATATAGAATGCCGTCAAAGTAGCACCCACAACACCCGCCGCCCAAAGGATCGGAGACCCCATTGGAGAATGGAATGCATAAGCCAGGATCTCATCTTTAGAGAAGAAGCCAGAGAACAGTGGAGTTCCGATGATTGCCAGCCAACCCATCACAAATGTGATGTGCGTGATTGGCATGTACTTTTTCAGGCCGCCCATTTTTCTGATGTCTTGTTCTTCATGCATTCCGTGAATCACAGAACCAGAACCCAGGAACATCAAAGCTTTAAAGAAGGCGTGAGTCATCAAGTGGAACATCGCTGCTCCGAAGGCCCCCACACCCACTGCCAGGAACATATAACCAAGCTGGGACACGGTGGAATAAGCCAAAACCTTCTTGATATCATTTTGTGTGATACCGATTGTCGCCGCAAACACAGCCGTCGCCGCACCGATGATCGCAATAACCATCATCGTGTTCGGAGCCATGATGAAGAGCGGATTCAGACGAACAATCATGTATACGCCGGCAGTCACCATCGTCGCCGCGTGGATCAACGCAGAAACCGGTGTTGGACCGGCCATCGCGTCTGGAAGCCAAACGTACAATGGAATCTGTGCAGATTTACCGGTCGCACCGATGAACAGGAACAAAGTCCCCAAAGTCACGGCCCCCAACCAAGAGGACTCAACCACTGTCGGAGCCAAGGCATTCAGTTCAGAGAAATTCAATGTTCCGAAAGTAATGAACAGAACGAACATACCCAACAAGAACGCCGCATCCCCGATACGATTGGTGATGAAGGCCTTCATACCGGCAGCTGCCTTTTCCTTGTCCGTGAACCAGAAACCGATCAACAGATAAGAGCAAAGACCGACACCTTCCCAACCAACGAACATCACCAGCAAGCTGTCGCCCAGGACAAGCAACAACATGTTGAAGATGAACAGATTCAGGTAAGCGAAGTACTTCGCCACACCCTTATCGTGGTGCATGTAACCGATAGAGAACAAGTGGATCAGAGTACCAACACCTGTGATCACAAGGATCATGATGGCGCTGATTTGATCGACTACGAAGCCAGCGTTGACCTTGAATTTATCAATCGCCATCCATTCAAAGAAGCTCACCGCAATACGACGGGCTTCAGCCGGCATGGAGACGAGGTCTACAACCAAAAGAATCGCAGAAATAAAGGAGATCGCCACCGCTACTGTTGCGATGGAACCAGCCACATTTCCGGAGTGTTTTTTATATCTGGCGCCGTTGATCAGGAAACCAACGAAAGGAGCCAGAATCAGGATTGCCATTAATAGAGAATGATTCACAGCTTATCCCCTATCCTTTCAAGTGCTCAAAGAAGCGAATGTTCACTTCGTTGAATCGTTTAAAGATGGATACTGCCAGCGCCAGACCCACCGCTGCCTCGGCAGCAGCAATCGTCATAACGAAGAAGACCATGATATGACCATCCAGAATGCCCAGGTATTTACTAAAGGCAATGAACGTCAGATTCACAGAGTTCAGCATCAATTCAATAGACATCAAAAGTACGATCACGTTACGGCGCAGAAGAACCCCTGCCATACCGATAACGAACAACATAGCTGCCAGAACCAAATAGTGTGTCAGGCCGATATTAGTAATGAACTCAGTGTTCATGTGTTCCACCTTTACTGCGTGCCAATGCAACTGCACCAACTGCGATTACCAAAAGAAGCACACCCAAAGCCTCGAAACCGAAGATGTATTTGGTGAACAGGATGTTACCCAATGCCTTGGTTGTTTCCATGCCTGTGCCGACCATCACTGGATTGTCGGTGGTCTTTTCACCCATCAAGCTGACGGACATGGCAATAGCACCCACAACCAGACCCGCCAACAAGCCCACGGAAGCGATTTTAACCGCCCCAGTGAATTTGCCTTTGGTGAAGGCCTGTACGTCTTTTTTCAAGTCAAAGAGCATGATCACCATCGTGAACAGAACCATGACCGCACCGGCGTAAACGATCAACTGAACACCCGCAATAAAGAAGGCATTCAAGGTCACAAACAAGGCAGAGATACCCACCATTGTCATCGCCAGGCACAAAGCGGAATAGATCGGATTGGACATCAAAATGACACTAAGGCCAGAGGCCAGAGTGACAAACGCTAAGAACCAGAAAAGAAATGCATCTGCTGTCATTTTAACTCCTTACAAAGATGCGATGAAGATCACAAAGGCTGTGAGAATGGTGTTTGCCAAAGCCCAAGGAAGCATCGTCTTCCAGCCCAGATCCATCAACTGATCGTAACGGAAACGAGGCAAAGTCCAGCGAACCCAGATGAAGACCCACATGAAGAATGCAAATTTCACGTTGAACACCAGGAAGTGAATCAGCGCCACCAAAGCACTTGCCTTGCCTGCTGTTGATGTAACACCTGCGGCCCACTCATTCAGTTCTGCAACAGAAACAAATGGGATTGTGTAACCACCAAAGAAGAACAAAACCATCAGACCGGAAGCGATCATCATGTGGCCGTATTCACCGATGAAGAACATGTTGAACTTGAAACCGCCGTACTCTGTATGGAAACCACCGACCAGCTCGGATTCACCTTCGGCCAAGTCGAACGGCAGACGGTTGGATTCTGCGAACGCCGCAGAGAAGAACAAAATCGCCCCTAGCGGTTGATAGAAGATACCCCAGTTCGGAAGCCAGTTCGCCGCGATCGTGTGACCCAGGAACGTGAAGGTCAAAGGACCTTGCTGAGCCAATGTCATCTCCGTCAGATTGAACGTGCCGTAAAGCATGATCACGCCGACGATGGAAAGGCCCAATGCCAGCTCGTAAGAGATCGTTTGAGCGGAAGCACGAAGAGCACCCATGAGGGTGTACTTATTTCCAGAACCCCAACCCGCCATCAACAATGTGTAAGCAGCCAAGGAGCTGACACCCAGGATGAAGACGATACCCACGCCAATTTCGTAGCCCTGAACCAAGAAAGTGTAAGGACCCCAAGTAGAGCCAAACATTTCAAAGGTCCCAACCTGAATTGGAGAGGACATTGGAATTGCCGAGAAAGCCACCGCACCCGGAATCAAAGCAAACACCGGCGCTGCATAGTACAGGAAGGTTTTTGCATTCTGAGGAACGAAGTTTTCTTTGGTCAGGAACTTCACGGCATCAGCCAGAAGCTGCATCAAACCCAATGGTCCCACGCGGTTCGGACCCAGACGGTCTTGAATGAAAGCAGAACCACGGCGCTCAAGCCAAACCAGAATCGGCACCAACTGAACCATCATCAGGAAGATGACGACCAACTTCAGGCCATTCACGGTGATTTCGAAAATATCTTTACCCATTCCCATTGATTAGTCCCACTCCAAAGCTTTTGATTTAACTTCCCAGAAGAGCCCGAAGATGAAGATCGCGATGAACACCATCATCGAAATGAAGACGAAGGCGCCCCCACCTGTCGAGATGAATTCACGGAAAGAAATCGCCCAAGGGTACATGAAGATAATCTCGATATCGAAAAGAATGAAAAGAATCGCTGTTAAATAATACTTAACAGAGATCTTTGTTTCTTTCTTTTCGATCCCAGGAATACCGCACTCGTAGGGCTCGTACTTCACGGGGTTATAAACCGGTTTCGTTCCGGTAATGTTGGCTGCAAGCCAAACTAAAAATGCTCCAAACAGAGCAATGAATATGACGATGAATATGACTCCACCGAGTGGCACTAGTCCCTCCAAAGTTGTCGTTATTATTTGGATTTCAATTAGTTATATATGTGTCGTCAGTGAAAACCAAGAAATATGAATGGAAACAAGGCGATAAGCGTGGCAAGATGAGCCCACCAAATGAAAGCGGAAATCACTCACACAAGGCTTGAATCCATCCTGGAAAGGGCCTTCGAAACAACTCGCGGTAAGATTCAAGTGACCGGGGCAGCGTCACCGCTTGCGCTTGCGTACTTCTTGTCACAAACATACTCTAAAAAAATCAACGGCTTGCCGCATCTTGTTGTGGTCGGCAGTCATCGCGATGCTGTGACTTTGCAGCAACTTCTGGAGTTCTTTGACCCAAGTCGTCAAAGTCATATTCTGCCTGCTTTCGACGTTTCTCCGTATTCGGGTCTTTATCCAAACACACAGGTGGTCTCTGATCGCATTCGCTTTTTGGCGAAAGCTCAAACCGCCAAAGCCGGAGAAATATTCATATCCTCTTCTGACGCACTGATGCAGAAGACACTGCCGGTGAAAATCCTGAAGGATCTTTCCCGCACAATTCGGGCTGGCGATGAGCTTCCCGAAAATCTTAACGAATATTTTGGTTCATTGGGGTATGTCGCAGCCCCGATGGTTGAAGACAAAGGTCAATTCGCCGTTCGCGGAGGCATCGTGGATATCTATCCACCCACCGAGCCTCAGCCCATCCGCATGGATCTGTTCGGCGATCAGGTGGAAAGCCTTCGTCACTTCGCGATTTCCGATCAGCGTAGTGCTGATGAAATCTCTGCCTTTGTTCTGACTCCGTCCCGCGAGGTGCTTTTCCGCGATGAAACCCATGAACGACTGCTGCAACGAGTGCGCACCTCTATCGACGGCCGCAAGGTGGATAAGGCAGAGGCTGAAGAAACTCTGCGCTCTTTGGTTTTAAAGAATGCCTTTCCGGGAATTGAATTCTTGCTTCCGTACTTTTACGGAGAGCTGGCAACACCCGTGGACCATTTCCCAGGGGCCTTAAACCTGTGGTTCCTGGATCCCGTAGAGATTTCCCGATGTGCCGATGAAAGCTGGGCGGAAATCAAAGCAGACTATGGCACCAGCGAAGGACATGTGATCCGCCCGGCCCTGGAGGATCTGTACACGGTTTTTGAAAATCTGAATTACCCGCTAAACTCGCGGCAGATTTATTTCTCGTCCTTGGAGTATTTTGAAGAGGAAAATTCTGACGACACTCGCGTGGAGTATCGCACGGCCCTGACCCAGGACTTTACCAATCTGGGACTTGCTAATGCCGTCGGCTCTGAACAGTGGCTGCAAGCAGCCACCAACAAACTTCACCGTTGGCGGGATGACGGCTACCGCATCTTTGTCAGCACAAAAAACCAGTCGCACATCGATCGCCTTTCTTTGATCTTTGAAAAACTGGAGCTTAAGGCTGTTCGCACCAACAATGATGAATACCGCTGGGACTCCTGGCTTCAGGAACAGGATCACAATCCGTCCTGGATTCATATTGTGCCTCGCTATCTGGCAGAAAGCCTGCGTCTTGAAGAAGAACGCATCATCTTCCTGCGTGATGAAGACTTCTACGGCAAAAAACAACGCTCTTCCCGCGAAAGTTCAGGCGCAGAGGACTTCCAGAAACAAGCCAAGCGACTGTCTTTTGGTGATCTGAAGCCGGGCGACCTGGTGGTGCATGTCAAACACGGCATTGGCCAATATGAAGGTCTCAAGATCATGAATATCGGCGGCGTCGAATCTGAATATATTCAGGTCGGCTACAAAGATAAAGACAAGCTGTATCTGCCTGTTTATCGTGTGGGGCAGTTGCAGAAGTTCTCCGGTGCTGGAGCCACCAGTGTTCTGGATAAACTGGGCGGCACGGCCTGGGAAAAAACCAAAGCCAAAGTAAAAGCCCACGTTCGCGACATTGCCTCGGAACTTTTACAGCTCTATGCAAAACGTGCAGAAATGCACAGGCCCCCGTTTGTGATCAATGAAAACGAAGTGGCGATGTTTGATAACGGCTTCCCTTACGAAGAAACAGATGACCAGCTTCGTGCGATTAACGACATTCGTCGCGATTTAAAGTCCACCAAACCAATGGACCGCCTGGTCTGCGGCGACGTGGGCTTTGGTAAAACCGAGGTCGCCATGCGTGCGGCCTTCTTTGCCATTCAAGCTCGCAAACAGGTGGCGGTGCTGGCGCCCACAACGGTTTTGACATTCCAGCACTTTGAAACGTTCAAAAAGCGCTTCGAGGGCTGGCCTGTGGATATTCGTGTGCTGAATCGATTTGTTCCACCCGCTGAAGCTAAAAAGACCCTGCAAGATCTGAAGGACGGCAAGGTGGACCTGATCGTGGGCACACACAAGTTGTTAGGTTCGGGCGTTGGATACAAAGATCTGGGGCTTTTAATTATTGATGAAGAACAAAAGTTCGGCGTCACTCACAAGGAAAAGATCAAAAAGATTAAAACCAGCGTCGACACTCTGACTTTGTCAGCCACACCGATCCCAAGAACATTGAACATGGCTCTTGTGGGCATTCGGGATCTCAGCTTGATCAATACGGCCCCCGTGGATCGTCTGCCAACACGAACCTTCGTGACAAAGTTTGATCCTGAAACCATTCGCAAAGCCATCACTGCAGAAATCTCCCGTGGCGGCCAGGTTTACTTTATTCACAATCGCATCGAGTCCATCTATGGCCTGGTGGACGAACTTCGCCAGATCGTGCCGGAAGCCCGCATTCGCGTGGCTCACGGACAGATGGAGGAACACGAGCTGGAAAAAGCCATGCTGGCTTTCTTCCATCATGAGATCGATGTTCTGGTCTGTACGGCGATTGTGGAATCCGGAATGGACGTGCCTCGCGCTAACACGATGTTCATCGACACGGCCCACTTGTTTGGTCTTTCGCAGCTTTATCAGTTGCGCGGACGTGTTGGTCGCAGCAAGACCCGCGCCTATTGTTATTTGATGATGCCACGGGATCGCAAGCTGGACAAAGAACAGCAAGAGCGCCTGAAGATCATTCAGGAAAATACCGCCCTGGGAAGCGGTATCAAGATCGCACAATACGATTTGGAACTGCGTGGTTCTGGAAACATTCTGGGCGAAGAACAATCCGGCCACGTCAACTCTGTGGGTTATGAACTTTATATGGATCTATTGAACGAGGCCCTGGCGGAAGCCAAAGGCGAAACCGTTGAGGACATGGATCTGGATCCAGAGATCAACCTGAAGATTCCAGCACTGATTCCGGATTCTTACATCAAGGACATCCGTATTCGTCTGGGGTACTATAAGGCTTTGGCGGATATTTCTTCCAACGAAGATCTGGATCGTATTGAAGAAGAATTGCGCGATCAGTTTGGACCGATTCCTGATCAAACTGTGAATTTGATGGGTCTGATGCTGATTCGTCGTCAGTGTAAAGAGCTGGGTGTTCGTGATATCAGCGCCGGCTTAAAATCCGTGTCCTTGATCTTTACTGAGAAAACAAAACTCAGCCCGGAGAAAGTCATTCAGCTGGCCGTGCGAGAAAGTAAAAAGTATTCACTGACTCCGGACAACCGCCTGAACATCAAGCTTTCCACGATCACGTGGTCTGCTGTTCATGATGAGCTCGATGCGCTCTTGCGCTTAATTTGATTCAGAACTCAAAGCGCAGACCCGCGCCATAAGTAAAGTCCGTTTCAGTATTGGGATCATCCGGCGCTTCTGTTTTCGCATACTGTGTGGCGTACACATCCAGGAAGGTATTCTCCAAGCCCCAGTTAAAGGTCGTCTCTTTCGCCGTCTCGTAATCAATCCAATCAAGCTGGATCAACAGCCCCAACGAGTAGTTATAGCCCAGCTGAGTTGTCGCAGAGAAAGAATCTGTCGCACTTTTTTCGGATATCCCCATCTGCCAGACATTGACCCCGACGTAAGGTACCACATAGGGCTCATTCATAATCATGTCTGCTGTGAATCGGAAGGCCGCCCCGTATTTACTGATCTCAAGACTGCGGGAGTTTTCCGCATCAACCCGGCCCATCCCATAGAAAATTCCAGCAGACAGAGAGCCCAAAGTGAAATTGAATTTATAGTCGATACCAGCTTGAACCAAATTGACTGTGTCTTCACCGAAGACATCCTTGTAAGACATGCCATCCAGGGTCGAGATCAAATTTTTAAAGTTAATAGCCTCATAGTCCATGCCAAAATAGACCCCATGAGTTTCCCGGCGCTCTTTGTAAGGTGCCAGGTTGTCCTGTCGAATTTGCAGCTCCACCAACGGAAGATCCTGAGGCGGCACCTCGACCATATTCTCGACAGGGATGGTTTCTTCTTGAGGAGCCTCGACGACAGCCGGAGCTTCCTCTTCAACGGGAGCAGCTTCGACAGTGGCTTCTTCACTTTCAACCGCTGCTTCTTCTTCCGCAGCGAAATCCAGCGCATCATCCGCGACGGGCGCTTCTTCGCCAATAACATCTTGAGATTCCACGGCCTCGAATTCTTCTTCAAGATCCTGAGCCATGGCAGAAAAGCCAACAAAGACCGTTAGCAGAATACATACCTTTGATTTAAGACTTTGGTGCAATTTCATGCTGTCTCTCAAATCTTGCCTACCTTCGTTCAGGCACAGTGATAGTCTGAATATATGAGCAAGTATATCAGGGAAATCTTTAGGAATTTGAGCATTAGTCTGCTGATTCTTGTTTTTCCCCACCTTGTGCTAGCTGGTCCAGATCGGATCGCAAAAATTATCGATAGGAAAATAGCCCAGATGACCCCCGAAGAAAAAGTGGGCCAGCTTTTTATCGTGGGTTTTCCCTACACCGAAATCACACCCGAGCTTGAAGCGTTTATCGGAAAATACAAGCCCGGCTCCTTCTTACTGTTTAAACGCAATATCACTTCGGCCTCTCAGATCCGTGAATTGAATTTAAGTCTGTACAAGGCCAGCTACAGACATTCCCAATTGCCTCCGTTTATCGCCATCGACCAGGAAGGTGGTGCTGTCTCCCGACTTCCCATCACTCCTGCACCTCCGAACGCGCTCGCACTTGGACAGACGCAATCACCTTTGCTGGCAGAGGAAATGGGACATCAGACCGGTTTGTTCCTGCGTGAAGTGGGCTTTAACATGAATCTAGCCCCGGTTCTGGATGTAGTAGATCCCTATTCGACCAGCTTCATTGGTGTGCGCTCTTTTGGCTCCGACCCTGAGATGGTTCGAGATATTGGTGTTGCCTACTCCAAGGGTCTTCTGAGGGCGCGCGTGATTCCCACGGCAAAGCACTTCCCTGGCACCGGCAGTCTGAATCAGGATCCCCACGTGACTGTCGTTGAAAATATGACGCCATTGGAAACTTTCAGAAAGCGCGATCTGGTTCCATTTATCGGGTACAGCAAACTTGGACAGAACATCGCCGTGATGATGTCACATCTGATTTATCCGGAGTTGGATTCCAGCCGCGAACCCGCCAGCTTTTCGAGCAGGATTGCTTCAGATCTTCTGCGCCATGATTTAAAGTTTATGGGTCTTGTCATGACGGATGACTTGCAGATGCAGGGATCAAAGCAGGTTCTGCGGCCCGAGGCCGCGGCGTTGAAAGCATTAAAGTCAGGTTCTGACATTGTGATGCTGACATGGTCTTTTGCCGATCAAGGAAAAGCATTTGATTACGTCCTCAAGGCCCTGCAGGACGGTGATCTTTCCGCCCAGGACGTGGACAACAAACTGAGACGGATTCTTCGTGTAAAGGCCTTTGCCAACGTCTATCGCAAGGACCCAAAGATGCCTTCTCTTTTAAGTGGCAACAGCCTGACATCGCGTGATTATGCCAGCCTTGAGGACGAGGTTCTTTCTCAGAATCTAAAAACCAGCCTGATTCCGCGCAACCTTCCCCAGATAAAAGCCCCGCGGAAACCCGCCAGTACTGAAAAGGTCTGTGCGGCTTCACCTTCCAAGGACTTCTTAAAAACGTTCACCGAAGGAACGAAGATGCCCTCTGTGCACTTGCAGAGTCGAACCGGATCCGGCGATATCGCTTCATGGATGAAGAAGCATGGCTGCACGGCTTTGTTTGTTGGTGTGACCGGTCCCCGCACCGCCCGCCAGATTCGTGGTCTGAGTCCTGAGCACAAGAGCAAACTGATTATCGTGAATCTGGGAGCCCCCCGCCTGTTCCCGCGCAGTCGCGGATATCGCCAGGTCATTCAGCTTTATTTTAATCACAAGGACGCAGGAAGGAAGATCGCCAAGTATCGCGAGGAGATCCTGCAAAGTTCCCAGGGCACCTTTGCCCTGAACGATTAGTTTCTTCTGTATGGAAATGGTGGATACACCTAAAAAAGAAACGGAGGCTTTGGGCCTCCGTTTTTGATTCTTACTTCTTGGCTGGCAGTTGTTCTGCCGCTTCGATTTTTGCTCTGGCATGAGCCCAGTCGCGCTGGAACTCTGCCCAGTCTTCGTCTGTGATCAATTCGTTCATGATCTTCTTTTCAGAAAGAGCCAGGAACTCTTTCGTTGCCTGAAGATCGATCTCTTCTGGAAGATCAGCAATGTTCGCAAGAATATTCACGCCCTCAGGAGAAACCTGGCAGTAACCCCAGCTGATAACAGCCATGTCCTGCTTTTCTTTTCCTTTGAGTTTCCATTTCATCACGCCTGTTTCCAGAGTCGTGATCAAAGGAGCGTGACCAGGAAGAATGTTTAGTTCCCCCTTGAATGCTGGAACAGTCACCTCGTCAACCTCTTGGCCGACAAGGATGCGCTTTTCCGGAGTCACGATTGTTAGTTTCATATTCACCCCTTAGGAAGGGCAGGCACTAGGCCTGCAGCTTCTTAGCTTTCTCGATAGCGTCTTCAATAGTACCAACAAGGTAGAACGCCTGCTCTGGAAGAGCATCATGTTTACCATCAAGGATTTCACGGAAGCCCTTAACAGTGTCTTTAATATCAACGTATTTACCTTGCAAGCCAGTGAACTGCTCAGCAACGAAGAACGGCTGAGACAAGAAACGCTGGATCTTACGAGAACGGGAAACAACCAGTTTATCCGCTTCAGACAACTCGTCCATACCCAAGATGGCGATGATGTCTTGAAGTTCACGGTAACGTTGCAACAACGCCTGAACGTCACGAGCGCACTTGTAGTGTTCTTCACCGATAACAGTTGGATCCAAAAGACGTGAAGTGGACGTCAATGGGTGAACCGCAGGGAAGATCGCCATAGCCGCGATATCACGATCCAAGTTTGTCGTAGCATCCAAGTGAGTGAACGTGGTTGCTGGAGCTGGATCCGTGTAGTCATCCGCTGGTACGTAAACCGCTTGAACGGAAGTGATGGAGCCTTTTTTAGTGGAAGTAATACGCTCTTGAAGAGCACCCATCTCAGTCGCCAAAGTTGGTTGGTAACCAACGGCAGAAGGGATACGACCCAACAACGCGGAAACTTCAGCACCCGCCTGAGTGAAGCGGAAGATGTTATCCACGAAGAAAAGAACGTCTTGGTTTTCAACGTCACGGAAGTATTCCGCAACTGTCAAACCAGTCAAAGCAACACGCGCACGTGCTCCAGGAGGTTCATTCATCTGACCGAACACCAAAGAAGTCTTAGCCAAAACGCCAGACTGCTTCATCTCTTGCCACAAGTCATTTCCTTCACGAGTACGCTCACCCACGCCGGCAAATACGGAGAAACCACCGTGCTCAGTCGCGATGTTACGGATAAGCTCCTGGATCAGAACTGTTTTACCAACGCCCGCACCACCGAACAAACCGATCTTACCACCCTTTGCGTATGGAGCCAGCAAGTCAACGACCTTGATACCAGTCATCAACATCGCAGCTGCAGTCGCTTGGTCTTCAAACTTAGGAGCATTTCTGTGGATACCCCAGTGTTCTTTTGCGTTTACTGGCCCTTGTTCGTCGATTGGCTCACCAACCACGTTGATGATACGACCCAAAGATTCACGGCCCACTGGAGCTGTGATCTGAGTGCCCAATGCTTTAACTTTTTCACCACGAACCAAACCTTCAGTTTGGTCCATCGCGATTGTTCTTACAACACCGTCACCCAAGTGTTGGGCAACTTCTAGAACAAGGTTGAACTCAGAGTCAGAGATAAATTTATTAGTTACACGAAGAGCGGAGTTGATGGCAGGAAGTTCGCCGCCTTCAAATTCCACGTCCACTACGGGACCCATCACCTGTTTTACTTTACCGAATGCCATTATTCAGCTCCCTATTTAAGCGCTTCTGCGCCCGATACGATTTCAGTCAATTCTGTAGTAATTTTTTCTTGTCTCAATTTGTTGTACGTCAGAGTGAGTTTGTTGATCATCTCTTTCGCGTTGTTCGTCGCGTTCTCCATCGCGCTCATACGAGCACCATGTTCACCCGCTACGGACTCGGACATACATCTGTAAACCTGAAGTTCGAAGTGCTTTTCAAGAAGCTCTTTGATGATCTTCTCTGGAGCCGGTTCGAAAATCATATCCACAGCAAAATCATTCGCTTTCTCTGGCTGCGTGTTGAAAGTCGTCATGCCGATATCGATCGGCAGGATTGTTTCACAGACAACAACCTGAGAAATCGCAGATTTGAATTCGTTGTGAACGATACGAACTTCGTCGTAGTTACCTTCAAGGTAGTCGTTCAAAATACGATTTGAAACCTTGGAAGCCAGCTCATAGGAGATGTCCTTATCAAGCTTGGTGATGTAATCAACAGGCTTGATGTCTCTTCTTACGAAGTAGTCATGAGCGCGACGGCCAATGAACAGGAAGTCGATCTTCTCGACTTTGTCCTTGTTCTCTTTGTAGTAGTTTTCAGTGAATTTGTTGATATTGCTGTTGAAAGCGCCGCACAGGCCGCGATCAGAGCTGATAACAACAAGCAAAACATTCTTTACTTGTTCTTTCTTCTCCATCAACGGATGCGACACTTTGTTGGTCACAGCGATATCCGCAATCACCTTACGCAAAGTCAGAGCATAAGGACGCATATTAACGATGTTATTCTGCGCCTTTCTCAACTTCGCAGCAGACACGAGCTTCATCGCTTTCGTGATCTGCTGGGTGTTTTTAGTGGACTCAATTCGAGCCCGGATATCCTTCAAGCTTGCCATTTAAGCACCAAATTACTTGTTAGAAGGTTGGAAGATCGCTTTGAACTCTTCAAGAGCCGCCAACAACGCTTTTTTAGTGTCGTCGCCGATAGCTTTCTTCTCAGAGATAGTTTTCAAGATGTCGCCATGCTTGTTTTTCAAGAACTCGATCATCTCAGCTTCGTATCTCTTAACATCAGTTTCTGGGTAGTTATCAACGAAGGCATTGGAAGCTGCGAAGATCATAACGATCTGCTCTTCAACCTTTACCGGTTGATACTGAGGCTGCTTCAAAACTTCGACCAAACGACGACCACGAGCCAACTGTTGTTGAGTCGCTTTATCCAGGTCAGAAGCGAACGCTGCGAAAGCTTCCATCGCACGGAACTGAGCAAGCTCAAGTTTCATGGAACCGGCAACCTGTTTCATCGCCTTGATCTGAGCGGCACCACCCACGCGGGATACGGATTTACCTACAGAGATCGCTGGACGGATACCTTTATAGAACAAGTCGGATTCAAGGAAGATCTGACCGTCAGTGATGGAGATAACGTTTGTCGGGATGTAAGCAGAGATGTCACCCGCTTGAGTCTCGATGATTGGCAAAGCAGTCAAAGAACCGCCACCTTTATCAGCAGACAATTTGGATGCACGCTCTAGCAAACGGCTGTGAAGATAGAATACGTCGCCTGGGTAAGCTTCACGGCCTGGAGGACGACGAAGAAGCAGGGACAATTGACGGTAAGCTTGTGCTTGTTTCGTCAAGTCATCGTAAACGATCAAAGCGTGTCTGCCAGTATCACGGAAGTATTCCGCCATAGCTGTACCAGTGTACGCCGCCAAGTATTGAAGCGGAGCTGGGTCAGACGCGTTGGCCGCGATGATAGTAGTGTACTCAAGAGCGCCCGCTGCACGAAGTTTTTCAACAACCAAGGCAACTGTGGACTGCTTTTGACCGATAGCTACGTAGAAGCACTGAACACCAAGACCTTTTTGGTTGATGATAGTGTCAACTGCGATAGTTGTTTTACCAGTTTGACGGTCACCGATGATCAACTCACGCTGACCACGTCCAATTGGTACAAGGGCGTCGATCGCCTTGATACCTGTTTGAAGAGGCTCTTCAACCGGGTGACGGTAAACGATACCAGGAGCTTTTGTTTCAACGATGCGGCTGTGAGGAGTGTTGATAGGACCACGGCCGTCGATGGCGTTACCCAAACCGTCAACAACACGGCCGAGAAGCGCTTCACCAACTGGAACGGAAACGATTTTCTTAGTTCTCTTAACAACGTCGCCTTCTTTGATAAGACGGTCTTCACCGAAAAGAACGGCACCAACGTGACCTTCTTCAAGGTTCAAAGCCATCCCGAAAACTTCACCTGGGAACTCGATAAGTTCACCAGTCATTACATTTTCAAGACCATAGATACGAGCAACCCCGTCCCCTACGGAAAGAACGCTACCTGTTTCACTTACTTCAATCTTTTTGTTGTATTGATTGATTTGCTCTTTGAGAACGCGACTGATTTCGTCGGCACGGATTTGTGTTTCCATTTTTAGTTGGCTCTCCTGTTTAATTCTTCATTCAATTTTTTAAGATGTGTGTCGATGCTGTCATCGAAAGTCCAGCCGCCTACAGAGGCAACAACGCCCCCAAGCAGTTTGGAATCCTGTTCGTACGTCAGAACGATTTTCTTATTCAAAACTTTGTTAATTTTCTGTTCGATCTCTTTTTGCGCATCAGCGGTCAAAGGCTGAGCAGAGCGAACCACACCGCGTGTCACACCTTCTTCAATATCAAGAAGATCGCGGAAGGCGATCGCCATTTGGCCAAGGATGTCCATGCGGTTTTTTTCTGCCAAAAGAACCAGTGTATTTACGACTTCTTCAGACACACCTTTGCCTGACAAAGCCGCTTTTACTGCGGCAACCTTTTGATCAGAGCTGACCATGGGATTTTCGAAATAATTTTTTACAGATGCATCGGCCGCAAAAGACTGTACCAGTGTTTGCAGTTCCCCAAATACCTGGGAGTGGATGCCTTTTTGTTTTGCTACAGCCAAAAGGGCTTTCGCGTATCTTTTGGAAATCTCGCTGACTCTCATCGGCTTACACTCCAACGTTGTTGATGAAATCTTTTTGCAATTTTTGTTGATCTGCTGACCCAAGATCCTTCGTCAAAACGATGCGAGCCGCCTCGACAGAATCTTTCAATAGCTGAGAACGAAGTTCCTTCTGCGCACGCTGAACTTCCAACTTCACAGTCAGTTCCGCATCGTTTTGAATGCGCTTGGATACATCAGCAGCCTCGTCCAAAATTTGCTTCTTCAGCTCTTCTGCATGAGTCTGTGCTTTGCGCAGGTTCTCTTCACGAGTCTGATCCAAATTTGCCAATTTGGATTTGATATCCACAAATTCTTTTTCAGCTTGCTCACGCGCAAAAGCAGATTTCTGAGCAGCCTCAAGATAAGCTGTTTTTCTGCCCGCGAAGAAAGAAACAATACCGTCTTTAGTGAAGTAAATAAGACCTGCAACAAGGATCACAACATTGATCGCCTGATACATGACTACCTTAGGAATACCCTCACCACCATGTCCACCCGCTGCCAATACAGCCGCAGGAGCCAACAATACCATAAGATTCAAGATCAATTTCATAGTGTGTCTCTCTTATTTACCAAGAAGCTTGCTAGTGATTGCCATTGCCACAGCATTTGTTTGAGATTTCAAATCCGCTGCCGCAGATGAAACCGCTGTGGTGATTTTTGTTCTATTGTTCTGAACAAGAGCTTCAGACTCTGTGCGCGCCTTGGAAACCAAAGACTCATAGTCTTTTGTTGCCTGAGTTTTCGCAGCATCGATGATGGATTTCATCTGAGCATTCAGATCACGCACTTTTGTTTCGTATTCTGTCTGCAATTCGATGGATTTGTTTTGGTACTCAAGGGCAAGGTCTTCCCCGCCTTTGGTTCTTCTTTCTCTTTCCTCCAATGCATGAGCATAAGGAGCGAATACAACCTTGCTCAAGAAGATCAAGGCGATTGCAAAGAGCACAAACTGAATGACTGCTGTGGTATTGATACCTAGTTGTCCAAAAATGTCCATTTGGTTGAAATCCCTACTGATTTTTTGACCTTCGGGATTAGCATTGGGGGACAGAACAGGTCAAGGCGTATTTCTAACTGATAATGTTGGACTGCCTAAGACTTAGGCATGTATGAAGCCCCTTCAAAAACAACCCCTTCATCAATGCGTAGACTTGGAGATGTTACGGTGCCTTTGAATATAGCGGGAGGGTGCATGATAACCCTGCGGCGGGCAAAGAGATTTCCCTCTACCCGGCCGGAAATAACGATGGTGTCGGCCTCAATTTGGGCGGTCACAGAGGCCCCCTCATTGATCACGATGGTGTCCTTAGTAAAGATTTCCCCCTTAAAGTCTCCGCCGATCTGAACAGTCCCCTCGAAGCTGAGCTTTCCTTCGAAATGGGTCCCCTGGTCAAGGATCGCTGTCACATGACCAGAAAGAAGATCTTCTTGAAGTGCGGGGGAAAGTCCTACTGCCATCCTTCTTTAAGCCTATCTACCAAGTTGGTTAGTTCGTCATCGGAATAGAAATGAATGCTGATTTTACCTTTTGAATTGGCATAATCAATGTTCACTTTTGTTCCCAGCATTTTCTGAAGCTCATCGCTCAAACCAGAAATCAAACGCTGGGTTACATTAGAATCAAAAGTTGGCGCCTCTTCAACTTCCTCTTGGCCCTTTACGACCGCCTGCACCATTTTTTCAAGCTTCCGAACCGCGATTTTTTCGTTCAGCACTTTCTTCGCAAATTCGATCTGCTTCTTTGGATCTTGTAAAGAAAGAAGAACTTTGGCGTGGCCGACGGAAAGTTCGTTTCCGGAGATCATTTCTTTCACCGGCTCTGGCAAGGAAAGAAGACGAACCGCATTGGCTACCGTCGCACGGTCACGGCCTACTTTTTCAGCCACTTGCTGTTGCGACAATTTAAATTCAGAAATCAGACGGGAGTAACCTTCTGCTTCCTCAATGGGATTCAAATCTTCACGCTGGATATTCTCAACAATCGCCAGTTCCAACGCTTGTTTGTCATCGTAATTCTTCAGGATAACTGGAACTTCATGCAAGCCCGCCAGTTGGGACGCTCTCCAGCGACGCTCCCCTGCGACAATTTCCAGTTTTCCGGAAGCGGTTCTGCGCGCCACGATTGGCTGAAGAATTCCGTTCTCTTTAATAGATTGAGCCAGCTCTTGCAGGGGTTCTTTATCAAACTGCTTACGCGGCTGATATTGGCCTGGCGAAAGTTTGTCGATAGCAACCTTCCAGATTTTGCTCTCAGGATCTACGGGAGGGGCAACGGGTGTTGCGACTACCTGAGGCGCAGCTGCTGGTGCAGGAGCTGGCGTGGAGTTCACATTATTAATAGGTGCAGCTGGGGACTTCGCCACTGGAGCTTCGGCCGCCGGAGCTGGCCCACCCAACAAGGAACCAAGGCCTCGGCCCAGTCCCTTTTTCTTATTGTTTGAGGATTCAACAGCAATATCAGACATTTATTATTCCCCTCTTATGCCATCTGTTCTGCGTGTGGAGCCGCCTCGGACGTCGTTTTCACCTCGGAACGGGCGATCACTTCGCGGGCAAGCTCTAGGTATCTGGTTGCGCCAATGGATTTGCTGTCGTATTCGAAGATGGACTGACCATGGCTTGGTGCCTCGGATAGGCGTACATTTCTTGGAATGATGGCGTTGAATACTTTCTCGCCAAAGTGGTTCTTAATCTCGGTCACAACTTGGTGACTTAGATTATTTCGAATATCAAACATCGTCAGAACGATGCCTTCGATATGCAATTGAGGATTCAAATTCTTTTTGATTAGTCCTGCCGTATTCAAAAGCTGACTAAGCCCTTCAAGCGCATAGTACTCACACTGCAGAGGCACCAAGAAACTGTCCGCCGCATTCAGGGAGTTCAAAGTCAAAAGCCCCAAAGATGGTGGGCAATCGATGATCACGAAGTCATATTGATCAGCCACAGTGGCAATCGCCTGTTTTAGACGGTATTCACGCTGCGGCATATCAACCAATTCAATTTCCGCGCCCACCAGATCAGGATTAGCCGTGGATACTTGCAGATTTGGATTGGAAGTTTTTTGAGTAGCCTCTGAAAGAGTTTTCTCACCGATAAGCACATGGTAGCTATTCGCATCCTGGCTTTCGTATCTTTTGATACCCAAACCGCTGGAGGCGTTACCTTGTGGATCCATGTCGATCAAAAGAACTCTTTTACCAAGAGAAGCCAAGGCAGAGGAGAGGTTTACAGACGTCGTTGTCTTACCAACACCACCCTTTTGATTCGCTATGCAGATTGTTTTTGCCATTTTTCCTCCTTGAGTAGAAAAAGTCGCTCGAATCGCGTGAACATTCAAGAATAAAGACCAGTTTTTCGCGCCACACCTTATGTTTTTATGCGTTTTTTCCGATGTTCCACGTGGAACACGTGTTTTTATGCGAATAATTTGTCTGATCATCCTTAGTTTAAGCCTCGTTGCCTGCAACAAACCCGATCCCAACCCCGAGTTGAAGGATCCGATCTTCAATGATCTTCAAGCTAACGCTGCAGAAACAAGTCAGCTTCTGGAAGCAGAAAAGAAGAACTTAGAAGGGTTCGAAAAGGAATTGTCTGACGTAGTCCCTCAAACAGGTCAAATAAAGTACGCTCAAAAGCGTGTGCGCGAGTCGAAAGAAAGAATTGTCCGGCTGGAGCAGGAAAAGCAGTATCTTGAGTTAAAAGTCGATGCCCGCAAGCGCGAGGCTAAGAAATCTTATTCCAAGGCATTTAAAAAAGGTGATCCATGGCCTGATCCCCAGGAGTGGGACTCCTATCAGACGGAAAAACGCCTTAGAAACGCAAAAAGAACCTGGGATGCAAAAGAAAGAATGAAAGAAGCCGGTTTAGGGCAAGAAAAAACCCCCGAACCAGCGGCCGGGGGTCATTAGACATGTTCCACGTGGAACATTCAGGCGATTTTCTCCGTTTTTACCACGGAAAACTTCACAGCCCCCACCGGAAGCTTATATTCCCCCACTAGCGAAGGCGACCAAATAGAGCAAAGCTGAGTCGGGATTTCTCCCACCTCAATCCCCCACTCTTCGCTCTTAAGATGATAAAAAGCACCACCCTTTGGGACGCTTTTGCGCACAAGCATGATGGCCTTTGAAATAGAGTTAAAACCACGAGCCATCACGAACTGCATAGAGTTATCCGGCATCGATTCTACAGTTCTGTGTTCGACCGCACAATTCGACACTTTTAGCAAGGAAGCCAGGTGCTTTAGGAACTCAACCTTCTTAATATCTGATTCAATCAAAACTACCTGAACCTGCGGATACAAGAGGGCAAAAACCATCCCCGGGAAGCCATTACCGCTTCCCAAATCAAAAATCTTATCGATCTTAGGATTTGCCTTATAAATTACTTGAGAGGCCAGAATGGCGTCCGCAAAGTGAAGCGCATCGGCCACGAAGAGCGTCTTGGGTGAAATAAGATTCACCGTTCGATTGAACTTAATCAGCTCTTCATGATACGTCTTTAGTCTAGTTCGTAAATCTGGACTTAAATCGGGAAACCACTCATCAATGCGCCAGTGTATTATCGGCGCTTCCTGTTCCTTGTTGTCCTTCAAGATCCATCTCCTTGATCTTCTTATGACCTTTTAGATGGATCATTATAGCCTGAATGGCCGAAGGATTAACACCACTTATCCTTTGAGCTTGACCTAAGGTCCGTGGCTTAACGCGTTGCAGCTTATCTTTCTCTTCATTAGAAAGACCACGAATCTCACTGTAAGAAAGACCGTCTGGAAGAACCATTTCTTCCATTCTTTTGGACTGAACGATCAGGTCCATCTGTCTCTTTACATAACCCGAGTACTTCACTTCAATCTCGACCGGTTCAACCACATTTGGGTCCGGATCCAGCTCAAAATTCAGCAGTTCCAGATGTGAACTAGTAAGCTCAGGGCGTCGCAGCAACTCCTCGAAAGTCAGAGACTTTGTCATAGCTGGAGTCGGTATTGTCGCAAGAATCTGCTGCACATCTTTGGTCGGATAAACAACCGTATTGCGAAGTCGATCATGCAAAATCTGACGGCGTTCGCGCAACTTGCTCAAAAGCTCGTAAGACTCCGCCGGAACAAGACCCAACTTCATACCGATATCACTCAACCTATCGATAGTATTATCTTCTCGTAAAACAAGGCGGTGCTCCGCGCGAGATGTAAACATACGATACGGCTCACGCGTCCCCTTCGTCACAAGATCGTCGATCATCACACCCATATAGGCTTGATCGCGGCCCAAAATGAACTCTTCCCGACCCAAAATACTATGAGCCGCGTTTATACCGGCAATCAAACCTTGAGCAGCTGCTTCCTCATAACCGGAGGTGCCGTTGATCTGACCCGCTAGGAAAAGCTGGCGAATCGTTCTGGTTTCCAGTCGATGCCAGATCTGAGTGGGCTCGATATAATCATATTCGACAGCATAGCCATAGCGAGCGACTTTGACATTTTCAAGTCCCGGGATCGTTTTCAAGAACTGATCCTGAACCTCTTCCGGAAGACTGGTTGAAATGCCCTGGAGATAAATCAAATCCGTGGAAAGACCTTCCGGCTCCAGGAATGTTTGATGGCTGGTTCTTTCCGCAAAACGAGTGATCTTATCTTCGATAGACGGACAGTATCGAGGTCCGACACCTTCAATAATTCCACAATACATCGGGGACTTATCCAGGTTCCCACGGATGATTTCGTGGGTTTTCTCCGTCGTGCGAGTCAGGTAACACAACACCTGCGGCAGTTTGAGTTTGTCAGAGGACTTATAACTAAAAGGATAAACCTTTTCATCACCGCCCTGAGGAACCGTTTTTGACCAGTCGATGGAATCCTTCAAAAGACGCGCTGGCGTCCCAGTCTTCAGTCGTTTTACTTCAAACCCGAACTGAGCCAATTGATCCGACAAACCAATGGATGGTTTATCACCCACACGGCCACCCGCCTCCTGGCGAAGACCGATGTGCATCACTCCGTTCATGAAAGTTCCAGTGGTGATGATCGTCGCTTTAGCGAAAATTTCAGAGCCATCCTGAAGAACCACACCCACACACAGATCCTTCTCAAGAATCAGGCGTTTGACCTCACCCTGAAGAACTTCCAGATTCGGTTGATTGAACAGGGCATTCTTTTGAAACTGCGAATAAAGATGTTTGTCATTCTGCACGCGCGTCCCACGAACTGCGGGACCTTTGGAGGCATTAAGGCGTTTGTATTGGATGCAGGTTTCATCAGCTGCAACACCCATCTGTCCACCCAGCACATCGATTTCACGAACCATGTGCCCTTTGGCAAGACCACCAATGGAAGGATTGCAACTCATATAACCGATGCGATCCGTGTTTGTGGTCACCATCAGAGTGTTTAAACCCAAACGCGCCGACGACAAACAGGCCTCGATACCCGCATGACCGGCACCGACAACAATCACATCATACTTTTTATTCGCCATATTTATTTCCCGATACAAAACTCTTTAAAGACTCGGTCCATGATCTGATCATCAAACCGCTTCCCTAAAGTTTCGTGAATCGCAATGAGAGCTTCTTTAAGCTCAAGAGCCAAAAACTCAGCGCCCATGCCTTGATCCACAACTGATTGAGAACGTTGTGTGTTCTCCAAAGCACGATTGAGGTTTTCATAGTGACGGGCATTGGAAATCAAAACCGTGTTTTCCACCTGCAAGTCCGCAAATTCCTTCACCAGGCTTTGGAGCACTTCAGAACGCACCTTTTTATCAAGAGCGCTGACAAAGAACACCCTTCTTGTGAAGAAAGCCGGGCTGTCGCCAATTTTTTGGAAAAATTTACTGTTTTTAAGGGCTTTTTCGACAGTTTCCAGGGGTTTAGACCCCCCAATTTTGTCGGTTTTATTAGCCAAAATATAGGTCTTCTGAGGCTCTAAAGAATCCAAGATCAGCAACTCTTCAGAGCTTAACCCCTTTTCAATATCAAAAACGAAGAACACCACATCGGATTCATTCTGCGCTTCATAGCTTTTCTGAATCCCAATGCGCTCAACCAGATCTGTTGCCTGATCCCGCAGGCCGGCCGTGTCCACAAAAGTAAACTTCACGCCTTCAAAACTGGTATCGCCGTGAATCACATCGCGGGTGGTCCCAGGGATGTCGGTCACGATGGCACGTTCATCTTCCAGGAACAAATTCAATAAACTGGATTTTCCAACATTGGGAAGACCGGTCAAAACAACGCGGAATCCGTCTTTCAGAAGGCGTCCAACTTTAAACGTCGCCACCAATTCTTTCAAAACAGCTTCAACTTTGCGCAGGCGAACCTGAACCACATTGTCTTCAACAACTTCGATGCCTTCCGTGGAAAAATCTATACTGGCTTCGGCGTGCGCCAAAATCCAGGTCATGTCATCTTCCACTTTCTCTAGCTTTTCAGACAACGAACCCTTCAGCTGGCGAAGAGCCAACTTGGCTGCCTGCTGACTTTGCGATTCGATCAAAGACAAAACGGATTCGGCCTGAACCAGATCCAACTTACCGTTCATAAACGCACGGTAGGTAAACTCACCGCGATCTGCGGCTCGAGCCCCCAATTGAATGAGCTGATTTAAGATTGTCTGACAGATCAGAGGGCTTCCGTGGCAGGAAATCTCGATGACTTCTTCACCGGTGAAAGAGCGTCCCTGTTTGAAGTAGGTTGCCAAAACCTCGTCAATCTCATCACCCGTCTGGGCATTTTTCAGATTACCGAAATAAACTTTATGAGACTCAGGATGTTCAGGCAAAAAAGTGCATATTTTCGAAACGATAGAAAGAGTCTGGGGCCCACTGACTCTGATGACAGAGATTCCACCCACTCCATGAGGAGTGGAGATCGCACAAATTGTATCCTTATCACGATCTCCGCGGATCATAGGCCCCACCTGGGCTCACTAGTCGTGAGCCGCTTCCTCATTACCTGAACTGTTGGCGTTACCGCCTTTTGCAGGATAGATTTTGATTTTTTTATACAGACCATCACCCAAAGAGCGGCTTTTCACACGCGGATCCTTGGCAAGGTACTGATGAACGACTTTTCTGTCTTTCGGCGGAAGAGCTCTGTAATAAACAGACTTTCCTTGCTCGATACAGATTGCTTTTAGATTCTCTGCACGCTCAATCAAAGCATTTGCAGATTCATCGCGGTAACCACCGCAGTCCACTGTGATGTTTGTTTTATCGTCAGGGAAATTGTGCTGGATCACGCGCTTAAGGAACAATTGGAAAGCATCCAACATCTGTCCTTTTTTATCCTTCAGAATCTCTTCATCGGCTCCAGAAAACTGAACAGCCAATGTTGTCGAACCGTCGTCGTCTTTTTCGGTGGACAGTTCAAAAGAAAGTTCAAATTGAGCTTTCTCGATGATTCCCTCAAGCGTTTTTTCAACCAGTGCTTCTACTTCGCTATTAGCACTTTTGCTTTTTCCCCCGAAAAGCTTACTAAAAAAACCCATTTTGCCTCCTATATAAAATAATAAAAATTCAAATCAAAAATGGCCAGTTACGCCTTGGCCGTGGCAGCTTTCGGTTCTCTCATGATCAGATACTGCTGGATGATACCGAACAACGTGCTGATCACCATATAAAGAGTCAAACCACTTGGCAGCTGCAACATGAACAAAGAGAACACCACAGGCAGGAACGCCATGATTTTCGCTTGAGTCGGATCCATCGTGCTCGGAGTGAGTTTTTGCTGGATATACATGAAGACCGCCATAGAGACCGGCAACACATAGAACTTATCGTGAGAGCTCAAATCCGTGATCCAGAAGATGAACGGAGAATTGTAAAGCTCGATGGAAGAACCGATCACACGATAAAGCGCGAAGAACACCGGAATCTGCAATAACATCGGCAAACAGCCACCCAATGGATTTGCTCCGTTTTGCTTCATCACAGCCATCATTTCCTGATTCAAACGCATTGGATCTTCTTTGTATTTTTCACGAAGCCCCTGAATGATCGGCTGAACCTTTTGCATCGCCTTCATGGATTTGAAGGACATGATGTTAAACGGCAACACACACAGACGAACCAGCAAGGTCAGGATAATAATCGCAAAACCCCAGTTACCGACAACAGAATGGGCCGCTTTCATCACATAAAGAAGTGGACGAGCGATAAAGCCAAAGAAACCAAAATCAATCAGGCTAGCCATCTCAGGGTCCACTGCTTTTAAAGCATCAATGGATTTAGGACCCGCATAGAAGATCTCAGAGAAGGTCATTTCAGACTTAATCTGAGCCGGTTTGTAAACTAGCTCCGCCATAGCAGTCTTGTTGTTAATCTGGGCATTCAATTTAACTTCAGGGATAACATCAGACTTATCCAGAATAGCCGCCGCAAAGTACTGAGAGCTCACAGAAACCAAAGATGCACCGGTAAAGTCCTTTGATACATTCTCTTTGGAGTTACTGAAGTTCACAGTCTCATGCTTACCCGCGCTGTGGGTAACAAAGAAATCCTGATGTTCATAAGAAGGGAACAAGAAGGAAGTGGATGCGGGTGTGTGAATAGTCTCTGGAATCAATAAAGAGAAGCCCTTTTTAAGTTCTTCTGTTGGATTTGATACAGAGATCGTGTTTGTGAAAGAGGAGGTTTCGGTGTTGAACTTCAACTCTCTTTTTACAACTGTTTCACCAACTTGCGCGGTACCGATATAATGACCAGGAGCTTGTTCAGCCAGATCAAAATTCAGAGGCTTAACATCCCCTGCCCAGCGCATTTCAAACAAACCATCAGCCTGGGACACACCTAGTTTGATATTGTTCTTTTCTTTATCCTGATAGTTGTTGATGGTGTAATTCTTCAACCCCATACCGAAACTGGTTACAACGAAAGATACTTTGTCATTTTCAAAGTGGAATTCTTTCGCTACAGCCGGCGCCGTCACGATTTCAGATTTTGTATCAACAGTATTTGCAGAAGCTGCGGCCGATTCAGAAGGAGTTGCGCCCGATGTGGCGCCGACAGTTTGCTCAGATTGAGTCTTTGGTTTGTTATAGTTCGGATACTTTTTAGCCAGATAAGTATTCCAGCCATAATAAGCGATTGCCACAGCGGCAACAGCAAGAAGGGTTTTCGGATCGAAGAACGACGGATTATTCTTTTGTTGCATGGATTACTCCCTTTGCAGGTGGTACCGGATCGTACCCATAAGGTCCCCCCGGTCGGCACTTGCACACTCTTTTGGTTATTAACCACAGAGCACTGTGTGTATGATGAGTCTTTATAGCTTCAAGGGCATAGGCAGAGCAGCTAGGCTCGAAACGACATGATCCACCCAAATGAGTGGTCCCCAGAGTTCGGTAAGCTCCAATCAACAGCCACAAGATATACTTAGAGGTGTTTTCGTAGAGTTTCCAAACCCCGGTCCAAAGCTTTAACAAATTCCTCATGACTGAGGCCTTTGTAAAAGTTTGCATCCATTGGTTTAAAAATGAGATTGATGTCAGCTTCAAGGGGATGTCCCGCCACAAGGAAGCTTCTGAAATACTCTCTCGTCCAGCGTTTCAACTTATTGCGCACAACGGCCGAGCCGGTTTTACGACTAGCAGTTACGCCAAAACGCAACTGACCCACCTGGTTCTTCTGATAATTCAGAAGCAACCACTTTGTAGGCCAGTGTCTTTTCCCGTTTTGTTTTAGAGAGAGAAACTCAGAACTTCGCTTAATAACTTGTGGAGAGTTATTTTCCACCAGTAGAAACCGTCAAACGCTTTCTACCTTTAGCGCGACGACGATTAAGAACTTCTTGACCAGATTTAGTAGCCATACGAGCGCGGAAACCGTGAGTGGTTTTACGACGTTTATTGGATGGTTGGTATGTACGTTTCATTACTATTCTCCCCAGGGTTTTTTTACGACGCTAACTGACGTCAAAGACACCTATATATGTATTCCACAAAGTTGGTTACAACTA